>CAWIOF010000002.1:970000-2491580 GCA_963837715.1 uncultured Actinomycetes bacterium | reverse complement strand
CGCCACCGCACCGGCACTCGCGCTGCACGCCGGCGCCGCTGCGAACACGCCGAACATGCGCACACGACGTCGACTCGATGGCTGCGCTCCTCGGAGATACTTGGAGCTCGTCGTCGTGCGCGAGGCCGGGCGCAGCGCCTCAACATCGAGACCGCGACGTCGGCCGTCGTGGCCGCACCATCGACGCCGGCGTCCTCGTCGCAGGCGTGCAACGCCTTACCGAACTCGCACCGCTCGAACCCGAGCTCGGAAGGATCTTCCGATCTCCAGCCGACCCACCGGTCATGTCGAACCGACCGTGACCGATCACTCACGCTACGCGCGATCCGCGTCAGCCAAGATCGACACAGACTTGCCGCTTCCGCTAAGCGGAAGCTGCAGAAGAGTGGCGGCGTGTCCTCGGCAGGGCCCGTGAGCTCCAGCGCCCCGGAGCTAACCGTCTGTGCCAGCGAGTTCTAGGAGGGAGGTCCAGTAAGGCTCGCCGCCGGCGTAGGTTGCGGGCTCTGAGAGCCGTCGAATCTCTCGAGCCTCGGGATCGTTACGGTGAGATCGTGTATAGCAGCAACACTTGGTCACACCGTGCGGACGACGCCGAAGGGAAGTCGCTCCCGATCGCCAGCGAGAAGTTCGTCGCTGCGCTTCAGCGCAGGGTCGTAACTCCATGTCCGTCTACGTGACGCTCAATACGGTTGACATGAGTTGGGCAATGAACAAGCACACGGTCGACCAGACGCAACGCGCCATCCACAAGATGTGCTTCAACTCGAACAAGTACGTCAAGGCTGACTAACCGCCGGGGAGCGCTAACCAAACCCCTTGGCAGATGAGTTCCGTCAACGTAGGCTCCGCTCGCAGGGGGCACCGAGTCGGGGATCGGGGTCATATGAGCGACGACGTCAAGGCAGCGCCGACCGTTTCTGAGATCGTGCGCAAGATCAAACTCGGCGTGCGGCAAGCGAACATCGGGCGCGACGACGAAGATCTGGTCGTTGCTGGCATCGACCTTAGGCTTCGAACCGTCTTCGACGACTCTGGAGGCGGAAGTTTCGAGTGGAAAGTGCCCTTCATCGGGCTCACCCTCAAGGGCGACGCGAAGTGTCCGGTAGCAACACGAGCGTGCTCAACATGTCGCTCGTCCCCGACTTGTTCCAGGGTGACAGCGGTGCTCTGATCGTCCTTCCCCTTGAAGATCAGATCGTTTATGGTGTCGACAGCATCCGTTCTGGGCTTGCGGAAGCGGCGTTCGAGGATCCCAAGTTCAAGCTGAAAGACGGTTCGGTTGAGGTGGAGTTCGTCGTGACGCGCGAAGGCCACCTCTCCTTGATCTTCGATGGTGAGATGAAGGACGAAGTGACACACACGATGAAGTTGCTTCTCGGTCCGAGGAAGACGTTGAAGGCGCTGCAGAAGGGCCCCGACCTGCAGTCGAAACTGAACGACCGGTGGGATGTGGCGGGTTAGACGATGCGCGACTGACTTCACCGAATCAGCTCCCGCAGATCGCGCTTCACGCGAAGCTCGAGGGTTTGGCGTGAGCAAGTCGAGTCGATTCCGTGCCACTCGGCGCGCCCGCCCAACATGACTAAGGCAGAGTCGAGGTGGATCGGCCTTCGCGGGAAGCGCTCACGGTCGTCGTACATCGGAGAGCGGACGTCGTGCATATCAGCGGGCTCGCCGCCAAGCGCGTGTTTGGAGCCCGACTCTCCTTCGAGTCGGTCTGCGCGACGATCGGGCGAGACGCCAGTGTGCGCGGCCGCCTACGCTCAATCCGGGTACCTGATCGTCCTTGCTCCCGGGCTTCCTCCTTGGCAACCGGTCGTCGCCTCTGCCGAGATCCCAATTTGGCATAGCTGAGCTCGCATCAACCTGGCGTAGCGTCCGGCCAGCCTGATGATGCTTGAGGCCAAACTTCAACGAATCGCAGTCCACTGAGGGCTCGTTGCTCGACGACAGACTTGAGATCCTCGCCTGCCGTCCCTTGGCTGCAACAGAACATTTCGATGTCCGCTGTCTCTGGAATCTTGAATAGAGGAGAGTCTGGCAGTCGATCCACCAGGAAGTGGTACCGCGCGATAACGCCGCTAGCCCGGCGCTCAGTCTTCTCGACATCGAGACAATCAACGACCGTAGTAACATTGCAAACTTCTAACGCAATGTCCTCATACGCAAGGGGAAGCAACTCACCCACCGACCCAAGGTAGTCTCGGACATCGTTTTCGGTGTCTCGCTCGATGGCGATACCAGCCAGTCCCCACACATACCAGAAATCTGGAGTTGGATACAGGGGGTTGTGCACGTAGACGTGGGGTGGTACCCAACGGCCGGACTTGCTGCGTCCGTCCAAATCGTTGTCATCGGTCCAAGCATCCACCGCCTCATCGCTTCCATCGATCAGGAGCGACTGAAAAGCGTCCAACTGGAACTCGACGCGGTAACGCGTGGTGTCAAGTATTCGGAACTCAACTATTGCCGCCTCTCGATCCAGCGATGGCCTGTCACGCGGGAATGGGTATCGGCAAGGGAAAGGGAAGGGGTATCGGAATGGAATAGTATAGGGCTCCCAGTAGGGAGCTTGCATCTCTTCTTGGCAAGGGTATGCCTCCTGAAGTTCTCTCCCAATCTCTCCGAGTTCGCCACGGATACCGGCCCTTCCACCAGCTCTTGCACCTCTCACTCGATCATTGACGTGGGTATAGTAGGCCTCTTTGGGCTTACCATGAATGAGTTGCAAGTGTGCCTGTGAATCGATGAGAACTGTATTCGTGGGGTCGTCGATATCAATTCGATAGCGGTTCAAGATGAGCGTGCTGGTCGAGCTTGCTTCGCTCCTCCGACCATGTGATGAAGATGACAGGTCTTCGAGCGCAACGCAGTACTTCACCGACCATATAGCAAAAGGCCTCTCGGGTCCGTCATCGTTCGTCGGCCACCTGCCGGCACTACCCTGCCCCTACGCCACACCGGCACCGCCACCACACCGCTCCGTTACACCGGCGAGTACACCGACAACGAAACCGGCTTCCAATACCTCCGAGCCCGCTACTACGATTCAAGTACTGGCCAATTCCTGACTCGAGATCCTGTCGCTTCGCGAACTCGCCAAGCGTATGTCTATGCGAATGGGACGCCACCGAACGCGTCTGATCCCACGGGCCTCGCTTGTTTCACGACGGTGTCTCAGAGCAGTTGGGGCCCGCCGGGCGAAGTCATTGACAATTTCAAGGCGAAGGGCATCAAGGGCAGGATTCCGCTCCGCGTGGGCAAGCCACCGACGAGGAAGGGCCAGGGATTTGGCTATGCCCATATTTGGGTTCGGAATATGGAGGATCCAGGTAGTCATCCACCGGACGCGTTTGCATTTGCTAGAACGAGGGTCACACTGCTGACCGAGCCAGTAGAACGCACCGGTACTCGGATCGCTTACGAGCTAATGATCTTCGATGGCGACTATCACACCGGTGGAGGACGCATGCGCCCGTGGCGAGTCGTTGTCAGTGTCGGAACGGATCCTGCATTCGACGGCTACGGCGGACGTCTCGGCATCATGACGTGGTACTGGAATGACACGAAAAAGAAGGCATCCTGAATGGTGGCCCCAGATCGTAGCTCCGCAGAAGCCGTCCTTAAGGCCGTTCGTCGCGCCCTCAGTGGCGATGAAGGGACGTTGTCGGTCAACGGTGTCGAAATGGAGTCGAATGCTGAGCTTGAAAACGCAGGTACCGACCTGCAAGTCGTCGTTAGATTCCAGCTCGACGACCGCAGGTACAATTGGCAGTTTCTTCTGGATGATTACTACTTAACGAAACTCCTGCCAGCTACAACGGCGGATATCGTTTGGGGTAATCTCTTTGAGGATATCGACCAGATACGCAATGGGCGACAAGCTACAGCCATGGACGACGATGGTACCTGGCGACTGGTCCGTTGAGGCTTGTTTTGGTAGGTCGCCCCCGCGCAAGTCTCTACTGCGGTCGGGACAACAACCGTCGTGAAGCTCTCTGACCCCGACGGAACTGTCCCACCCTTCGTTCATGATCAAGGCATGACAAGACACAGACGTCCTTTTCCGCTCCCTGAGCTCGTCGGCTTCGTGTTCTTCGCTGCGGTCGCCATTGTCAGCGGTCTCGCGAGCCACGTGTTTCTGCCCTGATAGGGGCCCGGCTCTCGCGCTCCCTCTGCCTCTGTGCTGAACGTGGTCAACCAATCCCTACTTTCATCCCTACAACTCGGTGCGATCGTGCGGACTGGGTGGGCGCAGCGGAAACTGGAGTGCAGGTCAGCGGGCTGGGACGCACCCAACAGACGCGGTTCGTGGACCTACACGATCTTCGAGGGCACCTCGGAGATCCAGCGCCTCGTCATCGCGCGCGCCGTCTCCGGCCTGCACATCCAGTAGCTCGCGGCGTCGTCACCCGCCACCGCCCAACGTCTTGCGGAGTCCTGCTGCGAGCTCGGCTGTCTCGGCCGGGCTCAGGTCGGCGTCGGCATGCATGCCGAGCCACGTGTAGTAGTCGGGCGGCATCGATCCGTCGGTGACCGTCTCGGCGGCGTCGTCGGCTTCTCCGTTGCCGCCCGAGCCCCATTCCGAGAAGTTGAGCGCTTCCCGGCCTTCCTTCACGTGGTTCGTGATCCACCACGACAACGGCGCGATGTCTTCCCACCAGAGGGTGTGGGTCTCGTTGCTGTGGCAGTCGAAGCAGGCGGCCACCGCGAGCTCGCGGGTCCGTGGGCTGTCCCACGCGGGCTCCTGGACGACCGGCGGGTTGTCGACCCGGTAGGGGACGAGCTGCATCAGGAGCAGGGCACCGAGTGCGGTCAGCACCCCGACGATCAGCCACTTCCGCATGCCGCCGATCCTTGCCTGCCTCGGCCGGGAATGACAGGGAAATCTCGACCTGCGGCGCCCACCGGGCGCAGACGGTGAGATCGAACGGTGACCTGGTCACTCTCCGGCTCCGCGGTTAGGGTGCGCTGTCACATTGCTGGGTCTTCCGGGGGGAACATTGCGAAACCTACGATTTGCCGCGTGTGCGCTGGTGCTGGTGCTCGTTGCCGCAGGGTGCGCACACCTGCAGAGCGCGAACCGGTACGCCGTGGCGCCGGGATCGGTGGATGAACCGTTCTGGTGCGCACCGGAAGTCGGTACTGTGCTGAGCGCGAACGACTGCAAGATCCTGTCGTCGCAGCTCGACTATGCCGCGTTCATCGCGAACGCGCACCACACCGCGGCGGCCGCAACCGCCGCCGGCGCGGTCTCGTCGGCGTACGTCGCCGGTGAGGGTGCTCCGTTCCGCTTCTCCGGCCCGACCGCGACGTTCGATCCGTTGGCGCCCGACACGTTGCTCTACGACGGCACCGGTCCCGCATCGCAGGTCGTCGGCATCGAGTGGAACGTCTCGTCGACGTCGGCACCCGCCGGATTCGTCGGACCGAACGACGAGTGGACCGACGAGGGCGGCGACGTCTGGAGCCTCCGGGCCTGGATCCTGCGCCCGTTCCAGAACGAGCCGAACGTGTTCGCCGCCACGCACCCCTGCCTCGAGGCCGGCGGTGGCGTCTACGACATCACGGCGACCTGCTACCTCAACACGCACCCGAACCCGTTCCGTGTCCTCGTCACCAACGACGACGGGTACGCCGGCGCCGGGATCGACGCGTCGGTCGAGGAGCTGCTCACGATCCCGAACGTCGAGGTGACGGTGTCGGCTCCGGCGACCAACCAGAGCGGGACCGGGCGCAAGACAACCGCCGGTCCGCTCACCGTCACGAACCAGACGACACTGAGCGGCTACCCGGCCAAGGCGGTCCAGGGGTACCCCGCCGACTCCGTGCTGTACGCCCTCAACACGCTCCACGTGAACCCCGACCTGCTCGTCTCGGGGATCAACGACGGTCAGAACATCAGCCTCGCCATCTCCAACATCTCGGGGACCGTCGGAGCCGCCCGCCAGGGCGCGCTCGTCGACATCCCGGCGGTAGCGGTGTCGCAGGGTTCAGGTACGCCGCCCGACTTCCCGAGTGGCGCGGCCGCACTCCGGAGCTGGGTCGACGACTTCCTCCTCGGCCGGGCCGGGCCCGCGGTGTTCGAGAAGGTCGTGAACATCAACATCCCGACCTGCACCGCCGGTTCCATCCGGGGCACCAAGGTCCTCCCGCTCGCGACCAGCGGGTACGCGCTGACCTCCAACTGCACCTCGACCGTGACCAACGTCGCTGACGACGTCGCCGGCTTCCTGAACGGGTTCATCACGGTCACGAGCGTCGGGACCGCGGGGAGCATCACCTCGTGACCCCCACAGCCTGAGCGCCACGCCCTGATCGACGAGTCCGGGACGGCACCCTTCGGGGTGCCGTCCCGCTCGCGTCACGGCTCAGATCGTGGGCGGGACCTCGTGGTGGACGCGGAAGCTCGCGCTGCGGCGTTGGTTGCCGAGCAGCGCGAGCAACCGGTACCCACCCGGCGTCGGGAACTGCACCTCGCCGGTCATGGCGAGCACGGCTCGCTGGTCGCCACCCTCTACCGATCCCGGGGGCCGGCCCACCTCGAGGTCGGCTTCGGCGCTCAGGAGCACCGCTCCGCCGTCTTCGGGTTCCAACGTGATCACGATGTGGTGGCGCACGTTGGTCTCGTTCCAGCCCACGAGCACGCTGAGACCGATCCCGAAGTGGAACGGCGGCGGCGGCGCCCCGACCGCCACGACCTGTCGGACGTCGGAGAACCCGGCGCCCATGAGGTACAGGAGTCCGTCGTGAGCCTCGGCGTGGTTGGCGAGCATCATGGATTCGATCTGCGGCATGCGGCACACCCTATGGAACGAGCCTTGGGAACGAGACGCACCCGCCGATCCACCGGTGACCTATGGCCGGGTCGCCGCTTCCTCCCGGGTCAGCGCGGCGAGCTCGGCGTCGGGGTCGTCGACCTGGGCCTCGACGTGCACGACGGGAAGGATGCGGTCGAGCCATCCGGGCAGCCACCAGTTCTTGTCGCCGAGGAGCTCCATCGTCGCGGGGACGAGGATCAGCCGGACGATGGTCGCGTCGACGAGCACGGCGACGGCCATGCCGAAGCCGAAGAGCTTGAGCGCACGGTCGGGACCGAGCACGAAGGCACCGAACACACACACCATGATCGCGGCGGCGGCGGTGATGACCCGGGCCGTGGCCGCGAGCCCGTCGGCCACCGCGCCGGCGTTGTCGCCGGTGCGGTCGTACTCCTCCTTGATCCGGCTGAGGAGGAACACCTCGTAGTCCATGGAGAGACCGAAGACGACCGCGAACATCATGAGCGGCGCCCACGCCTCGATTGGGCCTTCCTTTCCGACGCCGAGGAGGCTCGCACCCCAGCCCCACTGGAACACCGCGACCATGAGCCCGTAGGCCACGCCCACCGAGAGCAGGTTCATCACCACGGCCTTCAGCGGTACGAGGATCGAACGGAAGACGACCATGAGGAGCAGGAACGACAGGAGCAGCACGATGCCCACGACGACCGGCAACATCTTGAAGGTGTAGGCGGAGAAGTCGCTGACAGCCGCGGGCAGACCACCGACGGCGGGGTCGAGTGACGAATCGCCGAGCGCGCCCGGGATCACGTCGTCGCGCAGTCGATCGACGAGGTCGCTGGTGCGCTCGTCCTGCGGCGACGTGGTCGGGAAGACCTGCATGATCGCGGCGTCGCCGGCGGCATTGGGCACGGGTGGGGTCGCGAACTGGACGCCGGGGGTGTCGTTCAGGGTGGTGGCGAGCTCCTGGAGCTTCGGCAGGTCGGCTGCGCCGTCGGGCATCTCCGAGACGACGAGCAGGGGACCGTTGAACCCGGGCCCGAAGCCCGTGGAGAGCGTGTCGTAGGCCTGACGGGTGGTGTCGGACGTCGGTCGGTTTCCCGCGTCGCCGAAGCCGAGCCGGAGGCTGAACACCGGCAGCGCGAGCACCAGGAGCACCACGAGCGCGATGAGGAACGCCGGCCACGGGCGACGCTGGACCACGCGGCTCCAGCGGTACCAGAACGTCTGGGTCGGGTCCTTCGGCACCTTGCGGTGGGGGAGGCGGAGCTTGTCGACGTTCCGGCCGACGAACCCGAGCAACGCGGGGAGGAGCGTGAGGGCCGCGGCCATGGTGGTGAGCACACCGATCGTCGTTCCGACCGCGACGCCGCGGAACGTCTGGGTGTTGAGCACGAGCAGTCCGAGGAGCGCGATCACGACGGTGGTACCCGCGAACAAGACCGCCCGGCCCGCGGTGTCGAGTGCAAGCACGACAGCGGATTCCGGATCCTTTCCCGACGCGAGTGCTTCTCGGAAGCGCGTGACGATGAAGAGCGCGTAGTCGATCCCCACACCGATCCCGATCATCAACACGGCCTGGGTGGTGAAGTCGGGCATGTTCATCACGTTCGCCACGAGTTGGACGATCGCGATTCCGCAGCCGATCCCGAACAGCGCCGTCGCGATCGGTAGGCCCGCGGCGAGCACAGAGCCGAACGCGACGAGCAAGATGATCACTGCGAGGAGCAGCCCGATGCCCTCGCTGCTTCCGAACGCCTCCGCGGCGAAGATGTCGCCGCCCATCTCGACGGTCAGCCCGCTCACGTCGATCTGGTCTTGCAGATCGAGGATCTCCGTCGCGGCGTCGGGATACTCGGACGACGGTCGGTCGGTGAAGTTGATCTCGGCGTACGCGATCGTGCCGTCCTGCGCGATCTGGCGGGCTCCGGCCTCGGTGTACGGGCTGACGATCGTGACGCCCTCGACCGACTGTTCGATGTCGGCGAAGAAGTCCTGCATCGCGGCTTCGACCGCGGGGTCGTCGATGCCCTGCGGGGCCGAGAAGACGATCTGGCCCTGCTCACCGGTCCGGTCGGCGAACCCCCGGGCCTCCAGGATGTCGAACGCCCGCTCGCTCTCCGATCCCGGGAGCGAGAAGTCGACCTTGAACACCCCGCCGGCGGTGCTCGCGAGCGCCATGAGGCCCACCAGGAGCACAACCCAAGCCCCCAGGACGATCCGGCGGTGTCGATAGCACGATCGGGCGAGGCGCTGCATGGTTCCTCCGGAGTGGGGTCCAGGACGTCGGGTTCGACGGGGCGGGTTCGCGACGGGCTGTGCGGGCCGGGGACAGCCCGCGGCTCCGGTCAACTTAGCGACGCCCACGGACAGTCGATGACCGGTTTCGGGGCCGGACCGCACGCCGGACCGCCGATACAGTGCGGCGATGGCCGGGAGCGACGAACGGATGCGGGCCTGGGCCGAGCGACTCGGTCCGATGGCTGCCGAACCCGGCTCCGAGGCCATCCCGGCCGCCACGGTGGTGCTCCTCCGCGACGGTGGCGACGGCGTCGAGACGTTGGTGCTGCAACGCAACTCGAAGCTCGCGTTCGGGGGGATGTGGGTCTTCCCGGGCGGGCGCGTCGATCCCGGCGATCGGCTCGACGACGAGACCACGGAACCAGTCGCCGCGATCCTGCAGGCCGCGCGCAACGCCGCGGTGCGCGAAGCGGCGGAGGAGGCCGGCCTCGTCGTCGCGGCGGATGCGCTGAGCGTCTACGCGCACTGGAGTCCGCCGAAGATCGCGCCCAAGCGGTTCACGACGTGGTTCTTCGTGGCCCGGGCTCCCGAGGGTGATGTCGTCGTCGACGGTGGAGAGATCCACGAACACGCTTGGGTACGACCCGCCGACGGGATCGCGCGACGCGACGCAGGCGAGATCGAGCTCGCGCCGCCGACCTGGGTCACCCTGCACGACCTCGCCCAGTTCGCGACCGTCGACGATGCCCTCGCGGCGATCGACCGACGGGAGCCGGAGCTGTTCGAGACACGGATCGGGAGTATCGACGACGCGATCGTCGCGATGTGGCAAGGCGATGCCGGCTACGAAACCGGCGATCCGGATGCGTCGGGATCCCGACACCGTCTGCTGATGGGCGACGGCGGATGGACCTACGAGCGCCAAACCTGAGGGGTTGGAGCGAGCGGCTCCGACCACCCTGGGTGACGACCGGCTGCCGCAGTCGCGTCGGACTCGCCCCGGTTGTGACGGCTGCACCCTTCGCGGTGTAGAACCAAGGACTTCGGGGGCGGCAGCGTCACCCCACGCTCGCGGGCGGAGTGACTCGCACCAGGGCGTTGAGTGGTGGCGTTGGGTCACGGATGACCTCCGCCGCTCCCGAGTGTCCGCGCTCGAGCGGTGCGCACAACGAGGTTCGTCCGGAGTGCCACGCGTCGAACAGGTGGCCCGCGAACCTCCGTTCGATCTCGACGAGCGCGCGTGACCCGAAGAGGATCATCCCGGCGGTCGCGGGTTCGGCCTCGAGCATGCCCTCGACGAGGTCGTGCTGGGCGATCTGTTCGTGCACCGCGTCGGCCGTGACGTGGACGTCGTAGAAGCGCCGCCCCGCCGGGCCGACACCGAAGCGCTCGAGCGCGGTCGCGTACCGCTGCATCGGCCCGACCGAGGTCATCTCGAAGAGCGCCAGGTGGCCGACGCACGCGGCGCGCCAGCGCCGGTGCAGACCGAAGAGCGTCACCAGGTTCCCGGTCGCCAGCGTCGTCGCCGGGAGGAGGTCGAGGTAGGCGCCGTATGCGGGATCGAGGTCGAGCTCCTGCATGGTGGTGGCGAAGAGCTCGGCGTGCATGTCGGGCGCGTGACCCTCGCCGTACTCGTCGTACTGGATCATCACGGTGGCGGCCTTGGCCCGCCCGTGCAACCGCGGGATCACCCAGGTGTGGGGGTCGGCCTCCTTGCGCTGGTACGCGGAGCGGTGGACGCAGAACTCACGCATCTGTTCCCGGGTTCCGGACTCGGCCATGAAGCGCGACAGCGAGGGGCCACTCGTCCCTCCGTCACCGTGGGCGAGGTCCCGCAGCGACGGGATGACGGCGGCCGCGGGAACGGCCTGCGGCGGACCGATCTCGTCGACGAGGCGATCGACGAACGCGTCCTCGATCCTGCGGCGGAGGGTGAGCAGGCCCGGATCCCACTCCCACCGATCGTCGACGCCGGCGAACGAGCGGTAGTGGAGCTCGTAGCAACACGTGAGCGCGAGTTGCGCGTCGTCGCCGAACGCGTCGAAGTCGTCGGCGAGTGGGATGGAAACCGGAGCCGCGGCGCGTCGCAACGACCGGATCACGGTCTCGCTCAGCGGACCGCGGGGAGCGGGGAGCGCGGGAGACATGATCGGCTCAGCCGGCTTCGGTCGGCGGGCCGACCGGGGCCGCGTCGTCGGTGAGTCCGAGTTCCGCGATGGCGCGAAGGAGCCATTCGGCGAACGCCGTGGCGTCTTCGGGGCCGCCGACGAGTGCGGTCACGCCGAGCGCGAGATCCACGACGACGGCTCGGTGCTCGTTGCCGTCGAGCCCGTAGTCCCGCCCGATCGTTCCGTCGGGATCGGCGATCAGGGCGGCCTCGATGGCGTGTTCGGTCGCGAACGCCCGGAGCTCGGCCGCGGTGGCCTCGGCCACACCGAGCAACTGGACGCGCTGGTGGCCGAACTCGACCTCACGCCGGTCGAGCTCCGACACGAGCGCCCTCGACGGTTCGCCGAGCCGGCCCGCGTCGAACATCACGATCGGAACCTTTCCGGCGAAGCTGTCGAGCTCGAGCGTCTGGCCCCGGCTGCTCGGGGCGCGGAACGGAGGGGCGGTGGGGGGGATCGTCGTCATGCCGTGGTGGTACCCGTTTCCCGCCGCGCGAAACCGACGCGAGCCGTTTGCGTGAGCTCGTTTCGGGGCAGGGTGACCGAATGGGTGTCCGCATGGGTGAAGGTGGCTCGGAGTCGACACCTGCCACCACCCCGCATCGGCGGACCCGTTCGGCGACGTGGCGCTGCCCGAACCCTTCCGAGTTCTCTCTGCTCGTCGTCACCCAGCACCTCGACATCGTCGTGCAGCTCTGCGGGGAGCTCGACCTCGTTGCGATCCCGAGCCTCGAAGAGTGCCTCGCCGTCGCCGTGGCCGAGGCACCCCGCCGCTTGGTGCTCGATCTGTCGGCCCTGGTGTTCATCGACGCCTCGGGGGTGGCTGCGCTGGTTCGTGCCGCGCGGCGTGCCGACGACGTGGCGGTCGGGATGGTGCTCGATTCGCCGATCGAATCCGTCCGTCGTGTGCTCGACCTGACCGAAGTCGACCGCGAGTTCGTGATCCGCTAGTTCGACTGCGCGCCGTCGGGGTCCGGTCCGTCGGCCGGCTCGTCGGCGATCGGGTCGCGATGGATCACGACGATGCCATGGCCGGGTCGGTCGAAGTCGAGGATCACCTCGATGGGGCCGTTGTCGTCGGGTGTGCGCGCCTCGGAGACCACCGCCGACTGTTCCCGCTCCGGGCGCCCCTCGAGTGCGTCGCGCAGACCGAACAGGCCTGCCGCGACCACCGAGCCGGCCGCGGTGCGTCGGAACCGGTCGACCGGACGGCTCGGTTCACTCGCGTCGGACGGACTCTCGGCGTCGGTCACCCGACCAGGCTACGTCGAGCCCCGCCCGGCCGGGAGGGCACTGCGGGGGAGGCCCAGTTCGAGGCACGCGGCGGTTCGGGCGTGCTCGAGCATCTGGGCCCGGCTCATGGAGCGGCGGTGGACGGTCACGTGCAGGGCGAGTCCGTCGAGCAGGGCCGCGAGGCGCCAGGCGACGGCTCCCGGGTCGGTGCAGGTGAACCGGTGCTCGGCCACACCGTCGACGATGATCCGCTCGAAGAGGGTGACCCACGCCTGATCCAGCTCCTCCGAGATCTCGCGCAGGGCGGGATCGCGAAGTGCCTGACCCCACGCGTCGATCCAGAGCACCCAGACCTCTTCGCCCGTGGCTCCCGGGACGTAGTCGCGCAGGGCGCGGTCGAGTCGCTCGAGTGCGTTGCTGCCCTCGGCGAGGACCTTCCCGACCCGGGCGATGTCGGCGTCGGCTGCGAACCGGAACGCCTCGGCGAGCAGCTCGTCCTTTGACGAGAAGTGGTAGTGGATCAGCCCGGTGCTGACGCCCAGCGCGGCGGCGACGTCGGCGACGCGGGTGTTGCCGAAGCCGCGCTCGAGCACGACTCGGACCGTGGTCTCGAGGATCTCGGTCTTGCGGACCTCGGCGTCGGCACGACGGACGCGGCCACTCATCGCGGGACCCGTTCGAGTGAGCGCTCGAGCGCAGCCACGAGGAGCTGGTGCACGTGCGCGACGCCGCGTTCGTGTTCGGTCGACAGCGGGCCATCGGCCGAGGTCCCACCGGAGTGTGAGCGTTGGACGGCCTCACAGATGTCGAGGTCCTGGGCCCCGACCAGTTGGGTGGCGCGCAGGTCCGTCTGCCGACGCGCGATCGGGGACGCGGTCGTGCCAGAAGTACTCACGGGTGACGACGGTGCGGTCGGGTCCGAGCGGTTCGAGCCGCAACGACGCCGCGAAGTCGGCGAACACGCTGATCATCGCGTTCGGCCAGAGGGTCAGGTACGAACCGCCGATGAAGGAGTCGTCTTCGAAGGCGTCGGCGACGCGTTCCCAACCCGGTCGGCCCGGGCGCGTGTTCGCGAGCGCCTCCTCGCCGGGAGAGCGGGGGAGATGGGGCGCGTCCCACGCGAAGACGATCGGGCCTGCGGTCTCCATCGGGTAGTCCCACCCGGCGCTGATCAGCTCGGGATGGACGAACGGCGTGTGGTAGTTCTCCGAGTAGTTCTCGAGGAACACCTTCCAGTTGAAGGAACGCTCCCACCGATCACGGGCGACGAGCTCCATGCGGTCGAGCGCGTAGGGCGTCAGGCCGGCCGCGAGCGGCCCGGGGTCGAAGTCGGGCGCGTCGGGGTCGAGGTTGACGAAGACGGACCGCGCGAACGTCGCGACCCGCACCTCGTGCAGCGGGAGGTCGTCGGTGGTGAAGCCTTCGGGGGTCCCGATGCCACCTGCTTTGGCGAGTGTGCCGTCGAGTCGGTAGATCCAGGCGTGGTACGGGCACTGCAGCAGGCGCGCCTCACCGCAGCCCTCGGCGACCGGCGCGGCGCGGTGTCGACACACGTTGTGGAACGCCCGGAGCGTCCCCTCTTCGTCGCGGGTGACGACGATCGGCACGGTGCCACCCACGGTTGTCGCGAGGTAGGACCCGGGTGACGCGACGTCGTCGGCCACGCCGACGCCCACCCATTCGTGGTGGAAGACCGCGTCGACCTCGACGCGGAAGTGGTCGGGGTCGGCGTACCACGACGCGGGCAGGGTCCGGGCGTGCTCGACCGTGACGCCCCGTCGGGCGCGGATCTCGTGCTCGAGTGTCTCCATGGCTGTCTCTCCGGAGCGGTGGACGCGGGCCGGTCCGATCCCTATACTGACTGATCAGTCAGTAAGTAGCAAGCGGTGATCGGAGCACATGGTGGAGCACGGGGCGATCGTCATCGGAGGGGGCCACAACGGCCTCGTCACCGCCGGGTACCTCGCTCGCGCCGGACTGGAGCCACTCGTGCTCGAGGCGCGCGGTGCCACCGGAGGGGCGTCGAGCACGGAGACGCCGTTCGGGCCTGAGTTCAAGATCACGACGCTCTCGTACGTGGTGAGCCTCATGCCCCCGACGATCATCCGTGATCTCGAGCTCGAGCGCTTCGGCTACAAGGTGCACCCGATGGGGCCGGGCTACATCCCGTTCCCCGACGGCCGGTCGCTCACCCACTACGACGACCCGGTCCGCACCCAGGAGGAGATCGCCAAGTTCTCGAAGAAGGACGCGGAGAACTTCCCCAAGTGGGAGGCCTACATGGAGGGCATCGCGAGTGTGCTCGGCCCGCTCCTCATGCAGTCGCCACCGAACGTCGGCTCGCGCCGGCCGCGCGATCTCGTCGAGCAGGTCCGCCTCGCCTGGCAGCTGCGCGGGCTCGACACCCGTTCGGTCGCCGACGTCACGCGGCTCTTCACGATGAGCATCACCGACCTGCTCGACGGCTGGTTCGAGTCGGACCAGGTGAAGACCGATCTTGCGATCAACGGGATCATCGGTACCTGGGCCGGTCCCGAGGAGCCGGGCACCGCGTACGTGATGGTGCACCACTCGATCGGTGACGTCGGCGACGGCCACCTCGGCTCGTGGGGCTTCCCCGAAGGCGGCATGGGCGCGATCGCCGCTGCGATCCGTGCGTCGGCCGAGAACCTCGGCGCGACCGTGCGCACCGACTCTCCCGTCGAGCGCATCCTCGTGCAGAACGGCCGCGCGACCGGCGTCGTGCTGCAGGACGGCACCGAGTTCCGGGCCCCGATCGTGGTCGCGGCCACGCACCCGCAGATCACGTTCCTGCGTCAGATCGACCGCCAGGAGCTCCCGGCCGACTTCGTCGCAGACCTCGAGCGTTGGCGCACCCGCAGTGGAACGGTGAAGGTCAACCTCGCGCTCTCCGAGTTGCCCGACTTCATCGCCGACCCCGGCACCAACGTGCAGGAGCACCACGGTGGTTCGATCGAGCTCTGCCCATCGGTCGCGTACCTCGAGAAGGCGTTCATCGATGCCCGAGAGGGCAAGCCTGCGACCGCACCCTTCTCCGACGGGTGCATCCCGTCGGTGTTCGACCGCACGCTCTGCCCCGAGGGCACCCACGTGATGTCGCTGTTCACGCAGTGGGTCCCCGAGACGTGGTCGGAGGAGCCGCACACCGAGGAGCTCGAGGCCTACGCCGACCGCATCGTCGACGGCTACACCGAGTTCGCGCCGAACTTCAAGCAGTCGATCATCCACCGCCAGGTGATCGGGCCCTACGAGATGGAGCACGAGTACGGCCTGATCGGCGGCAACATCTTCCACGGCGAGCTCTCGCCCGACCAGCTCTTCCACATGCGGCCCGCGCCGGGATATGCCGACTACACGACCCCGATCGACGGGCTGTACCAGTGCAGCTCGGCGACGCACGCGGGTGGGGGAGTGACCGGGATCCCGGCGTACCTCTGCTCGAAGCGCATCATCAGTGACAAGAAGCGCCAGGACCTCAAGGCCAAGTGGAGGGTGGGGCGATGACCGGACCCTTCACCGAGCGCCGACCTCTCCGGGGTGCTCGATCCCGAGGCGAGCGGCTCGATGCTGCCGGCTCGTGCCTACACGGGCGACGACGTGCTCGAGTTCGAACGCGAGCACTTCTTCCGGGGTGGATGGGTCGGCGCGGGGCGGAGCGCCGATCTCGTGCAGGCCGGCGCGCGTCGTGCCGTTCGTGCCGCGGGTGACTCGATCCTGCTCGTGCGCGGCGACGACAGTCGCCTGCGCGCGTTCTACAACGTGTGCGCGCACCGGGGGAGCGAGCTGCTGCCCTGTGGAGCCCACGCGCACCGATCGCAGATCAACTGCCCGTACCACGCGTGGACGTACGCGCTCGACGGTTCGCTCACCGCGACGCCCCGCTACGAACCGCCCGCGGGATTCGACATGTCGCAGCACGGGCTCACGCCGGTGCGAGTCGAGGAGTGGCACGGCTGGGCGATGGTCAACCTCTCGGGCGACGCGCCGCCGCTCACCGAGTACTTCGGCGACTTCGAGACGGTGCTGGCCCCCTACGGAGCGGCCGATCTCGTCGTCGCGGCCCGGCACGACTACACGATGCAGGCCAACTGGAAGTTGGCGGCGGAGAACTACCAGGAGTGCTTCCACTGCTCCTTGATCCACCCGGAGCTGTGCCGGGTGAGCGCACCGGAGAGCGGCTCGAACTACGACCTGAGCGGTGCGTGGGTCGGCGGCACGATGGAGCTCGCGCCCGACGCGGAGACGATGTCGATGTCGGGTGAGAGCGACGGTGTCCGTCTGCCCGGCCTCGACGACGCGCAGGCCCGTGAGGTCGTCTACGTGGGCCTCTTCCCCAACTTCTTGGTGAGCCTGCACCCCGACTACGTGATGACCCACCGCATCGAGCCCGTCTCCCCGGGCGTGAGCGAGGTCGAGTGCGAGTGGTTGTTCGCGCCCGAGGCGGTCGCCCGGCCCGACTTCGATCCGGCCTACGCCGTCGACTTCTGGGACGTGACGAACCGCCAGGACTGGACCGCGTGCGAGAA
This sequence comes from uncultured Actinomycetes bacterium, assembly GCA_963837715.1. GTDB lineage: Bacteria > Actinomycetota > Acidimicrobiia > IMCC26256 > JANYLB01 > JANYLB01. The sequence goes on along the minus strand of CAWIOF010000002.1, from coordinate 2,474,609 downwards.
CGTGCAGCGCGGTCTCGTGTCGCGCGGCTTCCGACCGGGTCCGTTCGGTGTCGACGAGGACGCCGTGCAGCGGTTCACCGCGATGGTGGCCCGCGGCTACCTCGGCCAACCGCTCGACGCCGGTCCCGCGAACGTCGCGGGACGCCCGCGTGAGGGGAGTGTCGGATGACCACCGCCCCGGTCGGCCCGGATCGCGATCTGCCCACTGTTGATCTGTCACATGTCGACCTGCCCACTGTCGACCTGGAGGCACTCGACCAGGTCGTCGCGGCTGAAGAGGCCGCGTTCATCGCCCGGCTGCCCGAGTCGGCGCGCTTGTTGGCCGAGGCCACGACGAGCCTCGCCGGCGGCGTGGTGTCGAACTGGCAGATGGCGCCACCACAGACGGTCTGGATCGACCACGGTCTCGGCTCGCGTGTCTGGGACGCCGACGGCCACGAGTACGTCGACCTCCACAACGGGTTCGGTTCGATGCTCGTCGGTCACGCCCACCCGGCCGTGGTGAGAGCGGTGCAGGAGCGCATTGCACTCGGTTCGCACTTCGCGCAGCCCACCGCCGACGTGATCCCCGTTGCCGAGGCGTTGGCCGAGCGCTTCGGGCTCCCGATCTGGCGCTTCGGCAACTCCGGGACCGAGTCGACGATGGACGCGATCCACCTGATGCGCGCGGTCACGGGTCGTGAGCGCATCATCAAGGTCGAGGGCAGCTACCACGGTCACCACGACGCGGTGCAGTGGTCGGTGTACCCCGGTGTCGACGAGATGGGCCCGGTCCGTCGCCCCGCATCGATCCGCACCGGTCCCGCGATCCCGCAGGCGCTGGCCGCGCTCACGGTCGTCGTCCCGTTCGGTGATCTCGACGCGCTCGACTGGGCGCTCACCGAGCACGAGGGCGAGATCGCGGGGATGATCCTCGAGCCCGCGATGATGAACATCGGCGTGATCCCGCCGCCCGACGGCTACCTCGAAGGCGTGCGCGACCGGCTGCACGCGCACGGCGCGCTGCTCGCCTACGACGAGGTCAAGACCGGCCTCACCGTTGGCCCCGGTGGCATGACGCAGCGCTCCGGCATCACGCCCGACATCATCTGCCTCGCGAAGGCGATGGGTGGGGGAGTTCCCTGCGGCGCGATCGGCGGCACGGCCGAGGTGATGGAGACGATCACCGACGGCACCTACGAGCAGGTCGGCACGTTCAACGGCAACCCGCTGACGATGGCCGCGGCGAAGGCGACGCTCACCGAGGTGCTCACGTCCGACGCCTACGAGCACCTCGAACGGCTGCGGGTGCGGATCGTCGAGGGCAGCGAGGCGACCTTGGTCCGCCACGGCATCGACGGCCATGTGAGCGCCCTCGGGGCCAAGGGGTGTGTCGTGTTCTCCCCCGACCGCATCCGCAACTACCGCGACTTCCTTGCCTACGACGACCGGTGGGGTCACGCGCACTGGTTGGTGCAGCACAACCGCGGGGTGTTCCTGCCGCCGTGGGGCAAGTGCGAGCAGTGGACCTTGTCGGTGCAGCACACCGACGACGACGTGGACCGGTTCCTCGCGAACCTCGACGCCTTCGGCAGGCTGGTGCGCCCGTGAGCGCAGTCGGAGGCGCGGACACGCGTCGCGGGGCGGGAATCGGTGAGCGATCGAGCGCCGGTGCCGGAGCGAACCATCAATCTGTGAACCACCTCATGGGGAAGGTCGGCCTGCCGATGCCGGTGGCCGACCTCGCGGCGAGGGAGTGGGACGTCGTCGTGGTCGGCGGGGGCCACAACGGTCTCACCGCGGCCGCGTACCTCGCCAAGGCGGGCAAGCAGGTGCTCGTGCTCGAGCGTCGAGAGCAGCTCGGTGGTGCGTGCACACTCGAGCAGCCGTTCGACGACTCGCGCTACATCGTGAGTCCGTGCGCGTACGTGGTCGGCCTGCTCGACCAGCGGGTGATCACCGAGCTCGATCTCCCGCGGCACGGCTTCAAGGTCTTCCTCGCCGATCCGAACCTGTGGTGCCCGTTCGACGACGGCACCTCCTACGCGCAGTGGTCCGACCACGACCGCACCGTCGCGGCGATGAAGGAGAACGGGTTCACCGACGCCGACATCGCGGGACAGTTCGCCTACGAGGACATGTTCGACCGGCTCCGGGTCGCGTTGCGAGAAGGCCCGCGGGACTCCTGGATCGGCGCGTCGCCGTCGCGCCCCGAGCTCGAGGAGATGCTCGGTCACGACCAGGAGCTGATCGACGTGCTGTTCGACGCGTCGATCGCCGACGTGGTCGAGTCGTACGTGCAGGACGAACGCCTCCGCACCGCGCTCTACGGCCAGGGCGTGATCGGTGCGTGGGCCGGACCGCGCGATCCCGGGACCGCGTCGATCAAGCTCATGCACTTCGCCGGCACCTGCAACGGGGAGCCCGCGATGTGGGGCTACGTCGAGGGTGGGATGGGCCGGATCTCGTTCGCGATCGCCCAGGCCGCGATCGAGGCCGGTGCGGTGCTCGCGAGCGGGGTCGAGGTCGGTGCGATCGTTCCGGGTGAGGGTGTGCTGCTCGAAGGCGGCGAGATGATCCGCGCCGAGGCGGTCGTGTCCAACGCCGATCCCCGCCGCACGCTCGGCCTGCTCGGCGACCACGCGGCCCCCTCGTTCCGTGACCGCATGGACACGTGGCGCATGACGTCGCCGGTGGTGAAGCTGAACGCCGGCCTGAGTCACCTGCCGACCTGGACCGCCGAACCCGAAGCCGACTGGCCGTGCGGGTCGATGGTGTCGATCACCACCGGGATCGACGACGCACAGCGAGCGTTCCAGGCCGCGACGCGCGGTGAGGTCACGCCCGGGTTCGCCGAGCTCTACTTCCAGACCGCGTACGACCCGTCGGTCGCGCCGCCCGGCAAGCACACGATGAGTGTGTTCGCGCAGTACGCCCCGTACGAGCTCGCCGAGGGCGACTGGGACTCCCGGCGCGGCGAGGTCGCGGGCAAGATCCTCGACGCGATCGCGCGCTTCGCACCCGACATCCACGACTGCGTCGAGTTCACCGAGGTGCTCGGCCCGCCCCACATCGAGGAGAAGGTCGGCCTCACCGGCGGCCACATCTTCCAGGGCGAGTGCACCCCCGACCAGATGTGGGAGCACCGCTTCGCGCCGCGTGCCCCCGGCCCCGGCGTCTACCTCTGCGGTGCCGCGACCCACCCCGCCGGCAGCGTGATCGCCGTCAACGGCCGCAACGCCGCCGCCGCCGTCCTCCAGGATCTCGACGTCACGTAGCCGACCGACCCCCGGACTCCCGACGAGGTCTGCACCGTGAGTCCCGGAAGCCGCAACGCACGGTGCAGAGCTCGTCGGTTTCAGGGGAGTGGCGGCGGGGCGACGCGGGTGCCGGCGCGGAGGACGGGGTACTGGCGGTCGGGGTCGGTGCAGGGCACGCGAGACGACGGTGCACCCTTGGTGGGGTCGCCGTGGAGGGCGACCGCGCCGTCGGGCGCGTACTGCAGGATGTAGGCCTTGCGGATCCCGTCGGTGACGTTGGGTCCGGTGAGGTGGGGCGTGAGCGACGAGAACGCGACGACCCCGCCGGCGCGGACCTCGGCCGCCACTGCAGCCGGATGCTCGCCGAAGACCTCGTAGCCGAGGGGTTCGACGTAGTGGTGCACGAGCGTGCCGTGTCGGTGGATCCCCGGCGCGACCTGCGGGCATCCGTTCTCGAGCGTCGCGTCGGTGAGGGCGACCCACAGGGTGAGGTATTCCTGCGGTTCGACGAACGTGTAGCCGTTGTCCTGGTGCCAGGGGAAGCGCCGCGGCTTCTCCGGCTTCTTGTAGACGGCCTGGTCCCAGTAGAGCCGTACGTCGGGGCCGACGAGGTCGGCGCACAGGTCGACGAAGCGGGGATGGGCCGAGAGCTCGCGCAGCGCTGCGGACCGGGCCACGAGGTGTGGGCTGAACGTGAGCGCGCCGCTCTCGGAGATGTGGAACCGGCCTGCTTCCTGGGCGCGCAGGAACGCGTCGGTCTGCGCTTCGATGGCATCGACTGCGGCGACGACCCGCGCCAGCTCGTCGGGGGCGACGAGATCCTCGACGACCAGGTAGCCCTCGCGGTCGAACTGCGCGACCTGCGCCTCCGTGAGGGCGCGGAAGGGCCCCTCGTGGTCGTGCCAGCGGAACGACCGGTTCCACGGGTGCAGCTCGAGTGTGGAGGAACTCGACATCCGGAGTCCGACGCTAGCCGGATGGCAAGATCTCGACCATGCCCGACAACGTCGCGATCCGCCGACTCGCGAGTCGGGAAGGTCTCATGCGCAGGATCCGGCGCGGCGACAGCTACAGCGTGCTGCTCGTCGCGATCGTCATCGCCTACGGGTTGATGGCCGTGCTCACCACGAGCCAGTGGCACCGGACCATCGAAGGCGCGGTGTTCGGCGGTGTGCTCCTCCTCGCCCTGTACACGTCGCACATCCGAGGGCGCCGGCTCCAGGTCGCGGCGGCGGTGGTCGTCGTGTGGGTCATTCTCAACGTCGCGCAGTCGGCACTCGGTGAAGTCTTCGAGGGCTCGGGCTCGGCGATGTCGGTGCTCATCGTGCTCTCGCCGCTCGTGGTGCTCAGTCGGATCCTGCGTCATCCGCAGGTCAACCTGGAGACGATTCTCGGCGCGGTCTGTGCGTACCTCCTGATCGGGATCGCTTTCGCTGCCGCCTACGGCTTCATGGACCGCGTCGGGGGGTCGCCGTTCTTCGCCCAGGGCGACAGCCAGGATCCCGTGAAGTTCCTGTACTTCAGCTTCATCGTGCTCACGACGGTGGGCTTCGGTGACCTCAGCCCCGCGACCGACCCCGGCCGCGTCGTGGTGAGCATGGAGGCCCTGATCGGCCAGATCTTCCTCGTCACCCTGGTCGCGGGACTGGTCGGCAACATGGGTCGTCTCCGGGGCCCGCGCGCGCCGCGGTCGGGCCAGCGCGCGCCCGAAACGCCTCGGAACCGGACGACGCTCCGTAGGGATCAGCCGTCGGTGGAGTCGGCGTCGGTCGACGTGAGGCCCTGCTGGTATGCAGTGACCGACGCCCGGCCCATCATCAGCTCGGCCGCGACCGCGGCGAGCAGGCCGGGCACGATGAATCCCGCGCGACCGGTCGTCTCGGCGACGAACACCACCGCCGCGAGTGGCACGCGGTAGCCCGCACCGAGGAACGCCGCCACACCGATCACCACCGCCACCTGGGTGTCGATGCCGTCGAAGATCCCACCGGCGGCGCGGCCGAGCAGTGCGCCCGCCACGACCAGAGGGATGAAGAGTCCTCCCGCGCCACCGCCGGCCACGGTGGCGCTCGTTGCGAGGATCCGCAGGACCAGCACCACCAGGAGCAACCACACCGCGTGGTCGCCGGTGGTCGCCCAGGTCAGGGTGTTGTAGCCGGTGCCGATCGCGACGCTCTCACCGGTGACGCCTCGTCCGATCGCGAACAGTGCGGCCAGCGCGATTCCCGACGTGACGACCCGGCCGGCAACGTTGGGACTCAATGCCACCCGCTTGGCCAGCCGGAGCAGGAGTGTGAACCCGCGCGCCGCGATTCCCGCCACGATCCCGATTGCCAGCGCTCCGAAGAGATCGACGGCCGTGAGGTCGGGCGAGTTGTCCACGAGGAAGATCGGCGTCGTGCCGTGGACCGCGACGAACGCGAGGTAGCCGGTGGCCGATGCGATGAGTGCGGGAAGGAGCATGCGCCGCGCGAAGTCGTCGACGTAGGGGACCTCGAGGGCAAACACCGCGCCTGTGGCAGGCGCCTTGAAGATCGCCGCGACGCCCGCCGCCGCACCGGCGACCATCAGGACGCGCCGGTCAGCGGTCTGAAGCCACCGCACCGCCCGGTTCTGCGCGAGTCGGTGTTGCGTCGCCGCGCCGAGCGTCGCTCCGAGATAGAGCGACGGGCCCTCGAGGCCCATCGCCCCGCCCGAACCGAGGGTCGCGATCGCCGCGATCATGCGGGCGGGTAGCGCCCTGAGCCCGAGCGGACGTTGCGGGTCGTGGAACGCCTTGAGGTACGCGTCGGCCGTTTCCGGAGTCGTCGCGTCGGGTTTCCGGGGCCCGAGCCACCGCAGGCTCAGCGCAGCAACTGCCAGGCCGACTGTCGGGAGCACCGCGATTGCCCAGAGGGGCAGTTCGGCAACCCCTTCGGAGAGCCACTCCACGACGATCGTCTCGAACAGGGCGACGAGGAGTCCGGTGACGGCGCCGGTGACGGCCGAGAGCACGACCGCCGATCTGAGCCGGGCCATCGGGAGCGGTCAGGCCCCGGGCTGGCGGACCGGGTTCTCGGCCCGGACGCCCCGGAGCCCGAACCACGCCATCTCGGCGAGCCACCGGGCGAGCCGATCGGGGTCGAGCTCTCCCCCCGACACCGCGAGCCGGCGGCTCGTCGCCTCGGCCATACCGACCACGGCGTGCGCGAGCACGCGCCGGTGCTCGTGGTCGGGTCCGATCTCGATCAGACCGGTGATGAGTGTCGCGATCTGTTCGATCGCGCCCTCGGCGATCGCGGCGAACTCGGTGTCGTTGCGAACCGACGCGCCGAACAGAAGGCGGAACGCGGCGCGATTCCCGGTGACGAAGTGGAAGTAGGCAGCGAAGCCCTCCTGGACCCGTTCGCGCCCCGACTCCGCGTTCACCGTCGCGGCGCGGACCGCGTCGAGCATGCGTCGGTCGACGTCTTCGAGGAGCTCCCGGTACAGGGCGCGCTTCGACGGGAAGTGTTGGTACAGCACGGGCTTGGTGACCCCGGCGGCTTCGGCGACGTCGTCCATCGACGTCGCGTGGAAACCTCGCACCGCGAAGACGTCGCACGCGACTTCGAGAAGTTGGCTTCGCCTCTGCTCGGCGGGAAGGCGCACTCCGATGCTCCCGCTCAGACGCTGGACTTGAGGGGCATCTCGTAGCGGTTGGTCACGCCGAAGTTCTGCGACCGCAGCGCGTCGACCCGGGCGACTTCGTCGGCCGTGAGGGGGAGGTCGCCGCCCCGGGCGTACTCCTCGACGTCTTCGACCGTCACGCAGGTCGGCAACACGGTCGCGAACGCCGGATTGGCCAGGATGCCGGCGATCGCAGCCTGGCCGATCGTGCGACCGGTGCCCGTCCCAGAGGAACGCAAGCGTCTCGGCCTTGTCGAAGTTGTCGAGCATGTTGTCGCGGTTGCGGTGCGAGCGGTGGTCTTCGGGCGGGAAGACCGTGTCACGCGTGATCCGCCCCGACAGGGCGTCGGATGCGTGCGGCACCCGCGCGATCATCGACACCGTCCCGGCAGCCACCTTCGGCTCGGCCGCGAAGGTCAGTCCGGGCTCCTGCTCGAGGACGTTGAACACGGTCTGCAGCGTCGCGATCGGGCGTTTCCGGATCCCCTGGATGCCCTCTTCCACCCAACCGATCGCCGGACCGAGTGCCACGCCCAGCTCGCGCACCTTGCCCGACGCGCGCAGGTCGAGGAGCGTCGCCCAGAGGTCGTCGTCGAGGATCGGCTCGATCCGCGTGTTGTGCAGCTGGTACAGGTCGATGTGGTCGACCCCGAGGCGGAGCAACGACGCGTCGAGCTGCTCCCGGATCGACTGCGGCTCCCAGTCGTGCGGTCGCTCCGACTGGCCGGGGTACTTGCGGTCGGCGTCGATGTCGTAGCCGCACTTGGTGGTCAGCACGATCTCGTCGCGGTGGTCGGCCAGGAAGCGGGCGAGGACCGTCTCGCCGGCGCCTTCCTTGCCGTAGACCGGGGCGGCATCGAAGAACGTGATCCCGGCGTCGAACGCGGCTCGGATGAGGCCGTCCTTGTCGGCGACCTCTCCCCACCAGTTGCTCGCGAGGGTCCAGGTGCCGAAGCCGACCTCCGAGACGACGAGGTCGGTGTCGCCGAAGTTGCGGTACCTCACGGGCTGCCTCTCAGGTGGATCGTGCGCTCAGGTGATCTGGCTCTCAGGAGTACTTGATGACCGAGCGGGCGATCTCGCCCGAGCCCATGGTGTCGAGGGCTTCGTTCACCTGGTCGAGGGTGATCTCGCGGGAGATGAGCTCGTCGAGCTTCAGCTTGCCGTCGGAGTAGAGCTTCACGAGCGCCGGCACGTCCTTCTGGACGTTCGAACCGCCGTACCAGCTGCCCCGGATCTGCTTCTCCTGCACGAGGAGATCCATCGCCGGCGTGATCGTCATCGTCGCGTCGAAGCTCGGGACACCCACGATGATCGCCTGGCCGCCGCGCCGGGTCATCTGGAACGCCTGGTCGATGGTCGGGCCGAGGCCGATGACCTCGAACGCGACGTCGGCACCGCGCCCGGAGCTCAGCTCCATGACCTTCGACACCGCGTCGCCCTCGCCGGCGTTCACGGTGTCGGTGGCGCCGAACTTCGTCGCGGTCTGGAGCTTCCCGTCGACCATGTCGACGGCGATGATCCGCTCGGCACCCGCGTGCTTGGCGCCCTGGATCACGTTGAGGCCCACGCCACCGCAACCGATGACGGCGACGGTGTCGCCCTTGCGGATGTCGGCGGTGTTCACCGCCGCCCCGAAGCCGGTGAGCACTCCGCACCCGATGAGCGCGGCGTCGGTGAACGGGACCGTCGTTGTCGATCTTCACGGCGCCGATCGCGGGGATCACCGTCTCCTGGGAGAAGGTGCCCGAAGCGGCCATCACCATGAGCGGCTGACCGTCGAGCGAGAACCGGCTCGTCATGTCGAGGAGGCCACCGCTCATGCTCGCGATCGAGCCGACCTCGCAGAGCTCGCCCTGGCCCCGCTCGCAGAAGAAGCACTTGCCGCACTGGGGAACCCAGGAGATCACGATGTGGTCGCCGACCTTCAGGTGGTCGACGTCCTCACCGAGCTCGGTGATCGTGCCGGCACCCTCGTGGCCGAGGATCGGCCGGGAGGCCGATCGGCAGCGTGCCGTTCACGACCGAGAGGTCGGAGTGGCACACGCCGGAGGCGCCGAGCTGGACCCGGATCTCCCCGGTCTTGGGACCGGCGAGGTCGACGTCGAGGATCTCGAGCGGTGCACCGACCGCCTTTGCGACTGCGGCCTTCGGCATGGTGGATCCCCCTGTGTACGACGGTTCGCGGTCTGCAGTCGCGACGGAGTCGTGGCGACGAGTTCGATCCGGAGCGTAGATCGGCGCGGGCGGGTCTGTCCCCTCGAGGTCGGGATCGAGGAGCGCTCAGCCGCCGCGGTCTTCCCGCTCCGCGGCCCGCACCCCGTACCCGAGCACGATCGGCACCGGGAGCACGATGCACATCACGACAGCCCGACGACGACCACCCGCACGACGCCGGGCGAGAAGCCCGCGACGACGCCGACCGCGAAGCCGATGATCGCGACCAGCAGCGCGAGGTAGCCGATCCGCTTGCCGAGCTTGGCCAACCGGGCGATGCGAGCCCGGCGCACCACGACCGGATCGAGGGACGGGCGGATCGCCGGGGGTCACCACGTCCAGCCCCGGTCGGAGCACGCGGTGGCCAGCCGGGTCGGGAGGTCGGCGAGGGAGAAGTGCCGGTGCGCCACCGCGAGATTGTGGGCGAAGATCGAGTCGTCGGGCTCATCGAGCCACGCGACGAGCGCATCCGGGTCGTCGACGGAGAAGAAGCGGAACCCGAGCGCTTCGATCTCGGTCGAGCACCGGATAGGTCCCGACCGCCAGTGGACGTCGGGCGACCACCGACTCGATGAGTGGGTTGCCGAATCCCTCCCAGGTCGACGGGAACGCGATCACGTCGGCCGCGGCGTAGGCGTCGACGGGTCTCGGGGCGAGTCCGAGCGACCACGGCACCCGGGCTCCGGCGAGCAGCCCGTCGAGGGTCGGGCCGTACCCGTCTTCGGCCGGACCGGTGAGCCAGTAGTGCGCGGCCCGCTCGCCTGAACGCGCCGGTCGAGGGCCTCGGCGAACCGCAGCGCCGCGGGCGACGTTCTTGCGCGGGATCGCCCGGGCCGGGTGCAGCACGACGAGCTCATCGGGCCGGAACCCGAACTGGCGGCGGGTCGCGTCGCGGTCGCCCGGTGCCGCGTCGAGATCGAAGCAGTTCCGGATGACCACGGCATCGATTCCCCGGGCCGCGAGCTCGACGCGGGAGCAGCTCGTTGATCGCGACGTGGAGCGCATCGAGCGCCGGTGGGAACCCGAGCACGTGGGCCGTGGTCGGGCGTTGCCACGGGAGATCGTGGTGGTGGAACACCACCCTGCCGTCGGCGTCGATGAAGGACGCGAGCACCGCGGCGGTCGTGGTCGCCGCCGGCTCGTTGAGCGGGAGCGAGCAGAGGTTCTCGACCACGACCAGGTCGCTGCCGCGCGATGCGCCCGTGCGAGCTCGTCGGCGACCGGGTCGGTCGGGCGCGTCGATGGCGAGCCAGGGGAGCACCGTGTCGCCGGGCCGGTGCCGGTCCGGCGATCTCCCCGGCGACCCGGACGACTTCGAAACCCGAGCTGTTCCAGGGCGTCGCGACCACTTCGCCGCTTCGATCGAGACGCCGTCGGTCCCACCGAGGCGGAACGAGAGCATCGTGGCGACCGGCACGCACCGACCCTAGAACCCGCGTCGGGACGGTCGAATCCGCTGCGCCGGCTCGATCGCTCACCGATCCCGGCCCGCGGGACCTTCCGCCGGCTCCGCTCCTTCTCTAGTTGCGGGGGAGCCGGCGGTTGGTGGCGTCGAGCATCGCTCGGGCCACCGCGTCGGCTTCGGCGTTCAGGCGCACGATCGCCGAACCCGACACGACCTGCTCGAGCGGGGGGCGACGAAGACCACCGTCACGACCGCGACGTCGTGGGGCCCGACCCGCACGATCTGTGCACTGTCGACGTCGACCGCCTCGGCCGACGACGCGAGCTGACGGAGCGCATCGAGCGTCGCACCGGCGACGAGCCGGTGGCGGGCCGACGACGCGACCGAGCCCTCGGCGAAGCCGGTCGCCTGCTCCTCGCCGAGCGCGAGCGTGACCCGGATGAGCGCGCGGAGATCGGTGGTCTCGGCGTTGATCGTGAGGATGACGGGCCGGAAGACCGGCGCCGCTTCGGGCTTGGGGTCGCCGTTGCCGTTGGCGCCGAGCTGGACGACCGAGATGATCCGGCGGTCGAGCTCGAGGCCGAACGAGGCGAGTGCGACCGACTGGACGTCGCGGACGACCTGCTTGGCGTGCTTGCCGGGGAGGGCGAGGATGTGGACCTCGGTCGGTCGGCCCACCCGGTCGGCGACGATGCGGGCGGCTGAGACGTCGGGGAGGCGGCAGAGCTCCCGCTCGAGGTCCTCGAGTTCGTGCTCGGCGCCCGCGGTGGCTTCCTGGCCGCCCGCGCGGCGGCGCCGACATCGTTTCCTGCGGTGCATCCTGCTCGCCCACCGTGTCCTCCTCGTCCTGTGCCGAGGATACGGGCGGAGGTGCTGGTGAGCGTGGCAATCCGACGGAGGTCACACTGGTCGGATGGCGGCAATTCCCACGATCAGTCCTAGTGTTCGCGCGGAGAGTCGCCATGCTTGACGCGCTGAGTGCTCTCCATGAGACTGCTGTGGTTCATGTTGTTGGAGTGACAAAAGTCCGTTCTCGACACGTCCCGAGCCTCAGGTGGGCCCACATCCCCGCCGATGAGACGGGAAGGCGAGGGAACCGAGCAGGGCGAAGGGAGGCGCACCGGTCCGTCGGACCGGACGGAGACGGCAAGGTCTCGGCGACACGGACTGAGGAGTCCCACAGCGGAGCGGAGCACTTCGGGTACTAGCGGACCCGGGGGAGGCCAACCGTGCAAGGGGGTCTTCACATGAAGAAGGTCTACGTCCGTCTTCGCTCATCGCCACAGCCGCCGTTGCGCTGCTGCTCGCCGGCGGCGCCGACCGCGCTGGCGGTAGCCGACCTGCATGAGTCTCTGCCGAGACCTTGCCGCCTCTGTCCGACCAGGAACGTGCGCACACGAGTGAGGGTCCACCAGAGTGCCGAGAGAGTGCCAGGAGCAGTGAAGGTGTCGTTGCGGGTGCCGGACCGGTTGACGGTCTTCTGCCTCGCCGTGGGTCTCGCGACCCTCGGTGTCGTGGTCGCGCTCGCACTGACGACGCCCTTCCCGCCGCTGGTCCCGCTCGTCGTGTTCGGCGCACTGATCGTGTTCGCAGAGAGCCGCGGCGTGCTCCTCGACGCCCACGCTCGAGACCACCGCGGGCTTCATGCTCATGATGGCGTCGATCGTCGTCTTCTACGACAGCAACGTCGTTGCTCGGCCCGGTGCTCGTGGCGCTGTGCGGAGGGATCAACCCGGCACACATCCGCGAGCGCGACGTGGCGCAAGACGATCTTCAACTGCGGCAACTACGGCGCTCGCGGCATTCGCGACCGCGCTCGTGTACTGGTCGATGCCGTCGTGGATGCTCAGCTCTCCGGGATGGTTGGTGCTCGTGGCCATCCTCGCCGGGCTCGCGTTCTTCGTGGTCGTCGTGACGTTGCTCAGCACGGTGATCACGCTCTCGTCCGACGATCGCTTCGGTCAGGTCTTCCACGAGCTCGTGATCGCGCACATCCAGGTCTTTCCCTTCGCCGTGCTCGGCGTGTTCCTCGGGCGTCTCTACCTCGACATCGGTGCGGTGATCGTTCCGCTGTTCGTGGCCCCGATCCTCGTAGCGCAGGAGACGTTCGCGTCGTACCTCGCCCTCAAGCGGTCGCACGACGACACCGTCCGGATCCTCATCGGCGCGCTCGAGGCCAAGGACCAGTACACCGCCGGTCATGCGGAACGGGTCGCGATGTTCGCCCGCTACATCGGCCTGGAGCTCGGCCTCTCGGCGAAGCGACTCGAGCGCCTCCGCCTCGCCGCGCTCATGCACGACGTGGGCAAGCTCGTCGTCCCGAACCACCTCCTCAACAAGCCGGGCAAGCTCACCGAAGCCGAGTTCGCCCGGGTGCGCCTCCACGAGAACGTGTCGCTGGAGATCCTCACCCGCATCGACTTCCTCGCGCCCGTCGCGCCGAGCGCGCTGAGCGAGTTCACCCGGTTCACGCCCGTCGCCGACGAGAAGGGTCAGCCCATCGAGCCGCACATCGTGGCCGTGGCCGACGCCTTCGACGCGATGACGTCGACCCGTTCCTACCGCAAGGCGCTCGCGCAGAGCACCGCGTTCAAGGAACTGCGCGAGAACGCCGGGAAGCAGTTCCACCCCCGTGTGGTCGATGCCCTGATCGTCGCGATCGAGCGGCGCGACGAGCAGTACGGCGCCGGGCACGAGGTCGACGTGCACGACTTCGAGGTCGAGCCGCCGACGGTCGGCCTCGGCTCGGCCGGACTCGGCGACCTGCTCGACGACTCCGACTCCGAGACCCCCGGCGTGAGCGCGCCGTGAGCACACTGCACGCGCGCAGTCGCCACCGCCGTCGTGATCGTGGTCGGTCTCGTGCCGGTCGCGATCGTCGCGGGCCTCGATTCCACGACCTTCACCATCGCCGTCCTCGCCGCGGGGGTGCTCGTCGGGGAGCTGCTCGAGCTGCGACCCCTGGAGCGGGCGACGGTCCCGCTGTCGTACGCGGTGGTGCTGGTCTTGCTCCGAGCGGCGTCGCCGGTCGAGTTCATCACGGCGATCGCGGCCGCCGAGCTGGCCGCGGCCGTCTTGCGGCCCGCCCCGAGGATGGCGGCGCGCGGGGAGTTGCTCGTGCAGCGCATGGTGGCCGCCGCGCTCGCGCTCGGCGTCTACCAGCTCCTGCTCATGGGTGACGGCGCCGGCGGCAAGGCGCTGGTGCTCACTGCGCTCGCACTCGCGGGCATCGCCGAGCTCGCGGTCGACGAATCGGTGTACTCGTTCCACACCCGGCGCGTCGACCTCTCGTGGCACGGCCGCTCGGCGCAGCTCGCCCTCGTCACGAGCGGCATGCTCATGGCCGTCGGCTACGACGGACTCGAGGGTCGTGGTGGGATGGGCCTCTGGGCCCCGCTGTTCTTCAGCGTCCCGCTGCTCGCAGCCTGGTACTCGTTCGAACGGCTTGCCGCGATCCGTCGCACCTACACCCAGACCCTGCGGGCCCTCTCGATCGTGCCCGAGCTCGGCGGACTCGTCCGCGAGGGGCACGCCGAGCGTGTCGCGGCGCTGGCCCTGTCGATGGGACGGGACCTCGGCCTCGACCCGCGCGACCTCGAGTACCTCGAGGCTGCTTCGCTCCTGCACCACATCGGTCACGTGTGCCTCGACGACCCGTCGGTGCTCGGGCGGCCGGTGGAGTCCTCCGAGGTCGCCCAGGCGAGCGCCGAGATGCTCCGCCAGGCCGAGTTCCTCGCACCGGCCGCGGAGTTGCTCTCTCCCGATCCGCACCCCTTCGGCGGCGCCGAGCGCTCCTGGACCTCGGTGAGCGGCCAGGTGCTGCGCGTCGCCGAGCGCGTACGACGAGCTCAGCGAAGGCGGGCAGGCGCGGTTGGAGACCGGAGCGGTCGAAGCCCTGTACTCGGGGCCCGGCTACGTCTACGACCCGCGGGTGTTGGCGGCGCTCGAACGGGTGCTGGAACGCCGACCCGCCTCCGTCGGCGCCCGCTGAACCGGGGCCCGCACGAGGCCCAGGCCGTCAGGTGCGGTTGCCGCTCCGGACGGGCTGCTGTTCGTCGGCCGACACCAGGTCGATGTGCGGCGTCGGCGCACCGTTCGCGGGCGCCGGGATCCGGGGTGTCGGCGCGGTGTCGTCGGCCGACGGGGAGGGCGCGCGGGACACGCGTGCGCTCCGCCGGACCCGCCGGCTCCCGCGGTAGGCGACGTTGACGATCCCCAGTGCGAGGATCAGGTCACCGAACGACACCGTCTCTTCGAGCGGGCCCGGGATGATGATGCGGTCGTCGAGGATCTTGAGCATGTCGTCGGCGACGTTCGGGTCGGTGCTTCGCGCTGGTCTCGCGTCCGTCGCCTGCGGTGACCCGGTAGGGCATCCCCTGGTTGAGCGCGATGACGAGCACGTTGAGCGAGATGCCGATGACGATGATCGACATCCCCGTGATGCGCAGGTTCAGGAGGCAGAACGAGAGGATGCAGCACGTAGGACGCGAGCAGGAGCGCGAACCCGAGGTCGTCGGCCCGCGATTCCGGGACGAGCGGGGTGAACTCGACGACGACCTGGATCGCGAGCCCGGTGAACAGCAGCCCCGGGGCATCGAACTCGAGCCGCGCCAAGCGGCGGAAGCTCCCACCCGTGATGGGCACGATCACGAGGGCGAGCAGCAGCGCGACGACCTCGACCATCTCGCCACGCTACGCCGCCGGTCTCCCACGACGAGGGATATCGGTGGCGGCCGGGCCCGGCCCGGGCTCAGGCTTCGAGGTCGCGTGCGGCCTTGGCCCAGTCGTCGTCGGTCGCGGTCCGGGCGGCCACGGCGAGGCGGAACGCGCCGAGACGCTCCGGCGGGAGCTCGTAGGCGCTGAGGTCGAGCATCGCCATCGGTTCGTCGTCGATGGCCGCTTCCTCTTCGTCGCGTTGCTTGCGTCGTTGCAACCAGCCGGGACTCATCGTGTTCCTCTCGCCCAGAACTCTTCTTCGAGGTCGGGTGTGGTCGACGGGGTGGTGTCGGGTGCGTGCTCCGAGGAGTCGGGCTCGGCGCCCTGCAGCTCCTCGGCGAGGGCCGACCAGGGGCCTTCGTGCACGTCGGCCGCAGGACCGGACTGATCGCGAATGGGTGTCCACGCATCGTCGGAGTCGGTCTCCTCGAGCGCCGCGAGTGTGAGGTCGGTCCAGACGTGCGCGTCGGCGTCGAGCAGGAGGTCGTCTTCGGCCGCGAGGGCGACGAGATCGAGGTCGGTCGGAGCGTCGGCTGCGATCGATTCGGCAGCATCGTCGGCCTCGACGCCCCGGTTCCTGCGCCGGAACGACCAGCCTCGCCGGCGACGGATCATCGCCTCCGACCGGCCGAACTCGGCGAGCGCACCGCCGCTCCCGACGGGTGCATCCCCGGAGTCGGACGCGTCGTCGGTCGGGCTGGCGGTCGTGATGAGGTCGGAGGGAACGAGTGCCCCGTCGATCCAGGTGTCGGGGAGGCCCGGGCGGGTCGTCGTGACCGAAGGGACCCGCCAACCGGCCGCGCGTGTCACCGACGCCGCGGTACGGCTTCCATCACCTTCCGCGGCGTCCGTGCCCGGTTCTGCCACGTGGCGAGCGATCCCTGCCCCAAAAGCCACTGGAGGGAAAATTACCAGTCGTCGGGTTCCGGGGATCTAGGCCATCGGGCCCACCTACGATGCGGCCGGAAGGAGCTCGGGTGCCGCGATCGGGGTGAGGAGCAGCTGGTGGACGACCTCCGCTACGAGGTGGACGGGCCGGTCGCCCGCTTGACGATCGACCGGCCGGAACGTCGCAACGCCATGTCGTTCGACGTGATGCGGGGCCTCCGGGAGGGCGTGGCCGCGGCGAAGGCCGACGACGCCGTCCGGGTCGTCGTGCTCACCGGTGCCGGAGACAAGGCGTTCTGCTCCGGGGCCGACCTCGGCGGGATCGCCGGCACCGACGGCGCCACCGCGGCCCACGAGGGCCGGGGCCTGCTCGCCGACCTGTTCCGCGACCTCTGGTCGCTCGGGAAGCCGACGGTGGCCCGGGTCCGTGGCTACGCGCTCGCCGGCGGGTTCGGGCTCGCGCTCGCGTGCGACTTCGTCGTCGCGGCCGACGACGCGCAGTTCGGCACCCCCGAGATCAACGTGGGGCTCTGGCCGTACATGATCACCGTCCCGTTGCTCCGGAGCATGCCGCCGAAGCGGGCCTACGAGCTGATGGCCACCGGCCGACGGGTCGACGCGGCCGAAGCGGACCGGATCGGGTTCGTGACGCGCGTCGTTCCCGTCGACGAGCTCGACGCCGCCGTCGACGAGCTCGTCGCCGGACTGGCGTCGAAGTCGCCGTTGATCATGCGGTGGGGCCGCGACGCGTTCCAACACGTGCTCGGCATGGATCCCGACCACGCCCTCGACTACCTCCAGGCGATGCTCACCGTCACGAGCTCGTCGGAGGACACCGCCGAGGGTGTCGCCGCGTTCGTCGAGAAGCGCGCGCCGGAGTGGAAGGGCCGCTAGCGCGAGCTGGGCGGGATGTTCTGGTTGTGGCAGAACACGTTGGTGGGGTCCCACTCGTCCTTGAGCTTCTGGAGCCGCGCGAACTTCTCGGGTCCGAACGCGGCCTCCACCCGGCCCCCTCCCTCGTCGCCGATGAAGTTGAGGTAGGTGCGGCCGGTCGTCCACGGCTTCATGGCGACTCCGAAGTCGCGGACGTAGGCGATGTTGCGCTCGTCGTCGGCGGGATCGGGCCACATCCCGAGCAGGTGGATGTTCCACGGCGCGTTGCGGTTCCCGAACGCGGTGGCGTTGTCGTCGATGCGTGAGAGCGCGCCACCGCCGGGGATCAGCAGCATCTGACTCATCGGCGACACCGGACGGGTCGCGTGCTCGACCCAGGTGTCGATGGCCTTGTCGGGAAGCTCGCCGAGGAAATCGGCAGTCCAGTAGTTGCGCATGCCCCACGGGTTGCCGGCGTCGATGAGCTGCTGCAGCGCGACGTAGGGAATGGGCTCGACCATGTCGATCGCGGGCGGGCCGAACTCGCGCAGCGGTCGCAGCGCCGCTTCGCCATCGGCGACGGAGCCGACGTACGCGACGACCACGCCGACCACCGGCTGACCCCGAACCGGTTCGGGGACGAAGTCGAGTGGCGGCGCGCAGATGAACGCGAGTCCACCGACCACCTCGTCGGGTGCGTCGGCGATGAAGCCCGAGTAGAACTCGACGAGGTCGCGCGCCATCTCGGCCGGGTACATCAGCATCCCACCGAGCAGGATCGGGCCGACGGGGTGGAGCTGGAAGTGGAACGCGGTGACGATCCCGAAGTTGCCGCCTCCGCCACGCAGTCCCCAGAACAGCTCCGGGTTCTCGGTCGCCGACGCCACGACCTGACGACCGTCGGCGGTGACGACCTCCGCCGCGAGCAGGTTGTCGCACGTGAACCCGAACGTCCGCTCGAGCCAGCCGCTCCCACTCCCGAGCGCGAGACCACCGATCCCGGTGTCGCTCGCCCGTCCACCGGTGACCGCGAGGCCGTGCGCCTGGGTGGCGGCATCGACCTCACCCCAGACGAGCCCCGCCTCGGCGCGGGCAGTCCGCGCGTCGGGATCGACGGTGATCCCCTTCATGCCGCGGAGGTCGATGCACAATGCGTCGTCGGCGACTGCGGCACCCGTCACCCCGTGCCCGCCGCCGAAGACGGTGAGGTCGAGGTCACGCGCGCGTGCCGCCTTCACCGCGGCGGCGACGTCGTCGGCGCTCTCGCACCGCGCGATCGCGAGTGGGCGGCGATCGAACATGCCGTTGAACAGCTTGCGGGCATCGTCGTACGCGGGATCACCTGCCCCCAGTACCGTGCCGCCGAAGCCGGGGATCTCGAGGGTCGCAGCCATGGGTCTTCCTCCCGCTGAAGCGTCTCGGGAGAACGTACCGGCGCGGCGACACGGGGTCGAGGGCCACCGGCGTCGGGCCGCGGCGCGTGCCACGATGAGCCGATGACAGCCACCGGTGGGGGAGAGAAGTACGACTGGGGCCCGCTGGTCGGCGACCTCGCGGAGCGGAAGGCGCAGGCGCTCGGCCTCGGCGGGCCCGACCGGGTCGAACGCCAGCACTCGCTCGGCAAGCTCACGGTGCGCGAGCGCCTCGACCTGCTGCTCGATCCCGGTACCTGGGTCGAGTACGGCATGCTCGCGGACCACATGGATGCCGGTCTCGGCGACCGCTACCTCGCGGCCGACGGCGCCGTCACCGGCATCGGCGAGATCGACGGCCGCAAGGTCGCGGTCGCGGCGTACGACTTCACGGTGATGGCCGGCTCGATGGGCACCGTCGGTGAGAACAAGATCCGCCGGATGCGCCATCACGCGATCAGCCAGCGGATCCCGATGGTGTGGCTCCTCGACTCCGCGGGCGCGCGCATCCAGTCGACGAGTGGCTCGTCGTTCGCGGGCGCGGGCGATCTCTTCCGTGAGCAGGTGGCGATGAGCGGGGTGGTGCCGATGGTGGCAGCGATGCTCGGCCACTGCGCGGCGGGAACCGCCTACATCCCTGCCCTCGCCGACTTCGTTCCGATGGTGAAGGGCACCAGCTCGATGGCGCTGGGTGGGCGCCACCTGGTGAAGGCCGCGGTGGGCGAAGACGTGTCGGAGGAGGAGATGGGCGGCTCCGCCGTCCACACCAAGATCAGCGGGGTCGCCGACCTCGAGGTCGCCGACGACGCTGCCTGCCTCGAGATCGTGCGGAAGTACCTCTCGTACTTCCCCGCGCACAACCAGGAGTCACCGCCGGTCCGGGAGTCGGCCGATCCCGCCGACCGCCGGGTCGAGGAGCTCTACGACATCGTGCCCACGGCGCCGCGACGGGCGTACGACATGCGCAAGGTGATCACCGCGATCGTCGACGACGGCGACGTCTTCTGGATGAAGCCCGACTGGGCGAAGAACATCGTGACCGGACTCGCTCGCATCGACGGACAGTCGGTCGGGATCGTCGCGAACCAACCGATGGTGCTCGGCGGCGCGCTCGACGTGAACGCAGCCGACAAGGCGGCCCGGTTCGTGTGGTTGTGTGACGCGTTCGGCATCCCGCTCGTGTTCCTGCACGACGTTCCGGGTTTCATCGTCGGTTCCGCGGTCGAGAAGCAGGGGATCATCCGGCACGGGGCCAAGATGCTGTTCGCGGTCAGCGAGGCGACGGTGCCGAAGGTGAGCGTGATCCTGCGCAAGAGCTACGGCGCGGGCTACTTCGTGATGAACGGTCTCGCCTACGAGGCCGACTACATCGTCGCCTGGCCCACGGCCGAGATCGCGGTGATGGGACCCGACGGTGCCGTGCGCGATCATCCACCGCAAGACGCTCGAGGCGGTACCCGAGGAGGAGCGGGTCGCGAAGCAGCTCGAGCTCGCGGAGGAGATCCGCGCCAACATCGACCCCTACGTCGCAGCCGGCCACGCGCAGCTCGACGACGTGATCGACCCGGCCGACACCCGCGCCGCCATCGCCCGCGGCCTCGCCGTCAGCCGCGACAAGCGTGTCGACCGCCCCTGGCGCAAGCACGGCGTCCTCCCCGTCTGACCCGCCCCGCAGAGTGCTTTGGCGTCAGAAACCCCCGCGTGGCGGGGATCGCTGACGCCAAAGCCGGCCGTCAGGGGGTGAGGAGCTCGGAGACGGCGGCGGCGAAGACGTCGGTGTGACGGTCGACGTCGGCTTCGGTCGTGGCTGGTGACATGAGGGCCATGTTGTGGAACGGGGTCAGCAGGATGCCGCGGTTCAGCGCGTAGAGGTGCATGAACCCGTCGAGCTCGTGGTCGATCCCGGCGGCGGCCTCGCCGCCGTTGCGCGGCCGTTCGGGCACGAACCAGTACTCGGCCCGGGCACCGAGGCGGGTGACGCTCCACGGCACGGCGTGGTCGTCGATCACGGCCTGCACGCCGTCGGCCCACCGTCGTCCGAGCGGCAGCATGTGCGCGAAGGCTTGGTCGGTGAGGACCTCGGCGAGCGTGGCTCGGATCGCGGCGAGCGTGAGCGCGTTGCCGGCGAGGGTTCCACCGATCCCGGCGACGTCGCTGTCGGGGCCGGTCACGAGATCGTGCACGCGCTCGGCGACCGCGGCCGTCATGCCGTAGGCCCCGGCGGGGAGTCCGCCGGCGATCGGCTTGCCGATGGTGAAGAGGTCGGGCTCGAGGCCGTGCTCGCGCGTGTACCCGCCGGGACCCGCGCAGAAGGTGTGCGTCTCGTCGATGAGCAACAGGGTGCCGGTGTCGCGTGTGATGCGTCGCAGCGCGTCGTGGTAGCCGGGGTCGGGGTGGATGATCCCGATGTTCGTCATCACCGGCTCGGCGATCACGACCGCGATCTCGCGGGTCGACAGCTCGCGCTCGAGCGCGTCGACGTCGTTGAACTCGACCACCGCGGTGGTGAGCGACGGGTCGACCGGCGGGCCGAGATGGCCCTCACGCGCGACGCTGCGGCCGTCGGCAGCGAGCGTCACGAGCGTCTCGTCGACGGTGCCGTGGTAGCACCAGTTGAACGCGAGGATCTTCTGCCGCCCGGTGACCTGGCGGGCGAGCCGCAGCGCGAAGCGATTGGCGTCGGTCGCGCTCGTGGCGATCTGCCAGAACGGCAGACCGAACCGACGGGCGAGCTCGTCGCCGACTGCGATCGCGTCGTCGGTCGGGAGCATCATCGACAGCCCGCGCCCGGCCTGGTCGGCGATCGCGGCCACCGATGCCGGGGGCGCGTGCCCGGTCATCGCGCCGGTGTCGCCGAGGCAGAAGTCGACGTACTCGTTCCCGTCGACGTCGACGAGATGGGCGCCGTGGGCCTCGGCCGCGAACACGGGGAACCGCCCGGGCCAGCGAGCCATCCAGTTCATCGGCACCCCGCCGAGGAGATGCGCCGCGGCCGGGCCGACCCGAGCGGCCGAGCCGGGGTGGGCCTCGGTGAACCGCTCCTCCTCACGCGCGTGCAGCGTGGCGAGGTGGGTGCGGTCGATGCTGGTCACGGCTCGGAGCGTAGGGGGACCGACTGGCGGAGGCGGTACGACGGTGCCGTCGGCCGGAACCCGAGGTCCTCGTACATGGCGCGGCCATCGGGCGACGTGTGGAGCTCGACCCGGGCGATTCCCTGGTCACGCGTCCACCCGATGATCGCGTCCATGACCGCGCGGCCGAGGCCCTGTCGGCGAAACCCGGGATCGGTGCAGACCCATTGGACGTAGCCGATGCGGCCGTCGGGTCCATGGGGGGTCGGCAGCCGTTGCTCGACGACCACCGCCCCGCTGGCGGCGAGCCGAGCGGGTCGGATCGGGTCGTCGACCACGAACGCTCCCACGTGTCCGCGCCGGATCCCGTCGACGAGCACGATCGTGGCCGCATCGCCCCACTCCGGATCCGACGCGTCGAGGCCGATCGACTCGAACATGACGGACGCCAGCCGAATCATCTCGTCGGCGTCGTCCGCCTTCGCTGCCCGGGCCTCCACGGCCCGAGTCTCGCGCCGGATAACGTCACGAGATGGCTGAGATTCGGGCGGAGATCGCGGCGAACGTGTGGCAGGTGGTCGCCGAGGAAGGGCAGATGATCGCCGAGGGCGACGAGATCTGCATCCTCGAGTCGATGAAGATGGAGATCCCGGTGGTCACCGAGACCCCGGGCGTGGTGCGCGAGCTGCACGTCGAGCCGGGCCAGGTGATCCAGGAGGGCGACCTCATCGCGATCATCGACGAGTCCTGAGCTCCGGGACCCGGTCGTGATCCGCTGGGAGGAACCGGCGCCGTTCGTCGGACTCGCGACGATCGACCGACCCGAGCGTCGCAACGCGCTCAGCGCCGAGCTCTGCGACGACCTCCGGGCGCGCCTCGAAGGTTCCCGGCACCTGCGGGCACTGGTGGTCACGGGCGAGGGGACTGCGTTCTGCGCCGGCGCCGACCTCGCCCGGCGGGCCGCCGACACGGGTGCGGCAAGCGGCGGACTCGAGCACGGCGGTGGCGACACGTTCCGGCCCGCGTTCGAACTGATGCTCGACGCGATCGTCGACCACCCGGCGCCCGTCATCGCGGCGGTGAACGGTGCGGCGCTGGGCGCCGGGATGCAGCTCGCAGTCGCGTGCGACCTGCGAGTCGTCGCGCCCGGAGCGAGGCTGGGCATCCCCGCGGCACGCCTCGGTGTGCTCCTCAGCGCGGTGAACATCCGACGGCTCGCGCTGCTCGTCGGCCATGGCGTCGCCCGCGATCTGCTGCTCACCGGTCGGGCGGTCGACTGCGAGGAAGCCGAACGGGTCGGATTGGTGCACCGCGTCGCCTCCGACGCCCGTACCGCCGGCCTCGAGCTCGCCGACGAGCTGGCTGCACTCGCGCCGCTCACCGTCCAGGGTCACAAGCGGGCGTTGAACCTCGTCGGCGAAGCGGCGCCGTTCCCGGCCGACGCGCTCGCGGAGATCACCGCGCTCGAGGTCCGGAACTTCGCCAGCGACGATCTGCAGGAGGGCCTCGCCGCGTTCGCGGAGAAGCGCGGTCCCCGGTTCGAGGGTCACTGACCGACCCGGCTCGGGTGCTCAGGCCGGATCCCCGCTCGGGCGCTCAGGCCGGATCCCCGCTCGGGCGCTCAGGCCGGGAGCCAGCTCCCGTGGAAGCCGAACGGGACCCGTCGGGCCATCTCGACCTCGGCCACGATCCGGAGGTCGTGGGCGTCGAGCACCGCGAGCGTCGACGACACGTCGTCGCCCACGTAGGTGAGGATCCAACCGTCGTCCTCGGCGGTGCCGTCGGGATCGGCCGCGAACACCGGCTCGCCGGAGACGCGCCCGGGGAAGCGCCGGATCGTCTCGGTGCCCTCGACGAAGTCGTACTTGGTGACCGCGTCGAAGAGGCCGCTGCCGGACTCGCGATCCGAGAAGGTCGCGGTGTAGCCGAACCGGTTCCGGAGGCCGGTCCGGCGCTCGTCGATGCGGGGGAAGTCGCCGGGAAGCCGGCCGATCCGCTCGGCCGACGCCCGACCCGAATCGAGGTCGACGGTGAAACGGGTCAGGTGGCCGTCGGGGTCGGGCGGGATGCTGTCGTCGGAGTCGAGGCCGATGTCCATCCGGGCGAGCCGGGCGGCGTCGATCGTGATCGTCGATCCTTCGCTCCACGCGTTCATGAAGTGGAAGACGTAACAGGTGGCGATGTCGAACCAGCGGACGTCGGTTCCGTCGCTGTCGCGCGCCATCACGCCGATGCGCGTGCCGAGCTCGGGCTTCCACGCGAGCATCGGTCCGCCCGCGGCGAACCCCGCGAAGTCGAAGACCGCGGGGGCGTCGAAGAAGATCACGTGCTCCGCGGTGGTGACGAAGTCGTGGATCATCACCGGTGCGGGGAGGTCGATCTCGACGGACCGCACCAGCGCACCCGATGCGTCGGCGACGTGGAACCGGAGGTACGGCGGGAGCGCCGAGTACCCGAAGAACAGCATCTCGCCCGTGACCGGGTCGATCTTGGGATGCGCGGTCATCGCGCCGTCGAGGCGACCGTCGAAGTCCCACGGCCCGATCGTGTCGAGGTCGGGCCCGACGAGGGTGGGGAGGCCGGCCTCCCAGAGGCAGAGGATGCGACCGGCGTGGCGGACGACGTGGGTGTTGGCCACGTTCTTCATCGGTCCGGCGTCGCCGACGATCTCGCGGTCGGGGAAGTCGGCGTTCGCCATTCCGCCGTAGAGCGAATGACCTGCAGCGATCTCGACGTCGAGTGCGCGGTTGCGGATCCAACGGTTGCGGTATGACGCGCGACCCTCGGCCAGGGTCACGCCGTGGAGCATGCCGTCGCCGTCGAAGAGGTGGTAGCGGCCCTTCGGCGTGAACATCGGGTTGGGTCCGTTGCGCAGGAACCGACCGGCCAGGTTGGGGGGCAGCGCGCCCCGCACCGCCAGGTCGGCGTCGTCGCGCTCGTCGGTGACCGGGGCGTACGCGCCGGTCAGGTAGTGCTCGAGCGCTGTGTCCATGATCGACTCCTGCTTGCTTGACGGGCCTCACACCACTCCGTCGACTTTACAGTGTTCACCGTCGGCGGACCGCGGCGCTCAGTAGTTCGACGGGAGGACGCGCTCGAGGTTCGCGTAGAAGAAGAAGAGCACGACGAGGAACGGCACCACGCCGACGAACCAGGTCGTCCAGCGACGGTACCGGTGGAACAACCACCACCAGAACCCGCCGACCGCGGCGACGATGAAGCCCCACCAGACGAGGGGGAGGATCGAGCTGCCCTCCCCCGACAGACCGAGGTTGCTCACGGCAACCGGCTGTTTCGAGGGGGCCGACGGCTGGGGACTCGCGTCGGTGGCCGGCTTCCAACTGGCCTTCACCACGAGGCGTTCCGCGGCGGAGAACTTCGGGTTGCAGGTGGTGAGCGTGAGCGTCGCGAAGTCGGTGCCCGGCAGCGTGGGGTTCGGGGTCGGCTGGAGCACCTCCACCTGGTCCGGCTGCACCACGATGTGGCCGCTGACGTTCCCGTCGGCGTCGGTCTGGGGATCGACGACGTAGCGGTACGAACCGGCGAGGGTCGTCACCTCGATCTCGTCGCCCGGGCTCAGCTCGTCGAGGCGGTTGAACGGCTGGCCGTAGGTGGTGCGGTGCCCGGCGATGGCCGCGTTCCCGAGTTGGCCGGGGAGAGGGGTCTCGGGATAGTGGCCGGGGCCCTTGCGCAGATCCTCGACGCCGACGCCCTGCACGACGGCGCTGTCGATCCCGACCTTCGGGATCCGGATCACGGCGACGGCCTCACCGGTGGGCGGGGGCGGTGGCGGAGTGGTGGTCGTCGTCGGGCCGGGCTCCGTCGTCGACGACGAGGCCCGTTCGAGCTGCTCGGCGAACCGATCCTTCAACCGGGACTGCTCCCGGGCGGTGTAGAGCCCGGTCCCCCAGAGCTGGTATCCGACGAAGAGCAGAATGAGGACGCCGACGGTGACCAGGATTCTTCCGAAGGCACCGACTGCTCTACGCACGAGGGCTCAGCGTACGGGGTGCCGAGTCGGATCGATGGTCACTCGGGGTCGGTTCGCGGTGGACGCGCCGGTTGGCTCCGAGGGGGGATCCGTCCGTACACTCGGGCGTTGCGAAGACCCCGGTCCGCGGGGTCTCGGAGGCCTGTTGGGCTGTGGTTCCCCTCGTCCGTCTGCGCTCCGTCGTGTGTCTGCTCGGCCGCTTTCCCGCCCTCGCCGGCGTCGATCTCGACGTGGTGAGCGGTGAGATCGTGTTGCTGACCGGACCCAACGGAGCGGGGAAGTCGACGCTGCTCCGTGTGCTCGCCGGTCTGCTGCCGGCGCACCGCGGTGAAGCCGAGGTGTTCGGTCACGATCTCACCGTCGACCGTCGCGCCCATCGTCGCGACCTCGCGCTCGTCGGCCACGACACCTCCTGCTACGACGACCTCACCACCCGGGAGAACCTGCGCTTCTCGGCCCGGGCTTCGGGGCAGGGCGCCGAGTCGGGTGACGCCGCCCTCGAACGGCTCGGACTCACCGGCCAGGCCGACGTCGCCCACGGGCGGCTCTCGGCCGGGCAGCGCCGGCGCCTCGCGTTGGCCGTCGCGCTCGCTCGGGACCCGAAGCTGCTCCTCCTCGACGAGCCGCACGCCGGCCTCGACGCGGAAGGCCGGACCCTCCTCGCGGAGATCCTGGCCGGCGCGCCCGACGAAGGGCGGACCGTCGTGCTCGCGTCGCACGAGCTCGACCTGACCCGGCCCCTCGCCACCCGTGAGGTCGTGGTGGTCGGCGGCCGGGCATCGGGCCTGCTCCCGCCGGAAGCCGCCGAGTCTCCCGCCGAGGTGGATCCCGCCGAGCCTCCCGCCGCGGTCGTGGAGTCGGCACCGTGAGCCTCGCGGGCGAGGTCCGGCTGGTGGCCGGCAAGGATCTCCGGATCGAGGCGCGCTCGCGCGTCACGTTGGCCCAGGTGCTGCCGTTCGGCGGGATCGTCCTCTTGCTGTTCGCGTTCGCGCTCGATCCCGACCGGGGTCGTCTCGCGTCGGTCGCGCCTGGCCTCTTCTGGGTCGCCGTGCTCCTCGCGGCGCTCCTCGCCATCGGCCGGTCGTTCGCCATCGAGCAGCAGAACGGCGCCCGCGACGGACTCCGCCTCTCGGGCATCGACGGGGCCGCGGTGTTCCTCGGCAAGACGATCGCCGTAGGCGCGCAACTGCTCCTCCTCGAGGTCGTGCTCGGCATCGGGGTGGCGGTGCTCTACGGCGTCGACGTGACCTCGGTGGTGGTACTCGTGGCCGCCGGGGTGGCCGCGACCGCCGGACTGGCGGCCACCGGTACCCTCTTCGGTGTACTGGCAGCCGGTGTCCGCACCCGCGAGACGTTGCTGCCGTTGCTGTTGTTGCCGGTCATCACGCCGGTGATGCTCGGGGCGACCCGGGCCTTCGAGTCGGGCCTCGGCGGTGAGCCGGCCGAGGCGTGGCCGTGGATCGCCCTGCTCGGGGCGTTCGCGGTGCTGTACGTGTCGGTCGGTGTGCTCGCCTTCGGGCCGCTGTGGGAGGACTCATGAGTCGAGGACTGACGGACACGGGGTCCTCGTTGTACCCACGTATCCGAGGCGGGGCCCGAACGGCCCGTCGCCGCAGGCGACAGGAGTGGGAAGCATGAGTCAGGGTTCCCGGGATCACGACGCTCGGGAGACGAGGCTGCTCGGTCCCCGGGTCTCGATGGGGATCGGGTGGGCCGCACTCGTCACGCTGGTGCTCCTCGGGCTGTTCGGGCTCTGGGGAGCCCCGCCCGACGAGGTGCAGGGCGACGCGCAACGGCTCATGTACCTCCACGTGCCCACGGCCTGGTTGGCGTACCTCGCGTTCTTCGTGACCGCGGTCGCGTCGGCGCTGTACCTCTGGCCCCGGACCCGGGCCCGGATCTGGGACCGGCTCGCCGGGGTGTCGGCCGAGCTGGGTGTGATCTTCACCGGCCTCACCCTCGTGCTCGGCTCGCTCTGGGGGCGGGCGGTCTGGGGTGTCTGGTGGGCGTGGGACGCACGGTTGGTCACGACCGCGGTCCTCTTCTTCCTCTATCTCGGCTACCTCGCGCTGCGGCGCACCGCCGGCGATCCGATCGTGGGCGCCAAGCGGAACGCGATCGCGGCGCTGATCGCGTTCATCGACGTGCCGATCGTCCACTTCTCCGTCGAGTGGTGGCGGACGCTGCACCAGCAGGCCACGGTGTTCAACCCGCGCCTCAGCGCGGAGATCCACGGCGTGATGGCCTGGACCCTCTGGCTCAGCGTGTTGGCGTTCACCCTCCTCTACGTCTTCCTGCTCGACCGCCGGTACCGCCTCGCTGCGCTCGAAGACGATCTCGACGACCGAGAGCTCGACCGTGCCATCGCGGCGCGGATCGCCGACGCCCAACCGGCCGGAGTGACGTCATCGTGACCGACGTCGGGTACATCGTCGCCGGCTGGGGCATCACCGCGGTGGTGTTGGCGGGCTACTACGCGCGCATCGTCGTCCGCACCCGTCGCGCGTCGAGGAGCGGCGGGCAGCAGTGACCACCACGACAGCTCCTGCTCCACCCCCGCAACCGGAACCGCCGTCGTCGCGCCGAGCGCCGCGCCGGCTCCGCTACATCGTGGCCGCGGTGCTCTGCGTCGTCGCGATCGGTGCGCTGCTGTTCCTCGGACTCCGGGGGAACATCGTCTACTTCCGCACCGTCTCGGAAGCAGTCGACAACCGATCGACCGAGGGGACGCACCGGTTCCGGCTCGCCGGTGCGGTCGTGCCCGGGTCGATCGAGGAGACCGCGCGTGGTGTGCGCTTCGACGTCACCGACGGCAAGGAGACGGTCACCGTCGACCACGTCGGTGACCCGCCCGACCTCTTCAAGCCGAAGGTGCCGGTCGTGTGCGAGGGCCGATGGGGTCAGGGTCTCGTGTTCGACTCAGATCGGATCCTGATCAAGCACGGCAGCGAGTACGAGCCGCCCAAGGTGAAGGTGAAGGCGAGTGCTGCGCCAGCGGATCGTACGACGATCAGGGACGAGTACGAGCCGCCCAAGGTGAAGGTGAAGGCGAAGGACTCGTGACCGCCGCGCTCGGGGTCATGGCCGTCGCGCTCGGCACCGCGGCTTCGTTGCTCGGCGTGGCGACGCTCGGACTCGGCCTGCGTCGCAACGACCCGAAGCTGCTCCTTCTCGGGCGCCGCTACGTGTACGCGCTCCTCGCCGCGGCGATCCTCGCGGTCGTGGTCATGGAGTGGGCGCTCATCGGCCACGACTTCTCCCTGCGCTACGTCGCCGAGAACAACGCCCGGGGTACGCCGTTCCTCTTCACCGTCACGGGACTCTGGGCCGCGCTCGAGGGTTCCATCCTGCTGTGGGGCCTCGTGCTCGCGGGCTACCTGGCGGTGATGGTGCACCACTTCCGCCGGCGCGCGACCGACCCGCTCGTGGCGTGGGCGACCATCGTCGGTCTCCTCGTCGCGCTGTTCTTCTTCGCGCTGATGCTGGGCCCCGCGAACCCGTTCCGCGTGATGTCGACGATCCCGCTCGACGGGCAGGGCCCGAACCCGCTGCTGCAGAACCACCCGTTGATGGCGTTCCATCCGCCGATGCTCTACCTGGGCTACGTCGGGTTCACGATCCCGTTCAGCTTCGCCATGGCCGCGCTGATCACCGGCCGCTTCGGCGAGGGGTGGCTCGCCGACACCCGCCGCTCGACGCTCGTCGCCTGGGGCTTCCTCACCGCGGGCATCATCCTCGGCGCCTGGTGGAGCTACGAGGTGCTGGGCTGGGGCGGGTTCTGGGCGTGGGACCCGGTCGAGAACGCGTCGCTGCTGCCGTGGCTCACCGGTACCGCGTTCATCCACTCGGTGATCGTGCAGGAACGGCGCGGGATGCTGCGGGTCTGGAACCTGTCGCTCGTCGTGGCGACGTTCAGCCTCACGATCCTCGGCACGTTCCTCACCCGCTCCGGCGTGCTCAACTCCGTGCACGCGTTCAGCGAGTCCGACATCGGGCCGTGGTTGCTCACGTTCCTCGGCATCGTGGTCGCGTCGAGCATCGGCCTCATCGCGTGGCGGGCCGACGGGTTGCGCGCCCCGGGCCGCATCGACTCGCCGATCTCGCGCGAGGCGGCTTTCCTGGGCAACAACCTGTTGTTCGCCGGACTCGCGTTCGTGGTGCTGCTCGGCACCGTCTACCCCCTGCTCGCCGAGGCACTGCGGTCGCAGCAGGTGTCGGTCGGCGAGCCGTACTTCGACACGATGGGCACCCCCATCGGTCTCGCGCTGCTGTTCCTGATGGCCGCGGCGCCCGCGCTCCCGTGGCGCGCCGCGAGCGGCGAAGTGGTCCGCCACCGGCTCGCGGTACCGGCGTGGATCGGCGCCGCGACGATGGTCGTCGCCCTCGTCCTCGGCACACGCGGCGTCGCGCCGGTGCTCGCGTTCGGCCTGGCCGGCTTCGCGCTCGGCGAACATCGCGCGCACCGTGTGGGTCGCCCTGCGAGCGCGACGCCGCGCGAACCACGAGGGCTGGTTCACCGCGGGTCGACGAATGGTCCTGGGGAACCCGCGCCTCTACGGCGGGCTCGTCGTGCACACCGGTGTGGTGCTCATCGCCATCGCCCTGGCGTCGTTCGGGACCTTCTCGACCCGTCGGGAGGTCCGTCTCGAGCGTGGGCAGTCGACCGCGGTGTCGGGGTACACGGTCACCTTCCTCGGCACCGACATCGACCGCAGTGCGCAGAAGGTCACCAAGTCGGCCCGCCTCCGTCTCGAACGGGGCGGCGACGTCCTCGGCGTCTACGCACCGTCGATCTCCTCGTTCCCGAACAGCTCCCAGGGGATCGGCACGCCGTCGGTGCGGACCGGCATCAAGGAAGACGTGTACCTCACGTTGGTGTCGTCACCGAGCGAATCCGACCGGGTGACCGTCGGCGTCGCCGTCAACCCGATGGTCCTGTGGCTCTGGATCGGCGGGGGAGTGATGGCGCTCGGGACGATCGTCGCCCTGCTCCCGGTTCGTCGTCGGGCCGGCGGTGGTGGCGAACCGGCCGCGCCGCCCGCACCGCCGGTCGAGCAGGTCGCGGCGGTCGCGGCGGAGGTTCCGGCGTGAAGCATCCCCTCCGCTGGGTCGCGATCGGGATCGGCTCGCTCGTTGCCGTGTTCGGCATCGTCCTCTCGACGCAGATGGGAACGTCGCCGCAGTACTCGGGCGGTCCGATCATCGACCGCACGGCCCCCGCGTTCGACCTCCCCGTGCTCGACGGCGACGGGACGCGGGTCGACCTCGCGTCACTCGCCGGGAAGTCGGTCATCGTGAACTTCTGGAACTCCTGGTGCATCCCGTGTCAGGAGGAGACCCCGGCCCTGAACGCGTTCTGGGCCCGCCATGCCGACGATCCCGACGTCGCGATGGTCGGGATCGTGCGCGACGACACGACCGGCGCAGTCCGCGCCTACGTGCAGGAGCACGATCTCGGCTACACGATCGCGCTCGACCCCGAGGGCGAGGCCGCACTCGCGTACGGGACCACCGGCCAGCCCGAGACCTACGCGATCAGTCCGTCGGGGGTCGTCACGGGCAAGCAGCTGAGTCGCGTCTCGGTCAACGACCTCGAGGCGCTCCTCGGGAGCGCGCAGGCCGGCTGATGAAAGCGCGCGCGGCAGTGCCCTGGATCGCGCTCGCGGTCGTCGTGGTCGGCGCGTTGTTCTTCGCGACGCGCGGCGAGAGCGGGCCGACCACGGTGAACGACCGGGTCCGCTCGATCGCATCGGGGCTGCGGTGCGTCGACTGCCAGAGCCAGTCCGTCGCGACGAGCTCCACTTCGTCGGCCCGCGCCTTCCGGGCCGACATCCGCCGCCGCGTCGAAGCCGGTCAGTCCGACGGCGAGATCAAGCGGGCGTTCGTCGACTCCTATGGCGAGTTCATCCTGTTGAAGCCGACCGGCTCCGGCCTCGGCTGGATCGTGTGGGGACTCCCCGTGCTCGCGCTCGTGCTCGGCGCCGGCGGGTTGGTCCTCGCGCTCCGTCGTTGGCGCCGCGAGCCCCGTCTCACCGCGACCGACGCCGACGAAGCCCTCGTCGCCGAAGCCCGGAACGACCGATGAGTGGTTCCGACATCGGGGTCGACGCGGAGCGGGAGTTCCTGTTCCGGTCGCTCGACGACCTCGAAGCGGAGCACGAAGCAGGGAACATCGACGACGCGACCTACGACCGGCTGCACAGCGACTACACCGCGCGGGCCGCGGCCGCGGTGCGGGCCGGTCGCGCCGCGCTCCCCGCGCCGGCGCAGGTGGCGGCGCCGATCTCCACGCGGCGACGGGTGCTCACGATCGGCGGGATCGTCGCCTTCGCGGTGGTGGCCGCGATCGTGCTCACCGCCGCGCTCGGAGGTCGCGTGCCCGGCCAGACCGGTTCGGGCAACACCGCCACCGTGTCGCAGGCCGAGCGGCAGGAGACGCTCGAACGGGCGATCCGCGAGACCCCCGACGATCCGCAGGCTCACCTCGCACTCGCCCGGTTCCTCCTGGCGCGCGAGCAGTACCCCGCGGCGTTCGCGGAGTTCTCCTCCGTGGCCACGCTCGATCCCACGAACGCCGAGGCGCTCGCCTACAGCGGCTGGCTGCTGTACCTGGCCGGCAGGGTCGACGACGCGATCGTGCGCCTAGATGCCGCGCTCGCTGCGAACGAGACCTATCCTGATGCGCACTTCTTCAAGGGGGTGGCGCTGTTCCGCGGGAAGTCGGATGCAGCCGGTGCGATCCCGCAGTTCCAGCGCTACATCACGCTCGTCCCCGACAGCCCCCTCTCGGACCAGGTCCGTGGGCTGCTCGCCGAGGCGGTCGCCGCCTCGGACACCCCCTGATCGAACCGCCAGCACCCCGACCCGGCTCGAATCGAACGAGCCCGCCGAAGAAAGCAGGAACGAACCGTGGCGCAACCCCCCGAGTACCAGATCGACGGCTCCAAGATCTACCGGACCACGATCGCCACCGACAAGGGCGACATCGTGATGGATCTCGACCCGCAGCTCGCGGCGAACACCGTCAACAACTTCGTCGGCCTCGCGCGGCAGGGCTTCTACGACGGCCTCACGTTCCACCGCGTCGTCCCCGACTTCGTGATCCAGGGCGGGTGCCCCCAGGGCACCGGCACGGGCGACGCGGGCTACAAGTTCCGCGACGAAGAGGTGAAGGGCGAGTACACCCTTGGCGCCGTCGCGATGGCGAACGCGGGCCCGAACACGAACGGCTCCCAGTTCTTCATCACGATCGACGACTGCACCCGCAAGTTGACCAAGGACTACAGCCTGTTCGGCTTCGTGGTCGACGGGATGGACGTCGCGACCGGGATCCAGGTCGGCGACGTCATGAAGACCGTGACGGTCGAGGAGCGCGACCGCGCCTGACGGGTGTCGCGAGCTCGGCGATCGTGAGCGCGCCGAGTCGCCGCCCGGAGCGCACGTTCGATGTGATGCCAGGCCGCTGCGCTCCGCGTGGCGGCCTGGTGTCCGTTCGCTCCCGGGGCTGCGACCGCCTCGGGCTCGGTCGGCGAGATCGCGTCGAACACCTCCACGACCGAGATCTGGTCGGCGGGGCGTGAGAGCCAGTAGCCCCCGTTGGCGCCGCGCCGCGTCACGACGAGGCCCGCGTCTCGCAGCGTCGTGAGGGTGTGGGCGAGGAACTTGCGGGAGAGATCGTGCTCGGTGGCGATGACGTCGATCTTGGTCCGGTCCGTCGACGCGTGGGCCAGCGACAGCATCGCCCGGAGCGCGTAGTCGAGGCGCGCCGGGACGATCACGCCCGGGAGCGCGTTCCGCAAGCGCCCCACGCTCATGCCGAGGCGGACTCGGCAAGTGTCGGGCCGGCGATGCGGAGGTAGACGACGCTGCCTGATTCCAGCGCGAGCCGCTCCGATTCGCCGCGGGTGGTCTGCACCCAGACCTCGCCGTGCTCGGTCCTGACGTCGATCCGGACCTCGAAACCCAGCCGGACGACCCGTTCCACCGTTCCGGGAACGGCTCCCGGCGTGGAAGTGGTGAGAATCTCGAGGTCGTGCGGCCGTACCTGCTTCCCGTCGAGCACCGTCACCGGCCCGAGGAAGCTCATGACGAACTCGTTCGCGGGCTCGTCGTAGAGCTCGTCGGGCGTTCCCGACTGCTCGACCTTCCCGCCTGCGATCACCACGATCAGGTCGGCGACGTCCATCGCCTCCTCCTGGTCGTGGGTGACGAAGGCGGTTGTGACGTGGACCTCGTCGTGCAGTCGACGGAGCCAGGTTCGCAGTTCCTTGCGCACCTGCGCGTCGAGCGCGCCGAACGGCTCGTCCAGCAGGAGCACCTCGGGCTCGACGGCGAGCGCGCGTGCGAGTGCCATTCGCTGGCGTTGGCCGCCCGACAGCTGCGAC
The DNA here is from genome assembly GCA_963837715.1 of uncultured Actinomycetes bacterium. Lineage (GTDB taxonomy): Bacteria > Actinomycetota > Acidimicrobiia > IMCC26256 > JANYLB01 > JANYLB01. The sequence goes on along the minus strand of CAWIOF010000002.1, from coordinate 2,440,765 downwards.
GGGTACCGATCGGCGAGGTGCTCCAGGTGCACGAGCTCGAGCAACTCCATCACCCGAGCGCGGATCTGCGCCTTTGGACGCTTGCGGATTGAAAGACCGAAGGCGACGTTCTTGAACACCGTCATGTGTTTGAACGCGGCGTAGTGCTGGAACACGAACCCGACGTTGCGGCGTTGCGGGGGCAGGTCGGTCGAGTCGGTGCCCGCGATGACCACTGTTCCCGTGTCGGGCGTCTCGAGCCCTGCGATCACGCGCAGCAGCGTGGTCTTCCCGCCACCGCTCGGCCCGAGGAGCGCGGTCAACGATCCGCTCGGGATGTCGACCGACACGTCGTCGAGGGCGACGAAGTCACCGAACTTCTTGCCGACGTTGCGAACTGCGATAGCCATCAGGCTTCTTCCTTCGGCCGGACGAAGTTGAGCAGCAGGAGCGCGACGATCGCGATCACTGCGAGGGCGAATGCGACGGTGTACGCCCCCTGCTGGTTGAAGTTCTGGTACTCGCGACCCACGTACAGGGTGGCGGTCTGGGTCTTGTCGACGATGTTTCCCGACACCACGGCGATCGCGCCGTACTCGCCGAGTGCTCGGGCCAGGGTGAGCACGACGCCGTAGGCCAACGCCCACCGAATGGCCGGCAGCGTGATCCGGAGGAACGTCTGGCGGCTCGACGCGCCGAGCGTCCAGGCGGCCTGCTCCTGTTCGTCGCCGATCTCCTCGAGCACGGGGACGACTTCCCGGACGACGAGCGGGAGCGAGACGAAGATCGTCGCGATGATCATCCCCGGATAGGCGAAGATGATGTCGAGACCGTGATCGGCGAACCACCCACCGAGCGCCGTGTTCGGGCCGTACACGAGGATCAGGGCGAGACCGACGACCACCGGCGACACTGCGAACGGCAGGTCGATCAGCAGGTTGAACGCCCGCTTCCCCGGGAAACGGTGGCGCACGATCAGCAGCGCGGCGCCCAGCCCGAAGATGGTGTTCCCGATGACGGTCCAGAACGCGACGATCAAGGTCACGCGAAAGGCGTGGAGAGCGGTGGGATCGGTGAGGTTGTCCCACACGGGGGCGAACCCGTTCTCGAACGTCCGCCAGAAGAGGAGGCCGAGCGGGAGCAGCAGGATCATCCCGACATAGGCGATCGCCACGAAGCGCAGCGCGTACCGCGAGGCCCGTCCACTCGACGTGTTCGTCCTCGCCGACGAGCTAGCCATGACGCCGGCCTATCCGCTGGAGCAGGTCGAGCGAGATCAGCATCAGCAACGAGACCGCGAGCAGGACGACCGAGACCGCTGCCGCACCCACCGGGTTGTCGCCCTCGATCTGGGTGAAGATGAAGACCGCGGCGACCTGGGTCTTGCCGGTGATGTTCCCCGAGATCAACACCGTTGCGCCGAACTCGCTGATCGCGCGGGCGAACGCGAGTGCAGTTCCAGCGGCGATCGCCGGGAGCAGGTTCGGGAAGATCACCCTGCGGAAGATCGTGAACCGCGACGCGCCGAGCGACGCCGCCGCCTCCTCCATCTGCTGATCGAGCTCGATCAGCACCGGTTGCACGGTGCGTACGACGAACGGGAGCGTGACGAACAGCAGGGCCACGAACACGCCGCTCACCTGGTAGGCGAGGTTGATGCCGAGCGGGCTCTGGGTGCCGTAGAGCGAGAGCAGGATCAACCCGGCCACGATCGTCGGCAGGGCGAAGGGGAGATCGATGAAGGTCTCGAGGATCCGCTTGCCTGGGAAGCGGTCGCGCACCAGCACCCAGGCGATGAGAGTGCCGAACACCGCGTTGACGAGCGCGACGCCGATACCGCTGAAGATGGTGAGCCGCAGCGCCGAGAGCGCTTCGGGTCGCGTCACCGTCTCCCAGAACCCACTGAGTCCGTTGTCGAACGCCCGCGAGGTGACCGCTGCGAGCGGGAGGAGCACGATGATGCTGAGGTACATCGTCGCGAGACCCAGCCCGATCCCGGTGCCGCGCCCGATCCGGATGCGTCCCTCGGGACGCACCCGCCGGCCTGGGGCCGGCGGGTGCATCTCGACGGGCTGGATGTGCGTCGCCACGAGCGTCGGCTACTTCTCGGTGGAGACGCCGTTGTTGCGCTCGATCTCGGTCACGATGCCGTTCGCCGGGTCGAAGAACTTGGTGGTGACTTCCTCCCAACCTCCGAGCTCGTCGATCGTGAAGAGTCCCGATGGGGTGGGGAACTCGTTCGTCTTCGCAACACCCGGGACGACCGGCCGGTAGCCGTTGTCGGCGAAGATCCGCTGGGCCTTCTTCGAGTAGAGGAACTTCACGAAGGCCTCGGCCTGCTTCGGGTTCTGCGACGTCTTCGTCGCCGCGACCGGGTTCTCGATCAGGATCGTCTTCTTCGGGACCGTGTACGGGATCTCTTGGCCGTTCTGACCAGCGAAGATCAGCTCGTTCTCGTAGGAGAGGATCGCGTCGCCCTTGCCCCCGGTGAAGGTCTGGAGCGACTCCCGGGCGCTGCTGTCCTGCACCGGGACGTTCTCGAACAGGTCCGTCAGGTACTCGGTGCCCGCCGCTTCGTCCTTGTTCACGTTCGAGGTCGCGCCGTAGCCCGCCATGATGTTCCACCGGGCGCCGCCCGAGGTGAACGGGTTCGGCGTGATGACCTCGACGCCGTCCTTCAGGAGGCTGTTCCAGGTCTCGAGCTTCTTCGGGTTGCCGGGCCGGGTCCCGATGACGACGACGGAGTCGGTGACGATGCCGTCGTACTTGTTCTTGTCCCACGTCGGGGCGACGATGCCGGCGTCGACGAGCCGGACCATGTCGGGCGACAGCGAGAACTCCACGATGTCGGCGGGGAGTCCGGCGGCAACGGCTCGGCTCTGCTCGCCGGACGCTCCGTACGACTGCGTGAACGTGATGTTCTTGCCCACGGTCGTCTTCTGGAACGCCGCGATGATCTCCTCGAACGCCGCTTGGGGCGTCGAGTACGAGACGAGCGCGAGCTCGGCAGCGGGGAGCGCCTTCGCGTCCTTGCGGGCGGGCGATGCGGCACCTGCGCCGATGCCACTGAACGTGACCAACAACGTGGACAACGTGACCACGCTCACCACGAGCGCAGTGCCACGACGGATCTTCATGACCGGTACCCCCTCGGGAAACTCTATTAAGACAGTAGAGAAGATGGGCATAGTAGAGTTGAGCGACGCCGCCGTCAAACCGGGAAGAGCGTGTCGAATGCGAGGCCCACAGTCAGCGCGGATCCACGACGAGCTCCCCGATGCGAAGCTCGTCGCGATCCTGCGCGACCCGGTCGATCGGGCCTACTCCAACTGGGCCCATCTCTGGGCCGACGGCCTGGAGCCGCTCGGAGAATTCATGGCCGCGCGCGACGACGAGAGCAGGAGCCATGATGATCCCGTGAGTGCATTCTCGTTCCCGAACCCGGTCAACGAGGTTGCCGCGCGCGTGGTCGCCGGCGGAGTTGTGGTGATGGCGCTTCTCGTGTTGGTCCTGGATCGCGACTGGGTGCTGGTCCTGCTCGCCTACGGCTTCGTCGCCCGAGTGCTCGCCGGGCCGCGCTTCAGTCCGCTCGGGCTCTTCGCGACTCGAATCCTCGTTCCCCGGCTGCCGGTCGCCGAGAAGCTCGTCCCCGGACCTCCGAAGCGGTTCGCGCAGGGGATCGGTGCGGTGATCAGCGTTGCCGCGCTCGTGCTGCGGTTCGGGTTCGGCCTCGACCTCGCGTCCGACGTCCTGCTTGTCCTCCTGCTGTTCGCGGCCACGCTCGAGTCGGTCTTCGCGCTTTGCGTCGGCTGCAAGCTCTTCGGCCTGCTCATGCGCTTCGGGGTGATTCCCGAGTCGGTCTGCGCCGAGTGCGCCGATATCGGTCTCCGGCGCGCTTCCTGAGCGGCACATCCGACCGCGGTGGTCGGAGGCAACGCACCACCGGTGGCACCCAGCACGCTCCCCGCGTCCACGGATGCTCCGAGTCGGAGGATCAGGGCTGGGAGCACGGCGGTGACCTCCTGCCGGACGGGCGAGCGGGCGGCGCCGACTCACCCTCAGTCGAGTAATACGATCGAGCAACTCGTATTTCCGACTTCGAGCCGATGGCAGGGATTTCCGGACCTATTCTCCATTAGACCGATTGACAATACCGACGTAGTTCTATAGGTTCCGACGCCTGTGAAACTGGAGCGGATACTCGTCTTCGCGATCGTGGGCTTCTTCGCCCAGCTGGTCGACGGCGCGCTCGGAATGGCCTACGGGGTCACGGCGTCGTCGCTGCTCCTCTCGGGCGGGACCGCCGCCGCGACGGCATCGGCGAGCGTGCACCTCGCCGAGATCGGCACGACCTTCGCGTCGGGTGCCTCGCACTGGCGGTTCGGCAACGTGAACTGGCGCACCGTGCGATGGATCGGCATCCCGGGGGCGTTCGGTGCCTTCTTCGGGGCCACGACCCTGAGCAACCTCAACGGCGACGCGGTCACGCCCTACGTGTCGGGCGTGCTCATGGCGCTCGGCGTCTACATCATCGTGCGGTTCGCGTTCGGGGTGACGCGCAAGCCCCTGGCCCCCGAACATCTCCGGGGCCGCTTCCTCGCGCCGCTCGGCGTGTTCGGGGGCTTCATCGACGCGATCGGCGGTGGGGGATGGGGTCCGGTCACCACGCCCGCCCTCATGACCGCCGGCCGCATGGCCCCGCACACCGCGGTCGGTTCCGCGTCGGCTTCGGAGTTCCTCGTCACCGTGGCTGCGAGCGCCGGGTTCTTGGCCAACCTCGGCACGAGCGGGATCGACGGATGGATCGTGCTCGGACTGCTCATCGGCGGGGTCGCGGCCGCACCCCTCGCCGCCTACGTCGTGAAGCGGCTTCCGGCCCAGGTGCTCGGCACCATGGTCGGTGTGCTGATCCTCGTGGTGAACGCCCGCACCCTGATGATCGTGAACGAGGTCGCCGGGCCGATCCGCCTGACCGTGCTCGTGGCGGGCGTCGCCGTCGGCGCGCTCCTCGTGACCCGGAGTGCCCTCGTCGCCAAGGCGACCCGGCTGGCTCCCCCAGAGCCTGCGCCGGCCCCCTCAGAGATGGACAGCATTGCACTAGACAAGTAACATACAAGTCGTGCGCTACCTCGACCTGGCCGAGACCCTCCGGCATCGCATCGCCGACGGCGAGAGCGGCGCGCTCCCGAGCGAGGCCGCCCTCGGGGCCGAGTTCGGGGTGAGCAGGGTCACCGTCCGGCGGGCGCTCGAGGTGTTGCGCAGCGAAGGACTGGTCCACAGTCGCCGCGGTGCCGGCTGGTTCGTGGCCATGGACCCGATCCGTCAGCCCCTCGGCCGCATCACCACCCTCGAGGCCGCGCTCGAGGCCGCCGGCGCCTCGCCGTCGCGCCGGGTGCTGGAGTTCGCGTTCGAGACCGCCCCGGGTGACGTGGCGAAGGTCCTCGGCCTCGAGGCCGACGCCGAGACCCTGCGCGTCACCCGACTGAACCTCGCCGACGGTGAGCCCTTCGCGCTCGTGACCGTCTGGGTGCCGGCCGCGCTCGGCGAGCACCTGAGCCGCGCCGACGTCGAGCAGTCGACCTTCACCGACCTGCTCCCGCTCCATGGCGTCGAACCGGGGCGCATCACCCAGACCATCACCGCGGTCGCCGCCGAGGGACTCGAGGCGAGCCGTCTCGGGGTCCCGGTCGGTTCGCCGCTGCTCGCCTGTCAAAGGGTCACCTACGATCGGGGAACAGGCGATCGCGACGGCACTGCGGTCATGGTCTCGCAGCACCGGTACGCCGCCCATCTGACCGCACTCGAAGTCGAGTTCTCCCCCGGAGGAAATCATGGCTGAGCCCGTCGGCCCCACCACGCCCATCGCGCTCGTCGAGCAGGCGTATGCCCGGTACCCACAGGCGGTGCGCGAAGCGCGCCGTCGGCTCGGTCGACCGGTCACGTTCGCCGAGAAGGTGTTGTTCTCCCACGCCGACGATCCGTTCACCATCGGTCTGGAGCGCGGCGTCACCTACGCCGACTACCGGCCCGACCGCGTCGCGATGCAGGACGCGACGGCGCAGATGGCGCTCCTCCAGTTCATGCTCGCCCGCCTCCCGCGCGTCGCGGTGCCGAGCACCGTGCACTGCGACCACCTCATCCAGGCCCGCATCGGCGCCGAGATCGACCTCGCGGCCGCGCTCGACACCAACTCCGAGGTCTACGACTTCCTCAGCACGGTGTCGGCGAAGTACGGGCTCGGGTTCTGGAAGCCGGGCTCGGGCATCATCCACCAGGTCGTACTCGAGCAGTACGCGTTCCCCGGCGGGATGATGGTCGGCACCGACAGCCACACGCCCAATGCCGGTGGTCTCGGCATGGTCGCCATCGGTGTCGGCGGCGCCGACGCCGTCGACGTCATGGCCGGCTGGCCGTTCAACACCCGGGTCCCGAAGCTGATCGGTGTCCGTCTCACCGGTTCGCTGTCGGGTTGGGCGTCGGCGAAGGACGTCATCCTCAAGGTGGCCGGAATCCTCACGGTCAAGGGCGGAACCGGCGCGATCGTCGAGTACTTCGGTCCGGGTGCGGCAACGATCTCGACGACCGGCAAGGCCACGATCTGCAACATGGGCGCCGAGATCGGCGCGACCTGCTCGCTCTTCCCCTACGACGCGCGGGCCGCGGCCTACCTGAAGGCCACCGGTCGGGAGGCGCTCGCAGATCTCGCCGACGCCAACTCCGAGTGGCTCCGCAACGACCCCGAGATCGACGCCGACCCCGAGAGCTTCTACGACCGGGTCATCGACGTGAACCTCGACGAGCTCGAGCCGCACCTCGTGGGTCCGCACACTCCCGACCTCGATCGTCCGATCTCCGAGGTGAAGGCCGCGGTCGCCGCCGAGGGGTACCCGGCCGAGATCTCGTACGCACTCGTCGGATCGTGCACGAACTCGTCGTACGAGGACATCGGTCGCGCCGCGCACGTCGCCCGCCAGGCGACGGCCGCCGGCCGTCGGGTCGTGTCGCCTCTGCTGATCACGCCCGGTTCCGAGCAGGTGCGTGCCACCATCGAGCGCGACGGCTACCTCGCCGACCTCGAGGCGATCGGTGCGACCGTGCTCGCCAACGCGTGCGGTCCGTGCATCGGGCAGTGGAAGCGCGACGACATCGAGATGGGGGAGCGCAACACGATCGTCAGCTCCTTCAACCGCAACTTCCCGCGCCGCAACGACGGCAACGCGGAGACGTTGTCGTTCATCGGTTCCCCCGAGACGGTCGTCGGGTTCGCGCTCACCGGCCGTCTCGACGTCGACTTCCGCGACGGCCTCGAGGCCCCGTCGGCCGACGAGCTCCCGGCGAAGGGGTTCGACCCCGGCGAGTCGGGATTCCAGGCTCCGTCCGACGATCCCGACGCGGTGACCGTGGTGGTGAAGCCCGGGTCCGACCGTCTGGAGCTGCTCGAGCCGTTCGCTGCGTGGGACGGCGACGACGTGACCGGTCTCACCGTCCTGCTCAAGGCGACGGGCAAGTGCACCACCGACCACATCTCGCCCGCGGGTCCGTGGCTGAAGTACCGCGGCCACCTCACGAACATCTCCGGCAACCTCTTCATCGCCGCGAACAACGCGTTCGCGTTGTCGGAGTCGGGCCAGGGCGTCGACGTCCGCGACGGTACGATCGTGCCGCTGCCCGATCTCGCCAAGCGATACAAGGAGGCGGGGATCGAGTGGGTCGCCATCGGCGACGAGAACTACGGCGAGGGTTCGTCGCGTGAGCACGCGGCGATGGAACCCCGCTACATGGGGGCTCGAGCGATCATCGTCCGGTCGTTCGCCCGGATCCACGAGGCGAACCTGAAGAAGCAGGGTGTGCTGGCCCTCACCTTCGCGAACCCCGACGATTACGAGCGGATCCTGGTCGACGACACGATCGACATCGTCGGTCTGGCCGACCTGGCCCCCGGGAACCCGGTCAAGGTCCTCCTCCACCACGCCGATGGCTCGACGGACGAGATTGTCACCACCCACACCATGTCCGAGGAGCACATCGCGTGGTACACGGCCGGGTCAGCCCTGAATCTGCTGGCGGTGCAACAGAACGGCTGAGCCTGCTCGGCCGGCTCGGCCGCGGCGCGGCGCGCCGCAAGTGGTGGGTGCTCGGGGCCTGGGTCCTCGTCGTGCTCGCGATCGGCATCGGGTCGACGGTCGCCGGCGGCCAGCTCCGCGACACGTTCGCGATTCCCGGCACCGATTCGCAGCAGGCAGTCGACATCCTCGCGAAGCGGTTCCCCGAGCAGAACCTCCCGACCGCGCGCGTCGTGTTCGCGTCCCGCAGCGGCGCGCTCCCGGCAACGGTCGCCGGCGATGCTGCCGCCGCGATCGCCAAGCTGCCCGACGTCGCCTCGGTCTCGAAGCCACAGGTCTCGACCAACGGATCGACCGCGCTGCTCACCGTCACCTACTCGGTGCAGATCTCCGACATCCCGAAGGACGCGTTCGACGATCTCGAGGCGGCGACCGCGAGCGCCCGCTCCACCGACGTGCTCGTTGCGTACGGGGGCCCGGTCGTCGACCTGCTCGATCAGCAGTCGGGGGCGTCGAGCCACTCCGACGAGATCGGCCTCGTCGTTGCCCTCGTGATCATGATCCTCTCGTTCGGATCGGTCATCGCCGCGCTCCTGCCGCTGGTGATCGCGATCCTCGGGGTGGGCGCCGCGACGGGCCTGCTCCACCTGTTCGCCGGGGTGTTCACCGTCGGGACCATCGCTCCCATCCTCGGCGCGATGATCGGCCTCGGAGTCGGGATCGACTACTCGCTCTTCATCGTCACCCGGTTCCGCCAGAACCGCGCCGACGGACTCGAGATCGGGCCCGCCATCTCGGGCGCGATCGCGACCTCGGGCTCGGCGGTGCTCTTCGCCGGGGTCACGGTGTGCATCGCGCTCCTCGGACTGACGCTCGCGGGCGTGCCGTACGTGTCGATGCTGGGCCTGTCGGCATCGCTCTTCGTGCTCGTGATGGTGGTCGCCGCACTCACCCTCCTGCCGGCGGTCATCGCGGTGGTCGGGAAGCGGATCAAGCCGCGCGACACCGCAGGAGGCCGGTTCTGGCGCGACTGGGCCCGCGAGATCGCGAAGCGTCCGTGGATCTTCCTCGTGACGTCGCTGGTGATCCTGCTCGTGCTCGCCGCACCCGCGATCCGGATGCAGCTCGGGTTCGCCGACGACGGCAACGACCCCAAGAACGTGACCCAACGGCAGGCGTACGACGCGATCGCCGACGGCTTCGGAGCCGGTGCGAACGGACCACTGCTCCTCACGGTGAGCCTGCCTGCGCCGTCGGCCACCAACGAGAGCTCGGACCTGACGGCCGTCGAGGCACTCGTGGCCCGCATCGAGAAGCAGCCCGGTGTCGCCGAGGTGACCGGACCGATCCCGAACCAGCAGTTCGACGCAGCCGTCGTCATCGTGCAGCCGAAGGGCGCACCGAATGCCGACTCGACCCAGGCGCTCGTCCGGACACTGCGCGACGACCTCATCCCCGCCGCGACCGCAGGGACGACGATCGCGGGCGCGGTGCACGTCGGCGGCCAGACCGCCGAGCTCATCGACCTCACCGACCGCATCAACTCCCGCCTGCTGCTCTGCATCGGTTTCGTCGTGCTGGGCGCGTTCGTCCTCCTGCTGATCGTGTTCCGATCGATCCTCGTGCCGCTCAAGGCGGCGGTGATGAACCTGCTGTCGATCGGCGCGGCCTACGGCGTGCTCGTCGCCGTGTTCCAGTGGGGATGGGGGCGCAGCCTGCTCGGGCTCGAGGCCGCGGTGCCGATCGCCGCGTTCGTGCCGCTCATCATGTTCGCGATCCTGTTCGGCCTCTCGATGGACTACGAGGTGTTCCTGCTCTCGAGGATCCGCGAGGAGTTTCTCCGCACGGGCGACAACCGCGAGAGCGTGGCCACCGGAGTCGCGTCGACTGCCCGGGTGATCTCGTCGGCCGCGCTGATCATGATCTCGGTGTTCCTGTCGTTCGTGGCGAGTGACCAGCCGGTGGTCAAGATGCTGGGCCTCGGACTCGCAGTGGCGGTCGCGGTCGACGCGACGGTCGTGCGTCTGATCCTGGTGCCGGCGACGATGGAGCTCCTCGGCCCCGCCAACTGGTGGTTCCCGAAGTGGCTCGACCGCATCGTGCCCCACCTCGACGTCGACGCCCCGGTCACCCCGGTCGCGGTGGCTTCGGGTCTGACTGACTCGGATCCGGCTGATTCGGGTCCGGCTGATCCGGGTCCGGCGGATGCTGATCCGGATGCGGGTGGGGACGAGGCCGCCCAGCCCGATCCCACGCCAGCACCTGCTCGTCGGTGATCAGGAAGAGCTCGATCGCATCCATCGTCCCCCAGTGCGCGCCCTGGTAGGCGCTCCGGAGGTATCCGAGTTCGGCCGGTAGGGGCTCGACCCACCCGGTGTCGGCGTCGGCCCGAGAGGGATCGGAGCCGCCCGGATCCCCGGGTGCCGGCTCGAAGGGCCCGGTCCCGACGGCCGACGCCAGGATCTGCGCGACGAAGCTGTTCAGCGAGAGGCCCTGCTCCGCCGCCCGGGCGCGGACGGCTGCGAGCAGCGCCGGGCCGACCCTCAGCTTGATCTCCGCTCTGGTTCCCACGGCGCGCACGGTATCGAGTGCCTGGGACAGTCTCGGCTCTGCCTCACCGGTGACCCCACCGGTGACCCCACGGGTGACCCCGCGGGTGACCCCGCGGGTGACCCCATGGGTGACCCCGCCCGTGACCCCGAGACTGGGTGCGGCCCCGTTGCCAGGTTGGGTTCACACAGCCGTTACGTTCAGGCAAAGAACGGGAAACCGGGCATTGGGAGTCTGCGGGATGCGCTGCTCCGTCCGGACCAGCCCCAACGCCGCGAAGACGAAGGAGTGAACGGGTGAGTTACCAGGCCGAGTACATCTGGATCGACGGCACGAAGCCGACACCGTTGATGCGCAACAAGACGAAGATCCTCAAGGACGGGGAGGAGCCCGGGATCTGGGGTTTCGACGGCTCGAGCACCAACCAGGCGCCCGGGAGCAACTCCGACTGCGTCCTGCAGCCGGTGTTCGAGTGCCCGGACCCGATCCGGGGTGGTCAGAACGTCCTCGTCCTCTGCGAGGTGCAGCTCACCGACTTCACGCCGCACCCGACCAACACGCGTGCTGCGTGCGTGGCGGTGGCGGAGAAGTACGCCGACCAGGAGCCGGTCTTCGGCATCGAGCAGGAGTACACCTTCCTGAAGGACGGCTACCCCCTGGGCTGGCCCCAGAGCGGTTTCCCCGCGCCTCAGGGCCCGTACTACTGCGGCGTCGGCTCACCCGAGATCGTCGGGCGCCCGATCGTCGAGGCGCACACACAGGCCTGCATGGACGCCGGCCTCGCGATCGAGGGCACCAACGCCGAGGTGATGATGGGGCAGTGGGAGTTCCAGGTCGGGATCCTCGCCCCGCCCGCCATCGGCGACCAGCTGTGGGTTGCCCGCTGGCTGCTCTACCGCATTGCCGAGGACTTCGAGACGCGTGCGACCCTCGACCCGAAGCCGATCCGGGGCGACTGGAACGGGGCCGGCGCGCACACGAACTTCTCGACCAAGGCGATGCGCGAGGGCTGGGACGCGATCGTCACGGCTTGTGAGGCACTCGGCGAGAACGTCGAGGAGCACATCACCAACTACGGCATCGGCATCGAGGACCGGCTCACCGGCGAGCACGAGACTGCGCACCACAGCGAGTTCAGCTGGGGCGCCTCCGACCGCGGCGCTTCGATCCGCATCCCATGGGCGGTGGAGAAGGCGAAGAAGGGCTGGATCGAGGACCGGCGCCCGAACGCCAACATCGACCCCTATGTGGTGTCGCGGCTCATCACGGAGACGTGCTGCTCGGCGCTGGCGAAGCAGGCGTAGTCGTCGGGGCGGTCGTCATGCTGAGCTGACCCTCGGTCGGCTCGGCGCAACAGAACCAGGATTCAGTGAGGCGAGGTCGACCTTCGTCGGCGGTGATCGTGACCGCCGGGAGGTCGACCGCCTCGCGAATCCGCTGGTAGGTCGACCCGATCGGTTCGCCGTCGGCCGATTCGACGAGCGCGGCGAGCGACTGCTGGAGCGGGTCGAGGTCCGACGTCCAGCTGTAGGAGAGCCGTTCGGCGTCCCACGGCAGCGGGGGGAGCTGCGCGAGCAGGAGCGACCCCCGCGGGAGCAGGAGTCGGATCGTGTACTGGACGGGGTCGACGCTCGCCACGAGATCGTTGGCCGCGACGAACTCGACGATCGCCTGGACGTCGGCGAAGGTCGTCCACGGCGTGAACGGCATCCACGACGGACGTACCTCGATGCCGTGGCTCCGCAGGAACGTCACCGCACGCGCCGCGTCGGCTGCGGTGTGATGCTTGTCGAGTCGTTCGAGCAGCGAGTCGTTCACGCTCTCGAAGGCCGACACCACGAACAGGCAACCCGCCGCCGCCATCTCGGCCCAGACCGACTCGTGGCGCAGGACGTGCTCGACCTTGACCGTGCAGTCGAACGTCACGTCGGGGAAGGTGTGGTGGAGCGCACGCGCGACTCGTCGGGCGTGGTGCACACCGTTGAAGAAGTCGGGATCGACGAACGACACGTGACGGGCACCCTGGTCGACCTGCTGCTGCACGTCGGCGAGCACGGACTCGACGTCGACGATCTGGATCCGACCGTCGTGGACGACAGGGACGGGGCAGTGCCGGCAGCGGTGGGAGCAGCCGGTCGACGCTTCCACCGATCCCACGAGGCGGAGCTCACCGGCGATCTCGAGGCGCGTGTACGCGTCGAGACCGGGAAGCAGGTCGCGGGCGGGGCGGCTCGGTGGCGCCGCGATGGTCGCGGTCGCGTCGTCCTCGATCCAACGGACCAGACCGGAGAGTGGCTCCCGACCCCCGATCACGGTGCCGATGTCGTCGCACATGTCGGCGTAGAGGCCGTAACAGGCGAGGGGGCGGTGGATCATCGGCGCGAGCTCATGGGCGATGCGGGTCGCGGTGTGCATCGGCGTGGCGATCGCGACGCGGTCGGCCCAGTCGTCGAGCGTCGGATCCCACGCCTGCACGGCCAGGTCGAGGACGCGGACGTCGTGCCCGCGAGCGTGCAGCGTGCCGGCCGGCCCGGCGACCGACAGCGGCTGATGGCCGAGCTCATAGGCCGAGACCAGGAGGACCTTCATCCGCTCGTTCACCTGATGACGATATCGAGCTGGTCGGCCGCGGCTCGCAGCGCCGCTTCCACGACCCCGGGGGTCGTGCCGCGCGCGAACACGAATCCGAGGTAGCGATCGCCTTCGGGGAGCGGGACGACCGGTCGGCCGGTGCGCAGGGTCAGCTCGACGCCCACGATGCCGGGAACGGAGCGGGCCGCGGCGATCCCGTCGACCGATTCGAGTATTCCGGCGCGTGGGATCGGCAGCATCATCACGCCGGCGGCGTCGCGTTCGCGCGTGAGGTCGTCGAGGGGCATCCCGAGCGCATGGCGCAGGATCACCTCCTCGAGGGCGATCCCCGCACCGAACCGCAGGGTGCGCGCGCAGAGGCCGCCGATGGAGCGCGCCGCGAGTTCGAGGGTCGCGATCCCGCGCTCAGGAGTGATCCGGAACTCGGCATGCACCGGGCCCTCGCGGAGACCGATCGCCGCGGCCGCGTCGGCGGCCACGACGCCGATCTCGTCGAGCGTGGCCTCCGACAGGCGCGACGGCGTGACGTAGATGGTTTCCTCGAAGTACGGACCGACGAGCGGATCGGGCTTGTCGAACACCGCGAGCACACGGAGGCGGCCGTCGTCGAGCAGTCCCTCGAGCGCGATCTCGATCCCCGGGACGTACTGCTCGGTGATCACGGGCCCGTCGGCGATGCGGGCGACGCGTTCGACGGTGGCGTCGAGGAGATCGGGTTCGTCGACCCGGATCACACCCCGGCTCGCCGACAGGCCCACCGGCTTGACCACGACCGGGAACTCGATCGTGTCGTCGGGCGCGTACCGCGGCTGGGGGACACCGGCGGCCGCGAACGCGCGGCGCATCGCGAGCTTGTCGCGGGTGGTCGCGATGGCCTCGGCCGGGTTGTGGGGGAATCCGAGGGCGGTCGACGCGATCGCGGCGATCAGCGTCCCGCCGTCGTCGGCGGCGACGACCGCGTCGATCGGGCTCCGGGCGTGGAGCGAGAGGATCGCGGCGACCGAGGCTTCGGGGTCGTCGAGCGGGAGGACCAGCGCCCGGTCACCCATGGCCGCAGCCAGGGTCTGCTCCGTCTCGGACGCCAGGACGACCTCGACCCCGAGCGACCGGGCCGCGGCGAGGAAATCGGGCGCCCGGTAGGTCGCGGAGGGGAGGATGAGGAGGACTCGTCGCACGGGCGTATCATGACCGCATGGCAGAAGCACTGGTCACCGTCACCGATGAGGCCCGAGCGAAGATCCTCGAGGTCCGCACGAGCGAACCCGATCCCACCGCGCTCGCCCTCTGGCTCGAGGTGAGCGGAATCCAGGGCGACGCATACACCTACGACATGTACTTCCGGCGCCTCGACGAAGCGGCCGCCGACGACGCGATCCAGGCCCACGACGACCTCAGCGTCGTCGTCCCGCTCGAGAGCGTCGACAAGGTCCGGGGTTCCACGCTCGATCTCGCGGGCGGCGGGATGGTCCTCCAGAACCCGAACAGCCCGCCGCCGCCGGCACCCGCGGTGCCCACGCCCGAGGGTGACCTCAGCGGCGCGGTCGCGCAGCGGATCCTCGAGGTGCTCGAGCGTGAGATCAACCCCCAGATCGCATCGCACGGCGGTCGCGCCGACCTCGTCGCCGTCGACGAACCGATCGCTTACCTCCGCCTGAGCGGCGGCTGCCAGGGCTGCGGCATGGCCGCGGCGACCCTGAGCCAGGGCATCGAGGTCGCGATCATCGACGCGGTCCCCGAGATCGCCGAGATCGTCGACGTCACCGATCACGCCGGTGGTACCAACCCGTACTTCGAGGCCGCCAAGAAGTAGCACGCCCCGCCGACAGGGGCTACAACGGGTCCATGACGACCCACCGATCGATCAGTGCGTGCCCGGGTTGCGGCCGCACCGACGCCAAGGTCACGCGGCGCGACGTGGAACGGCAGAGCGGGAGCCGCCACATCGGGGAAGAGGGCGATGGCAGCGCGGCGACGCAAGCCACCACCGCCGTCTGCAAGGAGCCGACCTGTGGGTGGTACGACCCCAACTACCGCTAGCCCGGTGAAGGCTGGGAGCGGTGAGACTCGGGACGGGGTGCCGCTCACCAACCTCGACCAACCGCTGTTCGAAGGTGCCGACGCGACGAAGCGTGACCTGGTCGACTACCTCGACGGTGTGAGGGATCGGATCATCCCCGAGTTGGCGGATCGTCCGCTCTCGGTGATCAGGGTCCATCGTGGACAAGACGCGTTCATGCAGAAGAACGTGCCCAAGTACACGCCGCCGTGGGTCGAGACCGTGAGTGTCTGGGCCGCGACGTCGAAGCGCGAGGTGTCGTACGCGCTGTGCAACGATCGCCGCACACTGCTGTGGTTCGCGAACCAGCGCGCAGTCGAGTACCACCCGGCGATGGCGCGGATCGACCACCCCGACCGGATGACAGCGATCGTCCTCGACCTCGACCCACCCGACGTCGACGCGTTCCCGATGGCAGTCCGGACTGCGCATCTGGTTCGGAGGGCGCTGGCGGATGTCGGACTCGAGGGCGCGGTCAAGACCAGCGGGGCCAAGGGTGTGCACGTCTTCGTACCGATCGATGCCCGGACATCACCGCACGACGCTGCAGCCGCAACCCGTGCGCTCGCCGCGCGCGCCGAACTGCTGGATCCTGAACTCGCGACGACTGCGTTCATCAAGGAAGACCGGGGTGGCAAGGTGTTCCTCGACTCGACCCGAGTCGGAGGGGCGACCGTGGTCGCGGCCTTCAGCCCACGAGTCCGCCCGGGAACCCCCGTCTCCTTCCCCGTCGCCTGGGACGATCTCGATGCCGTGACGCCGGCCGACTTCACCGTGCGGACCGCGCTGGCGCAGCTCGGGGAGCGCGATCCGTGGGCCGACGCGATGCCGCGCCCCCAGCAGCTGAGCGACGCCCTCGTCGAGGAGGGTCACACCATCCCTGTCGCGCGGGTGCAGGCGATGCACGAGGGAAAGCGCCGGGCCCGCCGTCGTGCCGCAGCCGACGAGTGAAACCGACGGCCCCTCAGGATTCGATCCAGCCGTGGGGCCGGTCCGCTCGGTACCGAGATCTCGACGCCAACATCATCGAACTGACCCAGCGTACGGAGCCCTCTTCGACCGTCGCGACCACGCCGGCTCTACGATCGGTCCCGCATGCAGGAGATCGAGGCCTACGAGCGGAGGCTGGTTCGCGGGGCGCGCTCCGGCACCGCACGGGGAACTGATGCCGAGCTGACCGAGATCCTCGAGCGGGTGTTGGCCCGGCGCGCCCGACGGTCACGCGTCGAGGTCCGGCCCCGTCCGGGAACCACGACGCCTGAGGGCACGACTGGCGAGGTGTTGAGAATCCAAGCTGTCGCTCCTGATGTGAGGGTCATCTCGGTCACGCGGCCCCCGGGCTTGGAGTTCCGCGCCGGGCAGTCCGTGAAGCTCGGGGTTCCCGGCGGTCGGCGCGCGAGCTTCAGCATCGCCTCGGCTCCTGATGAACCCGATCTCGAGTTCTGCATCGAACTGGTGCCCGGCGGTCGGCTCACCCCCCGCATCTTCTCGCTCGAGGTCGGTGATCGGGTCGACGTGGCGAGTCGTCCCAAGGGAAGCTTCACCCTGGACGCGTCGGCGGCGTGCCATCTCATGGTTGCGACCGTGACCGGGATCGCGCCATTCCGGAGCATGCTGCGGAACGCGGTCCGCCACGGCGTCGACGCCGACTTCATCGTGCTGCACGGCGCGAGCCACCAGGACGAGCTGCCGTACCTCCCCGAGTTCACCGCGATTGCGGCCGCGAACCCCCGGGTGCGGTACGAACCCACAGTCAGTCGACCGTCGGCACCACGCAACGTCGGGTGGAACGGCACCGTCGGGCGAGTCGACGCCCTCGCGTCCCGGGTGGCTGCGAACCTCGAATCGAGCCGGACGCACGTGTATGCGTGCGGGAACGGGGAGATGGTGAAACGCGTGGTCACCGAGCTCGGCTCGTCGGGCTTCGCAGTCTCGACCGAGATCTTCGACTGAGCGCAAGGGACCGAGCGTTCGGCGTGACCTACGCGAAGCGTTGGGCGTCTTCGGCGGCGTAGCGGGCCACCGCGGCGTCGGCGACGGCGTTGGTCTCGATCGCGTCGAGGATCTCCGGAAGACGGCTCGCGGGGATCGCGCACGTCATCTCGGTGGCGGGCATACCCGTGCGGGTGCGGCTCGCGGCACAGCCCACGCTCGCAGCGACCTCACCCTGCTCCTTGGCCACCGCCACGATGTGGCACTGCGGCTTTCCCTCGATCCGCAGGCCGGGGATCGCGTCGGAGAGCACCATCAACTGCTTCGCGTTCAGGCGGAGGAACACGACGTCGGGGTCGACGGGAGTGTCGGTGAGCGGCCCGTAGGTGACCGCGCCCGGCTGTTCGGTGACGACCGGGATCTGCGGGACGATGTCCATCGTCACCCAACCGACCTCGAGCATCGTGGCGACGTCGGTCTTCGTGGCCGCCTCCTCGAGGCCGATGAAGCCGTGGGTGAGGCTGCCGACGCTGCAGTTCGCGTGGTCGGCGGCGACGGTGCCGAAGGTGCGGTCGGCGGCCTTCATCCAGAACACGCACCCCGCGGGAACCCGGCCCGTGCGGCCGTCGTCGAGCGCCGCGGGGATCGGATCGTCGAAGAGGTCGACGCCGGCGAGCGGCTCGGACGAGAACGTGATCGCGAGCGGGGCGCTCGCGAGGTTGAGGGTGGACTGCAGGCGGGACGCGAGGGTGGGCCAGTCGTTGGTCATGCGCGCCGTTGTATCACGCTTCGCGCGGTCAGGCTCGCAGGGACCTCATGCGGGCGACGACGGTCGGGAACGCGGCCAGGAAGGCCTCGATGTCGGCGTCGACCGTCGACCAGCCGGCGCTCACCCGCAGCGACCGGTCGGCGTCGGCGCCCATCGCCAGCAGCACCGGCGACGGTTCGAGGGTCTCGCTCGAGCACGAGGATCCGGAGTGGACAGCCACCCCTGCCTGGTCGAGGCCGAGCAGGATCGGTTCGGCCTCCACGCCGTCGACGCCGAGACAGACCAGGTTGGGCACGCGGTCGTGGGGGTCGCCGAGTCGGAACACCCCGGACACGGCGGCGAGCGTCTCGGCCGCCAGCCGATCCGTCCGCAGCTTCGACGCGGCCGCTTCGCGATCGAGCCCGCCGTCGGCCAGTTCGGCGGCCGCGGCACCGAACCCGACGATCGCCGGGACGTTCTCGAGGCCGGCCCGCCGGGCCCGTTCCTGGGCACCGCCCACGAGCAGGGGTGGGATCCGCAGGCCCCGCCGGACGAGCAGTGCCCCGGCACCGTTCGGGCCGCCCATCTTGTGGGCCGTGATCGAGAGCAGATCGGCATCGATGTCGGCGAAGTCGACCGGGATCTGGCCGAAGGCGGTGCACGCGTCGACGTGGACGAGCACCCCCGTGTTCCGTGCGGCTGCGGCGACCTCGCGCGCCGGTTGGGTGGTCCCGACCTCGTGGTTGGCGAGTTGCACCGACACCAACGCCGTGTCGGGCCGGATCGCGGCGGCGACCTCCGCGGCGTCGAAACGACCGAGCCGGTCGACCCCGATGATCGTGAGGTCGGCGCGTTCCCGAGTGCACGCGTCGAGCACGCTCGAGTGTTCGACCGCAGTCGTCACGATGTGGGGAGTCGTCGAGTCGGACCGGCGGAGCGCGCCCCAGACCGCGCTCACGACCGCTTCGGTCCCGCTCGAGGTGAAGATCAACTCACGCGGCCGCGGCGCCGACCAGCGCGGCGACCTGTTCGCGCGCGGTCTCGATCGCGACGCGCGTTTCGCGCCCTTCGGTGTGGAGCCGTCCGGGATCCGCGTGGTGCTCCCGCAGGAACGGGAGCATCGCGTCGAACGCCGACGGTCGGAGCGGCGCGCTCGACGCGAAGTCGAGGTACGAGCGCGCCTGGCTCGATGGTTCGCTTCGCTGCGCCACCTCTATCGCTCACCGGTGTGCGCACCGCGGTGCGTGTCCGGTGGCTCCGCTGCGCTCACGGTTCAGACGCGGGCGACGCAGTGGTCGTCGCCGTCGGGTCGACTGGCTTCGAACCGGGGTTCCGTCGCGCCGTAGAGGCCGGCGAGCATCCCGCGGATCATGCCCCGATCCATCGCGCAGACCACGTGGGGGTAGAGCTGCGCGGCCTCGCCGAACGGGCAGCACTCCGACACGATGGTGAGGCCCGGTCCACTCGAGTCGACGTGCGCCGCGAACCCGTGTGCGGTCAGCGCGTCGGCGACTGCCGCGACCGCGGTGCGGGCGGACCGGTGGCCGTCGGACGGGCCCATCTTGTCGGCGAGGGCTTCGCCGTACTCGAAGCCGACTTCGTCGGCGAGGGCCGATGCTTCGACAGGCCCGAGGCGGTCGAGGGCCCTGGCGAGGAGGCCGGCGAGTAGGTCGTCGCGGCGGAGTCCGAGCGCGAGTGACGTGTCTGTCGCCGACGGCCGGTACCGCTTCGACGGCCGACCGGCCGATTCTGCCCGGACGAGTTCGACGTCGAGGTAGCCCCCCGCGGTCAGCTTCTCGAGGTGGTGGCGGGCGACGTTGGGATGCAGTGTGAAGCGCTCGGCGACCTCGGATGCGGTCGCTCCGTCGTGTTCGCGGGCGAAGAGGTAGATCTCCCGGCGGGTCGGGTCACCGAACGCGCTGGTGACGGCGGTGACCGCGGCGTTGAACTGGTCGGGGGAGAGGTCGTGATTTCCCGGATCCGTCGGGCCCGATCCGGAGTCGAGATCGGGGTCAGGGTCGGGGCCGGGCGAATCCACGGGGGTATTCTACCTACGTCCGTAGTGGAAATCCCCCGGGGAGCTCGATGGCGTCAGAAACCCAGCGGTCCGACCTGCTCGCCGCGCTCGGCTCGGTGGAGGAGCCGGTCCTGGGCGTGCCCATCGGTGCGCTCGGGATGGTCCGCGACGCCGCCCTCACCCGCGGGACGGCAACGGTGTCCCTCGCGCTCGTCCTGCCCCCCGACTGGTCGGAGGTCGAGCTGCGGCACCGGGTCACCCAGGCGCTCTCGGCGCTCCCCGACATCGCCCGGGTCGAGGTCGAGACCCGATCGATGGACGACGACGAGCTGAAACGAGCGGCTGCCGTCCTGAAGGGCGATCCGCCCCCGGATCCGCTGAAGCTCGTCGACGCGTCGAAGGCGGGCCAGGAGCAGCCCCGAACCCGGACCAACCCCTTCACCGACGCCAAGACGCGGGTCATCGCGGTCGCCTCGGGCAAGGGTGGGGTCGGGAAGTCGTCGGTCACCACCAACCTCGCGATCGCGCTCGCGCAACGAGGGAAGTCGGTCGCGGCGGTCGACGCCGACGTGTGGGGCTTCTCGATGCCACGCATGTTGGGAGTGACGCACCCCCCGGCCCTCGTCGACGACGTGATCGTTCCGCCCGGCGCGCACGGCGTGCGCCTCGTGTCGATGGGGTTCTTCGCGCGCGAGGACCAGGCCGTCGTGTGGCGCGGTCCGATGCTGCACAAGGCGCTCGAGCAGTTCCTCACCGACGTCCACTGGGGGGAACCCGAATACCTCCTCGTCGACATGCCCCCCGGAACCGGTGATGTGTCGATCTCGATCGCGCAGTTCCTCCCCAGGGCCGAGGTCATCGTGGTGACCACACCCCAGCCCGCGGCGCAGAAGGTCGCGCAACGCGCCGCCGCGATGGCCGAGAAGGTCGACCTCTCGGTGCTCGGCGTGATCGAGAACATGTCGTGGTTCGTCGGCGACGACGGCACCCGCTACGAGATCTTCGGATCGGGTGGCGGTGAGGAGCTCTCGACCCAGCTCGGGGTCCCGCTGCTCGGACGGATCCCGCTGGTACCGGCGCTGCGCGAGGGCGGCGACGACGGCCGCCCGATCGTGGCCGTCGACCCGTCGAGCGAAGCTGCGCTCGCCTTCACGGCCATCGCCGAACGCATCGACGTGGACCTCGCCCCGAAACGGGTGTACCGCTCCGAGCTCAAGATCACCTGACGTAGAGTCGTCTCACCCGACCGAAAGCGGAGCAAGCACACGATGGAAATTCGGATTGGCGTCACGTACACCCCGAAGGAGCTCCTCATCGAGCTCGCCGAGGGCAAAGACGGCGAGAAGGCCGGCGCCGACGCGGTGTCGGCGATCGAGGCCGCGGTGAAAGACGGGGGCATCGCCTGGCTCACCGATGTGAAGGGTCGGCGCGTCGGCGTGCCGGCCGACAAGCTCGCGTACGTCGAGCTGTTCACCGACGACGAGAAGAAGCGGGTCGGCTTCGGCCGGTAGGGGCCGGCAGCCGACGTGACCTCTCCGGCACCGGCGCTGCTCGACCGGCGACTGCTCTTCTTCACGGGCAAGGGTGGCGTCGGGAAAAGCACCGTCGCGGCCGCGTTCGCGCTGCTCGCCGCGCAGCACGGCAAGCGCGTGCTCGTCATCGAGGTCGACGCCAAGGGGAACCTCACCGACCTGTTCGAGCACGGTCCGGTCGGATTCACCCCCACCGAGGTGCATCCCGGCGTGTTCGCGATGACCATGAACACCCAGGACTCCCTCCAGGAGTACCTGAAGCTCAACCTCAAGGTGCCTGTGCTCGGGCGGATCGGACCGGTGGCGCGGGCGCTCGACTTCGTCGCCAACGCCGCGCCGGGGGTGAAGGAGATCCTCACCGTCGGCAAGGTCGTGTGGGAGGTCCGCGAGGCGCTCGAGGGACGGGCCGACTGGGACCTCGTCGTCGTCGACGCGGCCGCGACCGGTCACATCGTCGCCCAACTCGGCGCCCCGGACGCGATCCGGGAGCTCGTGGCGGTCGGTCCGGTGCGCCAACAGACCGAGTGGATGAGCGAGTTGCTCGCTGATCCCGCGATCACGGCCCTCAACGTGGTCGCAACCCCGGAGGAGATGCCGGTCAACGAGACGATCGAGCTGGTGGAGACGGCCCGGGAGGAGCTGTCGGTCCCCCTGGGGGCGGTGGTGGTGAACCGGGTCCTGCCCGAGTTGTTCACCCACGCCGACGAGGAGATCTTCGACGCGTTGCGTGAACCCGAGCCGGTCAGCCGGATGACCGCGTCGGTCGGGCCCGGTGTGCCCGCGGTGCTCGACGGAGCGCGCCTCGCGGTGTCGCTGCGCCGGACCCGTGCCGTGCACCTCACCCGGCTGCGCACCACCCTCGACCTGCCGATGCTCTACGTGCCGTACCTGTTCGTCCGCTCCCATGGTCTCCGGGTGACCCGGATGGTCGCGGAAGCGATCGGCGAGGAGCTCGGGCTGTGACTCCGAACCGTCTCGGCGACACCGCCGGCGCCGGCGCGGCGGTCGCGGCCTCGAGTCTCGAGCCGCTCCTCGCCGCGAAGGAGATCGTGGTCTTCTGCGGATCAGGCGGGGTCGGCAAGACATCGGTCGCCGCCGCGAGTGCGCTCGGTGCCGCGAGTCGCCTCGGCGGCAAGGTGCTCGTGCTCACGATCGATCCCGCGAAGCGCCTCGCGAGCGCGCTCGGCCTCGAGGGGATCGGCAACACCGAGCGACGCGTGCCCGACGACCTGATCCGGGCCGCCGGCATCGAACCCCGGGGTGAGTTGTACGCGGCGATGCTCGACACGAAGAGCTCGTGGGACGAACTGATCCTGCGCCACGCGCCCGACGAGGTGACTGCCTACCGGATCCTCGAGAACCGGCTGTACACGAACCTCACGTCGCGGTTCGTGCAGAGTCACGACTACATCGCGATGGAACGGCTCTTCGAGATCCACGCGACCGGCACCTACGACCTCATCATCATCGACACCCCGCCCACCCGGAACGCGCTCGACTTCCTCGAGGCTCCGGCGCGCATGGCCGAGTTCTTCGGCGGACGGCTGCTGCGATGGTTGACGATGCCGTACCGGATGGGCGGCAAGCGCGGCGCGCGCGTCATCAACATGGCGAGCCGACCCTTCTACCAGATCGCCGATCGCATCCTCGGCAGTCAGTTCCTGCAAGACATCGCCGAGTTCTTCCTCAACTTCCAGTCGATGTACGACGGGTTCGTCCAACGCGCGGAGTCGGTGGAGCGGCTCCTGCACGATCGTCGCACGACGTTCGCAGTGGTGACCACGCTCGAAGCCGCGCCGCTCCGCGAAGCCGAGATCTTCTGCCAGGAACTGCGGGCCCGCGACTTCCACCTCGGCGCGCTCGTCTTGAACAAGACCCTTCCCGACTACCTGCGCGGCCGAGACGGCGCCCAGGCCGCTTCGCGGCTCGTCTCCGATCCCGCGACCATCGCTGAGGGCCTCACTGATCTCGGCGACGTGCTGGCCGACCCGGCCCACACCGCGCGCGTGCTGCGGACGGTCGGTCAGTCGTTCGAGAACTTCTCCGTCGTCGCCAAACGGGAGGCCGAGTTGCGCAGCGAGCTCGCGCACGGACCCGAGGTGCTGATCGACGTGCCCGGTCTCGAGGCCGACATCCACGACCTCAGTGGTCTCGTCGCCATCGGCGATCACCTCTTCCGCTGAGCCTGCACCTACGCTGATCCGCATGGCGACACTCGGGGAGCTGGCGCTCACCCACACCACGATGGACGGGGAGCAGCTCGCGCACGTCCAGCGTCTCGCGTTGTCGTGGCGCCTCCTCGCCGACCTGAGCTTCTCCGACCTCCTCCTGCTCGCGCCGGTGGCGGGGGAGGAGGGCCGACGCTTCGTGGCGCTCGCCCAGGTGCGCCCGACCACCGGCCAGACCCTCTATCCGGTCGACATGGTGGGCACCGTGGTCGACGAGGTGAGCCGCCCGCTCGTGACCCGGGCGTGGCGGCGGGGCGAGATGGTCGAGGGCGACGGTGCGGTGCTCGGTGGCAAGGAGCGGGCCCGCATCCAGTGCATCCCCGTGCGGCACCGCGGCGAGATGGTGGCGCTCGTCACCCGTGAGATGGCGACCACGATGAGTCGACGGCCGGGCCAGCTCGAACGGGTCTACGTCGAGGTGTTCGAACGCTTCGCCCTCATGATCGCGGAAGGCACGTTCCCGTTCGGCCAGGACGAGATCGAGCCCGAGTCGGCTCCCCGCGTCGGCGACGGTGTGATCATCCTCGACGGCGAGGCGAGGATCGTGTTCGCGAGTCCGAACGCGGTGAGCCTGCTGCACCACCTCGGGATCCACGCCTACACACCCGGCCTCAGCCTGGCCGAGATCGGCTTCGCGGAGGGCGCCGTCGGGCGGGCGATGCGCGCCGGACTCCCGGTGCTCGAGGAGATCGAGCGGGCCGACACGTCGATCCTCATGCGGGCGATCCCGCAGATGGAGCAGAAGCGCGCGACCGGCCTCGTGGTGTTGATGCGCGACGTCACCGATCTGCGCCGCCGGGACCGCTTGCTCATGTCGAAGGACGCGACGATCCGCGAGATCCATCACCGGGTCAAGAACAACCTCCAGACGATCGCCGCGTTGTTGCGGCTCCAGGGTCGCCGCCTCGAGTCGAAGGAGGCGAAGCAGGCGATCCGCGAGTCGGAGCGACGGATCCGGTCGATCGCGGTCGTCCACGAGACGCTGTCGCGTGACGCCGCCGAGGTCGTCGACTTCGGGGAGATCGTGCGCCCGTTGGTTCGGGAGGTCGAGGACTCGGTCTCGTCACCCGACGCGCGCGTGCGGTTCGTCGTCGAGGGCGACCCCGGCGAGCTGCCGGGAGAGGTCGCCACCCCGCTGGCCGTCGTGCTCAACGAGCTCATGCAGAACGCGGTGGATCACGCGTTCCCGATCGGTGACGACGGCGACGTCGAGGCCGCACGGGTTGGTGGGAAGGTCATCGTGCGCCTGCATCGCCTCGACGGGGAGCTGCGGATCGAGGTGGTCGACAACGGCGTTGGGTTGCCGGCGACGTTCTCACTCGAAGGGTCGAAGGGGCTCGGACTGTCGATCGTGCAGACCCTCGTGACCGGCGAGCTCGGTGGTGCCATCACCATGACCGACGACGACGGTGCCACCGTGAAACTGCGCCTCCCTGTCGCCACAACCCCCAGAGTCGAGCTCTAGGAATCACGCCAGGCAGGAGAAGCAGCGGAGCCGGCGGACAGTCGTCGCGGGAGCTGCAGTGCCGGGCGGTCGAGCCGGCGCAGCGGATTCGACCAGAAATCAGGCGGTCGCGCGCTGCTTGGCGAGCCAGGTCTTGCGCAGCTTGCGACGTTCCTCTTCGGTGGTGCCGCCCCAGACGCCGGCTTCCTGGTTGGTGGCGAGGGCGAACTCGAGGCACTCCTCGGCGACCGGGCACACCTGGCACACCTCGCGGGCAGCCTCGATCTGGTCGAGGGCCATCCCGGTGGCACCCACGGGAAAGAAGAGCTCGGGATTCGAGTCGCGACACAACGAGCGGTTGCGCCACGCCTTGTCGTCCCATTCGTGGGTGCGAATCCAGGTGAGCGCCACGGGGCCTCCGGCCGATCAGACGTGCGATTGCGGGCTGCACGCTCGTGCGCACGTTCACAAGCGTCCCCGGGTCGGTGTTCCCGCACCTCGGGGCGGCGGCCAGGATAGAACCGGTTCCCCCCTGGGCACAAGGGGTGTGACCAGGAGCTTCGCGCCCGCTGCGGTCGCGTGCCTACGATCCGCCGATCGACCACCGGAGGTGCCCGTGCTCGTCCTGGCTCATCGGGGTGCCCGCAGGGTGGCACCGGAGAACACCGTCGAGGCCTTCGTGGCTGCCCGCGACCAGGGCGCCGACGGCGTCGAGCTCGACGTTCACCGCACCGCCGACGACGGACTGGTCGTGCACCACGACGCCGACGCGCCGGGCCTCGGCGTGCTCGCGCAGCACTCCCTCGCCGAGGTGCGAGCCGCGCTCCCGTCGGTCCCGCGACTCGATGAGGTGCTCGACGCGTGCGCCGGGTTGCTGGTGAACGTGGAGATCAAGAACTCCCCGGGAGACGCCGACCACGATCCGAGCTGTCGGGCATCGGACCTCGTCGTCGAGCTCCTCGGTGCACGGGACGGAGCCGACGACGTGATCGTCTCCTCCTTCGACCTCGCCACCATCGACCGGGTGCGCGAGCTCGGCCCCGGTCTTCGTACCGGCTTCCTCAGCTTCGGCCTCGATCCGTTCGACGTGCTCGAGCTCGCCCGGAGCCGGGGGCACTCGGCGATCCACCCCGACACGTGGACGCTCGGTGCAGTGGCGACCGAGGTGGTGGCTCGGGCGAGCGGGTTCGGGATCGCCGTGAACACGTGGACGGTGAACGATCCCGAGGTGATGCGTCAGTGCGCCGCCGCGGGGATCGGCGCGCTCATCACCGACGTGCCCGACGAAGCGCTCAGGGCGTTGGGTCGTGCACCGGGACCACGAGCGTGATCGCGTCGGGGCGGTAGCCGACCTCGAGTCGTTCGCTCACGCCGAGGTACTCGCCGTCGGCCTGGAACGGGAACGGTCCGATCCCCGAGATCACGAGCGAGTCGAGGTTCTCGCGGTGGACGGTCGACGGGTTGCGGCGGAGCAGCCGCCCCGACCCGAGCGCGGATCCGACGAGCGCGAGGAACGTCGGGGCGTGGCGGGTGCGGAAGACGGTGAGTCCGAGGGCGGTGTCGAGACCCGATTCGGGGGAGATCTGGATGCGACGCGACCCGAAGTAGGTGTACGGCGTGGTCTTCGACACGACCGCGAAGATCCCGCCCTCGATCGGGTCCTCACCCGGCACCTCCACCACGAAGCGGGCCGAGCCGTGGTCGTACTCGCGGAGCCAGGTGGCGATCGCGGCGGTGGCGAAGAGGGGGTGGCCGACGTACCGCTTGAGCTTGTGGCGGCGCTCGACCCGCTCCACGACGGCCGCGTCGAACCCGATCCCGAGGTGGAAGAGGAAGTGACGGTCGTTGACCAGGCCGAGCCCGATGCGTCGGGTGGAGTGCGCGTTGAGCGATTCGAGCAGCTGCGCGGTGGCATCGACTGCATCGCGGGCCACGCCGATCGACCGCGCGTACACGTTCGTCGAACCGCCCGGCAGGGGCGCCGAGCGCGGTCGTCGTGCCCACGAGTCCGTTGGCCGCTTCGTTCAGGGTGCCGTCGCCGGCGAGGACGACCACCACGTCGACGCCGTTGGCGGCCGCGTCGGCCGCGAGCTTCGCGGCGTGGCCCCGGTCCGACGTCTCGACGATCTCGGCCTCGTGGTCGGCCCGGAGCGCGGTCTCGATGACGGCGCGCTTCTGACGGGTCACCGACGAGGCGATCGCGTTGACGATCAGGAGGACGCGCATCGCCCCGAGGGTACCTTCCACCGGTGACCAGCATGGGCCCGTCGGGCATGGATTCGCTCGTCGACGAGATCGCAGGTTGCCGGGCGTGTCCGCGCCTGGTGGCGTGGCGCGAGGAGGTCGCGCGGGAGAAGCGGGCGTCGTACCGCGACGACGACTACTGGGGACGACCCGTCCCCGGCTTCGGTGATCACCGGGCGCGGCTTCTCGTGGCCGGCCTGGCCCCCGCCGCCCATGGTGCGAACCGCACGGGCCGGATGTTCACCGGCGACCGGTCCGGCGACTGGTTGTTCCGCGCGCTGCACCGGGCGGGGTTCGCGAACCAGCCGACGTCGACCTCGCGCGACGACGGGCTCCGGTTGTCGGGCGCGTGGATCACCGCGGCGGTGCGGTGCGCGCCTCCGGCGAACAAGCCGACCACCGAAGAACGCGATCGCTGCCGGCCCTACCTCGAGCGTGAGCTCGAACTGCTGGCCGACCTGCGGGTGATCGTCGCCCTCGGGGCGTTCGGCTACGAAGCCGTGTGGCGCGTGCTCGGCGGCGCGGGCGTGTCGCTCCCGGTCCCTCGCCCGAAGTTCACCCACGGCCTCGAGGTGTCGACGCCGCGTGCTGTCGTGCTCGGCTCGTTCCACCCCAGTCAGCAGAACACCTTCACCGGCAAGCTCACCGAACCCATGCTCGACGCCGTCTTCGCCCGCGCCCGCGCCCTCGTCGACACCACCCCCTGCTAGCTGCCGGACCCGACCAACGAAGGGTTCGGCGCGTTCCGGCAGTCATGGAACCAGAACGCGCCGAACTCGGCGAAGGTTGCGGGGCGGGCTCGTTGGGGTTCAGCGGAGGGCGAGGAGCTCGCCGAGGCCGTAGACGACGGCGATGGAGCCGAGGACGATCGAGATGGTGAGGCGAAAGCCTCGTTCCGAGGCGCGGATCGCGAGATGCGACCCGATGCGGGCACCGGGGACCACGCCGATCGACAGCGCGATCGCGTAGTACCAGTTGATGTCGCCGAGGAACGCGTGGGTGATGGTGCCGGGGATCGCGAGGATGCCGACGCACGCGAGCGACGTGCCGACGGCTTCCTTCACCGAGAACCCGATCCACTCGGCGAACAAGGGCACCATCAGGATCCCGCCACCGACGCCGAGGAGGCCGCTCAGGAGGCCGGCGCCGAGGCCGGTCACCACGAGCTTGCCCCGCTCACCCGGACCGCGATGGGCCGCACCATCGGGCGCCGCCTCGGGAACCGGCGACTCGGGTTCGTCGCGCGCGTGGGCCATTCGCCAGGCGGTGAACGCGACGAGGCCCGCGGTGGCGATCATCAGGACGTGCCCGTCGCCGGGGACGACATGCGACAGGACCGAGCCCGCGATCGTCGCGAGCGAGCCGATCGAGGCGACGACCGCGACGACGCGCCATCGGATGAGGCCTTCACGGTTGTAGCGGAGCGTCCCGCTGATCGACGACGGCAGCATCGACGGCAGCGTCGTGCCGACGGCGTCGAGCGGGCTCACGCCGAGTGCCCGAATTGCCGGGGTCGAGAGGATCGCGCCGCCGACGCCGAACATCCCGGAGAGCACGCCGGTGCCGATGCCGATGAGCACCGTGAGGACGAGCTGCCAGGGTTCGGGCACGTCGGCAACCTACCTGTCGGATTCACCGGACTCCGGGGAGCCCCGGCGGATAACCTCAGGTGGATGGCCGGTGACCGACTCCGTGGCGTGTACCTCCCGCTGATCACGCCGTTCGACCACTCCGGTGCAGTCGCCGTCGACGTGATCGAGCGCCTCGCGCACGAGTATCTCGACGCCGGCGCGACCGGCATCGTCGCGCTCGGGACGACG
Organism: uncultured Actinomycetes bacterium; assembly: GCA_963837715.1. Taxonomy (GTDB): domain Bacteria; phylum Actinomycetota; class Acidimicrobiia; order IMCC26256; family JANYLB01; genus JANYLB01. Next base: position 2,411,560 of record CAWIOF010000002.1, on the reverse strand, counting down.
GGTGAGTCGACGGCACTCGACGCGGCGGAGAAGCAGGCCGTGATCGATGCGTGCAGCCGCGTGTGCGTCGAGCGCGACGCGCAACTCGTCGTCGGTGCCGGCACGAACAGCACCCGCACCACCGTCGCCGCGGTGCAGGACCTCGCGGGCACCCCCGGTCTCACCGGTGTGCTCATCGTGGTGCCGTACTACGTGCGTCCGTCGGAGGCGGGCATCGTGGCGCACTTCCGGGCGGTCGCCGACGCGTCGCCCGTTCCCGTGATGCTCTACAACATCGCGCTCCGCACCGGCCGCAACCTGAGTGCCGCGGGTGTGATCGAGGTCGCCGCGCATCCGAACATCAGCGGCGTGAAGCAGGCCGCCGCCGGACTCGACCTCGACACCCTGCAACTGCTCGCGGGTGCCCCCGACGACTTCGCCGTCCTCGGCGGCGAGGACCCGTTCCTCCTCCCGCTCACCTTCATGGGCGCGACGGGTGCGGTGTGTGCCTCGGCCCACGTCTGCACCGAGCGCTTCGTCGCCATGATCGAGTGCGGTGTCGCCGGGAAGGTCGACGAGGGCCGCGCCCACGCCGAAGCGCTCCTCCCGGTGGTCGAGTCGCTGTTCGCGGAGCCGAACCCGGCGGTGTTCAAGGGCGTGCTCCACGCCCAGGGCCGCATCCCGACCCCCGACGTCCGGCTCCCACTGACCCCGGCGTCGGCTCCGTCGGTCGAGTGCGCTCTCGCCGCCATCGCCGCCTCCGCCTGACCCGGGAAGCCCCCGTTCCGGTCAGGTTTCCGGTTGCCCTGCAACCGCTGAGATGACCAGAACGAGGGCTGGGCAGCGGGTGTGATCGGCGTCACATACGATACGAAACGGTTGCGTTTCGTAACTTGGCGGAGTTCAATCGGCGGATGAAACTCCAGGAGCGGGTGCAGGAGAAGGCGTTCGAGCGTCGGTGGCTGATCCTCACGGTGCTGTGCTTCAGCCTGTTGGTGATCGTGCTCGACAACTCGATCCTCAACGTGGCGGTGCCGACGATCGTGCGCGATCTCGACGCGACCAACAGCCAGGTGCAGTGGATCATCGACTCCTACACGCTGGTCTTCGCGGGTCTGCTGCTCACGATGGGGAGCATCGGCGACCGGTTCGGTCGGCGGGGCGCGCTCCAGGCCGGATTCGTGATCTTCGGCCTCGGGTCCATCGCCTCGGCGCTCGCATCCGACGCCCCGCAGCTGATCGGGACGCGTGCGTTCATGGGCATCGGTGGCGCGTTGATCATGCCGGCGACGCTCTCGATCATCACCAACGTCTTCCCGGCCAACGAGCGCGGGCGCGCCATCGGCTTCTGGGCCGGGACGGCCGGCGCGGGCGCCGCGCTCGGGCCGCTGACCGGTGGGTTCCTGCTCGAGCACTTCTACTGGGGTTCGGTGTTCCTCGTGAACATCCCGATCGTGATCGGCGGGCTCGTCGCCGGGTTCTTCCTCATCCCGACGTCGCGCGACCCGTCGGCACCGAAGCTCGATCCGTTCGGCGCGGTGCTGTCGATCGCGAGCCTCACCGCGATCCTCTATGCGATCATCGAGGCGCCGACAGAGGGTTGGACGAGCCCGACGATCCTCGCGTCCCTCGCCGGCGGTCTCGCGTTGCTGGGCGTGTTCGGCTGGTGGGAGACCCACACCGACCATCCGATGCTCGACGTGCGGTTCTTCAAGAACCCGCGCTTCAGTGCCGCGAGCGGATCGATCACCCTGATCTTCTTCGCGATGTTCGGCTCGCTCTTCCTGCTGACGCAGTACATGCAGTTCACGCTCGGCTACGACCCGTTGACCGCCGGGATCCGGCTGTTGCCGTTCGCGTTGACGATGGGCATCACCGCACCGCTCAGCTCGAAGCTCGTCGAACGTATCGGGACGAAGATCACGGTCACCGCCGGTCTCACCCTGGTGACGATCGGCCTCCTGCTCATGACGGGCCTCCAGGTCGACACGTCGTACGGCAACCTCGTGTGGCGCCTCATGATCATGGCGGTCGGGATGGGACTCACGATGGCACCGGCCACCGAGTCGGTGATGGGGTCGCTGCCGCTCGGCAAGGCCGGGGTCGGCTCCGCGGTCAACGACACGACCCGCCAGGTCGGTGGCGCACTCGGCGTGGCGATCATCGGCAGCGTGATGTCGTCGGTGTACGGCTCGAAGGTCGCGGAGTGGTTCGACAGCGTGTCGAGCCAGGTCCCCGCCGGGAGTGCGAGCCAGTTCGGTGCGGCGAAGGAAGCGGCCAAGAGCCAGATCGGCGCTGCGCTCCAGGTCGCCCAACAGCTGCCCGACCGGCAACTCGCGAACCAACTGGTCTCCACCGCCAACGAAGCGTTCGTCACCGCCCTCCACTACGGGGTCGTCGTGGGTGCCGCGGCGACGGCGCTCGGCGCGGTGATCGCGTTCGTCTGGCTCCCGGCGCACGCCAAGCGCGAAGACGTCGAGGAACAGGATCACGAGTACGCCGAGGAGATGGCCGCCGCGCAGCACGGCGACGTGGTCCTGGCTCCGTCGAGTGACTGACCTCGGGACGGAGACCCGTCGGCCCGGTCGGCCCCGCCGGGTCGAGGTGGACACCGCGATCCTCGAGGCGGCGAGCGAGCTGTTCACCGAGCTCGGATACGACGCTCTGTGCGTCGAGGGCGTCGCGGCCCGCGCGGGTGTGAGCAAGGCGACCATCTACCGGCGGTACCCGAGCAAGGCCGCGCTCGTCATCGCCGCGGCCGAGGCGCTGGGCCGATCGGCGAAGGGCCCGGTCCCCGACACCGGCTCGCTGCGCGGCGATCTGCGGGGTCTCGGCCTCGGCTACCGGCGTCTGCTCGAGGAGAGCGAGGCCGGGCACGCGATTCCTGCCTTGATCGTGGCCCGTCACCGCGATCCCGAGCTCGCCGAGGCGCACCGATCGTTCATCGCCGAACGTCGCGCCGAGGCGGCCGTGGTCGTGGAGCGGGGAGTCGCGCGGGGCGAGATCCGCGCCGACACCGACGCCGACGTCGCGCTCGTCGTCGACCTTGTCGCGGGTCCGCTCTTCTACACGGTGCTGATCACCGGCGACACGCCCGACGGCGACTACGTCGATCGACTGGTCGACGTGGTGTTGCGAGCCTTCGCACCCGACCCCGGGTCAGCCGTCAGGGGTTAGGCGCCGAGCGCCTCGTTCAGGAGGCGATCCTGTTCGGCGTCGTGCACTGATGCACTGCCACTCGCCGGCGACGCGCTCGCGGCGCGGGCGACGTGGCCGAGCTCGGCCCGATCGCGCAGCATCCGGCGGAGCTTGCCGTGCGCGAAGTTCCAGGCGCCCATGTTGGCCGGCTCCTCCTGGACCCACCACACCTCGGTCGCAGCCGGATACGCGTCGAGCGTCCGGAGGATCTCGGCTTCGGGCCACGGGTAGAGCTGCTCGACCCGCACCACACCGACCGCGGCACCACTCTGGTCGCGTCGGTCCATCAGCTCGTGCGCGACCTTGCCGGTGCAGAGCAGCACGCGTCGGACCGCAGCGCGGTCGAGATCGCCGGCCCGGTCGTCGAGGACGCTCTCGAACCCGCCGTGGGTGAATGCCTCGACGGGAGACCGCGTGTGGGCCATGCGGAGGTAGCGCTTCGGGGTGAAGCACACCAACGGCTTGCGGAACGGCGCGCGCACCTGGCGGCGGAGCGCGTGGAAGTACTGCGCCGCGGTGCTCGGGTAGACGACCCGCATGTTCTGGTCGGCGCAGAGCGCGAGGAAGCGTTCGAGCCGGGCGCTCGAGTGCTCCGGGCCCTGGCCTTCGAAACCGTGGGGGAGGAGCATCGTCAGTGAGCTCGCCTGACCCCACTTGTCTTCCGCGGCGACGATGAACTGGTCGACGATGATCTGCGCACCGTTCACGAAGTCACCGAACTGCGCCTCCCAACCGACCCACGCGGTGGGCGCCGAGACCGAGTATCCGTACTCGAAGCCGAGCGCGGCGTACTCCGACAGCACGGAGTCGTAGAGCATGAACGGAGCCTGGTCGGGCGCGAGGTCGGCGAGCGGGACGAACTCGGTCTCGTTCTCGATGTCGACGATCACGCCGTGGCGCTGGCTGAACGTTCCGCGCCGGGTGTCCTGGCCGGAGAGTCGTACGGGGGTTCCTTCGAGCACCATCGAGCCGAGCGCGAACGCTTCGGCGAGGGCCCAGTCGATCTCGCCGTTCTCGAACGCCACGCGGTGGCCCGCGAGCAGGCGCTCGAGCTTCGGGTGCATGTGGAAGGCCTCGGGCGAGGTGGTGAGGCCCTCGACGATGCGTTCCAGGGTGTCGCGCGCCACGCCGGTCTCGACCGACACCACGGGGACCCCGACCGGGTCGGTGAGCTCGGGATCGGGTGCGGCCGGCGGCTCGACCTGGACCTGGTGCACCTCTTCGAAGGCATCGTCCATCCGCGAGCGGAAGTCGCCGAGCGCAGCTTCCGCCTGCTCGAGGCTCAGGTCGCCCCGGTTGACGAGTTGCTCGGTGTACAGCTTGCGGATCGAGCGGCGTTCACCGATGAGCGCGTACATGCCGGGCTGGGTGAACGCCGGTTCGTCGGCCTCGTTGTGTCCGAAGCGGCGATAGCAGACCATGTCGACGACCACGTCCTTGTGGAACGCGCGCCGGAACTCGTACGCGAGGCGGATCACGCGCACGCAGGCTTCCGGGTCGTCACCGTTCACGTGGAAGATCGGCGCCTGGACCATCTTCGCCACGTCGGTCGCGTAGACGCTCGAACGACCCTGTGACGGTGACGTCGTGAACCCCAACTGGTTGTTCACGACCACGTGGACGGTGCCGCCCACCTCGTACCCGGGAACCTCGGAGAGGTTGAACGTCTCGGCGACCACGCCCTGGCCGGCGAACGCGGCATCGCCGTGGACGAGCACCGGCAACACGGTCTCGCCTTCGGTGTCGTTGATGGCGTCGGTCGCGGCCCGCGCCATGCCCTCGACGACGGGGTCGACGGCCTCGAGGTGGCTCGGGTTCGACGCCATGGTGATCGTGAGCTGTGCGCCCGACGGTGCGTGGTGCTTGCCGATCGCGCCGACGTGGTACTTCACGTCGCCCGATCCCTGGACGCTCGCCGGGTCGAGCGCGCCCTCGAATTCACGGAAGATCTGCCCGTAGCCCTTGCCCACGGTGTTCACGAGCACGTTGAGTCGGCCGCGGTGTGCCATGCCGAGCACGGCTTCGTTCACGCCGTTGTCGGCCGCGGTGTTGAGGAGCGCGTCGAGCATCGGGATCAGGCTCTCGGCGCCTTCGAGGCTGAACCGCTTCTGGCCCAGGTACTTGCGCTGGAGGAACGCCTCGAAGGCCTCGGCCGCGTTGAGGCGTTCCAGGATGCGTCGCTGGTCGTCGGTCGACACCTCGGTGGGGGTGCCCTCAACGTGGCGCTGGATCCATTCCTTCTGGTCGGGTTCCTGGATGTGCATGTACTCGACCCCGACCGAACGCGCGTACGCGTCGCGCAGGATCCCGAGGATGTCGCGAAGGGGGAGCAGTCGTTGGTCGAGGGAGCCGCCGCCGAGGGTGCTCACCGGGAACTCCCGCTCGAGGTCCCAGATCGTGAGGCCGTAGTGGAGGATGTCGAGCTCGGGATGCGTGTGCGGCTCGCGTCGTCCGAGTGGATCGAGGTTCGCGATCAGGTGGCCGCGCACGCGGTACGCGTTGATCAACTGGTGGACGTGGACGACCTTCTCGGCCTTGGCCGCTTCGTCGTCGAGCGCACCGGTGTCGACGCTCCAGCGCGCGGGCTCGTACGGAACGCCGAGGCTCTGGAAGACGTCGTCGTAGAAGCCCTCCTCGCCGAGTAGGAGGTGGTGGATCCAGCGGAGGAACTCGCCGCTCTCCGCGCCGCCGATGATGCGGTGGTCGTAGGTGTTCGTGAGCGTGATGACCTTGCCGACGCCGATGCGGGCGAGCACCTGGGGGTCGGCACCCTCGTACTCGGCGGGATAGCCGATCGAACCGGCTCCGATGATGAACCCCTGGCCGGGCATGAGCCGGGGGACGGAGTGGACGGTGCCGATCATCCCGGGGTTCGTGATCGTTCCGGCCGTCCCGGCGAAGTCGTCGGGGGAGAGCTTGTTGGTGCGGACCTTGCGGATCATTTCCTCGTAGGCGCGGAAGAAGCCGGCGAAGTCGAGCGTGTCGGCGGCCTTGATGTTCGGGACGAGCAAGGTGCGCGAGTCGTCGGACTTCTTCACGTCGACGGCGAGGCCGAGGTTCATGTGCTCGTGGTGGATCACCGACGGCTTGCCGTCGACCAGCGCGAACCCCGCGTTCAGGGCCGGCATCCGCTCGACCGCGCGCACGACGGCGAACGCGATGAGGTGGGTGAAGCTCACCTTGGCGCCGCCGCTGCGGGCGAGCTGGTTGTTGAGGATCTGGCGGTTCACCTCGAGCAGGCGGGCCGGGACGGTCCGCACCGACGTGGCGGTCGGGACGCCCAGGCTGGCCTCCATGTTGACCACGGTGCGGGCCGCCGCGCCCCGGAGCGGTTCGGGTGCGTCGTCGGTGCTCGGACCGACCGCCACCGGAGCCGGAGCCGGGGCCGGGCCGGGAGCGGCGGTGGGCGCGGGAGCGGCGGTGGGCGCGGGCGGCGGAGGAGCCGACGCGCCGTTGCCGTCGGCGGCACCGAGCGGCTTGTAGTCGGCGAAGAACTCGCGCCAGGTCTCGGCCACCGACCGGGGGTTCTCGACGTATCGGCGGTACATCTCCTCGATCAGGCCGGAGTTCGGGCCCAGATCTTCGAAGGCGGTCTTGTCTGCGGCCATCGCCGACTCCTGTGGTGGGTGTTCAGTCGCGCAGTAGTTCGGCGACCTGGAACGCGAGGTCGAGTGACTGCTGTGCGTTCAGGCGAGGATCGCACATCGTCTCGTACCGTTGTTCCAGTTGGTCGCCGAGTACCTCTTCCGCGCCGCCGAGGCACTCGGTGACATCTTCCCCGGTGAGCTCGATGTGCACACCTCCTGGCCAGACGCCCACGGCCCGGCACGCGGTGAAGAAGCCGCGCAGCTCCCGCATCACGTCGTCGAAGTGGCGGGTCTTGTACCCGCTGGAGTGCACGAAGGTGTTGCCGTGCATCGGATCGCAGGCCCACACCACCGGGTGGCCCGACTTCTGGACCGCGTCGATCAGCGGCGGGAGCACCGTGTCGATCCGGTCGGCGCCCATGCGGCTGTAGAGGACCAGACGACCTGGCCGCCGGCCCGGGTTCAGGCGTTCGCAGATCCCGACCGCGTCGTCGGGGGTCGCGGTGGGTCCGAGCTTCACGCCCACGGGGTTCTCGATGCCCGAGAGGAACTCGACGTGGGCGCCGTCGACCTCACGGGTCCGTTCACCGATCCAGAGGAGGTGGGCCGAGCAGTCGTACCAGTCGTCGGTGAGGCTGTCGCGCCGGGTGAGGGCTTCCTCGTAGTCGAGGAGCAGCGCCTCGTGGGCGGTGTAGAAGTCGACTTGGCGCAGCTGTGACTCGGTGCCGAGATCGATGCCGCACGCGGCCATGAACCGCAGCGCCCGGTCGATCTCGCCCGCGAGCGCGTCGTAGCGACGACCGGCCGGGCTCCGCTCCACGAACTCGAGGTTCCACGCGTGGACCTTGCCGAGGTCGGCGAACCCACCCTTGGTGAAGGCGCGGATCAGGTTCAGGGTCGCGGCCGATTGGTGGTATGCGCGCACGAGGCGGGTCGGATCGGGGCGTCGGGCCTCGGCCTCGAACGCGAAGTCGTTCACGGTGTCGCCCCGGAACGACGGCAGCTCGATGCCGTCGCGCGCCTCGACCGGCGACGAACGTGGCTTGGTGAACTGACCGGCCATCCGACCGATCTTCACCGTCGGCACCCCGGTGCTGTAGGTGAGGGCGACCGCCATCTGGAGGATGACCTTGAGCTTGTCGCGGATGGAGTCGGCCGAGAAGGCGTCGAAGCTCTCCGCGCAGTCGCCGGCCTGGAGGAGGAACCCCTCGCCGGCGGCGACCGCCGCGAGCGAGTCGGTGAGATCGCGCGCCTCGCCGGCGAACACGAGGGGCGGGAACCTGCGGATCTGTTCGAGGGACCCCTCGAGCTCCTTCTCGTCGGGCCACGCCGGTTGCTGGCCCGCGGCGTGATCCCGCCAGGAGTCGGGGGTCCAGACGTCGGTGGCGCTCACAGGTACGCGCCCGCGCCCTGGCCGTCGTGCCCCGGGGGACCCGAGCCGATCGCGGCCTGGTTGCGCATCTGCTCGAGTTGCTGCTGCGCCGACGCCTGCTGGGTGAAGATCGAGGCCTGGATCCCGTGGAACAGGCCTTCGAGCCATCCGACGAGCTGGGCCTGCGCGAGCCGGAGCTCGGAATCACTCGGGGTCTCGGTGGTGAACGGGAGCACCACCTCGCTGAGCTCGCGCGTCAGATCCGGTGAGAGCACACCCTCGAGCTCGTGGATCGACCGTTCGTGGATCGCCCGGAGACGCCGACGGCCCTCTTCGTCGAGCGGGGCGCGCCGGACCTCCTCGAGCATCGTCCGGACCATCGACGCGATGCGGATCAGCTTGGTCGGTCGGGTCACCTGTTCCGACGGCTCCGTCTCGGCGATCTCGTTGCCGGGACCGGGCGCAGCCGGATCCACGACCTCGGCCTTCACGGGCGCGTCCGCGGCGGGGGGTTCGCTGGAACTGGTTTCAGGGGGAGCGGTCTCGTCGGTCACGCCCCCACGATAGGGGCCGGGGCCGCGCGTCGGATCACCGGGCCCAGCTCCCGTCGCCGGCCTCGGTGACACCCGGCGGCACCCGACCCGCCGCGCCCTCGACGCGCGGACCGGGAACTCCGTGGAACCGGTAGGGCTCGGCTTCGCGACCGGGCTGACACACCCAGCACTCCCCGGTGCGGCCCGACGTGACGATCCGGAGCAGTGCCTCGGCGATCTGGCTCGCGGGCATGAGGGGGAAGTCGGCCGCGGCGAACATCTGCTTGGCCTCCTCGGTGAGGATGTTGGTGTCGGTCATCCCGGGGTTCACCGTGTTGGCGGTGATCCCCTTGGCGAGCAGGGGTGGCGCAGCACTGCGGATCAGGCCGACCACCGCATGCTTCGTCGCGTCGTAGATCGGGTCGGGCGGGAAGGGGAGGATGCCGGCGAGCGACGCGGTCGCGACGATCGACCCACCCCCGCGCCGTTCGAGCGCCCGGATCGCCGCCCGGAGTCCGAAGACCACACCGTCGACGTTCACCCGCATGATCGTGCGGTAGCGCTCGTCGGACAGGGTCGCCATGTCGCTGTGACCGATGGCGATTCCCGCGTTCAGGAACGCGATGTCGACGCCGCCGAGGTCGCGTTCGCAGGCCTCGAACGCGGCGTCGACCTCGGCGGGCTCGCCGGCATCGGCGTGCACGAAGACGGTGTCGAGGCTCTCGGCCACCGCGCGGCCCGCGTCGTCGTCGAAGTCGACGATGCAGACCCGTGCACCCTCGGCCGTGAACAGCTCCGCGGTCGCCTTCCCGATCCCCGAGGCGGCGCCGGTGATCAGCGCGACCTTCCCGTCGAGCACACCCATCTCGTCCCCCTCGTCGGCCGGTCGAACGGCAGTGGCCGGAGGCTAACGGGATCGACCCGTCGCCGCCCCACGAGTCCCGGTCATCCGGAGGCCGGGTCAGGGTGACCGATCTCCACGCGTAGTCGGTGATTCGCCCGTTTTCGCTCGTCGGCCGGATCGAGCGAAAACGAGCGACGGCTCGACTACGCGACGAGCAAGGGACGTTGCGGTGAGGAGTGGTTCAGCCCTGGAGGATGACGAGGCGCTCCTCGGTCATCTCGCGCACGCCGTAGTGCGGGCCTTCCTTGGTGTTGCCGCTGTCGCGGATGCCGCCGTACGGCATCTGGTCGGTGCGATAGGTGGGGACCTCGTTCACGAGGACACCGCCGAAGTCGAGGGTGCGCGCGGCGCGGAGCGCGACCGAGATGTCGGCGGTGTAGATCGCGGCCTGCAACCCGTAGCGGGTGTCGTTGGCCTGCCGGAAGGCGTCGTCGAGCTCGGAGTAGTGCTGCACCGACACGACCGGGCCGAACACCTCCTGGCTCGACACCTTCATGTCGGCGGTGACGCCCGTGAGCACCGTGGGCTCGAGAACCGATCCATCGACGGAGCCACCGGCCGCGACGCGGGCACCCCCGGCAACTGCTTCCTCGATCCACTCCGCGACCCGGTCCCGCTCGCCGAGCGAGATGAGTGAGGAGACGTCGGTGTCGTCGAGCATCGGGTCGCCGACCTTCAGGGCCGACACCCGGTCGACCAGCCGGGCGACGAAGTCGGCCGCGATCGACTCGTGTGCATAGACCCGTTGGGTGGAGATGCACGACTGGCCCGCGTGGCTGAAGCCCGCGACCGAGATCTTGTCGGCTGCGCTCTGCCAGTCGCCGTCGGGCTCGAGGATGATCGGGGCGTTGTTGCCGAGCTCGAGGCCGACCTTCTTCCGCGGAGCGCGCGCCTTGATCCCCCAACCGACCTCGGGGGATCCGGTGAAGGTGATCATCGCCACGTCGGAGTCGACGAGCGCGTTCCCCACCGTTCCCCCGCCCCCGGTGACGACGTTGAGCCAGCCGGGGGGAAGGCCGCACTCGTCGAGCAGCATGGCGGCGAGCTTCAGCGCCGAGAGCGGGGTCTGCGACGCCGGCTTGAGCACGACCGGACAGCCGGCCGCGATCGCCGGCGCGATCTTGTGCGCGACGAGGTTGAGCGGGAAGTTGAACGGGCTGATCGCGCCGACCACCCCGATCGGGACCCGCAGCGTGAAGCCGAGCTTGCCGACGCCGACGTCGGAGGCGTCCATCGCGATCATCTCGCCGGTGAGGGTGCGGGCCTCGACCGCGGCGAACGTGAACGTGGAGACCGCGCGCGCGGCCTCGACGCGCGCCGTCTTCATCGGCTTGGCGGCCTCGGCCGCGATGATCCGGGCGTAGTCCTCGGTGCGTTCGGAGAGGAGCCGGGCCGCGGTGTCGAGGATCTCGGCCCGCTTCCAGGCCGGGATCGGGTCGGCGAGCACGCCCCGCGCGGCCGCGACGGCCTGCTCGACCTCGGCGGGGCCGGCCGCAGGGACCTGACCGACCTCGTGGTCGTCGAACGGTGAACGCACGACGATCGTGTCGTCGGTGGTGACCCGTCCGGTGCCGATGGGAAGTGCGACGACGTCGGTCATGGGTCCAAACTACGCCGCCCGCACCACGTGTACCGCGGGATCGGGACCCGATCGGAGGAATGCCGTGAGCGCGGAGTCGTTGTCGGAGCGGGAGTGGATCGGCTTCCACGACCTGCGACTCCGCGGCGTGATCGTGATGGGCGACGACCCGGAACTCGACGCGTTGGCCGGGGCGCTCGAACGGGAGGGGTTGGCCGTTCGTCGCGGAGCCAAGCTGGTCCCGACCCCCGACGGACGTGCGGCCCATGCGGCCTGGGCCCGACTCGAGCCCGGCAGCGAAGAGGCGGCCGTCGCCGACCACGTCTACCGCAGCTTCCTCCCTCTCAACCGTGACCTCCTCCGCCTCTGCACCGATTGGCAGACCCGCGGTGGCGTGGCCAACACCCACGACGATCCCGTCTACGACTGGTCCGTGATCGACCGGCTCGTCGAGCTCGACGAACGGGTCGGACCTGTGATCCGCCGGCTCGGTCGGTCGGTCTCCCGCTTCGAGCCCTACCGGCCCGCACTGCGCGACGCCCGCCGCCGGGTCGAGGCGGGCGAGCCCGACTGGTTCGCCTCGCCGCGCTGCGACTCGTACCACACGGTCTGGATGCGGCTGCACGAGGATCTCCTGTGCGCCACCGGCGCCGAACGCCACGACGAACCACCCGTGGAGTAGCGCCGCGCTGATCGTCGTGCCCTCGGCAGGATTCGAACCTGCGCACACGGCTCCGGAGGCCGATGCTCTATCCCCTGAGCTACGAGGGCGGGGGGACCGAGACTACCTGCAACCGCGGCCGCGGTCCGTGGACGAGAATGTGCCCATGTGCCCCGTTCCCCGGGTCTCGTTGTTCGGGATCTCGATCGACAACCTCACGATGGCCGAGGCGGTCGACGACGTCGTCGACCGGGCCCGGGACGGTCGACGCACCGTGGTGAGCTTCGTCAACGCGCACTGCGCGAACATCGCCTGGAACGATCCCGTGTACCTCGAGGCGCTGCGGGCCGGCGATCTCACCTTTGCCGACGGGAGCGGGATGCGACTCGCCGGCCGTCTCCTCGACCGGCCGGTGCAGGACAACGTGAACGGCACCGACATGTTCCCCGCCCTGGTCTCGGCCACCGCGGGCACAGGACTCCGCCTGTTCCTGCTCGGCGCCCGTCCCGGGATCGCCGATGCGGTCGCCGACTGGATCCGCGAGACGTCTCCGTCCACGGTCGTCGCCGGCGCCGAGCACGGGTACCACGGTGCCGACGGCCAGGATGCGCTCCTCGAGCGCATCCGCCTCGCGCGGCCCGACATCCTCTTCGTGGCCATGGGGGTCCCCGAACAGGAGGAGTGGCTCGTCGAGCACCTCGAGGCCACGGGCGCCACGGTGGGCATCGGGGTCGGGGGACTGTTCGACATGGTGTCGGGTCGAATTCCGCGCGCACCGACGTGGATGCGCCGAGTCGGCATCGAGTGGATCTGGCGCCTCGCCAAGGAACCGGGCCGGATGTGGCAGCGCTACCTGGTGGGCAACGTCGTGTTCGTGGTCCACGCGATGCGCGAACGCCTGCTCGGTCTGCCCGACCGGCTCCGATCGTTTCCCCCTTCGGCGGGCCCACCGGGATGCCGATGAACGACACGACGATGAGTGACGCGCCGACGACGGAGATCACCCGGGCCGAAGCCCGCGAGCTCGCCGAGCTGAGCCCGTTCGAGTGCAAGGCCCGGCTCCTGCGGATCGCAACGGCGTCGGCCCGCGCGCGCGGCACCCGCGTGCTCGACGCCGGACGCGGCAACCCGAACTGGGTCGCGACCACCCCGCGGGCCGCGTTCTTCCTCCTCGGCCAGTTCGCGCTCGGCGAATCGCGCCGGGTCTGGGACGAGCCCGATCTCGGTGGCATGCCGGCGCAGCCGGGGATCGCGGCGCGGTTCGACGCGTTCCTCGGCGAACACCACAACGTCGACGGCGCCGCGCTCCTCGCCGGCACGATCGCGTACGGGGTGTCCCTCGGCTTCGATGCCGACGCGTTCGTCTACGAACTCACCGACGGGATCATCGGCGACCGATATCCAGGACCGGACCGCATCAGCACCCACGCCGAACAGATCCTGCGCGAGTACCTCGCCGACGAGCTGCTCGAGGGCACGCCACCTCCGGGCGACTGGGACCTCTTCGCCGTCGAGGGTGGAACGGCAGCGATCTGCTACGTGTTCGACTCGCTCGCCGCGAACCTGCTGCTGCGCCGGGGCGACAGGGTCGCGTTGATGGTGCCGGCGTTCACGCCGTACCTCGAGATCCCGCGTCTCGAGCGCTACGGCTTCGACGTGGTGGAGCTGTACGCGTCGACGTCCGACGAAAGCGGCGAGCCGACCTGGCAGTTCCCCGATTCCGAGATCGACAAGCTCGCCGACCCCTCGGTGAAGGCCCTGTTCGTCGTCAACCCGTCGAACCCGCCGTCGGTGATGCTCGCCCCCGCGACGCTCTCGCGTGTCGCCGACATCGTCGCCGACTCGAACCCCGGCCTGATCATCGTCACCGACGACGTCTACGGCACGTTCGTGCCGGGGTTCCGGTCCCTCATGGACGAGCTGCCCGCGAACACGATCGCGATCTACTCGTTCTCCAAGTACTTCGGCGCGACCGGATGGCGACTCGGCGTAGTCGCGCTCTACCGGGACAACGTCCTCGACCGGGCGATCGCGAACCTGTCGACCGAGGAGCTCGCCGAGCTCGATGCCCGGTACGAGTCGATCTCGACACACACCGCCGACATCAAGTTCATCGACCGCATGGTCGCCGACAGTCGTCAGGTCGCGCTCAACCACACCGCCGGCCTGTCGCTGCCGCAACAGGTGCAGATGACGCTCTTCGCCGCGTTCGCTCTGCTCGACCGCGACCAGTCGTACAAGGAGCGCACCCGCGGCATCGTCAACGGTCGTCTCGCGACCCTCTACGAGGGGATGGGTGTGCGACTGTCGCCCGACTCCCTGCGCGCGGGCTACTACGCCGAGATCGACCTGATGGGATGGGCGCTCCGGCGCTACGGAGCCGAGTTCGCCGCCTGGCTGACCGCGTCGCACGAACCCATCGATCCGGTGGTGCGGCTCGCCGAACGGGCCGGGGTCGTGCTGCTCCACGGCGGGGGGTTCGAGGGGCCCGCGTGGTCGGTCCGGGTCTCGCTCGCGAACCTCGACGACGACTGCTACCTCGAGGTCGGCGCCGCGATCACCCGGATCTTCGACGGGTACGTCGGGGAATGGCGCGCCACTACGGTACGTCTCGACACGGAGCACGAGGAGCGGAGCACGACATGAGCGCGACCCCCGAGAGCCTCACCCCACCGGCGACCGCAGAGCTCACGCTCGCGCCTCCGAACCCGGTCGCGGCCGTCGCCCCGGCGAAGGCCGAGGGCATGGTGCCGATCGACACCGCAGCCATCCCCGCGCTCGACGCGAAGGTCGCCGAGTACGTCGAGTCGATCGTGACGCTCGACGTGAAGTCGCCCGCGTTCGCGGCCAAGGCCGGCGACGTGCGGGCGATGGGCGATGAGGACATCCGAGCCGCCGCCGACACGTCGAACCGCCTCCTCGCGTCCCCGGTGCGGGCGATGCAGCAGGGTCCACTGAGTCAGGGCAGCAAGGTCGCGGCCACGTTGCTCGACCTCCGCCGCACGATCGAAGACCTCGACCCGAAACAGGCGACGGGGGTCAAGAAGCTGCTCGGGATGATCCCGTTCGGCGACAAGCTCGTCGACTATTTCCGGCGCTACGAGAGCGCGCAGTCGCACATCGACGGGATCATCAAGGCGCTCTACGACGGTCAGGACGAGCTCCGACTCGACAACGCGGGCCTGGAGCAGGAGAAGCTCCACCTCTGGGAGACCATGCAACGGCTCACCCAGTACACGTACATCGCGCAGCGCCTCGACGCCGCGTTGGCGGAACGGATCGCGCAGCTCGAGGCCACCGACCCGGCGAAGGCGAAGGCCCTGCGCGACGACGTGTTGTTCTACGTGCGCCAGAAGCACCAGGACCTGCTCACCCAGCAGGCCGTGTCGATCCAGGGGTACCTGGCCATCGACCTCGTGCGGAAGAACAACATCGAGCTCATCAAGGGTGTCGACCGGGCCACCACCACGACCGTCGCGGCGTTGCGCACCGCGGTGATCGTCGCCCAGGCCCTCGCCAACCAGAAGCTCGTCCTCGACCAGATCAGCGCGCTGAACACCACGACCTCGAACCTGATCGAGTCGACGTCGGAGCTGCTCGCGACCCAGAGCGTCGACATCAACAAGCAGGCCGCCTCGGCCACGATCGGCATCGACTCGCTCCAGGCCGCGTTCGCGAACATCTACCAGTCGATGGACGCGCTCGACACGTTCAAGACGCAGGCGCTCGACGCCATGGCGCAGACGGTCACCGCGCTCGAGACCGAGATCTCGAAGTCGCAGACGTACCTCGAGCGGGTTCGTTCCGCCGATGTCAGCGGCTCGGCCGACGCCGACGTCCTCGACCTCGGCGACCCGCCCACGGTGTGAACCCGACCATGTCGACGCCCGGCGGCCCGACTGCGGCCCCGCAAACCGCTGCGCCCGGTCGCCTCGACTCGCCCGTCGCCGTGGGTTCGATGGTCGGGGTCGGTGGGGCGGCTGTGGGGGTGGGCGCACTCGCCGTCGCCGGGTTCGCGCCGATCGCGATCGGCGCGATCCTCGCCGCGCCGGCCTTCCTCGTCGGCTACCTCGCGACGCGCAGCACCCGACGCCGCCAGGCCGCGGCCACGCCTGCCGGGGTCGACGACGACGCCGCGACCCTCGCCGCGCTCGACGATCTGCTCACCGACATCCGAGGTCGGGTGCCCGAATCGGTGCAGGCCCGGGTCGATCGGGTTGCGGGCACCGTCCGCCAGACGATCCCTCGCCTCGACCAACTCGGCGCGAACTCGGCGCAGGCCCACGCGGTGCTGCGCACCGCGACGAGCTACCTCCCGGAGGCGGTCGCGGCGTACCTCCGGCTTCCCCGCGAGTTCGCCGACAAGCGGCCCGTGTCGGGCGGGAAGACGTCGTTGACGATCCTGTGTGACCAACTCGATCTGCTCGGCTCGAAGATGGACGACCTCTTCGACGCCGCGTGCCGCGCCGACGCCGACGCACTGATCGCGCACGGACGGTTCCTCGCCGAGAAGTTCTCGTCCGGCGGTCTGGCCATCGATCCGCAGAGGCGGTGACGTGGCTGACGGTCCTGTCGGTCCCGATGATCTCGTCCGCGCGCTCGACGATCTCGAGGCCTTGGCCGTTGCGTCGCCGATCGACGTGCGCGCCGAGGCCGCGGCACTTGCCGCTGCGGTCAGCTGCGTTTCGCCCGGCGCCGAGGCGGCCTGGGCAGAGGCCTTCGGAATCCCGATGGGAGAGTTCGCCCACGCGGCCCAGGTCGGCCAGGCCTACGACGAGGCGCCGACACCGGTGCTCGCCGATCTGAACGCGCACGTCGGGGCCGACGCCGCGGTTCGGGGTGCGTACGCCCGCTCGCTCGCGGAGCTCGGGATGGCCGCGGCATCGCTGGGCGAACTGACGATCTCCGCGCTCGCGAAGGCAACCGTCATCGGCAACGCGCAGCTCACCTTCGCCGGGGTGACGGCGCTCGACGTCGGGACCCGGGCGACGTCGAGCGGGCCGACAGCCGCAGCCGAAGCGGGCGAGGCCGGAGTGCCTGTCGCCGACCCGCCCGACGAGCGGACGCTCGAGGAGTTGCTCGCGGAGCTCGACGCGCTGGTCGGGCTCGAAGCGGTGAAGACCGAGGTTCGGCACCAGACGCAGGTGCTCCGGATCCAGACGCTGCGCGACACGGTGGGCCTGCGGAACCCCGAGCTCACCCGACATCTCGTGTTCGTGGGGAACCCGGGAACCGGCAAGACGACCGTCGCGCGGCTCGTCGCGGGGATCTACCGCGCCGTCGGCGTGCTCCCCGAGGGTCACCTCGTCGAGTGCGACCGCTCGGAGCTCGTGGCGGGCTACCTCGGCCAGACCGCGATCAAGACGGCCGAGGTCATCGCCCGGGCCATCGGTGGTGCGTTGTTCATCGACGAGGCGTACGCCCTGGCCGACGACGATTTCGGAGGCGAGGCCGTCGATACGCTCGTGAAGGAGATGGAAGATCATCGAGACGAGCTGCTCGTGATCGTCGCGGGATACCCGGCGCCGATGCGTCGCTTCATCACCTCGAACCCCGGCCTCGAGAGCCGCTTCCGGTTGACGCTCTCCTTCGACGACTACACCGACGACGAGCTCGTCGGAGATCTTCCGGCGGATCGCCGAGGGCGCCGACTTCTCGCCGACCGACGCCGCGATGGAGCATCTGTCGGTGATGTTGGCGGCCGAGCCCCGCACCGAGGGATTCGGGAACGGCCGGTTCGTGCGGAACCTCTTCGAGTCGGCCGTCGTTCGACAGGCGTGGCGCTTGCGCGAGCTGACCGATCCCGACGTCGCCGCGCTCCGCGAGCTCACACCCGAAGACCTCGACGCAGCACTCGCCGGCCACGAGGAGCAGACGTGACGACCGTGGCCCCCCCGACTTCACCGGTGGCTCCTCCGGCGCCAACGGCCCGCGCGTCGCGGACGCGGGAGTTGATCGTCGGAGTGTTCTCGGGGACTCCCGGCCGCATGCGCCTGCTCGGGGCGATCGCCATCGCGACCAGCCTGGTCTTCGGGGTGCTGTCGTTCGGGGCCGCGACCCGCCTGCACACCGACATCGAGGACGCCCGCGACAATGCGGCGCAGCTCGTGCGCATCCAGTCGATCCGCACCAATCTCGTGAAGGCCGATGCCAACGCGACGAACGCGTTCCTCGTCGGGGGTCTCGAACCGGTCGCCGCGCGCGACGCGTACACGAACGGCATCACCACGACGGCCAAGACGCTCGCCGAAGCAGCCGGCTCCGAACCCGCCGATGCCGATGCACTCGAACGCGTCAACCGCGTCGTCGCCACCTACACGGGCCTGATCGAGTCGGCGCGGGCGAACAACCGTCAGGGCTTCCCCGTCGGCGCGGCCTACCTGCGCCAAGCGTCCCGGATCGTCCGCGACGACGCCCTTCCCACTCTCGAACGCCTCGTGGAGATCGAACAGCAACGGGTCGACGACGCGACCGCCGCGGGCGAGAGCGCGCAGGCGGTCCTCGTGGTCATGCTGATCCTCACGGTCGTCGCGCTCTCGGTCCCACAGGCCTACCTCTACGCCAAGACCCGGCGGATCCTCAACCCGTCGCTCGTCGCGGCGACGGGGATCGTGGTGGTGGTCGGGTTGGTCGCGTTCGCCGCGATGACCTGGTCCCGCGCCCAGACCGACGACGCGATCGACGGCCCCTACCGTCGGACCGTCGCGCTCGCGACCGCACGCATCGGAGCCTTCGACGCCAAGAGCGCCGAGGCCCTCACCCTGATCGCCCGCGGGTCCGGCGCGCCGTACGAAGAACGCTTCCAAGCTGTGTCGACCGAAGCGAAACGCGCGGTCGGCGACGGGTTCGCCGATCGAGCGACGGCCGACGCGCTCGCGAAGTACCTCGCCCGGCACCGGGAGGTCCGCGCGCTCGACGACGGTGGCCAGTACGACGCCGCGGTGGCCCTCGCCACCGGCGACGGCGCCGCGAACCAGGCCTTCGGGGTGTTCGAGCGGGTCTCGTCCCGGGCCCTCGGCGTCGAGTCGCAGGACCTCGCCGACGACCTCGGCCGCGCCGCCACGCCGCTCCTCCCCGTCGCCTGGCTCCTGCTCGCGGCTGGTCTCGCGGCCGCCGGCCTGGCGTGGCGGGGGATGGCCCAACGCCTCCGGGAGTACCGATGAGCACGCGCCGGAACCTTCTCCTCGTGGTGATCGCGCTCGTCGTGCTGGCGCTCGTGGCGACCGCGTGCGACGACGACTCGGGCTCGGACCGGGCCGACTCCGACACGACCACGACGACCGTCGCGCCGGCCGCCCCGGCGGTCGACTGCGGGAACCCGGTGGCTTCCTTCGCGCCGCTCGACCCCATGCCCGCCCCGGGCCAGATGCCGTCGGGTACCTACATGGCGGAGATCCAGCAGCGCGGCCGCCTCATCGCCGGCGTCTCCGCCGACACCCTGCTCTTCGGGTACCGCAACCCCTTCAGCGGTCAGCTCGAAGGCTTCGACATCGATCTGGTGAAGGAGGTCGCGCAGGCGATCTTCGGCGATCCGAACCGGGTGGAGTACAAGGTCGTGACCTACGCACAGCGGATCCCGGCGCTTCTCGACGGTTCCGTCGACATCATCGCCGACGTGATGACGGTCAACTGCGAACGCTGGCAGCAGATCTCGTTCTCGTCGCAGTACTTCGATGCCGGCCAGAAGATCCTCGTGCGCACCGACTCGCCGGTCACCGACATCGCTCAGCTCGACGGCAAACGCATGTGCGCGGCGAACGGCTCGACGAACCTCGACAACATGAAGAACTACCCGAAGGTGATCGTCGTGCCCGTCGACGACATCTCCGACTGCATGGTGCTCTTCCAGCAGGGGACGGTCGACTCGGTGACCGCCGACGACACCGTGCTCGCCGGCTTCGTCGCCCAGGATCCGTACGCGAAGATCGTCGGTCCGCCCCTGACGAGCGAGCCGTACGGGCTCGGCGTCGCCAAGACCCACCCCGAGTTCGTCCGGTTCGTGAACGGGGTGCTCGCCGACCTGCGGGCCGACGGGATTTGGAAGCAGATGTACAACCGCTGGCTGCAGCCGACCGGCGCGGTGCCGGATCCGCCGGTTGCCGTCTACGGACGGACTCCGTGACCGTGACCCAGGCCCCGTCGCCACTCGTCACACCACCCGTCCCGCCGGGGAGCCTCACGGTCGCGGCGACCGGGCGCGAGGTCCTCGGGTTCCTCGAGGTGCTCGACGCGTGGATCTCGATGCTCCGACGCACCCTCGGTCGCCTCGACGCCGACGCGCAGCTCGCGACCCGACCGGAGCGCTACACGGGCGACGTGACGCTCGCGATGTCGTTGCAGCAGTCGATCACCACACGGCGCGACGAGCTCGTCGCCACCTTCGACAGCGGTCGGGTCGGCCCCGACGAGTTGGCGGAGCTGGCCCGGCTCATGTGGGGCCGCCTGCCCGACCCGTTGGGTGCGCCGTCGGCGTTCTCGCTCACGGAGGCGTGCACGCTCGCCGCCGCGCTCGTCGATCGACTGACGGTGGTGTTGTCGAGCGACGTGATCGCCGGTTCGGGCGTGGCATCGCAGCTCGCTGCGGTCCGGGCCGCGATCGAACGGTGCCGGATGCACAACGAGGTGCTCGGCATCTCCGCCGCGGCGATCGACGCGCTCTCGACCGGGCTCGAAGCTGCCGTCGCGACCGGCGACCGGGACACGATCCAGGCCGCGGTCGCCGCGAGCGACGCCGCGGTCACGGCTGTCGAACGCGACCTCATCAAGGAAGCCGCCAACCGGTCTTCCACCGCCCACCGGTTGGCCGAGCTCCAGGTGCGCTACGAGGAGCTCCAGGCCAAGACGGCATCCGTCGGCGAGCTGGCGGAGCGGTGTCGTTCCCGCATCACCGGGCCGCCTCGCCTCGCCGTGCCGTCGGCCTCGGTGCTCGGACCGCCGCCCGCCGCGCAGGCTGCGAGCGCCCGGACCGCCGACGACTGGGCCGCGGCCCGGGCGGAGATCGACGGGTACGCCACGCGCCTCGAACGCTGCGGTCTCGCGCTCGACGAAGCCGAACGGACCTACGGCGCGCCGCTGCAGGCGCGCGACGAGCTGCGCGGACTGCTCGGGGCCTACCGGACGCGCGCGGCCCGGAACGGGTTCGCCGAGGCGCCCGAGCTCGAGGATCTGCACCGTGCCGCCCACGACCTGCTGTGGTCGGCTCCCTGCGACGTCGTCGAAGCGGCCCGCCGCGTCGAGGAGTACCAGGACGCGGTCCGCCTCGCCGTGGGCGCCGACCATCCGAACGAGGAGGACGCCAGGTGACCGCCGAGCGTTGTGCCGACCCGAGCTGCTCGGGCGAGATCGAAGACGGGTACTGCAACGTCTGCGGCTCACCCGCAGGCATCCCGCTCGCGGGCACGTCGACCGGGATGTCGGCGCCGACCGGGACGAAGGGTTCGAGCCTCTCGACGAAGCTGTCGAGCACGCCGATCGGTTCGGCTCGCGCCGGCCTGAGCCGGCCCACTCGCCGACTCGTGACCGCCACGAGTCGGATCCAGCATCTCGGCGCGGGGATCACCAGCGTCCCGTCGGTCCCGGTGCCCGACCCCCAGTCGATCGTCCTCGCCAACCCCGAGGTGGCCGAGGAGAAGCGGTTCTGCTCGCACTGCGGCGAGAAGGTGGGGCGTTCCCGGGCCGACAAGCCCGGCCGGGCCGAGGGGTTCTGCCCGCGGTGTCGCACGCCGTACTCGTTCGTCCCGAAGCTCGCGCCCGGCGACGTCGTCGGCGGCCAGTACGAGGTCGTCGGGCTGCATCGCGCACGGCGGCCTCGGCTGGATCTACCTCGCGCGCGACCGCAACGTGTCGGACCGCTACGTGGTCCTCAAGGGTCTGTTGAACACGGGCGACGCCGACGCGTACGAGGCGGCGATCACCGAGCGCCAGTTCCTCGCCGAGGTCCAGCACCCGTTGATCCTCGAGATCTACAACTTCGCCAGCTTCGACGGCGCGGGGTACATCGTCATGGAGTACGTCGGTGGCCGGTCGCTCAAGCAGATCCTGAAGGAGCGGATGGCCCAGAACAACGGCGCGTACAGCCCGTTCCCAGCCGACCAGGCGATCGCCTACGTGATCGAGATCCTCCCGGCGTTCTCGTACCTGCACGCCCAGGGGCTGCTCTACTGCGACTTCAAGCCCGACAACGTCATCCAGGCCGGTGACTCCATCAAGCTGATCGACCTCGGAGGCGTGCGCCGGGCCGACGACGACCAGTCGGCGATCTACGGCACCGTCGGGTACCAGGCACCCGAGGTGGCCGAGGTCGGCCCGAGTGTGCCGAGCGAGATCTTCACCATCGGCCGGACCCTCGCGGTGCTCGCGATGGAGTTCCGGGGCTACCAGTCGACCTACCTGGCGTCGCTCCCTCCGGTCGACGACATCCCGCTCTTCCAGCGCTACGACTCGTTCTACCGGGTGCTGGCCAAGGCGACGGCGCCTGCGCCCGACGACCGCTTCCAGTCGGCCGACGAGCTCCGCGACCAGCTCCTCGGTGTGCTCCGCGAAGTCGTCGCGGTCGACAGCGGCGCTCCCGCGGCGGCGCACTCGAGCGCGTCGTCGTTGTTCGGATCGCCCACGGGGACGGGTGCGCAAGCTCACCTGGGCCGAGCTCCCGGCCCTGCGGGTCGACCGCGCCGATGCCTCGGCGACGTGGCTCGCCGGCGTGTCACTCGCCGACGGTGCCCAGCGACTCGCCGTGCTCGAGCAGGCGCCGGAACAGACGGTCGAGGTCCAGCTGGCCAAGGCCCGGGCCGCGATCGACGCGGGGTCGTACCCCGTCGCGGACCAGGTCGTGAACGACATCCTCACCGACAATCCGTGGGAGTGGCGCGCGGTGTGGCTCTCGGGCCTCGCGGCGTTCGCCCGGTCCGACTTCGAGGGTGCCGCGACCGCGTGCAACACCGTGCTCGGCCAGGTTCCCGGCGAGCTCGCACCGAAGCTCGCGCTCGCGCTGGCCTGCGAGGAGACGGGCGCGGTGGATCTCGCCGAGCAGCTCTACGCGGTGTGTGCCGCGACCGACGCGAACTACGTCGCGCCCGTCGGCGTTCGGTCTCGCCCGGGCCCGGGAGCGCCGGGGCGACGTGACGGGCGCGCTCGCGGCACTCGATCTCGTGGCGCCGACCAGCGGCGCGTACGCGGCGGCCCGCCGCCGGCGCGCCGAGCTCCTGACGGCCGGCGGCCCCGGCCTCGACGGCCTCGCGGCGGCCGCGGCGAGCATCGACAACATCGCCATCGACTCACGCGACCGCCTCACCCTCCAGGCCCAGATCCTGCGAGCCGCGGTGGCCGAGGTCGAGCGCACCGGCGACCGCCCGACCGTCCGGGTCGGTCCGTCGCCGGCGACCGGCGCGGAGCTCCGCGCCGCGGCCGAGCAGACGTACCGCGATCTGGCTTCCCTGACGTCGGATCCGGCCGAACGGATCCGACTCGTCGACGCGGCCAATGCGATCCGGCCGCGGACGCTCGTATGACGGACACCGGCGCCGGCGCGGCTCCCGTATCGGCGGGCACGAGCTGTCCGAGTTGCGGTGAACCCGTCGGCGAGGCCGACCAGTTCTGCGAATCGTGCGGAGCCCCACTGCCGCGAACCCGACGAGATGGTGGAGGTCCAGCCCGTCGGCACCACCCGCCCGATCCCCACGCCGGCGTCGCTGCTCCCCCGGACGTGTTCGTGTGGCGGCGTGATCGATCCCGACGGATACTGCACCACCTGTGGCCTCCGCGCGTTGAGCGAGCGTGACCACTTCGAGGACCAGCCGGCTCCGTTCGTCGCGTTCGTGTGCGACAAGGGAATCGTGCACACCCGCAACGAAGACGCCGCCGCGGTCTCGGCTGTCGACGGTCGCATCGTGCTCGTCGTCTGCGACGGCGTGACGAGCGCCACCGACAGCGATCTCGCGTCGCTCGCGGCCGCGCGGGCGGCACGCGACGTCCTGGCCGATGCGCCCGATGCGCCGTCGGCATCGCCCGCGGCGGTGGTCGAGCACTGGGCCGACGCGCACGCGGCCGCGGCCGCAGCCGCGCAGCAGGAAGCCGCCGCCGTGGCGACAGGAGTTCCTCCCGGGCAGAACCCACCGTCGAGCACCTACGTCGCCGCGGTGGTCGACGGCGAGATGCTGGTCGCGGCCTGGGTCGGCGACAGCCGCTGCTACTGGCTGCCCGATGCAGGACCGGCGATCCAGGTGTCGACCGACGACTCGTGGGCGACCGCGCAGATCGCCCAGGGGACGCCACGCGACGTTGCTGAAGCCGACTCCCGGGCGCACGCGATCACGCGGTGGCTCGGCATCGACAGCCCGGGCGGCGAGCCCTCGGGCACGTCGGTCGCCGTCGAGGGCTCCGGGTGGGTCCTCGTGTGCAGCGACGGCCTCTGGAACTACTGTTCGCCCGCTCCGAACCTCCGCGAGCTGCTCGTGGCGCAGGTCGCGGCGGTCGGCGCCGACCCGCTCGCGCTCGCGTCGGCGTTGTGCCGGTGGGCGAACGACCAGGGCGGTCACGACAACGTGACCGTCGCGCTCGCCCGCCTCGGCGGCGACGATGCGCACCGACCCCCGTCACCGCCCGATCCCGACCCCTCCCCGAGGAGCGCCTGATGGCCGAGTGGAAGACCGAAGTCTTCGAGAACGAGTACCTGGCCGCCGACGCCAGCGACGTGCACGCCATCGTGTCGATCACGTGCTCCGGTGCCGGTGCGGCCGGCCAGTCGGGCGCCGCCGCCGAGGTCATCATCGTCGACACGTCGGGATCGATGTCGTCGCCGCCCACGAAGATCTCGTCGGTCCGCATCGCCGCCGCGGCCGCGATCGACGAGATCGCCGACGGCACCTGGTTCGCGGTCATCTCGGGCGACAACGCGGCCAACGTCGTCAGCGGGATGACGGTGGCCGACGCCGGCACCCGCGACGCGGCGAAGTCGGCCGTCCGCAACCTCGACGCGTCGGGCGGGACCGCGATCGGCTCCTGGCTCAACGCGGCCTCCCAACTGTTCGGCACGGTCGAGGCCTCGCAACGCCACGCGATCCTGCTGACCGACGGGAAGAACGAGACGGAACGCGATTCCGTGCTCCAGCAGGCCGTGCACCAGGCGCAAGGTGTCTTCCAGTGCGACTGCCGCGGCGTCGGCGCCGACTGGGACGTGAACGAGCTCCGGGGGATCGCGTCGGCACTGCTCGGCTCCGTCGACATCATCGCAGAGCCCGAGCAGATGGCCGAAGACTTCCGGGCCGTGATGCGCGCGTCGATGGGACGCGGCGTCGCCGACGCGACGCTCCGGGTCTGGGCTCCCCAAGGGGCGACGGTCGAGTTCGTGCGTCAGGTCGCACCGACGATCGAGGATCTCACCGATCGGGCCGAGCAGACGGGCCCCCTCGTGCGGGAGTACCCGACCGGCTCGTGGGGTGACGAGTCCCGCGACTACCACGTGTCGGTGCGCGTGCCGGCGAAGCAACTCGGCGCCGAGCAGCTCGTGGCGCGGGTGCAGCTCGTGGTCGTCGGAGAGGTCGTCGGCCAGGGGCTCGTCAAGGCCGTCTGGTCCGACGACACGACGCTCACCACCCGGATCAACCCGGCGGTGGCCCACTACACCGGCCAGACCGAGTTGGCGTCGGCGATCCAGGAGGGGCTCGCGGCGAAGGCTGCGGGCGACGACGCGACCGCCACCCTGAAGCTCGGTCGTGCCGCGAAGCTCGCCGCCGAGACCGGCGACGACGAAGCGACGAACAAGCTCAAGCGCGTTGTCGACATCGAGGATCCCGAGACCGGCACCGTGCGACTGAAGGCGAAGGTGTCGAAGCTCGACGAGATGGCGCTCGACACCGCCTCGACGAAGACGACTCGGGTTCGCTGATGAGCGCACGGTGCCCCCAGGGCCATGAGTCGTCGACGACCGACTTCTGCGACGTGTGCGGTGAGCCGATCGTCGCGGTCGCGCCGGAGCCGGCTGCAGCCACCTCCGCGCCGGGTGCCTCATCGTCTGCGGCTCCATCGGGGGCTCCGTCGTCGCTGACCCTGCCCGATCCCGCGCCCGCTGCTCCGACCGCGCTGGTGTGCCCGAGTTGCTCGACCGACAACCCGCCCGACGCGCTCTTCTGCGAGGCGTGCGGGTACGACTTCACCACCGGTCAACTCCCGGTCGCCCCACTGCCGGCGACATCCACCGGGCCCGAGTGGATGGCGGAGGTGTGGATCGACGCCGACTGGTTCGCCCACCAGGAGGCGCCGGGGGGCCCGCCGACGAGTGGTGCACCGGCGACGGTCCCGTTGCGGGCGACGACGATCTCGATCGGCCGTCGGTCCACGAGCCGAAAGCTCTACCCCGACATCGACTGCTCGGGCGACGGTGCGGTGTCGCATCGCCACGCGCAGCTGATCCTCGACCGCGACCGCTGGTACGTCGAGGACCTGGGCTCCACCAACGGCACCTTCGTCGGTGCTCCGGGTGAGCCTCTCCCGGGCACGCCGCTCGCTCCGCATCAGCGCCGCGAGCTCGCCGACGACGAACGGGTCTACGTCGGCGCCTGGACGCGCATCATGGTCCGCGCCGCAACCGACACCGAACGCGGCGGCGACGGGAGGTCTGCACCGTGAAGCCCGGTTTCCGGGACTGACGGTGCAGACGTCCGGGCTGGTGGTGGTGTCAGCACCCGGGTGGGACACCGGTGGGCGCCCTTGGGCCGACCGGACAAGATGTGGTCCTCTGGTGGAGGCGGGAGCCGGGTCGAAACGGACCCGGGACCGACGAGTGGACGATGGAGGAACGAGCGATGACCGGTGCAGTGGTCACGGCACGAGGGCTCTACCGGACCTTCGAGGCGGAACTGGCGCCGGTCCGCGCCCTGCGGGGTGCCGATCTCGACGTCGCCGCCGGGGAGTTCGTCGCGATCATGGGCCCGTCGGGGTGTGGCAAGTCGACGCTCCTGAACCTCGTTGCAGGCCTCGATCGACCCGACGAAGGCGAGATCTCGGTCGCCGGTGAGAGCCTCGTCGGACTCGACGACAACCAGCTCGCCACGCTGCGCCGCGGCCACGTGGGCATCGTCTTCCAGTTCTTCAACCTGCTCGAGACGATGACCGTGCTCGAGAACGTCCTCATGCCGGCGCTGATCGCGGGAACGAAGCGTCGTCCCGCCGAGGCGCGGGCGCGTGACCTGCTCGACCTGCTGGGCATCGGCGACAAGGCCGACCAGGCGCCGGCCGCGCTCTCGGGTGGTCAACGCCAACGGCTCGCGATCGCCCGCGCGCTCGCGAACGAGCCGACACTGCTCCTCGCCGACGAACCCACCGGCGCGCTCGACTCCGAAGGCGGACTCGAGATCCTCGAGCTGTTCCGGCGGTTGCACGCACAGGGTCAGACCATCCTCCTGGTCACCCACGACCAACCTGTTGCCGATGCCGCGCAGCGCATCGTGCGCATGCGCGACGGTCGCGTGGAAGACGACGGGCGCGTCGGCGCCGACGTCGCCATCGCGACAGTGGAGTAGGGGAGCGCAGCGATGGCTGCCATTCGACTCTGGGTGCGGAGCGACCTTCGTCGCCGGTGGCCGTCATGGATCCTTCTCGGCGTGCTCGCCGGCCTGGTCGTCGGACTCGCGGCTGCCGCCGTCGCCGGCGCCCGACGAACCGAGCAGGCGATTCCGAGGTACGAGGCGGCAGGGCCGGAGATCGAGGCCGGGGTGCTCGCGAACAGTCCCGAGTTCGACGCCGCACAACGCGCCGCGGTCACCCGACTCCCGGAGGTGGTGCGGTCGGCCAGCTTCGCGGTCCTCGGGATGAGTGTCGTCGGCGGCGACGACGGGGCGCTCGTCCCCGTCGACGCGAAGTCGGCCCGCATCATGGCCGACGTCCTCGTCGAGGGCCGACAGCCCCGTCCCGAACGAGCCGACGAAGCGCTCGTCGACGAGAACCTGAGCGGACTGCGCCACCTCGGAATCGGCTCGACCCTCCGGGTCGAGGGTGATTCCGACGACGGCAGGATCGTGCGGGATCTCCGCGTCGTCGGGATCGCGAAGTCGGTGTCGGACGAACCTGGATGGCAGTCGACGCCGGCGTTCGTCGACGACGTGACGGCGGCGGGCGTCTTCTCGTTCACGAACATGTTCGTCGGTCTGCGGAACGGCGAAGCCGACATCCCGAAGCTCGAACGCGACGTCGAGAAGATCACCGGCGAACCGACGAACACGATCAACCTGGTCGACGAGTTGCGTCGGGCGCGCGACACGACGACCCTCGAGGCGCGCGGGCTCTGGCTGTTCGCGCTCGCGGTGGTGCTCGGTGGGGGCACGCTCGTCGGTCAGGCGTTGGCTCGTGCGGTCACGGCGCGAGCATCCGATCTCGTCACGCTGCAGGCGATGGGAGCTGACGACGAGATGCTCACGACCGGGTTGGTGCTCCCGACGCTGGTCACCGGCGTCGTCGCCTCGCTGGTCGGCTTCGGTGTCGCTGTCGCGCTCTCAGGGCGCTTCCCGATCGGGGTGGCGCGCCGCTACGACCTCGATCTCGGGATCCACCTCGACTGGGCGGTGCTGGGCATCGCCACCCTTGCCGCCTTCGTCGCGGTCGTGGGCGGGGCGACGGCGGTCGCAGCCTGGCGGGTCCTTCGCGGCGAGGCCCGAGCGGTCCGGCCGTCGGTGGTCGGTCGCTGGGCCACGCGGAGCAGCACGTCTCCGGTCATCGGGATCGGCACGAGGCTCGCGCTCGAACCCGGTCGCGGGAAACGGGCCGTGCCGGTGCGCTCCGCCCTCATCGGCGCGATCGCGGGTGTGATGGGCGTAGTCGCGTGCTTCACCTTCCGGGCGGGGATCGACGACGCGGTGCATCGGCCCGAGCGAGCGGGGATCGTGTGGAACGCGGGAATCGGCGACATCGGTCGGCTCCCCGAGAAGCCAGTCGCCAGCCTCGTCGGCGCGTCCGAGGTGAAGGATGCGACGCGAGCCCGATGGCTGCGCTCGATCACGGTCGACGGTGAATCGGTGCCGGCCTGGTCGGTGACCCAGCTCAAGGGCGACATGCAGTGGGTCGTGCTCGACGGGCGTGCCCCGCGCGGTCAGGGCGAGATCGCGTTCGGCCCTGCGACACTCGACCATCTCGGAGTCGGCGTGGGCGGCACCGTGCGCGCCGGTCCCGATCGCGTCCCGATGCGGGTCGTCGGTTCGGCGTTGCTGCCATGGTCGCCCCACTCCGCGTACACCGACGGGGCGTGGATCGACCGTTCCGCGCTGCAGCGAGGTGCGGCGGCACGTGCCCGCCACCGAAGGTTTCGACTTCGTGCTCTTGTCGCTCGCGCGCGGGACCGATCGCCGCGCGCTCGACGGCGAGCGCGGGTTTCGAGGGTCTGACGATCGACGATCCGGTGCGGCCCTCCGACGTGGACGCGTTGGGGAAGCTCCGCACGCTGCCCCTCGTGCTCGGGGTGTTCCTCGCCCTGCTCGCCGTCGCGGCGCTCGCCCACGCGCTCGTGACCACCGTGAACCGACGACGTGGGGAGCTGGCGATCCTTCGCGCGCTCGGATTCGGGCGCCGTCAGTCCCGGCTCGCCGTCGCCTGGCAGGCAACACTGCTGGCCGTGATCGGTGTCGTCGTCGGGGTGCCTCTGGGGATCGCGTTCGGTCGCGCGGTCTGGCATTCGCTCGCCGACAGCTTCCCACTGGTCTACGCACCGCCGACCGCTCTCGTCGCGACCCTGCTCGTGATCCCCGTCGCGCTGCTCGTTGCGAACCTGCTGGCAGCGGGACCGGGCCGCCGCGCGGCCCGCATCCAGCCCGCAGCCGTCCTGAGGTCGGAGTGAGGGCGGAGTGAGGCCAGGATGACTCCGAACATGATCGCCGGCACGGCGATCGCCGTCGGGTGGGCCCTCGCCGGACTGCTCTCGCTCCGCGCCGGCGCGGCCGGCCGGATGCTCCTGCTCGTCGGAGTCTTGGCCGGCGCGTCGGTCGGCGCGGCGTCGGCAAGTGCCGATGCCGCGGCCGCCGGACTCGCCGGCGCGACCGTCGGCCTGGTCGCTCTCCTCTTCGCCTCGCTGCCCGACCTGCGCCTCGAGACCGGGACGGTGCGCACCTTCGGCGCAATGGCGGTGGTCGGCGGGGCGGTCGTCGGGCTCCTCACGGCGTCGGACCCGATCACGATGTTGGTGCTCTACGGCATCGCCATCGGGGCAGCCGGTCTGGGGATCAGCGCCCGACGGGCCCGGACCGCCGGCGACCGCCAGCGCCGGAAGATCCAGTGGACGTACCTCGCGCTCGTGATCCTCGCCGACGTGGCGATCGTCACCGGTGCTCTCGAGCTCCTCGTCGACTGGCCCGGCCATCTGGTCGCGGTGCTCGGCTGGGCATCGTTGGTGATCCCGCTCGGCCTGGCGATCTCGAGCCGTCCGCGTGCCGCGCTGCGCGTCGACCGAGCGCTCGCAGCCACCGTGATGGTCAGCGGGCTGGCGCTGCTCGTCACGGTGGTGCTGCTCGTCGTGGTGCTCGGGCTGGGGAGCGAGCCCAAGGGCCGGGAACGGACCGTGCTGCTGCTCTGTCTCGTGGGTGTGGCCGTCGCCGGCCTGCTCGCGCCGTCGGCAGTCGCCCGCCTGCGGGTCGCCGCGAACCGGGTTGCGTACGGCGAACAGAGCGATCCGGTCGCGACGCTGCGCACCTTCGGTACCCGCATGACGCGCGCGCTCCCGCTCGAGGAGCTGTTGCAGCAGCTCGCCGAGCTGCTCCACCGTCACCTCCGCCTGACTGCGGCCGAGGTGTGGACCGGAACGCCCGGCGAGCTCGTGCTCGTCGGCGCCGTGCCCCATCGCAGTGCCGAGGCGCTACACCTGACCGACGACGAAGCCGCTGTGGTCGCGCGCGCTGGCGTCTCCGGCGACGCCTGGCTCGACGTGTGGCTCCCGGCGCTCACCGATCCCGGTGACACGACTCGCGTCGTCCCGCTCGCGCACGCCGGGGAGCTCCTCGGGCTCGTGGTGTGCCGCCGCCACCTCGATGCCGATCCGCTCACCGACTCCGAGGAGCAGGTGCTCGCCGACGTCGCCCGCCAGGTCGCGCTGGCGATCCACAACAGTCAGCTCGACTCCGCGCTCCAGGCGAGTCTGGCGCAGCTGCAGACGGCCAACACCGACCTGCGGGCCTCCCGGTCGCGCATCGTCGCCGCGTCCGACGAGTCGCGACGGAACATCGAGCGGAATCTGCACGACGGCGCGCAGCAACACCTCGTGGCGCTCGCGGTGAAGGTGGGCCTGGCCCGGCAGCTCCTGACCGCCGATCCCGACACCGCGGCGAACCTCCTCGAGGAGTTGCGGGGCGACGTCCAGACGACGCTCACCGAGCTCCGGGAGCTCGCGCACGGCATCTACCCGCCGCTGCTGCGCGATCGCGGGCTCGAAGAGGCACTCCGTGCCGCGTGTGGACGCTCGACCCTCTACACCGACCTCGACTGCGACGTCGAGCGGCGCTTCTCGCCCGACGTCGAGGCGGCGGTCTACTTCTGCTGTCTCGAGGCGCTGCAGAACGCGGGCAAGCACGCGGGCGCCGACGCTCGGGTGACGGTTCGGGTCCACGACGACGGATCGTCGGTGCGCTTCGACGTGATCGACGACGGTGCCGGCTTCGACGTCTCGGTAGGCGGGGCCGGCCACGGCTTCGTGAACATGGCCGACCGGCTCGGTGCGATCGGCGGCACGCTCGAAGTGGAGTCGGAACCCGGGCGGGGGACCCGGATCAGCGGCTGCGTGCCCGACGAGCCGGTGCCGACGCCGGCGGTCTGAGTGGCCCGCGTCAATCCCCGCCGGGGTCGACGCGCTGGTCCCAGCGCTCGCGCACCGTGGCCGGCCCGAGGTCTTCCTTGTGGACGTAGCCGAGCGCCCCGCAGGTCTGTGCGTCACCGGGAAGATCTTCTTCCCGGTACGTCGAGAGCAGGAGCACCGCGGTGTCGGGACGCGCCTCGACGATCCGGCGGGTGGCCTCGATGCCGTTGATCCCCGGCAGGTTGATGTCCATGAGCACGAGGTCGGGCTCGAGATCGGTGGCCAGGGCGACCGCCTCCTCACCCGTGACAGCTTCGCCGACGACCTCGAACCCGGTCGTCAGGCCGACGACCGTGCGTGCGACCTCCCGGAAGGGTGGTTGATCGTCGACGATCAGGACCTTGATGGGGGGCGCGGTCACCGTCACCGTTCCATCATCCGCCACGGGGGCTCGCGAGACCAGGATGCGCCCCTGCCGATCCGGAGTGGTGCTGGCACGACCGGCGGGTGTCGGCGGACGGACGCCTCAGGCGGCCTCGGGATCGAGGGACCGGGCCAGCGTGCGGTTCAGCGCGTGGAGCGACGCCCGGGCGGCGGCCTCGATGGGACTTCCGCCGGTCGCGATGCCGTGCCGGGAGGGGCCGGGACCGGCCGAGACCTCGCATGCGACCAGGAACGGCTCGTCGGACGCCACGTCGATCGGACGGGCCCAGCCGGGTTCGAGCAGCAGGGTCGGCGCAAAGGCGCGGAGAGCGTCGAGGGTGGCCTCGACCGCGCCGAGCAGGCCACGACTCGCCGCGGCGCGCCCGATGGTGCGGCGACCGTCGAGGGTGAGGTGCACCTCGAGCTCGTCGGTGTCGGGGAACGTGAGGACGGCGAGGAGGCGGACACGCCGCTCAGCCGGTTCACGCGTGAGGTCGACGGTGGGTGCCGTCTCGTCGCTCGGTGCAACCGGGGACGCCTCGGTGGTCGGCGGAGTCGTCGGTGGGGGAGCGGACGCCGTCGCGGTGTCGGTGGCCGGAAAGGTGCGCCACCGCACGAGCTCGACCGCAACGGGGCGTTCCGAGTGACGGTGTGCGATCCGCGATGCCTGCAACGGGAGGCCGGCTTCGCTGGCTTCGCCGACCTGCAACTGCACGAGGAGCAGGTCGTCGCGCTCGGAGAACCCGGCGGCGCGGACTCCCGGAAGCTTGCGGAGCTCGATCTCGAGATCGTCGAGTGTCACCGTCGGCCCTCCTTGGCCTCGTACAACCGTTCATCGGCGAGCCGGAACAGGCTGTCGACATCGTCGGCCTCGCCGGGACACAGCGCGACGCCGAACGAGAACGGGGGGCACGCACCTTCGACCCCCGTCACCTCGGCGAGTCGCTCCAGGAGTGCGGGAACGTCGTCGGGATCGGTGTTCGGCAGGATCAGGGCGAACTCGTCGCCGCCGATCCGCGCCGCGTTGTCGCCGAAGCGGAGCACACGTCGGAACCGCTCGCCGAGCGAACGCAGTGCCTGATCACCCGCGGCGTGACCGTCGCGGTCGTTGATCGCCTTGAAGGTGTCGATGTCGAGCACGACGAGCGTGAACGGCCACTGGTACCGCAGGCTCCGCGCGACCGACATCTCGAGCAGCCGGTCGAAGCTGCGTCGGTCGAAGAGACCGGTCAGCTGGTCGTGCCACGAGTCGTACCGGAGGAGGTCGAGCCGCAGGGCGACGACGCACATGCTGGTGAGCAGGGAGGCGTCGAACCGGCCGGGCTCGATCTCGGGCTCGGTGTAGATGCCGGGTTCGGCGCTGAGCAGCTCCGACTCGTTCTCGTCGTCGAGGGGGCGCCGGCCCGCCCGGAAGACCTGACGGCCCACGCCGTGCTCTTCGATCACGATCGCCGCGTCACGCAGCTCGAACCGCTCGACGAGCATGTCGAGGGCCCGGTAGATGAGGCCCAGGCCCGACTCGTTGGTCGCCAGCTCTGCGATGAGCTCGGCCCCGAAGTCGGCGGTGGTGCCGCCGTTCGACGGTGGTGGCGGCGGCTCGGCGACCGGGCGCAGCGGCTCCGCGGGTTCCGTCGCCTCGGCGGGCAGCAGCGCGGCCAACCCCCGCCCGAGACCTCCTTGTCTCGCCACCGTCTCACCTCCGCCGGGAGTACCCGGCTGCTCTTCCGAATCGGTTGTCACGTCGTCCGCCACGTCGTCGTCGGTCGCGCGCTCCCGTCACCACGACGATCGTGGTGCCGGCATCGATGGCCGACCGGTCGTCGACCTGTGTCTCGTCGTCAGTTTGCTCGCCCGCTCGGTTCGAGCCGGAATCACCACGAAGCGTGGCAGAAAACTCACGCACCGAGTTGGTCCTTGCCCGGTGCCCAGGCGCAGCATACGCGATGGAGGTCTCATTCGCACCCGCTGTGGTCGAAATCACTCGGGCCGCGCGCGCGGGCCGTGTGCGATGCTGGCGGTTCGTCGCGGCGCCGGATGTGGCCGGTCTTGTCGTACCCATGATCCGTGACAACGACTCGACAACGCCGGCACTTGAGGCGTGATCTCCGGGCGAAACGCATCTCCGGTCGAATCCGCTGCGGCGGCTCGATCGCCCGCCAATCAACCACCCGCAACCAATGGCCGCCGCCTCCGCTTCTTCTCCTGTCCGACCTCCCTCCGAACACCGAGGCCCCCGTGATCGTCGACGATCTCATCGCCGCCGTACAGGCTGCGCTCACCGCGGCCGACCTTCCCCAGCCCTCCGGCGGGGTCGAGGTCGAGGCGACGAAGCAACGGGAGCACGGCGACTGGCAGACCAACGTGGCCCTGCAGCTCGCCAAGACCGTCGGCGCGGCGCCACGTGAGATCGCGGCGCGGCTCGTGGCTGCACTCGACGCGGCACCGCCGCCCCACGTGGAACGCATCGAGATCGCGGGTCCGGGGTTCGTCAACTTCTTCCTCGCGTCCACGTGGTTGCACGAGATCCTGCGCTCGGTCGTCGCCGAGGGTGAGACCTACGGCCGCGGCGACGACCTCGCCGGGCAGCGGATCAACCTGGAGTTCGTCTCGGCGAACCCCACCGGTCCGTTGCACGCGGGTGGGGGTCGGTGGGTCGCGGTCGGCGACGCGATCGCGAACGTGCTCGCAGCGCAGGGCGCCGAAGTCCACCGGGAGTACTACCTGAACGACGCCGGCACCCAGCTCGACACGTTCGGCGCTTCGATCCGGGCCCGGGCCCGCGGTGAGGAGCTGCCCGAGAACGGCTACCAGGGCCAGTACCTGGTCGAGATGGGCGAGCGGATGCGAGCCGAGCTCGGCGCCGACGTGACGATGGAGGAGGCGCGGGAGTGGGGCCTCGCCGACTCCGTGCGCGCCCTGGAGGACGACCTGGCGCGCATCGGGGTGCACTTCGACACCTGGTTCTCCGAGCGCACGCT
The DNA here is from genome assembly GCA_963837715.1 of uncultured Actinomycetes bacterium. Taxonomy (GTDB): domain Bacteria; phylum Actinomycetota; class Acidimicrobiia; order IMCC26256; family JANYLB01; genus JANYLB01. The sequence continues at coordinate 2,376,584 of CAWIOF010000002.1, read as the reverse complement.
CCACGACCGCGGCGAGGTGGCCGCGATCCTCGAACGACTGACCGACGCCGGACTCACCGACGAGCGTGATGGCGCGACCTGGTTGCGGAGCGAACAGCTCGGCGACCAACGCGATCGCGTCCTCGTGAAGAGCGACGGCGCGACCACCTATCTGCTCAACGATCTCGCGTACCACGCCAACAAGTTCGGCCGCGGGTTCGACCATCTCATCGACATCTGGGGCGCCGATCACCACGGCCAGGTGAAGTCGCTGCAGGTCGGGATGCGCGCGCTCGGGTTCGGCACCGACGAAGTCGCCGAGCCGGAGATCATCCTGGGTCAGCTCGTGAAGCTCGAGCGTGGTGGCGAGTTGGTCCGGCTCTCGAAGCGCACGGGCACCATCATCACCCTCGCCGACATCCTCGACGAGGTCGATCCCGATGTCGCGCGACTCACGTTCCTCCTCCAGGGCATCGACACCGCACAGACGCTCGACCTCGACGTCGTCACCGCGCAGTCGATGGACAACCCCGTGTACTACGTGCAGTACGCGCACGCGCGCATCGCGTCGATCGCCCGGGTCGCCGCGGAACGCGGGCGTGACACGTCGCGCGATCGACTCGGTGGATCTCGGACGCCTCGACCACGAGCGTGAGCTCGACCTGCTCCGGTCGCTCGCCGAGTACCCCGAGGTCCTCGCGATGGCGGCTGCGTTGCGCGCCCCGCACCGCGTCACCACCTGGGTGCGTGAGTTCGCCGGGCGCTTCCACGGCTTCTACCGGGATTGCCGGGTGATCACCGACGATGTCGAGCTCACCCAGGCCCGTCTGTGGCTGGCCGAGGCGTGCCGCATCGGACTCGCCGACGCACTGGGGATCCTGGGCGTCGGCGCACCGGAGGCGATGACCAGGCTCGCCGCCGACGAGGAGACCGCGGGATGACCGACGGTCGACGAACCGACCCCACCGCTCCCTTCGACCCGACGTTGCTGCCGCCCGGGCTCCGCTCGGCCGACTTCGAGGCGCTCGCGGGTGAGTTCGGCACACCACTCTTCGTCTACGACGAAGTCGGAGCTGCGACGCCGGTGCCGCGCCTACGTCGATGCGTTCGGATCGGGTTCCGTCGCGTACGCCGGGAAGGCGTTCCTGTGCACCGCGATGGCGCGCCTCGTCGACGACGAGGGGCTCCATCTCGACGTCGCCACCGGCGGCGAGCTCCACGTCGCCCTGCACGCCGGATTCCCTCCGGCGCGCATCGTGTTCCACGGCAACAACAAGAGCGACGACGAGATCGTCGCGGCGCGCGACGCCGGAGTGGGTCGCATCGTCGCCGATTCATCCGACGAGCTCGACCGGTTGGAACGTCTCGGCTTCACCGGCGACGTGCTGATCCGGGCGACGCCGGGGGTCGAGGCCCACACCCACGAGTACATCGAGACCGGCACCGAGCGTTCGAAGTTCGGGTTCTCCGTCGCGACGGGCGCCGCCCTCGATGCGGTCGCGCGCGTGGTCGCCTCCGGGTTGCGCTTCGGCGGCATCCACTCGCACATCGGTTCACAGGTCTTCCGGCTCGACTCCTACGCGAAGGCGGCGGGCGTGATCGGGGCCTTCGCCGACGAATGCGAACGCGCCACCGGCGTCCCGGTGCCGTTGGTCAACGCCGGCGGCGGCCTCGGCGCCCGGTACCTGGCCGACGATCCCGATCCGGAGATCGCCGAGTACGCCGGCGCGCTGCGCGGGGCGCTCGGCGACCGTCCGTTGATGGTCGAGCCGGGCCGGTCGATCGCGGCCGCGGCGGCAGTGACCGTGTACCGGGTGGGCACCGTGAAGGAGATCACCGGGGTCGCGACCTACGTCGCCGTCGACGGCGGGATGAGCGACAACCCCCGGCCGGTCCTCTACGGCGCCGGCTACGAGGCCTACCTCCCGGCGCGCATCGACGACGCTCGGCCCCGTTCCGTCTCGATCGCCGGCAAGCACTGCGAGCAGGGCGACGTGATCATCACCGATGCCCACCTCCCGGCGGAGGTGGCTCCCGGTGACCTCCTCGTCACGCCCGTGACCGGCGCCTACGGCTATTCGATGGCCAGCAACTACAACAAGGTCCCCCGGCCGGCGGTCGTGTTCGTCGACGGGGGTCAGGCGCGGGTCGTCGTGCGCCGAGAGACACTCGACGATCTCCTGCGGCTCGACGGGTCCTGACCGTCGGACCCATCGGATGAGCGAACCGGTGGGCGCAGGATCCGCGAGACTGGAGTGTGATGGGAGCTCGAATGGTCGACGGAGACGTGGTGAGGGTCGGGTTGCTCGGGTGCGGGCACGTCGGTTCGGCGTTGGTGCGCCTGATCGACGAGAACGCGGGCTCGATCGAGGCCCGGTCCGGGGTCCGGCTCGAGATCGCGAAGGTCGCGGTGCGGAACCTCTCGCGCGAGCGCGACGTCGCGCTCCCCGCCAAGGTGTTCACCCACGATGCCGCATCGGTGGTCGAGGATCCCGACGTCGACATCGTGGTCGAGGTGATCGGTGGGATCGAACCGGCCCGTGAGCTGATCATCGCCGCGCTCAAGAGCGGCAAGCCCGTCATCACCGCGAACAAGGAACTGGTCGCGAACGTGGGCCGGGAGCTGTTCGAAGCGGCCGCGGGCGCGGGCGTCGACCTGCTGTTCGAGGCGTCGGTCGGTGGCGGGATCCCGATCATCCGACCGTTGCGGGAATCGCTCGCCGGTGACCGCATCCGGCGCGTCGTGGGCATCGTCAACGGCACCACCAACTACATCCTCACCCGAATGACCGAAGATGGTCAGAGCTTCTCCGACGCGCTCGCCGAGGCCCAGAGTCTCGGCTACGCGGAACGCGATCCCACCGCCGACGTCGAGGGGTTCGACGCGGCCGCGAAGGCGGCCATCGTCGCCTCCATCGCGTTCGGCGCGCGGGTCGTCGCGGGCGACGTGTACCGCGAAGGCATCTCCGAGCTCACCGAGCACGACATCGCGTCGGCGCGTGAGCTGGGTTACGTGGTGAAGCTGCTCGCGATCGCAGAAGATCTCGACGGTGAGATCGCGGTGCGGGTGCACCCGGCGATGGTCCCGCTCGACCATCCGTTGGCGTCGGTGCGCGACTCGTTCAACGCCCTCTTCATCGAAGGCGACGCGGTGGGGGAGCTGATGCTCTACGGCCGCGGGGCCGGTGGTCTCCCCACCGCCTCCGCGGTGCTCGGCGACCTGATCGACGCGGCGAAGAACCTCGTCGGCGGGCGGCGCGGTGCGACCATCGGCGAGCTCGCCAAGCGACGGGTGCGGCCGATCGACGAGGTCGCATCGCAGTTCTACCTGCTCCTCGAGGCGGCCGACCGTCCGGGTGTGCTCGCCGACATCGCCGAACAGTTCGGCCGCCACGGCGTGTCGATCAAGTCGATGACCCAGCGCGGTGAGACCGGTTCCGACGACGCTCGCCTGATCTTCGTGACCCACAAGGCGCGCGAAGCCGACTTCCGGGCGACGGTGCTCGCCCTCCGCGACATCGACGCCGTCCAGAGGGTCGGCTCCGTCCTCCGAGTGACAGGCGACGAACCGTGAGCAACCCCGGGTGGAAGGGCCTGATCCGCGAGTACCGCGACCGACTCCCGTCGATCCCCGACGACGCCATCGTGACCCTGCTCGAAGGCGGGACCCCGCTCGTCGAGGCGCGGTCGCTGTCGTCGCTGGCGCACGCCGACGTGTTCCTCAAGATCGAAGGCGCGAACCCCACCGGCTCCTTCAAGGACCGTGGGATGACGGTCGCGATCTCCAAGGCGGTCGACGAAGGCGCGAAGGCGGTCATCTGCGCGTCGACCGGCAACACGTCGGCCTCGGCCGCGGCCTACGCGGCGCGAGCCGGCCTCAAGTGCGCGGTCGTGATCCCCGAGGGTCAGATCGCGATGGGGAAGCTCGCGCAGGCGCTCATCCACGGCGCGACCGTCGTGCCCATCCGGGGCAACTTCGACGCCGCACTCGACATCGTCCGGGAGCTCGGCGCGAGCGGAAAGGTCGCGGTCGTCAACTCGGTCAACCCGTATCGCATCGAAGGACAGAAGACCGCGGCGTTCGAAGTCGTCGACGTGCTCGGCGACGCACCCCACGTCCACTGCATCCCGGTGGGCAACGCCGGCAACATCACTGCGTACTGGCGGGGCTACCGCGAAGACTCCGAGGCCGGCCGAGCCACGCGCCTGCCGCGGATGCTCGGGTGGCAGGCCATCGGAGCGGCACCGCTCGTGCGAGGTGAGCCGGTGCCCCATCCCGAGACGATCGCCACGGCGATCCAGATCGGCAACCCCGCGAGCTGGGACGGCGCCATCGCCGCCCGCGACGAATCGGGCGGCAGCATCGGCGCGGTCACCGACGCCGACATCCTCCACGCATACCGACTGCTCGCCGACCGCGAGGGTGTCTTCTGTGAACCCGCGTCGGCGGCGTCGGTCGCCGGCCTGCTGCAGGCCATCGACGCCGACCTCATCGCGGAGGGTGACACGGTCGTGTGCACCCTCACCGGTCACGGCCTCAAGGACCCGCAGCGTGCCATCAGTGAGGTCGTGGTCGACGAGACCGTCGACGCCGACGTCGCCGCCGTCGCCCACCGCATCGGGCTCTAGATCTGGTCGAATCCGCTGCGCCGGCTCGATCGCCCACCACTTCGCGTCCCGTGCGGGCGTGTCCGCCGGCTCCGCTTCTTCTCCTGCAGAGAATGGTCGAGTGGGGTTTGATCAGCTTGGCTGGATGCTGAAGAGGCCGTCGGTGTCGGAGAGGACGTAGAGCTCGCCGCGACCGTCTTCGCCGAAGCTCGAGATGTTCGGCGCGTTGACGTCGAGGAAGCGGTCCGCGGTCGCAGTTCCGCCCGACTGGGTGAGGCCTTGCAGCTTGCCGGTGCAGTAGTCGGCGAACACGTACACGCCGGTGAGGTCGGGGATCGCTTCGCCGCGGTACACCGCGCCCCCGGTCACCGCGCACCCGCCGGTACCGGAGTGCGAGTACTCGTAGATCGGTGGTGTCGTGGGCTCGGGCGCGTCGCCCGAGAACCCGTGGGTCCCCTCGAGGCGGTTCCAGCCGAAGTTGTCGCCCGCGCCGCCACCGGCGGGCACGAAGTCGATCTCTTCCCACTCGTCCTGGCCGACGTCGCCGATCCACAGGTCACCGGTGGTGCGGTCGAAGGAGAAGCGCCACGGGTTGCGCAGACCGGTCGCGTAGATCTCGGGGCGGCCGCCGCCGTCGGCGAACGGGTTGTCGGCGGGGATCGTGTACGGCTCGTCTTCCGATGGCGTCGGATCGATCCGGAGGAGCTTGCCGAGGAGGGTGTCGGTCGACTGCCCGTTCCCGCCCTCGGCGTGTCCGGGACCGGCGTCGCCGGCGCCGCCACCGTCGCCGCTGGCGATGTAGAGCAAGCCGTCGGGCCCGAACGCGAGGGCACCGCCGTTGTGGTTCGACTGGGGTTGCTCGATCGTGAGGAGCTCCCGCGCGGATCCCGCGTCGACGATGCCTTCGCTTCCGCCGCCGACGGTGTACTCCACGACGTGGGTGTCGCCGGAGGGGTCGGTGAAGTCGAGGTACAGCTGGGACCCGTCGGGTGAGAACGCAATGCCGAGCAGGCCCTGCTCGTTGCCGTCGGCACCGACCTGCTCCTCGATGTCGAGCACCGGTGTCGGGTCGAGCGCGCCGTTGCGCACGGCGCGGACCCGGCCGACCTTCTCCGACACGTAGAAAGTGTCGTCGCCGGACCGACTCGCCATGGCGGTGGGCCGTTCGAGGTCGGCCACTTTCGTGAGCTTGATGTCGACCGCTTCGAGGTTCCCCGTGGTCCCCGCGGGGCGCTCGGTGCCGTGGAGGACGAGGACGACGATGAAGACGACGAGTTGTCGGCCCGGTCGGTGTCGCCGCCCGAGCAGGCAGCGACGGTGGCGAGCACCAGGACGACGACCAGACTCCGCATCGGGCGACCGTACCCAGTGCAGGCGTCGACGGAACGTCGCGTACGATGCGGCGGTGAAGTACGTCGTCCTCGTACCCGATGGATGTGCCGACGAGCCGCTCGACGAGCTCGGCGGCCGCACGCCGCTCGAAGCCGCCCACATGCCCCATCTGGCGGGCCTCGCGGCGCGATCCGAGGTCGGGCGGGCAATCGTCATCCCGCCCGGCTACCCGCCTGGGAGCGACGTCGGCAACCTCTCGATCCTCGGCTACGACCCGGCCGAGTTCCACACCGGACGGGCACCGATCGAGGCCGCCGCGATGGGAGTCGAGCTCGCGCCGGGCGAGGTGGCGTACCGGTGCAACCTCGTCACGATCGACGACGCGGGAACGATGGTCGACTTCGCCGCGGGCCACCTCTCGAGCGAGCAGAGCGCACCGATCGTCGCCGCACTCGACGCTGCACTCGGGGGAGGACGCAACGGCGTCCGCTTCCATCCGGGTGTGGAGTACCGCCACCTGTGCGTGGTGCCGAGCGCCCTGGGCGACGCCGAGTGCGTCCCTCCGCACGACCTCACCGGTCAGCCCGCGGTCTGGCCGACCGGCTCCTCGGCCGGCGCGTTGCGCGAGCTCATGGACGCGTCCCGCGAGGTCGTGGGTACCGCGGCGCGCGGAGTCGACTCGACCGCCACGCAGATCTGGCTGTGGGGTCAGGGCCTCAAGCCGCAGCTGCCCCGTTTCGCCGATCGATTCGGCGTCGAGGGTCGGCTCACCTCGGCGGTCGACCTCGTGCGCGGGCTGGGTGTGCTCGCCGATCTCGAGGTGCTCGACGTGCCCGGCGCAACGGCAGGTTTCGACAACGACTACGTCGCTCAGCGCGACTCCGCCCTCGCGTCGTTGGTCGATCGCGACTTCTTCCTCCTGCACGTGGAAGCAACCGACGAGGCCGGTCATCAAGGCCTGGTCGGCGAGAAGGTGGCTGCACTCGAGGCCTGGGACCGCGACGTGATCGGCCCGCTGTGCGACGCGCTGCCGGCATTCGGTGACCACCGGATCATGCTGCTGCCCGACCACGCGACACCCTGCGCGCTGCGGACACACACGTCGGACCCGGTGCCGTACCTGTTCTTCGACTCGACCCGCTCCGCTCCGGGTGGGGTGTACTCGGAGCCGGCGACGGCGTCGTCGGCGCCCGTCGTGGCCCACGACCTCATGGGTCGACTCGTCGCCCGCTGACGCGACGAGCGGGGTGGACGGTCGAGCCTGTGGGCAGGATCGCCCGGACGTTGGTGGTAGGGTCGGCGGGCAACGAGTGATCCGGGCCCGGTAGTCGGGTGCCCGTCCCGCTCGAACCCACCGGCGTCTCCGCTGGTGCCCGTTCCGGAACTGCCTCCGTGATCGATCCGTCTCCTGAGAGCGGTCGACCACTTCCGGCACGACCGCTCGGCCCTCGGTCCGCTTCCTTGTCAGCACGCTGCCGTCTCGGACGACGACCACCGTCCGACGCTCGCGACCCGATCCACCCCAGGAGACATGCATGGCCCCCGAGAAGCAGCTCGAACGATCGATGCTCGACGGCAAGGATCGCGAGGAGCTCCACGCAATCGCGACCGCGATCGGCGTGAAGGGCGTCACGCGACTGAAGAAGGCCGACCTCGTCGACGCGATCCTCACCGCGTCGGGCAACGGCGCCCCGGCGCCTTCCCGCACGACGACCGCGGCCGCACCCCCAGCTGCGAGCGGCGACAAGCCGAAGCGTGTCCGCTCCCGCCGCACCACCACCACGGCCGACGACCCGATCGCCGCGCTGGCCGCGGAAGAGGCCGCACTGCCTGCGCCGACGAACGGGGCCGAGGCCGATCCGGCCCCCCGCCCCTCCCGGGGTGCCCGCACCACGACCAAGGATCCCACCGACGGCGGTGCTGCTGGTGCTGCGGCACCGACGAGTGTCGGCGCCGACAGCACGACCACGACCGACGGGGTCGGCGGTGAGGTCAGCGAGAACGGAGCGCCGGGGAACGACCAGTCTTCCGGCGGACCGCGGCGGGCCGAAGGCGACGACGACCGCGGGTTCGGCGACGGGAACCGCAACCGACGGCGCCGCCGCCGCGGCCGCGACCGCCAACCGGGCCAGGAGCCGGGTGAGCCGCGCGAGCCGCGCGGCGAGTTCACCGGCGACCCGGTCGACATCGAAGGTCTCCTCGACCTGCGCGACGAGGGCTACGGCTTCCTCCGCGCGACGGGATTCCTGCCCGGCAACCAGGATGCCTACGTGTCGGCGTCGCAGGTGCGCCGCTTCGCCCTGCGCAAGGGCGACTTCGTGAAGGGCGCGACGCGCCCGCCGGCGAGCAACGAGAAGTATCCCGCCCTCCTCCGCGTCGACGAGATCAACGGCATGACGCCCGACGACGCGCGCGAGCGGCCCCGATTCGAAGATCTCACCCCGCTCTTTCCCGACTCGAAGCTGAAGCTCGAGCTGCGCGACGAACCACTCAACATCACCGGGCGGATCATCGACCTGCTCTCGCCGATCGGGAAAGGCCAGCGCGGACTCGTCGTCTCGCCGCCGAAGGCGGGGAAGACCACGATCCTCAAGCAGATCGTCTACGCGATCGAGCGGAACAACCCCGAGGTGCACCTCATGGTCCTGCTCGTCGACGAGCGGCCCGAAGAGGTCACCGACATGAAGCGCCACGTGCTCCGCGGCGAGGTCGTGGCGAGCACGTTCGACCGCCCGTCGGAGGAGCACACTGCGGTCGCGGAGCTCACCATCGACCGAGCGAAGCGGCTGGTCGAGATGGGAACCGACGTCGTGATCGTGCTCGACGGCATCACCCGCCTCGCCCGGGCCTACAACCTCGCGACCCCGGCCTCGGGTCGGGTGCTCTCGGGTGGCGTCGACTCCACCGCGCTCTATCCGCCGAAGCGGTTCTTCGGTGCGGCCCGCAACATCGAGGAGGGCGGTTCCCTCACCATCATCGCCACCGCGCTCATCGAGACCGGCAGCCGGATGGACGAGGTGATCTTCGAGGAGTTCAAGGGCACCGGGAACATGGAGGTGCGCCTCGACCGGCGGCTCGCCGAGCGCCGGATCTACCCCTCGATCGACGTCGAGCAGTCGAGCACCCGCCACGAGGAGCTCCTCTTCGAGCGCAACCAGCTCCAGCAGGTCTGGAAGCTGCGGCGGGTCCTCAACGCCCTCGAGGGCGGTGCAGGCCTCGAGCTGCTGATCGACAAGCTCCGGACCACGCCGAACAACGACCAGTTCCTCTCCGACATCGCCAAGAACCCGTCCTGATGGTCGAATCCGCTGCGGCGGCTCGATCGCTCACCCGCTGACGGCCCGCCGATCCTGGCCGCCGCCTCCGCTCCTTCTCCGTCCTGAGAAGTGCGGGAATGTCGGCGGGCGGCTGGTCGTTCGGCAGTACGACTCCATAGACTGGACAGATCATGAAGACCGACGTTCATCCCGAATACGTGGAATGCCGTGTGCACTGCTCCTGCGGCAACGAGTTCCTGACCCGATCGACGCTGCCCGAGCTGCGCGTGGAGCTCTGCTCCGAGTGCCACCCCTTCTACACGGGCAAGCAGAAGCTGGTCGACACCGGTGGTCGCGTGGAGCGCTTCCAGCGCCGATACGCCAAGAAGACCCCCGAGAAGAAGACCGCGAAGAAGAAGGCCTGACCTCGATGGCTCGTCGCCCGGCACCCCGGTACATGGGTGGCCAGGCCGTCGTCGACGGCGTGATGATGCGCGGGTCGTCGACGTGGGCCGTCGCGGTCCGCAAGCCCGAGGGCGACATCGAGATCGTCGTCCACGACGCCGCGAACTGGGCGGAGAAGTGGTCGCAGTGGCCCCTCGCCCGCGGGATCGCAACGCTGGCGGAATCGCTGTCGCTCGGGTTCAAGGCCCTCATGTGGTCGGCGGAGCGGCAGCTCCCGGAGGAAGAGCGGGAGAAGATGAGCAAGGGCGCCACCGGCGCAACGGTCGGCGTCGCGGTCTTGCTGTTCGCCGGACTGTTCCTGGTGCTGCCGGCTCTCGCCGCCCGCGGCCTCAACAACTCGCTCTCCATCGGGGGCAGCTTCTGGCTGCACGTCGCCGAGGGAGTGATCCGACTCGGCTTCTTCATGGCTTACCTGTACCTGATCGGTCGACTCCCCGACATCCGCCGCGTGTTCCAGTACCACGGTGCGGAGCACAAGGCGATCGCCGCGTACGAGAACGACGTCGAGGTCACGCCCGAGTCGGCGCAACGGTTCACCACTGAACACGTCCGGTGCGGCACCAACTTCCTGCTCACCGTGATGGTCGTCTCGATCGTCGTGTTCTCGTTCTTCGGTCGGCCGTCGTTGCCGGTGCTGATCCTCTCCCGCATCGTGTTGATCCCGGTCGTCGCCGCGATCGCGTACGAGGTCATCCGCTTCGCGGCCGGACACATGCGGTGGGCCTGGGTGCGGATCGCGATGAAGCCCGGCCTCGGGCTCCAGCGCCTCACCACCCGGGAGCCCACGCTCGATCAGCTCGAGGTCGCGATCGCGTCCCTGCGGGCGGTCATGACGAGCGAGCAGCGGGCCGAGGTCGACGCCCGCGTCGCGGCCTGACGATCAGGTCGCGCCCCAGGCGCTGATCCCCGAGCGGAGCGCGGCGGTGGTGAGATCGACGAACTCGGGGTCACGAGCCGCGTCGCCGTACTCGAGCCAGTTGAGGACCGCCTCCACGAGGTAGCCGACGATCGTCTGCGCGGCCCACTCGGCGAGGTCGGGTGCGACCCACGGGGCGAGCAGCGCGCGGGAGGCGTCGACGGCGTGCTCGCGCAACTCGCGCGAGTAGTCGGCGAACTGCGGTTCGCGGGCCGCGTGGCGCCAGAGGAGTTGGAAGGCAGCCGGGTCCTCGCGTGCGGCGGCGAGCAGCGCGCGGGCGCCCACACCGTCGCCGCCGTCGTGCTGGAGACCGACGAGGAACTCCTCGGCGAGCCGGTCGAACACCCGCTGCAGCACGGCCCGGTACAGCTCCTCCTTGGAGTCGAAGTGCCGGTAGACGATCAGCTTCGTGATCCCCGACGCCGCGGCGATGTCCTCCATCGAGGTCGCCGCGTATCCGGTGCGGGCGAACGCCTGGGCCGCGCCGTGCAGGATGGCCGCGCTGCGCTCGGCCCGGGGGAGGGGCCCGATCGGACTGCCGGGGAGCTGCTCGGCGACGGTTGCCATAGGTATACCGAGCAGTATACCCTCCGGGGTGTACCCGGGCCAGGGCCGGGCCGGCCCACGACGGGAGCGCCATGAGCAACCTCCAGCTCACCTACACCGAGACCGAGCTGCTCGAGAGCGACGCGACGGTCGAGCCGCTGATCGCCGCCGGGCGACGGTGCCACGGCGGCTTCGACGCCGACGGCGTGTACCGGTCGCCCCGGACCCGGTTCCGCGCTCCCGCGACCGCGGCGTGGCAGCAGCACCACCTCGAGCAGTTCGGGGGCGAGATCCTCGACGTGCCGCTCGACACGTGGCCGGCGTCGTACCCGAACGTCGCCCAGGCCAAGTTCCTCGTGGCATCCGGCGTTCCGGGCCCGGTGATCAGCACGCTGACGCGCATCGGGATCGTCGAGGGCTTCGGAGCGATGATCCGCTACGCGAACGTCGACGACCGGCAGCGGTTCTTCGACGAGAGCATCGACGGCACCGCGCTCGCGCACCTCGACCGAGGCCTGTTCGAGGCGCACGCGCGCGACGAAGCCGGATGGGAAGACGAGTCGGGTCACAACGAGATGTGGTTCGCGGCCCGCGACATCGCCTTCGGTGCGGCACCGACCGCCGACCAGACCGAGCTCATGCGCGAGCGCATGGGCATCCCTCCGAGCACCGCCGTGGCCGACCCCGCGGCGATGCGTGAGCGGATGCTCGCGGCGCGCGTCTTCGACGACATCGACCTCGGGCTCGAGATGCTGATGCAGCGGATGATCAGCATCCTCCTCATCGAGATCTCGGCGTTCCACATGTTCGCCTGGGCCGAAGCCGTGTTGTCCGACACCGACTTGTTCGCCGGCGACGGCGAGGCGGCCCGCATCGTGTCGTACATCCGGGCCGACGAGACGCCGCACGTCGAATACCTGAAGACCGTGCTCACCGAGATGCGTGACCGCACGTTCATCGGCGAGTCGGGGAAGCGCATCCCGGGCGCCCAGGTCGTCGGGGCGCTGTGGGACCGCGGGCTCGACGCCTCACTCGGGGCGAATCGCGAGCAGAACCTCCGCGCCAGCGCGCGTGAGGTCGAGTTCGCGCTCGGCGAACACGGTCGCCGCGACGCGCTGCTCGAGGAGTTCCACTCGCTCGGGAACGTGCGACCCGACACCACGGTCGAGGAGGGGCAGCCCGCATGAAGTTCGGTGTGTTCTACGAGCACCAGCTCCCGCGACCCTGGAACGACGATTCCGAGTACGTCCTGTTGCAGAACGCACTCGAGCAGATCGAACTGGCCGATGCTCTGGGGATCGAATACGTCTGGGAGGTCGAACACCACTTCCTCGAGGAGTACAGCCACTCGAGCGCGCCCGAGGTGTTCCTCGCCGCGGCGTCGCAACGCACGAAGAACATCCGCCTCGGTCACGGGATCGTGCAGACTCCGCCGGCCTTCAACCATCCGGCACGGATCGCCGAACGGGTGTCGATGCTCGACCTCGTGTCGAACGGTCGGGCCGACTTCGGCACCGGCGAATCGAGTTCGGAAGCCGAGCTCGGTGGGTTCAACATCGATCCGATCGCCAAGCGCGAGATGTGGGAAGAGGGGCTGCGCGTCGCGGTCCGCTGCATGACCGAGTCGCCGTTCACGGGTCACGCCGGGAAGTTCGTGACGATGCCGCCGCGCAACGTCGTTCCCAAGCCGCGGCAGAAGCCGCATCCGCCGGTGTGGGTGGCGTGCAGCCGACGAGACACGATCCACCTCGCGGCCCAGAAGGGGATCGGTGCGCTCGCGTTCGCGTTCGTCGATCCCGAAGAAGCCAAGACCTGGGTCGACGACTACTACGGAACGCTGGCGTCGGAGGGTGTTCCGATCGCCGACGCGGTCAACGCCAACATGGCGTGCGTCACCACGTTCATGTGCCACGAAGACGAAGACACCGCGTTGGAACGCGGTCTCGAGGGCGCGAACTTCTTCGGGTACTCGCTCGCGCACTACTACGTGTTCGGTCGCCACGAGCCGGGCCGGACCGACGTGTGGGCCGAGTACCAGGCCCGTCGGGCGGAGCACGGCTACGACCCGGTCGCGGTGCAGGCAGCAGGTGCGAACCAGGACCGCCTCGGCGCGAAGGCCGTCGACCAGGGCATCGGGGGGTTGCGCGGCGCAGTCGGGACGCCCGACCAGATCCGCGAGTACCTCCTCCGCTACGAGGAGTGCGGCGTCGATCAGGTGATCATGTGCTCGCAGGCGGGCAACAACCGCCACGAGCACATCATGGAGAGCCTGGAGCTGTTCGGCCGGGAGGTCCTGCCCGAGTTCCGCGACCGCGACGAGAAGGCCCAGCGCGACAAGGCGCAGCGGCTCGAGCCGGTCATCGAACAGGTGATGGCGCGCAAGCCGGCGTCGGACCACCCGCCCCTGCCCTCGGAGCACTACGAGATGCCGGCCATCCCGCGGGCCATCGCCGACCGCATGGACTCCGACGACTTCCACGCCTGGCTCGAGGACTTCGCCGAGAAGTCGGCCTCCGGCACCGGCGACGAGCTCAACAAGCTCATCAACTGACTTGATCGTCGGATCCGCTCCGCCGGTTCGATCGCTCACCCGGGCGACGCCCCTGGTTCGCGTCCGCCGGCTCCGCTCCTCCTCCTAGCCTGGGGGGATGTTCGATCGACTCTCCGACCTCCAGACCGAGCTCGAGCAGCTCGAGGCGCGCCTGTCGGAGATCTATTCGGCAGGCGACCAGGACGCGGCGCGCGAAGCGGGGCGACGCCACGCCGACCTGAAGCCGATCGTCGAGGCGTACGAGCAGTACCGCCAGGCGGAGGCCGATCTCACTGACGCCAGGGAGATGCTCGCGAACGAGACCGACAGCGAGATGCGCGAGTACCTCGATGGTGAGATCGCGGCCAAGGAACAGCTGCGAGCCGAGCTCGAGACGCAGCTGAACGAGCTGCTCGTCCCGAAGGATCCGAACGACGGCCGCAACGTGATCGTCGAGATCCGCGGCGCGGAGGGTGGCGAGGAGGGAAACCTGTGGGCCGGGGACCTCTTCCGCATGTACGAGCGCTTCGCCGAACGGCACCGGTGGAAGGTCGAGGTGCTCGAGGCCCAGACCTCGGAGATGGGCGGCTACCGCGACGTCTCGTTCTCGGTGAAGGCGCCCGAGGCATGGTCGCGCCTGAAGTACGAGGGTGGGGTGCACCGGGTGCAGCGCGTGCCCGCGACAGAGAGCCAGGGGCGTATCCACACCAGTGCCGCCACGGTCGTGGTGCTCCCGGAGGCCGAGGAGGTCGACGTCGAGATCGATCCCAACGACCTCGTGATCGACTACTACCGCTCGAGCGGACCCGGCGGGCAATCGGTGAACACCACCGACTCCGCCGTGCGGATCACCCACCAACCGACCGGCCTGGTCGTCACCTGTCAGGACGAGAAGCGCCAGTTGCAGAACAAGGACAAGGCCATGCGCATCCTCCGGGCCCGCCTGCTGCGGGCCGAACAGGAGCGGCAACAGGCCGAGCTGTCGACGTCGCGCCTCAGTCAGGTGAAGGGCGGGGGTCGCTCGGAGAAGATCCGCACCTACAACTTCAAGGAGAGTCGGGTCACCGATCACCGGATCAAGCTCACGGTGCACGCGCTCCCCACCGTGCTCGACGGCGATCTCGACGAGATCGTCGATGCCCTCGCCACCGCCGACCGCACCGAGCAGCTCGAAACGTCGACGTGAGCGCAGCGGAATCGCCGGACACTCGTCGCGGGACGTGAACAGGTGAGCGATCGAGGCGATGCAACGGAGCGAACCATGGTGTGGCGGATGGTGATCGACTCGGCCACCGCGCGGTTGGTCGTCGCGGGTGTCGAGCGGGCCGATGTGGAGGCGCGGTGGATCGTGGAAGCGGCGACCGGTCTCGATGCCGCAGCGTTGCTCGCCGACGCCGACGAGCCGGCGACCGGACGCGGGGTGGTGCGCGTCGGGGAGTTGGTCGAGCGTCGGGTGGCCGGCGAACCGTTGCAGTACGTGCATCGGATCGTGGCCGTTCCGCGAGTTCGACCTCCTCGTCGACCCACGCGTCCTGATCCCCCGACCCGAGACAGAGGTGGTCGCCGAGGTCGCGATCGAAGCGGTCGTCGAGCTCGGGGCGCGCCGGGGTGCACCCGAACCCTGGGCCGCCGGTGTCACCGAGTTCGCGGTCGCCGACCTCGGCACGGGGTCGGGCGCCCTCGCCCTGGCCCTCGCCGGTGCGCTCCCCGATGCGGAGGTCTGGGCCACCGACGTCAGCCGGGACGCCCTCGCCGTCGCGCGCGCGAACCTGGCCGGCGCCGGTCTCCCGGCGACGCGGATCCGACTCGCGGAAGGGTCGTGGTTCGACGCGCTGCCTCGGGAGCTGCGTGGAACGCTGCGGCTGGTGGTGTCGAACCCGCCGTACATCGCGGAGCACGAGGTCGCGGCGTTGCCCGAGACGGTGGCGCGGTGGGAGCCCCGGCCTGCACTCGTGAGTGGGCCCACCGGGCTCGAGGCCGTCGAGGAGATCGTGCGCGCCGCTCCCGCCTGGTTGGAACCGGCCGGGGTGCTGGTCTGTGAGCTGGCGCCGCATCAGAGCGACGAAGCCTGCGAGATCGCACGAGACGCCGGGTTCGGGTCCGTCGACGTGCGTCGGGACCTCGCCGGGCGGGACCGCATGATCGTGGCCCGTCGCACTGGCTAGGTTGCTCCCCATGGAAGAACTCGATGTCGATGCGATGCTGCAACGGTTCCGCGATCGCGCCGCGGCGGTGCGCGATCGTCCGCTGCCGCCAGTGGCCGGTCCCGAACGGGCCAAGTTCGTCGATCAGGCCCAGCTCGACTTCCAGGACTACGCGATCGTCGGCGACGCGACGTGGGAGTTCGTCGACGGCGTGTTGACGTTGCGCGTCGACCTGAACCCAGCCGACTCCTGATCAGGCGAGCGCGGTCGCGCTCAGTGGTGCGAACCGTGCTCGTCGGGCCGTTCGTTGGCGTCGAGGCGCTGGAGGAACGCGCGGTCGACCGCCATCCAGAGCGTCTTGGAGAACGGGTACCAGACGACCGGTCCGATCACGACGATGGGCAGCACGATCACGAGGATCGGCACCACCGGGATCTCGGGGATCGTCGCCGCGAGCAGTGAGACGAACACGATCGCGAACAGCCCGCCGACGCACATGATGTTGATGGCGAGCGCGCCGGCGAAGTAGCCGGCTTCGCGCTCGAAGTGCAGCCCGCACCGTGGGCAGTCGTCGACGAGGTGGAAGTACCCCCGGAAGAGGTGACCGGAGCCGCACCGGGGGCAGCGGAGCGTGAGTCCCCAGAGGAGGATGCGCAGCCGCGACGGCGCGTGTTCCTCGACCCGGTCGTTCACCATCTCGTCACGGTAGCCGTCGAGGCCGCCGCCTCAGCTGTCGAGGAGATTCGTCTCACCGTCGGCCGTGATGGTGACCTCCCGGCCTTCCCAGGCCTCCTCGGTCATCGACACCATCGTCGCGGGATCACGGGTGGTGGCGAGTACCCGACGTCCGTCGGGCGCGAGCGCCGACACGATCGCGTGGATCGGGCTGCCGTCACGTTCGACGTTGACCGAGGTGGCTTCGACGGTCGCGCGGCCCCGGTAGCTCCCCGCGATCTCGCGTGACGGTGCTGCGTCGACGGCCGCCTGGACCGGCCCCGGATCGACCCGGATGAACCCGTTCGACGGCCGCGACGAGTAGAGGCCGACCGAGTGCTTGGTGACGTACCAACCGAGCGCGGTGACGAGGCCGATCGAGTCGGGATCGTTCCGACACGCCTCGACCATCGCCGCGATCGAATGGGTCACGTAGTTGTTCCCCGGGCCGCCGGCGTACGCGAGGCCGCCGGTCACGGTGAGCGGCCGGGAGTCGCCGGCGTCTGGACCCGCGAGGCCGAGGGCCCGCATCGCGATCTGCACCGCGGAGGGGAAGCACGAATAGAGGTCGAAGCGTGCGACGTCGTCGATCCCGATCCCGGCCGCCCCGAGTGCTGCGTTCCCGGCCGCCGCGATCCCCGGGGATTCGGCGAGGGACCACCGCTCGCTGAAGAAGTAGTGGTCGTGGACGTCGCTTCCCGCGAGCGGGAACACCATGCGATCGTCGGCGACACCTGCATCGTGTGCGGCTTCGTACGAGCAGAGCAGGAGCGCGGCGGCCTGGTCGACGTCGATGTTGGCGCACATGCGCTTGGGGTAGGGAAAGGTCACCATGCGGTTGTCGGGCGAGACCGTACGGATGTCCTCCGCCTCGTACGCGGTGCGCGACCAGGCGTGCGGGTTCGCGGCCGCGACCGCGGCGAAGTGCCGGTAGAGCTCGGAGATCGCAACCTGGTGCTCGTCGACCGTGTGGCCCAGCACATGCCGGAGCGCGGTCTCGAACAGGGGGTACACCTGGGTGGGGGCGAGCGCGAGGTGCGCCATCTCGTACTGACTGGAGCCGGGTCGCGGGTCGCCCACGACCTCGGGGCACGGCGGATCGTCGGCCACGGTCCACGCCAGCGTCGTCCGCGGCTCACGCTTGGCGCGCCATCGCGTGTACACGCACTCGGCGCCGCCGAGCAGCACGACGTTCGCGTCGCCCGCCGCGATCGCGGGCGCGAGGGTGTTCACGAGCAGCTGGGGTGAGTTGCCGCCGACGGTGGTGAGCACGGTGCGTCGGGGTTCGAGACCCATCCGCCGGCCGAGGAGCGCTCCCGGGTCGGGGTAGCGCCAGCTGAGCATGTCGGCGACGGCGATCGTGTCGACCACGAGGTCGCGATCGGCCGCTGCGTCGTCGATCGCCGCAGTCGCGGCGCGGTGCAGCACGTCGATGGGCTCGGTGGCTTCACCCGGATCAGCCGGGCGCTGCGACGCCTGACCGACACCGACGATCACGGGGGTCCGGGGCTCGATCATCGGAGCAGCGTAGGCGGGGCGGGATCGGGACGAGTCGGGCTCAGTCGTCGGGCTCGATCGTCGGCGGCTCGGGCCAGCTCGGCGCCGACGGCACCGCGGTGTCGGGGCACACCCCCCGGTATCGGCAGCCGCCGCAGATCGCAGTGTCGTGCACTCCTGCGAACGCCTCTTCGGCGCGCACCGACTCGACGAAGCTGCGGAGCTCCTCCTCGACCCCGTCGATCTCTTCGGGTTCGGGCTCGTAGGGATCCGGGTCGTCGCCGACCTCGGCGGCGAGGTGTTCGTACCGAACCCGGATCCGGAGGCCGTCGCGTGCCGCCCGCGGTGCCGCGAGCCAGGCCTGCAGGCGGGCGCGCGGATCGTCGCCGACCCGCTCGAGGCGCACCCCGCCGGTCTTGTAGTCGCGGATGTCGAGGAGCCCGTCGTGGATCCACACCGCGTCGAGTCGCCCGGTCGCCATGAACATGGGGGCCGGCGCGCGGTGGAAGCGGGCCAGCTCGACCTCGTGCCACGAACGTTCGGTGGGGGAGGGGCAGCGACGGGCATGTCGTTCGAGGAATCCGCGGATCGACCCCGGACCGTCGAACCCGTGTGCGGTGAGGAGGTCGTCGACGAACACGTCGTCCTTGCACGAGCCGCGGTCGTGCACCATCCGCAACAGCGCGTGGACGAGGTTGCCGACGTCGGACGGGGGACCGGGATTGCTCTCGGGTAGGCCCAACAGGTCGCGGTTTCGGTACTCCCGCGGGCAACGGCTCCAGCGTTCGATCGCGCTCGCGCTGATGGGGACGATGTCGGGGAGGAGCCGGGCGCGCGTCATGGGTCCGATGTCACCGGCCCGGGTGGGCACCGCACCCGGCGATGAAGGGGCACCAGCCACACTCGACGCCCGCGACCGCACGGGGGTCGGCGGTCCGCGCCCGGATGCGTTCGACCCGCTCCTCGAGCCACTCGGTCAGTTCGGGGAGCACGCCGTCGACGTCGACGCGCTGTTCGACCATCTCGCCGCGGATGAGGTCGGCGACGACCAACCGCAGCGACCGGCCGGCCAGCCACTCCTCGAGCCGCAGGATCGCGAACCGGATGTCGGGAGCGGCGAGTGGCTCGGTCGGTACCGGCCCCTGCCCGAGCCGGAGGATCCGGAGCTCCGGTTCGCCCATCGGGTGCTCGACGGGCAACCCCACGGGACCCACCAGCCGGATGCCGAGCGACTCGACCGGGGTCTCGAACTCGACCTCGACGCTGCGGACGGCGTCGGCGGAGAAGAGCTGCACGTACCACCGGGCCGCCGACTCGTACACCCGCTGCTGCTCGGGCAGGAGGTCGGTCGCGGCCCGGAAGTGCCCGGGGGTCGGGGGCGCGGGGTCGACGTGACTCAGGCGGGCGTCGTCGAGCACCTGGTTGGCGACCCGGAAGCGGGAGTCGCCCCGGCGGTTCCCGCGGCTGCCGTGGTGCTCCCGCTGCAGGCGACGGGCGCACATGGAGTCGGCGGCCCGGAGGAGCCCGGCGGTCACCCGCGGGAGCTCCTCGGCCTCGTCGGTGCGCATCGGTGCAGGGTAAACCGATGCGACGCGCTATCCCTCGACCGTCTCCCGTCGCCGCCGCAGGCGGTACCACGCGACCGCGCCGCTCGCGACGACACCGATCATCAGCTGGTCGACGGGGACCCGGAAGCGGATGCGGGTGAAGAACACCGCGGCGGTGAGTGCGTAGCCGAGGTACGAGAAGGCCAGGAGTCCCTCACCCCGGGCCAGGGGGACCCTCCGGTACATCGCGAGGCGGAGCACGAAGAGCAGGAGCAGCGGGTAGTACGTGATCGCACCCAGTGCGTCGGTGAGTCCCGACTGCTGGGAGTCGCTCACCACGTTGCTGCGGTAGTTGAAGAAGTTGGCCAACTTGCCCACGTAGAGCTTCGCGGCCGAGCCCGGGTTGTCGGTGATCCAGTCGATCGCCTGCTCGCGGTAGTAGTGGTCGGTCTCCACCTCGTCGTAGCCGCGGCGTCCGACCGTCTCGATGTACTCCGCGATGTCGGCATCGACGCCCGTCGTGGGCGTCGCGTTCGGGTTGTTGCCGAGGAGCAGGTTCAAGCCTCCGTTCGTGCTCACCGGGATGAACGATCCGAGTTGCGATTCGTTGCGCAGTCCCCACGCGAGGAGCGGGAGCGAGAGCACGATCACGAGTGGGGCCGCGAGCAACGCGATGCGCCGAAGTGAGCATCGTCGCCACAGCAGCCAGACGACCACGATCGCGGCGACCACGAGGTAGGCCGGCGCGGTGAGTCCCAGCACCCCGAAGCAGGCCCCCGCCGCCGCCGCCCAGCCGAGACGCGGCAGGGACTCCTCGGCGGTGTCGGCGATCACCGCGGCGAGCACCCCGACCGTGACGAGCAACATGGCGAGCGACTCGGGATACAGCGTCGTCGCGGTGTACAGCGACAGCGGGTAGCAGGTGAGGATCGCCGCGGCGAGCAGGCCGGCGTCGTTCCCGGCGATGCGCTTCACCAACGCGTACAACGCAACGACCGCTGCGGAGAAGAACGCGACGCCGACGAACCGGTTCGCGACGATCCCTCCACCGAAGAAGTCGACGACCGCGATCGCGCTCGGCCAGGCGGGGGGCCGGAACGCGGTGGGTGTCCGACCGTTGGCGGAGAACCCGAGGCCGTCGGCCAGGTTGCGCGCGAGCTCGACGTAGTCCTGCTCGTCGGAGTACCCGAGCGTGGAGCCGGTGTGGACCGCCACCGCGCCACCGACCAGGAACGCGAAGGTCGCGAGCGCGCCAACCGTGCGGTGGGGATGTCGGCGCGCGGCGTCGAGCCAGCCGCGGAGTCGGACGATCATGCTGCTCCCGTTCGGATACCAGACCTTTCCACAGGTATCGGCGCCGATCGGCCGGCCTTGACGAACGGTCTCCCGGGCGTGCGACGGGCACGTCGGGCGGATGGTTCCGGCCTAACCTCTGCGCGATGGCCCGTTCCCGGTCCCGACGCCGGTGGTTCGTCGTGGCGTTGCTCGGTGTCGTCGTGGTCGGGTGGCTGGCGGTCTCGGCCCTGACGCTGGTGAGTGCCCGTCGAGATGCGCAGGCGGGCCTCGATCGCTTGCGCGAAGCGCGCGAGAGCCTCGGCGCCACGGAGTTGGTGCGGGCGACCGCGCTCGAGCCCGTCGAGACCGCGCACGCCGACTTCGAGCGGGCACACGACGCAACGGGTTCGTGGTTCCTGGCCCCACTCGAGTTCCTCCCCGTCGTCGGACGACAGATCAGGTCGATCGATGCGCTCGCGGGCTCTGCGGCCGAGGTGACCGATGTCGGTGTCGAGACGATGCGCGCGTCGCAGCAGGCGATCCAGTCCCAGGAGACGGGCGGGCCGGGTCGCGTCCGACTGGTCGAGCAATTGGGATCGATCGCCGGCGCGTCGAACGCGCGGCTCCGGAGGGTCGACCTCGGACCTTCGAATGCGCTGCTCGGCCCGCTCGCCGACGCGCGCAACGAGTTCTCGACCGAGCTGGGTCGGCTCACGAGCGCGCTCGGCGATCTCGGCGCTGCGTCCGACGGCCTCGCGCCGTTGCTGCAGGGTCCGTCTCGCTACCTGGTCTTCGCCGCCAACAACGCCGAGATGCGCGCCGGCTCGGGGATGTTCCTCTCCGCGGGCGTCCTCGACTTCGCCGACGGCTCCTTCTCGCTCTCGGAGATGATCCCGACCGGTGACCTGACGCTGCCACCCGGCGCGGTGCCGGTCACCGGTGACTTCGCGGCGCGGTGGGGCTGGACCCACCCGAACGAGGAGTGGCGCAACCTGGCGATGACCCCACGGTTCGATGCCAGCGCCGAGCTCGCGCTCCGGATGTGGCAGTGGCGGACGGGCGAGCAGCTCGACGGCGTGCTCGCGATCGATCCGGTCGCGGTTCAGGCCCTCCTCCGGGCCACCGGCCCGGTCGACGTCGACGGGGAGACGGTCGACGCCGACACGGTGCTGAACGAGGTCTTCCTCGACCAGTACCTGGCGCTCACCGGCGACGACACGACCCAGGCTGCCCGTCGTGAGCGCCTGGGTGCGATCGCCCGGGCAACCGTCAACGCGCTCGACACGGGTCCGTGGGACACGCTGACGCTGATCGAGGCGCTCCGGGGCGCCGGGGCCGGACGGCACATCCTCGCCTGGTCGGGTGACGAGACCCAGGAGCGCGGGTGGGAGGGGATGGGAATCGGCGGCGAGCTGCGAGCGGAGTCGGTCCTGCTCGCAGTGCTGAACCGCGGCGGGAACAAGCTGGATCAGTTCGTCGACATCGGTGCGCGTCTCGAGATCGAGCCGGGCCGCTCCGACGCCGATCCGACCTCGGTCACGATCCGGGCCACGCTTCGCAACACCACGCCCCCGGACCTTCCCCGATACGTCGCCGGTCCCTTCCCCGGGCGCGACTACGCCAGCGGCACGTATGTCGGGATCTTCTCGATCGACGTGCCCGGCGCAGCCCGGGGGATCACCATCGACGACGGCGCTCCGCTCGTCGCCGCCGGCCCCGACGGCCCGGCCCGGGTCGTCGCCACCGATGTGACCCTCGCTCCGGGCGCGGAACGGGAGCTCGTCGTGCGGTTCACGCTCCCGGCGGGGGTCCGCGCCATCGACGTCGAACCCACCGCCCGGGTCCCCGGCGTCGAGTGGACCGGCCCGAGCGGCGCGTGGACCGATGGCGACGAGCACACCGTCACCTGGTGAGCGGCCGATCGGTGGGTTGCGATCGCGGGCCCGGAGACCGGGGCATGACTTCCTGAATTCCGGGTACAGGAGGCCCTCGGGTGGGCCGAATGGCTCATAGGCGGCATCGGTACTCTGAATTCACGGGGGATCGAGCTGCGAGAGCACTCGGCCCGTCGATTCGACGAGACCCGGGATCGGGTCCGACGCAACGTGATGGAGCGATCAGGATGAAGCAGCGCTTCTGGAAGTTGGCAGCAGCAGGTGTCGTGGCGGCGGGTGTGCTCGCGCCGGCGTCGGTGGCCGTCGCGGCCGAGTACCCCGACGGTGGCAGCACCAGCACGGTGACCGACGATCCCGGTGCGGTGAGCTCCTCGGGTGCGAGCCGTGGGGTGGAGGTCGCCGGCAAGACCCAGGTCAAGGGCGAACTTCCCTTCACCGGCGGTGATGTGGCGGCTCTGGCCGCCATCGGTGGTGGCGCGATCGCAGTGGGTGGTCTCCTGGTGGTCCAGACCCGGAAGCGCCGGGTGGCCGAGTCGGTCTGACCGACCCAGCCGTCGCGAGATGCCCCCGACACGCGCACTGAGCCGAATGCCTCACGCCTTTCCGGCCGACCAACCGGTATTGTCCGACGTGTGGAACGGGGGAGTTCGCCAGGAGTCCATCTGGTGGCGTTGCTCCCTGATGCCCCAAGGGATTACCTTTGGGGAGAAATTGTTTCGAGCGACCCACTCCGACGGCGACGGCAGTGAACGCACGAGACGTGGCGGCTGAAACGTTGCGAGAGGCGGGATCCATGGACGGAGTATCGGTACGCGACGGACGTCGTCGCGTCCGCAACAGCCAGGCCGACGGCCGGGCGACCGACACGGTGAATCGGGGTCTGCGGGCGGCGAGTGCCCCCGACGACGCACCGGTCGCGGTGCGTTCGTTGCGTTGGATCCTGCTGGGCCTCGACGTCGGCGCGGTCACGCTCGCCTGGTTGATCACCCTCCTCGTCCCGGGCGAGTTCACGCGCTCGATGAGCGGGAGTCCGTCGAAGTTCTTCATCGAGCTCGCGATCATCGCCGCCGCGTCGGTGCTCGTGATCGCGTCGCAGCGCCTCTACCTCGCCCGCGTCTGCGGAGTGCGTGCGGTCGAGACGGCGCGTCTCGCGCGCGCTTCGGTGCTGTCCGGGGTCATCGCGCTCGTCGTCGCCGGTCAGCTCGCAACCGAGCTGTCGATCGTGCGGGCCGCACTCGGCGCGTTCCTCTGCTTCGTGCTGTTGGCGCTCGCCCGTGGCGTCTACGGCTCCTGGTTGCGGCGCGGCCGCACGAACGGGCGGTTCTGCCGTCCTGTCGTGCTCGTCGGCGCCGGCCCCGAGGCCGCGGAGCTCTACCGCCTCCTCGACCACCACCCGGAGCTCGGCTTCCGGGTCACCGGCGTGGTCGGTCCGGCGCCCGATCTGCGCGCCTGGAGCTCGAAGGTCGCACTGGCCGGCGACTTCGACGACATCCTGCCCGTGCTCGAACGCGCCGGCGCCAACGGAGTCATCGTCGCCACGAGCGACGTGCCCTCGGAAGAGCTGAACCGCATGACGCGCGTGCTCCTGCGCCACAAGGTGCACGTGCACCTCTCCAGCGGCCTGCGCGGGATCGACCACCGCCGGATCCGTTCGCTGCCGCTCGCACACGAACCGCTCTACTACCTCGAGCAGCAGTCGCTCGCTCCGTGGCAGCGATGGGTGAAGCGCGTGATCGACGTCTCGGTGTCGGGTCTCATGCTCGTGTTGATGAGCCCGATCCTCCTGGCGAGCGCGATCGCGATCAAGCTGAACGACCGCGGTCCGGTGTTCTTCCGCCAGACCCGGGTCGGGCGCGACGGCGTGCCGTTCACGCTGCTGAAGCTGCGCACGATGGTCATCGACGCCGAGGAGCAGCTCGTCGACCTGTCGGTCGACAACCAGCGCACCGGACCGCTCTTCAAGCTCGAGCGCGATCCACGCCGCACCCGTGTCGGGCACATCCTCGAACGCACCAGCGTCGACGAACTGCCGCAGCTCATCAACGTGCTGCGCGGTGAGATGAGCCTGGTCGGCCCCCGCCCGGCGCTGCCGCACGAGGTCGAGCAGTTCGACGAGGAGCTGCTCGGTCGGCAGGACGTCACCCCCGGGATCACCGGTCTCTGGCAGGTCGAGGGGCGCGACAACCCCGAGTTCGAGGTCTACCGTCGGCTCGACCTCTTCTACGTCGAGAACTGGTCCGTCGGTCTCGACCTCGCGATCATGTTGGGTACGGCCCAGGCGGTACTCGGACGCCTCCTCCAGATCCCGCGTCGCAACCGCGACGCGCGTCCCGCGGTCGACCTCACGGTGCTCACGGGCGAATCGGCCGCCGGTTCGTGAACCGTCTCCCCGGAGACTGGTCCGGCGCGATCGTCTACTGCGCCGGGACTCCGTGGGACGGAAACCGGGGAACCGATCAGCACATCGCCGAACGGTTGACCCGGGCGGCGCCGGTCGTCTACGTCGACCCGCCGGTCTGGCGGGGCCACTTCCCGAGTCTCGCCCCGGGTGATCTCTCGCTCGCGGCCCCGCGTCTGGCCCGGGTGACGCCCTACGGCGTCCCGGGCTCGACCCGCGCGGTGCTCCACCGCGTCAACGACTTCCGGGTCCGGCGCGCCATCGGCCACGCGCTCGCGGCGCTCGGCGGGTCGGCCCACGCGCTCATCCTCGCCACCTGTCACGAGCTCCTCGGCGCGGCCGACGAAGACATGTCGGTCTTCTACGGCACCGACGACTTCGCGGCCGGGGCCGACCTCATGGGGAACTCCGCGGCGCGGCTCGCCCGTCAGCAAGCCCGAAACCTCGAGCGGGCCGATCGGGTCGTCGTCGTGTCGGATCCTCTGGCAGAGCAGTGGCGCGCCCCCGGCCGGTCGGTCGACGTGGTTCCGAACGGCGTCGACGTCGCGGCGTTCGCCGACGTCGACGAGCTGCCGTTCCCGGCCGACGTGGTGCTCCCCGGGCCGATCGTGGGTCTGGTGGGTCACCTCTCGAACCGCATCGACATCCGGCTCCTCGAGGCGATCGCGGCACGCGACCTGTCCCTGCTCCTCGTCGGCCCGCGCCAACCCTCGTTCGAGACCGAGCAGCTCGACCGCCTGATCGCACGGCCGAACGTTCAGTGGGTCGGGCCCCGACCGTTCTCGGAGCTCGCGTCGTACCTCCGCGCGATCGACGTGGGCATCACGCCCTATCCCGACACCGCGTTCAACCGCGGCAGCTTCCCGCTGAAGACGCTCGAGTACCTCGCAGCCGGACGCGCCGTCGTCGCCACGGATCTCCCGTCGGTCCGGTCGCTCGACCCCGACCTCGTGCGGATCGCTTCCGGTCCGGATGCGTTCACCGCGGCCGTCGAAGCCGCGTTGAGCGAGCCCCGCACACCCGAGCTCGTCGCGGCGCGACGGGCGTTCGCGGCTGACCACAGCTGGGACGCCCGCGCCGACGCCTTCGTGCGGCTCCTCGGCCTCCGGGCCGGTGCTCCCACTTCCTGACGCGCCGGAAAGCGAGCGCGCCCCTCGACGGGACGTCGCGGCCGCGCCCTCGGCGTGGGAACGCCCTCGTAAGCTCTCTCACCGTGCCCACTCGCAATCGCGCCATCGGATTCGCGACCTTGGCGATCGTGTGCCTCGCGATCGGCGCGGGGTACCTGCTCTACGCACGGGACCGTTCCTCCGCGGAGGAACAGAACGCGAAGAAGGTCTCGGTCGCGGACCGGTCGGAGCTCGACGAGTTCGTCGCCGTTCCCCACATGCTCTTCCGCAGCACCGCGTACGGCGACACCTACGGCACGGTGTCGGTGGTCCCGATCGAGGCTCCCGACGGCCCGCGTGCGCTCACCCCGCTCTCCTGCGAGCGGGTCGACATGGCCGGCGGCCGGGGGATCTGCCTCGTCGCGGACCGCGGGGTGATCACGACCTACGGCGGTCGGGTGTTCGACGACGAGTTCCGGGTGACCCACGAGTTCGATCTTCCCGGGCTCCCGAGCCGGGCGCGGGTCGCGCCCGACGGTGACGTCGCGGCGATGACCGTGTTCGTGAGCGGGGAGTCGTACGCGGGGAGCTCGTTCTCGACCCGGACCATCTTCGTCGACCTCGAGAGCGGAGCCCTGCTCGGCAACCTCGAGGAGTTCGACGTGACCAAGGACGGCTCGGCCGTCGACTCCGTCGACCGCAACTACTGGGGCGTGACGTTCGCACCCGACTCCGACACCTTCTACGCGACCCTCCAGACCGGTGGGCAGATCTACCTGATCAAAGGCAAGCTCTCCGAGCGATCCGCGAAGGTCGTCGACGAGGGGATCGAATGTCCGTCGCTCTCACCCGACGGGACCCGCATCGCGTACAAGAAGCGAATCGGCGACGCGTTGAACGTGCAGTGGCGCCTCCACGTGCGCGACCTCCGGACCGGCGACGACGTCGAGCTCTCCGAGCGACGCAACGTCGACGACCAGGTGGAGTGGTTCGACGACGAGAACGTGCTGTTCGGCCTGCCCAAGTCGCAGTCGGGCACGGCCGAGACCAACACGTGGACCGTTCCGGCCGACGGCTCGGGCAAGCCCCAGCTGCTCGTCCCGCGCGCCTGGTCGCCCTCGGTGCAACGCGGCACCTGACCACCGGCCCACGCGTGATCGCGGCGTGCTGAGCGTCACCTGGCCCTCAGGGTCGAATCCACTGCGCCGGCTCGACCGCCCACCGGGTCGTCCGCCCCCGGTCCGCGTTCCGCCGGCTCCGTTTCTTCTCCTACCCTTTGGGCATGTCCGATACGAAACCCGTGGGCGTCGCCGTCGTCGGTGCCGGCTACTGGGGCCCCAACCTCATCCGGAACTTCTCGGCCCACCCGTCGTGCGAGCTGCGCTGGGTGTGCGACCTCGATCTCGATCGCGCCCGCCGGGCGGTGGGTCGGTACAGCACGTTGCAGGTCACCGATTCGCTCGACGAGGTGCTCGGCGATCCCGCAGTCGAAGCGATCGCGATCGCGACCCCGGCCTCGACGCACGTGTCGGTGGCGGCGGCCGCCTTCGCGGCGGGAAAGCACGTCTTGGTGGAGAAGCCATTGGCGTCGTCGGTCGCGGAAGGCCGAAAGTTGGTCGACCTGGCTGCCGAAGCAGAACGGGTGCTGATGTGCGATCACACCTTCTGCTACACCCCGGTGGTCCGCCGGATCCGCGAGCTCGTCGAGGGCGGCGTCCTCGGCGACGTCCAGTACGTCGACTCCGTCCGCATCAACCTCGGTCTGGTCCAACCCGACGTCGACGTCTTCTGGGACCTCGCGCCCCACGACCTCTCGATCCTCGACTTCATCCTCCCGGCCGATCGCCGCCCCGTCGGCGTCGGAGCCCAGGGCGCCGACCCCATCGGCGCCGGCAAGGTGTGCGTCGGGTACCTCACGCTCCCACTCGAGGGCGATGCGATCGCGCACGCGCACGTGAACTGGCTGAGTCCCACCAAGATCCGCACGATGATCGTCGGCGGTTCGGCGCGCATGCTCGTGTGGGACGACCTGCACCCGACCCAGCGGCTGAGCATGTACGACAAGGGTGTCGACCTCCGGGCCGACTCCGCATCGGCCGAGGAACGCGACACGGCGCTGATCTCGTACCGCACCGGCGACCTCGTCGCCCCGGCCCTGCCTGAGTCGGAAGCACTACGCGGCGTCGTGGGAGAGTTCACGGGCGCGATCCGCGAGCACCGCGTCCCGCTCACCGACGGACACGCCGGTCTGCGTGTGCTCGAGATCCTCGAGGCGGCACAGCAGAGCCTCGCCAACGACGGTGCGACCGTCCCGCTGAAGGGTGATCGGTGATCCAGGGCAAACGCGTTCTCATCACGGGTGGAGCCGGCATGATCGGTTCCACCATCGCCGACCGCATCGTCGACCTCGAGCCGGCGGGGATCGTCGTCGTCGACAACCTCGTCCGTGGGCGGATGGCGAACCTCGACGCTGCGATGAGCCGGTACCCGGTCGAGTTCGTGGAGGGGGACCTGCGCGACGCCGCCCTCGTCCACGATCTCATGGACGGGATCGACGTGTGCTTCCACCTCGCGGCGATCCGCATCACCCAGTGCGCGGAGGAACCTCGTCTCGCGCTCGAGGTGCTGGTCGACGCCACCTACAACGTGCTCGAAGCTGCGGTCGCGGCGAAGGTCGACAAGGTGATCGCGTCGTCCTCGGCGTCGGTGTACGGGCTCGCGACCGACTTCCCGACCGGTGAGGACCACCACCCCTACGCGAACACCACGTTCTACGGCGCGGCCAAGGTCTTCAACGAAGGCATGTTGCGGAGCTTCCACGACATGTACGGCCTCGACTACGTGGCGCTGCGGTACTTCAACGCGTACGGAGCCCGGATGGACATCCACGGGGTCTACACCGAGGTGCTCGTGCGCTGGATGGAGCGGATCCTCGCGGGGCAGCCGCCGCTGATCCTCGGCGACGGCAACCAGACCATGGACTTCGTCTACGTCGACGACATCGCCCGGGCCAACGTGCTCGCGGCCGAGTCACCGATCACCGATCGCATCTACAACATCGCGAGCGGGCAGGAGACGAGCCTCAACGATCTCGCCCATGCCCTGCTCAGGGTCATGGGTTCCGACCTCGAGCCGGAGTACGGACCCGAGCGCTCGGTGAACGCGGTCTCCCGGCGCCTCGCCGACACGTCGCGGGCCGCCGCCGATCTCGATTTCACGGCCGAGGTCTCCCTCGACGAAGGCCTCCGCCGGCTCGTCGAGTGGTGGCAGAGCGAGCAGTCGGCCGCCGCGAAGGCGTCGCTGTGAGCGCAGCGGAGCTGCCGGACGCGCGCACGGAGCTGTTGACCGGTGAGCGGTCGAGGCAGCGCAGCGGAGCGCACTCGGGAGGCGTGACGACGACCGACACCAGCACGATCCCGGTCATGCGGCCGTGGCTCGGACCCGAGGAGGCCGAAGCGGCTGCCGCGGCGGTCAGTTCCGGTTGGGTCGCGCAGGGACCCCGGGTGGTCGAGTTCGAGCGCGGCTTCGCGGCTCGGGTCGGATCTCCGTTCGGCGTGGCGGTGTCGTCGTGCACGACCGCGTTGCACCTCGCGCTCGTGGTCGCAGGGGTGGGCCCGGGCGACGAGGTCGTCGTCCCGTCACTCTCGTTCATCGCGACCGCGAACGTCGTGCGCTACGTCGGGGCGACCCCGGTGTTCGCCGACGTCGATCCGGCGACGTTGAACCTCACGGCCGAGACCATCGATGCTGTCCGCACACCGAAGACCCGCGCCGTCATCCTCGTGCACCAGGTCGGGACTCCCGCAGATCTCGATTCGGTGCACGGGTCCTGCGATCCCGCCGGGATCGTCGTCGTCGAAGACGCCGCGTGCGCGATCGGGTCGGTCTACAGGGATCGTCCGATCGGGGCCGACTCCGAGCTCGCGGCCTACTCGTTCCACCCCCGGAAGGTGATCACCACCGGCGAGGGCGGGATGCTCGTGACGACCAACGAGGCCTGGGCGGAACGATCGCGCCGGCTCCGCGAGCACGGGATGTCGCTCAGCGCGGCCGCCCGGCACGCGAGCAGCAACGTGGTGCTCGAGGGCTACGACGAAGTCGGCTTCAACTACCGCATGACCGACGTCCAGGCCGCGATCGGGCTCGTGCAGCTGGGTCGGCTCGACGCCATCGTCGCCCGTCGCCGCGAGCTCGCCGAGGCGTACCGCGCCCAGCTCGGCGATCTCCCGCTGGCCGGGATGATCGCCGACCCGCCGTACGGCCGCACGAACTACCAGTCGTGCTGGATCGAACTGGCCGACGAGTTCCCGCTCACCCGCGACGAGCTCCTGCAGTCGTTGCTCGACCAGGGCGTATCGGCCCGTCGTGGGATCATGGCCTCGCACCTCGAACCCGCGTACGCCGACACCCCGCACGGGTCGTTGCCGATCACCGAACGTCTCACGCGCCGCTCGCTCATCCTGCCGCTCTTCCACGAGATGACCGAAGGCCAGCACGCGAGGGTCGTTGCCGCGGTCCGCGCCGCCGCCGGCTCCGCCTGATCGACCGACCGACATGCGCATCGTCGTCTACCCGCACCTCATGACGGTCGGTGGCAGCCAGCTCAACGCCATCGAGCTCGCGGGCGCGGTGCGCGACCGGGGCCACGAGGTCACCGTGTTCGCGGCGGAGTCGGGCCCCCTCGCCGAGACCGTGGATCGACTCGGGCTTCCACTCGAGCTCGCGCCCCGGCACAAGAAGCGACCGTCGATCCCCATCGCCCGGGCGCTGCGCGAGCTCTGCACGCGCGAGCAGATCGACATCGTGCACGGGTACGAGTGGCCGCCCTGCCTCGAAGCGTTCTACGGGCCGCTCCTCTGCGACGGGGTGACCGTGGGCTGCACCGTGATGTCGATGTCGGTCGCGCCCTTCATCCCGGCCTCGGTGCCGCTGGTGGTGGGAACGGAGCAGATCGCCGCGGCCGCACGACACGGTCGGTCGGCGCCCGTGGGAGTGATCGAACCGCCGGTCGACACCGAGCTCAACCACCCGTCGATCGACGGCCGCGCCTTCCGCGACCGCTACGAGCTCGGCGACCGTCCGACGATCGTGCTCGTCTCCCGGCTCGCGGTCGCGCTCAAGCTCGAAGGAATCGAACGAGCGATCCGCGCGATGACGCTGCTCGCGCCGGAGCACGACGCGCAGCTGGTGGTGGTCGGCGACGGTCCGGCCCGCGAGCACCTGGAACGACTCGCGGCCGAGGTCAATGCCGCGACCGGCACCACGGCGGTCATCCTCACCGGCGAGCTCGCCGATCCCCGGCCGGCGTATGCCGCGGCCGACCTGCTGGTCGGCATGGGTGGTTCCGCCCTCCGGGCCATGGCCTTCGCGAAGCCGGTCGTGGTGCTCGGCGAGCTCGGCTTCGCCGAGGTGTTCGCTCCCGAGACGGTCGAGATGTTCCTCTGGCAGGGTTTCTACGGCCTCGGCGACGGGGATCAGCGGGCCGAGCCGTTCGCCGATCTCCTCCGGCCCCTCCTGGCCGATGGGGACCGACGCCGTGAGCTCGCCGACTTCGCGCGCGAGTTCGTCGAGTCCCGGTGCAGCCTGGTCGCGGCGGGAGCCCGCCAGGAAGCGCTCTACCGCGAGTGGCTGACCCTGCATCCGGCCCGCCGGACCCTCGTGACCGAGGGCACCCGCACCGCGGCTCAAGTTCTCTCCGGCAAGGTCCGACAACGGCTCGACCGGTGGCGAGGTCGTGAAGCGCCGGAAGACTTCAATACCGTCACGGAGATCGCGAAGACGGCCGAACTCGCAGAGAGGTCCCGCTGAGGTGGAGCACATCCCGCTCGTAGATCTGAAAGCACAGCACGCCGCGGTGGCCGACGAGGTCGCCGCGGGGTTCGCGTCGGTGCTCGAACGCACCGCGTTCGTGCTCGGCGACGAGGTCGACGCGTTCGAGCGCGAGTTCGCGGAGTTCTCCGGCGCACCGCATTGCGTCGGCGTCGGCAACGGAACCGACGCCGTCGAGCTCGCCTTGCGGGCGGTGGGGGTCGGCGACGGCGCCGAGGTGATCCTTCCCGCGAACACCTTCATCGCGACCGCTGAAGCCGTCGTCCGTGCGGGCGCGACGCCGGTGCTCGTCGACTGCGACCCGGAGTTCCAACTCATCGACGTCGACGCCGCGGTGGCGCGGATCGGGCCGGCGACCGGCGCGATCGTCCCGGTGCACCTCTTCGGCCAGCTCGCACCCGTCGACGCGCTCGCGGCGCGGCTCGGTGCCGACGGTCCACTGATCGTGGAAGACGCCGCGCAGTGCCAGGGTGCGACCCACGACGGCGCCGGTCCGGCGACGGTCGGCGTCGCCGCGGCGACGAGCTTCTACCCGGGCAAGAACCTCGGGGCCTACGGAGAGGCCGGCGCCGTGTTGACACGCGACGCCGAAGTCGATCGACGACTCCGGAGCCTCCGCAACCACGGGAGTGAGGCCAAGTACGAGCACCCCGAACTGGGGTTCAACTCGCGGCTCGACACGCTCCAGGCGGTGGTGCTGCGAGCCAAGCTCGCCCGCCTCGCGGCCGGCAACGCAGCGCGCCGCTCGGCCGCGCTGCGCTACGACACACTGCTCGGCGACATCGCGGGGGTCTCGCTCCCGGCCACAGCGCCGGGCAACGCCCACGTGTGGCACCTCTACGTGGTCCGCGTCCCGCGTTCGCGACGCCGTGCTCTCGGCGTTGCACGATGCCGGGATCGGCGCCGGGGTCCACTACCCGATCCCGGTGCACCTGCAGGGCGCGTTCCGCGATCTCGGTCACCAGCCCGGCGACTTCCCGGAGGCCGAACGGGCCGCGGGAGAGATCCTCTCCCTCCCGTTGTTCCCCGAGATCACCGAGCCGCAACAGCAGCGTGTCGCCGACGCACTCGAGAAGGCCCTGGTGTGACCGATCGCGCCATCGAGACCGAAGTGTTCGTCCACCCGAAGGCGTTGTGCGAGAGCGACCAGGTCGGGGCCCGAACGAGGGTGTGGGCGTTCGCGCACGTGCTCCCGGGCGCAGTCATCGGTGCCGACTGCAACATCTGCGATCACGTCTTCGTCGAGGGTGGTGCGCGGGTCGGCGACCGGGTCACGGTGAAGAACGCGGTGTTGATCTGGGACGGCGTGACAGTCGACGACGACGTCTTCCTCGGCCCGAACATGGTGTTCACGAACGACCTCATGCCGCGCGCGTCGGTGAAGAAGGATGCCGGCGAGCTCCTGGCGACCCACGTGCAGCGGGGCGCGACGATCGGTGCGAACGCGACGATCGTCTGCGGGACCACCATCGGTGAGCAGGCCTTCGTCGGTGCCGGCGCAGTCGTGACGCGCGATGTCGGTCGGCACGCCCTCGTGGTGGGCAACCCGGCGCGTCGCATCGGGTGGATGTGCGAGTGCGGGACGCGGCTCGGCGACGACCTCACCTGTGGAGCGTGTGCACGGACCTACGTCGTCGACGGAGCGGGGCTCGCGCCGGCCTGAGCGGTCGGTGCCGGCGCTACGGCGGAGTGCCGTCGCCGTCGGTCGCGAGCCCGCCACCTCGACCGAAGAGTTGCGGGAGCGACCGGAGCTCGCGTAGCGACACGCCGAGCAGCCCGTACACCACGACGATCGCCAGGCCGCCGGCGACGAGCTCGCCGAAGTCGCTTCCGGCCAACGACATGCACGCGACCCCGGCGGCGGCGGCCACGAGCCCACCCAGGAGCGGCCGGGCCATCGCTGCGATCACGGCGCGGGGGTGAATCGCGTGTCGACGCCCGAGCGTGAAGAGGTAGATCGGCAGGATCAGCCCGACGGCGACGATGACGTGGGCGATCCCCACGCCGCGGATGCCGTCGTGGCGGGCACCGATGGTGAGCGCAGGGATGAGCACGACGAGCCACAGCGCCTGGATGCGGACGAGCACGCTCGTCTCGCCGACGGCGACGAAGAGGTCGTAGCAGAAGTCGATCGCGACGCGGGCGCCGCCGAGGACCGCCAGGAACACGAGCACCGCCGCTGCGGGCCGCCACTTGTCGCCGTAGATCACCGTGATGAGCGGGAGCGCGAGCACCGCGAGCAGGGTGCAGAGCGGGATCGCCGCCGACATCAGGAGGTGGAACCAGCGGAGGAACACCTCGCGGAGCCGGTCGGCTTCCTCCTGGAACCGGGCGAAGCCGGGGACCGCGACGGGTCGGACCGCGGTCGACAGGGTGTTCCACGGGAAGCTCGAGAGCTGGAACGCGAGCGTGTAGTACCCGAGGGCCACGGTGCCGAGCTCCCGGCCGACGACGAGGTAGTCGACGTTGAGCATCGCGAACACCAGGAAGCTCGAACCGGTGAGCGGGATCCCGAACCGCAGGAGCTCGCGGGCGACCGAGCGGTCCCACCCGGGTCGCGGTCGGTCGGGTGCGAGCGCGTAGAGCATCGTGCAGTTCACGGCGTTGCCGGCGAGGCGACCCCACGCGAGGCTCCACGCGCCGAACCCGGCGAGAGCGAGGCCGATCGTGAGCGCGGTCGACACCGTGAACCCCGACCACTCGGCGAACGCCCGCCGGTCCTGGCGGAACCCGCGGGTGAGGAGGCCGATCGGCACCGACGCGATGCCGTCGATCACCACGCCGAGGGCGAGCAACCGCAGGACGCCGGTCGCCTCCGGTGTGTTGAGCTCACTCGCGAAGAACGGTGCGGCGATGAAGCACGCGATGAAGATCAGCACGCTGGCCGACGTGGCGATGGTCGTCGCGGTCCGGGCCGCGACCTTGAGGTCGCCGGGCCACCGCACGACCGCGTAGGTCACCCCTAACTCGTTGATGCTGTTCAGTCCGTTCATGGCGATCAACGCCACCGCGAAGATGCCGAAGTCCTTCGGAGACAGGATGCGGGCGAGGACGACCCCGGTGAGGGGGAACACGAGCTTCGAGAGGACGGTGCTGAAGAGGCTCCATCGGAGGCCTCTGCGCATCTGGCCGCCGAGTCCTGCTCCGGGCGCCCCGGCGGCGCCGTCGCGCTCGCCGGCTGTGTCGTCGCCCGTCTCGTGTTCTGTCACGTTCCCGTCGAATCAACGCAGCCGTCGGGTCGGCTCGCCGCCGACGCGATCACGCTAGTCGCGCCCTGACCCCGTTCCGGTCCGCTCGGAGGCGGACGGTAACGTCTGCGTCCATGTCCGGAACGACGGCGGCCACGCCGGCCCCATCTCCGGGGGACCGACCGCCCGGGTTGCATCCGGATCGACTGCTCCGCCTCGTCCGCCGGGCGATCGCCGAGTGCGATCTCGATCTGGCCGGCGCCACCGTGCTCACCGAGGCCGCAACGGGGGCCTACGTCGTCACGCCGATCGTCGCGGCGGTCGCAGGCGCGGCGCGCGTCTTCGCGCTGAGCCGCGACACGCGCTACGGATCGGTCGCCGACGTCACCGATCTGACCCTCGACCTCGCGACCCGGGCCGGTGTCGCGGATCGGGTGGAGATCGTCACCGAGAAGACGCAGGCGTTGGTCGCGTCGGCCGACATCATCACCAACTCCGGGCACCTCCGACCGCTCGACGCCGAGACCATCGGCTGGATGCGGCCGGATGCCGTCGTCCCCCTGATGTTCGAGGCGTGGGAGCTCGACGCGGGCCGGGTCGACGTCGACGTCGAGGCGCTGCGGGCCCGGGCGATCCGCACCGCCGGGACGAACGAGCGGAACCCTGCGGTCGACGTCTTCAACTACCTCGGGCCCGATGGCGGTCAAGCAGCTCACCGATGCCGGGATCGCCGTGCGCCACAGCCGGGTGCTCGTGATCTGCGACAACCCGTTTGCCGGGTTCCTCCACGATGGTCTCAGGTCGGCGGGGGCAGCGGTCGAAGAAACCTCCGTGCCCCCGAGTTCCTACGCGACCGATCTCGACGCCGTCGTCGTCGCCCTGCGCCCCACCGGCGCATCGGTGTTCGACGAAGCCGACGCCGGCCGCCTCGCCGCGGCCGCGCCCGGTGCCGTGGTCACCCAGTTCTGGGGTGATGTCGACCGGGCCGAGCTCGCCCGGGTCGGAGTCGCGTGTTGGCCCGTGTCGGCGCCCGGCGCCGGCCACATGGGTGTGCTGCCGTCGGCGCTCGGTCCCGAACCGATCGTGCGGCTGCAGACCGGAGGGCTGAAGGTGGGTGCGGTGCTGCGCACGGCTCCACCCGACCGCACGCCCGCCGACCTCGCGTTCCTCGATGAGCTCTGACCCGTGGGCGGGGGGCGGAGCCCCCGACGGCATCGTCTGCTTCGCCGGCCAGGACTGGTGGTACCACAGCCGCGCCCACTCCGAGGTCCAGCTCATGCTGCGGCTCGCGGAGGAGCGCCCGGTCCTGCTGGTCAACAGCATCGGCATGCGCATGCCGATGCCGGGCCGCTCGACGCAGCCCGCGCGCCGCATCGCGCGGAAGCTGCACAGCTTCACGCGCGGGTTGCAGGCACCGGTGCCCGGACTCCCGAACTTCCACGTGCTGTCGCCGGTCACCGTCCCGCTCGGTGACGCACGCGTCCGTGCGCTGAACACGTCGTCGATCCGCGCGCAGGTCCGTCGCGCGATGCGGAGGATCGGGATCTCTCACCCGGTCATGTTCGTGACCGTGCCGACCGCGTGGGAGGTCGTCGAGTCGATGCCCCGTTCGACGCTGGTCTACAACCGCGCCGACCGACATTCCGCGTTCGACGAAGCCGACTCCGTGCTCATCGGCGGGTTGGAGCAGCAGCTCCTGCGGCACGCCGACCACGTGCTCTACGTGAGCCACGCGTTGATGGACGAGGAGCGCGAGGCCACGGGGGAGCGCGCGTTCTTCCTCGACCACGGTGTCGATCTCGAGCTCTTCCGACCCGACCCGGCCGCGCCCGAACCCCCGGCGCTGGCGGCCATCCCGCACCCCCGGATCGGGTACTTCGGTGGTCTCGAACCCCTCACCGTCGACTTCACGCTGCTCGAAGGCGTCGCCCGCGACCTCCCCGACGCGCAGCTCGTGCTCGTCGGCAACGCCACCGTGCCCCTCGACGGCCTCCTCGCCCGACCGAACGTCCACTTCCTCGGGATGCAGCCCTACGAAGACGTCCCCCGCTACGGCCGCGGCTTCGACGTCGGGATCATGCCCTGGCTCCAGAACGACTGGATCGAGGCCTGCAACCCGATCAAGCTCAAGGAGTACCTCGCACTGGGGCTCCCGATCGTGAGCATCGACTTCCCCGAGCTGGAGCGCTACCACTCCCTCGTCACCGCGGTCACCGATCCCGGCGACTTCACCCCGTCGGTCGCGAAGGCCCTCGCGAACGGGGGTCCGGCGACGTCGGCCGCGCGGCGCGCCGCGGTGGAGCCCGACTCGTGGGACAGCAAAGCCGAGATCCTCGCCGACCTCGTCGGTCTGGGCCGAACGGCGTCGCAGTCGTGAGCGCGACCCGTCGGTCACCCTGCGTGGTCGCGGCCGCAGGAAGTTCACAACATCTGCACAACGAACCACCGGTACGCGCGCCGTTTCCGGAGATGGTCACTGCTACCCTCAGTGGTCGTCAGACGGTGGCGTTCCGGTCCATTCCCGTCGAAGACTGAGGCGAGGCTGCTGTGGATTTCATCGACGCGTGCAAGGTCATCCTGCGTCGTTGGTACGTCGCGGTGCCGTTGTTGCTCCTGACGTTCGCGGGCACGTACTACGCGTACACGTCGGCGTCGGCGAACTACACCGCGAAGGCTTCGCTCCTCCTCATCTCGCCGCCGTCGCGCACGATCGGCGTGGGCGACACCGAGAGCGCAGCGGTGTGCCCGTCGAACCCCTGGTGCGCGGGCGGCGACGTGCTGAACCTCGCCAACGTCGTGTCGCGGCAGATGGACGACCCCGGCCTCGCCGGTGAACTCCTCGACCCGCACCCTGGCGCGTCGTACGAGGTCCTGCTCAATGCCGAGAACCGCAGCACGATCATGGAGCTGACCACCACCGCGCGCACACCCGAAGACGCGCTCGACACCCTGAACGACCTGATCGCCGAGGTCGACCAGACGCTCGCCGCCCGCCAGGACAAGTCGATCGTCGCGGACAGCGCGGCCCGACCCGGTGGATCTCGTGACGACCGACGTGCTCACGAAGTCGACCCAGGCCGCGCCGCAGTCGGGTGGCAAGTTGCGGGCCGCGGCGGCCGCGTTCGGGCTCGGGATCGCGATCACCCTCGGCGGCGTGTTCCTCGCCGAGTCGCTCGCGGTCTCCCGGCGGACGAAGGCGTCGCTCCTCGACCGGATCGCGCTGCCCGACCAGGCCGCGAACGGGGGCAAGCCGAAGCGGCCGAAGCTCCCTGATCCCGACGTCGGTGCCGCCACGGCCGGCGCCACCGAACCGCAGCCCGACGCTCCGACCGACGACGGCCGACCGAAGCCGGTGTCGGCCGGCCAGCGCAGGTCGGGTCGCGTCGGCTCGTAGTGCCGTCGGCACCGCCTCCCATGTCGTCACCGCCCGTGTCGCCGCCGCGGCTCGAGACCGAAGCGAGCGTCACCCTCCCGCCGGCCCCTGTCCCGGAGCGGTCGGCCGGTTCGCCTCGTCGCCGCCGGCGCATCGACGTCGTCGCGCTCCTCTCGCTCTTCGTCGTGCTCATGATCTGCATCCCGTCGCGCCTCATCGTGGAGGCGCTCGGCGGGGCGGGAACCCCGGCGACCATCGTCGGGCTCGGCGCGCTCGCCTGGTGGTGCTACGGGCGCGTGGTGCCCGGAACCGGCCTCGCCAAGGGGTACCAGCCCGTCCGGATCGTCGTCTGCATCTACCTCGGCGTGGCGTTCCTCACCTACGTCATCTCGTTCGCCACCCGGTTCATCACCCTCGACGAGATGAACAACGCCGACCGGGCGTTGATCGCGCTGCTTGTCGTTCGTCGGGATCGCGCTGATCGGCGCCGACGGCATCGACCGCTTCGACCGGCTCGAGGTGCTGCTGCGGCGACTGGTGTTCCTGACCGGTGTCCTGTCGTTCTTCGGGATGGTCCAGTTCTTCACCGACTTCGACATCGCGGAGTACATCAAGCTCCCCGGCCTGGTCCCGAACACGGGGTTGGCCGACGAGATCCGCATCGGGTTCCGGCGCATCGCCGTCACCGCGTCCCATCCCATCGAGCTCGGGGTCGTGCTCGCGATGGTCTGGCCGCTCGCGATCTACTTCGCCCTCCAGGCGGTCACACCGAAGGCGCGCCGACTGTGGTGGGGGATGGTGATCCTCATCAGCATGGCGCTCGCCATGTCGCTGTCGCGTTCCGCGGTGCTCGGCATCTTCGCGGCCGCGGTCGTCATCTCGGTCCCGTGGACCTGGCGGCGCCGGGTCAACGCGCTCGTGCTCCTCACGATCTTCCTGGGCGCCATGCGCGTGATGGTGCCCGGTCTCGTCGGCACCCTCCGCGGCCTCTTCACCGGTGTCACGTCGGACCCGAGCTACAAGTCGCGTCAGATCCGCCTCCCGGTGGCCTTCTCGTTCATCCACGACCGACCGTTCTTCGGTCGCGGCTACGGCACCCTGCTCCCCGACGAGAAGTACCACCTCGTCCCGATGGACAACCAGCTGATCAAGACCACGATCGAGACGGGCGTCATCGGACTCGCCGCCCTGCTGCTCCTGTTCGTCGTCGGGTTCATGACCGCGCGCGGCGCGCGTCGTCGCGCGGTGGAACCCTCGACGAAGGACCTCGCCCAGACGCTCGCGGCCTCGATCCTCGCCGGGTCGCTCTCCTTCTACACGTTCGACGCGCTCGCGTATCCGATGGTCGTCGGGATGATCGCGTTGCTCCTCGGGTGTATCGGTGCGATCTGGCGACTCGTTCGCCAAGATCCCTACGTGTGTACCTAGCGATCCCGAGGACGAGATGTCGGGGGTGAACGAGACGCCGGTCACGCTCGTCGTCGTCACGTACAACAGCGCGTCGTTGCTCCCCGAGTTCCTCGCGTCGCTTCCCGCGGCGTGCGAGGGAGTGGCTTCGGTCGACGTCGTGGTCGCCGACAACGCGTCGACCGACGGCACCCTCGACCTCCTCGACGCTCGCGACGACGTGCTCGCGGTGCCGGTCGGCCGCAACGCGGGCTACTCGGCCGGCATCAACGCGGGAGTCGCGGCGGCCTCCCCGGCCGGTGCGATCCTCGTCCTGAATCCCGACATCCGTCTCGCTCCGGGGTCGGTCCGCCGCCTGCTCGACGCCACGATGCCGGCGTCGGTGGGGATCACCGTCCCGCGTCTGGTCGACGAGTCGGGTGCAACGATGCTCTCGCTGCGCCGCGACCCCTCGGTGACGCGCGTGCTCGGCGAGACGCTGCTGGGCGGCGAACGATCCGGTCATGTCGCGTGGCTCGGCGAGCTCGTCGCCGATCCGGCGCAGTACGAGCAGCCGGGTCCGGTCGACTGGGCGACCGGCGCCGCGATGCTGATCACGCAGGAGTGCCGTGAAGCGGTCGGGGAGTGGGACGAGTCGTTCTTCCTCTACTCCGAGGAGACCGACTACTCGATCCGCGCCCGGCGGGCGGGCTTCCGCATCGAGTACGTGCCCGACGCGACCGCGGTCCACATCGGTGGCGACCTCCAGGTCTCGCCCCGGCTGTGGACGATCTGCGTCCTCAACAAGGTGCGCCTCTACGCCCGGGACCACGGTCGGGTGCAGACCGCCGCGTTCCGGGCTGCCATCGTGCTCAACGAGGCGACCCGCGCCGCCGCCGGACGGGAACGGAGTCGGATGGCCCTGCGGGCCCTCCTCCGCCCGAGCGAGCGGCCCGGCGAGCTCGCCGACTGAGCAACGGCGGGAGATCGGCCGAGCCCGGGCGACACGGAGACCGACCCGCGGGATCGAGTCCGTTCCGTCGCCTCGATCGCTCACCGATTCTCGGCCTCTGAACAGCGTCCGGCGGCTCCGCTGCCTCTCCCGTACAATCCGGGAGATGTTCGATGAACGGATGGCCACCCTCCAGTCGACCGATCCCGAGATCGCCGGGATCATCGAGCGGGAGGTCGAACGCCAGAACACCACGATCCAGCTGATCGCGTCGGAGAACTTCACGTCGCCGGCGGTGCTCGCGGCGCAGGGTTCCGTCCTCACGAACAAGTACTCGGAGGGCTATCCCGGCAAGCGGTACTACGGCGGCAACCTGGTCGTCGACGAAGCCGAGGACCTCGCACGCGACCGCGTCTGCGCGCTGTTCGGTGCCGACCACGCCAACGTCCAGCCCCACTCTGGCGCGAACGCGAACATGGCCGTGTTCCTGGCGCTGTTCGAGCCCGGCGACAAGATCATGGGCATGCGCCTCGACCAGGGTGGCCACCTCACCCACGGCTCGCCCGTGAACTTCAGCGGCCGGCTGTACGACTTCGCGAGCTACGGCGTCGACGATGCCACCGAGACGATCGACTACGACGCACTGCGCGATCAGGCCAGGGCCGAGCGGCCCAAGGCGATCATCGCCGGCGCGACTGCGTACCCGAGGATCATCGACTTCCCGGCGTTCCGTTCGATCGCCGACGAGGTCGGGGCGCTGCTCATCGTCGACGCCGCCCACATCGCGGGGTTGATCGCGGGAGGGGCGCATCCGTCGCCCGTCCCGTACGCCGACGTCGTGACGTTCACGACGCACAAGACGCTTCGTGGACCTCGCGCCGGTTGCATCCTCAGCCGCGAGGAGCACGCCAAGGCGATCGACAAGGCGGTGTTCCCCGGCCTCCAGGGTGGCCCGCTGATGCACGTGATCGCGGCGAAGGCCGTCGCTTTCCGGGAGGCGGCGCAGCCCGCGTTCGCCGACTACGCAGCCGGGGTCGTGCGCAACGCAGGTGCACTCGCGGCGAGCCTCGCGTCGGAGGGCTTCCGCATCGTGTCGGGCGGAACCGACAACCACCTGCTCCTCGTCGACCTCCGGCCGTTCGGTGTGACCGGCAAGGTCGCGCAGGAAGCCCTCGACGACGCAGGGATCACCTGCAACAAGAACGCGATCCCGAACGACACCGAGAAGCCCTTCGTCACGAGCGGCCTCCGCCTGGGCACGGCTGCGGTGACGACGGCCGGGATGGGGGAGTCGGAGATGTTCGAGATCGCCGCGCTCATCGCCCGGGTACTGCGCGACGTCGACGATCTGTCGCTGCGGTCCGAGGTCCGCGAATCCGCCGCGCAGTTGTGCTCCAAGTTCACCCCGTACCCCGACCTCGCGTGACGGCCGGCGGCCCCCGGCCCACCCGGGAGTAGAGCCGTCGCCGATGGCGGGCTACCTGGTCATCTTCGCCGTCGCCTCGCTGGTGACGTTCGCGTGCACCCCGATCGTCCGGCGGGTCGCGTTCCGGGTGGGTGCGCTGTACCAACCGAGTGCGCGCACCGTGCACACGAAGCCGATGCCGACCGTCGGTGGTGCCGCGATGTTCGTCGGCTTCCTCGTGGCG
Organism: uncultured Actinomycetes bacterium; assembly: GCA_963837715.1. Taxonomy (GTDB): domain Bacteria; phylum Actinomycetota; class Acidimicrobiia; order IMCC26256; family JANYLB01; genus JANYLB01. The sequence continues at coordinate 2,333,995 of CAWIOF010000002.1, read as the reverse complement.
ATGGGGGTGGCCAGCCAACTCCCGCAGTTCCAGGAGATGTTCACCGGGTCGTCGGAACCGGCCGGGTTGATCCTCGCCGCCGGGGTGATGTTCGCGGTCGGCGCGCTCGACGATCTCCGCGAGGTCTCACCTCCGGCGAAGATCGCCGGGCAGGTCCTGAGCGGCAGCATCCTGTCGCTGATGGGTGTGTCGATGCTCTTCTTCCGCGTGCCCTTCTTCGGCATCGTGGTGCTCTCGCCCGATCTCGCGCCGCTGGTCACGGTGCTGACCGTCGTCCTGTTCGCGAACGCGATCAACCTCGTCGACGGGCTCGACGGACTCGCCGCCGGGATCGTCGCCATCGCCGGCGCCGCGGTCTTCCTCTACTCCGACCGACTCTTCAAGGACGGCTTCCTCACCGGTTCGAACATCGCGCCGCTCGTCGCGATGATCGCGGTGGGGATCTGCGTCGGCTTCCTGCCGTGGAACTTCAGCCCGGCGAAGATCTTCATGGGCGACGCGGGCGCGATGTTCCTCGGCCTGCTCATGGCCGTCTGCACGATCACGCTGGGTGGACGCGCCGACTACGAGTACTCGGGCCAGACCTTCTTCTTCTTCGCTCCGTTGTTCATCCCGCTCGTGATCCTCGGTGTCCCGTTGCTCGACACCGCGTTCTCGTTCCTCCGGCGGGTGTTGCGTCGCCGCTCGTTCGCGGTCGCCGACAAGGACCACCTCCACCATCGCCTCATGCGACTCGGCCACGGACCCCGCCGCACGGTGGTGATCCTCTGGCTCTGGACGGCCCTGCTCTCGGGCCTGGCGCTCCTGCCGCTCTACACGAGCGAGGCCAACGCCTACGTTCCGGTGGGCATCCTGGCGCTGGCCCTCGGCCTCTTCGCCGTGTTCGCGCCCGGCAACCGCAAGGGCGCCAAGTTGCGCGACGAGCTCGACAGCCCCGAGACTCCCTCGTCGGCCGAGGAGTCGACCGTCGCGGAGGTCGTCGATCTCGACGATCGCCGCAAGGACTCGGCCTGATCCGAGCAAGGTTCCCGCCCCCGGTTTGACGGGGTCCGCGGGGCTGCAATAGATTGCGAAAGTATTCACAAGCGGGTCGGGCGGTGGCCGAGAGGCTCTCGTTCGACCAGCGGGGGAGATGCGTTCGGGTGGTCGACCGCGGGACTCGGGTCCGTCGGTTCAAGGAGCGGCAGAGCCAGGGCGATCCGATCGCCCAGGCGGCGGAGTTCGTCGTCGCTCCGGTCCTCTTCGGCTTCCTCGGCTCGCTCCTCGACCACCGGCTCGGGACCGCTCCGCTGTTCCTGCTCGTGTTCGGGATCGTGGGCTTCCTGGGCGCGGCGGTCGCGAACTACTACCGGTACATGGCCAAGGTCGCACACGACGAGGAGGGGAAGCCGTGGACACGACGCCAGCGGTGACCCAGGACCACGAGAACGAGATCGCCCGCGATCTCGCCCGACGGGCGCTCTTCGCGACGCCCGTCGTGCTGATCGTCGCGGGCGTCGCGGCCGGCTGGCCCGGCGTCATCGGCGCCGCGCTCGGCCTCGTCGTCGTCGGGGCGAACTTCCTCCTGCTCGCCCGCCTCATGTCGACGGGTGCGAAGGCCGGCCCGCAGGCGACCGCCTTCGCGGCGATGCTCAGCTACGCGGTCCTCATCATCGTCGTGACGCTCCTCGCGGTCGTCGTGCGCGGCGTCATCCCCGACAGCCTCGCCAGCTTCGTGCTCACCATCGCGCTCGTGCACCTCGCGCTGTTGTTCCTCGAGCTGCCCAAGCTCGGACTGACGCCGGGCGCCCCCGGCCTCAAGCCCCGTCCTCTCTCAGAGACCGATGCGAAGAAGGAGTCACGGTGACCGTGCTCGCCGAGCTCTTCCCCAACGGCGTCAACGACCTGTTCGCCTGGCGAGACTTCGGGCCCCTCGGGTTCAACAAGGTCGGCCTGATGTGCTTCGTCTCGACGCTCATCTGCTCCGTCCTCTTCATCGCCGGGAGCCGCAAGCGGGCCCTCGTGCCGAGCGGAGTGCAGAACGTCGCGGAGTCCGGCTTCGAGCTCGTCGAGCAGAGCATCGCCGTCGAGGTGATGGGCGAGGAGTCCGGCAAGAAGTGGGCGCCGTTCCTCGCGACCCTCTTCTTCTGGATCTTCTTCATCAACATCTGGGAGGTCATCCCGGGGATCCAGTTCCCGGCGACGTCGCGGATCGCGATCCCGATGTTCCTCGCACTCCAGACGTGGGTGATCTTCATCGTCGTCGGGTTCAAGCACCAGGGCCCGTTGTACATCCTCAAGGAGATCTTCCCGCCGGGCGTCCCGAAGCCGCTCTACATCCTCGTCGCACCCATCGAGCTCGTCTCGAAGTTCCTCATCCGCCCCTTCTCGCTGGCGGTCCGACTCTTCGCCAACATGGTCGCCGGCCACGTGCTGCTCACGGTGTTCGCGGTGATGTGCGAGGAGCTGCTCCACGCCAACAGCGGCGCGTACCAGATCGCGTTCATCCCGCTGCCGTTCTTCATGCTCACGGCAATGACCGGCTTCGAGATCCTGGTCGCCGTGCTGCAGGCGTACATCTTCACCATCCTCACCGCGGTGTACGTGGGTGAGGCCATCCATCCAGCCCACTGACAACGACCGAGCACCCGCTCACCGAGCAAGGAGACACCGTGGAAGTACTCTCGCTACTGGCAGCGGTCACCGACACCGGCCTGAAGAACGGCCTCGGCCGGGTCGGGTACGGCTTGGCCGCCATCGGCCCCGGCATCGGCATCGGCTACCTGGTCGGCCAGTCCGTCCAGGCCATGGCCCGCCAGCCCGAGATGGCCGGCAACGTGCGCACGACGATGTTCCTGGGCATCGCGTTCGCCGAGGCTCTCGCCCTCATCGGCTTCGTCCTCTACTTCATCTGACCGGTCGAGCACTCGAAGGAGAGGACGCGCGATGCGCATCCGTAGATTGATCGCAAGTGCAGTGCTCGTCGGCGGCCTCGTCGTGGCGATGCCCGGCGTCGTGGGCGTCGCGCACGCGGCCGAGACGACGAAGAGCGAGCTCGTCGAATGCCTCGAGAAGGCCGCGGAGAAGTCGACCAACGCCGAGGTGAACTCGGCGGCGGAGGACTGCTACAAGGCCCCGAACCTCGTGACCCCCGCGATCGGTGAGATCGTCTGGGGCGCGTTGGCGTTCTTCATCGTGCTCTTCATCCTGGTGAAGTTCGCCTTCCCCGCGCTGAAGAAGGGTCTCGCCGCCCGCGAGGATCGGATCCGTACCGACCTCGAGCGCGCCGAGTCGGCACGGGTCGAGGCGGAGACGCAGCTCACCGAGTACCAGCAGCAGCTCGCCGAGGCGCGTGCGGAAGCCGGACGCATCATCGAGGAGGCCCGTCAGGCCGCCGACCAGGTGCGTCAGGACCTCCTGACGAAGGCCGAGGGGGATGCAGCCGAGGCTCGCACTCGGGCCACGGAAGACATCCGGCTCGCCACGCAGCGGGCGACCGCCGACCTCCAGGGTCGGGTCGCCGATCTCTCGATCGAGCTGGCCGAGAAGGTCGTGGAGAAGAACCTCGACCGGGCGACGCAGATCCAGCTCATCGAGAACTACATCAACCAGGTCGGGAGCAAGTAGGCCGTCATGTCTGTACAGGAGCGCATCGACGCCTATGCGAACGCCCTCCTCGAGGTGGCTCGGGCGGAGGGCCACCTCGCGGAGGTCGAAGACGACCTCTTCCGGTTCGCGCGCGTGCTCGAGGGAAGCGACGAGCTGCGACTCGCCCTCACCGACCCCCAGCTCCCCGCCGAACGACGGATGGCGATCGTCGAGGAGCTGATGGGCGGCAAGGCCCTCTCGACCTCGGCCGCGCTCGCCGCGTTCATCGTCGGTATCGGGCGCGCGTCCGATCTCTCCGACATCGTCGACGCGTTCGTGCAGAAGGCGGCGCACGTACGCAGCCGCGAGATCGCCGAGGTCCGCAGCGCGCTCCCGCTCGACGAAGGTCAACGCACCCGCCTCGCCGAGGCCCTGGCCGCGGCAACCGGCAAGCAGATCGAGCTGAAGGTGATCATCGATCCCTCGGTGCTCGGCGGACTCGTCGCGCGGGTGGGCGACACGGTCATCGACGGCACGGTCCGTCACCGTCTGGATCAACTGAGAGAACAGGTCTGAGCCCGTGGAACCGACACGAGTGAGTGGAGCGATCTGAGTATGTGGAACGAGCGGACCGCGTTCCGGCCTCACACAGCAGAACGAGCGAGTGGAGCGATTTAGGATGGCAGAACTCACGATCAACGTCGACGAGATCGCCGCAGCGATCCGCTCGCACGTCGGCAACTTCAACACCGAGCTCGACAAGGCCCAGGTCGGACGCATCCTCGAGGTGGGCGACGGCATCGCGCGCGTCTCCGGCCTGCCCGACACCGCGGTCAACGAGCTCCTCGAGTTCGAGGGGAACATCTTCGGGCTCGCGCTGAACCTCGACGAAGACTCGATCGGTGCGGTCATCCTCGGTGAGGCGGACCGCGTCGAAGAGGGCCAGACCGCCCGCAACACCGGCCGCATCCTCTCGGTGCCGGTCGGCGACGCGCTCATCGGTCGGGTCGTGAACGCGCTCGGTCAGCCGATCGACGGCAAGGGTCCGATCGCGGCCACCGAGGAACGACGCCTCGAGGTCCAGGCGCCCGGCATCATCGACCGTCAGCCGGTGGGTGAGCCGCTCCAGACCGGCATCAAGGCCATCGACGCCATGACTCCCATCGGTCGGGGCCAGCGCGAGCTCATCATCGGCGACCGCAAGACCGGGAAGACCACGGTCGCGATCGACACGATCCTGAACCAGCGGGGCCAGGGCGTGAAGTGCATCTACGTCGCGATCGGCCAGAAGGGCTCGACCGTCGCGCAGATCGTCAACACGCTCGAAGAGCACGGCGCGATGGAGTACACGGTGGTGGTCAACGCCCCCGCGTCCGACGAAGCGGTGTTCAAGTACCTCGCGCCCTACTCCGGTTGCGCCTTCGGTCAGCACTGGATGGACAACGGCGAAGCCGCCCTCGTCGTCTACGACGACCTCTCCAAGCAGGCCGAGGCGTACCGTCAGCTCGCGCTGTTGCTGCGCCGCCCGCCGGGTCGTGAGGCGTACCCGGGCGACGTCTTCTACCTCCACAGCCGTCTGCTCGAGCGCGCGGCCAAGCTCAGCGATGCCAGGGGCGCCGGTTCGCTCACCGCACTGCCGATCATCGAGACGAAGGCCGGCGACGTGTCGGCCTACATCCCGACGAACGTGATCTCGATCACCGACGGGCAGATCTACCTCATCGACGACCTCTTCAAGTCGGGTGTCCGCCCCGCCGTCGACGTGGGCATCTCGGTGTCCCGCGTCGGTGGTGACGCGCAGATCAAGGCGATGAAGAGCGTGGCCGGGACGCTGAAGCTCGACCTCGCGCAGTTCCGCGAGCTCGAGGCCTTCGCGACGTTCGGTTCCGAGCTCGACGCGGTCTCCGCGGCCCAGCTCGACCGTGGCTACCGGCTCGTCGAGCTGTTGAAGCAGCCGCTCAACTCGCCGATGCCGGTCGAGGAGCAGGTCATCTCGATCTACTGCGGGACCAAGGGCGTGCTCGACGATCTTCCCGTCGAAGAGGTGAAGCGGTTCGAGGCCGACATCCACGCCTGGTTCCGGACGCGCCACTCCGAGATCCTCGACGGCATCAAGAACACGGGGAAGCTCCCCGAGGGTGACGTGCTCGACACCGCGATCTCCGGGTTCAAGGCGCAGTTCGTGGCCGGCCTCGCGGTCGGTTCCCCCGATTCCGCCATCGCCACCGCCGAGTAGGGGACTGAGATGGCCGGCGGTCAGGAGCGCGTTCTCAGGCGGCGGATCAAGAGCGTCCAGTCGACCAAGAAGATCACGCGCGCGATGGAGCTCATCGCGGCCAGTCGGATCGTGAAGGCCGCCGCTCGGGTCGAAGCCGCTCGTCCGTACAGCGAGAAGATCACCGACGTGATCCACCACCTCGCCGACGGTGGCGCGGGCGACGAGAGCCCGTTGTTGCAACCCCGCGACGAGGTGCGCAAGGTCGCCTACGTGGTGATCACCGCCGACCGCGGCCTGTGTGGCGCGTACAACACCTCGGTGATCCGCAGGGCGGAACGGAGCCTGCTCGCCGACCAGGCCCTCGGTCGCGACTACTCGCTCGTGCTCGTCGGCAAGAAGGCCGAGGGCTATTTCCGGTTCCGCGACTACCGGATCGACGCGGCGTTCAACGGCATGAGCGACACCCCCACCTACGAAGACGCCCGCCAGATCGCGGCTGCGGTGACTCCCGCGTACGAAGCCGGCGACATCGACCGGGTGCAGCTCGTCTACACCCGCTTCAAGTCGGCCGGTTCGCAGGAGGTCGTCGAGACCACCCTCATGCCGCTCGACTCCGAGAGCCTCGGCCTGCACGAGCCGGCCGACGGCACCGACGCGGGCGACGCGGCGAGCGTCCCGCCGGCGTACGAGTTCGAACCCTCACCGGGTGAGATCCTCGACCGACTGCTCCCGAAGTACATCGAGTCGAAGCTGTTCGCGGCCCAGCTCGATGCCGCCGCGTCGGAGCACGCGGCGCGGCAGCGGGCAATGAAGGCAGCCACCGACAACGCCGACGAGCTGATCACCAAGCTCGCCCGCATCATGAACCGGGCCCGCCAGGAGCAGATCACCACCGAGATCATGGAGATCGTCGGTGGGGCCGAAGCCCTCCGTGGGGGCAAGGGCCTCGTGGCCGACGACTTCCTCTCCGACACGATCGAGTACCGCAAGGAAGACCTCTTCCGAGAGCGCTGACCAGCGCACCGACTGGAGCACCGATGACCGCCACCGCCACACCCGAAGCCACTTCCCCCGACGCTCCCCTCAAGGACGGTCGCGTCGTCGCGATCGCCGGACCGGTGGTCGACGTCGAGTTCCCGGCCGACGCGTTGCCGGAGATCAACAAGGCGCTCGAGATGGACGTGGAGCTCGAGGGCAACACGATCACCATCACCGCCGAGGTCGCGCAGCAGATCGGCGACAGCCGGGTGCGGGTCGTGTGCATGAAGCCGACCGACGGCCTGCGTCGCGGTCAGCTCGTGCGCAACACCGGCCACGGCATCACGATGCCGGTCGGCGACGGCGTGCTCGGCCACGTGTTCAACGTGATCGGCGAGCCACTCGACATCCCGGCGAGTGAGCTCACCGGGATCGACGACCGGTGGGAGATCCACCGTGAGCCGCCGCCGTTCGACCAGCTCGAGCCGAAGGCGCTCATGTTCGAGACCGGCATCAAGGTCATCGACCTGCTCGAGCCCTACGTGCAGGGTGGCAAGATCGGCCTGTTCGGTGGCGCCGGGGTCGGCAAGACCGTCCTCATCCTCGAGATGATCAACCGCGTCGCGACCCAGCACGGTGGTGTGTCGGTGTTCGCCGGGGTGGGAGAGCGCACCCGTGAGGGGACCGACCTCCTGCTCGAGATGCAGGAGTCGGGCGTCATCGAGAAGGCCGCCCTCGTCTACGGCCAGATGGACGAGCCGCCGGGTGTGCGTCTCCGGGTCGCGCTCTCCGCGCTCACGGTCGCCGAGTACTTCCGCGACGTGAAGAACCAGGACGTGCTCCTCTTCGTCGACAACATCTTCCGGTTCGTGCAGGCCGGTTCCGAGGTGTCGACGCTGCTCGGCCGCATGCCGTCGGCGGTCGGCTACCAGCCCACCCTCGCCGACGAGATGGGCAACCTGCAGGAGCGGATCACCTCGACCAAGGGGCGTTCGATCACGTCGGTGCAGGCGGTCTACGTGCCGGCCGACGACTACACCGACCCCGCTCCGTTCACCACGTTCACCCACCTCGACGCCACGTCGGAGCTGTCGCGTGACATCGCCGCGCTCGGCATCTACCCGGCCATCGACCCGCTCGCGTCGACGTCGAACATCCTCGCCCCCGAGATCGTGGGCCAGCGCCACTACGACTGCGCCCGGCGGGTGCAGGAGGTGCTCCAGCGCTACAAGGAGCTGCAGGACATCATCGCCATCCTCGGTCTCGACGAGCTCTCCGAGGAAGACCGCGTCATCGTTGCCCGGGCCCGCAAGGTCCAGCGCTTCCTGTCGCAGCCGTTCTTCGTGGGTGAGACCTTCACCGGTCTCCCCGGCATCTACGTGCCCGTCGAGGAGACCATCGAGAGCTTCGAGAAGCTCGTCGACGGTGAGCTCGACGACGTTCCCGAGCAGGCGTTCTTCAACGTCGGTGGTGTCGACTCGGTGCTCGAGAAGGCGAAGACCCTCCAGGAAGGCGCCTGAGCGGTGGCGACCCTGCAGGTCTCGGTGGTCTCGCCCGGAGAGCATCCTCTTCGAGGGTGAGGCGGAGATGGTCGTGTGCCGTCCGGTCGACGGCGAGATCGCCTTCCTCCCCGGCCACGAGCCCTTCGTCGGCGCGCTCGGTGGGTTCCCGGTTCGGGTCATTCGCGGTGAGGGACAGCCCGAGATCGCGATCGCGGTGCACGGCGGATTCGTGGAGTTCAGCCACGACACCGTGACGGTGCTCTCCGACGTCGCCGAGCTGCCCGATCAGATCGACGTGGTCCGGGCCCAGACGGCCAAGGAAGAAGCCGAGCGGCGCCTCAACGAGAACCCCGAGGACCTGGTGGCGGTCGAGGCGTTGACCCGTGCGAACCTCCGGCTCGAGGCCGCCGAGGGCTTCACCCGCGCATCCTGACGACTCGAATTGCTGCCACGCGCACCACGATGCGGCAGCCCGTGCGCGAGCCTGGGCGGATGCTTCACAATCTCAAGGTCGGTCTGGTCGGCATCGTCGTGCTCGCTTCGGTGCTCGTCGGCAGTGTGGCCCCGGCGGAACCCGCGGGGGCGGCCACCGACGGGCCGTTCCGCGGCCTGGGTGCGTGGGTCGACGTGTACGACTACGCCCCTGCGTTCATCGGCAACGGTGCACTCCCGGCCGTGACGCCGGCATCGGTGGCCGACATGGCGGCGCTCGGCGTCCGGACCCTGTACCTCCAGGCCGCGCAGGACGACACCCGTTCGCAGGGGAACGTGGTGGACCGCAGGCTCCTCGCCCGCTTCCTCGCCGCGGGTCGTGAACACGACGTGCGGATCGTGGCCTGGTACCTGCCGAAGTTCGACGATCTCGACGCCGACCTCCGGCGCATCCGGGCGTTGTCGGAGTTCTCGAGCGACGGCGACGAGTTCGACGGGCTCGCGCTCGACATCGAATGGACGGGGAGCGTGCCCGACCCGGCCGTGCGCAACGACCGGCTCGTCGAGCTCTCGCACCGCGCCCGCGACCTCGTCGGCGGGTTGCCGCTCGGCGCGATCGTGCTCGAGCCCGTGCTCCTCGAGGTGGTGAACCCCGACTACTGGCCTGCGTTCCCGTGGCGCGAGATCCGCGACGACTACGACGTGTGGATGCCGATGACGTACTGGACCAACCGGAACACCAAGAGTGGGTACCGCGAGGGGTTCCGGTACACCGACGAGAACATCCGCCGCTTGCGCGGCGAACCTCGGCCGCAAGAACGCCACCGTCCATCCCGTCGGTGGGATCGCCGATGCGGTCAGTACCGCCGATGTCGCCGGGTTCGTGCGTGCCGCCCGCCGTCAGGACGCGATCGGCTGGTCGGTCTACGACTACGCGACCACGACCAGTGGACTCTGGCCCCGGCTCCGCGGCGTTCGGTAGAGGACCGGCGCCGTGGCTCGTCGCCACCTCGCGGTGGCCCTGCTGATCCCGGGGACCGCGGGCACCGAGATCGACGCGCTGCGCCGCGCGACCGGCGACCCCGACACCGGGCGGATCCCCTCGCACATCACGCTCGTTCCCCCCGTGAACGTGCGGGAAGGCGATCTCGACGACGTGTCGGCCACGCTGCGGGGAGCTGCTGCGGCCACGCCACCGTTGACCCTCGAACTGGGTCCCACCGCGACGTTCCTGCCCACGAGTCCGACGCTGTTCCTCGCGGTCGACGGTGACCTCGACCCGCTCGTCGGCCTCCGCGACCGGCTCCTCGTCGGCCCGTTCGACCGACCGTCACCGCACCCGTTCGTCCCTCACGTGACGTTGCGCAATCCAGCCGCCCCCGAGGTGTTGGAAGGTGCGCGCGCCGCGCTCGCCGCGTACCGCGTCACTGCCGTCGTCGACCGGGTGACGCTGCTCGAGGAAGCCGACCGGGTCTGGCGCCCGATCGCCGACGCGGTGTTCGGGCGGTCGCAGCACCAGATCGGTCGGGGTTCCCTCCCGCTCACGGTGTCGGAGTCGTCGGCGCTCGATCCGGCCGAGCGGGCGTTCGCGACCCGCGAGTGGCAGGAGCACGACCTCGAGACCTACGGACCCGCGACCCGGTGGGAGCGAGACCCGTTCGCGTTCGGTGCCCGACGCGACGGCCGGGTCGTCGGGGTGGCCACCGGGTGGACCGGCCTGGGAGTCGCGTTCCTCTCGGAGTTGCTCGTTGCCGCCGCGACGCGGGGCGAAGGGATCGGGTCGCACCTGCTCGCCGCGGTCGAGGACCTCGGGCGGCGGCGGAACTGTCGGACCCTCGCACTCCGGACCGAAGCCGGCTCGCGTGCCGCCGCCTACTACCTGGAGCGTGGGTGGTCGATCGAGGCGACGTTCGGGCGCTGGCTCGCCGGGCGCGACTTCGTGCAGCTCCGCCGCGAGCTCTGAGCTCCGGCGCCGAGCGGAACCGGGATCAGGCCCCCGGTTCGGGGCACGCCGGGACGACGACCCGGGAACCGAACACCTCGACCTGCGAGCAGTCGACGCGCCGGGCGTCGTTGATGGTCTGGAGCTGCCAGGCCGCGCCCAGGGCGATCGCCCCGAACACCACCACCGCCACGACCTTGAGCGCAGGTCGGCGGGCGAGCGCCAGGAACACGAGGGCGAGGACGACAGCCAGGACGGTGACGATGGCGAGCACCACCTGCAGCCGGTCGTAGTCGAGCCAGTCAGGCATCATTTTCCGACGGTACGCCCGAAATGAGCAATACGGCATAGGCCAAACGACCTACATGTCGGGTCGGCTCCGGCTGCGCGGCTCGATCGCTCACCGGTTCACGGCCTGTGAGTGGGTGTCCGCCGCTCCGCCTGCGCCTCTTGATGTCTGGTCGGCTCCGGCGGCGCGGCTCGATCGCTCACCGGTTCACGGCCACGTGCGTGGGGTGTCCGCCGCTCCCTACGCCTGTCGCGTCCTGCTCTGATGTCTGGTCAGCGCTCGTAGAGGGTGACGCCGACGCGGAAGTAGTCGTCCTGTTCGGCGACGGCGTGGGTCGCCTCGAGCACCTCGGCGACCCGCTCGGCCCGGGGTGGGGCCGCGTCGGTGTCGGAGTCGTTCGGCACGAGGTACCAGACGCGATCGTGGCTCGTCCCGACCTCGGCAAGGCGGGCGCGGGTCAGCACCAAGGGGTTCGCGTAGAGCGGGAACGGGTTGAAGCCGGCGGGAGGGAAGCGCAGCGTGGGACCGTCGGCCGGATCGGTCGAGCGGTCGTAGTACTCGTAGAGCATGATCCGATCGGCGTCGTAGAGCACGACTGCATCGCCGGGCTCACCCTCGCGCTGCACCTGTTCGACCGCGGCGCGCCAGTCTTCCTTCTGCGGGTCGACGTACCACCGACGGAGACCGATCGCCTGGAGCGCGACGACCACGACGACTCCTGCAACGAGCAGTCGCCGGTCGCGCAGGGTCGCGATCCCTCGCGCGACCACGATCGCCAGCGCCGGTGCGAGGAAGCTCAGGTACCGGAGCGCGGGCGGCCGATCGACCAGGGCGGTCGCGAAGATGCCGAGCGCAGGGATCGCGAGCACGAGGAGCGGCAGGACCAGGCGCCACAGCGCGTCGCTGCGGCCCTCGGCCCGCGCGGCCTGGACTGCGGCGACCACGGTGCCGAGCGCGGCGAGTGCGACGACCGCAGCGAGCAGCGGACCCGCGCCGCCCGCGAACCCGCTGATCATGCCGGCGATCCCGCTCAGGTCGAGGGTCGGGTTGTTGTAGATCTGGTCGCTGCCCCGGGTCACCGCGACCCACCAGTAGGGGAGCGTGAGCACCGCGGCGCCCCCCAAGCTCAGCGTGACCCGCTTCACGAGTCCCGGGGTGCGGGGCCGGACCGTCAGCGAGATCACCTGGGCGAGTGGCACCAGCACGACGTAGAAGTGGGCGTAGATCCCCAGCGCGACCGCGATCGTGTAGAGCCACCAACCCCGGTCGGTCTCGACGGCGCGGACGAAGAAGTACGTGGCCAGCGTGGTCAGGAGCGCGGCCATCATGTAGCTGCGGGCTTCCTGGGCGTGCTGCACGAAGAACGCGTTGGTGGCGAGGATCACCGCAGCCGCGATGGCGACGGAGAAGCCGAACAGGCGTCGGCCGAGCGCATAGAGCGCGGCCACGGTCCCGATGCCGCACGCCGCGGAGAGGAAGCGCATCCACGTCTCGCCGTCGCCGTTGAGTCCGATCCACCCTCGGAGCGCGGCGTAGTAGAGCGGCATGTTCGCTTCGTCGTAGCGCAGGGTGTGCAGGAAGTCGCTCGTGCTCATCCGGGCGATGAACCAGCTCACCGATTCGTCGAACCAGAGGCTCTTGTCGCCGAGGCGGTACCACGCCAACCCTGCGGCGACGAGCAACACCACGGCGAGCGCGATTCCGCGCGGTACGGCGCGACGGTTCGAGTGCGGTCGGTGTGTCGGTGAGGGTGTCGGTCACGGTGCCGTCAGAGTCGGCGATGAATCAGTCGAACTTGAGTGCCGAATACCGCATGAGCTTCTGCCACTTGTGGCGTGCGTCGATCTTGCGGATCGTGCCCGATTTCGACCGCATGACGAGCGTCTGCGTCGATGCACCGTCGCCCCAGTAGCGGACACCTTTGAGGAGCTCGCCATCGGTGATGCCGGTGGCGGCGAAGAACGCGTCGTCGCCGGAGACGAGGTCGTCGGTGGTGAGCACCCGGTCGAGGTCGTAGCCGAGGTCGAGCGCAGCCGTGCGCTCCTCGTCGTTTCGGGGCCAGAGGCGTCCGATCTGGGCACCGCCGAGCGCCTTCATCGCACACGCGGTGATGACCCCTTCGGGCGTGCCACCGATGCCGAAGAGGATGTTGGCGCCGCTGTCGGGCCACGCGGTCGAGATCGCACCGGCGACGTCGCCGTCGGGGATGAGGCGGATCCGGGCGCCGGCTTCGCGGCACTCCTTGATGATCTCGGCGTGCCGGGGCCGGTCGAGGATCACCGCGGTCACGTCGTCGACGTCTTCACCGAGCGCCTTCGCGACCGCACGGAGGTTGTCGGTGACCGATGCGTCGAGGTCGATCACGTCGGCGGCTTCGGGGCCGACGGCGATCTTCTCCATGTAGACGCAGGGTCCGGGGTCGAACATCGCGCCGCGCTCGGCCACCGCGATCACGGCGATGGCACCCGGGCGACCGAGGGACGTGAGCGTGGTGCCGTCGATCGGGTCGACGGCGATGTCGCACGGCACTCCACCGGCGCCGATCTCCTCGCCGTTGAACAGCATCGGCGCTTCGTCCTTCTCGCCCTCGCCGATGATCACGATGCCGTCCATCGACACGCTGTTCAGCACCAGCCGCATCGCGTCGACCGCGGCGGCGTCGGCGGCGATCTTGTCGCCCCGTCCCATCCAGCGGCCCGCGGCCAAGGCGGCAGCCTCGGTGACCCGGGCCAGCTCCATTGCGAGGTTGCGATCGGGCGGCTGCGGTTGCTCCATGGGCGTTTCAGTCCAGTTCGCGGGGGACGACGTCGTGTGCACCGTAATCCACGGCCACCGATGCCAGCTAACCCCCTCGCCGGCCCCTCACCTTGACCCGTCGGGCCGGCGCGCGGGACTGTGACGCGTTCCGTTTCTCCATTTCTGCTGATGACCGGGAGTGCGCGTCGTGGGTCGACTCGAGGGCAAGGTCGTGATCGTCACCGGTTCGGCGTCGGGCATCGGGGCGGCCACCGCCACCCGCCTCCGGGCCGAAGGGGCCACGGTCGCCGGCTTCGACGCCACCCCCCACGGCGACGATGTCGTCGTCGACGTACGCGACGAAGCCGCGGTGGGTGCCGCAGTCGCCGCGGTCGCCGCCTCCCACGGTCGGATCGACGGGCTCGTGCACGCGGCCGGTGTGGCGGGCGGCGGTCCGATCCACCTCGTCGATGCCGAGGAATGGGACCGTGTCGTCGACATCAACCTCAAGGGGACCTTCCTCACCAACAAGCACGTCGTCGCGCAGATGGTCGACCAGCAACTCGACTCGATCGGGCAGCGGGGTTCGATCGTCAACATCGCGAGCATCGAGGGAATCGAGGGAACCGAGGGCGGGAGCGCGTACAACGCCTCGAAGGGAGGGGTGGTGATCCTCACCAAGAACATCGCGCTCGACTACGGCCGCAAGGGGATCCGCGCCAACTGCGTGTGCCCCGGCTTCATCGACACTCCACTCATGTCGTCGGTGTTCGACATGGGAGGGATGGACGACGTCCGCCGGTCGTTCGTCGAGACCCACGCGCTGGGTCGGATCGGCCGTCCGGAGGAGATCGCGGCGGCGGCGCTCTATCTTCTGTCCGACGACGCGTCGTTCGTCTCCGGGACGTCGCTCGTGGTCGACGGCGGGTACACCGCCGGGCACCAGCATGGAATCGTCGAGATGATGGGACTCTCCTGATGGAATCGTTCGCAGGCAAGCTCGCGGTGGTCACCGGCGGGGGAAGCGGAATGGGCCGGGAGTTGGTGATCCAGCTCGCCCGCGAGGGGTGCTCCGTCGCCACCTGCGACCTGAGCGCCGAGTCGGTCGACGAGACCGCGCGGCTCGCCGAGAAGGATGCGCCGGCCGGTACCGAGGTCACCGTGCACGTCTGCGACGTGTCGAACGAAGCGCGAGGTCCAGGCGTTTCGCGACGACGTCGTCGCACAGCACGCGACCGAGCACGTCAACCTGGTCTTCAACAACGCGGGGATCGGTGGCGGCGGCAGCTTCATCACGGCGCCGCGAGAAGAGTGGGACCGCACCTTCGGGGTGTGCTGGTGGGGCGTGTACTACTGCAGTCGCGCGTTCGTGCCACTGCTGGTGGCGAGCGACGACGGCTACCTCGTGAACACGAGCAGCGTGAACGGGTTCTGGGCGCTGCTCGCGCCGGGCATCCCGCACACCGCGTACAGCTCGGCGAAGTTCGCGGTGAAGGGATTCTCCGAGGCGCTGCTCGAGGACTTCCGGATCAACGCGCCGCACGTGAAGGTGGCAGTCGTCATGCCCGGTCACATCGGGACCGACATCGTGCTCAACAGCATCGCCGCGCACGGCGGTCCCGACGCCGAGCTGATGCGGCCGCTCGGCGAGGCGTTCCGCGACACGGCGCCGCTCTCCGCCGCGGATGCAGCGACGATCATCCTCGACGGTGTGCGGGCCGGGAAGTGGCGGATCCTCGTCGGCGACGATGCCGAACGCCTCGACGCAGCCGTCCGCGAAGCGCCGGAAGCGGCGTACGGACCCGACGGCCCCAACATCGGAGGCCTCGGCGTCTCCTGACCCGACCGGGCCTCAGCCACTTCTCTGCTCCCGGTCTTGTCGGCGCGCGAGTTCGACGAACAGTTCGCCGATCGGGGGAGTCCCCTTCTCACCTGCCTCTGAGGCAACGACCCGTCGCGTGAGAGACTGAGGTCGTGCCCGAGCGCGACGCAGACTTCAGCACCTACTCGGGGATCGAGGTCGACCCGGTCTACGGGCCCGATGGGTCGGAACGCCCCGGTGAGTTCCCGTACACCCGCGGGCCGTACGAGTCGATGTACCGCTCGAAGCTCTGGACGATGCGGATGTTCGCCGGGTTCGGCACCGCGGTCGACACCAACCAGCGCTTCCGGGAGATCCTCGCCGCGGGAGGCGACGGCCTCTCGACCGCGTTCGACCTGCCGACGCTGATGGGACGCGATTCCGACGATCCCCTCGCGCTCGGTGAGGTCGGGAAGTGCGGCGTCGCCGTCGACACGCTCGCCGACGTCGAGGACCTCTACCGAGACATCGACCTCGGTGCGGTGACCACGTCGATGACGATCAACTCGCCGGCACCCGTGCTGCTCGCGATGTACCTCGCGGCGGCGGAGGCGAACGGTGTGCCTCGCGCCGCGCTCGGAGGCACCCTGCAGAACGACATCCTCAAGGAGTACCAGGCGCAGAAGGAGTTCTACTTCCCGCCCCGACCGAGCATGCGGCTCGTGAGCGACGTGATGGCGTTCACCGCGGCCGAGATGCCGCGGTGGCACCCCGTCTCGATCTCGGGATACCACATCCGCGAAGCAGGATCGACTGCTCCGCAGGAGCTCGCGTTCACCCTCGCCAACGGGTTCGCCTACGTCGAGGCGGCGCTCGCGGCCGGGCTGACGATCGACGACTTCGCGCCCCGCCTCTCATTCTTCTTCAACGCGCACGTCGACTTC
This sequence comes from uncultured Actinomycetes bacterium, assembly GCA_963837715.1. GTDB lineage: Bacteria > Actinomycetota > Acidimicrobiia > IMCC26256 > JANYLB01 > JANYLB01. Next base: position 2,317,586 of record CAWIOF010000002.1, on the reverse strand, counting down.
TTCGAGGAGATCGCCAAGTACCGCGCCGCCCGACGCATCTGGGCCCGGTGGCTGCGCGACCGGTACGGCGCGGTGAGCGAGCGGTCGCTGCAGATGCGCTTCCACACCCAGACCGCCGGCGTGTCGCTCACCGCGCAGCAACCCGAGATCAACCTCGTCCGCACCGCGATCGAAGCGCTCGCCGGTGTGCTCGGCGGGTCGCAGAGCCTCCACACCAACTCGTTCGACGAAGCGCTTGCGCTCCCCACGGAGAAGGCGGCCCGACTCGCGTTGCGCACCCAGCAGGTGATCGCGCACGAGACCCGCGTCACCAACGTCGCCGACCCGCTCGGCGGCTCGTACTACGTCGAGGCGCTCACCGACGAGATGGAACGGCGGGCCGAGGCGATCTTCGCCCACATCGAGGATCTCGGCGGCGGCTCGATGCTCGAAGGCGCGTTCGTCGGGATCGAACAGGGCTGGTACCAGAGCGAGATCTCCCAGGCCGCCTACGAGCTCGAGCGCAAGCTGAACGACGGCCGGCACGTGATGGTCGGGGTCAACGCATTCTTCGAGGGCAACGACGACGCACCACCCGAGACACTCCGGATCGACCCCCGCTGTGAAGAGGACCAGACCAAGCGCCTCGCCGCGGTGAAGGCCGATCGCGACGGTGATGCCGTCGAGCGCTCGCTCGCACGGGTGCGTGCCGACGCCGGCGATCCGGCGGTGAACCTCATGCCGGCACTCGTCGACGCGGTCCGCGTCTACGCGACGCTCGGCGAGATCATGGCTGCGATGGCCGAAGAGTTCGGCCAGTACCGCGAGACGCCGGTCTTCTGAGGTGTCGACGATGAACGAACGCCGGCTCGACGTCGCGCGCGCCGCGAAGGGCTTCATGCCCGACGACGAAGGTCTCGCCCTCCACGATGCCGGCCTCGACGGCGGGCAGGTGGGTCCGCTGCTCGAGATCGGCTCCTACTGCGGCAAGTCGGCGGTGTACCTCGGTGCGGCGGCCGCCGCGCGCGACACGGTGCTGTTCACGATCGACCACCACCACGGCTCCGAGGAGAACCAGGCCGGCTGGGAGCACCACGACGAGTCGGTGGTCGATCCCCGGACCGGGCGCATGGACACGCTGCCGTTCTTCCGCCGGACGATCGAGGCCGCCGACCTCGAAGCGCACGTCGTCGCGGTCATCGCCGACTCCCCGACTGCGGCCCGTTACTGGGCCACCCCGGTCGGGTTCTTGTTCATCGACGGTGGTCACGCCGACGATGTCGCCCTCGCCGACTACCGCAGCTGGTCGGGCTTCGTCGCCCCCGGCGGGGTCCTCGCCGTCCACGACGTGTTCGAGGACGCGGCCGACGGCGGTCAGGGCCCGTTCCGGGTCTGGCAGCGCGCCGTCGCCGACGGGTTCGAACCCGTCGCCACCACCGGGAGCCTCCGCACCCTCCGCCGCTGACCGACACGGGTTCGGTGCACCGCGAACGAAGAACCCGCGCCTGCGTTCTCGGCCCGTGACTACGACGAGCGGTCGGTGCGGCGGGCGCCGCGGCGTTCGTCTTCGATCTCGGCGCCGGCGGCGATCAGTTCCTCGCGGGTGAGCCCCACGGGGAGGTTTTCACCCCGGAACAGGCCTGCGGTGGGACCCTCGCCGTACAGCGCGTGGGCCGCGAGCACGACCGCGGCCGAGTTCCAGGTGGGGTGATCGGGCGTGTAGTGCTCGCCGGGGAGATCGAATCGCCCACCGTCGAAGTTCATGCCGCACCAGTAGGCGCCGTCGTCGTGGCGGAGGAACTGGACCCAGGTGAACAGCTGCTGCGCGCGCTCGGTCTCGCCGATGGCGTCGAGCGCCATCACCAGCTCGCACGTCTCCGCCGCCGTGATCCACGGTTGATCCGACACACAGCGCACTCCGCGTCCCTCGACCACGAACGTGTCCCAGAACGCCGCGATCCGCATGTGCGCCGGTTCGCCCCGCAGGACACCGCCGAGCACCGGGTAGTACCAGTCCATCGCCCAGCGACCCTTGTCGAGGAACGCATCGGGTCGGTGCGCGATCGCGATGGCGAGGGCGCCGAGCGAGAGCTCCCAGTCGGGTCGGTCGTGGCCGAGTCGTTCGGCGATCGCGATCGCACAGCGGAGACTCAGGTGGATGCTCGACGAGCCCGTGAGCAGCGCGCCGTCGGCCGGATCGTCGGCGCGCCAGGCGATCTCGCCGGTCTCGGTCTGATACGCGAGTGCGTAGTCGATCGTGCGCTCGACGACCGGCCAGAAGTCGCGGAGGAACACGGTGTCGCCGGTGGTGAGGTAGTGGTGCCACACGCCGACGGCGAAGTAGCACGCGACGTTGGTGTCGAGGGTCGGATCCTTGATCGTGTTGCCGACGTAGTACGCGTGCCAGCCGCCTTCACCGAGTTGCATCGACTGGAGCCACTCGTAGGCGCGCGTCGCGTCGTCGTGGCGGCCGCCGACGTCGAGCGCCATCGCGGCCTCGACGAGGTTCCAGGGATCGGTGTGACCGCCGGGGATCCACGGGATGTTGCCGTCAGGAAGCTGCACCGATGCGATGGCGTCTGCGGTCGCGCGGATCTCTGTGGGGGTCAGCACCGGCTCCAGTCCGGAGCTCCAATCGGCGCTCAACCCTGCACCTTCTGGGTGTAGATGATCAGGCTCTTGCCCATCACCGGGTTGAGCGCGCGATCGAGCGTCGCCAACCACTTCGGGTTCTTGGTGAGCTGCCACACGAGCAGGTCGTGGTACTTGCGGGCGAGGAAGCGGTCGGGGTCGTTCACGCCGCCGGCGCAACGGATCCACCAGTACGGCGAGTGGAGGCCGTGGGCGTGGTGCGAGCCCCGCAGCCACAGCCCGGCGCGAGTGAGCTTCTCTTCGAGGTCGTGCTGGCGATAGATGCGGATGTGGCCGCCGGGTGTGTCGTTGTAGTGCCAGTCGAGCGCCCAGTTGACCCGTTCCGGGAAGCGCGTCGGCACGGTGACCGCCATGCGACCACCCGGCTTCAGCACCCGCACGAGCTCGGCGATCGCCTGCTCGTCGTCCCAGATGTGCTCGAGCACCTCGGAGCACACGATCCGGTCGAGGGACGCGTCGGCAAAGGGGAGTCGGAGCGCGTCGCCTTGGACCTGTCCGCCGGGCGCACCGTCGACGAGCTCGCCGGCCTCCGACATCGCACCGATCGTCGCCCGGACCTCTTTGAGCTCCCCGCCGTCGGCGTCGAACGCGACGACGTTGGCGCCGCGGCGCAGGGCGGCGAAGGCGTGGCGGCCGCCACCACATCCCATGTCGAGGATGGTGTGGCCAGGGTGGAGCTGGAGGCGGTCGAAGTCGACAGTGAGCACTGGTCAGTGCGTCCCGGCGCGGGTCGCGGCCTGCTCGTCGAGGAGTGCTTCCCAGTTCTCGATCATGCCGACAGCACTCGCCCGCCAGGTGAAGCGGTCGAGGATCCGGGCGCGACCGCTTGCACCGATCCGGGCGCGCTGGTCGGGGTCGTTCAGCAGCTCGAGGATCGCTCCGGCCAGCGCCGACGGGTCGTTCGGGGCGACGGTGCGGGCACTCACGCCGTCGGGTCCGACCACCTCGGGGAGGGCGCCGCCGGTGGTGGCGACGAGCGGGACGGCGCACGACATCGCTTCGATCGCCGGGAGCGAGAAGCCTTCGTACAACGAGGGGACGACTGCGACCTCGGCCTCGGCGTACAGCTCGATGATCCGCTCCTGGGGAACGCCCGAGACGAACTCGACCGCGCCGGTCAACCCGAGTCGTTCCATCAGTGCCGGGATCGAGCTCTTGTCCTTCTGCTTGCCGATGACCACGAGGTGGGCATCGGGTCGTTCGACGCGAAGCTTCGCGAGCCCTTCGAGTAGGGGAGTGAGCCCCTTCATCGGGACGTCGGCGCTGGCCGTGGTCATGAGGCGCCCCGGAACGCGCGCGACCTCGGGGAGCGGGCGGAAGATGTCCTGGTCGACGCCGACGGGCACGATGTGCAGGCGCTCGTCGGGAACGTGCATCTGCGCCACGATGTCGCGACGCGACGACTGCGACACCGTCACGAGGCGCGGGATCTGGCGCGCCACCTTCATCTGCATGTTGAGGAACCCGTACCAACGGCGCAGGGTCGCGCGCTTGTATCCGGTGGTCGCGTGCTCGAGCTCGAGGTCGCGGTCGACGGTGATCGGGTGGTGCAGCGTGGCGCACACCGGCCAGCCGTCGTCGATCATCCCGAGCAGGCCCGTGCCGAGGCACTGGTTGTCGTGGATGAGGTCGAAGTCGTTGCGGCGAGCCTGGAGGATCTTGCGGGCGCGCATGCTGAACGCCCACGGCTCGGGGAACCCCGCGCCGCACATGATGGCGAACTCGCGGAGGTCGATGCTGTCGCGGTACTCCCACGGCCACGGCACCCGGAACGGGTCGCTCGAGCGGTACAGATCGAGGCCGGGGACCTTCACGAGCTGGCTCGGATCGTCGAGCTCGGGCCACGGCTGGCCGGCGAAGACCTCGATGTGGTGGCCGAGCTCGGTGACTTCGCGGGCGAGGTACCGGGTGTAGACGCCCTGGCCTCCGCAGTGCGGATTGCCGCGATAGACGAGCCAGGCGATCCGGAGGGGAGGGGGCATGAGGGGCAAATCTAGCGGACGGACCCCGCTCCGGCCCATGCGAGTGCACCCGGCTCCTGGACCCCGACTTCGTAAGCTGTGGGCGTGCGAACCCGTTTCCAGGGACCGAAGTCGGGCGTCGACCGGGCTGTGCTGCTCGCCCACGGTGCCGGGACCGATCTCGACGCGCCACCACTGAAGGTGGTGGCCTCGGCGCTGGCTGCGGCCGGGATCCCCTCGTTGCGGTTCAACTTCGCCTATCGCGACGCCGACCGGAAGGCGCCCGACCGGGCGCCGGTGCTCCTGGCCGCGACGCGCGACGCTGCGCTCCGACTGGCCCGGCGGACGGGTCTCCCGCCCGATCGGCTCGTGCTCGGCGGTCGGTCGATGGGTGGCCGGATGTGCTCGATGGCCGTGGGCGACGAGGCGGACCCGCTGCCCGCGCTCGGCCTCCTGCTCCTCGGGTATCCGTTGCATCCGGCCGGCCGCCCGGAGAAGGTTCGCGACGAGCACTTCCCCCGACTGCGGGTGCCGTGCCTCTTCGTCAGCGGCACGCGCGACGCGCTCGCCGGCCGCGAGGAGCTCCCGGCGGCGGCACGCGCGATCAAGGGACGCGTGACGTTCCACTGGCTCGAGAGCGCCGACCACGGGTATCGCCCCCTCAAGGCCAGTGGGTCCACCCTCGACGACGTGCTCGCCGAGACGGCGAGGGTGTCGACCACGTGGGTGCAGTCACTCGGGTGACCCGCGTGCACCGCGCGAGCTGTTCACCGCGTCGTCACCGAAAACCGAGGGTCGGTGTCCCACCCGCACGCGAGACTGTGGGCATGCGAGTGGACCGCACCTTTGCGTTCGTGGACCTGTGTGGCTTCACCGCGTTCACCGAGGCGCACGGCGACGACGAAGCGGTCGCGGTGCTCACGGGGTTCCGCGGTGCGGTGCGGTCGATCGCGGCCGACTACGGCGTGCGCGTGGCGAAGTGGTTGGGTGACGGCGTGATGATCGTGTCGGGCGACGGCGTGGCGGTCGTCGCGTCGGTCCTCGAGCTGCACCAGCGGGTCGTGCGTGAGCAACTCGCCCTGCCGTTGCGGGCGGGCCTGGCGCGCGGTCCGGTGATCCTCTTCGAGGGCGACGACTACAGCGGCCGGGCCGTGAACCTCGCGGCTCGTCTCGCCGACGCCGCCGGTCCCCAGGAGGTGCTGGCCACGGAACCGGTCGGGCTGCTGGCACCCACCGCGGCCGCGGCCATTCCCGCCGGTGAACGTTCGGTCAAGGGCCTGCCTGCACCCGTCGCGGTCTGCCGCCTGGTTGCCGTCCGCGGCCTCGCCCTGCTCTCCGGCTGAACGGCCGGCCGGCGGGCGGCGGCGGAGCCGGGCCTACGATCTGGGCATGCAGACCGTGATCGAGACCTCCACGCTCCGCCTCGAACGGGAAGGCCCGGTCGGCTGGTTGCGCCTCAACCGGCCCGACAAGTTGAACTCGTTCACGATTGCGATGTGGCGCGAGATGGCCGAGTTGGGCGCGTCGTTGGTCGACGACCCGCACGACATCCGCGCGTTGGTGGTGATCGGGGAAGGTCGCGCGTTCTCGAGCGGCATCGACACGTCGGTGTTCACCGGTGGCGGGGTCGACGACGGTCTCAACTCGATGCCCGGCCCGACCACCCACGACGACCCGAGCGTCGACATGATCCTGCGGACCCAGGCGGCCTACTCGTGGCTCGAGGACGCGCCGTTCGCGACGATCGCGGCGGTGCGGGGCTTCGCACTCGGCGCGGGTCTGCAGCTCGCGCTCGCCTGCGACATCCGAGTCGTCGCCCGCGGCGCCAAGGTCGGACTCCTCGAGTTCAAGTACGGGATCATGCCCGACCTCGGCGGGACCCAGCGGCTCCCGCGCCTCGTCGGGCCGGGCAAGGCGAAGGAGATGATCTTCACCGCGGCCAAGATCGATGCGGAGGAAGCGTTCCGGCTCGGCATCGCCGAGCAGCTGGTCGACGATGCCGACCTCGAAGCCGTGGTGACCGAACTCGCGACGCGCATCGGCGGCCAGCCCCCCCTCGCGATCCAGGGTGCGAAGCGGGCGGTGCGGGCCGCGGGCGAGGTCCCCCTCGGTGAGGGCCTGCGCATCGAGGCCGAGGCGCAGTCGAAGTGCCTGCAGTCGGCCGACATGCGGGAGGCCATCACCGCGTTCGTCGAAGGCCGCGAACCCGACTACCAGGGTCGATGACGTCCTGACGGCCGATCTCGCCGGGTTCGCCTCCGGCGGGGAGCTGGCTCCTACCATCGCGTACCGGGTGGAGGCCGATGCAGGAGCTGGTGTGATGGAAGCGTTCGTGGTTCGGCCTGCCGGCCCGCTCTCGGGCACGGTGCGGGTGTCGGGCATGACCAAGAACTCGGGCCTGAAGCAGATGGCCGCGGCGCTGCTCGCCCCCGGTGTGACGACACTCGGCAACATGCCCCCGGTCGCCGACCTCGATGTGATGGTGAACGTGCTCCGATCCGTCGGGGCGAGGGTCGACTGGGCGGGACCGACCGAGATGCGGATCGACGCCACCGACGAGCTCGTCCCCGAGGCGCCCTACGAGCTCGTGAGCAGGATGCGCGCTTCGATCAACGTGCTCGGCCCACTGCTCGCCCGGTGCGGGTGGGCGAAGGTCGCGATGCCCGGTGGCGACAACATCGGGAGTCGCAAGCTCGACATGCACTTTCGTGGGCTCGAGGCGCTCGGCGCGGAGCTGAGCGTGGTGCACGGCTTCATCGAGGCGCGTTGCAACGCGCTCGCGGGTGCGCGCATCGTGCTCGACTTCCCGAGCGTCGGCGCGACCGAGAACCTGCTCACCGCGAGCGTGTTGGCCAAGGGCGAGACCGTGATCGAGAACGCGGCGCGCGAGCCGGAGATCAGCGATCTCGTGGAGCTGCTCACCCTCATGGGGGCGCGCGTCGACGGGGCGGGTACGTCGACGCTGTGGATCGAAGGGGTCGACGAACTGCACCCCGTGCACCACGAGGTGGTGGGCGATCGCGTCGAGGCGGGCACGCTGTTGATGGCGTGCGGGATCGCCGGCGGCGACGTCACCCTCGAGGGGATCCGCCTCGCGCACCTCGAGATGGTCGTGGTGAAGCTCCGCGAGATGGGGCTCCAGGTCACCGAGACCCCCGACGGTCTCTGGGCTCGTGCTGATCGCCGCCTCACCGCGATCGACCTCGCGACGCTGCCGTACCCCGGGTTCGCGACCGACTTCATGCCGATGGCGGTGGCGCTGCTCGCCGTGTCCGAGGGGACGGCGATCGTCACCGAGAACGTGTTCGACAACCGGTTCGGATTCGTCGACGAGTTGAGTCGGATGGGCGCCGACGTCCGCAACGAGGGGCGGCACGCGGTGGTTCGGGGACTGCCCCGCCTCTCCGGTGCCCCGGTGCGGGCCCTCGACGTGCGGGCGGGCGCTGCCCTGGTACTCGCCGGCCTCGCCGCCGACGGCGAGACGACCGTGTTCGAGCGGACCCATGTCGATCGGGGCTACGCCGACCTCGCCGGCAGCCTGCGCGCCCTGGGCGCCGACGTGGAAGCCATCACCCGCTGACCGACTCGATGGTCGAATCGGCTGCGGCCGCACGACCGCCCACCGATTCGGCTCCCGACATCGCGTGACCGCCGGCTCCGCTTCTTCTCCTGAATCGGGTGGGCCGGGAACACCTGCGATACTGGTGGGGTTCAGCCCTCTGGAGGAACCTGACGATGACGACCGACATCTCGACCACCGACACCGATCCCCGTGAGGCGGGCGTCCTCGAGGCGATCGACGCGATCCGCCCGGCGTTGCAGGCCGACGGTGGTGACATCGTCTTCTCCAACATCGACGGCGCCGGCGTGGTCCACGTCGAGTTGGTCGGGGCCTGCGGAACCTGTCCGATCTCGACGCAGACGCTCAAGGCGGGTGTCGAGCGGATCATCATGGACCGGGTTCCCGGCGTCACCGAAGTCGTCGCCGACTGACGTCGCGGCTCCACCCTGAACCCACGTCTCGCCCGTGATCCGGCCTCGCTCGTCGAGCGGGCCCTCGAACACGACCGCGGCGCGATCGCGAAGCTGATCTCGCTGGTCGAACAGGGCGGCCCCGAGGGCATCGCCGCGGTTGCCTCGTTGTTCGGGCACACCGGGCACGCGTACACCGTCGGGATCACGGGCGCACCGGGTGCGGGCAAGTCGACGCTCACCGACGCCCTCATCGGGTGCATCCGCGGCGACGACGCCGAGGTCGGTGTGCTCGCGATCGATCCGACCAGTCCGTTCAGCGGTGGGGCGATCCTCGGTGACCGTGTCCGCATGCAGGACCATGCGACCGATCCCGGGGTGTTCATCCGCTCGATGGCCACCCGTGGGCACCTCGGCGGCCTCGCGCTCGCGACACCACAGGCGCAACGTGTGCTCGACGCAGCGGCGATCCCGTGGATCCTCGTCGAGACGGTCGGTGTCGGTCAGGTCGAGGTCGAGATCGCGGGGGCGGCAGACACCACGGTCGTCGTGGTCAACCCGGGCTGGGGCGACGGCGTGCAGGCGAACAAGGCCGGACTGCTCGAGATCGCCGACGTGTTCGTGGTCAACAAGAGTGACCGACCCGGCGTCGCCGACACCGTGCGCGACCTCGAGCTCATGCTCGACCTCTCGGTGCCCGGTTCGTGGCGCCCACCGATCGTGCGGACGGTCGCGACCAGCGGCGACGGCGTCGCCGAGCTGTGGGCGGTGATCGGTGCGCACCGCGCGCACATCGAGGACGACGGGGATCTCACCCGACGGCGGGCGGCCCGTCTGCGAGACGAGGTCCGGGCGATCGTGGTGGCGCGGCTCCAGGAGCAGGTCGGCGACCGGTGCCGGGGCGAGGCCTTCGAGGCCCTCGTGCGCCGCGTCGAGGCGCGGGAGCTCGACCCCTACGGGGCGGCCGGCGAGCTCCTGGCCTGACGATCGGGGCCGGGATCGCGGGCTAGATGCCGACGAGGATCTCGCTCGCCGACCACAAGCGGGCCGCGGCGGTGTCGTCGAGTGCAGCCGACGACACCTGGGCCGGTCGGCCCTTGGAGAAGTACTCACCGGTGATCCCGGCGACGTCGGGCGAGCTCGCCAGGTACACCGACGTCTGCGCGCCTGCCTCGGGCGTGATCGCCATGACACTGCCGATCCGCGCGAAGACCTCGAACCACCGACGGGTGTCGCCGTCGCGGCCGAAGCGGCTGTCGACGTATCCGGGATGCAGCGAGTTCACGGTGATGTTCGTGCCGTCGAGCCGTCGGGCCAGCTCGCGGGTGAAGAGGATGTTCGCGAGCTTCGAGCGGGAGTAGACCGAGAAGCCGCGGTAGCGGCGGTGCTCGGTCTGCAGATCGTCGAAGTCGAGTCCGCGTCGCGCCATCTTGTGCGCGTGCGACGAGACCACCACGACCCGCCCACCGCTGGGATTGCCGCGGAGGAGTTCGAGGAGCAGGTCGGTGAGGAGGAAGTGGCCGAGGTGGTTCACCCCGAAGGTCTGCTCGAACCCGTCGACCGTGACCCGGCGGTCCTGGAGCACGAGCCCCGCGTTGTTCACGAGCACGTCGAGCTGATCGGTCCGGGCGGCGAGGAGGGCGGGGAACGCGCGGCACCGACGCGAGGTCGGCAAGATCGAGGGGGAGGACGTCGACCTGTGACGACGTGCTGCGCGACCGGATCTCCTCGAGTGCCGTGGCGCCCCGGCCCGCGTCGCGGGCGGTGATGAACACCTGCCACCCGGCCCGCGCCAACGCGACCGCGGCCTCCTTGCCGATCCCTGCGTTCCCGCCGGTGATCACCGCGACCTGCTGCGTCATCGCCTCACGCTAGTGACTCCCTGCGACGGCGGGCCGGTAACCTCCGAGGATGGCTGAGTTCGTGACTCTGGAACGGCGCGCCGACGGCGTCGCCCTCGTGCGCCTGGACCGTCCGCCGATGAACGCGTTGTCGCTCGCGCTGCTCGGCGAGCTGGCCGAGGCTGCCGACGAGGTCGGGTCGGACGCCAAGGTGAAGGCAGTCGTCGTCGCCGGTGGGGATCGCACCTTCGCGGCAGGTGCCGAGATCTCGGAGTTCGGCGGTCCCGAGGAAGCGGAAGCGTTCTCCGAGGCGTTCCGGGCCGCGCTCGACGGGATCGCCGCGATCCCACGTCCGGTGATCGCAGCGATCGGCGGGTTCGCGCTCGGTGGTGGTCTCGAGCTCGCGATGGCGTGCGACCTCCGGGTCGCAAGTGATCGGGCCAAGCTCGGCCAGCCCGAGATCCTGCTCGGCATCATCCCCGGCGCGGGGGGCACCCAGCGTCTGGCTCGTCTGGTCGGACCGGCCCGGGCCAAGGAGCTGGTGTGGAGCGGACGGCAGGTGCGGGCCGACGAAGCGCTCGCCGTCGGTCTCGTCGATCGGGTCGTACCGGCCGAGGAGACGCTCGACGCCGCGCTCGCGTGGGCCGGCGAGCTCGGAGCCGGCGCGGTCGTCGCGATGGGCTACGCGAAGCGCGCGATCGACGGAGGGCTCGACGGGTCGCTCGCCGCCGGACTCGACCTCGAAGCCGAACTGTTCGTCGACGTGTTCACGACCGACGACGCGACGACCGGAGTGCAGAGCTTCCTCGAGCACGGCCCCGGCAAGGCGACCTTCCGGGGGCGCTGAGCCCCGGCGCCCGGTGGAGTCAGGCCGCCTCGACGCGTTCCCGCAGGCGCCGGAGGTTGCCCTGCCAGATGCGGGTCAGGATCGGCTTGGCCGCGATCTCGCCCACCGCGTCCGCCCATCCACACCGGGAAGTGGAGCTCCTCTTCCCAGCGGAACCGCGCCCGCCCCACCGCGACGGCGCTGATGGTGAAGCGTCCGCGGCCGACCACCACGCCTCGGTGCTCGATGCCCATCACCGCGCCGGGCTCCCACTCGGTGATGGTCATGACGTCGGTGGTCGAGAGCGGCCCGACGCGCGTCAGGCACTCGAACTCGGTCCCGATGCCACGGTGTTGCTCGGTGCGGAAGGTGATCCGGACGGCGTCGGCCATCCACTCGACGTGCGACTCGACCGGTTCCAGCACCGCCCAGACCGTCTCCGGTGGGGCATCGATGGTCGTGGCCACCTCGATGCGCACCTCAGCCGGCCTTCGACGCCGCGCCGTCGCGCAGACGGGTGGCCGCCACCTCGGGCGGGACGGCGTTCACGTACACCCCGGTGCCCATCTCGAATCCCGCGACGATGCTCAGCCGAGGGAGGATCTCCACATACCAGTGAAAGGCCGGCTCGGGCGCCGAGTCCGGGGCCGAGTGCACGATCACGTTGTACGGGACGTCGCCGACCGTGGCCGCGAGCGCAGCAAGTGCGTCGCGCAGTGCGAGCGCGAGCACCCGGACCTCGTCGTCGGTCGCGTCGGCGAAGCCGGCGCGCGCCTCGCGGTGGGCGATCCGGATCTCGTACGGCGCGCCCGACGCGTGCGGGCACCAGGCCGGAGCCGGACCCCCCGACACCACGAGCGGCCCACCGTCGACCTCGGTGAGCTGTCGCGCGACGAGATCGGCCTCGGCCACGGCGAAGCGCTCGAGCGCGGCATCGATGGCCGGCGGGACGAAGTCGAGCGCGACGATCTGCGCGTGCGGGTGTGCGAGCGAAGCTCCGGCCTCCTTGCCGTGGTTGACGAACACCTGGACGTACCGGTGTCCCGCCGCGTGATGGGCCCGGGTGCGATCGCGGAGCACCGTGACGACGTCGACGGCCTGGTCGTCGTCGAGCGTCCCGAACGTCGTGAAGTGATCGGTGCTGAGCACCACCACCTCATGTGCGCCGGTCGCCCCGACGCCCGCGTGGTCGCCGCCGACGATGGGGTAGAGGTTCGGGACGACGCGGACTGCCCACCCGGTGGTGTCGGGCGCGCCGGGACCCGAGCGGTGGACCTCGGGTGGCGTCGCGTGCTCGTTGCCGTGACAGAACGGACAGTCGGCCGGCGGGTCGGCGTCGACGCCGAGTGGCCGCGCCGAATGGGGACGCGCGTCGCGTTCGGGCGCGACGACGACGTGACGGCCGCTGACAGGATCGTGACGAAGCTCGGGCACGACGCCCAGCCTACGGGCCGCGCGATCGGATCCCTCCCCTAACCTGGGGGAATGGCGCTTCGGTTCGTGATCATCGGTGGCGGTCCGGCGGGAAACACCGCGGCGACCGTCGCGGCGACGCTCGGCGCCGAGGTGACGATCGTCGAGCGAGACATCATCGGCGGCGCCGCGCACCTCTGGGACTGCATCCCCTCGAAGGCGATGATCGCCACGGGAGGCGAGCTCTCGGAGCTGACGCGTGCCCGCTCGATGGGCCTCGCCGCCGAGGGGCATCTCGACGTCGACGCGCTGCGCGAACGAGTGCGGTCGATCGAGACCCGACTGCACGACGCCACGACGACCATGCTCGAATCGCAGGGTGTCCGGCTGCTCCCCGGCACCGGCCGGCTCAAGGGCCCCCACGAGATCGTGGTCGACACCGCCGAGGGGATCGAGGAGCTCAACGCCGACGTCGTGCTCCTCGCGACGGGCTCGCGGCCGCGCGTCCCGGAATGGGCGCCGCTCGACGGCGAGCGGGTGCTCACCACGCGTGAGGCCTATCCGCCGGCCGAGATCCCGGAGCATCTCTGTGTCATCGGATCGGGCGTGACGGGTGTGGAGTTCACCCACATGTTCAGCGCGCTGGGCTCGAAGGTGACGCTCGTCGTGTCGCGTCAGCAGGTGTTGCCACAGAAAGATCCCGAAGTCGCGGCGGTGCTCGAGGCGGAGTTCCTCCGTCAGGGTGTCCAGTTGCTCAAAGGGGCCCGGGCCGAGGCGATCACGCGCACCGGCGACGTCGTACGGGTCGATTGCAGCGACGGTCGGCATGTCGACGCGTCACACGTCGTGCTCGCGATCGGTTCCGTTCCGAACAGCGAAGGTCTCGGCCTCGAGGATGCCGGGGTGGAGGTCGACACGGCGGGGTACGTGTCGATCAACCACAACTGCCTCTCGAACGTCGGCCACATCTACGTGGCGGGCGACCTCTCGGGGAAGCTCCCGCTGTCGTCGGTCGCGTCGATGCAGGGCCGCAAGATCGCCGAACACATGATGGGACTCCACGTTCGGGCCCACCGTCATGTCGACTACGAGAAGGCGGCGTCCGCGATCTTCACCGAGCCCGAGATCGCCGACGTCGGTCTCGCCGAGGCCGAGGCGTTCGCTTCGGGCCGCAAGATCCGGGTGACGAAGGTGCCGTTCTCGACCAACGCCAAGGCGTTGATCAAGGGCGACCCGCGCGGGTTCGTGAAGATCCTCTCCGACCCGGCCACGGGTGTCGTGCTCGGCGGCTCGATCGTGGGCCGCAGCGCCGCCGAGTTGATCAGCGTCGTCGCCCTGGCCGTGACGAACAACCTCAAGGTCTCCGACATCACCGATTCGCTGCTCGTCCATCCGGCCCTCGCCGAGAGCCTCGCCGACGCCGCGTCCTGACGGTCGGATCCGCTGCGTCGGCTCGATCGCCCGGGACTTGGAGGCCCGCGACCGGTGTCCGCCGGCTCCGCTGCTCCTCCTGACGGTCGGATCCGCTGCGTCGGCTCGATCGCCCGGGACTTGGAGGCCCGCGACCGGTGTCCGCCGGCTCCGCTGCTCCTCCTGACGGTCGGATCCGCTGCGTCGGCTACGGAAGCGGTGACGCGAGGAGGTCGGCGCGGAAGATGGTGACGGCGGTACCGGTGAGCGCGACGCGGTCGCCGCGGAGATGGACCCCCACCCGGCCGCCGCGGGCCGAGATCTGGTGGCCGACGAGCGTGTCGCGTCCGAGCCGCTCGGCCCAGAACGGCGCCAGCGCGCAGTGGGCGGAGCCCGTGACGGGATCCTCGTCGATCCCGTAGCGAGGCGCGAAGCATCGCGACACGAAGTCGGCCTCGGAGTCGTCGGGCCCCGGCGCGGTGACGACCCAGACGCGGTCGGCGGCAGGTCCGAGTGCCGCGAACTCGGGCGCGGTGGCGCGCACGGACTCGGCGTCGCGCAGCTCGACCACGAGCTGATGGCCGTTGTCGAACGTACCGAGCGGTGGGTGCGGTGTGTGGAGCGCTTCGGTGCCACCGACGATCGCCGGAGCAACCGGACGCGCCGGGAAGTCCATCTCGATCGCACCGTCGGTCTGTCGCGCGACGAGCACGCCGCTGCGCGTGTGGAATCGCGCCACCTGCTCGCGGCCCAGTCGGCCGGTCTCCCACAGCGAGTGGGCGGACGCGAGTGTCGCGTGCCCACAGAGGTCGACCTCGACGGTCGGGGTGAACCAGCGCAGGTCGAGATCGCCGTCGGGTCGGGGAGAGACGAACGCTGTCTCCGGGAGGTTCATCTCCGCGGCCACCGACTGCATCCAACCCGACGCCGCGGCCGAGTCGGGTGCATCGCCCGACGACGCCTCGAGGAGGCACACCGCGGCCGGGTTCCCTCCGAACGCGGTGTCGGTGAACGCGTCGACCTGGAGGAGCGGGACGCTCACCGGCGCTTCGATTGCTCGATTACTCGATGACCAGCAGGACGTCGCCGGTGCCGACGGTGTCGCCTGCGTTGACGCGCACCTCGGCCACCGTGCCGCTCATCTCGGCCGCGAGGTGGTTCTCCATCTTCATCGCCTCGAGCACGAGCATCGACTCACCGATCTCGACGGTGTCGCCCACGGCCACGAGCACCTTCACGATGGTTCCCTGCATCGGCGCCGAGATCGTGCCTCCGCCGGCGCCCGCGCCGCTGCCGACCCCGGCGGGCTTCGGACGACCGGCCTTGCCCGTCGTCCCGGCGGCGGCCCGGACCGCGACCGGGGCATCGGGGAGCCAGAGCTTCACGCTGAACCGCTTGCCGTCGACCTCGACCGGCACGGTTCGCTCCGTGAGCGGTTCGTCGGTGGTCGCGGTGTCGGCGGCCTCGTCGCCGAGACCGGTGCTCGACTCGACCTGGAGGTCGAAGTCTTCCTCGAGCCACTTCGTGGAGTGCTCGCCTGCGGCGAACACGGGATCCGCGATCAGTGCGAGGTGGGCGGGGATCGTGGTGTGGATACCCGTGATCTCGAACTCCTCGAGCGCGCGCAACGCGCGCCGTCGGGCCCGTTCCCGATCCGGAGCCCACACGACGAGCTTGCCGACGAGGTTGTCGTAGTACTGCGACACCGTGTCGCCCTCTTCGTAGCCGCCGTCCCACCGCACGCCGGGCCCCGAGGGAACGCGCAGCCGCGCGATCGTGCCGGGGGAGGGGAGGAAACCCTTGGCCGGGTTCTCCGCGTTGATGCGACATTCGATCGAGTGCCCGGTCCGGACGACGGAGTCCTGCGTGAACGAGAGGGTCTCACCGTCGGCGATCCGGATCTGCTCGGCGACCAGATCGAGCTGGGTCACCATCTCGGTGACGCAGTGCTCCACCTGGAGCCGGGTGTTCATCTCCAGGAAGAAGAACTCACCGTCCTGGTAGAGCATCTCGACCGTACCGGCGTTCACGTAGCCGCAGCCGAGGGCGACCTTCACCGCGGCGGAACCCATGGCCTCGAGCGTCGCGTCGTCGATGTGCGCGGCGGGGCTCTCCTCGATGAGCTTCTGGTGGCGCCGCTGGGTCGAACAGTCGCGGTCGCCGAGCCAGACGGCGTTGCCGTGGGTGTCGCAGAACACCTGGATCTCGATGTGGCGCGGGTGGGTGAGGTACCGCTCGAGGTACGCCTCGGCCCGGCCGAAGTAGGCCACGGCCTCGCGCTCGGCCGACTCCAGTGCCGATGCGGCCTGGTCGGGGCCGGCCACGACCTTCAAGCCCTTGCCGCCACCGCCGTACGCGGCCTTGATCGCGACGGGCCAGCCGAACTCCTCGCCGAACGCGATCACGTCGTCGGCCGAGGTCAGTGGCTCGAGGGTCCCGGGAACCGCGGCGACGTCGGAGGCGGCGGCCGCGACACGAGACGAGATCTTGTCGCCCATGATCTCGATGGCCTCGGGCGGGGGGCCGATCCAGGCGACGCCACGCTCCGAGATCATGCGGGCGAAGTCGGCGTTCTCGGAGAAGAACCCGTAGCCGGGGTGCACGGCATCGGCGCCGGAGCGCTCGATCACGTCGAGGATGGCGTCGGTGTTGAGGTAGCTCTCGGCTGCGGTCTGGCCACCGAGGGCGTAGGCCTCGTCGGCGAAGCGGGTGTGGAGCGCGTCGCGGTCGAGTTCCGAGTACACCGCCACGGTGGGGATGCCGAGCTCGCGGCAGGTGCGCATGACGCGCACGGCGATCTCACCTCGGTTGGCGATCAGGATCTTCGACGGCACAGGTCCCCCGGGTTGTCGGCGACGGTCGCCGTATCCTACGGGCGATGTCGGAACCGGAGCGGAGCGGGAGCGGTCGGGGACGCCCGAGGGGCACCGACCTGGGCACACCGTTTCGTGTCGTCCGGCTGGCCGAGGTCGATTCGACGAACCGGTTCGTGCTCGACGCCGCCCATGCGGGCGAGCCTGCGGGCCTCGTGGTGGTGGCCGATCACCAGCACGCCGGCCGCGGCCGCCTCGGTCGGACCTGGGAGGCCCGACCCGGTTCCTCGCTGCTCCTCTCGGTCCTGCTGCGGCCCCGGAGGGCGGTCGACGGCCTGCACCTCTGCACCGCGGGAGTGGCGCTGGCCATGGCCGATGCCGTCGCCGACGTCGCGGGTTTCGCCCCCGCCCTCAAGTGGCCGAACGACCTCCTCGCCGACGGCCGCAAGCTCGCGGGCGTCCTGGCCGAGGCCGACGTCGGTACCTCGGGGGTGGTGCGGGCAGTCGTCGTCGGCATCGGGATCAACGTGGGCGCCGATGCGGTGCCTCCCGACCTCACGGCGACCGCGACGGCGTGCGAGGTCGTCGCGGGTCGATCCGTCGATCGGGAACGGCTGCTCGAGACCTTCCTCCGGCACCTCGGCGCGCGACTCGACTCGTCCGACGAGATCCTTCTTGACCACTACCGCGCCCGGCTCGCGACGATCGGCGCGGCGGTACGAGTCGAGCGCGCCGCAGGCCCGATCGAGGGGGTGGCCCGAGATGTCGACGAGCTCGGTGGCCTCGTGGTCGAGACGCCCGACGGCGCCCGTGTCACGATCTCGGCGGGCGACGTGGTCCACCTCCGGCCCGTCTGACCGGGCGTCCGGTCAGGTCACGCGTCGGGTCAGGTCAGGACCGGGTCAGGTCAGGCGGCGAGGAGTCGTTGGCCGAGCACCGTTGCGACCTCGGACTCGAGATCGTTGGGTGGAGCCGCGTTCTGGGTCGTGATCGTCGCCGACGATCCGAGTCGGCCCGTCCAGGCGAGGATCTCGTCGGACACGATGGTCGCCGACTCGCCGGAGTCGGGATCGGTCACGACCACGGTGATGCGGAAGCCGCGGGCCTGCACGCCGGGGATCGTCACCGGCAGCCGCCCGAGGGTGAAGTCGTCGACGGTGGCGTTCGGCAGGTCGTCGCGCAGGCTCGCGCGCAGGAGGCGCTCGAAGCACGTCGCAAGCCGGGGGCGATCGAACAACGCGAGGCTCGCCCGGAGCGCGGCGCGACTCTTGAAGACGTTGCCGCTCGACTGGACGTCGACGCCGTCGGACCGGGTGAGGCCCAGTCCCTCCACGTGCGCCGTGCGGCGCTTGTTCGGGTTCTTCCTCACGCCGAGGCACTTCGCGGTTGCGTTGTCGCTGGCGTCGTCGTCGGCCGCGTCGGGTGGACCCGTGGTCCAGTCACCGGTGAGATCCGTGGCCCGGACCACCAGCGATCGGGCGGTGGCACGGTCCGACCGCTGCGACGCGCCGGCGGCGCCGACGGCGAGCACGGCGACCGTCGCCACTGCGACGGTCGCGAGTGCCAGCTTGATCCGCATGATGCTCCCGGTCGTCCGACGCCGCGTCGTTACAGCTTCGCCTTGTCGAGGCGCTTGTCGAGCTTCGCGAGGAGCGCCTCGCCGGTCTTCTGGTCGAACACGTCGTCACCCACGCTGTTGAACTGGTAGCGCGCGATCGCCTTGCCGCGGAGCACCGCGGCCTGGATGCTGGTCACCTCGAGCTCGGTGCCGTCGGCGTTCGGGATCACGGCCTGGGCGGCGTAGGCCACCGAACGATCACCGTACGAGTCGAGGGCGACCTCGTCGGTGATGACGGCAGTCGGGAGGGGACCACCCTCACCGAACGGTGTGGTCTCGAAGTACTTCTTCGCGCAGCCTGCGTACTTGGAGCTCTGGTACACCTTGAACTGCGCCTTCGCGGCCTTGGCCGACGGGTAGACGGCGACGGAACTCGCGACCATGAAGTTCCCGGTCGAGTCGGTGATGTCGTCGCCGACGACGACCTTCTTCTTCTTGGCGATCGGCTTGCCCACGCAGTCCGCGATCGCGGTGGCGGCGTCGTCGTCGTTCGCGGTGTCGGCAGTCGCCGCGGTCCAGCCGGCCGGGAGGTCGCTGACGCTGACGAGACCCTTCTTGTACACGTTCACACTGGCGGCACCGGCGGCAGCCGGGAGCACCAGGGCGACGGTGAAGACGAGGGCGATGAGGACAGATGCTCTACGCATGTGGCGGGTAACGACCGACTTTCCACTCGACCTGAGGGATTTTGCCTCCGTGGACATCATGGATCACGGATCCGGGTCGCGGTCGACCAGGTCCCGGTAGAGCAGAGCCAGGCGGCGCGTCACCGGGCCCGGGGCCGATCCCCGCGAGCCACCGTCGCCGGCCTCGACCGCCCCGATCGCCTGCACCTCGCGGGTCGTGGAGGTGAGGAAGGCCTCGTCGGCGGTTCCGAGCACGCCGATCGGCATCGCGACCTCCTCGACGGTGATCCCGTCGGCCTGGGCGAGCTCGATCACGAGCGATCGGGTGACCCCGAGGAGGCACCCGGAGCGCTCGGGCGGCGTCCGGATCACGCCCCCGTCGACGACGAACACGTTGGACCCGGTGGCCTCACAGAGCTCGCCGCGCGTGTTGGCGAACACGCACTCGTCGGCCCCGACGGCGCGCGCGTCGGCGAACGCCCGGACGTTCTCGGCGTACGACGTCGACTTCACCCCGACCATTGCGGCGCGTTCGTTGCGCGGCCAAGAGGCGATGACGACCCGGGCCACGAGGCGTCGCGGTGGGAGCGCTCCGGAACCGACGATCACGTCGGCCGGCTCGCCGGCGGTTCCGTCGGGTGTCGGGGCGAGCACGGTGATCCGCAGTCGCGCGTCGGTGAGGTCGCCGGCCCGGAGGACCTCGTCGACCGCATGACGAAGGTGGACGGGGTCGGGTGGGGTGATCCCCAGATCGTCGGTCGCGACGGTGAGGCGCTCGACGTGGCGGCGCCAGGCGAAGGGCGTCCCTCGGTAGACGCGCACGGTCTCGAACGCACCGCTCCGTGCCGACGCCAACTCACGTGATCCCGCCGTCACGCTCCCGCTCCTGCAGCGCGGAGCAGCCGCGCCGCCTTGAGCTCGGTCTCGGCCCACTCGGCGTGTGGGTCGGAGTCGGCGACGATTCCCGCGCCGACGCCGAGCGTCGTCTGTCCGGTCGCTCCCGGCACGGTGAACGTGCGGATCGCAACGGCCAGGTCTCCGGCGTCGCGTTCAGTGTCGATCCATCCGAGCGCTCCGCAGTAGACCCCGCGCCGCACGGGTTCGAGGTCTTCGATCGCCTGCAGGACCCGGGGCTTCGGCGCCCCCGTCACCGAGGCCGGCGGGAACGTCGCCCGCAGCAGCTCGGCGGGTCCGACCCCGACGCGCCGACGGCCCCGCACCGTGCTCACGAGGTGGAAGAGCCCCGGGTGCTCCTCGACTCGGAAGAGTTCGGGAACCACGATCGAACCGGGCACGCAGACGCGGCCGAGATCATTGCGCGCGAGGTCGACGATCATGACGTTCTCGGCCCGGTCCTTGGGGCTCGCCGCGAGCGCGGCTGCGGTCGGTCCTGTTCCCTTGACCGGCCGGGTCTCCACGACGGGTCCGTCCCAGCGGAGAAAGCACTCGGGAGAGGCCGAGACCACCGAGGTCCCGGCCAGGCGGACGAGCGCGCCGTACGGAGCGGGGTTCTCGGTAGCGAGTGCGGTGAAGAGCGCGACCGGATCAGCCGGCGTGTCGCAGACGAGCTGCCGGGTCAGGTTCACCTGGTAGCACTCACCCGCGGTGAGGAGGTCGGCGATGGCGCGGACGCGGTCGGCGAACTCCTCGTGGGTCAGGCTCGAACGCCACGGTCCGAGGTCGGGGTGCTCGGGCGGCCGAGCATCGGGCGCAGCCGCGTATGCCGTCCGGAGCCGGCCCGCGGCCGCACTGTCGGGGTCGCCCTCGAGCCGCGCCCGTCCGTGCGGATCAAGTGCGAGGCGGGCGTCGAAGCGCGCCAGCACGAGGTCGGGGAGTGGGCTCGGTGCGGTCCGCGTGACGACCCGCTCGATCGCGCGGCCGAGGTCGTAGGCGAGGAAACCGGCCCACCACCCCGGCGTGAGTTGCGAGAGGGCGACCAGGGCACGGTCGCCCGACGCGACCACGGTCTCCACCGGGTCGACCGCGATCAACGTCGCGGAGCCGTCGCGCACGGCCACGGCGTCGGAGCCGCCCAACTGGGCGATCACGGCGCCCGGCGGTGCGGCCGACACCAGTTCCAGTCCCGCTCGGGGCCGCGATCCCATGGACCCGAGGGTACGTCGAGCCGGGACGGTGACCCATTCTGCGGACGTCCATTCGGTACGATCGGGGCTCCGTGAAACCTCCCAACCCGACCCTTCGCGCCTGGACCCAGCGCTATGTCATCGCGCTGGGCGTCGTCTTCGTCCTCACCATCGGTGGGGTCGTCGGCGCGAACGTCATGATCGATTCGAGCCTCGCGGGGATCGACCGGGTGCAGCTGCGCACCGCGGAGCTGCCCGGCGAGGCAGAGGCCGGGAACTACCTCCTCATCGGCTCCGACTCGCGGGCGTTCATCGACAACGCGATCGACGCGGAGCAGTTCGGCGACAAGGCGGTCGAAGCGGGTCAGCGTTCCGACACGATGATGATCGTCCACGTCGATCCCGACACCAAGAAGGCGCTCGTCGCGTCGATCCCGCGCGACATGGTGGTCGACGTCCCCGGGGTCGGGCGGACGCGCATCAACGCCGCGTTCGCCGAGGCCGACAGCGTCGAAGCGGGCGCGCAGAAGGTGATCGACACGCTGCAACAGAACTTCGGGCTCGACATCCACCACTTCGTCGAGGTCGACTTCGATTCGTTCCGAGGGGTCGTGAACGCGATCGGTTCGGTGCACCTCTACTTCCCCGACCCCGTCCGGGACGAGGTGACGGGCCTGCTCGTGGAGCAGCCCGGTTGTGTGGCGCTCAACGGCAAGGACTCACTCGCGTACGTCCGCAGCCGTTCGATGGAGAAAGAGGTCGACGGGGAGTGGGTCAACGCGTCGCCCCGCGCCGACCTCGACCGGATCGAGCGCCAGCAGGAGTTCGTGCGTCGCCTCGGCACCGTCGCGTTCCGCAAGGCGGTCAAGAACCCGCTCACCGCCAAGAACGTCGCCGATGCCGTCGTGCCGAACCTCACGATGGACGACTCCTTCGGCCGCAGCCAGATCTTCGGACTGGTGAACCTGTTCCGTTCCATCGATCCCAGCGACCCGAGCCAGGTCGAGATGGTCACGTTCCCGAACAAGCCCTATGGCGACAACGCCCGGCTCCTACCGGACCAGCCGGCGGCCGACGAGCTCGTGGCCCGCCTCAACCAGATCGGTGAACCTGATCCGTCGAAGGAGCCCGATGTGAAGCCCGCGCAGGTCCGGGTCCGGGTGTTGAACGCCTCGGGGATCACCGGGCTGGCCGCAGCCACGCTCGACGCCCTGCACCGGCAGTTCGGCTTCGTCGCCGGGACCGCCGGTAACTGGTCGGAGTCGCTCGCGCAGACGCAGGTCCGCTACGGGAGCGCCGGCCTGGCCGCTGCGACCCTGGTCCAGGAGAAGCTCGGGGGCCAGGGAACGCTCGTGCCCGATTCGACGATCGAGGGGACCGACGTGACGGTCGTGCTCGGGTCGGAGTTCTCTGCCGTGGGGGTCACGCCCGCGACCTCCACGACCGCGAAGGCCAAGTCGTCGAAGACGACGACGACCACCACTCCGGCGGATCCCGCCGCGGCCTGTCTGCCCTGATGAACCGCTCGGTGCCCCCGGCCAGCTTCATCCGCTCGAACCTGCGTTCCTTCACCCACCGGTACGTCATCGCGCTCGGAGTCGCGGTGGTCTTCACCGTCGGCGGCGTGGTCGGGGCCAACATCGCCATCGACCAGAAGTTCGAGCAGATCTCGCGCGTCGAGGTGAAGCTCGCACCCGCCGATCCCGGCGTCGCCGGGAACTTCCTCCTGATCGGGTCCGACACCCGCGCCTTCGCGAGCACGCCGGAGCAGGAAGAGGCCTTCGGCAGCAAGGACGAACAGACGGGCCAGCGCTCCGACACGATCATGGTCGTGCAC
Organism: uncultured Actinomycetes bacterium; assembly: GCA_963837715.1. Taxonomy (GTDB): domain Bacteria; phylum Actinomycetota; class Acidimicrobiia; order IMCC26256; family JANYLB01; genus JANYLB01. Next base: position 2,294,554 of record CAWIOF010000002.1, on the reverse strand, counting down.
GTCGAGCCCAACTCGCGCACCAGCGTGGTGGTCTCGTTCCCGCGCGACCTCTGGGTCGACATCCCGGGGATCGGCGAGGCGAAGATCAACGCGGCGTTCAACGACGGTCCGCAGAAGGTGATCGACACGCTGCAGGCGAACTTCGGGATCCCGATCAACCACTACCTCGAGGTCGACTTCGCGACGTTCGAGGGCATCGTCGACGCGGTCGGCCGGGTTCCGGTGTACCTCCCCGCGGAGGCGCGCGACAAGCTCACCGGGTTCTCCGCTCCCGCCGCGGGCTGCTACCAGCTCGACGGTCGCGAGGCGCTCCAATACGTCCGGAGCCGGTACCTCGAGTACTACGACCCCGAGACCGGCGACTGGAACTACGCCGACGCGATCCCCGACCTCGGAAGGATCGCGCGGCAGCAGAACTTCATCCGCCGGATCGGATCCCTCGCGTACCGGGCGGCCCTCGGGAACCCCCTGAAGGCCGGCGAGATCGCCGACAACGTGATCCCGAAGCTCGTCGTCGACTCCGCGCTCACCCGCGGCGACGTCTTCAAGTTGGTGAACACGTTCCGCACCGTCGATCCCGCCGACCCGAACTCGATCGAGATGCTCACCCTCCCGACGTACGGGAGCACGTCCGACGACGGCCAGTCGATCCTCCTGCCCGACAATCCCGATGCCGAGGCGGTGCTGGCTCGGCTCCGGACGTTCGACCCGCCGCCGGTCGCCCCGACGGGGATCCTTCCGGCGCAGGTACGGGTGCGGGTGCTCAACGGTTCCGGGACCGACGGTCTCGCGGCATCGACCTTGGATTCGCTCCAACGACAGTTCGGTTTCGCCGGGGCGGGCCTCGGCAACGCGCCGCGTTCCGACGGCACGGAGATCCGCTACCGCCCCGGACTCGAGAAGGCCGGACGGCTGGTCCAGAGCTACTTCGGGGGTGCCGGCACGTTGTCGGAGGACCAGGGGATCGCCGACGCCGATGTCGTGGTCGTCCTGGGAGCCGACTTCGGCGGGGTCTCGGCCCCGGCGGGCGTCGCCGCGGCGGTCACGTCGTCGACCTCGAGCACCCTCCCGACGACCATCACCTTGCCCCCCGGGGTCGATCCGCCCGCCGACGTGCTGCGGGAGGCCGAGCGGTACGTCCAGGGCCTGCAGCGCCACCTCGCCGAGACCGGGTGCGTGCAGCAGTAGGACGGGGTTCCCCTCCGGAGGCGGAGAATCGGTGCCGATAACCTGGGCCGGATGACTTTCCACCGCCTGCCCGCCGCGTGCGCACGCCAGAACCCCACCGGAGATCCCTCATGAAGGTGCTGGTCACCGGAGCAGGAGGCCAGGTCGGTTCCGAGGTCGTCGCGGCGCTCGCCGCCCACCCAACCGGCCCCGAGGTGCTCGGCGTCACCCACGCCGACCTCGACCTCGGCGACCGGGAGCAGATCGAGCAGGTGGTCGGCACCTTCGCGCCCGACGCGATCGTGAACCCGGGTGCGTTGACCAACGTCGACGGGTGCGAGAGCGATCCCGACCGGGCGTTCGCGGTCAACGCCCTCGGACCCCGCTTCCTCGCGATCGCCGCGTCGAGGATCGGCGCCCACGTCGTGCACGTCTCCACCGACTACGTGTTCGACGGGACCGCGGGTCGCCCGTACCACGAGTGGGACGACACCAACCCGATCTCGCACTACGGCCGGTCGAAGCTCGGAGGCGAGATCGAGGTGGCGCGGCACGCGTCGTCGTGGGCGATCGCTCGCACCGCGTGGGTCTTCGGCAACCGCGGCAAGGACTTCGTCCAACTCGCCCTCGATGCCGCCGCCGGCGCCGACTACGGCTTCGTCGACGACCAGACGGGTTCGCCGTCGTTCGCGCCCGACGTTGCCGCGGTGCTCGTGCAACTCGCTCTCCAACGTGTGTCGGGGCTCTTCCACGCGGTGAACGAAGGGGTGTGCACGCGCTACCAGATGGCCGCCGACGTGCTCGAGCTGCGCGGGCTCGACCCGTCGCTTCTCAAGGTCGTATCGACCGCCGACCTCGGCCGACCTGCCGCCCGGCCCGAGTTCAGCGCGATGTCGAACCTCGCCCTGCCCGCGGCGGGGGTCCCGCGGCTGCGCCACTACCGCGACGCGCTCGCCGAGTACCTGGCCGCGCCGGGTGGCGATCCCGGATGAGCCGGGTCGCGGTCATCGGCGCGGGGTACGTCGGCCTCACCACGGGCGCGTGTCTCGCCCACCTCGGGCACGCAGTCGTCTGCGCCGACATCGACGCCGAACGGGTGGACCGCCTCACCAAGGGCGAGATCCCGATCATGGAAGACGGTCTCCCCGAGCTCGTCCACGCAGGGCTCGAGTCCCAGCGACTCCGATTCGTCGTGGGTGCTGCGTCCGCCGCGGAGGCCGCCGAGTTCGTGTTCCTCTGCGTCCCGACACCCCAGGGCGACGACGGCTCTGCCGACCTCTCGTTCGTGGAAGACGTCGCCCGCGAGATCGCGCCCGTGCTGCGACCGGGGACGGTCGTCGTGAACAAGTCGACGATGCCGGTGGGTTCGACCCGGTTCGTGCAACGGCTGCTCGCTGAAGCCGGGGCCTCAGTCGAGGCCATCGGGGTCGCGTCGAACCCGGAGTTCCTCCGTGAGGGGACCTCGGTGCGCGACTTCCTCCACCCGAACCGGGTCGTCATCGGCTGCGAGGATCCCGAGATCGCGGTGCGGGTCTCGGAGCTCTACAAGAGCCTCGACGCCCCGATCCTCGTCACCGAGCCGGCGTCGGCCGAGATGATCAAGTACGCCTCGAACGCGTTCCTCGCGATGAAGATCTCGTTCGTGAACGCCATCGCGAACCTGTGTGAAGCCGTCGACGCCGACGTGCGTGAGGTCGCGATGGGGATGGGCTACGACAACCGCATCGGATCGGAGTTCCTCCGCCCGGGTCCCGGATACGGCGGCTCGTGCTTCCCGAAGGACACCGCCGCGCTGCTGCATGCCGCAGAGCTCGCGGGGTACGACTTCAGCCTGCTCCGTGGTGTCGTCGACGTGAACCGCGCCCAGCACGACCGGATGATCGACAAGATCCGTCGCCTGGCCGGCGGCTCCCTCGAGGGCACACCGGTCGCGGTGTGGGGTCTCACCTTCAAGGCCAACACCGACGACCTCCGCGACTCACCGGCGGTGTTCATCGTCCGCCGTCTGCTCGAGGAGGGGGCCGTGGTCCGCGGCTACGACCCGGCGGCGGGGGAGCGTGCCGGGGTCGCGGTGCCGGGCCTCGATGTCGCGCCCGACCCCTACGATGCGGCAGCGGGGGCAGAGGTCCTGGCCCTGCTCACCGAATGGGACGAGTTCCGCTGGCTCGATTTCGAGCGTGTGCGCGACGCGATGGCGTCGACCGTGGTGCTCGACACCCGCAACCTGCTCGACCCGTCGGCACTCCGACGACTCGGCTTCACCTACGAAGGCGTCGGGAGATCTTGAGCGGCGCGTCGCCCCGAGCAGTGGTGACGGGGGGTGCGGGGTTCATCGGTTCCCACATCTGTCGGGCGCTCGTGGCGCGTGGCTGGCAGGTCGTGGTCCTCGACAACCTCCTCACCGGGCGGATCGAGAACATCGAGGCGCTCCTCCCCGATCCTGCGTTCACGTTCGAGCGTTACGACGTCACGCAGTTCGTCCATGTCGAGGGCCCGGTCGACGCGGTGTTGCACCTCGCGAGTCCGGCGAGCCCGCAGGACTACCTCGAGCATCCCATCAAGACGCTCAAGGTCGGCTCTCTCGGCACGCACAACGCGCTGGGTCTCGCGAAGGCCAAGGGGGCACGGTTCCTGCTCGCGTCGACGAGCGAGGTGTACGGCGATCCGACCGTGCATCCGCAACCGGAGTCGTACTGGGGCAACGTGAACCCGGTCGGTCCCGCGGTGTGTACGACGAAGCGAAGCGGTTCTCCGAGGCGATCACCCTGGCGTACCACCGGGCCCACGGCCTGCAGACGCGCATCGTGCGCATCTTCAACACCTACGGGCCGCGTCTGCGCCCGGCCGACGGACGGGTGGTGTCGAACTTCCTCGTGCAGGCGATGGACGGTGCGCCGATCACGATCTACGGCGACGGCAGCCAGACTCGTTCGTTCTGCTACGTCGACGATGAGGTGCGGGGGATCCTCGCACTGCTCGAGTCCGACGTCACCGGTCCCGTCAACATCGGCAACCCGGCCGAGTTCACGGTTCTTCAGCTCGCCGAAGCGGTGCTCCAAGTCACCGGATCGAGCTCCGAGATCGTGTTCGAGGAGCTCCCGGTCGACGATCCGACGCGGCGGTGCCCCGACATCTCCCTCGCGGCCAGGGTCCTCGGCTGGAAGCCCGAGATCGACCTCCCGACCGGCCTCGCCCTCACCCACGAGTGGTATCGGAGTGAGCGCAGCGGAGGCGCCGGCCACCGATCCGACGACGTGAACCGGTGAGCGATCGAGACGGTGCAGCGGAGCGATCCATCGAGCAGGAACGCACCGACCGGGTGATGGAGACCGAGGTTCGCTGGGCGGCGGTCGTCGTCAACTACAACGCCGGCGAGGCCTTGTTGGCCTGTGTCGACTCCCTGCTCGCCGACACCAGCGCGGGTGAGCCACCCGAGATCGTGGTGGTCGACAACGCCTCCGACGACGGTTCAGCCGAGGCCCTCGCTGCCGCGCATCCCGACGTCACCCTCGTCCGCGCCCCGACCAACCTCGGGTTCAGCCGGGCCAACAACCTCGGCGTCGCGGCCACGTACGCGCCGGTGGTCGCCGCGGTCAACCCCGATGTCGAAGTCGATCCCGGCACCGCGGCCGCCATGCTCGATCGCCTCGACGCCGCAGCCGATCTCGCCGCGGTCGGTCCCCGCGTGCGCAACCCCGATGGTTCTCAGTACCCGTCGGCCCGCGTCGTCCCGTCGGGGGTCGACGCGGTCGGCCACGCGGTCCTCGGGCTCATCTGGCCGGCCAATCCGTTCACCCGCCGGTATCGCCGGCTCGACGCCGACTGGTCGAGCCCACGCGATGTGGGCTGGCTCTCCGGCTCGGCCCTCTGGCTCCGCCGAAGCGCCTTCGACGAGGTGGGTGGATGGGACGAAGGGTTCTTCATGTACCTCGAAGACGTCGACCTGTGTGCCCGGCTGACCGGTGCGGGATGGCGGGTCGCGTACGAACCGGGCGGCGCAGTCCTGCACCTGCAGGGCGTGAGCACGGATCGCCATCCGTACCGGATGATCGTCGAGCACCACCGGTCGGCGGCCCGCTTCGCGGCGAAGCACTGGCGCGGCCCCCGGCGGCTGCTCCTGGGGCCGGCGGTGGTGTTCCTCTCGGTCCGGGCGGCGGCCCAGCTCGGCGCGCGCGCCGTCGGAGGGCGAACCGAGCGTCCGCGCACGGTTCGCTAGCCTGGGCGCCTCATGGCACGTCGAAAAGGCAAGTACTCACGGGCACAGGCACGGGCGAAGATCCGCCGCACCAAGCGTCGGGGCGGATCGATGGGCTGGACGGTCGCGACCGCCGTCGTGGTGATCATCGGCGTGGTCGGCATCGTGCTGGCCCGCGGTGGTTCCGAGAGCAACGCGGCCCCGGTCGTGAACAAGGACCACTGGCACGCGTATCTGGGCGTGAACGTCTGTGGCACGTGGTTGCCCGCCGCCCCCGCGTTCGAGTCGCCGCTGGGGATCCACTCTCACGGCGACGGTCTCATGCACATCCATCCCTACTCCTCGGCTGCGGCGGGCAAGAACGCCACGGTCGGGCGGTTCATCGACGACAACGAGGGTGCGGGCTGGGAGCTCGACAGCACCTCGATGAAGCTGTGGGACGGTACCGAGTACCAGAACGGCTACACCTGCCCGAGCGGTGAGTTCAAGGGCCAGAAGGCGAACCTCGTGTGGGCCACCGGGAAGTACGGCGAGCCCTGGACGGGCACGCCGCAGACCGGGAACCCCGCCGACTTCCGTCCGCAGAACGCCAGCATCGTCGCGATCGCGTTCCTGCCCAAGGGTCAGCAGGTCCCGGAACCGCCCGACGCCGAATCGGCGCTCTCGAACATCCAGGACCTCGGCGGCGCCCCCGCGGCGTCGACGTCGTCGACCGCGTCGACCTCTTCGACGCTGGCCGGCACACCGGCGACGGACCCGACCACCCCCGCACCTTCCACCCCGTGAAGGCGGTCGTCCTCGTCGGCGGAGAAGGGACGCGCCTGCGTCCGCTGACCTACAAGACCCCGAAGGGGCTGTTGCCGATCGCCAATCTGGCCTTCCTCGATCGGCAGCTCACCTGGCTCACCGACCACGGGGTCGACGACATCGTGCTGTCGCTGGGCTATCTCCCCGACGCGTTCCGGGAGCACCTGGCCGACGGCGACGCGCCGGGAGAAGCCCGATTCGGATCGGCTCGTCTGCGGTTCCGGGAAGAGCCGGAACCGCTCGGTACCGCTGGCGGCATCCGGTTCGCGGCGGAGGGGATCGACGAACGGTTGATCGTCTGCAACGGCGACGTGCTCACCGATCTCGACCTCCGCTCGCTGGTCGCGTTCCACGAGACGAGCGGCGCGGAGGCGACGATCGCGCTGACCCGGGTCGACGACCCGTCGGCATTCGGGGTCGTACCGACCCGCGACGACGGTGAGGTCATCGCGTTCGTGGAGAAGCCACCCCCGGGTCGCGCCCCCACCAACTGGGTGAACGCGGGTACCTACGTGCTCGAGCCCTCGGTGCTCGAACGGATCCCGCCCCGACTCACCGTGTCGATCGAACGGGAGACGTTCCCGCGGATGCTCGACCGACCGGGTCGCCTGTTCGCGTTCCGGAGCGACGGGTACTGGCTCGACATCGGGACTCCCGACAAGTACCTCCAGGCGCACGCCGACGTGCTCGCCGGTCGCCTCGGGCGGCCACCGGCACCCGGCGCCACCGAACGCGAACCGGGCGTCTGGGTCCAGGGTGCGGTGACAATCGCAGCCGACGCACGGATCGAAGCCCCGGTCCTGCTGGGCGCGGGCGTCACCGTGGGCGCCGGAGCCCGCATCCGCAACGCGGTCGTCGGCGCCGACGCGTCGATCGGCGCGCGCGCACACCTCGAAGACGCGGTCGTGTTCGGGGCGGTTCGGGTCGAGCCCGACGCCTCGGTGCTGCACGCCGTGGTCGGCAGCGACGGCGTGCTCCAGGCCGGTCCTGCGTGAGGGTGCTCGTCACCGGCGGCGCCGGCTTCATCGCCTCCACCCTCGTCGACCGGCTCGTGGTCGAGGGCTACGACGTCGACGTGGTCGACGACCTCTCGACCGGCTCGCTCGCCAACCTGGCCGATGCCCGCGCCGACCGCTCGCGCCGCTTCTCGTTCCACCGTCTCGACCTGCGGTCGCCCGCGATCACCGACCTCGTGGCCCACCGCAAGCCGGAGGTCATCTACCACCTCGCCGCGCAAGCCGATGTGCGCGTCTCGGTTGCGAGGCCTGCGTTCGACGCCGAGGTGAACATCCTCGGCGCGCTGAACCTGTTCCAGGGCGCGCTGGCCGCCGGCACCCGCAAGGTCGTGTTCGCGAGCTCCGGCGGGACCATCTACGGATCCCCCGAAGACCTCCCGGTCCGGGAGGGGCACCCGCAGCGACCCGAGTCGCCCTACGGCGTCGCCAAGAAGGCGGTCGGCGACTACCTGCACTACTACCGCGAGGTGCACGGACTCGAGTACACCGCGCTCGCGCTCGCCAACGTCTACGGCCCCCGACAGGACCCGAACGGCGAAGCCGGCGTCGTCTCGATCTTCGCCGCGAAGCTGCTCGGCCGGGAGCGCGCCACGATCTTCGGCGACGGCCGCCAGACCCGCGACTTCGTGTTCGTCGACGACGTCGTCGACGCGTTCGTGCGCGCCACCGAGAAGGGCGGCGGACTGCTCGTCAACATCGGCACGGGCGTCGAGACGAGCGTCCAGCAGCTGTTCGACGTCATGGCCCGCCTCACCGGCTCGAAGGAGACCGCGCACTACGCGCCGGCGCGCCTCGGTGAGCTGGCTCGATCGGCCCTCGATCCGGGCCGGGCCGAGATCCACCTCGGCTGGAAGCCGTTCACGAGCCTCGACGAGGGTGTCGGCCGCACGCTCGAGTGGTTCAAAGCCACCCAGCGTCGCTGACGGTCGAATCCGCTGCGGCGGCTCGATCGCTCACCGCTCCGAGTCCCGCGTCGCGTGACCGCCGCCTCCGCTTCTTCTCCTGCTACCTGGTCGCGCGGAGTTCCTCGAGGGGTACTCCGGGGCGATCGCGGGGCGCGTACGACGGGTCGGGTCGGCCGACGAGGACGAGCGCGTGCGGCAGCCATTCGGCGGGGAGGTCGAGTGCGTCGCGTGCCGCTTCGGGGCAGAAGATCGGCGCCGCGACCCAGCACGACGCGAGGCCGACGTCGGCGGCGGCGAGCATCAGGTTCTCCACCCCCGCTCCGAGTGAGAGCAGGGCCATGCCCCATTCGGCGCGCTGACGATCGGCATCGGGATACCGGTCGAGACCGTCCCACGTGAGGCAGCCGACGACGAGAGCGGGCGCGCCGGTCAGCTTGGCGTGCGACGCGGTCACCAACTCGTCGACGCGCGAAGGGTCGACGCCGTCGGTGAGCAGGTCCCGTCGCCAGCGGTCGCCCATGCCGGAGCCGAGCGCTTCCTTGGCGGCGGCGGTGATCACGGTCACGAACCGCCACGGCCGGGAGTGATGCGGCGCCGGTGCGAGACACGCGGCCTCCACGAGCCGGTCGAGCACGAGCTGGTCCACCGGCTCGTCGGTGAACGCCCGGATCGATCGTCGGGCCTCCACGAAGGCGGGCACTCTCGCACTCACCGGAAGAGGTCCTCGGCCGGGGGCCGGATCAGCTCGTCGACCGCCGATTCCCGGAACCAGGCCGGGTCGAGCCCGCGCACGATCGCCGCGGGGATCCCGGCGGCCTTGCCCATCGCGAGCTCGGCCGCGGCGGCGACCTCGTCGGCGACGGCCACCTCGGTCGCGAACAACTCCCGTCCGCGTGAGTCGGTCGAGCCGCGCAGGTCGACTACGGCGGCGAGTCCGGCCACCCCGATGGCGACATCGGTGAGGCCACGTCGCCACGCGCGCCCGAACGTGTCGGAGATCACGATCGCGACCTCGACTCCGTGCCGCGCGCGCAGACCGTCGCGGATCGTGCGGGCCGACCGGTCGCTGTCGACCGGAAGCAACGCAGCCGAGCCGTCGTCGACGTTCGAGAGGTCGATGCCGGCGTTGGCGCACACGAACCCATGGGTCGTCTCGCTGATGAGGAGGTCGCCGCGTCGGCGCAGGATGCGGGTGGATTCCTGTTCGATGAGCGCCCGCCTCGCATCGAGGTCGTCGGGCGTGAGCGGAACGATCCGGCCCTCGGCCTTCGACACGATCTTCTGGGTCACGACGATGCAATCGCGGGGGAGGAGCGGCGTCGCCTGCGCCGTCGCCGCGGCCATGATGAGGTCGGCGAGCGGATCGCCCACCGCGATCTCGGGGATGTCGGCGATCGGGATGACGCTGAGCCCGCCCGTCACGCGACGGCGTCGAGCGTGTGGCGCGCCAGTGCCGCGGCGACCCGGGCGTCGGTCATGAGCGTGTCGGCGACGACCGCACGCACGCCGGTCGCCTCGACCTCGGCCGCCCGGTCGGCATCGCCCGCGTCGATGACGAGGGTGCTGCAGAACGCCGAGTAGACGCGGGCCACGCCGACACAGGAGACGTCGATCCCGAGGCCGGCCATGAGCCGGTCGGCGGGACCCTTCACGGTCCGGCCCGCGATGATGGGGCTCACGCCGACGACGCGGTCGCGACGACGGACGAGCACGTCGTGCACGCCGGGAACGGCGAGGATCGGGCCGATCGAGATCACCGGGTTCGACGGGCAGACCAGGATCGCCTCGGCTGTCTCCAGTGCCTCGATCACGCCCGGCGCGGCGGTTGCTCCGTCGGCGCCCTCGAACCGGACCGCCCGACACGGGCGGTTCGGCTCGCTGGTGCACGAACCACTCCTGCATCGCGACCTCATCGGAGGTCCCGTCGGGCCGGGTGATCGTGATCCGGGTCGAGATCGGGTCGTCGCTCATCGGGAGGAGGTGGGGGACCACACCCCACGCCTCGGCGATCTCGGTCGTGACGGTGGAGAGCGATGCTCCCTCGGCGAGCCGCTCGGACCGGTAGAGGTGGGTCGCGAGATCACGGTCTCCGAGGCGGAACCACGTCGGTCGGTCGTAGCGCGACGAACGCGTCCATCGTCGTGAACGTCTCGCCGTCGAGCCCCCATCCCTGCTCCGGGTGCTCGGCGCCCGCCAGGGTGTAGGTGACGGTGTCGAGATCGGGGCTGACGTGGAGACCGTGGAACACTGTCGTCGTCGGCCGTGTTCACCACGACGGTGACCGCGGCCTCGGGGACGACACGCACGAGACCCCGCAAGAACCGAGCGGCACCTACTCCTCCGGCCAGGGCGACGTACATGGGTGCTGAGCGTACGCGCGCCCGGACGGGGGTGTTCGCAGGCGGAGTGGTTCAGGCCGCGGTGGCGGAGGCGCCGGCGCCGACCCCGACGAGGCCGAGGACCTTCGTGCGACCGGCGTCGACCGCCCGGACGACGTGGTCGGGGACGGCCTGCAACTGCTCGACGATCGGCTCGACCCGGATCCGCGCCTCGCCGACGACCGGTTCGACGAGCTCGCGCACGTCTTCGGCGAACCCGCTCGCGGCATCGGTGGCGGTGCCGGCGAAACCGGTCGCAGTGCCGGCGACGCCCGTCGCGGTGTCGGTGATGCTCGTGGTGACGCCCGAGATGCCGACGTTGGCCAGCTCCCACACTCCGAGGGCCTGGTCCTCGACGTTGGTGCGGACCGAGGCCGACTGGGTCGCGACCTGGCTGCGGACCGACGCGAGCTGGCTCTCGGCGCAGCTTCGGGCGCCCTGGGCGCGGCGGGTGACCTCGGAGGTGATCTCACGGCGGCGGACCTGGGCCTGCTGGAAGCCGATCACGCCGGCGCCGACTGCGATGTAGCCGGCGTCCTTGATGCTCTTGGTGACGTCCATTGCTCTCTCCTTCGACTGTGTGCTCACAAGAGTATACGAAAGTGCTAACTCTTGCAAGCACTCGTGACCCGGCTCACGAAGTGGCAGTTGGTATGGTGAGCCGCCCGATGGAGACCGCTGACCCTCCCGTCCCCGGGCCCCCGGTCCCCGCGCCCGCCGTGATCCCTGCGCCCGCGGAGCCGGCCGAGCCCGTTCTCGTCCCCCCGCCCGTGGTTGCGGTGATGGTGACGAACAACCCCGGCGCGTGGCTCGAGGCGACGCTCGAGGGCATCCGCGACTCCGACTACCCGAACCTCGCGGTCCTCGTCCTCGACGCCGGATCCGACGACGATCCGACCCCACGGATCGCGGCCGTCCTGCCCCGGGCGTTCGTCCGTCGACTCGAGACCAACGTCGGGTTCGCCGTCGCGGCGAACGAGGCCCTCGACGCCGTGGAAGGCGCGACCTTCCTCTTCCTCTTCCACGACGACGTCGCCCTCGAGCCGTCGACGATCCGCCTCCTCGTCGAGGAGGCGTACCGCTCGAACGCGGGGATCGTGGGGCCGAAGCTCGTCGATCCCGACAACCCCGAGGTGTTGCTCCAGGTCGGGATGGCCATCGACCGTTTCGGTGTCGCGTACTCGGGCATCGAGCCCGGCGAACTCGACCAGGAGCAGCACGACGGCGTGCGCGACGTCTTCTACGTGTCGAGTGCCGCGATGCTCCTGCGGGCCGACCTCTTCGCCGAGCTCGGCGGGTTCGACCCAGAGACCTTTCCCGGCGGCGAAGATCTCGATCTGTGTTGGCGGGCCAGGCTGATCGGTGCCCGCATTCTCGTGGCACCCGACGCTCGCGCCCGTCACCGCGAGGCGATCCGCGACCGGTCCGACGCGCAGACGCCCGACGAACGACTGGTACTGCGGCACCGGCTGCGGGCACTGCTCAAGGCCTACTCCGCGCCGACGCTGCTGTGGGTGGTACCGATCGCCATGCTGCTCGGGCTCCTCGAGTCGGCGGTGTTCGTCGCGTCGCGGCGCGGCGCGCGTGCGCGAGCGGTCTTCGGGGCGTGGATCTGGAACCTGCGCCACTTCGGCGAGCTCCGCGCGGCCCGCCGGTCGGTCCAGGCGAGTCGCACCATCCCCGACTCCGACCTCCGGTGGCTGCAGTTCCGGGGAAGTGCCCGGGCCCGCAACTACGTCGTCGAGCACGTGCAGGCCGAAGCGCGGATCCAGTCGCTGAGCGATGTCAGTCGCGACGCCGTCGACACCGCGCGCTCGCGCGCTGCGCGAGCCGCTCGGGATCGCCCTCGTGGCCTTCGCGGTCGTCTTCCTGTTCGGGACACGCGAGTTCCTCTTCGGTCACGTTCCCGCGGTGGGCCAGTTCCTCCCGTGGCCGGGGGTCGGGGACCTCCTGTCGGCGTTCGGGTCGGGCTGGCGCCATCAGGGCCTGGGCTCGGCGTCGACGCCGCCTCCGGTGTTCGCGCTGCTCGCGGGGGCCGGCACGGTGCTGTTGGGGGCAACCGGTCTGGCGCGTTCGGTGCTCGTCACTGCGATGCTCCCACTCGGTGTGATCGGAGCGTTCCGACTCACCCGCCACGTCGCCGGGAACCGAAGGGCCGCACTCGCGTCGGCGCTCGTGTACGGGATCAACCCGATCGCACGTAACGCGTTGGCGAACGGTCGCCTCGGGCCACTCGTCTTCTACGCGCTGGCGCCGTTCTTGTTGCAGCAGGTGATGACACGCGCAGTACGACCGGTCGACGAGCGCTGGCCGGCGCGGATCCGTCGGTACCTTCCGCTCGTCGCGCTCCTCGCGGTCGCGACCGCGTTCTGGCCACCGGCGTTCCTGGTGTTGACTGCAGCAGCGATCGCGTTGCTCATGGCGCAGCCCCTCGCAGGCGACGACTATCCGGCGCTGCGATCGGTCCGGATGGCGCTCGTCGGATCTGTCGGCGCGCTGGCTCTGCTGCTTCCCTGGCCGCTGGCGCTGCTGCGGAGCGGCGAACGGTCGGCCGCGTGGGGACTCGGTTTCCCCGCGACCCTCGATCTCTCCGCGGTCCTTCGCTTCCACACCGGTCCGGCGGGGGCCGGCGCGGGGGGTTGGACACTCCTGCTCGCGGCTGCGCTCGCGGTCCTCGTCACCACCGGGCCCCGACTCGCCTGGGCCGCCCGGGCCTGGGTCCTCGCGCTCGTCGGGTTCGGGTTGGCCTGGTTGCCGACGGTGATTGCGCCCGATGCCGCGGTTCCTGCGCCCGAAGGTCTGCTCGTCCCGGCCGCGCTCGGCATCGCGCTCGCGGTCGGCCTCGGAGTCGGTGCGTTCCGGACCGACCTGCACCACTTCCAGCTGGGCTGGCGCCAGATCGCGGCGATCGCGGTGCCCGTCGTCCTGGTGCTCCCCGCGCTCGGGTTCGCGGCCGATGCACTCGACGGTCGCTGGCACGCGCCGTCGACCGACTGGAACACCGCGTTGTCGTGGATGGACAGCGAGCAGACCCAGGGTGGGTTCCGGGTGCTCTGGGTCGGCGATCCCGACGTCCTCCCGATCGATGCCACCGTCTCCGGCGACGGCATCGGCTACGGGATCACCCGGGGCGGCCCGGGTGGTGCGCTCGACCTGTGGCCGGCGCCGGGCGGTGCTGCGGCCGGGCTCGTCGACGACGCCGTGACCGACACGCGCGAGGGCCTGACCAACCGACTCGGACACCTCCTTGCGCCGATGGGGGTCCGGTACGTCGCGCTCCCTCCCGGCTCGGGTGCGAGCGGGGGTGAGCGGGCCCGACCCACGCCCCAGCTCACCCGCGGGCTCGCCGACCAGCTCGATCTCAGTCGACTCGAGTCCGAGGGCGGCCTGGTGCTGTACGAGAACGACGCGTGGGCACCCACGCCGTCGGTTCTCCGCGGCGAATCGATCGACGCGCTCCGTCCCGATGCCCCCGATCCGTCGCGTGCCGCGCTCCGCAGCGACCTGTCGGATGCCCGACCGGTGCCACCCGACGCGACGACCCGGGCCGGGGCCGTGCTCCTGTCGGAGGCGTACTCGTCTGCTTGGAGCGGCCGGTCGGGCGATCGATCGCTCGATCACGTCGAGGCGTTCGGCTGGTCCAACGGCTTCGAGCAACGCGCTCCGGGCGTGATCGGCTTCCGATTCACGGCCCAGTGGCAGCGAAACCTGATGGCACTGGCGCAGGTGCTGGTGTGGCTCGCATTGGCGGTGTTCTGGTTCCGGAGCACGAAGGTCGGCCGACGCGTGCGAGCGGCGCGGAGGGCGCGCCGCGCGGCTCGGGCAGAGGCATCGGCCGCGACCGAACCCGTCGCCGAGGTCGGGGCATGACCGACGTGAATCCGCCCGACCTTCCGCCGCCCACCACGACGCGACGCGACGCAGCGCGAGATGCGGCACGCGATGCGGTCCGCGACGCTGATCGCCGGTGGCCGATCCTCGTCGTCGTGCTCGTGGCCCTCGTGTTCGCCGCGGTGGTCGATCGCATCAGCGACGACGGCCGGTCGAGCAGCGCGATCGAGGTCGCGGGACCGACGATCCCGTCGGCCGACTCGCTGTCGAACGCCTGGTACTGCGCGATCGGATCGTCGACGCCCGACGGTCCGACGCCGGAGACGATCATCGTGACGAACCTCGGGTCGCGGGCAGTCCAGGCATCGGTCACCGTCATGCCCGGCGGTGGTGGTGAATCGGTGACGCGAGACTTCGAGGTCGCGGCGCGCGCGCAGAGTCGGGTCCCGGTCGCCGATGTGCTCGCGACCCCCGAGCCCGGCGTCGTGGTCGAGACGTTCGGTGGCGTCGCGGTGGTCGAGCACGAGGTGGTCGGGAACGACGACGTCGCCGTCGGTCCGTGTGCAACGGGTCCGTCGGCCTCGTGGTCCTTCGCCGCGGGGACGACCGACCGGGGGAGCCAATTGTGGCTCGCCCTGTTCAACCCGTTCGGCGACGACGCGATCGTCGACCTCACGTTCCTCACCGACGGCGGGTTCCTCGCGCCCGGCGACCTCCAGGGCATCGTCGTTCCCCGTCGGACGCGGGTCATGGTGCCGCTGCACGATTCGGTGAGCCGACAGGCGACCGTCGCGACCCAGGTCCGCACCCGGACCGGTCGCGTCGTCGCGGAGCAGGCAACGGTTCGGGAGGCCGAACCGAAGGGTCTCTCGGTGTCGCTCGGCACTCCCGAGCTCTCGACCCGATGGTCGTTCCCGGTGGGCGGAGTCGGCGGCGGCAGCGTCGTCGCGGTCGCGAATCCGGGCGCGAGCCCGGCGCAGGTGACGGTGCGCATCCGCCTCGACGGCGATGCCACACTCGCACCGCAGGTCGTCGTGGTCCCGAGCCGCGCTGCGGTGGCCGTCGACGTCGGTGCCCGGGTTCCGGCCGGCCTCGGTGCGTGGATCGAGGTCGACTCCGCATCCCCCGTCGTCGCGGAACAGACCCTGGGTCGACCGCCGACCGGCGTCGCCGCGGCGATCGGTGTCCCGACGACGTCCCGACGTTGGGCCTTCGCCACCGGACGTGTCGCCGCCGACACCACCGACTCGATCGTGATCGCGAACCGCGGTCGACGACCGGCTCGGGTGACGCTGCGGGCGATCGGTGGTGGGTCGAGCGACGTTCCCCAGCGGGCCGTCCGGGTCGGGCCGGGCCGACGGTTCGCCTTCGACCTCGACCGCGCTCGGAGTCGCGGTGGACGCAGGGATCGTGGTGGATGCGACGCAACCCGTCGCCGCGGCCCGTCAGAGCGTCGGCGCCACCTGGGTCACCGTCAGTCCGGGGATCCCCGGGCCGGCTCCCGGGGAGACACCATGATCGAACGCGCGCTCATCGCCGCGGCCATCGTGGTCGTCGCGATCGGGGTCGCCGCGATCATCCGCCGCCGCAAGCCTGAAGGCCCGCCGGTCGACTCGTTCCCGACACCCCGACAGCTCCGGCGGGGCGACTTCCCGCGACCCGACGCCCCGTGGCTCGTCGCGCTCTTCAGCTCGACCACGTGCGGGTCGTGCCCCGACCTCGCGGCGAAGATCGCCCCCCTCGACACGCCCCAGGTCGCGGTCGCCGAGCTGACCTACCAGGACGACCGCGAGATCCACGACCGCTACGGCATCTCGGCCGTGCCGATGGTGGTCGTCGCCGACGCGGAGGGTGTCGTGCGGGCCGCCTTCGTCGGGCCGACCTCGGCCACCGACATCTGGGCCGCGGTCGCCGAGCTGCGCGCCTAGCGGAGACGGAGCGAAGCCGGCGGCTGAGCGGTCGAGCCGGCGCAGCGGATTCGACCGTGAGGACGTTCCTACTCCGTGGGGAGGGGAGCGAACATGTCGGGGGCCTCGACCCGATCGGTGTCGGCTTCGTCTTCGGTCGCCTCCACCTCGGTGCCGTCGGCCCGGGTGACCATGCGCGGCCCGCCCACCTTGCGGCCCATGGCCTCGTCGATGAGCCGCCCGACCTCGGCCCCTTCGAGTGTCTCGTGCTCGAGCAGCGCCCGCGCGACCGCTTCGAGCCCGGGTCGGTACTCGCCGAGCACGCGACGGGTCCGGTCTTCCTCCTCGCGGAGGATGAACTCGACCTCTTCGTCGATGACGCGTGCGGTCTCGTCGGAGTAGTCGCGGGTGTGCACCAGGTCCTCGCCCAGGAACACCGCTCCCTGCGAACCCCAGGCCATCGGCCCGATCCGCTTCGACATGCCCCATTCCCGCACCATCTTGCGGGCGAGCTCCGTGCAACCGACGAGGTCGTTCTGCGCACCGGTCGAGAGGTGGCCGTAGATCAGCTCTTCGGCGATCCGCCCGCCGAGACGGACGACGAGGGAGTCGGTGATGTACTCCTTCAGATAGATGTGACGCTCCTCGATGGGGAGCTGCTGGGTCACACCGAGCGCCATGCCGGTGGGCAGGATCGTGACCTTGTGCACGGGGTCGGCGTGCTCGAGGACGTACGCGAGCGTTGCGTGACCACCTTCGTGGTACGCAACGACCTCCTTCTCCTCTTCGGTCAGCACCATCGACTCGCGCTTGAGACCCATGAGGACCCGGTCGCGCGCATCGTCGAAGTCGCGGGCGTGCACCTCGTTCTCGCCCCGACGCACCGCGAAGAGCGCCGCTTCGTTGACGAGGCCGGCGAGATCGGCACCGCTCATCCCGGGCGTGCCGCGTGCGACGACGTCGAGGTCGACGTCGCCGGAGATCTTCTTGTCGCGGAAGTGCACCTTGAGGATCGAGACGCGTTCGTCCTGCGTCGGCAGTGGGACCATGATCTGACGGTCGAACCGGCCCGGCCGCAGGAGCGCGGGGTCGAGGACGTCGGGGCGGTTGGTCGCCGCCATCATCACGATGCCCTCGGTGGCTTCGAAGCCGTCCATCTCGGCGAGCATCTGGTTCAGGGTCTGCTCACGCTCGTCGTGGCCGCCGCCGAGGCCGGCCCCGCGCTTGCGGCCGATGGAGTCGATCTCGTCGACGAAGATGATCGCGGGGGCCTGCTTCCGCGCGGTCTGGAAGAGGTCACGCACGCGCGCCGCTCCGACTCCGACGAACATCTCCATGAAGTCGGAGCCAGTGACCGACACGAACGGCACTCCCGCCTCGCCGGCGACCGCACGCGCGATGAGTGTCTTGCCGGTACCGGGAGGGCCGACGAGCAGCACACCCTTCGGGATGCGCGCGCCGATCTCGGAGAACTTGCCCGGGTTCTTGAGGAAGTCGACCACCTCGGTGATCTCCTCCTTCACCGGCCCGTAGCCGGCAACGTCGGCGAACGTCGTCTTCGGCTTCTCGGTGTTGTAGACCTTCGCCCGGCTCTTGCCGATGTTCATGACCGCGCCCATCTGGCCCTGCGCCCGTCGGTTCATCCAGACGAAGAAGCCGATGACGAGCACGACCGGGATCAGCAGGGGGAGGAGCTCGGCGAAGATGTTCGAGCCCTCCTGGGTGTAGTTGAAGTCGACGTCCTGCTTCTTCAGGAGCGCGAGCGTGCTCGCCGGCAGGTCGTCCTTCGGCCCGTCGCTGCTGAACTCCGACTTCCCGTCGACGGGGTCCTTGAACTCACCGTTGATCTTGCCGCTGTCCTTGTCGAAGTCGACCGACTTCACGGTGCCTTCCTCGACGGCGGCGGTGAACTCGCTGAAGCTGAGCGACTGCTTGCTCGGACTGCTGCCGCCGAGACTCGTGAGGAGGAGCACCGCTGCGAGCGCGGCGAGGACCACCCACGGCAACCACCTCGGGAACGAGGAGGAGGAAGGCTTCGGAGGGGGTCCGCTGGGTCGGGACCCGCCCGGAGGTCTGACGTCGTTCGGTCGGCGGCTCATCGCCGGATATTCGTCGGCACGGAGGTGGCACTCCTGAATGCTCGGCCGTCCGACGAAGCGCCGGTCGGTGGTTCCCAATGGTAGGGCCCACGGTGCTGTGTGTGGCCCTCGGGTGCTGGTGGTGCCGGGTATTCGGCGATCGGGGACCCTGGAAGTCGGCCAGTACGCTGCTGCCGATGTCAGCCCTTCCCCGCGGTCGACGCCCGTGAACTCGGGAAACGGCGCGCCGAGGTGGGGAATTCCCGGGCTCGGCTCGACCCGCTCACCGATCCGCTGGGGTCTCGGCGACTTCTTCCTCGCCTGGGTCGTCGGCATCATCGGTGCCACCATCGCCGTCGTCCCGTTCGGGACGGATGACGGCACGGTGCCGGTCGCGGGGCTCGTCGCGTCGATGTTGGGCCAGTCGGCCGCGACCCTCGCGTTCCTCGAGTTCATCTCCCGACGCAAGGGCCGGGGCAGCCTCGGCGCCGATTTCGGGTTCGCCGTCAGGGCCCGCGACGCCGGGTGGATGCTCGTCGGCCTCGGGACGAGCCTCGGCCTGGGCCTCCTGCTCCTGCCGATCAGTCAACTCGCGGGTGACGACGCCGGCCAGGAAGTCGTCAAGCAGTTCCAGAAGGCGCAGGGGACGGTGCAGATCCTCTTCGCGATCGGGGTGGTGGTCGTCGCGCCGGTCATCGAGGAGCTGGTGTACCGCGGCCTACTGCTGCGATCGCTGCTGCGTCGGATGTCGCCGGTCGGGGCGATCTTCGTGAGCGGCGTCGTGTTCGGATCGGCCCACGTTCTGCTCGATCCGGGCGCCTACGTCGCGCTCCCGGCGCTCGTCGCCATGGGGGTGATCTCCGCGGTGCTCGCGGTCCGTTCGGGGGAGCTCTCCCGGTCGATCTTCTTCCACGCCGGCTTCAACCTGCTCACCACCGTCCAGATCCTCGCCGTCCTCCTCCCACGCCTGCACTGACCGGCGGCTCCGCTGCGCCCTCCTGCTGAACGGTCGGGCTTCGCTGCGGCGCCTCGATCGCTCACCCGTGGGCGTTCCGTCCGCGGTGT
Organism: uncultured Actinomycetes bacterium; assembly: GCA_963837715.1. Lineage (GTDB taxonomy): Bacteria > Actinomycetota > Acidimicrobiia > IMCC26256 > JANYLB01 > JANYLB01. The sequence goes on along the minus strand of CAWIOF010000002.1, from coordinate 2,275,205 downwards.
CCGGCGCCTCCGCTGCGCCCTCCTGCTGAACGGTCGGGCTTCGCTGCGGCGCCTCGATCGCTCACCCGTGGGCGTCCCGTGCGCGGTGTCCGGCGCCTCCGCTGCGCCCTCCTGCTGAACGGTCGGGCTTCGCTGCGGCGCCTCGATCGCTCACCCGTGGGCGTCCCGTGCGCGGTGTCCGGCGCCTCCGCTGCGCCCTCCTGCTGAACGGTCGGGCTTCGCTGCGGCGCCTCGATCGCTCACCCGTGGGCGTCCCGTGCGCGGTGTCCGGCGCCTCCGCTGCGCCCTCCTGCTGAACGGTCGGGCTTCGCTGCGGCGCCTCGATCGCTCACCCGTGGGCGTCCCGTGCGCGGTGTCCGGCGCCTCCGCTGCGCCCTCCTGACCAGGGGAAACGCGGGATCATCCTCCCATCATCCTCCAGAGATCCAGCTCCGACCCCGATGCACGAACCTGGGAACGGTGCCAAGAGGCTGGCAAGGCAAGCCCACGAAACGGGGAGTCCGGGATGCGGTGCAGCACATGCGGCAAGCGGGAGCTGGTCGAGATCAGGATGACGGTCGGTGGCGAGGAGCTCATGTTCCGTCGCTGCGGCAAGTGTGAGAGCCAAGGATGGGAAGGGGCCGGCGGTTCGCTGACCCTGTCTCACGTGTTGGACCGGGCCCGGGCGCACTGACCCGAGCACGGCGACACATCGCCCTGCGGGGTCGACTCGTTCGACTGCAACTCGCGACGTAGGGCGAGCCCGGCCGGGGTGATGGCGCCCCGCATCGGCCTCCGGGTCGGCGCGGTGCGCCGGGAGCCCCGGCCGAGTCGCGTCCGCACGACACGCACCGCGTGATCACGGCCCGCCACCGCGGGCCCGGTGTCGACTGGCAAGCTGACCCGATGCCCGTCGATCTCACCCCCGGTGTCGACGAGCCGCGACCCGTTCGCGCCGACGACCCGTTCGACGGTGAGCAACCAGCGTTCGGAGGGGCGCCAAAGCCCGCGAGGGGCGAGGAACCGCCGTTCCGCGGTCAGGGTGTGGTGGAGACGCTCACCCCGTTCGTCCTCGGCCTCGCTGTGCTCGCGTGCTGCGGGTACGTGCTCTGGCAGCTCCGACCCGACCTGCTGCTCCGGAACACCACCGCGAACGGCGGCGACATGGCCGCCCACGTCTGGTTCCCCGCCTACCTCCGCGACCACCTCCTGCCGCACTGGCGCGTCGCCGGCTGGTCGCAGGACTGGTACGCCGGCTTCCCCGCGGGCCAGTTCTACTTCCCGATCCCCGCACTCCTGACTGTCCTGCTCGACGTCGTCCTGCCGTACAACGTCGCGTTCAAGGTCGTCACCGCGATCGGACCGGTCGCCCTGCCCGCCGCGGCGTACGCGTGTGCCCGCGGCCTCGGGCTCCGCCGCGTCATGGCCACCCTGTGCGCGCCGGCCATGGTCGCGTTCCTGTTCTTCAAGGGTGCACCGGGGACCTCGCAGGAAGCGACGACGATCGCGTTCAACCAGGGGATCATGGGCGGGACCCTGCGCAGCAACCTGGCAGGAGAGTTCTCCTACACGCTCGCGCTCGCGCTCGCGCTGTGCTTCTTCGGCGCGCTCGCCGTTGCGCTGCGCGACTCGCGACGGCCGTGGCTGCCCGCGGTCTTGCTCGCGGCCGTCGTGCTGAGCCACCTCGTCGTCGGGATCTTCGCCGCCGTGGGCGCGGTGGTGATCTGGCTCTTCTACAAGCCCACCCGCACCGCGCTCATCGCGTTCGCGATCGGCGCAGTTGGCGCGCTGCTCACGACCTTCTGGTCTCTGCCGTTGCTCGCGAGCTTCGGGTACACGTCGAACATGCGGTACGAGAAGATCACCGAGTACGTCACGTACCTCTTCCCGACGTACTTCTGGTGGGTCTTCCTCTTCGCGGTGGTCGGGCTCGTCGCCGCCGGACTCCGGCGCGAGCGCGGCCCCTACGTCCTGTTCACCATCGCCGTGTTGTTCGCAGTCGTGTTCCGCCTGTGGCCGGAGGCGCACGCGTGGAACCTTCGATTCCTCCCGTTCTGGTACGTGAGCCTCTTCCTGCTCGCCGGCATCGGCGTCGCGGAGATCCCGCTGTTCGTGCGTCGGGCCGTCGAGTGGGTGATGGCCGAGCCCGATCTCGAGGGAAGCGCGCCCGAAGGCGTGGATCGCCCGACCCGGAGACCCACGACCGCTCGCGGCACCGTGCTCGGGGCCGGTGCTGCGGCACTGGTCGTGGTGCTCATCACCGGGGCCACGCTCGTCCGCGTCGACGCGACCCGGGGGTTCCTCCGTTTCTGGGCCGACTGGAACTACTCGGGGTACGAGGACACGTCGGGCCTGGCGTCCGCCGACCACCGACCGAAGCCGTGGCCCGAGTTCAAGTCGCTCATCGACGAGATGCGGGCGCTGCCGCCGGGGCGAGCGTTGTGGGAGGGGGGCGGGAGCATCGACGCCTACGGCTCGTCGCTCGCGCTGATGATGCTCCCGTACTTCACCGGGGGGCACACGACCTCGATGGAGGGTCTGTACTACGAGTCGTCGGGGACCACCCCGTACCACTTCATGGCTGCGTCGACGCTCGAGGGCGCGGGCAACGCGTCGAACCCCGTGCGAGGCCTGAAGTACCGAGACATCTCCGATTTCGATCTCGGCGTGGAGTACCTCCGGATGCTCGGGGTCGACTACTACCTCGCGTACTCGACCGATGCGCGCGGCGAAGGCCGACGCGGATCCCGGGCTCGTGAAGGTCGCGACCGTGCCGGATCGCGACGGGAAACCACCCCTCGGATGGGCCGTCTACGAAGTGCGCGACGCGCCGCTGGTGCAGCCGTTGGCGAACGAACCGGTGGTCGCGACCGGGATCCACGGTGGGACCCAGTCGGAGTGCTTCGGCACCCCGGCTCCCGAGGCATCGGCGGGGGCCGACGCGCCGAACGATCCGTCGCTCACGCCGTGGGAGTGTCTCAGCGCGGCGTGGTGGGACACCCCCGAAGCCCTCGACCGACCCTTGGCCGCCGACGGTCCCGCGGCGTGGGCCCGGGTGCCCGCTGATCGGGCCGCCGAAGCTCCCCGCACACCACTCCCCGAGGTCGACGTGTCGAAGGTCCGGATGTCCGACGACTCCGTGGCCTTCGACGTGTCCCGCACCGGCGTTCCGGTGTTGGTGAAGGTGTCCGACTACCCGAACTGGGCGGTCCGCGGCGCGGATGGGCCCTACCGCGTCACCCCGAACTTCATGGTCGTGGTGCCGACCTCGGAGCACGTCGAGCTCTACTACGCCCGGACTCCCGCCGAGTGGGCCGGGATCGCGGGGACGCTCCTCGGTCTCGGAGGACTGGCGGGGCTCGTGCTCCTCGGGCGCCCCGCCCGCCGGCGGAAGGTGCATCCGTCGAACCAGCCCGCATCCGACGCCGGATCCCCAGATGATCGATCCCGGCAGAAGTGGGCGAGCCCGACGTGGGGGAGTCCGACGCCTCCGGCACTACGATGACAGCCTCCCTCCCGGGTTCCGGGTAGCCCTCCGAAGGCGCTTCTCTTGTCCAGCACCGTCGCGCTCGACGCGATCTTCAAGGCCTACGACATCCGGGGAATCTTCCCCGACGAGATCGACACGACGATCGCCCAGCGGGTCGGGAACGCGTTCGTCACGTTCACCGGCGCCGAGCGGGTCATCGTCGGCCACGACATGCGTCCGTCGTCGGTTCCGCTCGCGGCTGCGTTCATCGAGGGTGTGACCCTCGCGGGCGCCGACGTGACCGACATCGGACTGGCGTCCACCGACATGTGCTACTTCGCGTCGGGGAAGTTCAACGCCCCCGCAGCGATGTTCACGGCGAGCCACAACCCGGCCCAGTACAACGGGATCAAGCTCTGTCGCGCCGGCGCCGCACCGGTCGGCGAGGAGACCGGGTTGGTGCAGATCAAGGCCGCGGTCGCCGCCGGCCTGCTCGAGCGGGGCGAGGAGCAGGGCCGCGTCGAGCGCCAGGACCTGCTCGCCGACTTCGCCGCGCACGTCCAGTCGTTCGTCGATGCCGGGGTGTTGCGCCCGCTGAAGGTCGTCGCCGACACCGCGAACGGCATGGGGGGCCTCGTCGTTCCTGCGGTCTTCGCGGGCCTGCCGTTCGACCTGAGCGTCCTCTTCCAGGAGCTCGACGGCACGTTCCCGAACCACCCGGCCGATCCGATCCAGGTCGAGAACCTCGCCGACCTCCGCGCCGCGGTCCTCGAGACCGGCGCCGACATCGGCCTCGCGTTCGACGGCGACGCCGACCGCGTGTTCCTCGTCGACGACCGCGGCGAACCCGTGTCGGGCTCGACGACCACCGCGATCGTCGCCAAGGCGATCCTCGAACGCCACCCCGGCGAGACGGTGGTGCACAACCTGATCTGTTCCAAGGCGGTGCCCGAGGTGATCCGTGAGAACGGTGGTGTGCCCGTGCGCACCCGGGTCGGCCATTCGTTCATCAAGCAGGTCATGGCCGAGACCGGCGCCATCTTCGGCGGTGAGCACTCGGCGCACTACTACTTCCGCGACAACTGGCGGGCCGACTCCGGTTCGATCGCCGCGTTGGTCGTGCTCGAGCAGCTCTCCCGGGCCGGGCAACCGCTCTCGGAGCTGAGGGTGCCGTTCGAGCGGTACGCCGATTCCGGCGAGATCAACACCCGGGTCGACGATCCCGCCACGGTGATCGAAGCGGTCGCCGCCCACTATGCCGACGCGCAGCAGGATCGCCTCGACGGTCTCACCGTCGACTTCGGCGAGTGGTGGTTCAACCTGCGAGCATCGAACACGGAGCCACTCCTCCGCCTCAACCTCGAAGCCCCCGACCGCGCCGCGTGCGAGGCGCGCACCGATGAGGTGCTCGCGCTCGTGCGGGGCGGGTCCTGACCCACCGGAGTCGCGCCATGGCCCTCGATCCCAAGCTCCTCGAAATCCTCGCCTGCCCGGAAGACAAGGGTCCGCTCCTGTACTTCGTCGATGAGGACGCGCTCTACAACCCCCGCCTGCACCGTCGGTACGCGGTCCGCGAAGACATCCCGATCATGCTGATCGACGAGGCGGAAGCAGTCAGCGACGCCGAACACGACCGCCTCACCGCCAAGGCCGGGGCCGACGGCGTCAGCCCGACCTTCGAGGCGTGACCACCGACTCCCTGGGGTTCCTCGACGCGGTCCGCGGTCTGCCCGAGCAGCTCGCATCCGCGCACGAGGCCGCACTGGGGATCAGTCCGTCGGATCTGCCGTCGGCCGACGAGATCGACCACGTCGTCGTGATCGGGATGGGTGGTTCCGCCATCGCCGGCGACCTGCTCAACGCCGTCGCGAGCGGTGAGCTCCCGGTGCCGGTCATGGTCCTCAAGCAGATGCGCACGCCCGGGTTCGTCGGGCCGCGTTCGCTGGTGTTCGCGCTGTCGTACTCCGGCGACACCGAGGAGACGCTGTCGATGGCCACCGGGTGCCTCGATGCCGGCGCCAGGGTCGTCGCCGTCACGTGTGGGGGAGCGCTCGCGGCGCTGGTCCGTGCGCGCGGGGGGATGGTCGTGCCGTGCCCGGAGGGCCTGATGCCGCGCTCGGCCCTCGGCGCGCTCGTCGCCCCGTTGTTCTGCGCGCTGTACTGCGTCGGACTCCTGCCCGACGCGCCGGCGCTCCTCGTGAAGGCCCAAGAGCAACTCGGCCGGCGTCGCGACGCTTGTCGCCCCGAGGTCGAGGGGGCCCGCAACCCCGCCCGTGAGATCGCCCGGCGCATCGACCGGACGATCCCGCTGTTCTACGGAGGCGGCGCGCTCGGCGCGGTGGCCGCGTACCGCTGGAAGTGCGACGTGAACGAGAACGCCAAGGCACCCGCGTTCTGGAACGCGCAGCCGGAGCTCGCACACAACGAGATCTGTGGTTGGGGTCAGCACGGCGACGTCACCCGGCAGGTGTTCACCCTCGTCGAGCTCCGGCACGGATTTGAACACCAACGGCTCGCGCCGCGGTTCGCGATCACGACCGAGCTCGTCGACGAGGCGCTGAGCGAGGTGATCTCGGTCGGTGCCGAGGGCGAAGGTCGGCTGGCACAGGTCCTCGACCTCATGTACCTCGGCGACTGGGTCAGCTGCTACCTCGCGCTCGCCAACGACGTTGATCCCGGCCCCATCGATGCCATCGCGCAACTGAAGGAGCGACTGCGTGCCTGAAGCAGCCGACCACGCCGCCTCGACCCCCAACCCCGTGCGGGGAGTCGATCCCTCGACCTTCTCCGCCGAGGGAGACGCCCGGAGGATCGACAAGCCGTGGGGCTACGAGATCCACTGGACACCTCCCGACCGGCCCTACGTCGGCAAGCTGCTCCACATCGAGGCCGGCAAGCGCCTCTCCTTCCAGGTCCACGACGAGAAGCTCGAGACCTGGTTCCTCTTCGGGGGACGGGCGAAGGTGTTGTGGGACGGTCCCGACGGTGATCTCGTCGAGACCGAGCTCCAACCGGGGGTCGGCTACAGCTGTGTGATCGGCCAACGGCACCGGCTCATCGGCATCACCGACTGCGACGTGCTCGAGGTGTCGACCCCGGAGCTCGGCACCACGTACCGCCTCGACGACGACTATGCCCGCCCCGACGAGACCGAAGCAGTGCGCGAGGCGCCCGATCGCGGCTGGTCGGGCCGATGACCGGTCGTCGGCGCGCAGGGATCACGGCGTGGATGGTGCTCGGTGCGTTGGTGGCGGCGCTCGTCCCTGGTGCGATCGGCGCGCCGGCTGCCGAGGCGATCTCGGGTGGCGGCGGCCGGTTGCCTGCGATCCACGCGGTGCCCGATCCGGCGGGCGGCCGGTTCGTCGACGCGCGCGGTCGTGAGGTCCTGCTCCGTGGGGTGAACGTGAACGCGTTGGTCGAGTACTGGCGATACGGCCGGTTCCCCACCACGTTCCCGCTCACCACGACCGACGCCGACCTGATCGCGGCCCAGGGTTGGAACGTCGTCCGACTCGCGGTGTCGTGGTCGCGGATCGAACCTGCGCCGGGCAACTACGACGAGCGGTATCTCGACGCGCATCGAGCGCGCCGTCGACCTGTTCGCGTCGCGTGGCGTCTACACGCTCGTCGACCTCCACCAGGACGCGTGGGGTCCGACCCTTGCGGCTCGTCCCGGCGAGACCTGCTCACCGGGGACGGATCCCGCGTTCGGCTGGGACGGCGCGCCGGGCTGGGCCACGCTCGACGGCGGAGCCGCGCGCTGCGCGCTCGCCGGCATCCGCGAGACGAGCGCGGCGGTGTTCGCCTCGTTCGCGGCGTTCTGGGACGACGCCGCCGGGCCCGGCGGTGTCGGGATCCGCACCCGGTACGCGGCGATGCTCGGTCACCTCGCCCGTCGGTTCGCGCGCGAACCCGCGGTCGTCGGCTACGACCTCATGAACGAGCCGAACGCGTTCAGCGCGGCCCAAGTGGCCGACCTGGGCGCGCTCGCGGGCGCGTCGCTCGCCGAGATCCGGCGCAACGAGCGCGAGGTGCGCGGCTTCCGTCACATCCTGTTCGTGGAGCCCGCGCCGGTCTGGCCGAGCCCCGGCTTCGTGCCGTCCGATTTCCGGCACGACGACCAGATCGCCTACGCGCCCCACATCTACAACGGAGGACTGTCGTCGGGTCCGATCCCCCCGCAGGACTTCGCGCAGGCTCGAACCGACGCCGCGACGTTCGGGAGCGCGCCGGTGCTGGTGGGCGAATGGGGCGGGGATCCGAGGCGGGCCGACGATCCGACCGACGGCTACTTCGCGAAGCACCAGGCCCTCCAGGACCGGTGGCGGTTCTCGGCGACCCTCTGGACGTGGCGCGAATCGTGCGGAGATCCGCACAAGGCGGGCGACGTCCGAGCCGGACAGGTGCCCTACGTGTGGGGGGAGTTCGAGGTCGACTGCACCACGAACACCGTCACCGGGCTCCGGACGAACCTCGTCACGGAGCTGCGCCGACCGACCGTCCAGGCCGCGCCGGGGCGGCTCCTCGGCCAGGTCTCGTCGAAGACCGGCGCGACCCTGCAGGCCCTCGGAGATCGTGCGCCTCGAGGCACCGTCCTCGAGGCGTTCGTGCCTTCCGATCCTTCGTCGATCACCCTCAGCGCTGTGGGGCTGATCGGCGTGCGGGCGGTCGCGGCGCCCGGAGGGGCCAAGGTGCGCGGCATCGCGAGCGGTGGCGTCTGGGGGCTGGCCGTCGGGCCCCGCTGACCCACCCCCGCTACACTGGTCGCCGGTCGGGCCTTCGGGCTGTCACCCGGTGATCCGGGCCGACTCCGGAATGGAACCATCGCTGCGCGGCCGCTTCGGCCCGCGCCCGGAGTCAGCAAGGAGCTGCACCGTGACCACCACAGCAACCCGACCCGCGACCGACCGATCCGACTTCCAGGTCGCCGACCTCTCGCTCGCCGAGTTCGGCCGCAAGGAGATCGAGCTCGCCGAGCACGAGATGCCGGGCCTCATGGCCCTGCGCGAGCGGTACGGCACGACCAAGCCCCTCACGGGCGCCCGCATCACCGGCTCGTTGCACATGACGATCCAGACGGCCGTGCTCATCGAGACGCTCGTCGAGCTCGGCGCGGAGGTGCGCTGGGCCAGCTGCAACATCTTCTCGACCCAGGACCACGCCGCGGCCGCGATCGCCGCCGCGGGCATCCCGGTCTTCGCGTGGAAGGGCGAGACGCTCGAGGAGTACTGGGACTGCACCGAGCGCGCGCTGCGCTGGCCCGACGGCGGCGGCCCCAACATGATCCTCGACGACGGTGGCGACGCCACGCTCGTCGTGCACAAGGGCGTCGAGTTCGAGAAGGCGGGCAAGGTCCCCGACCCGTCGACCGCGGACTCCGAGGAGTTCGAGATCATCCTCAAGCTGCTCACGCGCATCCACGCCGAGGACGACCGCGTGTGGCACCGCATGGCGGAGGCCATCAAGGGCGTCACCGAGGAGACCACCACCGGGGTGCACCGCCTGTACCAGATGACCGAGGCAGGCTCGCTGCTGTTCCCGGCCATCAACGTCAACGACTCGGTCACGAAGTCGAAGTTCGACAACCTCTACGGCTGCCGGCACTCGCTCGTCGACGGCATCTGCCGCGCCACCGACGTGATGCTCGCGGGCAAGGTCACCGTCGTCTGCGGCTACGGCGACGTCGGCAAGGGCTGCGCGCAGTCGCTCCGGGGCCAGGGTGCTCGCGTCGTCATCACCGAGATCGACCCGATCTGCGCGCTCCAGGCGGCGATGGAGGGCTACGAGGTCACGACCCTCGACGACGTCCTCGAGACCGCCGACCTCTTCGTCACCACCACCGGCAACAAGAACATCATCACCGCCGAGCACATGGCGACAGATGAAGCACAACGCGATCGTCGGCAACATCGGTCACTTCGACAACGAGATCGACATGGCCGGCCTCGCGAAGACGAAGGGCATCGAGCGGATCGAGATCAAGCCGCAGGTCGACGAGTGGAAGTTCCCGGCGACCAAGGGCAAGGCCGGACACTCGATCATCATCCTGGCCGAGGGCCGTCTGCTCAACCTCGGTTGCGCGACCGGTCACCCGAGCTTCGTGATGTCGAACAGCTTCACCAACCAGGTGATGGCGCAGCTCGAGCTCTTCACCCACCCCGACTTCTACGAGCGCAAGGTGTACACGCTTCCCAAGCACCTCGACGAGGAGGTGGCCCGCCTGCACCTCGAGAAGCTCGGCGTGAAGCTCACCACCCTCACCGAGGAGCAGGCCGACTACCTCGGCATCCCGGTGCAGGGCCCGTACAAGCCCGAGCACTACCGCTACTAGCACCACGGGTCATCGGACACCCGCGGGCCGGGTCGGCGCAGCCGATCCGGCCCGGAAGTCCGAAACGCGTGACCTCGGGGGGTTTGAGCTCTACGCTTCGGGGTTCCAGGCAAGGCAACGGGGGGAAGCCAGATGAGGATGGACTCGCGAACGGGCCGGCGCCGGAACGGTCGGCTGGGCCGGCGCGTGGCGCTCGGGCTGATCGCCGTCATGGTCCTCGGCGCCTGCGAGTTCGTCACGCCGACGCCTCCGCCCGGCGCGCCCGTCCCGAACATCATCTTCAGCGTCGACCAGCCCCAGCCGCTCGACGGTCAGTTCACCATCACCGCGACACCGGTGAACTACAACCCCACCGGGATCGGCTTCCGCATCGACGACTTCAAGTCGACCACCGTCTACCAGGACAACACCGCCCCGTTCACGCTCACCCTCGACACCAAGGATCTCACCGCGGGTCCGCACCAGTTCTGGGCGAGCGCGGGCGACGGGACCTACACCGTGCGGAAGGTCTTCAAGCCCACGTTCGCGCAGCCGCCGAACATCATCACGGTGCTCGTCGACGACCTCGACACGACCACGACGCCCTTCTGGGACGCAATGCCGAAGACGAAGGCGCTACTCGCCGACACCGGTACGACCTTCTCGAACGCGTTCATCACCGACCCGACCTGCTGCCCGTCGCGGGCGTCGCTCCTGACCGGCAACTATCCGCACAACACCGGGGTGTACGACAACTCACCCCCCGACGGCGGGTATCAGGCGTTCGCCGGAGGAGCCGACCAGGACACGATCGGCACGAGGTTGCAGGCCCGCGGCTACACCACGGGCTTCATGGGCAAGTACCTCAACCTCTACGACCCGGCCACCCATCCGATCCCCCCCGGCTGGGACGACTGGTTCGGACTCGATCAAGGCGGGTTGTGGGTCGGCTACGGCTACAAGGCCAACGACAACGGCACCGTCGTGCAGTACGGCTGGGAGCCACAGGACTACGAGACCGACGTCCTGACGGGCCAGGCCGGTGAGTTCATCGCCGCCGCCGAGAGCGACGACGAACGTCCGTTCTACCTGCAGCTGAATCCGCTCGCACCCCACTACAACGTCGGCCCTCCGGTGCGCTACCAGCCGAACCCGTTCGGGTCCGTCGCCATCCCGACCCGACCGAACACCAATGAGGCCGACGTCTCCGACAAGCCGACCTGGCTCAGGAACGGTTTCCCGATCCCGAGCCAGGCAACCCTCGACATCGACACCAGCAGGTACCGCACCGCGATCGGGTCGCTCCTCGGCGTCGACGATCTGGTCTCGACCCTCGTCGACGACCTGACCCAGACGGGCGAGCTCGACAACACCGTCATCGTGTTCCTGAGCGACAACGGGATGAACTGGCGGTCGCACCGGCTGGATCACAAGATGGCGCCCTACGAGGAATCGCTCCGCGTCCCGTTCATCATGACCGGGCCGGGTGTTCCCCACGGCGTGAACACCAACATGGTGACGAACATCGATCTCGCCCCCACGATTCTCGAGCTGGCCGGCGCCGGACCCCAGCTCGACCTCGACGGCCGCTCCCTGGTCCCGGTCCTCGGCGGTGACACGTCGGCGACGCGGAAGGACTTTCTCATCGAATACCGGGGGACCTACGGCGCGGGGAACCCCACGCTCGACACGCTCGCGCAGGTGCAGGCCGCGATCGCGCAGTTCGGCTCGATCACGCTGGTCCCGACGTATCGGGCGGTGCGGACAGAGCGATGGCTCTACGTCGAGTGGTACGGCGGCACCGTGCACGAGTACGAGCTGTACGACCTCGTGAACGATCCCTACGAGCTGCAGAACCTGCTCGGCCCACCGACGAACGGCGCGGGGTACCTGGTGGTGAAGAGCCTCATGCAGCAGCGGCTGGTGCAGCTGAGCACGTGCGCGGCGGCGACGTGTCGTACGTGACGGGCACGTGTTCGCACGCGTCGTGAGTTCGAGGAACTGAAGCGCAGGTGGGACCGGGAAAGGTCGCGGTCGTCACGGGGGCGGCGAGCGGAATCGGCTTCGCCATGGCGCAGCGCTTCGCCGCCGAGGGCATGGCGGTCGTCCTCGCCGACATCGAGGCGGATGCCCTCGAGGCTGCGGCCGCAAGCGTCGCCCAGGCCGGCCACGACGTCCTCGCGGTGCCGACCGACGTCTCGGATCCCGAGGCGGTCGACGCGCTGGCCGACGCCGCGTTCGCTCGTTTCGACGCGGTGCACCTGCTGTGCAACAACGCGGGGGTCACCGGCGCATCGGGCGGTGCTGAATGGGAGAAGCCGCTGAGCGACTGGAACTGGGTGCTCGGGGTGAACTTCTACGGTGTGGTGCACGGCGTCCGTTCCTTCATGCCCCGGCTCCTCGAACAGGGTGAAGGACACGTGGTCAACACGGCGTCGGTCGCGGGCCTGTTGCCCATCCCGTTCATGGGGCCGTACACCGTGAGCAAGCACGCGGTCGTCGGGTTCTCGGAGGCGCTGTTCCACGAGCTCGCGATGCTGGGCGGCGCGGTCGGGGTCTCGGTGCTGTGTCCCGGCTTCGTGCACACCCGCCTCGCCGACAGCCTCCGGGCCCGCCCCGAGCGCTTCGGCGGGCCGGCCGAGGTCACCCCGGGAGTGGATCTCGTGCTCGACCTCGCCCGGGGCATGGTCGAAGGCGGATCCGCTCCCGCCGACGTCGCCGGCGCAGTCGTCGACGCGGTGCAGGCGAAGCGCTTCTGGATCCTCACCCACGAGGAGTACCTCGAACCGATCGTCACCCGAGCGAAGGGCACCGCCACCGGCACCGACCCCCTCCCCAACTTCGGCTGATCCCAATACGCAAGCGCCGAGGTCTGCACGCTCAGTCCCGGAAGCCGGGCCTGACGGTGCAGACCTCGTGGTTTCCTCGTAGCTGTCACAGCCTCCTGCTTCACTCCGGGAATGCGCGATGACAGGGAAGTCATGCGAGTGGCGGCGTTGCAGCACGGGGTGGTCGGTGGCGCAGAGGCGCGCGCTTCGGGCCTGAGCTCCTCGGCGCTCCATCGCCGGACGGTCTCCGGCCACTTGGTTCGGGTCCGTCCGCGGGTCTTCCACGCTGCGGGTGCTCCGTCGACCTGGAGGGCCGATGTGTTGGCCGCTGTGCTCTGGGCCGGTGACGGCGCCCTTGCGTCCCACCGATCTGCCGCTGCGCTCTGGCAGCTCGACGGATGGAAGGAAGGACCGGTCGAAGTGGTCGTTCCCGCTGCTCGCGCGCCGCGCGGCCAACCCGGCGTCCGTGTCCACCGGATGCAGGGTCTGGAATCCGGCGACCGGGTCGAGATCGACGGGATCGTGTCGACAGGTATCGCCCTCACCATCATCCACCTGGCTTCGTTCCTCCGCGCCGGGCAACTCGCGACCGCTCTCGACAGCGCACTCGTCCAGGGACTGACCCGTCCAGAGCGTGTTCTGGACCGTGTCGACCTCCTCGGGCGCGCCGGACGACGAGGGGTCCGCACGCTCGTCGCCCTCCTCGGAGCACGGATGGACGGACAACGACCTCCGGCGAACCGGTTCGAGCGTCGGCTCGCTGCACTGCTCGTTCGTGGCGGGCTCGAAGCGCCGGTCCGTCAGTTCGAGATCGAGCTCGAGGGTCGGCCCGACGCGCGGCCCGATCTCGCGTATCCGGATCTCCGGATCGCAATCGAGGCCGACAGCTATCGCTGGCACGGCAGCCGGTCATCATGGGAACACGATCTCGAGCGTCGGACCGCACTCGCAGCGGCCGGCTGGTTGGTGCTCCATTTCTCGTGGCGCGATCTCGTCGGCCGGCCGCAATTCGTCGTCGGGGCGGTGGGTCGAACCGTCGAGTCCTGCAGGTCTGCACCGTGAATCCCGGGATGCGGGACTGACGGTGCAGACCTTTGCTCGGTGGAGATCGGACCTGGCGGGGTTGGCGTTCCCGGCGACGTGTCCGGGGTGCGGGGTGCAGGCGGAACCCGTCTGCGTGGCGTGCGCGGCGACACTCGTCCGGGCGCCCGATGCGACGCCGCCGTTCGGCATCGACGAGTGGACGGCCGCGTTCGCCTATGCGGGTGTCGCCCGGGAGTTGGTGGCGCGCCTCAAGTACCGCAACGCTCGTTCCGCGCTCGCGTGGTTGGCGGCGGCCGCGGCGGGCGCGGCGTCGACCCTCGACCTGCAGCGCGCGGTCGTCACCTGGGTGCCCACCACTCCCGAACGCCGTCGGCGCCGCGGGTTCGATCACGCCGAACTGCTGGCCCGCACGGCTGCGTCGCGGCTCGGGCTGGCGGTCGACGAGCTCCTGTGCCGATCTCCGGGGCCGCCGCAGACCGGGCGGCCCCGTTCCGAACGGCAGCACGGGCCCCGATTCACCTCCCGACGGCGTCCGGCGCCGACCTCGGTCCTCCTCGTCGACGACGTGAGCACCACCGGCGCGAGCCTGGGGGCCGCGGCAGCCACGCTGCGGGCGAGTGGAGCCCGATATGTCCGGGCTGTAACGGTTGCAAGGACCCCCGAACCCGGCAACCGCTAAGTGTTGTCACGCAGAGTGAGATTGGCCATCAACCCGGTCAATGAGCGCTCCGAACATGGAAGGGTGAGGTCGTCCAGGAGGGACACCCGGTGCAATCCGATGTCGGCGAGAGTTCGTTCGCGAGCCGATGGACCAGGTCGATCGAGGCCGCCACGGTGCTCGAGAGCAGCGGGGTGACGATGGTTCCCATCGACGATCCCGCCCGTCCGGCGCGCGTCGCACGCGTGCGCGACGCCGTCGCCGCGGGCCACTACCGCCCGCCGGCCGACGCGGTCGCCGAACGGCTCCTCGCGTTCTTCGGACCGTCGTGGCCGCGGTAGACAGGGTGCATCCCAGACCGCGGAGGTGCGGATGGACATCGTCGTTCGAGGGAAGAACGTTGAGATCGGCAAGCGGCTGCGGGCCACGGCGGAGGAGAAGATCTCCAAGCTCGAACGGTTCGCGCACGACCTGACCCGCGTCGAGGTCGACTTCTCGGAGATCAAGAACCCGAGAGTGTCCGACAACGAGCTGTGTGAGGTCACGCTCCACCTCCCACGACACTTCGTGAAGGCCCACGCCGCCGCGATCGAGAAGCTCGCGGCCCTCGATCTCACCATCGACAAGCTCGAGCACCAGTTGACGCGCCTGAAGGACAAGCGCGTCGCCCGGAACCACCCTCGGCGTCGGAAGCTCCGCGAGCCGGCCCCGCTCGTGCTCGACGGTGCCGACGACGCCGGTGCACCCGGCGACGGGCACGCCGGCGACGGCGACTGGTCCGAGGGTGAAGCCCTGCTCCTGCGGACCAAGCAGTTCGAGATGAAGCCGATGCCCCCGGAGGAAGCGGCGCTCCAACTCGAGCTCCTGGGTCACAGCTTCTACCTGTTCGCCAACGCCGAGAGCGGCAAGCCGTCGGTCATCTACCGTCGCCGCGACGGCCATCTCGGCCTCATCGAAGGCGGATGATCGAAGGCGGACGCGGTCGACGTGATCCGTGTCGTGGTGGTCGACGACCACGCGTTGTTCCGACGTGGGCTCGAGAACGTCCTGTCGGGCGAGCCCGATCTCGAGGTGGTCGGTGAGGCCGGCGACGGCCTCGAGGCGCTCGAGGTCTGCGCCGCGCTCACGCCCGACGTCGTCCTCATGGACGTTCGGATGCCGGGAGCGTCGGGGATCGAGGCCGCGCGCCGCATCAGGGAGGCCCGACCGGAGACGCGGATCGTCATGCTGACGGTGTCCGACGACGAGGATGATCTGTTCGGGGCGCTCCGAGCCGGAGCCAACGGCTACCTGCTGAAAGAGGTATCGATCGACGAGGTCGCCGACGCGGTGCGGGTCGTCGCCCGGGGTCACAGCCTGATCTCCCCGTCGATGGCCTCCAAGCTCCTCGGCGAGTACAACCGGTTGGCTGCACGAGCGGAGATCCGCCAGCGCACCGATTCCGCCTCGCTCACCGAGCGCGAGCTCGAGGTGCTCCGGCTGGTGGCCGACGGCCTCACCAACCGCGAGATCGCCGGCGAGCTCTACATCGCCGAGAACACGGTGAAGAACCACGTTCGCAACATCCTCGACAAGCTCCACCTCCATTCCCGGATGGAGGCTGTGGTGTTCGCGATGCGGGAGAAGCTGCTCGACCTGGAATAGCCGGACCGGCCGGTAGACTCGCTGTCGATGGGCCTGTTCAAGAAGATCCTCCACGCTGGCGAAGGCCGGAAGCTCAAGCTGCTCCAGTCGATCGTCCCCGAAGTCTCCGCGTACGAACCCGAGCTCGAACGCATCTCCGATGCCGAGCTGGCGTCGCGGACGATCCTGTTCCGGGAGCGCCTCGGGAACGGGGAGGATCTCGACGATCTCCTCCCCGAGGCGTTCGCCGTCGTCCGGGAGGCCGGTCGGCGCGTCCTGGGCCAGCGGCACTACGACGTCCAGATCATGGGCGGCGCGGGCCTGCACCTCGGATGGGTCGCCGAGATGAAGACCGGTGAGGGCAAGACCCTCGTCGCGACGCTCCCGGCGTACCTCAACGCGCTCGCCGGCAACGGCGTGCACCTCATCACGGTGAACGACTACCTCGCGACCCGCGATGCCGAGTGGATGGGCAACGTCTACGGGTTCCTCGGGATGGAGACCGGCATCGTCGTCCCCGACATCGACGACTGGGACGAGAAGCGGCGCGCCTACGCGGCCGACATCACCTACGGCACGAACAACGAGTTCGGGTTCGACTACCTCCGCGACAACATGGCCGGTTCGAAGGAAGAACAGGTGCAGCGCGGCTTCAACTTCGCGATCGTCGACGAGGTCGACTCGATCCTGATCGACGAAGCCCGGACGCCACTCATCATCTCCGGCCGCGCCGACGACGCCCACGACCTCTACGTGAAGTTCGCCCGGGTGGTCCGCGGCCTCACCCGCGACCGCGACTACGAGGTCGACGAAGCCAAGCGCACGGTCGTGCCGACCGAAGAGGGCATCGGCCGGGTCGAGAAGGCGCTCGGCGTCAACAACCTCTACGACCACGTCAACCAGAACTTCGTCCACCAGCTCCAGGCCGCCCTCCGGGGCAAGGAGCTCTTCAAACGCGACGTCGACTACGTGGTGCAGGACGGCGAGGTGAAGATCGTCGACGAGTTCACCGGTCGGATCCTCGAGGGACGGCGCTGGTCGGAGGGGCTCCACCAGGCGGTCGAGGCAAAGGAGAGCGTCCGCATCAAGGAGGAGAACCAGACCCTCGCGACGGTGACGCTCCAGAACTACTTCAAGCTCTACGAGAAGTTGTCGGGGATGACCGGCACCGCGCACACCGAGGCCGGCGAGTTCGCCCACACCTACGGGCTCGAGGTCGTCACGATCCCGACGAACCGACCGGGCCAGCGTGCCGACGAGCCCGACCTCATCTACAAGTCGGAAGAGGCGAAGTTCCACGCCGCGGCCGACGACATCGCGGAGCGCCACGACAAGGGCCAGCCGGTGCTGGTGGGAACCATCTCCGTCGAGAAGTCGGAGCTGCTCTCCCGGCTGCTCGACAAGCGCGGCATTCCGCACGCCGTGCTGAACGCGAAGCAGCACGAGCGCGAAGCCCACGTCGTCACCCAGGCGGGCCGACCGTATGGCGTCACCGTCGCCACCAACATGGCCGGACGTGGCGTCGACATCCTCCTCGGAGGCAATCCCGAGGGGCTGGCCGAGGTCGAGCTGCGGGCCGAAGGGCTCACCGTCGCGGAGGCACCCGAGCGCTACGCCGAGTTGGTCGCGAAGGCCAAGGTCGACTGCAGCGCCGAGGGCGACCACGTCCGGGCCAGCGGCGGTCTCTACGTGCTCGGCACGGAACGCCACGAGAGTCGTCGGATCGACGATCAGCTCCGCGGTCGGTCGGGTCGCCAGGGCGACCCGGGTGAGAGCCGCTTCTACCTCTCGCTCGAAGACGACCTCATGCGGTTGTTCGCCACCGGCGCGATGACCTGGGTGATGGGCAAGGCCTTCCCCGACGATCTGCCGCTCGAGGCGAAGATGGTCACCAAGGCCATCGAACGGGCGCAGCGCACCGTCGAAGACCGCAACTTCGAGATCCGCAAGGACGTCCTCAAGTACGACGAGGTGATGAACGAGCAGCGCAAGGTGATCTACAAGCGCCGCCAGCAGATCCTCGACGGAGGCGATCTCCGGGAGGAGACGGTCGTCTCGATCGAGGGCGCCGTCGGTCGGCTCATCGACACCTTCGCCCTCTCCGACTACGAGGAGGAGTGGGAGGTCGGCGAGCTCGTCACCCAGGCGAACCTCGTGTTCCCCACGAAGGTCACCAAGGAACAGGTCGAATCGCTGTCGTCACGCGACGATCTGCGGTCGCTGTTCCTCGACGACGCGATCGCCCAGTACGAAGCCAAGGAACAGGCGCTCGGCGCGGACACGATGCGCGAGATCGAACGGCGGGTGATGCTCTCCGTGATCGACCAGCACTGGCGCGAGCACCTCTACGAGATGGACTACCTCCGCGAGGGCATCAACCTCCGCGCGATGGGCCAGCGTGATCCGCTCGCGGAGTGGCAGCGTGAGGGCTACGACATGTTCGAAGCCATGATGGGCCAGATCCAGGACAACTTCGTCAGCTACGTGTTCCACCTCGAGGTCGTTGCCGACGACGCGCCGGCCCGGCCCGCGCAGAACCTCAAGTACAGCGCGCCCGACGAGAACGTGCAGGGTGCGAATGCCCTCCGGTCGACCGCGGCATCGATGCCCCCCGAGGAACAGGCGGCCCTGCACGACGCTCCCGGCAACACCGCGCTCGCACAGGCCGAACCCGAAGAGATGCAGCCGGTGCGGGTCGAGAAGACCCCGGGTCGCAACGAACCCTGCTACTGCGGGAGCGGCAAGAAGTTCAAGCTCTGCCACGGGAGGTAGCGGCCCACCTCCCGGGTGGCCTACTCGAGCGTGATCGTGTCGCCCACGGCGATCGAGCCCGGTGCACGAACGGTCGCGTAGGCGCCGATGATCTGGTTCGCACCGCGCACGACGGCCCGGAGCACGCCGCGATCCTCGGGAAGGTCGGCGAACGGACGCGTGACCATCACGCACCGTGGACAGCCGGTCACGACGTCGAGGGTGACGGAACCGATCCGGATCGACCGACCGACCCACGCCAGCTCCGGCCAGCGATCATCGGAGTCGGGCGCGTCGACGACGAGGTTCGGCCGGAACCGCCGCACGTCGATCTGCGAACCCGGCGCGATCGCGGCGAGGTTGTCGAGTGACTGCCGCGTGACGATGAGGATCGGGAACGCGTCGAAGTAGGTGCCGAGTGGCGACTCGTACTCCATGATCTCGGGCGGGAACACGCTGAGGTCGGGGAGGGGTTCGTCGGGCTCGCGACCGAAGATGGCCCGGAGCTCGGTGTCGAGGTCGTCGGAGTCGGCGGCGCCACGGCGGTAGTGGTCGAGCGAGTCGGCCGGGAGCAGGGGCCAGAGCGTCACCGCGATGATCGAGCGCGGCCGACAGCCGCACGTCGACGTCGGGACCGTCGGAGGCGACGGAGGCGCCGTCGGGGAGGGTGATGTCGATCGCGGGCGGCGGTCGCTCCGACCTCGGGCTCGTGGCGGTACCGGGCCGCGAGCTGCATGAGGCCACCGATCTTCTTCGCGCCCCGGATGCCGCCCCGCTCCTCGTCGCGCACGGCCCAGCCCCGGTCGCCCGCGATCCCGTTCGTGCCGAACGTCGCCGCCGGGAGCGACTCTCCCTGCATGCTCTTCGCCGGATAGCGCCACACCTCGGTCACGACATGAGCCATGGGGGCAGCGTACCGGCGCCACTACTCGGCCAGGAGAAGGAGCGGACCCGGCGGACGCTCACCACGGTCGTCGCGCAGGTGGGCGATCGAGGCGGCGGAGCGGATTCGACCGTCAAGTAAGTTCACCAGTCGTGCGTGATTTCAGTGACGACCTTGCCGATCTCCGCCGACGCATCGCCGATGCTCACGGCTACCTCCGGATCGACGAAGCCCGCACGCGGCTCGACGAGCTCGATGCCGAGGCGAGCAGCCCCGACCTGTGGGACGACCCCGACCAGGCCCGGGCCGTGACCACAGAAGCTGCCCGGGTCCGAGAAGACATCGAGCTCGTCGACGGACTCGGCGCGCGCCTGTCGGATCAGGAGACGCTCTTCGAGCTCGGTCGTGAAGAAGGCGACGATTCGGTCGCGCCGGAGATCGAGACGGGCATCACGAACCTCACGCGCGAGCTCGACCGCCTCGAGCTGCGCGCGCTGTTCACCGGCGAGCACGACGAGCGCGACGCGATCTGTTCGATCAACTCCGGCGCCGGCGGTACCGACGCGCAGGACTGGGCCGAGATGTTGCTCCGCATGTACACGCGGTGGGCGGAGAAGCGCGGCTTCGACGTCGAGCTCGACGAGGTCCAGACCGGCCAGGAAGCTGGGATCAGCTCGGCCACCTTCACGATCAAGGGGCGCTACGCGTACGGGCTCGTCACCGGCGAGAAGGGGGTGCACCGCCTGGTGCGGTTGTCGCCCTTCGATTCGCAACACCGGCGCCAGACCGCGTTCGCGAGTCTCGAGGCGGTTCCGTCGCTCGAGGCCGCAGAGGTGCCCGAGATCGATCCGAGCGAACTGCGCGTCGACACCTACCGGTCGTCGGGTGCCGGCGGTCAGCACGTGAACGTCACCGACTCCGCGGTACGCCTCACCCACCTCCCGACCGGCATCGTGGTCTCGTGCCAGAACGAACGGTCGCAGACCCAGAACAAGGCGCGCGCGATGCAGATCCTGGCAGCACGCCTCGTCCAACGTCAGCGCGAGGAGCAGAAGTTGGAGCTCGAGCGTCTCGCGGGGGAGAAGCGCGAGGTCGCCTGGGGAAGTCAGATCCGTTCCTACGTGCTCGCCCCGTACCAGATGGCGAAGGACGAACGGACCCGGGTGGTCGACGGTCGGGAGGAACCGATCTACGAGACCGGCAACGTCAACGCCGTGCTCGACGGCGATCTCGACGACTTCATGGAG
Source organism: uncultured Actinomycetes bacterium (assembly GCA_963837715.1). Lineage (GTDB taxonomy): Bacteria > Actinomycetota > Acidimicrobiia > IMCC26256 > JANYLB01 > JANYLB01. Next base: position 2,254,413 of record CAWIOF010000002.1, on the reverse strand, counting down.
GCGTTCCTCCAGTGGCGACGCCAGCGGGGCGAGGGATAAGCCCCAGGTCACAGCCCGCATGACCTGAGATCACGCTCCGTGTTTGTTACCCTCTCCGGACCGCATGATCCGCTTCGAGCAGGTCTCCAAGATCTACAAGGGTGGCGTCTCCGCGCTCCGCGACGTCTCACTCGACGTACAGAAAGGCGAGTTCGTCTTCCTCGTCGGCCCATCGGGCTCGGGGAAATCGACGTTCCTTCGTCTGCTGTTGCGCGAGGAGGGCGTCACGTCGGGCCGGATCATCGTCGCGGGTCGCGACATCTCGCGCCTCGCGACCTGGAAGATCCCGCAGCTCCGACGCAACATCGGCACGGTGTTCCAGGACTTCAAGCTCCTGCCCAACAAGACCGTGTACGAGAACGTGGCGTTCGCCTCCGAGGTGATCGGCCGACCGCGACACGTCACCCGCGCCCAGGTCCCGCAGATCCTCGACCTCGTCGGGTTGTCGAAGAAGGCCGACAACTTCCCGCACGAGCTCTCCGGTGGTGAGCAGCAGCGGGTCTCGGTCGCCCGTGCGTTCGTGAACCGCCCGCTGATCCTGCTCGCCGACGAACCGACCGGGAACCTCGACCCGGCCACCACCGTCGGCATCATGCGCCTCCTCGACCGGATCAACCGCACCGGGACGACCGTGTGCATGGCCACCCACGACTCGCGCATCGTCGACTCGATGCGTCGCCGCGTCATCGAGCTCGACCACGGCTCGCTCGTCCGCGACCAGGCTCGCGGCGTCTACGGCGTCGGGAGCTGACGGCGCGATGATGGCCAAGTTCAACTACTTCGCGCGCGAAACGCTCATCTCGTTGCGCCGCAACCTGCTCATGACGCTCGCCGGGATCCTCACGGTGACCGTCTCGCTGTTCCTCTTCGGCGGGATCATGCTGCTGTCGCGCGTGGTCGACCACGGAACCGCGAAGTGGAAGGGCGGCGTCGAAGAAGAGATCTACATGAAGGTCGACGCGACGCAGTCGCAGATCGACGGCGTCCAGTCGCGACTCACCGCGGATCGCGACGTGAAGACCTTCAAGTTCATCTCGAAGGAACAGGCCCTCGAAGAAGCGAAGAAGCTCTTCAAAGAGGATTCCGATCTCTTCGAGAGCATCAGCGCCGCCGATCTCCCGGCCTCGTTCCGGGTCGCGCCGCAGCGTGCCGAGCTGACCGAGACGATCGCCGACCGGTTCCGGAGTCAGCCCGGCGTCGACGAGGTCAACACCGCGTCGAAGGCGGTGAAGGGCCTGCTCTCGTTCACCCGTTGGGTGCGGTTCCTGTTCATCGGTCTGTCGTTGGTGCTGCTCGCGTCGTCGCTCTTCCTGATCGTGAACACGATCCGCCTCGCGACGTTTGCGCGCCGACGTGAGATCGAGATCATGAAGTTGGTTGGCGCGTCGAACTGGTTCGTGCGGATCCCGTTCATGGCCGAAGGTCTCGTGCAGGGTTTGCTCGGCGCCGGGATCGCGGTGGGTGCCGTCTACCTGCTGAAGGTGCTGCTCGCCAACGTGCTCGACAACGCGACGACCGGCATCTTCAACGGCTGGTACGTCACCTCGGGCGACGCGGCCGGCATCGGCTTCTTCGTGCTGCTGCTCGGTGCCGCGATCGGCCTCACGGGCTCCCTCGTCGGCCTCCGTCGCTTCGTCCGCACGTGACGCCGCCTCTGGTCGATTCCCGCTCCGCCGCCTCGATCGCTCACCGATGAAGGAGCCGCCGGAACGTGTCCGGCGGCTCCGCTGCATCTCTTCTACTTGTTCGGCTGCGGGGTGATGCGGAGGTACGGCTTGACCGCGTTCCAGCCCTTCGGGAACTTGGCCTTCGCGTCGTCGTCGGACACGGCCGGGACGATGATCACGTCGTCGCCGTCGGTCCAGTTGACCGGAGTGGCGACGCTGTAGCCCGCGGTGAGCTGGAGCGAGTCGATGACCCGGAGCAACTCGTCGACGTTGCGACCGGTGCTCGCGGGGTAGGTGAGTGTGAGCTTCACCTTCTTGTCGGGACCGATCACGAAGACCGACCGCACGGTGAGCGTGTCGTTCGCGTTGGGGTGGATCATGTCGTAGAGGTCGGCAACCTTGCGCTCCGGGTCGGCGATGAGGGGGTAGTTGAGCGCGGTGCCCTGCGTCTCCTCGATGTCGCCCGCCCACTTCTGGTGCGAGTCGAGCGGGTCGACGCTCACGCCGATCAGCTTGACGTTGCGCTGGTCGAACTCACCCTTGCGGGCCGCGAACGCGCCGAGCTCGGTGGTGCAGACCGGGGTGAAGTCCTTCGGGTGCGAGAAGAGGAGTCCCCAGCCGTCTCCGAGGTAGTCGTGCAGCGTGACGGTTCCTTCGGTGGTCTCCGCGGTGAAGTTCGGGGCCTCGTCGCCCAAGCGGATCGCCATGTCGTTCCTCCAGGTTGTCGTTCGTTCGGTCAGGTTCTGGGGTCTGCGAGGAGCCGCCGTAGGCTCCGTTCCGCGACAACGTCACGGTAACGGGGACAATTCCGAAAGTCGAGCAAAATGGTCGGATTATCGGGGAAGGGGCCGCCACGACGCGGCCTCGCGACCCGGATCCGACAGATCGCCGTCGACGTCACGCCGCTGCGGGAGTCTCGAAACTTCCGCCTCCTCTGGTTCGGCGAGTTGGTGTCGGAGACCGGATCGAACATCGGTCTCGTCGCGCTCTACATCCAGGTCTACCGCCTCACCGGTTCGGCGTTCGCAGTCGGCGTCATCGGCCTCGTCCAGCTCGTCCCCCTCGTGGCGGTCACGGTGCTCGGCAGTCCGCTGGTCGATCGGATCGACCGCCGCCGCCTGCTGCTGATCGCGCAGGGCGGTCAGGTCGCGGCGTCGGCGGTGCTGCTCGCGGCAACGCTGGCCGGCCATCCGCACATCGCGGTCGTCTACCTGGGGGCCGCGGCGATCGCGGGGTTGTCGGGCTTCGCGTTGTCGGTACGCACCGCGATCACCCCCAACCTCGTGACCGAATCACAACTCCCCTCGGCACTCGCGCTGAACCAGGCGATGTTCCACACGTGTCTCATCGTCGGTCCCGCGCTCGGTGGGATCATCGTGGGTCGATTCGGCCTCGCCTGGGCCTACGGCATCGACGTGGTGACGTTCGCCGCGGGAATCGGGACCGCGGCGCTCATGTCGGCGCTCCCGCCCCGCCGGGAGACCCGCGCTGCGGGAGGCGAACCGGTGGCTGGTGAGCACCCGGTCGTCGACGACCCAGACAGCACGTCGGGGTGGGCGTCGATCGTCGCCGGGTTCCGGTACCTCGGCGGCAAGCGGATCCTCCAGAGCGTCTTCCTCGTCGACATCATCGCGATGACCTTCGGCATGCCACGCGCGCTGTTCCCGGTCCTCGCGACGACGCAGTTCGACGGCGGTCCCGAGATCGTCGGCTTGCTCTTCTCCGCGGTGTCGCTCGGCGCGCTCACCGGGGCGTTGACCACGGGCTGGGTGGTGCGGGTCCGGCGGCAGGGCCTGGCGGTCCTGGTCGCGGTGGCGGTCTGGGGACTGGGGATCGTCGGCTTCGGGCTGGCCGGCGACCGACTGGCGATTGCCATGGTCTGCCTCGCGATCGCCGGCGCGGCCGACGTGGTCTCTGCGGTGTTCCGGGGGACGATCCTCCAGACCAACGTTCCCGACGACCTGCGCGGGCGCATCTCGGCGGTGAACATCGTCGTGGTCACGGGTGGCCCCCGGGTCGGCGACTTCGAGGCCGGTCTGGTCGCGGCGCTCGCGTCGCCGACGGTGTCGGTCGTCACCGGGGGACTGCTCTGCCTGATCGGAGTCATCGCCCTCGGCCTCGCGGTGCCGTCGTTCGCCCGGTACCGGCCGGGCGACGCCGTGTGACTCGGCCCCGCAGTCCGTTTGACGCGGTGACCGGAGTGCGATCACATACCCCGATGGCCGGGTACTCGGGCACCCCGTTGCCGAAGAAGCTCGGGATCGCCGATGGGATGCGGGTCGGGATCATCAGTGCACCGAAGGGGTTCGAGTCCACCCTCGGCGGACTGCCTCCGGGCGTGGAGCTCTCCGAGCAGGCGCGCGGGCGACTCGACGTGATCGTGTTCTTCGCCACGCGTCGGCGCGAGCTCGAACGGCGCTTCCCGGTGTTCGCCCGCGCGCTCGTCCCCAACGGCGGCCTGTGGGTCGGCTGGCCGAAGCGCACGTCGGGCGTCGCAACCGACCTCACCGGCGACGTGGCCCGCGAGATCGGCCTCACCGCCGGACTGGTCGACAACAAGGTGTGCGCGATCGACGAGATCTGGTCCGGCCTCCGCTTCGTCCACCGCCTCGCCGATCGTCCCTGACTGTCGTGTGCGGTCGGTACGTCCAGGTGTCGTCGCCGAGGCTCCTTGCGGAGCGGTTCGACGTCGACGAGGTGGTCACCGATCCCCACGAGCCCGACTACAACGTCGCGCCCCGGGCCGACGTCTACGCCGTGCTCGAGCGGGAGCCGGGGTCACGGCTGCTCGAATCGCTCCGGTGGGGCCTCGTGCCGACGTGGGCCGACGATCTCAAGCTCGGCGACCGGCTGATCAACGCGCGGGCCGAGACGCTCGCCGAGAAGCCGGCCTACCGTCGGGCGTTCGCCCGGCGACGCTGCATCCTCCCGGCCGACGGCTTCTACGAGTGGAAGGCGTTGCCCAAGCAGGGCGCCGCGAGAGCGCGCAAGCAACCCATGTTCATCCACCGACGCGACGGTGAACCGCTCGCGTTCGCCGGGCTGTGGGAGGTGTGGCGGGATCCCGGCGACCCCGACTCGCCGTGGGTCGTGTCGTGCGCCATCGTCACGACGAGCGCGAACGAGGTGCTGGCACCGATCCACGATCGCATGCCGGTCGTCCTCGACGAAGCCGACTGGTCCGCCTGGCTCGATCCGGCCGAGCACGACCTCGATCGGCTCACACCGATGCTCGTTCCCGCGCCGTCGGAGTGGTTCGAGACCTACCCGGTCGCCACGTTGGTGAACAAGGCCGCCAACAACGGACCTGAGCTCGTGGCCCCGGTCGAGCCCGCGACGCTCTTCCCCTAATGCGCGCGTGCAATACGTTGGTGCGATGGAACCTCTTGCTGCCATCCGCACCGCGTCCGAGGGCCTCGTGGTGTCGGCCCACACCGCCGGGGTCGACGCCCGGGTTCCGTCGTGCCCCGAGTGGGACGTCCACGCACTCGTGCTGCACGCCGGGACGACGCAGCGGTGGGCGACGACGCTCGTCTCGACCCGCGCGACCGGCTACGTCGAGGCCGAGCTCGGCGAGGTGCCGGTCGAGCGCGAAGACATCTTCGACTGGTTCGAGGCCGGGACCAGCCGCCTGCTCGACGTCCTCGCCGGCACCGATCCCGAGACGCCCGTGTGGTCCTGGAGCGGCGACCACCATGCCCGATTCTGGGCCCGACGCATGGCGCACGAGACCGCGGTCCACGGTTGGGACGCGAGCAACGCCACCGGCATCGACCGACCGATCCCGGCCGACGTGGCGGTCGACGGCATCGACGAGCAGCTCGACAACCTCCCGTTCATGTTGGCGTTCCGCCCCGAAGTGGCGGCGCTCCGAGGGTCGGGGGAGACGATCCACCTGCACGCGACCGACGCCGACGGCGAGTGGCTCATCCGGTTCACCGGCGACGGGATCGAGACGACGCGCGTGCACGCCAAGGGCGATGTCGCGGCTCGTGGGCGCGCATCGGATCTCCTCCTGTTCCTCGTCGGCCGCATCCCTCCCACCGCGCTCGACGTGTTCGGCGATGTGGCGATGCTCGACCGCTGGCAACGAGACTTCAGCTTCTGAAGTCCAGTCGGCCTCGACTGCAGGGATCTTCGGCCCTGGTCGGGCGAGTGGGCGAGACCTCGGGCTCCGCCCCCGGTTGGATCGCGGCGAGGCCGAGGACGCGTACGGGTACCCCGGCCTCGCGCCAGGTGGCGTACTCGATCCCCCGCATCGAGGAGTACGAGCGCGCCACTGACACGAACAAGACCTCGAGCTCCCAGAGCTCATCCGGGGTCGGTTGCTCTCCGGTCGCCTCCTGTGCGGCGCGCAGCGCATTGAGGTACGCGGCCACGACGGAGGTCGTCGTGCACACCGACGAGGGTGGGCGCCGTCCGTGCCTGGGACTACCGTCGGATCTCGGCCGCCACGTGGTCGTCGATGGGTCGCCCACGGAACCTCGCCTCACGAGTCGGCGGCCGTGATGACCACGACCGGGCGTCCATCGGTGTCGCGACGCGTCACGTCGACCGGACCTTCGATGCGTGCGAGGGTGCATTCGAACGGGAGCTCGGCCTGCGCGGCATCGCCGAGGCGGTCGATCTCGGCGATCGCGACCTGGCGGATCGTCGCCACCGCCTCGCCGTCGAGGCCCTCGATCGCCGCGCGCAGATCGTCGTCGACGAGGCGGTCGAAGCCGAGCCGTTTGATCATGTCGAGGAAGGGCACGCCCTCGACCAGCCACGCGCGCAGCCTCGGACGCTGCGCGGCATCGGCGAAGTGGGCACCCGCACGCCCGACCGCGCTCAGCGTCGGACCCATCGGGTCTCCTCGCGGGGCGTGATGGTCGGCTGGGATGCGGAGGCGGGGACGGTGGGTTCACAACGCACGGGACGCACTCGACCGCGGCACCGCTAACGATCCGCTAACGCCGGTGGGGGAGGACGGTTAGCGTCTTCGTATGGGCGACGCCGACGGGTTGACTCGCGGGGGTATGCACTTCTTCGCGCTCGGACCGTTGGATGTTCGTCGAGACACCGCGACGGTCCCGCTGACGCGTCGGAAGTCCCGCATGCTCCTTGCGCTCCTCCTCGCCCGGGTGAACCGCGCCGTCCCCGCCGAGCAGCTGGTCGACGAGCTCTGGTCGGGAGCTCCCCCGGACTCCGGGTCCGTCGCCCTCCGGGTGCACCTGACCCACCTGCGGCGTGCCCTCGGAGCCGGCGCCACGACGCCGATCGAGCGGCGGGGCGGTGGGTACTGCGTGCGAGCGGGCCGCGAGGGCTTCGACGTGCTCGCGTTCGAGGCGGCGCTGGTCACGGCCCGGAACCGGGCGGCGTCCGGCGAACCGGCCGAGGCGAGCGAGAGCCTGGCGTCGGCGCTTCGTTCGTGGCGGGGACCTGCGTACGCCGACGTCCGCGACCTCGAGGTGGTGCACGCGGAGGCGGTCCGGCTCGACAACCTCCGTCTGGCTGCGATCGAGCAGCTCGCCGACTCGGAGCTCTCGCTCGGTCGGCCGGAACGCGCGTGCGAGGTGCTCGAGCACACGACCTCCGATCACCCGCTGCGAGAAGGGCTCGTGGAGCGCCTGATGCTCGCCCTGTACCGGTCGGGCCGCCAATCCGAAGCGCTGCGGGAGTTCAGCCGACTCCGCGAGGCCCTCGACGAAGCCCTCGGGATCCCGCCGTCGCCGTCGCTGCGCGAGCTCGAGTTGGCAATCGTCCTCCAACGTCCCGAGCTCGACGCCCCGCGCCAGACAACCCGGGTCGGGACCGTACGGACCGCGCGGGTCGAACCCTTCATCGGCCGCACCGCCGAGCTCGGGGCGCTCGAACAGGCGTGGGCGGAGGTGCTCGCGGGAGCGGTCCGACTGGTACTCGTCCGCGGTACCGCGGGAGTCGGGAAGACCGCGCTCGTCCACCAGCTCGTCGTCGCAGCTGAAGGCGCCGGCGCCCGTGTGCTCGTCGGGAGCTGCGAGCCGGACTCGACCACCGAGTACGGACCCTTCCCACATCTGGTCCGGAAGCTGATCGATGCCGCTCCGGGCCCCGACCTGGTCCCGGAGCTCGGTGTCCTGCTCCCTGACCTGTCGGATCGCTTCGTCGACCCGGCACAGAACGTCGACGCGAGCGCCGGTCGTTACCGGTTGTTCGACGCCGTGAGTCGGCTCTTCGTCGGGGACCGGTCGGTGCCGACGGTGCTGGTGATCGAGGATCTGCACTGGGCGAGCGCAGACACGGTGTCGTTGCTGCGTCACGTGGCGAGTCACAGCTCCGCGTCACTCATGCTCGTCGGGACGTATCGACACGACGAGGCGCCGTCGGACCCGACACTCGACCGCGCGTTGTCGCAGGGTCGCCTGGCGAAGCCCGATGTCGAGATCACGCTCGACGGACTCGGCACCAACGAGCTACTCGCACTCGTGCAGGCGAGCGCGCCGGAAGTCGTGCAGCTGCGATTGGCCGGCGCGATGGACGAGCTGCAGGAGATCACGAACGGCAATCCGTTGTTCGTGCTCGAAGTCGTGCGTGACCTCGCCCAGACCCACCCGGGCCCACCGCTGCGCGACATCGCTCCCGATGGTGTCCGGGCTCTCGTCCAGCGTCGGCTGGGTCGTCTGACCCCGGTGGGCCGAACCGTGCTCGAGACGGGTTCGGTGCTCGGCAGTCAGTTCTCACTTCGCGCCGTGGCGACGACCGCCGGTCTGTCGCAGGGCGACGCGCTGGCGGGCCTCGAAGACGCGATCGACGCCGGGTTTCTCGTGGAAGGCGAGCAGCTCGACCTGTTCACCTTCTGTCATCCCGTCGTCGGAAATGCGATCTACCGCGGGATCACCCCGAGTCGACGGAGTCGCCTCCACCTGCGGGCCGGGGCGGTGCTCGAGGCCGAGGCGGAGCTGGCGCCGCCGCGCTCGGCGCGCTGGGCGGAGCCGGCCCGTCACTTCGCTGCCGCGCTCCCACTCGGGGAGCCCTTGCATGCCGCCGAGCTGGCGGTCCGCGCCGGGCACGACGCTTCGCTTCGATTCGCCCACGGTGACGCCGTGCAGTGGTACCGATCCGGACTCGAGCTCGCCGACGCCGCGGAGTGGTCACCACGCCAGCGGTCGACTGCGCTGCTCGCGCTCGGCGAGGCCCTGGAGCGCTCCGGTCGGCGGGGCGAGGCGCGCGCCGCGTTCGTCGACGCGGCTCGGTACGCGAAGGAGGGGGAGGCCGACGACCTCGTGGCCGACATCGCGATCGCCGCGACTCCACGCTACGCGACGGTCGACTCCTTCCTGCCGATCCATCGGGAGCTCCTCGACGACGCACTCGCGGTCGAGCACGACGATCCCCGACGACAGGCCTGGCTCCTCTGCTCGACCGGTGCGGTTCGCTACTACGACGAACCGGCCGAAGTGCGGACGGCGACCGAAGGGCTGGCCCTCGCCCGACGGGTACCCGATCCCGAGGTCATCGCAGCCGCGCTCATCTCTCTGCACCGGGGGCTGACCCGGGATCCCACGTCGGCCGAGGCCCGCTTGGGCTTGAGTCGTGAGCTGGTCGACCTCTGCGACGACGAGGGCCTCGGAGCTCTCGTCGGGCGGGCCCGACGCACGTTGCTCGTCGACCTCCTCGAAGCGGGCGACGACCAGGGTTTCGAGCGCGAGCTCGCAGAGTTCACGACGGTTGCCGCGGCGCAGGGTGTACCGGCGGACGTGTACTGGGCGAGCGCACTGCGCGCGACCCGGGCGGTCATGGTCGCGCCCACGTCGGAGGCCGAGGATCTCATCCGGGCCGCCAAGAGCCTCGGAGTCGACCTCGAGCAAAGCGAGGCCGACGGGGTGTCGTTCCTCCAGACCTTTGCGTTGCGCTACGCGCAGGATCGTCTTCGCGAGCTCGCGGCCGGGATGCACCGGGTGTCGGTCACCGCGTTGCCCGACGATCGGCGCATCCACGCGGGGCTGGCCCCGCTCGCGGTGATCTGCAGCGAGTCCGGCCGTGAACGAGAGGCGCGCGCGATCCTCGACCGCGTGGTGTCGTCGTCCGCCGTGCTGCTCGCCCACGACAACATGACGCTCGGCGCGCTCGGGCTCCTGGCCGCGGTCGCGAGCAGGATCGGTACGACGAGCCAGCGTCGAGTTCTCGTCGACGCGCTGACTCCGTGCGCCGAGCAGTGGTGTGTCTTCGGCGCGGGCGGCGCCGTCTTCGGTCCCGGCCACCACTGGCTGGGCCGTCTCGCCCTCGCGCTCGACGACCCCGACGCGGCCCGGCGACATCTCGGGCGAGCCGTCGAGATGGCGAGCGCGGCGGCGGCGCCGCACTGGGCGGCGGTCGCGGCGAGCGGACTGGACGCGTTGGCCGATCGTGCGCCGGACATGCGCCACTGAGGTGAGCCTGCGGGCCGACGCCGGGCCCTCGCCTCAGGGTTGCAGCGCGCTGCGGAGCACGTCGATCACGTGCTCGCGGCGTTCCTTGAGCATCGCGGGCGAGAGCGGGTCTTCGTCGAGCAGGGATGTGACCAGTGGTGCGTCGGAGAGGTAGGAGAGCACTGCGCCGTACCCCGTGAGCAGCAGCTGCCGCGCGTCGTACCGGCGGAGGCGTCCGGCGTCCATCTCGCGCTCGAGGAACGCGGTCCCGCGGTCGAACCACGGCCGGATCGTCTCGCCGAGCTCGTCGGCCAGCAACGAACCACCCTCGAGTGCCTCGCGCCGGACCAGGCGGACGAACTCCGGGTGTTCCTCGAAGAACTGGAACGCGGCGCGCAGGACGCGCTCCACCTGGGGCCAGCCCTCACGATCGGGCGCGGCGACGGCCTGTTCCACGAGGGAGAGCCAGTCGGCGAACGACTCGAGGAGCACGGCCCGGTAGAGCGCTTCCTTCGACGGGAAGTGGTGCAAGAGGCTCGGCCGGCGGATCCCGACCTCGTCGGCGATCTCGGTGAGGCTCGTCCCCGCGAAGCCGTGATCGGCGAACTTGTGGAGGGCGACCTCGAGAATCAGGGCTCTGGTCCCCGATCCGGTCGCTTCCATGTGCGTTCGCTCCGATGGCTCAGTGGCGCCGATGTTCGCGCCGAGACGTCCGACCCGCTCCGCGACCCAGGCTAGGCGGTCCGGCGACCTCTCCCGGTACCTATGCGTCGGGGGCGAGGGCGCGGATGAGTCTGCGGGTGTCGTCGGGTCCGGCGAGGATGGCCGGCGCCGGGGTGGTGATCCCGTTGTCGACGTACCGCTGCAGGTGGGCGCGGCACTCCTCGGGTGAACCGTGGACGACCAACTGGTCGATGAGCTCGTCGGGGATGGCCTCCGTCGCACCCTTCCGGTCGCCGGCCTGCCACTTGTCCCACATGGGCGCGAGCATCTCGCCCCGACCGAGCCAGTCGTGGAACGCGGCGTACACCGGCACGTTGAGGTACGCGGCGATCATGCGGCGGGCGACGAAGCGGACCGCGTCGCGATCCTCCGAGGGCAGCACGAAGATACGGGCCGCGAGCTCCTTGCCGTTGACGTACGGGGCAACCGTCCGGACGTCGTCGGCCGACAGCCAGTTGACGATCGCGCCGTCGCCTTCGGTCCCGGCGAGCTTCAACATCCCCTGCCGGAGCGCGCCGACCAGGATCGGGGGCGGGACGTCGACCTTCACGCCACACCGGAATCCGCGGACCGAGAACGTCTCGTACTCCTCGGTGACCTTCTCTCCCGAGAGCGCGGCGCGGAGGAAGCGGATCGTGTCGCGCACCCGCTGGTACGGCTTGTCGAACGGGATCCCGTTCCACCGTTCGACGATCACGTTCGACGACGTGCCGAGACCGAGCGCGACTCGTCCCGGTGCCGCATCGGCGAGGCTGGCGACGGTCTGGGCCAGGAGCGCGGGGCCGCGCGTGTACGCGGGGACGACGGCGGTACCGAGCCGGAGCGACGGTGTCCACGCGGCTGCGAGCGCGAGTGGCGTGAACGCATCGTGGCCGTCGGCCTCGCTCGACCAGATGTCGGTGTAGCCGAGGTCGACGAGCTCCTCGAACCAGCTCCGATGCTCGTGGAGCGGAACGCCGTTGAACGGGACCGTGATGCCCCATCGTTGGATTGGTGCCGTGGCTTCGGGTGTCATGGTCTGGCCTCACTCATCGCCGGGTTTGTTCGTCGGACCCGTTCGTCACGGACTCCGACCGATCAAGGTCCTCTCTCCACATTCGCACGATGGTCGACTGGCTCGCCGTGCCGAGCAGGGTGCCGTCTTCGGCCCAGAGGTGCACGAGGCCGTGGCCGAACCCGTCGCGCACAGCGTGCACCCGCACGTCGGCGAGCACCCAGTCGGTGGGGACCCTGCTCGCGACGCGCAAGGTGTTGTCGAGGCTGTTCCCGCCCGCGCGCTGGCCGAGCGCCTGGCCGATGCCGAACGGCACATAGTCGCCGACGATCGCGAGCGCACCCGCCGACATCTCGAGGAGTCCCGGCAGCCGGACCCAGAGCGAGGAGCGTCCGTCGCCGGGCTCGGCCGGGAAGTCCTCCATGTTGCGGGCGTTGGCCAGTCGCATGTCGAGGCGACTGAGGATCGTGTTCTGGTGGCGGTCGAACAGTTGCCGGGGAGGGCACTCGGCAGGTGGGGGGACGTCGGGTCGGATCGCCCACTCACCCGAGAGCGGAACCGATCGCTCGCCGAGCGCGGCGTTCACGGTGAGGATCTCCTCGCCGTCGGCACGCGCGACCGCACGCGCTTGCGAGATCTGGTGGCCCCGCACCACTTCGTCGATGGTGATGTCGAGGATCGAGGGCGGTCGCGCGTAGGAGAGGTACTGCGCGGTCGCCCACACGGTCGGCCGTCCGGTGGTGAGCTCCAACGCGACGAGGCTGGCCCCCAACCCGCACCCACCGAAGAGCGTGCCGAGCCCGGAGCACAACTCGGGCACGACCGGAAGTCGCCAGCGCATCGGATCGTCGGTCGGCAACAACCCGTAGAAGGCCTGGGCGTCCATCGAGTGCAACCTACAGGCCCGAGCGCGACGCGGCGCCGGTCAGTGGGCGGCCGAGGAGGGTTCCGACGCGCGCGTCGCCGTTCTGATGCGGAACTCCTCGGGGACGCCGTGGCGCCGGATTCGCTCGTAGACGAGGATCGCGCCGATCGGACCGGTGAGCAGCACTGCCACCACGTACCACCACGACCACCGCATCGCCGGTGTGATCATGATGACCATCGCCGCGAACGCGAGAACGACCACGCCGTGCAGCGAACCAGTCAACGTCCGCCCGAGGTCGTTGCCCGTGATCATGAAGTACAGGAGCACCGAGTACGTGAGGGCCTCCGCGACGCAGACCCATTGCAGCGCACGGGCCTTGCGTTCCAGCTCGGACGACGTGGCGTCGACGAAATCGGGCACGTCGGAACGGTAGATGAGCCGGAGCCGCGGTGCCGGACCGGGCCGGTGGGAGCATCACCCAGCCCGTTCCGAGGCAGCTCGGGACCGTTCTCGACGCCCTGACCTGCGAAAACGCGGGGATGATTCGACGGACCCAGGGGTCAGCCGCGTAGCCTGACCTCTCACCCCGAAACGCAGCGTGTTGGAACGCGCGCGCCGAGGCTGGGAGGTCTCCCCCACATGAGCATGGATGCTGGATCGACGCGCGTGTCGATCGGAACCCACACGCGCACCCTGATCGTGCTGCTGGTCGCCACCGCGACGTTTGTCGTCGGTGCATCGCCGGCAGGCGCGGCGGCGAAGGAACAGGACACCGGTCGCCGTACCGAACGCAACGCTCGCGACGGCGCAAGCGGCGACGCGCGCGACGCGGTGAAGACCGAGATCGGTCAGCCCGCGACGGTCGTCGTCGATCGCGTCGAGGAGTCGATGCGAACGTCGATGACGGCCTCCGCGTTCACGGTTGCCGTGCTCGACGCGCGTCGACGCGCGGCGGAGGCGGAGCAGCTGCGCGCCGCGGTGGCATGGGTCACCGGTGTACAGGCCGCGCAAGCGGCCAAGGCCGCGCGCGACGCGGTGTGGGATCGCATCGCCGTGTGCGAGACCGGTGGGAACTGGTCGATGCGCGGCTCGAGCTACTCCGGCGGCGTCGGGTTCGCGAACTCGACGTGGAATGCGTTCGGTGGTCAACAGTTCGCATCGAACGCGGGACTCGCGACGCGGGAACAGCAGATCATCGTGGCCGAGCGGGTCTACGACTACGGCGGGTACTCCGGCTGGGGCTGCGCTTACACGATCGGCCTGCTCTCCCGGTAGCCGGCGAAGGTCGGCGCTAGGGTCCGCGCGTGGATCACCTTCGCATCGGCATCCTCGGAGCCGCCAAGATCGCCCCCTCGGCGCTGGTCAAGCCGGCCCGGGCCGTCCCGGAGGTCGAGCTGTACGCCGTGGCGGCGCGCGACGTCGACCGTGCGACGAAGTTCGCCGCGAAGCACGGGATCGGGAGGGTCCACGATTCCTACGCGGAGCTCCTCGCCGACCCGGCTGTCGACGCCGTGTACAACCCACTTCCGAACGGCCTGCACGGGGAATGGACGATCAAGGCCCTCGAGGCCGGCAAGCACGTGCTCTGCGAGAAGCCGTTCACCGCCAACGCCGACGAAGCCGAGGCGGTCGCGGCAGTCGCCGCGGGCAGCGGCAAGGTGGTGATGGAGGCGTTCCACTGGCGGTACCACCCGCTCGCCACCCGCATGCGGGAGATCGTGACGAGCGGCGTGCTGGGCGACGTCCGCCGGATCGAGACGACGATGTGCATCCCTCTGCCGTTTCGGAACGACATCCGGTATCGCTACGACCTTGCCGGCGGGGCGACGATGGACGTGGGGTGCTACGCGATCCATCAACTCCGCTTCCTCGCCGACGCCGAGCCCACGGTGACGAGCGCACACGCGCGTCTCGCGAAGCCCGAGGTCGACCGCTGGATGCAGGCGGATCTTGCGTTCGACGACGGCCGGACCGGTCGCATCACCTGCGCGTTGTGGTCGGCGACGCCGCTCAAGCTCTCGGTTCGGGTGTCGGGTGACCAGGGGGAGATGTCGGTGTTCAACGCCACCGGCCCGCAGTTCTACAACCGGGTCACCGTCCGGGCGCTGGCGGGCACCACGAAGGAGCGGGTACGCGGCGGGCCGACCTACGAGTACCAGCTGCAGGCGTTTGCCGACGCGGTGCTCCGAGGTGGGCCGGTGCTCACCCCGCCGTCGGACTCGATCGCGAACATGCGGGTGATCGACGCTGTGTACGACGCGGCCGGATCTGGCGCGTCGCGTCGGATCCGGAGCGACACCAGGAGGAGCAGCATGAACGCGATCGACGGGCTCGACACCGAGCGGGCCGCGGTCTACCTCGCTCGGGCTCGATTCGGGATCGGGCTCGCCCTCCTCGTGTCGCCCGGAGCGGCCGCGAAGATATGGGCCGGTCGGGCGTGGGACGGTCGCGGCGCGCGCCTGTTCGCCCGCACGACCGGCGTCCGCGAAGCCGCGCTCGGGGCAGGAGCCTCGATCGCCATCGGCCAGGGGAGCGGTGGTGGCGACTGGGTGTCGATGTTGGCGGTCTCCGACGCCGGCGATGCCGTCGTGAGCCTCCTCACTCCCGGCCTGCCCGTGCGGGCTCGTCTGATCGGCGTGTTCGCCGCCGCGTCGGCGGTGGTGCACCTGAAGCTGGCGCGCGACCTCGCCGCCACCGAGACGAACTAGCGGAGAGGTCCAGGTTGTCCGGCGTGTCGGTCCGCGGTCGGTTGCTGGTCGCGACCCCGCAGCTCACCGACCCGAACTTCTCCCGGACGGTCGTCCTGATCGTCGAGCACGACCGCGACGGCGCTTTCGGTGTCGTCGTGAACCGGCCAACCGACACCAAGGTGGCCGACGCACTCGGATCCTGGGCCGACGTGGCGTCGACTCCGGCGGTCGTGTTCCGTGGCGGCCCCGTCGGTCTCGACCAGGCCATCGGGCTCGGGATGCGCGACGGCGCGACGCCCGGCCCGGGTTGGGCCCCGCTGCTCGGGGGCCTCGGCTGCGTCGACCTCGGGGCCGGTCCCGGTGCACCGACGTTTCAGCGACTCCGGGTGTTCGTCGGTTCCTCGGGGTGGGGGAGCGGCCAGCTCGAGCGCGAGATCGAGGAGGGCTCCTGGTTCGTCGTCGACGCCGAGCCGGAAGCCGACGTGTTCAGCGCCCTCCCTGCTCGGCTCTGGGCCGAGGTGCTGCGCCGCCAGCCGGGCCGCACCGCGTGGTTCGCCAACGCACCGGAGGACCTTTCGGCCAACTGACGATCGCCGTACACTTCGCGCATGAAGGTCCTCTTGATCGTGTTGGGGGCAGTTTCGAGCGTGCTCGCGCTCGGGTTGCTCGTCGCCGGCTTCGGGATCCTCGCGCTGGTGGATTCCGGCGGATTCGTCGAGTCGGGCGAGCACCCCGTCGAGACGTCGACGCGGGCGCTCGTCTCCGTGACCAGGAGCGCCACCGACGAGGCGGCCAGGGTCGGCCGACTCGGTGATCTGTCGCTCCGCCTCCAGGCGACCCCCCTCGGGAGCGAACCCGTGTTCATCGGCGTCGGGCCGACGGCCGCGGTGACCGCCTACCTCGCGCGACGTCGACCGCGACCTGGTGCGCGACCTCGACTTCGATCCGTTCCGGCTCGTGAAGGTGCGCAGCCCCGGCGACGTGGTGCCGGAACCCCCGGGGGAGCAGGACTTCTGGGTGGCCCAGGCCGGCGGCGACGGCACGGCCACCCTCGACTGGAAGGTCCGAGAGGGCGAGTGGCGCTTCGTGGTGATGAACGCCGATGGGTCGCGGGTCGTGCGGGTCGACGCGAGCTTCGGGGTGGAGGTGCCGTTCGCGCGACCGCTCGCGTTCATCCTCCTCGGCGCGGGTGTGCTCGGGTTGATCGTCGGGGTGCTCCTCCTCGTGATCGGGATCCGCAAGGACCCGAAACCGAAGGAGCCCGTCGTCTGACCGACTCCGCGTCTGTAACGTCCGTGCCGTTGCGCGCACAATGGGGGACGACGAAAGGAAGCCCCCATGGCCTTCTGGTCCCGCAGCACCGAGATCCCGACCGCCGAGCACGCACTGGCCGGCCGGGCGACACCCATGCCGGTTCCCGACGCGCACTTCGTGTCGGGCCGCGCGCTGACCCCGCCCTACCCCGACGGCATGCAGCAGGCGATCTTCGCCATGGGCTGCTTCTGGGGCGCGGAGCGCACGTTCTGGCAGACCGAAGGCGTCTCCGTCACCGCCGTCGGCTACATCGCGGGTGCCACGCCGAACCCGACCTACGAGGAGGTGTGCTCCGGACGGACCGGTCACACCGAGGCGGTGCTGGTCGTCTTCGACCCCGCGGTGGTCTCGTACGACGACCTGCTCACGGTCTTCTGGGAGCATCACAACCCCACCCAGGGAATGCGGCAGGGAAACGACATGGGCACGCAGTACCGGTCGGGCATCTACACCACCGACGACGCGCAGCAGCAGGCGGCTGAAGCATCCCGGGCTGCCTATCAGGCGGAGCTCGAGCGTGCGGGATACGGCGCGATCACGACCGAGATCATCCCGGCGACCGAGTTCTACTTCGCCGAGGGCTACCACCAGCAGTACCTCGCCAAGAACCCCGGCGGCTACTGCGGTCTCGGCGGGACCGGCGTCTCCTGCCCGACGGGCCTCGCAGCCGGCTGACCGCCGGTCGACCGTCCAGCCCGGAGAAGAAGTGGAGCCTGCGGACACCTCCGCGCGGCTGCCGGGGTGGTCGAGCGGTCGAGCAGGCGGAGTGGATTCGACCATCCAGTAGCTTCGGCGGCGTGACTCTCCGCGTCGCGCTGGTCGGCGGACCGATGTACGACGGTCTCTACGAGATCCTCGCGGATCACGACGTCGAGATCGTCGTGCACGCGCCGCACCCGGAGCTGAACCGCAGCGTCGCGGCGATGGTCGCCGCCGGAGAGCGCATCGACGTCGTGTCGACGCACTCGAAGTACGCGCCGTCGCAGAGCGCCTGGCTCCGCCCGCTCGACGATCTGCTCGACGTGGGTGCGCTGGCGCCGGAGGCGGTCGAGCGCTGCCGGTTCCGAGGCGCGTTGTGCTGCGCGCCCCGTAACGTCGACGTGCGCGTGCTCTGGGCGAACCCCGATGTCGTCGTCCCCACAACCTGGGCCGACCTGGTCGGGTCCGACGTCGTCTTCGGGTTCCCCGGACGCGAATCGGGCCTGTTCGGCACGTTTTTCGAACTGGTCGTCAGTCACGGTGGCGCGCTGTTCGACGACGACCTCCGGCCCACCATGCAGACACCCGAGTGTCGGGCTGCGCTCGTGACCCTGGTGACGCTCGCGGCGCGGGCACCCGACGCCCTGACCGGGTGGCACTACGACGAAGTCGACGACGCGCTCGGGTCGGGGACCGTGGCCCTCGCGGCGGCATGGCCGGGAGCCACGACGACGCTCCGGGCGGCCCGACCCGATCTCGAACCGCATCCGTACCTCGCCGGCCCGGTCGGGATCCGCTCGTACGCGGGCTGTCACGGCTGGGGGATCCCCCAGACGTGCGCCGACTCCGACGGAGCCGTGGCCCTGCTCGAAGTCCTCACCTCGGCGCGGGCGAACGCGCTCGAGGCGGCCAGCGGAGCCGTGTGCGCGCACGTCGAGGTGTTCGCCGGGGTGACCCCGATCGACGACGTCGACGCGCGTCGCCTCGAGATCACCCGGGCGACGATCGCCGACGGGATGATCACGTATCCACCGCTCGCCGACTTCCCGGCGGTCGAGGACGCCGGCTGGAGCGGGATCCGTGATGCCCTCCGGGGTGCGACCGGAATCGACGAGACCTTGGCGGCGCTCCAGGCCACCGCCACGTCGACGCTCGTGGGGGCCGACGGGTGAGTCCGGAGTCGTCGACCCGACGGATGGACGGACTGGTCGCGTTCGTCACCGGTGCCGGTTCCGGCATCGGGCTCGCCACCGCGCGGCGAATGCTCGCGGAAGGCGCCCGCGTCGCGGCGGCCGATCTCCGACCACCCGATGCGTCCGACCGACTGCTTCCCGTCGTCACCGACGTGACGGACCAGACGTCGGTCGACGCCGCGGTCGCTCAGACCGTCGAAGCGTTCGGCGGGATCGACGTGGTGGTCAACGACGCGGGCGTCGGTGCGATCGGAACCGTGGAAGCGAACGACGACGACGAGTGGAAGCGCGTCTTCGACGTGAACGTGCTCGGTGTCGTGCGGACATCGCGTGCCGTGCTCCCGCACCTCCGGCGGTCGGAGCACCCCGCCATCGTGAACCTGGCGTCGATCGTGTCGACGACCGGGCTGCCGCAGCGGGCCTGCTACGGCGCGACCAAGGGTGCGGTGCTCAGCCTCACGATGGCGATGGCGGCCGACTGCGCCGCCGACCGCATCCGGGTCAACTGCGTCTCTCCCGGCACGGTCGACACCCCCTGGGTGGAGCGGCTCCTCGGCCAGGCCGACGACCCCGAGGCGGCCCGGGCGGGACTCGTCGCCCGCCAGCCGATCGGTCGTCTCGGGACGGCGGAGGAGGTCGCGGCCGCGATCGTGTACCTCGCGTCGCCCGAGGCGGGCTACGTGACGGGCACGGCGCTCGCGATCGACGGCGGGACGAGCGGGTTCCAGGTTCCCGGCCGCCCGACCCGCCGATGACGACGATCACCGGACTCACCGTGCTCGACGTGCGAGCGCCCACGTCGCGGACGCTTGCGGGTTCCGACGCCGTGCACGGCGATCCCGACTACTCGGCCGCGTACGTCGTGCTGAGCACCGACGGAGAGCTCACCGGTCACGGACTGACGTTCACGATCGGCCGCGGCACCGAGGTCGTCTGCGCCGCGGTCGAGGCCCTGCGCCACCACGTCGTCGGTGCGGGACTGCACGACATCACGTCAGACTTCGCCGGCTTCTGGCGTTCCCTGACGAACGACTCCCAGCTGCGGTGGCTCGGTCCGGAGAAGGGCGTGATCCACCTCGCGACCGCAGCGATCGTGAACGCGGTGTGGGATCTCTGGGCGAAGGCCGAGGCGAAGCCGGTCTGGAAGTTGGTCGCCGACCTCACGCCGGAGCAGTTCGTGAGCTGTGTCGACTTCCGGTACCTCTCCGAGGTGCTCACCCGCGACGACGCACTCGAGATGCTGCGCGCCATGGAACCGGGGAAGGCCGACCGGGAGGCCGAGCTCCGGCGCGACGGGTACCCGGCGTACATCACGTCGGCCGGTTGGCTCGGGTACCCCGAGGAGAAGGTGCGGCGACTCTGTCGTGAGGCCCTGGCCGACGGCTGGGACGCGTTCAAGATGAAGGTCGGCATCGATCCCGCGGACGACGCCCGGCGCGCCGCGGTGATGCGCGAGGAGATCGGTCCCGATCGCGACCTCATGGCCGATGCGAACCAGGTGTGGGACGTGCCCGAGGCGATCAGCTGGACCGACGGCCTCGCGGAGTTCGATCTCCGCTGGATCGAGGAGCCGACGAGCCCCGACGACGTGCTCGGTCATGCCGCGATCCGCCGCGCGCTCGCACCTCGCGGCATCGGCGTGGCGACGGGGGAGCACTGTGCGAACCGCGTGTTGTTCAAGCAGCTGCTCCAGGCCGGGGCGATCGACTACTGCCAGGTCGACGCCTGTCGGCTCGGCGGATTGAACGAGGTGCTCGCGGTGCTCCTGCTCGCGGCCCGGTTCGGCGTGCCCGTGTGTCCGCACGCGGGCGGGCTCGGCCTGTGCGAGTACGTACAGCACATCTCGATGCTCGACTACATCGTCGTGAGCGGGAGTCTCGACGGTCGCATGGTGGAGTTCGCCGACCACTGTCATGAGTACTTCGTCGATCCGGTGCAGGTGCAGGGCGGCCGCTACGTCGTCCCGACCGCGCCCGGGTACTCGGCGGAGATGAAGCCGGATGCACTCGACGCGATCCGCTACCCGGGAGGTTCCGAATGGGTCGATTGAGGGAGTTGCCGATCTCGCGCCTCGGCCTCGGCGGCACGGCGCTCGGGAACATGTTCCGCGCCAACGACGACGCGACGTCGGATGCCACCGTCGACGCGGCGTGGGATGCGGGGGTCCGCCTGTTCGACACCGCACCGCTGTACGGCCACGGTCTCTCGGAACGTCGCCTCGGCCGCGCGCTGACCCGCCGACCGCGCGACGAGTTCGTCGTGTCGACGAAGGTCGGCCGCCTGTTGGAACCGGGCGCGGGGGAGGAGACCACCTTCGTCGACCTCCCCGACGTCCACCCGGAGTTCGACTACTCGGCCGACGCGACGCGCCGCTCGCTCGAAGCAAGCCTCGAACGGCTCGGTCTCGATCGCGTCGACGTGCTCCTCGTGCACGACCCCGACGACCACGAGGCCGAAGCCCGGGCGGGTGCGTTCCCCGAGCTGATCCGCATGCGAGAGGAAGGGCTGGTCACCGCGATCGGGACGGGAATGAACCAGGCGGAGATGCCGGCCCGCTTCGTGGCCGAGTTCGACCTCGACTGTGTCCTGCTCGCCGGTCGGTACACCCTCCTCGAACAGGGTGCGCGTCGCGTGCTCCTCGACACGTGCGCCGAGCGCGGCGTCGACGTGATGATCGGCGGTGTGTTCAACAGCGGCCTGCTCGCCGATCCCCATCGCGCCGATGTCACCTACGAGTACTGGCCGGCGGCGCCGCAGTTCGTCGAACGGGCTCAGCAGATCGAGGCCGTGTGCCGCCGGTACGACATCGCCCTCGCGGCTGCCGCGCTGCAGTTTCCCCTGGCCCATCCGGCCGTGGCCGCGGTGCTCACCGGCGCCCGAACGCCCGAGGAGATCCACGAGAACGCCTCGTTGATCCAACGGCCGATCCCGTCGGAGCTGTGGGCGGTGCTCGCGCTCGACGGTCTGCTCGACCCGTCGGCTCCGGTGCCCGGGGTCGGCTAACTTCCCGACATCGACACCACCGACCTGATCCTCGACGCGCTCGACGCCGTCGCCGCCGGCGACCACCCCACGGTGCTGCTCCGCGCCAGCTCCCACAAGGACCGGTGGGTCCAAGCCACGAAGATCGAGGGCGAGGAGACGTTCGTGTGCGAGGCCGCGAGCAACGAGTACCTCGACCCGGCCGACCTGATGTCGGGGGTCGGCGTGGCGCGCATGCGCGAGCTCGGCTGGACCTTCACCGAGGGTGCCGACTTCACCCGCTTCGACGAATCGTCCACGTCGGAGCAACGCCGGAACGTCGCCGCGATGCTGCTCCACACGCTCACCGACGTCTACGGCCACGACGCCTCGCTGCCACCCCGCATCGAGTTCCCCTAGACCGGTGAGCGACGACCCGCTCGTCCTGCTGTCCAAGCCGCAGACGCGGACGGCCGTGGTCACGCTGAACCGGCCCGAGCGGTTGAACGCGATGTCGATCGACCTCGTGATCGAGCTCGACGACGTGCTCAACCGCGTGGCCGACGACAACGACGTCTCGGTGGTGATCCTCACCGGTGCCGGACGCGGGTTCTGCTCGGGGCTCGACCTCAAGGACTACGGCATCATCCCGAACATCGACGGTCTCACCGTCGGCCGCATCGCGGCCCGCTCGATGCGGTACTACTCCCGCCTGATCCTCACGCTGCGCCGCATGCCCCAGCCGGTGATCGCAGCCATCAACGGTCCGGCCTACGGCGGGGGGATGTGCCTCGCGTGCGCGACCGATCTGCGCATCGCCTCGACGAGCGCGGTGTTCAACGCGACCGGCATCGTCAACGGACTCACGAGCACCGAGCTCGCGATCAGCTGGTTGCTCCCCCGGCTCATCGGCGCGACGCACTCGAACGACCTGCTGCTCACCGGCCGCGAGGTCGACGGCGACGAGGCGTACCGGCTCGGACTCGTCTCCCGGGTCCTTCCCGACGCCGACCTCCTCCCCGAAGCGCTCGAGATGGCGGCCCGGATGGCGAAGTTCAGCCCCTACGGCCTCGAGATGACCAAGAGCATGCTGTGGGTGAACCTCGAGAACCCGAGCCTCGAGTCGGCGATCCAGATCGAGGACCGCAACCAGCTGATGCTCGGGTTCACCGCGAACCTGCCCGAAGCGATCCGTGCCTTCGACCAGGGCCGGGAGCCCGTCTACACCGACGAGCCCCGCCGGGACCTGTTCGACGGGCCCTAGCAAATGCCTGACTCGTCAGGTATAATGCTTGAGTAGTCAGATATATCACGGATCGAGGAGGTTCGCCATGGAAGTCAAAGAGCTCGGACACGTGGTGCTCTACGTCCACGACCTCGAGCGGTCGCGTCACTTCTACGGCGACGTGCTCGGGTTCCACCAACTCCCGATGGAGTCGCCCGTGGCGGCCGCGTTCTCCTCGGGTCGAGCCCACCACGAGCTGCTGCTCATCGAGGTGGGGGAGGACGCCGCGGAGATCCCAGCGGGGCGTCGGGTCGGGATGTACCACATCGGTCTGAAGATCGGCGACAGCGACGACGAGCTCCGGGCCGCGGTTGCCGAGCTGGATCGCGCCGGCGTCGAACTGGTCGGAGCGAGTGATCACACCGTCACGCACAGCTTGTACCTGCGCGACCCCGACGGCAACGAGCTCGAGCTCTTCATCGACGTCCCCGGCGTCGACTGGCGGGAGCACCCGGAGCTGATCGCCGCTCCGATCAAGCCCCTCCGCCTCTGAACGGTGAGCGCCTCAGTGCGACTTCGCGGCGTGCGCCTCGGGCTTGATGGTCGGCTTCCCGCCGCCGGCTCGATCGCTCACCCAGCACGGTCCGCGCCCGCTGTCCGCCGGCTCTGGTGCGCCTCTGGGCCGTGGACGATGCCGTGCGGGGTCTTCTCCCAGTGCGACGGGTTGAAGACGAGCTGCCACAGCGCGCGCCACGCGGCGATCGAGTGCAGGATCCAGTAGGCGGGGTTCAGCAGTGAGAACGGCATGAGGTCGTAGGCACGTCGTCGCCACGCCGCGAGCGCGCCGAGCACGATCATGGCGCCGTTCCCGATGATCAGGTTCGCGGTCGTGGCGGTCTGCACCCAACCGGGGAGGTGGAAGCCGGCGACTGATCCGCCGAGGAACGTGTAGAGCCAGAAGCCCCAGACGAGCGGACACGCGAGGAACATCGCAGGGGTCCCTGCGATCAGGCCGATCAACCCGACGTAGCCCCGCCAGCCGGTCTCGTGCCAGAGCGTGCGCGGTCGACGGGTGTGGACGAGGGCGGTGACCATGTACCCCTTGATCCACCGGGTGCGCTGGCGGATCCAGGCCTTCCACTCCGAGCACGCCTCTTCCCAGGTCGTCGACTCGGTGATGCCGACGCTCATTCCCTGGGCCGATGCCCGGATGCCGAGGTCGGCGTCCTCGGTCACGTTGTACGGATCCCAGGCTCCGAGATCGCGCAGGGCCGCGACCCGGAAGTGGTTCGAGGTTCCTCCGAGCGGGATCGGGAGCTTCCACGCGTCGAGGCCGGGAAGCATCGTGTCGAACCACATCGAGTACTCGAGGGTGAACATCCGCGTGAGGATGTTCTCGCGGGCGTTGAAGTAGTTCAGGCGTGCCTGGAAGCACGCGACGTCGTCGCCGGTCTCGGCGAAGCGGCTCACGACCTCGCGGAGCTGACCCGGCTCGGGGCGGTCCTCGGCGTCGTAGATCACGAGGAACTCGCCCTCGGCCAGCGCGAGCCCGACGTTGCACGCCTTCGGCTTGGTCTGGGGACCGAATGGCGGGACCACGACGAAGCGGACGCAGTCGGGCGGTCGGGCGATCTTCGCGGCAGAGATCGTCTCGTCGTCGTCGGCTTCCATGAGCAGCAGCACCTGGAGCTTCGACATCGGGTAGTCGAGCTCGCGGACGTGCTCGATCACCTTCGACACGACGTTCGCCTCGCGGTACGCGGGCACGAGGATCGTGAACACGGGGAGCTCGTCGTCGGCGAGGCGCGGCACGCTGGCGATCGGCCGGGCGCCGCTCCGGGGGTCGTGCGCGCGCCGGAGACGGCTCAGGTGGACCATGCCGACGCTGCAGGCCGCGAGCTTGAACACGACCCCGACGAAGAACATGAGGTTGATCGCGACCAGCGAGACGACGAGTGTCTCGCTCGGGCGCGCGATCGCCGAGACCACCAGCAGCACCAGCGCGACAACGATCCCGATCCGCTGCCACCGCGCCCACCCGGTGTCGGCCGAGAGCTCCGGTCGCTGCGCCGCGAGCCCGTAGGCCGCTTCCGCGACGAGCTCGTCCTGGCAACCGAGCAACACGGCCTGGTCGACGTCCCAGTCGGTCGTGGCGAGGAACCGCACCTCGGGGACCCCGATCGCGTCGCAGATGCGGTCGGCGAGATCCTCGTTCGGTTCCTCGGCCGTGGCGACCACCGCCCGCCGCGGCCCGGCCTTCGGATCGTCGCCGCCCTCGAGGTGATGGGGAACCCAGTGGTCGCGCAGCATGGTCTCGGAGCCCACGATCTGCAGCAACTCCTCGTTCGGCGGATCGGCGATGAGGTCGACGAAGGGAAGCCCCCAGACCTCGGCCAGGGCGTGGAACAGGTCGAGTCGTGAGACGTCGCCGTGCGCACTCAGCTCGCGGCCGAGTCGGCTGCCGGCGCGCTGTTGACGCTCGAGCGTCTCGGCCAGCTGCTGTCGGGTGATCGTGCCGCGCGCGACCAATACGTCGCCCAGCCGTTGCCGAGTCAGTTGCTGCTTCGCGGCGGCGCCACTCGCGGGGCTCACGGGTTGCTCCGGCGTTGGTACACCCGCGCGTTCCCCGATTCGTGGCGCAGCACGAACTCGTCGTCGAAGCCGGGGTCGCGGGCGATGGCTCGTGCGATCTCGTCCTGGGGGTTCGCGGTGTCGACGTAGAGCCATTCGGCGAGCGTGAGATCGCGCAATGTCCGCTTCCACCGCGGGCCCGAGAACGGTGCGGCAACCCGGTCGAGGTCGGCGTCGATGACCGGCAGGTTGGGGTTGACGGAGTCGTCGATTGCGATCCGCCCGTTCCGTGAGTTCTCGGCCATCCACTCCGCGGCCGCGTACTGGCCCGCGCCGGCCGCCCGTTGGCTCAGGCCCTCTTTCACGACGGGGATCTCACGCCACTCGGGCCACCAGGCCGCGGCCTGGAATCCGACGAGCACGATGGCGGAGAGCCCCACGACCACCCGCCATTCGCGACCCGAGTTGCGTCTTCGGTCGGCCGGCGATCACGAACGCGCCGAGCGCGACGAACACCGCGAGCCCGGGCACCATCTCGACGCCGTACCGCAGGTTGAACATCGACTGACCGTTGGCCTCGTCGAGCCGGAGCGCGGCCTGGCCGGTGTAGAGCGAGAGGACGTAGAACCCGAACGGCACCCCGACGAGGAGCCAGGGCGTGAGGCCGGGCAACGAGCGGTGACCCCGCCACGCCCAGAGCACCATCCCGACGATCGCGGCACCGAGGAGCAACCATCCCGCGCCCTGCCACATCGACGACGCGTACGTGTGCAGGCTGCTCGGGAGGTCGTGCATGTCGGGCAGCTGACCCGTCCGGGCGAGCAGTTCCTGTTGCGCTTGCGCGGAGTACACACCCCGCTGGAACTCGAGCGGGTCGCCGAAGTTCACCCAGTTGAACCACATCCACCACCCGGCGGCGATCACCGGTGGGGTCGCGAAGCAGCGGCTGATGTGGAGCGAGTACCGCCACTGGTGCCAGCGAACCTGCGCGGCAACGAAGACGAACACGCCGGCGGCGGCGACGAACGCCCAGCCGTCGTAGCGAGACAGCACCGCGACCGCAGCGGGGAGGCCGCAGTAGACCGCGATCTCGCCGCCCGACCACGGCTTCGCGTCCGCGATCCACTTGGCCAGCATCGCCGTGGTCGCGAGGAGCGCCGCGAACAGCACCGGCTCGGTCAACGCCGTCGTGTGCATGTAGAGGACCGACGGATTGGTCAGGAGCAGCGCCACCGCGATCCACGAAGCCCACCGAACCCGCGTGATCGTGCGGACCAGGGAGAAGATCGCGAGCGCCTCGATCACGAGGCACGCGATGTCGACCGGGATCGCCGCGACGCCCGTGTGCCACAACCACCGCGAGGCGACGAACGGGATGAGCACGATGTGCGGGACCGGGAGCCACACCGTCCCGAGCTGCACGATGCCGTGGTTCGGACCGTCGATGAGCCGTCGGGCGATGGTCAGGTGTGACCGCGCGTCTGCGTAGAGCATCATCAGGTCGTGCTGCGAGGCGAACACCGCGGCGGCGATTCCCACGATCACGGCGACGAGCGCGACACCCGGGGCACCGGCGAGCGCGCCGGCGAGGCGCCGGCGTCGGGTCCGGGAGGGAGGCGCTTCGGGTGGGTCCCACGGCGCAGGCTCGGGGACGACCTCCGGCTCGAGCTCGGGCGCGACGGGGTCGACGAGCGCCGAGCGCGCCGAATCCTCCGCTTGCGCCGCCGAACCAGCCATGGACCACGAATCGACCCGTGCATGCTTCTGCTTGAGCGTTCCCGGGCCTCGATGGGCGACGACCGGTGAGATCGGCGCGTTTCGGTCCGCATACGACCGGAACGCGCCGAACCTGACGTGGGGCCGGCGGCGTGACGTGGGGGCGGGGGCGGGGGAGACTTCGATCGGAGGTCGGGGCCGGTAGCGTCGGTCGGTGGACTCCGACGGATTGCTGCGCGCCGCGGTCGATCTGCTCGGTGGGGAGGAGCGGACCGGGCAGGTCGAACTCGCCCGGGCCATCGACGAGACCATCTCCGTCGGCACGCACCTGGTCGCCGAGGCGCCCACCGGGTCGGGGAAGACCCTGGCCTACCTGGCGCCGGTCGTGACGAGCGGGGCGAAGACGGTCATCGCGACGGCGACGATCGCCCTCCAGGACCAGCTCTGGCGCAGCGACATCCCGCTCGTCCAGCGGGCGGGTGGGACCTTCCGGGCCGCGATGCTGAAGGGCAGGGGTCAGTACCTGTGTCGGGCGAAGCTCGATGTCGCGCTCGGGGGCGACGCCCTGTTCGAGACCCGCCCCCACCCCGGTTTCGACGACGAGATGGCCAAGCTCGACGAGTTCGCCGACGCGTCCGCAACGGGAGATCTGTCGGAGGTCGAAGCCCATTGCGGCCCGGTCTCGAACGTGGCGATCGACGCCGTGAGCTGCAGTGCGGGGGAGTGCCCGGGCGCTTCGTCGTGTCATCGCGGCGACGTGTGCTTCGCGGTGTTGGCCCGTGCCGTGGCCGAGGAAGCCGACGTCCTCGTGGTGAACCACGCGCTCTACTGCGCGCACCTCGCGAGTGAGGGACAGGTGCTCCCCGATCACGATGTCGTCGTCTTCGACGAAGCCCATGCGCTCGCCGACATCGCCGCGAGCGCACTCGGGGCCGAGCTGTCGCCCCGGGGCCTCAAGGCCCTCGCGAGTCAGCTGGGTCGTGTCGGCGCGTCGCGGACCACCACCGAGGCGATCGGGCACCAGGCCGACACGCTCGAACGCCTCTTCTCCCAGATCGACGGCCGGGTGGTCGACCCCGACGACGCGTTGCTCGACGCGCTGAACGGTGCGGCGCAGCGGATCGCCGATGCGAGCGCGACGATTCCCAAGGACGACGCCAGCACCGAGGCCGCCCAGGCGGTCAAGCTCGCCGGCGCGCGCCGCGAGACGTTGGCCCGCATGGCGAGTCCCGCGGAGGGCGACGTCGTGTGGGTCGACGGGCGCCGGGCCATGAAGGTCGCACCGGTCGACCCCGGAGCGCTGATGGCCAAGCGCCTCTTCACCCGACGCGCCGTCGTGCTCCTGTCGGCGACGATGGGCGCGGGTGATCGGTTCGAACCGCTGGCCCGCCGGGTCGGTCTCGACCCGGACGCTGCCCCGGACAGGAGGTCCGAAGCCCCCCGGGCTCGGATACCGAGGCGCTGCGGGTGGCGTCACCCTTCGACTACCGGGAACAGGGTCTCCTCTACGTGCCGCGTGCGCTCCCCGAGCCGAACGACCCGCGCTGGCCCGACGCGGCCGACGCCGAGATCGCCGCGCTCGTCGAGGTCGCCGGCGGGCGCACGTTGGTGCTGTGCACCTCGAACGCCGCGGTCGCACGCATCGCCGCCCATCTCCGCGAGGTGTCGCGACCACACGATCCTCGCCCAGGGTGAGGGATCCAAGCGGACCCTGATCGAGACGTTCGTCGGCGACGAGACCTCGTGCCTGGTCGCGACGCGGAGCTTCTGGGTGGGGATCGACGTTCCCGGCGTGTCGTGCGTGCTCGTCGTGATCGACCGGATCCCGTTCGCGCGCCCCGACGACCCGATGGTGTCGGCCCGACGCGAGCTCGCCCAACGCGACGGCGAGAGCCCGTTCTTCGCCGTCGACCTCCCCGACGCTGCCCTGATTCTCGCCCAGGGATCCGGCCGACTCATCCGGTCCACGAGCGATCGGGGGGTCATCTGCGTGCTCGACCGGCGGCTCGCAACCAAGGACTACCGGAGCGTGTTGCTCCGTGCCATGCCGCCCATGCGCCGAACCGTCAGCCACGACGACGCGTGTGCGTTCCTCCGTGAGGTCGTGACGGCAGGGCTCCCTCGTGCGGGCGCCCCTGGTGTGGCTCCGCCTACTGCAGATCCTTGAGGCGCTTGCCGACGTCGGCGAGCGTGAGTCCACGGCCGTAGTCGCCGGTGAGGGTGAAGAGATTCTTCTTCGAGCACTGGAACACGCCGTCGTTCGGGTCGACGTCGACCAGCGTGAACTTCCCCTTCTCGGCCGAGATCACGGTGAAGCACTCGGTGGGCCGGTTGCCGCCCGGGTCGGTGGGGGCGTGGAGACCGCCACCGTCCCATTCCTTGACCGAGAGCAGGTTGTCGTACACGCACCGGCGCGTGAGGTCATTCCCACATGCGCCGGCCGCCTTCGCGAACAACACCCACGCCGACCAAGCCTGCATGCCGAGGTACGCGCGCGCCTTCCCGTTCGGGAGGTACTCGTCGAACGCGTCGAGGTACTGCTGCACCGCGGGGTTCGCGCCGGCCTCCTCGAAGGGGACGATCGCCGAGTTGATGTAGGTGTTCTTGATCGCCGGGCCACCGACGTCGAGGAGGCTCTGGTCGTAGTGGTTCGGGTCGGTGCGGACCCAGTCGAGCTCGACGTCGGCGTCGACGAGCGCCTGCTCGAACTTGGCCAGGTTCTCGGGTTCGCCGAGCCAGACGAGCCCCTCGACGCCCTTGTCCTTGAGCGACTGCACGTAGGGGGCCCAGCTCGTGGGCCCGGTCACCGGGTACTGGTCGTCGTACACGATCGTGAAGCCGGAGGCACCGAGCATCTCGGCGTCCTGCTTCGCGATGCTCGTGGTCGCGGGGATCCCGGCGGCGAGGATGCCGACGTGCTCCTGCGACCCCGGGAACTTCTTCGCGAGCCACTTGAAGTCGCCGATCGGCTTGACCGAGTTCGAGTTGGGGAGCGGCTGCACCTGCAGGTCGGAGCCCGCGGCCTCGGGAGTCACGACGTAGCCCGCGACGTTCGGGAGCAGGCAGTCGAGGCGGTCTTCGGTGCCGGTGTTGTCGAACACGGCCCCGCCGCCGACCATGAAGAAGTCGTCCTTGCACGCTTCGAGCACGACCGGCTTGTAGTTCGTGAGCGCAGCGTCGCGCTCGTCGACGACGATCGAGCGGCCGTTGATCCCGCCCCGGTCGTTGCACCAGCTCGCGAAGACCGCGGCCGTGTCGAAGAACTCCTGGTCCAGTCCGGGGCGGGCCGTGGCACCGGGGTCGGCGACCGTGGCGATGCGGATCGAGTCGGCGGTCACGCCCTGTGCCGGGGCGCCCGTCGGTTCTCCCGGCTGACACACGTCGTCGACGGAACCGAACGAACTCGACTTCGTGGTCTCGGCCTGCGCCACGGTGCTCGAGGTCGAGCTCGACTCGCCGGCGTCGCCCGCCGTGTCGACCTCACCGGCCGGCCGGCCACAGGCCGCGAACACGATGGCCAACGCCGCCCCGACGGCGAGCAGCCGAACCGTACGAACCGTGCGCGCGCGATGCATCCCACTCCTTGGAGAACTCGGAACGAACGGCGAATATATGAGACCCGGCATCCGTGTTCCGGATCGGGAGCACCGGTCGAGTCGCACGTCCCCGGTCGACCGGGCGGTCACGCCTACGCTCCCCGGCGGGGCCGGTGGCTCACCCGAGTGGAGGCGCGGCATGCTGACGGACGCAATCGGAGGGTTCCTGCCCGCGGCGATCGGTGTCGCGCTCAGCCCGATCCCGATCGTCGGGGTGATCCTCATCCTCGGCACGCCGCGCGCCCGGTCGAACGGGCCCGCGTTCGCCGTCGGTTGGATCCTCGGTCTCGTCGTGGTCAGCGTGATCGTGGTGGTCGTCGCCGGTGGCTCCGACGACCCCGGGAGCAGCGCGTCCGACAGCGTCGACTGGGTCACCCTGTTGCTGGGGCTCGCCCTGTTCTCCATGGCCGGCCGGCAGTGGCGCTCGCGGCCGAAGAAGGGCGAGCAGCCGACGATGCCGAAGTGGATGAGCGCGATCGACAAGGTCGACCCGCTCCGTGCATTCGGACTGGGTGCCGCGTTGTCGGCGGCGAACCCGAAGAACCTCGCCCTCACGGCCGCAGCGTCGGGTTCGATCGCCCAGGCCGGGCTCGGGACCACCGACACTGCGATCGCCATCGCGGTGTTCGTCGCGATCGGGTCCCTGACCGTCGTGGGTTCTGTGCTGTTCTACGTGTTCGGCGGCGACGCCGCGACGAAGCCGCTCGCGTCGATGCAGGAGTTCATGGCCGAACACAGCAACGTGATCATGATGGTCGTGCTCGTCATCATCGGCGCCAAGCTCGTCGGCGACGGCCTCGCCGGCGTCACCTGATTGCTGGTCGAATCCGCTCTGCGGGCTCGATCGCTCACCGGTTCATGTCCCGTGCGGGGGTGTCCGCCCGCTCCGCTGCTTCTCCTGGTCAGCGGGCGGGGCGGCAGAGGAGCTGGCTGATCCCGGAGGCGAGGAACGTTCCGTCGTCGGCCCAGACGCTCTGGTGGCTGGTGATGAGCCCGTCGGCACCGCTGGGCGACGTGCCGTGCACGAGGAGGTACGGCGAGTCGGGCCGCAGCCGATGGAAGTGA
Source organism: uncultured Actinomycetes bacterium (assembly GCA_963837715.1). Lineage (GTDB taxonomy): Bacteria > Actinomycetota > Acidimicrobiia > IMCC26256 > JANYLB01 > JANYLB01. Next base: position 2,222,726 of record CAWIOF010000002.1, on the reverse strand, counting down.
CACGCGAGGTCGATGCTCGGCGCGTACATCCCCGCGGTGTCGACGTGGTGGCGCACCACCGACGGCCACGAGCCGATGTCGACGAGCACCAGCAGTCGCGCCGCGTCGATCCACGGGTCGCGGGTGTCGGGTTCGGGGACGAACCGCAGCCACGCGGTCCAGACCGGCTCACCCGAGGTGCGGTGCTCCCAGTCGTCTTCCCACTCGATCGGCCGTTCGTCGAAGTTGTCCCAGAACGGGAAGGGCGGATCGGGTTCGATCCCTGCCGCGGCGAGGCGTTCCAGCACGGTCGGGTGGTCGAGGGGTCGGCCTGCTGCAGGAGGAGGTTCCACCGCCTCGTGGGTCAGCGCCGCGAGGTCGTCGGCGACTGCCCAGACCAGCGCTTCGAACACCGGGTTGCCCTGTTGTGAGACCGTGACCCGGACCGATTCGGCCTTCTTGGCCTTCCGGAGCGTCGTCGTCGTGATGTCGACGGATCCGAACTCGGCGACACCCAGGAAGTGGCCGACGATGCTCGCCGGCCGCGGGAAGCTCGTGTGCGCGCCGGCCGCGCGCAACGCCGTCGACGCGACGTAGCCGCCCATCGGCCCCCAGATCTCCCAGTCGCGTGACAACGACGCCGCATAGGCGCCGTCGCCACCCTCGACCGCGGTGTCGACCCCGAGATCACCCATGGCCTGATCGTAGGTTCGGAGCGGCCCTCCGTCCCGGGAATTCGCGATGGCAGCACGGAGACCGGTATCCGGTCCTGACGCTGCCCACGTCGGACCGTCGACCGTGGTGCGAGGATACGCGGGTGGATGAGATCGTGATCGCACTCGCGGAGCAGCACGCCGAGCTTGCCGGGATCCTGGCTCCACTCGACGAGGCTGATTGGCGTCGCGACTCGCCGTGCGACGGGTGGACCGTCGCCGACGTCGTGCTCCACCTCTCGCAGACCGATGAGCTCGCGATCGGCAGCGTGCAACAACGCTTCGACGAAGCGCTCGCCGTGCTCACCGAGGGAGCTGGGTTCGCCGATTCGGTCGACGCGGGCGCCGATGTGATGGTGGTTCGGGACCGGGTGCAGTCGGTCGCCTCGATCCACGAGCGATGGCGAACGGGTGCCGACACCCTCGACGAGTTGTTCGTCGACGCCGATCTGCACGCACGCGTGACGTGGGTCGCGGGCGAGCTCTCCGTGCGCACGCTGGTGACCACGCGTCTCGCCGAGTGCTGGATCCACACCGGCGACGTCGCGACCGCACTCGGACGAGAGCTCGCGCCGACCGACCGCCTCCGCCATGTTGCGCGTCTCGCGTGGCGGACGCTGCCGTACGCGTTCGCGCGCGACGGGCGCGAGCTGCGCGGGCCCGTCGCGTTCGAGCTGACCGGACCCGACGGCGAGCGGTGGTCGTTTCGGCCCGACGAGGAGGCGCGCACGGTGGTCGAGGGTGACGGCGTCGAACTGTGCTTGGTGGCGGCCCGCCGTGTCGACGCCCAGGGCACCGGCCTCCGCGCCGAGGGCCCCGACGCCGACGGTGTGCTCGAGCTCGTCCGCACCTACGCCTGAGCGCCGAGGCTGGCGGGCTGGAGAACCGGCGAGGCCCGGTTCCGACCCCCGACGGTAGGGTCAGGCGCGCGGCAAGGGGTGCCGACGCCGGAGGGGGAGTCATGCGCGCAGCCATGTTCGTCGGGACGCCGGAGCTGTCCGTCGAAGACGTGACGCCACTCGATCCGGGACCGCGTCAGGTCGTCGTCCGGATCGGAGCGAGCGGTGTGTGCCACTCCGACGTCTCGGCGTCGAACGGATCCCTTCCGCTGCCTCCTCCCTGCATCCTCGGCCACGAGGGCGCCGGGATCGTCGAGTGGGTCGGATCCGAGGTGAGTCGGGTGCAGGTGGGCGACCGGGTGATCGCGTCGTTCGTCCCGGCGTGCGGGTCGTGCTTCTTCTGCCTGCACGGGCAGTCGAACCTCTGCGAGCTCCTGAACACCATCAGCTTCCTCCCCAAGGTGACGCGGGCCGACGGCAGCACCGCGAACGGCTTCGCCGCCCTCGGGACGTTCGCCGACGAGATGACGGTCCACGAGGCGTGCGTCGTGAAGGTCGACACCGACATCCCCGACGAGCAGCTCGCGCTGATCGGTTGCGGCGTCACCACCGGCGTCGGCGCTGCACTGAACACGGCGCGCGTCGAGCCCGGGAGCACGGTGGCGGTGATCGGTTGCGGCGGTGTGGGTCAAGCGGTGATCCAGGGCGCCCGCATCGCGGGTGCGAGTCGGATCATCGCCGTCGACCCGGTCGAGATGAAGCGCAAGGCCGCCGAGCAGCTGGGCGCGACCGACCTGGTCGACCCGGCTGCGGGTGATCCGGTCGCGCAGGTGCATGCCCTCACCGGTGGGCGCGGCGCCGACTACGCGTTCGAGGTGATCGGCCTCCCCGAGACCATCAACCAGGCGTGGGCCACGGCGCGTCGCGGCGGGACCGTCGTCGTCGTGGGCATGCCGCGCCTCGACTCCCAGGTGACGTTGGGCGGATTCGGGCTCTTCTACGAGGAGAAGAAGCTGCTCGGCTGCGTCTACGGGTCGTCGCAGGTCCGACGCGACTTCCCGCGCTTCGTCGGACTCGTCGAGACGGGTCGCCTCGACCTCGCCGACATGGTCAGCCGCACGATCGGCCTCGACGACGTGAACGAAGCGTTCCGGGCGATGCAGGCCGGCGAGGTCATCCGCAGCGTCATCACCCACACCTGAGGGATCGTCGATGGCCGGGCTGCTCGACGGCATGCGGGTCCTGGACCTCTCGGTCTTCCGGCCGATGCCGCACGCGACCCAGTTGCTCGCCGACCTCGGCGCCGAGGTCCTGAAGGTCGAACCGCCGGGCGGTGACCCGATGCGGGCGTACCCCGAGATCTTCGCCTCGGTCGCCCGCGGCAAGCGCAGCATCGTGCTCGACCTCAAGACCCACGCCGGCTGCGCCCGCGCGCAGCAGCTCGCCGCGGTCGCCGACGTGGTGTGCGAGAGCTGGCGGCCCGGTGTGGCGGATCGATTCGGCCTCGACTACCCGACGGTCGCGGCCTCGAACCCGTCGGTGATCTACTGCTCGCTTTCGGGGTACGGCCAGGACGGTCCGCTGCGCACCACCCCCGGGCACGACGTGAACTTCCAGGCGATCGGCGGTGCGCTCGCCCCGCGCCAGGGTGGTGACCGTGATCCCGAGATCCCGCGGCTCCCCGTGGCCGATCTCGAGGGCGGCTCCGTGTGCGCGGTGCTCATCGCCGCGGCGTGGGCGCGGCGGGCGCGCACCGGCGAAGGCGAGCGGATCGACGTCGCGATGGCCGATGTCGTGTCGTGGTGGGTCGGTGCCGACGGCGGCACCGCGCACGTCGATGCCAACGAGCGGACGTTCGGATCTCCGGGCTACGGCGTGTTCCGCACCCGCGACGACCACTGGATCGCGCTCGGGGTCCTCGGTGAGCCGCGGCTGTGGGTCGCGATCTGCCGCGCGCTCGATCTGGACGAGCTCGAACACTCGTCGTTCACCGACCGGATGGCGCGCACCGCCGAGATCAACGCGACGATCGCCGCATCCGTCGCCCGCTTCGACCGCGGCGACCTGCTCGCGCGTTTCGCGACCGAGGGCGCACCGGCGAGCCCGGTCCTCGCGCCCCGAGGAGGCCGCCGACCATCCGCAGATCCAGGCGCGCGGCTTCCATGTCGACACCGAGATCGGCCGGGTTGCCGCACTGCCGGCGCGCCTCGAGCTCGGTGGCCGCGTCGCACCGACGACGATCCCCGCCGTCGGCGAGCACGTCGAGGGCTTCGCCGACTGAAGATCCCCCGTTCTGGTCATCTCCACGGCTGGCCTGCAGCCGCTCACGTGACCGGAACGGGGGTGTGGGTCAGTCGCTGGTGCGGGCGCGGTAGCGGCGCAGGGCCATGGGCACCGCGACTGCGAGGAGGATCGCGCAGTACACGAACGCCGAGGGCACTGCGTGGTCGAGCGGCCAGCTGTTGAGGGTGGTCGGCGTGGTCGGGTTGCCGAAGAGCTCGCGGGTCGCCTGGACGAGCACGCTGACCGGGTTCCAGACCGCGAAGTACTGCAGGGCTTTCGGCATGGTCTGGATCGGCACGAACGCGTTGCTCACGAACGTGAGTGGGAACACGATCGTGAAGGCGATGCCCATCACGGCGTCGGCCGAGCGGACGATCACGCCGATCCACGTCCCGATCCACACCATCGCGGCCGAGTAGGTGAGCAGGAGCACGATTGCGAGCAGGAACTCGGGTGCGCTCGACTGGACCCGCCAGCCGACGAGCAGCCCGGCGACGAGCAGGATCACGATCGACAGTGCCAAGCCGGCGAGCTCGGCGACGAAGTGCCCCGAGAGGTACGCGGATCGCCGGGCGGGGAGCGATCGGAAGCGGTCGACGATGCCCTCGGTGAGGTCGTTGGCCATCGACGTGGCCGGACCGTTGAGGCCGAACGTGAGCGACTGGATGATGATTCCGCCCATGAGGTACTCGCGGTACGAGCCGCCGGTCACCGCGATGGCGCCACCGAACACGAACGAGAAGAGCAGCACGAACATGATCGGCTGCAGCGTGACGTCGAGCAGCTTCTCGGGGATCTGACGGATGTGCTCGAGGTTGCGGGCCGCGAACACGAGCGTGTCGCTCCACCAGGTGGCGAGGGTGCCCCGGGGCCGGGGCGGGGCGACGTCGAGGAGTCGGGCGAGCGCTTCGGGGTCGATCCCGCCGCTCGGCACAGCGCTCGACGCGAGATCGGTGGTCGTGCTCATCGCAACACCTCCTGGTGGTCTGCGACCGAAGAGTCGGTCGGCTCGTCGGGCTCCGGCCGCTGCCCGGTCAGGATCAGGAACACGTCGTCGAGCGAGGCCTGCCGGCGATTGAGGTCGACCGGGTCGACCCCTTCTGCGTCGAGGGCGCGCATGACGTCGACGAGGCGCGTGCCGTCGACGATCGGCACTGTCGCCACGCACGCCGTGTCGTCGAGCGTTGCGGGGCTCGCCGCGAATCGCTCGGTCGCCCGGGCCACCATCGCGAGGTCGGAGGCCGACGAGACGGTGACGTCGACGCGATCGGTGCCGACCTGCGACTTCAACTCGGCGGGTGTCCCGCGCGCAACGGTGCGGCCGTGGTCGAGCACCGCGATGTCGTCGGCGAGTTGGTCGGCTTCGTCGAGGTACTGGGTCGTGAGCACCGCGGTCGTCCCATTGCGGACGAGCACGCGCAGCATGTCCCAGAGATCGCCGCGGCTGCGGGGGTCGAGACCCGTGGTGGGTTCGTCGAGGAAGAGCACCGCGGGTGCCACGACGAGGCTCGCGGCGAGGTCGAGACGGCGACGCATGCCACCCGAGAAGGTCTTCACGAGGCGGTCGGCGGCGTCGGCCAGGTCGAGCGCCTGGAGCAGGTCGTCGGCGCGCTGCTTCGCCGCCTTCGGCGTCAGGTGGTAGAGCCGGCCGACCATCACGAGGTTCTTCCGCGCGCTCAGCAGACCGTCGACTGTCGCCTGTTGCGAGGCGACACCGATGCTCGCCCGCACCGCGTCGGCGTCGCGCACGACGTCGTAGCCGGCGACGGTCGCGCTGCCGGTGGTGGGTGCCGTCAACGTGGTGAGGATGCGGATCGCGGTGGTCTTGCCCGCGCCGTTGTGACCGAGGAGGCCCAGGATCGTGCCCGGAGGAACGTCGAGGTCGAGGTCGCGCAGGGCCCACAGGTCACCGAACTGCTTGCCGAGACCCCGCGCCGTCACCCCACCGGATCCGGCACCGGTGGTGGCGTCGAGGGTGCTCACATCGTGTCGTTCGTGTTCGGGCATGGAAGAACGACCTTAGAGGAGGCGATCGCCCTCCGACCCGCGAGTTTGGAGTCCCTGACCCGGTGCCGCCGGGTTGCGGTACCTTGCCAGCCGGGCCCCGGACCGGGCGGTCCGAGTCTGCACCGGGGGTGGAATGGATCGCTACGCAGTCATCTCGGCCGACTGCCACGGTGGTGGTGCGATCGACGAGTACCGGCCGTACCTCCCGAGCACGCTCCACGACGAGTTCGACCGGTGGCGGACGTCGTTCGACAACCCGTACGCCGACCTCGAGGGCGACGAAGCCGGGCGCAACTGGGACAGCGACCGACGCCTCGCCGAGCTCGAGGCCGACGGCGTGGTCGGCGAGGTCGTCTTCCCGAACACGATTCCCCCGTTCTTCCCGCAGGCTTCGCTCGTGCACCAACCGCCCGGCGCGACCGCCGGGGATCTGGCGTTGCGCTGGGAGGGCCTGCGCGCCCACAACCGGTGGCTCGCCGACTTCTGTGCCGCGACGCCCGGACGCCGGGCCGGGATCGCCCAGGTGCTCCTCCACGACATCGACGCCGCGGTGGCCGAGATCCGCTGGGCGGCCGACGCAGGGTTGCGCGGTGGCGTGCTGCTCCCCGGCACGCCCGAAGGTTCGGGTCTCGCGCCGCTCTACGCGCCCGATTACGAACCGATGTGGTCGGTGTGCGAAGAGCTCGGCATGCCGATGAACCACCACACCGGCAGCGGCTCGCCCGACTACGGCGACTACCCCGAGGCCAAGGCGATGTTCCTCGTCGAGGCCACCTGGTTCGCGCACCGCACGCTGTGGCAGCTCATCTACGCCGGCGTGATGGAACGGCATCCTGCGTTGCAGTTCGTCTTCACCGAGCAGGGCACGTCGTGGGTGCCCGAGCTGATCATGACCCTCGACTACTACAAGGCCCGCATGTCGGGGCAGGCCGGTGCGGGAGGGTCGCAGGAGCACATCTTCGGGGCCGAGCTCATGGGCCGACTCTCGCTCGAACCGAGTGAGTACTGGGCCCGGCAGTGTCACGTCGGGTCGAGCTTCATCCGGCGCGAAGAGGTCGAGATGCGCCACGCGGTGGGAGTCGAGCGGATCATGTGGGGGAGCGACTTCCCTCATCGCGAGGGGTGCTGGCCCTACAGCCACGAGCACCTGCGCCTCGCGTTCGCCGGTGTCGATCCGGTCGAGGTCGGGGCGATGGTCGGCGGGAACGCGGCCCGGGTGTACGGCTTCGACCTCGACGCGCTGGCGCCGGTGGTGGCGCGGATCGGCCCGACGGTCGAAGCCGTCGCCGAACCGCTGCCGGCAGGCGACATCCCCGAAGACTCGTTGCGCTGCCCGGCGTTCGCGCTCGCCTCGATGATGGGCCAAGCAGGCGGAACCCCGTGACCCGGGTCGGTTCGCACGGCGACCCACCGGCGATCGTGGGGGTGTGATGGATTCACTCGCGGGACGCGTTGCTGTCGTCACCGGCGGAGCCGGGGGGGTCGGGCGGGCGATGGGGGAGCGGTTCGCTCGCGACGGCATGAAGGTCGTGCTCGGCGACGTCGAGGCGCCCGCGCTCGACGCCACGGTGGCCGAGCTGCGCGCCGACGGCCTCGACGTGATCGGAACCGTGACCGACGTCGCCGACTACGAATCGGTCGCGGCGCTGCGCGACTTCGCGCTCGATGCCCACGGTGCGGTCCACGTGGTGTGCAACAACGCGGGAGTCGGCGCCGGTGCGTCGGGTCAGATGTGGGAGCACGAGCTCAACGACTGGCGCTGGGCCTTCGGCGTGAACGTGTGGGGTGTGATCAACGGGATCAAGGCGTTCGTCCCCGGGATGGTTGCGTCGGGTGAGCCGGGCCACGTGGTGAACACGTCGTCGGGGAACGGTGGGATCGCCCCGTTGCCGAACACGGCGATCTACGCGGCGAGCAAGTCGACCGTCGTCACCCTCACCGAGGTCCTGTGGGCGCAGCTGCAGCAGGTCGACGCGTCGGTGTCGGCCTCGGTCCTGTTCCCCGGCCCGAACATCCTGCGCACCGGCCTGTTCTCGTCGTGGCGCAACCGACCGGCCGAATACGCGAACGCGAATCCACCGTCGAAGCCACCGACCACGATCGAGTCGTTCGAGAAGGCCATGGCCGACGCCGGCGTCGATCTCGTGTACACGCCGACCGAAGAGGTCGCCGACCGGGTCGCGGCCGCGATCCTCGCCGACCAGTTCTGGATCCTGCCGCCGAGTGAGCGCTCCGACGAGCAGATCACCGCCCGGGCGGCGTCGATGATCGCCCGCACCAATCCCCTCTACATCCGCGAGCTCGGAGGCTGACCATGGACCGCTACCTCGTGATCTCGGCCGACTGTCACGCGGGTCTGCCGAACGAGCAGTACCGCGAGTGGCTCGATCCTGAGTTCCGCGACGCGTTCGACGAGAACCTCGCCGACCGGGCCCGACTGATGGAGCTCGCGTCGCGCGGGATCCTCAACGAGGAGTTCGCCGAGGAGTGGGAGCGCGAGAACGAAGAGGGCCTGCGCGGCGGATGGGACGCGTCTCGCCGCGACAAGGAGCTCGAGGCCGACGGCGTGGTGGGCGAGGTGCTCTTCCCCGATGCCGACGCAGTGTCGGGTGGCGCGTCGGCACCCTTCGGGGCCGGCCTCAGCGCAGGAGGCGAGAGCGACCCGACGTTGCTCCTCGCCGGCGCGCGTGCGCACAACCGCTGGCTCGCGGAGATGTGTGCGTTGTCGCCGGAGCGGCGAGCCGGGATCGCGCTGGTGCCGATCTTCGACGTCCCGGCTGCCGTCACCGAGATCCGTCGCGCCCACGAGTCGGGTCTTCGCGGTGGGATCCTGATCCCGTCGATGTGGTCGCCCTACCCGCCGTACCACGATCCGGTCTACGAACCGGTCTGGGCGACGTGTGCGGAGCTGCAGATGCCGGTGCACGTGCACTCCGGCAACGCCGACAAGGCGTCGTACGGCGCGTACGTCGGGATGTACGTGACCGAGGTCCGGTGGTGGTCGACCCGGCCGCTGCACTTCCTCCTGTGGGCCGGTGTGTTCGAACGGCACCCCGACCTCCGGTTCGTGGCGACGGAATGTGGTGCGTTCTGGGCCGCCGATCTCCTCTGGATGATGGACACCGCGTACGACCGGGAGCACGGCGCGAAGAAGCTCGGCGAGCAGCTCACCGCGCACCTGTCGATGCGGCCGAGCGCGTACTTCGACCGCAACTGCTCGATCGGCGCCTCGAACACCCGGCGACGGGAGCTGGCCCGGCGGTACGAGATCGGGGTCGGCAACATCATGTGGGGGAACGACTTCCCGCACCCCGAGGGAACCTGGCCCCACACCCGTGAGTGGCTCCGCGATGCGTTCCACGACATCCCTGCCGACGAGACCGCGGCGATGCTCGGGCTGAACGCGGCGGAGCTGTACGGCTTCGATGTCGACGCACTCCGACCGCTCGCCGACCGCATCGGCCCCAGCACCGACGAGCTGGGCCAGACGACGGGCGCCGACCTCGCCAAGTGGGACGACCTCCGAGCCGCGGGCCGCCCCTGGCTCACCGGCGTCGAGGCGACACCCGTTCCCCTCGCCTGACGCTCCAGCCCTCGAACTGGTCATGTTCTCGGCGGCCCTGCAACCGGAATCCTGACCAGAACGAGGGTGACCGCGCGCGTCAGGCGTCGAGGTGGCCGTCGACGATCTCGACGGTGCGATCGGCGTAGCTGGTCATCCGGCGGTCGTGGGTGACGATGACCGCGGCGGTGTTTCGGCCCTTCACCTCGTCGACGATCAGTTGCATCACCTGCTCCCCGAGCTTGGTGTCGAGGGCCGATGTGGGTTCGTCGACGAGCACGAGCGCAGGCTCGTTCATCAGCGCCCGTCCGATCGCCACGCGCTGACGTTCGCCGCCGGAGAGGGCGCCCGGGAGGTTGGCCCTGCGGTCGGCGAGGCCGAGCTCATCGAGCAGGGTGTCGGCCCGGTCGGCGCCGCCCCGGCTCCCGCCGAGCTCCCGGACCACGAGCAGGTTCTCGCGCGCGGTGAGGAACGGGACGAGGTTCACCTGTTGGAAGACGAACCCGACCGTGTCGCGCCGGGAACCGCGTGAGCTCCTTGGTCGAGTAGGCGCTGATGTCTTCACCGCCGACCACGACACTGCCCTCGGTGGGCGTGAGGAGGCCGCCAGCGATCGACAGGAGTGTGGTCTTCCCAGACCCGGAAGGGCCGAGGAGCACGACCACCTCGTCGTCGCCGACCGAGAAGGTCGCATGGTCGAGCGCGACGACTTCGTTCTGCCCGGTGCCGTACACCTTGCGGACGTCGCGGAGATCGAGCGCCGACATGTGCTGCTCCTGTTCAGGCACCGCCGCCGATGGCGGTGGCGGGGTCGATGCGGATGATCCGTCGGAGCGAGATCGCGCTGCCGGCGAGGGCAGCGAGGAGCACGCCGGCGAAGGTGAGTGCCGCGCGGCCGGGAAGGAGCTGGAGCGGGATCCCCGCGGGCAGGATCGCGGCGAGCCCGAACGCGAGCACAGCCCCCACGACGAACGCGAGCGAGGCAGTGGTCGCGGCCTGGGTGAACAATCCGCCGGCGAGGTTGCGCGACGACGCACCGAGCGCCTTGAGTACGCCGTAGAGCGCGACGCGCTCGAGGGTGAGGAGCGCGAAGAACAACGCGACGACCACGGCCGCGACGAGCAGCGTCACCCAGATGATCGCCTGGAACGTGGACCGCTGACTCTGGACCCCGGGGATGGCGTCGATCGTGGCCTGCTTGGTGAGGGCGCGGAGCTGTCCGTCGGTCGCACGCGCGATGCCCCGTTGCACGTCGGCGATGTTCGAGCCGGGTGCGACGGTGACGACGAGGGACTGGAACGTCCCGGGCGGCAGCTCCTGATCCGGCCGGTTCCGTGCCTGCACCTCGCGCCACGTGTCGGGCTGCACCCACACGCCACCCTGCAGGAGGTACGACGTGTCGCGCACGAACCCGCGCACCGTCACCGGCACCGACGCACCGGGAGCGCTTCGACCCAGCTCGATGATCTGGCCGACCCGCACGCCGTCGGCTTCGAGCCGACGGTCGACCCACGCTTCGTCGGCCTTCGGGGGCGGCGGCACCCCGTCGACTCCGCCCTCGTACCCGAACACCGCCGCGCTCGCGGCTTCGTCGCGGCCGGGGATCGCCGCACCGACGAGCGCGACCCCGAGACCCCGCACCCCGTCGACGCCCGGAACCTGCTCGACCACAGCGCGCTGCTCCGGAGAGACGCGCGACCGGATGATCGAGTCCCGGGAGTCGTCGGACAGCACGACGAGATCTCCCTGTTGGGCCCGGAGCGCGCCGGTGCTGCCGTTGTAGAGGCCGTCGAGCAGGCCCCCGAGGAAGAGCAGGAGGAACACCAGCAGCGTCAGCATCCCGGCTGCGATCAGGAAGCGCCCGGGGCGGCGCCGGAGCTCGCGGAGCGCGATCCTCACGTCAGACCTCCGAGCACCGGCTTCGCGACCGCGTCGGCCGGGTCGACTCGCAACACCCGTCGGACTGCGACGGAGGATGCAGCGAGCGCGAGCACGAGCACGACGATCCCGTTCGTCGCGAGCAACCGTGGGTCGATCTCGATGGGGAACGCCGCGCTCGATCCGGCTGAGGCGAGTACGAGGAGCGCCGTTCCCACCGCGAGGCCGCCGACGATCACGATCCCGACCTGCACCATCAGTGCCCGCACGAGGAACGCGCGGGGCGCACCGACCGCCCGCAGGAGCGTGAGTGCGCCCTGCTTCTGGACCGTGAGGATGAGGAAGAAGAACCCGGTCACGAGGGCGACGACGAGGAACGTGAGGACGAGGATGATCGAGAACGACTGCTGCACCGGCTGCACGCCGGGCGACTCCGCCACCGCGTCGGCGCGGTCGAGCGCGTCGACACCGGCTACGTCGCGGGTGATGCGTCGTGCGAGCTCGGCCGCGTCGATCCCTTCGGTCGGTTGGGCGAGCGCAGCCGATGCGAACACGGGTTGGTCGACGGCCGAGGGGTTCGCGACCCGACGTGCGGCCTCATAGGTGGGGAACGACACGAAGACGACTGGTTGCACGCTGAACCGACTGTCGTCGGCGAGGCCGACGATGCGGATCCGGAGCGGTTCGGTTCCGCCGGCGCCCGGAACGATCTCGACCGTGTCACCGATGGCGAAGCCGTTGTCGCGGTCGATCGCGCTCGCGACACCTTCGTCGGCCCCTTCGGGCAGTCGACCCGACGAGAGTCTCGTGGGTTCGCCGGGTCCTCCGAGCTCGTAACCGAAGAGGATCCCGTCGACCTCCTTCCCGTTGCCGGCGCGGGTGGTGAAGGTGCCCTGGCCGAGCGGACCGGTCTCGGCGACTCCCGGGACCGCGGCGACCGCAACGAGCTGTTCCGGTGTGATCACGCTCCCCGCGAGGTTCTTGCGGGCGTCGGTGCCGTAGACCACGACCTGACCCGACTGGTGCTCGAGCGCACCGGTGAAGAAGCCGAGGAGGTTGGTGAGGAGGGTCTGCTGGAAGAAGATCAGGAAGACGAGGAGGCCGACCGCGCCGATGAGGAGCCCGAACCGGGTCTTGGCGCGACGGATCTCACGCAGGCCGAGGAGCACGAACGCTCTACGAGCCCGGTCCGGTGCCCGGATGGAGATCGTCGAGCGTCATCGCCGAATCAGGCGTCGAGTCGCCGGTGGCGTCAGACATGCCGCCCGTTGTAACACGGGTCGGGTTCGTTCGTTCGTGGAGGTGCCGGGAGTCGAACCCGGGTCTTCCAAGTTGTCGGCGGGACTTCTCCGAGCGCAGCCGGTGAGAAAGTCTCGGGTCACCACCGCTCACCGGCGGCCTGCGGTGACCCCAGCCTCGCTGTGATGTCCCATCAGGTCACGTGGCGATCCCTGACGGTAAGCCGCTCTGAATGACGTTCCGGTCCCGACCGAGCGGCTGGGCCGGATGGAACGTGCTACTTATCTCTAAGCAGCAAGTGCGAGGTTGTCCTCGGCATGTGTTAGTGGTGCCGGCTCTTTCACGACGATCCGGCGACGTCGGCTCGCTTCTCCCGCCTCGATCCTCAGAATCGAAGCCACGCACCCCCTTGTCAAGGCGCGCTCGTACGTGTGAGCGCACGGGTCAGTCTAGGGCCTGCCCGGGACAGGTCAGCCCCGGTCGCCCTTCATCGCCCGTTCGGCTTCCCGCTTGGCGTCCTTGGCGGCGAGGCTCTGGCGCTTGTCGTAGGCGCGCTTGCCCCGGGCCAGGGCGATCTCCACCTTCGCCCGGCCGTCCTTGAAGTACACCCGGGTCGGGATGATCGTGAAGCCCTTCTCCTGTGAGCCCCGCGCCAGGTCGTCGATCTCCTTGGCGTGGAGCAGGAGCTTGCGCCGCCGCACCGGGTCGAGGTCGCCCTGCGAGAACTCGTACGGGGAGACGTGCATCCCGTACAGCCAGACTTCGCCGTCTTCCACGCGGGCGTAGCCGTCCTGGAGGTTGGCGCGACCGAGTCGGATCGACTTCACCTCGGCCCCCAGCAGCACGATCCCGCACTCCCAGTGCTCGAGGAGCTCGTAGTCGTACCGGGATCGCCGGTTCGTGATCGCGACCTGATCGCCTCGCCTCGACATGGCGACGACGGTACCGCCCCTCGGACCTATCGTGGCCCGATGCAGCTCATCCGATACGACGCCGGTGGCGTCGCCCGCGTCGGTGCCGTCGACGGAGATGTCGTCCGCGACGCCGGAACCGACATCTTCGACCCCCGCCCCGGCGACGTGGTCGGCCCGATGGCGTCGCTCGCGGTGCTCGCGCCGGTCCCACCTCCGGGCAAGATCGTGTGTGTCGGCCGCAACTACCGCGAGCACGCGGAAGAGACCGGTTCCGCGGTACCGACGCAGCCGCAACTCTTCGCCAAGTGGGCGAACGCGCTCGTCGGCCCCGGTGCCCCGATCGTCCACCCCACGATCACCGAGCAGCTCGACTACGAGGCCGAGCTCACCGTCGTGATCGGTCGTCGGGCCCAGCGGGTCGCTGTCGCCGACGCGCTCGACTTCGTGTACGCCTACACCTGCGGCAACGACGTCTCGGCCCGCGACCTCCAGTTCGGCGACACCCAGTGGACCCGCGGGAAGGCGCTCGACACGTTCGCGCCGATGGGGCCCTGGCTCGTGACCGCCGACGAGATCGCCGACCCCCAGGCGCTCCGCATCCGCTGCATCGTCAGCGGTGAGACGCTCCAGGACTCCTCGACGAGCGAGATGCTCTTCTCCGTCGCCGAGATCATCGCGTTCACGACCGAGGCGATCACGCTCGAGCGCGGCGACGTGATCATGACCGGCACACCACCGGGAGTCGGCGTGGCGCGCTCACCGCAGCGGTTCCTCCATCCGGGCGACACCGTCCGGGTCGAGATCGACGGCATCGGTGCGCTCGAGAACCCGGTGGTCGCGTCCGGTGCCTGATCGGCCCGAGGGGGCCGAAGATCCCAAGCCGCTGCGACTCCCGCCGGCCTGGGCGGTGCCGCCGGTGCTGGCCGGACGCAACGCGCTCGGGCGACTGCATCGGAACTCGATGCCGCCGATCGTGCGGGTCTTCGAGACGACGTTCGGGTTCGTCGAGGCGAAGGCGGTGTATCTGGCCGCGGAGTTCTCGTTCGCCGATCTGCTCGCCGACCGACCGCTCGATCCCGACACGCTCGCCCGCGCCGCGAGGACCGACGCCGACGCGACCGCTCGACTCCTGCGTCTCCTCGAAGGCCTCGGGTACTTCCGCGAGGATCGCGAGGGCCGCTGGCGCAACACCGCGATGTCGGAGCTGCTGCGGTCCGACCGGGCCGACTCCGTGCGGGAGTGGGTGCGGTTCCTGTGCGGTCCCTGGCACGGCGAGATCTGGAACCACGCCGCGCACTCGCTGCGGACCGGCAGGAGCGCATCGGTCGAGGCCCACGGCGTCGAGTACTTCGACTGGCTCACGGCCAACCCCGATGCCCAGGCGACGTTCGACGACGCGATGGAGCAGTCGTCGCAGCTCGCGGGTCCGTCGCTCGTCTCGGGGTACGACTTCTCCGGCGTGCGCCGCATCTGCGACGTCGGCGGGGGGACCGGCGCGCTCCTCTCCACCGTGCTCGCCGCGAACCCGTCGGCCGACGGTGTGCTCTTCGATCTTCCCGAAGTGGTCGAGCGCGCCGCACCGGTGCTCGAGGCGGCGGGCGTGCAGCGCCGGGTCGAATCCGTCGGAGGGAGCTTCTTCGACGCAGTTCCCGCGGGCTGCGACGTCTACCTGCTGAAGGCGATCCTGCACGATTGGGCCGACCCTGAGTGCGTCACGATCCTCTCGCGCATCCGCGCCGCGTCGCCGGGCGCGCGTGTCCTCGTGGTCGATCAGCTGATGCCCACGCACCACCGCCCCCACCCGGCGAAGGACAGCGACCTGATGATGCTCGTCCTCACCGGCAGCGGACGCGAGCGCACCGAATCCGAGTTCGCGGCCCTCGTCGGCACGCGCCGGATACCGCGTCAACCGCGTGCTGCCCATGCCCGTCATCGCCGTCCAGGAACTCGTCGGGATCTAACGCGCGAGCCCCAGGAGGGCCGTGGTCTCCGTCGCGGTGGCGACCGATCGACCCGCGCGGTACGCGAGCGCGGCCGCCCGCTCGACCTGCTCGGCGTTGGTCGGACCGTCGCCGGTCCTCGAGTCCGACTGGCGCGGTCGCCGAGCGTGGTCGTCCTGTTCGCGCCGGCCTCCGGCTCGGTCGCCCGGTCCGCTCCTCGCACTAGATTCCCGCCATGCCCGCATCAGGTTCGATCCTCGGAAATGCCGTCCTCCGTGTCGAGGACCCTGCCGTCCTCCGGGGCGCCGCCCGCTACTTCGACGACCTCGTGTCCGAGGGGGTCGCCCACGTCGCGTTCGTGCGCTCGACGATCGCCCACGCCCTGATCGAGGCCGTCGACACCAGCGAGGCGGAGACGATGCCGGGTGTGCTCGGGGTGTACAGCAGCGCCAATCTCGAGCTCCCGCCGGTCCAGGGGTTCGTCATGCTCCCGCCGGCGTTCTCACGACCTCCGCTGGCGGTGGGGACGGTCCGCTTCGTGGGCGACATCGTGGCGGTGGTCGTCGCCGAGACGCGCGCCCAGGCCGTCGACGCGGCGGAGATGGTGATCGTCGACTACGACCCCCTCCCGGCAGTGGTCGATCCCGAGGCGGCACTCGATGACGACTCGCCGTTGCTCTTCCCCGAACACGGTTCGAACCTCGCGATCGAGTTCGACTTCGGCGACGACCCGACGGTGCTCGAGGAAGCCGACGTCGTCATCGAGGGGCGCTTCGTGAACCAGCGCGTCGCCGCGGTGCCGATGGAGCCCAACGGGGTGCTGGTCGAGCCCGATCCCGCCACCGGCGGCATCACCGTGTGGGTCCCGACGCAGGCGCCGTTCAGCATCCGCGACCCGCTCGCAGAGGCAATCGGTCTCGCACCCGACACGGTGCGGGTCGTCGCCCCGATGGTCGGAGGCGGCTTCGGCGCCAAGACGGGCCTCTACCCGGAGTTCGTGGTCGCGGCGCGGCTCGCGGTCGACCTCGGTCGGCCGGTGAAGTGGACCGAGACCCGGTCCGAGAACATGGTCGCGATGACCCAGGGCCGGGCCCAGGTCCAGTACGTGGAGATGGGCCTGCGGCACGACGGCACGATCACCGGTCTGCGGGTCCGGATCGTCGCCGACGGCGGTGCGTACCCCGCGGTCGGTGCCTTCCTGCCGTTCCTGACCCGCTCGATGTCGCAGGGCGTGTACCGGATCCCCAAGGTGCTGTTCACCTCGAAGTCGGCGGCCACGAACACCACCGCGACGGCTGCCTACCGGGGCGCCGGTCGCCCCGAAGCCACCTCGATGCTCGAGCGCATCATCGACATGGCCGCGGTGGAGCTCGGCATCGACCCCGTCGAGATCCGCAAGCGGAACCTGCTGCCTCCGGACGCCTTCCCCCTCACCACCGTCACCGGCGCGAACTACGACGTCGGTGAATACGCCAAGGCGCTCGACGAAGCGACACGCATCGCCGGTTACGACGAGCTGCGGGCCGAACAGCGCGCCCGGCGCGAGCGCGGCGACGTGAAGCAACTCGGGATCGGCCTCTGCACCTACGTCGAGGTGACGGCCGGAGGTCTGTTCACCGAGTACGGCGCGATCGAGGTCGAGTCCGACGGCAGCGTGAAGGCGACCGTCGGCACGTCGTCGCACGGCCAGGGTCACGAGACCTCGTTCAAGATGGTGGTGTCCGAGCTGCTCGGGGTGCCGATGGACCAGGTGCGGATCGTGCAGTCCGACACCGCGCTGGTTCCGCGCGGTACGGGGACCATGGGTTCGCGGTCGTTGCAGATCGGCGGGAGCGCGCTCTACAAGGCGTCGGAAGCCGTGCTCGAGAAGGCCCGCACGCTCGCCGCGCACCTGCTCGAGGCGAACGTCGACGACGTCGTGCTCCACGACGGCGGTCGGGTCGGAGTCGCGGGCGTGCCGGCTCGAGCCCTGAGTTGGGCGGAACTGTCGCTCGCGGCGAGCGACCCGGCGAAGCTGCCGCCGAACATGGAGCCCGGCCTCGCCCAGGCGCTCGACTTCAACCAGGGTGAGGCGACCTACCCCTTCGGCGCCCACGTTGCTGTCGTCGAGGTCGACACCGAGACCGGTCGAGTCGAGCTCATCCGCCACGTCGCGGTCGACGACTGCGGTCGGATCCTCAACCCGCTGCTCGTGCGCGGCCAGCAGCACGGGGGAATCGCGCAGGGTGTCGCGCAGGCGCTCTACGAGGGGTCGCGTACGACGACGACGGCAATCCGCTCACCGGCGAACCTCATGGACTACGCGATGCCGAGCGCCGCGGAGTTCCCCACGTTCGAGGCGGTCAACACCGAGACGCCCACGCCGCTCAACCCGCTCGGCGCGAAGGGCATCGGTGAGTCGGGGACGATCGGGTCGACGCCGGCGGTCCAGAACGCGGTCGTCGACGCGGTCAGCCACCTCGGCGTCCGCCACATCGACATGCCACTCAGCGCGATGCGGGTGTGGCAGGCGATCGCCGACGCCTCGGCATGAGCACGACGTTCGCGGCGCCGACGCTCCGGCTGACCGACGACCAGTATCGGATCATCATCGGTCACTGCTACGACGGACTCCCCGACGAAGCGTGCGGGCTCCTCGCCGGACCGATGATCGGTGGTCGCCCCACCGGGGTGATCGAGCGCGGCGTATCCGTGCCGAAACGCCGACGCGTCCGCGCGCACCTACACGGTCGACGGACGCGACTACCTGCGGGCCACGCGCGACGCCGAGAGCCGGGGCCACGAGATCGTCGGAGTGTGGCATTCCCACACCCACACCGACGCCTACCCGTCTTCGACCGACGTCCGCCAAGCCGTGGATCCTGCGTGGCTCTACGTGCTCGTCTCCCTTCGCGACGGGGCCCCGGTGCTGCGTTCGTACCGCATCGAGGGCGAAGCCGTCGCCGAGGTCCCGGTTGCCCTGGTCGGCTGACCCCGGTCGGGCGGTACCATGCGGGAATGCGGAGTGAACGGACCGAGACCGGCGAACCCGATGATCCCAGACCGGCCAGTGAGCGGAGCGATCTGAGATGACGCTGCGCATCGACATCCCGGCCGATCGTGACCCGATCATGTACGTCTGGGGCGAGATGGTCCCGGGCATCGGGCCGGCGGCCGCGGCGTTCTCGGGTGCGGTCTACGAGCGTTCGACCCTCCCGCTGCGCGAGTTCGAGGCGGCTCGACTCCGCATCGCCCAGGTGAACGGGTGCGTGCTGTGCCTCGACTGGCGGACCGACCGGGCGGGCGAGACGGTCGACGACGCGTTCGCGGCGCAGGTCGCCGACTGGCAGAACAGTGACGGACTCTCGGTACGCGAGCGGCTCGCGGCCGAGTACGCGGAGCGCTTCGCGGTTTGCGCACCACGATCTCGACGACGCGTTCTGGCTCCGGATGCGGGGGGCGTTCTCCGACCGGGAGCTCGTCGAGCTCTCGATGTGCCTCGGTTCGTGGATCGCCTTCGGGCGGCTGAATCGGGTCTTCGGGATCGACGAGGCGTGCACGATTCCCGGACTCGACGCCAGCGCGTTCCACGCACAGTTGACCACTCGCTACTGAGCGCGCGCAGTCGACGCGCCATTCTGCGGCTTTCCGCGCGCTCCGCCGCGCCTCGCATCTGTAGTCCTACGCGTCGCCGGTTCACCTCGGAACGCCCCTATGCCCAGTCTGTAGCCTTTCGGTAGTGATCGTCGGGCGATCTGCCGAATGTCGAGAGTTGCTCCACCTCCGCGAGTCGGCCGAAACCGGTTCGGGTGCGGCGAGAGTGCTGTGCGGCGCGCCCGGGAGCGGGAAGACGGCACTGCTGCGGTGGGCCATCGCGCACGCGGGGACTGCCCGGGTGGTCAGCGTCGAGCGGGTCGAAGCCGATCGCGGGCGCGCGCTGTCGCTCGTGTGCGCCATCGTCTCGTCTTTGGGCGACGGACTGCATCTGATGCCAGTCGAGCACGGCGACGTCCTCCGGGCCCTGCTCGGAGGTGGTCTGACCGAACCCGGCTCGACTCCGGCCCTCGGCGCCGCGCTCGCGGTGTTGCTCGCGACGTGTTCCCGTCCCCGGCCGCTCGTGGTGGCCGTCGACGGAGCCCAGTGGACCGACGGTGCGTCGCGCGATGCCGTGCTCCTCGCCGCGCGACAGCTCGAGCACGAGGCCGTGCTGCTGCTCCTGGCCGAGCGCGACTGCCAGCCCGACGGGTTTGCACCGCACCTCCCGACGATCGACGTGACCGGGCTCGCACCACTCGACGCCGCGTTCCTGCTCGCCGACGACGTCGACACGCGGGTCGCCGAACAGCTCGGGCGCGCGACGGGGGGCAATCCGCTCGCGCTCGTCGAGATCGCCGCCCACCTCAGCCCGGAACAGCGCTGCGGCAGGGCGCCGCTCGACCCTGCTCTCCCGATGGGCGACGTCCTCCGACGAGCGTTCCTCGCCCGGACCGACGAGCTCGGTCCCGACGACGCGCGCGCACTCCTCGTGGCGTCGACCGACTGGAACCTCGACCGGGAGACGCTCACCCGTGCCGCGGCCGCTTGGGGGATCGACGGCGCGGCCGTCGACCGGATCGTGACGCCCACGCTGTTGGAGTTGGAGCGGTCCGGCACCATCGGGTTCGTCCATCCACTGCTGCGCGAGACCGTCTACCAGAGCGCGACCGCCGCCGACCGTCGGACCGCGCACCGCATGGTCGCGGCCGTCCTCTGTCCCGAAACCGACGCCGACCGGCGGGCGCAGCATCTCGCCGCGGCCGCCGAAGGCCCCGACCCGGTCGCGGCCGACGCGCTCGCCGCGGCGGCGCGGGGCACGCGGCGACGGTCGTGTAGCCGGCGAGACCTGGCACCGGGCGGCGCTCCTCACGCCGGATCCGATCTCGCGGTACGAGCGCCTCCTGGCCGGCGGCAGCGCGTTCGTCGATGCGGGCGAGAACCTGCGGGCGGTCCGCGTGTTCGACGATGCCCTCGCCATCGTCGACGACGTGAGTCGCACTGCCGAACTGCACGTCCGTCGGGCCATGCCCGCAGTCGAGGCCCTGGGAACCGACGGTCTCCGCGAGCAACTCGACGAGCTCGTTCCGATGCTCCCGCCATCGGATCCACGGGTCCACGTGCTCGTGGCGATGTCGGGAGCGATCGCCATGTTGCAGGGCGACTTCGTCGGTGCGCGCACCACACTGCGCTCCGAGTCGCAGACGGGTCCAGGCCCCGCGACAACGATGCTCGCGGTCGCGCGGCTCCTCACCGGCGACGTCTCGGAGATCGACGAAGTGGTCACCTACGCGAACGAGCTGGCGTCGACAGGCGAACGCCGATTCCGCGACGACTTCGTCGTGTTCGCGCTCACGTGGGCCGGCGAACATTCGGCGGCGTCCCGCCTCGTCGACTCGCTCGTCATGTCCCGTCGGTTGACAGGCGCGGACCACGAGCTCGCGTTCGCGCTCTCGGCCCGAGCCCATCTCTACTTCCGAACGGGCCAGTGGCTCGCGGCCCGCGCCGACGCCGAAGAATCGGTCGAGATCGCATCGACCACGAACCGTCCGACGACGCTCACCCGATCACTCTTCGTGCTGGCCCGCATCGAGGCCGGCGCCGGCGACACCGAGCTCGCGCTCGACCACGGGCGTGCGTCGTACGAGCTCGGCGAACGGTTCGGGCTCGGCGGGCTCGCCTGGCAGGCATCCGCAACGATGGGGTTCGCGCTCCTGGGCGACGGCCGCCCGACCGAGGCGGTCGAGTGGCTCGAGCGAACGCATGAGTTCTCCCGGGCCCGTCGCGTGTCGCTGCTCGCCTCGAACCTGTCGGCTCCCGACCTCGTCGAGGCGTACCTGCGCTGCGGCAAGAAGCATGCCGCGGCGCGGGTCGTCGACGAACTCGCGCTCGCCCGTCCTGCCGAGCAGGGTCCATTGGGCCACGCACTCTTCCTTCGCTGTCGCGCGCTCGTCGGCGGTGGCCACGCCGTCGACGACTTCGAGACCGCCTTGGAGCTGCTCACCCACGCGCAGGCCCCGTTCGAAGCAGCTCGAACGCGCCTCTGCCTGGGTGAGCGGGTACGACGCGACCGTGATGTCGGGCTGGCGCACCGGCATCTCGTCGCCGCCGCGGAGGCGTTCGCGCGCCTCGGCGCTTCGGCTTGGGAGCACCGGGCGGAGCTGGAGGCGGCGGCGTGCACGCGGGGTCGGTCGCGGGCCGCGAGCTCCGGGCGAGTCGACTCCCTCACCCCTCAGGAGCACCGCGTCGCGGTCGAGGTGGCGAACGGGGCGACCAGTCGTGAGGTCGCGGCGGCGTTGTTCCTCTCCCCCCGGACCATCGAGTACCACCTCGGGAAGATCTACCGGAAGCTGGGGCTGCGGTCGAGGAGCGACCTCGTGCGCCGGATCGCAGGCGACCCCGACTTCGACGTCCCCACCGGACCCGGGCGCTGACGACTGCAGGAGCAGCAGCCGCCCACACCGGAACGGCGGGGCAGCTCCCCGAGTTGGGGGGCGAGGAGCAGCACCGCCGGTCCGGACTGACCCACCCGACGGGAACCCGTCGTGATCGGTAGGCCTGGATCGAACCTACGGGAACGCGATGACGGTGCCATCCGTACAACTACGCGAACCGTCGATTCCCATGACATTCCTCCGCTCCTCCCGAATGGGAATCCCCGTGCCGGATCCGGACTTGTATCCTCACGTCATGGCTGTCGACGTTCGTCTCCCCACCGTTCTGCGTCCGCACGCCGACGGTGCCCCCGTCGTGAGTGCGGAGGGCGCGACCGTGGGTGAGGCGTTCGCCGACCTCGTGGCGCGGTACCCGGGCTTGTCGGGCCAGCTGGTCGACGCCAACGGTGCACTCCACAAGTTCGTGAACGTCTACGTCGACGACGAAGACGTCCGGTACCTCGACCAGCTCGACACGGTGGTTGCCGACGGCGCGGAGATCTCGATCCTGCCGGCGGTCGCAGGCGGCTGAGCCGGTGGCTCGGCACGACAGCATCCTCGACTGCATCGGGAACACGCCCGCTCGTCGGCGTGCACGCGATCTCACCCAACCCGGCGGTGCGGATCTACGCCAAGCTCGAAGGCCAGAACCCCGGGGGTTCGTCGAAGGACCGGATCGCGCTGAAGATGGTGGAGATGGCCGAGAAAGACGGCCGACTCCACCCCGGCGACACCATCCTCGAGCCGAGCTCCGGCAACACCGGCATCGGTCTCGCGCTCGTCGCCCGCCTGCGCGGCTACGGCCTGCGGGTGGTGATGCCCGAGAACGTGAGCATCGAGCGGCGCCAGCTCCTCGAGATCTTCGGCGCCGAGGTCACCCCCTCGCCGGCGGAGGAGGGGAGCAACGGGGCCATCCGGCTGTCGGAGGAGATCGCCGCGGCCGAGCCCGGGCTCGTGACCCTGTTCCAGTACGGGAACCCGGCCAACCCGCTCGCTCACTACGAGGGAACCGGCCCCGAGATCTGGCGTGACTGCCCCGAGGTCGACGTGTTCGTGGCCGGGCTCGGGACCAGCGGGACGCTGATGGGCGTCGGCCGCTACCTGAAGGAACGGAATCCCGAGATCCGTGTGGCGGCGGTCGAGCCGCCCGCGGGAGAGCTCGTGCAGGGGCTGCGCTCGCTCGACGACGGATTCGTGCCACCGATCTTCGATCCGGCGATCCTCGACCGGAAGTTCATCGTCCGTCCCCGCGAGTCGATCGAATGGACCCGTCGACTCCTCGACGAGTGTGGTGTGTTCGCCGGGATCTCCTCCGGTGCCGCCGCGGCCGGAGCCGCGAAGATGGCCGCGACGATGGAGTCGGGCACGATCGTCACCTTGTTCCCCGACGCGGGCTGGAAGTACCTGTCGTCGGGGGCGTGGACCGACGACCTCGACGTCGTCGAAGAACGCGCGACCCGCATCAACTACTGGTGACCTGCTCCATGGTCGATTCCGGCTGCGGCGCCTCGACCGCTCATCGTTCTCAGTCCCGTGGGCGCGTGTCCGGCGCCTCCGCCTCCATCTCCTCGTGATCGTCGATTCCGGCTGCGGCGCCTCGACCGCTCACCCTTCTCAGTCCCGTGGGCGCGTGTCCGGCGCCTCCGCCTCCATCTCCTGGTGACCACTGCGGCGGTGGCCCGGGCGGCCCGGGTCCTGCGCGCCGCGGGGCTCGTCGCGTTCCCGACCGAGACGGTCTACGGGCTCGGCGCCGATGCGTCGAGCGACACCGCGTTGGCTCGGCTGTACGCGGTGAAGCGGCGACCACCCGACCACCCGGTGATCGTGCATCTCGGCGACCCCGATGGGCTCGACGAATGGGGGAGCGACGTCTCCGACGACGCTCGGCTCCTCGCCGTCAGCTTCTGGCCGGGTCCGCTCACACTCGTGGTGCGTCGCAACGTTCGGCTCGTGTCCGACGCCGTGACCGGTGGCCGCGACACGGTGGGTCTCCGCGTGCCCTGATCAGGCGCTCGCGCTCGACCTCCTGCGCGAGTTCGGAGGTGGGATCGCGGCACCTTCGGCCAACCGCTTCGGTCGGGTCAGCCCGACGACCGCGGCGCACGTCCGGGCCGACCTCGGCGACGACGTCGATGCGATCCTCGACGGTGGACCGAGTGCGGTGGGTGTCGAGAGCACGATCGTCGACTGCTCCGGTGCGGAGGTCCGGGTGTTGCGGCAGGGCGGGATCCCACTCGACCGGATCGCGGCCGTGATGGGACGCTCGATCAGTGCCGCGGCCGACGGGGACGGGCCGAGCGCGCCCGGTCGACTCGCGGCGCACTACCAACCACGCGCCCGAGTCGTGGTCGTCGGTCACACCGAAGCTGCGCTCGACGAGGCCCGACGTCGGTTGGACGACGGCGCCCGGACCGGCCTGCTCGCACCGCGACCGTTGCCCGCCGACCTCCCGGCGGGCCTCGAGATCGTGGGCATGCCGGGCGATGCCGAGGAGTACGCGCGGATCCTGTACGGCTGCCTGCGGGAGGCCGACGCTCGCGCACTCGACGTGCTCATCGCGGTTCCCCCGAGCGCGCGTGGCATCGGTGCGGCAGTGGAGGATCGTCTCCGTCGCGCGGCAGCCAGCTAGCGTCGCGGTCTCATGGATCTCACGGTGCTCGGTTGCTCAGGTTCGTACGGCGCACCCGCGGGCGGCGCGTGCAGTGGGTATCTCCTCCGGTCGGGTGCCACGACACTCTGGATCGACTGCGGCAACGGCACGTTCGCCAACCTGCAGCAACATGTGGCCGTCGAGGATCTCGACGGGGTCGTGATCACGCACGGACACCCCGACCACTGCGTCGACATCTACGGCTTGCACGTGCTGTTCCGGTACGGGCTGGATCGAAAGGGCCTCCCGGTGTTCACCCCCGAGGGGCTCGAGCCCGAGCTCCGCCATCTCGTGCGCGACTGGGGCGACACCTTCGACTGGCTGGAGGTCGCCGACGGCGACCGCACGACGCTCGGCGACGTGGAGCTCGCGTTCTCCCGCACCGACCACCCGCCGCCCACCGTCGCGGTGGAGGTCACCGGCGACGGCAAGCGCCTCGTCTACACCGCCGACACCAGCACCGACTGGAGCGTGAGTGCCTTCGCTCCGGGCGCGGATCTGGTCCTGTCGGAGGCGACCTACCAGCACGCGACCAAGCCGGCTCCGATCCACCTCTCGGCGCGCGAGGCCGGGGAGGCGGCGCGGGAGGCCGGCGCGCGCAAGCTCATGCTCACCCACCTGTGGCCGCGGCTCGATCCCGTGCTCTCCGTCGCCGAGGCCGCGGAAGCGTTCGGCGACGACGTGATGCTCGCGGCGCCACACCTGCGCGTGACGATCTGACCGACGCACGTGGATCTTCCGCGTGCCACCGACCGCGACACGACCGACGAACGGGGAACGACGAGATGGGGATCAGGCGCGACGGACGCGAGCCCGACGAGCGACGAATGGCTGTCTTCACGCGCGACTTCACCGAGTTCGCCGCCGGTTCGGTGCTGGTCGAGACGGGCAAGACCCGCGTGCTGTGCACCGCGTCGGTCGAAGAGCGGGTTCCGCCGTGGATGCGCAACAAGGGTCGCGGGTGGGTCACCGCGGAGTACTCGATGCTCCCGGGTTCGACGCCCGACCGGGTCAATCGCGAGGCGGCGAAGGGAAAGCAGTCGGGCCGGACGCAGGAGATCCAGCGCCTGATCGGTCGCTCCCTGCGGGCGGTGACCGACCTCGACGTGATGGGCGAGGTCCAGATCACCGTCGACTGCGATGTGCTCCAGGCCGACGGCGGCACGCGCACCGCGGCGATCTGCGGGGGCTACGTCGCACTCCACGACGCGTGCTCGCGCCTGGTCTCGGCGCGCAAGATGCCGGCCCACCCGATCACCGAACAGTGCGCCGCCGTCTCCGTGGGAGTGGTCGACGCGCTCGGCCATCTCGATCTCGACTACTCCGAAGACGTTCGCGCCGAGGTCGACATGAACGTGGTGATGACCGGAGCCGGTCGCTTCGTCGAGGTGCAGGGGACCGCGGAGGGGATGCCGTTCACGCGCAACGAGCTCGACGATCTCATCGGCCTCGCCGAGAAGGGGATCGGCGAGCTCTTCACGTTGCAGCGTGACGTGCTCGCCGAGCCGCCGTCGCCGCGTTCGTGAACCCACCGCCCATCCGGATCGTCGTCGCCACCGCGAACCCCGACAAGGCGCGCGAGATCCGGTCCGTCCTCGAGGCCGAGGGCCTCGCGATCGAGTTGGTGCCGCGTCCCGCAGACGTGGCCGACGTGGAGGAGACCGGGGCGACGCTGCTCGACAACGCGGGGCTCAAGGCCCGGGCACTCAGCGACGCAACGGGTCTCCCGGCGGTCGCCGACGACACCGGCCTGGAGGTCGACTCGCTCGGCGGTGCGCCCGGCGTCTTCAGTGCCCGATACGCAGGGGACGGCGCGACCTACGCCGACAACGTGGCCAAGCTGCTCAGGGAGATGACGACCGTGCGCCGGGCCGCCCGAACCGCGCGGTTCCGGACCGCAGTGGTGCTCACGTCGGGCGAGGGTCTGGAGATCACGGCGGTCGGCGTCGTCGAAGGGGTGATCGCCGATGCACCGGCCGGTGACGGAGGCTTCGGCTACGACGCGGTCTTCAGGCCGGCCGGCGGTGGTGGGCGGACCTTTGCGCAGATGACGGCGGGGGAGAAGGATGCGATCTCCCACCGCGGGAGGGCGCTGCGATCGCTGGCCGCGAAGATGCGCGACGCTGTGCCCACGCCGATCCACTCACAGGAGCAGTGACCATGCCGATGGACCCGCAGGCCCAGGTCGTCCTCGACCTCGTCAACGCGTCGGGATTCGGCGACATCTCGGGGATGGAGCCGGGCGCCGTGCGCGAGTTGATGGGGTCGCTCACCGCCCCGAGCACGGTGCACGTCGACCGGGTCGAGGATCGGACGATCCCGGGTCCCGATGGTGAGATCCCCGTTCGGATCTATGGCCCCGACATCGACGGCCCGCTGCCCGCGCTGGTCTGGTACCACGGTGGGGGCTGGGTGATCGGGAGCCTCGAGACCCACGACGGCATCTGTCGGGAGATCGTCGACGCGGCGGGCTGCATGGTCGTGTCGGTCGACTACCGGCTGGCGCCGGAGCACCGCTTCCCGGCCGGGGTCGACGATGCCTACGCAGCCGCGTGCTGGGTCTCCGACCACGCAGCCGAGATCGGTGTCGACGCGTCGCGGATCGCAGTCGGCGGCGACAGCGCCGGTGGCCACCTCGCTGCCGTCACGGCGATGCGCGCCCGTGATCTGGGAACGCCGCCGATCGTGTTCCAGCTCCTCGTCTACCCCGCGCTCGAGCACGAGTTCTCGCGCCCGTCGATGATCGAGAACGCGGAGGGCTACATGCTCACCGCCGACGGAATGCGCTGGTTCTACCAGCACACGCTGAACGATCCGAGCGAGGGAGACGACCCGCGCGTCTCGCCGATCCGGGCCGAGAGCCTCGCCGACCTCCCACCGGCGTTCGTCATCACCGCGGAGTTCGACCCCCTGCGGGACCAGGGCATCGCGTACGCGGATGCTCTCGCCGCGGCAGGAGTCCCGGTCACGAGCACGACCTACGACGGTGTGTTCCACGGGTTCTTCAACATGTCGGCGATGATCGATCGGGCCAAGGTCGCGCTCGACGACGCCGTGGTCGCGCTGCGCTCCGCGTTCGGGACCTGAGCGGTCCGGCGTGGCAGTTCTCGATGTCGCAGGGTTCGTCGCCGACCTGAAGGACCACGCGGTCGAGCACGGGTTCCACGTGCACGACGAGCGCCACTTCGTGGAGAGCTACTCGCTGCGCCAGACCTGGGAGGTCGACCTCCACCCCGAGGAGGGGTGCGAAGGGCCGGTCGACCTGTACCTCGCGCTCGAGATCGACCCCCGGGTGCTCCTCGGGTTCGAGGACTTCGTCTTCGACGCCGGAGAGCACGATCCACCCGATGAGTTCCACTTCCCACTGCTCTTCACCTGGGCACTGCCGCCGCTCGGTCGGATGCCCGATCTGCTCGTGCTCGCCACCGAGCTCGCGGGGGTCGGCGGACCCGATGTCGCCCTCGACGTGTCGGCGATCGACTCGTATCCCGCGGCGCTCGACGCGCCGGAGCGCAGCTTGCGGGTGGTCGCCCACCAGAAGGTCTCCCTCGTGCGCATGCGCCACGGTGAAGAGGTGCCGTGCGAGACGCTCGACCGGTGCCTGGGCGTCAGCCGGTACCTTCTGGAGCACGCAGCCGAGTGGATGGGGTGAGCGGGGTCGTCGGTCCGGCACTCATCACGCGATCACCTCCGGCGACCTTGGCCGCGTAGGCCTTCACGTCGGCAGCGTCGAGCAGTGCATCCGAGGATGTGTGGCCGGTGTCGAGCTCCACACCGATGCTGGCTCCGATCGACGCCGCGCCGGTACTGATCCGGAACGGCACTGAGATCGCGCGGCGCATCCGTTCCGCGACCCGGCGCGCTTCGTCGACGTCGGTCACGCTCGGACAGAGCACGACGAACTCGTCGCCACCCCACCGGGCGACCGTGTCGCCGCCTCGGACGGCCGCGGTCAACCTCCGCCCGACGATCTCGAGGACCTCGTCGCCCGATGAGTGGCCGAGCTCGTCGTTGACCTTCTTGAATCGATCGAGATCGGCGAAGATCAGCGCGACCGGGGCGTCGGTCGTGCGGTCGGCCCAGAGCTCGGCGGCGATGCGACGGAAGCCCTTCCGGTTCCAGAGACCGGTGAGGTTGTCGTGCTCGGCGTCGTGGGCGAGCACGAGCTCCCGCTCCTTGCGGTCGGTGATGTCCTCGACCTGGCCGAGGAGCTGCGCCGGCTCGCCGGCCGCGTCCCTGACGAGGGAGACGTGCAGCAGACCCCAGACCGTCCGCCCGTCGGGATGCTCGTATCGCTTCTCGCTCTCGAACGAGTCGATCTCGCCGCGGAGCAACCGAACCGTCTCGGCGATCTCGGTCTCCAGCTCACCGGCACGCGACAGCGACTGGAACTGCGTTCCCGTCAACTCCGGTTCGGGGATGCCCGTGATCTGGGCGAGCGCCCGGTTCACCCACGTCAGCTTACCGTCGAGATCGGCGAAACCGATCCCCACCGGCGACGACGCGAACGCCTCGCGGAACCGGGCCTCGACCTCGCGTTGGGCCGACTCGGCGCGACGCCGCTCCCCGACGTCGCGGGCGGTCACGATGACGCTGTCGCTCCCGTACTCCGGCGGCATCATCCGGGCCGTGGCCTCGAGCCACGCCCAGGACCCATCGGCGTGGCGTTGTCGGTACTCGATCGGCTTCACGTCGGCGTCGTCGGCGATCTGGGCCCCGATGCTCGTCATCAGGTGCTCGAGGTCGTCGGGATGGATGTTGTACTCGCCGGTCGTGCCGATCATCGCCGCCGGCTTGAACCCGAGGACCTTCTCGCTGTTGGGCGAGACGTAGCTGAGCACGCCGTCGAATCCGACCACGGTGACGAGGTCCGACTGGTTCTGCACCAAGGTCTTGAACCAGTGCTCGCTCCTGCGGACTGCTTCCTCGGCGTGCCGCTGCTCGGTGATGTCGTTCATCGTCGCGATCACGTACGAGGCGTGTCCGGAGGAGTCGTTCACGATCTCCGAATCGAAGCGCACCCACACCTCGGTCCCGTCGGGTCGGACCATGCGGATCGGCGCGGGTGGCGGGAGCTCCCCGCCCGTGGTTTCGATGCGGGCGACGGCGGCGGCCACTGCTTCGTCGAGGTCGTCGGGATGGACCATCGCCATCGCGTTGGTACCGATCAGCTCCGGGATGGCGATGTCGACGATCAGGCTGTACGCCGCGTTGCAGTCGATGAGCGCGCCGTCGAGGCCGATCACGGCGATGGCCACGGGCGAACGTTCGAACGCGGCCGCGAAGCGCTCCTCGGCTTCGCGCAGCGCTGCCGCCTGGCGCTTGCGCTCGGTGGTGTCGCGCGCGGTGATCACCACCCCGCCGACGAGCGGGTCGTCGCGGAGGTCGTTGGCGACTGCTTCGAGCCAGCGGTACTCGCCGTCGGCGGTACGGGCCCGGAACTCGAGTGGCTCCGACGGAGATCGCCGACCGTCGAGGGCTTCGGCGAGCGCCGCGGCCGCGCCGTCGAGGTCGTCGGGATGGACCAGTGAGAGCAGACCCCCCTCGGGCTCGTAGCCGGGCTGGTGCCCGAGGAGTCGTGTCCCGGCCGGACTGGCGAACCAGTTGCCGTCGGGCTGGAGGATCGTGACGATGTCGTTCGACGCCTCGAACAGGGCCCGGAGCCGCCGCTCGGCGCGGCGGGCGTCGGTCACGTCCCGTGCGTTCACGACGACACCCTGCACGCTCGGGTCGTCGGTCAGGTTGCGGGCGACGACCTCGCAGTAGCGAGTCGTTCCGTCGCGGTGCCGCAGGGTCAGTTCGTTCGGCACGGTGTCGCCGAGCCGGGACGCGGGCGCAAGGGTTCCCGATCGGAGCGATGCACCCTCGGCGGGATCGAGGAGCAGGTCTTCGAGCGGACGACCCCGCAACTCCTCGGGCCGGTAGCCGAGCACGGTTTCGACCGCCGGGCTCGCGTAGTCGATGGTCCCGTCGACGGTTGCGACGACGATGAGGTCGGCCGATTCCTGGACGAGGGTGCGGAACCGCTCCCGCTCGTGCCGGAGCGCGGCTTCGACGTGGCGTTCCTCGGTGACATCGGTGAGCACGGTGATCGCACCGGCGTAGGCGCGCTCGGCGTCGGTGAGCGGACTGGAGTCGGCCTCGACCCACACGTCGTGCCCCTGGGAATGCCGGAGGCAGAAGGCAAGGCGATCGCGCAGGCCCTCGCGCCGTCGCTCCAGCTGCGTGACCGCCTCGACGCGGCGCGTCTCGTCCATGAAGTCGAAGATGTGTCGACCCGCCATCTCCTCGGTCGTGTAGCCGAGCATCGCGGCGACGGCGGGGTTCACGAAGGTGGTGTGTTCGTGTTCGTCGATGAGCCAGACGCCCTGGTGCGTGCTCTCGACGATGAGGCGGTACTGCTCCTCCTGCGCGCGCCGGGCCTCTTCTGCGGCCACACGCTCCGAGAGATCCACCACCTGGGTCGCGAAGTAGAGCGGCGCGCCCGCGTCGTCGCGGACGAGGGAGATCGCCATCCGGACCCAGACGTAGGAGCCGTCGCGTCGACGCATCCGACGTTCGTCCTCGGAGGTCTCGACGGCGCCCGACGCGATCGCCACGAGCGCGTCGAGGCCCTGTTCGAGCTCGTCGGGATGCACGAGATCCGATGCGACGCGCGAGATGAGCTCGTGCATGGTGTAGCCGAGGAGCTGGCAGAGCGAGGGGTTGACTCGGAGGAACCGGCCACCCGGACCGATGAGCGCCATGCCGATCGAGGTGCCGTCGAACGCCGCGTCGAGCCGACGTTCGGTCTCACGCTTGGCCTGCTCGGCGGAGGTGTCGGTCGCGATCTCCCGCGCGACGATCGTGATGGCCCGGATCCGCTCGTCATCGAGCAGGTTGTTCGCGACGATCTCGAGGCGCTGCCAGGAGCCGTCGGAAGTGGCAGCCCGGATCGCGATCGCCGGCCGCGGACCGTCGGCCGCGCCGGCGGTCCCCACCAGTGACTCCGCCGCGACCCCGACGTCGTCGGGGTGGATCAGGGCGAGCGCGCTGGTCCCCACGACGTCGGAGGGCTCGAACCCCAGGACCCGGCGGATCGCGCGGTTCACCGATCGGACGGTGGTGTCACCGTCGATGACGAAGACCAGGTCGGCGAGGGCTTCGATGCCTGGCGACGGATGGTCGTGCTCGATGGCCACGGGCTCCGCTTCTCGAGTTCCGGTGTGATCGAAAACGCGCTGTCCGGGGTATCGGCACGAATGACCGCAACCTGACCCCCGATCGGACCGAATCGGCCTGCCCCCACGGTCCCGGGGCGGGTCGGCAAGAATGTCGGCCATGCCGATGCGGAAGGACTGCCGTCACTACGAGAGTCGGACCTACAAGTCCGGTGAGATCGTGCGGAAGTGCGCGCTCGACCTCGCCCCGGAGGCACCGTGGCGGTGTCCCGACGAGTGCGCGGGGTTCCAGCAGCGCCGGTACGACGCCGGCTGGCAGTACGGCAGCCTGGGCAAGCCCGCGGTCTCTCCCGATGTCGAGCCTGAGGGCGACGACATCGCGGCGTTGCTCGACCAGGCCGAAGACATCGTCAACGCCGCCGCGCCCGACCTGCTCGCGGAGTTCGCGGCGCAGGACAAGAAGCGGGGATTGTTCCGCAAAGGGCGGAAGAAGAAACGGCGCTAGTTCTGCGAGGGACCCGAGAGGATGCCCGTCTCGGTGGTCCGCTCCCGCGTGGGCACGTGGTCGGAACTCTTGGCGGCCGACAGCAGCGCCGCGGTGAGGAAGCCGACGATTGCTGAACCGACTGCGATCACGCTCACGGTCACGATGCTCATTGGCAACACACGTTACGACGAAACCCACGCGTCCGATAGGGACTACTACTCTCCGCGTTCGGATTTTCGCAGTCGACTCACGTCGGGTAGCGGCATGAGCAGTGGCTGACGCAAACCCCACCGCACGCGCGGGGCGCAGACGCGGCCCACCACCGGTCCACCACGTCGGGGTCCGCCGGCCGTACGATCCGAACCGTCTGACACGGGGAGACGGCGGTGGGGTTCGGGCGGCGGCGGAAGCGGGCTGAGCTCAGCGAGCTCCGCGACGAGGTGGCGCGCCTTCGCACGGAGATGCGCCACTCCATCGACGACGTCCAGGTCACCTTCTCCGAGCGCGACACCGAGCTCGCCCGTGCCCTCCGTCGCGTCGCAGACGCGTGTCACGTCATGGCGGGACGCGTGGAGGGCGAGCGCGTGGAGCGGGCATCCCTGGTCGACGTCGTGAACCGGTTGAGTGCCACGCTCACCGCCTCGCTCGCGCAGCTCCCCGCAGCCGCCACATCGCCGCGCCACCACGTGATCGGAGGATCGATCGCTCCCGAGGTCGTGCTCGGCGACCACGAAGGTGCCATCGATGCGGCGGAGTCGATCGACCTGACACCCGACGTGCTCCGACACGAATCGGTCGAGGTCCACTGTCGGTTCGGTGACCGCTGGGTCGGAGGGTTCGAGGTGGCCGAGGTCGTTCCCGGCGCCAGCGGCTCCGTCTACCGACTCCGGCGGCGCTCCGACGACTCTGTGCTCCCGACGTTGTTCGACGAGCGCGACATCCGCTTCAGGGTCTCGTTCGCCGAGCGCTGAACCGCGGCCCGATCAGTTGCCTGTCGTGCTGCAACCCGGCAGTTCGAGCACGGTCGGCCGTCCGGTTGCGCGTCAGATCGTGTTCGTCGCGAGGAGCACGAGTACGAGCACGCCGACCCCGATCCGGTAGTACCCGAAGATCGAGAGGTCGTGGTGGTTCAGGTAGTCGACCAACCACTTGATCGCGAGCACCGCGGCCACGAAGGCGGCCACGATCCCCACGATCGGACTCACCCAGCCGAAGGTGTCGATCACCTCGGATCCGTGTTTCGCGATCTCGTAGAGACTCGCCGCGCTCAGTGTCGCGAGGCCGAGGAGGAAGCTGAACTCGACTGCCGCCGGGAGCGTGAGCCCGACGAGGAGCGCGGCGACGATGGTGACGAGGCTGCGGCTCACCCCGGGCCAGAGTGCGAGGGCCTGGGCGAGGCCGACGACGAGCGCCTGGCGCGCGCCGATCTCCTCGAGCCGGATGCCGACCTCGGGTGGGCGGCGGAACACGCGGACGAACACCAGGATCGCGATACCTCCGACGATCCACGCGGCGGCGACCGGACCCGTGCCGAACAGCTCTTCCTGGATCGTGTCGCCGAACACCAGTCCGAAGACGGCGGCCGGGATGAACGCGAGCACGAGAGCGAGGAAGGTGCTGCGGCCCGTCGGGCTGCGCCCCGCGATGCCGAGGAGCATGTCGCGGAGTCGGCGCCAGTACAGGCCGATGACCGCGAAGATCGCGCCGATCTGGATGATCACCGTGTACGACTTGGTGACGTCGCGGGTCGCATCGGTCTGGCCGATGTCGAGCAGTTGCTCGGTCACCGTGAGGTGGCCCGTCGAGCTGATCGGGAGGTACTCCGTGATCCCCTCGACCACTCCGAGCACGATCGCTTTCGGGATCGTCAACTCGTTCGCGGCGGCACTCGTTGCGGCTGTCGTACCGTCGCCGGCGTCGGCGCGGGTGGAGATCGTGGCCACGAAGAAGCCGGCCACGAGGATCGACCCGAGCACGGCAACCACGAGCGACGAACGGCGGGGTCGGCGGATCGTGGCTGGTCGCATCGGGTTCGACGCTACCGGCCGGCCGTGGCGGAGACGCGCCGCAGCGGGAGCCCGAGATCGCTCCCGATCCACCGCCGGGCCGACTGGCGGCCCGCGTCGCGGCGCCGGTCCGGGATGTCGGGGAGGTAGCAGGACGCGACGAAGGCATCGGCCGCGGCTTCGTCGACGATCGGGTAGGCGAACCGGACCGATTCGTCGTGATCCACCCGGTATCCGCGCTCGGCGAGCACACGAACGAGGTCGTGTCCCGCCGTCGGGTTCGGGAACCGGGCCGGGCGGGACCCCAGCCGCACCGCGAGGCTCGCGTAGCGAATCCGGTCGCGCATCGACAGCGGGCCCCGCGCCGGGAGCAGCACCGAGAGGCCCCCGCCCCGACGGGTGACCCGGGCGATCTCGTCGGCGATCTCGTCGAGCGGCGTCGCCACCATGAGCGCGAACGAGCAGGTGACGGTATCGACGCTCCGGGCCGGGAACGGGAGCCGGGCGGCGTCGCCGCGGACGAGCGGTGCAGGGTGGTGCGCCCGGGCGACGGCGAGCTCGGCCTCCGAGCGATCGATGCCGATGATCCGACCGGTCCCGATGACCTGCGCCAGGGGCGCGCTGCCGCACGCGAGGTCGAGGACCGTCGACGCCGATGGGTCGACCGACTCGGCGAGCCACTCGTAGGGAGTGGCACCGTCGGCTCGACACGGTGCGAGCACCGTTTCGGTGATGCCGGGAGCGTGGGCGTGGAAGCTTTCGACGTACCCGTTCCACGCGGTCTGGTCGGGCCCATCGGGCCGCTCGGGTGGCGTCACCAGGTGAGGTCGAGCACCTGGCGCATGGTCGCTTCGAACGTGGCGTCGTCGAGTTGGTGGCGGGTCGCGAGGATGGTCTCGGCGTCGGCACCCACCGGCACCCGGAGCGGCGTGGCCGGGTCCTCGAGCGCATCGGCGATCGCGACGGCCACGATCTCCGGGCCGGGCCGCCCCGTAGGTCCGGTGACCTTGGCGTCGGTGCCGTCCCACTGGTCCCACAGCGGCGCGTACTCGGGGGGACCGTCGTGCCGGTCGGCCGCCTTCATGCCCGGCGCGATGTACCCGGGCTCGATGATCACGATCCGGATCCCGAAGTGCCCGACCTCGTAGTGGAGCGTCTCCGAGATGGCCTCGAGGGCGTACTTCGACGCCGCGTACGCGCCTTCGAGTGGCGTGGCGACCCGGCCCTGCACCGAGCTCACGTGCACGAGCACACCGGATCCCCGGAGGCGCCAGCTCGGGAGCACCGACTGCGCGATCCGCAGGGGGCCATAGGCGTTGGTGTCGATGATGGAGCCGAGACGGTCGAGCGGGAAGTCCTCGAGGGGTCCCCGGCCGGTCAGGGCTGCGTTGCTGACCACGCCGTCGAGCTCACCCGCCGCGTCGAGCGCGGTCGCGATCGATTCGGGATCGGTGACGTCGAGGGCGACCGTTGTCACGTCGAGATCGTCGAGGAGGCGCGGATCGCGGGCCGTGGCGACGACGTGGTGGCCCCGTCGGGCGCACTCGACGACCGTCGCTCGTCCGATGGCGCGGGCTGCGCCGGTCACCAGGATCCTCATACGTCGGAACCTACCCCGGGGGACCGCCGATCCCGAACCCGCCGAGCTCAGGAGTGCAGGAGCCGTCGTTCCCGGGTGGTGTCGCCGTCACGGTCTTGGCGGAGACGGTGCCGACACTGTCGGTCGAACCCTGTGTGGTCAGGCACGTGCCGACGACGAGGACACTGTCGGTCGCGCGCACGCTGTGTGTGATCGTCGACGAATCGGTGAGGGTCACCTCGACCTTGCGCTTCACGAGCTTCGGTTGCCGGTTGCTGTTCGCGGATCCCTTCGGGACCTGAGCGGTCACCACGAGCGAGTTCCCCTTGATCGACTTCACCGTGCCGGTCGCGCCGCCGCCGGACGCGCCCGGAGGGAAGGACCCACCGTTGGGCAGGGAACCACCGTTGGGCAGGGAACCACCGTTGGGCAGGGAACCACCGTTGGGCAGGGAACCACCACCCCCACCGGGGAAGCCTTGCCGGCCCGAGCGACCTCGGGTGCTGCACGCCTGCGCGGTGCCGAGGATCGAGACCTTCGTCGCCGTGATCCCGCTGGAGGTGTCACCGTCGCCCGACACGCGGACGCATGCGCCCTTCTTGATCGCGGATGCGTCGGTGTCCTGCGTCTGGCGGTACTTGGTCGACGCGGTCACGATCACCTTCGTCGCACCGGCGAATCCCTCGACCTCGAGTGTGGCGCCGCTGCGGCTGGTCAGCGTGCCCGACGCACCGAGGGGGTTCCCACTGTCGGATGTCGCGCCGAGCGCACCCGTCGCGGCCAGTACCACGACGGCCGGCGCGAGCACGCCCGCACCGACGAGGCGGCGGACGTGGCCGTTCGTGCGCCTCGTCATCCGGCTGGTGGTCAGGTGTCGCTTGGATCCATGCATCACAGAGTTCCTTGTATCGAGGGACGAATCCGCGCGCGGTCGCGCGCGGACGTCGGGTGACCGGGCTACCGGTTCGGGCCGCCGACGAACGCCGGGAGCTGCCCACCACCGGGGAACGTGGGGGTACCGCTGTTGTCGGACGACTGGGTCGCAGAGCTGGGAAGGCTCTCGCTGAGATCGGCCAGCACGACCTCCTGGCCGGCGGTGAGTCCACCCGTGATCGACGTCCACTCGCGGCCGACCACGTCGACTTCGACGGCAACTCGGCGAGTGCCACCGTCGTCCTTCACCGTCACGAGAGTCTGGTTGGCGACCGTGCTGATCGCCGACGTCGGGACTGCGAGGCCGGTGGCGCTCTGTTCGGTGACGATGGTGACGGTGCCGACGTTGCCGTTGCCGATCGATGCGTCGGGTTCTTCGAGTGCGATGGTGACGCGGTAGTCGGTCGAGTCCGAGGAGGTCGGAACCGCGGAGATCGCGGCGACGGATCCCTCGAGCACCTTGGAGGATCCGTCCGGCGTGACGACGGCGCGTTGTCCCACCTTCACCGCCGCGACATCTTCGACTCCGACGGTGGTCGTCGCCTCGAGGCCACCCACTCCCTGGACGATCACGTTCTGCGTCGATGCGTCCGACACCGACTCACCCACGCTCATGTTGACCGCCACCACCTGCCCGGCGATGGGCGTGGTCACCGTCGCCTGCTCGATCGCCTGCTCTGCAGTCGCGACGTTCGACGCGGCGGCATCGACGGCCTTCTGGTACGAGACCAGATCGGCGGAGGTCGGCGCCTGCGTGGTTGCGCCGCCGTTGCCGGTGTTCGGTGCCGAGCCACCCTGCGACGGCGTCGCGGCCGGGGGAGTCGTGTTCGTGTCCTGCGCCGCTCGTTGCTCGAGGAGGGTGTCGTACGCGCTGAGCGCATTGGCGAGCTGCGCCTGGGTCGTCTGCACGTCGTGCTGCGCGTCGAGCGCGGCTTCGAGTGCGTCCTGGCATGCCGAGGTGTCCAGGGGGTCGGTCGTGCACACGCTGACGGCGTTCTGGTAGGCGGTCGACGCGGTTGCAATCGCGGTGTCGACGTTGTGCTGAGCCTGGAGCACGGCTTGCTGGGCCGCCGCGAGGGCCGGGTCCGAACTGGCTGCCGTGAGGACGATGCGGGTGTCCGAGGTGACGGAGGCCGTGCTGATGTTCGTGGGAATGATTCCGCTGGTGGGCGTCGAGCTCGCCTTCTGTCCGTTCAGGCCGTTCTCGAGGTTGAGCTCCGCTTGGGCGAGTTCGGCTTCGGCGGTGTTGAGCTCCGTCTCGAGGGAGGCGGTGTCGAGTCGGGCCACGGCGGCACCCGCCGCGACCTCGTCACCGACCTGGACGAAGACGGACTGCACTGTGCCGGAGATCGGAAATCCGATGGTCGCCTGCGCCACCGGTTCGATCGTCGCGACGCTCGTGAGCTCGGCGTCGACCGCTCGGCGCGTGACGACGGCTGTGCTGTACGACGCTCCGCTGGAGCCGATCGCATCCGTGGCGAACGCAACGATCAACACCACGACGAGCACGATGGCCACTCCGATGAGCGCGCCCCGCCTGCGCCACGGCGGTCGCCGGTCCGATGGCGTGAGCAGCGCCTCGAGGGACAGGTCATCTGTGCGGGCGGACACGGTTACTCGCTCCTCAGTGCGTCGATGGGCGCAAGTCGCGCGGCGCGCGAAGCGGGGTAGACGCCGAAGATCATGCCGATGCCCATGGCGACGACGATCGCGACGAGCGCAGCCGGAATCGACATCTCGATCCGGGTGTCGGTCACCGCCGGGATCACGATCGCGCCCACGATGCCCGCGAGCACGCCGAGGATCCCACCGGCGAGTCCGAGGATGCCCGCTTCGGCGACGAACTGGCGGCGCAC
Organism: uncultured Actinomycetes bacterium; assembly: GCA_963837715.1. Taxonomy (GTDB): domain Bacteria; phylum Actinomycetota; class Acidimicrobiia; order IMCC26256; family JANYLB01; genus JANYLB01. The sequence continues at coordinate 2,184,255 of CAWIOF010000002.1, read as the reverse complement.
GGAAGCAGGTTGGGCCCCGATCGCCTTGCGCAGGCCGATCTCGCGGATGCGTTCGGTCACCGAGACGAGCATGATGTTCATCACGCCGATCCCGCCGACGAGCAACGCGATGAACGCGATCCCACCCAACATGACCGTGAGGGTGTCGTCGACCGAGTTCGCAGTGCTCAACACCGACTCGGCAGTCGCGATGGAGAAGTCGGCGTCGCTCTGATCGGTGATGCCGTGACTGTTGAGCAGGAGCGCGTGTGCCTCCTGGTAGGCCCCCGAGAGGGTCGACGACGAACGGGCCTTCACGTAGATCGAGCTGACGGCGTTCCGGTTCGTCCCTCCCACCAGCCGCTGCTGATAGGTGCTGAGCGGAACGACCGCGAGGTCGTTGCTCGACGTCTCCTCCGACGAGCCCAAGGGTTCGAGCACACCGACGACCTCGAGCTGCACGCCGTTGTAGCTGATGGTCTCGCCAATCGGATCCCGGCCGCCGAACAGCTCACTCGCGGTGTCGGAGCCGAGCACGGTCACGGCGGCCGCACCGCGCTGCTCCTTCGCGTTGATGAATCGCCCGGATGCGACCGTGCGCGAACGGACGTACGCCCACGAGGGCGTCGTGCCCGTGATCGTCGTCGTCCAGTTGTCGGAGCCGTTCTCCAGCGACCCGGACGTGGTCGAGACGGGAGCGACGGCGGCGATGTCGGGTGCTGCCGCCTTCGATCGCAGGGCGTCGGCATCCTGCTCGGTGAGTGTCGACGCCGAACCGAGGCCGGCCCGTACCCCGGCGGACGAGGTCGAGCTCCCCGGCGAGATCACCAGGAGGTTGGTTCCGAGCGCGTTGATGTCGTCCTTGACCTGCGCACGGGCTCCTTGGCCGATGCCGACCGTGAGCACGACGGCGGTGATCCCGATGAGGATGCCGAGCATCGTCAACGCGGAGCGGAGGCGGTGTGAGCGGACCGCACCGGCCGCGGTGTGCAACACGTCACGCCAGCTCACGCGCGTGCCTTCGCGGATCGGGTGACGGAGTCGGCGGCGATCTGGCCGTCGAGGATCTGGATGATCCGCTCAGCGTGTTCCGCGACCTCATGCTCGTGCGTGATCAGCACGATGGTGTTGCCGTCGGCGTGGAGGTCTTCCAAGAAGCTGAGCACGTCGGCAGAAGATCGCGAATCGAGGTTGCCGGTGGGCTCGTCGGCGAGGAGCATCTTGGGTTCGGTGACGAGCGCGCGGGCAAACGCAACCCGCTGTTGCTGGCCGCCGGAGAGCTCACCCGGCCGGTGCTCGAGCCGATCGCCGAGACCGACGCGGGTGAGCGCGCTGATCGCGCGCTCCCGGCGCTCCTCGGGGTCGACACCTCGGTAGACGAGGGGCAGCTCCACGTTGCGCCAGGCGTTCAAGTATGCGAGCAGGTTGAACTGCTGGAAGACGAACCCGATGAAGACGTTGCGGACCCGCGCCAGCACCTTCTCGTCGAGGTCATGCACGTTTCGACCGGCAAGCCGGAACACTCCCGACGTGGGCACGTCGAGGCAGCCGAGGATGTTCATGAGCGTCGACTTCCCGGATCCCGACGGTCCCACGATCGCCGCGAACTCGCCCGCGTCGATCTGCAGTCCGAGCGATTGCAGGGCGGTCACCTCGACGGCGCCCGTCGAGTACGTCTTGGTGATGTCGATGAGCTCGACGACCGGGACATCGACCGATGACTCCGTCGATTGCGTCACTGTCCACCGCCGGGGAACTGGCCGCCGCCGGGGAACTGGCCGCCGCCGGGGAACTGGCCGCCTCCGGGGAACTGGCCGCCTCCGGGGAACTGACCGCCTCCGCCGGTGTTGCCGCCCGTGAACACGACGTTCGTCACGATGACCTGCTGGCCCTCGTCGAGACCGTCGGTGATCTCGATCTGGCCGCCGGCGGACTCACCCGTCGTCACGGTGACCGTTTCGGTCCGACCCTTGGTCGTGCCTTCGACGGCGATGGTCACCGTCGACTTCCCGTCGTCGGTCGACACCGCTCTGACCGGGACGGTCAGGACGTCGTCCTTGATCGTCGAGGCGATCGCACCCGTGATGGAGGTGCCGACGCTGAACGAGGCGTCGTCGGTGCTGAAGGTGATGGTGACGGGATACTGCGCGACCCCCGACGACGCATCGGCGACCTTGCCGACCTCGGTCACGGTGCCCGTCACGGCGGTGCCGGCGGCGGCGTTCGTGGAGTCGCCACCGGGAGTGTCGCCGCCTCCGGTGTCGTCGCCCTGGCCGGCGGCGGCGCCACCGAATGCGGGAAGGGCGAACCCGCCGGCGACGTTCGAGGATCCGGTCGACACCGACACTGTCACCGACGCGCCGACCTCGACGCTGTCGACCTGACTGCTGTCGACCTGCAGCTCGGAGGTGTAGCGCCCGCTGCTCACCACCTGGATGTCGGGTGTCGTGCCAGTGGTGTCGCCACTCGTGTTTCCGTTTGCCGAGGGGATCAGACCGGTGGTCCCACTCCCGAGCGTCGACGAGGAGTTGCCGCTCCCCGTCGACGAACCGGTCTGGTCGGTGCCACCGGTACCGCCCGACCCGAGCTGTTCGCCGGCGGTCACGTTGACGGCGGTGACCGTGCCGTCGAACGTGGAGGTGAGCGTGGCGCCGGCGAGCGCTTCCTCTGCGCTCGTCAGCGAGTCCTGCGCGGTCTGGACCTTCGACTCGCTCGCAGCGATCTGTGCGCTCGATGCACCCGACGATTCATCGTCGCCGAGTGCAGCCTCGGCATCGGCGAGGTCGGACGCGGCGTCGTCGACGCTCGACTGCAGGCTCGCCGAATCGATCGTGGCGAGCACCTGTCCGGCAACGACCGTGTCGCCGGCGGCGACGTTGACCGCGGTGACTTCGCCCGAGGCACCGAAGCTCAAGTCGTCGGTCTCGGCCGCGGCGACGGTCCCTTCGGCCGAGATCGTCTCGGTCAGCGAACCTCGTGTCACCGTCACCAGCTGCTTCGTGGTCCGCACCGCGACTGCTGCGCTTCCGTCGTCGCGACCGACCAACACGAAGGCGGCGACACCGGCCACCACGACGACAACGGCGGCCGCCGTGAACGCAGTCCGGCGACGGCGCCACCACGACCGCTGGTCGGATGCATCAGATTTCGAGGATCGTTCCCGCATGGGAGGAGACACTCACAGGCGCTGCTGAGAGCATTCCGCCAGGCGACTATGAGAACTCTGAGAATCGGCGGCCGCGCCGACTCTCTCTCGTGCGAGCGGAGGGACTCGAACCCCCACGTCCGAAGACACCGGGACCTAAACCCGGCGCGTCTGCCAGTTCCGCCACGCTCGCCTGCCCCGCAGGGTAGTGGCGTCCGGACTCAGTTCTACAGGCGTCGTGATCGCCCGCCGATCACCCCTGCATGCCCGACACCATCGACCGTCAGCTCGAACACCTGGCCGAGCTCCACGCCGGCGGTGCGCTGACCGACGACGAGTTCGCGACGGCGAAGGCGACCGCGTTGCGCGGCTCGTCCCCGACACCGGGCGCGGATTCGCCCAACGATCCGCCCGCCGACGGGCCGATCCTCGCCGCGCCGCGGCCGTCGGTTCCGCTGAAGCTCGTGCCGCTCCTGATCTTCTTCGCGGCACCGTGATGGTGGTCGAGTACACCGCGCTCGTGTTCGTGATCCTCTACGGCTGGGTGTTGGTGGGATTGCGCAAGCAACGGAGGCACGCAGATGCGTGAGATCCGCTTCTCCGACGAGAACCTGGGCGTGTGCGTGTTGGCGTTCGACGGGCGCGTGGTCGAGGTCTTCTTCGAGCACGGTTCGAGCTCGCGGTTCCACGTCCTCATGCTCACGATCGACGTACGCGGTCCGGACCGCAAGGACCGCTACGCCGTCGACCTGGCACCGAGGGAGCGAGGCCGCGGGGCAGTCCGCTTGCTGGTGACGGCCGACACCTACGCGATGCTCGGTCCGGTGATCGCCGAGGTCGGCTCCGCGCTCCAGGCCGCCGGCTGACGGGCTGGCGCCACCGTTCCAGGAGCTCGTGGACGGATCTCAGGCGACGTCGGGGGTGCCGCGCTGCATCTCGCGCTCCACATCTCCTTCGGTGATGCCCGAACGGCCGTAGACCTGCCACGCGTGGGCGACGAGGCCGACACCCCATCCGAGGATCACGAAGATCGGCCAGAAGAAGCCGGCACCTGACACGGCCCAGATACCGATCAGGAGGGCGTTGACCAAGACGAACGACACGAGGTTGCCCTGGAAGCCGCGCTTGGCCTTCAGGCGCTCGATCGCGGCTTCCCGCTGCTTGTCGGACGGTTCCGCTGCCATCGGACACTCCCTCACTCGATTCCGGGTACTCCGACTTCTTCGTCCGGTTCCGCCCCTGGCCTGAGGAGGTCTTCGCCCCACTAGGTTGGAACGTGTGACGATCCGGCGCATCACCGAGATCGGCAATCCGGTTCTCCGGATGACGTCGATGCCCGTCGCGGAGGAAGACTTCGGCACCGATCCGTTGCTGGGATTCGCCCAGGACCTCGTCGACACGATGCGCGACTACGACGGCGTGGGGATCGCGGCACCGCAGGTGGGGGTCCCGGCCCGCATCTTCGTCATCGAGGTCCGGACCGCCGACGACGCCCGCGGCGCCGAACCGTTCCCGCTCACGGTGGTCGCCAACCCGGAGCTCGAGCTGCTCGAGGAGCCGACGCATCCCGGATGGGAGGGTTGCCTGTCGGTCGACGGCCTCCGCGGGGTCGTCCCGCGCGCCCGGCACGCCCGACTCATTGGTCGGTCGGTCTCCGGTGGCCCGGTCGATCTCGAGCTCGTGGGGTTTCCGGCGGTCGTGGCGCAGCACGAGCACGATCATCTCGACGGCCTCGTGTACCTCGATCGCATGCCCGACCTCTCGACGCTCGCCACCGTGCGGGAGCTGGCCCGCAGGACCGCGGAACCCGACTAGGAGAAGAAGCGGAGCCGGCGGCCATGCGATCACGGGAGCCGAGCCGGTGAGCGATCGAGCCGGCGCAGCGGATTCGACCATTGTGAGAGTCAGGCGGCGGTCCACCCGCCGTCGACGGCGAGGATGGCGCCGGTCGTGTACGAGCTCGCGTCGCTCGCGAGGTAGAGCAGCGCGCCGTCGAGCTCGTGCACCGCACCCCCACGACCGATCGGGGAGGTGCGGCGGAGCCATGCCTCCGACACGCCACCGTCGAACACGTCGGTGGTCATCTCCGTCGGGAAGTAGCCGGGACCGATCGCGTTCACCCGGATCCCGAGACGCGCCCACTCCACCGCGAGGTGGCGGGTGAGGTTGACCAGGCCACCCTTCGACGCCGCGTAGGCCGAGATTCCCGCGTTCACGCCCACCAGGCCGTACTGCGACGCGATGTTGACGATCGACCCGCCCCGGCCCGACGCGACGAATTCGCGGGCGGTTGCCTGCGCGAGCGCGAACGGGGCGACGAGGTTCACCTCGACGACCTCCCGGAAGCGTTCGATGGGCACGTCGAGTGCGGGGATGTCGTCGCTCGCGCCCGCGTTGTTGACGAGCACGTCGATGCGGCCGAAGCGATCGACGGCCGCGGCGACGAGGTGCGTGGCGGCATCCGGGGCCGTCAGATCGGCCGCGACGACGAGTGGGTCGGTGAGCTCGGCGGCCAGGTCGTCGAGGCGATCGGTCCGGCGGGCGGTGATCACGACTCGGGCGCCGGCCGCGTCCAGGACCCGCGCGAACCGGGCGCCGAGACCGGAGCTGGCGCCGGTGACGATCGCCACTCGGTCGTCGAGACGGAAGGAGGCGAGCGGGTCGAGGCCGGGCGCGGGCGGTGTCGTCACCGCGGGGAGTGTATTGAACCGCTCGGTTCCCCAGGCTGGACCCCGGGCGGCGCGACCGCCTAGAACGCGTGCATGGACAAGCGGATCCTCTACGCCGGCAGCGTGCACGACGAGGCGGAGATCGAGGCCTGCATCGAGGTGCTGCGCTCGGGCCCGACGGCCTTCCGGATCGGCCGCCGGGTGAAAGCGTTCGAGGAGGCCGTCGCGGCGTTGTTCGGCAAGCGCCACGGCATCGCGGTCAACTCGGGATCGTCGGCGCTCTACCTCGCCGTCGAGCTCCTCGACCTCCCGGTGGGATCCGAGGTCGTCACGTCGGTGCTCACGTTCTCGACCGACGTGGCCCCGATCGTTCGGGCCGGCCTCGTGCCCGTGTTCGTCGACGTCGAGCCCGACACCTACAACGTCGATCTCGATGCGCTCGAGCGACTGATCGGTCCCGACACCCGGGCGATCCTGCTGCCCAACCTGATCGGGAACGCACCCGACTGGGACCGTGTCCGCGTGATCGCCGACGCGCGTGGGATCCCGGTGATCGAGGACTCCTGCGACGCGCTGGGGGCGACACTTCGCGGAACACCGACGGGTGCGCGCTCCGACCTCAGCGTCACGAGCTTCGCGCAGTCGCACATCATCACTGCTGCGGGGAACGGCGGGATGGTCCTGCTCGACGACGAACTGCTTCGCGATCGCGGGCTGCTCCTCCGACGGTGGGGACGCAGCAGCGAGGTGCAGTTCTACGGCTCGCGCAAAGGCGATACCCGGTTCCTCGCAGAGGTCGACGGCATGGAGTACGACAGCCTCTTCGTGTTCGAGGAGCTCGGGTGGAACTTCGAACCGTCGGAGCTCGGCGCGGCCTTCGGACTCGTGCAGCTCTCGAAGTTGGCCCACAACTACGAGGTCCGGCAGCGCAACTTCACCCGCTACTCCGACTTCTTCGCTCGCTTCCCCGACCTCTTCGAGCTTCCCCGCCAGCTCGACGGGCTCGAGACCGCGTGGCTCTCGTACCCCTTCGTGATCCGGCCCGAGGCAGGCCTCCGACGGGCCGACTTCCAGCACGCGCTCGAGCAGCGCGGCGTCGACACCCGAATGGTCTGGACCGGCAACGTGACCCGACAACCGATGATGCGGGGTGTGACGCACCGAGCCGATCCGGGGGGATACCCGAATGCCGACCGGGTGATGGAGCACGGCTTGATCCTGCCGTGCAATCACGGGCTCACCGACGACGACGTCGACTTCGTCTGCGGTGTGATCGACGACGTCTTGACCTCGCGTGCCGGGTGACCGTCCCGACTGTCGTGGCCGGGTCGCGCTCGTCACCGGCGCCAGCCGGGGGATCGGCGCGGCGATCGCGGTGCGGCTCGCCCGGGCGGGTGCTGCGGTCGCGGTGACCGCCCGCACGCTCGACGCTGCACCGACCGCGAAGTTGACCGGTTCGCTGCGGGAGACCGTGGAGGCGATCGAGGCGCAGGGCGTCGCCGGGTACGCGGTCGCCGCGGATCTCACCGACCCCGACGACCGGGCGCGGATCGTGCCCGCGGTCGCAGCCGCGCTCGGTCCCGTCGACATCCTGGTCAACAACGCTGCCGCTGCGATCTACGCCCCGGTCGCCGAGATGCCCCTCCGGCGCCGGGAGCTGCTGTTCGAGGTCAACGTCCACGCGCCGGTCGACCTGGCCCAGGCCGTGGTGCCGGCGATGCGGGCCCAGGGGAGCGGGTGGATCGTCAACATCTCGAGTGCCACCACGGCGCACCCGATCGGGCCGCCGTATCCGGCGGTTGCCATGGGGACCTCGACCACTCCCTACGGTGCGGCGAAGGCCGCGCTGGAACGATTCACGACCGGCCTCGCCGCCGAGGTCTTCGACGCGGGGATCACGGTGAACGGGCTCGCGCCGGTGACGGGCGTGCTCACGGAGGGCGCCGCGACGGTCATGGCCGGGCGGGTCGACACGAGCGATTTCGAACCGGTGGAGCACATGGCCGAAGCCGCGGCCTACCTTGCGACATGTTCCGTCGACGAGTGCACCGGACGGCTCCTCTCGAGCGGGGGGTTGCTCCGCGAGATCGGCCGGTTGGCCTGACCGAGCGCGTACGGTTGGCGTCACGCGAACGAGGGAGGGTCGAGCCATGCCCGACGACGACCGTCCGGCCACGGAGGAAGCGTCCCGCGACGTCGGCACGCTGATCCGGCTCACGCTCGCAGCCGTCCTCGTGCTCCTCGTGGCCGCCTTCGCGATCGACAACCGGAGGAGCGTCCGCGTCGGCTGGGTCTTCGGCGACTTCCGGGCGCCGATGATCGTGATCCTGCTCGTCACCGCCGTCGTCGGCGCGCTCATCGGCTGGCTGGTCCTGTACCGGGCCCGGCGCGCCGGCCGCCGGAACCAGTCGAACGACCAGAGTTGACGATGAGCGACCCGCCGCGCCCGGGGAAATGGTGGAGAAGCGCTGAGCTGAGTACGCCGCCGGGGACTCGAACCCCGAACCTAGTGATTAAGAGTCACTTGCTCTAACCAGTTGAGCTAGCGGCGCGGGGTCATGCTAGCGGGCGGGCACTCGGATCACCGGCGGATGATCCGCGGTGTCGCCCGGGTGCGTACGGTGGGGGCGTGGACGTTCTCATCACCGGTTCCAGTGGATTCATCGGATCGGCCCTCGTGCCGGCACTCGAGGCGGCAGGGCATTCCGTCGTCAGGCTCCGACGCGGATCGGGCGCGGCCGGTTCACGAACGTGGGATCCCGAAGGTGGAGCGATCGACGCCTCCGCGTTCGACGGTGTGGGTGCCGTCGTGCATCTCGCGGGCGAGGGGATCGGTGAGAAGAAGTGGACCCCCGAGCAGAAGCGCCGAATCCTGGAGAGTCGGACCAAGGGCACCGATCTGCTCGCGCGCACCCTCGCCGGGCGCGACGAGAAGCCGTCGGTGATGCTCTCGGCATCGGCGGTCGGGTACTACGGCGACCGGGGCGACGAAGAGCTCACCGAGGACAGCCCGCCCGGCGACGACTTCGCGGCCCGGGTCGCGGTGGCATGGGAGCAGGCCACCGCACCGGCCGCCGCGGCAGGGATCCGGGTCGTGCTGCTCCGGACGGGGATCGTGCTCTCGCCGAAGGGTGGTGTGCTCAAGCGATTGCTTCTCCCGTTCAAGCTCGGCATCGGCGGACGAACGGGTTCGGGGAACCAGTACATGAGCTGGATCACCCTCGTCGACGAGATCCGCGCCATCACCTTCGCTCTCGATCACGAGCAGGTCACCGGCCCTGTCAACCTGACCGCGCCGAACCCCGCGACCAACCGTGAGCTGACGAGCACCCTGGCGACGGTGCTGCATCGGCCGTCGGTGCTCCCCACGCCGCTGCTGCCGCTGAAGGTCCGTTTCGGCTCCGAACTGGTCGAGACCCTCCTGGTGAACGGCCAGCGGGTGCTGCCGGCGGTGCTGTCGACAGCCGGTTTCGAGTTCGTCTACCCCGACCTCGAAGCGGGGTTCCGGGGGATCCTCCGCGAGGAATGAACCGGGCGAGCGCGCGCGTCGCCGGGTTCGGCGACGCGGGTGGGGTGACCGAGGGGTTTCGAACCCCCGACCTCCGGGATCACAACCCGGCGCTCTAGCCAACTGAGCTACGGCCACCATGCAGGAGCAGTCGGGCGTGAACCCGGCTCCGTGCGCCCGGGAGGATTCGAACCTCCGACCAACTGCTTAGAAGGCAGCCGCTCTATCCCCTGAGCTACGGGCGCAGGTCCTCCGCGGGACCCGACCATCCTACCGGTTCGACGCGCCACGCCCATACTGGACCAGGGAGGAAGCGGAACCGGTGGGCGAGTGCCCTCCGTCAACCGGTGGGCGATAGAGCCAGCGGCGCGGACCAGGCCGCGCGAGGTCAGGGGTGGCGACGGCGTCGGTTCCCGAGGACGAGGAAGACGATGCCGACGACGATCAACTTCGCGGCGACGAGGCCCAGCGTGAGGAGGCGGCCGGTCGGGTCGGAACCGTTCTCGGCGGCGCCCGGGCCCGCGGCGACGAGCCAGGCGACGAGCCCCGCGGCCGCGATGCCCGTGACGAGCAGCGCGATCCCGCCGATCGAGGCCCAGCGGCCGTGCCGGCGCTCGGGGAGGGCCCGCACGCTGAGGGGCCGGGTCTCGTCGTCGGGCGGTCTCGCCGGTGGGGTGCGGTCCGGGGCGGGAGCCGGAGCAGGGGCCGGGCTCGCACCGCGAGGGTGATCCTGCGGTTCGGCGCGCAGTTCGTCGTAGTGGGCCCGTCGTCGTGCGTTCCCCAGCACGCCGTAGGCCGCGGAGAGTGCCGTGAACCGTGCCCTCGAGTCGGGGTCGTCGGTGCGGTCGGGATGGAGGTCCTTGGCCGAGGCGCGAAAGGCGCGCCCGATCTCCTCGGAACTGGCCCCGGGTTCGACGCCGAGGACCTCGTAGTAGTCGGTTGCGAGCCACGTTCGAGTCGACACGGCGGACCTCCACGACCTGTCCGGCGGCAGCGTACGGCGTGGATGACGCGCGCGGCAGGTTCCCGCTACCGTTCGGCTCCATGGGGGGACGTACGAAGATCCGAATGGTCCTGACGGTCGGCGCGCTCGTTGCGGTGGCCGCGATGCTCACCGGACTGGCGGGTGGCCTGCCCGCGGGAGCGAAGGAGTCCGACGACTCCTCCGGGAAGGCGACGGCGGTCTCGGCCGACGGGGTCGAGCGCCTGCACTTCGAGTACGGCCCGGTCAGCATCAAGCCCGGTCAGAACACCATCGAGTTCAGCAAGGGGCAGGTGCCGAAGCCCGAGGTCGACGGCTGGATCGTCGGCATCCGGCCGAACATCACGAAGGCCAACGGGAAGGTCCCGCCGGTCGATGTCATCCACCTGCACCACGGGGTCTGGCTGAACAACTCGGCCAAGGACTCGACCCGCACCAACCTCCCGGAGCGGTTCTTCGCCGCCGGTGAGGAGAAGACCCAGATGGAGCTCCCCGAGGGGTACGGGTACGCCTACCGCGCCGACGACCGGTGGACGATCAACTACATGGTGCACGACCTCACCCCGGCGCCGTTCGAGGTGTTCATCACCTACGACATCGATTTCATCGCGGCCGATGCCCCGGCAGCCGAGGGCATCCAGCCGGCACGACCGATCTGGATGGACGTCCAGAACGGTGAGGTCTACCCCGTGTTCGACGCGATCAAGGGGTCGGGCACCGACGGCACGTACACCTACCCGACGCAGGCGACCGACCCCTACGCGGGAGGCGCCCCGAAGAACGAGTGGACCGTCGACCGCGACGGCGTCCTGATCGGGACCGGCGGACACCTCCATCCGGGTGGCCTCCACGACGACCTCTGGCTCCGCCGCGATGGCGCCGGCGCGACCGCGAGCGACGACGCGAAGCGGTCGATCGACAGCGACACCGCGCACCTGTTCCAGTCCAAGGCGAAGTACTTCGAGCCCGCCGGCGCGGTGTCGTGGGACGTCGCCATGACGATCACGCGGCCCGGCTGGAACGTGCAGGTCCGCAAGGGCGACGTCTTGTCGATGACGACGACCTACGACTCCAGTCGCGCCTCGTGGTACGAGTCGATGGGGATCATGGTCGTGTTCATGGCCGACGGGACCACCGGTCGCGATCCGTTCCAGACGCGGGTCGACCAGCGGGGCACGCTCGCGCACGGCCACCTCGCCGAGAACGACCACCACGGTGGCAAGGTCGTCAGATACGACAACCCGTTGAAGTTCGAGCCGGTCGACGTCGACCCGGCGGAACCGATCGACATCGACGACTTCCTCTACGGCGTGGGCGACCTCATGGGCGACGGCACCGTGCCCGCGGTGAAGGCCGGGGGGCAGCTCACGTACTTCAACGTCGACGCGCCGAAGGAAGCCGGGATCTGGCACTCCCTCACTGCGTGCAAGGCACCGTGCAACCGCGCCACTGGGATCGCCTACCCGCTCGCCGACGCCGATGTGCAGTTCGACTCCGGGCAACTCGGCGACGCGGGAACCCCGACGGCGGGGACGTTGTCGTGGAAGACGCCGGCCGACCTCGCGCCCGGCACCTACACGTACTTCTGCCGGGTCCACCCGTTCATGCGCGGCGCGTTCGCGGTCGAGGCGAGCTGACCCGCGCGGATTCGGAGCAGTCAGGGCTGGAGCAGCTTGGTCAGCCGCTTGCCGGCGATGCGGACACCGACGAGTCCCATCACCGCCAGGTACGAGATGTTGAGCAGCAGGGTCCAATGGAGGTCGCCCAGCACGAGCGAACGCTCGATGGCCACGCCCTGGTAGAGCGGGGTCAGACGCACCACCCATTGCAGCGCCTCGGGATACCGCGAGAGCGGGAAGAACGTCGCCGAGAACAAGAACATCGGGACGAGCGCGATGTTCACGTAGTCGAAGTCGACGAATGACCGCATCCAGGTGGTCGCGGCCATGCCCGCACCCGCGAACGCGAAGCCGATGAGCATCGCGGCCGGGATCGCGAGGACTGCCCACCACGACTGCACGAGGCCGAACAGGACCATCATCCCGAGGAACGCTGCCGCATAGATGGTGCCCCGGAGCAACGCCCAACCCATCTCACCGAGCGCGACGTCGGTGGTGCCGAGTGGCGTCGCGAGCATCGCATCGAAGCTCTTCGCGTACTTGTACTTGAAGAAGAAGTTGAAGGTGGTGTCGAACACGGATCCGTTCATCGCCGACGTCGCGAGCAGTGCCGGTGCGACGAACACGTCGTAGGGCACCGGCCCGACCCCCGGGACGACGACGGAACCGACGAGTTGGCCGACGCCGACGCCGATCGAGAGGAGGAAGAGCAGTGGCTCGACGAACCCGGTGAGGAAGATCACCCACATGCGTCGGTAGGCGAGGAAGTTCCGCTCGATCACCTTTGCGAACAGGATGCTCATCGGCGCGACCTCGGGCCTGATCTCACGCGGCGGAGCGTCATTGCCCGAGCCGCCGGGTGAAGCTGCGGACACCCCAGGCCCGCCCGACCCCGATGCACGCGACGAGCACCGCGGTGTGGACGAGGACACTTCCCGGACCGAGGGTCCCGGTGGTGGCATCGCGGCACAGGACGACGCCGTGCCACAACGGGGAGAACCACGCGAGGGGCTGGAGCCAACCCGGGAGCTGCGACACGGGGAAGAAGGTTCCCGACACCAGGAACAGCGGGAGGATCACCATGCGCATGATCACGGGGAAGCGCAGATCGGTTTCCTGCGTAGCCGAGAACGCGGTGAGCGGCGCGGAGAACGCACCCGCACACAGCGCGGCGGCAGGGATCGCGAGCACACCCCAGAACGACGGCACCGCGCCGAAGAGGGCGGCGACCACGAGGAACACCGTCGCACCGAGCGCAGCCCGAACGACGGTCGATCCAACGGTCCCGTCGTACACGTCGCGCGGCCGGATCGGGGTCGCGACCATCGCGTGGAAGACGCGAATCCACTTGACCCCCGCCATGATCGGCCAGAGGGAATCGGCCGCGGCGCCCTGCATCGCGGCCGCGGCCATCAGGCCGGGAGCGACGAAGACGATGTACGAGAAGCCGCCGACGGTGGTGTTCTGCTGATCGATCATGTCGCCCAGTCCGACGCCGATCGCGGCGAGGAAGAGCACCGGGCTCAGTACGTAGGCGAACACCGAACTCCGCCAGAACCGGAGGTAGACGCGGGCCTGGTGCGTCGCGACGCGAACCGCGAGGGGAGTCGCCATCACTCTTCCAGGGTGCGGCCGGTGAGCGTGAGGAACACGTCTTCGAGCGAGGCGCGCCGAACGAGCAGCGCCTCGGGGTGCACTCCCTCGCGGGAGAGCTGCTCGACGTCGGCCTCGCCCCTGTCGGTGTAGAGGAGCACCCGGTCGGCCAGCTCTTCGATGCGTGAGCCGACCGACCTCAGGCGTGGGAGCGCAGCCGCCTGTTCGGCCTCGTCGTGGAACCGCAGCTCCACGACCTCTCGGGTGGCATGCCGTTCGATGAGCTCGCGCGGTGAGCCCTCGGCGACGATCTTCCCGTCGTCCATGATCACGAGTCGGTCGCAGAGTTGTTCGGCCTCGTCCATGTAGTGGGTCGTGAGCACGAGCGTCGCGCCCTGCCGCTTGAGCCGGTAGAGGCGGTCCCACACGAGATGACGGGCCTGCGGATCGAGGCCGGTGGTCGGTTCGTCGAGCAGAACGAGATCGGGCCGGTTCACGAGCGCCCGGGCGATGGTGAGCCGCCGTTTCATCCCACCCGAGAGGGAGTCGACTCGGTCGCCACTGCGGTCGGTGAGCTGGACGAACTCGAGGAGCTCGTCGGCCCGGGTGCGGATCTCGGCGCGGGGGAGGTCGAAGTAGCGGCCGTAGATCAGCACGTTCTCGCGCACGGTGAGCTCGAGATCGAGCGTGTCCTCCTGGGGGACGACCCCGAGCCGGCCGCGGATCTTCGAACCGTCGACCGCCGGGTCGAGTCCGAGGACCGACAGGTCGCCACCGCTGCGGGGCGAGACACATCCGATCATCCGCATCGTCGACGTCTTGCCGGCACCGTTGGGTCCGAGGAAGCCGAACGCCTCGCCGGCCTCGACCCGCACGTTGATCCCGTCGACCGCGACGAAGTCGCCGAACCGCTTCTCGAGGCCGTGCGCGACGATCAGGGGCGGGGGAGTCACGAACCTGCAAGCTATCGGGGCGGTGGGACAGGCTGCGCCGAGATTACGAGTGTTCGCGGCCGGGTACAGCGCACCGATGGCACTGACGAAGCAGCTCGGTTGGAAGGTGCTCACCTACGGAACCGGTGCGCTCACCGCCGTGGCCACGCGCCAGGCGCTCGAAGCACTCTGGCGGCGAACCCACGGGGATGCACCGCCCGACGATCCGGCCAACCTCCGTTCACCGTGGTTGCAGGCTGCGACCTGGGCGATCGCGACGGGTGCGGGGGTCGGCGTCGCCCGGTTCCTCGCGCTCCGCTCGGCGGCCAAGGTCTGGGAAGTCGCGACGCACGAGCTCCCTCCGGGCTACGACGCCTGAATCCTCACCCGCCTGGCGGCGTCTCGGCCGCGGTCCCGTCGGTCGTCTCGCCGATGGTCGTGACGACGGTGTCGAAGCGGGGGTCGTCGGCCGTCCGGCGCTGCCAGATCTCGCTGCCGACCGCGGAGACCACCGCGGCCGTGGGGACGGCGACGAACGCCCCGACGACGCCGGCGATCACGCCACCCGCCGTCAGCACGACGAGGACCACCACGGGGTGGAGGCGTACCGCCCGCCCGTAGATGAGCGGCGCGAGCAGGTCGGTGTCGAACTGCTGCACGAGGATCACCACGACGAGTACGGCGAGCGCAGGACCGAAGCCGCCGCTCACGAACGTGACCAGCACGGCGACGGCGCCGGCGACGATCGCGCCGACGATCGGGAAGAACGCAGCCGCGAAGGTGAGCACCATCACCGGGACGACCAGGCTGCCGCCCGCGATCCCCACTGCGAGCCCGATCACGACGGCCTCGACGAGGCCGATCGCCGCCGCGCCGATCAGGTAGTTGCCGAGGGTGCGCCACGCCTTGGCGGCGGCGGTGCTGACGAACTCGCGTCTGTCGACGGGCAGGTGCGACAGCCCCCAACGCTGGAAGGTGCGGGCGTCCTTCACGAAGAAGAACGCGAGCACGATGCACAACACGAACCCTGCGAGAATCTCGAGTGCCGTCCTCGCACCGGCGACGACACCGCCCGACGATTCGCCGGCGACGTCGGCGACACGATCGCCGAGGTCGTCGCGGTACTCGGTCACGTCGCGGCGTTCGAGGCCGAGTGGCCCTTCGACGAGCCAGTCCTGGATGTCGTCGCCCGCTTCGCGCAGCGTCGGGCCGAGGTTCGAGAACTCGTCGATCACGGGCGGCACGATCGCGGCGACGACCAGGCCGACCACGAGAAACGAGCCGAGGAACACCAGCGCGGTGGCCAACGCCGTCGGGACTCGCCGTCGCTCCAGCCAGCGCGGCGGCGGCGCGAGGGCGGTGGTGATCAGCAGCGCCACGAAGATCGGTACGACCACCAGTTGCAGACGGGCGAGCACCACACCGGCAGCCAGCAGCGCCCCGAACACGACGAGCAGTCGCCACGAGACGTCGGACGACGTCCGCAGCCACGGCCAGCGGACCGCCGCGCCAGGTTGTGCCGGCTCTCCGGGTGGGGTCATTGTCGCCCCTTACCCACTCGCCGGCCCGGTCATCCGAAACCCGGATGATGCGGGAACGTGAACACCTCCGCGCGCTCGCTGAGCTCGATCCGGGCGAGCGACTGATAGCGCCGGCGCGCGAACCACCAGCGACCTTCGTGGCGGACGTAGTCGTCGTGGTAGATCCCGAACGCGTTGCTCCACCGACCGGCCGGCTTCTCGTCGGAGGCCGATTCCTGCCGCAGCTCGCACATGTAGAGCCGGCCCCGGGCCGCGTCGGGGTCGCCGTCGACTCCGGTGACGATGTGGGAGTTCAGGATCACGAACTCGAAGAACTCGAAGCGTTCGATGGCGCGTGAGATGAACCCCCCGACCTCGTCGGGCCCGGAGAGGGCGATCGGAGCCGCCGTGACCGTGTCGACCTCCACCGGCGCATCGGGTCGGAAGAGCCCGTGCAGCTCCGGCCACGCTCGTCGGGTCACCACGTCGGCATAGGCCGCTTGGACCCGGGAGATGGCGATGACGTCGATCGTCTCCCGGGTGAGGTCGTCCACGGATCGCTACGCGCCGCCGCGCGTCGGCTTGGTGACGTCGCGGTTCGGATGGCGGGGAGGCATGCCCATCTCCGGCGCGAACTGGAATCCGCTCTCGCCGACGTCGTGCATGACGTGGGTCATGTTCAGCAGGTCTTCCTCGTAGCAGAACTTGCCGTCGCCGGCGTACAGCAACGTTGAGTACCCCGACTGCGCGAACGGTGTGCCGTCGGCGCGGGTTCCCGGCATGACCTGGGTCCACTTGATCACGACCGTGTCGCCGTCGATCAGGTAGAACTCGGTCGGGAACTTCCAGTCGTCGAGACCGACCATCGCCTCGCCGAACACGGTGGCGCGCAGGGTGTCGAGGCCCTCGACCCGACCCCACGCGGGATCGATGAAGACCGCGTCGTCGGTGAAGAACTGGGCGAGGTCGCCCCAGCCGCCCTTGCCTGCGTCGATGTCGTCGCGGACGGCGATGTAGCGCTGCACCGCGGCCTCGACCTCGTCGCGGCTGTGACCCGTCGCCATGTCGTTCCCCCTCGATCGCGTCGTGCCGGTGGCAACCGACCGGGTCAGCTTGCCACCTCCGGCCCGGGGTCGCGAGGGGTCGTGCTGCGGATCTCGACCGCGGTTGGCTCGGGCGGCGACACCGCGTTGCGGAGCAGCATCCGGGCCCGGGCCACCGAGTCGTCGACGGGGACGTCTCCGGTCGCGCCGTCGAGGTGTTCGGCGGCGGCCTCCTCGACCGCACAGACGATGACGTCCCAGTCGGCGTCGGGTTCCCGGGTCACGGTCACGAAGTCGTTCACCCCGAAGACCGCGGCGACACCGTCGAGACCGGTGAGGGCTTCCACGAACGGGGAGTGGGTCCCGACGTCGCGGACCGTGTCGATCCGTTCCGAGAGCGCGACGTCGAGCGTGAACTTCATCGCGTTCGGATTCGGGGTCGTCGACGGTCGCACTCGTGCCACGCTCCGAGCCTACGGCCCACTCGCTCGCTCCGCTCCGGGATCGCGGTCCGTAGGATCCCCGGGTGGCCCGTCCCGACTCTCTGTCGCTCGCCCAAGCCCGACGCACGACGGTCGCGGCGCAGGGCCTGGCTGCGGCGCGACCGAAGGGTCGGATCGATCGGCGTCACCTGCGGAAGGTGTTCGACCGCCTGGGGCTGATCCAGATCGACTCCGTGAACGTGTTGGTGCGCAGCCACTACCTTCCCATCTTCTCCCGGCTGGGTCCCTACGACCGCTCGATGTTGGATCGACTCGCGTACACCGATCACGAGGTGTTCGAGTACTGGGGTCACGACGCTTCGCTGATCCGCGCCGACCTCGAGCCGTTGTTCCGGTGGCGGATGCAGGGAGATCACCAGTGGTCCGGGATGCGACACCTCGATGCCGATCACGGTGCGCTCATCGAGTCGCTGTACGCCGAGGTGATGGCGTCGGGTCCGGCCAGCGCGGGCGACCTCGACGCCTCCGACCGCAAGAAGGGCCCCTGGTGGGGCTGGGGCGACACCAAGCGCGCCCTCGAGCATCTGTTCCACGAGGGTCGTGTCGGGGCCGTCCGGCGGTCGAACTTCGAGCGGGCCTACTGCGATCCCGACCTGGTGGTGCCGGCGGCGGTGCGGCAGCGCCCGACACCACCGTCTCGCGACGCACTGGTCGAGTTGCTCGCGTTCGCCGCACGCGCCCACGGAGTCGGGACGGCCAAGGACCTCGCCGACTACTTCCGACTTCCGATCAGGGCGGTACGCCCGCTCCTCGAGGAGATGGCCGACGAGGGACTGGTCGATCGGGTGCAGGTCGAGAGCTGGTCGCATCTCGCCTACGTGCACCCGGCGACGACGGTGCCCCGCCGGGTCGACGCGTGCGCGCTCGTGTCTCCGTTCGACTCGATCATGTGGGAGCGCGATCGCGTGGAGCGACTGTTCGGGTTCCGGTACCGGATCGAGATCTACGTGCCGAAGCCGAAGCGGGTGTTCGGGTACTACGTGCTGCCGTTCCTGCTCGGCGACCGCTACGTCGGACGGGTCGACCTCAAGGCCGATCGCGCCGGATCGCAACTGCTCGTGCAGGCCGCCTGGGCCGAACCCGGTGTCGACCACCTCGACGTCGCGGAACGCCTACTCGGAGAGCTCCGGACGATGGCGTCGTGGCTGGGCCTCGACGACGTCGTCGTGGCCGAACGGGGCGACCTCGCTGCGGCGCTGCGGGCCGCCGGGGCCTGATCGGGTCGGGTACGGTCCGCGACCATGACAGACGGTGGGCACGAGACAGACGGTGGGGGTCGGCCCGCCGATGCGTACGAAGGGTTCGGCGGGCGGCTCGGCCGTACCTTCGCCGGGTCCGACGGGTGGTGGCCACCTCGTCCGACGCCCGGTGCCGACGCACCCAACGTCGTCATCGTCCTGTGCGACGACCTCGGCTTCAGCGATCTGTCGTGCTACGGATCCGAGATCCCCACGCCGAACCTCGACGCGCTCGCCGCGTCGGGCGTGCAGTGGACGAACTTCCACGTCACGCCGATGTGCTCGCCGACGCGCGCGGCGTTGCTCACGGGGGTCAATCCGCACCGGGCCGGTGCGGGTCACGTCGCGAACTCCGATCCGGGCTTCCCGGGGTACGCCGCCGAGCTCGCCGACGACGTGTCGACGATGGCGGAGACCTTCCGCGACGCCGGCTACGCGACGCTCGCGCTCGGCAAGTGGCACCTCACCAAGGACGCCGACATGTCGGACGCGGGCCCGAAGAAGTCGTGGCCGTTGCAGCGCGGCTTCGATCGCTACTACGGCTTCCTCGACGCGTTCACGAACCTCCACCAGCCCCACCGGTTGGTCGAGGACAACCACACTCTCGCGGTCGACGAATACCCCGACGGGTACTACCTGACCGACGACCTCACCGACCGCGCGCTCGACATGATCGCCCAGGTGAAAGCGTCGAACCCGTCGACACCGTTCCTCTGCTACCTGGCTGAAGGCGCCGTGCACGCGCCGCTCCACTGCAAGCCGGAGGATCTCGAACGGCACCGCGGGCGCTACGCGGAGGGCTGGGATGCGATCCGCGCCGCGCGGTACGAGCGCCAACTGGCGCTGGGCGTGATCCCGCCGGGGACGGAGCTCCCGCCGCGCAACTCCGAGGAAGGCGACGACGTCCCCGCGTGGGACGACCTGAGCGCCGATGACCAGCGGTTGTACGCGCGGTACATGGAGGTCTTCGCGGCGATGGTCGACAACGTCGATCAGAACGTGGGTCGCCTCCGCGACGGTCTCGCCGAGCTCGGGGTGCTCGACAACACGATCTTCGTGTTCCTCTCCGACAACGGCGCTTCCCGAGAGGGTGAGGCCGCGGGGACGTCGGCGTACTTCCGCACCCTCGTGTCGAAGAACGTGAAGGACATCGAAGATCACGCCGCCGATCTCGAGCGGATCGATCTGCTCGGTGGCCCCCAGACGATGGTCCACTACCCGCGGGTGGGCGATGGCGTCGAACACGCCCTGGCGGCTCTACAAGATCAACACCCACGCGGGCGGCCACTCGGTGCCGTTCCTCGTGTCGTGGCCGAACGGTGGCGACGCGATCCCGGCGGGGGAGCGGCGCAGCCAGTGGGCGTTCGTGACCGATGTGCTCCCCACCCTCTTGGAGCTCACCGGGGTGGAACGCTCGACGACCCGCGCCGGCGTCGCCCTCCAGCCGCTCGCCGGCGTCACCCTCGCACCCGCGCTGTGCGACGCGAACGTGTCGCCAGCACACGGCGAGCAGTACTTCGAGATGGCCGGCCACCGCGGCTACTACCGCGACGGGTGGGAGATCGTCACCCGGCACCAGGAGCTCACCGAGTTCGGCGACCACGAATGGGAGCTCTACGACCTCGAGGCCGACCCCACCGAGCTGCGGAACCTCGCGGCCGACCAGCCGGAACGGGTCGCGGAGATGGCCGCCCGGTGGGAGGCGATGGCGCGTGACAACCAGGTGTACCCGCTCGACGAGGGCTCCCGGGTGCGATTCGTCACCCGTCCTCCCTACGAGGAACCGTTCAAGGAACCGGTCCGGCTGCTGCGGCGCCTCCACACCCTCGAGCGCTACCGATCACAGTTGCTGATCCAGTGGCGGAGCTTCACCGTCGACGTCGAGCTCGAGTTCCGGGAGGGGGATCGGGGCGTGCTCGTCGCCCACGGCGACCAGGGCGGCGGCTATTCGCTGCACGTCGCCGACGACGACGAGCTCTTCTTCGTGCACAACGGATTCGGCACCATGACGGAGGTCTCCGCAGGGACCCTCTTCGACGACACCCGCTCGGTGCGGCTCGAGGTGACTGCGCCCGGAGGTTGGATGTGGAACGTGCGCGTCGTCGTCGACGACGAGGAGCGCGCAACAGTCGAGGGTCTCGTGATGCTGGGCGCGATGGCACCGTTCAGCGGCATCGACGTGGGCATCGACCGCGCGTCGCCCGTGTCGTGGGCGCGCTTCGAGCGCGAGGGTGCGGGTCGGTTCACGGGTGAGCTCGCCGCCGTCACCTACACGCCGGGAGAGAGCGCACCCGACGCCGGCGACCGCTTCGTCGACCTGCTCCGGGAGATCGGCCTGCGCTACGAGTGAGGCGCGGCGGGGATCAGCCCACGCCGACGCCGAGGTCGGCGAGAAGGGCCCGCACTCGGTCGCGGATCTCGTCGCGGATGGGTCGTACGGCTTCGACGCCCTGCCCTGCCGGATCTTCGAGCTCCCAGTCTTCGTAGCGCGTGCCGGGGAAGAGCGGACAGGCGTCGCCGCAGCCCATCGTGACGACGACATCGGCGGCCCGCACGATCTCCTCGGTCCAGGGTTTGGGGAACTCGCTGGAGATGTCGATCCCGACCTCGGCCATCGCCGCAACGGCCGCGGGGTTGACCTCGTTGCCGGGTTCCGAACCCCCGGACCAGGCGACAGCCCCGTCGCCCGCGAGATGGGTGAACCACCCCAAGGCCATCTGCGACCGACCCGCGTTGTGCACGCAGAGGAACAGCACGGTCGGCAGCCCGTCGTCGGCGCGACCCTCGACCCGGGCGAGCGCCTGGAGCCGCTGTCGGGCGAAGCGTTCGGCCATGAGCGGGAGGAACGTCGCGATGCTGGCGCGACCCGCGAACTGGTCGAAGCTCGAGACGAGGAAGCGCTCGATGGTCTCCGCGCCGAAGGTTCCTTCGAACTCGGTCGCGAGTCGTCGCGCCGCCGACCGCAGCGCGATGTTCTGTTCGATGGTCAGACTCTCGGTCATGGCCGCTCCTGTGGGGTTGCGTTCGGTGGCTCGTGCGGGACGATCAGGTCGGCGGCGGGGACGTTCGGGTTGAGGTAGCGGCCGAGCGCGACCCCGGCGAGACCACCGATGATCTGGAAGACGATGAACGCAGGGACGCTGCTCGGTGCGATCCCGGCGAACGAGTTCGTCAGCGACCGACCGATCGTGACTGCGGGGTTCGCGAAGCTGGTCGACGACGTGAACCAATAGGCCGCGGCGATGTAGCCGCCGACCGCGAACGCGGCGGCCGACGCCCGTCCGGCGCGCACCACGCCGAGGATCACGAGGATGAGACCGAACGTGGCCACCACCTCGCCGAGCCAGATCCCACTCGACGAGCGGGTGTTGGTCGACACGGTCACCGCCGGGAGGTCGAACATGAGGTTGGCGACCATCGCGCCCACGCACGCGCCGATCACCTGCACGATCACGTACACGCCGGCATCGCGCGTGGTGGTACCGCCGAGAATCCGATCCGCGAGGGTGACGACGGGGTTGAAGTGGGCCCCCGACACCGGACCCAACGCCAGGATCAGCGCGACGAGCCCGGCACCGGTCGCGATCGAGTTCTCGAGGAGTTGCAGGCCCACGTTGGAGGGCGACAGCCGTTGCGCGTAGATCCCCGAACCCACGACGATCGCCACGAGCAGCGCGGTCCCGACGCCTTCGGCGGTGGCCCGACGCACCAGGTCGTCGGAGAAGCGAGCCGACACCGGATCAGCAGCAGCGCGCCGCGGACTCGGGCGCGCTCGCACAACACATGGCGTCGCCACCGGGTTCGACCGTCCGGAGCTCGCCGGGCGCCATCTCCACATCGCTGAGCACGGTGTAGATCTCCCAGGGCTCGCCGTCGGGACCGTCGACCCACACCTTGTCCTGCAGGGCGAAGCAACACTCGACCTGGTCTTCAGTTGCGGTGGCCAGGCCGTCGGACGAGAGGCGCCGGGTCGCGTCGGCGACGGCCTCGGCGTCTTCGACCTCGACGCCGAGGTGATTGAGCGTCCCCGGCGAACCGTTCCCCTCGATCAGCACCAGCTTCAGCGGAGGCTCGCTGATCGCGAAGTTCGCGTACCCCGGCCGCACCTTCGCGGGTTCGGCGGAGAAGAGCTTCGAGTAGAACGCGATTGCGTCGTCGAGGTTCGAGACGTTCAGGGCGAGCTGCACTCGGGCCATGGGTTCCTCCGGAGGCTGGGTCGGTGTAGATTTACATCGGTCGATACATCGACTCTCGCGAATCTATCGACAGTTGTCAATGTGGTGTCGGGTCTCTCCAGTTGTTCTCGACGAGGAGCGCCGCTGATGGTCGAACACGATGATCCGGAACGCGGCGCAGGAGCGTGCTGTGCGTCGGTGGTGGCGGCTCCGCTCGGTGAGCAGGAGGCCGACGATCTCGCCCGGGTGTTCGCCGCGCTCGCCGATCCGGTGCGGCTCCGTCTCTTGAGCCTCGTGGCCGACGCCGGCGAGGTGTGCTCGTGCGATCTCCTCGTGCCGCTCGGCAAGGCCCAGCCGACGGTGTCGCACCACACGAAGGTTCTCGCCGAGGCCGGGCTCATCGTGGGGGAGAAGCGGGGGCGGTGGGTGTGGTGGCGCATCGTGCCCGAGCGCCTCGACGACCTCCGCGACGCGTTGGCGAGCTCGGCTACCCGCCGGAGAGCGCCTGCATGAGGGTGATCTCGTCGTCGGGGCCGACGACGGTCGACAGGTCACGTTCGATCGAGTCGTTGACGAACACCCGCATGTGACGTCGCAGCCGGCCCTGCTCGTCGACGACCCGGAACCGCAATCCCGGGAACTGACGGTCGACGTCGACGAGCACCTCGTCGACGGTCGTGCCGTGCGCCTCCACGGTGCGGGCCTGGCCGGTGTACGACAGCAGGGGAGTGGGGATCCGGACGTTCACCGCCGCGACGGGTCGGGATCCGCGTACTCGACGGAGTAGATCTCGGGCAGGTGGGATGCGATGCACCGCCAGGTGTCGCCTTCGTCGGCACTCGCCCAGATCTCGCCGCTGGTGGTCCCGAAGTACACGCCGACGGGCGTGCCGTGGTCGACGGTCATGGCTTGGCGCTTCACGGTGAACCACGCCGGTTCGGGCAGCCCGTGGTCGCGGACGCGTCCAGGATGCGCCGGCGTCCCTGGTCACGTAGGCCGCGGGTCGACCGTCGGGGCTGGTGCGGGGCCAGACGTCGGTCCCGTCCATCGGGAACACCCACGCGGTGTCGGGGTCGCGGGGGTGCAGCTCGATCGGGAACCCGATGTCGCCCACGTCGGTCGGCATGTTGTCGCCGATGCGAACCCACCGGCCGTCGGCGCGCTCCATGCGGTAGATCCCGCAGTGGTTCTGCTGGTAGAGGCGGTCGGGCGCGAGCGGGTGGAGGCGCACGCAGTGGGGATCGTGTCCGTACTCGGCGTCTTCACCGGCCGGGAGGAACGCCGCGTCGCAGCCCGCGTTGAGCGGATGCCAGTCGAGGCCACGGTTCGTCGTCTCGAACACGCCTCCGGCCGACAGCCCGAGGTACATGTGCGAGGGGTCGCGCGGGTCGACGATCACGGAATGGAGCATCGAGCCGTCGGGGGTGTTCTCCTCGGGCCACTCGGCCCACGTCTCCCACATCGGATGGTCGACCCATCCGTCGACCGGGTCCCAGGTCGCGCCACCGTCTTCACTTGTGAACAGACCTTGGGGCGAGCCCCCCGCGAACCACACCCCGGGTTCGTCGGCGTGGCCGGGAGTCAGCCAGAACACCGAGTTGAGACTCCGTCCGAGCCGGTCCCCGGTGCGGAACGCGGGCGGCCGGACCGCCTCGGTCCACGTTGCGCCGAGGTCGTCGGAGTGGAACACGGTCGGTCCGAGGTGCCCGGTCCGCACGGCGAGCACCATGCGTCGGCGGTCCCGGGGATCGAGCACCACGTGTTGGGCGACATGGCCGAGGAACATCGGTGGCCCCGAGGTCCAGGTGCCGCGGTCGGCATCGGCGGAGAGCACGAACACCCCCTTGCGGGTGCCGACGAGCAGCACCGGTCCGGTGGCGCGTTCACCGAGGCCGGAACCGGTCGTCGTCGCGGTCGTCATCGCAGTCGCCATCGACGTCTCCTTCTGCCTGCCGAGCCTCGCGGTTCGCGCGGGACCTGTCGAGGCTTCGACCGTGGGGCCGGCCCGGACTCATCGGTCGGCGTGCCGACACCCGGCTACGGCAGGACCGGTTCCAGGCCGAGTTGTCGGCGCCGGGCGTTGATCTCGGAGATCTCGGATCGCTGCCCCTCGACGATGGCGAGAGCCCGGCCGCGGATCTCGGCATTCGTCGCGTTCGCCGCTGCGTACTCCGCCATCGCGAGCCCGCCGGCGTGGTGGGCGATCATCAGGCGGGAGAACTCGTCGTCGAGCTCGGCGCCGCTGAGTTGCTCGAGCCCGTCGACCTGGGCCGGGGTCGCCATCCCGGGCATCGCGTGTCCGACCATGCCGCGCCCCATCCACGCCATCGACGGTTCGGGCGGATCCTGCTCGTTCCACCCGGCGAGGATGTGGTTGAAGATGCCGATCTCGGCCGACTGCGACGTCACGATCTCGCGGGCCATGTGGCCGAGCATCGGGTCGACGCCGCGCTGTTGGTAGACGAGCCCCATCTGCACGGCCTGTTGGTGATGGGTCGTCATGTCGTGGAGGAAGCCGACGTCGACCGAGTCGCGGTCCGGATGCGCCTCGGGGAGGTACGTGCGCGCGAGCCAGCCGCCGACCACTCCGACGACGAGCACCATCACGACGATCTGCCAGATTCGCGGACCGCCGCGCGTCGGTCGCGTCGCGGGGGAGGTGGTGGACGCGGGTTCGGGGCTCAGCCTGCGATGCCTTGCTCGAGGTCGTCGACCTGCGCGGCGTCGTACGTTGCCCTGGCCTCGGCGATGTCGGTGCCGTGGCGTTGGGCCCAGCACATGAGGCCGGTGAGCGGTTCGAGCACCGACTCGCCCAGCGGGGTGAGCGCGTAGTCGACGCGCGGGGGGACGGTGGCGTGCACGGTTCGGAGCACGAGACCGTCGCGTTCGAGTTGGCGCAACGTGAGCGTGAGCATCCGTTGCGAGATGCCGTCGATGGCCCGCCGCAACTCGCTGAACCGGTGGCCGCGCTCGCCGAGGAGCGCGATCACGAGCACGCTCCACTTGTCGCCGACGCGGTCGAGGATCTCCCGCACGACGATGCAGTCGGAGTGCTGGTCGACGTCGGCGTCGCCCGATGCGGGCACTCCGGAGTGCCTGGGGAACATCAAAGTGCCTTCTTCCCAAACGACGAGGGGTTACTTATCGTTGCTGAGTAACAAAAGAATACCACCCCGGCACACCCCCCGTGCCCCCAGCGAACCAGGAGCTCCCCATGACTGCACCTACCGCCACCACCCCCGACGCCGACCCGACGACCGAGCTCCCGCTCCCCGGCGGCCGGTGGACCCTCGACACCAATCACTCCGCTGTCCTCTTCGTCATCCGCCACCTCGGTCTCTCCAACGTGCGGGGGCGGTTCGACCAGTTCGAGGCCACCCTCGACATCGGATCGACCCTCGACGACGTGACCGTGACTGCCGACATCGACCTCTCGTCGGTCAGCACCGGCAACGACGACCGCGACGCCCACCTGCGGTCGACCGACTTCTTCGACACCGACGCGCACCAGCGGATGGGCTTCCGCTCGACCGCGATCACCGGCGACGGTGAGAGCTACGAGATGACGGGCGACCTCACGCTCGCGGGCGTCACGAAGTCGGTCACCCTCGACGTCGAGTTCGGCGGCACCGAGGTGTTCCCGGCTGATCAGACCACCCACGCCGGGTTCTCCGCGACCGGATCGATCAAGCGGAGCGACTTCGGCATCGACTTCGGCATCATTCCCGGCGCCGAGAAGCTGATGCTCGGCGACAAGGTCAAGCTCGAGCTCGAGCTGCAGTTCATCGCCCCGTGAACCGGTCCGGCGCGACGCCCGGCACGGGGCCGGGCGTCACGCCGGTGGGCGGTCCGGGCGGTCCCATCGGGCGACATCGGCGATCTCGCCGCTCTCGACGTCGTAGACGAGCCCCGAGATGGAGCGCAATGGCTCGAGGAACGGCTTCTCGATCAGGAGCTGGATGTCTTCGGCGAGCGCGGCGGCGTGATCGTCGATCGGGAAGAACCCGAGGTCGGCTCCCGTGCGCCGTCGGAGCTCTTCGTCGGTCACGCCGGCGAGGCCGCACTGCGTGTGCTGCATCACGACCATCGTGTCGACGCCGAGCACGTGGCACGAGAGTGCGAGGCTCCGGAGGACGTCGTCGGTGACCCGACCGCCGGCGTTGCGGAGCACGTGCGCTTCGCCGAGGTGGAGGCCCAGCGCGGCGAACACGTCGATCCGGGCGTCCATGCACGTGAGGACGGCGAGCTTCTGGCTCGGCCGCGCGTCGGCCACGTTGGCGCGCGCCGCGGCGTAGGCCTTGTTCGCCTCGAGGAAGCGGGTGACATCGGTCATGGCCCGATCTCACTCGCGGCGCGTGGCCCCGAGCAAACCCGGCCACGTCGTAGGGTCACGGTCATGCCGACGATCGACGAGCGTGCGCACGAGAACCTCGTCGGGTTCATGCGGATCCAGGCCCGGCTCCACGGAGCCGATCTCCTCGACGAGCCGGGGATCCTCGCGTTCCGGGGCGCGGTCGACTTCCCCGCGACGCGCCTGGCGATCCGATCCGGGCCGGAATCGTCGGCCGAGACGTTCGCCGACTCCCTGACTGCTTTCCTCCTGAACGAGGGGCAGACGGCGGCGGTCTTCGTACGCGACTCCGATGCCGCGCTCCACGCTGAGCTGACTCGTCGAGGGTTCACCGACTTCTCGCAGGGGCCCGAGATGGTGTGCGACGCACCGCTCGAAGACCGCACCCTGCCCGCCGGCGTCACCGTGCGGCTGGCCGAATCGCCGGCCGACGTCCGGGCGTACGCCGAGATCGCCGGCCACGCCTTCCGCCATCTCTCGATCCCCGAGGAGATCACGCGCGCCACGATCGATCACCCCGAGGTGATGCTCGAGCCGGGGATCGCGATCGCGCTCGCGGAACTCGAAGGTCGGACGGTCGCCGGCGCGTCGGTGTACCTGGTGGGGGAATCGGGCGACGGATACGTGGGTTGGGTCGCCTGCCACGACGACGCCCGTGGCCACGGTCTCGGCGACGTCGTCACGCGGCGGGTCACCAACGTTGCGTTCGACCGTGGCGCGTCGATCGTGACCCTCGAAGCGTCCCGTTTCGGTGAATCGACCTACGCGCGGATGGGGTACCGCGAGCTGTACCGCTACTCCACCTTCATCCGCCTCTGAACCTGCTTCCTCCCGACGGGCGCGTCAGGTGTACATGAGCGAGCCCGGAGTCGTGAGCAGCTCGCCCGTCTCGAGCCAGGTCTTCAGACCCGAGAGGACCATCGGCCAACCGCCGTAGACCTGCTCGTTCGCACCCTCGCGAAGCTGATCGTGCGTCACGGTGAGCCGACACGAGTCGCCGACAGGTTCGATGTCCCACGTGACGCGCGTCGCGCCTTCTGCCTCCGCCTCGGGACTGAAGTGCGCCACCAAGGTGTGGACCAGGCGGATCGGCGGATCTGCTTCGACGATCTCGCCGTCGCCGAGCAGGAAGTCGCCGGCCTTCATCTCCATGGGCGAGCCCGGGTTCCATGTGGACGTGACGCCGGCGCCGAAGTTGTACTTGGCCCGGATCTCGGAGTCGGTGATCGCCTCCCAGAGCCTGTCCGGTGTGGTCTTGATGTAGATCTCGAACACCTTCACCATCGGGTTCTCCAGTTCCTGTTTCAGGCCGCTGAGCCCGGCGGCCCAGGGTTCGGCGTACTTGCTCACCCACCGGTCGTGGACGAGCCGGATCGGGACGGGATTCAAGAAGTGGAGCTTCTCCCGGCCTCGCCGCCTGGTGACGACGAGCCCGGCCTCCTCGAGCTGCTTGAGGTGCTTCATCACGCCGAAGCGCGTCATCTCGAACCGCTCGACGAGTGCACCGAGGGTCTGGCCGTCCGTGCGGAAGAGCTCGTCGAGCAGCTCCCGTCGGGTGGGATCGGCGAGCGCCTTGAACACCGCGTCCATCGGTGCAGCTTAGGTGACCAAATGGTCACATGGCAAGGTGCAGAATCAGCGACGCGGACCCAACGAACTGCCGGGCTGAGAGGTCGTACCCAGAGGGGAGGCCGGGGAGGGCAGTGGATTTCGAGGAGTTCTTCGAAGAAGAGTACGGGTCGGTGCTGCGCACCGTCGCGCTCGCGGTCGGGGACCGCGGCCGGGCCGAGGAGGTGACGCAGGAGGCGTTCGCTCGTGCGTTCCGCAAGTGGCGCACCGTGTCGCGCCTCGAACGGCCGGCTGCGTGGGTGTACGTGGTCGCGCTCAACGCGGAGCGCACCCGTTTCCGGCGCGACTCGCGTGGCTTCGATGTCGGCCCGCCGGACCGGGTGGCGGATCCGAGCGGCGGGGTCGTGGCCAGGGTCGTGGTCGCCGAGTTGCTCGATCGGCTCCCACCCCGTCAGCGGGCCGCGGTGGTGCTGCGGTACCTCGGCGACCTGACGGTTCCCGAAGTCGCCCGTGCCCTGGGGTGCGCCGAGGGCACGGTGAAGTCGGCATTGCACGACGCGCTCCGCAATCTCCGCCTCGAACTGGAGCCGACTGGAGCGCCCGCTGCAGTACACGAGCGCCGTGGGGAAGAGAGGACGGAAGCATGAACGTCGATGAACTGCACGATGCGCTCGACGCGATCGCGGGACCTACGGCGGTGCCGACCGCCGAGGTGCGCGCCTCGGTTGCCCGTCGGGTCCGACGGACCAGGCGCCGGACCGCGATCGCTTCGGGAGCCGTCGCGCTGCTCGTCGCGATCGTCGTGGGCGCGGGTGTCCTCGAACTGGTCGTGCGATCGGGTACCGCGGAGCAGGTCGATGTGGTCGTCGCTTCCGGGTCCGGGAAGTGTCGCCGCCTCCCGCGTGCCGTGCCGCGACACGAGGTACCGCCCGAGGTGCGCCGCTGGGCCGAGGGGGCGTCGGTGGTGGGCGGCGGATCCCTCTGGACCATCCGCCCACTCCTCGATGGGACGGCGGCTCGGGAGGGCTCCGTGGTCCGGCTGAAGATCGGCTGGTTCGTGGTCCCGGCCGACCCGGGCGGGGTGGCGCCGGTGCTCACCGCCCGGCGGCTCGGTGGTGCGGGCCGGGCGACAGGGTCGGCGCAGCCGGCCACGAGCGCATCGGGAACCTGGTTCGCGTCGACGATCGAGCTCCCGACCTCGACGGGTTGCTGGGAGATCACCGCCCGCCACGGTGATGACGTGATCCGCTTCCGACGTCGCGTCGGAGGATCCACCTGAGGTCTCCCGCGTTCCGCCGGGATTGAGGGCGTCGATGGGGACGGTAGGGATAATCGATCGACACAGTGAATGGAATTTCATCTTGAGGGTATATGTTGCCTATCAACATTCACCCCCCCAGGAGGTTCCCCGGATGTCACTCGTGAACACCGAAGTCCTGCCCTTCAACGCCACCGCCTACCACCAGGGTGAGTTCGTGCCGGTGAGCGACGCCGACCTGCGGGGCAAGTGGTCGGTCGTCTTCTTCTACCCGGCCGACTTCACGTTCGTCTGCCCGACCGAGCTCGGCGACCTCGCCGACAACTACGCGGAGTTCCAGCGGCTCGGCGTCGAGATCTACGGCGTCTCGACCGACACGCACTTCACCCACAAGGCGTGGCACGACACGTCCGACACGATCGGCAAGATCGAATACCCGCTGATCGGCGACCCGACTGCCACGATCAGCCGCAACTTCGACGTGCTCATCGAAGATGACGGCATGGCCGATCGGGGCACGTTCGTGATCGATCCCGACGGCAAGATCCAGCTGGTCGAGATCAACGCGGGTGGCATCGGTCGCAACGCGGTCGAGCTCCTGCGCAAGGTCAAGGCCGCGCAGTACGTCGCGGCGCACCCGAACGAGGTCTGCCCGGCGAAGTGGGAAGAGGGCGACGCGACCCTCGCCCCGTCACTCGATCTCGTCGGCAAGATCTGACCGGCCATGCTCGACACGGCCCTCGCCGCCCAGCTCCGCGCCCACCTCGAGAAGGTGACGCGACCGATCGCCCTCGTCGCGTCGCTCGACGACGGCCCGAAGTCCGGTGAGCTCCTCGAACTGCTCACGGAGATCGCGTCGATGTCGGACCGGATCTCGCTGGAACGCCGTGACGACGACACGCGTCGTCCGTCGTTTCGCATCGACCGGGTCGGCACCGACGTCTCCGTGCAGTTCGCGGGAATCCCCAGCGGTCACGAGTTCACGTCGCTCGTGCTCGCCCTCCTCCAGGTGGGCGGCCACCCCCCGGCCGTGTCCGACGAGCTCGCTGCGCAGATCGAAGGACTCGAAGGCGAGTACCGGTTCGAGACCTACATGTCACTGAGCTGCCAGAACTGCCCCGACGTCGTGCAGGCACTCAACGTGATGAGCGTGCTCAACTCGAACGTCCGCCATGTGGCCATCGACGGCGCGCTCTTCCAGGACGAGGTGGAGACTCGCCAGGTGATGGCGGTTCCCACAGTGTTCCTGAACGGTGAGCGCTTCGGTGAGGGTCGGATGACCGTCGAGGAGCTCGTTGCCCGCCTCGACGAAGGGGCCACCGAGCGTGAGGCGGAGAAGGTCACGGCCAAGGAACCGTTCGACGTGCTCGTCGTGGGTGGCGGGCCGGCCGGCTCGACGGCGGCGATCTACACCGCCCGCAAGGGCATCCGCACCGGACTGGTCGCGGAGCGGTTCGGAGGGCAGGTCCTCGACACGATGGGGATCGAGAACTTCGTGTCGGTGCCTTACACCGAAGGCCCGCGTCTCGTCGCGGCGATGGAACAGCACGTGCGCGAGTACGACGTCGATCTCATGACGTTGCAACGCGCGCAACGGCTCGTCCCCGCGTCGGAGCCCGGTGGGCTCGCCACCGTCGAGTTCGAGAGCGGCGCGACGCTGCAGGCTCGGACGATCGTCGTGAGCACCGGCGCCCGGTGGCGCGCCATGAACGTGCCGGGTGAAGACGAGTACCGGAACAAGGGCGTCACCTACTGCCCGCACTGCGACGGACCCCTCTTCAAGGGCAAGCGAGTCGCGGTGATCGGTGGTGGCAACTCGGGTGTCGAGGCGGCGATCGATCTCGCGGGTGTGGTGGCCCACGTCACGCTGATCGAGTTCGACGACGCGCTGCGTGCCGACGACGTCCTCCAACGCAAGCTCGCGAGTCTCCCGAACACGACCACGATCGTGGGTGCGCTCACCACCGAGGTGCTGGGCGACGGCGAACGGGTCACCGGCCTGCGGTACGAAGATCGGGCGAGCGGGGATCACCACGAGGTCGATCTCGAAGGGGTCTTCGTGCAGATCGGGCTCCTCCCGAACACGGAATGGCTCGACGGGACCCTCGAGCGCTCGCCGCGCGGGGAGATCGTGATCGACGCACGCGGGGAGACGTCGGTTCCCGGCGTCTTCGCGGCCGGTGACTGCACGACGGTGCCGTACAAGCAGATCGTCATCGCCATGGGCGCGGGCTCGACCGCCGCGTTGAGCGCGTTCGACCACCTGATCCGGTCGCCGGAACCCCGGGACTCCAGCGAGGCTTCGAGCGAGTTCGAGCCCGCGCTGGCCTAGGGTCGCATCGGAGGTCACCAATGAACCTGCGCGATCTCGGGTATCTCGTGGCCGTGGCCGAGCACCGTCACTTCGGTCGCGCGGCCGAAGCTTGCTTCGTCAGCCAGCCGACGCTGTCGACCCAGATCAAGAAGCTCGAACAGGAGCTCGGGGTCGAGCTGATCGAACGCAGCCCGCGCCAGATCATGCTCACCCCCGCCGGCGCGCAGGTAGCGGAACGGGCGCGCATCATCCTCGGCGAGGCCGACGACATCCGCAGCATCGCGAAGCACGCACAGGATCCCGAAGCGGGGAGCCTGCGCCTGGGCCTCTTCCCGACGATCGCGCCCTACCTGCTCCCGCACGTAGTACCCCGATTGCACCGCCGGTTCCCGGCGCTCGAGCTCCTGCTCGTGGAGGAGAAGACGGAGGTGGTGCTCCAGCGCCTACGCGACGGGCAGCTCGATGCTGCGGTGCTCGCCCTCCCGGTCGTCGACGATCGGCTCGTGCGCGAGGACCTCTTCACCGAGGAGTTCGTGCTGGCAGTTCCCTCCGACCACCCACTCGCATCGACCGACGAACCCGTCGACGTGGCGGTGCTGGCGGCCGAGCACGTGCTGCTCCTCGAAGAAGGCCACTGCCTGCGTGACCAGGCGCTGGCGGTCTGTCAGCTCGCCGGCGCGGCCGAGCACAGCGGCTTCCGGGCGACCAGCCTCGAGACGTTGCGACAGATGGTCGCCGCCGGAGTGGGAGTCACGCTCCTCCCCGAGCTCTCGGTGCAGCCACCCGTCCCGCCGTCGGCGGCGATCCGACTGCTGCGCTTCAAGGACCCCGTTCCCACTCGCCGGATCGCGATGCTCTGGCGCGAATCGAGTCCGTACCGCGACTTCATCCCCGAACTCGCCGCAGTCGTGCGCGACCTTCCTCCCGGTCTGCTGCGCGGGACCTGACCCGACCCTGGCGCTGGTGGGCCGCCGATCATGAAGTTCCTCTTCGTCACGTGGGCGGGCGGCGGCAACTCGACGCCGGTGCTCGGTCTGGCGACCCGGCTCGACTCGCGCGGTCACGACGTGCGGATCGTCAGCCCCGACGGCGACAGCTCGCGCTTCGACTCGGTCGGACTCTCCCACCAGCGACTCGGCAACGAGCCCATGTCGGTGCTGCGCGCGATCGAACGAAGCGAACCTGATCGGGTCGTCGTCGACTTCATGGTCCCGAGCTGGCTGTCGCAAGCCGAGGTGGCGGGCGGACCGACGACCGCGCTGGTCCACACGCTCCACGACCGCATCGATGCCGGGATCCTCACCGCGTTCACGACCCTGGCTGAGATCAACGGCGAACGCCGGACGCTCGGCCTCGACCCCCTCGACGATCCTCGCGACGTCCTCGACCGGGCCGACCAGGTGCTCGTGACCGCGCCCCAGGCGCTCGACGCGTCATCGAGCGCGGGCGCGAACGTGCGGTTCGTCGGCGCAGTGCTCGAGGAGTCGGGCCCCGACGCCGGATGGGCCCCACCGACGACTGGCAGGCCGTTGGTGGTCGTCGCGATGGGGACCACCGAGGGTCTCGACGAGGAGCGGGTGCTCGCACGCGTCCTCGACGCGATCGCCCCGCTCACCGTGACCGCGCTCGTCAACCTCGGCCCGCATCTCGACGCGTCGGACTTCGTCGCGCCGCCGAACGCCGTGCTGACCGGATACCTGCGCCACGCCGTGGTGATGCCCCATGCCGACGTCGTGGTGACCCATGCCGGGCTCGGCACCGTCGTCGCAGCGTTGAGCGCGGGCGTCCCGCTCGTCTGTCTCCCCCTCGGTCGCGATCAACCGCACAACGCGGCGCGGGTCGAGGCCGTCGGCGCCGGCGTGGCACTCGAACCGGCGGCGTCGGCCGAGCAGATCCGCGACGCAGTCGTCCGCGTCCTCGGCGACAGCCGCTTCGCCGCCGCAGCCGAACCCTTCCGCGCCGCGTACGACGCCGATGCCGGTGCTGCCATCACCGCGCTGGAGGAGACCAACTGACCGGCAAGCCAGAGTGCTCGTGCTGCCGTAGCGCTCGCCTGCTTCACCCGGCACGCCGGGCCACGATGAGTCCCGCACGCCAACCCGGCGCACGACCGGAGGCAGGTGGACACAGCTCGGCGATCTCGGCGCCGCTGCGTTCGAGTGCCCACGCGATCACCGAGTTCGAGTTCCACATCTCGCCGGTGCCGAGCTCGTCGCGTCCCCAGACCGGTCTCGGAATGCCGGGCAGTGCATCGAGCAGCCGTCGGGCAACCGCAGCGTCGTTCGACACCCGCACCGGGCTCGCCACTGCATCATGGAGATCGGGGATCCGTCCGTCGCGCCAGCGTCGGACCTCGTAACGGAAGATCCGGAAGCGCCCCGCCCATCGCACGCCGACCGGACCCTCGGCCACGACTCCCCGGCGTTCACCGTGGGAATCGGGGACCGGTGCCTGTTCGATCACGTAGTGACCTTCCGCCACGTCGACCACGAGCGCGGAGTGGTAGAGGTCGCGTCGCGCACGACGGCGAACGAACGCCACGATCGCCTCGAAGATCCTCCCGCTCAACCGGACGACCTTCGCTCCTGCCCCCAACGGGATCCAGTACAGGTCGACGCGGCCCGGGGCCTGCGGTCCCTCGGGTGCGGTCATTGCTCGCCGGTCTACCACCCGCTGGTCTGCCTCCCGTGTTAGACAGCCGCCCGTGTCGTACCGCACGGGGGGAAACCACAAGCACCGGAGGTGCCGGCCACACCACATCCGGTCCCGTTCGCTGCTCATCCGCTTGGCGCCGGTGTTGCTCTGTGCTGCGGTGGTCGCCGGAGCCTGTTCGAACGGCAGCTCGGGCGATGGGTCTTCGACGAAGCAGGGGAGTGGCGACACGGCTCCGGCGAACCGTGTCTCGATGCCCACCGGTGCACCGGTCGACGTCGCGCGTGCCGCGAACGACTGGCCGCTGCCCAACCACGACTACGCGAACTCCCGGGCGACGACCACATCCCGCATCAACTCCCGCACGGTCGACCGGCTCACCGTTGCGTGGACGGCCGCGCCCGAAGGTCTGGGGCAGTTGACGACGTCGCCGGTCGTACTCGGCGACACCGTGTACTTCGAAGACGGCAACGGGGCGGTCTTCGCGCTCGATCGAGCGACGGGTGACGTCCGGTGGAAGAGCAAGGCGACCGGGTTCAACATCGGTCCGTTCGGTGTCGCGGTCGGCGACGGTCGCGTCTACGCCGTGCGCGGATCCAACGGCGTCATCGCGCTCGACGCGAACACGGGCGACGTGATCTGGGAGCGGACCGTCACTCCGAACTCGACCACGGGCATCGACATCCAGCCGCAGGTCTTCGACGGCCAGGTGTTCGTGTCGACCGTCCCCGTGAGCATCAAGGGCATCTACGCCGGCGGTGATCGTGGAGTCGTCTCTGCACTCGACGCGAGCACGGGGGCGGTGAACTGGGAGTTCGACACGGTCGCGTCGGCCGATCTCTGGGGCAACCCTTCGGTCAACTCCGGCGGCGGTGCCTGGTACCCACCGGCGATCGACGCGGCCCGGGGCGTGGCGTACGTGGGTGTCGCGAACCCCGCGCCCTTCCCGGGAACGACCGAGTTCCCCAATGGCTCCAGCCGGCCCGGCGACAACCTGTACACCGACTCGATCGTCGCGCTCGATCTCACGACCGGGAAGCTCCGCTGGTACCAGCAGGTCACTCCGCACGACATCTTCGACCGCGACCAGGTGCACGCGCTGATCGCCCGGCTCGCCGACGGGACCGACGTCGCCGTGAGCGCGGGGAAGTCGGGCGTGGTCCTCGGGGTCGATCCCGATTCGGGTGACCAGCTCTGGCGCACGCCCGTCGGGAAGCACGACAACGACGATCTCGACGCACTCACGGGGCCGACGGTGGTCGCGCCGGGAACCTACGGCGGGATCCTCACCCCTCCCGCCACCGCCGACGGTGTCGTCTACGTCCCGGTGGTCAACGCCCCCGTGACGTTGGAACCCGACAAGACCGCGTACTTCGGCGCCGACGTCTCGAAGGGCCGCGGCGAGATCGTGGCCGTCGACGCCGGCACGGGAGCGGTGCGGTGGAGCCGCAAGGTTCCCGGCCAACCCCTCGGTGGGACGACGGTCGTCAACGACCTCGTCTTCACCGCGCTGGTCGACGGGACGATCCTGGCGCTCGACCGCGACGATGGTCGGATCGTCTGGGAGTACGAGGCCGAGGGCGGGATCAACGGTTGGATGTCGATCGCCGGCGACACGATCGTCGTGCCCGTCGGCAGCGCGCGCCCTCCGGCGATGCTGGCCCTCTCGCTGCCCACCGCTGGATAGTCCGAACCGGGGCGGGTGGCTGCAACTCAGCCCGTCAGGTCGATGGCGACGGGCCGCGCCCGAATCCGCCAACCCGACAGGTCGTCGCCGGAACGGGGCTGGAACTTCTGGAAGACGAGGGTTCGAGCCGCGTCGGCTTCGTCGCCGGTCTCGTCGAGCACGCGACCGGTTGCGGCTCGAGCGCTCGAGTCGCGCCGGCCGATGCGCACCGTGCACGACGGTTCGGCCCGGAGGTTGCGAACCCAGTCGGAGGTGTCGCCTCCGCCGGCCAGGAGATAGAGCGTGCGACCGTCGTCCGTCGGGGCGTACCAGATCTCGATCTCGTGGGGACGTCCACTGTTCCGACCGGTGGTGGTGAGATAACAGAAGTCGTCGTCGGCCACACCGCAACGCTACCGGCGCGAAGGTGCACGGTTGCTGTCGCGCTGACCTTGTTAGCGTCACCCGTCGTGAGTGCCACCCGCGAGCCGGTGCCCTTCGAGGTGTACGAGCCCGGCGTGTACCTGCACGGCACGAAGGCCGATCTCGCGATCGGCGAGATGTTGGTCTCCGGCCGCGGGTCGAACTTCGAGCCGGGCCGGCCGATGAACTTCGTCTACTTCACTGCGACTCTCGACGCCGCCACATGGGGAGCCGAGCTCGCCGCTGGTGAAGGCCGTGGGCGGATCTACGTCGTGGAGCCGACGGGCGGGTTCGAAGACGATCCGAACGTGACTGACAAGAAGTTCCCCGGGAACCCGACGCAGTCATTCCGGAGCCGCGATCCGCTGCGCGTCGTCGGTGAGCTCGTCGACTGGGTCGGTCATGCGCCGGAGAAGCTGCAGGTCATGCGCGAGTCCGTGCAACGAATCGGAACGGGACAGATCGACGACTGAGGTCAGCGCGGGTCCGCAGGATTCGTCGAACCCGTTCTGCGCGACGGGCAGAGGAGCACTTCGCCGAGGAACCTGTCGTTCCGGAAGTCGAGCAGCTCGACCGGTGTCGAAGCCCGTCCAGGTCTGTGCCGTCCGCGACCCCCGACAACGCAATCTGGACTGCAGCGCTCCGATCTTCGGGCGTGGGTACCTTCCGCTCTGCCACGAAGCGAGGCGACGCGGCAGACCCGGGATGCGCTCGCGAGCCTCCGACCTGTCGCGGCCGGCGCCAGATCGACAGTTCTGTGCGCGCCGGAGGCACTACAGACCGCCACCTGCTGTCGTCGCAAGCTTCTTCCTGAGCATCTGCGGGGGATGCTCCTCGTCGCTCGTGCAGCTCTAGCGGCGGGATCGCAGCACGGTGACCTCAGGCGACGGGTCGAAGCCGTGTTCGGCCAGCCAGCGGACCGCCAGCAGCGTTCGCACTGACCACCACGCTCGGATCACGTCGTGGTCGACGTCCGTGCCGTAGCCAGCGACGACGTCGACGAGGTGCTCCTCGTGTCCGAGGGTGAGGATGGCGAGGTCGAAGAGCGCGTCACCCTGGCATGCGTCCGACCAATCGACGACGCCGGTGACCTCGTCATTTTCGACGAAGACGTGGGCGACTTGCAGGTCGCCGTGGGTGAATACCGGAGCCCACGGTCGTAGCGCAGCGTCGGCGGCTCGGCGGTTGCGCGTGACCACACCTGCGGGCACCACGTCGTTGGCGATGAGCCACTCGCACTCGCCGTTTAGCCGGGAAACGAACTCTTCGAGACTCCAACCCGGCCACGGCGGCAGCGGCGCGTCGTGCAGCTTCCGGGCCGCGGCACCCGCCGCGGCCCATGCCGCTGACGACGCGGTCGACGGCGCGCCGAGGCGACCGAGTGCCGTCCCCGGTAGGGCGGCGAGTGCAAGCACCGGCGGCTTTCGCCACAGGATCTCAGGAGTCGGGAGCGGCGCCATGGCCATCGCCTCGACTTCGACGTCGGCACGGCTCTGGTCGGCGTCGATCTTCAGAAACACGTCGCCGACGCGCAGAGTTGCGCGCTCCTGATGCGCGACGACGACCTCGACCTCATCCACTTCGGCCATCATCGCAGGATGACCACGAACCTCACCGGGTGTTTGCCATCCTGGAGTTGTCACTGACGCGAGCACGCACCGAGCGCCCGACCCCCGCAGCCCACGCGGAACGGCAGTACTGCTCGACTCCTAGGCGGGCTGGCGCTCAAGACGTGCGAAGGCGCAAGCCAACGCTGCGCCAAGGACCAGGATTCCGGCAGGGAGAAGCCGCGTCCGACGCCCACTGCTGCAGGCTCCGCGGAGGCGTATGCGCGATGGACTCGTGCCCTACGACGACGAGGCAAAGAAGGTGCTCGGGGCCATGCTCCGCGAAACGCTCCGACTCGGCCACAACTACATCGGCACCGAGCACATCCTCCTTGCTCTCCTCGAAGACCAGCCCGATGGCGCGCTCACGTCGCTCGGAATCGACAAGGACGATGTCGACGAATCAATCGCCGAACAGCTCCAGAAGCTCAGCTGAGTCAAACCCGGGTACCGACCTCCGGCTGCTCGGCGGTCACCGGGCATGAACGACCGATCTGAACGTGCTGATCTCACACCCACCAGGGCGACCGGCCACCGACGGACTAACCGACAGTCCGGAGCACCACGCCCAGGGCAATATGTCTGCGTGGCTCTTGCAGTCTTCGGTGTGATCCTCATGGTCATCGGTGCCCTCGTCTTCCGATTCGGCCTCGATCCTGCGATCAGGAAAGCCGACGGCGAATACGCGGGGATGACGGACAACGGTTGGAGGGCGGTCGGCATCCTGATCGCCGCGGCGGGCGTCGTGGCTCTCCTCACCGCTGTCCTCAACTAGCCATCGGCCGCACTCGACCTCGATGCCGCACACCTCGTCGGGCTCTCGTACGGCGGGTGGCTTGCGCTCAACCAGGCACGCCACGCGCCCGAGCGTCTCGCCAGTCTCACCGCGGTCGACCCGATCGGCGCGATCGGAAGACCAGAGGCGACGTTCCTCATCAAGATCGTGCCGGACAGCATCCTTGCGCTCGCCAAGTCCGAGAAGGCGATCCACCGGCTCATCCGGCGGCTCAACAACGGGACCATGCCCGATCAGGTTGTCCTCGAGCTATCCGTCGCCGGTCTCCGCACCTTCATCGCAAAGCAGCCCGCCCCAAAGCGCATGACCGATGTGGACCTGCGGACGCTGACGACGCAGGCGCTACTGATCTTCTGTGACAACAGCCCCGTCAACCATGCACAACGAGCCGCTGAACGATCGCGCCGGTGTGTCCCAGGCGCCGAGACTCTCGTCGTCCCCGACGCCGGACACATGCTCCCGATCGAGAGACCCGAACTCTTCACCGAGACCGTGCTCGCGTTCATCGACCGAGTCGACGCTCACCCGCACAGCTGACTCGCTAACTGCCGATCGGTGCGAGCTTGCCGATCGGGCAATCTGGCGCGACGTGTGACACTGAGGTCATGTCGCCGAGACACCCTGGGTGGAGGGCGTTGGCCGAAGCTGTGGCGCCAGGCGCGCAGGTAACGCGGTTGCGTCGCTTGGCGGGAGCCGGGATGACCGATGCCTATGACGTAGCACTCGATCGCGCCCCGCGCCGTGTGGTCGTCAAGCTCTACCGCGACGGTGACGGCACGGCACCGTTGGAGTGGAGTCGTCTCGGGTTCGCCCAGCGCGTCGCGCTGCCGGTCCCTGAGCCGTTCGTTGCTGATCTGGAGTCCGTCTGGTTCGCCAGGCCCGCCGTGGTCATGTCGCGGTTGCCGGGGCGTCCGGACTTGACGCCCAAGGACGTCGACTCGTGGGTCGGGGCGCTCGCGCAGGCGCTGGCGGAGTTGCACGAAACGTCTCTGGACGGGGCTCAGGGTGCGGTCGCGCTACCTCCACGTTTCGAGACTTGGCGCGCACCAGCGGGCGAACACGACCCGCTGACCGCCGCCGCCGTGAGCGCCGTCACAGCACGTCTGCCTTCAGGTACGTCCGAGCGCGTCCTCACTCACGGAGACTTCCACCCGGGCAACGTCCTCTGGCACCGCGGCCGCATCAGTGGTGTCGTCGACTGGAGCGCATCACGGCTCGACACCCGCTGGTACGACCTCGCGTATTGTCGAGCTTCGGTGTGCGTACACCACGGACCGGACATCGCCAATCGCCTCTCCGACGCATACTCGGGCATCGTCGGTCGCACCTCTGACGAACTCGCCGTGTACGACCTCATGTGTGTGTTGGAAGGACGGCGTTACCTTGCGGAATCCCTCGCCGCGGACCGAGAGCAAGGCCATGTGCCCAACTATCAATTGTCACTCGCGCACCTTGATGAGCACGTGCGGCAAGCACTGAGACAACTCGATGGGTGACGCTCACCGCGGGCGGCTACCAGCTCCATAGCTGCCGATCTGGCGTGCCGTGACGCAGAGCTCGTGTGCCCGATCGGCTCAACGGTCGTCCGCGACTCCGTGATCGCCCAGGCACTCAACGACGTCGTCGTTGCTGGCCGTGGTAAAGTGTCTAGCGAGCTAGACGAATGACAGGG
This sequence comes from uncultured Actinomycetes bacterium, assembly GCA_963837715.1. Lineage (GTDB taxonomy): Bacteria > Actinomycetota > Acidimicrobiia > IMCC26256 > JANYLB01 > JANYLB01. The sequence goes on along the minus strand of CAWIOF010000002.1, from coordinate 2,143,041 downwards.
ACGGAGCTCCTGCGTCGGATCGAGAAGCGGGGCTGCGAGGAGATTCGCCGGCGCGGCTCGCACGTGATCGTTCGTTGTCGTGGAGGCTGCCAGACCGTGATCCCGATCCACCGCGGGAACGACCTCCCGATCGGAACCATGCGGAGCATCGAGCGCACGCTTGCGCCATGCCTCGGAGCAGCGTGGCTTCGATGACCAGGAACAGGACCTACGTGGCGGTCTACGAACGCGATCCCGAGAGCGACGCGTGGCTCGTCCACATCAAGGGGATCGAGGGCTGCCAGACCTACGGCCGCAGCCTCCGCCAGGCGGATGCCCGCATCAGAGAAGCGCTCGCGCTCTGGCTCGATCGTGACCCCGACGTCCTCAGGATCACCCCGGAGTGGCCCGCCGAGTTCGTCGATGCTGCGACGCAGGTCTCGCGCGCCCGTGAGGCTGCGTCCGCAGCTGCGAAGCAGGCTGGGGCGTCGACCGAGAAGGCCGCGAGGAAGCTCGAGCGTATGGGCCTCAGCCGTCGCGATGCCGCCGACATCCTCGGCATCTCCCACCAACGCGTGCAGCAGCTCCTCGCCGGGTGACGCGGCGCACGAGCCGGTTCCGCTGGGGAACGTAGGGGGCACGCCGAACCCGACGGGCTCTCGGTGAGGGAGGCGGCAGACCTTCGGCATGCCGCTGACCTGCGCTTTCACACTGGAGCGGGTGACGGGAATCGAACCCGCATGACCAGCTTGGAAGGCTGGGACTCTGCCATTGAGCTACACCCGCGACGACGAACACCGTAGCGAACGCCGTCCGGCGATCACGGCGGTCGTTCAGGTCTGCAGGTCGAGGAGCGTGTCGGCGAGCCAGGCGAGCTCACCCGGCCAGTCGGTGACCGGTGCGACCGGTCGGACGACGAACTTCGACAGACCCACGTCGACCAGGCGTCCGACGAGCGATCGGAGCGCATCCCGGCCGGCGGGGACCGGTTCCACCGGGCCGGAGCGCCCAGCCGGTCCGCGTCGCCGACACGGCGAGCGGGTCGGCGTCGCGCGAGTAGGCGAGGCTGAGTCCGAAGTGTTCGGGATCGATCGACCGGTCGGCGTCGGCCGCCGCGAGATCGATGCGGGCCCGGATGTCGGCGGCCTGGTCCGGCGGCATGTGGCCACCCAACCAGCCGTCGGCGAAGTGGCCCGCGCGGATGACGGCTTCGGGCCCGGTTCCGCCGAGCCATACCTCGAGGGGCTGTTGCACGGGGAGCACGGGGAGCGCGACCGGATGTTCCCCGTCGGGTGCCACTGCTTCTCCCGCGAGCCACTCGCGCAGCGGTGGAAGACGCGCGTCGAGCAAGCGGCCGCGGTGGGCACGACCGATGCCGAGCGCCGCGCGTTCACCCGGGAGGTCGAGGCCGGGGACGAGTGAGACGAGCAGTCGACCGCCGGTGACGACGTCGAGCTGCGCGAGCTGGCGCGCGAACACGAACGGCTCGTACCCGAACGGAACGAGGTTGGCGCCGAGCTTCAGCCGGCGTCGTGCGCGACGCGGCGAACGCGATCGCGAGGAACGGATCGAGGCTCGGAACGGTGGGGAGGTCCGAGAACCAGAGCCCGTCGAATCCCAGGTCCTCGGCCCGATCGACCAGGGCGGCGAACCGCTCGATGTCGGGCGGCCCGAAGCCGGGGGAGATCGCGAAACGAACCTTCATGTGGCCATCGTCGGGGAGGGGGGATTTGAACCCCCGACCGCCTGCCCCCAAAGCAGGTGTGCTACCGGGCTGCACCACTCCCCGTGACGCCCAGGTTAGGCGGGCCACCAACGGTTCCCGCCGCCGCGAACCGGCTCGACAGGCGGGGGCCGAACCTGGTGGAATGAACCGTGCGACCCATATGGGAGTGCGGGTGGCGTGTACGATCGACTTGTTCCGGGTTGGCGGGCTGCCATCGTCCGGGTCGGGGGCACGGATGCAGAACCGGACTGGTGGGCAATAGCGTGGAAACTCGTCGAGTGTGGGAAGCGGCGCATCGCCGTGTGGTCGTCCTCGTGGCGCTGGTCGCGCTGCTCGGTGCGGGCATGGTCGGCACCGTGGCCGAACCCGCGGCCGCGGCGGCGCCGTGCGACCCGCTCACCAACGCGATCGCGTGCGAGAACACCCTGCCGGGCAACCCGCCGTCGGAGTGGGACATCAACGGCGTCGGCGACCCGACGCTCCAGGGTTTCGCGACGCAGTTCAGCGTCGACCAGGGCCAGACCGTCGGGTTCAAGGTCGACGACGACACCGCGGCGCCGTACACGATCGACATCTACCGCGTCGGTTGGTACCAGGGGAACGGCGCCCGGCGAATCACGACGCTCCCGACCCCGCTCGCGCAGAACCAGCCGAACTGCCTCTCCCAGCCGGCCACGGGCCTGGTCGACTGCGGCAACTGGGCGCAGTCGAGCTCGTGGTCGGTTCCGTCGACCGCGGTCTCGGGCGTCTACTTCGCCCGCCTGCGCCGCACCGACACGGGCGGCATGAGCCACATCTTCTTCGTCGTGCGCGACGACGACGGCGGCTCGAAGATGGTCTTCCAGACGAACGACACCACGTGGCAGGCGTACAACGGCTTCGGCGGCAACAGCCTCTACGGCGGCGAACCGGTCGGTCGCTCGTACAAGGTGAGCTACAACCGGCCGTTCGACACCGGCGCGAGCTGGCCCCACACGTTCTTCTGGCAGGACCAGTACCCGATGATCCGCTTCATGGAGCGGAACGGCTACGACATGTCGTACATCTCCGGGGTCGACGCCGACTCGCTCGGGCAGCGAGCTGCTCGAGCACGAGGTGTTCGTGTCGGCCGGCCACGACGAGTACTGGTCGAAGCAGCAGCGCGCCAACGTCGAGGCCGCACGCGACGCCGGCGTTCACCTCGCGTTCTTCTCCGGGAACGAGGTCTTCTGGAAGACGCGCTGGGAGAACAGCATCGACAGCTCGGGCACTGCTCGCCGGACGCTGGTGTCGTACAAGGAGACCCACGCGGGCGCCAAGATCGACCCGACCTCGGAGTGGACCGGAACGTGGCGTGACCCCAGGTTCAGCCCACCGTTCGACGGCAACAACCCGGAGAACAGTCTCACCGGCACGCGCTTCATGGTGAACGGCATCCGCAACGACACGATGACCGTTCCCCAGGCCGACGGTCTCATGCGCCTCTGGCGCAACACGAGTGTCGCGACCCAGGCGGTCGGGGCCACCGCGAGCCTCGCCACCGGGACGTTGGGCTACGAGTGGGACGTCGTTCCCGACGACGGCACGCGACCGCCGGGCTTGATCCGACTCTCCGACACGACGATCGCGATCAACGACGGCAAGTACCTGATCGACTACGGCTCGACCTACGGCAACGGCACGGCCAACCACGCGCTCACCTTGTACAAGGCGGCGAGCGGCGCGCTCGTGTTCAGCGCGGGCACCATCCGGTGGGCCTACGGCCTCGCGACCGAGAACGCCGACAACAGCGGTGGCGTCGAAGACGTCCGCATGCAGCAGGCCACGGTGAACCTGTTCGCCGACATGGGCGTGCAGCCGGGCACGATCCAGTCCGGGCTCACGCTGGCCTCGGCCAGCACCGACACCACCCGACCCGTGGCAACGATCACGAGCCCGGCAACGGGCACGACGGTCCAGACGGGCCAGCCCGTCACGATCTCCGGTACCGCCACCGACTCCGGCGGTCGGGTGGCCGGGGTCGAGGTCTCGGTCGACGGAGGGGCCACCTGGCGCCTCGCTACGGGCCGGGCCACATGGTCGTACGTGTGGACCCCGCTGCAGCTCGGCGCGACCACCGTTCGGGTGCGCGCCATCGACGACAGCGCCAACCAGCAGAATCCCGCCGCGAGCATCTCGCTCACGTCGAGCTACACCTGTCCGTGCTCGATCTTCCCCTCGGCGACCGTTCCCCCGACCGCGTCGGTGCCCGAGGCGCTCCCCGTCGAGCTCGGCGTGAAGTTCCGCTCCGACGTCGCCGGCCAGGTGACCGGGGTGCGGTTCTACAAGGGAACCGCGAACACCGGTTCGCACACCGGCCACCTCTGGAGCGAGACCGGCACCCTCCTCGCGACCGCGCTCTTCACCGGTGAGTCGGCATCGGGCTGGCAGCAGGCGACCTTCTCGTCGCCGGTGACCGTGCAGGCCAACACGACCTACGTCGTCTCGTACTTCGCGCCGAACGGCGGGTACGCCGCGGCCGGCCAGGCCTTCCTCAACGCCGGAGCCGACAACGGGCCCCTCCACGCGCTCCAGTCGACCGACGACAGCGGCAACGGCGTGTTCAGGTACGGCGCGACCAGCGCCTTCCCCGACCTGTCGTTCAACGCGTCGAACTACTTCGTCGACGTGGTGCTCGCTACCGGTGGCGGCGGCCCCGACACGACACCCCCGACGGTCACCGGCCGGACGCCCGCAGTCGGGGCGACCGGTGTGTCGACGGGAGTGGCGCCGACCGTCGACCTTCTCGGAGCCGGTGCAGGCAGCCACCGTCGGCTTCGCGCTGGCCGTCGGTTCCACGCCGGTGGCGGGCACGACGCACGTACAACTCGTCGACCAACACCTCGACGTTCACGCCGTCGGCCGCGCTGACTGCGTCGACGACGTACACCGCCACCGTCTCCGGGGTGAAGGACACCGCGGGCAACACCATCGCGGCACCGGTGTCGTGGTCGTTCACGACCGCCGCAGCTGCGGGAACCTGCCCGTGCTCCATCTGGAGCGCGGGTGCGACTCCCGCCGCGATCGCCGCTGATCCCGACCCGGTCGAGTTGGGTGTGAAGTTCCGCTCCGACACCGCCGGCTACGTCTCGGGTGTGCGCTTCTACAAGGGCACGGGCAACACCGGCACGCACACCGGCAGCCTCTGGAACGCGGGCGGGACCCGTCTCGCCACCGCGACCTTCAGCGGAGAGTCGGCCACGGGCTGGCAGCAGGTGACGTTCAGCGCCCCCGTCGCGGTCGCGGCGAACACGACCTACATCGCGTCGTACTTCGCGCCGAACGGTCACTATGGGGTGACGGGCCAGGCGTTCGCGGCAGCCGGGGTCGACAACGCACCGTTGCACGCACTGCGCGCCGGTGTCGACGGCGGCAACGGTGTGTACAAGTACGCGGCGACGTCGGCCTTTCCCGACGCGAGCTACCTCAACACGAACTACTGGGTCGACGTGCTGTTCACCTCGACCCCGCCGCCGGCCGACACGACACCTCCGACGGTGAGCTCGGTGGCCCCGACTGCCGGATCGACCGGTGTCGCGACCGGGGTCACCCCGTCGGCGACGTTCTCGGAGGCCGTGCAGTCGTCGACGATCGGCTTCGCGCTCGCAATCGGCTCGACGCCGGTGGCCGGGAGCGCGGCGTACAACGCATCGACGAACACCTCGACGTTCACCCCGTCGGCAGCACTGGCGACGTCGACCACCTACACCGCGACCATCTCCGGGGTGAAGGACACCGCAGGCAACACGATCGCGGCGCCATACTCCTGGTCGTTCACGACCGCGGCGGCACCGCCCGTCGACACCACGCCGCCCACGGTGACCGCCTCGACGCCGGCGTCGGGTGCGACCGGCGTGTCCACCAGCGCGGTTCCCACCGCCACGTTCTCCGAAGCGGTGCAGTCGGGCACGATCGGATTCGCGCTGGTCGCGGGGGCGACGCCGGTCGCGGGCACGACCACCTACAACGCCACCACGCGGGTCGCGTCGTTCACGCCGTCGGCGGTGCTCTCGGCCTCGACGACGTACACCGCGACGATCTCCGGCGTGAAGGACACGGCGGGGAACACCATCGCCGCGCCGTTCTCGTGGTCGTTCACGACGGCGTCGGCCGGGGCCACCTGTCCCTGCTCGATCTGGAGCGCGGGCGCGACGCCCGCCGCGATCGCCGGTGACCCCGATGGCGTCGAGCTGGGCGTGAAGTTCCGTTCCGACGTCGCCGGTCAGATCTCGGGCATCCGGTTCTACAAGGGCACCGGCAACACCGGGACCCACGTGGGGAACCTCTGGAGCACCTCCGGGGCGCTCCTCGCGACCGCGACGTTCTCCGGTGAGTCGGCGACGGGTTGGCAGCAGGTCAACTTCTCGGCGCCGGTAGCGGTGAACGCGGGCACGACGTACATCGCCTCGTACTTCGCACCGAACGGCCACTACGGAGTCACAGGGCAGGCGTTCACGAGTGCGGGGGTCGACAACGCGCCGTTGCACGCGCTCTCGGTGCCCGTCGGTGGCGGGAACGGGGTCTACAAGTACGGGACGTCGTCGGCGTTTCCCGACGCGAGCTACCTGAACACGAACTACTGGGTCGACGTGGTCCTCACCACCGGCGCAGCGCCGGTCGACACGACACCTCCGACGGTGACCGGTCGGAACCCCGCGGTGGGCGCCACCGGGGTCTCGACGGGCATCGTCCCGACCGCGACGTTCTCCGAGGCGGTGCAGGCGGGCACCGTCGGCTTCACCCTGGCGGTCGGCTCCACGCCGGTCGCCGGTACGACCTCGTACAACGCGTCGACCAACACCGCTTCGTTCACGCCCTCCGCTGCACTGAACGCTTCGACGACCTACACCGCGACGATCTCCGGCGTGCAAGACACGGCGGGGAACACGATCGCGGCTCCGGTGTCGTGGTCGTTCACGACCGCGGCCGCGCCGCCGGTCGACACCACGCCGCCGACCGTCACCGGTCGCACGCCTGCAGTGGGCGCCACGGGAGTAGCGACCTCGGTCGTGCCGACGGCGACCTTCTCCGAGGCGGTGCAGTCGGGCACGATCGGCTTCACCCTGGCGATCGGCTCCACGCCGGTCGCCGGTACGACCTCGTACAACGCGTCGACGAACACCGCTTCGTTCACCCCGGCGGCGACGCTGACCGCATCGACGACCTACACCGCGACGATCTCCGGCGTGCGTGACACCGCGGGCAACCTGATCGCCGCTCCGGTCTCATGGTCGTTCACGACCGCGGCCCCGCCGGCCGACACGACTCCTCCGACCGTGACGGGCCGGACGCCTGCCGTCGGGGCGACGGGTGTCGCGACCGGGACCGCGCCCACCGTCACGTTCTCGGAAGCGGTGCAGTCGGGCACGATCGGCTTCGCGCTGACGATCGGTTCGACGCCCGTCACCGGGACCACGTCGTACAACGCGTCGACGAACACCGCGACGTTCACGCCGTCGACCGCGCTCGCCACGTCGACCACATACACCGCGACCGTCTCCGGGGTGAAGGACACCGCCGGCAACACGATCGCCGCTCCGGTCTCGTGGTCGTTCACCACGGCAGCACCCGGACCGATCTGTCCCTGCTCGATCTGGGCCGCGGGCGCGACCCCTGCCGCCATCGCCGCCGACCCGGATCCGGTGGAGCTGGGCGTGAAGTTCCGCTCCGACGTCGCGGGCGAGGTCAGTGGAATCCGGTTCTACAAGGGAGCAGGCAACACGGGCACCCACGTGGGGAACTTGTGGAGCTCCGCGGGGGCACTGCTCGCCACCGCGACGTTCTCCGGCGAATCGGCCACCGGTTGGCAGCAAGTGAACTTCTCGTCGCCGGTCACGATCGCGGCGAACACCACCTACATCGCTTCGTACTTCGCGCCAGTCGGTCACTACGGCGTGACGGGCCAGGCGTTCGCCTCCGCGGGTGTCGACAACGCCCCGCTGCACGCACTGTCGGCGGCCGCGGGCGGCGGGAACGGCGTCTACAAGTACGGGACCTCGTCGGCGTTCCCGACCGACACCTACCTCAACACGAACTACTGGGTCGACGTCGTCCTCACCACCGGACCCGACACGACCGCTCCGACGGTGACGGGCCGGACGCCCGCGGTCGGGGCCACGGGCGTGTCGACGGGCGTGGTCCCGACGGCGACGTTCTCCGAGGCCGTGCAGGCGGGCACGATCGGCTTCGCGCTGGCCGTCGGCTCGACCCCGGTCACCGGCACCGTCGGGTACAACTCGTCGACGAACACCGCATCGTTCACCCCGACGACCGCGTTGAGTGCGTCGACCACCTACACCGCGACGATCTCCGGGGTGAAGGACACGGCGGGCAACACGATCGCCGGGCCGGTCTCGTGGTCGTTCACGACCGCCGCCGCTCCGCCCGTCGACACGACACCGCCAACGGTCACGGGTCGCACGCCGGCAGTCGGCGCGACCGGTGTGGCCACCGGGATCGCACCGACCGTCACGTTCTCCGAGGCGGTGCAGTCGGGAACCATCGGATTCGCGCTCGCCGTCGGTTCGACACCGGTGGCCGGGACGACCTCGTACAACAGCTCGACGAACACCGCGACGTTCACGCCGACCGCGCCGCTCACCGGCGCAACGACCTACACCGCCACGGTGTCGGGCGTGCGCGACATCGCGGGGAACCAGATCTCGGCTCCGGCGACGTGGTCCTTCACCACCGCGTCGGGTCCGAGCTGTCCGTGTTCGATCTTCGGTACGAGCGCGACCCCCGCGGCCATCGCGGTCGACACCGCCGTGGAGCTGGGTGTGAAGTTCCGGTCCGATGTCGCCGGCCAGATCACCGGCATCCGGTTCTACAAGGGCAACGGGATGTCGGGGACGCACGTCGGGAACCTGTGGAGCGCGTCGGGGACTCGGCTGGCCACGGTGACGTTCACGGGCGAGTCGGCCTCCGGCTGGCAGCAGATGAGCTTCTCGTCGCCAGTCACGATCGCCGCGAACACCACCTACATCGCGTCGTTCTTCGCGCCCGACGGCCGGTACGGCGTGACCGGTCAGGCGTTCACGGGCGCAGGCGTCGACAACGCACCCCTGCACGCGTTGCGGGCCGGGGTCGACGGGGCGAACGGCGTCTACAAGTACGGGACGCAGCTCGGCGTTCCCGACGGATGCGTTCATCAACACGAACTACTTCGTCGACGTGGTCTTCACGGCCTAGCGTCGGCCACGCAGCGCACCACGGCGAGTCGGCGTTCCTCGACGTTGCGGCGCAGGTTCGCGCCCTTGGTCGGCATGTCGGGGATCAGCAGGTGCAGGCCGAGTGGCGTCGCCTTGGGTGGGGTGTTCGCCAAGCCGATGAAGAACTGGTTTGCCTCGTCGGTGACGTCGGACCACTTCCGGATGTCGAATCCGGCGTCGGTCACGAACGCACGGGTGGCGTCGGCGGTGGCCAGGAAGCTCACCGACTGGTCCTCGGCCCAGGGGACGGGGAAGTGGATCGGCTGCTCGGGCCCGGCGAGGATGTCGAAGAACGCGAGGCGGCCACCGGGCGGCACGACCCGCCGCATCTCCGAGAACAAGCGGGCCTTGTCGGCGATGTTCATGGAGACGTGCTGGGTCCAGACGACGTCGAACTCGCCGTCGGCGAAGGGGAGGTCGAGCGCGTCGCCCTGCCGGATCTCCACCTGCTGCTCGAGGCCGACGCGGCGGGTGAGGTCACGGGCCACGTCGCAGAGCTCGGCGGTGAGGTCGACCCCGACGACAGAGCAACCGTACTGGCGCGCCAGGTGCCGGGCCGGGCCGCCGAGGCCGCTGCCGACGTCGAGGACCCGGTCATCGGCAGTGATCGCGGCCGCATCGGCGAGCGCGATGGTCGCGACCCGCCCGAAGGTGTGGAACTCCTCGGCCGGGGTCAGCGCCTCCGGGTCGAGCGCATCGGGGTCGTAGCCCGCTTCGACGATCGCGGCGATCACCGCCGCCTGGAGATCGCCGCGCGTGTAGTGGTCCTCGACCGGATTCCCAGCCATGGTGATCCTTCCGCGAGGTGGTGCCCGTGGGTCGCTGCCGGCCGGCTCCCGCAGGCGCCTACTTCAGGTCGTCGATGGTCTTGCCGACATCGGCGAGCGTAACGCCTGACCCGTAGTCGCCCTGCAGGGTGTAGCCGTACTTCGAGCTGCAGCGGTAGACGCCGTCGGTGGCTCCGATGTCGGGGGTGCTGAACCCAGACGCGCCGGCCTCCAGCAGCACGAAGCACTTGCTCCCGGTGTTGGCGCCGGGATCGGTGGGCGCGTGCAGCCCGCCCCCGGTCCACTCGTGGACCTTCTTCGCGTTGTCGTACACGCACCCGCGGGTGAGGTCCGAGCCGCAGTCGCGCGCGGCCTGCGCGAACAACAGCCACGCCGACCACGCCTGGAGGCCCAGCGCCGCCTTCGTCTTCGCGTCGGGCTTGTACTTCGCGAACGCGTCGAGGTACTGCTGCGTGGCCGGGTTGTCTGCTGCGTCCTCGAAGGGGGCGAAGCTGCTCGGCATGTAGGTGTTCTTCACCGCGGCCCCGCCGATGTCGATGAGCTTCTGGTCGTAGTGGTTCACGTCGGTGCGGATCCAGGTGAGCGAGAAGTTCGCGTCGGCCATTCCTTGCTGGAGCTTGGCGAGGTTCTCGGGCTCACCGATCCAGACGAGACCCTCGACGCCCTGGTCCTTCATCCCCTGGACGTACGGCGCCCAGGACGTCGGGCCGGCGGCGGGGTACTGGTCGTCGTAGACGACGTCCCAGCCGAGGCTCTCGACCGCTTCCTTCGCCTGCTTCGCCACGGTGACGGTCGTGGGCAGGTTCCCAGTGAGGATCCCGACGTGCTCGGTGCTCGAGGGGTACTGCTCGCCGAGCCAGCGGTACTCGCCGATGAACATGCGGTCGAGTGGGTTCGGGAGCGGACCGACGAGCAGGTCGGCGCCTCTCGCCTCCGGGGTGACGACGTACCCGGTGATGTCGGGCAGCAGGCAGCGCAGGCGATCCTCGACGCCCGTGTTGTCGAAGACGGCGCCACCACCCACCATGAGGAAGTCCTGTTGGCACGACTCGAGGATCCTCGGCTTGTACTCGGTGAGCGCGGCGTCGCGCTCGTCGACCACGATCTTCCGGCCGTTGATCCCGCCGGCGTCGTTGCACCACTGGCTGAAGACCTCGGCGGTGTCGAACAGCTCCTGGTTCAGTCCCGGACGACCGGAGTAGCCCGCGTCGGAGAACGTCGCGATGCGGATCTCGTCGTCGGTCACGCCGGTTGCCGTCGCGCCCGATGCGTCGCCCGGCTGGCACACGTCGGTGAGCGTGCCGAAGTCGGCTGGCGCCGCCGACGCCGATCCCGTGCTCGAAGTACTCGACCCGGAGTCGTCGGCGTCGCTGGAGTCGCCACTTCGGCCGCAGCCCGTCGCGACGACGGCGATGCACGCCACGAGCACGATCCACCGTGTGCGCCCCATGGTTTCCCCCCGGTGGCTGCGCGTCGGATTTCGGCCCACGATTGCCGCCGCGCGCGGCTTTGGCAAGCGGTGCGGTCAGCCCGCGGCGAACTGGGGAGTTGCCACGGAAGCCAGGAGCGCGGCCTGCATGGCGCGTGCACTCGGGAACCGATCGAGCGGGTCCTTGGCCATCGCCCGGGCGACCGCCACCGCGAGCGCGTCGGGGATGTCTTCGCGCAGCACCGGCGGGATCGGGGCCTCCTGATGGGCGATCGCGAGCTCGACGAGGTTCTTCGCCGAGTAGGGGAGCCCACCGGTGAGCATCTGGAACAGGACGATGCCCACCGAGTAGAGATCACTCGACGGGGTCGTCCGCCGACCGCGCGACTGCTCGGGGGCGAGGTACATCGGCGTTCCGAGCACCTGGCCGGGCCGGGTGATCCCGCCCGCGACGTCGTGCATGCTCTTCGCGAGTCCGAAGTCGGCGAGCTTGATGGTCGAAGGGTCGACGAAGAGCACGTTGCTCGGTTTCACATCGCGGTGGAGCCAGCCCAGGTCGTGGGCGGCGGCGAGCGCGTCGAGCATCTGGGCCGCGATCGTCACGGATTCTTGCGCGGTGAGCGGCCCTCGGGCCTTCATCACCTCGGCGAGGTTCGGACCCCGCACCAACTCCATCACCAGGAAGGGTCGGAAGCCCTCTTCGCCCGCGTCGTAGATCGTGACCACGTGCGGATGCACGAAGCTCGCCGCCGCGTGGGCCTCGCGGAGGAATCGGGCCCGGCCTTCGGCGTCGGCGGCGTCGGAGCGGAGGATCTTGACGGCGACCTCGCGCCCGAGCATCGAGTCGTACGCCTCGACGACGCGCGCCATCGAGCCGGTTCCGAGCATCGCCCGGAGCTCGTAGCGGGAGCTCAGCACCGTCGGCACGTCACAGACGGTACCGACCAGCCCGCATGGAGTGAGGGACCGATCCGTCAGGCGGCCCGGCTCACCGCCCGGGCGGCGAGGAGTGTGGCGGCGTTCAGCGCGGCGTGGGCGACCACCGGGGCGAGCACGCTCCGCGAGCGGAGCCGCAGGGTTGCGAAGGCCGCCCCGGCCCCCGCGGTGGCGACGACGACGCCTGCGACGATGCCCAGCCGGGCCGCGCGGGCTCGCCGACTCGACCCCGACCCTGGCGGGAGGGCGGCGGAGGACGCCGGGGTGCCCGAAGCTCCGAGGGACTCGAGGGTCGGCAGGATGTGCCACAGGCCGAAGAGGGCCGAGCTCGCGGCCACGGCGACCTGCGATGACCGCCCGCGTCCGAACAGTCCGAGGAGGGCGGACCGGAACACGAGCTCTTCGCCGAGCGCGGTTGCGATCGGGATGCGGAGCAGCGTGTGGTACGTCAGTTCGGCGGTCGAGTGGTCGCGGACCTTCTCGTCGACGAAGAATCGACGCGTCGGCGGGAACGCGGCGCCCGCGACGACCACGACCGCAGCTCCCGCGGCCACGGCGAGTCCGGTCCGCACCCCTGTCGCCGCGGCGTCGGGCGCGAGGCCGAGGTCGTCGAGACCCAACCCGGCGCGGCGGGCGACCAGCAGCAGTACTCCCGACGCCGCGAGGTTGGCGGGGAGGTGCGTCATCTGCGGGAGATGGCGGTTGAGGGCGACGTTGTACGCGCCGGTGAGCGCGACGGCGCCGAGTTCGGCGAGATCGGGTGCGCGGGTCATCGGGCGCGATCCTCGCGTCCCGGGACCGCCGACGGGTGATCCGGGGCCAGCGACGATCAGGCGGAGCCGAGCGCGGTGGTGAGCAGGGCCTCGAGGCGCTCGCCACCGAGGACGATCTGCTCGACGCACTCCCGCTGGTCCTCGGTCAGCTCCTCGGCTTCGAGGAGCCGGCCGAAGCCGAGGATCGCGTTGAGCGGCCCGCGCAGGTCGTGATCGAGCCGAGCCAACTCGCTCGCGCCCAGCGTGACCCGGGTGCTCATGACGCGGTCACGGTTCGAACCGGTAGCCGAAGCCGCGGACCGTGGCGATCCAGCGTGACTGGTCGGCTTCCACGCCGAGCTTCCGCCGGATCCGCCGGACGTGCTCCGTCACGGTCGATTCCTGTTGCCAGGCACTCGACGAGCCCCAGACCCGTTGGAGGAGTTGGGCGCGGGAGAACGCCTGGCGGGGAGCCGACGCGAGGAACTCCAGCAGGTCGAACTCGCGTGCGGTGAGCTCGACCGGGAGCCCGTGCAGCAGGGCCTGCCTGCTCGCGGTGTCGATCGTGAGCTCGTCGAACTCGAGGACCGAGGGGCGGGTGCGGGCACCGCTCCGTCGCAGCAGCGAACGGACCCGTGCGGCGAGCTCACGTGGATAGAACGGCTTGACGACGTAGTCGTCGGCCCCCGACTCGAGCCCGGCAACGCGGTCGGCTTCGTCGCCCCGGCCACTGAGCATGATCACGGGGACGTCGCCGACGATGCGGAACTGGCGGAGCAGATCGAGGCCGCTCAGGTCGGGGAGGCTCACGTCGAGCACGACGAGATCCCACGACGCGCTCGTCGAACGCCTGCAACGCGCGGGCGGCATCGGGTGCCTCCTCGACGCGCAGGCCTTCGCGTTCGAGGGCCCGACGGACGAGCATCCGTACGGCGTCGTCGTCGTCGACGACGAGCACGCGCGCCATCGTGGTCGGTGGCCGTACCTCTCGCGGCGCTGCGATGCGCGCCGAGCTCGTTGATCCCAATGGGTGTCCACTCCGCCGTGGGTGACGTACGCCCCTAGCGTCGGCCGGATCGGCCCCGCGCTTGAGCAGTGGTCACCTCGCCGAACAGAACACCTTTATGCAGGCTGAGCCGGCGGAGCCGGCTCGGCCGTCAAGCAGGCAGGATGATGGTCTGGTACTCGGTGTAGGGGTCGATGCCCTCCGGGCCGAGCTCACGACCGAGCCCCGACTCCTTGAATCCGCCGAACGGGGCGTTGAAGTCGAGGATCATCGACGAGTTCACCGCGACCACACCGGTGCGAACGCGGGCGCCGACCTCGGCGCCGTGCTCGGCATCGCCGGTCCAGACCGAGCCGCACAGCCCGTAGTTCGAGTCGTTCGCGATCTGCACGGCGTCGTCTTCGGTCTCGTAGGGGATCACCGACAGCACGGGGCCGAAGATCTCCTCACGGGCGATCTGCATGCCGTTGTCGACGTCGGCGAACACGGTCGGCTCGATGTACCAGCCGTTGGGCTGATCCGCCGGCCGGCCGCCACCGGTGACCACGCGGGCGCCGTCGGACTTGCCGGCCTTGAGGAAGCCCTCGACGCGGTCGCGCTGACGCTGGGCCACGAGCGGGCCGACCTGGGTGACCGGGTCGAGCGGGTCGCCGACGGAGAGTGCACCGACTGCGGAGCCGAGGGCCTCGACGACCTCTTCGTACCGGGACCGGGGGGCGAGGATGCGCGACTGCGCACCGCAGACCTGCCCGTTGTTCATGAGGCCCGACTGCACCATCTCGCCGAGAAGCGCGTCGTCGAGCACCACGTCGTCGAGCACGATCGCGGCCGACTTGCCGCCGAGCTCGAGGGTGACTCGTTTGAGCTGCTCACCGCAGACCGACGCGATGTGCTTGCCGACCGCGGTGCTCCCGGTGAAGCTCACCTTGTCGACCCCGGGGTGCCGCAGGATGTACTCGGCGTTCTCTCGGCCCGACGGCACGATGTTGATCACACCGGGCGGGATGTCGGCTTCGATCACCGCGTCGGCGAAGAGGTAGGAGTCGAGCGGGGTCTCGGGTGCCGGCTTCAACACGATCGGCACGCCGGCCGCCATCGCCGGGCCGAGCTTCAGGGCGATGATGAACAGCGGGACGTTCCACGGGATGATCCCGGCTGCCACACCCACGGGCTGCTTGCGGATCTGCAACCGGCCGCCGAGGGCGCCGGCGCGTTCCTGCACGAACGGGTAGCTGGTGACGAGGCCGGCGTAGGTGTCGAGCACCATCGTCGACGAGAACACCTGACCCATGATCGACCAGCTCTTCGGTGAACCGTTCTCACTCGAGATCACGTCGGCGATCTCGGCCGACCGGGCCTGGAGCGCGGCCGACAGGCGGGTGAGCGCGGCGCCACGTTCTTCGGGACTCATGCGGGGCCACGGGCCGTTGTCGAACGCATCGCGAGCCGCGGCGACGGCCTTGTCGATGTCGGCGGGGGAGGCGTCGGGGACCTGCCCGATGACCTGCTCCGTGTGGGGCGAGACGACGTCGATGATCGCGTCGGTCTCGGGCTTCACGAACTCGCCGCCGATGAAGAAGGTGTCGTAGATCTGCACTGTCGTCCCCTGATCGTCCGTGTCCGGCCCAGCCGAGCTGTGGTCGTGCGAGGTGCTCGGAGAACGGTAGCGCGCGCATCCCGCCCTGGTTCAGCCGGTCGGCTCGCGGTCTCCCGAGCCTCGCCGGGCCAGGACGAGGGATCCCACCCCGGCGGCGACGGCCGAGGCCACGAGGATCCCGAGCTTGGCGTTCGTCTCGCGGATCCCGGGCCCGAAGGCCAGGCCCGAGACGAAGATCGACACGGTGAAGCCGATCCCGGCGAGCGCGGCGACCCCGAGGATCCCGACCCAGGTCGCGCCCGCAGGGAGCGAGGCGATCCGGAGCCGGCACGCGACCCAGGCGAAGAGACCGACGCCCACGAACTTGCCGACGACCAGGCCGAGCACGACTCCGTGCGTGATGGGCGAACGCGCGGCGTCGGCGACGGAGTCGGAGGAGATGACCACGCCGGCGTTCGCGAGCGCGAAGAGCGGGACGATCACGTAGCTCGACCAGGGGTGCATCGCGTACTCGAGGCGTTCGGCCACCGGAACCGACTCCCGGGCCAGCACGGTGGTCTCGCGCGCCGCTTCGACGGTCGAGACGTCGGCGAGCTTGTCGACGTCGACGGTCTCCTGGGAGCGGGGCGCACGCGTCGGAGCGAGGAGCCCGAGGGCCACCCCGGTGATCGTGGCGTGCACCCCGGATTCGTGGACGGCGAGCCACAGCGCGGCGCCGACGAGCACGTACGGCCACACCGCACGCGTCCCCACGACCCGCATGACGACCACCATCGCGAGGAGGAGCGCCGCGACCGCAAGGGAGCCGGGCTCGATCCCGTTCGAGTAGAAGATCGCGATCACGACGATCGCACCGATGTCGTCGACGATGGCCAGCGCGAGCAGGAACAGCTTCAGCGAAGGGTTGATCCGGGATCCCAGCAGGCTCAACACGCCGAGCGCCATGGCGATGTCGGTCGCCATCGGGATCCCCCAACCGCGGGCACCACTCCCTCCCGCGTTCACCGCGAGGTAGATCGCAGCGGGGACGACCATCCCGCCGAGCGCCGCCACGGCCGGCAACGTCGCGGTGCGCCGGTCCCGGAGCTCGCCGACGACCAACTCCCGCTTGATCTCGAGCCCGACCACGAAGAAGAAGATGGTCATGAGGCCGTCGTTCACCCACGTGCGAAGGTCGAGGGTGAGGACGTGGCTGCCGACCCCGACCGTGACGGTGGTTCCCCAGAGGTCCTGGTAGGAGTTGCCGAACGGCGAGTTGGCCCAGATCAACGCGGCGACGGTCGCGGCAACGAGCACGATGCCGCCCGCGGCCTCGGCGTGGAGGAAGTCGCGAAGCGGGCGGAGCACCCGCGCGTCGGCGACGGGACCCATCGGCGAGGTCATCGGAGCGAGCGTAGGCGGCCCGGTTTTCGTCGGGGTGTCAGACCCGCCCGATACACTCGCCCCCCTCATGGACACCTCGATCGAGACGCTTCCCGAGAACAAGGTCCGCTTGCACGTCGCCGTTCCGGCGGCCGAGTTCGACAAGGCACTCGACGCGGCCTTTCGCAAGCTCGCCCGGGAGGTACGGATCCCCGGGTTCCGTCCCGGAAAGGCGCCGCGCAAGCTGCTCGAGGCCCGCCTCGGCACCGAGGTCGCCCGCGACCAGGCGCTGCGCGACGCCGTGCCCGAGTACTACCGCGACGCGATCACGAGTGAGGCGCTCGATGCGATCGCGCCGCCCGAGATCGAGATCACGGCCGGCGAGGAAGACGGCGACGTCGAGTTCGATGCCGTCGTGGAGCTCCGTCCGGTCGTCGAGCTCGAGGGCTACTCGAACCTCAGGGTTGCCCTCGACGACTACGAAGCACCCGACGACGCCGCGCTCGACAACCAGGTCGAGTCGCTCCGCGAGCGCTTCGCCGACCTCACGGAGTCGGAGGACCCACTCACCGACGACGACTACGCCCAGATCGACATCAAGGGCTTCGTCGACGACGAGGTCGTCGACGGTCTGACCGCGACCGACTTCCTCTACGCGGTCGGCTCCGACTCGATCGTCCCCGAGCTCGACACCGAGCTCCACGGGAAGCGCCCCGGCGACATCGTCGAGTTCACCTCCACGCTCACCGACCGGTTCGGCGAGCGTGAGGGCGACGAGGTGTCGTTCCAGGTGCTGGTGAAGGAAACGAAGAAGAAGGTGCTCCCCGAACCCACCGACGAGTGGGTCTCCGAGGTCACCGAGTTCGAGACGCTCGAGGAGCTGCGCGCCGATCTGCGCAACCGGCTCGAGATGGTCTCGAAGATGCGGGCCCGGATGGCGATGCGTGAGCGTGTGCTCGAGGTCGCGTCCGACCTGGTGCCGGTGCTCCCGCCCGAGCCACTCGTGCGGTCCGAGATGGAGCGGCGCCTCCACGAGTTCGCCCACCAACTCGAGAACCAGGGCGGCGACATCCCCGGTTACCTCGAGGCGACCGGTCAGAGCCAGGAAGAGCTGATCGGTGTGATCCGGGCCGGAGCCGAAAAGGCGGTGCTCGCCGATCTCGCCCTACGGGCCGTCGTGGCCCAGGAGGGGATCGAGGCGTCGGACGAAGACGTCGACGCCGAGGTGGCGAAGTTGGCCGAACAGGTCAAGGAAAAGCCCCAGAAGGTGCGCCGCCAACTCGAACAGCGGGGTGCGCTCGACGCACTACGATCTGATCTCGCACGGGGGAGCGCCATGCAGCTCCTCATCGACGGTGCTGAAGTGGTCGATGGCGACGGAAACCCCATCGACCTCAGCCTCCCCGAAGAGGACCTCGACACCGACACCCCCGATGCGCCACCCGAAGAAGCAGCAACAGCGGAAGAGGAGCCCGAGGCGTGACCCACCCGATCAGCGGCCAAGTGATCCCGAACTTCATCGAGCAGACGAACCGGGGCGAGCGTGCGCTCGACCCGTACACGAAGCTGTTCAGTGAGCGCGTCGTCTACCTGGGAACGCCCATCGACGACTTCGTCGCCAACGCGATCGTCGCCCAGCTCCTGACGCTCGAGAGCGACGACCCCGACAAGGACATCTCGCTCTACATCAACTCGCCCGGTGGCGAGATCACGGGGCTCTTCGCGATCTACGACACCATGCAGTTCATCAAGTGCGACGTCAGCACGATCTGTCTCGGCCAGGCCGCTTCGGCCGCCGCGGTCATCCTCGCGTCGGGCGCGGCCGGGAAGCGGTTCGTCCTGCCGCACGCCCGCATCCTCATCCACCAGCCCCACGGTGGTGCCTCGGGCCAGGCCGTCGACATCGAGATCCAGGCCAAGGAGATCAGCCGCATGCGGTCGCTCCTCGACGAGATCCTCGCCCACCACAGCGGCCAGGACGTCGCCAAGATCGCCAAGGACACCGACCGCGACTTCATCATGAGCGCGCTCGAGGCGAAGGAGTACGGGATGGTCGACGAGGTCATCACCAACCGTGATCTCGCCGCAGTGCCGGTCCCGGCCGGCGTGAGCTGAGCCCAGGGCAGTCGGCGGGACAAGGGGGAGCGCGTGGCGAAGTTCGGTGACGGGGGCGACCTGCTCAAGTGCTCCTTCTGCGGGAAGAGTCAGAAGCAGGTCAAGAAGCTCATCGCCGGCCCCGGCGTGTACATCTGCGACGAGTGCATCGATCTCTGCAACGAGATCATCGAGGAAGAGCTCTCGCAGAGCACCGAGGTCAAGTTCGACGAGCTCCCGAAGCCACGCGAGATCCTGGAGTACCTGAACGGCTACGTGATCGGTCAGGACCAGGCCAAGAAGATCCTCTCGGTCGCGGTCTACAACCACTACAAGCGGGTGCAGGCCGGCGCCTACGGCGACCCCGACGTCGAGCTCCAGAAGTCGAACATCCTGCTCATCGGCCCGACCGGGTGCGGCAAGACCCTCCTCGCGCAGACGCTCGCCCGGATGTTGAACGTCCCGTTCGCGATCGCCGACGCCACCGCCCTCACCGAGGCGGGCTACGTCGGCGAAGACGTCGAGAACATCCTGCTGAAGCTGATCCAGGCCGCCGACTACGACGTCAAGAAGGCCGAGACCGGGATCATCTACATCGACGAGATCGACAAGATCGCCCGCAAGGCCGAGAACCCGTCGATCACGCGTGACGTCTCCGGTGAAGGCGTGCAGCAGGCCCTGCTCAAGATCCTGGAGGGCACCACGGCATCGGTGCCCCCGCAGGGCGGTCGCAAGCACCCGCACCAGGAGTTCATCCAGATCGACACCACCAACGTGCTCTTCATCTGCGGCGGCGCGTTCGCGGGTGTGGAGAAGATCATCGAGAGCCGGCTCGGCAACAAGGGCCTCGGCTTCCACGCCGACATCCGGCGCTCGTCGGAGAAAGACGTCGGCGAGCACCTCACGAAGCTGCTCCCCGAGGACCTGCTGAAGTTCGGCCTCATCCCAGAGTTCATCGGCCGGCTGCCGGTGATGAGCGCGGTGCACCCCCTCGACCAGGAAGCGCTCGTGCGCATCCTCGTCGAACCGAAGAACGCGCTCTTGAAGCAGTACCAGAAGTTCTTCCACTTCGACGACGTCGACCTCGTGTTCACCGACGACGCCCTCCAGGCCGTCGGCGACGAAGCGCTGAAGCGGGGGACCGGAGCCCGTGGGCTGCGGGCGATCCTCGAAGAGGTGCTCCTCGAGGTCATGTACGACCTCCCGAGCCGGACCGACGTCACGCAGTGCGTCGTCGACCGCAACGTCGTGCTCGACAGGGCGAGCCCGACCCTCGTCACCTCCGACGAAGCCGGCCGCCGAACCGCCTGACGCTCACCATCGCCTTCCTAGACTCGGGGGGTATGTGGAGCGAGCGGAAGCAGACGGACGGGTCGCGTGACTGACGAGCGAGTGGAACAGATGGTGCCGGAGAAGCCCTCGCTCGACGATCTCGAATCGCGGTGGGGCGCGCGGTGGGAGGCCGACGGCACGTACCGATTCGACCGATCGAAGCCTCGCGCCGAGATCTACTCGATCGACACGCCGCCGCCCACGGTGAGCGGGTCCCTCCACATGGGTTCGCTGTTCGGCTACGTCCACACCGACGCGATCGCCCGCTACCGCCGGATGCGTGGGCTCGAGGTCTTCTACCCGATGGGGTGGGACGACAACGGTCTGCCGACCGAGCGCCGGGTGCAGAACTACTTCGGGGTGCAGTGCGATCCGTCGCTGCCCTACGACCCCGACTACACGCCCCCCGAGTCGCCGCCGGGGGCGTCGGGGAAGAAGTCGAAGGATCGGCCGATCCCGGTTCCCCGGAAGAACTTCGTCGACCTGTGCCTACGGTTGACCGCGGAAGACGAGCAGGCCTTCGAACGTCTGTGGAAGCGGGTCGGCCTCTCGGTCGACTGGGACCTCACCTACACGAGCATCGGCGCCGACGCCCAGCGCGCGTCGCAGCGTGCGTTCCTGCACAACTTCGAGCGGGGTGAGGCGTACCAGTCGGAGGCGCCCACGCTCTGGGACGTCGACTTCCGCACCGCGGTGGCCCAGGCGGAGCTCGAGGACCGGGAGATGCCCGGCGCGTACCACGCGTTGCGCTTCGGGGGAACCGACGGCGCCGACGACATCGTGATCGAGACCACCCGCCCCGAGCTGATCCCCGCCTGCGTCGCACTGGTCGCCCACCCCGACGACGCGCGATTCGTGCCGCGTTTCGGCCAGACGGTGCGCACCCCGCTGTTCGGGGTGCCGGTCCCGGTGCTCGCGCATCCGCTCGCCGATCCCGAGAAGGGGTCGGGCGTGGCGATGATCTGCACCTTCGGCGACACGACCGACGTCGTGTGGTGGCGGGAGCTGCAGCTGCCGACCCGCAACGTGATGGGACGCGACGGTCGCCTGCTCGAAGCCTCACCCCCCTGGGGCGACGACACCGATCCCGAGGCCGACGCACGGTACGCCGAGCTCGCGGGCAAGACCGCGAAGCAGGCGCAGCGTCGGATCGTGGAGATGCTCGAGGAGTCGGGCGATCTCGTCGCCGAACCGAAGCCGATCACCCATCCGGTGAAGTTCTACGAGAAGGGTGACCGGCCGCTCGAGATCGTGAGCAGCCGGCAGTGGTACATCCGCAACGGCGCCCGCGACGACGAGTTGCGCGCGCGGCTTCTCGAGCGCGGCCGCGCGCTCGCGTGGCACCCGCCGACGATGTACAGCCGGTACGAGTCGTGGGTCGAGGGACTCAACTCCGACTGGTTGATCAGCCGCCAGCGGTTCTTCGGCGTGCCGTTCCCCGTCTGGTATCCGGTCGGCGTCGACGGCGAGCCCGACTTCGCCGCGCCGATCCTCGCCACCGAGGACCGCTTGCCGGTCGACCCGTCGAGCGACGTTCCCGACCGCTACACCGAGGACCAACGCGGCGCTCCGGGAGGGTTCGTCGGCGACCCCGACATCATGGACACCTGGGCGACGTCGTCGCTGACCCCGCAGATCGCGACGGGCTGGGAGACCGACCCCGACCTCTTCGAGCGGACGTTCCCGATGGACCTGCGGCCCCAGGGCCCCGAGATCATCCGAACCTGGTTGTTCTCGACGTTGCTCCGTTCGCTCCTCGAGCACGGCTCGGCACCGTGGACCGACACGAGCATCAACGGCTGGATCCTCGATCCCGACCGAAAGAAGATGTCGAAGTCGAAGGGCAACGTGGTGACGCCCATCGGCGTGCTCGAGCAGTTCGGCTCCGACGCGGTGCGGTACTGGGCGCTGAACGGTCGCCCCGGGGTCGACACCGCGCTCGACGAGGGCCAGATGAAGGTCGGGCGACGCCTCGCCATCAAGGTGCTGAACGCGTCGAAGTTCGTACTGGGCGTGATGGGGGAGGCGGTCGCCGATCCCGGGCTCATCACCACGCCGATCGACTGTGCGCTCTGGGCCGAGCTGGGAGAACTGGTCGACGACGCCACCGCCGCGTTCGAGTCCTACGACTACGCGCGGGCGCTGGAACGCACCGAACGGTTCTTCTGGAGCTTCTGCGACGACTACCTCGAGCTGGTGAAGACCCGCGCCTACGGCACCGACGGTCACGACCCGAGCGGCGCGGCATCGGCGCGGGCGACGTTGGCGCTCACGCTCGCCGCGCTGCAACGACTGTTCGCACCCCACCTGCCTTTCGTCACCGAGGAGGTCTGGTCGTGGTGGCGTGAGGGTTCGGTGCACCAGGCCTCCTGGCCGACCGTCGACCGAGCCGATGCCGTCGGTGGTGGCGGCGCGTCGGTGTACCGGGTCGCGGCCGACACGCTCGGCGCGGTCCGCAAGGCGAAGTCCGACGCGCAGCGTTCGCTCCGGACCGATGTGATCCGGGCGACGGTGCGCGACACGCCCGAACGACTGGCCGCGCTCGCGTCGGCCATCACCGACGTGCAGGAAGCCGGCCGGATCCAGTCGCTCGTCACCGAGGAAGCGCCCACGCTCGACGTCGTCGTCGATCTCGCGCCGCCCGAAGCACAAGCGAGCTGATCGATTGGACCCGCACCACGCACGGGAGTGGCTCGACGCGCACGTGAACCTCGAGACGGGGGTCGGGGTCCCGGTGGACCCGTCGCCCACCCTGTCGCGGCGCGCGACCGCCCCGACCCTGGACCGGATCAGTGCGCTGGTCGAGCTCCTCGGCTCGCCCCAACTCTCGTATCCGGTGGTGCACGTGACCGGGACGAACGGCAAGACGTCGGTCGCGCGGATGACGGCATCGTTGCTCGCCGCCACCGGTCTCTCGGTCGGGTCCTTCACGAGCCCGCACCTGCGTCGCGTCAACGAACGCATCTCCTGGAACGGGGATCCGATCCTCGACGTGCAGCTCGATGCGCTGTTGGCGCTGATCGCCGAGCTGGAGCCGGCGCTCGCCGAGCGGGGCCTCGAACGCCCGAGTTGGTTCGAGATCCTCACCGCGGCGGCGCTCACCTGGTTCGCCGACATCGCGGTCGACGTCGCGGTGGTCGAGGTCGGACTCGGGGGCACGTGGGACTCGACGAACGTGGTCGACGGGGTGGTCGCGGTCGTGACCAACGTGAGCATCGACCACGTCGAGTATCTCGGTCCGACGCGGGCCGACATCGCATCGGAGAAGTCCGGGATCATCGGGCCCGGGTCCACCCTCGTGCTCGGAGAGACCGATCCGGAGCTCCTCCCCATCTTCGCGGCGCGCGACCCCGACCGCATCGTGCTCCGCGACCGCGACTTCGAGGTCGTGTCCGACCGGGTCGCACACGGCGGTCGTCTCGTCGACTTCCGCACGCCGGAAGCGACCTACGACGAGCTCCTCGTGCCGCTGCACGGCGCGTACCAGGCGGTGAACGCATCGACGGCGCTCGCCACGGCCGAGTGCTTCATCGGGCGTCCGCTCGACCCCGACGTCGTCGAAGCCGCGTGCCGCACGTTCTCGTCGCCCGGGCGGCTCGAGGTCGTCGGTCACCAACCGCTGGTGCTGCTCGACGGCGCCCACAACGTCGCGGGCGCGCATGCGCTCGTCGACGCGCTCGGTGAGGAGTTCCCCGACGCGGCGCGCACGCTCGTCGTCGGCTTGCTCCGTGAGAAGGACCCACACGAGATGCTCGAGGCCCTTGCGGCGACGGCGGCGGCCCAGATCGTGTGTTGCCGCGCGCCGAGTCCGCGCGCCCTCGAGCCCGGCACGATCGCGGCGGCCGCGATCGACCTCGGCGTCGACCCGGAGCGGGTCCACGTGGCCGAACTCGTCTCCGAGGGCCTCGCCCGGGCCCTCGCGGTCACGCCCCCGGAGGGCGAGGTCGTCGTCACCGGCTCCCTCTACGTCGTCGGCGCCGCCCGTTCCGTGCTCGTCCCCGGGCCCGGGTAGGCCGCGGCTCCCTCCGTTGGTGCGATCGTCATCGCTCTGCGACACAAATCGCACCAACGTGACATCGGCCGGTAGCCTCTCTCGCTTATGTCTGATCGCACATTCGTCATCTGCAAACCCGACGCCGTCGAACGGGGCCTCGTCGGGGAGATCGTCGGCCGATTCGAGGCCAAGGGCCTGACCCTCGTGGCCGCCGAGCTGCGGACCATCGACCCCGCGACCGCCCAGCAGCACTACGGCGAGCACGAGGGCAAGCCGTTCTTCGCCGATCTCGTGGCCTTCATCACCCGGAGCCCGGCGCTCCTGATGGTGCTGGAGGGGCCAGAGGCCTTCAAAGTGGTGCGCACCCTGATGGGGGCGACGAACCCGAGGGAAGCCGCGCCGGGAACGATCCGTGGGGACCTCGCGATCGAGATGACCGAGAACCTCGTCCACGGTTCCGATGCTCCCGAGTCGGCCGCCCGCGAGATCGCACTCTTCTTTCCCGACCTCCCGTGAGCGCAGCGGAGCTGCCGGTCATCGGTAGCAGGCCGCCAATCGGTGAGCGATCGAGGCGGCGCAGCGGAGTGAACCATGGAGTTGCCTGGAATGAACGGGAGAAAGGCCGTAGCCTGGGCGCGATCCGCCCCCGCCGCTCGTCCCGTTCCCACCAGCCTCGACTCGGCGATCCCTCCCCGGGGCCGCGACGCCTCTCTGGAGGCCGACCCGCGAGCGAGCCCTGGTACTCACCGATCGTCGGCCGCGACATGGCCGTCGACCTCGGGACGGCGAACACGCTCGTGTACGTCCGCGGTCGCGGCATCGTGCTCGACGAGCCGTCGGTCGTCGCGATCAACACCAAGGACGGGCGTCCGCTCGCCGTCGGCGCGGAGGCGAAGCGGATGATCGGCCGGACGCCCAGCCACATCCAGGCCATCCGCCCGTTGAAGGACGGCGTGATCGCCGACTTCGACATCTGCGAGAAGATGCTCCGCTACTTCATCCAACGGGTGCACCAGCGGCGCTGGGCGAAGCCGCGCATCGTCATCTGTGTCCCGTCGGGCATCACCGGCGTGGAACAGCGCGCGGTGCAGGAAGCTGCCGAGTACGCAGGCGCGCGCAAGCCCGCGTTCATCATCGAAGAACCGATGGCCGCCGCGATCGGCGCGGGACTTCCCGTGCACGAGCCGGCCGGCAACATGGTCGTCGACGTGGGCGGTGGCACCACCGAGGTCGCGGTCATCTCGCTCGGAGGGATCGTCGCGAGCGAATCGATCCGCATCGGCGGCGACGAGCTCGACGAGTCGATCATCAACTTCGTGAAGAAGGAGTACTCGCTCGCGCTCGGCGAGCGCACCTCCGAGGAGATCAAGGTCGCACTCGGCAGCGCGTACCCGCTCCAAGAGGAGCTCTACGCCGAGATCCGTGGACGCGATCTCGTGACGGGTCTGCCGAAGACGATCGTGGTGTCGACGGAGGAGATCCGGGAAGCGATCGAGGAGCCGGTGTCGGCGATCGTCGACGCGGTGAAGGTCACGCTCGACAAGACGCCGCCGGAGCTCGCCGCCGACATCATGGAGAAGGGCATCGTGATCACGGGCGGAGGGGCGATGCTCCACGGCCTCGACGCCCGCCTCGCCGACGAGACCGGCATGCCGATCGTGATCGCGAAGAACCCGTTGCATTCCGTCGTGATCGGGTCCGGACAGTGCCTGGAGGAGTTCGACGCCCTCAAGCAAGTCCTCATCTCCTCTCAGAACGGCTGACCCCGAGGGGTTCACGAGCTCGTGGTCGTCTCCCGACGTAGTAGTCGCCGCCGTTCGGTGCTCGTGCTCCTCGTGCTCACCGCGGTCACGTTGATCACGCTCGATCAACGTGGCGCGGGTGGGGGGCTCATCTCCGGCGCGCGCGACGGAGCGCGCGACGCCATCGCCCCGGTGCAGACCGCGGTCGACGACGCGTTCCGACCCATCGGCGACTGGTGGAGCGGCATCAGCGACAGCGCAGGCTTGAAGACCACGAACGCTCGACTGCGCAAGCAGCTCGCCGATGCCCGCAGCCGGGCCCAGGCCGCGGAACCGGCGCTGCGCGAGAACGAGGAGCTGAAGCGACTCACGCAGCTGTCGTTCGTCGGCGGGATCCCTGCGGTGGCGACACAGATCGTGTCGGCGTCGCCCGGGAACTTCGTGTCGAGCGTCGAGTTGAACAAGGGGACCGACGCGGGGATCGCGGTCGGGAACCCCGTCGTCGCCGGTGATGGTCTCGTCGGCCGGATCACGAGCGCGTCCAAGCAACGGTCGACGGTGTTGCTCCTCACCGACCCTGCGTCGGAGGTGGGAGTCCGTTTCGATGCCACCGGAGCCACCGGCGTCGCGAAGGGTCGCGCGGGCAGCAACCTGCTCACGCTCGACTTCGTGAGCCCCGACGTGCAGGTGAACAAGGGCGACGTCGTCAGCACCGCCGGCCTCCAGAACGCGGCCTTCCCGGCCGGGCTCCCGGTGGCCCGGGTCGTCTCCGTCGAGAAGACGGCGGGCGACCTCGACCAGAGGATCACGCTGCGGCCGCTCGTCAACGCGGCCCGGCTCGAGTTCCTCGACGTGCTGCGGTGGCCGGAGGTTCCGGCCGTGCCGCCCGCACCCGTCGCCACGGGGTGAGCGGTGATCCAACAGATCCGACTCGGCCTCCTCGTGGTGGTGATGGTGATCGTGCAGGTCGCGCTGTTCCCGCACCTCCGCGTCGACGGCGTCGCCCCGGACCTCGGCCTCGTCACCGCAGTGGCCGTGGCGTACCGCGAGGGCCCGAACGCGGGAGCGATCGTGGGCTTCTCGGGCGGGTTGCTGCTCGACCTCTTCCTTCGGACCCCCTTGGGTCTCTCGGCACTCTCGTGGGCCATCACCGGATACGTCGTGGGGGTGCTCCAGGGCGGGATGGTGCGATCGAGTCGCTGGGCCGCTCCGCTCCTCGGCGGCCTCGGCGGACTCCTCGGGGGCACCGTCTTCGTGCTCGTCGGTGGGATCCTCGGCTCCGAGGACCTCGTGAACTCCAACTCGATCCGGGTCGTGGTGATCTCCGCCACCTACGACGCCGTGCTCGCACCACTCGTGTTCCTGCTGGTCGGGTGGGCGTTGCACGAGCCGCGTACCTCCAGCCGGGTTCGTGGGGGAAGATGGGGGGCGTGACCCCCCTCGCGTTCCCGACCCTTCTCCTCCCGCGGGCGCTCCGGTCGCGATGATCGAAGGCAGCAGGGTCCGGGTCAGCATCGTCGGCGTCGTCGTGCTCGCGCTCTTCTGCGCGTTGTTCGCCCGCCTCTGGTACCTCCAGGTCGCCGGCGGGACCACCCTTGCCACCGCAGCCAACGCCAACCGGGTCCGCACCGTCACCGAGCCGGCGCCGCGGGGGCGGATCCTCGACGCCAAGGGCCGGGTCCTCGCCGACAATCGGGTCGCCAACGTCGTCACCATCGACCGGAGCCTCGAGCCCGCCGCGCGCAAGCAGGTGGTGGCCGAGCTGGCGCCATTGCTCGGGACGACCGTCGACGAGATCGACCAACGGCTCGACGATGCCCGGGTGTCGCCGTACACGCCGGTCCCAGTCGGCGTCGACGTGCCGATCGACACGCTCGCGTACATCGGTGAGCACAAGGCCGACTTCCCGGGCGTGGAGGCGAAGCCCCGCGCCGTGCGTCGATACCCGCAGGGATCGTTGGCCGCCCAGGTCCTCGGGTACGTCGGCGAGATCAACGAGGAGGAGAGCGCGACCCAGGCGAAGGGCACGTACCAACTCGGCGACGAGATCGGGAAGTCGGGGGTGGAACGCAGCTACGAACCCGACCTGCGCGGCAAGTCCGGAAAGGAACGGCTCGAGGTCGACGTGCAGGGACGGGTCCTCAAGACGTTGGGCACCACGAAGCCGGTCCCGGGCAACGACGTGCAGCTCACCCTCGACCTCGACATCCAGACCGCGGCAGAGGCCGCGCTGAACGAGGCGATGGTCTCGGCGCGCGACATCCAGAACAGGGCCATCAAGGAGAGCTTCGAGGAGTACGCCGCGCCGGCGGGTTCGGTGGTGGTGCTCGACGCCAAGACCGGATCGGTCGTGGCCATGGCCTCGAACCCGACCTACGACCCGAACGAGTTCTCCGACGGGATCCCGACCGCCACCTACGACTGGCTCAACGATCCCGCGAACCACTACCCGCTGCTGAACCGCGCCATCCAGGGGCAGTACGCACCGGGCTCCACCTTCAAGCTCGTCACGTCGCTCGCCGGCCTCACGACCGGACAGATCTCGCCGGGGACCACCGTCGACGACAACGGCTGCATCGACCTCAAGGTCGAGGGTGGGAAGTTCTGCAACGCCGGCGACGAAGCGCACGGCTACGTGGATCTCCCCGAGGCGTTGACCGTGTCGAGCGACGTGTACTTCTACGAGATCGGCCGGGCCTTCTGGGGCGACTTCCACCGGAACGAGCCGACCGGCAACGCCATCCAGGACGAAGCCAGGACTCTCGGCTTCGGGGCGCTGAGCGGGATCCCGCTCTCCGGTGAGGCCGAGGGCCGGGTGCCCGACTCGGCCTGGAAGCAGGCGGTCCACGACGAGCGACCCGACGCCTTCCCGTACGCGGAGTGGCTGCCGGGCGACAACATCAACCTGGCTGTCGGCCAGGGTGACCTGCTCGTCACCCCGCTGCAGCTCGCGGGGGCCTACGAGGCTGTCGCGAACGGTGGCACGGTGTTCACCCCGCGAGTCGCCTCGCAGGTGCTCGATCTCGACCAGCAGGTGGTCCGGGAGATCCCACCGACCGAGCGGGCCAAGGTGGCACTCCCTCCGGGCGCGCGCGACGCCATCGTCGGCGGGTTGCAGGGAGCCGTCCGCGACGATCGGGGCACCGCGAGCAGCGTCTTCGCCGACTTCCCGCTCGATCAGGTCGACGTGGCCGGCAAGACCGGGACCGCCGAGGTCTCCGGGAAGCAGGACACCTCGGTTTTCGCCGCGATCACTCCTGTTGATCCTGCGCCCGACCAACCGCAGTACATCGTCGTCGCGATCGTCGAAGAGGGCGGGTTCGGCTCCGATACCGCGGCCCCCATCGTCAAGCGCGTGATCGAGGCGCTCAACGGTCTCCCCCTCACGCCGATCCGCGTCGCCGGGTCGACGACGGCCGACTGATCGTGGCGGCCTGATCGAGATGGCGATGCGTACCGCCCCCACATCGGTGGTCCTGTCGGACCGGCGCGCCCGCCTCCTCTCGACTCCGTTGCGGCACCTCGACGTCGTCCTGATCGGCGCCACCCTCTCGCTGGCCGGTCTCGGCCTCGTGATGATCTACTCGGCGACGAAGGCCCGCACCCGCGAAGAGGGCGTGGGCTCGCTGTACTACGTGAACCGCCAAGCGATCTGGATCGTCCTCGGCGTGCTCGCGATGTCGGCGGTCATGGCGATCGACTACCGCAAGCTCCGCGACCTGGCTCCGATCGGCTACCTCGGCATGATGTTCCTGCTCGTCGCCGTGCTCGTGCCCGGCGTGGGCACGATCGCCAAGGGGAGTCAGGCCCGGTTCCAGCTGGGCGCGTTCCAGCTGCAGCCCTCGGAGTTCACCAAGTTCTTCCTGATCCTGATGCTCGCGGCCTACTGCCACCTGCATCGCAACGACTTCGGGTTCCGGCGCGTCGTGGTGGCGGTCGTCATCTGCGGGCTGCCGCTCGCACTGGTGATGCTCCAGCCCGACCTCGGGACCGCGCTCGTGCTCGGTGCGATCTCGTTCGCGATGCTCACCATCGGCGGCGTCAAGGGTCGCTACCTCGCGATCCTCGCCCTGATCGTGGTCACCGGCGCGATCGGCGCGGTCAACCTCGGGGTGCTGAAGCAGTATCAGGTCGACCGACTCACGTCGTTCCTCGACCAGGGCGGCGACACCCGCGGCACCACCTACAACCTCGACCAGTCGAAGATCGCCATCGCGAACGGTGGGCTCACCGGCGAGGGCCTGGGTGAGGGCACCCAGACGAACGGTCGGTTCGTCCCGGAGCAGCACACCGACTTCATCTTCACGGCGGTGGGGGAGGAGCTCGGCTTCGTCGGCGCCGCGACCCTGCTCGCCCTGTTCGCGGTGGTGGTGTGGCGGACCTGGCGAACGGCCCGGCTCAGCAACGACTTCTTCGGCACGCTGGTGTGTGTCGGCGTCATCGCGATGTTCACGTTCCAGATCTTCGAGAACGTCGGGATGACGATGGGGATCATGCCGATCACCGGGATCCCGTTGCCGTTCATGAGCTACGGCGGTTCGTCGACGATCGTCTGCTTCGCCTGCATCGGTCTGGTCGCGAACGTCCACATGCGTAGGTTCAGCTGATCTGACCGTTTCGGACAGGACGCGCCGCCAACTAGGCTGATGGGGATGTCAAGCCTCTGGCCGCGGATAGAACCGCTCCTGGCCAGGGTCGAGAAGCCCGCTCGCTACATCGGAATGGAGCGCGGCAGCGTCCGACCGGACCACCTTCCCGGTCAGGTCGCGTGGCTGCTGCTCTATCCCGACACCTACGAGATCGGGCTGCCCAACCAGGGGCTCCAGATCCTCTACGAGATCCTCAACGAGCGCGACGACGCAGTCGCCGAGCGTTCCTACGCGCCCTGGTCCGATCTCGAAGCCGAGCTCCGGGCGTCGGGCGTACCGCTCTTCTCGGTCGACACGCACCGGGCGGCCGGCGACTTCGACGTGCTCGCCTTCAACCTCTCCGCCGAGTTGGTGGCCACGAACCTCCTGAACTGCATCGACCTCGCCGGCGTGCCCGTCCGGGCCGAGCAGCGCAGCCCCGACCACCCGCTCGTGCTGGCCGGTGGGCACTGCACGTTCAACCCCGAGCCGTACGCCGACTTCGTCGATGCCTTCGTGATCGGCGACGGCGAGGAACCCGTCGGCGAGATCACCGAGGTGATCGGTGCGTGGAAGCGCGGCGGCCGTGCCTCACGCGAAGCCGTGCTCCACGACCTCGCCACGATCCCCGGTGTCTACGTGCCGTCGATGTACGACGTGGCGTACGACGGGCCGCGGATCGCCGCGGTCGAGCCCCGGTACCCCGACATCCCCGAGCGGGTCGAGAAGCGCACCGTCGCCGACCTCGCCGACTGGCCGTACCCGAAGCGCCAGCTCGTCCCCCTGATCGAAGTGGTCCACGACCGGCTGAACGTGGAGATCTTCCGGGGCTGCACCCGTGGGTGTCGCTTCTGCCAGGCGGGGATGATCACCCGGCCGGTGCGCGAACGCCCGGTCGAGCAGGTGCGCACGATGGTCGAAGACGGACTCCGCCGCACCGGCTACGACCAGGTTGCGCTCACGTCGTTGTCGAGCGCCGACTTCTCCGGCATCGACGGTCTCGTCGCCGACCTCGTCAACGAGCAGTCGGGCTGCGGCAACGTCGGGCTCTCGTTGCCGTCGCTGCGGGTCGACGCGTTCACGGTCGGCATCGCGACCGAGATCCAGAAGGTGAAGCGCACCGGGCTCACGTTCGCGCCCGAGGCCGGCACGTGGCGACTGCGCCAGGTGATCAACAAGATGATCACCGAGGAAGACCTCTACGCCGCGGTCGACGGCGCGTACTCGCAGGGTTGGCGGCGGGTGAAGCTCTACTTCCTCACCGGCCTGCCCACCGAGATGGACGAAGACACGATGGGCATCGCCGAGTTGGCGAAGAACGTGGTCGCGGTGGGGAAGAAGTACACGAAGCAGGCCAGCTGCACCGCGTCGGTCGGTGGGTTCGTGCCGAAGGCGCACACGCCCTTCCAGTGGTTCGGACAGAACGGCGTCGACGAGATGCGGCGCAAGGTCTCGATGTTGCGCGACGCGACCAAGCGCACCGGGGTGCAGCTGCGGTGGCACGACCCTGAGGCGTCGTTCGCCGAAGGCATCGTGAGCCGCGGCGACCGGCGGGTCGGCGCCGCGATCGAGCACGTGTGGCGCCACGGTGGCACCTTCCAGGAGTGGAGCGAGCGGTTCGAGCTGAGCCGCTGGCTCGACGGCATGGCCGCAGCCGGCCTCGACCCCGACTGGTACGTCACCCGCCACCGCGACGAACACGAGATCCTGCCGTGGGACCACGTCGCCGCGGGCCTCCACCGTGACTTCCTCTGGCAGGACTGGAAGCAGGCACTCGCCGAACACGGTCTCCCCGATTGCCGCTGGACCCCGTGCTACGACTGCGGCGTGTGCACGCAGTACGCGATCGAGCACGTCGTGGCCTCGGCGACCGCGCCTGCCGGCGGAAGTCAGGGCACCGGCCAGGACCTCAGCACCGGCGGTGCGGTTCCGGTCACGTTGCTCCCCACCAAGGCCGCCGCTCCGGCCCCGGCGACGCCGTGAAGGGCGATGCCGGGTTCCCGGTCCGCATCCGCTTCTGCAAGCGCGGGCCGGTGCGGTTCATCGGTCACCGCGACGTCGCCCGGAACTTCGAGCGCGCGTTCCGCGTCGAGCAGCTCCCCCTCGCCTTCACCCTCGGATTCGCGCCGCGACCCAAGGTGGGTTTCGGCCTCGCCCTGTCGGTCGGCCACGAGAGCGACGCCGAGTACCTCGATGTCGAGCTCACCCACGATCCCGGAGCCGAAGGACCCGACGGGCTCGACCGGTTCCCCGAGGCACTCAGCATCGCCCTGCCCGAGGGAATCGACGTCACCGGTGTCGCGCCGATCGCCGATCGGGCTCCGTCGCTCCAGGAAGCGATCACCGCGGTCGAGTACCGACTCGAAGTGGTCCACCAGATCGCCGGTGGAGCGTCGACCCCCGAGGCCGCGGCTGAGACCGTCGCTTCGGTGCTCGCTGCGCCGAGCCTGGAGATCAGTCGGACCCGCAAGGGTCGTGAGGTGGCCGAAGATGTCCGCCCCGCGATCCGCGCCATGGAACTGCTCGAAGTGGACGCGTCGAACGCGTCGCTCCGCCTCGAGTTGGCAACACAACCCCGCAACGCCCGTCCTGGCGACGTCGTCGCCGCGCTGAACGCCGTCGCCGCTCCGAGCGGCCCGGTCTTCACCGAGGGGCGGGTGCTCCGCACCCATCAATGGATCGAGCGCGTCGGCGCGCGGCTGGAGCCGCTCGAAGCCGACCCGCGCGTACCCGTGCTCGAGGCACGGGCCTCGTGAGAGAAGGAACCCATGTCCGACGATCAGACCACGGGAGCCTCGCCGGCTCCGGTGCCGACGACTCCCGCATCGACGATCCCGCATCGACGACGCCTGCACCGACCGGTGCGGCCGTTCCTGCGCCCTCGTCGCCACCCCCGCGCCCCGCACCGACACCGCCCACCACTGACGCGCTCGCCCGCACGTCCGAGAACGGCGCGGCGGGGTCGGGCGCGTCCCGCGACGGCAGCGGGGGCGGCGAGACCGACGCCGACGGCGCGCCGCGCAAGCGGCGCCGGCGAGGTTCCCGCGGCGGCCGGAACCGCAAGCGTCCGGGCGACGGCTCGGGGAGCGCTCTCGACTCCGACGGCGACGACTCAGACTCTGACGACGACGGCGCCGACGACTCCGGAAGCGACGACCGGAGCCGTGTGCGAACGTCACGCCCCGCCGGCGACCCCGGGCGTCGGCCCGGTTCCCGGAACGAGGACTACACCGATCCGCAGGCTGATCGCGGGCTGACCACCGACGACGTGGCGGAAGCCGCGGCGGAAGACGCCGGGCTCCGGACCCCGCGGATCGGCGACACCCGCCCCGCGCCGGCACCGCCGTCGCAGGGCGATGGCGCCGGCGGCGGGGGGCGTTCCCGCGGGCGCGATTCCCGGTCGTCGCAGGCTGGAGGAGGCCGCGCCGACGGCAACCACGCCGGCGGCAACGGGTCCGAGACGAACGAAGACGGCACCCCCCGGACGCCCCGTCGCCGACGACGGGGCGGACGCGGTCGCTCGAAGTCGCGCACCGGTGAGCCCCGACCGACCACCGTCGAGGCCGACCTCGGCCTCGGCGACGGCGTCGGCCTCGACGAGCTCGACGAGGCGGCCCTCCAACGACGGAGGGGCCAGACACGCAAGGGTCGTGCGGTGGGCCGGTACCTGATGGGCGTCCACGTCGCGCCCGGTACGGCAACGCAGATCGCGGTCCTCGAAGGGCGCGCGCTCGTCGAGCACTCGGTGAGCCGGCCCGAAGACGACGACACGTCGATCGACGGCAACATCTACCTGGGCCGGGTGCAGAACGTGCTGCCCGGCATGGAAGCCGCCTTCATCGACATCGGCACACCGAAGAACGGGGTCCTCTACCGGGGCGACGTCGCATTCGACGAGTCGGAGGTCGAGGAGAAGGAACCGAAGATCGAGCGGCTGCTCAAGAACGGCCAGATGATCCTCGTGCAGGTCACGAAGAACCCGATCGGCCACAAGGGGGCTCGCCTCACCCAGGAGGTCAGCCTCGCCGGGCGCTTCGTGGTGATGGTGCCGGGCCAGCCGAAGACCTACGGCATCTCGAAGCGCCTCCCCGACGATGAACGCAAGCGGCTCCGACGGGTCCTCGACGGCATCAAGCCCGAAGACGCCGGTCTGATCGTGCGCACCGCGGCCGAGGGCGCGACGCCCGAGGAGCTGACGCGCGACATGCTCCGGCTCCGGGCGCAGTGGGAGCAGATCTCCGGCCTGGTTGCCAAGGCCAACCGCGCGACCCTCCTGTACAAGGAGCCGCCGCTCGTCGTGCGCCGCATCCGTGAGGAGTTCACGAAGGAGTACCGCGGCGTCAGCATCGACGACAAGGGCTTGTACGAGGAGATCAAGGCCTACGTCGAGGCGATCGCCCCCGAGCTCGCAGAGCGCATCGAGTTCTACGACGAGGAGGCCGAGGGCCTGCCGCTGTTCGAGCGGTTCCACATCCACGAGCAACTCGTGAAGGCGCTCGATCGCAAGGTGTGGTTGCCGTCGGGCGGGTCGCTCGTGATCGAGCGCACCGAGGCGCTGACGGTCATCGACGTGAACACCGGCAAGAACGTCGGGAAGTCGAACCTGGAAGAGACGGTCTTCAACAACAACCTGGAGGCTGCCGACGAGGTCGCCCGCCAGCTCCGCCTGCGCGACATCGGCGGGATCATCGTCATCGACTTCATCGACATGGAGATCAAGAAGAACCGCGATGCCGTGCTGCGCGGCTTCAAGGACGCCCTGGCCCGGGACAAGACCCGGACCCAGGTCTTCGAGATCTCCGAGCTCGGTCTGGTCGAGATGACCCGCAAGCGCATCTCCGAAGGCCTCGTCGAGGCGTTCTCCGAGACGTGCGAGGTCTGCCACGGCCGCGGCTTCATGGTCGACGAGTCACTCCTGGGCTAGCGAAGGGTCCCGCAGGGAGTGGCTGGGCTAAGCTCTCCGGGTTCTCAGATTTTCGAGCGAGGTTTGTCGCGCATGTATGCGGTCATCAGCACCGGTGGGAAGCAGTACAGGGTCGAGGAAGGCCAGCGGCTCGACGTCGAGCGGCTCGGCCTCGACACCGATTCCGAGGTCGAGCTCGCCCCGGTCCTCGTGGTCGACGGAGACACCGTCCTCGCCACGCCGGCCCAACTCGGTGGCGCGGTGGTGAAGGCCACGGTCGTCGGCGCCGCCCGCGGCCCGAAGATCGACGGGTTCACCTACAAGTCGAAGTCGAACCAGCGCAAGCGGTGGGGTCACCGTCAGAAGTACTCGACGATCCTGATCACCGGGATCAGCCTCGCCACCGCAGCCAAGGGAGCTTGACGTGTCGAAGAAGAAGGGCGCTGCGTCCTCTCGCAACGGTCGCGACTCGAACGCCCAGCGCCTCGGAGTGAAGGTGTCGACCGGCACCGAGGTGACGGCGGGATCGATCATCGTGCGCCAGCGCGGCACCCGGTTCCACCCGGGAGACAACGTGGGCCGCGGCAACGACGACACGCTCTTCGCCAC
This sequence comes from uncultured Actinomycetes bacterium, assembly GCA_963837715.1. GTDB lineage: Bacteria > Actinomycetota > Acidimicrobiia > IMCC26256 > JANYLB01 > JANYLB01. Next base: position 2,106,935 of record CAWIOF010000002.1, on the reverse strand, counting down.
TGCCGACGGCGTCGTCCGCTTCGGCCACCGGCGCGGCCGCAAGCTCGTCGACGTCCTCCCCGCCGACTGACCGTCGATCGGCCTGCGGGCCGGCCGTGAGCAGAACCCCCCGGATGGGGACGCCGCCCACCCCTATTCTCGGCGGCGTGAGGTCCTCGTGAGCTTCGTCGACGAAGCCCAGCTGAACGTGAAGGGTGGCGACGGCGGCGCCGGCTCGGTCGCGTTCCGACGCGAAGCCCACGTCCCCCGCGGTGGGCCCGACGGCGGCGACGGCGGCAAGGGCGGCGACGTCTGGATCAAGGCCGATCGCAACGTCGCCTCGTTGCTCGCGTTCCGCGACCATCCGCACCGCAAGGGCGAGCGCGGGACCCACGGTGCCGGCAACAAGAAGCACGGCAAGGGCGGGAGCGACCTCACGGTCACCGTGCCGGAGGGCACGGTGATCCGCCTCAACGAGAGCGGGGAGCTGCTCGCCGACCTGGTGAACCACGGCGACGCGTTCCTCGCCGCACACGGTGGTCGCGGAGGGCGGGGCAACGCCCGGTTCCTCTCGAACGCCCGTCGCGCACCGTCGTTCGCCGAGCAGGGTGAGTACGGCGAAGACCGATGGCTGCGGCTCGAGCTCAAGCTGATGGCCGATGCCGCGCTCGTGGGGTTCCCCAACGCGGGCAAGTCGACGCTCATCGCGGCGGTGAGCGCGGCCCGACCGAAGATCGGCGACTATCCCTTCACGACCCTCGAGCCGAACCTCGGCGTGGTGCGCTTCCACGAGCACGAGTTCGTGCTGGCCGACATCCCCGGGCTCATCGAGGGCGCGGCCGAGGGCCGCGGGCTCGGCCACCAGTTCCTCCGCCACGTCGAGCGCAGCCGGGTCCTCGTGATCCTGCTCGATCTCGCATCGGTCGACGGTCAGGCGCCCGCGGAGCAGGAACGGGTGCTGCTCGCCGAGCTGGAGCGATACCAGCCCGACCTGCTCGACCGTCCCCGGCTCGTGATCGGCAGCAAAGCCGACGTCGCGACCGGCGACACGCAGTTCGACGGGATGCGGGTGTCGGCGGTGACCCACGCCGGACTCGACCCGTTCCTCGGTCGGCTCGCCGAGCTGGTCGACGAAGCTCGTGAGGTCCAGGAGGCGCCCGAGGTCCTGGTGGTGCACCGGCCGGTGCAGGAAGGTTTCGTCATCGTGCGCGACGACGACGGTGCCTGGCGGATCAACGGTCGTGCCGCCGAGCGCGTCGTGGCCATGGCCGACCTCACCAACGAGGAGGCGCTCCGCTACGTGCACGAGCGGTTCCGGCGGATGGGCGTGGAGCGCGCGCTCGCCCGCGCCGGCGCCCACGAGGGCGACACGGTGCGGATCGGCCCGGTCGAGCTCGAGTACCAAGAAGGGTTCTGACGTGCGGGTGGTCGTCAAGGTCGGTACGTCGTCGATCACCGACGTCCGCGGCGAGCTCGACGCGATCGCGCTCGCCAAGCTCTGCGCCGAGATCGCTGCCGCGCGCGCCGCCGGCCATGTGGTGGCGCTCGTGTGCTCCGGTGCGATCGCCGCGGGCATGCCCGCGCTCGGTCTCGACCGCCGACCGACCGACATCCGGACGCTCCAGGCCATCGCCGCGGTGGGCCAGCCCCGGCTCGCGGCCGAGTTCGGTGCCCTGCTCGGTGCGCACGGTCTCGTGGCCGGCCAGATCCTGCTCGACCCGTACGACTTCGGCCAGCGCACCCAGTACCTCCACGCGCGCGCCACGGTGGAACGGCTGTTCGAGCTCGGGGTGGTACCGATCGTCAACGAGAACGACACCGTCGCCGACGACGAGATCCGGTACGGCGACAACGACCGCCTCGCCGCACTCGTGGCCAACCTCGTCTCGGCCGACCTGTTGGTGCTGCTCACCGACACGCCGGGTCTGTTCACCGCAGATCCGCGCCTCGATCAACAGGCGTCGCTCATCGAGGAGATCAGCGCGGTCGACGACGCCCTCGAAGCCGTTGCCGGCGGACGGGGGAGTGAGCGGGGCTCCGGTGGGATGGCGAGCAAGCTCGCCGCGGCGAAGATCGCGTCGTGGTCGGGGGTGCGCGCGGTGATCGCCGCGGCCGACGTGCCCGACGTGCTCGCGGGCGCACTCGCCGGTGATGCGGTCGGGACCGTCGTCCGGCCGCACGAGGAACGGCTGTCGAGCCGGAAGCTCTGGATCGCGTTCGCGCGTCCCGCGAGTGGCCGCATCGTGGTCGACGACGGCGCGCGGCGTGCGCTCGTGTCGCAGGGTCGGTCGCTGCTCGCGGCTGGTGTCCGCGAGGTGCGCGGCACCTTCGACGTCGACGACGCCGTCGAGGTCCTCGGACCCGACGGTCGGGCCTTCGCCAAGGGCCTCGTCCGCTACGGCAGCGCCGCGCTCGAGGCCGCGGCCGGCCGGCGGACGAGCGAGCTTGCCGACGGCGCCCCCCAGGAGGTCGTCCACCGCGACGATCTCGTCGTCCTTCCCTGAGTCCCTGCTCCAGGGCAGACTCTGGGTGTGGCGTTCGATCTGGTGGTGCGAGGGGGGACGGTCGTCGACGGAACGGGTGGTCCGGCGCGGCTCGCCGATGTGGGTGTGGTCGGAGACCGGATCACCGAAGTGGCCGAGCCGGGGACCCTGTCGACGACGACGGGGCGGGTGCTCGACGCCGACGGGCTGATCGTCACCCCGGGTTTCGTCGACATCCACACGCACTACGACGCGCAGATCGGTTGGGACCCGTTGGTCACGTCGTCGTGCTGGCATGGCGTCACGTCGATCGTGATGGGCAACTGCGGAATGACGTTCGCGCCATGCAAGGCCGAAGACCGGCAGTACCTCGCCGATTGCATGGAGTCGGTCGAAGACATCCCGTCGGCGTCGATCCTCGACGGCCTGGCCTGGGACTGGCAGACCTACAGCGAGTACCTCGCTTCGCTCGACCGCCAGCCGAAGGGGATCAACGTCGGGGGCATGGTCGGCCACTCCGCGCTGCGCTACTGGGCGATGGGGGATCGCTCCCTCGAGCCCGACGCGGCTCCGTCCGACGCCGAGCTCGCGGAGATGGTTCGTCTCGTCGAAGACGCGATCGGCGCCGGCGCCCTCGGGTTCTCGACCTCGCGCACGCTCCGGCACACGGCTCCCGACGGCCGGAACGTCCCTGGCACCTTCGCCGAGACGAGAGAGCTCACCGGCATCGTCGACGTGCTCGCCCGCCGGGGTCGCGGCGTGGTGGAATGCGCGCCCCGGTTCGACGGCGAGGGGCCGTCGGATCCCCGCGCCCGTGCCGAGCTGGCGTGGATGGAAGCGCTGTCGATCCGCAGCGGCCGGCCGTTCACGTTCAACCTGACGCACACGTGGGCGAACCCGGAACACCACCGTCTCGTCGTCGAACTGGCCCGGGCGGCGAACGGGGCCGGGGCCGATCTCCGTCCGCAGACGACGTCGCGCGGCATCGGGGTGCTCTTCACCCTCGACAGCTCGACCCCGTTCGACCGGCACCCGTCGTGGCACCGGTTGCGGGGACTCGACCCGCACGCCCGGCTCGCGGCCATCCGTGATCCGCACCAGCGGGCCACGATGATCGCCGAAGCCGACTCCGGCCCTGGGGTCGCGAAGCTCTCCGAGTTCTACGTGACCGGAGTCGACGGACCGCATGTCCGCTTCGACTGCGACCCTGCGACGGAGCTCCCCACCGCGGCCGCGACCGCGGGGACGAGCATGGCCGAGTTCTACCTGGATTGCCTCGACCGCAGCCACGGCGCCGCCGTCGTCTACTGGCCGATCCTCAACCCGAGCCTCGACGCAGTCGCCGAGATGCTCGCCGACGACACCGTCGTGCTGGGTCTCGCCGACGGTGGCGCGCACGTCGGGCAGATCCTCGATGCGAGCCAGCCGACCTGGTTCCTCTCGTACTGGGTCCGCGAACGCGACCTGTTCCCGATCGAGCGCGCGGTGCAGCGGCTCACGTCCGACGGTGCCCGCCTCTTCGGCCTCCCGGGTCGGGGGGTGATCGAGCCCGGCGCGTTCGCCGACCTCAACCTGCTCGACTGGGACGCGCTCGCCCTGCCGCGGCCCACGCTCGCCCACGACTTCCCCCACGGTGCCGGCCGGTTCGTGCAGGCAGGTGAGGGTTATGTGGCCACTGTGGTCAATGGGGCGGTGTTCATGGAGGGTGGATCACACGCAGGGCCACTCGCCGGGAGTGTCCTGCGCGCGGAGTGAGAAAATCTCCCCCGGACCCTTGTCACGGAGTGTGGCATCGGTCACAATCACGCCACTCGTCGCCGGTCAACGGGGGGAGGGCCCGAACTTTCCGCCACACCACTCGGAGTGGCGGACGGTGGGGCTCGGAGTGACCGGCGAGGAACTTGGGGCCACAGCGCGAGTCACTCGCCGGCTGTGGCCCCTCGTTCTGTCTGCCTGCTGATGGTCGGATCCGCTGCGCCGGCTCGATCGCTCACCACTGTGCGTCCCGCGTGTGGTGTGTCCGCCGGCTCCGCTCCTCCTCCTGCTGATGGTCGGATCCGCTGCGCCGGCTCGATCGCTCACCACTGTGCGTCCCTCGTGGGTGTGTCCGCCGGCTCCGCTCCTCCTCCTGCTGATGGTCGGATCCGCTGCGCCGGCTCGATCGCTCACCACTGCACGTCGCTCGTGGGTGTGTCCGCCGGCTCCGCTCCTCCTCCTGCTGATGGTCGGATCCGCTGCGCCGGCTCGATCGCTCACCACTGCACGTCCCTCGTGGGTGTGTCCGCCGGCTCCGCTCCTCCTCCTGCCAATCTCCAAAAGTTGACCGGGTGGTCAAGGATTAGACTCGCTCCGTGACCGAGCCCGCACCCACTCCCGTCGCCGAGCTCGGGCGTCGGGCCGCGGCAGCCGCCCGGGTGTTGGCCGGCGCATCGACCGCGGCGAAGGACGCCGCCCTCCTCGCCGCCGCCGAGCTCCTCGACCAGCGGGCGGCCGAGCTCGTCGCGGCCAACGCCGTCGACCTCGAAGCAGCCGCCGCGGCCGGGATGGAAGCAGCGCCCCTCGACCGCCTGCGCCTCACCGAGGCCCGGATCGCGGGGATGGTGGGCGGCCTACGCCAGGTCGCCACCCTGCCCGACCCCGTCGGAGAGGTGCTCGACGGCTGGCGTCGACCGAACGGGCTCGAGATCCAACGGGTCCGGGTGCCGCTCGGTGTCGTGGCGATCATCTACGAGAACCGGCCCAACGTCACGAGCGACGCCGCCGGCCTGTGCCTGAAGTCGGGGAACGCGGCGCTGTTGCGCGGATCGGGAACCGCCCTGCGGTCGAACCTGGCCATCGCGGCCGTCCTGCGCGAGGGCTTCGCCAAAGCCGGGTTGCCGGCCGACGCGCTCGTGCTCGTCGACGACCCGTCGCACGAGTCGGCGGTCGAGGTGATGCAGCTCCGTGATTCGGTCGACTGCCTGATCCCGCGCGGTGGCGCAGCGTTGATCGCGTCGATCCGAGAGCACGCGACCGTCCCGGTCGTGATCGACGGCGACGGCAACTGCCAGATCTACGTCGACGAGCACGCCGACCTCGACCGTGCGGTCGACATCGTGGTGAACGCGAAGACCCAACGGCCCGGAGTCTGCAACGCCGCCGAATCGCTGTTCGTGCACGAGGCGGTCGCCGACCGGTTCCTGCCCCGGGTCGCCGATGCACTCACCGCCGAAGGCGTCGAGCTCGTCGGCGACGACTCGGCCCGGGCCCGGGTGCCCGGCATGGGTGTCGCCACCGACGACGACTTCGCCCGCGAGTTCCTCGCGCTCAAGATCAGTGTCGGGGTCGTCGGCTCGATCGACGCGGCGATCGAACAGGTGAACCGGTTCGGATCTGGTCACACCGAGGTGATCGTCACCGCCGATCTCGACGCCGCCCGTCGGTTCACCCACGAGGTCGACGCGGCTGCGGTCGTCGTGAATGCGTCGAGCCGCTTCACCGATGGTGAGGAGTTCGGTTTCGGCGCGGAGATCGGGATCAGCACGCAGAAGTTGCACGCACGCGGCCCCATGGGCCTGCGCGAGCTCACGACCTACAAGTACGTCGTCTGGGGCGACGGTCAGGTGAGGGGATAGCACCGTGGCAGAACGTTTCGAGTCGGTCGGCGAGGTGGTCGACCGTCTGCGCGGCGCCGACTACCTGGCCGACAGCAGCATCGCGGGCGTGGTGTTCCTCGCCGACCGTCTGGAGAAGCCGGTCCTCGTCGAGGGTCCCGCCGGCGTCGGCAAGACCGAGCTCGCCAAGGCCGTGGCCGAGGTCACCGGCTCGCGCCTGATCCGGCTGCAGTGCTACGAGGGTCTCGACGAGTCGAAGGCGCTCTACGAGTGGAACTACAAGAAGCAGCTGCTGCGGATCCAGGCCGACCGGGAGCACGAGGGCGACTGGGCCGAGGTCGAGTCCGACATCTTCTCCGAGCAGTTCCTCCTCACCCGTCCGCTGCTCGAGGCGATCCGGGCCGAGGAGCCGATCGTGCTGCTCATCGACGAGGTCGACCGGGTCGAGATCGAGACCGAGGCGCTGCTGCTCGAGGTCCTCTCCGACTTCCAGGTCTCGATCCCCGAGCTCGGCACGATCATCGGCAAGCAACGGCCGATCGTGCTGCTCACGTCGAACAACACCCGCGAGCTCTCCGAGGCGCTGAAGCGCCGGTGTCTCTTCCTGCACATCGACTATCCCGACATCGAGCGCGAGAAAGACATCGTGCGCGTCCGCGTTCCCGAGATCGACGATGCGCTCGCGGAGCAGGTCGCGCAGGTCGTGCGCTCGATCCGCGCGCTCGACCTGAAGAAGGCGCCGTCGATCTCCGAGACGATCGACTGGGCCCGCACGCTGCTGTTCCTCGGTCGAAACGAGATCGATCCCGAGGTGATCGGCGAAACCCTGCACGTGCTGCTGAAGTACCAGTCCGACATCACCAAGGCGCGCAAGGAGCTCGGCGTCGATGCGGGCACAACCCCCACCGGCCCGCGCCGGTGACGGCGTGCACTGGGCGAAGCTGCACGACGCGATGACCCGGACCGACGGCCCGCTGATCACACCGCCCGGCGACACGCTCCTCGACGTCCTCCAGGGCTTCGTCCACGAGCTGCGGGCCGCGGGGCTGCCTGTGTCGATGACGGAGAACCTCGATGCGATGCGCGCACTCGAGCACGTGTCGCTCGAGGATCGCCAGTCGTTCAAGTCGGCGCTCTCGGCCACGTTGGTGAAGCACCACCAACACGAGCGCGCCTTCGACACGGTCTTCGACGTCTACTTCTCGCTGATCGTGCCGGGGATCGCCGGCGATGGTCTCGACGAAGACGGCAACGAGTTGGCGGAAGGGCTCGAGTCCGACCAGCAGGGCACCGGCGGTTCCGGTGGTGAGGGGCAGGTCTCCGCCGAAGAGCTTGCCGAGATGCTCCTCTCGGCGTTGATGAACATGGACCGGGAGCAGCTGCGCAGGATCGCAGCCGCCGCGGTGGCTCGGTTCGCGGGGATGGAGCCCGGCCGCCCTGTCGGCGGCACCTACTACCTGTACCGCACGCTCCGGCAGCTCGACTACGACGGCCTCGTCGCAAAGATGATGGGCAAGGCCCAGGAGCAGCAGCAGGACGACGAGGCCGACGACCTCGACTCCCTCTCCGAACGGTTCCAACGCGAGGAGTTCGAGGAGCGGCTGAAGCTGTTGCGCGATCTCGTCGAGTCGGAGATCCGGCGCCGCCTGGTGGCCGACCGGGGGGCCGAGGCGATGGCGCGCACCTTGCGCAAGCCGCTCCCCGAAGACGTCGACTTCATGCACGCGTCGCGCGAGGAGATGCTCGCGTTGCAACGCGCGATCTACCCACTGACGCGGGCGATGGCGGCGCGGCTCGCACAGCGCCGCAAGCGCCGCAACCGGGGCACGCTCGACTTCCGGGCCACGGTGCGGCACTCGCTGTCGTACGGCGGCGTGCCGGCGGAGCCGAAGTTCAAGCACCCTCGACCGTCGCGGCCCGAGATCATGGTCGTGGCCGACATCTCCGGTTCGGTGGCGAGCTTCGCCCGGTTCACGCTGCAGTTCGTCTACGCCATGGCCGCGCAGTTCTCGAAGGTGCGCTCGTGGGTGTTCATCGACGGCATCGACGAGGTCACGCGCTTCTTCCAGGAGTCCGACGAGATCACCGAGGCCGTGCACCGCGTGAACACCGAAGCCGATGTCGTGTGGGTCGACGGTCACTCCGACTACGGCCACGCGTTCGAGGTGTTCCACCAGCGCCACTTCACCGAGATCACACCGAAGACGTCGGTGATCCTCCTCGGCGACGCGCGGAACAACTACCACGCGTCGGAGTCCTGGGTCGTCGACGAGCTGAGCACCCGCGCCCGCCACGTGTACTGGTTGAACCCCGAGCCGCGCGGCTACTGGGACAGCGGCGACTCGATCGTCTCCGAGTACGGCAAGTTCTGCGACGGCGTCTTCGAGTGCCGGAATCTCCGCCAACTCGAACGCTTCGTCACCAACATCGTCGACGGCTGAAGTTCAGGCGTCGCGGGGGTCGCGCCACATCGTCCATTCGGGTGGGCCGGCGTCGCCGTCGGGGTGGAGGGTGTCGACGATGCCGAAGCGGAAGCGGGCGTAGAACGCGAGGTTCCGCTCCTTGTCGGTCTCGAGGTAGACGGGGAGTCCCTCGGCATCGGCGCGTGCGAGCACGGGTTCGAGCAGGCGTCCACCGAGACCTTTGCCCTGGAAGTCGGGATCGACGCCGAGCACCGCCAGGTACCAGTGCGCCGCCTTCGGGTGCACCTGCTCGACGGCACGGAGATACCGCAACGACGGTTGGACCGAACGGGGGGCCAGGGGACCGAGCTTGAACGTGCCGGTCATCTGGCGCAGCTGGCGGAACGTCGACGGGGGGTAGCGCCCGGGTGGGAGCCAGACCGCGGCCCCGAGCACCCGATCGCCGTCGCGCGCGACGAACACGTTGCGGAAGGCGAGTGCGTCGCGGATGGAGGCCCGGAAGAACGAGCGGAGGATCGACGGGCGTCGGCGGTCGTTCGGGATGCAGTGGACCATCAGTGGCGAGTCGTCGAACGACCGGGCGAGCATCGTCGTGGTCTCGCGGATCTGCCGGCGCTGGAGTGGATCGATGGTCGCGTTCACCGGGCGAACCGGACCTTGTAGTCGGCGATCGCCGCGTGGTGATCGACGATCGGGTCCGGATAGCCGACCGCGGCCCGCTCGAGCGGGCCGAGCTCGTGCACCGCGCCGCCTTCCACTGCGGCCAACTCGGGAACGTAGCGGCGGACGTAGACGCCGTCGGGGTCGAACCGCTTCGCCTGCACGGTCGGGTTGAAGATGCGGTGGGGGTTGGTGTCGGTGCCGGTTCCGGCGGTCCACTGCCAGTTGAGGTTGTTGTTCGCGATGTCGCCGTCGATCAGGAGGTCGAGGAAGTGCCCGGCGCCGCGACGCCAGTCGATGGCGAGGTCCTTGGTGAGGAACGACGCCACGATCATGCGGGCCCGGTTGTGCATGAAGCCCTCGCGGGCCAGTTGGCGCATCCCCGCGTCGACGACCGGGTAGCCGGTGCGCCCGTCGCGCCAGGCTGCGAACGCGTCGTCGTCGGCGTTCCAGGTGCCGGGGCGGGGTCGGTAGTCGCTCCACGCGGCATCGGGTCGGGCCGCGAGCACCTGGTGGTAGAAGTCGCGCCAACAGAGCTGGCGGATGAAAGGGTCGGCACCGGGACGACCGCCGAGCTTCGTCACGACCTCGAGCGACGACAGGCACCCGAAGTGGAGGTCGGCACTGATCCGCGAGGTCGCGTCGCCCGGGAGGTCGTCGTGACGGTCGCCGTAGGTGGCGAGACCGTTCCGGGTCCACGCGTTCAGGCGCGTCCGCGCCGCGGTCTCGCCGCCCGCGATCACGTCGGGCGACCGATCACCCGAACCGAGGGTCCGACGCTCCGGGAGTCTTCCGGCCTCGGCGCCGTCGGGAAGGGTCAACTGATCCGGGGTCACCGCGAGCATCCGGCGGGGCGCCTCGAGCCAGCGCCGGAAGTAGGGCGTGAACACCTGGAAGTGGCCGCCACCGCCGGGTGCGACGGCACCGGCTGGAACCACGCCGACGCCCTCGTGCCGGTGCACGGTGATCCCCGCTGCCGCGCCATCGCGTTCCAGGAGTGCGAGGCGTCGGCGGGCGAACCCGCTGACATCGTCGCTCACGTGGATCTCGGTGGCTCCGGTCGCGCGCGCGAGCTCGAGCGCCTCGCTGACCCAGTCGCCGCGCCGCACGACGAGCGCCGCGCCGAGGGCGGCGAGCGACGCATCGAGGTCGGTCAAGCACTCGAGGAGGAAGCCGGTGCGGTTCGGTGCGTTGAAAGGCCTGGAGAGGATCGCGTCGTCGAACACGAACGCGGGCACGACCCGGGTCGCCTTCGCGGCCGCAGCGAGCGCCGGATGGTCGTGGACCCGCAGGTCGCGCGTGAACAGCACGACCGCGGTCCGCATCTCCCGACCTTATCCAGCCGGCGGGGGAGACGATCAGGCGACTCCGGCCGGGAGGAGCTGCCACGCGCGCGCCGCGATGCGGGTGATCGCGAAGAGTTGCGCCCGCTCACGGCGTCGGAACGGGCGGCCGGCCCGCCCGAGGAACAGGACCGCGTCCTGGCCGGGCACCGTCGCGAGCGCGAGGTCGTCGGGTCCGGTCTCGCCCTCGGCCACCATCGGCGACGCCGCCGCGCCGGTCGCGAGCGCGATGAGCATCTCCACGCTCGGCTCGACCTCGCCGACTGACTCGACGATCTCGCCGCCGCTGAGCAGCGCACCCCAGTCGGTGAGGAACTCGCGGCGGGCACTCTCGACGAGTCGGGCCCGGAGATCGGTCACGTCGGCCGCCTCGCAGAGATCGGCCGCCGACTCGAGTGCGTCGAGCCGAGGGTCGGGGAAGGCCGCGACGATCCGGACCTCCTCGACCGAGGCGCCGTCGACCTCTTCGACCTCCTTCACCAGGAGGTTCAAGAGGTCGAGGTCGGGGAGCTCCACCGCGAACTCGTCGACGGCGACGTCGAGTCCTCGTTCGAGCACGTCGACCCCGATGATGTCGCCGCGCATGGCACCGATGCGGGACGCGACGAGGCCGAGCGCACCCGGTCGGTCGGGGAGCCAGACGCGCACCAGGACGTGCGCCGGCCCGGAGCGGGGCTCGTTCATGGGGTCAACCTAGGGGGTGGGCGTGACGGGAGTGTTTCACCGGTATGAAGGCCGGATCGCGCGGATCCGCCCGTAGACTCCGGTGATGCCGAGCCCCGAACCGGAGCGGATCGGTGTGCTCGGCGGCACCTTCGATCCCGTGCACGCCGGTCACGTCGTCGCCGCGGGCGAGGTCCTCACCACGCTCCGTCTCGACCGGGTGCTCTTCGTGGTCGCCGGCGATCCCTGGCAGAAGCGGGGGACGGTGGTCGCGGCCGCGGCCGACCGTCTGGCCATGGTCGAGGCGGCGCTCGACGGGATCGACGGGCTCGAGGCGAGCGCGGTCGAGGTCGAGTCGGGCGTGGCCTCGGTGACGGCAGACACGCTCGAGCGACTCGCTGCGCCCGACCGTGCCCTGTTCCTGATCCTCGGGGCCGACGCAGTCACGAACATGTCGACCTGGCGACGACTCGACGACACCCGCGACCTGGCGACGGTCGTGGTGGTCGAACGGGCCGGAGAGCACGCCGTGGTCCCACCAGGTGACGGCTGGCGGGTCGAGCACGTCCGGATCCCACGGCTCGACATCTCGTCGACCGACATCCGGGAGCGGCTGGCATCGGGTCGGCCGATCGACGGCCTCGTTCCCCCGGCGGTGGTCCGATCGATCCGCGCCCGCGATCTCTACACTCGTGCGTGATGGCTGCGGGAGGCATGGAACCGACCGTCACCGGCCACGAACCCCCCGGAAGCGAACCGACCGGTGATCCCGTCGCCGGGAGCCGCCAGACGCGGCGGGAGCGTCGCCGTCGCGCCGATCGCAAGCGGCGCCTCCTCTTCGTCGTCCCCTCGGTGGCGATCCTGGTGTTCGGCGTGTTCTTCGTCGGCCAGATCACGCGTGACTCCGGCGACGACTCCGGTTCTACGCCGGCCGAGAACGTCGACGCGGGGCAGGTTGCCTCCGGCGCCGACACGTTGCTCCTCGAGCACCGGGGCACCGACGGCCGCGCCGACCTGCTGGTCGTCGTGGGCCCGGGCGCCGATGGGCGTTCGTCGGTGCTCCTGGTGCCGTCGGGCACGCTCTCCGACGTCCCGTCGCTCGGGATCCAGGCGTTGTCCGACGTTCCGACGCTGGGCGAAGCCGGCTTGCTCACCACGACCGTCGAGAACCTGCTCGGTATCGACATCGCGTCGACTGCGACCGTCGACGACGCCGCACTGATCGCCGCGCTGGAGCCGGCGGCGCCCATCCCGGTCGACCTGCGGCACGAGGTCGAGATCACCACGCCGGGAGCCGAGGCGATCATCCCGGCGGGGCGGCAGTCGCTCTCGGCCGAGGACGCGGCGCGGGTGCTGACCTCGACCGAATCGGGGGGCGAGATCGAGCACCTCGTGACCGTGCAGGCAGTGCTCGAGGGCTGGATGGCCCGGCTCCGTAACGACGACGTCGCCGAGGCGACGCTGGCCGTCCGTCCCGACCTTGCCGCGCTCGTCGATGCCGCCGGCCGGCCGGTGCGGGTCGGGAGCCTTCCCGTCGACTCGCTCGCGACCCCGGGCGGCGATCGGTTCGAGGTCCGGACCGACGACCTCGAGCGCTACATCCGGCGGGCCTTCCCCGGTGCGCTCCTCGGCATCGACGGTCGCCGACCCCGGGTCGAGATCCTGAACGGCACCGGCGCGGTCGGGGTGACCCAGGGAGCGGCCCGTCGGGTCGTCCCCGCGGGGGGACGGGTCGCGCTCACCGGCAACGTGCCCGGGTTCGACGTGACCGAGACCCAGGTCGTCTACTACCGAGACCGCGACCGCGCCGCGGCTCAGCGGCTCCTCGAGGCGCTCGAGTGTGGGAGCCTACGGCGGGCCAACAAGCCGATCGACGTGGTCGACGTGACCGTCATCATCGGGGCAGACTGCCCCGACATCTAGCCCGGAAATTCTTGAAGGAGTTCCCACGGACGCCAAGCAACGAGCTCTCACCGCCGCGCTGGCGGCCGACGACAAGCAGGCAGTGGATCCGACCGTGCTCGAAGTGGGCGAGATCATCGCCATCACCGAGTACTTCGTGATCACCGGCGCCCCGAACGGCCGCCAGGTGCGCACGATCGTCGAGGAGGTCGAGCGCCGCATCAAGGACGAGTCGGGGGAGTCTCCCCGCAGCATCGAGGGCATGGCCGACGCGACGTGGGTCCTGCTCGACTACGGCGACGTGATCGTCCACGTCTTCCTCGGCGAAGCCCGGGAGTACTACGACCTGGAACGGCTCTGGGCCGACGCCCCGCGCGTCGCCTGGAGCGCGCCTCGCGAAGCCGCCGGCGGTACTGCCTGACAGCCCAATCGAGTCAGGTCGGGTCGAGGTACGGGCGGGTCGGGATGCCACGGGCGGTGAGACCGTCCTTGATCTCTCGGACTCCGAGGTTCCGTTCGAAGCGGGGGGAGTAGAGGATCGAGCTGATGATCGCCGCCGACGCGCCGCCGGCGGTGAGCCCGTCGGCGATGTGCTCCACAGTGCCGGCTCCGCCCGACGCGATCACCGGGACGTTCACCGAGTCGGCGACGGCGCGGGTGATGTCGAGGTCGTAGCCCGACGCGGTGCCGTCGCGGTCGATGCTGTTGACGCAGATCTCGCCGGCGCCGAGGTCGGCGCCCCGCTGCACCCATTCGATCGCGTCCATGCCGGTGGCGGTGCGGGCGCCGTCGACGAAGACCTCGTAGCCGCTGGGGATCCCGGGTCGGATGCCGACGTCCTTCACCTGGGTCGACAACACGATGCACTGCCGGCCGAACGCCTCGGCGCCCTGGCGGATGATGTCGGGATCGCGCACCGCCATCGAGTCGACACTGATCTTCTCCGCGCCGGCCTTGAGCACCTCGAACATGTCGTCGATGGACCGGATCCCCCCGCCCACGGTGAACGGCACGAACACCCGGCGGGCGACGGCGCGCACGGTGTCGAGATCGATCTTGCGGCGTTCGGAGCTCGCGGTGATGTCGTAGAAGACGATCTCGTCGATCTGGTCGTCGTAGAGGCGGGTGGCGAGCTCGTCGGCCGCGGCGACGTCGATGTTGTCCTGGAACTGCTGCGCCTTGGTGACGCGACCCGCGATCACGTCGAAGCATGCGACCACCCGCTTGGTCAGCACGACGGGCTCCAGCCGGCGAAGTTCGTGAGCAGCTGGAGGCCGAGCTGGCCGCTCTTCTCGGCGTGGAACTGGGTGGCCGCGATGTTGCCCCGGGCCGCCATGGAGCAGAACTCGATGCCGTAGTCGGTGGTCGCGAGCACGTCGGCGGCGTCGACCGGATCGGCGTAGAACGAGTTGACGAAGTAGCAGAACGCCGGTCGGGGCACGTCGGCCCAGAGCGGGTGCTCGCGGGTCGGCTGCACCTCGTTCCAGCCGATCTGGGGCACCCGCTGGGTGTCGGCGAATCGACGGACCTGGCCGGGGATCCAGCCCAACCCGTCGACGTCGCCCTCCTCGCTGTGGTCGAAGAGCACCTGGAGCCCGATGCAGATCCCGAGGAACGGCACCCCGGCGCCGACGACCCGCTCGGTGAGCGGTTCGATCAGCTTCGACTCCCGCAGCGAGTCGATGGTGGCCCTCGCCGCGCCGACTCCCGGCAGGACGATCCGCTCGGCACCCGCGACGTCGTCGGCCGTCGACGCCAGTCGACACGGCACGCCGATCCGCTCGAGGGCGAAGATCACGCTCGGCGCGTTGCCGGCCCGGTAGTCGACGACGTGGATCACGGGCTCACTCATCGCAGCCGAGGGTAGCGAAGCCCGCCCGAAGGGCCCGAAGTGATTCGTCGGGACGTCGGGGTGAGCCGGACCGGAGTGGAGCTAAGGAGAATCGAACTCCTGACCTCTTCCATGCCATGGAAGCGCTCTACCAACTGAGCTATAGCCCCGAGAGGAGCGCTCAATCTACCAGCCGGGACGCTCGGCCCCCGTTCTGGTCATGGGTGTGGTTGCCGTGCAACCCAGAACCTGACCAGAACGAGGGAGGGGCGGTGAAGCGGTGCGCGTACGCTGAGTGGCGATGAGCGACGTACCGAAGCACCGATACACGGCCGCCCTCGCCAACGAGATCGAGCGCAAGTGGCAGGACCGTTGGGAGTCCGAGCACACCTTCTGGGCCCCGAACCCGTCGGGAGCCCTCTCCGAGGGATTCGACCGGTTCGCCGACCGCGAGAAGCTCTACGTGCTCGACATGTTCCCGTACCCGAGCGGGGCGGGTCTGCACGTCGGCCACCCGCTGGGCTACATCGGCACCGACGTCTACGCCCGGTTCAAGCGGATGACCGGCTTCAACGTGCTCCACGCGATGGGCTACGACGCGTTCGGGCTCCCCGCCGAGCAGTACGCGGTGCAGACCGGTCAGCACCCCCGGGTCACGACCGAGGCGAACATCGCCAACATGCAGCGCCAACTGCGGGCGCTCGGCCTGGGTCACGACTCCCGTCGGGGCGTCGCCACCACCGACGTCGCCTACTACCGGTGGACGCAGTGGATCTTCCTCCAGATCTTCGACGCCTGGTACGACGACGACGCGCAGCGGGCCCGCCCGATCGCCGAGCTGATCCCGATCCTCGAAGGCGACCCCGAGATCGGGTGGGCCGATCTCGACCCGCTCGCGCGGCGCGCGCTCGTCGACTCCCGCCGGCTCGCGTACCTGTCGGAGCAGCCGGTGAACTGGTGCCCGGCGCTCGGCACCGTGCTCGCGAACGAGGAGGTCACGGCCGACGGTCGCAGTGAGCGCGGCAACCATCCCGTCTACCGCCGGCCGATGAAGCAGTGGATGCTGCGGATCACCGCGTACAACGACCGACTCCTCGCCGACCTCGATCTCCTCGACTGGCCCGAGTCGATCAAGACGATGCAGCGCAACTGGATCGGTCGCAGCGTCGGCGCCGAGGTCGACTTCGCCGTCGAGGGCCACGAAGACGTCGCGATCACCGTGTTCACCACCCGGCCCGACACGCTGTTCGGAGCCACGTACATGGTGCTGGCACCCGAGCACCCGCTCGTCGAAGAGATCGTGGCGTCGGAGTGGCCCGACGCGACGCTGATGGCCGACATCGACGACATCCCGCTCGCGTGGAAGGGCATCTTCGGCATCGACAACCTCCCGGCCGAGGCGATCCGCCGCTACCGCGAGTTCGCCGACCAGAAGAGCGAGCTCGAACGTCAGGCCGAAGGTCGCGAGAAGACGGGTGTGTTCACCGGAGCCTTCGCGATCAACCCGACCAACGGCGCGCGCGATCCCGATCTTCGTGGCCGACTACGTGCTCATGGGGTACGGCACCGGCGCGATCATGGCCGTTCCCGCGCACGACGAACGCGACTTCGAGTTCGCACGCGAGTTCGAGCTCCCGATCGGGGGCGTGATCCGCCCGCCCGACGTGTGGTTCGAGGCGCGCGACCTCGCACCGGACGCGCCGGCCGGCACCTGGCCCGATGCGTTCACCGGCGACGGCGTCGCCATGAACTCGGCCAACGAACACGTCTCGCTCGACGGGCTCTCGGTCGCCGAAGCCAAGGTCGCGATCACCGCGTGGCTCGAGGAGCAGACCCTCGGCGCGCCGACCGTCACCTACAAGCTGCGCGACTGGTTGTTCAGTCGCCAGCGCTACTGGGGCGAGCCGTTCCCGATCGTCTACGACGAGCACGGGCTCCCTGTCGCACTCCCCGAATCCATGCTTCCGGTGGAGCTCCCCGAGATCGTCGACTTCGCACCCCGAATCGTCGAGCACGACGAGGAGAGCCTGCCCGACCCGCCGCTGGCCCGCGCCGAAGACTGGGTGACCGTCGAGGCCGATCTCGACGTCCCGGCCTGGGCCGGGGGGTCGGAGGGCACGAAGACCTACCTGCGCGAGCTGAACACGATGCCCCAATGGGCAGGATCGTGTTGGTACTACCTGCGCTACCTCGACCCGACCAACGAGAACGAGATGGTGTCGGCCGAAGCCGAGCGGTACTGGATGGGAACCGGGAACGGCGGCGTCGACCTCTACGTCGGCGGCGTCGAGCACGCGGTGCTGCACCTCCTCTACGCGCGGTTCTGGCACAAGGTGCTCGCCGACCTGGGGAAGGTGCACACGCCCGAACCGTTCAAGCGGCTGTTCAACCAGGGCTACATCCAGGCTTACGCCTACACCGACGAACGCGGCGTCTACGTGGAGGCGTCGGGGGTCGAGGAGCGCGACGGCGCGTTCTTCTTCGACGGCGCGCCCGTCGACCGTGAGTACGGGAAGATGGGCAAGAGCCTCCACAACGTCGTCACCCCCGACGACGTCTACGAGCAGTACGGCGCCGACACGTTGCGGCTCTACGAGATGTTCATGGGTCCGCTCGACGCGAGTCGGCCGTGGAACACCAACGACATCATCGGTGTGCACCGGTTCCTGCAGCGACTCTGGCGCAACGTCGTCGACGAGGAGACGGGTGCGGCCCGGATCGGGTCGGAACCGGCCGACGACGAGACGAAGCGATTGCTGCATCGCACGATCGACGCGGTCGCGCACGACATGGACGAACTCGGCTACAACACCGCGATCGCGCGCCTGTTCGAGCTGAACAACCGTCTGACGCAGGTCGTCGCCGAACGAGGTGAGGCCCCGGAGGAGATCGTCGTGCCGCTGGTGTTGATGACCGCTCCGCTGGCGCCGCACATCGCGGAGGAGCTCTGGGAACGACTCGGTCACACCGACACGCTCGCGTTCACCGACTTCCCTGTCGCCGATCCGGCCCTGCTCGTCGACGAGACGGTGGAGATCCCGGTGCAGATCAAGGGGAAGGTGCGAGCGCGCGTGCAGGTGCCCGCCGATGCCGACGACGCGGCGACCGAAGCCGCGGCCCGGGCCGACGCGCGCATCGGCGAGCTGCTCGCCGGCGCGACCGTCCGCAAGGTGATCGTGGTGCCCGGCAAGCTCGTCAACTTCGTGACCGGGTAGCCCGCTCGTGAGCCGGGCCGTCGCGGCTCGTCGGCTGACGCCCGGGGAGCGGGTGTCGTTCGTCCACGTCCCGGCGCTCGACCGCGCCCGGGCCCGGGTGGTCGTCGTGGGGTGGCTCACGCCGGGGACCGCGGGCATGACGCTCGGTCGCTGGATCCTCCTCCGCCGGGGCCACGACCAGGATCGGGAACTGTTGGCGCACGAGATGGTGCACGTGCGCCAGTGGCGGGAGCGGGGCCTGGTCGGGTTCCTCGTCGCCTATGTGGGTGAGTACCTCGGGAGTCGTCGCCGCGGCATGGGGCACTGGGACGCCTACCGGGAAATCTCCCTCGAGGTCGAGGCCCGGACCCTTTCCGCCGGGCTCGACGCCGGGTAGGTTCTGGTCCGCCTCCCCGCGACTTCCTCCTGTTGGTTCCGCGCGCCCGCAGGAGGACACCGTGTCTGCACCCGATCCCACCTGGTCACCGCTCGAGCGCCTGTCGTCCGAGCGCCTGTCGTCTGATCGCCCAGTCGTCGACCGCCCGTCACCACACGAGCCCGCCACCTCGTTCGAGTTCTGGGGGAACGACCGCGGTGCCTTCGGCCGGCCACCGGGCGTCCGCTGGTTCGAACGCCTCCGCGACGACCCGCGGATGGGGGTGGCGGCGCTGCTGGCCACCGCACTCGTCGCCGGAGTCCTCTGGTACCGGATCGGCATCGACGCGACCGACGAACCCGTGGGCGCGTCGACGACGCCGCCCGCGACGGAGCAGGTCACCCCGTCGACGACGCGGCTCGACGCGGGAGCCGGCAGTTCGGGGGCCTCCGATCGCACCGACCGTGAGGGCGGCGGTAGCGGCGGCGGCGGCGAGGTCGTGGTGCACGTGGCGGGCGCGGTGGTCCGACCGGGGATCGTTCGTCTCCACGCCGGTGATCGCGTCGTCGACGCGCTCGAGGGCGCGGGCGGGGCGGTTCCCGGCGCGGCGCTCGACCAGCTGAACCTCGCCGCGAAGGTCGCCGACGGACAGTGGATCGGGGTGGGTCTCCCCGGCCAGCCCCTCGCCGCGCCGGGGACGATCGCAACCGGCGGAACGGCCGCCGGAACCGGTGGGAGCGCCGGCGGTGTCGGCGCCGGCGGGGGGCTGGTGAACCTCAACACCGCGACGCAGGCCGAGGTCGAGCTGCTCCCCGGGATCGGGCCCGTCCTGGGCGCCGCGATCCTGCGCGAACGCGACGAACGCGGTGGGTTCCGGTCGGTCGACGAGCTCCGCAGCGTCCGGGGGATCGGGGAGAAGCGGTTCGCCGACCTGCGTGACCTCGTCACCGTCTGAGTGGCCTTCCCCCGAGGGCCGTTGCTGCTGCTCGCCGGCGTCGGGTCGGGCGTCGCGGTGGGGGAGCACGCCGGTGGTCATCCCGCGCGCCTCGAACTGCTCGTCGGCATCGCCCTCGCGCTGACCGTGCTCGTCGACGTCGCGAGGCGCGGCGTCTCGGCCGACCGGCTGACCCGTCGTCGACGGATCAGCCGGCTCGCCGTGGGCGTCGTGGCGGTGCTGCTGCTCGGGTCGGCGTCGATGCAACGCGCCCTGCACGGGCTCGAGCACTCGTCGCTCGCCGAACCCGTGGCGACCTACCGCTCCGACGTGGTGCAGGTCTCGCTCACCGAAGATCCGGGTGGGCCGACCCGATTCGTCGTCGACGCGCTCGGTCGGGTCGAGGGGAGGACCGTGCTGGTCGTCGCGCGGGGCGACGCGGCGGGGCGGATGCGAATCCTCTCGGCCGGCGACCGGGTGGTACTGCGCGGCTCGTTCCGACCCCTCTCGGGGTGGGACACCCGCGAACGTTGGCGCCACGCCGTTGGTGCCTTCGAAGCGACTGACCTGCTCGACGCGACCGGACCGTCGTCGCTCCTCACCCGCCTGGCCAACCGGCTCCGCGCGCTCGTGCTCGCCGGCACCAACCCCGCGCCGGCCACGGAGCGGGCGCTGCTCGCGGGACTGCTCCTGGGCGACACCCGGTCCATCCCGCAGTCGACCGTCGAGGAGTTCCGGGCGTCGGGCCTCACCCACCACCTGGCCGTCTCGGGGGAGAACGTCGCGTTCGTCCTCGCGCTCGCCGGGCCGCTCCTGCGGCGCCTCGGGTTCCGGGGTCGGTTCGTGGCCGGTCTGGCGGTGATCGTCGTCTTCGGCACCATGACGCGCTGGGAGCCGTCGGTGCTGCGCGCGGTGACGATGGCCGGGATCGCCATGTTCGCCGGCTTCCTCGGTCGGCCCGCCGATGGCCTTCGTCTGCTCGTGCTCGCGGCGGCAGGGCTGCTGCTCGCGGATCCGTTCCTGGTCCACTCGGTCGGGTTCGTCCTGTCGTGCGGCGCAACCGTGGGGATCGCGCTCCTGTCGGCTCCGATCGCGGTCCGGCTTCCCGGTCCCCGCGCGCTGCGTGACCCGCTCGCGGTCACCGTTGCCGCGCAGATCGGTGTGGCACCGGTGCTCATCCCGGTGTTCGGCGATCTTCCGCTCGCGTCTCTCCCGGCCAACGTGCTCGCGGCGCCGCTCATGGCCCCGATCACGATCGGCGGCCTCGTCGCGGGCACCATCGGCGGAGTCACGCGCACCGTCGCCCCCGGCCTCTCGGCGTTGCTCCTCGCGCCGGTGGTGGTGCTGGTCCAGGCGTTGCAGGGGATCGCGGTGGCCACGTCGGGCCTGCCGTTCCGCATCGACGGCCGGACCGCGGTGGGGCTGGTCGCGGTCGGCTGCGGGGCGCTCGGTTGTCGGTTCGTCCTCGGGGGACTCGCCCGACGGCCCACCGGTAGGCTCGACCCGGTGCAGTCCCCCCGGGCGCGACTCCCACACCGATGACCGCGTACCGTCTCGGCGCTCGGGTTCACGACGTCACCGGCCGCACCCTGGTGATGGGAATCCTCAACCGCACGCCCGACTCCTTCTACGACGCCGGCCTCACGTACGAGCTCGATGCGCTCGTGCGCCGGGCCGAGCAGCTCGTGGTCGACGGGGCCGACCTGCTCGACGTCGGCGGGGTGAAGGCGGGACCCGGCCCCGAGGTCGGCGAGGCCGAGGAGCTCGAGCGGGTCGTGCCCGCGATCGAGGCGATCCACGCCCGCCTCGACGTGGCGATCTCGGTCGACACCTGGCGGGCGAGCGTGTTGGCCGAGGCGTGCCGCGCGGGGGCGGTCGTGGGGAACGACATCAGCGGCTTCGACGATCCCGACTACCTCGCTGTGGCCGCGGCGGCGGGTGCGTCGGTGGTCGCGACCCACATCCGGCTCCGGCCGCGCGTGGCCGACCCCGATCCGCAGTACGACGATCTCGTGGGCGACGTGACCCGCTTCCTGCTCGACCGGGCCCACCGGGCCGAGGCCGCCGGGCTCGCGCCCGAGCAGATCTCGATCGACGCGGGCCTCGATCTCGGCAAGACCCCGACGCAGAGCGCGGTGTTGCTGCGTGAGAGTCACGTGCTCGCCGCCACCGGCTACACGCTCTTGCTCTCGGCCTCGAACAAGCGGTTCCTGGGTGAGCTCCTCGACCTCCCGATCGACGATCGTCGCGACGCGTCGCTGGCAGCCGTTGCGTTCGGGGTCGCTCACGGATGCCGGATCGTGCGGGTGCACGACGTCGCCGGCACGGTGCGGGTGTGCCGCATGGTCGAAGCGATCGTGCGCCACGCCGCCGACGACGCGCCGGGCCCGACGCACACGCCGCGCACACCGGAGGGTGCGCGATGAGCTCGCTCCACCTGATCAAGGCCACGGATCCGTCGTTGCGGGTCGACGCGCTCGACAGGTTGGTGACGGAGCTCCTCGACGGCGACGACCGCTCGTTCGCGCTCGAGGAGTTCACCGTTGCGAGTCGACGGGCGGCCGGCGACGACGACCGAGGCGCCGACGGTGCGGCGGGTGACCGCGACGACGGTGGCGTCGTCGTGGCGATCCTGAATGCCGCGCAGAGCCCGCCGTTCATGACCGCACGGCGGGTGGTCGTCGTGCGCGACTACGAGCAGATCCCCGCGGCCGAGGTCGCCCCGCTCGTTGCGTACCTGGCCGACCCGCTCGACACGACCGCCCTGGTGTTCGTGGCCGGAGGCGGGCGGGTCCCGAAGGCATTGGCCGACGCGTTGAAGGCGGCCGGCGCCGAGATGGTCGGTCCCGATTCGGAGAAGACGGCCGACGTCCTCGCGCGGGCGATCGGCGCGGCCGACCTGCGGTTGAGCGCCGAAGCGAGCGCGCTCGTCGCGACGCACTTCGGCGACGATGCAGGACGCGTCGGGGGTCTCGTCGAGCTCCTCGCCGGTACCTACGGTTCCGGGGTCACCCTCGGAGCCGACGAGGTCGAGGCGTACCTCGGTGAGGTGGGTTCGGTCCCGGTCTGGCAGCTCACGAACCGGATCGAGGAAGGCGACGTCGCCGTCGCGCTCGCCACCCTCCACCGCATGCTCACCGCGACGACCGCGCGCGATCCCAAGCCGATGCACCCGTTGCAGGTGATGGGACTGCTGCACAGTCGGTACAAGAAGCTGTTGAAGCTCGACGATCCGGGCATCGCAACCGTCGACCAGGCCCACGCGGCACTCGGGGGGAAGGGGAGCACCTTCCCGGCCAAGAAGGCACTCGAGGCCACCCGGGCCCTCGGCACCGATGGTCTCCGGCGCGCGTTCGACCTGCTGCACCAGGCCGACCTCGACCTCAAAGGGGCGAGCGGACTGCCGGCCGAGACGGTGATCGAGGTGCTCGTCGCCCGCCTCACCGGCCTGTCGGGCCGTTCCCGCCGTGGCTCCGGTGCGCGCCGTCCCGCTGCGTCGAAGCGGTAGTGCGGCGCCGAACGACCGGGATCGCCCGCGTGTCGCCTGGTTCAACCCAGGTCGGCGAGCACCGCTTCGATCCCACGGGTCGCGTTGGCGACGAGGACGGGGTTGGTGTCCCGGTAGTACGGGATCCCGTACACCCCGGTGAGCACCCAGCCCTTGCCCCGTTCCCACGCGTCGTCGTCGAAGCCGAGTGCATCCCGGTACGCGGCGCGAGCTTCAGCGGGGAAGAGGCTCCACGCGACCAGGGCCTCGATGGCCGGGTCGCCGACGCCGCAGGTACCCCAGTCGATGACCGAAGTGAGCCCCCCGTCCCGGGCGAGGAGGTTGAGGTACGCCAGGTCTCCGTGGAACCAGACCGGTGGTCCGTCGTAGTCCTTGGCGGCCAGGACCCGCTCCCAGGCTCCGAGCACGGCGTCGCCGTCGAGCTCCCCGCGCAGACCGGCGACGCCGGCACGGAGCATCCGGTCCTGGGCCCGCACCGGGAGCCCCCGGCGGTGCTCCGGTCCGTCGGCCGACGGGACCGACTGCAGCGCCCGGACGAACCTCGCCAGGTCGTGCGCGGCGTCGACGGGGTCGCGGAGCCGGTCGAGGGTCGCGAGCTCACCCGGCAGCCACTGCACGACGGTCCACGCATGGGGGAAGCACGCCTCGGGTTCGCCGACGGCAACGGGGAGTGGCACCGCGAGGGGGAGGTGCGGTGCGAGCACCGGCAGCCACCGCTGCTCCTTCACCACGGCGTCGACGGCCCAGTGGATGCGCGGGAGCCGCACCGCGAGGTCGTCACCGAGGCGGTACATGGCGTTGTCGGTTCCGGCCGACGGAACCCGCTCGATCGGCCGGTCCGCCCACTGCGGATGTTGCGACGCGAGCAGGCGACGGACCAGGTCCGCGTCCGTGTCCACCTCGTCGTCGTGCATCCTCGTGACCGGCACCGGGTCAGTGTGATCCAACCGGTCCCGAGGTCGGGACCGAATTCCGTGGATCAGAGTTCGACCGGGATCCCGAGGCGGGACGATTCGAGGGCGCCGTTCAGGGCGGTCATCACGGTGTGCGCGGTGTCGCCGTCCATCACCGGTGTGTCGGCGCGACCCCGGAACAGGTCGACGAGGTGGCGGGTCGACGCCGCGAAGCCCGCATCGCCGCCGTCGTCGATCGCGTGGAACGAGCGGATCTCACCGTCGCGGTACACCTCGACCGACGGTTCCTGGCGACCGAACGACGAGATGCGGTTGCAGCGGACCGAACCGAGGTCGCCCGTCACCTCGACGCGCTCGTCGCACGAGTAGAAGTCGGACTTGAAGTAGGTGTTGACCGCGAGCGTGAGATCCAACACGCCGCGGAGGCCGGTGGCGTGTTCCCACACGAGGGTTGCCGGGGCGTCGAGCGCGTAGCCCGGCACGACCTCCGTGCTCCCGATCCAGCCGAAGATGCGCCGGATCGGCCCGAACATCCACACCGCCATCGCGAGCTGGTGCCAGCCGTGGTCGAACACGAGCATCCCGCGCCCGTCACGTGTCTGCTCGAACTGCCACTCCATGCTCGACGGCATCACGTCCCAGCCGCCGCGACCGGTGTTCACGATCTTCATGTGCAACCCGACCGGCGCGCCGATCTCGCCCGAGTCGACGAGGTCGCGCAACTGCACGAGGGGCGGGTAGAAGATGTAGTCCTCGAGGATGCGGAGCATCACACCGCCGCGCCGGGCCGCGGCGACGATGCGCGCGCTGTCGTCGAGGGTGCGAGCGATCGGCTTCTGCAACTGCACCGCGAATCCGGCCTCGAGCACCGCCACCGCCACCTCGGCGTGCGCCGGGGTCGGCACCAGCACGTCGACCACGTCGGGCCCGACGGCCAACGCGTCGTCGAGCCGATCGGTACGGAGCGCTTCGGGGAACACCGGCGCCCAGCGGTCGAGCCGATCGGGGTTCCGGTCGCACAGCGCCACGACCTCGATCTCGGGATGGGCGAGGTACGTGGGGAGGACCAACTCGGCGATCTGGCCCGGACCGACGACGGCGATCCGGATCGGTCGACCGGTGACCTGCTCCGGGGTGGTCACGGGCTCGGTCGCGTCTTGGGTGGGCTCAGGTGGTCTTGTTGGCGCGCTTCATCAGGCGCGACGTGCGACGCGACGCCTGACGCTTGTGGATCACGCCCTTCGAACCGGCCTTGTCGAGGCGCTTCTGGGCCATGCGGACCGGCTCTTCGGTCTCGCCGTCACCGCCGGCGATCGCCGCGTCGACGTTCTTGACCCTGGTCTTCAACTCGGTGCGGGTCGCGAGGTTGCGGACCCGACGGGTCTCGTTCTGCAGGTTTCGCTTCTTCTGCTGCTTGATGTTCGCCATGCGCGTTGGGGCTCCCAGAACTTTCAGACGGTCGGAACAGGGTAGCAGCAGGGTGTCGGAGTCGGTCGATCGCCCACCCCGAGGCCACCGGTCGCCGCGTCTGTCCGCGAGAATGCAGCGGTGACCCCCCTGGACCAGCTGCGCTGCATCTCGATCATCGCTCACATCGACCACGGCAAGTCGACCCTGGCCGACCGCTTCCTCGAGCTCACCGGGGCGGTCGAGATGCGAGACATGCGGGCCCAGTACCTCGACTCGATGGACATCGAGCGGGAGCGGGGGATCACGATCAAGGCCCAGAACGTGCGCGTCCTGTGGCACGACCACGTCGTGAACCTCATCGACACCCCCGGCCACGTCGACTTCGGCTACGAGGTCTCCCGGAGCCTGGCGGCCTGCGAGGGCGTGATCCTGCTCGTCGACGCGAGCCAGGGCATCGAGGCCCAGACGCTCGCCAACTGCTACCTCGCCATCGAGCACGACCTCACGATCGTCGCCGCCCTGAACAAGATCGACCTCCCCGCGGCGGAACCCGACCGGGTCGCGGGCGAGATCGAGAAGGTGCTCGGCATCCCCGCCGACGAGATCCTGCGCATCTCGGCGAAGACGGGCGAGGGCGTCCCCGAGCTGCTCGACGCCGTGATCGATCGGGTGCCGGCGCCGGTCGGCTCCGCCGACGCCGCGCTCCAGGGCCTGATCTTCGACTCGTACTACGACACCTACCGCGGCGTCGTGAGCGCGGTGCGGGTGTTCAACGGCACGCTCACCTCGGGTGCCCGCCTGCGTTTCGTCCAGGCCAACGACGTGCACGACGCCGAGGAGGTCGGGGTTCGCCTCCCCGCACCCACCCCGGTCGGCTCGCTCGGCCCGGGTGAGGTCGGCTACCTGATCGCGGGGATCAAGGATGTCGGTCAGGCCCGGGTGGGGGAGACCGTCACGCTCGCGGCGAACCCGGCCGAGGCGCTCGCCGGATACCTGAACCCGAAACCCATGGTCTTCTGCGGGCTCTACCCCGTCGACGGCGACGAGTACACCGACCTGCGCGAAGCGCTCGAGCGGCTGCGCTTGAACGACTCGAGCTTCACCTACGAGCCCGAGACGTCGGGCGCGCTCGGCTTCGGCTTCCGGTGCGGGTTCCTCGGGCTGTTGCACATGGAGATCGTGCGGGAGCGGCTCGAACGGGAGTACGACCTCGCGCTCGTCGCCACCGCCCCGAACGTCGAGTACGTCGCGAACATGGTCGACGGCACGACGCAGGAGGTCGACAACCCGTCGTCGATGCCGCCGCCGAACTTCGTCGACTCGATCGAGGAGCCCTACGTCACGGTGACGCTCCTCACGCCCACCGAGTACGTCGGCACCCTCATGGAGCTCTGCCAGGGCCGACGGGGCGACATGAAGAAGATGGAGTACCTCTCCGAGGAACGGGTCGAGCTCGTGTACGAGATGCCGCTCGGCGAGATCGTGCTCGACTTCTTCGACCAGATGAAGTCTCGCACCCGTGGCTACGCGAGCCTCGACTACGAACCGGCCGGCTGGCGAGCGTCGAAGCTCGCGAAGGTCGACGTGTTGCTGAACGGCACCCCGGTCGACGCGTTCTCCGCGATCGTGCACACCGATCGGGCCTACGACTACGGCAAGCGCATGGCCGAGAAGTTGAAGGAGCTGATCCCGCGCCAGATGTTCGACGTGCCGATCCAGGCCGCGATCGGTGGCCGCATCATCGCCCGCGAGACGGTCAAGGCCCGCCGCAAGGACGTGACGGCCAAGTGCTACGGCGGCGACATCAGCCGCAAGCGCAAGCTGCTCGAGAAGCAGAAGGAAGGCAAGAAGAAGATGAAGCAGATCGGCAGCGTCGAGGTCCCCCAGGAAGCCTTCGTCGCCGCCCTCAAGCTCGACGATTAGTCCGCTCTTGCGACTTCGTCGCAGGCCGCTCGGAGCACGAGCTCGCCGGAGTCGTCGCGGCGGTCGATGCTCGTGCGAGTCGGCCGGCTGCGGTTCGGGTTGCGGACCATCAGGGCGCGTCTCGGGGGAGGCCGAGGACGCGTTCGCCGATGATGTTGCGCTGGACCTCGCTCGTCCCCCCGCCGACGGTGAGGGCGCGGGAGTAGAGGTAGCCGCTCGCCCAGCTCCCGTCGTCGGAACCGAAGGGGCCGCGGTCGAGCACCAGCCCGTCGCTCCCTGCGAGCTCGACGGCCAACGCCATCACGTGCTGACCGTGTTCGTCGGCGAGGGCCTTGCGCACCGACACCTCCGGTCCGGGTTCGAGGCCGCGCACCCGAGCCGACACGGTGCGCAGACGGATGAGCCGCAGCACCTCCTGCTCGATGTAGAGCGAGGCCAGCTTCTGGCGCAGCATCGGATCGCTCACGCCGCCCTGGCCGCGCACGAGGTCGAGCAGGTCGTCGGCGGTCGGGCCGAGCCCCCAGAGCGCGCCCTCGCCCGACAACGACACGCGCTCGTTGCCCAGCGTGACCTTCGCGAGGCGCCAGCCGTCGTGCTCGTCGCCGACGAGGTTTGCGGCGGGGATCCGCACGCCGTCGAGGAACACCTCGTTGAACATCGCCTGGCCGTCCATCTGCTTGATGGGCCGGGTCGTGATCCCCGGCGTCTGCATGTCGACCACGAAGTAGCTGATCCCCTTGTGCGGTTCGGCGTCGGGATCGGTGCGGGCGAGCAGGATCCCGAACCGGGAGATGTGGGCGAGGGTGGTCCAGATCTTCTGGCCGTCGACCACGTACTCGTCGCCGTCGCGCACGGCGCGGGTCGCGAGCGATGCCAGGTCGCTCCCGGCCTCCGGTTCGCTGAACAGTTGGCACCAGATCTCGGAGCCGTCGAGGAGGCCGGGGAGGTACCGGTCGTGCTGTTGCGGCGTCCCCGCGACGAGGAGCGTCGGACCGGCCCAGCCGATCCCGATCGGGTTCATCGGCTTCGGGGCGCCGGCGGCCCGGAGCTCTGCGTCGATCACGAGCTGCTCGACCGGCGAGGCCGCGAGCCCCCAGGGCTTCGGCCAGTGGGGCGCGACGTACCCGGCCGCGGCCATGGTCCGGTTCCAGCCCGCGGGCCACCGTCCGTCGGCGGCGCGGTGTGCCTCCAGGAAGGCCCGGGTCGTCTCCGCGGCGGCCCGCGCCTCGTCGAGAGCGTCGTCGGGGAGGAGTTCCGTTACATCCAGCCGCATCCGGGGCACAGTAGGTCCTCATGACCTCATCCGAACCTCCCCGTGAGACCGAACAGGGGGCAGTGTTCGAGAGAGATGTCCGAGAATCGAGCGATGCCAAGCTCGTGCTGGCCATCGCACGGTACCGCCAAGAGGCCCTGGCCGAGGCGTACCGACGCCATGGCGGCGCGTGCTTCGGGCTCGCGCAACGGCTGGCGGGGGATCGCTCGTTCGCCGAGGAGGTCGTGCAGGAGGTGTTTCTCCGTCTGTGGAACCAGCCCGACAAGTTCGACCCGGATCGCGGGACGCTCCGCTCCTACCTCCTCGCCCAGACCCACGGCCGGAGCGTCGACCTCGTCCGGTCGGAGTCGGCCCGTCGGCGTCGTGAGGAGCGCGAGGCCCGCATGAACGCGGAGTCGGGGTACGACCTCGAGCGCGAGGTGTGGGACCTGGCCCTCGCGGAGCACGTGCGCGAGGCCGTCTCGAAGCTGGCCGAGGGCGAGCGCGCGGCGATCGAGTTGGCGTACTTCGGTGGCCACACGTACCGGGAGGTCGCCCGGATCCTCGACCAGCCGGAGGGCACCATCAAGAGTCGCATCCGCAGCGGGCTCGCCCGACTCCGCTCGGAACTGGAATCGTCGGAGGCGATCGGACGTGGCTGAGCTGCAGCGGGAAGAGCTCCAGGCGCTCCTCGGCGCGTACGCGCTCGACGCCGTCGAGCCCGACGAGCGCGACCAGATCGAGCGGTACCTCGAGACCGACCCGCGGGCGCGCGCCGAGGTCGAGTCGTTCCGTGAAGCCGCCTCGATGCTTGCGATGTCGGGAGCCGACGCTCCGGCCGGCATCTGGGACCACATCGTCGACGAGATCGAGGGCGAGCAGCGCGACCTCGGCACGAGCGACGTGGCGCCGCCCCCGCTCGACCTCTTCGAGCACAAGCGTGCGCGCGAGACCTCGCGTCGATCGGTCGGCTGGCGCTGGGTGGGCGTCGCGGCAGCGGTGGCGGCCACCCTCATCGCGGTGCTGTCGGTCCAGGTGTTGCGCCAGGGTGATCGGATCGACCGCCTCGACGTCGCCATGACCGGCGACGCGGTGCGCCGGGGCGCCGAGTCCGCCGCGACCGCGCCCGGGAGTCGCACCGTGAGCCTCACGTCCGACACCGGCACCGAGATGGCGAGCATCGTGCTGCGAGCCGACGGCACCGGGTACTTCGTCTCCCACGGTCTCGAGGCCGCGCCCGAGGGCGACGTCTACCAACTCTGGGCGCTGGTCGGCGACCGCGAGGAGCCCGAGGCGATCTCGGCCGGTGTGCTGGGCAACAACCCGCGGGTGGCGAGCTTCCGGTTCTCCGCGCCCGTGTCGGGGTTCGCAGTCACCCAGGAGCAGGCGCCGGGTGTGATCTCGTCGCTCCAGAAGCCGGAGCTCACCGGCCTGGTGCCGGCGTAGAGAAGGAGCGCGGCGGCGTGCGGACCATGGGCGATGCCGTCGTCGCCTCTCGGGGTCTACGTCCACGTGCCGTTCTGCGTGCACCGGTGCGACTACTGCGACTTCGCGACCTGGACCGACCGTGACCACCTGATCGACGCGTACGTCGACGCGTGTGTGACCGACCTCGAGCGACAGTTCGCGGCCGGCCTCGGGCCCGCGTCGACCGTGTTCTTCGGAGGAGGGACACCGTCGCTCCTCGCACCCACCGCGCTGGCGCGCATCATCGGCGCGATCCCGATCACGGCCGACGCCGAGATCACGATCGAGTGCAATCCCGACTCCGTCGATCAGGCGAAGCTCGGCGGTTACCGCGCGGCCGGGGCGAACCGGGTCTCGCTCGGGGTGCAGTCGTTGGTGCCCTCGGTGCTCGCCGCGCTGGGTCGCACCCACGATCCCGACAACGTGGTGAAGGCGGTCGACGGTGCTCGGGCCGCCGGGTTCGAACGACTGAGCGTCGACGTGATCTTCGGTGCCGCAGGCGAGACGCTCGACGACTGGCGCGCCACCGTCGACGGCGTCGTCGGGCTCGAACCCGACCACATCAGCGCCTACGCGCTCACCGTGGTCCCGTCGACCCCGCTGGGTCGACACATCGCGGCCGGAACGACGCCCCCACCCGACGAAGACGACCAGGCGTCGAAGTACGAGGTGGCCGATGCAGTGTTCGCCGACGCAGGGTTCGACTGGTACGAGATCTCGAACTGGGCCCGGCCGGGTGAGGCGTGCCGACACAACCTCCTCTATTGGGACCAGGGCGACTATGTGGCGATCGGCTGTGCCGCACACGGCCACCGGGCGGGGGAGCGGTGGTGGAACGTCCGCACGCCGGAGCGGTACGTGGAGTCCGTCGCCGCCGGCGACTCGGTGCGGGCCGGCGAGGAGCACCTCGATGCGGCGACGCGGGCCGAGGAGGCGTTCGCGCTCCGCCTGCGGATGCGGGGCGGCGTGACGATTGCCCCGGCGGCGCACCGCGCCGCCGCAGAGCTCGTTGCCGGCGGCATCCTCGAGCGGATCGAACTCGACGCACACGACGACACCGTGCGGATCGGGCTGACCCGCAGGGGTCGACTCCTCGGCGACGACGTGACCGCACGGCTCGTCCTCGCCGGTGCCGCCGCGCCGGTGGCGGTCCCCGACGACCTGCCGACGCCCGTCCGGGCTGGCACTCGGTAGACTCGAGTGCTAGCTCCGGAGTCTCCGGGGCAGCACGCTCCGGTCGCGGCGGGCCACCGCACGACCGGTCAGGGGACCCCAGCATGACGCCCGACACCAGCACCCCCGAGCAACCCACCGGCGACGACGGGCAGGTCCGTCCGCCCCTCGACGAGCGGCGGGCGCGCGTGCTCCGGGCCGTCGTCGAGGAGTACGTCACCACGGCCCAACCCGTCGGTTCCCAGACGATCGCCACCTCCCGGGACCTGGGCGTCTCCAGCGCAACGGTCCGCAACGACATGACCGTGCTCGAACGGGAGGGCTACCTCGTCCAACCGCACACCTCGGCGGGCCGGATCCCGACCGACCGGGGCTACCGGTTCTTCGTCGACCACTTCGAGCGCGCCCCCGGCCTTCCTCCCGCCCAGCGGCGCACCGTCTCCGACTTCTTCACCACCGCGCACCTCGCGCTCGAAGACCTGCTCCACGAGACGAGCCAGCTCCTCGCCAACCTCACCCACCACGCATCGGTGGTGGTCGGGCCCGCGTCCGATGCCGCCGTGCTGCGCAACGTGCAGCTCGTGTCGCTCCAGCCCGGACTCGCCCTGGTCGTGGCGGTGCTGTCGAACGGTGCGGTGGAGAAGGAGGTGCTCCACCTCGACGGCGAGCCGACCGACGACGATCTCGCCCGGGCGGGGGCCGCGCTGAACGCGCAGTTCCAGAGCTCGACGCTCGCCAACCTCCCGGTGGCAGACACCACCGGTGATCCCGTCGTCGACCGCTGCATGGGCATGGCCCGGGATGCGCTCGCGGCACGCGTCGCCGGCCAGCTCGAGCCCCTCTACGTGAGCGGCGCGAGCCGGATCGCGATGGAGCAGGGTTCCTACGGCACCGCCGACGGCGCGGCCCGCCTGCTCGAGCTGCTCGAACACCAGGTCGTCGTCGTGTCGCTCGTCCGCGGTCTGCTCGACCACGGGCTCATCGTTCGCATCGGCGAGGAGAACGAACGCGAAGAGCTGCGCGACTGCTCGCTCGTGCTCGCGCCCTACGTCGTCGAGGGCGAGGTCGCCGGCTCGATCGGCGTCCTCGGGCCCACCCGGATGGACTACGGCCGGGCCCTGGCCGCGGTGGCCACGGTCTCGCAGCAGCTCGGCCGTATCCTGCACACCTGATGGCTTCCGACGACTACTACCTGCTCCTCGGCGTCGAGCGGAGCGCGACCGACGACGACATCAAGCGCGCCTACCGTTCGCTCGCGCGGCAGTACCACCCCGACGCGAATCCGGGTGACCCGGCCGCGGAGGCGCGCTTCAAGGAGATCTCGGTCGCGTACGAGACGCTGCGTGATCCCGAGCGTCGTCGTCGCTACGACATGTTCGGGCCCGAGCGGTCGGCCGGTGGTGGCGCGCCTCCGGGCGCCGACGGCTTCGGGATCAACGACCTGTTCGACGCGTTCTTCGGCGGCGACGTGTTCGGCGGGCGCGGGGGAGGCGGGCCGGCCGGACCGATGACCGGCGCCGATGCCGAGGCAGTGCTCGATCTCTCGTTGAGCGAGGCGGTCTTCGGCACGACGAAGCCGCTCGACGTCCGGCTCCCGGTCGTGTGCGATCCGTGCAACGGCTCGGGCGCGGCGCCGGGCACCCACGCCGCGCAGTGCGAGACCTGCGGCGGCGCCGGCCAGGTTCGTCAGGTGCGACGCTCGATCCTCGGTCAGATCGTCACGGCCGGCGTGTGCCCGACCTGCGGTGGGGCGGGCTCGGTCATCCCGTCGCCGTGTCCGAACTGTGGAGGCGACGGCCGCGTCGTCGCCGAACGACGACTCGATGTCGAGGTGCCCGCAGGCATCGACGAAGGCCAACGACTCCGCCTCCCCGGTCGCGGCGCGGCCGCGCCGCGTGGGGGTCGGTCGGGCGATCTCTACGTGCACGTCCGGGTGGCCGCGAACCCCGACTTCGTGCGCGACGGCAACGACCTCCTGCACGTCCGGTCGATCGGCATGACCCAGGCCGCGCTCGGGACCGCATGCACGATCGAGACCCTCGACGGAGCCGAGGATCTCGTGATCCCCGCCGGGACGCAACCCGGTCGCGTGTTCCGCCTGCGCGGTCGCGGCGTTCCGGTGCTCCAGGGGCGCGGTCGCGGAGATCTGCTCGTGCAGATCGAGGTGCAGGTCCCCGAGCGGCTGAGCGACGACGAAGCCGCGCTGCTCCGTCAGCTCGCCGAGCTGCGCGGCGAAGTGGTCGCGGAGCACGAAGGCGGGCTCTTCTCGCGCATCCGTTCCGCGTTCCAGTAGCGCGGTGGCGGA
This sequence comes from uncultured Actinomycetes bacterium, assembly GCA_963837715.1. Lineage (GTDB taxonomy): Bacteria > Actinomycetota > Acidimicrobiia > IMCC26256 > JANYLB01 > JANYLB01. The sequence goes on along the minus strand of CAWIOF010000002.1, from coordinate 2,073,602 downwards.
GCTCCGACCCGGCGCCGGCGGCGACTCGGCCGACTGGGCCTCCGGATTCCCGGCCGTTGCGCACGTGTTCGTCGACGTCCTCGACGATGCGTGCACGGTGTCGGGCGACGACGGCCACCACCTCGCCCGGGTTCGTCGCCTCCGTGCCGGGGAGCGCATCACGGCGGCCGACGCCGCCGGGAGGTGGCGGCCCTACGAGATCGCCGCGGTCACGGGGCCCGAGCTCGCGCTCGCGGCGTTGGGTGCCGTGCGCCGCGAACCCCGCCGCGACCCCCGTGTCGCGGTTGCGTTCGCGCTCACGAAGGGCGAGAAGCCGGAGCGGGTGGTCACCCAGCTCACCGAGCTCGGAGTCGATCGGATCCTGCCGGTGGTCGCGCGCCGGTCGGTCGTGCGGTGGGACGACGCACGCCGGGTCGCCGCGGGGGAGCGGTTCGTCCGGGTGGCACGCGAAGCCGCGATGCAGTCGCACCGGGCCCGCCTCCCCGTGATCGGCGCGATCGCTCCGGTCGCGTCGCTCGTCGGGCATCCCGCGCTGCTGATCGCGGAGGCCGGTGCCGCGGGGCCACCGATCGCAATGCCCGACGGCGGAGAGTGGTTGGTGGTGGTCGGTCCCGAGGGTGGGCTCGAGTCCGACGAAGCGTCCGCACTCGAACCGGTCGGTCGGTTCGCGGTCGGTCCCCACGTGCTGCGGGCCGAGACCGCCGCGGTGGCTTCGGCGGCCGCGCTTGCGCTCACCCGACCAATTGGGTGAACCTCCCCCGCGTGAAGTGGGCACCGAGGCGGCAACTTGTTCCCTTTGGTAGGCTCGCACCTTCGTCGGGCATGGGGGCAGTGAGGGAATGGTGGGGATGAGCGGGACCCACGTCGGTGAGCGACTTCGGGCGATACGTCGTCAGAAGGGGCTCTCGCTGCACGATGTCGAAGCGCGTTCCGGTCTGGAGTTCAAGGCTTCGGTCCTCGGCGCGTACGAGCGCGGTGAGCGGGCGATCTCGGTTCCGCGCCTCCTGCGTCTCTCGGAGATCTACGAGGTGCCGGCCGATCAGCTGTTGCCCCGGGATGCCGACGTCGAGATCAACCTCACCGACGGCGTGTCGGAACTCGACGACGCCTTCACGATCGATCTCGTGCGTCTGCACGCGCTCGACGATCCCGAGGCCCAGGTACTGGCCCGGTACGCGTCCACGATCCAGCTCCAGCGCCAGGACTTCAACGGGCGGTTGCTCACGATCCGTCGCGACGACCTGCGCGTGCTCGCGGCCGTCCTCGGGCGTCGACCCGAAGACCTCGGTACCCGCCTCGGCGAACTCGGTCTCCGCGCGCGTAGCTGATCGGTCGAATCCGCTGCGGCGGCTCGATCGCTCACCTGTGCACGGCCCGTGACTGAAGTCCGCCGCCTCCGCTACTTCTCCGTTTGTCTGGTCGAATCCGCTGCGGCGGCTCGATCGCTCACCTGTGCACGGCCCGTGACTGAAGTCCGCCGCCTCCGCTTCTTCTCCGCGGGTAACCTCTGAGCAACGTGTCCGCGCCCACTCAGATCAAGGTCCTTGTGCCCGGGAACCACCTCATGGTGGATCTGCTCGGGCAGCGAGATGAGCTCCTGCGGGTGATCGAGAGCGCGTTCGACGCCCGGATCCACGTCCGCGGCAACGAGATCACCGTCAGCGGTGATCCGGCCGTCGCCGAACAGGTCGCTCGCCTCTTCGAAGAGCTCGTCACCCTGCTCGAACAGGGTCACCAACTCGACCGCGACAACCTCGGACGATCGATCGACATGATGAAGGCGGATCAGCGACCGACCGAGGTGCTCACCACCGAGGTGCTGCGCGGCCGCAAGACCGTGCGCCCGAAGACCACCGGCCAGAAGCAGTACGTCGACGCGGTGCGCGACAACGTCGTCACCTTCGCGATCGGGCCCGCGGGGACGGGCAAGAGCTATCTCGCGGTCGCACTCGCGGTGCAGGCCCTCCAGGCGAAGGAGGTCAACCGCATCATCCTCACTCGGCCCGCGGTCGAGGCGGGGGAGCGGCTCGGGTTCCTCCCCGGCGACATGCTGGCCAAGGTCGACCCGTACCTCCGGCCGCTCTACGACGCGCTGTACGACATGCTCGACCCCGAAGTGGTCGGCCGGCTGATGGAGCGCGGCGTCATCGAGGTCGCACCGCTCGCCTACATGCGCGGCCGGACGTTGAACGACTCGTTCATCATCCTCGACGAAGCCCAGAACACCACACCGGAACAGATGAAGATGTTCCTCACCCGACTCGGGTTCGGGTCGAGGATCGTGGTCACCGGCGACGTCACTCAGATCGACCTGGGCGAAGGTCGCGGCCGGTCGGGACTGCTCGCGGTCCGCAACATCCTCACCGACATCACCGACATCGCGTTCGTCGAGATGAGCTCGACCGACGTGGTGCGGCACCGCATCGTGCAGTCGATCGTCGACGCGTACGAGCAGCACGAGGCACCCCGCGAAGCGCAGGCGTGAGCGTGGCCCACGAGGTGTTCGGCGCCGATGAGCAGGCCGCGTTCCCGATCGACGTGGCGCGTTGGGTCCGGCTCGCGCGCCTGGTGGTCGAGGAGGAGCAGGTCCCCGAACACACCGAGCTCTCGGTGATCTTCGTCGACGAGCAGGCGATGTCGGACCTGAACGAGCGGTTCCTCGGCGGGTCCGGTCCGACCGACGTGCTCGCGTTCCCGATGGACGACGACGTCGTGCTCGGAGGCCGCCAACCCGATCAGGGCGGCCGCGGGCCCGGTTCGCCGACCGAACCGGGCGATCCGCCGACGCTCCTGGGCGACGTGGTCGTGTGTCCGACGGTCGCCGACCGTCAGGCCGGCCTCGCGGGAGGCACGCTCGACGACGAAGTCGCCCTGCTGGTCGTCCACGGGGTCTTGCATCTGCTGAACTACGACCATGCGGAGCCGCAGGAGTCGGAGACGATGAAGCGGCGTGAGCGCGAGTTGCTCACTCGGTTCCAAACGCTGGAGCGAAACGGTGAGCAAGCCCCCACATAAGCGACACCGGCGATGAGCAGCGCCGACTGGGCGATCGTCGCACTGATCGTCGTGCTCTACGTCATCTCGATCTTCCTCGCGGTCGCGGAGACCGCGTTCGTTCGGATGAACCGGGTGCGCGCGATGGCGCTCGAAGAGGAAGGCCGCAAGGGCGCGCCCAAGCTCGTGAAGATGCTCGCGAACCCGACCGAGACGCTGAACTCGGTGCTCCTCCTCGTGCTCGTCACCCAACTCACGAGCGCGACCCTGCTCGGTGTCGTGCTCGAAGGGGTCGCCGGGACCCTCGGCGTGGTCATCGGTGTGATCCTGCAGATCGTCGTGTTCTTCGTCGTCGGCGAGGTCGCGCCCAAGACGTACGCGGTGCAGAACACCGACAAGGCGGCGCTGTCGGTGTCGGGGTTCCTGTGGGCGATCACGCACTTCCCGCCGATGCGACTGCTGTCACGCGGCCTCATCGGCTTTGCGAACGTGTTGCTCCCCGGCAAGGGCCTGAAGGAAGGTCCCTTCGTCACCGAGATGGAGATCCGCCAGATGGCGGATGTCGCAGCCGACGAACAGGTGATCGAGGGTGAGGAACGCCGACTCATCCACTCGATCTTCGAGTTCGGCGACACCGTGGTGCGCGAGGTCATGCTGCCCCGTCCCGACATGACCGCGATCGAGGCGGAAGCGACGATCGAGGACGCGATCACGGTCGCGATCGACCGGGGGTTCTCGCGCCTCCCCGTCTATGAGGACACGACCGACAACATCGTCGGTCTCGTCTACCTCAAGGACCTCGTCCGGCGGGCCCGCGGCGGTGAGCAGCACCGACCGGTCAGCGGGGCTGTACGGGAGGCCGTCTTCGTCCCCGAGCAGAAGCGGGTGGCGGAGCTGCTGCGCGAGATGCAGACCGACAAGTTCCACATGGCGATCGTGATCGACGAGCACGGCGGGACCGCCGGCCTCGTGACCCTCGAAGATGTCGTCGAGGAGATCGTCGGCGAGATCGTCGACGAGTACGACATCGAGACCCCTGCGCTCGAGTACCTGGGCGACGGCTCGCTGCGGGTGCGGGGCAAGACGAACATCGACGAGGTCAACGAGGCGCTCGACGTGGAGCTGCCCGACGACGAGTGGGACACGGTCGGCGGACTGGTCTTCAACCTGCTCGGCAAGGTGCCCGACGAGGGGGAGACCGTCCGGTTCAAGGGCCTCGAGTTCCGCACTGAACGCGTCGAGGGGCACCGCATCGCCTCCGTGCTCATCGCCCGCGTCGAAGAAGAATCCGATTCCGAGTCAGTGAACGCAGCGGAGTCGCCGGAAGCGCCCGCGCGGAACGCAAACGGGTGAGCGATCGAGGCGACGCAGCGGAGCGAACCGAAGGGCCGGAACGCAGCGGAGTCGCCGGAAGCGCCCGCGGAACGCAAACGGGTGAGCTCGTTCCGTTCGGGTTTCGTGACGTTGGTGGGGCGTCCGAACGTCGGGAAGTCGACGTTGATGAACCAGATCGTCGGTCAGAAGGTGTCGATCGTGTCGGATCGACCCCAGACGACCCGGACCCAGGTTCGGGGCGTTCACTCGACCCCGTCGAGCCAGCTCGTGTTCCTCGACACCCCGGGGATCCACCGGCCCCGGACGCTGCTCGGGGAGCGGACGAACCAGCGGGCGTTGGCGACCCTCGCCGAGGTCGACGTCGTGTGCCAGGTCGTGGCCGCGAACGAAGGCATCGGACCGGGCGACGAGTTCGTTGCCCGGCTCGTGGCGGAGTCGGGGACCGCATCGGTGTTGGTCGTGAACAAGATCGATGCCGCGAGCCGGGCCGACACGGCCCGGCGCCTCGCCGACGCGTCGGCCCGCCTGGGTGCGTTCTCGGCCTACGTGCCGCTGTCGGCCCGAACGGGCGACGGGGTCGACGCGCTCGTCTCCGAGCTCGAAGCCCGCCTGCCCGAGGGGCCGGAGTACTACCCGGCGGGGATGGTGAGCGACCAGCCCGAGACCACGTTGGCCGCGGAGCTGGTGCGGGAGAAGCTCCTCGCGGTGGCCCGCGACGAACTGCCCCACTCGATCGGGGTGACCGGCGAGCTGCTGGAAGCCGCCGCCGACGAGGACCCCGACGTCCTCCGGGTGAAGGTGATCATCCGGGTCGAACGCGATTCCCAGAAGGGGATCGTGATCGGGAAGGGCGGTGCGGTACTGCGCGATGCGGGGACCCGGGCCCGCAAGGAGCTGGAGGCGCTCCTCGGGATCCGGGTCTACCTGGAGACCAAGGTCCGGGTCGACAAGGACTGGCAGCGCAAGGCGAGCTCGCTCGACCGCCTCGGCCTGTGAACCGGGGTGAGTCACAAGTTGCGGATTCGCAACGGCGCGGCGATAGAGTCGCCCCGCCAAGGGCCGGAAACCACGCCATCACCCCAACAGGACGTGCATGCGGATGCGCCTCGGGACGCACCTGGGTATGACGAGATGAACCTGATCCGAACGGCCCGTCGCGGCGTCAAGTCGCCGCTCGTGGTCGGGCTGGCGCTCACCTTCGCGCTCGCCCTCGCCGGCTGCCGCGAGAACGACAACGGCACGAACACCTTGAAGCCGGCCGGTCGCAACGCGCGACTGATCGACGACCTCTTCATCCCGGTGCTGATCGTCGCGTCGATCATCGGGGTGCTCATCGTGGTGGCCACGGTGGTGTTCGCGATCAAGTTCCGCCACCGCGAGGGCAAGGACGACAACCCCAAGCAGATCCACGGGTCGACCCCGCTCGAGATCGGCTGGACGATCGTCCCCGCGCTCATCCTCGCCGTCGTCGCCGTCCCGACGATCGCGACGATCTTCAAGATCGCCGAGGAGCCGAAGGGCGAGGTCCTCTACGCCACCGTCGTCGGCAAGCAGTGGTGGTGGCAGGCCGAGTACGAGAAGCAGGACAAGGTCTCGGACACGAACATCGACCAGAACGTGGTCACCGCCAACGAGATCCACATGATCGCCGGCGTGCCGCTCAAGATCGACCTGAAGTCCGACAACGTGATCCACTCGTTCTGGATCCCCGAGCTCGGCGGCAAGCAGGACGTGATCCCCGGCCGCAAGCAGCACATCACCTTCTACGCCGACAAGCCGGGCACGTACCTCGGTGCGTGCACGGAGTACTGCGGTCTGTCGCACGCCAACATGAAGATGCGGGTGATCGCGCAGACCAAGGAAGACTTCAACGCCTGGATGGCCGGTCAGCAGCGGGGGCCGGCCCAGCCGTACGAGGGCGACATCGCCGAGCTCACCGGCGCGACGTTCGCGTGCACGAACTGCCACATCTTCGACGACTCGTCGAAGACGGCCTACGGACCGAACCTCACCCACCTCGCGTCGCGCACCACCTTCGCCGGGGGCGAGTTCGAGCTCAACCGCGAGAACCTCGTCGACTGGATCCTGAACGCGCCGGGGATGGTGCCCATGCAGTCGAAGGACTGTCGACTCCCACCACCGGCGACCTGCGTGGGGATGCCGTCGTTCACGAAGGACACTCCGAAGGGTGACTACCCGGTCATGACCCGGCCCCAGGCCGAACAGATCGCCGACTACCTGCTGGCGGAGAAGTAGACCCATGACGACCGTGTTGACCGTGCCCAAGGTGAAGCGCTCGCCGTTCCGCCGCCCGAAGGCCACGACCGGCTTCCGGAGCTGGTTCACGACCGTCGACCACAAGAAGATCGGCATCATGTACGCCGCCACGGCGATGGTGTTCCTCGTCGTCGGTGGCATCGAGGCGCTGCTGATCCGGCTCCAGCTCGCGGGTCCGAACGGCACGGTGCTGACCGCGAGCCAGTACAACACCATGTTCACGATGCACGGCACCACGATGGTGTTCCTGATGGGGATGCCGCTCGCCGTCGCGTTCGGCAACTACCTCATCCCGCTCCAGATCGGTGCGCGCGACGTCGCGTTCCCCCGGCTGAACGCGTTCGGGTACTGGGTCGTCCTGTTCGGCGGGATCTTCATCTACTCGAGCTTCGTGCTCGGCGGCGCCCCGAACGGCGGCTGGTTCGGCTACACGCCACTCACCAGCAGCCCGATGTCGTTGGGTGCCCTGCCCGGCCGTGGACCCGACTTCTGGACCGTCGGTCTGATCATGCTCGGCATCGGCTCGACGACGTCGGCCGTGAACTTCATCGTGACGATCCTCAACATGCGGGCCCCCGGCATGACGCTCATGCGCATGCCGGTGTTCTGCTGGATGATGCTCGTCGTTGCGTTCCTCACCGTGTTCGCGATGCCGATCGTCACCGTGGCGCTCACGATGGTGTGGTGGGACCGCAACCTGCTCTCGAACTTCTTCAACGCCGCTGCGGGCGGTGATCCGCTGCTCTATCAGCATCTGTTCTGGTTGTTCGGCCATCCCGAGGTGTACATCCTGATCTTGCCCGGGATGGGCATCGTCTCCGAGATCCTGCCGGTGATGTCGCGCAAGCCGCTGTTCGGCTACTCGGTGGTCATCTTCTCCGGGATCGCGATCGGCTTCCTCGGCTGGGGCGTGTGGGCGCACCACATGTTCGTCACCGGCCTCGGGCCCGTCGCGGTGTCGGCCTTCGGCCTCTCCACGATGCTCATCGCCATCCCGACCGGCGTGAAGATCTTCAACTGGTTGGGCACGGTGTGGGGAGGGTCGATCCGGCTCAACACCCCGATGCTGTTCTCACTCGGCTTCATCGCGATGTTCACCATCGGTGGACTGTCGGGAGTGCTCCACTCGGTCGTCCCGGCCGACACCCAGCAGACCGACACCTATTTCGTGGTCGCGCACTTCCACTACGTGCTCTTCGGTGGTCTCGTCTTCGCGATCTTCGGCGGACTCTTCTACTGGTTCCCCCTGGTCTACGGCCGCTTCATGAACGAGAAGCTCGGCAAGGTCACGTTCTGGCTCGTGCTCATCGGGTTCAACCTCACGTTCTTCCCGATGCACATCCTCGGTCTCGAGGGTCAGCCCCGCCGTACCTACCGGTACGCCGAAGGGATGGGCTTCGACGGGCTGAACCTGGCGGCCACCGTGGGGTCGTTCATCATCGCGGTCGCGGTCCTGCTGCTCCTCACGAACATCCTCGTGAGCCGGCGCCACGGGAAGGTCGCGCCGCACGACCCGTGGGACGCCCGCACGCTCGAATGGTCGGTGTCGTCGTACCCGCCGCCCGAGTACAACTTCGAGGAGATCCCCCACGTCGAGGCGCGTGACGACCTCTGGCACCGCAAGTACACCGAAGACGAGAACGGCCGACTGGTGCGCCTCCCCAGTGGTGGCGCCGATGCACCCTCGGCCGGCGCGGTCGCGACCCTGGAACACGATCCGAACGGTGGCGACGGCTCCGACGACGGCGGCGCGGTCGTGCCGTCCGGCGGTGGGCACGGGAACGACGGGCACGGGATCCACATGCCGTCGCCGTCGTACTTCCCGATCGTGATGTGCTTCGGCCTGCCCGTCGTCGGCTACGGCGTCGTCTTCCACAACTGGTACCTCGGAGCGCTCGGCGTCCTGATCCTGATCGTCGGCATGTACGCCTGGGCGCTCGAGCCCAGCAGTGAGTGAGCGGGGAGAACTGATGGAGCAGGTGGCGATCGCGCCTCCCGCCGGCGGCGCGCAGCCCTCACACGGTGCGCACGAGACCAGCACCGGGGTCACGAACACGAAGCTGGCGATGTGGATCTTCCTGTCGTCGGAATGCCTGCTGTTCGGTGCGCTCATCTCGACCTACCTGCTCTACCGCGGCCGGTCGAAGGGCATCTCGCCGTCCGACGTCTACAACATCCCCTTCACGTCGGCGACGTCGTTCATCCTGCTGATGAGCAGCCTCACGATGGTGCTGGCCCTCGCGGCGATCCAGCGGGCCGACTACCGCCGGGCGAAGATCTGGCTGCTCGCCACCGCGCTGTTCGGCATGACGTTCGTCGGCGGCCAGATCTACGAGTTCACCGAGTTCAGCCGCAAGGGCCTCACGGTCGACACCAACCTCTTCGGTTCGAGCTTCTACCTGCTCACCGGGCTGCACGGTTTGCACGTGACGGTGGGCATCGTGTGGTTGCTCTCGCTGTGGGGGCTCACCACCCAGGGCAAGCTGCAGCAGAAAGACTCCGAGACGGTGGAGATCTCCGGCCTGTACTGGCACTTCGTCGACGTCGTGTGGATCGTCATCTTCACCGTCGTGTACCTGATCCCGAGGTAGAGGTCGCAACGACATGAGCGACGCCGAGACCACGACGACCACCGAGCCGGTCCAGGACCCCGAGCAGAACATGCTCGTCGGGACCGCCGAGGAGCGCGAGCGCGAGAAGAAGTACGGCCTCCAGGAGATCCCTCCGGAAGAGGTCCCGCTCCTCCCGGGCGAGCTGACCCACCACCCGAGCCCGTTCCAGTACGTGGTCATCGCCATGATCCTGGTGGTCATCACGGCCCTCGAAGTGGGCGTCAGCTACCTCGAAGGCGACATCCCGAACGGGCTCATCATCTTCCTGCTCCTGGGCATGGGCCTGGTGAAGTTCGTGCTCGTCGCCAGCTACTACATGCACCTGAAGACCGACAAGCCGGTGTTCCGCAGGTTCTTCATCATGGCGGCGGTCGGGGCCATCTTCCTCTACACGATCGTGCTCACGACGCTCCACGTCTGGAGCGGCGGCGCGTGACGACCCCCCGGTGATGGGTGCGGTGCCGTTCCCCACCTGGGAACCCCATCCCGACGTGTGGATCGTGATCGGGCTGTGCATCGTGGGGTACGTCACCGCGGTCGTGCGACTCGGGCCGCGGCTGAGCCCGGCCGGTCAACCGGTCGTGTCGCGGTTGCAGGTCACCTGTTGGTCGCTCGGCGTGTTCGCGATGTGGCTCGCGTCCGACTGGCCGATCCACGACGTCGCCGAGCAGTCGCTCTACAGCGCGCACATGGTGCAGCACCTGATCTTCACCCTGCTCGTCGCGCCCCTGCTGCTCCTCGGCACCCCGGCGTGGCTGCTGCGATGGATCCTCACGCCCGCGTGGCTGTTCCGGTCGGTGCGCTGGATGGCGCGCTTCCTTCCTGCGGTCATCCTCTACAACCTCGTGCTCGTGCTCTCCCACTGGCCGGCGGTGGTCAACTTCACCCTGGGCAACGGACTCGCCCACTTCGTGGCCCACGTGGTCATCGTGGTGAGCGCACTGATCGTCTGGCTCCCGATCCTCAGCCCGCTCCCCGAGATCCCGCGGCTCGTCCCGGTCGCGCAGATGGTCTACCTGTTCCTGCAGTCGGTGGTGCCGACGGTGCCGGCGTCGTTCCTCACCTTCGGCCAGCAGCCCCTGTACAAGGCCTACGAGGGCCTCCCGCACCTCTGGGGTGCGACGACCCTCCAGGATCAACAGATCGCCGGACTCATCATGAAACTCGGAGCCGGACTGCTGATCTGGGCCATCATCGCGGTCGTGTTCTTCCGGTGGGCAACCGAGGAGGAGCGCGCCGATCGGTCCCTCGACCCGCCCGGGTGGCAGGATCTGGAACGGCAACTGACCGCCCCGACTCCGAGGAGTGAGCAGGTCCGGTGAGCACCGACGACGAGCAGAACGACACCCCCACCCCGGTAGCGGGCGAAGACGGCGACGCACCCGGCGCCGTCATCGTCGCCGCGCCCCCGAGGCGCCCGTCGCGGTCACCGAGGTGACCGCGGCCCCCGCCGACAGCTTCCGCACCCGGCTGCTCATGCCGATCGTGCTGCCGCTCGCGTCGATCTTCGTGGTCGTGCTCGTGGCGCTGAACATCTCGCGTCTCTTCCTGGCCGGGGGCGAGGAACAGGGCCCGGCCGTGATCATCGCCACCGTCATCACGGTCGGCATCCTCATCGGGGCAGCCCTGCTCTCCGCCGCCAAGCACGTCCGCACGTCGCAACTGGTGCTCATGCTGTCGCTCGTGCTCGTGCTGATCTTCTCGGCCGGCCTCATCACCTTCGGCGCCGGCGAGGAGAAGGACAAGGGTCCGGAGTCGGCCGCCCCGACCGGGCCGGCGGCGGCGAAGTTCGAGGTCGACGCACTTCCGTCGCTCGCGTTCCAGTCGACGGAGTTCGACACCGTGGCGGGGATCAACGAGATCGAGTACGTCGACAAGGGTGGAACCCACACCCTGGTGTTCAGCGACCCGTCCCTCAGCTACTTCAACCTGGGGGTCCCGCAGGGTCCTTTCAAGGGCAAGGTCGAGCTCCAAGCGGGCAAGGAGTACGCCATCTACTGCACCATCGCGGGCCACCGCGCCGCGGGGATGGAAGCGGTCGTGAAGGTCGGCGACGCGCCGCCGCCTCCGGCCGACGCCACCACCGACACCACGGTTCCGGCGGGCTGAGATGCTCCGCCGCGGATTGAGCGTCTCGGTCCTCCTGCTCGGACTCGTGCTCGGCGTCGCTGCCTGTGGCGGCGGCGGAGGGAGCGACTCCGGCTACCAGGCGCCCTCGGGGCCGGCAGTCGCCGACCTCACCTTCTCGGCCAAGAACTTCGCGTTCACGCCGAAGACCGCGACCGCACCGGCGGGCATCATCGGGATCACCCTGAAGAGCACCGCAGGGGGTCATGACTTCGTGATCGAAGGCGTTCCCGGCTTCGAGCTCGTCACCCCGGGTTCGGGCGACACCGACTCCGGCAAGGTGGACCTGAAAAAGGGTAAGTACACCTTCTACTGCAGCCTCCCTGGCCATCGCGCCGCCGGCATGGTCGGCACACTCACCGTCGGCTAGCGCGTTGCTCCCGCGAGCAACTGACTAGCGTCGTCCGACGTGGTGCTCTCGGGGATCGATCTGTCGCACATGCCCAAACACGTCGCCATCGTCATGGACGGCAACGGTCGGTGGGCGAAACGACGGGGGCTGAAGCGCACCGAGGGTCACGCGGCGGGCGAGGAAGCGTTGTTCGACGCAGTCGAAGGTGGCCTCGAGGTCGGCCTGCCGTGGATGACGGTGTACGCGTTCTCCACTGAGAACTGGCGGCGGCCGATCGACGAGGTCCGGTTCCTGATGCGGTTCAACGAGAGCTTGCTCCTGCGCCGACGCGACGACCTCAACGAACGCGGGGTCCGGGTCCGGTTCATCGGCCGGCGGTCGGGGAGGGTGCCGCGCCGGGTCCTGCGCCACATCGAAGACACCGAGGCGCTCACCGCCCACAATCGACGCATGACGCTCACGTTCGCCTTCAACTACGGCGGACGGGCCGAACTGGTCGACGGTGTGCGTGCGATCGCGGCCGAGGTCGCGGCGGGGAAGATCAAGCCAGAGAAGATCGACGAGCGCACGATCGCCCGGCACCTCTACGCGCCCGACATGCCCGACCCCGACCTCGTGGTGCGCACCTCGGGGGAGTTCCGGATCTCGAACTACCTGCTCTGGGAGGCCGCGTACTCGGAGTTCGTGTTCACCGACGTGCTCTGGCCCGACTTCCGGCGCGAGAACCTGTTCGCCGCGATCCGCGAGTTCCAGCAGCGCGAACGCCGCTTCGGCGAGATCGCGGAAGAGTGAGCGCAGCGGAGCCGCCGGACACTGAGCGGAGCGCGTGAACGGGTGAGCGATCGAGGCGGCGCAGCGGAGCGAACCACACTGGTGTAAGTAGACTCGGCGGGTGAGTCTCTTCCGGGATCAGGGTGTGGTGCTGCGCACCGTGAAGCTCGGCGAGACCGACCGGATCGTCACGATCTTCACCCAGGGCAACGGCAAGATCCGCGCCGTCGCCAAGGGTGTCCGCCGCCCCGGGAGCCGGTTCGGCGCCCGACTCGAGCCGACGTCGAACGTCGCGCTCCAGTGCTACAAGGGCCGTGAGCTCGACGTCGTGACCCAGGTCGAGACGATCGACGCGAACCGCGCCCTCCGCGAGCACTACGGCTGCCTCACCCACTCGGTGTCGATGCTCGAAGCCGTCGACCAGATCAGCCCCGACCGCGAACGCAACCCGCCCGTGTACCGGATGCTCGTCGGGGCGCTGAAGACCCTCGCGGAGCAACCGTCGCCACTGGTCGCGCCCGCGTTCTTCTGGAAGTTGCTGAGCCTCGAGGGGTTCCATCCGCACCTCGACGGCTGCGTGCGGTGCTCGACCGTGACCGCGCCGTTCCCCGCGTTCGATCTCGGCGAGGGTGGTCTCCTGTGCGCCGACTGCTCGAAGCTCGGTGGGGTCCGGGTCCGGGAGGCGACCGTCGACGTGCTGCGCCTCATGCTCGGCGGGGAGCTCCGCCGCGTGCTCGCCGAAGTCCCGTCGGGTGAGATCGTCGCCGAGGTCGAACGTCTCGCCCTCGGCTCGATGGAACACCACCTCGAACGCCGCCTGAGAAGCGCCGCCCTGCTGTAACCCCCCGTTCTGGTCATGTGCACGGTTGCAGGCCAACCCTGGAGATGACCAGAACGAGGGTTTCGGCGTTGTCAGGTCGCGATGAGGAGGGGGAGGCAGGGGTCGAGGTGCTCGACGGTGATGTCGAGGTCGGGGCGGTGCTGTTCCCAGCGTTCGCGGGTGAGCTTGAGGCGCACGATCCGGCCCGGGACCTCCTCGGTGCCGCGGATCTGCCACTGCTCGCCGTTCTCCTCGTAGCCGAGCGCGCGGCTGACGCCGAGCGACCGCGCGTTGTCGTCGAAGGCACCCGAGATCGCGACCCTGGCTCCGAGGTGCGCGAAGGCGAGGTGGAGCGCGGCGGCCCGCATCTCGGTGCCGATGCCCTGGCCCTGGTGCCGCAAGCCGATCCACGAACCGGTCTCGACGATCCTCAGCTTCCCGAAGTGCTCGGCCATCAGGCTCTGGGTGCCGACCACTGCTCCGTCGACCGACACGAGCAGGTTGAGCGACCACTGGTCGGCGGTGTGGGCACCTCGGTTCCGCCAGTTCCACTGGAGCACGCCGAGGGCCCGCTCGTCGGGCTCGACCGCGGTCCACGGGTGGTTGAACGGCATGAAGCCGGGCTCGTGCACGCCGAGCGCGGCTTCCTCCGCGAGCTCGGCGATCCCTTCGTCCCAGTCGGGACGGAGCTCGAGTCGGGGAGTTCGGATGCGGAGGTCGAAGAAGGGCCAGCGCGACGACATGGGGAGCAAGTGTTGCCCCGGACGAGACGGGCACCGGGACAATTTCGACGGGATCTCTCGGAGTCGGAACTGGGCCGCCGACTACCCTGATCGGCCGTGGCTCGCTCGGACCTCATGGATCGCGTCGTCAATCTCGCCAAGCGGCGGGGCCTGGTGTTCCCGTCGAGTGAGATCTACGGCGGGTTCCGTTCGACGTGGGACTACGGGCCGCTCGGCGTGCTGCTCAAGCGCAACGTCAAGGACGCCTGGTGGCGGTCGCTGGTGCAGATGCGCGACGACGTCGTCGGCCTCGACGCGGCGATCATGATGGCTCCCCGGGTGTGGGAGGCGAGCGGTCACATCGCGACGTTCACCGACCCCCTCGTCGATTGCCGCAACTGCAAGGAACGCTTCCGCGCCGATCAGTTGCCCGAGTCGGGCGCGTGCCCGAACTGCGGGGCCAAGGACTCGTTCACCGAGGCGCGGCAGTTCAACCTGATGTTCAAGACCTACGTCGGCCCGGTGGAGGACGACGCCGCGGTGGCGTACCTGCGTCCGGAGACGGCTCAGGGAATCCTGGTGAACTTCGCGAACGTGCAGACGACCACCCGCAAGAAGCCGCCGTTCGGGATCGCCCAGATCGGCAAGTCGTTCCGCAACGAGATCACGCCCGGCAACTTCATCTTCCGCACGCGCGAGTTCGAGCAGATGGAGATGGAGTTCTTCGTCCCGCCCGAAGACGCGCCGCGCTGGTACGAGTACTGGTGCCAGGAGCGGTTCAACTGGTACCTCGACCTCGGGATACCCGAGGCGCACCTGCGGCTGCGTCCGCACGATCCCGAGGAGCTGTCGCACTACAGCGTGGGCACCTCCGACGTGGAGTTCGAGTACCCGTGGGGTTGGGGCGAGCTCGAAGGCATCGCGAACCGGGGCGACTACGACCTGACCAAGCACGGCGAGTTCTCCGGTCAGGACCTGTCGTACTTCGACCAGGAGCACGACCGGCGGTACATCCCGCACGTGATCGAACCGGCGGCCGGTGCTGATCGGGCCACGCTCGCGTTCCTGCTCGCCGCGTACGACGAGGAAGAGGTCACCACGGCCGGCGGCAAGGTCGAGAAGCGCACGGTCCTGCACCTCGACCCCCGCCTCGCGCCCACGAAGGTCGCGATCCTGCCCCTCTCGAAGAACGAGCAGCTGACTCCGGTCGCCAACGAGGTCGCCGACTCGCTCCGCCCGAACTTCCAGATCGAGGTCGACGTCGCCGGCTCCATCGGCAAGCGCTACCGGCGTCAGGACGAAGTGGGGACGCCCCTGTGCGTCACGATCGACTTCGACACCCTCGACGACCGGGCGGTCACGATCCGCGACCGAGACACCATGGAGCAGGACCGGGTCGCCCTCGACCAGCTGCTGTCGTACCTCCGCGACCGCATCCCCCAATAGATCCCCGAGCCGTGACGAACCCCCCGACCACGAGGTTGCCGTGAGCGATTCCCACTACGAGACCCTCGGGGTCTCGCCCGACGCGTCGCGCGACGAGATCCGCGACGCCTACCGCGCCCGGGTCAGTGAGCTCGACCCCGAGACCTGGAAGGGCGACGCCTCCGAGCGCAGGGAGCGCGCCGCGTCGGTGAACAAGGCCTGGAACGTGCTCTCGGACCCGTTCCAGAAGGAACGGTACGACAGCGGCATCGACGACAGCATCGCCGGGATCGACGACGTCGACGATGTCGATGTCGACGCCGCGAGCAACGGTGCCGGTGGCAAGGCGACGCGGGGCAACGCCGCGGCGATCGCGGCACGCGGCACCGGTCGACTGAAGGTCACGCCGACGGGCTTGGCGCTTGCACCCACCCGGTCGCGCATCAACGCGCTGTCGGTCGACGTCCTCGTGATCATCGTGCTGCTGTTCGGGCTCAACTACATCGCCGGTGCGCTCTTCGCGAACCCGGCGGTGCAGGTCACGATCAAGGACGAGGTCGTCTCGACCACCGAGATCAAGGACAGCACCGCCGACGCGGTGCGGCAGGTCCAGGTGCCGAAGGCGAAGTCGGAGTGGCAGAAGGACAACCCGAAGGCCAAGCCACTGAAGGACAAAGACATCGAGGTCGACGAGGTCGACGTCGTCCCCGGCAACATCACGCTGATCTTCCAGCTGATCACCCTGGTCGTCGCGCTCCTGTACACCGTCGTCCCGTCGGCGCGGACCGGTCAGAGCCTCGGGAAGCGCATCTTCAAGGTCAAGCTGGTCAGCGTCGACGGCAACAAGGTCGGGTGGTCCCAGTCACTGCTGCACTACGGGGTCCCCATCGCCATCGCGATCGCCCTGGCGTTGCTCGGCGCGGTCGTGGCCATCGGGATGATCCTCTGGTCGATCTGGGACAAGAACGGTCAGGGCATCAACGACAAGATCGCCAAGACGTTTGTCGTCGAGGTCTAGCTCCACCGCTCGATATCCTCGACACCACTTCCGTTTCACCCCGTTCCACGCCGCCGGAGGGCCGTTTCCATGAAGTACGTCTATGCCTTCGAAGAGGGCTCCAAGGAGCAGAAGTTCCTGCTCGGGGGCAAGGGGGCCAACCTCGCCGAGATGACGAAGCTCGGACTCCCCGTCCCGCCGGGGTTCACCATCACGACGGAGGCGTGCAACGCGTACCGGGCCGCGGGCGACCGCCTGCCCGAGGGCCTGATGGACGAGGTCGAGGCGTCGCTCAAGGCCCTCGAGGCGAAGATGGGAAAGCAGCTCGGCGACCCGACCGACCCGTTGCTGGTGTCGGTGCGCTCCGGCGCCGCGTTCTCGATGCCGGGGATGATGGACACCGTCCTCAACCTCGGCCTGAACGACGTCTCCGTCGGTGGCCTGGCCACCCAGACCGGCAACGAGCGCTTCGCGTTCGACTCGTACCGCCGCTTCGTGCAGATGTTCGGCAAGATCGTGCTCGACGTCGAGGGTGAGCTCTTCGAGGAAGCGCTCGAAGATCTGCGCCACGAACGTGGTGTCGCCACCGACCCCGAGCTCACCGCCGACGACCTCCGCGGCCTGGTCGAGACGTTCAAGGCGATCGTGCAGCAGGAGGCTGGAATCGCGTTCCCGCAGCTTCCGCACGAGCAGCTCGGTCACGCGATCGAAGCGGTGTTCCGTTCCTGGAACGGCGACCGGGCGAAGATCTACCGGAAGATGGAGAGCATCGCCGACGACCTCGGTACTGCCGTCAACGTGCAGACGATGGTGTTCGGGAACAAGGGCGACGACTCCGGCACCGGTGTCGGCTTCACGCGCGACCCGGCAACGGGGGAGAACGTGCGCTACGGCGACTTCCTCCGCAACGCGCAGGGTGAAGACGTCGTCGCGGGGATCCGCGTCACCGAGCCGCTCGACGCCATGGGCGGGCACTTCCCGGAGTGCTACGACCAGCTCCTCGCCGCGATGGAGCAGCTCGAGAACCACTACCGCGACATGTGCGACATCGAGTTCACCATCGAGCAGGGTCGGCTGTTCCTCCTCCAGACCCGGGTCGGCAAGCGCACCGCTGCCGCGGCGATCCGGATGGCGGTCGAGATGACCGGCGAAGGCCTCATCGACGAGCGCGAAGCGGTCCTGCGGGTGCAGCCGTCGCAGCTCGACCAGCTCCTGCACCCGAACTTCGATCCTGCCGCGAAGTACGACGTGCTCGCGACCGGCCTCAAGGCGTCGCCGGGCGCGGCCGTCGGGAACGTCTACTTCACCGCCGACGACGCCCAGGCCCACCACGAAGCAGGGGAGAAGGTCGTCCTCGTCCGACCCGAGACGTCGCCCGACGATCTCCACGGCATGATCGCCGCGCAGGGCATCCTCACGTCGCGCGGCGGGCTCGTCAGTCACGCCGCGGTGGTGGCGCGGGGCATGGGAACGCCTGCGATCTGCGGCGCCGACTCCGTGAAGATCGACGTCGCCCAGAAGCGCTTCACCGTCGAACGGACCCGCACCGAGGAAGCCGGTGGTGGCACCGAGACGATCACGGTGCGCGAGGGCGACGTCCTCACGATCAACGGCAGCACCGGCGAGATCGTCATCGGCGAGGTCGCGGTGGTCATCCCCGAGCCGACCGGAGCGTTCGGCACGCTGCTCGGTTGGGCCGACACCTTCCGTCGGCTCAAGGTGCGCACCAACGCCGACCTCCCCGAAGACGCGCGCAAGGCGCTGGAGTTCGGCGCGGAGGGCATCGGCCTGTGCCGCACCGAGCACATGTTCCTCGGCGACCGCCTCCCCACGGTCCAGCGCATGATCCTCGCCGACACCGAGGCCGAGGAGATCGCCGCGCTCGAGCAGCTGCACGCGCTGCAACGGCAGGACTTCGTCGAGTTGCTCGAGGCGATGGACGGCCTGCCCGTCACCGTCCGGCTCCTCGACCCGCCGCTCCACGAGTTCCTCCCGAACGTGGAGGAGCTCCTGGTGAAGGAGGCCAAGAGCGGCCTCGACGCCAAGGAGAGCCAGCTGCTCGCGGCAGCCGAGGCGTGGCGCGAGGTCAACCCGATGCTCGGCACCCGGGGGTGTCGGCTCGGGATCCTCAAGCCCGGCCTCTACCGGATGCAGGTGCGCGCCCTCATCGAGGCCGCGATCGAGCGGAAGCTCCAGGGTGGAGACCCCAAGGTCGAGATCATGATCCCGCTCGTCGTCAGCAAGGCCGAACTGGCGCTCCTCGTCGACTGGACGCGCGAGGTTGCCGAGGCGACGGCGGCCAACGAGGTCGGAGGGGTCGACTACCTGGTCGGCACGATGATCGAGACGCCCAGGGCCGCGCTCACCGCCGACGAGATCGCCGAAGTGGCCGAGTTCTTCTCGTTCGGTACCAATGACCTCACCCAGATGGCGTTCGGGTTCTCCCGCGACGACGTCGAGGGTCGGTTCATGCCGCAGTACCTCGAGCTCGGGCTGCTCCCCGCGAACCCGTTCGACACGCTGGACCAGACCGGTGTCGGCCTGCTCGTGCGCTGGGCGGTCGAGAAGGGTCGCTCGACGCGACCCGAGGTGAAGCTCGGCATCTGCGGTGAGCACGGCGGCGACCCCGCGTCGGTGCGGTTCTGCCACGAGGTCGGCCTCGACTACGTGTCGTGCTCGCCGTACCGGGTGCCGATCGCCCGGCTCGCCGCCGCGCACGCGGCCCTCGAAGCCGACGGTCCGGGCTCCACCGCTTGAGCACACCGGTCCTCGACGCCGACGAGATCTCGGAGTTCCTCGTCGAGGTGTTCCCCGGCGCGATGGATCTCTTCACGATCGAAGCGGTGGGCGACATGACCGCGCGCGTCCGGATGCTGTTCAGCGAGCAGCGGCTCCGCCCGGGCGGGACGATCTCCGGTCCGTCGCTCATGACGCTCGCAGACACCGGGGTGTGGGTCGCGCTCCTCGCCCAGATCGGCCGGGTCGCGCTGTCGGTCACGTCCCATCTCGACATCGACTTCCTCCGCAAGGCCGATCCCGGCGACGTGATCGGCGACGTGCGCCTCCTCAAGGTCGGTCGCAAGCTCGCCGTCGGAACGGTCACGATGGTCTCGGAGCACGACCCCCGCCCCGTCGCCCACGCCAGCGTCACCTACGCGATTCCCTCTGGCGCCATCCCGTCGACTCCCACCGTCTGACCCCACGAGGTCTGCACGCTCAGTCCCGGCTTCCGGGACTCACGGTGCAGACCCCGCTGATCCGGGGCGGATCGTGTCCCACCCGGTCGGTACCCTGAGCGCATGGAGAACCTGCTCGACGTCGAGATCGCGACTGCCCACCCCGGCGCCCACGCCTGGGTCGGTGGGCCGTTGCTCGAGCGGGCGGAGCGGGAGGCCGAGCTCGACGCCCGACTCGCGCCCGGAGCCACCCGGCCGGTCGGCGCGGGGAACCGGACCCGACCCGAGGAGCCCGACCCCTACCGGTTGTGCTTCGAACGGGACCTCGACCGCGTCAAGCACTCCCGGCCGTGGCGCCGCCTGGCCGGCAAGTGCCAGGTGTTCGTCGCCCCCGAAGACGACCACCTCCGCACCCGCCTGACGCACGCAGTGGAGGTCGCGCAGGTCGCCACCGGGATCGCCCGGGCCGCCAACCTGTGCGTCCCGCTCGTCGAGGCGATCGCGCTGGCCCACGACTGCGGCCACGGTCCCGCCGGTCACGCCTCCGAGGAGGCCTTCAGCCCGTATCTGGCCGACGGGGGGTACGACCACGCCGTCTACGGGGCCGACGTCACCCTGGCCCCCCTGAACCTCTGTGCGGAGACCCTCGACGGCGTCCGGAACCACTCGTGGCGTCGTCCGGCACCGGCCACCCCCGAGGGCGAGGTCGTGGCCTGGGCCGATCGCATCGCCTACGTCTGTCACGACTTCGAAGACGCCGTCCGGGCCGGGATCCTCGTCGCCGACGATCTTCCCTCCGAGGTGCGCGACGTGGTGGGGACCCGTCGGTCCCAGCAGATCGGCACCTTCGTCCTCGCGGTGCTCGACGCGATCCGTCGGACCGGTTCGATCGGCATGACGCAGCCTGCGGCGTCGGCGCTCGATGCCTTCCGGGCGTTCAACTTCGAACGGATCTACCTGCGACCCGCTGCGTGCCGGCAGGCTGATCGTGCGATCTTCCTGCTCCGGGGGCTCGTCGAGCACTTCGCCGACGCGCCGCTGCGCATCCCCGAGGTCGCGGCGGGTGCCGTGGGTCCTGTCGAGGCCGGTTCACCCGAGGCCGCGGCAGAGGCCGTGCGCTACGTGAGCGGCATGACCGATCGGTTCGCGCTCGGCCTCGGCGTCGAGCTCCTGGGCTGGCGTCCCGACGATCTTCCCCGTGGTGTCTGACGCGCGCGTCAGCGCGCTCGTGTCGACGCCGGGAACTGCAGGAGCCGAGTGCGGCGTCCTGCCGTAGGGTGAGGGCAGATGGGAATCCTCGACGAGGACGTGGCACGGGTCCGTGAGTCGACCGACCTGGTCGCACTCGCGAGCGAGCACATCGCGGTCAAGCGCGTCGGCCAGCGCTGGACGGGCCTCTGCCCCTTCCACTCCGAGAAGTCTCCGTCGTTCTCGATCAACCCCAGCCTCGGCGTCTTTCACTGTTTCGGTTGCCAGAAGAGCGGCGACGCGATCACGTTCGTCCGCGAGGTGGAGCACCTCGACTTCGTCGGCGCGGTCGAGCGACTCGCGGCGCGCGCGAACATCACGTTGCGCTACGACGACGCGTCGCACACGAAGGATCGCCAGCGCAAGATCCGATTAGCCGAAGCCGTCGGTGCGGCGATCGACTTCTACCACCAGCGACTGATCACGTCCGACGACGCTGGGAACGCGCGGCGATACATCCGCAGCCGGGGCTTCGACGGCGACGCGGTGCGCCGGTTCGTGATGGGGTGGTCGCCCGACAAGTTCGACGTGCTGAGCAAGCACCTGCAGCAGGCCAAGTTCGCGCGCGACGACATCGTCGGCGCCGGCCTCGCGTTCGTGAACCGCACCAACTCCCTGCAGGACCAGTTCCGCGGCCGGCTGATGTTCCCGATCTACGACGGCCGGGGCGATCCGGTGGGCTTCGGTGGCCGCGCGCTCGAAGGGGGCCAGGGACCGAAGTACAAGAACTCGCCGGAGACGCCGATCTACCAGAAGAGTCGCCTCCTCTACGGCCTGAACTGGGCCAAGGCCGAGATCGTGGCCAAGGGCGAGGTGGTGATCTGCGAGGGCTACACCGACGTCATGGCGTTCGCCCTCTCGGGGGTCCCGCAGGCCGTGGCCACCTGCGGCACCGCCCTCGCCGACGAGCACTTCCAGATCCTCAAGAACCTCGCCCGCAAGGTGACGCTCGCCTACGACGCCGACTCCGCGGGCCAGGCCGCAGCCGAGCGGTGTTATCAGTGGGAGCAGAAGTTCGAGGTGCAGTTCCAGGTGGCCGACCTCCCGGCCGGGCGTGATCCGGCCGACGTCTGGCGCGACGACCCGGAACGCCTCGCGAAGGCCGTCAGCGAGGCGACCGCCTTCCTCCAGTTCCGCATCGACCGGGTCCTGGCCGCGGCCGACCTCTCGTCACCCGAGGGTCGCGCCCGCGCGGCCGAAGACCTCGTGCCCGTGCTGCGCGAGCACCCGAACGAGCTGGTACGCGAGGGCTACATCCAGCGCGTCGCGGGAACGCTCGGTGTGGAACACGCCTGGTTCAAGGACGCGATCGCGCGCAACGTCGCCCCGAGACCGCGAATCGAGCCGCGCCGCGAACGGACCGCGCAGTCGATCGACCCCCGTGAGCTCGACCTGCTCCGCTGGGCGATCCACCGCCCCGAGTTGGTCGCCGACTGGCTCGACGAGGCGTTCTTCGCCGATCCGCTCGCCCGTGAGGTCTTCATCGCGCTCGACAGCGCCGACACGGTTCCCGGTGCGATCGAATCGGCGACCGGTGAGGTCCGGGCGATCCTGGAGCGGATCTCGGTCGAGGAACCCGAGGTGGGCGACGAGACGACGTTGCGGGCCCGATTGATGGCGAATGCCGTCGAACCTGCCGCGCAACGCAAGCTCGACGAACTTCTCCGGTCAGGTGACGACCGTTCCGCGCCGATGAAGGTCCTGCTCGACGAACTCGTCCGCGGTCGGACCCAGGGCGAGTGGCAGCGAGCGGAACAGGCAGCCGGACAGTTGGTAACGTGGATCACGGGCGTGGCGGAGGAGTAGGACACCATGGTGGCCGAATCCAATCCTGATATCGACGGATCGAAGTCGGAGACTCCGCTCGCATCGGTGCACCCGATCGCGCCCGGGGGTGTCGACACGACCGACGATGCCGTCGGTCCCGTGTCCGACGACGTTGCCGCGCTGCTCGCCGGTGTTCGCGAGCGTGGCTTCGTCACGACCGGTGAGATCTTCGCCGCGTTGCCCGATCTCGAACCGGAGACCGCGGAGCTCGCGGCCATCTACGCGAACATCCGCGCGGTCGGGCATCCAGGTCGTCGACGAGATCGTCGAGGAGCTCAAGCGCGAAGACGAACGTCGCGCCGGTCGTGGTGGTACCGACACCGAGGTCGGTCACGCAGCACCCGCGCCGATCGCGCCCGTGCTGCCGCCCACCGTCGAACCCGCCACTCCCGCGGAAACGCCGACGCTCTCGGCCGGAACCCTCGCGGCTCGGAAGAGCCGAGCGGCCGAGCGTCTCGACCGGCCACCGATGGAGACCGGCAGCTTCGACCCGGTCCGCATGTACCTCAAGGAGATCGGCAAGGTCCCACTCCTCACCGGCCCGCAGGAAGTCACGCTGGCCATGCGAATCGAAGCCGGTCTCGCCGCCGGCGACCGCCTCCACACCGAGGAGGTCCTGTCGGATGGCGAGCGCTCCGGGCTCGAAGCCGTCGAGGCCGACGGTGGTCTCGCCAAGCGGCAACTCACCGAGGCGAACCTCCGGCTCGTCGTGTCGATCGCCAAGCGTTACGTCGGTCGCGGCATGGCGCTGCTCGACCTCATCCAGGAGGGCAACCTCGGCCTGATCCGTGCCGTCGAGAAGTTCGACTACACGAAGGGCTTCAAGTTCTCGACCTACGCGACGTGGTGGATCCGTCAGGCCATCACGCGCGCCATCGCCGACCAGGCCCGCACCATCCGCATCCCGGTGCACATGGTCGAGACGATGAACAAGGTGCTCCGCGTGCAGCGCTCGATGCTCCAGGAGCTCGGTCGTGAGCCCACGGTCGACGAGATCGCGGAGAAGGTCGAGATGACCCCCGACCGCGTTCGCGAGATCCAGCGGCTCGGTCAGGAACCCGTCTCACTCGAGACGCCGGTGGGGGAGGAAGACGACAGCTTCCTCGGCGACTTCGTCGAAGACCCGAACGCCACCGCCCCGGCCACCGCGGCGGCGCGTGCCCTGCTCACCGAAGCGATCGAGGAAGCGCTCGAAGAGCTGAACGACCGCGAACGGCAGGTCGTCCGCCTGCGATTCGGTCTCGACGACGGTCAGGTGCGCACGCTCGAAGAAGTCGGCAAGGAGTTCGGCGTCACCCGGGAACGCATCCGCCAGATCGAGTCGAAGACGTTGGCGAAGCTGCGTCACCCGACGCGTTCGCAGCGCCTGCGCGATTACCTCGAAGAGCCCTGAACCAACGGTTCGTTCTCGTCGACCAGCACCAACTGCACCGGCTCGTCGTTGCGGGTGCGGATCCGCTCCCGACCCAGGTCGACCGCGGCCTTCACCTTGTGCAGTGGCTTGGTCTTGCGCACCCGGTAGATCGTGCGGTTGATCTGGTGGTACCGCTCCCGACCCGCCCGTGAGCCGAGGTAGTAGCCGACCACCAGGCCGAGTCCGAGTCCGATCCGAAATCGCGTCATGCACAGTTCCTACCCGACGCGCATCCGTCCTGCACCTTCTGGCCCCAGTTCCTTGCGGTACGAACGTATGTTCGGTATGCTCCGGGAACGGCCAAGGAGGGCGCGATGGGGTACCGGGGCAAGGTCGCCGAGCAGGAGCGAGCGCGCGAACTTCGGGCCGAGGGCAAGACGCTGCTCGAGATCGCCACCGAGCTCGACGTGAGCAAGTCGTCGGTCTCCCTGTGGGTCCGCGACGTCGTCTTCACGCCGAAGCCGAGGCATCGGCCGACGTTCGTGTCGCCACACCCCTTCCACGTTGCCAAGCTGGCTCAGGTCGAGGAGATGAACCGTCGAGGGATCGAGCGCATCGCCGATCTCGGTGAAGAAGCGTTCTTCGCTGCGGGGATCGCCCTGTATGCCGGTGAAGGGGGGAAGACAGAGGGGGCGATCAGGTTCGCGAACTGTGATCCCCGGATGATTGCCTACTTCTGTGCCTGGCTCCGCCGATACTTCTCGATCGACGAGTCTCGCCTTCGGGTTCGCCTCTACCTTCATCAGGGCCTTGACCTCGATCAGGCACTGACATTCTGGTCCGGCGTGACTCGCATTCCACTATCTCAGTTCGGAAAGCCGTATCGGGCGGTTCCAGACCCGAGTATCCGCAGGAACAAGCATGAGCACGGTCTCGTTCGGGTTGACTATTCGTGCACACGGACGCATCGCGAGGTCATGGGCCTGGTGGCGGCGCTGCTATCGTCAGAGGCCCTTCCGGGGTAGCTCAGTTGGCAGAGCAACGGATTGTTAATCCGTTTGTCGCGAGTTCGAGCCTCGCCCCCGGAGCTGTGGGACTCGTCACGATCCCGATCCTCCCGAGTCCCGACTTCGACGTCACGGCCGCGTTCTACGCGGTGCTCGGTTTCGTCGAGCGCGGACGGTGGCCGGAGCAGTACCTGATCATCGAGCACCCGAACGGGCTCGAGCTCCACTTCTGGTTCCACGCCGATCTCGACCCTCCGAAGAACGACGCCGGTTGCTTCGTCCGCTTCGACTCGGTGGAGGAGTGCCGGGCGCTGCACGACACGTGGGCTGCGTCGTCGGGCCTCCCGCCCGCCGAGAGCCGGGCGATCCCGCGCCTGCACGCGCCAAACGGCGATCCCGACGGCTCGATCGAGTGGGCGTTGATCGACGCTCACGGCAACCTGCTCCGCCTCGGCGCGTTCTCCGACTGAAGCGGCGCGCCGCACGTAGGCTTCGCGGCCGCGGGGCCGTAGCTCAGTGGTCAGAGCAGGGGACTCATAATCCTTCGGTCGATGGTTCGATCCCATCCGGCCCCACGAACGCGACCGGCGCGTCCAGGTCCTTCGGTCTGCGACGGAGGGTTCCGCCTTCGGCGGTGTGGTCACCGCTTGGTCACAAGACCTGCGCACTCGGAGTGCCTCGTGATGCAGGATCTGCTGGATGCAGGATGGTGTCGGTCAGGTGTACGTCGTCGTCTCGGGGCCACCGGGGAGTGGGAAGACCAGCGTGGCTCGCGGACTCGCGGCGGAGCTGCGCTTGCCACTGTTCTCCAAGGACACGATCAAAGAAGCGCTCATGACGACGCTCGGCGCGAAGGACCCGACGACGTCTCGTCTGCTCGGTGCAGCATCGGTCGCCGCGCTCCTCGACATTGCGATCGAGAACGGTCGAGGCGTGCTCGAGAGCACGTGGCAGCGGAGCCTGGTGCTCGACGACCTCAGGCGGCTCCCTGCGCCTTGCTGTGAGGTCTTCTGTCGTTGTGACGAAGCGGTCGCGCGAGACCGCGTGCGCGCCCGCGCCGCGGATCGGCATCCAGGGCACTTCGACCTGGTGCGCCTCGACGAGGATCTGTGGTCCGGCGAGCGGGCCGAGCCGATCGATGGTCCATGGCCCGTCATCGACGTGCGGACCGATCAGCCCGTCGATCTCGCCGCTCTCGCTCGGCAGGTCCATGTGTCTCTCACTTAGGCGAATGGCCCCTCCGGGGGCCTCCCTGCTTCGTCGTTCGGCTGCGTCGCGGACAGGCCATCATGAAACCATGCCGAATGAGGCGATCCCCGTTCTTCATGCCATCGCCCAGTGTCCCCATCTCGTACGACACGATGAATAGCCGCCCATTCCGCTTCGGTGTCACGGCCGACCTCGCGGGCGATCGAGAGGACTGGCGTTCCCTGTGCCGCCGCGTCGAGGACGCCGGCTTCGGGAATCTCGTCGTCTCGGACCACTTCGGCAACCAGTTCGCGTTGATCCCCGCGCTTGGCGCCGCAATCGAAGCCACCACGGCGGTGCGGGTTGGAGCCCTCGTCGCGTGCAACGACTACCGACATCCGGTGATGTACGCCAAGGAACTCGCGACCTTGGATGTGCTCTCGGGCGGGCGAGTCGACTGGGGAATCGGCGCGGGCTGGCTCACCCCCGAGTACGAGAAGGTCGGCATCGAATTCGATCGAGCATCGGTGCGTGTCGATCGCCTGTGCGAGGCAGTCGCGGTCATGAAGGGACTGTTTTCTGACGGACAGTTCACGTTCGTGGGACGCCACTACCACGTGCACGAGCTCGACGGGCGGCCGAAGCCGACCCAACGCCCGCACCCGCCGCTTCTCATAGGCGGCGCCGGTAGGCGCCTGTTGTCGTTTGCCGCGCGCGAGGCCGACATTGTCGGGATCGCTCCCAGCCTCAGCTCGAGACGACTCGGACATCTTCCGCCCCGCCAGTCCGTCGCGGCGGCGGTCGACGAGCAACTTGGCTGGATCCGTGTCGCGGCGAAGGAACGAGTGGGTGACCTCGAGTTGCAGATGGTCGCGTCCCCGGTTGTCGTCACGTCGGACCCGAAAACGACGGCCACGAGAATCTCAGATCGCGTCGGGCTCACTCCCGAGGAGTTGTTGCGATCGCCGCACGTGTGGGTCGGATCAATCGGGGAGATCTGCGCCCAGCTCGAACGCCATCGCGAGCGCTGGGGTGTCTCGTACTGGACCGTTCCCGCGAGCGCCCTACCGGCAATCACGCCCGTCATCGAACGACTCGCCGGGACCTAGCGTCGGCCGCGCCAGAATCGACTTACTGTTGCGGTGTGTCGTTGCCGTCTGCCGCCGACGTGCTCAAGGTTCAGCTGCGGCACGCGTGGCTCACTGCGCGCAGGGCGCTCGAGAACCTCACGGACGACGAGTACTTCTGGGAACCGGTGCCACACTGTTGGTCCGTTCGGAGGCGCGACCCATCCGTTCGTGGTTGGGGTTCCGGCGAGTTCGTGTGT
Source organism: uncultured Actinomycetes bacterium (assembly GCA_963837715.1). Taxonomy (GTDB): domain Bacteria; phylum Actinomycetota; class Acidimicrobiia; order IMCC26256; family JANYLB01; genus JANYLB01. The sequence continues at coordinate 2,046,043 of CAWIOF010000002.1, read as the reverse complement.
GAAGACGCGTGGCCGCCGCCCGACCCGCTCCCGACGACCACGATCGCGTGGCGTGTCATTCACCTCGCGGCCTGGACGGATATCTACCGGCAATTTGCCTTCGGCGATGCGCGGCCGGACCTCAACGACGTCGACGTACCGGGTGACCGCAGCGCAGGGCTGGCCTGGCTGTACGGAGCACAGGACGAATTCATCGAGGCCGTCGACGGACTCAGCGCCGAGTCGGCGTTCGAGCCCCGGCCCGCACACTGGGGCGAATCGGTGCCGCTCGTGCGCCTCGTCACGACCATGTTGACCGAGCACGTCCATCACATCGCCGAGATCGGTGTACTGCGTGATCTCCGCCGCGGACACGCGCTCAGCCGTCCTCCGCCTCCGCCCACTGCAGATCCGAGCTGGTGGTCGGGCAACCAATAGGCGGGCGCGTACTTGCCTATCGGCGGTGCGGGACCGTGGAATCTCCGGCCGGACAGACCGGGACCGGTGACTACCCACGCATCTTCGTGCCGTCGAGCATCTCGCGTGTCGAATCTGCGTGACCAGCGTGGTGTGCCGTCTCCTCGAGTACATGAAGCAGCACCCAACGGAGATCGACCGGCGTCGGGAATCCGAGCAGAGCATGCGCCGCGCCTCGCCCGCCTTCGTCGCCGAGGCAAGGAACGTCGAGGGATGGGGCGTCGCGCACGATGGATTCGGTTCGCTGTGCCTGACGCCCGTAGGTCGCGATGACCGTAGGTCCTGTCACCGCGGCGTCGAGCGTGAACTCCTCATGACGCGCGGGGAACTCTGACCCGAGGTAGCGGCCCTCGATCCACCGCCACTCCATGCGCGCGAGATGGTTGACGACGCCGATGATGGGGAGCAGGCGGTCGCCTGGCGTCCATCGGAGCTCTTCTTCGGTCAAGCCGCTCGCGGTTGCTACGACCTGCTCGCGCTGCCAGCGAATGAACCCGAGGAGCATCTCCCGTTCGTCGGCGCCGGGGGCCGGGGATCTTGGTTCGTTGAAGATGATGGATGCTCCAATCGCCGAGCCATCGACCCGACCGGCACGACCATAGAGAGCTCGCGATCGGCACGGGCTCACCCTCGGGCATCCTCGGGTGACGGGGTTTCCTCGCTGATGGCCGACTCCGCTCGGCCCTGATGTCCACGGTCAGGGGGAGACCGCGATCCCGAGCGATTCGGCGCCTTCGAACTTCGGCGCACCTTGCTCGTAGAAGACGTCGAGCTCGTTGATGGTGAACCCTGCGTCGGTGACGAGGCCGACGATCGGGCGGGTCAGGTGGCAGCCGCCGCACATCCGCTTCTGCAGCGGTTCGATGCGTCGCTGCCAGACCCGAACCGGCTCGTCGGGTGCGAGGCCGTGCTCCACGAAGTGGAACGTGCCGCCGGGCTTCAGGACCCGCCGCACCTCGCGCAGCGCGGTGGCGACGTCGGGGATCGTGCACAGCGTCCAGGTCGACAGCGCCGTGTCGAAGCGGTCGTCGGGGAACGGCAGCGACTGGCCGTCGAGGCCCGCTCGTTCGACGGGAGTCGGCGACGCCGCGAGGCGCGCACCGGCGAGCTTCCAGCCCAGGTCGGCGGGCTCGACCGCGAACACCTTGGTGACGGCAGGCGGATAGAACGGGACGTTGAGCCCCGAGCCGAAGCCGAGCTCCACGACCTCGCCGGTCAGGCCCGAGCAGGCGCGCCGACGCAACGGCGTCATCGCCTTCATCCCACACGCCACGTTCACGATGCGGGGAACGACCTGCTCGCCGTAGAAGCCCATGATCTCCTCCCGCGTCGGCGTCGAACCCGAGACCAGAGCTTCACACGGCCGGTGCGGCCGTGCCAGCAGGCCGAAAACTCGCAACGGCACCGGGAGTCACTCGGCGAAGATGGAGCATGACCACTGATGGCACCGCGACCGTCGTCGCCCTGCACCGCGACCCTGGCCACGGCCTCGGCAAGGCACCCGAGGGCGTGCTCACGTTGCTCGCGGGCCTCGGCGTCGAGGGCGACGCGCACTGTGGCGCGACGGTTCGGCACCGGTCACGGGTCGCGGCCGATCCGTTGCAGCCGAACCTCCGCCAGGTCCATCTCATCGCGAGCGAACTGCACAGCGAGCTCCAGGCTGCAGGCTTCGACGTCGGCCCGGGCGACATGGGCGAGAACATCACGACCCGGGGCGTCGATCTCCTCGCGCTCCCGACCGGGACGACGCTGCGGATCGGCTCCGACGCGCTCGTCGTGATCACGGGATTGCGCAACCCGTGCTCACAACTCGACGGGTTCCGGCCCGGGCTGATGGGCGCAGTGCTCGAGCGCGCGCCCGACGGCCGGCTGACCCGCCGGGCGGGCGTGATGGGTGTCGTCGTCCTCGGGGGAACGGTGGCGGTGGACGACTCGATCCTGGTCGGCGCTCCCCCCGGGGTACCCGCTCCACTCGCGCCGGTGTGAAACGCTCGGCTCCCTGCGCCGACAGTGGTGCAGCGAAGGGGGAGTCCGGATGTCCGTTCCTGGTGAGAGCGCCGACAGCGCCGCGGCGCCGTTGGAATGGTCGAAGGTCGCCGAGATCGGCGATCTCGAAGACGGACGGGTCCGCACGGTGGTCGCGGGGACCCGCACCCTCGCCCTCACGAGAGTCGGGGATCGCTACGGGGCGCTGAGCAACCACTGCCCCCACCAGGGTGGGCCGCTCGGGGAGGGGTCGATCGAGAAGGGGCTGTTGCGCTGCCCCTGGCACGGCTACGACTACGACCCGCTCACCGGGAAGCCGCCGTCGGGGTTCAGTGACGCGCCGGCTTGCTTCGCCGTCGAGGTGCGCGACGACGGCATCTACGTCGGTCTGGAACCCGAACCGGAACCGGTGCGCACGGTCTCCGACGTGATGGTCGAGACGATGGTCGCGTGGGGGATCACCCACGTGTTCGGCATGGTGGGCCACTCCAACCTCGGGTTCGCCGACGCCCTCCGCCGCCAGGAGGACCAGGGCAACCTCACGTTCATCGGGATCCGTCACGAAGGCGCAGCGGCGTTCGCCGCGTCGGCCTACGGAAAGCTCACCGGTCGCCCCGCAGCCTGCTTCGCCATCGCGGGCCCGGGGAGCACGAACCTCCTCACCGGCCTGTACGACGCGAAGGTCGACCGGGCGCCGGTGCTCGCGATCAGCGGCCAGGTCCCGTCGAAGGTGCTCGGTCGCGGCGCGTTCCAAGACGTCGACCTCACCGCCGCGTTCGCCGACGTCGCGAGCTACTCGAAGACGGTGCTCCCCGAGTCGGATCACGCCGAACTGATGACGTTGGCGCTGAAGCACGCGCTGGTCGGGCGCGACGTCGCGCACCTCGTACTCCCCGACGAAGTGCAGGAGATCCCGGCCGAGGGCGCGGCATCGGCGCCGCAGGGTCGGGTCGCCGACGACCGGATCACGCCGCCGGCGCGGGCGCTCGACGCTGCGAGCGAACTGATCGGTGGCGCCCGACGTCCGGTGATCATCGTCGGCCACGGCGCGCGCTTCGAGATCGACGGTGTGCTCGCGCTCGCCGAGACGCTCGGCGCCCCGGTGCTCACGACGTTCAAGGCGAAGGGACTCGTCTCCGACCACCATCCACTCGGCGCGGGGGTGCTCGGCCGCAGCGGGACCCCCGTCGCGAGCTGGCTGATGAACGAATCTGATCTGCTGATCGTGTTCGGCGCCTCGTTCTCGAACCACACCGGGATCGCGCCCTACAAGCCGATCGTGCAGGTCGACTTCGACCCGATGGCGCTCGGCCGGTTCCACCCGGTGACCGTTCCCGTGCTCGGGCACGTCGGGGTGACCGCGGCGTTGCTCGCCGAACGACTGCAGCCCGCGTCGGGGCGGGTCGACCAGCGGGCCGACGTCGCCGAGCGATGGGGGATCTGGCGGGCCGAGAAGGTCCGCAGGCTCGCCGACGACCGCGGCTCGGGTGTGAACTCGGCCGCGGTGTTCGACGCCCTCGCCCGCAACGTCGCCGACGACGCGGTCGTCACGGTCGACGTCGGCAACCACGCGTACTCCTTCGGCCGCTACTTCGAGTGCACCCACCAGTCGGTCCTCATGTCGGGATACCTGGGTTCCATCGGCTTCGGGTACCCGGCGGCGATGGGCGCGTGGGCCGCGGCGCCGGATCGCCAGATCGTGGCCGTCACGGGCGACGGAGGGTTCGGCCAGTACCTCGCCGAGTTCACGACGGCGGTGAAGTACGGGATGAACATCACCCACGTGCTCCTGAACAACTCGTCGCTCGGCAAGATCAGCAAGGAACAGCGCGCCGCGCACTACGCGGTCTGGCAGACGTCGTTGCACAACCCCGACTTCGCCGCCTACGCCGAGCTCTGCGGCGCACTGGGGATCAGGGTCGCGGAGCCCGGTGAGCTCGACACCGCAATCGCGAGCGCGCTCGCGCACGACGGTCCCGCGCTCGTCGAGGTGATCGCCGATCCCGAGTTGATCTAGTTCCCGGTGTCGGTGCGGCGGATGATGCGCTGATCGATCGCGAACGTGCCGGAGCCCGACCACACGAGGAAGAGCAGCACCACGAGCGCGGTCGGGGCCACGCCCAGGTGGAACGATCCACCGTCGACCCGCCCGGCCGTCGCGATGGCTCCGACCATGTTCGCAGCGAGCACCGCTGCAGCCGGTCTGGTGCACAGCCCGACGAGGAGCAGGAGCCCGCCGACGAGCTCGATCGTGCCCACGGCGTAGACGGAGAACGTGGGGAGGGGAACGCCGTACCGGTCGAAGTCGGCCGCCTCGGAGGCGTGATCGAAGAACTTGCCGAGCGACACCGAGGCGAAGAAGGCCCCCATCGCGATGCGGACAACGGCGATCGCGATCCCTGCGAGGCCGCCGGTACGGGATGCCAGGACTCGCTGCATGACGCAGATGCTACGGCAGGGCATCGAGCCGCACCCATTGATCTGTAACGTCGGCACGTGCAGACACACCGCACCCATGTCGGACCCGGGCGCCGGCTCGACGAGGTGTGATCCGAGGAGGCCCGACGAGGACGATGGTGAGCATTCGGACGATGGTGAACATTCCCTGCAACGAGTTCGTGGAGATCGTCACCGAGTACCTCGAGGGCGCGCTCGCGCCCGATGCAGTCGCCGACATCGACACCCATCTCGCCGAGTGCTCCGGCTGTGCGAGCGTGCTCGCCCAGTTCCACGAGACGATCCGCCAGAGCGGTCGCCTCGGGGAGATTGATCTCGCCACGATCGACCCCGACGTGCGGATGACACTGCTGTCGGCGTTCTCGCAGCGTCGCGGATCAGAGGTCTGAACGTGGTCGACGAGCCGACGGTCGACCCCCGGCGAGAGGCCTACGAGCGGGTCGGTGGGCGGTTCGAGGTCCGCGTCCTCGAGCCGTCACCCCCGGCGATCAACGTCGCGCCCTGGTTCGCCGACGATCCCGTCGCAGTCGACGACGTGACCGCCGGCGCGACCGTGGTGACACCGTTCCCGTCGGTCGGCATCACCTGGGACGCGCTCGCCGCGCAGCGAGCCCGACCTCGCACCGTGGTGTGCCGATCGTTGGCTCGGCGCGTGGCGGCCCCTCCCGACTGTCACCGATGGTGCGGCGTTCGAAGTGACCCGCGGGAGTTGGCAGGCGCTCGCCGAGCACGTGCTCACGCCGGTGCGTCATCGGGCCAACGGCAAGATCGGCCTGCGCTCCACGCGCGACGGCTTCGGTACCCCGTTCTTCGGTGCCGACGAACAGGTTCGAGTTGCGGGGGAGCGGCTGATCGTCGTGCGCGAGGGCCGCGCCGAGGTCCACCCGATCACGACCCTGCGCGATGCGGCTGCGGCCGTCGGGATCGAGGCTGGTGCACCGACCGACCTGTTCACGCCGACGACTCCACTCGACCTCGATGCGCCGCTCGGCGTCGATCCCGGTGCCGCCCGCCTGCTCGGCGACTGGTTCGGGTTCGGGTGTGCGGTGCTCGAGGTCCTGCGGGCCGGCGCCGGACCCGACGACACGCCGGCCCGGGTCCAACTGTGGCCCGAGCACTTCGACCTCTCCGTCGACATGGGGCCCGAAGCAGCCGGCGCCCGCGCGACGTTCGGCGCCTCACCCGGAGACGCGGCCCACCCCGAGCCCTACCTCTACGTGACCCCCTGGGCGACGAAACCGGACCATCCGATCTGGAACGACACCGCGTTCCCGGGCGCGAGCCTTCCGTTGTCGGCCCTGGCCGGAACCGACCGGGCCCGCGCGTTCGCGCTGGCGTTCTTCGCCCGGGTGCAGGCGGTCCTCCGCGAGCCGACCGCCTGAGCGCGACGTAACCTGCGCAGCATGACGATCCCGAAGACCGGCATGTCCCACGACGCGGTGCTCGACGAGTTGCGGGCGATGCGCGCCGACGATCTCGACTGGCACAGCGGGCGGGTGTTCTCGCTGGTGTACGACGCCGGCGACGACGTGCAGGAGCTCATGAGCGAGGCCGCGCGCATGTACGCGGCCGAGAACGGCCTGAACCCCCTCGTGTTCCCGAGCGTCGGACGGATGCAGCAGGACATCGTCGACATCGCGATCGGCCTGCTCGGCGGCGACCCGGCGAGCGGTACCCCCGCGGAGGGTCTCGCCGGGTGGACCACGTCGGGCGGAACGGAGTCGATCCTCATGGCGGTGAAGACCGCCCGGGAGTGGGGGCGGGCCACGCGAGACGAACACGCACCCGAGATCGTGCTCGCCACGAGCGCCCACGCCGCGTTCAGCAAGGCCGGGCACTACTTCGGCTTGAAGACCGTGCGCGTCCCCGTCGGCGACGACTACCGCGCCGACGTCGCGGCCATGGCCGATGCGATCACCGACCACACCGTCCTCGTCGTCGCCTCGGCGCCGCAGTACCCGCAGGGCGTGATCGACCCGGTGCCCGAGATCGCCGCGCTCGCGGCCGACGCCGGCGCGCTCTGCCACGTCGACGCCTGCATGGGCGGGTTCCTCCTCCCGTTCCTCGAGCGGGGCGGCAAGACGATCCCTCCGTACGACTTCCGCGTCCCCGGCGTCACGTCGATGTCGGCCGACGTGCACAAGTACGGCTACGCCAACAAGGGCGTGTCGGTCGTGCTCTACCGAGACACCGACCTGCAACGCCGACAGGCGTTCGTGTTCAGCGACTGGCTCGGCGGGTTCTACGCGTCGTCGGGTGTCGCCGGTTCGAAGGCGACGTCGCCCTTCGCTGCCGCGTGGGCCGTGCTGCACCACCTCGGCGAGGAGGGCTACGTCCGGCTGGCCACGGAAGCGTTCGACGGTCGGGTCACCCTCGAGGCCGGTGTGCGCGCGACTCCCGGTCTCACCGTGCTCGGCGAACCCGAAGCCGCACTGTGCGCGATCGCGGCGGCCGATCCCGACGCGCTCGACGTGTTCCTCGTGGCCGACGGCCTCCGCGAACTCGGGTGGTACTTCGATCGCCAGACCCCACCCGACAGCATCCACGCGACCGTGCAGGCCGGCAACGTCGCCCACATCCCGGAACTGCTCGCCGACCTCGGGCCCATCGTTGCGGGCGTCGGCGACCGCCGCACCACCGACCGCTCCACGGAGTACGCCTCCCTCGAGTGACCCGTGAGCCATCCGTTGGGGCGATTGGGCCCCCCAGAGCGTGGGCAATCGCACCAACGCTCGGCTGGTGGAAGGTCAGGCGAGGTGTTGGACGGGTTCGGGGTGGTGATGGTCGTGGGCGGGCGCGTGATGGCCCGGGTGGCGACGGCCGCTCCTGGTGACGGCGAGCGTCACCAGCCAGATCACGCACGAGAGCGACACGATGCAGAAGCTCGGCGGCAGGTTGAACATGACCGCGAGCACGAGCCCGAGCCACACCGACAGCAGGCCGATGCCGGTGCCGATGGTTGCCACCGCGCTCGGTCGCGCGGTCATCGCCAAGGCCGCGGCTGAGGGTGTGACCACGAGTGCGAAGAGCAGGAGCGTCCCGACCACCTGGACCGCCATCGTGATCCCGAGGGCCAGGAGCACCATGAACGCGATGCCGAGTGCGCGCACCGGGACGCCCTTCGCTTCAGCGACCTGCGGGTCGACCGACGCGAACAGGAGCGGCCGGGCGACGACGGCGAGGGCCAGCAACAGACCCACCGTGAAGAAGGCGAACGTCCGGATCTGGCCGGTCGAGATCGCGAGCAGGTTGCCGAACAGCACACTCGTGACCGAGCTCGTGCTCTCCGACGCCAGCGAGGCGAACAACACACCGAGTCCGGTCGCGTAGGCGAGGATCGTGCCGGTGGCGACCTCCCGGTTGGCCACCCGCTTGCCGAGTGCCCCGATGGCGAGCCCGCCGGCCACACAGAACCCGGCGAGTCCGAGCGTCACCGGGATTCCGATGAGCACCGCGAGGGTTGCTCCGGGGAACCCGATGTGCCCGAGCGCGTGGGCGGCGAACGCGTCGCGCCGGATCACCACGAAGTAGCCGATCACCCCCGAAGCAATCGCGACGAGCGTTCCACCGACGAACGCGTTGCGCATGAAGTTGGCCTGGAGCGTGTCGAACCAGTTCGTCTGGTAGCCCACGTCGGCGAGCAGGTGCAGCATCGGCTCAGGTGCTCCGGGTGAAGAGGTCGCCCTGCGCGGTGCGGACCACCTTGATCGGAGTCTCGTAGAGGTGGGTCAGCAGTTCGCTGTCGACCACGTCGCCGATCGCGCCGTAGTGCGCGTGGCCGTCGAGGAGGTAGACGGCGCCGGTCAGGATCGACAGCAAGGGGTTGAGGTCGTGGACCACCACGACGATGGTCACGGTCCGCTCCTCCCGCAGCGTCTGGAGCAGCTCGACGATCTCGTGTTGGTTGCGGACGTCGAGGTTGGCCAGCGGCTCGTCGAGGAGGAGGAGCTCGGGATCGCCGACCAGGGCCTGCGCGATCGCGACCCGCTGTTGCTGACCGCCCGAGAGCTGGGAGATCCGCCGGTTGGCGAACGACTCCGCGGAGACGGCGGTGAGCGCAGCGTCGATCCGGGCGCGGTCGTCGGGCGATCGTCGCCCGAGGCCCCACTGGGTCCCGCTGCGGCCGAGGCCGACGAGGTCGCGGCACCGGATGGCTTCACCGATCGCGGCGGTGTAGTTCTGCGGCACGTATCCGATCCGACGGTTGCCCTTGTGGGGCACCTCTCCGAGGACCATGAGCTCGCCCGAGGCCGGGGGGAGCAGACCGAGGAGCATCTCGAGCAGCGTGGTCTTGCCCGATCCGTTCGGTCCGATCACGCCGACGATCGAACCGGGCGGGACGGAGAAGGTCCCCTCCGACCAGATGAGCCGGTCGTCGCGGCCCGCGGCGACACCGTCGAGGGCGAACGCGGCCGTGCTCACACGCCGAGCGCGGTCGCGAGTCGGCGGAGCTGTGACACCTGCCACGAGACGAAGCTCTTCGCGCCCGGCGGGACGGTCTCGGTCACGTCGACCACGGGTACGTGGGCCCGTTCGGCTTCCGACCGGATCTGGTCGGGCACCGCGCCCTCGGTCTGGGTGTTGAAGATCACGACGTCGATCGTCCCGGCCGCGAGTGCCTGTTGGAACTCGTTGACGTCGCCGGGTGCAGGTTCCGACTCGTTCGCTGCGGCGTTGCGGTACCCGCGGGGCGTCTCGTCGTCGAGGCCGACCGCCCGGGCCATGTAGTCGAACACGCTTTCCGTCGCGCCGTACGACTTCCCGGTCGCGATCGGCGTGATCGTCGCGATCTCCGAGTCGTAGGGAGCCATCGCGGCGCGCCAGTCGGCATGCTGCCCATCGAAGTAGTCGGCCGCCTCGGGATCGAGCTTCCGCAGCTGGCTCGTCACCGCGTCGGCGACTTCGTAGACGTACTCCGGGCCGTACCAGATGTGCGGGTTGTCGCCCTCGCGGAGCCCGACCACCTCACCGCCGTTCACGATGTCGGGCTCGTCGTCGAGCGTGGCGATCGCCTTGTCGACCCACGGGTCGTAGTCGAGACCGTTCATCACGACGAGCTTCGCATCGCCGAACGCGGCGGTGTCGGATGGGGTGGGTTCGTAGTCGTGCGGATCCGCAGCCGAGCTCTTGATGATCGTGGTCACGTCGCCGCAGTCGCCGGCGAGCTGCTGCACGATGTCACCCCACTGGTCGACGCTCACGACCACCGGTACCGGCGCGGTGGGGCAGTCGCCGACCGGCGTCGACGAGATCGAGCTTCCCGAGACGCAGGCGGCCATGCCGGCGATGCCCGCGGGCACGCCCATCATCACGAGCAGGAGAGTCCCGAGGCGTCGTCGCACATGAGGATGATAAGCATTCTCATTTATTCTGTCGAACCCGGGTGGCGCACCGACGTGCGTTCCGGTCCCGGTATCGTCCCGCGCCATGACCGTCGACGATCGTCTCGCCGAGCTCGGCATCACGCTCCCGGGCCCGTACCCGCCGCACGAGCCGCTCGACGCGGTGGTCGTACACGGAGGAGTAGCCCGCACCTCGGGCCAGCTCCCTCGTGATCACGACGGGCGGTTGGTGCACCCGGGCACGCTCGGGGTCGACGTGAGCGTCGAGGAGGGCGCGGAAGCGGCCCGATGGTGCGCGCGCAACGCCCTGTCGGTGCTGCGGGCCGAGCTGGGTTCGCTCGATCGGGTCGAGCGGGTGCTCACCGTGCTCGGATTCGTGGCCTGCGCGCCGGGTTTCGAGGCGCAGCCCGCGGTGGTCGACGGCGCCAGTCAACTGCTGTCGGAGGTGTTCGGTCCGGCCGGCCGGCATTCCCGTTCGGCGGTCGGGGTCTCGGCCCTGCCGCGGGGTGGGGCAGTCGAGATCGAGGTCGCGGTCGCGCTCCGGGACTGAGGGATAACCGGCAGTTCACGATTTTCGCCCGGTTCGTCACACCCGGTGGTGTGGACTGTCACGGTGACCGACCCGCGTCCCGGCTTCGAGGTGATCACGTTCCCGAGCCCGCGGGAACTCGCGCGCCGGACGCCGCGTCTGCTCGCCGGGATCGCCCTCCTCGGGATGGGGATCGGCATCATGGTCCAGGCCCGGCTCGGGTTGGCACCGTGGGACGTGCTGCACCAGGGCATCGCGCACCGGACCGGGCTCTCGATCGGTGTCGTGATCATCGCGCTCGGCGCCGCGATCCTGCTCCTGTGGATCCCCTTGCGTCAGCGGATCGGCATCGGCACCGTGGTGAACACACTGGTCGTCGGCCTGATCGCCGACGTGACCATCGAGGTCATCGGATCACCCGACGGACTCGCCCTCCGCTGGGCGCTCCTGCTGGGGGGCCTGGTCATCGAGGCGTTCGGGATGAGCCTCTACCTCAGCGCGGGACTCGGACCGGGTCCGCGCGACGGACTGATGACCGGGATCGCGGCGAAGGGGTTCCCGATCTGGGTCGTGCGCATGCTGATCGAGCTCGTCGCGCTCGCGATCGGGTACGCACTCGGCGGCGACATCGGTGTCGGCACGGTGATCTTCGCGTTCGCGATCGGCCCGCTCGGCCACTGGTTCATCGAGCGACTCCATCTCCGTCCCTCGGGTCCCGACACCGGCCTCGGTACCGACCTGGGCCCGGGCATCTCCGCCGAATGATCGTTCTGGTCATGTGAGCGGTTGCACACCAACCCCGGAGATGACCGGAACGGTTCGCAGCGGATTCGACCGTCGAGGAAGGAGAAGGAGCGGAGCCGGCGGACAGTCGTCGCGGACCGAGAAGTGGTGAGCGGTCGAGCCGGCGCAGCGGATTCGACCATCAGAGCAGTCAGGCGTGGGTGGCGGCGCCGGCGGCGAGGGTGAAGACACGGTCCCAGCCGCTGGCGGGGATGTGCAGGCGATCGAGGAGTCGTTCGGCCTCGGCTCGTGCCGCGCGTCCCTCGACCCGGCCGTCGGCGAGGAGCGCGGCGGAACGGGCGAGGCGGGCCAAGGCCTGATCGAGGCGTGAGCCGGTCGAGTCGGCGAGCTCGATCATCTCGATGAACCGCGCGAGCGCGGCATCGGCGTCGCCGAGCTGGAGCTGCGCGAACGCGAGGCCGGCGAGGTACTGGATCTCGTCGAGGAACGACACGGCGGTCGGCCCGACCTGCGTGCTCACCTCGAGCGCTTCGGCCGCCCGCCCCGCCGCGGCGTACGCCAACGCCAGCGCGGCTCCGGCCGACGGGCTCGGGGCGTGCCACCGAACGTCGCCGCGTCCGGCTTCGAGCTCGTTGATCGCTTCGTCGACGCGCCCGGTCTGCACGAGCGCGAGCCCTCGGGCCGTCGCGTACTCGGCACCCACGGTGATGAGCTCGACGTTGGCTCCGATCGCGTTCGCGGCGTCGAGCGCCCGGGGGTCGCCGGCGTGCACGAGGAGCTGCGCCCGCACGAGCTGTGCGAGCATCGCGGTGGGGTTGCCGACGAGTCGGGCCGCGACCGGATCCATCTCGGCGACCATGTCGAGCGCGTGGTCGAGGTGGCCGAGGAAGAGCTCACCCCGGGCGATCGGCACGATGGCCTGGATCTCACCCCACGCGTCGGGGAGGTCGGTGAAGATCGTCCGTGCCGCGTCGGCGAGCTCGATCGCCTCCTTCGGGCGCCCGCGCCAGAGCGCGACGTTGGCGAGGAGGAGATCCATCATCCCGAGAGCCCAGTCGTCGCCGTTGCCGGCGACGTCGTCGAGGACCTGGAGGCCGAGGCGCTCGGCTTCGGCGAACCGGCCCTGGGTGTAGCGCAGCCAGGCGAGCAGGCCGAGCGCCCATCCGAGGCCGCCCCAGTCGCCGAGCTCGGCGAAGAGTGCGCCGGCTTCGTCGAGGCGGGCCTCGGTCACCTCGATCGCACCGCTGAAGAACGACACGAACGCGAGGGTCTGCAGGCCCCAGGCCTCGCCCCGGCGGTTCCCGACGTCGCGGAACCGATCGAGCGCGTCGAGCGCGTCGGCTTCGGCCCCGGCCAGGTCGCCGCCGAACATCTCGGTCTGCGCCCGGAGTCGGAGCGCGTCGGCCAACCCCTCGGAATCGTCGATGGTGCGCCACTGCTCCACGGCATCGTCGAGCACGGCCCGCGATCCGGGGAGGTCGTTCTCCTTGTAGAGCACGTCGCCGAGGAGCACCCGGACCCGCGCCGCGAGGCGAGCGTCACCTTGCACCGCCGCGATCGCATCCACCGTGTCGAGGTCGGCCCTCGCGCCCGCACAATCGCGGAGCCCTGCGCGCGCCTGGGCGCGCGCGAGCACGAGCTCCGTGTGGCGCGGGTCGTCGCGCGGGACGAGCTTCAGGGTCATGTCGGTGAGACGACGCAGGACCGACCAGTTCTCCTGCACCGCCGCGCGCTCGACGGCGCCGAACATGAAGCGGGCCCCGCGCTCGGGCATGTCGTCGGGGATTCCTTCGACGTGACCCAGCTCGCCGACCAGGGCGGTCGCCCGGCTGTAGTGGTACGTGAGCCGGTCGATCACGCTTTCGATGCGGTTCGTGTCGGACGCGGGGTGCGCGAGCAGCTCGGTGAGGTGCGCGTGTCGCCGGGCCCGGTCGGCTTTCGTGAGCATCCCGTAGGCGACCTCGCGGATGAGCTCGCTGCGGAACGAGTACTCGCCGCCGTCGCGCTCGACGAAGTCGCGCGCGGTGAGCAGGTCGAGTGCGGCGTGGGCGCTCGCCGGGTCGGTGGCCAGCGCGACGACGAGTTCGACGGGGCCCGCTGCGCCGACCACCGCGCAGTCTTCCAGCGTCGACCGCACCGCCGGTTCGAGGGCGTCGAGGCGGGCGGTGACGAGACCCCGCAGGGTCATCGGAAGGTCGGCGCCGCCGCTGCGGTCGCCCGTCTCGGTGATCACCGCGGCGAGCTCCTCGATGAAGAACGGGTTTCCGCCGCTCCGGTCGACGAGCAGCGCCACGAGCTCGGGGGGCGCGTCGCCGAGGAGCGCGGCCGCCATCGACGCGCCGGCCGCGGCATCGAGGGGCTCCAGGTGGATGGCCGCGGCGTTGTGACGACCCGGACGGGGTGCCCACCGTTCGGCCAGCTCGGGACGGGCGGTGGCGGCGAGGACGAACGGGCGGTCGTGCAAGCCGGTGAGGAGTCGGTCGACCAGGTCGAGGACGGCGTCGTCGGCCCAGTGGAGGTCGGAGAGCGTCATGACGAGGAGCGACCGCTCGCTCAGCGCGGCGAAGAACTCGACGAGGCTCCGGATGGCATCTTCACGCGCCCGGGAGGGGTCGACGCCCGGCGCTGGTCCGCTCATGCCCATGAGTGACAGGAGCCCGTCGGTGATCCGCCCGACTTCGGGATCGTCGGTGTCGACGCCGGAGGCGTTCGTGACCGCATCAAGGGTCTTGGCGCGGGCGAGCTCGAGGGTGTCGGAGCTCTCGATGTTCGCCGCGGTGCGCAGCGCGGTGGCGATCGGGAACCACGGGTTGGTCTCGCCGTATGGCGCGCAGTGGGTGTGGAACACGATCGCGCCGTGACGCTCGCATGCTTCCGCGCCGAGCTCGCGGGTCAAGCGGGTCTTGCCGACCCCGGCATCGCCGCTCAGCAACACGAACTGGGCTCGACGCCGTTCGACGCTCGCACGCAGCGCGGTGAGCAGCACGTCGAGCTCGACGTCGCGTCCGACGAGCGGTGCCTTCGCCCGGGCGCGGCGTTGGCCCGGAGTGGTGAGGAGCTCGCGGGCGATCCATGCTTCGACCGGCGCCTCGCGTCCCTTCACCTCGAGCGGACCGAGCCGTTCGTAGCGGACTGCGTGGCGGGTGGCTTCGAAGGTTGCCGGTCCGACGACCACGGCGCCCGGTGGGGCGGTCGTCTGGAGGCGGCTGGCCGTGTTCACGACGTCGCCCATGGCGGTGTACTCGCCGCCGGCCCGCAGCGCGCCAACGAGCACCTCGCCGGTGTTGACCCCCACCCGGATGGCCGCGTCGATACCGAGCTCGTCGTGGAGGGAGGCGAGCGTGTCCTGCATCCGCAGGCCGGCCCGCACCGCCCGCTCGGCATCGTTCTCGTGGGCGATCGGGGCTCCGAACAGGGCCACGATCGCGTCGCCGACGATCTTGTCGACCTGGCCCCCGAAGGCGTCGACATCGCCCACGAGGCGTTGGAAGCAGGTGTCGACGAGCTCCTTCACCTGCTCGGGGTCGGCCGTCTCGGAGAAGGTCGTGAAGCCCACGAGATCGGCGAAGAGGACGGTCGCGACCCGCCGCTCGTCGGGGCGGGCGACGAGCGCATGGCCGCAGGTCGGGCAGAATCGGGACTCTGCGGGTGCTTGCGATCCGCAGGCCGAACAGGTCATCCGCTCAGGATAGGTGGGAGACTGGGACCCATGACCCGATTGAGCGACGAGTCGGTCTCCGCCGGGCTGTCCGACCTCCCCGGCTGGTCCCGTTCCGGTGACGGGAAAGCGGACGGCAGCGATCGGGGGATCGAGAAGATCTTCGAACTGGCCGACTTTCCCGCCGCGATCTCGTTCGTGGTGCGGGTCGGGTTCCTCGCCGAAGCCGCCGACCACCATCCCGACCTCGACGTCCGGTGGCGCACGGTGCGGGTGTTCCTCACCACCCACGATTCCGGTGGACTCACCGGCAAGGACCTCGCGCTCGCGGCGGAGATCGAGGGTGTCGTCGGATGATCACGATCCTCGTGCTCACGGCGATCGCGGCGTTGATCGTCGCGCTCGTGTTCGCGGTGGCGTTCGAGCGGGGACCCACGCCGGGCGACGTCGCGCTCGCCTACGAACTGGCCTGGGACCGCCACGACTTCACCGGCCTGTGGACGCTCTCCTCGCCCGAACTGCGCGACGGCCGCTCCCGTTCCGACTTCGTGAACGACAAGCAGGTCGCGTACCGAAACCAACCGCGACTGCGGGCCGTGGTCGACCACGTCGAGGTCGAGGCGGTCGCCGCGCACAGTCGTCGGGCGGCGAGTGTGCTGACCCGGCTCGACCTTCGGGACGAGGCGTCGGTGCACAACGAGATCCGTCTGGAACGGTTCAACGGCTCGTGGCGGGTCGTGTCGTACGCGTTGCGTCCCGAGTCCGCCTCGACCTCCTGAACGGGCCCGTGGCGGGTCCCCGTCCGACGATCGGGGGCGTGCTGCTCACGGGTGGGACCAGCCGACGACTCGGTGTCGACAAGGCGAGCGTCGTCGTGCACGGGCAGCGACTCGCGGATCACGCCGCGGGAGTGCTCGCCCCGGTGTGCACCCGTGTCGTCGAGGTCGGGCCCGGGATCACCGATCTCCCGGCGTGTCGGGAGGAACCGCCAGGGTCGGGTCCGCTCGCCGCGCTCGTCGCCGGCGCCACCGCACTGGGAGCCGACGCGGCCAGGGGAGTGATGCTGCTCGCGTGCGACCTCCCTGCGGTCGAGGAGCCGCTGGTCGAGCTCATCGCGCGATGGCCCGGAGCGTCGACGGTGGTTCCCGTTGCCGACGGCCGTCCTCAACTCGTGTGCGCCCGGTACGGGCCGGATGCGCTCGCGGCGGCCGTGGGTGCGCTCGCGGCGGGGGAACGGTCGTTGCGCCAGCTCCTCGACCGGGTCGGGCACCAGCTGCTCGAGCAGTCGGCCTGGGGTGCCGTCGCGCCACCTGATGCCTTCGCCGACGTCGACACTCCCGACGATCTCGCCCGCATCCGAGGGGCGCGCCCCGGCGATCGACCATCCGACGACCGGTAGGGTCGAGTGATGGAGCGTGGGCATGAGGCGGTGAGACGGCCGGTGACCAGCACGAGGGTGCGCGTCGTCGAGGCCGAGCGCTCGTTCGAGCGCCCCGACCGCCTCGTGACCGAGGAGCCGATGGAGATCCGCCTCCGGACGGGCACGGCGGAGCCGATCGCGCTCGCGGTCACGATGCGAACGCCGGGGAACGACTTCGAGCTCGCCGCCGGGTTCCTGCGGACGGAGGGCATCATCCGCACTCGCGCGGATTTCGCGCAGCTCGCCTACTGCATGAACGGCGACGGTACCCAGGAGTACAACGTCGTCACCGTCGACCTGCGCGTCCCGGTCGACCTCGAGGCCCGACGCCGGCACTTCGTCGCCAACGCGAGCTGCGGGCTCTGCGGCAAGCAGACCCTCGACGAGATCGAGGTCGAGTGCCCGCCCGTGGCCGACGGTCCGGTGATCGCCCGATCGGTCGTCGCGGGCCTGCCTGAGCGGCTGCGCGCCGAACAGACCGTCTTCGACGCGACCGGTGGCCTGCACGCCGCGGCCACGTTCAGTTCCGCCGGCGAACTCTGTGTCCTGCGCGAAGACATCGGGCGGCACAACGCGCTCGACAAGGTGGTCGGCAACGCACTCCTCGCCGACGAGCTCCCGCTCAGCGAATCGGTGTTGCTGGTGTCGGGCCGGGTGAGCTTCGAGATCGTCCAGAAGGCGGCGGTGGCCGGAGTCCCGGTGCTGTGCGCGGTCTCCGCCCCTTCCAGCCTCGCGGTAGCCGCGGCGCAGCGCCTCGGCCAGACCGTGGTCGGCTTCGTCCGTGGCGACCGCTTCGTGGTGTACACCCATCCGCACCGCCTCGACCTCGACTCGTAAGGGACCTTGCACACCCATGGCCTGGAAGAACTCCGCTCGCATCAAGGCACCGAAGCGCGCGAAGCGCGACCTGTGGGTGGGCTTCAAGCCCTACGGGATGGGGGAGACGAAACCCAACCACTACGCGTCGATGGCGAAAGTCGTGTGGCGCAACCGTCGCCACCTGCCCTACGCGTGGAAGATCCTGCGCAAGGGCGTGTGCGACGGCTGCGCGCTCGGTGTCGCGGGGTTCCACGACTGGACGCTCGACGGCGTGCACCTCTGCACGACCCGTCTCGAGCTGCTCGAGCTGAACACGGCCGACGCGCTCGACCCGAAGGTCCTCGCTGATGTGGCGAAGCTGCGCAAGCTCGACGGGCGTCAGCTCCGCGAGCTCGGCCGCCTGCCGTACCCGATGGTCCGGCGCAAGGGTGAGAAGGGATTCACGCGGATTTCGTGGGACGAAGCACTCACCATCGCTGCGGAGCGCATCCGGGCGGTCTCACCCGACCGTCTGGCCTTCTACCTCACCGCGCGCGGCATCACGAACGAGGTGTACTACACCGCACAGAAGGTGGTCCGGTTCCTCGGCAGCAACAACGTCGACAACGCGGCGCGCGTCTGTCATGCGCCGTCGACGACGGCGTTGAAGCGCACGATCGGCATCGCCGCGACCACCTGCTCCTACACCGACGTGATCAGCTCCGATCTCATCGTGTTGTTCGGCGCGAACGTCGCCAACGCGCAGCCGGTGTTCATGAAGTACCTCTACCTCGCACGCAAACGGGGCGCGAAGGTCGTGGTCGTGAACCCGCTGCGTGAGCCGGGCCTCGAGCGGTACTGGGTTCCCAGCAACGTCGAGAGCGCGATGTTCGGCACGAAGATGGCCGACGACTTCTTCCCCGTCCACGTGGGTGGCGACGCCGCGTTCATCAACGGGGTCATGAAGGTCATGCTCTCCGAGGGCACGATCGACCGGCAGTTCGTCCGCGAGCACACCACCGGGTTCGAGGCGGTCCTGCACGAGCTCGAAGACGCGTCGTTCGAGTCCTTGGTGCGCGCGTCGGGCGCTTCCCACGACGACATGGTCCGCTTCGCCCGCCTCTACGGCGCAGCCGGATCGGCGGTGCTGATCTGGTCGATGGGGATCACCCAGCACCAGCACGCGGTCGACAACGTGTGCGCGATCGTGAACCTCGCGCTCGGCGCGCGGCAACGTCGGTCGAGCGGGCACGGGGCTCATGCCGATCCGGGGCCACTCCGGCGTGCAGGGCGGCTCGGAGATGGGTGCGTACTCCTCCGCGTTTCCCGGCGGGATCACCATCGATGCCGAGAGCGCCGCCGAACTGTCGGAGACGTACGGTTTCCCGATCCCGGCCCGGCCTGGTCTGTCGGCCCAGGAGATGATCGAGGCCGCGCACCGGGGGTCCGTCGACGTGTTGTGGTCGAGTGGCGGGAACTTCCTCGACGTGCTGCCCGACCCCGATCTCGTGGCGCATTCGCTCGAGCGGGTCCCGTTGCGGGTCCACCAGGACATCATCCTGTCGAGCCAGATGCTCGTCGATCCGGGGGAAGCGGTGTTGCTGCTCCCCGCGGCCACGCGGTACGAGCAGCGCGACGGCGGCACCGAGACGACCACCGAACGGCGGATCGCGTTCAGTCCCCAGATCGCCGACCACCCGATCGGTGAGGCCCGCAGCGAGTGGGAGATCTACGTCGATCTCGCCAAGCACACCTATCCCGACCGGGCGCATCTCGTCGACTTCACCAGCGGCGATCAGATCCGCGACGAGATCGCGCGCGTCGTGCCGTCGTACGTCGGAATCGAAGGGTTGCGCAAGACGGGCGACGCGGTGCAATGGGGTGGAACCCGTTTGTGTGAGAACGGTGTGTTCCCGATGCCCGACGGGCGGGCCCGGTTCACCGCGGTGACGGCACGCGAACGCGAGGTTCCCGAGGGGAAGTTCCTGCTCACGACTCGGCGGGGAAAGCAGTTCAACTCGATGGTGCAGGCGAAGCGCGATCCCCTGACCGGAGCCTTGCGCGACGCCCTGTTCGTCGCCGCCGACGATGCCCTCGAGCTCGGTCTCGCCGACGGTGATGCGGTGATCGCCCGATCCGAACACGGGGAGATGCCCGCGCGGATCCACGTGTCGCCGATGCGGCCCGGCAACGTCGAGGCGTTCTTCCCCGAAGCCAACGTGTTGCTCCCCGGTGGCCGGCGCGACGAAGCCTCGGGCGTTCCCGACTACAACACGGTCGTCGAGATCGTGGCCCGCTGATGACGCCGGCCGAGCTCCTCGCGTTGTTCGAACGGATCGCCGACGACATCCGGGCGGCCCTCCTCCCGATGACCGGTTCAGCCCGTCGGCAACGCACCGCCAAACCCGGTCAGTACGCGATCGATCTCGTGGCCGACGGCGTGGCGCTGCGTCACCTCCGCGGCACCGGTCTCGAGGTCTTGAGCGAGGAGTCGGGCCGCACTGGTCCCGCCGAAGCACCGATCACGGTCGTGCTGGATCCGGTCGACGGATCGAGCAACGCGGCGCGGGACCTTCCCTACTGGGCCACCTCGATCTGTGCGGTCGACAGCGGCGGGCCCCTGGCCGCGCTGGTCGTGAACCAGGCCACCGCGGTCGCGTGCACCGCAATCCGCGATGCGGGCGCCTGGCGCGACGGCCGCCGGCTGGTGTCGTCGAACGTGAGTCGAGTCGACGAGGCGTTCGTGGCGTTCTCGGGCCTGCCGAGCGAGATCCTCCCGTGGAAGCAGTGTCGGGTGCTCGGATCGGCTGCGCTCGCGCTCACCGACGTGGCGAGCGGTTCCCTCGACGCGTTCATCGACGCCGGTTCGTGGCACGCACCCTGGGACTACCTGGGTGGGGCGATGCTCTGCCGGGAGGCGGGCGCCACCGTGCGCGACGCGAGGCGCCGCCGCATCGACGTGGTCGACGGTTCCGTCCGCCGGCAACTCTTCGCCGCGGGGACCCCGGCCCTGATCGACGCAATGACCCCGTCGGTGACGATCGCGCCGCTGTGAGCGACCGACTCGATCTCGAGGCGTTGCTCGCGCTGGCCGTCGCCGCGTCGCGGGCCGGGGGCGAGATCGTCGCGCGGTCGTTCGACGACCCTCCGGCGGCACGGTCGAAAGCGGTCGGCGACTGGGTCAGCGACATCGACATGAACAGCGAACGGGCTGTGCGGACGATCCTCACCGAAGGGGCGCCGAGCATCCCGGTGTTCGGGGAGGAGGAAGGCGGCGAACGAGCCGCGCTCGGCTGGCTCGTCGATCCGCTCGACGGCACCACGAACTTCCTGCATCACTTCCCCGTCGTCGGCGTGTCGATCGGACTCGTCGCCGACGGCAAACCGATCGTGGGAGTGGTGCACGCGCCGATGCTCGGCGACACCTACACCGCCGTGCGCGGCGGAGGAGCACACCGCAACGGCGAGCGCCTCTCGGTCAGCACCCGTCCGGCAGCCCAGGCGGTGTGCGCGACCGGGTTCCCGTTCCGACGCGCCGACCTGCTCCCGGGCTACCTCCCGATGTTCGAGTCGGCCCTGGCCGCGTTCGAAGACCTCCGCCGGGCCGGCGCCGCGAGCCTCGACCTCGCTTGGGTCGCATCAGGTTCGTTCGACGGCTACTTCGAGTTGGCGCTCGGCCCGTGGGACGTCGCCGCCGGCGCGTTGCTGGTGGAGGAGGCGGGCGGGCGCGTCACCGACTGGAACGGCGACGACGGTGCCTGGCTCGACAGCGGGAACATCGTGGTGGGGAACCCGGAGGTGCACGCCCGGATCCTCGACATCGTCGCACCCGGGCCGACGGGCTCCGGCAGTCCATCGCCGGGATGAGCCCCGGTCGGTGCTACGACATCTGACCGAATGGTGACCCGCCGCTGGTTCCCGGTACTGCTCTTCGTCGCGATCGCGGCGATCGCATGGGTGGTCGTCGGGGTGTCGGTCGAGTGGTGGTGGAACAACCCGGCCCATCTCCTCGCGCATCCAGCGCGATACCCGAACCGTCCGTTCCTCGAGGGCTGGGCCCGGTGGGACGCCGACTGGTACCTCGGCATCGCGAGATCGGGGTACTCCTACTTTGGTCCTGACCGGCAGTCGCCGGTGGCGTTCTTCCCGGGCTACCCCCTGGCGATCCGGGCCGGCGGCGCGCTGATCGGCGACCAGGCGCGCGCGGCGATCCTCGTGTCGCTCGGGTGCGGGCTCGGCGTGGCGGTGATGTTCTTCCGCTGGTGTGTGGCGCGGATCGGGACCCGCGCCGCGGCGTTCGCACTCGCCGTCATGCTCACCTACCCGTTCGCCTTCTACCTCTTCGGCGCGGTCTACGGCGACGCCCTCTTCATCGCCGCCGTCCTCGGTGCGTTCCTGCTGCTCGAGAAGGACCAACCCGTCCTGGCCGGACTGGTCGGGATCGTCGCGACCGCGACGCGACCCGTCGGCGCGGCGGTGCTCGTCGGCCTCGTCGTGCGGGTACTCGAACGGGAGGGCGTGCTGGTCGGCTCACCGTTCACGCGCGTGCGTTCCCTCGGGGAGTCGGTGACGCGCATCCCGTGGTTC
This sequence comes from uncultured Actinomycetes bacterium, assembly GCA_963837715.1. Classification (GTDB taxonomy): domain Bacteria; phylum Actinomycetota; class Acidimicrobiia; order IMCC26256; family JANYLB01; genus JANYLB01. The sequence continues at coordinate 2,024,066 of CAWIOF010000002.1, read as the reverse complement.
CCGCGTCGATTGGCGCTGAGCCGGCTTCGGCTGCGCGACTTCGGCGTGCTCCTCGCGGGGCTCGGCCTCGTCGGATACATGGCGTACCTCTGGGATCGCTTCGACGACCCGCTCGCATTCGAGAAGGTCGCGGGTGCAGCAGGGTGGGAGCAGGCTCCGGGTGTCCACACCTGGTTCAAGCTCGCGCTCGGATCACGGATCATCCATCCGCCCTACGGCACGCTCGACGTTGCGCTCGTGGCCCAGGGGCTGATCACCCTGGGTCTGCTGCTGCTCGTCCCCGCGGTGATCCGTCGCTTCGGATGGGGGTACGGGGCCTACGCGCTGGTGATCGTGCTCCTCCCCGCGATCTCGACGAAGGACTTCGGTGGGATGGGCCGTTACGGGCTCGCCGCCTTTCCGTGCCTCGCAATCATCGGCCTGTGGCTCGAACCGCGCCCGGTCGTCTCGCGGGTCTACCTCGGGGTGAGTGCCGCGCTGATGTTCGGCTGTCTGATCCTCTACTCCCACTTCGTCTACCTGTCCTGACCCCGACGGGTGCGACCGCGAACTTCCCCGTCGGGCCGGGGGCCGGTCGGTAGCCTGGACAGGTTGGATCCAGCCCGCGAGACCCTCACGATCCTGTTCCCGATGTGGAACGAGGAAGCGATCGTTCCCGCCACCCTGCACGCCGCGCTCGAAGTCGGGGAGTGGCTCTGCGGCGAGGGCGAGATCGCCGACTTCGAGGTGCTCGTGGTCGACGACGCCTCGACCGATCTCTCGGGTGAGATCGTCGACAAGACCGCGGTGAGCGAGCGCCGCGTGCACGTGGTCCACCACGAGGAGAACCGCGGGGTCGGTGGAGCCCTCCGCACCGGCTTCGCGGCGGCCACCGGCGACCTCGTGCTCTACACGCACGCCGACCTTCCCTGCGACCTCGCGGAGCTGCAGCGAGCCCTGCGCCTGATGCGCTCGCACCGGGCCGATCTCGTGAGCGCCTACCGGCACAACCGCTACGGGGAAGGCCCGCGTCAGTACGTCTACTCCATGGGCTGGAACGCGCTCATCCGCTCGGCGTTCGGCCTCGGTGTCCGCGACGTCAACTTCCCGTTCAAGCTGTGTCGTCGTTCGGTGCTCGGTCAACTCGAGCTCACGAGCAACAAGTCGTTCATCGACGCCGAGTTGCTCGTCCGAGCCGAGCGCACAGGCTTTCGCATCATCCAGTTCGGTGTCGACTACTTCCCGCGCAAGCGCGGGGTATCGACGCTGTCGTCGCCCCCCGACATCTTCATGATGGCGGGCGATCTGCTGAGCTCGTACCGCGAGCTGCAGCGATTGCGCCCGCTGCCCGGGCTCACGGCCGAACGAGCGCCGGCGGAACCGCGGGCGGCGGCGCGGGGCCGGACCCGCCCGTCGATCACACCGGATCCCGACGCGGCAGCCCGGCTCCTCATCGTGAACGCCGACGACTTCGGTCTCACCGCCGGGATCTCGAACGGGATCCTCCAGGCGCACCGGGAGGGCATCGTCACGAGCACCTCGGTCCTCGCGGTCGGCCCGGCGTTCGAACGCACCGCACCGCTGCTCGCCGAGGTGCCGACCCTGGGTGTCGGTGTGCACCTCGCGGCGGTGGGGGAGGATCCACCGTTGCTCGCCGCGGCCGAGATCCCGACCCTCGTCGACCGCAGGGGTCGGCTGCCCGGGTCCTGGCGCCAGTTCACCGCCCGCGCGCTCGCGGGCAAGGTCGATCCCGACGACCTCCGGCGGGAGTTCACGGCCCAGTTCGAACGGGTGGAGGGGCTGGGGATCCCGATCAGCCACCTCGACACCCACCAGCACCTGCACCTCTGGCCGATCGTCCGGGAAGTGGTGCTCGAGCTCGCCGGGGAGCAGGGGATCGCAGCCGTGCGGGTGCCCTACGGCAGCGGGGGACCGGTCCTCGCGCTCGGGACCGACCGCCTCGCGGTCGCGCTCGAGCATCGGGCCGACGAGATCGGCGTCGCGTATCCCGAGGCGTCGGGCGGCCTCGATCCGTCGGGCCGGCTCGACGGGGCCGCGTTGGCGCGGGCGCTCGACCGACTCTCCGCAACCGGCCATCCGACGCTCGAACTGTGGGCGCACCCCGGAGAGCGGCGCGACCCGGAACGCGTCCGCTACCGGTGGGGGTACCGCTGGGGCGACGAGCTCGCGGTGCTCACGGGTCCGGCGGCCCGCTATGTCGTGGCCCGCCAGGGTTTCACGCTCGGCACCTTCGCGGATCTCGTTCCGACGGCGTGAGCGCGTTCACCCCCGTTCCACCGAGTGGTCGTGCCGCGCTCGCGCTCTTCACCGACGCGCCGCTCGCGATGCGTCTCCACGTGCACGCGCGGTGGCGGACGTGTCCGCTGGCGGAGATCGCGGCGCGCGTGCCGCCGCGCGGCGCGGTGCTCGACATCGGATGCGGTCACGGCCTCTTCGCGTCGTACCTCGCGCTCGGAGCGGCTGATCGTCGCGTCGTCGGCGTCGACCTCGACGAACGCAAGCTCGTCGACGCCGCGGCCGTCGTCGACGGCGTGCGGGCCGGCGGTGGGACGCTCACGCTCCAGGTCGCGCCAGGTGGCGCGGTACCCGAGGGACCGTGGGACGCGATCACGATCGTCGATGTGCTCTACCTGCTCCCCGCGTCGGCGCAGCGTGAGCTCGTCGAGCGGGCGGCCGCGCAGCTCGCACCCGGCGGTCGGCTCCTGGTGAAGGAGATGGCGCCCTCGCCCCGGTGGAAGGCCCGGTGGAACCAGGCCCAGGAGACGCTGGCCGTGAAGGTCGTCGGCTTCACCGCCAGCGAGGCGACCGACTTCACGTTCGTGGCTCCCGCCGAGATGCGGGCCTGGCTGGAGGGCAGCGGGCTCGCAGTCGCTGAGGTGTCACTCGACCGCGGCTACCTGCATCCCCATCACCTGCTGGTGGGCACCCGGTAATTCGGTTGACCCGCCCCGGCCGGTCTGATTGTCTAATTTCAGTCCGCCACCGCGGATGCCGTTGTACACTGCAGACTCGATTCACCCGACACCGACCCGGAGACCCACCCGATGAGCACCTTCGACGCACGGCCGCAGTACCAGGCCCCGGTGTCGGACGCGCGCGTCGCGGTGCCCGGAGCCTTCGCCATGGCCCCGTGCTCGTGGTCGATCACGCCGCTCACTGGCGTGAATGCCGACCGCAAGCACGTGCGGCCCCGGCGTCCGGTGATCTCTCCCTGAGCAGCGAAGCTGCGAAGGAGTCACCAGGCCGTCGGGGCAACCCGGCGGCCTTTCTGCTGTTCGGGACCCTTTCCGACCACCAACCGACGACGCGCGACCAGCACACACAGCAGACACCGACACGAGAGATGCAGGGGAAGTAGCGGGATGTACGCAGTCGAGTTCGAAGACGAAGAGTGGCGGGACGAGGCCCGGTGTGCCGACGGGTCCGCGTCATTGACCACGCTGTTCTTCTCCGAGCAGCTGGACGACATGGCTCGGGCGAAGGCCTTCTGCCGGGGATGCGTCGTGCGCGAGGAGTGCCTCGACGCGGCGATCGAGCGGCGGGAGCCGTGGGGCGTCTGGGGCGGGGAGATCATCGTGAACGGCAAGGTCATCGCCCAGAAGCGCAAGCGGGGTCGGCCACCGAAGGTCAGCCCTCCCGTGATCATGGAGTGGGAGATCAACGTCCGCACAGCGTGATCTCCCACACCGCACCAATCCGCCAACACGGTGGGTCGGGGTGACGCAAGGTGTTCGTCGGGACGTTCGTCCCCCCGGCGTCCCGACGGCGAACCCCGGCCCACCGGCGGTCAATCTGCTCACCGGCCGGTAGCGTTGACGCCTCCGGGCGCTTAGCTCAGCTGGTTAGAGCACCTCCCTTACAAGGAGGGGGTCGGGGGTTCGAGTCCCTCAGCGCCCACCACGAGACCGCAGGTCAGAGGCTTGTCCGCCGCCGACCGAGGCGATCCCGGAGATCGTCGCTGAGCACCCCGACCTCGAGCTCGAAGACGTGGCCGAGGCCCTCCGTTGCGCCGCTGAGGCCGTGCGCGAGCGTGAGCTGCCCCTCCGCCGGGGCGCGTGAAGTTCCTGATCGATCAGAACCTCTCGCCCGAGCTGGCCGCGCGTTTGGGAGGATCCGGACCTCGCGCGGCCAGCCTCCCGCGCGGTCACGTCGCTCCCGCGTCGGTCGGACGCGCGCGATCGACGAGGATCGCGTCGAGGCCCGTGATGACGAGCACCCTCGCGCTGTGCCCAGACGCATTCACGAGCCGGAAGGTCGTTCCCTTCTCCGCTGCGAACTTGTAGGAACGCACGAACACCGCGAGCGCTGACGAGTCGATGAATGTGACTTCGCTCATGTCGACGACGACGGACTTCGCGGCCGTCAACCCTCCGAGCAACTCCCGACTGAGATCAGCGGCCGCGGCGAGGTCGAACTCGCCGACGAGGCGAATCTCCGCTCGGCCATCGAGATGTACGACGGCGATGTCGTATCCGTCATCCAACATGGAGCACCTCCGCAGGCCGTATCCAACGAAAACGCAACCGTGTCACGAAGTCCGGGCGGCGCTCGGGAGTCTCCGGCGACGCTGCGGTTCTCCGACCGCGCGAGTCTCAGCTAGGCCCGTCGTGCGAAGTAGATGATCGCGAGGATCAGCAGCACGATGACGAGAATTCCGATGATTCCATATCCCATGGAGTGCCTGTACCCCGATCTTGCCCGCCCAAACACGTGCCTCGACGCGTGCATCGGCCGCGGGTGCCTGGCCCGAGGCTGGATAGTCGACGGCGAGTCGGCCGCGACAGCGCCCGCCGACATCATGGTCTGAGGACGTCATGGCCTCCGCGGGCGAACCCTGGCTCGTCTCATCGTGCCGGTCTCGCCCACAACGACGTGCGGTGGCGAAGATCTTGTCCGGACTATGCGGTAGCGCCGAGGTGCTGAGCCCCACGACGGGCGAGGGGAGAGCCCGCGGTGTCGTGGTTCGTTGACGAGGACCATGGGTAGAAACGAGAAACGAGGTGTTCAGGAGCGGCGACCGGCCGCTCCGGCCATGTAAGGAGGCCCCATGGACCTGGAGACACGCGAGTGGATTGTTCTCGGAGTCGTTCTCGCCGCAGTAGTTGTGCTCGGGGCGTTGCTGATTGGGGTGATGGTTCGTCGACGTTCGGCACGGCGGAGCCACACTGAGGCGCTTCGTCGTCAATTCGGTGATGACTACGACGCAACCGTCGCGCGTCTCGGACGGAAAGCCGCTGAGGCTGAGCTCGACGAGCGCATTCACCGGTTCCGGGAGATGGAGCTCGACCGAGTGTCGCCGGACAGTCGCGACGAGATGACCGAACGCTGGAAAGAGATCCAGTACCGCTTCCTCGAGGATCCCTCGTACTCGGTACGCGAATCCGAGCACCTGATCTCGGCGCTGATGCGCGAACGCGGATTTCCCGACGGTGGCTTCGAGACTCGCGCTCGGGCGTTGTCCATGGCCCACGCCGAGCTTGCCGACCCGTACCGGGAGGCGTACGCGACCTTCCGGGCAACCGAAGACGGCTCGGTCACGGTCGTCAAGATGTTCGACGCCATGCACCGCTATCGGGAGTTGTTCGAGGCGCTTCTCGAGCGACCCAAGCGTGAGGCCGGGGTAGAAGGGTCAGCGCCTCCGTCGTCCGAACCCGGACCGAGCGGGACCGGTCCGAGATCCGAGACCTCGGGTTCCGATGCGGTTCGGTCGGTCTGAGAAGTCGGCCTGAGAAGAGGAGACGGTAGACCGGCATCTCCGACAGCACGGAGGCCTTGGCGGTGAGCGGCGCGTCGCAATCCGGTTCGGGCACTGCGAGCGGCAAGATCACGCTCGCGGGCGCGGTTTCGATGGGAACCGGCGTCATGATCGGCGCCGGGGTGTTCGCGTTGATGGGCCAGGTTGCGGCAGCCGCCGGTCCGCTGTTCCCGTTGGCTTTCGTCGCCGCGGCGCTCGTCGCCGCAACGACCGCCTATTCGTACGTCAAGTTGTCGAACACGTACCCGTCGGCCGGCGGGATCGGAAAGTTCTTGAACGAGGCCTACGGCGTCGGACCGGTCGCGGCGACGTTCACGATGGCGATGTGGGCATCGATGGTGCTCAACGAGAGCCTGGTGGCGCGGACCTTCGGCACCTACCTCACGAGACTTGTCGGGATCGACTCCTCCACGATTGTGGTGGCGAGCCTTGGTGTGGTCCTCCTGATCGGATCGTTCGCGATCAACGCCGCAGGGAACCGTGCGGTCAACGCGACCGAAAGCGTGATGGCCGTCGTCAAGATCGGAGGACTCGTTCTCTTCGCCGGCGCCTGCCTGTGGGTCGCCGACTTCCCGACTGGCGACGGCCATGAGATCGCGTCCCCAGCCGCGGTGTCGCTCCTGGGCGCAGTCGCGATCGCGCTGTTGGCGTTCAAGGGGTTCACGACGATCACCAACACCGGAGGTGAGATCGAGCATCCCCACCGCAATGTCGGCCGGGCGATCGTCATCTCGATCGGGGTGGTCACGGTTGTCTATGTCGCAGTCGCGCTCGCCGTGCGCGGCAATCTCAGTCTCAGCGAGATCGTCGGCTCCCGCGATTACTCGTTGGCCGAGGCGGCACGCCCGGTGTTCGGATCAGCCGGCTTCCGACTCGTTGCCGGCCTGGCCGTGATCGCCACGATCACGAGCGTCATGGCGAGCATGTACTCGACGTCTCGCATGCTCGGGATGATGAGCGACATGGACGAGGTCCCCGAGATCCGCGTGGGCAGACGGCTCCCGTTCGCCAACCCCCCGCTCGTCGTGACCACAGCCACTGCGATCGTTGTGACCGTCGCCTTCGACCTGACCCGAATAGCGGCCCTGGGAGCGTTCGCCTACTTGGCGCTCGACGTGGTCATCCACTGGGGCCACTGGCGTCACTTGCGCCATGAAACTGGGGCTCGCGCGGCGTCGCTTGTCGCAGCCGTGGTCCTCGATGCCGTCGTCCTGGCGGGACTCGTGAGCTACCAGGCCGTGAACGATCCGCTGGTACTCGTTGCGTTCGCGCTCTTCGCGGTGATCGTCGCCGGCGGTGAGACGATCTATATGCGGAGGTTCAGCGACGCGGAGCCCGGCGGAGCTTCCACCACGACTGACGCAGACGCGCGGTGAATCGGTGGCCGCTCGCACTTCGAGAACTCGGGGTGATGATGGCCCGGCCCAAGTGGCAAAGGCGCCTCGATGACCCAGCGGAGCCGCTGTACACGCTGGCGGTGGTGAGCGACCTTCTGGATATTGATCCACAGACCGTGCGGCGCATGAACATCCCTCAAGTCGGCGAACCGGCACGACCCTCCGGCAATCAGCGGCGCTACCCGCGCAACGACGTCTCGCTCCTCGCGCACGCGTTCCGGTTGTCGAAGGAGGGACTCACGATGGGAGCGATCGCTCGGATCCTCGCGCTGGAACAAGAAGTCGAACGACTACAGAACCCTTGAGCGTTGTTGCGTCGGGGGGATGAGGCGCAGCTCGAGACGTTGTCCGTGTGGTCTGGCAATCTCGGGTGGTCTGGCAATTTCGGCGCAGTTCGGGGTACCGGCCGAGCGGATCGGGTACGCGCCGGGGGTGATCACCTCGAGTTCGATCTACGACCGCACCGGAGGCAGCCAGGCGACCGCCTTTGCCGAAGCGGTCGCGGTACGGCACGCATCGGGGACGTTCGCCTGGATCGACGTGACGGATCCCGTGGCAGGCGACTTCGACCACATCGCTGCAGCGCTGCAGCTGCACGAACTGGCGGTGGAGGACGCCATCGAAGCGGGGCAGCGGCCGAAGGTCGAGCGCTACGACGACACGTCTCGTAGCTGTCTTCAGGCGCACGATGTCGGCGTGAGTGGCCCTCCCGTTGCTGCCGACACTGCTCATAGGGCTCTCGGGCATGAACTTCAGGCACAGGCCGAGACGACGCGCCCTGGGGCTACCTCGCGGCGCTCGGGGTGATCGTCGTGAGCCGCATGGCGCTCGCGCTGTGGTTCCGACGCGTGGACTGGTTGTGACCGCGCTCGTCCGGGTCTGATGACCTTCGCGCTCCCCGTGTCCGTCAGCGTGCTGGTGTTGTTGGCCGCCGGGGGAGCGCTGGTCGCCGTGGGTTTGCCCTTCGCCCGGGTGGTCGATGCATTGGCCGACCGGACAGGCATCGGGGAGGCGCTGGCCGGCGCTCTGCTCGTGGGGGCTACTACATCCATACCCGGGATCGTGACGACTGCTGTGGCCGCCGCGTCGGGTGAGGCCGACCTGGCAGTCGCCAACGCCGTCGGCGGCATCGCGGTGCAGACCACCTTCCTCGCCATCGCCGACCTGACATACCGCCGGGCGAACCTGGAGCACGCCGCCGCATCGCTGCCGAACGTGATGCAGACGATCGTGCTCGTCGCGCTCGTCGGTCTCGTCCTCGGCGCCGGCGGCGCACCCGACTCCACCGTCGGCGGTATCCACCCGGCCACCGTGTTGCTGGTTGTCGGCTACGGCTACGGCCTCCTGCTGGTCCGTTCCACCCGTGACGTGCCGATGTGGAGCCCGCGGCGAACCGGAGAGACGGTGCCCGATGAGGGCGCCGACGACGGCGACACCATCCCCATCACCACCTTCCATCTCTGGGGGCGCTTCGCGGCGATGGCGGCGGTGGTCACGGTGGCCGGGTTCGCGATCGCCGCGTCGGGGATCTCACTGGTGCGAGCCACTCCGCTCTCCGCGTCGGTTGTTGGCGGCCTGGTCACGAGTGTCGTCACCTCGTTACCGGAGCTGGTCACGGCCATCGCCGCGGTCAGGATCGGCGCGCTGACGCTCGCGGTCGGCGACATCGTTGGTGGCAACACGTTCGACATCCTGTTCGTGGCCGTCGCCGATGTGTTCTACCGACCGGGCAGCGTGTACCACGCAGTCGACAACGGAACGACGTTCTTCCTTGCTCTGGCGGTGCTCCTGACGGCCGTCCTGGCCGCGGGACTCATCCACCGCAGCAAACGTGGGATCGGCTTCGAAGGTGTGGGGATCCTGGTGATCTATGGACTGGGGGTGCTGAGCGTCCTGCTGCGTTGATGCAAGCCGGGCGCCGCGGACGCGTAGCGTCGCGCCTCATGCGGTTGATCCTCGTTCGCCATGGAGATGCGTACGCCGGCTTTCGCGGCGTGATCGGAGGGCCCGTCGGCTGCGTCGGTCTGACGCCGCTGGGGCGTCGCCAGGCCGAATCGCTCCGCGATCACCTCGCCGAGTCAGGTCGAGTCCGAGCTGACCTGCTGCTGGCCAGCATCATCCCGCGCGCCATCGAGACCGCGGACGTCATCGCACCCGCGCTCGGTCTCGAGATCCACGCCCGGGAGTGCGATCTCTGCGAAGTCCACACGGGAGAGGCCGATGGCCTCGAGTGGACGGAGTATGCCGCCCGATATGGGTCCTTCGACATGGAGAGCGAGCCCGATCGGCTGTTCGCTCCAGCGGGCGAGAGCTGGAACACGTTCCACCAACGCGTCCAGAGGATGCTCGAGCGCATCGCACACGACTATCCCGACCAGACGGTCGTGGCTGTGTGTCATGCAGGTGTGATCATGGCTTCGCTGCGCGTGCTGCTCGGAATCTCACCACGAAGCGCTGACGCGCAGCTCCGTGCATCAAACACCGGGATGACGGAGTGGGAGTACGACACCGACCGTGGTCGTTGGATACTGCACTCCTTCAACGAGGCGGGTCATCTGCTGCGCCTCGCTCGTGGGGATTGACGACCCACAACCATTCGCCCCGGAGCCGGCCGACGCGATTCTCAGGCAAAGAACAGGGGTAGGCGCCGCGCTCAGGTGGGTACGGCAAGACCATGAGCGATGATCGTGAGTTCTCCCTGGAGACCGCCCGCGACGCGGCGGACCGGGACGCGCTGGGAGCCTGGGTGGCGCGCTTCCTCAGCAGCCCCGGGAGTGACAATGCAGTGCTCGCCGATCTGCTGTCGGATCGTCTCAGCTGTTGGTGCGGCCCGGTCCGGGTGCCGCTCGATGGCCTCCGTCGACTCGCCGGCCCGCCCGACGCCCCCGTTCTGTGTCCGGTAGACGAGGAGGACTGGGGGAGCAACGTGGACGACATGGAGGAGCGAATCAAAGGAGGGTGGGAGCCTCCGCCCGTCATCGTTTCGCACCGCGACGACCACCTTGTACTCGAGGATGGGAACCACCGCGTCGAGAGTCTGAGGCGAAGTGGCGCGCGCGAGAGTCTGGGCCGTCATTGGCTTCGAGGATCCCCAGGAGCGTGCCGAGTTCTCGATGCCGAGTGAGCCGACCTGATCCCGTCTGATTCCCTGGCGTTCGTCGGTGGTGGCGCGCGTAAGGCGTCGACATGTCGGATCTGCCGACGAGCGACTCCGGTGCGTACGGCCAGGACCGCAGTGGCCAGGCACGCGAACCCCATGGTCGCGCCGCCGAGGACGTCGGTGGGGTGGTGCTCGCCGCGGTATATCCGGCTGCCCGCAACCGCGACGACGGCGGTGCCGGCGAGGATCACGATCGCGTTCGCGAGGCTGCGGCGCCGGACGAGGGATGCAGCGATCAGCGCGACTGCGCCATAAAGCACGACGGCCGCGGCGACGTGGCCGGACGGAAACGATGCGTCAGGAGGAAGGTCGGGCTCGAGCCACGCGACGGGTGGTCGTCGCCGTGGCACGAGATATGTGACGACGGCATAGATCGACGGCTCGAGGGCGAAGCCGATGCCGATCAGCAATGCCATGAAGGGTCGTCGTGCAGCAAGAAGGGCGGCACACAGGACGGTGATGGCCGCGATGACGGGGATCGTTTCGGCGAGTCCAGAGGCTACGACGCTCAGCTCTGTAGCGGTCGGGGTACGGGCGTCGGCGACCTCGACGACGACCCGATCGTCGATGCGTGCGGGCCAGCCCGTCTCGAGTGTCCGCGTCACCAGTGTTGCGACGAGCAAGAAGCTGATGGTGATGGCGACGAAGCCCGCAGCTCCGAGCGCCAACGCGGCTCTGAAAGGCCCGACGGAAAGATGCTGTGCCAGCCGACAGGCAGGCCCCCGAGCAGCAGGACGGGTGACGTCGAAGCCAGATGGACGGTGCGATTCTCCCTGAGGCCGGGGATCGCAGTCTCCGGTTCGATCCTTGGTGCTCAATGCATGAGGTTTGCCCGGCCGGGTCAGGGCGGTAAACCGTTGTCGAGGAGGATCTTTGATCGGACTGGTCGTGCTGCTCGGTGCTTCGGTCGCAGCCGGCGCCTTCGTCGGGGTGTTGTTCTTCCGCCACCCCGCGCTCGACCCGGCATCGCCACGGAGCGGTCGACGGGCGGCCCGTGCCGTTGCGGGCCGATCTGATCACGGCAGCCGCGTCGTTCGCGTCGTTCTTCGCCGATCGAGTCCCGCTGAAACAACCGGTCTCGCGCTCACCCTCGCGTTTGCGGCGATCGTCGTGGTCTTCGTTCTCGCCTTTGCAGTGCGCGCGTCCGGTCCGGTGGTGGAATTGGACCGAGCGGTGTCGAACTGGTCGGGACGCACCGTTCGAGGTGGTCCCTACGACGCGGCCGACCTGGTGACACAGCTGGGAAGCACTGTCGGAGTCATCCTGACCGGCGTCGTAGTTGGCGCGGTCGAGACCGTGCGAACACGGAGCCGCTGGATCGTGCCGTTTCTCGCGCTGGCGATGATCGGGCAATCCGTCGCCTCGAACCTCGTCAAAGCCGGAGTCGGCCGTTTCCGGCCTGCAATCGATCCCGTCATCGGCCTCGGAAACGATTCCTTCCCCAGCGGCCACTCGGCGGGCGCGGCGGCGACATTGGCCGCGGCCGCATTTCTCGTCAGTCGGCGGCGTCCACCACGGGCACAGTCAATCATCACCGGCGTCGGCGTCGGGCTGGCCGTCGCAGTCGGAGTGTCGCGTGTGTTGCTCACGTACCATTGGCCCAGCGATGTGGTCGCGGGCCTGATGCTCGGCTGGGGATGGTTCGGAGTGTGTGCGATCGCGTTCGGTGGACGACTCCTTGTCTTCGGTGCACCGGTCGAGGCGGGTGAGCGTCTTGCCGAGCTCGACTCACCTCCTCCCAGCTGAGTACCCCCGGCATCGAACGTCGACGTTGCTCCTGAGCGCCGTTGCACGCAGTCGGGAGCGAGCTCCGTAGCTCGCGCAACGCGACCGCGTGGGCGCTCTTCAAATCGCGGTAGGCGTTGCGAGACTCAGCTCGTACGGTCGAGTGTCGTTTGTTCCGCCCGGTCGGGGGTCTGTTCGGCGAGCTGCAGCTCACGGCGCCGAAGGAGCGCGGGAACGACGATCCATGATGTGATCGTCGCGGTCGCGGTGATCGCGACGACGATGCCCGTGATGATGGTGCTGAAGAGGAAGCCCGACACCACGGTGAGCGAGAGCAACATGGAGATCACCAGGAGGAGCAATCCGACCTGGGTGGAGGCGATGCTCAACCGAACGCGTTGACCTCGCGCAGTGCGCGGACCGAGCCGGTGGAGCGCGATGGGGGTGATGAAACTCACCACCGAGAGGATCGCCGACACGAGCGCCACGCCGAACAATGCCGTCTCTGTTGAACCGAGCTCCGAGAAGCGGCGTGCGAACGGCGCCGTGAGCATGAACGCCACGAGCACTTGCACTCCCGGGAGTATGACCCGCAGTTCTTGGAGCAGGCCGTAGTACCGATCGCGCAGTTCCTCTCTATCAGCTTCGTCGTCGAGATCCGACGCTGGGATCTCGCTCTTGCGAGTGTTCGCCGTTGACTCAGCCATCGACAACCCCATGAGGTGAGGCCTACCCGGTGAGCGTTGTCACGAAGCGCCCTTCGAATCGGCGGATGTTCTCGGCAGTCCTGGGTAGGACAGAGTCGTGGATCTCCTGCTCGTGTTCAGTGTGCTGCTCGTCGTGGCCGTGCTGCTCTCGGAGCGGTTTCGACGAACTGTGCTGTCGAGTGCAGTGCTGTTCCTGGTCGGTGGGTTCGTGGTCGGAGCAGGCGGTTTCGGTGTCGTCCAGGTCGAGGGCGGTCTCGAAGTGCCGCGGATGGTCGCCGAGCTGGCACTCTTTGCGATCCTCATCACCGACGGCATCCGCCTCGGATCGGGTCTCGGGGATCGTGCTCCCGACGCCGCCGGAGTCGGGTGGCATCTCCCGATCCGAGCGCTGGTCCTGGGCATGCCGTTGACGATCGTGCTGGCTGCCGGCGCCGCGCACTGGTTCGCCGGGCTCGGCTGGGTGAACGCGTTCCTGATCGGCGCCATCCTGAGCCCGACCGACCCCGTCTTCTCGGCATCCTTGGTCGGCAACCAGGCGGTTCCCCTTCGGTTGCGCCGACTGATCAACGTCGAGAGCGGCGTCAACGACGGCATCGCCCTGCCGGTCGTGCTCATCTTTCTCAGCGTCGCTCTCCACGATGATCCTCCGCTGCTCAGTGTCGGCATCGAGCTGCTCGGCGGCGTCGCGATCGGGCTGGGTGTGCCGTTCGTGGTCGCTCGTCTGGAACGACTCCGCTGGTTGGGCCGGGCGGCGCGCTATGACCCCCTTGGCCCGCTCGGCGTGACCCTCGTCGTGTTCGCCGCTACCCGCACGAGCGGTGCCAACCCCTTCCTCGCGGCCTTCGCGTGCGGCATCGCTCTCTCGTGTTTCGACGAGCACGGCACCCGAGCCTTCGAGCGGATCGCGGAGCCTGTCTCGGAGCTCTTGAAGCTCGCAGCGGTGTTCGTCTTCGCGCTCCTGCTCACTCCGGGCTATATCGGTGACATCGGGGCAGGTGGGGTCGTCTTCGCCGTTCTCATGCTCGTCGTGGTCCGACCCGCGGCGATCTTCGTTGCGCTCGCACGTGTGGATCTCTCGCGGCGGGAGCTCGCGGTGGCGGCGTGGTTCGGTCCGCGTGGCTTCGCGTCCATCGCATATGCGCTGCTCGTGCTGGAGGCCGGCGTGCCGGGCGGCGTGGAGCTGTACCACCTCGTCGCGGTGGTCGTCGTCGCTTCGATCGTCTTGCACTCCACCCTCGACGTTCCCGTCGCGAGGTGGGCGACCGGCGCGGGCGCGCACAAGGGAGAGGCTGCTGAAGCGGCTGGATACCGCCAGAACCCACGAGCGGGATTGTCCAGTCCTGATGACGACCCGACGCTCGACGTTGACTCCCTCGGCGCCTGACCAGCTACCGTCCGCCCGGGTGTACGGGCCGGTCGGAGTCGGTGCCCGACGTCCCCCCGGGCTCTGGGAGTGCGACGAGAACTTCGCCGTCTTCGATGGCAGCTTCGGGGCCGTAGCCGAGCACGAGCGTGCCACGCGTTCCCGCAACGGGGACACCGGAGCGGAAGTACCGCGGGCATGTCCGCAGGGTCCGACGCGCCTTCCAGGCGCCGGATGTGGGTCTGTGCCTCGCCTTGGCGGTACCGCGACGGCTCGTTCAGGCAACCTTCTCTCTCGGCGTCCGGACAGCCCAGTTGTCCGGGCACCCTCAGCGGGTGCCATCTGACAATACGGGTGGGTGCGCATCGCCGGGACCGAGAACCGGTTCGACGTAGACGATTCGAGCCGCCGGAACCGCTTCCCGGACGGCGTCCTCGAGCTCTCGGAGCGCGCGGGGGACGTCCGGGCCGGTCAGCTCCTCGACGCGGAGGTCGATCTCGGCGCCGACCACGATTTCGTCGGGACCGAGCTGCTCGGTGCGAAGACTTTGGACCCGATCCACCCGCCGATCCGACTGCAAGGCCTGCCGCACTGATGAGATGTCGGCCTCCGACGCAGATTCGCCGATGAGGAAGCTCTTCATCTCGACTGCGAGGAGCAGGGCGATCGTCACGAGGAGCAGTCCGATGGCCAGCGTCCCGAGGCCGTCGAAGCGCGCGTTGCCGGTGATGCCCGCGAGACCCAGGCCGGCGAGGGCGAAGCTCAGGCCGAGCAGCGCGGCAGAGTCTTCGAGGAGCACGACCGTGAGTTCGGCCTGCTTGGAACGACGGATGAACGCAAACCACGACTCGGAGTCCACCTTGCAGCCACGCGCGCGCCGGACGGCAGTCCGAAGGGACATCCCTTCGAAGAGCATCGCGGCCAGGAGGATTCCGATCGCCCAGGGGATCGAGGCGACTGAGTGCGGAGAGCGGAGCTTCTCCTCGGCCTCGAGCAGAGCGAAGAGACCACCACCGGTGAACAGTACGACTGCCACCACGAACGCCCAGAAATAGCGCTCCCGCCCGTACCCGAACGGATGCGCGGCCGAAGCGCGACGACGTGAGCGGGATGCGCCCAGGAGCAGCAATGCCTGGTTCGCGCAATCGGCGACCGAGTGGATGCCCTCGGCCAAGAGCGACGCCGCGCCCGTGACCGCGAACCCGAGGAACTTCGCGACGGCGACTCCGAGGTTCGCGGCGAAGGCGGCGAGCACCGCCCGCCGGCTGCCGGAGTGTTCACGCTTCGTCGCACCAGCTGAGTTTGAACTCATTGCGAACTCCGAAAACAGATCTTCACTCCCAAGAAGAACCGGCTTCTGGACATCGCGATCACCCAGACGGGAGAGGCTCTTCGCTGGGCATCGCCCGTTCCCGGCTGTTCCGCAGAGGCGTCTGCTGATGGAACGCGAGCAGCCACACGGAGTCCTCCGAGACGTAGAGGCTCGACGCATGGAGCTGGTACGACGGAGCACCCGGCCGGTTGGCGCTCGCCCGGTAGACGAGCAACGCCGACTGCCCGGTGGGGGCGACGAGGTGGACCGCCTCGATGCTGACCGACGCCCACCTCGGGCCCTCTTTCACCGCAGCGACGATCGCAGGGCCCTCGAGCACACCACCCCGCTCCGGCAGCACCATGATGCAGTCGGACGCGAGATGCGCTCGGAAGAAGTCCTCGCCCTCCATCCAAAAGCGCCGTTCCAGAGCAACGATTGCATCGCGGAACTCCACGACGGCCTCATGCCCGATATCCCGAGCCCGTACACATATCCGGCGTCAATGAGTCGGCGCAGAGTGAGGGGCAGAGTGAAGAGTGTCGCGGCGGGCCGCCCCGGGTAAGACGTCGAACCGTGACCCTCCTGCCCGAGTCGTGGCCGTCGTGGTTGTCGACCCTGGTTGTCACGCCGATCGGCTTCGTCGCTCTGCTCGTGGTTCTCAGGATCGCCGGCAAGCGGACGTTGGCGAAGATGACGGCCTATGGACTCACGATCACCGTCGCCTTCGGCGCGGTCTTCGCGTCTGTGCTCCTCGATCGTTCCGTTCCGCTGCTCGAGGGCGCGGTGGCATTCGCTGTGCTGGCGTGCCTCCAAGGCATGCTGGCGTGGGCCGCATCGCGATCGAACCTGGTCGCGCGCGCGGTGACCTCGCGACCGACGGCACTCGTGTGCAGAGGACGGGTCGATGAGACTCTGCTCCGTCGGGAGCGGATTCGCTTGGAGGAGGTCCGAGCCGCGATCCGCGCCGCCGGCCGCGCGTCGGTCTCGGAAGCGCTCGCGGTCGTCCTGGAAACCGATGGGTCGCTCAGCGTGGTTGCTGCGACTGGGCCGGACCCGGCACAGGCTGATCCAAGCGTCGTCGACGCGTTGGGCGACGTGGAGGGCTGGTGGAGCCCTCCGTCGAACGGTGAACTCCATTCGCGACGCGACTCGGATCCTCGGTGAGCCTTCGGCCGTCCATTGCAGCGTTTGAGGAGCGGGGCCGAGCGCGGCCACTTCAGCGGAGGCGCCGCGGGGAAACGCAGTTTCGCTCGGCGGCGACTGGGCAAGGTGGTCCATGCCGAACATCGACGACTTCGTCCGTGCGGAAGCGGTCGAGAGCCGTCGACAAGCAACGGGAGGCCACGTCGTGTACACGGTGAGCGACTTCGTGATCGATCGACTGGTGGAGTGGGACCTCCACCGGTTCTACGGCTATCCGGGCGACGGCATCGGAGGCTTCGACGGTGCACTCGGGCGGGCCGAGAGGGACGGCAAGGACTTTCGCTACGTCAGGCCGACCCACGAGGAGATGGCGGGTCTGATGGCGTGTGCCCACGCGAAGTTCACCGGCGAGGTCGGGGTGTGCATCGCGACGTCGGGACCGGGTGCGGTGCACCTGATGAACGGCCTGTACGACGCCCGGTTGGACAACCAGCCCGTCGTCGCCATCGTCGGGCAGCAGGCTCGGGTCGCGATGGGGAGCGACTTCCAGCAGGAGCTGAACATGGAACGGCTCTTCGGCGACGTCGCGGAGTACGTGAAGTCGGTCACGACCCCCATGCAGGCCCAGCTCGTGGTGGATCGGGCGGTGCGGATCGCCCGGGCATATCGCAAGCCCACCGTCGTCATCCTCCCGGCCGACGTCCAGGACCTCCCGATGGAGGATCCGAGCGTCGAGCACTTCGTGTCGCGCACCGGCGTGGGACACGCATCGACGCGTGTGGCGCCGCCCCACGAAGAGTTGGAGCGCGCCGCGGCGGTCCTGAACGAGGGCGAGAGGGTAGCCATGTTGGTCGGCCAGGGAGCACTGGACGCGACCGACGAAATCCTCGCGGTCGCGGAGCGTCTGGGCGCCGGCGTGATCACCGCACTGCTGGGCAAGGCTGCGGTGCCCGGCGACGTCCCGTTCCACACCCAACAGCTCGGGCTGCTGGGGTCGAAGCCGAGCTACGACATGATGCAGGGCTGCGACACCCTGCTGATGGTGGGGACCAACTTTCCGTACGGGGAGTTCCTGCCACCCACGGGTGAGGCGCGGGGGGTGCAGATCGATCTCCTTCCCCGGCACTTGAGCCTGCGCTATCCGATGGAGGTCAATCTCTGGGGCGATGCCAAGACGACACTCGCCGCGCTCCTTCCGCTTCTGCAACAGACGCCGGACCGGTCGTGGCAGCAGGGCGTGATCGAGGGCATGCGCACCTGGAACGACATGATCGAGGGTGCGGCCCGCGTCAGGGCTGATCCGATCAATCCGCGTCTCGTCTTCCACATGCTCAACGAGCGGCTGCCCGACGACGTGATCGTCACCGCCGACGCCGGGACGACGGCCGACTGGTACGGCCACCACATCCGGCTCGGACGCAACATGATGGGGAACCTCTCGGGGCGGCTGGCCACGATGTTGGCCGCGATGCCGTATGCGATCGCAGCGAAGTTCGCGTTTCCCGAGCGTCCCGTCGTCTGCACCATCGGTGACGGGGCGTTCCAGATGCTCGGGATGAACGGGCTGCTCACGGTGAAGCGACACTGGGAGGAGTGGCGGAACCCGACGTTCATCGTGCTGGTCCTGCACAACAACGATCTGAATCAGGTGTCGTGGGAGATGCGCGAGGCAGGGGACCCGCGCTACGACACCAGCCAGCTCCTCGAGGACATGGACTACGCGGGGTACGCCGACCTGCTCGGCCTCCACGGTATCCGGGTCGACGATCCCGACAAGCTCGAAGCTGCGTGGGATGAAGCGTTCGCCGCCGAGCGTCCCGTGTTGCTCGACGTGTACACCGACAAGAACGTCCCGCCCCTCCCGGCGCACATCACGTTTGAGCAGGCGAAGGGAGTCGCGCAGTCGATGCTGCGGGGAGACCCCGACGCCGTCAAGGTGGCCAGCCACAGTGTTCGAGCAGTCGCCGCCCAGATGTTCGCCAAGTTCGGTCGTGGGAGCGCGTCGGAAGGCGACGCGTGAGTGACGTCCGGGACCGACGTCCCCCCGTCCCGACGGGGTACGCGCGCCCGCCTGGCGCCGCGTCGATCGCTCGGCCCAACCGAGAGCACCCGCCGGTGCGCGAGATCGACGTGGCGGCCTACACCGTTCCCACGCCGGAGCCCGAGTCCGACGGGACACTCGTGTGGGACGAGACGACGATCGTCGTCGTCGAGGTCACGGCCGGGTCGACCGTCGGGATCGGCTACACCTATGCCCCGCCCGCCGCGGCGTCGATCGTGCGCGAGACCCTCGCCGATGTCGTGAACGGATGCGACCCGATGGCCACGGGCGGGGCGTGGGCAGCGATGGTCGACGCGATCCGCAACGACGGGCGGCCGGGCGTGGCCGGGTCAGCGATCGCCGCTGTCGACATCGCGCTGTGGGATCTCAAGGCGAAGTTGCTCGATGTGTCCGTTGCCGACGCGATCGGCCCGGTCCGAGATGCGGTACCGATCTACGGGAGCGGCGGCTTCACGAGCTTCTCGCACGCACAGCTTGCACAGCAGTTGCAGGGATGGGCCGAGCAGGGGATCCGAGCGGTGAAGATGAAGGTCGGTCGGGATCCTTCCGCCGATCCTTCCCGGGTGGCTCGGGCGCGGGCCGCCATCGGCGATCATGTCGGGCTGTTCGTGGATGCGAACGGTGCGTATTCGCGCAAGCGTTCGCTGGCAATGGCGGCGGCGTTCGCCGAGCTCGGGGTGGTCTGGTTCGAGGAACCCGTGAGCTCCGACGACCTCGACGGACTCCGGGTCGTACGAGATTCGGCTCCGCCGGGCATGGAGATCACAGCCGGTGAGTACGGCTACGACCTCCCGTACTTCCGCCGCATGCTCGATGCGGGCGCAGTCGACTGCCTCCAGGCCGACGTGACCCGTTGCGGCGGGATCACCGGGTTCCTGCGCGTCGGCGCGCTCGCCGACGCGCATTGCCTCGACCTCTCCGCGCACACCGCTCCGCAGGTCAGCGCCCATACCTGCACGGGCCTCTGGCACGCGCGGCACGTGGAATACTTCGCCGACCACGTCCGCATCGAGTCGCTCATGTTCGACGGCGTGCTCGAACCGGTCGCCGGCATGCTCCGGCCCGATCCGCGGCGGCCCGGACTGGGCATCGAGCTCAGGCGGGCCGACGCCGAACGGTTCCTTCGTCGGTGAGGTCGAACCGGCCATGAGCAGACCTCGCCGATTCGAGGGCATGGACACGGTGACTCCCGTGCAGCTCTCCGACCAGCTCGACGACGACGCCCGGGCACTCGCCGTCGAACTGGGCGAAGTCATCGACGGTGAGGTGCGATTCGATGCAGGGAGCAGGGCGGCCTACTCCACGGACGCGTCGAACTACCGGCAGGTACCCATCGGTGTCGTCGTCCCGAGATCGATCGCCGACGTGGAGGTCGCGGTGCGGACGTGTCGGAAGTACGACGCACCGATCACCAGCCGGGGTGGCGGAACGAGCCTCGCCGGGCAGTGCACCAACGTCGCGGTCGTCATCGATTTCTCGAAGTACCTCAACCGGATCGTCTCCCTGGATCCCCACGAACGACTCGCCGTGGTCGAGCCGGGCTGCAACCTCGATCACCTTCGTGAGGCTGCCCGGGCCCACGGCCTCACGTACGGCCCGGACCCGGCGACGCATGATCGCAACACGCTGGGCGGGATGATCGGCAACAACTCATGCGGAATCCACTCGGTGATGGCCGAGCTGTACGGGCCCGGTGCGCTCACCGCCGACCAGGTGGTCGACCTCGACATCCTCACCTACGACGGTCATCGGATGACGGTGGGAGCCACGACCGAGGCCGAGCTGCAGCAGATCGTCGCGGGGTCCGACCGCCGCGCCGAGATCTACGGGGCGCTGCGCGACCTGCGCGACGACCACGAGCACGCGATCCGTATCGGCTTCCCGCAGATCCCCAGACGCGTGTCGGGTTTCAACCTCGATCGGCTCCTCGCCGACCGGGGGTTCGACGTGGCCAAGGCGCTCGTCGGGACCGAGGGGACCTGCGTGATCGTCCTCCACGCGACCGTTCGTCTCATCGACGCACGACCGGAGCGCACGCTCGTGGCACTCGGCTATCCGGATGCGTACCGCGCCGCAGATCATGTGCCGATCGTGCGCGAGCACCGGCCGGTGGGCCTCGAGGGCATCGACGCGAAGCTCATCGACTACATGCGCAAGAAGGGTCTGCATCCCGACGATGTGGACCTGCTCCCGGAGGGCGGCGGATTCCTGCTCGTCGAGTTCGGGGCCGACACGAAGGACGAGGCCGATGAGCAGGCGAAGCGCCTCGTCGCAGCCGTCTCCGGCGAAGACGACGCACCCAGCTCGAAGATCTTCACGGACGGGTGGGAGGAGCGGAAGCTCTGGCAGGTGCGCGAGTCGGGCCTCGGGGCGACCGCGCACGTACCGGGCATGCCGCAGAGCCATCCGGGATGGGAGGACGCCGCCGTCCCACCCGACCGGGTCGGCGATTACCTGCGTGACTTCCGGGACCTGCTCCAAGAGTTCGGTTACGAGGCGGCGCTGTACGGCCACTTCGGCCAGGGATGCATCCACTGTCGCATCGACTTCACCCTCGATACCGTGGCCGGCGTCACCCATTGGCGGGCGTTCCTCGATCGGGCCGCCGATCTCGTCGTTTCCTACGGCGGGTCCCTCTCGGGCGAGCATGGAGACGGTCAAGCCCGGGGCGCGCTGCTCACCAAGATGTACGGCGAGGAGCTGGTCGCAGCCTTCGCCCACTTCAAGGATGTCTGGGACCCCGCCGGGAAGATGAACCCGGGGAAAGTCGTGCGGCCCGACGCGCCGGACGAGAACCTTCGGAAGGGTCCCGACAGTCGCCTCCGTCGAGTGGAGACACACTTCGCGTTCCCCGACGACGGGCACGACTTCGCGAACGCGACGGCACGCTGCGTCGGTGTCGGGAAGTGCCGCGATGTGGAGTCAGGCACGATGTGCCCGAGCTACATGGCGACGCGCGAGGAAGAGGACTCCACCCGTGGGCGGGCCCGGATGCTCTTCGAGATGCTGGCGGGTGACGAGCTCGACGGCTGGCGAAGCGACGCGGTCGCCGAATCCCTCGACCTGTGCCTCGCGTGCAAGGGATGCAAGACCGATTGCCCGGTCAATGTCGACATGGCCACGTACAAGGCCGAGTTCCTGTCGCACTACTACTCGCGACGGTTGCGCCCACGGGTGGCGTACTCCATGGGCCTCATCTACTGGTGGGCGCGCATCGCCGCGAAGGCGCCGCGCCTCGTCAACGCATGCGCCCACGCGCCGGGCGTGTCGCGTCTCCTGAAGAAGGCGGGCGGGGTCGCCACCGATCGGACCATTCCCCGTTTCGCGTCTCCCACCTTCACCGAGTGGTTTCGAGCGCGGATCCGGCCTGTCCCGCGTGGAGAGGCCCATCTCCTCGACGACGGTGTCGCGGTGTTCGGGCACCACGAGTCTCCCCGGATCGCGGCCGAGCGCTACTCGACTCCATCGATGCAACGCGGCGCCGGAGAGAACCGCGTCCACCCACATGGAAACGATGCACCGCTCATGACCGACCGGGTGCTGCTCTGGCCCGACACGTTCAACAACTACCTCGAGTCATCGGTGCTCCGAGCGGCCGTCGAGGTCCTCGAGGACGCCGGGTACACGGTCGAGCTCCCACCCCGTCCGCTGTGTTGCGGCCGACCGCTGTACGACTTCGGCATGCTCCACACCGCCGAGCGGCTGTGGCGACAGACGATCCGCACGCTGCGGCCGTGGATCCGCGCCGGCATTCCCGTGGTCGGGCTCGAACCGAGCTGCGTCGCAGCGTTCCGCGACGAGCTCGTCAATCTCTTCCCCCACGACGACGACGCCCGAAGGCTCTCCGACCAGACGCTGCTGCTCTCGGAGTTCCTCGAGCGACAGCGCTACCAGCCTCCCCGCCTCAACGTGCGTGCGACGGTCCACGGCCACTGCCACCATGAAGCGGTCCTGGGCCTGGACGCGGAGTTGGCGCTGCTCGAGCGCATGGGCGTCGATCACGAGGTGCTCGACTCGGGCTGCTGCGGGATGGCCGGCTCGTTCGGCTTCGCTGCCGACCACTACGACGTCTCGATGCGCGTCGGCGAACGGGTGCTGCTCCCGGCCGTGCGGGACCTCCACCCCGATGCGCTCATTGTCACCGATGGGTTCAGCTGTCGCGAGCAGATCGAGCAAGCGACCGAGCGGACGCCGATCCATGTCGCGGAGCTCCTCCAACGGGCGATCCGCGAGCACCCGCAGGGACGCCGGAGGTGACAGTCCGGTCTGCCTCCCGACTCGGCGCCGGTGTATTGCCGATCGTCGCGTTGACCGGGCTGCTGTTCGTCGTCCCTTTCGCGATCGCCGCTCCTTCCGAAGGTCCGCCCGGGCGCGAGCCGATCAGAACGACGTATCTCGCCGATTGCGCGGTGTGTCACGGCGTCGACGGGCGGGGCTCGGCTCGGGGACCCACACTCGAGCACGCGGGTCGTGCCGGCGTCGACTACTGGGTGTCGAGCGGTCGCATGCCGCTCTCGAGCCCCACCGCGACACCGGAACGTGGACCGTCGCACTACTCCCGGGCGACGACCCGCAAGCTCGTCGACTACGTCGTCGGACTCACGGGCTCCGCGGAACCCGACATCCCGAAGCTCGCATTGTCGGAAGCATCGCTTTCGGAAGGCGCGAGGCAGTTCCAGCTGAACTGCGCGGCCTGCCATGCGTCCACCGGAGTCGGGGGCGCGCTCTACCTCCGGGCGGCGCCGCCGGTGTTCCCGGCCACCCCCGTCCAGGCGGCCGAGGCGATCCGCACCGGTCCCGGACAGATGCCGGCGTTCGGGCGAGCCGCGCTGAGCCGGCACCAGCTCACCGACACCGTCGCATACGTCGAGTACCTGGCCGATCCGCGCGATCGGGGCGGCTGGGCGCTCTGGCACCTCGGACCGCTCGCCGAAGGAGCCGCCGTCATGGTGGTCGGGCTGGGAACGCTGCTCCTTGCCACCCGGTGGATCGGGACACGCACGTGACTGAGTCGAACGGCGGCTCCGGCGAGCCCCGATGGCCGGAGGCGACGGCAGTCGCGGCGTTCCTGGTGAGCGCAGCGGCCTCCGTCGGCGTGGCCGTGGTCTACGCGACCGGTGGCGAGCCGCAACTGGAGGGACTCCTTCTCGGCGCGGCATTCGCCGGATTGGGTGTCGGACTCGTCATCTGGGCGCACCGGCTGTTGCCCAAGGGACCCTTCGTCGAGCCTCGACCGGTGCTCTCGAGTGGGCCGGCCGAGCGCGAGGCCACCGATGTCGATCTCGAACGAGGCGGCATCGTCACCCGCCGCCGAGTTCTCCTCGGAAGCCTCCTCACGGCGACTGCTGCCTTCCTCGGTGCGGCGATCTTCCCGCTGCGGTCACTCGGACCGAGACCCGATGGTGCGTTGCGCCGCACTCCCTGGCGTCGTGGGACGGCGCTCGTGAACGAACACGGCGAACCGGTTCGGGCCGACGAGGTGCCAACCGGTGGCCTGGTGACGGTCTTCCCCGACGGTGCGGTGGGGTCCGCCGACGGACAGGCCGTTCTCATCCGCCTCGATCACGCCGCCTCACCCGCAGGTGAGCCGGCCCCCGGCGGGCTCATCGTCTTCTCCAAGGTCTGCACCCACGCCGGGTGCCCCGTCGGCCTGTACGAGGTCGAGCTCCGACAGCTCCTGTGCCCTTGCCACCAGTCTGCCTTCGATGTGCTCGACGGTGCCCGGCCCGTGTCGGGTCCCGCGGCGCGCCCATTGCCGAGGCTCCCGATCGAGATCGACGAAGCAGGCGTGCTCCGGGCGACGGGAGACTTCCCGGATCCGATCGGACCTGCGTGGTGGTCGGGATGAGGGCCACTCGAGCGCGCCTCATCCTCCTCCTGGGGTCGACGGTCGCAATCGTGTCCTGCGGGAGCGGCTCTCCGTCGGTCCTCGACGCCCAGGGGAACGAGGCGAAGCAGATCGCGAGCGCGTGGTGGATCATGTTCGGGCTCGCGATCGGTGTCTACGTCCTGGTGGCCGGCTTCATCGTGCTCGCGGTCGTGCGGGGACGAAGAACCGCGCATGGCCGCTCCTCGAAGGTGCCCGAGAGCGCGTTCGTGTGGATCGGCGGGATCGCGATGCCGGTCGCCGTGCTCCTCGTGGTGGCCGTCGTCACCGTGGGAACGACGGCTGCGCTGCGCAAGCCGAACCGCTCGGCCCTCCGCGTCGACGTCGCCGGCAAGAACTGGTGGTGGGACATCCGATACCCGGGAACGGGGATCCGGGTGGCGAACGAGCTCCACCTTCCGACCGGGACCCCGATCGAGATCCGGTTGACCTCCGACAATGTGATCCACAGCTTCTGGGTCCCCCAGATCGGCGGCAAGGTCGACCTGATCCCGGGTCAACCGAACGTGTTCCGGTTCAGGATCGACACCGCCGGCGTGTACCGAGGGCAGTGCGCCGAGTTCTGCGGTATCCAGCACGCCAACATGGCGTTGTACGTCCACGCCGATTCGCCAGGTCTCTACGAGCGGTGGATAGCGACACACCGCACCGCACCGAGTGAACCGGTCTCCGAGCTGGCGGCCAGGGGAGCGCTGGCGTTCCAGAACCAGACCTGCGCGGGGTGTCACACGGTGAGGGGCACCCAGGCACAGGGAAAGGTCGGGCCCGACCTCACCGACTTCGGCTCGCGCCGCTCCATCGGCGCCGGAGCGGTGGAGAACACGCGGGCGAACCTCTTGCGCTGGATCGCGGATCCGCAGCGGTACAAGCCTGGCGCGCTGATGCCCCCTTCCGTGATCTCGGATGATGACCGCGTCGCGATCACCGCGTACCTGGAGAGCTTGAGGTAGCCATGAGCACCGTCGCAGTTCGTCCGGCTCCGTTGGACCCGACGGATCTCACCGACGAGCAACTCGCTCGCGTGTGGGAGGACGAGCCGGGTCTCGTCGGGTTCCTCACCACGGTGGATCACAAGCGCATCGGCATGCGCTACATCTACACCGCGTTCGCCTTCTTCTTCGCGTCGGGAATCGTCGCGCTGGTGATGCGCCTGCAGCTCGCCGGTCCTGACATGGGAGTTCTCGGGCCGGAGGCGTACAACGAGTTCTTCACGATGCACGGCACGTCGATGATCTTCCTCTTCAACACGCCGGTGCTGGCGGGGTTCGGCAACTACCTGCTCCCGATGGAGATCGGCACCCGAGACATGGCCTTCCCGCGACTGAACGCGTTCAGCTACTGGATCTTCCTGTTCTCCGGTCTGTTCCTCTACGCGAGCTTCCTGATCGGCGCACCACCGAACGGGGGCTGGTTCGCCTACACACCGCTGACCAACGAGGTGTACTCGGCCGGCGCGAACCTCGACTTCTGGGGCCTCGGCGTGATCTTCGTCGGCATCTCGACGACGGTCGGGGCGGTCAACTTCCTCGTGACCACGTTCAAGATGCGGGCGCCGGGGATGACATTGAACCGGCTTCCCGTCTTCGTGTGGTCGATGGTCGTCTTCTCCTTCATGGTGATCTTCTCGGTCCCGGTCGTCACGACTGCGGCGGCGCTGCTCGAGCTCGATCGCCTGTTCGGGACGCAGTTCTATGTTCCCGCCCTCGGGGGGAGCACCCTCTTGTACCAACACCTCTTCTGGTTCTGGGGACACCCCGAGGTGTACATCCTCTTCGTCCCGGCGCAGGGAATGATCTCGATGATCATTCCCGTGTTCTCGAGGCGACCGCTCGCCGGCTACGCGTGGGTCGTCACGTCGCTCGTGTCGATCGGGTTCATCAGCTTCGGCGTGTGGGTGCACCACATGTTCGCGACCGGCGTTCCGCCTCTCGCGCTGTCGTTCTTCTCCGCGGTGGGCTTCGTGATCACGATCCCGAGCGGGATCCAGTTCTTCGCGTGGATCGCGACCATGTGGCGCGGCACGGTCAAGCTGCGGACGCCGATGCTCTTCGCGCTGGGGTTCATGTTGATCTTCCTGCTCGGTGGCATCACCGGTGTGATGGTCTCGGTGCTCCCGTTCGACTGGCAGGTCACCGACAGTTACTTCGTCGTGGCGCACTTCCACTACGTCTTGAACGGAGCTGTCGTGTTCCCGATCTTCGGCGCCCTCTACTACTGGATGCCGAAGATGACCGGCCGGATGCTCTCCGAACGGCTCGGGGCAATCAGCTTCTGGACCATGTTCGTCGGGTTCAACCTGGCGTTCTTCCCGATGCACATCCTCGGATTCCTCGGCATGCCGCGCCGGATCTACACCTACCACGCCGGTCTCGGATGGGATTGGCTGAACTTCCTCGCGACGCTCGGATCGTTCGTCTTCGCGTTCGGGGTGCTGCTGACTCTCTTCAACTTCGTGCGGAGTCGACGCCGTGGTGCTCCGGCGCCGCCGGATCCGTGGCACGCCGATTCGCTCGAATGGGCAGTGGCGTCACCGCCGCCCGACTACAACTTCGCCCAGATCCCGGTGGTCGAGAGCCGTCATCCACTCTGGGACCAGGATCCCCTTCCGCTCTCCGCGTCGGGCGACACCGCCGCGACGCGCGCGCTCGGGCGCGAGGGCGCGGCGCGGAAGGAAACGCCGCTGACCAGTGGGCTGCGGGCCGAGCCGAGCGACACGATGGGAGTGCCCGACGAGACGTACCTCCCGGTGGTGCTCGCGACGGGGATCGCGGTCCTGTTCACCGCGCTGATCGTCCAGGCGCTGCTCGTCGGCATCGTCGGCGTCGTCCTCGCAGGAATCGGCCTGCTGCTCTGGACGTGGCGAACGGCGGAGACACCGTGACCATCGCACTCGATCCGGTCGCGCACACGCCGCGTACGATCTCGGTCCCGCCGCCGTCGCCGGCGCGGCGAACGGGATATGGGCGTGGGTTCTGGGGAATGGCGGTGATGATCGCCACCGAGTCGATGCTGTTCCTCGCCCTGCTGGCCACGTACTTCTACCTCCGTGCCTCCTCGAGCGCGTGGCCCATCGGCGGTCTGGACCTCCCGAAGCTCGATCTCCGGGCCTGGATCTTCACCGCCGTGCTGCTCGGCAGCAGCATTCCCATCTTCGCCGCCGACGCGGCGGTGGTACGGGGCCGGCTCGGCATCCTGCGTGTCGCCTTGGCGCTCTCGTTCCTTCTGGGGGCCGCGTTCCTGGTGAACACGTACCTCGACTTCCAAGACCTGCACTTCGGGTGGGACACGAACGCGTACGGGTCGATCTACTACGTGACGGTCGGCCTGCACGCCGCGCACGTCCTCGCCGGGCTCATGATCAGCGCCGTGGTGCAGTACAAGGTGTGGCGAGGTCTCATCGATGCCGAGCACCACACGAGCGTCGAGGTGTTCTCCCTCTACTGGCACTTCGTCGACGTGGTCTGGCTGTTCGTCTTCTCGTCGCTCTTCATCTCGGTGCACATCCGATGATCGTCGAGCCGCGCACCGACGACCGTCGTCTCGTGGCCACCGGGTGGCTCGCGATCGGTACGCCGATCCTCGCGTGGATGGCACACCTGATCTTCTGTGCCGGATACGCAGCGGCGACGGGACGAGGCCGGACCGGAGTCGCGAGCGGGTGCCGATACGGCGCCACCTCGTGGCCGTTCCACGTGGCCACGGCCGCGACAGTCGTCATCTGCCTGGTTTCGCTGGCTGCCGCGTTGCACGTGCTCCGAAGCAGCGGCGCCGACGGGCGAGAGGCGGGACACCTCCGCTTCCTCGGTCTGCTCGGGATCGGCTCGTCCGTGTCGAACCTGGTCCTCATCCTCGGCGAGGGGAGCATCGTCGTGTTCCTCCATTCCTGTGCCTGAGCTCGGCAGCCTGACGGTGATCCTCGCGGCGGCGGCGCTCTACGCCGCCGGTGTCGTCCGGGCGTGGGACCGGGCCGGGACCGGGCGACTCGTGCACCCGGCAAAGGTCGCATGCTTCTCAGCGGGGCTCATCGCACTCGGAGTCGCGTTGGTGTCACCGCTCGACTCTCTCGCAGACCAGAGCCTCACCGCGCACATGGTGCAGCACATCCTGCTCATCACCGTGAGCGCGCCGCTGGTTGCCGTCGCAACGCCACTCATGGTGTTCGGGCACGCCGTGGACGCCACCCCAGGCGACGTCCCCGCGCTGCTCCAGCGCCAGATGCGACCCCGCCGGACGACCCGGCGCTGGGCGATGTGGACCGCCCTGGCCCTCGGGCTGCACGTTGCCGCCGTTGCGGCGTGGCATCTTCCCGGCGCGTACGACGCCGCGCTGAAGAACGACCTCCTCCACCTGGCTGAACATGGGTCGTTCTTCGTCACCGCGCTGTTGCTGTGGTGGGTCGCGCTCGGTGCGGGTCGCAGATCGCGGCGGGGCGGGGGAGTGCTCGTGCTGTTCGTCGCAACGCTCCCTGCGAACGCGCTGGGTCTGCTGATGACGATCGCCGCCACACCCTGGTATCCGGCCTATCCCGGCGGTTCGGTGGCCGCCGCGCTCGAAGACCAACAGCTCGCGGGCGTCGTGATGTGGGGGTTCGGTGGAATGGCGACGCTCGTCGGCGCGTTCGCATTGTTCGTCTCCTGGCTGCAGGCGCTCGACCGCACCGACCCGGGTCGCGGCACGGTCACCAACGCCACCGGCGCCATCGCCGCCGAAGCGGAGCGCTCGTGATCCGCCGCATCAACCACTGGTTCGACGAACGACTCGGATCCTCGCGCTTCACGCGCGAGAGCCTGAACAAGGTGTTCCCCGACCACTGGTCGTTCATGCTCGGCGAGATAGCTCTCTATTCCTTCGTCGTGCTCGTCCTCACCGGAATCTACCTCTCGTTCTTCTTCGATCCGAGCCTCGACGAGGTCGTCTATCGCGGGAGCTACGTCCCCTTGCACGGGACCCGCGTCTCTTCCGCGTATGAGTCGGTCGTTCACATCAGCTTCGACGTCCGATCCGGTCTCGTCATGCGCCAGATCCACCACTGGGCTGCACTGTTGTTCCTCGCCGCGATCGTCGCGCACCTGTGCCGCATCTTCTTCACGGGTGCGTTCCGAAAGCCACGCGAGATCAACTGGATCGTCGGCGTCACGCTGCTCGTCCTCGGCCTCGCGAACGGCTTCACCGGCTACTCACTGCCCGACGACCTCCTGTCCGGCACCGGGCTGCGTGTCGCGTACTCGTTCGTACTGTCGATCCCCGTCGTCGGGGCGTGGCTCGCGTTCTTGGTGTTCGGCGGTGAGTTTCCGGCAGACGACATCCTGCGTCGGCTGTTCGTGATCCACATCCTCCTCGTTCCCCTCGCGATCATCGGCCTCCTGTCCGTCCACCTCGCGATCCTGTGGCGTCAGAAGCACTCCCAGTTCCGCGGCCAGGGCCGTCGAGAGCACAACGTCGTCGGTTCGAAGCTCTGGCCGACCTACGCGACGAAGAGCCTCGGGCTCTTCGCCCTGGTGGCGTCGGTGCTCTGCCTCCTCGGCGGACTGATCCAGATCAACCCGATCTGGATCTACGGCCCGTTCGAACCCGCCGCGGTCTCGACCGCCGCGCAGCCCGACTGGTATCTCGGCTGGACCGAGGGCGCGATCAGACTGTTCCCACCGTGGTTCGTGCGTGTGGGCGGTTACAACATTCCGGAGGTCTTCTGGCCCGCGATCGTGCTGCCGGGGCTGACGTTCGCTCTCCTCTATGCCTGGCCGTTCCTCGAGGCCCGGTTCACCCACGATCACACTGAGCACCACCTGCTGGACCGACCCAGCGACCGGCCGGCGCGAACATCCATCGGGGCCGGCGTGCTCACCTTCTACCTGGTGCTCACCGCAGCCGGCGGCCAGGACATCATCGCCCAGAAGCTCCAGGCCGACATCGAAACGGTGACGAACGTCCTGCGGATCCTCACCGTCGTGCTTCCGCTCGTCGTCGCGGGTGTGGTGTGGCGGATCTGTCACGACCTTCGAGCCGCTGGTATGCCAGCACGGCTCGCCGACAAGAGCGAGCCGCCGATCGCGCCTTATGAGTCCCCCGTCGAAGAGTCGCAGTCCGCGGTTCCCGAAGTCGCCGAGCCGCCCCGCGCGGCGCCGAATCGCGCCCGCACCCTACGTCGGGCGGAGAACGTCGTGGAGCTGCTCGTGGCGGGTGTGGCGATCCTCTACGCATGGCTCCGCGAACGACACGCGGGGCGGTCCCGGTGACGCGGAGGTGTTCCGGCCGGACGGGTTCGGCCACATCGATTCGTCCCGGGCAGCGCGAGGGCGACGTGCCAGAGCCGGGTCGCAGGAACATCACGCCCACCAGCGCGGCGTCAGTCGTGGACGCCTAACCGGCGCGAAGATCCTCGGTACGGCGGGGAGCACCGACGACGCGTTCTGCGGCCTCGATGGGTTCGCCGAGCCGAAGGAGTCGACCGCCGAAAGCGACCGACACGACTGCGAACCACGTCCATCCGAGCACCAGGCCGGCCACGACGTCGGTCAGCCAGTGCACACCGAGCAGGATTCTCGTCGCAGCGACCGCGACCGCGATGCCTCCCGCTGCGCCGGCGAGCGTCGCGCGCAGGCGCGGTCCTCTCGCGTACCCGAGCAGGAGCGCGGCGGCGGCGAAGGTGGCTGCAGCCGTGGCGGCGTGGCCCGACGGGAACGAGGTTCCCGAGAACCCGGTCAGCTGGTCGATGTCGGGACGGGCGCGATCGACCACTGCCTTGATGCTCGCGACGAGGATTGCTTCGCCGATCAGGACCGTGGCGAGGAACAGCACGACCGAGCGTGCTCGCAGGCGCCGCACGACGACGATCGCAACGACGATCGCAACGACGATCGAACCGAGCGTGCCACCGAGCTGACTGAACGCACGGAGCGTCTCGGTCGATCCGGTGGTTGCGTTCGTTGCCCCCCAATGTGCCGCACCGAGGTCGAACCTCGCGAGGCCCGTGTTGGAGCGGACCATCCAGAGCACCAGGCCGATGAGCGCGCCGCCTGTGATCGCGGCGACGAGGAGGGAGCCGAGCGCGAACGTCCCGAGGCGGATCGCGTCGACTCTCGCCCAGAGGAGATGTCGCAGCAGCGGGCGACGCGCGGCCTCCGCGACCACGACTCGCGGCGACACCCTCGGTGCTGACACCACAGGCCAGCGGCGCGCGGCAAGGCCGATCAGCACGGCGGCAATCAGACCACACCCGATCGTCGCCACGACGGTTTCCATGGTGTCTCCCCGATGGAAGTCTCTCATCAGGTTTCCCCGAGTGAACAGCGGGTAAACGTCGCCGCACTGGCCGTGTGCGGGGGTGGGCGAGATGGTTGGACAGGAAGCATTCCATGAGGTCGGCGATGCCCGGAGACCCGGTGATGCACTGCGGGTTCTGGGAATTGGCTACGTCGTGATGGCGGTCTCGCTGCTTGCTCTCGGCCTGGTGGTCACGCACACGCTCGAGGGCTCGCTGGGCCGCTGGGATCTCGAGGTCAACCGCTGGTTGGTGGACCACCGCAGCGACGTTTGGAACACGGCGACGAGGGCAGTCACCTTGGGGCTCAACACGGTCCCGGTGATCGTGGTCGCCGTGATCACCGTCGGGATACTCGTCGCGCGTCATCGGTGGCGCGAAGCCTTGTTGATCGCCTTCGCACTGACCCTCGAGGTCGCCGTGTTCCTGTCGGTCACGTTCGTGGTAGCTCGACCGCGTCCAGATGTTCCCCGACTGAACGCAACCCCGGCGACGTCGAGCTTCCCCTCGGGACACACCGCGGCAGCCCTCGTGCTCTACGCAGGGATCGCCCTCGTCGTGAGCCGGTGCAGCCGCAACCGGGTGATCAGGGTCCTGGTCTGGCCGCTCGCAGTCGCCGTAGTGGTGAGCGTGGGCTTCGCACGGGTCTACCGGGGGATGCACCACCCGAGCGACGTCGTGGTCGGTGCTGCATTCGGTGTCGCGTGCCTCTGGTTCGCGAACAGGGCGGTGCGGGTCGGGTTTCCCCACGAACGGTCGGCCGATCACGATCCGACCGCCGACAGACCACCTTCGATCGCAGCCGGGCCAGGCGCCGCTTCCGGCGAACCCGAGCCCGATCGCGTCGGGGTCGGCCGGCCCGATTCTGACGCGGAGTTTGTGGCATGACCTGTGTGGCTGTCGTCGCCCATCGGCGCAAGACCCTCGGAAAGGGCCTCGACGAGCTACGCGAGCTGCTGGTCAGGACGGGGATCGACCAACCCCTGTGGTTCGAGGTCGACAAGAGTCGCAAGGCACCGAAGCGCGTCAGGGAAGCTCTCGAACGAGGCGCCGACCGGGTTCTCGTCTGGGGAGGCGACGGCACGGTGCAACGCAGCATCGACGTGCTCGCAGGCACGGGTGCGACGCTCGGCATCCTGCCCGCCGGCACCGCCAACCTCCTTGCCAACAACCTCGGCATCCCCATCGACCTCGAGGAGGCGCTCGCTGTCGCGCTCCACGGGACGCCCCGAGCGCTCGATGTCGGTGTGGTGAACGGGGAACGTTTCGCAGTGATGGCCGGCACCGGCTTCGACGCCGAGATGATCGAGGCGGCCGATCGCGGGCTGAAAGACCGCCTGGGTCGGGCCGCGTACGTGTGGACCGGCGCGAAGGCGATCAGCTCTGCTCCCCAGCGTGCGCGGATCCGTGTGGACGGTCATAGCTGGCTGGACACGAAGGCGAGCTGCGTCCTGTTCGGCAACGTCGGACAAGTCGGTACCGGTGTCCACGCCTTCGAACACGCCCGGCCCGACGACGGCCTCATCGACGTCGGAGTGGTGACGGCGAGTACTCGGTGGCAATGGGCGCGCGTGATCGCACTCATGCTGGCCGGGCGACCGGCCCAGTCGAAGTTCGTCCAGGTCACGCGGGCGAAGGACGTCGACGTCCGTCTTGCTCACAAAGCGCGCTATGAGCTCGACGGCGGGGCGCGCAAGAAGGTCAAGCGTCTCCGCGTCTCGGTGGAGCCCGCTGCGATCACCGTGTGCGTTCCGCGCGAGTCATGAGCACCGCGACGCTCGTGCCCGAAACCTGGGAACTCGATGGTGACGACGCGCGCCGGGCACTCCAGGAAACCGGCCTGCGGCGACTCCTCGTAGACGCGTTCCTCCGGCTTCGGGTGGCCGATGGTTTCAGCCACGCCCGTTCCCTGGCGTTCATGACCGCGCTCGTTCTCGTCCAGGGTCTCATCGCGCTGGTTGGGTTCGCGAGTCTGCTCGGCCAGGACGGACTGAGCGGCGTGATCGTCCGGACGATCCAGAGCGCGGCTCCCGGACCCGCGGGTCGGTTGCTCACCAGGGCAGTCCTGCAGGCATACGAGAACGGAAGCAGCCAGAGAGTCGCCGGACTGACCTTCGGGCTCGTCGGTGCCTTGATCGCCGCGACAACCGAGATGGGCCAGATCGAGCGGGCGCTGAATCGCATCTACGGGATCGAGCAGGACCGCCCGAGCGTGCAGAAGTACGGGTTCGCGTTCTTGCTGGCGCTCACGGCCGGGACCCTCACCGCCGGCGCGTTCGCCGCGCTTGCGTTCGGGCGCACCATCGGCGAAGCGCTCCGCGACGACACGGTCTCGATGGTGTGGAACGCGTTGCGTTGGCCCCTCGGTCTCCTCCTGATCGCTACCGCGGTCACCATGCTCTTCCGACTGTGCCCGCGCCGTCGTCAGCCCGGGCTGTCCTGGCTGGCGTTCGGTGCTGTCGTGTCGGTGCTGCTGTGGACCACCGTCACCGTGGGACTCGCGCTCTTCTTCACCTTCAGCTCGTCGTTCGGCCAGACCTACGGTCCGCTCGCCGGCATGCTCGCCCTGCTGCTCTGGGCCCTGCTCTCCGCCATCGCAGTGCTCTACGGCGCGGCCGTCGCCGCACAACTCGAGGCGGTGCGTGCCGGGGCGATTCCTCCCCAGGACGACTCCAAGGTCGCTGAGTCGGAGCCCGACGCGGCGCCGGTGCCAGACCTCACGCCTGCGGCCGCCCGATGATGGTTCCGACCGTGAAGCAGGAGTCTGCAGGCCCCGACGACCCAGGGCCGTCCGAGCAGGCCACAGTCCCGGATCCGCCGGACCGCCTCGTCCGTGTACGCCGGACCCTCGAGGGGGTGATCGGGGTTGCGGCGACCGAGGGAAATCGTATCGAGATCCTCGTCAACGGCGATCGCATCTTTCCCGCGATGCTCGACGCGATCCGGGCGGCGCGCCGGACGATCGACTTCCTGACCTTCGTGTACTGGGAAGGAGCGATCGGGAGGGAGTTCGCGCGGGCGCTCAGCGAACGGGCGGCGAGCGGGGTGCGGGTACGTCTCCTGCTCGACGGTTGGGGGGCGCACCCCATCAACTCGGGGTTGGTCGATGAGATGGAGCGCGCCGGCGTCGTGCTGCGGTGGTTCCGCCCCATCGCTCGGGTGCGTCCGCGCGGCATCAACCATCGCACCCATCGGAAGGTCGTCGTGATCGACGAGGTGCTCGCGTTCACCGGGGGAGTCGGGATCGCCGACGAATGGCGAGGCGATGCGCGCAACGACCGTGAGTGGAGGGACACCCACTTCCGGATCGAAGGACCCGCGGTCGATGGCCTCCGAGCGGCGTTCCTCGCCGACTGGGCCGAGACCGACCTGGATCTCTTCGACGACGAGTTCGACCGCTTCCCCGAGCAGGCCCAACCCGGCCAATCGGTGGTGCAGTGCGTCCGCTCCGCGGCCGGTCCCGGCCAGAGCGACATCGGCCTGCTCTTCCGCTCACTGCTCCAGCTCGCTACGACCACACTGCGGATCACGACGGCGTACTTCGTTCCCGACGACGATCTCGTCGATCGCCTGCTCGCCGCGTCCGAGCGGGGTGTCGACGTACAG
Source organism: uncultured Actinomycetes bacterium (assembly GCA_963837715.1). GTDB lineage: Bacteria > Actinomycetota > Acidimicrobiia > IMCC26256 > JANYLB01 > JANYLB01. The sequence continues at coordinate 1,988,685 of CAWIOF010000002.1, read as the reverse complement.
ATCCTCCTTCCCGGACCGCACGCCGACAAGCGCTTCGTACAGATCGCGGCAGAGTCGTCGTTCCAGGTGCTCCTCGAACACGGGGTGGGCATCGCGTCGTACCAGCCGTCGATGCTTCATGCGAAGGTCGTGACGATCGACGAGAGCATCGCCACCATCGGGTCTGCGAACTTCAACGCCCGCTCCGTGAGCCTCGACGACGAGATCAACCTCGTCGTCATCGACCCCGACATCGTCGACCAGCTCGATGCCCAGTTCGACCGGGACGTGCGGCACAGCATCCAACTCGACCCCTCCCGTTGGACCCATCGACCGCTCACCCAACGCATCCGCGAGCGCGCGATCGGTCCGTTCCGCCGCGTCTCGTGATCTGGAGCGAAAGCCGGAGTGTCGCCCGCTCCGGGTGGGGACGGTCAGCGGCTGCCTTGCTGTGCCTACGACCCTGCGTCGATCGTGAAGACGTGGTCGAGGGCGGTGATCGAGAGGACCCTCGACACCGGTGGGGACGGGGCTCGCAGCACGACGTCAACGCCACGCTCGGCGGCCTGCTCCCGCATGACGACGAGGACACCGAGGGCGCTCGAGTCGATGAACGTCACTTCCGAGAGGTCGATGCAGACGGGGGAGTGTGCTCCATCGACCAGGCTCGCCATCTGCGTACGGAACTCGTCACGCGCAGCGAGATCGACCTCGCCACGGAGCCGCAACGTCCGGGCGCCGTCGCGATCGAACCGCTCGAACATCGAGCCAGCAGGCATGGTGCGGGATCCTTCCAGCGGGAATCAGTTCGAGGTGTCCGATTGCCCGCACTCGGCCGGACCTTCGTCGTCCGGCGCGATGCTGAACCGCGGGTGACCCTACGCGTGTGCAGGACCGATCGTCGAAACAGCCGGCGAACCCGAGGGCGTCAGCAAGGAAGGCGCACGAACACCGTCTTTCCAGGGCCCGAGCGCCGCACGCCCCATTCGAGTGCGACCTCGTCGACGATGTGGAGTCCGCGACCCCCTTCGTCGTCGGGCTCACGGAGCTGGGGGAGCTGGTCGCTCGAGTCGGAGACCTCGACGAGCGCGGTTCCGTCGCCTTTCTTCTTCACCGCGACGGTGAACGGCGTCTCGGCGTGCCGCACCGCATTGGCAGCGAGCTCTGTCACGGCCAGCCCGGCTTCGACATTGGCTGATCGACAGCCCCGCTCGCGCAGGCGCGCGATCACGAAGTGTCGCGCCGCGGGGACGCTCGCCGGCTCGGGCTGCAAACGCAGGAGATCGTCCACGACCTTCATGATGCCGCAACACGCGCCCAGAGCACACCCGTGGGAACGTCGCAGGATCACCGGGTGTCCGACGATCGGAAGTTGGAGAAGTTGGAAGAGGTGCTCAGCGAACGGGACGCGGGCGAGGTGAGGGTACGACTCCCACTCGACGGTCGGCGAGAACGCCCGATACCACCGAGGTCGGTGGAACCTGCGAGGCGGGCCGGCGTCGAGTTACGTTGGTCCCGCCCGATCGCCCGCCCGCACCCGCGCAGGTCAACCACCTGACCGATCGAGAGGTCGCCGTGATCGACGAAGTGGTCGCGTTCCCCGGAGGCGTTGGCATCGCCGACGAATGGGGAGAGCGCAGCGTCTTCCCGTTTCGCCATGGCTCCTGAACGCGACCCGATGGATGTCCCGCCGGTGAACGACCGGCAGGTCATCGACGCCTTGGCGCGTGCGGTGATCGTGACCACCCCCGACGGCCTGATCTTGTCCTGGAATCGCGCCGCCGAACAGATCTACGGCTGGTCCGAGGATGAGGTCAGGGGTCGGAGCGTCTCCGACGTGCTTGTTCTGGTGCAGCACCTCGGGGAGAGCGAAGCCGTCATGTCGATGCTGCAGGCCGGACGCCCGTGGAGCGGGGACTTCTCGGTGCGCCGCCGCGACGGGGAGGTGCTGCAGGTCCTGGTCCACGACCGTCCGATTCTGGATGATCACGGCGAGCTCGTGGCGATCGTCGGCGAGTCGGAGGATGTGACGGAGCAACGCTCCCTCGAGCAGCGGGCCGCAGATCTGGCCGATCATCTCGCGCTCGCGCTCGAAGCGGGAGGCCTGGGAACGTGGCGTTGGAACATGGCCACCGGTGAGACGGTCTGGGACGAACGCCTCGAAGGCTTGTTCGGGCTGACCCCGGGCACGTTCGACGGCACCTTCGAGACCTACGCGGCGCTCCTGCATCCCGACGATCGTGAAGGGGTGCTGGCGGAGGTTCGCAGGGCAGTCGACGCGAAGGCCTCGTACGCCGTCGAGCACCGAGTCGTCTGGCCCGACGGGACGGTGCATTGGATGCTGGGCGGGGGGCTGGTGACGGTCGACTCGGCGGGTGAGCCGACCGGGACGATCGGCTGCGTCGCCGACGTCACGACCGCAGTCGAGGGCCGGCTCGCGCGCGAGGAAGCAGTCGTGATCGCAAGGGAGTTCGCCGAGAAGGAGCGCATCAGCGCCGAGCGGCTCGAGCTCCTCGGCACCATCAACGAGGCGCTCGCTGGCGCGTCGACCGCGGCCGAGGTCATGGAGAACGTCACCAGGGCCGTGGTTCCCACGTTGGCCGAGTGGTGCCTGATGCACGTCCTCGATGATTCGGGGGATCCGGAACCCGACGTCGAGGTCGCCCACTCCGATCCCGAAATGGTCGAGTACGCGAAGGCGCTACGGGAACGGTTCCCGTACGACCCGCAAGCGAGATCGGGCGTTCCGGCGATCCTCCGCACCGGCCAGACCGAGTTCCACCCGAACATCGACGACGATGTCATCTCGCTCGTGGGTGCAAGCCCCGAAGCCGCACGTGTCGTCAAGGAGCTCGGGCTTCGCAGCGCGATCAGCGTCCCGATGATCAAACGAGGCCGGACGATCGGGGTGTTGCAGTTCGTGAACACCGAGCGGGCGCGTACCTACACGAGCGACGACCTGGAGCTGGCCCGAGCCATCGCCGCTCGCGTCGCTTCGACGCTTGCCAACCGCCGGCTCGCCGAGGCGCAACGCAGCATCGCCACCACGCTCCAAGCCGCGCTCCTGCCGGAAGTCCTCCCGGACATCGACGGACTGGGAGTTGCGGTCCGGTATTGGGCCGCGGGCGAGGGAATCGACGTCGGGGGCGACTTCTACGACGTGTTCGAGGTCGAGGACCGATGGGCGGTCGTGATCGGTGACGTCTGTGGTACCGGCCCTGCTGCTGCCGCTCTGGCAGGACTGGCGCGGCACACCATCCGGTCCACCGTGTGGAACGGCGCCGACCACGAGACTGTCCTCCGCTTGCTCAACACTGCCATTCGGCGATCCGACTCCGACCGGTTCTGCACCGCCCTCTTCTGCGACATCGCTCGCTCCGGCGACGGCTTCGTCTTCACGGTGGCGGCCGGTGGGCATCCCCTTCCGATCGTGGCTCGTGCTGACGCGAGTCACGAGACGGTCGGTGCTCCCGGCACCCTGCTGGGTCTGTTCGACGCCACGCACTCGACGACGGTCTCGATCCAGCTCCACAGGGGCGACACGGTGATGCTCTACACCGACGGCATCACCGATGTGCGTCCGCCGTACGGTCTCGCGCCCGAAGAGATCGAGGCGATGCTCGCACGCGCCGCCGCGTCCGCCACATCCGCAGACGATGTCGTGTCGGCCGTCGGGCGAGAGCTCGAGGCCCTGCTCGCCTTCTCCGAGCGCAACGACGACATCGCGCTCCTGGTGCTGCGAGTCGACTGACGCAGCCGAGTCGACGCGGGCCGACGGGATTGGGCGGCGACGACGCGAACGTGACAGATTTCCTCTCACGGGCGATGGGCGGGAGACGAGCGGTGACCGAGCGTGGCGGACGTCAGAGGTGGTTCCTCCCGTTGGTGATCGGCCTTGCGATCGTCGCCGCCGTGGCTGCGACCCTCGCGGTTGTCTCCGTCGTCGGCGACGACGAGAACGACCAGGCATCGGTCGTCCTCGAGCCCATCGGATCGTCCGGCCCGGATCCGTTCAGCAAGTCCGTCGCGTCGAGTGGAGCCGCACCTTCGGATGCCGCCCGGGCGACCGCGGCGACGGTGCAGAGCTCGTTGCCCGATGACACCGCGACCGGCACGCTGGTTGCCGACGGCGCCACCCCCGGTCTGTTCGGTGGGAGCGGGACCGATCAAGCGTGCAACCCGGATCAGCTCGTCCGATTCCTTCGTGCCGAGCCGGAGAAGGCTTCGGCCTGGGCGAAGACCCTCGGTATCCGTCCGTCGTCGATCGGTTCCTACGTCGCGTCGCTCGCCCCGGTACGGCTCACCGCCGACACCTGGGTGACCAACCACGGCTACTCCGATGGGGCCGCGACACCACGGCAGTCGGTGCTCCAGGCGGGAACGGCGGTCTTCGTCGACGCTGAAGGAGTGCCCCGCGTGCGCTGCTCCTGCGGGAACCCCCTCACCCCACCGGCAACCGGACGACTCGCTGCGACGACCACCGGGAATCCGTGGCCGGACTTCACCACTGCCGCGGTCGTGATCGTGAACCCGGCGCCCGCGCCGTCGACGAGTCTGACGGTCATCGACCCGTCGACCGGCGATCTCGTCGAGGAGCCGGTCGCGGCCGGCTCGGGTTCGTGGCTCGCGATCGGTGGCCAGGTCGACCAGTCGAAGACCCCCGTCCTCGCGAGCAGCGATGCCGGCACCACCTGGAGCGAGATCGCATCGGTCGACGGCGGGTCGCTCTGGGGCATCACCTACGGCGACGGGCGCTGGGTCGCGGTGGGAACCGACCCGGACCGTACGCGCGGGTTCGTCGTCGAGAGCGACGACGGGCGGACGTGGGATCAGGTCGCGGTGGTCGATGATCCGCTGTACTCGATCGCGTTCGGTTCCGACCGCTGGGTTGCGGTCGGTGGAGACACCGAGGGTGTCGTGTACTCCAGTCCCGACGGCGACACGTGGTCGCGCAGCACGTCTCCTGCGCCTCCGGCGTCGACGGGATGGGATGCGAGTTACCTCACCGACGTGGCGTACGGCAACGGCCGTTGGGCGGCCATCGCCACCCGGCGGTTCACTCAGGATCCGAGCGAGCTGAGCGGTGACGAGATCCCGGGGACCAGGGTGCTCACGAGCAACGACGCGACGGCCTGGACCTACAACGAGGTGACGAGCTACCCCGCCGCACGCATCGGTTTCGGCGGCGGGCAGTGGCTGCTCTCGGGCACCGACGGCTACTACGGATCCTTCAGTCGAACCCTCGCACGGAGCGCCGACACCGTCACGTGGACACCGGTCGCGACGCCACCCCCGCACGATGGGTCCGAAGCGATCGGCTACGACGCCGTCAACTCCAACGCACTCGCCTACGGCGGCGGCACCTGGATCCTGGGGGGCACCTCCCGGAGCGGCGACGGGGTCACCTGGAGCCCGACCGGATCGACCACTGGTGTCCGGGCGATGGTCTTTGGTCCCGGGAGCGCGCCCGAGGTCGCCACCCGGGAAGAAGCCACCCCAGAACCGGCGACCCCCGCTCCCGCGGCGCCGGTTGCGTGTGGGTCCGTCGAGACGTACGTCGGACCGGCGGCGACGGTGACGATCGTCTCCGGCGCGCTCGCCTGCGCCGACGCCGAGCGCATCCTGCAGGCGTCGATCGACGACACCCCGGTTGCCGGCGGCTCCGGATCCCCCGCGTTCCGTGAGGTGGAGGGGTGGACATGTGGGCTTCCGGCGGGGACGAGCCGTTCTTCCGGGCGCTTCGACCAGTGCAGTCGTGATGACGACCTCATCACAGCAGACACCGCTCCCTTCGCACCGTGAGCGGCGCGTACGACGGATCTTCCTCGCTCCTCGCTCAAGGATCGGCCTGCGGGGTGCCGATGCAGGACGTGATCCGGAAGCTTCGAGTGTGGGTGGTCGAACGTGTGGAAGAGTTGATCGAACCGAGCAAGGTCGAGCTCCGAGTCGGCACCCGGGTGCTGGTGCGAGACCGGTTCTGCGCCATGTGGAACTCGGGTTTCGAGATCGCCGCTGCAGCACGCGACGCGTATCAGGTGCGTCGTCTCTCCGACCGATACGTCCTGCCGGTCGAGTTCAGTGGCGTCGAGCTCCGTCCGGCCAACATCCGCTGACGGCTCGATCTCGCCCGGACTGGCCCGCAGATCCACCCCTCCCGCACCGTCAGGCAGTAGACAGACTGCAGGCGGAGTTCTTTCAGGGGAGGAACGTTCATGGAAGTCCGATCGGGTTGGTGGACCTTCGCGGGCGTGATGGTGTTCATCGGTGGATGTCTCAACGCCTTCGATGGGCTCGTCGCGATCACGCAGGCGAATTACATCGAGCGCAACATCAACGGTGAACTGCCGATCACGAACAACGTCAAGACGTGGGGCTGGGTGGCACTGATCCTCGGTGTGCTGATGGTGCTCACCGCGCTGGGGATCTTCATGGGTGCGACCTGGGCCCGGATCGTCGGTATCGGGATCGCCTCGGTCAACCTGATCTTCCAGTTCGGGTACCTCGGCCACTACCCGTTCTGGTCGTTCACGATGATCGTCATCGACATCCTCGTCATCTACGGACTCGCCGGTCACCACGACCGCGAGGTCGAACGAGTCTGACGGTCGGTCGGGGATGCGGCTCCGGCCGCATCCCCGGCCGCACCGCCCCGCCCTGCGCGTTCAGCTCGTGGCCGGCGCACTCGGCGTGAACGTGACCGGCATCGATTCGTAGCCGCTCACGAAGCTCGCCGGCCGGTGGCCGGGTTCGACGTCGTCGACGAGTCGGAGGTCGGGGAGGCGATCGAGGAGTCGTTCGAACGCGACCTTGATCTCGAGCCGGGCAAGGGGCGCACCCAGGCAGAAGTGCGGACCGAATCCGAACGCGACGTGGTCGTTCGGTGAGCGGGTGATGTCGAATGTCGCGGCATCGGGGAAGTGGTCCTCGTCGCGGTTCGCAGACGGGTACAGCATGAGGAGCTTCTGCCCGGCCTCGATCTGCTTGTCGTGCAACTCGACGTCGCGTGTCGCGGTGCGCGCCATGTTCTTGATCGGGCTGACCCAACGCAAGGACTCCTCGATCGCTCCCGCGACGAGCGTCCGGTCGCCCCGGAGCAGGTCCCACTGTGAACGGTTCGCGAGCAGCTGGTACAGGCCCCCGGTGATGACGTGGCGGGTCGTCTCGTCGCCTCCGATGAGGATGAGCAGAGATTCCGCGAGGATCTCCTCGTCGGTGAGCGCGTCACCGTCGATCTCGGAGTTGACCAGGACGCTCATGAGATCGTCCCTCGGGCAGCCGCGGCGCTCCTCGATCGCGCCCGCGGCGAACTCGCTGTACCCGGCGAACGCGGCGAGCATCTCGTTGATGAGGTGCTCGTCGGCCGATCCTTGGCCGCGCATCAGGTCGTCGGACCACTTGAGCAGCGTCGGATGGTCGTCGGGCGCGACACCGAGGGCCTCGCCGATCATCACGAGTGGAAGCCACGCCGCGAAGTCGCTGACGAAGTCCATCTCGCCGCGCTCGCAGACGCTGTCGATCAGCGTGTCGACCACTTCGAGGACCCGGGGCTCCTGCGCCCGTACCCGTCCCGGCGTGAAGCCCTTGTAGACGAGTCGGCGACGGCGGAGGTGCTCGGGGTCGTCGAGGTCGATCATCATCCCGGTGGGTCCCGTATCGGGTCGGATCCCGCCGGTGTTCGAGAAGAGGAGCGGCTGACTCTCCACCGCTTTGAGGTCGTCGTAGCGGGCGACGCCCCAGACGCCGGCCGCGTCGTCCCAGTGGATCGGGTCGTTCGCCCGGAGCCACGCCAGCTCCCGCTGCGGGTTCCGACCCCAGAAGTCGCCGCTGGCGATCGCGATGTCGAGATCATGCATCATGCGTGGGACCTGACGTCGAGCGGTCGGGGACGCTGTCGACCGCAAGGGTGTCATCCCGTCCGCCAGGTGCGGTAGTCGGCGAAGCGGCGGCGCTCGAAGCGGGGAACGCAGCCACATTGCCTCACGGTCGGAGTGATGAGGGGTCGGAGGGGTCAGCTGGCCGGGACGCGCCGTTCGATCTCGTGGCGCAGGCGCTGGAGTGAGAGCGCATTCCGCGCCCACAAGGCGGGATCGGTGATGATCCGAGGCAGCCAAGCGGCAGGACCACCCGTCGGGGTCTCCTGGAGCGAGACGACCGTCTCCGAGCCGTCGGCGACGACCGCGATCTCAACCGTTGCCACGCCCGTGGGACGGAAGCGGACCTCGAGAACCATTCGGTTGGGACGGTCGCGCCCGAGGACCTTCGACGAGTCGTGCAGCTCGCCGGCGGCGGTTCCGATGGCGTGATGGAAGCGGGAGCCGACCGCCGGCCATTCAACATCCACGCCCTGGATTCGCCGCGCACCGACGACCCAGCGCGGATACGCGCGCGCGTCGTCGAGAACATCGAACACTGCATCGGGGGTTGCCGTGATTCGGATCGAGTTGTGAGACACGCGGAAGGAATGCCCCGCCCTCCCTGGTTCGAAACGTGGTCGTTCCGCGCGCAATTTCTGTGCGTAGACGCACTCGGACTGGGTACTGACCCGCCGAGCACCGCACCAGGCGGTGCCAGACCGGGAGGTGCCAACCGTGGACGTCACGAAGATTCTCGAGAGCGACCATCGGAAGGTCGAAGCTCTCTTCACGAAGATCGAGAAGGCGGACGGCGAAGACCGTCAGCCGTTCATCGACGAACTCGTGACCGCGATCCGCGGACACATGGAACTCGAGGAGCAGGTCGTGTACCCCGCGATGGAACCGGTCACGGGTCACGAAGATGTCGAAGAGGGCAACGTCGAACACAAGCTGGCCCGCAAGGGGCTCGACGCCGTGATCGAGTTGGCGCCTGATGAGCCCGGGTTCGGTGCTGCGCTCGACTCCGTGAAGGCGGGGATCAGTCACCACGTCGAAGAGGAAGAAGATGACGTGTTCCCGAAGCTCCGGAAGGACGGGCGCTCGGTCCTGGAGAAGATGGCGACACCGTTCATGACGAAGCGCCTCGAGCTGGGACTCCCGATCGAGGCTTCGGCGCTCGCAGATGCGTCGACGAAGGACGAGTTGCTCACCGAAGCAAAGGGCGCGTCGGTCGACGGAGCGTCGTCGATGTCCAAGGACGAGCTGGCCAAGGCGCTCGCGAAGGTGATGGCCTGAAGGCGGCGGCGCCTCGACTTCGGTCGAGGCGCCGCCGCCTTCCGCCCGTTCGGTCAAACGCCGAACGACGCTCCGGCCGATGAGGACTCGTCAGCCGGAGCTGCGCCGTTCGCAGTCTCAGAACCCTTGGTCGCGTCACCCTTGGTCGCGTCGACCACGGCGTCGGTCACCGTGCCTGCCGCCTGGCGAGATGCATCGACCAACGACCCGGCCGCATCGTGCGACGCGCCCTGAACCGTGTCGGCCGCCTGGCGAACCGCGGGCTCGACCTGATCGCGAACTGAGAGCGTCTTGTCCTTGGCTGACGAGAGCATCGGGCTGAGGAGCTCCCAGGCCTTGTAGAGCCCGAGGCCCGCGAAGCCGACGACGATGGTCTTGCGCAACAACCGCATGGTTCCTCCGAGGATCGATTCGTCTGATTGCATGCACGTACCCGAAGCGATGCCCGCTCACACCGCCGTTTCAGGAGCGGTCGTGACCTGCTTCGAGGTCCCGCACCTGCTGGAAACCAAGCTGTGGTTCCGACGACCGCAGCGCGGATCCTTCTCCCCGGACTTCGAGGAGAACGGCGGTGTGGTCTCCGACATCCCAGGTGTCGATCGATCGCCCGGCGAACCAATCGGTGTCGGCGAGGACCGGAACGTCATCCGGTCCCACCCTCCATTCGCACCACTCGAACTTGTCGACGTCGTCACCAGTGGCCGAGCCGAAGAGTTCGGCGAGGTCTCCCTGCGTCTCGCGGAGCACGTGGACCGCCAGCGTCGATGCGCGCGTCGCGACGTGGTGGGTGTGGTTCGCCTTGGAAATGCACACGATCCAGCGTGGGGGATCGATGCTGCACTGGGTCGTGAATCCCGCGAGGCAACCGGCACGATCACCATCCGCCGCGCCGGTCACGATCACCATCGGGTACTCGATCGTGCCCACGATGTCATTGAAATCCACGGCCCGCCCCCTTCAGTTGTCGGCAGACACAGGCTTCCCGCGCGGGTCACCACCGAAACCGAGCCGGTCACACGTTGAAGCGGAACTCCACGACGTCGCCGTCGGCCATGACGTAGTCCTTGCCCTCGATGCGGACCTTGCCGTGGGCCTTCGCCTCGGCCATCGCTCCCGCGCTCACGATGTCGTCGTAGCCGACGACCTCGGCCTTGATGAACCCCTTCTCGAAGTCGGTGTGGATCACGCCTGCGGCCTGTGGCGCGGTCCAGCCCTGGTGGATGGTCCACGCCCGGGACTCCATCGGGCCCGCGGTGAGGAACGTCTGCAGTCCCAGGGTGTGGAACCCGACCCGCGCCAGCTGATCCATTCCCGGCTCCGACTGGCCGACGCTCAGGAGCAACTCGGCCGCGTCGTCGGTGTCGAGCTCCAGGAGCTCGGCTTCGAGCTTGGCGTTCAGGAACACCGCGTCGGCGGGGGCGACGAGGGCGCGCAGTTCGGCCTGGCGCTCCGTGTCGGTGAGGCCGTCTTCGTCGACGTTGAAGACGTAGATGAACGGCTTCGCCGTCATGAGCGACAGTTCGCGGAGGAGCGAGATGTCGATCCCGGCGGCGTCCGCACCGGAGAACAACGTGGTGCCCGCTTCGAGCAACGCACGCGCGGCAAGCACCGCCTCGAGCACCTTGGGCTCGGTCTTCTTGCCCTTGATCTCCTTCTCGATGCGCGGGACGGCCTTCTCGATGGTCTGCAGGTCGGCCAGCATCAGCTCGGTCTGCAGCACCTCGATGTCGTCGGCCGGGTCCACCGCGCCCGAGACGTGGATCACGTCGTCGTCGGCGAAGACGCGAACGACCTGACAGATCGCGTCCGCTTCCCTGATGTTGGCGAGGAACTTGTTCCCGAGACCCTCACCTTCGCTCGCGCCCTTCACGATGCCGGCGATGTCGACGAACGAGACCGTGGCCGGGACCGTCTGCTTGCTGGCGAAGATCTCGGCGAGCACGTCGAGCCGGGGGTCGGGGAGGGGAACGACGCCCACGTTCGGCTCGATCGTCGCGAACGGGTAGTTCGCCGCGAGCGCTTCCGCTCGCGTGAGCGCGTTGAAGAGGGTCGACTTGCCGACGTTGGGGAGTCCTGCGATCCCGATCGTGAGTGCCATCGACGTCGAACCTACCGTCCGGCCGACGGCATCCGCGATGCCGAGCCGAGATCGGGGTTACGGCGGGGATCGCCCCGGGCATGGTGACGTCACCAATCATTCAGTAGGAGGCACCATGCTCGGCTTTTTGCTCTTCTTGTTGATCATCGGAGTGGTCGCGGGTTTCCTCGCCCGCCTGCTCGTTCCCGGCGAAGATCCGATGAGCGTCCTGGCGACGATCGTGCTCGGGATCGTGGGCTCGTTCATCGGCGGGTTCCTCGGATGGGCGATCTTCGGCAAGGACCTGTCTGAGGGAGCGTTCCAGGCGTCGGGACTCATCGGCTCGGTCATCGGCGCCGTCATCGCGCTCTTGATCTACCGGGCCGCGACCAGTCGCTCGGGGCGAACCGGGGTCGCTCGGCGCTGAGCCCGAACCGGAGCTGAATCTCGGACGACCCCGGCGCACGCCGGGGTCGATCCGCGGCCCCGCAGCGCCGCAGGAGCCGGACGACCTGCCCGCAACTCCGCGGAGGGTGACGAGCGGTCGAGCCGGGAGCGCTGCGAGCAGCAGAACGCCCCCGGGCTCGGCCGCAGCCGGGACCCCGGGACCCGGCCGACGCGCTCGTACCCGGATGCGGCCCAACAGGTGATCAACACCCGCGGATCCCTGTGCACGCAACCGAAGGCGACCGTCGGCACGGTGACCCGGCACGTTTTGCCGCGTCGGTGGCCGGGTACCTCCCGACTCGTTGCCCGATGGCAGTGCCGTGCTTTCAGCGTGTTTCTTGCCGCCGTGCTCTGGCGCTCGCGGGTGATGTGACGACTCCTGCCGCTGTCACCCGAGGAAGATGGAGAACCCCATGAACTACAACGAGATGATGCGGTTGATCGTCGGTCGTACCGGGCTCACCCGCCGGCGAGCCGACGGGGCACTCACCGCGACGATGACGGTCCTGTCCGAGAACCTCTCCGCGAAGGAGACGAAGGATCTTCTGGCGCAGCTGCCGAAGAGTCTCCGCGACCGGGTGCCGGTGACGAACGATTCCCTGGCCATGCGCCCGATCGAGTTCTTCGCCCGCGTCGCCGACCTGACCGAAACCGCATCGCTCGAGGCGGCCGAGACCGAGGTCCGGGCGGTGTTCGCCACCCTCAGCGAAGCCGTGAACGTCGGCGAGATGCGTGATGTCGCCGACGAGCTCGGTCCGGAGTTCGCCTCATTGTTCAGCGCCGAGACGGCGTCGGCATCGGAGGGTCAGTCCGACGACCGAGAGTTGAGGGCGTTGGTGGGTGACGCCGCAACCGCGGTCGTCGCGCTCGCGAACCGCCTCCTTGGAGTCGCGTGGCGCCCAATCGCCTCGGGAGTACGACTCGTCCAATCGGGCCGTGCGTGAACGAACGGCCGCCCCCTCACCCAGTCCGTGCACCGGGCGAAGACCTCCCGCTCGAGCTCGTGGGGATCACCGGTTGGTAGGTTCCGGCCGTGGCTGAGATCGACTTCGGGAGTGCGCTTCGCTCAGCGACTGGAGCAGATCCCAGCTCGATCCCCGCGGTGTTGGCACGAGCCGCGGCCGAGATAGCGGCCACGGACCTCGTGGTGTACCTGGTCGACTTCGGGAGGACCGAGCTCGAGCCGTTGCCCGACCAGACCCTGCACGTCGACGTGCCCGTCACCGAAGCGGTCGCGACCACGATGGCCGGACGGGCCTACGTCGAGCAGCGCCTCATCACTGCCGAGCGCTCCACCGGCGCGCGCGTGTGGGCGCCCATCATCGAGGGTTCGGATCACACGGGTGTCGTCGCCGTCACGGTCGCGGACGCTGACGACCGGGCGTTGCGAATGTGTGAGGAGCTCGGCCTCCTCGCCGGGTTCCTCATCGCAGCACAGGCACGCGTCACCGACTTCTACAGCCTGTACCGCCGTCGCCGACACATGAGCCTGGCGGCGAGCATGCAGTGGGATCTCCTTCCGCCCCCGTTCCTCACCACGGGCAGCGTGACGGTTGCGGGCACGGTGGAACCTGCCTACGACGTCGGTGGTGACAGCTTCGACTACGCGGCGAACGGTCCGACGCTCGACTTCGCGGTGATGGACGCCATGGGCCACGGAGTGGGGTCGGCGGTGACCTCGGCCCTCGCGCTCGGCTGCTACCGCCAGCAGCGCAGAGAAGGGGTGTCCCTGGTCGCGATCCACGAACAGATCGGGACGGCGGTCGAGACTCACGGTCAGCACTCGGCGTTCGTGACCGGACTGCTCGGCCGGCTCGACACGGTGACGGGCGACCTGACGCTCAGCAACGCCGGGCATCCCCTCCCGCTCTTGATCCGCGCGGGTCGGGTCGTGGGCGAGATCGAGTGTGATCCGACTCCGCCATGGGGGACGTTCAGACGCGTCGTGGCGCCGGTGACGGAGCCGCTCGAACCGGGCGACCAGGTGCTCGTGTACACCGACGGCGTCACCGAGGCGCGCACGCCGGCGGGCGAACCCATGGGACTCGAACGGCTGGTCGACCTCGTGGATCGAAGCGTGTCGGAGCACGTCCGCCCGAGCGTCTTCGTGCGAACGCTCGTGCGGAGCGTGTGCGAACACCGCGGCGGGGACCTCGCCGACGACGCCACGATTCTCGTCGTCGGATGGACTGGCGAGCGACTCGTCTAGGTCGGCTGATCTACCGGGCGCTGGCCAGGGCGGCTCTGGGTCTCAGGTCCCGTCGCCCCAGCGTTGTTCGGCCCACGGCACGGGCGCGCCCGACGGCGTCGAGGCGAGGATCTGGGCGCGGACGTCGAGCCAGACCTCGCGCATCTCGTCGAGCGACGCGAACGGGATCGGTGGCTGCTCACCGGTGCGGGCCGGCATCGGTGGCCCGTTCACGAAGAGGAGTCGGGCCAACGGGTCGCTGACCCAGTTCTCGACCGACTTGTTGTGCTCCGCCTTGCGCGGACTCATGCGCGCGCCCCTTCCACCGGTCCACTCTCGCGCGGGAGGGGCGGGCCTGTATCGCGCCCCACGACCGGCGCCCTCAGCTCGTGGGGGCCTGCGGGTTCGCCGCAGCAGTCGGGTCGGCGTAGAAGCGCAGCAGTTGGATCTGTGCCCGTACTCCTTCGCGTGCGTTCGCGAAGCGGTCACCGCCGGCGCAGCTGTCGCAGGCTCCGATTCCGGCGAAGTTGTTGTCGCCGCCTCCCACTTGCCCTCCGCCAAGGCGGGCGCACTTCGGCGGCAACGTCGATCCCGACGGGCGCCGGTCGGGCAGGATGGGTCGATGCTCGAGATGGAGGACGACCGGTCGACGGCCCGGTTCGGTGCCGCAGTGGGGGTGCTCGGGCCGATCGTCGTCGCGCTGATCCTGGTCCCGGTCCGTTCCGAGCTCGCGAACGCGAACCTCGCGCTCATCCTCGTGCTGGTCGTCGTGGCTGCCGCGATCATCGGTGGCCGACGGGCGGGTGCCCTCGCGGCGATCGTGGCGACGCTCTCGTTCGACTTCTTCCTCACCGAGCCGTACCTGTCACTGAAGATCGAGACGTCGACCGATCTCGAGACGGCGCTCATCCTGCTGGTCGTCGGGTTGCTGGTCGGCGCGGTGGCGTCGCGCGGGCGCCGCTCGCAGCGGGGCCGGGAACGCGCGGAAGAAGCCATCGCCTCCGTGCACCGGGTGGCCGAGGTGATGGCGCGGGGAGCACCGGTCGACGACGTCGTCTCGATCGTCACCCGTGAGCTTCGGTCTCTCCTCTCGCTGACCGACTGCTGGCTCGAGTTCCCTCCGTTCACCTACGTGATGCCGGCGCTGGAGCGGGGCGGGAACATCGGGGGATCCGAACACCGATGGTTCGGGGGCGGCGTCACCTTCTCCGAAGACGGGGTGGACCTCCCGGTGGTGGAGCAGGGAGCACCGGTCGCGCGGTTCGTCCTGATCGGTGATCCGACGGCCTCGGCGACGATCGAGGAGCGGGTCGTGGCGGTTGCGCTCGCCGACCAGCTCGGAGTTGCGTTGGCGCTCGCCGGGCCCGACGAGGTCCTCCGCCTGACCAGAGCGTCTCGCCGGGAGTAGGGCGTCCCGCCGCGGGATCGTGGGAGCGTGCCATGCTTTCCTTCCGACTGGGTCGCCGAGGGGGAGGACGATGTTCCAGGTCCTGAAGCGCGTGCTGGTCGGGCGCCCCCTCGCCACGGCCGAGATGGGAGAGCAGCGCCTCCCCAAGACCATCGCGCTCGCAGTCTTCTCCTCGGATGCGCTCTCGTCGACCGCGTACGCGACCGAGGAGATCCTCTTCGTCGTGGCGGTCGGCGGTTCGAGTCTCGCGCTCGGACTGAGCAAGCTCGTACCGATCGCGTGCGTGGTCGCAGCCTTGCTCGCGATCGTCATCGTCTCGTACCGCCAGGTGATCTTCGCCTACCCCGACGGTGGCGGGGCATATGCCGTGAGCAAGGAGAACATCGGCGAGATGGCGTCGCTCGTCGCGGGCGCGTCGCTCATGGTCGACTACATCCTCACCGTTGCGGTCTCGATCTCCGCCGGTGTCGCGGCCATCGTGTCGATCCCCGCGCTCAGTGGTCTCGCGCAACACCGTGTCGAACTCGGTGTCGCGCTGATCGTGCTCATCACGCTCATGAACACACGCGGGATCAAGGAGTCGGGCCGGGTCTTCGCGATTCCCACGTACCTCTACATGTTCGTCTTCGCCGCGCTCATCGTCTACGGGCTGATCCGTAGCTTCACCGGTGGGATCAGTCCGGTGCCGTACGACCCCGAGGCCGCCGACACGGCCCGCCAGCTCGGGGGAACGCTGACGGTGTTCCTGTTGCTGAAGGGATTCTCGTCGGGCGCGGTCGCGCTCACCGGAGTCGAGGCGATCTCGAACGGAGTGCCCTCGTTCCGGCGCCCCTCGGCGAAGAACGCGGCGACGACCCTCGTGTGGATGGGCCTCGTGCTCGGCACCCTGTTCTTCGGGATCTCGGTTCTCGCGCACCGACTCCAGCCGTATCCGAGCCACGACGTCACCGTGATCGCGCAGCTCGGTCTCCAGGTGTTCGGGAACGGACCCTTGTTCGTGTTCCTCCAGGTCGCGACGGCGACGATCCTCGTCCTCGCTGCGAACACCGCATACAACGGGTTCCCGAGCCTGTCGTCGATCATCGCCAAAGACGGGTACCTGCCCAGACAGCTCGCGAATCGCGGGGACCGGCTGGTGTTCTCCAACGGCATCGTCGTGCTCGCCGGAGCTGCCGCGTTGCTCCTTGTCGCGTTCGGAGGCGTCACCAACGCACTCATCCCGCTCTACGCGGTCGGCGTGTTCCTGTCGTTCACGCTGTCGCAGAGCGGAATGGTCCGCCACCATCAGAAACTGCGTCAACCCCATTGGCGCCGGAGCGTCGCCGTGAACGCCGTCGGTGCACTCGCGACTCTCGTCGTGCTGGCGATCGTCGCGACCACCAAGTTCACGAGCGGTGCGTGGGTCCCGATCGTCGTCATCCCGGCGATCGTGCTCGTGTTCAAGTTCATCAAGCATCACTACCGTGAGGTCGAGGAGCGACTGCGCGTGCCGCCCGACTTCAAGCCGCCCCGCCGACGCCTGAGCGCCGTCCTGCTGGTCGAAGACCTCGACCCGGCCGCGCTCGAAGCGCTCGCCTACGGGTCGATGATCGCGCCCGACCACTTCGTCGCCGTTGCGGTCGTGAACACCGATCAGGAAGCGGAACGCATCGACAAGCACTGGGCGAACCGCGGGATCGAGGTACCGCTCGAGATCGTGCACGCGCCGGCGGGCGCATACACCGCCGCGACGCTCTCGTATCTCGACGAGTTGCACCACCGCTGGCCCGACTCGCTGGTCAACGTGCTGATCCCCGAGTTCTCGACCGAGGGCTGGTGGGGGTACCTCCTGCAGAACCAGAGTGCGCTCGTGTTGAAGGGCCGCCTCCTGTTCAAGAAGCGCACGCTCGTCACGTCGATCCCGTACCGGCTGCCCCGGGCCGACGCCGACACCGATCGGGTCGAGATTCCGGCGTCGCGCGAGCACACGCCGGGTTAGAACACGAAGGCGTGTTCGTCCTCGAGGTGGGTCGACGGTGCGAAGAACCAGGCCTCGATCGCATGGCGCGGGACGCGCAACCCGGGGCGGTGTCCGGTGCGGTGCGCGGTGCGTTCGTCGAAGATGAGCGCGTCGCCGGGTTCGTAGACGGGATCGGCGATGACTCCGTCGGCAACGTGCTCGAGCAGGGCGTGGTCGATCGACCAGTCGAACGCGGCGTGGCCGGTGCCGGTCGGGAGGAGATCGAGGCGGCGGGGAACCACCTCGAGGCCGGGCGCTTCGGTTCCGCCACCGCATCGCGTCGAACGCGATCCAGACGTTCAGCGCGCGTGAGCCCTCCGGGATCACGCGGCCATCTTGATGCCACGCGCCGCCGCACTCCGGCGTGATGCGTCGGAGCGTCCACTTGTTGCTGTTCATCACGGGGCGTTCGCCGAGGTACTCGCTGACCGGGCCCCGGCCGAGATCATCGAGCTGTCGGGCGAACTCGAACATCGTCCGGGGTGAATCGATCATCCGCACCCACTCCGTTCCCATTCCGAGCGCGAAGGGAAGCTTCCCGAACGGCGAGAACCACGGATCCGCGTACCGATCGGTGGGGTCGCCGACGCGCCGACGCGCCCGCCACTCGGCCGCACCGTCGAGCGCCCGGTCGATGCCGTCGACGAGCGTTGCGACGCCCGCTTCGTCGATCAGCCCGCGAGCCAGGAGGGCTCCGCGGTCGAGCACGCCACTCGCCACGTTCTCGGCGGTGAGGCGCGACGCATCGACCTCAGGGAGCGGTTCGCCGGGGAGGGGGTCGAGCCGCGTCGGGTCCCACGGGTGGGTCGCCGGGTGGCGATCGACCTGCTGGACCGCGAGGTTGCGCAGCGCGACGAGCCGGCGTTCCCGGTGGACATCGGGGAGACGGCAGTTCGACGCGCTCAGCGCAGCGATCGCAGCGAGAGCGCCCCGCGGTCGCGGGTCGGCCGGGGTGCGTTCCGTCGTGGGTACCGCCGGGGCCAATGCGTTCGGGGTGCAACCCGGACTCATGCCGCAACGGTGCCCGATGGATTCCTGCCCTACACCTGGGATACACCTGGGATATCCCCCGAACTCCGCAGCCGGCAGCTCGATCACCGGTACGAGGAGCTCGAGCACGTCGTCGCGTTCGTCCTGCGGTTCGTCGCGCGCGGAACGGTACGCTCACGCCCCACGCGGCTGAGGGGACGGACGATGAGCGACGACAAGGATCACGACGGAGCGGGAGACGGCCCCGAGGCGGCCGACGCTCCGGCCGCTCCACCGACCTCCGAAGCGCCGGGCTGGCCGTCGCAGCCCGGGGGACAACCGCCGGTTCCGCCGGTTCCGCCGGTTCCGGAACCCGGTTCCGACCCGGGGTGGGCACCGACACCCCCCGGGGCGGCCAAGAAGTCGCGGGCAGGGCTCGTGGTCGGGCTCATCATCGGTGGCCTGGTCGTGGTCGGCGCACTCGTCGTCGGTCTCGTGGTGCTCTCGGGTGGGGAGTCGTTTCCCGACGACGACCAGACCTCGCTGATCCGAGCGATCCCCGGCCGGCCCAAGGCGGCCGCGTGCAAGGCGATCACCGTCGAAGGTGCGAGCGCAGCGGTGTCGTGCCGGGTCAAGGGGGGCGCCGACGTCGTGACGGCCGCGCAGTTCGACGGCGTGTCCGGCGCGAACAAGGGATTCGCAGCGGAGGAAGCCGTCATCGAGGATTCCGAATCCGACGGAGACTGCATCGACCGCAACGAGGTCGTGCACGACTACGAGACGGTCGATGGCGTCGACGGCCGTGCGCTCTGTTATCGGCAGAACGGCCGATCGGTGATCGTGTGGACGAGTCCCGCCGCTGGGATCGTCTTCCGCGCATCGCGCGACGACAAGCAGGACGTGCAGCTCTACCGGTGGTGGGCCGACGGCATCCAACGGCGGTTCCCGACCGTCGAGCAACTCGTCGACCTCAAGGCTCTCGCGCCGGCGGGATTCGAGGATTGCGAGTGGTTCTACGAGAAGGGCACGGCGACGGTCGCGACGCTCTGCACCAACGACGCCGGCCAACGCCTCTATTACAACCAGATCGACGACCCCGACGACCTGCTCGACGAGTACGTGTCGCTCGCCGAGGACGCCGGGCTGGAAGAAGGCCAGAACTTCGAGAGCGCCACGTGCCCGTTCGAAGCGCAGGCAACCACCAACGGTGAAGCGACCGGGCGGGTCTTCTGCGCCGTCGGCGACGACGATGCACCGAAGCTCGTCTACACCGACGAGCCGAGCGGCTTGCTCATCGAGGTCTACGGGGCCGAAGGCGACGATCCTGCTGCGCTCGTAGCCGAATGGCGCACCGGGGCGTTCGATCCGGAGACGGGAGCTTGAGCGGCCACGTCCGGTTGGAGATCGACGGTGCGGTGGCGACGATCACCAACGACCACGACGAGAAGCACAACGCGTTCGACGACGCGATGGACGCGGAGCTGTTCGCCATCCTCGGGGAGCTGAAGACCCGGCCGGAGATCCGTGCGGTGGTGTGGCGCGGCGATGGTCGGTCGTTCTCGTCGGGTCGCGACGTCGGGTCGATCGGGACAATGCAGGTGGAGTTGTCTCACCACGAGCTGATGCGCCAGGGCCACCGCGGCATCCAGCAGCTCTGGGAGCTCGACGCCCCGGTGATCGTGGCCTGCAAGGGCTGGGTCATGGGCGGCTCGTTCCAGCGTGCGTTGCTCTGCGACGTGCGCATCGCGGCCGAGGGCACCCGCTTCCGTCTCCCGGAGCTCACCCATGGGGTCATCCCCGACACCGGTGGCGTGGCCGTCCTGTACGAGATGTGCGGTCCCGGAGTGGTGAGCGACCTGGTGCTCAGCGGACGGGTGATGCCGGTGGACGAGGCGTTCGCCCATGGCGTGGTGAGTCGGGTGGTCCCCGCCGAGGAGCTCGACGCGACCGCGCAGGAGATCGCGGCCCAGGTGGCGAAGACTCCGGCAGTGGCGGTGAAGATGGCGCGGACGGTGATCTCGCACCTCTCGCGTCCGCAGATCCGCACCTCGATGGACGACGAGATGATCTACCAGACGTTCGTGAATCGCAGCGACGACGCAGCCGAGAACCGTGCCGCGCGCGCCGAGGACCGCCCTCCTCGGTTCACCGGCAGCTGAGATCCATCCCACGACCCGGCCCGATTCGGTGCCCGAGGAGACGCACGTGACTGAACCCATCGGACTCGCACCGCCACCGCCGCTCGGAGCGTCGGCGCTGCCGGCCGGGAGCTACGACGGCGTCGCGGTCTTCGTCACCGGCGCCGGCACCGGCCTCGGCAAGGCGATCGCGTCGGAGTTCGCCCGGCTCGGCGCGTCGATCGTGATCGCGAGCCGCAAACCCGAGCACCTCGAGGCGGGGCGGGTTGCGATCGAAGCGATCGGCGCGTCGGTCCTCACCGTGGAGTGCGACATCCGCGACGCCGACGCGATCGGCGCCGCGTTCGATGCCGCCACCGAGGCGTTCGGGCTGCCGCAGGTGTTGATCAACAACGCGGCCGCGAACTTCCCTGTCCCGGCCGAGGACACGTCGCCCAACGCGTGGCGCACCGTCGTCGACATCACGCTCAACGGCACGTTCCTCTGCTGTCGCGAGTTCGGCCGCCGCCATCTCGGCGCCGGCACCCGCGGTTCGATCGTCAACGTCGGGGCCTCGTACGCCTGGACCGGTGGTCCCGGATTCGCCCACTCGGCCGCGGCCAAGGCGGGGGTGAAGAACCTCACCGAGACCCTCGCGGTGGAGTGGGGTCCCTACGGCATCCAGGTGAACGGCCTCGTGCCCGGTCTCGTGCCCCATGAAGACATGACCGCCGACATCCAGGGCAACCTGAAGACGCTCGACGACAAGGGCGACCGGCAACCCGCGATGCGCGTCGGTCGGCCCTACGAGCTCGGGTGGGCGGCAACCTTCCTCGCGTCGCCGTACGGCGCGTTCATCTCGGGTCACACGCTGGTGGTCGACGGTGCGAACTGGCAACGCCGCACCCTCACGAATCCTCCCGTCGAGCTCGTGCGGGAGCAGATGGGTCGCGACCCGTTCGTGCTGTGACAGGAGAAGAAGCGGAGCCGGCGAACGAGCCTCGCGGGGGCCGCGCAGGGGGGCGGTCGAGCCGGCGGAGCGGATTCGACCATCAAGCGATGGGTCGGGTCGTGTTCCACATCGCGTTCGTGTCCGACTGGGATGCCGCCCAGGGTGACGGCGAATACCGAGTGTCGACGCGCGGCCGCTCACTCGACGAAGTTGGCTTCATCCACGCCAGTACCTCGCCCGAGCAGACGCTCGGTGTGGCGTCGGCGTTCTACGGCGACGTGACGGAGCCGTTGGTGCTCCTCACGGTCGACGTCGACCGGATCGGCAGCGACGTGCGCGACGAGTTCGTGGGCGACGCGCCCGTGGCGTTCCCGCACGTGTACGGCCCGATCCCGGTCGCGTCGGTCACCGCGGTCACCGAACTGCGTCGAAGCGACGACGGTGCCTTTGTCTGGCCGCTGGCTTAGCATCCGGGTTCATGGCTGAATCGAACGACGTGCAGAGCGTGGAACGGGTGATTCCGGCGCCGCCGGAGGCGATCTTCGACCTCGTGGCCGATCCGACCCGCCACCGGGACATCGACGGCTCGGGCACCGTCGGCGCCGCGAAGGGTCCGTCGCAGCGGCTCGCGCTCGGGAGCGAGTTCGGGATGTCGATGAAGATGGGGATCCCGTATTCGATGGTGAGCACGGTCGTCGAGTTCGACGAGAACCGGCTGATCGCTTGGCAGACCCGCGGGCCGACCCGGTTGGGGAGTTGGGCCGGTGGCCGGATCTGGCGCTACGAGATCGAACCCGTCGAGGGCGGATCACTCGTGCGCGAGAGCTGGGACATCTCCCAGGAGTCGGCGATCACGAAGCCGCTCGTGCGCATGGGTGGTGGCAAGACGCGTGAGCACATGGCTGCAACCCTTGCGCGCATCGAGGAGCTCACGACCACCTAGCCGTGGTGACGTCGAGGTGCGCGGGCTCAGCCCTGGCGGACCGCGGTGACGTCGTAGGAGCAGGAGTAGTCGGGCGGGCCGCCGGATCCCCGGAGCCAGTTGATGGCGTCGCGGTCGCGGTGCCAGGTGTGCCGGATCGTGAGGGGGAACTCGGCCGGTCGGGTCCGTCGTGCACCCACTTCGCCGCTCCACCGAGCCGTGAAGTCGCCCTCGAGGAGCGTGCCGTCGTAGGTGCGGCTCCCACCCACCGAGAAGCGCCCGTCGGTGATTCCTCCCCGCAGGTCACGCATCGGCAGGGGGCTCCGGGCCGCGATCGTGCCGTCGTCCCAACCGGTGCCCACCACCCGCACCTCGCCCCCGTCGCGTCCTTCACGGACGCGGATCGTGATGGTGAACGGGTCGTCGACGATTCCCGACTGCACGCAGTCGGGGGTGAACACGTAGCCGAGGTAGTCGGCAGTGGCACCGGAGCCGAAGGTCGCGACGTAGGTCGTCTCGCTGTTCGACGGCGCGGGGTCGCTCGAGGTGGGGGTGGGTTCGGTCTGCCCGCTCACGTCGTACTGCACGACGCAGTCGGGAGCTCCGCCACCCGACACCGTCAGCGTGCCGGTGACGGTGGAAGGGGTCGGCGGGTCGTTGATCGTGAGCTGGCCCTGGAACCGGTAGGTGACGACGAGACCCGGGGCGCCAGGCGGCGACCACGTCGTGTCGGCGTCGATGGACCCATCGGGGTTCACGGCGAAGACGAGGCCGTCGAAGCCTGCGCCGCCCGCCGATGGAAGGGTGATGCGACGGCTGGCTCCGGAACCCGTCACCTCGACGTCGACCGGCGCTGCCGGCACGTTGCACTCGGGTCCCGGCTGGTTGGTCCCGGAGAACGTGTACGCCTCGGTCGACCCTCCCGTCGGCTCCGGGTCGGGTGCGGTGGTCGCGTCGGGGTTCTCGGCGTTCGAATCGGTGTCGGTCGGGGTGTCGGCCGCCGGCCCCGAACCGTCGTCGGCGTCGGCGCTCCCGGGGGTGGTCACCGTCGGGTCCTCGGCGGGCGCCGAGGGATCGTCGGCGGCCGGCTCATCGAGTCCGGCAGTGGTTCCCGCCCCGCCGGGGGTGGTCGCGGTCGGGTCGTCGACCCCGGTCATGGTCGCGGGATCGAACGGGGTGTCGCGCTCGCCGGTGGTCCCGATCGGCCGGACGATGCCGGTCCCGGACGGGTCGGCGATCACCAGCGCGGCCACCGGTTCGGGTGCGGGCTCGATGGTCGTCACAGTGTCGGGTGCGAACGTGTTCCAGGTCGCGCCGGTGAACGAGGCGCCCTTCGTCGACGGCGGCGCGGTGAGCGGGTTGCCGCAACCGCACTTGACCACGGGTGCACCGTGGTCGTCGACGAGCACCGCGGTGCCGGCCTGCAGTACCGCAGGGATGCTGGTCGCGGTGCCGTTCTCGAATCCGTGGTTCGTCACAGCGGTGTCCGTCCGCAGGATGACGGGGGTCAACGTCGTGATGTACTCGGGAATGTCGGCGGTGCCGATTCCGAGCACCTTCGCCCAGGCCGACGCCTTGTCGGCGTTGGTCGACAGGTAGGTCGCCAACGCCGCCGGATCGCAGACCGCGTTGTCACCCGAACCTCCGTAGAGGCCGGGGATCTTCGCCGAGTAGTCGCCGGCGGTGACCTTCGCGGGTGTGGTGACCGCCGCGTCGTCGGTGCCGACGCTCGGCATGAACGGATGCGCGGTCGGCGCATCGACAGGCTCGCGTTGGAACGTCGCCGCCTCGGCGTCGCTGCTGCAAGCGGGGAGGACGAGCAGGCCGGCAAGGAGGAGCACGGTGGCGACCGCCAGCGCGGGGCGCATCCGGCGGTGCCGAGGCGCGGCAACGGAAGAATTCAGCATTCCCGGGTAACGGCGCGCCCCGGGGCCGCCTGAAGCCTCGAATTCCGGAGCCGGGTCGGGCCTTACGGATCGCGAAACTCCGGGTCGGGGGAGCAACACGGGCGTCCGGGCGGTGACAGCGTGGGGACGTGACCGAAGAGGAGCCCCCGATGGCCGACCGCCCTCTGGCCGAAACGCCGAGATCACCTGCAGCCACCACGAAGGTGGCCGCCCTGCTGCCCCCGGCGATCCTCGTGATCGGCTTCGGGGTGCTGGCCGCCTCGAATTGGGGCGTGGTGCGGGGCGCGACGCGGAGCGCGCAGGCGTTGCTCGTGATCGCCGCGATCGCGGCCGGTTGGGTCGGCATCGGCCTCCTCCTCCGGCGCTCCGTCGCGAATCCCTGGGTGCGCAGTGGCGTGATGAGCGCGTTCGCCGTCGTGCTCGTGGTGTTGCTCGTCGTGCCGTACTTCCGGGACGAGAAGGTGGTCGAGCAGTTCCCTGTGACCACCTCGGAGCGGGTCGCGAATGGATCAGCCGACGCGACCGACGAGCCCGCGGTGCCGCCGGTCACGACACCCGCGCCCTCGACGCCGGTCGAGCCGGTACCCGTGACTCCGCCGGTCGAGCCGGTACCCGTCGAGCCTGCGCCGGTCGCGGTACCCGAAGTCGCGCCGCCACCACCGACCGAGCCGGTCCGGATCGCCTCGGGTTCGCTGTCGGGCCTCGGCCACTCGGCGAGCGGCACCGCCGCGCTCTACCGCCAACCCGACGGCACCTTCGTCGTCGGCCTCGAGGGCATCGACATCGAGAACGGTCCCGACTACTTCGTGCACGTGGTCCCCGGTGCCGGGCGCCAAGACCCCGACGGGGGTGCGAACCTCGGTGCCCTGCGCGGCAATCAGGGCACCCAGTTCTACGCGGTGCCGGGCGGGGTCGATCCGACCGGGTGGACCGTGCTCGTGTGGTGTCGCACCTTCGCCGTCCCCGTAGCGCACGCCACCCCCGCCTGACCCACTGTCGCCCGAGCGAAGCCCGTTGGTGCGATTGCCCACCCCAGAGGGCACCCAATCGCACCAACGTGACCGGTCGCTCCGGCGTGGCAGGATGCGGGCCGACCTGGAGGTAGTGGTGGACATCGAGCAGTTCTACGAGGAAGACCCGCGGCGACGTGCGTCCGACGAATCGGAGTTCGGCCACGACTGGCACGACGCCGACGGTGTCCGGTACGAGATCTCCTGGGTGCGCGACACCGGCGAGCTCTATTCGATGAGCGAGCCCGAGGGATCGATCATCAGCGACGGCCTCGGCGACGAGAACATGGTGCCGATGCCGGCGAAGCTCGTGCTCGTCGAGGTGCTGGGCACGATCGAATCGGCCGACGAGGTGCAGCAGGTGCTGTCGGGGTGGCCCGAGGCGATGACCGGTGCCGACAGTCTCGCCTGGGTTCGCGACCGGATCAGCAGGGGAATCGAGGGGCCGGGAGCGCCGGTTCCGGCCTCGGAGCGGCCCGAGGAGCTCCCCGGCGCAGGGTCCTGAGGTTTCGCACCCTCACGAGTCGGGCAGACGCGGTACATGGCCCGATCGACCGACACCTTCCCCTGTGAGCGCGCCAGCGTGACCAGGGCCCGGCACGCGCTGGTGGCGTTCCTCGACGAGGTCGGGTGTTCCGACCACGATCCCGGCACCGCCGCCCTTCTCGTGTCGGAACTCGCAGCCAATGCCGTGCTCCATGCCCATTCGGCCTTCACCGTCGCCATGCACCACGCCGACGGCACGCTGGAAGTGGAGGTCGGCGACGACGATCCGACGCTCCCGGCGATCCGGACCCCCGACGACCAGGGCGGCCGCGGTCTGCGGGTCGTCGACGCGCTCGCGGGGGAGTGGGGCACCCGAACCCGCGATCCCGGCAAGAGCGTCTACTTCCGCCTCGACTGCTGACGGGTCCGATCCGCCGACCGCCGCGTCGGCGTGGGCGCCTTCGGTACGGTGAGCCGATGGATGCACCCCCGCTCTCCGGCGCCCGGATCTTGATCACGGGCGCCACCGGTCAGGTCGCGCTGCCGCTCACCCTGGCGCTCGCAGCCGAGAACGACGTGATCGGCATCGCCCGATTCCGCGACCCCGCGGCCCGCGAACAACTCGAGGAGGCGGGCGTCACGTGCGTCGCGACCAACCTCGCGGCCGGAGCGTTCGACGACGTGCCCGGCGACGTCGACTACGTCCTCAACCTCGCGGTCGTGAAGAGCAACCGTTGGGACGTCGACCTCGCCGCGAACGCCGAGGCGACCGGGCTGCTGATGGAACGGTGCCGGACCGCGAAGGCGTGGCTCCAGTGCTCGTCGACCGGCGTGTACCAACCGGCGGGACTGCACCCGCTCACCGAGACCGACTCGCTCGGCGACAACCACCGGCCGATCATGGAGACGTACTCGATCTCCAAGATCGCGGCCGAGACGGTCGCGCGGATGGGCGCCCGGCAGTGGAACCTGCCCGTCACCGTGGCGCGGCTCAACGTCCCCTACGGCGACAACGGGGGCTGGCCGGCGTTCCACCTGGCGATGATCGAGGCCGGCCAGCCGGTTCCGGTGCACCCCGAGCGCCCGAACCGGTTCAACCCGATCCATGAAGCCGACATCCTCCGCATGCTGCCCCGACTGCTCGAGATCGCGAGTGTTCCCGCGACCACCGTGAACTGGGGCGGGACCGAACCGGTCGACCTCGAGGAGTGGTGCGAGCTGCTCGGCGAGATCACCGGGAACCACGTCTCGTTCGTCGAGACGGAACAGACGATCGGCAGCGTGGTCATCGACACCACGAAGATGCACGAGCTCGTCGGCGACACCGAGGTCGACTGGCGCGACGGCATGCGACAGATGGTGGAAGCACAGCACCGCCCCTCGCGCTGACGTCCGAGTCAGGGGTTCGCGGCGTTGACGCGGACGCGCCAGGCCCACCAGATGAGTGGGAGCTGCAGCGGGAGCCGGAGGAGGGCGATCGCGAGCTCGGGGGCGGGACGCGACGCCCAGTCGATCGCCATCTGCACGTTGGCTGGAAAGACCGCGACCAGGAAGATGGCCGTTGTGGTCGCGGCAACGCGGCGCGTCCGGCGCCACGCGACCCCTCCGGCGAGCAGCAGCTCGATGGCACCGCTCACCAGCGTCCAGCTCCGCGCCGACCCGGGGAGCACCCGCGGGATGATGTCGTCGAAGCCCTCGGGCGCGACGAAGTGCACGACGCCGGCGATGAACAGGAGCGCCGCGAGGCCGAGCGCCCAACGGTTGTCGCGTCGGGCCTGCGCTGCTGCGGCGGCGGGAGCGGTCACCCGGTCGCTTCCGCGGCCGGTGCCGACGACCGGATGCAGAGATCGACGGCGCGGGCGACGATCCAGACGTCTCCGAACAGGAGACCGGCGCGTTGCCAGAAGCCGTGGGCCGGCCCGATCGTGCTCGCCAGGAGGCACGCAGCCGCGCATGCTCCGAGGATCCACGCCCATCGGGCCCAGCCCGCTCGACCGCTCCGTCGGAGCGGTCGAGCGGAGAGCAACGGTACCGAGACCAGGGTGACGTAGCCGAGGGTGGCGAACGCGCCGTGGAGGGCATCGCTCGAAAGCGAGTCCAACGGGGTCGCGGCCACGCCCAGCGTCGACGCACCGGTCACGACCGCGGCGATCCAGGCCGGACCTTCCTGGCTCGCCCGCAGCGCGAGGCCGAACGCGATCACGCCGATGCCGAACACGAGGAAAGCGATCGTCATCGCGGTCTGGGTCGGCGCGTGGACCGCAGCCAGTCGGCTGATCGCGTCGTCGACGGGGGAGTACCCGGAGGTGCTCGCGCCCGCGATCACCCAGGTGGAGACGAATGTCAGCGGCCCGACGACTCCACCGAGGGCGAGGAGTCGGACCCGGGTCATGGTCGACCCTACGACGACTGCCGATCATCGGAACGGATCAGTTCGTCGAGCTGCAACGAAGACCACGCGACGACCACGCGACGGTGCCGCCGACCCCGGGCAACTGGGGCGGCGGCACCGTCGACGTGGTGCGGTGCGGAGTGTCGACGAACTACTTCTTGATGTCGTCGATCTTGTCTTCGACCCAGTCCTTGGCGTCTTCGACCTTCTGCTTCACCTTGCCGGCGGTCTGGTCGGTCTTGCCCTCACGCTTGAGGTCGTCGTTGTCGGTCAGGTCGCCGGTTGCTTCCTTGGCCCGGCCCTTCAACTCATCGATCTTGCCTTCCATCGTGACTCCTTCGCTGCGTTGGCCTCTGTTGTCTCTGTCCTGGGTACGTACCCGGAGATCCAGCGGGAAAACCCGGTCTGGGAGTGTCGCAGGTCACGTCGCGCCGGACTCATCCGACGCCGCCGGCGACGCCGCCGGTGCCGGCAACCGGACCGATCGGATCACCGGTCAGCTCCCCGGCTGCTCGTCCCGTTCCTGCGACCGGACCGATCGTGTCGCCCCGGAACCGGTCGTAGTGGTGCGCGACCGCGTCGCGGTACGCGAGTTCCTCTCGGCGGACAGCATCGAAGTCGGGCGCCTGCTTCACGTGCTCCTTGGTGACCGCGAGCGACACGGTACGGGCCTCGGTGTCGATTCCGCTGACCAGTCCCGCCGGGATCATCCGCTTCTTGCCGAAGATCCAGAAGCCGGTGTCGACGACGAGGATTCCGCGGCCCGCCTCCGAGGTGGCTTCGTCGACGGTGCCGATGGACCCGTCGATCGCCTCGACGTCGAATCCCACCAACTCGGCCCGTTCGATCACGTCTCGCGGGGCGTCCCGGGCAAGCTCGATCTCCCACACCCAGATGTCTGCCATCGCGCGCCTCCTGTTCGTCGTACCGAGACCCCTACCCGGAGCAGCCCGCCGGGAAACGTCGCCGCTCGAGCCCTCGTTCTGGTCATCTGTGCGGTTGCAGGACAACCGACGACATGACCGGAACGGGGGTTGGGGTCGGGCGGGCTCACATACGCTCCGGCGAATGCGCCTCACCGACGGCGAGTGCCGTGCCCGACTCGTTGCCGCACCGGTCGCCCGCCTCGCGACGGTGTCACCGAGCGGGGCACCGCACATCGTGCCGATCACGTTCGCGGTGTACGTCGACGATCGACAGGGCGAGGAGCTGTGCTTCGCGGTCGACCACAAGCCGAAGTCGACGACCGAACTGGCCCGCCTCCACAACCTGCGTCACGAGCCGCGGGTCGCGATCCTCGCCGATGCGTACGACGACGACTGGCGCCGCCTGTGGTGGGTCCGTGCCGACGGCATCGCCCGGGAGCTGGCCGTCGACGATCGGGGCCCTGCGCTCGATGCGCTGGCCGCGAAGTACGGGCAGTACCGCGAGGTGCGGCCCGACGGTCCTGTGGTCGCGGTGCAGATCGCGCGGTGGACCGGCTGGTCGGCCGCGGATCCGACCTGACTGTCCCAGGCCTCCGATACGGTCCTCGACGTGCTCCACGTGACTGCGGCCGATGCGCTCGAGGTGCTGGCCGACGAGTTGGCCGATGTCCTGGCGGAGCCGCTCGTCGACCCGATGCGGGCCGAGTGGATCGCGGCGCCGTCGCAGGGAATGGCCCGGTGGCTGCGGATCCATCTCGCGCGCTCCCTCGGTGCATCCGGGAGGGATCGGACCGACGGCGTCGCCGCGAACCTGCGGATCGGGTTTCCCGGCGCGTTGCGCCAGGCCGTGCTCGCAGCCGGCCGGCCCGCGGATACCCCGGATCCGTGGGAGATCGACCGCTTGGTCTGGTCGGTCCTCGCGGTGCTCCACTCGAACCGCGACGATCCGCGCCTCTCGCACGTGACCACCCTCCCGGAGGGTGCCACCTGGTACGGCCGGGCGCGGCGTCTCGCCGACCTGTTCGACCGCTACGCCGTCCACCGCCCGGCGATGGTGCGTGCGTGGGCCGGCGGCACCGACGTCGACGGCGCGGCCAAGCCGATCATCGAGTCGGCCGCGTGGCAGCCACATCTGTGGCGCCTCGTGCGCGAGTGCGTCGGCAGCCCGAGCCCGGCCGAGCAGCTTCCGTCGCTGCTCGAGCGGGTCAGGTCCGGTGAGCTCGCGCTCGACCTGCCCCCGCGATTCTCGTTCTTCGGGCTCACCACGCTCCCGGGTGGGGCGCCGTTCCTCGATCTCGTCACCGCCGGTGCCGCGCGTCACCACGTCCACCTCTTCCTGTTCTCCCCGTCGCCGGGGATGGTCGAGACCGTGCGCGAGGCGGTCCGGTCCGGTGGGATCCCCGAGGGCGTGCTGCGCGCCGACGACGCGTCGATGGAATTGGTGGGCCATCCGCTCGTGCGGTCGTGGGCCCGACCGAACCGGGAGGCCGTTGCCCTCCTCGCGGCAGCCGAGCGCACCGGCGCGATCGAACCGCCAACGGTGGTGGCGTCCCCGGAACGACCGACTGATTCACTGCTCCGGAGGTTCCAAGCCGATCTCCGTGCGGGTGCCGAGCCCGTCGCCGACTTCGACGTCCCCGACATCGTCGGGCAGCCCGGCGACCGGTCGATCGAGCTCCACGCCGCGCACGGCCCGAGCCGGCAGGTCGAGGTGCTGCGCGACACGATCCTCCACCGCCTCGCCGACGATCCGACGCTGCGAGAAGACGAGATCCTCGTCGTGTGCCCGGCGATCGACACCTTCGCCCCGATCGTCGAGGCCGTCTTCGGGCCGCCCGCAGGCGGGAACGCGGGCGACGCCCCCGTCGGTGCCGAGGTGCCTCGCCTCGCGTATCGGATCACCGACCGGTCGCTGCGCGACACCTACGGGCTCCTCGGCGCGCTCGCGGCGCTCGTTGATCTCGTCGCCGGGCGGTTCTCGGCGTCGGCCGTGCTCGACTTCCTCGCGCTCGCGCCGGTGCGCCTGCGGTTCGACCTCGACGACGACGATCTCGACACCATCGCCCGATGGGCCGCCGAGGCCGAGATCCGGTGGGGTCTCGACGGCTCGCATCGCGGCGCCTGGGGGATTCCCGGTGACTACGCAGTCGGGTCGTGGCACGCGGTGGTCGATCGACTCCTCGTCGGTGTCGCGGTCACCGACGACGGCATCGCGTTCGCCGCCGGCGACGTCCTCCCACTGAGCGTCGAGGGGAGTGGCGTGCCGGTCGTGGGGCGTCTCGCAGAGGTGCTCGCCCGGCTCGCCGATCTGGCCGAGGTGTTCTCCGCTCCGAGGGATCCCGTCGCGTGGTGCGCCGAGCTCGGCCGCGCCGCCACCGATCTCCTCGCAGCTCCCGTCGACGCGCCGTGGCAGGAAGCCGCGTTGGCGAGGCTCCTGCAAGCAGTGGCCGAACAGGCCGAGGGAACCGACGTCGAGCTCACCGTGGCCGACGTCTGTCGGCTCCTCGCGCAGCACCTCGGCGGCGAACCGGGGCGGTCCGACTTCTTCCGCGGGGGAGTGACCGTGTCGTCGCTCACGCCGCTGCGAGGCGTTCCGTTCCGCATGGTGTGCATCCTCGGGATGGACGACGGCGCGTTCGGCGCGTCGGGCGCCGACGGCGACGACCTCGTCGCGGCCTCGGCGCACCTCGGCGACCGCGACGCTCGGGCCGAGACGCGCCAGGCGCTGCTCGAAGCGGTCCTCGCAGCCGGAGAGTCGCTCGTGGTGACGCGCACCGGCTCCAACGTGATCACCAACCAGGCCGTGCCGATGTCGGTCCCGTTGGTCGAGCTCCGCGACGCACTGCTCGCGACCGTCTCGCCGACCCATGCCAAGGCGGTCGGAGACCGGCTGGAGATCGCGCATCCCCGCCAACCGTTCGACGTGACGAACTTCACGAGCAACGGGGTGACCGGGCACGGTCCGTGGAGCTTCGACCCGGTCGCGCTCGCGGGTGCCACGGCTCGCGTGGGTGAGCGATCGGAGGCGTCGGAGTTCCTCACCCGCCCGCTGACGCGCGCCCCGCTCGAGGTGATCGACCTCGGCGCCGTGCACCGAACCCTCGAGCACCCCGTCCGGGGCTTCCTGCGCGGGTGTCTCGGGCTCCACCTTCCCCGCGAGTCGGAGGCGCGGTCCGACGACCTCCCCACCGATCTGGTCGCGCTCGAGGCGTGGAAGGTGGCGGAACGGCTCCTCGAGGCCGTGCTGGAGGGGCGATCGATCGACGAGTGGCTCCGACGCGAGCGCGCCCTCGGCTCGTTGCCCGCCGGGGCACTCGGCGATCGGGATGTCGAGAAGCTCACGACCACCGTCACCAACCTGGTGGCCTCGGCCGAGGAGATGGGCTTCGTCGCCGGCAGCCCCGTCCTCCACCCGATCGACCTCGAGCTCGACGCGAGGACGCGTGTCGTCGGCTCGGTGCGGGTCGACCACGCCGCGCCGCCGGGACCGGTGCGCATCACCTACAGCCAGTTCAAGGCCAAGCACCTGGTCGCGCCCTGGCTCGAGTTGCTCGCGCTCGTGGCGCAGGAGCCGCAGACCGCGTGGCAGGCGGTCGTCGTGTGCCGGACGAAGGCCGGGAAGGGCGACCGACGGGTGCTCCGACCGATCGGCGACGAGCCGACCGAGCGTCGGGAACGGGCGCAGGCCGCACTGGAGATCGCAGTCGAATGTTTCCGGCGTTCGCAGGTCGAACCCATCCCGTTCTTCTCCGTGTTGTCGAAGCGGGTCTACGACGGCAAGGCCACGGTGAGCGACTGGGACGACTTCAAGGGGTTCGCCGACGGCCACGACATCTCGAACCAGATGGCGTTCGGCGAGTTCGACTTCCACGAGCTGCTCGCGATCCCCGCGCGCGACGACGATCCGCCCGGTGCGGCTCCGGGCCGGGTGGAGCGGTTTGCCCAATGGATCTGGGGCGCGTTCGACGAATCGGTCGTCTGCTCCACCGACGGGACCGTCACACCAGCCGGGAGTGCACCGTGACCGTCGACGCGCCGCGGTTCCACGGATCCGACGCCCTCCCGTCGTCGCGTCTCGCGATCGAAGCGAGCGCCGGTACGGGCAAGACCTACACCCTCGTCGCGCTCGCGGCCCGATTCGTGATCGAGCGCGACATCCCGATCGCCGAGCTGGCCGTCGTCACCTTCACCCGCGTGGCCGCCGCGGAGCTCCGCGACCGCCTGCGTCGGCGTCTCGCCGAGGCTGCTGCCGCCCTGACTGCGATGCTCGAGGGCGTCGCGCCCCCGCCCGACGACGAGCTCCTCGTGACACTCTGCTCGACCGAGGTCGAGTCCCGACGCAACCGGGCGAAGGACGCATTGGCCGACTTCGATGCCGCGACCGTCACCACGATCCACGGGTTCGCGCAACAGGTCCTCGGCAGCCTCGGGACCTCCGTCTCCAGCGACGACGACGCCACCCTCGGCGACGACGGCGGCGAGTTGCTCCGTCAGGTGTGCAGCGACGTCCTCGTCGCGGAGGGGCTGGCGGCGTCGTCGTCGGCCGCGCTGCTCCCGTCGCACACCGAGCTCGTGAAGGCGGCTCGCGACGTCACCGGGAACCCCGGGATCGTCACGGTTCCCGGAACCGATCCGGCGGAGTCGACCGACGCCGCCGCACTCCGGCGGCGTCTCGTCGATCGTGTCGTCACCGAGATCGACCGGCGGCGTCGGTCGTCGGGATCCCTGTCGTTCGACGACGTGCTGACCCGTCTCCGCGACGCGCTCACCGGTCCGGGGGGAGGGGCCGCGATCGAAACCGTGCAGCGGCGCTTCCGCGTCGCGCTGATCGACGAGTTCCAGGACACCGATCCCGTCCAGTGGGACATCTTCGGTGCACTGTTCGGGCGGGAGGGGAGCGAGACCACCCTCGTGATGGTCGGCGACCCCAAGCAGGCGATCTACGGGTTCCGCGGCGCGAACGTGCACACCTACCTCGACGCGATCGCGACCCCCGGCACCGAGCGCGCTGCGCTCAGCACGAACCAGCGCTCCGACGAGTCGGTGCTCACGGCGCTCGACACCCTGCTGCGCGATGCGACGTTCGGTGATCCCCGGATCCGGTTCCACCCGGTGGAGCCGAGCCCCCGGCACGCGGGTCGATCGATGCAGACCGGCGACGGCACTCCGCTGCCGGGAGTCGTCGTCCGTGTCGCCCTCGATCCCGACATGCCTCGGAACAAGAACTCGCCGTTCCCGATCACCACGGACCCCGCCGAGCGGGTGGTCTTCGCCGACCTCGCCCGGGCGGTGCGCGATCTCCTCGCGTCGGCGACCCTGCCGAGATCCGCGACCGACCCCGACGGACCCGGACAGCGCCCGGTGCGGCCGAACGACGTCGCGGTCCTGGTGGCGGCGCACGCGGAGTCGCCGAAGGTCCGTGACGCCCTGATCGACCTCGGGATCCCCGCGGTGATCGCGCGCGGCGACACCGTGCTCCGGTCGCCGGCCGCGACCCAGTGGCGGTGGCTGCTCGAGGCGGTGGCCCAGCCGGCCAACGTCCCGAGAGCCCGGACGGTCGCGCTGAGCTGGTTCATCGGCTGGACCGCCGAGACGCTCGTCGCGGCACGGGAGGGTGAGCTGGCCGAGGTGCAGGAGCTCCTCCACCGGTGGTCGGAGACGCTCGTCGATCGTGGCGTCCCCGAGTTCCTCCGCGCGGTCTGGGCCGAGAGCGGGGTCGCGGCGCGGATCCTCGCGATGGTCGACGGCGACCGGTCGATGACCGACCTCGACCACATCGCCGAGCTGCTCGCCGCCACCGCGCCCCGCCACACCGGTCCCGCCGGTCTCCTCGGCGTGCTCGACCAGCTCACCATCGAGACCACCACCGACGACGTCGACATCGACGCGGCGGCGCGTCGCATCGAGTCCGACGCCGACGCCGTGCAGATCATGACGATGCACGCGTCGAAGGGTCTCGAGTTCCCGATCGTCTGTTGCCCCTCGTTGTGGAAGCAGGGCACCGCCACGCCGCGGTCGCGGATCTACCAGGACCCCGACGGTGACGGCCGCACGATCGACGTCGCCTGGACGCAGAACTGGCCCGACACCAAGGCCACCAAGGTGAGGAAGGATCTCGCATCCGACGAGGCGGCGGGTCAGGGCCTGCGGTTGATGTACGTCGCGCTCACCCGGGGGCAGCACCAGACGCTGGTGTGGTGGACCCGGTCGACGTCGAGCGAGCTCACCGGCCTGGCCCGGGTGCTGTTCGCTCGCGACGCCTCCGGCCAGATCGATCCGGTGGCGTTCACGAAGCTGAAGGTGCAGCTCCCCGCCGACGCCGACGCCGCCGAGCACGTCGCCCGCCTCGCGGCCGCGACGTCGGGCGACCTCGCGGTGGTGGAGATCCCGGCCGTGTCACAGGACCGTGCACGGTGGACGCCACCGGAATCCGGTGCAGCCGAATCGCTCGGCATCGCCGACCTCGGTCGTGCGCTCGACCGGGCTCGTCGACGACTGTCGTTCTCGGCCATCACCGCGAGCGGACATGTCTACGCGGTCGATCCCGGCGACGCGACGCTGGGCGATGCCGGCGCGGCCGACGAAGCGCTCGATGGTGAGGCGCTCGCCCTGCAACCAGGCGAGCTCGACGACCTCGACCCCGATGATCTCGACCCCGACGATCTGGATCCGGTTGCGCCCGCCGCCGGCGAGTCGGGCGGGCTGCCACTCGGCGCGCTCCGGGGGAGCGCCGACTTCGGCACGCTGGTGCACGGCGTGCTCGAGCTGGTCGACTTCACCGCCGACGATCTCGCGGCCCGTCTCGCGGCCGAGGTGGTCGAGGTGTCGGGCCGCACCGGATTCGTGGTCGACGAATCGGTGTTGGTGCCCGGTCTCGTCGCCGCGGTCGAGTCGCCGCTCGGGCCGCTGCTGGCCGACAGGTCCCTCCGCCAGATCGCGCCCGCCGACCGGTTGAACGAGCTCGACTTCGAGCTCACCCTCGGCGAAGCCGGACGCCACGCCGGCGACGGCGACATCGCGACCCTCCTGCTCCGGCACCTCACGCCCGACGATCCGTTCCGGGCCTGGGCGGAGGCACTCGCCGAGCGACCGTTCGGAGTGGTGCTCGCGGGTCACCTGGTCGGGTCGATCGACGCCGTGCTGCGGGTCCCCGGGCCCGACGACGCATCGCGCTTCGTCGTCGTCGACTACAAGACCAACAACCTGACGCCACGCGGGTCCGTCCCGAGCATCGCCGACTACCACCCCGACCGACTCCCGGCCGCGATGGCGGATCACGACTACCCGTTGCAGGCGCTGCTCTATTCGGTCGCGCTGCACCGCTACCTGCGCTGGCGCATCCCCGACTACGACCCCGCGCGGCACCTCGGTGGCGTCGCCTACCTCTTCGTCCGCGGGATGGTCGGCGCCGAGACCCCGGTCGTCGACCGTGCTCCCCACGGTGTGTTCTCCTGGCCTGTTCCTCCACGCCTCGTCGAGGATCTCAGCGATCTGCTCGACGGTCGGCCGGTGACTGCGTGATCGCCGGGGCTCCCGTGCTCGCCCCCCGGGTCGCGTTCCTCGCGCCGTTCGTGGTCGCCGGGGTCTTCGAGCACGCCGACGTGCACGTGGCCGCTGCGGTCGCCCGCATCGTGCCGGAGGTCGACGACGCGACGTTGCTCGCGGTCGCGCTGGCCGTGCGCGCGACGCGGCTCGGGCACGTGTGCTTCGTGCTCGCCGACACCCCGTCGTCGCTGGTGATCGACGAGGGCACCGACGACCCCGACGGCTCGGCGCTCGTCGACAAGCTCCCGTGGCCCAACGCCACCGCGTGGGCGAAGGCGCTGCGCTCCAGCCCGGCCGTCGCCCCCGGTTCGGCCGCGCGTGGTGAGCCCATCCGCCCGCTCGTGTTCGACGGTGTGCGCGTCTACCTCGAGCGCTACTGGCGGCACGAGCAGATGGTCGGAAGCGATCTCCTCGCCCGGGCCGCATCCGATCGGTCGGGCGGCGATCGCTCCGGTGGCGATCCGTCGGGTGGGGAGTCGTCGCCGGTCCCGGCCGAGTTGCTCGACCAGCTCTTCGGCCCGGTGCCCGAGGGACCGCCCGACCTCCAGCGGGTCGCGGCCGAGGCCGCGTTGACCCGTCGGCTCGTCGTGATCGCCGGCGGCCCGGGGACCGGCAAGACCCGCACCGTCGCCCGCCTGCTCGCCGTCGCCCACCGCATGGCGATCGCCGAGGGACGCCCGCTCGAAGTCGCGCTCGCGGCACCGACCGGCAAGGCCGCGCAACGGATGACCGATGCAGTGCGCAACGAGATCTCGGCGGCCGGACTCCCGGCCGAGCTCGCCGAACCGTTGCTCGCGACCGAGGCATCCACGATCCACCGGCTCCTCGGTCCGACGGGCGGCCTCGAGTTCCGCCACGACCACGACGACCCGCTGGCGGCCGACATCGTCGTGATCGACGAAGCCTCGATGGTCTCGTTGCCGCTCATGGCCCGGCTCCTCGACGCGGTGCGCCCCGAGGCGCGGCTCGTGCTCGTGGGCGACCCCTACCAGCTCACGAGCATCGAAGCCGGGGCGGTGCTCGGCGACGTCGTCGGTCCGGCCGCGGTCGCGGGGTGGGGCGGGTCGTTGCTGCTCGGTCCGTTGTCGGGTGGTGTCGTCGTCCTCGAACGGGTACACCGGTTCCGCGCCGATTCCGCCATCGCCGCGCTGGCCGACGCCGTGCGCAGCGGAAACGCCGACGGCGCGATCGAGATCCTCTCTGCCGGGGCGGGCGACGTCTCGTGGGTGCACCCCGACGACCGTGCCGCGCGCGCGCCGCGATCGAGCACGTCGTCGTCGAGAACGCCCTCGACGTCGTCGCGGCGGCGCGCGCTGGCGATCGCGTCGCCGGGCTCGCCGCGGCAGCCGACGTGAAGGTGCTCGCGGCGACCCGGCGCGGGCGGCTCGGCACCTACGAATGGCGCGAACGCATCGAGCGGTCGCTCGCACGTCGTGCTGCGCGGGTGCCGGTCGGGCGACGGTGGTACGTCGGACGTCCGGTGATCGTGACCGAGAACGACTACTCGAACGCGCTGTTCAACGGTGACACCGGCCTCGTCGTGGCGACCGACGGGGGATCGGCCGTGGTGTTCCCCCGGGGCGACACGACCCGCGATCTCCAGCCCTCGCAACTCGCCCAGGTCGAGACCTGGTGGTCGATGACGATCCACAAGAGTCAGGGCTCGGAGTTCCGCCACGTGGTGGTGTCGCTGCCGCAGGCGGGATCGCCGATCCTCACCAGGGAACTGCTCTACACCGGCATCACCCGGGCCCGCGAGCAACTCACGATCGTCGCCGACGAAGCCTCGCTGCGGGCGGCGGTGGAACGAACCGTGGCCAGAGCTTCCGGCCTCCAGGCCCGCCTCTGGCCTGCTTGACGGTCGAATCCGCTGCGCCGGCTCGATCGCTCACCGGCTGGCGTTCTGTGCGGGCGTGTCCGCCGGCTCCGCTCCTTCTCCGGGCTTGATGGTCGAATCCGCTGCGCCGGCTCGATCGCTCACCGGCTGGCGTTCTGTGCGGGCGTGTCCGCCGGCTCCGCTCCTTCTCCGGGCTTGATGGTCGAATCCGCTGCGCCGGCTCGATCGCTCACCGGCTGGCGTTCTGTGCGGGCGTGTCCGCCGGCTCCGCTCCTTCTCCGGGCCTGATGGTCGAATCCGCCGGCGGAGCGGATCCGACCGTGAGAGGAGGCATCCGCGGTTGTTGTCCCACCCTCTGCGTACCCTCGGATCATGCGGTTGCTCCACACCTCCGACTGGCACCTGGGCCGTCCCCTGCACGGTCAGCCCCTGCTCGATGCCCAGGCGACCTTCGTCGATTTCCTCGTCGACGTGGTCCGTGACCAGGGCATCGACGCCGTGCTCGTGGCCGGCGATGTCTACGACCGGGCGATCCCTCCCGTCGAGGCGGTCGAGTTGTTCGATCGGGCCCTCGCCCGGCTCGCGGCCCTCGGCGTGCCCGTCGTCATCATCAGCGGCAACCACGACTCCGCCGGCCGACTCGGGTTCGGTTCCGGGTTCTTCCGCGATGCCGGAGTCCACCTGCGGACCACGCCCGGGGTCGTCGCACCGGTCCTGTTCACCGACGCCCACGGCCCGGTCGCCGTCTACCCGATCCCGTACCTCGAGCCGGAGCTCACCTGGGCGGCCCTCGACGCTGTCGGCCCCCGGCACGACGCCGTGCTCGTCGCCGCGATGGACCAGGTCCGTGCCGACATCGCGACTCGGGAGTCGGGAACCCGCACGGTCGTCGTCGCCCACGCGTTCGTCGGCAACATCGGTGAGGCGGAGCTGTCCGAGAGCGAGCGAGACATCACCGTCGGCGGGAGCGCGATCGTCCCCGCGGCCGTCTTCGACGGCATCGACTCCGTCGCCCTCGGCCACCTGCACGGCTTCCAACGCCCGGCCGGGGATCGCGTCACCTACAGCGGCTCACCGCTGGCGTACTCCTTCTCGGAGGCGCGGTCGGTGAAGTCGGTCTCGATCGTCGAGCTCGACGCGGCCGGCTCGGTGTCGCTCGAACGGATCCCGTGCCCCGTCGAGCGTCCGCTCGCCTGCATCACCGGCACGCTCGAGTCCCTGCTCGCGGATCGGCAGTGGGCCGGGTACGAACATCACTGGCTCGCGGTCACGCTCACCGACCCGGAGTTGCCGACCGAGCCGATGGGTCGCCTCCGGGAACGGTTCCCCGGGGTGCTCCAGCTCACCGTCGCCGCCCGCCGGTCTGATGCAGCCGGGAGCTACCAGGACCGGTTCCAGGGACTCGACGACCTCGGCATGGCCGACCGGTTCGTGGCCGACATGCGCCACCGCCTCCCGACCGACGAGGAATCCGCACTGTTCCGCGCCGCGTTCGAGGCGTTGCGTGTCGACGCCGCGCGCGACGGAGTCGAGGTGGCGGGCTGATGCGCCTCCACGCGCTCTCGCTCACTGCCTTCGGCTCCTTCCCGGGAACGGAGCACGTCGACTTCGACCAGCTGTCCGATGCCGGCCTCTTCCTCCTGCACGGCCCGACGGGAGCGGGCAAGACGACCGTGCTCGACGCGGTTGCGTTCGCGCTGTTCGGCAAGGTCCCGGGCACGCGGCTGGCGAACGGCTTGCGTTCGCACCACGCCGCGGGCGCGACCCCCACCGAGGTGCGACTCGAGGTCACGCTCCGCTCCCGCCGGTTCCGGATCACGCGCCAGCCGCGGCAGCAGCTTCCCCGTCAACGCGGCATCGGGACGCGCGAGCATCCGGCGAAGGCGTTCGTCGAGGAGCTCGTGGCGGGGGAGTGGGCGCCGCGCGCCACCCGACCGACCGAGGCCGATCCGCTGCTCCAGGAGCAGCTCCACATGGCGGCCGAGCAGTTCCACCAGATCGTGATGCTCCCGCAAGGCGACTTCGCCCGCTTCCTGCGGGCGAGCCCGGAGGATCGCCGGGCCGTGCTCGAGCGCTTGTTCGCGACACAGCGGTTCGCCGATGTCGAGAAGTGGCTGCGGACCGAGGCCGACGCCGCCGAGGCCGCGATCCGGGGCGCCGGCGAACAGGTGCGGCGCACGCTCGTGGGCGCGTCGACCGTGGCCGGTTCCGCGCCCTATCCCGACGACGCGCCCGTCGGCGGAGCCGTCGACTGGCTCCGCGATCTGCGGGCGACGGCTGCGGCGCGCGCCCGTGTCACCGGCGCGGGCGAGGAGGCGAGCCTGGCCGCGCTCGACATCGCGAAGGCCCGCCACACCGCGGCGGCCGAGGTGGCACAGCGGCAGCGGCGCCACGAAGCGGCCCGCGTGGAACGCGCCTCGTTGGTCGGCGACCTCGCGGCCCAGGAGGCCCGGGAGGCCGAGCTCGAGCGCGCGCGCCGAGCGATGCCTGTGCTCCCGCTGCTCGAGCTCGCCGACCGGGGCCGGGAGGGTCTCGCCCAGGCGAATCGCCGGGTCACGGCCGCGGCCGCGAAGGTTGCATCGGTGGCCCCGCACCTCGCCGATGCCGGTGCCGACGTGCTCACCGAGCGGCTGGAGGCGATCGCCGGTGCGCTGACAGCCATCGGAAGCCTCCTGGCAGACGAGCAGGAGCTGGTCGTTCGGGAACTGGCCATGGCCGACCTGGCCCGCAGCATCGCCGCCGCGGAGTCCGGTGTCGTCCGACTCACGGAGCGTCGCACCGCGTTGCCCGACGAGCTCAGCGAGCAACGACGGCTCCACGGGCTCGCCCACGACGCAGCGCAAGCGGTGCCGGGTCTCGCCGCTGCGTGTGCGCGCATCGGCGACCAACGCAACGCCGCGCAAGCGCGCGACGACCTCGAGGTGCGACTGCGCGAGCACGCCGACAACGAGCTCCGGCTGATCGAGGTCGCGAGCCAGGGTTACGCGGAGTGGATCGCGTTGATCACCGCGCAGACGAGCACCCAGGCCGCGAAGCTCGCGGCGGAGCTCGACGCCGGCGCACCGTGCCCGGTCTGCGGCTCGCCCGAGCATCCCAAGCTCGCGACCACGGGTACCGATCTCGTGTCCGACGAAGCCGTCGACGCGGCACGCAGCGCCCACGAGGCTGCGAGCGCCGCGGTCAACGCCGCCAACGAGGTCCGGTCGAAGCTCGCAGAGCAGCTCGCCGCGGCGCGTGCGACCGCGGGAACCGGGCCGCTCGCCGACCTGCTCGCCGCGCATGCCGCCGCCGAGCATGACCTCGACCACGCCCGGACCCTCGCCGCCCGCCTCCCGGCGCTCGTCGCCGACGTGGCGGCCCGCGAAGCGGAGTGGGCCACGATCGAGACCGAGCTGCAGGATCTCACCGGAGCGCTCGGCGCGGCCCGCGCGCGTCACGCCCTGCTGGCCGAGAACCTGGTCGAGATCCGCCGGCGCATCGACGGTGGTCTCGGCGGTTTCGCGACCCTCGCCGATCACCGGAAGGCGCTCGTCTCCGAGCAGCGGTCCCTGCGGACCGCGGTCGAAGCGCGGGCCCTGCTCGGCGAGGCGGCCCGGGGCGCATCCGACGCGATCGGCGTCGCACTCGCCACCAGCGAGGCGCAGGGTTTCGCCGACCTCGACGCCGTCCGAGCCGCGGCACGCGACGATGCATCGATCGTCGAGCTCGAGGCTGCGGTGCGGGCCCACCGCAAGCGGGTGGCCGAGGTCGACAGCGAGCTGGAGCGCGCCGAGCTGATCGCGGCCGCGGCGCTCGCTCCGGTCGACCTCGCGGGCCACGACCGGGCAGTCGCCGCCGCCGAGCAAGTGGCCCGCGACGCCGCGACGCGGGCCGACGCGGCGCGGCATGCGGTTGCTGGCATCGAGCTCAGGATCGCCGAAGTGACGCTCGGACTGGATGCCCTCGTCCCGCTCGCCGCACGCCACGAGAAGCTCCGCGCCCTCGCCGACCTCGCGTCGGGCGAAGACCGCCAGGTCGCCAACCGCATGCGCCTCTCGACCTATGTCCTCGCGGCCCGGCTCGAGCAGGTGGCGATCGCCGCGAGCGAGCGGTTGGGGCGCATGTCGAACGACCGGTACACGATCGTCCACTCCGACGAAGAGGTCGACGGCCGGCGCAAGGGTGGACTCGGCCTCAGGGTCGTCGACGCCTGGACCGGCACCGAGCGCGAGACCACGAGCCTCTCCGGCGGCGAGAGCTTCTTCACGTCGCTCGCGCTCGCGCTCGGCGTGGCCGACGTGGTCGCGGCGGAGTCCGGCGGACTCCACATGGAGACCATGTTCATCGACGAGGGCTTCGGCAGCCTCGACGAAGCGACCCTCCACGACGTGATGGATGTGCTCGACGGGTTGCGGGTCGGCGGACGGGCGGTCGGGATCGTCAGCCACGTCAGCGACCTGCGCAATCGGGTCCCAGCCCAGCTCGAAGTGGTCAAGGGCGCCCGCGGCGGTTCGACCATCCGGGTCAACGGGGCCTGATCCGTACGAATACGCGGCTCGATCGGGGCGGCGCGCCACCGATTCCGGGTGCGGCTGTGCGACGATGGACCTTCCTGTGCGCACCTTTTGGCGCTTCTGCGCGATCCTCACGCTCGGCGGTGTCGGTGTCGGCGTGTGCTTCGCCGCCCTGATCCCCGGCGCGGCCACCGTCGTGGCCGCCAACTTCTACACCGGCGACGTCGCGAAGTCGTTGAAGCCGCTCGACGAGCGCACGATCGTCTACGCGTCCGACGGCACCGAGATCGGCAAGCTCGGGCGGGAGGACCGGGAGCAGGCGAAGCTCGGCGAGGTCCCGCAGTCGCTGGTCGAAGCCGTGATCGTCACCGAAGACGAGAGCTTCTACACGAACCCCGGTGTCGACCTCGAGGCCACCATCCGCGCGCTCGCCGCCAACCTGGGTTCCGGCGACATCCGCCAGGGCGGCTCGACGATCACCCAGCAGCTGATCAAGAACCGCATCGTCGGGATCAAGCAGGACCTCTCGCGCAAGATGAAGGAAGCGATCCTCGCGTTCCGCATCAACGCGAACTACTCGAAGAACGAGATCCTCGAGCAGTACCTGAACACGGTGTACTTCGGGTCCGGCTCCTACGGCGTGAAGGCTGCAGCCGAACGGCTCTTCATCGCGCCCGATCCGACGACCGGCGTGCCCGTCTCGAAGAACCTGTCGCAGCTGACGATCGCCGATTCCGCGTTGCTCGCCGGCCTGATCTCCAACCCGAACGGCAACAACCCGTTCTCGAACCCTGCCGGCGCCGTGGAACGCAGGAACCTCGTGATCCGCCGCCTGCTCGAGAAGAAGTTCATCACCCCCGAGGAAGCCGTCGCCGCGCTCTACGCACCGCTGCCGACCATCCCGCCGCCCGCCGAGCTGCGCCCCGACAGCTACTACGTGCAGCAGGTGCAGGACCTCATCCTCGACGACGCGCCCAACAAGTTCGGGCTCGGTGGCGGCGACAGCTCGAGCCCGCGCCGCAACAAGCTCCTGGGTGGGGGGTTGCGGATCTACACGGCCTACGACCCGACCATGCAGGGCCAGGCGGAGTCGGCGATCCGCGACACACTCCCCGAAGACAGCAACGGCGCGACCGCGGCGCTCGTCGCGATGGACCCGGCCAACGGGAACGTGCTCGCCGCCGCGAACGGTGCCGACTACCAGGACAGCAAGTTCAACGTCGCCACCGACGGCAAGCGCCTCGAAGGGTCCACCTACAAGGCGATCACGCTCGCAGCGGCACTCGAAGCCGGGTTCTCCCCGAAGGACACCGTCGACGGCAGCGACTACTGCGAGATCCCCGGGTACGAGACGAGCGAGCAAGGCGTCGGCCGCAACGCATCCGACGGTGAGGGCGGGTACGCCGATCTCGCCGAGCAGACCGCCGACTCGGTGAACTGCGCGTTCCTCCGGCTCCAGCAGGCGGTCGGAACCGACAAGGTCGCCGACATGGCGGTGAAGCTCGGGATCCGCGAGCGGCCCAGTCCCGTCGCGTCGCTCACGCTCGGTACCGTTGCCGCCACGCCGCTCGAGATGGCCACCGTGTACAACACGTTCGCGGCCGAC
The DNA here is from genome assembly GCA_963837715.1 of uncultured Actinomycetes bacterium. Classification (GTDB taxonomy): domain Bacteria; phylum Actinomycetota; class Acidimicrobiia; order IMCC26256; family JANYLB01; genus JANYLB01. The sequence continues at coordinate 1,944,276 of CAWIOF010000002.1, read as the reverse complement.
GGCATCTACCACGAGCCCGTGTTCGTCACGAGGATCGAGAACTCCGACGGCAAGGTGCTCTACGAAGACGATCCCGCGGGCGTGCGGGTCATCTCCGCGCAGACGGCTCGCACGATCACCCGACTGCTCGAGGGTGTGATCCAGCACGGAACCGGCACGCGGGCCGACATCGATCGCCCGGCCGCGGGCAAGACCGGCACCACCGACAACCGGGTCGACGCCTGGTTCAACGGGTACGTCCCCCAGCTCACGGCCGCGGTCTGGATGGGGAACCCGCTCGGCGACAGCGCGCAGTACGCGATGGGATCCATCGGGCAGTTCAGCTCGATCTTCGGGGGCACCTACCCGGCGTTGATCTGGCACAACTTCATGACCGAGGCCCTCGCGGGCGAGCCGGTGCTCGACTTCGCGGAGCCCGACGAGAGCCTCTGGCCGAGCGGCAAGACCATCACGATCAAGGGTCGCGGCGTCTCCGGTCCGTCGCAGCGATCGTTCGACCCGGCCCCACCGACAACCGTTCCGAGCCTCCCGGCACCCACCGCGCCGACGGCACCCCCGCCGACGACCACGACCACGGTGCCGACGCCGCCGACCACGCCGCCGACGCCACCCACCACCTGAGCCCGGCGGCAGGCAGGTCGGTGGGGCGGGTTAGTCTCCGCCGCATGGCCACGAGCGGAACGACCGACCATGGCTGATCCGCCGCTCTCACCGCTCGAGACGTTGCTCGTGGTGCAGGACCACGACACTGCCGCCGATCGGCTCCGCCACCGGCGTACGAATCTCGCCGAACGGGCCGAGTTGCAGGCCGCGGAGGCCGGTCTCGTCGAGCACCGAGCCGCTCACGCCGACCTCACCGCACGGCGGGCCGAGATCGACGGGAACGAGCGACGTCTCGCCGACGAGGTCGCGACCGTCGCCGGGAAGGCGACGGAGGTCGAGAAGTCGATGTACTCGGGTGAGATCTCGTCGCCCCGGGAACTGCAGGCGATGCAGGCCGACGTGGAGCAGCTCCGCAAGCAGCAGGGTCTGCTCGAAGACCGCGAGATCGAGTTCATGGAAGCCCGTGAGGAGCTCGACACCGAGATGGCCGCCCTCGACACCGCCGGCACCGCGACCACAGCCGAGATCGAACGGTTGCAGCGGGTCATCGGTGAGCACGAGGCCGCGATCGACGCCGAGCTGGCGACCGAGCTCGAAGCCCGGACCACTGCCGCCGCCACGCTCCCGGCCGAGGTGGTCGCGACCTACGAGAAGATCCGCGCCGAGAACGGTACGGGCGCGGCCCGGCTCGTGGGGATGTCGTGCCAGGCCTGTCACCTCACGATCCCGTCGACCGAGGTCGACCAGATGCGTCGAGCCGCGCACGCCGGCGACGTGACCGGTGCGATGAACTTCTGCGACAACTGTGGCGCGATCCTCGTTTTGAGTTGAGGAACCGACCTCCCCGTGCCGGCTTCCATCCTCATCGCCTGCGACGGCGGGGCGCGCGGCAACCCGGGACCCGCGGCGATCGGTGCGGTGATCTACGACACCACCACCGAGCCGCCGACCCTGCTCCGGTCGATCAGCGAACGGATCGGTGACGCGACGAACAACGTGGCGGAGTACCAGGCGTTGGTACGCGCGCTCGAGGTCGCCGAGGAGCTCGACGCGTCACGGGTGCACGTCCGGGCCGACTCCCAGTTGTTGATCCGCCAGCTCGCGGGGGAGTACCGGGTGAAGAGCGCAGGGCTGCGCCCGCTGTTCGAGCGGGCCCGGGAGTACCTCGGCGCCTACGACCACGTCGAGCTCGAGCACGTGCCCCGCGAAGACAACGTCGAGGCCGACCTGCTCGTGAACGCGGCCCTCGATCTTCCCGGGTGAGTCGCGGTGCTCCTCTGGTACGCAGGTGTGTCGGTGCTGATCGTGTTCACGGTGTTCCGGAGTGTCGGCGTCGACTACCGACTCGTCGCGGTGGGCGCGATGGCACCGCTGATCCTCGACATCCCGTTCGGTCGCCCGGCGTTCTTCCACACCCTCGTCTTCAGCGTCCTCCTGCTCACCGGCGTGATGCTCGGGACCATCGGAAGACCGCGCCTGCTCCGACGTCGGTGGCTGTGTCTCCCGATCGGAACGTTCTGCGCCTTGGTCCTGTCGGGTGCGTGGACCGACACCGCAGTGCTGTGGTGGCCCACCCTCGGGTGGACGTTCCCGCCCGGCAACCTCCTGCCCGTGTGGTGGGTCGTGCTCGTCGAGGAGGTCGTCGGACTGGCCGCGTGCTGGTGGATCGTCGGGCTGTGCGACCTCTACCTTCCCGGTCCGCGTCGGGAGTTCCTCGCGACCGGCCGACTCCACGCCACCACTGAAGAACCGGAGCAGTGACGTGTTGATCCTCGTGCGGCACGGAGAGACGGCGGTGAATGCCGAAGGGCGCCTGCAGGGTCGGGTCGAGACGGCGCTGACCGAGCGGGGTCAGGCGCAGGCGGTGTGCCTCGCGACCGCGGTCGCCGCGCTGCAGCCGGCCGCGGTGGTGAGCAGCCCCCTACGCCGCGCGCGCGAGACGGCGGCCGCGATCGGGGCCGCGACCGGCCTCACCGTGGAGATCGACGAGCGGCTGATCGAGTTGGACTACGGCGACTGGGAAGGGTCCCGCTTCGGCGACCTTCCCGACGGTGCATTCGCTACCTGGCGCGCCGACGCGACGTTCGCACCACCGGGCGGCGAGAGCCTGGTCGACGTCCGCACGCGCGTGGTGCCCTGCCTCGCCGAGCTCCTCGAACGCGAGGGATCGGTGGTGGTGGTGAGTCACGTCTCGCCGATCAAGGCCGCGGTCACCTGGGCGCTCGGCATCGACGATACGGCGACCTGGCGCATGCATCTGAACCTCGCCTCGATCTCACGGGTCGACCGAGGCGCCGGCGGTGGTCTCCCGGTGCTCGCCGGCTTCAACGAGACGACCCACCTCCCCGGCTGAAGCGCGCCGCGGGGTCAGTCGTCGGTGACGAAGTCGAGGGTGAAGGGGTCGGTGGGGGCCACGGAGGTGTCGAGGCCGGGGGTCTCGGCGACGAGGCCGAGCACGGGCGCCGACCGGCGGAGTCGGGTGAGGATCGCGTCTTCGATCGCGCCGGGGTTCTCGGGGAAGTGGTTGACGACGAGACCGGCCACGTAGAGCTGGCGCTGCTTCGCGATCTCGACCGTGAGCCCGACCTCGTTCAGGATGCCCGGGCCGGTGCGGGTCACGACCACGAGGTCGGCGCCGAGACGTTGGGCGAGCTCGCTCGTGGTGTGCTCACCCGAGAGGGCGGAGAAGAGTCCGCCGTTCCCTTCGACGTAGAGCACGTCGACCGCCGACGCGTGGGCGCGGGCCAGGTCGACCAACCAGTCGAGGCCGATCGACACCGCGCTCTGCTCGGCGGCGAGCGCCGGGTCGAGGCGGGCGGAGAACCGCAGGGCCTCGTGCGCCGGGATGCCGACCGCGTCGGCGATGAACGCGGCATCGCCGAGGTCTTCGGGTCCGGCACCGGTCTCGACCGGCTTGAGGTACGCGACCCGCTTGCCGGCCGCGACATCGCGACGGGCGAGCACGGCCGTGGCGATCGTCTTGCCGACGCCGACGCCGGTCCCCGTCACGAAGCGGATCATCGGCGCACCCTCATTCGACCCGCAGCGGGATCCCGGGTCGACGGGCCGGCATGGCGTGGGCTCCGGCATCGTCGATCACGAAGCGGCCCTCCCCGGGCCCGTCGGCGACGGGCATGCCGAGCGCCTCGAGGAGTGCGTGGTCTTCCTCGGGCGGCCGACCCGACGACGTGAGGTAGTTGCCGACGATGAGCGCGTTCGCGCCGGCCAGCAGGCCCATCGCCTGCAGCTCGCCGAGCACGTATTCGCGGCCACCGGCGAGGCGGAGCCAGGCACCCGGCAGGACGAGCCGGAACAGCGCGATCGACTGGAGGGCTTCGCGGGGGGTGATCATGCGCTCGTCGCCGAGTGGGGTGCCGGTGGGGAGCAGGAAGTTGATGGGCACTTCGCACGGGCCGAGCTCGGCGAGCTCGAACGCGAAGTCGACGCGTTGCTCGAGCGTCTCACCCATCCCGAGGATCCCCCCGCAGCACAGCTCCATGCCGGCGTCGATCGCGAGGCGGGCGGTCGCGACCCGGTCGTCGTAGGTGTGGGTGGTGACGATCGACGGGAACAGGGCCCGCGGTGCTTCGAGGTTGTGGTTGTAGCGACGAACGCCGGCCGCGGCGAGGCGCGTCGCCTGGTCCTCGGTGAGGAGTCCGAGCGAGCACGCGACCTCGAGGCCCGTCTCCGCGTGGACGGCGTCGACGGCTTCGATGACACGAGTCAACATCCGCTCCGACGGCCCGCGTACGGCGACGACGATGCAGAACTGGGTCGCGCCGGCCGCCTTGGTGGCGCGTGCGGCTTCGAGCACCTCGTCGAGCTGGAGGAGCGGGTAGACGTCGATGTCGGTCGAGTACCGCGACGATTGCGAGCAGAAGGCGCAGTCTTCCGGGCACGCGCCCGACTTCGCGTTGATGAGGCTCTCGAGCTCGACGTCGGCGCCGCAGTAGGCGAGGCGCACCTTGTGGGCGAGGGCGATGAGATCGGGGAGGTCGTCGAGGGGGAGCGCGGCCACCGCACCGACCTCGTCACGCGTGAGCGGACGACGTTCGTCGAGCAGGGCGCGAGCAGCGGTGGCCAGGGGCATCCGGTCGAACTCCTCGGGAGGGCGGTCGGGAACGTGCGGTCGGGTGCAGCGTAGAGGCCAGCTCCCGAACCGGCGCACTCGCAACGCCGGGCCGGCACCGTCGGGCCGGGGGCGTCGGCGTCAGGCCGGTCACCAGCAGATCTCCATCCGCAGGCCGCGTCGATCGAGCCGAGGGCCGTCGGCCGGGACGCGTTCGGCGACGGCTCGTTCGATCCGACCCGCGCTCCACCCTGCCGCGCACGCGTCGAGCAGGTCGTCGACCGCGGCGCCTCGGGGGAGGCTCGGAACCGGAATCCGGTGCCGGTCGAGCAGGTCCCGCCGTTCGGCCCGACCCGCGGCGCCGCGCTTCGAGTGTGCGAGCGGGGTCCCGCCGGCGAGGGCGACGAACACGAGCTCGGGGTGCACCTCGTGCACCCGTTGCTGCAACGCCGGGTCGATGGCGGCGTCGACTTCGGCGACCTTGGCCAAGATGTTGAGTGACTGCAGCGTCATCGGGAAGCCGGCGGCCTGCGCCTCGGGGAGGGATCGCACGCCGAGCGCCGGGCGGGGAGGCGCCGAGAAGACCGAGCTCCTCCGGGAGGGACCGAGGCGTCGCCGGGCTTCGCGGTCGCAGACCCGACCGCCGGGCACGTGCTCGTCGAGCAGGCCGATGGGGATGTCGATCCCGATCACGGTGTCGCCCGGCAGGGACGCGACCACCTGGGGAAACGTGGGCGCGACCCACGCCCGGTCCTGGTCGACCACGATCCATCCGGCCCGGCACCCGTCGACTCCTGCACCCATCGCGGCGGACCCTATCCACCGCCCCGGCCGGAGCGATGGAAAGACTGCCCGAAACATGTCAAACTACGCAGATGGGCGGGCAGGGGTCTGACGACGAGCCGCGGGACGATCATGCAGTCCCCGAGAGTCGCCGACCGCTGCTCGTGCCGTGGGGATGGCTGCTGATCGGCATCGGTCTCGTCTGGATCTGGCTGGTGTTCTTCACTCGCCAGGCGGAGATCGGTCTCGCGATCGGGGCCGCGATGTGCGGGCTCGGCTACCTGCTGCAACGGGCGGGCAACCGCGCGCCGTAGGCCGCGCGGCCCTGGCGGGTCCGGGTTCAATCGAAGGGTCGACGATCTCTCGGAGGAGCACGGATGCTCGACCTCACGTTCCTGCAGTGTGTGTTCGCCGCCCTGGGCGTGGTGACCGCCTACGCCGCGACGTTCTTGTTCATCGGGAGCCACACCGGCTGACCGGTTCGCCCGGCCGGGCCGCGCCGCCGTCAGCGACGGGCCGGGTGGAACACCAGGTTCCACACCGCCAGCACGATCACCGCGCCGACGAACGATCCGATCAGGCCGCTGGGGCGAAGGGCGAGGCCGTCGCCGGCAAGCAGGCTGAGGAGCAGGCCGCCCACGAACGAGCCGACGATCCCGGCGACCAACGACTGACCGTTGGGGCGGGTTCCGAGGCCGAGGAACAGCTGCGCCAACCAACCGACGAGCATTCCGAACGCGAGCAGGACCAGGATCAGCAACGGGGCTCCCGGGTTGCGAGGGGTGGGCCGACGAACCCTATTCGCGGTGGGTGGCCTCAGGCGATCGTCAGCTGCGCGTACTCTCCTCTGCCGATGACCTTGCCTCGAAGCATCCGCTGGAGCGTGCTGGTCTGCATCGTGCTCCTGGTCGGCGTGGCCTGCGGGAGCGACGACTCCGACGACACGACATCCGGGCCGAACTCGACCGGGACATCCCTCACCAGCGCTCCCTGGCGGCTGAGCGCCTCGACGGCGCTCGGGGTGCCAGCGGCCGGGGTCACGGTCACCGCCGAGTTCGCAGGCGGGCAGATGACGGGGAGCAGCGGCTGCAACTCCTACCGGGCCCCGTACGAGACCGACGGCGAAGGACTCACCATCGGGCCCGACATCGCGGGCACGCGCAAGGCCTGTGAACCAGCGTCGACCGCCGTCGAGCAGGCGTATCTCGCGCGGCTCCCCGAGGTGGCGATCTTCCAGATCCGCGGCACCACGCTCACGCTCCGGTCGATGAGTGGCCAGACCCTGCTGGTGTACGAGGCAGCCGACGGCGCAACCGACCTCGTCCGGAACTGGACCGCGACCAGCTACTACACGGGCGACGCGATCGAGTCGGTTGTCACCGGATCGACGCTGACCGCCGATTTCGACGGCACCCGCATCTCCGGCAACGGAGGCTGCAACAGCTTCTCGGGTCCGTACTCGGTGTCGGGCCAGACGATCGAGATCGGGCCCCTCGCCTCCACGATGATGGCGTGCACCGACGACGCGTTGAACACCCAGGAGCAGCACTACCTCGCGGCACTCCAGCTCGCCACGTCGTACCGCATCACCGGCGACCGCCTCGATCTGCTGCGAGACGGTGGGACCATCGCCGCCACCTTCGACCGGACCGCACCGGCCGCGGGGTAGCTGCCGGCTACTTCGAATCTGCGTTCACCACACCCGGGGCACCGGCATCCGTTGTCTCGGGCGTGGACCGCCCGTCCCGCGCACGGCTCTTCGGCCGTCGTCACGTACCGGTAGGCGCGCACGATCTTCTCCACGTGCACCGCGGTCGCCCGGGGACCTCAGGGGACGATCGTGAGGCCGCGCGGATTCCACCGCACCTTCACCCGGCGTTCACTGGTGCGCCACCCACCAGGGCGACAATGGTGCTCGACGCGGACCCTGCGACGACGGGACCGGCCGGGGGAGTCGGAGGCGGGACATGCGGGTGACGCGAGTCGTGGGCGCGGCGGTCGCCGTGCTGGTGTTCGCGGGTTGCGGCGTCCTCGCCGACGCACGCGCGTCCGAGGCGCCGAGCCTGGACCTGCCCTTCTTGACTCGGATCGAGGGTTCGGCGTGCGGTCCCGTCGTGGACGAGGCTCGCGATCACCTCTTCGTCGCCTACCCCGGTGACAACCGGATCGATGCGTTCGCGTACGACGGCACGCTGCTCGCCACGTTCACCGCCGACCAACCCTGCGCCATGGTGGTGGTCGCCTCGACGGTGTACGTGGTCGAGGGCGGCGAAGGCGCGGTGCGACAGATCGACTCCGCGTCCCTCACCGACGAAGGAGTGCTCGTCGGCGGGCTGTTCCAACCGGGTCGGATCGCCATCGCCGGCGGGAAGCTCTGGACGTCGATCTACTCGATCGAGAACGGAGGTCGGCGGCTCGTGTCGATCGGCTTCGACGGGACGGTCGCAACCTTCCGGTTCCCCGCAACCGCCGGGTTGCCGTTCCCTCCGCTGGCACCGATGTTCGCCACGTCCCCGGCCCGTCCGTCCGAGCTCTACATCGCCGATGGAGGGTCCTCTGCCAACGAGATACAACGGCTCGACGTGTCGGGCGCGGAGCCGGTGCTGCTCGAGCGCGGGCGCGTCGCCGACGCAGTCGGCTTCCGGGACATCACGCTTTCGCCCGACGGCAGCCGGCTCGTCGTCGCGGTGCCATCGCCGTACTTCTTCGCCGAGTTGGACGCATCGAGCCTCGTCGACACCGGGACGCGCTACTTCTCCAGTGGACTCGGGTACCCGAGTGCGGTCGCCGTCTCACCGGCGTTCGGTGGCCTGGTGGCAACGGCGAGGGAGGGAGGGGCCAATCTCGGACCCGACATCACGATCGAGCAGATTGGTCGGCCCGGTCCGCTGGCCGAGTTGACCACCCGGTGGGGCCGGGTCGGCAACCTGGTCATGACGTCCGATGCGCGATTCCTGTTCGCGACTGACCCCTTCGGCATCACGATCTACGGTCGGCCGAGCGTTCCCGTGATCCTGCCGGGAAGCAGCGCCGTTGCAGAGGGCGACTCGGGGACGACGAGCCTGTCCGTGCCGGTCACGCTGTCGAAGATGTCGACCGCGACCGTCTCGGTCGATTGGGTGACGTTCGTCAACGCGGGTCCGCCGGAGTGTCAGGCTGATCCTGCGACCGACTACACGCCCACGGGAGGAACGGTCACGTTCGCGCCGGGTGATGTCGCGGAGCTGGTGACGGTCAGCGTCAACGGCGACACGCTCGTCGAGCGCGACGAGTGCGTCATCGTGTCGTTCCGCAACCCGACGAATGCAGCCGTCGGTGGTTTCTACGGGCTCGGTGTGGGCACCGTGACGAACGACGATCTTCCAGTGCTCGTGCGTCCGGGCTCCGGGTCGGTCGTCGAAGGGGATTCGGGTACCGTCGGTCTCGACGTGCCGGTCACGCTGTCGAAGGTGTCGACCGCGACCGTCTCGGTCGATTGGGTGACGTTCGTCAACGCGGGTCCGCCGGAGTGTCAGGCTGATCCTGCGACCGACTACACGCCCACGGGAGGAACGGTCACGTTCGCGCCGGGTGATGTCGCGGAGCTGGTGACGGTCAGCGTCAACGGCGACACGCTCGTCGAGCGCGACGAGTGCGTCATCGTGTCGTTCCGCAACCCGACGAATGCAGCCCTCGGTGGTTTCTACGGGCTCGGTGTGGGCACCGTGACGAACGACGACTGATTCTCGGCCTCCCGCGCCCGTCCGCGGCCCACGGAGCCAAGCCGCGCTCGAAGTGGACACGCGATTCGGCCCGCTCAGCTCCGGAGGTGGGCAACGAGCTCTTGGTATTCGGCGGGTGTGATCTCGCCGCTGGCGAGGCGCAACCCGAGGACCTCCCGGGCCCTGAAGTTCGCATCGTTCCCCGGTGGGGGGCACCGCCTGTGGCATGCGTCGAACGAACGATGAGCCACCCGATTGCCACGACGGCCAGCAGCAGGATGGCCATCATCAGAACGCCCCAGAACCAGCTGCCGCCGTCCATCATGTCGCCGTTGTGCCATCGCTGTGCGAGCACGGTGAGTTTCATGCGACACAGTGTCGTAGCTGAATCGCTGCCCGTCGGGCCTTGCATCGAGCCGAGCCCCGAGCCGCCACCAGTTGCGTCTTGCGCTATTATGCAAGACGCAATGACGAAACGGACCCCAGCACTCGAGCTCGGCCGAGACGCTCTCGAAGCGCTCCGCGACGCCGCGAGCGCTGTCGGGTTGGTGTCGACCCGTCCTCGAGCCGGCGAGGCGGCCGACCTGACGCTCGACGTACCAGGGCGTGAACCGGTCCTGATCGAGGTGAAGGCAATGTCGATTCCGTCGGAGGCTCGGGTCAGAGCTCTGCTGGAGAACCGTCCGAGCGACGCGATCGCGGTACTCGTCGCTGATCAGGTTCCTGCGGCCATTCGCACCATGCTCAACGACGCGGGTGTCGGATGGCTTGACCGGCGCGGGCATCTCCGCCTCGTCGGTCCTGGTCTGCACATCGACGCCGACGTTCCGTCGCTCTCGCGTCGAGTGACCGACGGTGCCAAACGGGAGCCGATCAGAGGTCGGTCAGGGCTCGCAGCAGCTGCAGCTCTGTTGCTCCGTCCGGACGATCCGCCTGGTGTCTCGGAGATCGCGCGCGTCGCCGGCTTGAACCCGAGCTCCATCACGCGGGCGGTGACGTCGCTCGTGAGCGCGCAGCTCGCACAGAGCAGCGGACGTGGCCACTACCGGGCTCTCGTGCCGGAGCTGTTCTGGGCTTTGGCCGATGTGTGGCCGCGCGAGCACGTCGTGATCCGGTGGGCCGTGCCACCCGAGAACGATGATCGCCTCAGTTTCTGGGACGACGATCTCGAGAAGCCCGGTTGGGCTGCGGCAGGTGTTCGGGGTGCGGTCGCCTGGGGTGCGCCGATCGTGGCGACCGCCGACTTCCCGGTCCACCTCTACGCCCCTGACGAGCGTCTCGTCCGGGAGGCGAAGCTGCTGCACGAGGGCGGAACGGGTGACGAGGCGATCCTGTCCGCCGACCCCGTCGGCTTTGTCACCAGCGATCGCTACCACGCAGGGTCGCTCGTGTGGCCCGTGGCGCACCCGCTGTTCTGTGCTCTCGACCTCACCGCGTCGTCGCGGGACCGCGAGGCGCTCGAAGGATGGACACCAGCTGAGAGGTTTACCCGTGTCTGGTGACGTCACGTTGATCGACGCCGGCGACGGATCAGTAGGCCGGTTGGTGTCGACGGCACGCGCCCTCTTCGCTCGTCCCGACTTCACTCCCGCGGCGCTCGTCGGTGGGCTTGCGGTGACGATGCGTCTCGCGACGGTGCATCGCGCAACGAACGACGTCGACGCCGTGTCCGACGGCGAAGCTCCGCGTGCGGTGGCGCTCGAATACGTCGGCGATCGTGAGGCGGGAATGTCAGACCTTCTCGAGATCAACGGTGTGAAGGTCGACGTGATGTCGACTGAACCACTGCCGAGCACGTTCGATGAGTTGCCCGACGCCGACCTCGATCGTCTCTTCGTGCTCGGACACCGTTGGGCGCTCGATACGGCGGAATCACTGTCGGTCAGTGTCGTCTCGGGTGCCGGATCCGCAGTGCCGGAGCCCGCCGCTCTCATGGTTGCGACGGCACCGGCGCTCGTGGCCTGCAAGTTCCATGCGATTGCCGATCGGCGCGACTCCAGGTCGGCCAAGCGTGAGACCGACGCGATCGACCTGGTTCGATTGCTTCGTGATCTGGTCCGTGCTCCCGAGGGAGCAGAGCAGTATTCCTCGGCACCGTTCGACCTGGCGGCGCTCGTGTCGGCACAAGTCGAGCACTGGTTCGTGGACGGCGCCGTCCGGACGGCTCGTCTCATCAACCTCAGCGCAGGTGCCGGCGATCCAATGCTTGATCCCTCCGACGTCGCGACCATCGGCGGTCTCTGTATCGGACAGCTTGCCCGCCGATAACGTCGAATGTCAGGCCTGCACCGGCGTTGCATCCCGTGTGCCCGTGTCGACCCCTCTGCCGCGAGTCCCGGGGGGTGAGGGAGCCAAGGTTTCGGCGTGCTCGACCCGGCGTGCTCGAGGTGCTCGCCGACTGCATCGCGGAGCTGCACGCCTGCCGGCCGTCGTGGCAGTACCGGGCGAACTGTCGAGGTGTCGGTGTGAGCAACTTCGTGACCGATCTCGGCGTGTCGACCGGACCGGGCAAGGCTCTGTGCTCGAGGTGCGACGTAACAGACCGAATGCTTGGCCGAGTCGATCAAGGGGGGTGACGTCGGCGTCTGGGGTGGGACGTCACCGAGGGAACGCTCGAAGATCCAGCGGAGGCTGTCCCAGGCGGTCGCTACGGTCGGGTCGTGAAGTCGTGCCCAGACTGTGATGGTGAGATGAACGAGCTCACCGACCAGGCCGCCGAGATAACCGCCCAGGCTCGCCGCTACTTCTGCCCGATGTGTGGTGCCGATGGGCGACCGACCGACGAGCGAACTATGACCCGTCGGCCCCGAGCACTAAAAGTGGCGCCTGCGGAGGCTCCGGGTTCCGTGGTCGCGGCTGAACCCGGTTGGGCGTAGGCAGCGAACTTCACGCGTGAAGTCCCTCGTTGGTCCCTCGCAGTCCCAAAAAAGACCCTCAAATGAGGGACTACGACGAAGAACGACGAGAAACGACGAGGAACAAAACAGCAGGTCAGACCCAAGACTCGAGCCATTCCCGCTGGTGGTGGTGGTGAGTCGGCCTGTACGCCGGATTCTGTGACGACACCCGAGGGTGTCGACGGCGGCCATCCCTCTCGGCCGGCGGTTGCCCGACGGCTCCAGCGGCCTACCCGGGAGTGTCTGCGGCCGGGCCGGCCTCTCCCTGTCTGACCTTGCTCCGGGTGGGGTTTGTCGAGCCGCCCGGGTCACCCCGGGCGCTGGTGCGCTCTTACCGCACCGTTGCACCCTTACCTGTGCGACCGGCTTTGCGACCGGAGGCCATCGGCGGTCTGTTCTCTGTGGCACTTTCCTGCGGGTCACCCCGACTGGCCGTTAGCCAGCACCCTGCCCTGTGGAGTCCGGACGTTCCTCGGACGGATCGAGTCCGTACGCGGCCGCCCGGCCGACTCACCACCGCCGTCATGCTCCCACGTGGTGACGGTGCGCGTCACGAAGTCCGCGTCATTGCGACCAGCGGCGGCTCGGAGCAGCCGGCGCTCAGGGGGTTTCCACGCCGACATAACGTACGCGCCGGGCGCTCTCCACGACCCAGAACGACTGTCCCGACTCCACGGCGACCGCATACGGATACTCGAGCTTCGCCTGGGTTGCGAGACCACCCTCCGCATCGGCGGTGCCGCCACCCGCGACGGTCGTGATGATGCCGGCGGCGTCGACTCGCCGGACTCTGCCGTCGTCGCCGCCCACGGCGATGAACACGTGGCCCGCGGCGTTCACGTCGACGCCATAGGGGAAGTCGAGCGCAGCCGCAGTCGCCGGGTGGCCGTCGCCGGAGAAGCCTGCCTCGCCGGTGCCTGCGAGCACCGTGCGGGTACCGTCGATCGTGACCTCGAAGACCTTCTGGCGCTCAGGGTCGGTGGTGCGCGCACCCCCGCTCGCGAAGATGGTCCCCGCCGCGTCGACAGCGAAGTCGAACCGGCCGAGGTCACCGGCGCCGGCGACCGTCACGGAGGACGTTGCCCCCGTGGCCTCGTAGATCCGGGAGTGCACGAAGCCAGTCGAGTCGGCGATCGCGTCGCGTGCCCCGAAGAGGAGACGACCGTCGGGCGCCTTCACGACCGTCGTGATCTGTCGATCGAACGTGAACACCGTCTCGCGGTCGCCACTCGTCGGGTCGAGTCGCTCGATGGTGTATCCCCCCGGGAATTCGGTGAGATCGTTGTTGGTGAGGTAGATGCCGCCGTCTGCTGCGACCGAGACGTCGAGCGGACCGTTGCATCCGGGGAAGTTCTGCAGGGGTTGGCCAGGGCGCACGATGATGATGCCTCGGCCGCCCCACGACGCATCGAATCCGCACGAGACCGCGACGTACCCTCCGCCGGGGAGTCCTTCGACGTCGACGACGTCGAAGAAGCCGTCACCGAAGTCGTCGCCGTCGAGCACGGTGAAGATCCTGCAACCCGCGAGCGCGAGCACGGCAACGAGTAGCAAGGCGATCCGACGCATGACGACCCCCGACCCAAGATTGCGTGTTTCTGTACGGTACGACCGGACGTCCCGTGTCGCAAGCGATCAGGGGGATCTACCGTGCGTCCTCGGCCCCGACGAGGCTTCGCCGTGCCGCGCCTTGCGGGCGGCGAAGAAGGCGCTGAGAGCGCCGAGGCCGGCGGCGAGCACGGCCTGGCCGAGCAGACGGGAGGCGCTGAAGACGGGGTCGGTGCCGGAGAACAGCTCGTTGGTGGCGTCGCGCATGGCCCAGATCAGTACACGCAGCGGAAGCCACAAGACGAGCGCGCCCAGGCCGGCGAGCGCACCGTTGGAGAGGGGAGCGTCGAGCGCGATCCGACCGGCGCCGACACCGGCGACGACGTAGGCGGCCACGATCGCGAGCGCGAACAGCGGTGCCCATCCGCTGTTCTCGAAGTCGTCGACAGACCGGTCGAGCAACGCGTAGAGCACCGCGACCGGCACGATCACGACCAGGCCGAGCAGCGCACCTCGCGCGACCGCGCGTCCCTGGATCACGACGGGTCCCCGGCACCGACCACCGCATCGTCGTACGGCTCGGCCAGCTCCGCGACGGGGGTGCGGAGGCCGTCGCGCAGCAGGCGGCGCATCGCGACGTGTTCACGCATGAGGATCCACGCGGCCAGCAACAGGTAGATGACACCGACGGCGATCCGTTCGATGTCGTGGATGCCTTCCGGCAACACGCCACCGAGGACGAACTGCGCGAGGAAGAGCCCGAGCAGGAGGAACGCCTCCTTCACGCTGAGCGTCAGGTTGGCGAGCACCGAGACCGCGAACGCCGACTGTGCCGCCGTGAGGAACAGCTCCTCGCGCTGCAACGCGTCGAGGGGGAGTCCGTGCATGGTGCCCGACGAGATCATGAACACGATCGGCAGGCTGCCCACCAGCAACGTCCACTGGTTCACCTTCGACGACACCAGCGCGCCGAGTCCGGCTTCGGTGTTCAGACGCCACGCGAAGAGTCCGGCGACGAGCAGCTCGGGCGCCTCCGACGCGAGCGGCGCGAGCCACTGCACGAGGAGGAACGTGCTGATGCCGAACTTCTCGCCGGTGGTCACGAGCGACTCGGCGAACGGTTCCGCGGCGAGGAGGATGATCACCGCGGCGAACCCGAGCATGATCCCGACGACGATCCGGCGTCGGACCTTCGGCAGCCGGCCGATCAGCTGCGCGGGCCCGACGAGGTGCGGTTCCCCGGCGGGGGCGCGCGCCACCCGCACCATGTAGGCCAGGAAGATGGTGATGAGCACGATCGCGTCGACGATCGTGATCGACCGCTTCAGCGGGAGCGTGAGCGAGTAGAGGGTCGCGAGCACGAGGAACGAGATCCCGATCGAGTTGGTCCGGCCGAGCTTCACCCCGAGATCGGCGGGAGGCGGCTGCTTGCGCTCCTTCGCGATGCTCTTCATCCGCCAGGCGGCGAGCAACACCACCATCGACCACCCCACGCCGATCAGCAGCCGATTGCCGCCGGTCATGTTGGCGAGCGCGAGTGGCGCGTACTTCTCGGGGTTCGTGCCGGCCTTCCAGGTGAACGCGAAGTCGACGGCGTACTCGGGGAGCACCGCGATGAGGGCCAGCAGGGCGATCGAGAGACCCTGCGACACGTCGAGCTCGAGGACCTCGGCGCCCCAGGCGAGCAGGAAGGCCGCGCCCACCACGGCGAGGCCGAACACGATCGCCGCGAACCACTCGACCGGGTGGGTGCCCGTCAGACGCAGGCCCAGCGCGGGAACAGTCAGCAGGGCCGCCAGACCGATCGCGAGCGCCTGACGGCGGGGATTGCCGGGACTCTCGGCGATCTCCAGGGGTTCGGAGGGCTCGACGGTCTCCGGGGGCATGGCGGGCATCCTACGGGTGAACCCTCGCCCAACCCGCTCCGTACAAGGGTTGCGGGCCCTCGATTTTCTGCCCTTCAGGCGGTGGGAATACGGGCCGAAGCTAGAACCGTTGTTCGATCGGACAGGGAGTCCCCGTGCTCACTCTGCGAGAGCGTGTGATGAAGACATCGACATGGCGTCAACTCGGACGGTGCCGCGGCATCGATCCCGAGATCTTCTACCCCGATTCCGACGAGGACGCGGCCGAGGCCAAGGAGATCTGCGCACTGTGTCCGGTGCGTGAGACCTGCCTCGAATACGCGCTCACCGTGCGGGAGAAGAACGGGGTCTGGGGTGGACTCACCGAGCGGGAACGCCGCCGGGTGCTCCGCCAGCGCCGCAAGTCGGCCTGACCCACTCCACCCCCTAGTCTCCCGGCGTGCCCCGCCGGACCCGCGCTGCCTCGTCGCGCCGAACGCGCGGTCTCGTGCTCGCCGGCGCGGTGGGAGCAGCAGGAATCGCGCTCGGTGTCGCGCTCCGGGCCCGACGTCGACGACCTGAGCTCGACCGTCCGGTGGCACTCCGGCACACGTCTCGCCTCGCCCGCAACTCCGAGCTGCTCCGGCTCGGGGTCCGCACCGGCGGTGGGTACGCGGGCAACCGGGCCCGCCGGGTCTTCGCGTCGGCCGAACGACGGGTCGAGCTCGACACCGAGCACGAGTTGCGGACCGCAGCGCAGGTGGGGGAGGCGCTGGGGAACATGAAGGGCGCGCTCATGAAGCTCGGCCAGATGGCCAGCTACCTCGCGCCCGGTCTGCCCGAACCCGTCCGCGACGCCCTCGCGCGAGCTCCAACAGGACGCGCCGCCGATGAGTCCCGAGCTCGCGGCCGGGGTCGTCGAACGGGAGCTCGGCCGACCACCCACGGACGTGTTCGCGGAGTGGGACCCCGTCCCGATCGCGGCGGCGTCGATCGGTCAGGTGCACCGCGCGATGACCCACGACGGTCGTGCCGTCGCGGTCAAGGTCCAGTATCCCGGGGTGGCCGAGGCCATCCGGTCCGACATGGCTGCGGCCTCGGCCGTGTTGCGGGGCCTCGCGCTGCAGTACTCGGCGTTCGAACCCGGTCCGCTCGTCGCCGAGCTCCGGGAACGGATCTTCGAGGAGCTCGACTATCGGCTCGAGGCGGCGCAGCAGCAGGCGTTCGCCGAGTACTTCGCCGACCACCCGTTCATCCACATCCCCGGCGTGCTCCCCGAGCTCTCGACGACGCGTGTGCTCGTCACCGAGCTCGCCGAGGGTGTCCGCTTCGGTGAGGCGCTGGAGTGGCCGCAGTCGGAACGGGATCTCGCCGGTGAGACGATCTTCCGGTTCGTGTTCACCGGCCTCTACCGGCTGCACCGGTTCAACGGCGACCCGCACCCCGGGAACTACCTCTTCTCGCCCGGGGGCCGGGTGACCTTCCTCGACTTCGGGCTCTGCAAGGTCTTCGCCGAGACCGAGGTCGCCCAGCTCCAGGCGCTCATCGACGCCTACGTCCTCGAGCCCGACCCGGTCCGCTTCCGCGCCGCGATGGAAGACACCGGGTTCCTCCTCGCCGAGGCACCGGTGAGCGACGACGAGGTGCACACCTTCTTCCGGCAGTTCTACGAGCTCGTCTCCGTCGACGAGGCGGTCGCGGTGGGCAGTGAGTACGCCGACGAGACCGCCCGGACCTTCTTCGACACGACCACCCCCGAGGGCCGGATGCTCAAGTACACCAACATCCCGCCGGAGTTCGCAGTGGTGCAACGGATCAACCTCGGTCTCTACGGCGTCCTGGCCCAACTCGGCTCGACCGCGAACTGGCGCCGGATCTCGGAGGAGATCTGGCCGTGGGTCGACGGGCCGCCGTCGACGCCGCTGGGAGAGGCCGAGGCGGCCTGGCGAGACCGAGGTTCGGGGGGTCGGCGCCGGTAGGCTGCGACGATCATGGCCGATCTCTCCTGGTCCGACGTCGTGGGTCCGCTGATCCGAGGTGACGATCTCGACGTCGCGGTGATCGAGCAGGCCATGACCATGATCCTCCAGGGCGAGGCCACCGACGCGCAGATCGCCGGCTTCGCGGTGGCGTTGCGGGCCAAAGGCGAGACCAGCGCCGAACTCGCGGGGCTCGTCCGCACGATGCTGCAGTTCGGTGAATCGGTCGACGTGGCGCCCGGCGGTTCGCCGTTGACCGACACCTGCGGCACCGGTGGCGACCGGTCGGGCACCATCAACGTGTCGACGGCCGCGGCACTGGTCGCCGCGGGCGCGGGGGTGCGGGTGGCGAAGCACGGCAACCGCGCCGCATCGTCGAAGTGCGGATCGGCCGACGTACTCGAGGCCCTGGGCGTGGTCATCGACCTGGGACCCGACGGCGTCGCCCGCTGCATCGAGGAGGCAGGGATCGGGTTCTGCTTCGCGCCGCGGTTCCACCCGGCGATGCGGTTCGCGGGCCCGGCCCGGGGCCAGCTCGGCGTTCCCACCACCTTCAACTTCCTCGGCCCGCTCGCGAACCCGGCCGGGGCGCCCCGCCGCACCGTCGGCGTGTCCGATCCCGAGATGGCCGAACGGGTCGTCGACACGCTGGCGGAGCTCGGCGTGGAACGGGCGCTGGTGTTCTTCGGCCACGACGGACTCGACGAGCTCACCACCACGACCGCCTCGACCGTGCGGGAACTGCGCGACGGCGAGGTCCATCGTTGCGTCGTCGATCCCCGTGAGGTGGGTCTCGCTTACGCTGCGCCTGCCGACCTGCTCGGTGGCGACGCCGAGGCGAACGCCACCGTGGTGCGCCGCGTGCTCGGCGGTGAGTCGGGCGCGGCGCGAGACATCGTCGCGCTCAATGCCGCCGGCGCCTTGATCGTCGCCGGAGTGGTCGACGGGTTCCCGGAGGGTGTCGCGCGTGCGTTCGAGGTGATCGACTCCGGCGCAGCCGCGGGAGCACTCGACGCCCTGATCACGACGTCGTGCTCCGCACGCGAAGACGAGGCAGCCTGATGGCCCGCGCCGTGCAGTGCCCCGCGTGCGGGGAGGCGCACCCCCTCGACACGCTTGCGGGAACCCCCACCTTCGCGTGCGCAGGCTGCGGCCGGACCCTGCGGACGCCCACCGAGCTCGTGCGGCCGTCGGGCTCGACGCCCGCGGTGCGCGCTGCGTCGGGACCCGTTCCGAAGGTGCCCTCCTCGAAAGCCGCTTCGTCGAAGCCGACCCCCCGGGCCGCGAAGCCGAAGTCGGCTTCCGCGGCAGCCAACGGTGCGCCTGCCGGTGCGTCGACGTCGTCGCCCCGTCGCGAACGTCGTCCCCGGCGAGCGGGAACGGGCAAGCTGGGTCTACCGGTGCGCATCGGTGCGTGGATCGTGGCCGTGGGGCTCGGCCTGCTGCTGACCTGGTTCGTGGCCTCGCTGTTCGGCTTCATCTCGCGGTCGCAGCTCGTCGACATGTTCCGCAGCTCCACGCCCACGAACTACATCCGGCTGTTCCTCCTGATCCCGGTGTGGGCGTTCATGAGCGCGTGCCTCGCGACCGCGTTCATCGAAGGCACCCGCCTCTACCTCGCGCGTCGCGCGGGCGGTGGGACCAGCACGGGTGCGCCGAAGGACCCACGCCCACCGCGCCCCGCGATCGCGACCCGTGTTCCCGACGTCGCAGCGAGGAACGGGATGAGCGACCGGATGCGGCGCCGCGTGCACCGCTGCCCCCGGGTCAGCGCACGCGGATCCGGCCGCGTGAACCAACAGTCTGACCCGATCGTTCCAACCACCGCCCGACCAGCAGCGCCTCCTCGGCGTCGGCGTCGGGATGGGTGTCGGCGTGCGGGTGCGGGTCGGCGACAGGACCGGGGCGCTCGTCGGCCTCCGCGAGCACGAGCGTGCCGCCGACGACGTCGAGGGTGTGCCCGCCGGTCGTGAGGCGGAGCCGGCCGGCCCGTCGGATCGCATCGAGACGGTCGCGGCGCTCGACCGCGGCCGTGATCGCTTCCGACACCGACGGGCCGGCGCCGGAGAACGTGTCGACCACCCGCTGCACGACGAGGTCGTAGGCGGCACGGTCGACTGACCCCCCGCAGGGACAGCACCGTTCTGCCGTCGATCCGAGCCGGTTCGCGCACCGGCGCACCGGGAACGCGTCTTCGATCGCAGCCTTCACCCGCTGGGCCCACACGGTGGACGGCAACGGCCCGAGGAACACCGAACCCTCGGCGGGTCGCGTCCGGACGATCGTGATCCGCGGGAACCGCTCGCGCGTGAGCTTCACGTACACCGGTCGGGGTGGGGTCGGGTTGTAGCGAGGCCGGTGACGCCGGATCAGCCGCAACTCGCGCACCGTCGCCTCCAGCTCGTGGTGGCAGACGATGTGCTCGATCGTGTGCAGCTCGCGGAGGAGTTGCAGCACCGCCCCGCGGTGGCGGCCGGCGAAGTAGGAACGAACCCGCGTCCGCAGGTTGTCGGCTCGACCGACGTGGAGGACCGCGCCGTTGCGGTCGCGGAACCAGAAGACACCCGGAGCCCGCGGGAGCGCCGCGGTGAGCGCGAGCTTCGCCGACGACGGGTGCGTCCGGACCTTGGGGATCGCGAGCAGATCGTCGAGTCCCGATACGGCGAACCCCGACGCATCCTCGATGAGCCCGTGCAGGACCTCGGCGGTGGCCGACGCGTCGTCGAGGGCGCGGTGGCTCGGCTCGGCCACGGTGCCGAAGTGGTGCGCGAGTGTTCCGAGCTTGTGGTTCATCACCTCGTCGCGCAGGAGGCGGCGGGCGAGGCCGAGCGTGTCGACCTTCCGGTTGGCGAGCGCCCGGTAGCCGTGGCCCGCGAGCGCGGCGTCGAGGAACGACGTGTCGAAGCGCAGGTTGTGTCCCACGAGCACCGCGCCGCCGATGAACTCGAGGAGCGCCGGGAGCACCTCGGCGATGCGCGGGGCGGGGAGGACCATCGCGTCGGTGATGCCCGTGAGCACACTGATGAACGGCGGGATCGACTCGCCGGGGTTCACCAGCGTCTGGAACGAGCCGAGGCACTCGCCACCGCGGTACTTGACCGCGCCGACCTCGGTGATGGCGCACGCGGTCGGTGAGCCACCGGTGGTCTCGAGGTCGACCACCACGAACGTCACGTCGAAGAGCGACGATCCGAGGTCGTCGAAGGTTCGTGACTCGAGGGGGGCCGGGGGCGCGAGGACCATCGTCGGCCAGCGTAGCGAACAGGTGTTCGCCTGTGGGGCCTACGAGAACCTCGCCGTAGACTCCGGGTCGTGCCGACCCGATTTCGCTGCACTGGTTGCGGCAATCTCACCCGCTTCGACGTGATCGCGACCCGTCGGACCAGGGAGTTCCACCACTTCAGCGTGGGTGGGGAGCTCGCGGTCGACGACACCGAGTTGCTCGAGGAGCGGATCGAGTCGGTGTCGTGCCGCTGGTGTGGTGCGACCGGGCCCGTGATCGAGCAGCTGGAGGAGGCCGCGACCGTCGAAGGGGGCGACCTCCAGGCGGCAGGCGAGTGAGCGCCCACGAGGCTGCCGCACCGCCGGCCGAAGATGCCGTCGTTCCCGACGCTCTGCTGCATCCACTCCTCGACAGCGCCGGCGACGTGCTGCGCGGGCTCGCGCCCGACGAGGTCCCGGTGGTGCTCCGGGCGATCACCGGGTTCGACCGCCGCGGTCTCGCGCGCGGGCCGGCCCGCCAGCAGCTGCGCCGTTCCCTCGACATCGATCCCGCGTTCCGAGAGCGGTCCGTCGAGCTGTTCCTCGCTCGGCCCGAGGTGCAGGTCGCGGCAGGGAGTTGGCGACCCGAGGGTTGCGTCGAGCTGGTCGTCGACGCGACCGAGCGCGGCGATCTCCCGCTCCTCGCGTCGTTGCTC
The DNA here is from genome assembly GCA_963837715.1 of uncultured Actinomycetes bacterium. GTDB lineage: Bacteria > Actinomycetota > Acidimicrobiia > IMCC26256 > JANYLB01 > JANYLB01. The sequence continues at coordinate 1,922,935 of CAWIOF010000002.1, read as the reverse complement.
TACGCGCAGCGTCCGGTCGGCTGGGAGTTCGGACTGGGTGTTGCGTGCGGCGCGTACGCACAGACCCGACACGACGAAGACGAGAACGCCGATCAGCATGCGCTCCACGTGCGGATCGAGGAGCTCGAGGAAGCGCGCCGGCGGGCCGACCAGTCACGCGGCGAGTTCGAGGAGAGCGCGCGCCGCATCGAACTGGAGCTCCGCGAGGAGCGTCGTTCGCGACGGGCCCGCGAGGTCGATTCCGAACGCCGTGTCGGTGAGGCGACCCGCAGGGTGGAGGAGCTCGAGCGCGCGCTCGAGGTCGCGCGGCGCCAGGCCGACGCCGCGCACGGTCGTCAGCAGGCCGCCGCGGACCGGATGCGTGCCCTGCAGGAGGAGGTGCGGGTCACCCGGGCCAAGCTCGACGACGCGCGCGACGCGCTCCGCGGGGCCACCGCACCCGGGTCGGGCCTGCGTCAGGAAGACCTCCAGGCGCTCGCCGACGCGGCGTCGCTCGCCCGTCGTCTCGCCGACGGGCTCGGTGGGGTCGTCGCCCATGCCCGCGGCAAGGGGGCATTGCCGGGCCGGCTGAAGGGTCAGAACCTGGTGAAGGGGGAGAAGGCAGCGAAGGGGGAGACGGCGGCGAAGCAGCGGCCGGCCCGCCGCTCGGAGCTCGTGCCCCCGCCAGGGCTCGTGGCCGACGCACCGTCGGCGATCGACGCGATGCTGCGTCGGCCCGGGGTGGCCGTCGTGATCGACGGGTACAACGTGTCGATGACGGCCTGGCCGGAGCTCTCCGTCGCCGAACAACGGGATCGTCTCGTGAGCGCGGTGGCCGAGATGGCGTTGCGGACGCGCGCCGGGGTCACCGTCGTGTTCGACGGAGCCGACGTGGGTCGGGTCACCCCGCCGCGCCGACCGGGCGTACGGGTGGTGTTCTCGCCTCCGGGGGAGAAAGCCGATCCGGTCGTGGTGCGGGAGATCGCCGCGCTCCCGTTGCTCACCCCGGTGTTGGCCGTGTCGTCGGACCAGTGGGTACGGGTGCAGTCGGAGCAGCAGGGCGCCCGGGCCGTGGGCTCCGCCGCGTTCCTCGCGGCCCTGGGTCGCTGAACTGCCCGGAGCCCGGGAAGCTGTCCCACCCTGTCGCGAGGATGGGGACATGGTCATCGACTGCGAAGAATGCGTGATGAACGGCACCAGTGCGTGCGACGACTGCATGGTCACGTTCCTGGTGGGACGCGACCGCGGCGAGGCGGTGGTGTTCGACGCCGACGAGGAACGCGATCTCCGGCTGCTGCAGCGGGAGGGGCTCGTCCCGCAGTTGCGGCTGGTGAAGCGCTCGGCCTAGCGCCGCGCCCCGGGTTGCTCAGTCGGCGACCTCGGCGCGCAGGGCGCCGGCGGTGCTCTGTTCCCGGGTGCGGTGCGCGAACGGATCGAACTGGAACACGCGCATGGCGTTCTCGTGGGTCATCTTGTTCACCTCGTCGTCGGGCACGCCGTCGAACTGCTTCGCGACCGACTCCGGCGAGTTCGGCCATGAGGAGTCGGAGTGCGGGTAGTCGCACTCCCAGGTGATGGAGTCGATGCCGATCTCGTGCCGTTCGACGATCCCGGTGCGGTCGGAGATGAAGCAGTAGGTGAAGTGATCCCGCGCCACCTGGCTCGGGAGCTGGTCACCGAAGTCCTGGTGGGTCCAGAAGCGGTGCTGCTGGTACACGTAGTCGATCCGCTCCAGCCAGTACGGGATCCAACCCGTTCCACCCTCCGACAGCGCGAACTGCAGGTTCGGGAACTTCCGCAGCACGGGGGACCACAGCAGGTCGCTCGCCGCGTGCATCAGGCTCAACGGCGTGAGGGTGATCATCACGTCGAGCGGCGCGCCCGGCGCGGTCTCGATCTGGGTGGAGCTCGACCCGATGTGCAGGCAGATCACCGTCCCCTCGTCCTCGCAGGCCTGGAAGAACGGGTCCCAGTGGTCGCCGAAGATGTGGGGCCACCCCAGCTTGTGCGGGTTCTCCGAGAACGTCACCGCGTGGCAGCCCTTCTTGGCGACGCGGCGTACTTCGTCGGCCATGAGCTGCGGATCCCAGATGGGCGGGATGCTCAGCGGGATGAAGCGGCCCGGGTGCGTGCCGCACCACTCGTCGATGTGCCAGTCGTTGTACGCGCGCAGCAGGTGGATCGACGTGTCGAGATCCTTCGACTTCGAGAAGAGCTGCCCGCAGAACTGCACGAAGCTCGGGAAGCACATGGAGCCGAGCACGCCGTTGCGGTTCATGTCCTTCACGCGCTCGTCGATGTCGTAGCAGCCGGCGCGGATCATCTCGTAGCTCGTGGGCTCGATGTTGTACTCCTCGGGCGGCCGCCCGGCCACGGCGTTCAGCCCGATGTTGGGGATCACGTTCCCCTCGAACTCCCACACGTCGATGCCGTCGCGGTGGACGCTCTTCGGCGCGGCGTCCTTCCACTTCGCGGGGAGGTGGTTGTCGAACAACGTGGGCGGCTCCACCACGTGGTCGTCGACACTCACGAGGACCAGATCTTCGGCCTGCATCGCATATCCCCCTCTGTTGCTGACGCTCGTGTCAGCCTATCGAGAAGTTGTCGGTGCTGTCGCGAGAGGAGCGGTCGTGGAACACCAGGTGATCGGGACGACGATGCCCGTCCTCGAGATGAAGCTCGACTCGGGTGAGGCGGTCGTGGCCGAATCGGGCGAGCTGTCATGGATGACCGAATCGATCGAGTTGCAGACCGCAGCATCCGGCAAAGCCGGGGCCAAGGGCATGTTCGGCGCAGTGAAGCGGGCGGTCTCCGGCGGCAGCCTCTTCATGACCGAGTACACCGCGCAGGGTGCTCCGGGCATGGTCGCCTTCGCCACGAAGGTGCCGGGCGCGATCTTCCCCGTGGAGCTCGACGGATCGACGGAGTACATGATCCACCGCGGCGGCTACCTGTGCGGCCTGCCGAGCGTGAACCTCGACATCGGCTTCCAGCAGAAGATCGGCGCCGCGCTGTTCGGTGGCAACGGGTTCATCCTCCAGAAGGTGTCGGGCACCGGGCACTGCTGGATCGAGCTCGACGGCGAGGTGGTCCCCTACGACCTCGCGGCCGGTGAGTCGTTGCGCGTCCACCCGGGCCACGTCGGCATGTTCGAGGCGGCGGTCTCCTTCGAGCTCGATCGCATCAAAGGTGTGAAGAACATGTTCCTCGGTAGCGACGGGATCTTCCTGGCGAAGCTCACCGGGCCCGGCAAGGTATGGCTCCAGACGATGCCCCTGCCGAACCTGGCTGCCGCGATCGCGCCGTACCTCCCGAAGACCGACGACAGCAGCTCCGGATTCAAGATCGGCGATTGAGCCGCCGTCTTCCGGACCTGGTCACCTCGGGTGGGTTTGTGCCCTTCAGGGGTCCTGGTGTCGCGCCGTTGATCCACTGATGGAGCCGCCGGCCGCCGAGTTCGTCGCGCCACCTTCGCCCCACCGTGCGGCGAGGCGTCGGGCCGCGCTCGTGGTGGCGATCGTGACCGCACTGCTCGTGCTCACCGGCTGTGGGTCCCGGGCCGGGACGACGACGTTCCGCGGTGCGGCGGTGAACGCCCCGACCCCCGAGGCCTTCACGCCGAGCGTGGGGACCGACCAAGTCGGAGTGCAGCCCCCGGCCCACGTGACGGGTGCGTACGCCGCCGACACCCCCGGCCTCTTCGGCGGCGGTGGCGCGGCTCCTTCCTGCGACCCGGCCGCGCTCGTCTCCCACCTCGGGAGCGATCCCGCGAAGGTCGCGGTGTGGGCCGGCGTGCTCGGCATCCCGTCGACGGATCTTGCCGCGACCGTGGCTCACTTCACGCCGGTGCTGCTGCGCGCCGACACCGCGGTCACGAGTCACGGCTTCTCGAAGGGCCGGGCCACGAGCACGCCGGCGGTGCTCCAGGCCGGGACCGCGGTACTCGTCGACGATCGCGGTGTGCCGGTGGTGCAGTGCTCCAGTGGGAATCCGCTCACCTCCGCGTCGACCGACGACGCGAAGTACGAGGGCGCCGACTGGCCCGGGTTCCGACCCGAAGCGGTGACCACCGTGGCGCCTGCGACGGCTCCGCTCGCCGACCTCGTGCTTGCCGATCCGGCACGCCACGGCGTGGTCCGCCCCATCGGCACGACCGGCGCAGCCGACGTCGTCGCGGGACCCCCCGCAACCGACGCGCCGGTGCCCGGGTCCGTCGCGTCGTCGGATCCGCTCGCCGACTACCCCGGTGCGGTCGCGCCCGACTCCGACTATCCCCTCGGCACCCCCGAGGTCACCACCACCTACGTCGCGACGTACCAGCCTCCGGCCGCCGACGATCCCGGCGGCGCCGGCCTCACCGATGGCTGCCGTCGATCCGGTCTCCTCGACGAGCCCTTCACCATCACACTCCGGGTCCGCGACGGCGTCGAACCGGGTGAGGCGACGGGCGCGCGGACGCGCGCCGTCTCGGTCGACGGTGACGGCTCGAACGACGGGACCGTGGCCCTCGGCAGTCCCGTACCGTCGACCGCCGTGACCGATGTGGTGGGCCCGACCGGGACGTTCTCGGCCGGGGGGCGCCGGACCTACGACACCAGCACCCGTGAGGGCGTGTTGAACGCCCGCTGGAGTGGGCGTCTCGGGCGTTCCTCGGATCCGAGCGGGTTCGCGTTGACCATCCGCCAGACGTGGGCCCGCGACCCCGACTTCGTGGCGTGGCTCGACACCGCCGGAGGTCCCGAGGACTTCTCCTGCGCCTACGACGTCGTCGCGGTGCGCCAGGCCTGACCGCAGGCGGGCTCCGTCAGCCGTGCCGGGCCAGCGCGGCGCGGACGAACGCGACGTCGTCGCGCAGTGCGTCGCGCGACGTGCCGGTGTACCCGAAGTCTTCGATGGAGACCCAGCCCTCGTACCCGGCGGCGTGCAGCGCGCCGAACAGTGCGTCGAAGTCGACGACACCGTCGTCGAACGGCGAGAACCACGGGCGAGCGGTTCCCGACGCGTCGGGGGGTCCGAACTTCGTGTTCTTCACGTGCACATGCGCGAGGTACGGACCGAGCACCTCGAGACCGATCCGATAGTCCTCGAAGCCCTCGAAGGCCATGTTGCCGGCGTCGTGGATCACCCCGACGAACTCGGGGTCGAACCCGTCGACGAGTCGGCGGGCAAGCGACGCGCTCGGCGTGATGGTCTGGTGGTGGATCTCGACGAGCGCCCGGATGCCGGCGCGTCGCGCGACTCCCTCCACCGCAGCCAGGTGTCGACGGGTCGCGTCGAACGCTTCGGTGTAGGTGCCGGTGCCGATCGGGAAGGGGAGGAACCGCACACGGGGTGAGCCGCAGGCCTCGGCGAAGCGCACCGCGGCTTCGAACGCGTCGAGGTCGCCGGGTGCGGGATAGGCACCCACGTTCGGGATCGCGAGGTCGTGCGCGGCGGCGAGGTCGCGGGCGCGGCGACCGTCGGCCGCGGTGGGGGCCAGGGTGCAGCGGTTGTTGCCCCAGAAGCTCGGCGGGTGGTCCCGGAGTGCCTCGGGGACGACGGCGACCCGCCACTCGACCCCGTCGTAGCCCGCCGCACCGAGCTCCGCCGCGGCTTCCTCGGGCGTCAGGTCCGGGAGCATCACGGTGAAGGCGCAGATCCTGGGCCACGGCACGGCCCGCAGTATCGCCGATGGCCCGACCGCGTGGGCGGCTCAGCCCCAGGTGACGGGGAGCGCGTTCGGGGCGCGGAACGTCATCCCGGTGATGTAGGCGGCGTCGGCGGCCGGGTCGAAGCGGAGATCGGGGAGCCGATCGAGGATCCGGTCGAGCACGACCTTCGTCTCCATCCGCGCGAGGTGGATCCCGAGGCACATGTGCGGGCCGAACGCGAAGGCGAGGTGCTGGCGAGGCTTGCGGAACATGTCGAACTGCTCGGGCTGCTCCCAGTACCGCTCGTCGTGGTTCGCCGAGCCCATGTTGATCACGACCATCGCGCCCTGCGGGATCTCGACCCCTTCGACGACGGTGTCTTTCGTCGCGGTGCGCAGGATGGTGAGCAGTGGCGGTTCCCAGCGCAGTCCCTCTTCGATCGCCTGCTGCATGAGTGACCGGTCGGCGCGCAACGCCTCCAGCTGGTCGGGGTTGCTGAGCAGGCCGAAGAGCAGGTTGCTCGACGATCGGTAGGTGGTCTCCGCGCCTGCCGGGAGGAGGAGGCGGAGAAACGCGATGATCTCGTCGTCGGTGAGGCGCACGCCGTCGAGCTCGGCGCCGGCGAGCACGCTGATCACGTCGCCCCGGGCCTCGACCCGTCGTTCGGCGATGATCGCGGAGAAGTACTCGTGCAGTGCGGTCGATGCCCCGATGCTGCGGTCCATGTCGAACCCGACGCTGATGAGCTCGACGGCCCAGCGATGGAACTGCGGGAGGTCTTCGCGCGGGAGACCGAGCATGTGGGCGATCACGTTGACGGGGAAGGGGAACGTGAGCTCTCGCACGAGCTCGGCGGTGCCGCGGTCGATGAAGGCGTCGATGTGCTCGTCGACGACGGGCGCGACGATGTCGGCCTCCCACTGCTCCATCGCCTTGCGGCTGAACGCCTGCTGCACCAGCGCCCGGTACGTGTGGTGCTCGGGCTCGTCCATCTCGAGGATGGTGTGGCCCATGACCTGGCCCATCACGGCCTCGTAGCCCTTCGACGAGAACGTGTCGCCGTCGCGGAGCACCTGCTGCACGGCGTCGAACGTGAACGCCGTGAACACGTCGGGGATCTCGCTGAGGTCGATTCCGGCGCTCGCGGCGTCGTCGCCTTCGTCGAGTCCGACCATCGCCCGCACGTCTTCCTGGATCAGCGGCGCCGACGACCGGGCGAGTGCGAACATCGGGTACGGATCCTCGACCACGCCGATGCCGGCGGAGCGGTTGAACTCGTCGAACGGGTCGTACTCGCCGGTCGGGTCGGCTGTGCTCATAGGATCCTCACGAATCGGCGGCGCCGGACGGACCTGACGATAGCGTCAGGCCGCGGCGACTGCGGGAGAGGATCAACGGTTCCATGGTGTCTGGTCGACGGGTGCGGCGATGATCGGCGAGGTCGGTACCGGCGGGGTGAGCGCGGGGATCCTGGTGCTGCGCGTCGCCGTGGGCGCGGTGATGATCGCCCACGGCTACAACCACATCTTCCGTGGCGGCAAGATCAAGGGGACCGGTGGTTGGTTCGAGAGCCTCGGGATGAAGCCCGGCGCGCTGCACGCGTGGCTCGCGAGCCTCACCGAGCTGGGTGCCGGCGCGATGCTCGTGTTCGGCTTCCTCACCCCGCTCGCCGCGGCAGGGGTCGTCGGCGTGATGCTCGTCGCCTGGATCACGAACCACCTGAAGAACGGCTTCTTCATCTTCCGGCCCGGTGAGGGCTGGGAGTACGTGATGACCCTGTGCGCGTGCGGTGTCGCGCTCGGCGGGATCGGCGGGGGAGAGTTCTCGCTCGACCACGCGTTCGACATCAACTGGTACGGCTGGAGCGGCCTGCTCACCGCCCTCGTCGCCGGTGGTGGCGGTGCACTGCTCCTGCTGGCCGTCTTCTGGCGCCCCGAGAAGAAGCAAGCAACCTGACGGTCGAATCCGCTGCGCCGGCTCGATCGCTCACCGGTTGATGCACTGCGGTCCGTGTCCGCCGGCTCCGCTCCTTCTCCTGGCGTAGTCCTCGGAGGGCGGGCTCAGGGGATCCGGTAGTGGTGGAGGGTGGGGTTCGCGCCCTCCGACACGGTGACGTAGCCGCGGGTGTCGGCGTCGAAGGCGATCGCCTCGCCCTGGATCTCAGGGGGGACCGGGCCGCGACACGGGCCGTTCGCGAGGACCTGGACCGGGGTCTTGCCCGCAGCCCGGTCCCACAACAGGACCGAGCCGTAGGTTCGGACCGCGATGGCATGGCCGTCGGGAGCGGAGTCGGCGGCGGTGACCGCGTTGGCGAAACCCGCCCCCAGGGTCAGGGTGGACACCTTGGTGAGGGTGGTGGTGCTCCCGTCGGCCAGGTTGGCCGGCGCGCGGTAGATCCCGACGGGCCCGCCGGTGAGCTTCTTCTCGATCAGGGAGATCTCACCGTTCGTCGGATCCACGAACAGCGCCTCGGAGTCGTGGGCGCTGTCGGGGTAGACGAAGTGGAGCGTGGCGACACCGCTCAACGCGACGGCCCCAGGGTTGCCGGTCACCGAGGGTTCGGCGACCCGGTACACGACGATCTCGGGTCGGACAGCGGCGTTGTCGCCGATGTCGGCCAGGTAGAGGTACGACGTGTCGGCGACCGGACCGGGTCCGACGGCCATGTCTTCCCAGTCGACCGCCGACGCGCCGGTGAGTGTGTACGTCGCGCGGGTCGCGCCGTCGGTTCCGAGTGCGAACACGCGGGCGGAGTCGCCGCTGTCGTTGTGGACCCAGAGCACGCCGGGGTTGCGGACGCTCGCGGCCAGACCCGACGCCTCGGTGATGGCGGGGTCGGAGACCGGACCGGCGTTCGACGAAACGATCTTGCCTTCGCACACCGCGAGCACCGTCAGCGAGTTGCAGGCGACTCCGACCACGGCCAGCAGGCCGACCAGTGTGACGACGATCCCGGTCCGCCACGCGCGCGACGCCATCAGACCCTCGCTTCCGTGGTGGCCGCCGCGATCGCGTCGGCGAGCAGCGGGACGACCTCGCGCCAGTCGCCGACGATGCCGATGTCGGCGGATTCGAACACGAGTGCTTCGGGTCGGTCGTTCACCGCGACCACCGTACCGGCCGCCCGCACGCCGACCATGTGGTTGAACTTCCCCGACAAACCGATCGCCACGTAGAGCCGGGGGGCGATGCTGCGCCCGGTGATGCCGAGTTGGCGGGCCCGGGGGAGCCACCCCTGGTCGGTGACCTTTCGGGTCGCCGCGAGTTCGGCTCCGAGCACCGCGACGAGTGGATCGAGCGCGGGATACTCCTCCGGCGCGACTCCCTGGCCGACACCGATCACCGCGTGCGCGTCGGCGAGCACGTCGAGGTCGTCGTCGCGGGTCCGGGCGAGCAGGTGGACCCGGCCCCGGGTGGTCGCCGTGCGGGCTGTGCTCGACGCGTGGTGCGACCGGGGCTGCAACTGCGGGAGCATCCCGGCGCGCACGGTCACGAGTTGCGGGTCACTCGATGCCATCACCGCAGCCACGAGCGCGCCGCCGAACGCCGGCTTCCACGCGACGAGCCGGTCACCCTCGAGCTCGAGCGCCACCGCGTCGCCCGTGAGCCCGGCCCCGAGCGCCGCCGCAGCGCGGGACGCGACCTCGCGGCCCCACACCGTTCCCGGCGCGAGCACGGCCCACGGCCCAGCCTCGGTCGCCCAGTCCACGAGGGCCGCCGCGATGTCTTCCTCCACGTCGACGTCCGGAACGGTCACGATCTCGTCGGCACCCCAACCACCGAGCTGATCGGCGTCGGGCGCAGCGCCGGTCAGCGAGACCGGCACGAAGGCCACGACCCGACCCCCGATGGTCGCTGCGGCGCCGAGCAGCTCCCGGGTGAGGAGGTCACGGCCGTCTTCGACGACCACGCCGACCAGGTGGCCGGGCGCACCGCCGGCCGGCGAGGGCACGGCACCGAGGTCGCGGGTGTCGTCGAGCGCGCCGTCGAGCGCGCCGCGTTCGGAGAGCATCTCGACGGCGCGCCGAACCTGTTCGGCGATCGGAGCGTCGGCGATGCGGTGGCGCATGCGCTCGTTCTCGAGCACCCGGACCCGACCGACCGTGGTCGGGCTCGCGGCCTGACCCCACGGCCCCGGGCCGAGATCCGCCGCGGTGAGGTGACGGATCGACGCGGCCGGCACCGTGGCTCGTCCGTGGGGATCCACCTTGCACGGGTCGATGAGGCGCTCGGCGGTCGACAACAACGCGGGGAGCCGGACCTCGGCCTGGAGCCAGCCGTCGTCGAGCTCACAGCGCGCGTGCACGAGACCGTCGGGATCGACGGAGAGGTGCCGGACGCCGGTGAGGAACGGGAGGTCGAGCAGCTCGGCGAGCTCCGGGGGGACCTGGCCGGTGTCGGCGTCGACCGAGTTGCGGCCGGCGATCACGAGATCGAACGGACCGATGGTCCGCATGGTGGCGGAGAGTGCACGCGCGGTCGCGAGGGTGTCGGAGCCGGCGAAGGCGGCGTCGGTGACGAGCACGCCGTCGGTCGCGACGTCGCGGTCCAGCCCCCACGCGACCCCCTCGCGCACGGAGTCTTCGGCCGCGGGCGGGCCCAGTGCGACCACCGTGACCGAACCACCGTGGGCCTGCGCGAGTGCCACCGCCTGTGCGACGGCCCGACGGCAGTACGGGTTCATCTCGAGCTCGAGACCCTCACGGACGAGCCGGCCGTCGGCCCCGATCTCCATCGCCTCGAACGCGGGGATCTGCTTGACCAGGGCGGCGATCCGAAGGGCTGACATCCGGCGTGATCGTACCGGACGGGTGTTGCGTCACTCCCCGGCCGGATCGGGTCCGGGGTCGACGATGCCCTGCTCGACCGCGTCACGGATCAGCTCCCGGGCCCGATCCCAGAGGGCCGGCGCGCCGTCGCCGATCAGCGCGTTGCGTTCGACGACTCGGTCCGCGGTGATCCCGTGCTCCTGCCAGGTCGCACCGCCGGCGGCGATGTTGAGGAGCAGGGGTTGCAGTCGATCGAGGGCGGCGGCGAACCGCGCGTCGTCGGTGGTGCCCGCTTCGTACTCTTCCCACAGCGCCCTGAAGGTCGGTGCCTGGTCGGGTGGGAGGAGATCGAAGATCCGCTCGGCCGCCAGGATCTCGCGTTCGAGCTTCGCGGCGTGGGCGGCTTCGTCGGCGTAGACGAACACGTCGCCGGCGTCGATCTCGACGATGTCGTGCACGAGCACCATCGCGATCACGCGTGCGATGTCGACCCCGTCGCTCGCGTGCTCCGAGAGCACGAGCGCGAGCATGGCGAGGTGCCACGAGTGTTCCGCGCTGTTCTCCCGGCGCGACGCGTCGGTGACGAAGCTGCGTCGTTCGATCAGCTTGAGCCGGTCGATCTCGAGCAGGAACGCGAGTTGCGCGTCGAGCCGAGCAGCGGGATCGTCGGCGGCCCGGGTCATACCAGCTCCGCGAGCGCGCCGAGCTGCTCGCAGTAGTGGTCGAGCGAGTGGTGGACGAGGCGAGCCGCGAGCGCGGTGGCTCCGAGCTCCCGGTACTTCGCAAGTTGCGCGGCGACTCGATCGGGTTCGCCCGCGGGATCGAACGGTCGGTCGTTCTGGAGGATCACCTCGAGGGGTGCGTCGCGCTCCGACCACTCCTCCGACTGGCGGGCGCGGTCCAGCAGCTCGGCCAACTCGGCGCTGCGGAGGCCGAACGGGGCCCACCCGTCGGCCAGCGCCACCGCGCGCCGAAGCGATCGCCCCGTGCGGCCGCCGACCCAGATCGGAAGGTGCTCCTGCACCGCGCACGGGTCGATCACCATGGCGCCGAACTCGTAGTGCGGACCCCGATACGCGGGCTCCCGTTGCGAGAGCGCGGCGCGCAGGGCCCGCAACGCGTCGTCGGACCGGGCGCCACGCGCGGCCCACTCGGCATCGAGCATCGCGAACTCGGCCTCGAGGCTCCCGACGCCGACGCCGAGGATGAGTCGACCATCGGTCACCACATCGAGCGTGCCGTACCGCTTCGCGATGGCGAGAGGGTGGTGGTAGCCCAGCACGAGCACGAAGGTGGCGAACCGGATCCGGTTGGTCACCGCCGCCAGGTACCCGAACGTCGGCAGAGGATCCCAGTAGGTCGCGCCCCGCTCGGTGGCCGCGGCCACCGGTACCGCCACGTGCTCGCTGCAGGTGACGAAGTCGTACCCCAGGCCCTCGGCCGTGGTCGTCACCCGGGCGATCTCCCGGATTCCTGCGGCTTCTTCCCACTGGGCGTGCGCCGCGGGGAGGCGGGTGACGACCGGAGTGACGATCCCGAGCTGCATGGGCCCCATCATGGCGGAGGGCCGGGTCCGACCCGGGCGTTCCGGAACGGCTAGAATTGTCGGCTGTGCCCCCCGCCAAGCGAATGACCGCAGCCGAGAAGAAGAAGGCCGAACGCAAGCCTTCGGAGGACTACCGAGTCATCTGTCGGTTCGGTCAGTGCCTCTTCCAGGCTTCTGCCGACTCCGAAGAGGATGCCCTCGAGGTCGCGGCGAAGCACACCGAGGCCAAGGGTCACCCCCGGGTCGACGTGAAGCCTCCGCCGCCGCGCGTGGAAGCCGAACCCGAAACCGTCTGAGTCGCCCGATCTTCGCGGTCGGAGTCAGGCGAGACGGACGCGCAGTCAACGTTTGGGGAGCTTCAGCGCCTTCTTGGCGAGGATGTTCTTCTGGATCTCGGTCGCGCCGGCACCGATCGAGGTGTAGCGCTGCCAGCCGTAGTCGCGGGTCCAGCGGCCACCGTCGACTGCGTCGGGGCCGCCCTTGGCGAGTGCACCAGCGGGGCCGAGCAGGTCGACGCCCAGCTCGGCGAGGGTCTGGCTGATCTTCGACCACTGGAGCTTCGCCAGTGGCACCTCGGGCCAGTTGGGCTGGCCCTTCAGGATCTTCGTGAGGGCGCGGTAGTTGAGGAGTCGGGTGAGCTCGATATCGGTGAACGCCCGCGCGATGCGCTCGCGGAGCTCCGGATCGTCGAGGGCGGTCGGGTTGACCGAACGGGTGGTCGAGATCATCGCCCGAAGATCACCGGCCATCGTGATGGAGAGGCCGGCGGTGCCGACCCGCTCGTGGCCGAGCGTGCTCATCGCGACCTGCCAGCCCTGGTCGTCGCCTCCGAGGCGGCAGTCGATCGGGATCCGGGCGTCGGTGAAGAACACGTCGTTCAACATCGTGTCGCCGGTGAGGTCTCGGATCGGGCGACACTCGATGCCGGGAGTGTCCATGTCGATGATGAACGCGGTGATGCCCTCGTGCTTCGCACCGCGCTCGAACGCGGTCGGGTCGGTGCGCAGGAGGAACAGGCCCCAGCGGGCGAGGTGCGCGGAGCTGATCCACGTCTTCTGCCCGTTCACGACGTAGTGCTCGCCGTGCTCGTCGACGCCGTGGATCGCGGTCGTGCGCATGTTCGCGAGGTCGGAGCCGGCCTCGGGTTCGCTGAATCCCTGGCACCAGTGCTCGTCGGCACTGAGGATGCCCGGGAGCCAACGCTGCTGCTGCTCCTCCGTGCCCCACTGGAGGATCATGGGGCCGATCTGCCACACCCCGTTGGCGTTGTAGATGCCGGGCGCGCGGACCCGTGCCATCTCCTCCGCGTAGATTGCGTTCTGCATCGGCGTGGCCTCACGGCCGTTCCACTCGCGGGGCCAGTTGATGGCGGCCCACCGACCGTCGTCGAGGCGACGTTGCCAGTCCTTGCGTCGCTCCTGCGTCCGAGCGAACCGGTCTGCCGTGTCGGAATTCTCGTCGCCCTCAACCGGCGCGTCGCCCGAGTGCGCGTCGCCCCAGTCCACGAGGAACTTCGGGAGATTCGTGTCGAGCCAGGCGCGCAGCTCGTCGCGGAAGGCTTCGTCGTCGGCCGTGAGACTGAAGTCCACGGGTTCGACGCTAACACCGGTGTCAGGTTCGCAGCCCGGCCTGGGTCAGTCGTTGTTCGTGATCGTGGCCGTTCCCGATGCGTCGATGATGCGGGCGTTGGCCGACGGGTTTGCGAGCACCAGGGTGAACGTCTCGTCGGGCTCGCGGGTCGTGTCGCCCTTGATGGTGACCGCGATCGTTGCGCTCTTCTTTCCTGCAGCGATCGTGAGCGTGCCCGACTTCGTCGTGTAGTCCGACGGTGCAGTCGCGGTGCCGTTGCCGGTGGCGTAGGCGACGGTGACGGCAGCCGTGGCGGCCTTCGAGAGCGACACCGTGAACGTCAGGCTCTTCGAGCCGGCATTGCCCTCGACGACCGATACGTCGTTGACGCTGAGGCCGGGCCGGTCGTCGTCCTGGATGGTGCCGACCCCGAGTCCGTAGTAGCCGCCGATGGTCGCGTTGGTGGCGTTGGAGAACGCCACGAGCACGAGCTCGTCGGGTTCGATCGTCGTGTCACCCTTGATCACGACGGGGACGGTCTTCGCGGTCTGGCCCGGTGCGAAGGTGAGCGTTCCCGATGCCGCGGTGTAGTCGCTCGGCGCGGTGGCGGTGTTGTTCACCGTGGTCCACTGCACCGTCACCGCCACGTTCGAGGCTTTCGACAGCGTGACGGGCACATCCAAGGTCCGCGTTCCGGAGTTGCCTTCTGCCCGAAGCGTCGTACCCGGGACGACCGTCGGGCGGTCGTCGTTCCGGATGGTGCCGACCCCGAGTCCGTAGAAGCCGCCGATGGTCGCGTTGGTGGCGTTGGAGAACGCCACGAGCACGAGCTCGTCGGGTTCGATCGTCGTGTCACCCTTGATCACGACGGGGACGGTCTTCGCGGTCTGGCCCGGTGCGAAGGTGAGCGTTCCCGATGCTGCGGTGTAGTCGCTCGGCGCGGTGGCGGTGTTGTTCACCGTGGTCCACTGCACCGTCACCGCCACGTTCGAGGCCTCCGACAGGGTCACCGGGATGTTCAGGATCGTGGTGCCGGTATCGCCCTCGGCCACTGACGCGGAGCCCGGGACCAGTACCGGGATCACCGGGACGACCAGCGCCCGGCCGAAGTTCCACTCACTCGCGGCCGAGGTGTAGACCGACACCTCCGCCGCGCCACCCGCGAGCGGGGTGCGGGCAAACACGCACGGATCGGGGGTGGCGACCCGCGTCGTCGGTGCCGTACACGCCGGCACGACCGTGCCGTCGCGGAACACCTGGACGTTTGCCGCGCTCGCGCCCACGGAGGAGAGCACCGACTCGTCGAGCCGGAACGTGAGCGTCAGCGGGTCGGCCGCCGTCGACGGCGGGGCGGTGATCGAGACCTGCTGACCGGCCAGCTCGTAGCCGTCGGGAGTGGCGGTGGAAGTCGGGACCTCGACGATCGAGACCGTACCGGAGGTCGGGATGGTGACAGTCGTCTCGACCGGATCGTCCGCGGTCGGGGCAGCCCCTGTCGTGACGGAACCACCGCCCGCGCCGAACGTGGCGGTCGCAGCGTCGCGCACCGAGTACTCGACCGTGCTCCCGCCCGTGTTGCCATCGAGGTCGGTCGCGGTCACGGTGAAGGAGTGCGCACCGAGCGTCGAGGTGTCGAGCGGGTCGCCGGCGTCGACGGGTCCGACGCAGGTGTCGATGCCGATCCCACCGAAGTCGTCGGCGCACGAGTAGTCGGCGGCGATGGTCGCACCCAGGTCGAGGACGGCGCCGTCGAGCGGTGAGGTGATCGTGGCCGTCGGTGCGACGTGGTCGGCGGGTGCGGGCTCACCGAGCAGTCGCACGATCCCGATGTCGCCCTCGCGCAGCTCGTCCTCGGACCGCAGGCTGCTCACGATCCGACCCTCCGTGTCGATCGCGACTCCACCCGGGATCTCGCTGACCCCTCCTGCGGTGACGGCCGTGGAGCCGTTCACCCCGAAGGCGGAGTCCGGAGCACCGTCGGCATCGAATCGGACCAGCTTGGATCCGTAGGTTCCTTCGCCGGTGCGGACGAGGACCACAGCCCGACCGGAGCGGTCGACCGCGAGCTCCTCGGGATAGGAGCTGTTCGCGGGGCCGTCGGGGTCGATCGTGGCGTGACCCTGCGAGCCGAAGGTCGGATCGATGACCCCGGCGGAATCGAAGCGCGCGGCGAGGACGTCCGCGTTGTCGCCCTTGCTCCCGGCGACCAGGATCCGACCGTTGCTGTCGATCCCGACGCCGAAGGTCATGTCGAACGTGGTGATCGTCCCGGTCGGGGTCGGGTCGAACGTCACCGTGCCGTCGGTCCCGAACGTCGGATCGGATGCGCCCGTCGCGTCGTAACGGGCGAGCTCCCACGTACCTCCCACCGGAGTGCGGGCGATGACGGCCCGGTCGAGCGCGTCGAGCGCGAGCGAGCTGATGCCGGCGGCCGATTGCGGGCGGACGACGGGTACGCCTCCGGCGAACGACGGATCGAGGACCCCCGCGGTGGTGAGACGGAGCAGTACCTCGTTGGACACGCCTCCGATGACGACCACCCGACCGCGCGAGTCGAGCACCAGGTCGGGCCGGTCGCCCCAGACCCCCGTGAGCTCGGCGATCCCGTCACCCGCGAAGCTCGGATCGAGCACGCCGGCGCTCGTGAACCGCCCGACGACGACGATGCACCCGACTTCGGTGCATTCCCGGCCTGCGACCAGCACGCGGTTCGCCGCGTCGACCTTCACCGAGATCCATTCGAGGATCGCGTACTGACCTGGCGTGCGGACGGGCGTACGGACCGCGCCGTCTGTCCCGAACGACGGGTCGGGCGTGCCATCGGCGAGGACGCGTACCACCGTGGCGGTGGGTGTCTGCTCGTCGGTCGAGCCACCGACGGCGACGACACGGTTCTCCTTGTCGGTCGCGACATCGAGGGCATAGTCGTAGTACGGGTACGAGTGCTCGAGGGCCACGACCGTGCGGCCGTCGCCATCGAACGCGGGGTCGAAGCTGCCGTCGGTGGCGAGGAGGCGGGCCACGCCGATCCTCTCGGGCGGCCCGGGAGGATCGTCCAGCGCCACCACGACGAGGTTGTCGGCGGCGTCGAGCACGACGCCCACGCCGGTGGCGGTGCTCCCGGTGATGTCGAACGCGGCCTCACCGTCGCCGTCGAACGTGGCGTCGAGGGAGCCGTCGTCGGCAAGGCGGGCGACGCCGACGTCGCTCTCGGTGCTGTTCTGGTCAGCAGTCGAACCGGTCACGACGACTCGACCCGTGGAATCGACGGAGACGTCGATCGCAGACGCCGAGTAGTGCCCGAAGTGCAGTGTCGCCGTACCGACGTTCGCGAAGGCGGTGTCGAGGCCTCCGGTCGGCTGGAGGCGCTGCACGATCGCATTCAGCCCGAGACGCCCGGCGATGAGCGGACGACCGCTCTGGTCGATCGTGAGCGCGCACCCGAACCTGCAGATCTCGACCGGCCCGATCGACTTCCCTGCGGTCCCGAACGACGTGTCGGCGACACCCGCGGCGGTGAACCGAACGAACTCGGTGCGACTCGAAGTTGCGTTCCGGCCCGCGACCAGGACCGAGTCACCGGCACCGACCGCGACGGCGGCGGTGACAGGGTTCCCGCCGGCCACCTGCGCGATCCCGTCGTCGCTGAAGGTGGTGTCGGGGGTCCCGTTCGTGGTCAGTCGGATCGCCGTGAACGCGTTGACGGTCCCGGAGACCAGCGGCCCGGAGACGCCGAGCACGATGCGTCCGACCGAGTCGAGAGCGATGGCGTTCGCCTGCTTGAAGCTGTTCGTCGTCCCGAACGCAACGGTCGCGAGTCCTCCCGTCCCGAAGGTGGCGTCGAGCTGGCCGTCGGCGCCGAACCGTGCGACCGCCACCCTCGACGAACCACCGTTGAAACTCTGGATCGTGACTCCCGCGACGACGACCTTGCCGTCGGGTTGCACCGCGACCGCGTTGACCTCGTCGAGCGAGATGTCGTCGAAGCGCGCGGTCGCGATCCCGTCGCCACCGAACGTCGGGTCGAGCGATCCATCCGGAGCGAGGCGCGCCGCGAGGAAGTCGCGCTTGGTGCCCTGTCCGTTGACTGAGTCGGTGCCGGCGACGACGAGCTTGCCGTCGGGTGTGCGCGCCACGTCGCGGGCGATCGTCTCCGCGTGGGTCTCTGCCCCCAGGTTGAGCGCGACCGAGCCGGTACCGCCGAAGGACGGATCGAGGTCACTCGGAGCCGCGCCGGCAGGCGGCGCAGTCACCGCTCCGAGTACGAGCGTCGAGCCCAGGAGGGCCGTCGCCATGACCACGGCCATCCTCCGCCGCATCTGCATCGTCTCTCCGCCTCATCCATGACGCGCAGTGCGCGGCGTTTATCCGAATTGAGGAAGCTAGCACCTCGGGCAGGTGGAGAGAAGGGTCGTCCGCGGCCGGACGGCACAGGCCAGTCGCGCTTCCACACCGAGCGAGGCGACCCCTGCGGCCGCGACCCGCATCGACGACTAGGTCGGATCGACCTGCCCGGCAACGTCAGCACGACGCACGAGCGCCGTGAACACGTACGTCCCGAGTGAGGCGAGGGCGGCGAGCTCTGACACGACGGCGATGACGGCTTCGGTGCTGGTCTGGTCGTCGGTGAAGCCGAGCAGGCCGGAGGTGCGGGCCAACAGATAGGCGACGAGTGATCCGACGGCGAAGAGCGTACCGACGACTGCTGCGGGCAGCGCCCAGCGATCCCACCGCAGCGACACGACGAGCGCCCATGCGATGAAGAACCCCGAGATCGCCTGCAACGCGAAGGAGCGGCTGATGTCGAGGCCGAGCACGCGGTCGACGCTGATGCCGCGGTAGCCACCGTGGAAGTACAGGTAGTAGTGGATGTAGGCGCTCACGAGGACCCCCGCGGCTCCGACGACCAGCATCGTCTGTTGGGCGGTCGTTCGTCGGGCGGTCATCCCTGCACCTTCAGGGTCCCCTGCATGTACTGGTGGATGTCGCAGATGTAGGAATACGTGCCCGGCTCGGTGGGTGCAGTGATCGATGCGGTCGCGCCGCCGTCGAGGTCGCCGGTGTCGAAGCTCTTGTCGCTCGCGGTGACGGTGTGCACGGTCTGGTCGTCGTTCGTGACCGCGATCTTCGCGCCCGGTGCCGCGATGAGCGTGGGCGGTGCGTACTTGAAGTTCTTGATCGAGATCGCGTTCGCGCCGCCAGCTGCCGCGGGGGACGACGAGCTCTCGCTGGGCGCGAGTACCTGGGTCAACCCGATCGCGATCACTGCGATCACCGGGACGATCACGACGAGCGCGAGCTTCGGGATCCTTCGGATCGGATCGCCGATCGGAGCTTCGGTCGAGACTTCGGTCATCGGATTCCCTCGTCGGCGGTGCCCACTCCACGAGTGTTCGACGCCACCGGCTCGCCCGGATCATCCGAAGGTAGCGTGCCGGCGTGGAGTTCACGTTCTCGCCCGACCAGGACGCCCTGCGCGACGCCGTGCGCGCCGTGCTCGCCGACCACGCGACGCACCAGTACGTCGAGGCCATGGCCGACGACCCCCGGGGCTACACCGAACCCGTCTGGGGTCACGTCGTCGAATCCGGGTGGCCGGCACTGCTCGTTCCCGTCGACCAGGGCGGCCTCGGTCTCGGGCTCGTCGACGCGGTGGTCGTGCTCGAGGAGATGGGCCGGATCCCGTTTCCGGGCCCGTTCTTCTCCTCCGCCATCGTCGCCACGTTGGCGGCCCGGAGGCTGGGGGCAACGGAGCTGCTCGAGTCACTTGCGTCCGGCGAGCGGCGGGGCTCCGTCGCGCTCGAGGAGCTCGGTCACGGCGATCCGGTCGACCGCGTCCGCGCGCGAGCGCGCGACGCAAGGGCGCCGACTGGGTGCTCACGGGGAGCAAGCCGCTCGTGCTCGACGGCCACACCGCCGACTGGATCATCGTCGCGGCACGCACCCCTGAAGGGCTCGGCTCGTTCCTCCTCGAGGAACCGACCGCGGCGGCGATCCCGACGATGGATCCGACCCGCAAGGCAGCGCGGCTCGCGCTCGACGAGACGAGAGCAGTGCCGATCGGACCGCGGGGTGACCACACCGCGATCTGGCGCCGGGTGAGCGACGATGCCGCAGTGGGTCTCGCCGCGGAGCTCGTCGGTGTCTCCGAGGCCGCGATGGAAGCGGCAGCCGAGTACGCCAAGAACCGCGTGCAGTTCGACCGACCGATCGCGACGCACCAGGTGATCCAGCACAAGATCGTCGACATGCTCCACGGGCTCGAGCTCGGTCGCGTCGGTGTGCACTACGCAGCGTGGACGTCCGACGTCGACGGCGACGACCGCTCGCGTGCAGCCGCGATCGCGAAGTCGGCGATGGCCGAAGCGGCGATCGCGGTGACGGCCGAGAACATCCAGGTCCATGGGGCCGTCGGGTTCACCTGGGAGAACCAGGCCCACTTCCTCTACAAGCGGGCGAAGCAGAACGACCTCATGTACGGCTACCAGGGTTGGCAGCGCCGGCGCATCGCCGACCTCGTGCTCGACGGTTCATGAGCAAGACCATCGAGGACGCGGTTCGGGAACATGTTCGGGCGGGTGATGCGCTGCACATCATGGTCGGGCACACCCGCTGGACCGCCGCGGCCCGTGAGGTGGTGCGGCAGTGGTGGGGGCGTGACCCGCAGTTCACCCTCGTGATGTTGAGCCTGTCGACTCTCGGGGCGCTCTTCTTCCACGGCGGCCTCGTCCGCAAGGTCATCACCGGCTACTCGGGCGACACGTTCCCGAACTTCACGCCGAACCCGGTGATGGCCGGCGCATACCGGCGCGGCGACGTCGAGGTGGAGCACTGGTCGTTCCTCGCGTTCTCGCAACGTCTCGAAGCGGCGGCCCGCGGCCTTCCCGCGATCACGACCCGTTCCATCGCCGGCTCCTCGATGGAAGCCAACGACGCTTTCACCACCGTCGATTCACCCTTCGGCCCGATCGGGCTGCTCGCGCCGCTCGTCCCCGACGTCGCGCTCCTGCACGCACCGGTTGCCGACCGCGCCGGAAACGTCGCGATCCATCCGCCGTTGCTCGAAGGCGCGTGGGGCGCCCTCGCGGCCCGGCGGGGTGCGATCGTCACGGTCGAGCAGATCGTCGACGACCTGCGGGAGTGGTCACACCTGGTGCGGATCCCTGCCCATCGGGTGCTCGCGGTGTGCGAGGCACCCCTCGGCGCGCACCCCGGCGGGCTGTACCCGGGATCACTCCCGGTCGACGGCTACGGCGAGGACTACGACTTCTGGATCGACGCGCGCAACGCAACCCGCGCCGACGACTACGACGCGTGGATCCAGCGGTGGATCCTCGGCCCCGAGACCCACGAGGCGTACGTCGCCGAGCTCGGAGCCGATCGCATCGCCGTGCTGCGCGACCGGGCCGACCGCGACTCGTGGCAGGCCGACGCCGACGCCCACCAGCCCGACCTCGACGCGCCGGTCAACGCGTGGGAACGCGCCGCGACGTTCGGAGCCCGCCATCTGGCCGGCCGCGTCGCCGCGCTCGACGCCGACGCGGTGCTCGCGGGAGCGGGCGTCGCGAACCTCGCCGCGTGGCTCGGCGTCGACCTCGCCCGGGCCGCCGGGGTGACCGTCGATCTCACGGCGGAGATCGGGCTGTGGGGCTACGACCCGACTCCCGCGGATCCGTTCGTGTTGAACCATCGCAACTTCCCGTCGGCCACCATGCTCGGCGACGCGTCACTCGTCCTCGGCACGCTCGTGGGTGGTGCGGCAACGAAGACGATCGCCTGTCTCGGCGGCGCGCAGATCGACCGCTTCGGCAACGTCAACTCCACCCTCGTCCCCGGTGGGCCGTTCCTGGTGGGTTCCGGCGGAGGGAACGACGTCGCGAGTGTCTGTGCGGAAGCGGTGGTCGTCGCCACGCTCACGCCGAAGCGCACACCACCCGAGGTCGGCTACGTGACGTCGCCCGGCCACCACGTGCAGGCGCTCGTGACCGACCTCGCGACGTTCGAGAAGGCCGGACCACTCGACGACACACCCTTCACGCTGACTGCCCTCGCGTCCGGGGTGTCGGTCGACGACGTGCGCGCGGCGTGCGGGTGGGAGTTCGAGGTCGCCACACCGGTCGCGACCCTTCCCGACCCCACCCCTGCGGAGATCGCCGCGCTCCGCGGCTGGGACCCCCGCAACTGGTTCCTCCGCGCGTGACTGACTCGCTAGCGGTCGAGTTGGACGCGGACGCGGGCGAGGAGCTCGTCGGGGTGGACGGGCTTCGGCACGAAGTCGTCGGCGCCGGCTTCGAGGCCGGCGATGTGGTCGTCGACGCTCGCGCGGCCGGTCACGACGATCACCGGGAGCTCAGCGGTCGCGGGGTTCCCCCTGAGTGACCGCAGCACCTCCTCGCCGCTCATCTCCGGCATCTGGCAGTCGAGGAGCACGAGGTCGGGGCACCGGGCCTCGATCTGGGCGAGCGCGTCGCGGCCCGACGACGCCTCGGTCACGTCGAGCCCGCCCCGCCCGATCGCACGGATCAGGAACCGGCGAGCGGTGTCGTCGTCGTCGACCACCAGCACCCGCTGGTTCGTCACGGCGCCGACTCCACCGGGAGCGCGCCGACAGGCTCGGCGCCGTTCGGCTCCGCGGGGAGCGCGGGAAGATCATCGGTGACGTAGGGCAGGTAGACCCGCACGGTGGTCCCCGAATCGGGTTCCGACTCGACGTGCAGGTAGCCGCCGCTCTGGCTCACGATCCCGTAGACGATCGACAGGCCGAGACCGGTGCCCTTGCCCTCCTTCGTCGTGAAGAACGGTTCGAGGGCCTGGGCCTGGGTCGACGGGTCCATCCCGGTGCCGTCGTCGCGCACGCTCACGACGACGTAGCGACCGGCCGGGATCTCGACGGGGTCGACCCGGTCGTCGGCGGGAAGGTCGACGATCTCGGTGCGGATGACGATCTGGCCGCCCTCGGGGCGGCTCGCGTCCCGCGCGTTCACGACGAGGTTGAGGAACACCTGTTCCAGCTGGCTGCGGTCGGCCCGGACGCTCGGCGGGCACGCCGGGACCACCGACCGCGAGCCCCACCGCGGGGCCGAGGAGCTGGCGCAGCATGCCTTCCATCGAGTGGATCACCGCGTGGGCGTCGAACACCGTCGGCCGCACGGCCTGCTCCGCGCGCGAAGGCCAAGAGTTGCTCGACCAGGGCGCTGGCGCGATCCGCAGCCCGGGCGAGCTCCTCGAGGTCGTCGCGCTGCTCGAACTCGGCGGGAACGTCGGCGAGGAGCAGCTCGGCGTACCCGGAGATGGCCGTGAGGATGTTGTTGAAGTCGTGGGCGATCCCGCCCGCGAGTCGTCCGACGGCCTCGAGCTTCTGCGCCTGCGCGAGCTGCTCCTCGAGCCGGCTGCGCTCGGTGACGTCGCGCGCGTTGACGACGAAGGCGCCGACGGCCGGGTCCTCGAGCAGGTTGTTCCCGATCGCCTCGATGACCCGCCAGCTCCCGTCGCTCGTCGCGAGCCGGAACTCGACCGTGCCGCCGAATCCGGGCTCCCGGAGCCGTTCGGTGAACACGTCGAACATCCGCGCCTGATCGTCGGGGTGGATGAGCTCGAAGATCGATCGGCCGATGTAGTCGTCGGCTTCGAGGCCGAGGATCAAGCCGGCGGCGGGGCTGGCCTCGACGAGGTGACCGTCTCGGTCGAGGATGGCGATGATGTCGGGCGCGTTCTCCACCAGCGCCCGGAAGCGTTCCTCGCTGCGCCGGAGCGCGTCGGCAGCCTCTTCGCGGGCGGTCATGTCGCGCACGGTGCCGATCAGCGCCGACGCGTCGGGACCGGCGCCCACCGTCGACACCGAGATCGCGACCGGGAAGCGGCTGCCGTCCTTCCGACAGAACACGCTGTCGACCTCGGTACGACCCGACCGCAGGGCTTCGGTGGCGTCGGCCTCCAAGCGGTCGCGCCACTCCTCGGGCCACCACGGGTACGGGAGCTCGGCGCCGATCACCTCGTCGGCGTCGAATCCCGTCAGTTCGTAGAAGCGATCATTCGCGTGCAGGATGCGGCCGTGTCGGTCACTCTCGATCAGCGCATCCTGGAGCGCAGCGGTGATCGCGGCCTGGTGGTCGCGCTCGGCCCGGAGCGCGTGCTCGGCCTCGACCTGGTCGGTGACGTCGACGCTCGCACCGACGTGGCCGAGGAAGGTCCCGTCGGGGAGCATCCGCGGCGATGCCCGGCTGAGCAACCAGCGGTACTCGCCGTCGCCCCGCCGGAGCCGGTGGGTGAGCGAGTAGGCGGTCTGGGTCGCGAGCGCGGTCTGGAACACCGTGAGGCAGCGCTCGCGGTCGTCGGGGTGGACCCCCGCGAACACACCGGTCGCGAGCTCCTCTTCGAGCGTGCACCCCCGGAACTCCAACCAGCCGCGGTTGAAGGTGGCGGCCGCACCGTCGGCGCCCGACGTCCAGATCAGTGCGGGTGCAGAGTCGGCCAGCACCCGGAACCGTGACTCGCTCTCGTGGAGCGCCGCGACCGCGGTGAGCTGGTCGGTCACGTCGCGCGCCATCACGAGGTGGACGTCGGGTTGCACGTGGGCTTCGAGGTGGTACTCCGCGAACCGGATCGATCCGTCGCGGCGTCGGACCTCGATCGTGTCGCTGAGCACCGCGCCTGCCGGGAGGCCCGAGAGCTGGTCGAGCACCTCGCGACCGCGGTCGACGAACTCGTTCAGGTCGACACCGACCAACTCGTGTTCTTCGAGCGCGAAGAGCTCCGCGGCCGCACGGTTCGCGTCGAGGCACATACCGTCGGGAGTGAAGAGGAGCGTCGCGTCGTGGGCGGCACGGAAGACGGCTCGGAGCCGCTCGATGCTCGTGTGGAGCGAGGTCGTCTCGTCGGTGACGTCGCGCGAGATGCCGAACACCTGCGTCACGACACCCTGCTCGTCGAAGAGCGGTGTGAGCACCATGTCGAAGATCAGCTGGCCGGCCACGCCATCGGCGGTGAACCGACGGCTCACCGGCGCGGCACGGGTCGACCGCGTCCTGAACGGTCGCCTCGTACGTGGTCCAGTCGTCGGGGGGCATGATCTCGCGGGCGAGCGTCCCGATCAGCTCGACCGATGTGTAGCCGTACGCCGCCGCGCACGCGTCGTTGATCGCGACGCACGGGAACCCGTCCTGGTCGATCCGCTGGATCCACGCCGGGTACGGGGCGCGCGTCGAGGATCGCGCGCGAGCGCGCGAGGGTCGGCGGCGAGGGCCGACCAGCCCCGAGCCGCACCCCTGCGCACGATGGGATCGGCCACGCACCCTCCTCGGGCGACCCCCACGGGTGTGGGGGATCTCGAGGAGTGTTTCGGCGCGCGGGCTTCCCGAGTGGAGCGCGAATCCGGTGCGGACCCGGGCGAAGGCCGGAGCGGGAGCGATCGTGTTCAGGTGCTGAGGAGCGTGACCGACGCGTTCGCGCCGCGGCCCACCGTGTGGGCGAGCGCGACCCGGGCCCCCTCGACCTGGCGCGGGCCGGCAGCACCCCGCAGCTGGCGCACCAGCTCCACGACCTGCCCCAGCCCGGAGGCGCCGAGCGGCTCGCCCTTCGACAGCAGGCCGCCGCTCGGGTTCACGGGCAATGGGCCGGTTGGTCCGGTATGGCCCGACTCGGCCCAGGTTCCGGCTGCGCCCCGCGGGCAGAGCTCGAGCTCCTCGTAGGCGAGGAGCTCCCGGGCCGCGTCGGTGTCCTGACACTCGACGACGTCGAGATCCGTCGGGCCGATGCCGGCCTCCTCGTAGGCGGCCCGGGCCGCGAGCGTCGACGGCGGTGGGATGTCGGTCGTCGTCGACGCCGCTCATCGGGGTGGCCTCACCGAGCACGCTGCCCGGGAGATGGGACCGCAGCGCCGCGGCGCGCAGCTGCACGCCGCCCTCGCCGCGCCGGAGCAGCGACCGCGGCGGCCCCCTCGTTCGGCGAGCACAGCATGAAGAGGTGGAGCGGCTCGCAGACCACGCGCGAACCGAGCACGTCGTCGACGGTGACCTCCTTGCGGAACATGGCGTCGGGGTTGTGCACACCGTTGCGTCGGTTCTTCACCACGATCCGGGCGAGGTGCTCCTTGGTGACGCCCGACTCGCGCATCAGGCGTTGGGCGCGCAGCGCGAAGTAGGCCGGGGTGGCGGCGAGGCCGGCTTCTTCGCGCCAGGGTTCGAAGAACGACGAGCGGATGATGCCCTTCGGCATCTTCTCGATGCCGAACACGAGGACGGAGTCGTACTGCCCGGCGCGGATCGCGCCGGCCGCGAGCATGAGCGCGGCGCCACCGCTCGCACACCCGGCCTCCACGTCGACGATCGGGATGCCGGTGAGCGCGAGTGCACCGAGCACCTTGTGGCCGGCGGCCACGCCGCTGTAGGCGGTCCCGCAGAACGCGGCCTGGAAGCTGCGCGTGCCGGGCGCGACGCCGGCGTCGGCGAGCGCGGCCCGCACCGCGTCGACGCCCATCTCGGTGGCGGTCTTCTCGCCCCAGCGCCCGAACGGATGGATCCCGATCCCGGTGATCGCGACGCCGCCCGTCACGGCGACGAACTCCCAGGTCGTGACGGGTTCGCCGCCGTCGGTCGCCGGGGAGGTCGACGAACCCGAGGTGCATCGGCTGGCCGAACTCGTAGTCGCCGACCGGGCCGGCGAGGCGCGTGATGATCCGCAGGCCGTCGGGGAGCTCGACCACACCGAATCCGAACGGCGCCTCGCCGAGGGAGCCGGGCGGCGTGGCGGTCACCGTGGTCCAGCCCCACAGCGTGCCGGTGGGGGAGAGCTCGACCGGTTCCGGGTCGGGCATCCCACACAGCGGACAGTCGGGCGCGCGCGGGAACGACGGCTGCCCGCAGCTCCCGCACCGACTCCCGAGGAGTGCCGGGGGGTCGACGGTGAAGAGGCCGTCGTGGACGGGGTTCAGATCACCGCCTCCTCGTGCAGACGCGTCAGCTCACTCGCGTCGAGGCCCAGCAGGTCGGAGAGGACGCCGTCGGTGTGTTCACCCAGCCGGGGCGCGCCGGTGGGCACCGGCACGGGTTCGCCCACGAACCGCGGGTACGGCGCCTGTTGGCTCAGGTCTCCCGCGACGGGGTCGGCGACCTGTACGAGGTCGCCACGCGCGGTCATGTGCGGATCGGCGAACACGTCGGCCGCGGTATAGGCCGTTGCGACCGGTACATCGTGCGCGACGCACGCTGCTTCGACGTCGGTCGCCGGACGGGCCGACGTCCAGTCGGCGACGATGCCGTTGATCTCGTCGGCGCGAGACGCCCGGTCGGCGAGGCGCTCGAACCGTGGGTCCTGCACGAGGTCGGGCCGATCCATCGCCGCGCAGAGTCGTGCGAAGTTCGCGTCGGAGCCGGCGACGATGCACACGTACTTGCCGTCGGCGGTCGGGTAGTTGTCGAGCGGCGCGGAGTTCGCGAGGCGGTTCCCCTCGCGGCTGCGGATCGTCCCGAGGCGTTCGTAGGCCGGCAGCGTCCACTCGAGGATGCGCAGGACCGCGCCGTAGAGGGCGGCGTCGATCACCGCGCCGGTGCCCCCGCGTGCGTCGCGCGCGTAGAGCGCCGCGGTCGCGGCCTGGGCCGAGAACACGCCGGTGAGGTAGTCGGAGATCGTGACCCCGACCCGCACCGGTGGGCGGTCGGGGTAGCCGGTGAGGTGGAGGAGACCGCCGTAGCCGATCCCGACCCGGTCGAGACCGGGGCGGGGCGAGTTGGGTCCGTCCTGGCCGAAGGTGCTGATGCGGACGATCACGAGGCGCGGGTCGAGATCGCCCGGCGCGAGGTGCCACTTCTCGAGCGTGCCGGGCCGGAAGTTCTCGACCACCACGTCGGCGGTCGCGAGCAGGCGGCGGGCGAGGTCCTGGCCCTCGGCCTTGCGCAGGTCGAGGGTGACGCTCTTGCGGCCCCGTCCTTCGACGGCCCAGAACAGCGAGTACGGACCGTCGGGGGTGTCGGCGAACGGTCCGATCTCGCGCATGAAGTCGCCACCGCGCGGCTGTTCGATCTTGATGACCTCGGCTCCCATCTCGCCGAGCAGTCCGGCGCAGAAGGGTGCGGCGATGCGCGTGCCGAGATCGACGACCCGCAACCCCGAGAGCGGTCCGGCCATCAGCCCGACTGCTCGCGGCGGACCGCGTCCATCCCGCCGGCCTTGCGGGCCTCGACCTTGTCGAGCGCCGTCGGGGTGTTGCTCACGAACTGGTGCACCATGAAGTGGTACTTCCAGCTCTCGCGCTGACCCTGGAGGTCGAGCGTGTGGTTGATCGTGTCCTTCACCGCGCTGGCCGTGAGCGGCGGGACGAGCGCGACGGTGTCGGCCATCTCCCGGGCCGTTGCCGCGAGCGCGGCGCGCGGGACGACCCGGTTCACGAGTCCGTAGCGCTCGGCCTCCTCCGCGGTGAACGTCTCGCGCGCAGAGCAGGAACTCCTTGGCCTTGCGGGGCCCGAGCTCCCACGGTTCGACGAGCAGCTCCACGCCGACGCCGCTCATGCGCAGCACGGGGTTGGAGAACTTCGCGTCGTCGGCGGCGACGATGAGATCGCACATGCAGGCGAGCATGAGGCCGGCCGCCGAGCACACGCCCTGGACCGCCGCGATCGTGATCTTCGGGAAGTCGCGGATGCGCAGGAGCTTGTCCCAGTACATGACCTGCTCGTGTTCGAGCTTGCCCTCGGGCGTCGATCGCTTCGCGGCCCACTCCTCCTCACCGGCGAGGATCTCCTTGAGGTCGTGGCCGGCGGAGAAGTGCTTCCCCGCAGCCGCGAGCGACCACGACCCTCACCGCGTCGTCGGCGCCGGCGGCGTCGAAGCACGCGTCGAGGTCTTCGATCATCCGGGTGTTCTGCGCGTTCGCAGCGTCGGGTCGGTCGAGGGTGATGGTCGCGACCGGTCCGTCGACCGTCGTAGCGAACGGCGGTGAGGTCCATCAGTCGATGACGGCCGTGGCGTCGATCTCGATGAGCCAGTCGGGCTCGAAGAGCGCCGAGACACCGACGAGCGTGCTCGCGGTCACGACCATGTCGTCGCCGAACACCTCGATCGCGGCCTCGAAGAGCGGTCCGAGCTTCTCCGGTGTCCAGTCGACGATGTAGAAGATGATCTTGGCGATGTCGGTGGTGGTCGCGTCGTTGGCGTCGAGGGCCACGATGATGTTGCGGAACGCCTGGGCCGCCTGGCTCTTCAGGTCGTCGCCTGCCATGGTGCCGTCGGGGAGGGTGCCGACCTGGCCCGACAGGTAGATCGTGCGACTGCCCCGTGCGTCGGCCGACAGCGCCGAGCCCACGATGGGTGCGAGTCCGTCGATCTCGAGCTTGCGTTCGATGCCCATGCCTGCTCCCGTCAGTGGTCTGCGCGCACGCTACCGGGGGAGGCCGAGCACGCGCTCGCCCACCACGTTGCGTTGGATCTCGTTCGTGCCGGCCCAGATGGAGCTCGCCTGGTAGTAGAGCCACGAGCGTTGCCAGCGTCCGTCGCCGGGGTTGTCGTCGGCTTCGTACCAGAGCGGCGCGGCCGGGCCGAGCACGGCCATCGCGGTGTCGTGGAGCCGCTTGCTCATCTCGCTCCACCACAGCTTGTTGATGCTCCCGACCGGACCCGGCGCCTCGCCCTTCGCCGTGCGCGAGATCGAGCGCCAGTTGTGGAGCCGGAACAGCTGCACCTCCACGAACGCCTCCGCGAGGCGAGGCGCGAGGCGGGGGTCGTCGAACGCGCCGGCGTCGGCACCGAGACGGAGCAGCTCGTCGACGAGCTGCGAGTGGATCACGAGTTGGCGGGGGTTCACGCCCCGTTCGTGGGTGAGGGTCGAGTTCGCGATGCTCCAGCCCGCGTTGATCTCACCGATGACCTGGTCGTCGGGGACGAACACGTCGGCGAGGAAGACCTCGTTGAACTCCGACTCGTCGGTGATCTGGCGCAGCGGTCGCACCTCGACTCCGGGTGCGCGCATGTCGACCACGAAGTACGAGATGCCGGCCTGCTTCTTCACGTCGGGATCGGTGCGGGCCAGGCACACACCCCAGTCGGCGAACTGCGCGTAGCTCGTCCACACCTTCTGGCCGTTCAGGACCCAGCCGCCGTCGGCACGCGTCGCCCGGGTGGCGAGGCTCGCGAGGTCGCTGCCCGCGCCCGGTTCGCTGAAGAGCTGGCAGAAGATGATGCCGGCGTCGAGGATGTGCGGGAGCCAGCGCGCCTTCTGGTCCGGGGTGCCGTGGGCGAGCAGCGTCGGACCCGACGAGGTTCACGCCGATCCGTCCGACGAGCTCGGGCGCCCGGGCTCGGGCCAGCTCCTCGGTGACCACGTAGTGCTCGACCGGCCCGCCGCCACGCCCGCCGAACTCCTCCGGCCAGGCGACGCCGACCCACCGTCCGCCCGCGAGCTGGGCCTGCCACTCCCGACCGAACGCCACCTCCTCGGCGAGGTCGTCGAAGTGCGGCGGCAGGCCGACGCCGTACTCCCACGGCAGGTGCTCGCGCAGCCAGGCCCGGCACTCGCCGCGCAGCGCTTCCTCGGCGGTGGTGGGGGAGAGGTCCATGCCGGCGCGGAGCGTACCCAACCCTCGTTCCGGTCAGGTTCCCGGTTGCACGGCAACCCTGGAGATGACCAGAACGGGGGGTTGGGGGTCAGCGGTCGTTGACGGGGACGTACTTGCGTTCGGGGTAGCCGGTGTAGATCTGGCGGGGGCGGCCGATCTTCGTGCGCGGGTCTTCGCGCATCTCCTTCCAGTGCGCGATCCAACCGGGGAGCCGGCCGAGCGCGAACAAGACGGTGAACATCTCGGTGGGGAAGCCCATCGCGCGGTAGATGAGCCCGGAGTAGAAGTCGACGTTGGGGTAGAGCTTGCGCTCCACGAAGTAGTCGTCTTCGAGTGCGACCTGCTCGAGCTCCATCGCGAGGTCGAGGAGGTCGTCGCGCTTGCCGAGGTCGGTGAGCACGCCGTCGGCCGTGGCCTTGAGGATCCGGGCGCGGGGGTCGTAGTTCTTGTACACGCGGTGCCCGAACCCCGACAGCCGGAAGTTGTCGTCGGGGTTCTTCGCCTTCTCGACGTACTTGGTGACGTCGCCGCCGTCGGCCTGGATGCGTTGGAGCATCTCGATGACCGCCTGGTTGGCGCCGCCGTGCAGCGGACCCCAGAGCGCGTTGATCCCCGATGCGATCGACGCGTAGATGTTCGCCTCGCTCGAACCCGTCATGCGCACGGTCGCGGTGGAGCAGTTCTGCTCGTGGTCGGCGTGGAGGATCAGCAGTTGCTTCAACGCGTGCACGATCTTCGGGCTCACCGTGTACGGCTCCGACGGGACCGCGAACATCATGGTGAGGAAGTTCTCGATCAGGTCGAGCGAGTTGTTCGGGTAGAGGAACGGCTGCCCGATCGACTTCTTGTGCGCGTAGGCCGCGATCGTCGGGAGCTTCGCCATGAGGCGCACGATCGAGAGGTGCATCTGCTCGGGGTCGTTGGGGTCTTCGGCGTCCTGGTAGAAGGTCGACAGCGCGCTCACGACCGACGACAACATCGCCATCGGGTGCGCGTCGCGCGGGAAGCCGTCGTAGAAGCGCTTCACGTCTTCGTGCAGGAGCGTGTGCCGGCGGATCTCGAAGCGGAACTCGTCGAGCTGGTCCTTCGTCGGCAGCTCGCCCCAGATCAGGAGGTAGCTCGTCTCGAGGAACGACGGGTGCTCGCGGTCGACGAGCTGCTCGATCGGGATGCCCCGGTAGCGCAGGATCCCGGCGTCGCCGTCGATGTAGGTGATCGCCGACTCGCAGGAACCGGTGTTCAGGTAGCCCGGGTCGAGGGTGACGAGGCCGGTCTGGGCCCGCAGCTTCGAGATGTCGATGCCGAGCTCGTCCTCGGAGCCACGGACCACGGGGAGCTCGAGCTCCGTGTCGCCGTGACGAAGGGAAACGGGCGGCTCGGCCATGTGGCGCTCCTCAGGGGTCTGGTAACCCCTGAATCTAGCGAGCGCGGACGCCGGTCCCGGAGCCGGGCGTCAACTTGTCGCAACCTTCGGGCACAACTTCAGCTGCGGGGGACCTCGACCCACGGCCGGTCCTTGTCGACCCGCGGTTCGCCGGGGAGTCCGAGGACACGCTCACCCATGATGTTGCGCAGGATCTCGGAGGTGCCGCCCTCGATCGAGTTGGCCCGGGCCCGGAGGAACATCTTGCGGGGATCGCCGCCACCGGTGAGTGCCGCCTGCTCCGGCCGGGTCATCTCGTACTCGTCGGGGAAGAGGATCCCCTCCGGCCCGAGGATGGCGATGCACAGCTCGTAGATCTTCTTGTTGACCTCGGCGAACGCGAGCTTCGAGACCGCGCCCTCCGGGCCGGCGACACCCTGTTTGCGGTTCGCCGACGCCCGGGCGTTGGTGAGGCGCAGGATCTCCGCCTCGATCCACAGCTCGGCGAGCTGGTCGCGCAGCACGGGGTCGTGCCGCTCGGGGTGCTCCTCCCAGACCTTCAGCGCGTCGCCGATCGGGCCCGACCCCCGGCCCGCGACCGCCCCGCCGATGGTGACGCGCTCGTTCATCAGCGTGGTCATCGAGACCCGCCATCCGTCGTTCACGTCGCCGATGCGGTCGGCGTCGGGGATGCGCACGTCGGAGAGGTACACCTCGTTGAACTCCGCCTCGCCGGTCATCTGGCGGAGGGGCCTCACCTCGACGCCCGGCGCGTGCATGTCGAGGGCGAAGTAGGTCATCCCCCGGTGCTTCGGCAGATCGGGATCGGTTCGGGTCACGAGCATCCCGCGGTCGGCCACGTGGGCCAGGGTGTTCCACACCTTCTGCCCATTGACCACCCACTCGTCGCCGTCGCGGACGGCCCGCGTGGCGAGGCTGGCGAGGTCGCTGCCCGCGCCCGGCTCACTGAAGAGCTGGCACCAGACCTCCTCGCCGGTGAAGAGCGGGCGCAGCAGCCGCGCCTTCAACGCGTCGTCGGCGTGGGTGACGATCGTGGGTGCGGCGAGGAACAGTCCGAAGCCGTTCCAGCCGACCGAGGCGTAGTTCGCCCCGGCATCGCGGAGCGTCGCTTCGACGCCGCGCTGCAACTCGGCCGGCGCACCGAGCCCGCCGAAGCCTTCCGGGAACCAGACCCAGGCCAGGCCCCGGTCGTACTGGGCGCCGCGGAACGCGAACGCGTCGGTGGTCTTCGGGTCGTGCGCCGCCAACAGGTCGGCGACCCGTTCGTCGATGTCGGCCGCGAGGAGGGTGTCGCCAGACTGGTGATCCATGCCGCGCAGAGTACCGCCGCGCCGGGAGATTTCCAGTGCGTGAACTCGTGCTCCACAGTCATGACGGGCACGGAGCGAACCGGTACCTTCCGGATTGCCGCATCGGGGGACGGCACGCCAGGCCACTCGAACTTCGGAGTCGAACGCACGGATGCTGGGTCCTCGGCCAACCCTGGGAGGAGCACACCCCACTCCCGACCCCGACGCGCCGCGCGATCGTCGTGCTCCTCGTGGTCGCCCTCGCGGCGGTGCTGCTCGCTCACATCGCGCCACGCGCGGACGCGGCGTCCGACCTCCCCGACGGCTTCACCGAGACGACGCTGTTCTCCGGCCTCGAAGCTCCGACCTCGTTCGCGATCGCGCCCGACGGGCGCGTCTTCGTCGGTGAGAAGAGCGGGATCATCAAGGTGTTCCCCAGCCTGAGCACCCCGACGCCCACGGTGGCAGCCGACCTCCGAGTCGCGACGTACAACGAGTGGGATCGCGGCCTCGTCGGGCTCGCAGTCGACCCGCAGCTCCTCACCGGACGCCCGTACGTCTACGTCGCCTACAGCTACGACCATCAGCTCGGTGATCCCGCGCCGGCGCCGAAGTGGGGTTCGAACGACCCCGCGGCGTCGACGTACGACCCGTGCCCGAGCCCCCCGGGCGCCGCGACCGATGGGTGCGTCACGAGCGCGCGCGTCTCGCGCTTCACGGTGTCGGAGAACGGCACCGGTTCGACCCTGACCGCCGAGAAGGTCCTCGTGGAGGACTGGTGCATGCAGTTCCCGAGCCACACCGTGGGCGCGGTGAAGATCGGCACCGACGGCAAGCTCTACGTCGCCGGGGGCGACGGCGCCAACTTCAACGCCGTCGACTACGGGCAGTTCGGGAACCCGCAGAAGAACCCGTGCGGCGACCCGCCCGGCGGTGTGGGCGGCACGATGACGCCTCCGACGGCCGCGGGCGGGGCGCTGCGCTCACAGTCGCCGCGACGACCCGCGGGTCAGCCCGTGTCGCTCGACGGCACGATGATCCGGATCGATCCCGACACCGGGCTCGGCGTCCCCGGCAACCCCGAGTACGGCAGTGCCGACGCCAACCGGGCCCGGGTGATCGCGTTCGGCCTGAAGAACCCGTACCGGTGGACGTTCCGGCCGGGGACCGACGAGCTCTGGATCGGCGACGTCGGCCTCAACACCTGGGAGGAGATCGACCGCGTCGCCAACCGGGCCACCGAGCCCAACTTCGGGTTCCCCTGCTACGAGGGTGTTCCCCCGAACGGCGGGTACCAGGCCGCGGGGCTCAACGTGTGCGACTCGCTCTACGCAGCGGGCACCGCCACCGCCCCTCGTCTACGCCTACGCGCACACCAACGACGTCGTGGCCACGCGACGCCGGGCGCTGCCCGCCGGGCGCGCCGCTCGGCGGAGCGGTGAACTCGTCGGTCACGGGCCTCGCCTTCTACGAGGGCGCCAACTACCCGGCGAAGTACCACGGCGCATTGTTCTTCGCCGACTACTCGCGCGAGTGCATCTGGGCGATGCTCCCGGGTGCCGACGGAGTTCCGAGCGCGAGCAACGTCGAGACGTTCCAGACCGGTTCCGCCACCCCCGTCGACCTCCAGACCGATCCGGCCACGGGTGACCTGCTCTACATCGACATCGGCCGCACCGGGAGCCTCCGACGGATCAGCTACTCGGGCGCACCCGGCGCGTTCCCGCCGGTGGCCCGCGCGACCACGAATCCCGTTTCGGCGAGCGGCCCGGTCCCGCTCGCGGTGTCGTTCAACGGCACGACGTCGACCGATCCCCAGGGTGGGCCGCTCACCTACGCGTGGAACTTCGGCGACGGAGCCACCGCGACCGGCGCCATCGTGTCCCACACCTACGCCTCGGCGGGTGCGTTCACCGCCAGGCTCACCGTGACCAACGGTGTCGGACTCGAGAACTCGATCACGCGTGCCGATCGCGGCCGGCGGACCCGTACCGACCATCACCGCTCCCGCGACCGGGTCCACGTTCCGCGTGGGCGACACGCTCGACTACGCGGGCTCCGCGGTCGACGGTCTCGGGAACCCGCTTCCCGTGGCCGACCTCTCGTGGCAGCTCACGGTCCGCCACTGCTCCGTGCCGACCGTGTGCCACAACCACCAGCTCGACGCGGCCAACGGCGTGGCGGGCGGCTCCGTGGCCGCACCCGAGCACGAGCTCCCGAGCTACGTGAGCATCGCCCTCACCGCCACCGACGCGACGGGTCTCTCGTCGACGGTGACGCGCGACGTCTACCCCGAGGTCGCGCACCTGCAGCTGGCGTCGGCGCCCGCGGGGCTCAAGCTCACCGCGAACGACGAGACCGAAGTTGCGCCGTTCACCTACGACCTCACCGTCGGCGCGAGCACCACCGTGAGCGCACCGTCGCTGCAGAGCATCGGAGGCAAGCTCTACCGATTCTCGGCCTGGTCCGACGGCGGCGCGGCGACGCACACCGTGACCGTGAACGCATCACGCACGCTCACCGCCACGTACACCGCGCTCGACTCGACCGCGGTTCCCCCGCCCACCGGGGCCGGGTGGACGTTGAACGGATCCACCGCGGTGAACGGCGCGGACCTCGTGCTCACCCAGGCGCACGTCAACGACGCGGCGGGTTCGGCCTTTCCGACGGCCCCGGTCGGCGCGGCCGCACTCGTGGCCGACTTCGACGTCAGCATCGGCGGTGGCGACGGCGCGGGCTCCGACGGACTCGCGTTCGTGATGGCGGATCCGGCGGCGGGATCGACCGCGCTCGGCGCGCCCGGCCTCGCGCTGGGTTACGGGGGTATCCCCGGCGTCGCGGTGACCGCCGACACCTACCAGAACACGGGTGACCCGTCCCGCAACTTCGTCGGGATCGCGACGGGGATCACCGGAGACCACCTCGACTACGTCGCGACGAGCACGGCGGTCGGTGACCTGCGGGCGGGGACGCACCACATGTCGGTGAGCGTCGCCGACGACGCGATCACGGTCACGGTCGACGGCGCGGTGGTGCTCGCGAACGTCCCCGTCGGCTTGCCCGACCAGGTGCTCACGGGCTTCTCTGCGGGAACCGGGGGCTTCAACGACCGCCAAGCCGTCTCGAACGTGTCGATCGTGGGCTCCGGCGGCACGACGACCACCCCGCCGTCGACGGGGACCGTGCCGTCTCCGATCGGTGGTGGTTGGACCGTGAACGGCACCGCGGCCGTGGCCGGCTCGGAGCTCGTGCTCAACCCCGCGGGCGAGACCTATGCGGCGGGCTCCGCGTTCTACCCGACCGCAGTTCCCTCCGGTGCGGTCACGGCCGCGTTCGATGCGACCCTCAACCCCGGGAGCGGCGCCGACGGGCTCACGTTCGTGCTCGCCGACCCGTCGGAAGGTGCGGCTGCGTTGGGCGGCGCGGGATGGCGGATGGGGTACGGCGGCATCGACGGCGTCGCGGTCGCCGCCGACACCTACAAGAACTCGTCTGATCCGTCGGCCAACTTCGTGGGGATCGCGACGGGCGACGGCGGCGACAACGCGCTCACCTACACGGCGACCAGCACGGCGGTGTCCGACCTCCGGACCGGAACGCATCACTTCGTGGTGACCGTCGCCGACGGGAAGATGTCGGTCGTGGTCGACGGCGTTGCGGTGATCGCGCCGACAGCGGTCGATCTCCCGCCGAACGTGTTGGTCGGCTTCAGCGCGGGGACGGGAAGCCTCGCCGACCGTCATGCGGTCTCGAACGTGGTGATCGACGCGACGTCTCCACCGCCCGCCGGCACGGTGACGGTTCCGCCCCCGACCGCCGGCGGTTGGACCGTGAACGGCTCCACGGCCGTCGCCGGCCCGGAGCTCGTGCTCACACCACCCGACATCAACTACAACGCGGGATCCGCGTTCTATCCGACTGCGGTGCCGTCTGGCTCGGTGTCGGCGGCATTCGACTCCACCATCGGGCCGGGGTCGGGAGCCGACGGCTTCACGTTCGTGCTCGCCGACCCGTCGGCCGGCGCGACCGCATTGGGCGGGGCCGGATGGCGGATGGGGTACGGCGGCATCGACGGTGTCGCGGTCACCGCCGACACCTACCAGAACTCGTCTGATCCGTCGGCGAACTTCGTGGGGATCGCGACGGGTGACGGCGGAGTCAACGCGCTCACGTACGTCGCTACGAGCACGAACGCGCCCGCGTTGCGGACCGGGACACACCACTTCGTCGTGACGGTCGCCGCCGGTAAGATCTCCGTCGTCGTCGACGGCATCACCGTGATCGCGCCGGTTGCTGTCGACCTGCCACCCAACGTCCTGGTCGGTTTCACCGCCGGGACGGGCGGTCTCGCCGACCGCCACGCCGTCTCGAACGTCGCGATCACGGCAGCGAGCGGGTCCACCACGACTCCCCCGCAGAGTGACGTCCCGCCACCGACGGGTGGTGCCTGGACGCTGAACGGCGCAGCCGCCCTCGCGGCACCCGATCTCGTGCTGACGCCGGCCGACACGACCTACAACGCGGGCTCGGCGTTCTACCCGACGGCGGTGGCCTCTACCGCGCTCACCGTTGCCTACGACACGAAGATCGGCCCCGGTTCGGGTGCCGACGGGTTGACGTTCGTGCTCGCCGATCCGTCGGCCGGCGCCACGGCGCTCGGCGGCGCAGGCTGGCGGATGGGGTATGGCGGCATCCCGGGGATCGCGGTGACGGCCGATACGTACAAGAACTCGTCGGATCCGTCGGCGAACTTCGTCGGGATCGCCACCGGCGACGGTGAGGTGAACGCGCTCACCTACCTCGCCACGAGCACGTCCGCTCCCAACCTGCGCAGCGGTGTCCACCACTTCGTCATCACGATCGCCGCCGGCACGATCGCAGTCGCAGTCGACGGGTCAACCGTCATCGCGCCGACCGCGGTCACGTTGCCACCCCAGGTACTCCTCGGGTTCACCGCGGGAACGGGTGGGGGAGCCGATCGCCACTCGGTGAAGAACGTTGTGATCAACACCGGTGCTGCGCCTGCCGCGGCACCGGTCGCGTTCCGAACCGACGTGTCGACGCCGGAGGCAACATCGTTCGCCCTCGCCGACGTGACGCCGGTCACGTTCTGCACCCTCCCGAGGCACGACTCGTCGCGCGTTTGACCACAAACTGTTACGTGCCGGAATCCGAGTGGACACTCGGGCAATCCAGACTGCTCGGCATGAATCCGTTCCGCTCATGGATGACGCCATGACGCTCGTCGACGACGAAGTCGTCGTCGCGCCGATTCCGTTCGAGCGTCGGCGGCCGCTCGACCACCTGGTCGAGGAGCCGCAGCGTTCCAGCGGCGGAGTGGTCGGGGTGCTCACTGGACCCGTCGGCCTGGCCCTCGTGGTCGCGATCGCCGGCATCCTCGCCGCGACGTGGGCATCGTCCCAGGACCTCATGCTGGCGTACCCCGACGCCCGGTCGCACATCACGATCGCCCGACGCCTGCTCGACGGCCCGAACCACGGCTTCGTGCAGATCGGCACCGTGTGGCTCCCGCTCCAGCACCTCGCATCGGCTCCCTTCGCGGCGATCCGCGAACTGTGGGTCTCGGGGTGGGCCCCGGTGCCGGTCGGCGTCATCTGCCTGGTGATCGAGG
The DNA here is from genome assembly GCA_963837715.1 of uncultured Actinomycetes bacterium. Lineage (GTDB taxonomy): Bacteria > Actinomycetota > Acidimicrobiia > IMCC26256 > JANYLB01 > JANYLB01. The sequence continues at coordinate 1,884,593 of CAWIOF010000002.1, read as the reverse complement.
CCCTCGGGATCTACGGCATCGTCTACACGCTCGTCCGGTCCCGCCTCGCGGGCTGGACCGCGGCCCTGCTCGCGACGCTCACCCCGGCGATGCTCTACCTCCACTCGACCGCGGTGACCGAGCCCGTGCTCTACGCGTCGCTCATCACGATGACGTACGCGCTCACCCGGTGGGCGGTCCGGCCGAAGCCGGCATCGGGTGGGGAGATCGCGGTCCTGTGCGGGGTTCCCGCGCTCGCGGCCGTGCTCTCCCGCTACGACGGCTGGGCGTTCGTGGCCGCGGCATCGGTGTTCGTCGCCGTCGTGTCGTACGCGCGGTGGCGTCAGTTCGGATACGCGTGGCGTGCGACCCGCAGCTTCGTGGTGCTCCCGCTCTGCGGCGCGCTCTGGTGGTTCTGGTTCAACTGGGTGCACTGGGGCGACCCGCTCGAGTTCCAGCGCGGTTCGTACTCGGCGCAGTCGCAGCAGGCGGAGCTCGCCCGCCGCGGGTTGCTCCCCGATCAGGGCGACCTCGGCCACAGCATCAGCACGCTCTTCTCGGGCACGGTGCGCGGCGCGGGCTGGGTCCTCATCGTTGCCGGGGTCGTGGGGATGGCGATCTGGGCGTCGCGGTCGCGCTTCCGCTTCTGGGGCCTCTCGCCGTGGCTGCTCGTGGTCGTTCCCGTCGGCTTCTACCTGCTGTCCCTCTACACCGGTCAGATCGCACTCCGGCCGGAGAGTCGTCCCGATCTCGGTCTCTACAACCTCCGCTTCGGCGTGGCCGCGGTCGCCGGGTTGGCGCTCTTCGCCGGACTCGGCGTTGCCGCGATCCAGGGCCGGGGGCTTCGCTCGCGTCCTTCCGAGGGGCGCCTCGCGCCCGCGACTCCCGCGTGGGGGGTCCGCCAGCTCTCGGCCGGCGTCGCGCCTGCCGTCGCGCCGACCAGCAGGTTCCGCACCGTGATCGCATCGCTCATCGCGGTCGCGCTCGTCGGAGGGGTGCTCGCGCAGTGGGCGCAGACCGACCACGTCGGTGTGATCGCCGAAGCACGCGAGCAGAAGGTCGTGGGTCGCAACGACATGACCTGCGCGTCGTGGCTCCGTGAGAACGGCACCGACGGCAAGATCCTCATCGACGACTCGGTCCATCCGCTGCTCCCCGCCATCGGGACCGTCGACCGGATCGTCGCGCCGTTCATCGGCAAGAACCGCTGGAATGACGCACTCGCCCACCCGACGCGCACTCGCTACGTGTTCGTCGACCCGACGAACCCGACCGACGCGGTGTCCCGGTCGCTGGCCGCGAGCCCGTCGTTCGAGGACTCGGCCCAGGTCGTCTGTCGGAGCGGGCCGATCCGCGTCTTCGAGACGGGCGGAGGGAGCTGAGCCATGTCACGCCTGATCGGTGAGGAACTGCGGGCCCGCGGTGTGCTCGAGCGGCGCGCGCTCGCCGACGCACTCGTCGAGCAGCGCCGAGTCGGTGGCCTGCTCGGGCGGATCCTCCTCGCTCGAGGTGCCGTCACGCGGCGCGCGCTGTACGACGGCCTCGCGTCGGTGTGGTCGCTGCGTTTCGTCGACCTGGTCGCGACCCCGCCCGACGACGACCTCATGGCGATCGCCGATGCCGACGAGATGCTCTGGAACCGGTGGGTTCCGCTTCATCGCGAACGTCGCGACCACGAAGACGTCCTCGTGGTCGCGGTCGCGACCCACCCGACGCGTGCGATCGAGCAGCAGGTCCGCTTGCGCTTCGTGTGCGAGGAGATCGAGTTCGTCGTCACCACCGACTGGGACATCGAGCGGGCCGTGCTCGCATCCTGCCGGGAACCGGTCGTGGAGAAGATCGCCTACGGACTGGCCAGTTCCCGGCCCGAGCTGTCGGCGCGCCGCGACGACGATCGAGGTTGGTTCCCGCGGTGGGCGATGGTGCTGCCGATCGCCCTCGGTCTCGCCGCGATCGTTGCGCCGCTGAACACCTTGTTCGCGACGCTGGTCGTGCTCAACATCCTCTTCTTGATCCTCGTGCTGTTCAAGGTGGGCGCGTGCATCGTCGGCACGTTCGTCGACGTCGAGCGGGTGAAGATCGCCGCCGAGCACGTCCCGGTTCGCATCCCCGAGACCGCGCTCCCGGTGTACACGATCCTCGTTCCCGCGTACCACGAGGCGAAGGTCGTCTCGAAGGTGATCGAACACCTCAGCGAGCTCGACTACCCGAAGTCGAAGCTCCAGGTCCTCGTGCTCCTCGAGCCCGACGACGAAGAGACGATCGCGGCGGCGAAGGCTGCACAGCCCCCCGACTGGGTGCGCTTCTACGTGGTGCCGCCCGGTGGTCCGCAGACCAAGCCCCGGGCCTGCAACCTCGGGCTCGCGCTCGCGCAGGGCGAGTACCTCACCATCTACGACGCCGAGGACCGACCCCAGCCCGACCAGCTCCGGACGGCCATCGCGGCGTTCGACGACGCCGACCCCGACACGGTGTGCATGCAGGCGCGGCTCAACTACTTCAACTCCCGCGAGAACATCCTCACCCGCATGTTCACGCTCGAGTACTCCGCGTGGTTCGATGCGATGCTGCCCGGCCTCGACCACTGGCGGGTGCCCCTGCCACTCGGCGGCACGTCGAACCACTTCCGAACCGCGGCGTTGCGCGAACTCGGGGGCTGGGACCCCTACAACGTGACCGAAGACGCCGACCTCGGCATCCGCGCGTCGGCCGAGGGCTTCCGGATCGGGACGATCGCCAGCACGACCTGGGAAGAGGGCTGTTCGGAGTGGCAGGCGTGGATCCGTCAGCGCACCCGCTGGATCAAGGGATACATGATCACGTCGTTCGTGCATCTCCGGAAGCCGCGGCGCCTCGCCGAGGAGCTCGGGTTCCGAGGGATGCTCGGGTTCCTCGCACTGGTGATGGGCACCCCGCTGACGTTCCTCGTCTACCCGATCATCTTGGGCTTCTGGCTGTTCACGTTCCTCGGTGGCAACGTGCCCGGCCTGCACCTCCCCGCATGGTTCGGGCCGGCCGCGTTCGCGAACCTGATGCTCGGCAACGTGTCGATGATGGCGGTGAGCGCGGTGGCGGTCTGGCGCCGTCGGGCCCGCGACCTGGTGCCGTTCGTCTTGCTCAACCCCTTCTACTGGGTGCTCCACTCGATCGCGGCTTGGCGGGCACTCGTGCAGCTCGTGCGCTCGCCCTTCCACTGGGAGAAGACCCCGCACGGCATCGTCCACGGTCCCTACGGCAATCACGCCAACGCCGAGCTCCCGGCGGTGGTGCACGGGTTCTCGGAGGCCTGACGTCCGCGTCAGCTAACTTCCGGGTCGTGAGCCGACCCGGGGCGCGGTAGCGATGGACTTCGACCTCTCCGACGACCAGGAGGCGTTGCGCGCCGGCGCGCGCGAGCTGCTCGACGGGCTGGCACCGATCTCGGGCGTGCGCGCGGTGGTCGAGGCCGGCGGCGGGCTCGACCGCGAGCTGTGGGCCGGGATGGTCGAACAGGGCTGGCTCGGTGTCGCACTCACCGAAGCCGATGGAGGTCTCGGTCTCGGATGGGTCGAGTTGGCCGTGTTGCTCGAGGCGATCGGTCGCCACGCCGCACCGGCGCCGTTCCTCGGTCAGGTGCTCGCGATCGATTCGTTGCGTCGCGCCGGTCGTTCCGATTCGGTCGCGTCGTTGCTCGCCGGTGAACGACTCGCGTGTGTGGCGTGGAGCAAGGCGTCGAGCGCGGTCACCGCATCGGCCGAGGGCGCAGGATGGCAGCTGCACGGCCGTTCCGATCCGACGCCGTTCGCGCCGTCGGCCGATGTCGCGATCGTGGTCGCCGAGTCGCCGGAGGGCCCCGCGTTGTTCGCCGTCGAGCTCGACGACGCGACGCGCCCGGGGGCCGAACCGGCCATGGATCGGACCCGGGAGCTCGGGTGGCTGCGGTTCGACGCGCGCCCGGCGGAGCGCCTCGGAGGGCGTGATGCCGTCGATGCGCTCGTCGATCGGGGCGCGACCGGCGTTGCCGCCGAGATGCTCGGCGGTGCCGATCGCGTCCTCGAGCTGTCGGTGGAGTACGCCAAGGACCGGGTCCAGTTCGGCAAGCCCATCGGGAGCTTCCAGGCCGTGAAGCACCGGTGTGCCGACATGCTCGTCGACGTCGAGGGGATGCGGTCGTCGGTCTACTGGGCCGCGTGGTGCCTCGCCGCCGACGACCGCGACGTGTCGGTCGCGGCGTCGACCGCCAAGATCTGGGGCTCCGATGCCTCACGGCGGGTGATGGCCTCCGGTCTGCAGGTCCACGGCGGCATCGGGTTCACCTGGGAGCACGACCTGCACCTCTTCCTCAAGCGCGCCCAACTCGACCAGCTCACGTTCGGCGACGCGGGGTACCACCGCGAGCGCCTGGCCTCGCTCCTGCGTCCCCGGGTCGAAGCCGGCGAGAGCATCATCTGAACGCTGATCACCGACGGAAGGGGAGCGACGTGGCGGATCCGGAACAGGTCGTGCGGGAGTTCTGCGATGCATGGTCGACCGGCGACATCGATCGCATCATGCGCTCGTTCGCCGACGACGCCGTGTACCACAACATCCCGATGGAGCCGGTCGTCGGCACCGAGGCCATCCGCACCTTCATCGAGGGCTTCACCGCGATGGTCGACCGCATCGAGTTCGAGATCCTGCACCTTGCCGTCAACGGCAACGTGGTGCTCACGGAACGGATCGACACCTTCGTGCGGCCGGAGGGCTCCGTCGGACTGCCGGTGATGGGCACGTTCGAGCTCGATGGCACCAAGATCACCGCGTGGCGCGACTACTTCGACTTGGTCCAGGTCACCGCCGCATTCGGGGGATAGCAACAACCCGACGTCCCTCCGTCGAGATGGGTCGGGCGGCACTTGTGCGGCCGCTCGGCGGTAGGTGAGGATCACCGCATGGTTGCTGGCGTCGGCGAGTTCGAGACCTATGCGTTCTTTCCCGCGGACCACGCCGAAGTGGTCGGCGGGAAGGTCTATGCCAACGGCGCCTTCTGGACGCTGCTGCGTTTCCCGGTCTACCCGCAGATCATCCCGATGGTCTCGCTCGTGGCGGTCTTGTCGGTCCCGCCGTTCGCGTTCGGTCGCGACCACACCATCGCGGTGGGGATGATGGACGGCGACGGCGGTGCGCTCGCGCTGAAGGCCGAGGGCACCTTCCGGGTCGACGGTGGCGCGGAGCTGCGGCCGGGGGAGTCGGCGGTGGTCCCGATCACCCTGACCGTGAACTTCCTCCGACTCGAGACCGCCGGTGAGTATGCCTTCCGCCTCTTCGTCGACGACGAGGAGCTCGACCGCTTCGCCTTCCGCGCCGTCGAGGTCCGCCCACCCCCCGTCTTCCGCGAACCCCTCGTCTGACAACCCCCACAAGGCGCCGAGTTGGGCGCGTTCTGGTCCTCTGAGTGCCGAAACGCGCCGAACTCCGCAGGGTTGTGGGCTGCAGGGTCGCCGGTGTTCGGGGGTCAGCGGGTGGTGGCGGCTCGGGTTCGGAGGGCGGCGCGGTCGGGCTTGCCGGCGCCGAGCGACGGAAGGGCGTCGAGCTGGACGACGCGCTCGGGGGTCTTGAACCTCGTGACGCCCCGCTCGGCGAACCACGCCCCGACGTCGTCGAGGGTGACCGTCCCGTCGGCCACGACGAACGCGCAGACCCGCTCACCCAGTACGGGATCGGGGTAGCCGACCGCCACCGCCTGCCGCACGCGTGGATGCGCCTCGAGCTCGTGCTCCACCTCGGCCGCGGCGATGTTCTCCCCGCCGCGGATGATCGTGTCCTTGATCCGGCCCACGATCGTGAGCCAGCCGTCGGGGTCGACGTGGGCGAGATCACCGGTGCGGAACCAGCCGCGGTCGATCGACGCGCGGGTCCGGGCCGGGTCGGTGTACCCGACGAACAGCTCCGGGCCGCGGAGGAGGAGCTCACCGGTGGCGTCGACCCGGATCTCGCACTGGCCGACGGGGTGGCCGTCGGTGGTGGCGGCGCGATCGGGGGGATCGTCGGCGCGGCTGGTGGTGACCGTGGGGGCCTCGGTCGAGCCGTAGGTGCGTTTCACGCGGGCTCCGAGCGCGTCGCGCGCGGTCTCGACGAACGCCGCGGTGACCCCCGCGCCTCCGCTCGACACCAGTCGCAACGGGGCGACCCGTTCCGTCGAGAACCCCGAAGCGGCCATGAGGTGCACGAAGAAGGTCGGGGGTCCGATCATGAAGGTGATGTGCTCCGACGCGATCAGGTCGAGCGCGCGCTCGGGATCCCACTTGTCCATCAGGACGGCCTTCATCGGCACGACGCCTGGGATCAGCACCGCGTTCAGCAGTCCCGAGATGTGCGCGAGGGGTGCGGGCATGAGCACGGCATCGGTGTGGGTGAGGCCGTGCACCCGCGCCATGGTCAGCGCCTTGTGGGCGAGGCCGCGCTGGGTGTGCAGCGCCGCCTTGGGTTCGCCGCTCGAGCCCGACGTGAAGAGCGCGACTGCGAGGTCCGACGGACGGGCCGCCGACCGGGTGACGGGGGCGGCGTCGAGGAGCCGCCCGAATCGGGAACCCGGACCGCGCACGTCGTCGCGGTGGAGCACGACGCGCGGGGAGAGGACGCCGAGCATGCGGTCGACGTCGGCCGCGCCCGCCTGGTGGTGGAGCGGTCCTGCGATCGCGCCGAGCCGCCAGCACGCCCGGTAGAGGAGTGCAGCTTCCTCCCAGTTCGGCAGTTGCCAGGCGACGACGTCGCCGCGGCGCACGCCTGCGGCGCGCAGGCCGCCCGCGAGCGCGCCGACGCGGGGGTCGTCGTGCGCCTGGGCGATGACCGCGTCGAGCGACGGGATGTCCCACGCACCACCCGGCTCGCGGTACGCCCGCCCGAGCGGATGCCGGTAGGTCGGGTGCAGGTGGCTCACGTCAAGCGAGGGGATCGCGCCAGCCTGCGCTGGTGGTGCGACGACCGGCGAGCACGTTGGTCCCGACGAAGTTGCGCTGGACCTCGACGGTGCCGGCTCCGATGCACAGGCCCCGGATGTCTCGGTAGACGCGCTCGACGGGGTACTCGCGCGAGTAGCCGTAGCCGCCGAGGCACTGGATCGCCTCGTCGCACACGAACTTCGCCGCGAGGTTGGCGGCGGTCTTGGCCATGGCGGTCTCGAGCGCGGGTGGGGTGCCGTGCGGACCGGCGAGGTGCACGGCGCGCAGGAGGAGGAGCCGGGCTGCGTCGAGCTGGGTGGCCATGTCGGCGATCTTCCACTGCAGACCCTGCAGCGCCGCGAGGGGCTTGCCGCCGATGGTCCGATCGTTCATGTACCGCACGGCGTACTCGAGGGCACCCTGCGCGGCACCGACGCACATCGCCGCGTTGCCGCACCGTTCGTGGTTGATGTGGGCGATGAGCGACTTGAAGGAGTCGGTGCTCGACGGGTCGCCCGGGAGCAGCACGTCGCCCGGCTCGATGCGGACGTCGTCGAAGGCGAGCTCGGCTTCACTCGTACCCCGCAACCCCATCTTCTCGTGGGTCCCCGCGATGGTGACACCATCGGCTTCGAGGTCGACCACCACCGAACCGATGCCCTTCGCACCCTCGCTGCCCGGGAACCGGCACCACACGAGGCAGGCGCGCGCCTTGTGGCCCCCGGTGACGTAGTTCTTGTAGGCGTTCAGTCGGAACCCGTCGCCATCCGGGGTGAGCTTGGCCCGCATGTGGTTGACCGCAGATCCGGCTTCGGTCTCGCTGATGCCGATCGAGAACAGCGCCTCGCCGCTCGCGGCCATCGGGAGCCAACGCTCCTTCATCTCGTCGTTGCCGAGATGCTCGATCGCGCGGGGCGGACCGTTGAACGTGAGTTGGGCGAGGATCGCGCTGCTCACGTCGGCTCGGGCGAGCTCCTCGAGCACGATCGCGGCCTCGATGTCGCCCATCCCCATGCCGCCGTACCGCTCGCCGATCGTGATCCCGAAGAGGTCGGCCTTGCGGATCGCATCCCACGACGCCTGGGGGAACTCCTCCGTCTCGTCCCACTGCCGGGCGAGGGGCGCGAGGTCGCGGTCGGCGACGTCGCGGGCGAGTGCGCGCAGCGACTGTTGGTCGTCGGTCTCCGCGAAGGGGTCGGTTCCGGCTCCGTCCACAACTGACATCGGCGTCATGGTAGGTCGTAGCATGAGCCGTGCGCGCTCCCGGCTCCCGACGACGCGGTCCGTGGTCGTCGCCGACCTACCTCGCCTTCCGGTACCCGGTGTTCCGGCGCGTGTGGGCTGCCGGGCTGGTGTCGCAGCTCGGCGACTGGATGCAGATCGTCGGCCGGTCGTTCCTGGCCTACGAGCTCACCGGCAAGGCCGAGTCGGTCGGGATCGTCTACTTCGCCTCGTACGCCCCGCAGCTGATCTTCAGTCTCTGGGGTGGAGTGCTCGCCGACCGGTTCGACCGTCGGAAGCTGCTCATCGCGACCCAGATCGCGCAGCTCGTCGGCGCGATCGTGTTCGGGGTGATGGTGTCGACGGGGGCGGCCGACATCATCAGCATCTCGGCGCTCTCGTTCTTCCTGGGGATCGCGTTCATGCTCGCGATCCCGGCCCAACAGGCACTCACGCCTGCAGTCGTGCCACGCGAAGGGTTGACGAGCGCGATCAGCCTCGGGACCGCCACCAACTCGATCGCACGTGTCATCGGGCCGCTGCTGGCCTCGTTGCTCATCGGTGGGTTCGGCGTGGAGTGGGTGTTCTGGGTGAACGCGGTGACGTTCCTCGCGGTCATCAGCGCATGGATCATGACTCCGGTCCCCCGGCACGAGCCGATGGCCGAGACCCGGAGCCTCGACGCGATGCGCACCGCGATCCGGTACGTGCGCGACACGCCGTCGGTGAAGGTGGTCATCGGCTCCACCGCGTTCCTGATGCTCGTCGGCATCGTGTACCAGCCGCTGGCGGTCGTCTACGCGACCGACGTCCTCGCCGACGGGTCGTCTTCGGTCGGCCAGAGCTACTACGGATGGCTCCAGGCCGGGATCGGACTGGGCGCCGCCGTCGGCATCCTCGCGTTCGCGGGGATCGGGCGCCGACGTCCGGCCGCGACGTTCGCGGGTACGGCACTCGCGTTCTCTGTGACGCTCGCGGTGCTGGGACTCGTGCACCAGGTCGTCGTGGCCTTCGTGGTCATCTTCGTGGTCGGCGCGTTCCACTTCGCGAACATCGCAGTTGCGCTCAACGTCGTGCAGCACGAGGTGCCCGACGCGTTGCGGGGTCGGGTCATGGCGATCCAGATGACGGGTCTCGTCGGGGTCGTGCCCATCACCGCCCTGCTCGGTGGGCTCGTCGCCGACACGTGGGGCATCGGCCCGACCATGACCGGCGCCGGGCTCGTCTGCTTCGTCTTCTCGGTGTTCCTGCTGCGCTGGGTGCACGCCATCACCGTCCACGACTTCACCGGCGAGGCCCCCGAGACCCAGGTCGCGATCGCCACCCTCATCGAAGAAGAGGCCTAGGAGCCGCGAAATCAACGAGGTCTGCACCGTCAGTCCCGGAATCCGCACCTCGCGGTGCAGACCTCCGGCCGATCGGGCAGGGCGCCCGGATCCGGCGGTAGCCTGCCGGTCGGACGGTCAGCAACCAGGAGGAACCCCCATGCAGGACCGCGACAAGCTCTACATCGACGGCGCGTGGGTGCCGTCCACCGGCACCGACACGATCGACGTGATCAACGCAGCGACCGAGGAAGTCATGGGTCGGATTCCCGAGGGAACCCCCGACGACGTCGACCGCGCGGTGGCGGCGGCGAAGGCTGCGTTCACCTCGTGGCGCGACACCCCCGCCGACGAACGCGCCAAGTACATCCTGCGCTTGCAGGAGGGTCTCGCGGCGCGCATGCAGGAGATCGCCGAGGTCATCACCGGCGAGGTCGGGATGCCGATCACGTTCTCGAACATGATCCAGGCCGGACTCCCGACCGCGGTCATGGGCAGCTACGTCGAGATCGTCAACAACTTCCCGTTCGAGGAGCAGATGGGTTCCTCGCTCGTGGTGCGTGAGCCCGTCGGTGTCGTCGGCTGCATCACTCCGTGGAACTACCCGCTCCACCAGATCGTCGCCAAGGTCGCGCCCGCGCTCGGCGCGGGCTGCACCGTCGTGCTGAAGCCCAGCGAGGTCGCGCCGCTCAACGCGTTCATCCTCGCCGAGATCATCGACGACGTCGGCCTTCCTGGCGGCGTGTTCAACCTCGTGACCGGCACCGGGCCGGTCGTCGGTGAGGCGATTGCCCGCCACCCCGACGTCGCGATGGTGTCGTTCACCGGTTCGACCCGCGCGGGCAAGCGGGTCTCGGAGATCGCGTCGGAGTCGGTCAAGCGGGTCGCGTTGGAGCTCGGCGGGAAGTCGCCGTTCGTCATCCTCGACGGTGCGCCGATCGACGACGCGGTGACCGCCGGTATCGGCTCCTGCTTCATGAACTCGGGCCAGACGTGCATCGCGTGGACCCGCATGCTGGTGCCGCGCGCGCAGCACGACGAGATCGTGGCCAAGGTGAAGGAGATCGCCGAGGGGTACCCGGTCGGTGACCCGACCGACCCGAGCCACATGGGCCTCGGTCCGCTCATCTCCGACACCCAGCGCAGCCGGGTCCGCAACTACATCCAGCAGGGCATCGACGAAGGCGCGACGCTCGTGACCGGAGGAGTGGAAGCTCCCGAGGGTCTCGACACCGGGTACTACGTCCGGCCGACGGTGTTCGCGAACGTGACCAACGACATGACGATCGCGCAGGACGAGATCTTCGGTCCGGTGCTGTCGGTGATCCCGTACGACACCGAGGAGGAAGCGATCGCGATCGCCAACGCCACGATCTACGGGCTCCACGCGGGGGTGTTCGGTCCCGACCAGGAGTCGGCCGTGAAGGTCGCCCGGAAGCTCGATGCGGGGCAGGTCGACATCAACGGACAGAAGTTCAACCCGGTGGCACCGTTCGGTGGCTACAAGCAGTCGGGCAGTGGTCGCGAGCTCGGCCGGTACGGCCTCGAGGAGTACCTCGAGGTGAAGGCCCTCCAGCTCTAGGAGAACCCTCCAGGCTCAGGAGAAGAAGCGGAGCCGGCGGACGCGCGTGGCAGTGCGTGCATCGGTGAGCGATCGAGCCGGCGCAGCGGATTCGACCATCTAGATGTCGGGTCCGTCGACGTCTTCTTCGTCGACGACGACGTCCCACCGGTCGAGGCAGTCTTCGCACCGGTAGACGAGCACGTCTCCGGGCTCGAGCACTTCGTCGGGCTCGGGAGGTTGCACCAGGTGCGCGCGGCCGCCGCAGTCGGGACACGTGATGATCGCGGCGATCTCCATGCGGGTGATCCTACGGGTATGTGACCGCGCGGCCGTTCCGTTGTGAGAGAACGATCTCAAGTCGTCGCGCCGCAGTACCGAAAGGATTTCTCAACACGGGCACAACCGCCCGTTCGGGAATCGTCGAGGTGCTGGGAGTGCCGGTGGACAGGCAAGACACAGGCGCGCGGAAGCGCGCAGTGGCGGTCGTTGCGGTGCTGTTGATCGCGTTCGGACTCGTCGCCCGGATGGTGAGTCCGGCAGCGGCGTTGCCCGACACGACGGCCCCGGAGCTCCACGGGGGCACGCTCACCGAGACGAGCGTCGTGGCGGACGCCCCGGCCGATGCCGATCGCACGCTCCACTTCACCGCGTCGCTGTCGGACAACACCACCGGGATGCAGTACGCGCAGGCCCAGTTCCGCAGCCCCACCGCCGACCAGTACTTCGGCGTGTCGTTCGCCGTGCCCTACGCGGGTGCGATCATCACGCCGGTCGACGTCGCCGGTTCGGGCACGCTCCAGCGTTACGCCGAGACCGGCACCTGGACGTTGCAGTCGTTCTCGATGATGGACGTCGCCACGAACCAGGTGAACCTCGACACCGCCACGGTCGCGGCCACGGGGTTCCCGACGACGTTCGTCGTGACCGGCACCGACGATCTCGTCGACCCCGAGATCGTCCCCGCGAGCAGCCAACTGCTGCCGGGGACTCCCGTTCCCGGCGATGCGGCCGACCCCGCGTTGCGCACCTTCACGATCGAGACGCGCGCGACCGACAACCTCGCCGGGGTGAACTGGATCAGCGCCGCGTTCACGCTCAACGGCCAGTGGGTCTACCCGAGCTTCAACCAAACCGCCGGCACCGAGCTCGATGGAACGTGGGTCGGGACCGCAACGGTGCCGCGCTACGCGGCGAGCGGGACCTGGCAGCTCCAGAACCTCACCGTGGGCGACCGGGTCAACAACTACGCACAACTCGATCCGACCCAGGCCGATGCGATCGGCTTCCCGACTGCGTTCACCGTCACCGGCGCCGACGACCTGGTGCCGCCGTCGCTGGCCGCGTTCGACTTCGACCCCAAGACGTTCAACACCGTCGGGTGCGCGACGCCCGTCGCCGTCACCGCGCACGTGACCGATGCCGTCTCGGGCACGACGTACTTCCAGGTCAACTTCAACGGTCCCGCGGGCCAGTACCGAGGTGCGTCGCTGTCGCTCCGCAGCGGGACCGCGAACGACGGGATCTGGGCCGGTTCGTTCACCCTCCCGTTCGAGTCGGCCACCGGCACCTGGACCCTCGGGAACGCGTACGGCGGTGACGCCGCCAACAACCAGGTGAACTACTCGACCGCCGACCTGGCGACCGCCGGCTTCCCCACGACCTTCGAGGTCACGAGCGGCACCGGCGAGGTCTGCATCTCGCCCGATCTCACGCTCCAAGAAGGTGGACCGTCGGGGAACACCACGGTGAACATGACGACCCAGCCCGCCGCCGACGTCGACGTCGTGCTCACGCAGGCCCCGGGTGCGGGCGCGTCGTCGGGAACGCAGCTGTCGTTCTCGCCCGCCAGCGTGCACTTCACCCCCGAGAACTGGAACGTCCCGCAGAACGTCACGGTGAGCGCACTCGACGACGACACGACCGAGTCGAACCCGCACGAGGCGATCATCAGCGGAGTCGCGAGCAGCACCGATCCGATCTTCGACGGGCAGGCGCCGACCGCAACGGTGACGATCCAGGAGCAGTCGCCGACGCTCGGGGTCACGGCCACACCGACCACCGCCCACGGGGTCGACGGCTTCTCGACCACCTGGTCGTTCGCGTTCGCGAACAGCGGCCCGGGCGACGCGAGTGGCGCCGGCCTCTCGGTCACCGTGCCCACGGGCAACCCGGGGTTCGCGGTCGTCGGCTCGCCGACGATCGACAACGGCTATTCGTGCACGGAATCGGTCAACGTCGGCTCCACCGTGTACACGTGCGCGCGCCCGTCCCCGCTCGGGAGCGGTGAGTCGGCGACGTTCACCGTCACGACGACGGTCGTCGGATCGCCGGGCGACACCCCCGAGATCGCCGCGGTCGGGACGGCCGATGCGACCCCGGCGACTCCCGCGTCGACGGCGACGGCGACCGCGACGCTCGACACCCCCATCTTCAACCTCCGGGTCACCAACGCGGCCGATGTGGCCGAGCAGGAACCCGGCGGCCCGGTCATCTGGACCGCGACCGTCGAGAACACGAGCACCGACGGCGAGGACGCAACCGGTACGGTCGCTCACGTTCGACGTCCCGGTCGGAGTCGATCTCGCGGGAACCCCCACGATGCCGGGATACAGCTGTCTGCCGGGCTCCGGTGGCGGACCGCTCACGATCACCTGCTCGGGTGGCCCGGCCCTCCCCGTGACGGAGTCGGTTTCGATGACCGTGGCGACGACGCTGAGTGCGGCCGTCGGCGCGACCGTCGTGACCACCGCCGGCGCGACGGCCGATCAGACCGATGCCGATCCGTCCGACGACTCCGCCACCGCATCGGTGAAGGTCGCGGCCGTCGCCGACCTCGTGACCACGAAGACGGTCTCGAAGGCCACGGTGGGCTCGGGCGACGCCGTCACCTGGTCCGTCACGGTGACCAACACGAGCAGCACCACCGCGGCGACTTCGGTGGACATCGGCGACACCCTCCCGCCGGGACTCACGCCGACCAACGTGGTCGCGCCGGCCGGGTTCGCCTGTTCGGTCTCGCCTTCGGGGGTCCAGTGCAGCGCTCCCTCGCTTGCCGCGGGTGCCTCGGCCGAGCTGCGCTTCGACACCGTCGTCAGCGGCAAGGAGGGCGCCGGCTTCACCAACACCGCCTCCGCAAAGTCGGACAACGATCCCGACACCACCGACAACTCGGCGAAGGCATCCGTCGCGATCGCGAGCGCCAGCGGTTCGGTCGCCGGCACGGTGACGGATCTCTCGACGGGAGATCCCCTGGGGGGCATCGAGGTACGCGTCTTCGACACCACGACGCACGAGTACGGCGGTGTCACGACGAACCCCGACGGGACCTACGAGATCGGTGGGATCGCGGCCGGCGACTACTTGGTCCGGTTCCACGATCCTTCGGGGACGTACGGCCAGCAGTGGTTCGACCACGTCGCCCCGCTCTCGGGCGCTTCGATCGTCGCGGTGGTGGCCGATGCGCGCACCGACGGTATCGATGCCGCGTTGGGTGAGGGAACCCAGATCAGCGGGACGGTGACATCGGAGACCACGGGTCTGCCGCTCGAGAACATCTGCGTGCAGGCGTTCGATCCCGATGTACCCACGTTCGACGACGGAGTGGGCACGACCGCCACGACGGCGGCCGACGGGACGTACACGCTGACCGGCCTGGCCTCCACCCCGTACCTCGTGCTGTTCCGCGACTGCTCCAAGACGCCCACCTACGCACTCGAGCTCTACGACGGCGGATCGGGCACCGTCGACCGCGAGCAGGCGATGGAGCTCACCCCGACCGGCAGTGGGCTCACCGGCATCGATGCTGCTCTCGGAGCCGGCGGTTCGATCAGCGGCACCGTGTACCAGTTGCCGGACCACACCACCCTCGAGAAGCGCTGCGTCGTCGCATTCGCGCCGGGCATCGGACTCCTGGCGGTCGCGTTCACCGGACCCGACGGCACCTACCGCCTCGATGCTGTCCCGGCGGGGAACTGGTATGTGGCTTCGGGTGAGTGCGAGCGCGACGACGGCGAGTTCGTCTGGTACGCCGGTGCTGGATCCGTGGCGGTCACGTCGACCGAGGGCGACATCGATCCGGCCGCCGACGGCGCTGCGCTCGTTGCCGTCGTCGCCGGGGCCGACGTCGCCGGCATCGACCTCTTCTTCGGTGTGGCCGAGGAGGGCTCCGCGCCCACGGTCCCTCCGGGTTGGACCGATCCACCGGGGTCGGCGACCGATCCCGCGGCCGCCAACGCGGCGACGTCGAACCCGGTGAGCGGGAGTCTGCCGAAGACCGGCGTCCCGGGACCCGACATGGCGATCCTCGGTGGGTTGCTGCTCGGGGTGGGTCTCGTGCTGGTGCGCGTGACCGAGTTGCGCCGAGCCCGGTGATCGTGCGCCGAGGCCTCGGAGGTCGCCCGGTAGGGTGATCTCCGTGCGTCGACGCGGACGGGGAGTCGGGGATCTCGGGCGCGTCGCGGTCGGCGCGCTGATGCTGGTGGCCGGGCCGGTCGTGCTCGCGGCGCCGGTATCGGCGGTCACGGAACCGGGTGGTCCGGCCGTGGTGGTGGGGTGCCTCGGAGTCGATCCCGCTCCGACCGGCCCGCAGATCAGGGTCGGGTTCGTGACGTCGGGTCCCGACGGCCTCTACCGCGCAGTCTTCGCCGGTCCCGGCGGCCCGGTGCAGGGCGAGGGGAGGGTCGCGGGTGGCCGCGGGTTGGTGATCGTCTCGTCGACCGGATCCGGCGACTACAGCGATCTCGTCCTCACCGACGTCGACACCGGACAGTCCGTCGACCGCGGCCCGCTCGGCGACGAGCTGCCGTTCGCGGTCACCGACGAAGCGGTGGCGTGTGATCCGGCCGCGCTGGTCGTGCCGACGGGCGACACGACACCACCGACGACACCTCCGGCGACCGAATCGACGGTTGCCCCGACTCCGGACCCGACCGGCGTCCCGACCCCCGACATCTCGACCGCAGCGCCCGTCCCGGCGACCGCGACGTCGACGGAATCCGACGCCCCGCCCTGGCTCCTGTTGTTGATTCCAGGTGTCCTGCTGGCCGGCGGTGGTGTGTTCCTGCTGGTCAGGGCCCGATCGGATTCCCACAGTCGACCAGCCACGTGAACTGACCGTTGACCTCGACGATGTGCAGGGAGGCCGTGCTCGGCACACCCCGTTGCACCCGGTCGACGTCGACGGTGACGGTCTCGGCGATGGAGATGGTCTTGCCGTCGGTCGTCCACTCGAAGTCGACCGGGTCGCCCACCTGCAGCACCGTGAACGCCGCCGACGTGTCGCGCGCGCCGGCGAGCGCGCCGAGGCACTGCGCGCTGCCGTAGCGGGCCACGACGGCCGGGTTCAGCCGCGCGACGAGGAAATCGGTGTTGCCGTCGCGCAGCGCGGCACTCAGCTGGTCGAGGAATGCGGCCGGGTCCTCGGCCGACGCGGGTGTGGTCGCCGTGGTCGATGTGGATCCGCCACGCGTCGCGCCCGAGGTGTCGTCGGTCGAACCCGCGGTGGTCTCGGTCTTGGCGCCCCAGGAGCCGACCTGCCCCGCGATCCCGATCCCGATGACGACGATGCCGACGGCGAGCAGGGCACCACCGAGGATCTGCATCGTCTTCGGTTGGAGCCTCTGCACGTGGATCGCGCTACCGGTCGGGGCCGAACATCATGAGCCACTGCTCGAGCGAACCGAGCCGGAACACGTAGTTGTGCGACCGGGTGGCGCCCATCGAGGCCGATGGTTCGGGTGAGTACAGGTGGCCGGGGAACAGCACGGTCTCGTCGGGCACCTTCGCGAGGCGTTGGGTGAGGCTCTCGTACATCTGGACCGGATCACCGCCGGGGAGATCGGTGCGGCCGCAGCCGTCGAGGAACAGCGTGTCGCCCGCGACGAGCCGACCGTCGACGAGGAAGCACTGACTCCCGGGCGTGTGGCCGGGCGTGTGCAGCAGGGTGATCGGCACCGCGCCGACGTGGACGACGTCGCCACCGTCGTGCAACACCAGATCGGAGTCGGCCGCGCCCGTGAGCTTCTTCACGCCGCGCGCTTCGTCGCGTTGCACGTGGATCGGGAGCGCACCCAGCTCGAGCAGCTCGCGCACGCCCGCGATGTCCCAGCCGCCCATGCTTCCGCCCACGTGGTCGGGGTGGTAGTGGGTCACGAGCGCACCGGTGAGGCGCATCCCGTCGGCTCCGGCGATCTCGACCAGCTCGGCGGGGGAGTAGGCCGGATCGATCACCACCGCCTCACCCGTCGCCCGGTCGCCCACGAGGTAGACGAAGTTCACCATCTGCTGCGCGATCTGGTCGTCACGCGCGAAGTCGCGCCCGGCCAGCAGCTGGCGGAAGTAGAAGCGATCGTCGGACCCCGCCATCCGGACACGCTAACCCCCGAAACCCCCCGTTCTGGTCATGTGTGGGGTTGGCCTGCAGCCCCTGAGGTGACCGGAACGGGGGTCGCGGCCTTCTCGCGAGCTCGGGCGAGGGCCCGCCGGCAATCGGCGATCGTGGCGTCGGGGTGGTCGACGACCTGCTCGTAGGTGAAGCGCAGGATCGTCAGATCAGCGGAGAGAACGAGGTCATTGGCACGCTCGTTGTCGTGACGACGTTGACGACGGGTGGCGTGCGCGCCATGGCCGTCGACTTCGATCGCGACGTTCGTCTCGGGGAAGAGGAAGTCGACGTGGGCGCCCGAACCGTCGGAGCGCCGAACGGGCACCTGACACGTCGGGCGGGGGAGTCCGGCCCGCTCGACGTGACGGAGGAAGCGGCGCTCGAGCACGGTTGTGGGTCGCGCGCCGCGGTGTCGTCGAGGAGACGCTCGAGCTTTCGGATCCCGGCGCGGCCCCGCTTCCGGAGCGCCGTGATCCGGAGGAGGAGGACGTCGATGTCGACGGTGCGGTCCCGCATCGCGCTGTCGATGGCTTCCTCGAGTCGGTTGCGGCCGATGTGCGCGCACGCGGCCAGGTCGATGAGCGTGCGTTCCCCGGTGGTCACGGGGATCCCGTCGACGACCGTTGCGTCGACCGGATCCAGGCGACGGGAGCTGTGCACCCGGACCCGTGGATCGCGCGAACGATGGGGCCGGAAGACGAGGACCTCCACCGGGCCGGGTGGGAACCGGTCGAAGCCGTGGAGCGCAGCCGCGGCGAGGTGCGAGACGACCGCGCCGTCGCCGGCCGCGAGCACCGCGACCATCAGTCGTTGCGGCCACGTCTCCGTCGAACCGGCAACGCGCAGCACTCGGGGCGCCACCCGCTCCAATACCCCGATCGACAGCAGGTGCTTGACCCGCTGGATCGTCAGCCCGCAGGCCTCGACTTGGGCGGTGCTCACCACGCCGTGCTGTCGCGCCGCAGCGCGCATCGTGCTCCGGTACTCGCCGTCCGTGGCCATGACGCGATCCCAGCACCAGGGTGTGACATCTACCTCAGCCCTCCTTCGAAAACCCCCCGTTCTGGTCATGTGTGGGGTTGGCCTGCAACCGTGGAGATGACCAGAACGGGGGCTGGGGTGGGGGCGGCGTACGCTCGGGGGCATGACGGAGAAGCGCATCGAGTTCCGGACCTGTCCGCTCTGTGAGGCGACCTGCGGCCTCGAGCTGCACCTCGACGAGAAGACCGAGATCACGCTCGTGCGGGGCGACAAGGACGACGTGTTCAGCAAGGGCTACCTGTGCCCGAAGGGCACCGCGCTCAAGGCGTTGGAGGCCGACCCCGATCGGATCCGCGTCCCGCAGATCCGCACCGGTGACACCTGGCGCGACGCGAGCTGGGACGACGCGTTCGGCGAAGTCGAGCGCGGCCTCACCGAGATCATCGACCGGCACGGGCGCGACGCCGTGGCGGTGTACCTGGGCAACCCGAACGCGCACAACCTCGCCGGGCTGATCTACAACCGGGTGCTGCTCCAGAGTCTCGGCACGAAGAACGTCTACTCGGCGAGCACCGTCGACCAGATGCCGAAGCAGGTGTCGGCCGGGATGATGTTCGGTGCCGCGTTGAGCGTGCCGGTCCCCGACATCGACCGCACCGACTACCTCCTCATGCTCGGAGCGAACCCGTTCGCGAGCAACGGCAGCCTGATGACCGCGCCCGACATCCCGGGTCGACTGCGCGCGCTGCGCGCCCGGGGCGGGCGGATCGTGGTCGTCGACCCGCGGCGGTCGAAGACGGCTGAAGAAGCCGACGTCCACCTCCCCATCCGCCCCGGCACCGACGCCCACTTCCTGCTCGCGATCGTGCACGTGCTCTTCGCCGAGGGTCTCGTCCACCTCGATCGGGCCGACGGTCACGTGAACGGACTCGACGAGGTCGAGCGGATCGCGCGCGACTTCTCCCCCGACGTGGTCGCGCCGGTCTGTGGGATCGACGCCGCAACGATCGCGACCGTCGCGCGCGACCTCTCCGGTACCGAGAAGGCCGCCGTGTACGCCCGCATCGGCACCTGCACCCAGGAGTTCGGCACCGTCGCGAGCTGGGCCGTCGACGTGGTGAACGCGCTCGCCGGGAACCTCGACCGCGAGGGTGGCGCGATGTTCACCCTGCCCGCCGTCGGCGGCGCGAACACCGGTGGCACACCTGGGAAGGGACGAGGCATCCGCTTCGGCCGCCGGTCGAGCCGGGTGAAGGGCCTCCCCGAGTTCTTCGGCGAGTTCCCCGTGGTCACCCTCGCCGACGAGATCGAGACCCCGGGCGACGGCCAGGTGCGTGCCTTCGTGACCGTGGCCGGGAACCCCGTGGTCTCCACGCCCGACTCGAACCGCCTCGACGCGGCGCTCGGCACGCTCGACTTCATGGTGAGCGTCGACATCTACCGCAACGAGACGACGCGGCACGCGAACGTGATCCTGCCCGCGCCGGGCGTGCTCACGCGTGGTCACTTCGACCTCGCGCTGTACTCGCTCGCGATCCGCAACGTCGCGAACTACTCACCGCCGCTCGTCGAGCTGCCGCCGGGCGAACCGACCGAGTGGGAGATCCTGCTCCGCCTCGCCGCGGTCTGCGCAGGGCAGGGGAGTAGCGCCGAGGCCGGTGCCGGGCTCGACGACTTCGCGCTGCTCACGCTGGTCCAGAAGGCCGTGACCCGCACCGGGTCGCCGTTCGAGGGTCACGACGTCGACGACGTCGTCGCACTCCTCTCCCGGAAGGGTCGGCGTGGTCCGGAACGGATCCTCGACCTCATGCTGCGTACCGGCCCGTACGCGGGTCGGCTCGACCTCGACGTGCTCGAGGCCCATCCGCACGGCATCGACCTCGGCGCGCTCCAGCCCCGGCTGCCGGAGGTGCTGCGCACGCCCACCGGCAAGATCGAGCTCGCACCCGAGGCGGTCGTCGACGACGTCGAGACCCGACTCCGCCCGTCGCTCGAGCGGCGGGTGAACGGCGGCCTCGTGCTCGTCGGCCGGCGCGACCTCCGCTCCAACAACTCGTGGATGCACAACCTCGACGTGCTGGTGAAGGGGAAGGCCCGCTGCACCTTGCAGGTCCACCCGGTCGACGCGGAACGACTCCACCTCCGCGACGGCGCGCCCGCGCGGGTGAGCTCGGCCGTGGGTGAGGTCGAGATCGACGTCGAGGTCACCGACGGGATCATGCCGGGCGTCGTGAGCATCCCGCACGGCTGGGGTCACGACGTCGAAGGCACCGACATGGCGGTCGCGGCGAAACGACCGGGCGTGAACAGCAACGTCCTCACCGACGGCAGCCTCTTCGACCCGCTCTCCGGCAACGCGGTGCTGAACGGCATCCCGGTGGAGGTCGAGCCCGCGCTCGTCGCCGCTCCCGCGTGAGCGCGACCGGACCGGAGCTCGAGTTCGACCAGGTCGACGACGCGTGGACCCGGTTCGACCGGGAGCTGGGTCGGCTCGACGATGACCTCGCGCGTGGACCGTCGCACCTCCCGGGTTGGTCGCGCGCGCACGTCGTCGCGCATCTGTGGGGCAACGCCGAGGGCTTCGCCGGCGCGATCGAAGGGACTGCCGCGGGTGGGGTCGGCGTCATGTACCCCGGCGGCACCGAGGGACGCGCGCGCGACATCGAGGGTCGCGCCGGCCTGCCACTCGACGTGATCGCCGACGGCGCCCGCCACGCCCACGCCCGGCTCGTCGAGGCCTGGGCCGATGTGCCCGCCGACCGGTGGGACCAACCGATCGAGATGATCACCGGGTCGGTCCCCGCGTCGGCGACGGTGCGTGCCCGTTGGCGCGAGATCGTCGTCCACCACGTCGACCTCGACGCCGGCTTCGGCCCCGCCGACCTCCCGGCCGACTACCGCACCGCCGACGCCGCCTGGCTCACCGAGCACCGCCCCGACTGGTAGCCCGGATCAGCCCTTGGTCTTCATGGCTTCGCGTGCCATCGACGCCATCATGTCGATGAAGCCGTCGGGGTCCTGGGTCTTGCCGACGACCAGCTCCTTCATGTCGGGCACGTAGTGCTCGAAGCCGGGACCCTCGAGCGCCTCCATGATCCCGGCGGCGCACTCCTCGGCCGTCGTCCACGGGCCGTCGAACAATCCGGGGAGATCGCCGGGCGCCTGCTCCCAGATCTCGGTCTTGATGGCGCCCGGGAGCACGAGCTTCACCTGCACCCCGGTCTCACGCTCGGCGAGGTCCATCGCCGCGGTCTCGCTCCACCCGCTCATCGCGAACTTCGCCGCGCAGTACGCCGACTCGTGCACGATCCCGAACCGTCCACCGGGGCTACCCACGTTGACCAGCAGGCCCTCACCGCGCTCCACCATCAGCGGGAGGACGATCATCGCCATGCGGATCGGCGAGAAGAAGTTGAGGTTCATCACCTGGTCGAGCTCGTCGGCCGACTGGTCGAGCAGGTGCTTGCGCTTGCCCATCGCGGCGTTGTTGATGAGGGAATCGAGGTGACCGAAGTGGTCCCACGCCTGTTGGACGATCGCTTCGCCGGCGGCGATGTCGGAGAGGTCGACACTCCAACTGCACGACTCGGGTGTGTGGACCCGGACCTTCTCGAGTGTCTGCTCGAGGCGGTCAGCCCGGCGGGCGACGAGGCCGAGGGTCGCACCGCGCTCGGCGAGCATCGGGGCGAGGGCCTCGCCGATGCCCGACGACGCACCGGTCAGGAGGATCTTGGAACCGTCGAACTGCATGGAACGCTCCTTGCGTCGGATGGGGCCCCGGATGCGGGGAGGGGCGGGCTGCATTCTGCCCCGGCGGAACCACACCGGCGACCGGGCGGGAACGCCGGCTGCTACCCGTTGGCGAGGAAGCGGTCGACCAGCGCCTCGCGATCCAGGTACGTGACGTTGCTCGGCAGGCTCGGTGCGTACGCGTCGAGCTTCGCTTCGAGCTCCCGTCCGAGGGCCACCGTCGGCGCGTAGAAGTCGATCGCCTCGTCGAACGCGGTCAC
The DNA here is from genome assembly GCA_963837715.1 of uncultured Actinomycetes bacterium. Classification (GTDB taxonomy): domain Bacteria; phylum Actinomycetota; class Acidimicrobiia; order IMCC26256; family JANYLB01; genus JANYLB01. Next base: position 1,862,232 of record CAWIOF010000002.1, on the reverse strand, counting down.
GGCCCGTTCGTCGAGGGTCCACTCGCCGGCCAGGTACCAGGAGTCGGGCAGGGAGAGCGCGAGCGTCTTGGGGTAGACCGCGATCGCGGCGACGTCGTTGTCGAGCACGAGCTGTTCGACGAAGTCGGCCGGGAGTGGGTACTCCTCGCGCAGCGCCGTGGTGACCTGCGGCGAGCCGAGCCCCAGGAAGTCGACGATCCCGCCGTCGTGGAAGTAGGTGACGTAGCCGAGCTCGCCGGTGGCGACGGTCTGGCCCTGGTAGTACTCACCGAAGAAGCGACCGACCTGGTACCGCTGTCGATAGGTGTTGCTCATCGCGAGCGGGGCGTCGAGGACGAGCGGGATCTTCATCGGCGCCGCCGTTGCCGCCATCGCGAACACGAGGAACGTCGCGGTGGCGCCGCGCCACTGCACCGATACGACTTCCCCGAGGATCACGAGCACCACGAACGACCCGGCGACCAGGAGGTAGTTCTGGTAGCGGTCGTAGAACCGCATGTCGCCGTAGACGCCGTGGAGGAAGGTGGTCACGAGGAACGCGACGGAGATCACCAGGGCCCGTCGAGGACCTCCGAACCCGGCGAACACCACGTACGCGAGCACACCGACCACGAGCGCCGTGAGGACCGCGTCGCTGAACAGCTCGAAGAAGACGACATCGAGGGGGCGGAACAGGCCCCGATCGCCGATGGCTTGCTTGGCCGCGATGGAGTTGGGCAGGAACGCCGCGCCGAAGGCCCGGTTCACGACCCCGTAGATCATGAGCGGCAGTGCCGCGGCTGCTCCGACGAGCACCGCGACCAACGCGGTGCCGCCGGTGGTCCAGTTGGTGGTGCTCGCGTCGGTCGCGAACCGCGGGATCCTCCGGACCCCCAGTCCGACGACGAGTCCGGCCGCGAGGAACACGGTCTCGACGCGGACCGCGCCGGCGAGGAAGACGATCACGACGAGGAGCGCGACGGTGCGCAGGTTGATGCGGCGATCTTCCAACTTCCACACGATCACGAGGATCTCGACGACGAGCGCGGCGTGGAGCAGGTGCTCCATTCCGATCGCGGTCATCGCGGGGATGCCGAGGAGGATGAGGGGGAGGAGGATCGCGGCGAGCCAGCTCCCGACCGCTCGACCCCGAGGTCGGATCACCGTCTGGTTCGCGGCGAAGAGCCAGATGATCCAGAGGCCCGCGCCGATGTTGAGCGCCAACGGCCACACGCTGTCGGGCACCGGCGAGATGAGCATCAGCCCCGAGAGCGCGAGGGTCCACAACGGTGAAGACGACGCCGACACGTAGACGCCGTCGGTCACGCCCCACGTCCCGTGCTCGACGAGTTGTCGGGCGATGCTCATGTGGATCCCGGCGTCGTCGAGCGCGAACACCAGGTGCCCGTCGTTGCGGGCGAGGGAGACCACGAGCACCACCGCGATCGTCAGCAGCGCGGCGCCCGCCGCGACCAGGAAGAACCGCGTCCGGTCGGCGGGTTCGGGGAGCACGATCGAGCGCGCGATCGGTTCGGGGGCGTCGATCACCACCTGGTCGGTCTGTCCGTCCACCCTGCTCCCGATCGCCGCTGCAGCGGGGGAGACGCTAGCCGTCGACCCGTCGAACGGGTCAGACCCGGCGGGCGGTCAGACCCACTGTGCGTGGTCGGCGAACGCGAGCAGGTCGGCGTCGCCGGCGCTGTCGCCGTAGGCCCAGATCTCGTTCGGTTCCCGGGATCCGAGCCACGCGCGCAGTCGGGTGACCTTCTCGGGACCGCGGCAGTTCCCGCCGTCGAGGCGACCGGTGAGGGTGCCGTCGGGGCCGACCGCCAGCCGGGTGGCGAGCACGGCCGCGAACCCGAGCTGGGCGCCGAGCGGTTCGAGGTAGACGGCCGGAGACGCGGAGATGAGCACGAGCTCGTGTCCGGCATCGCGGTGCCAGTCGAGACGTTCGACGATGTCGGGCCGCAACCTGGTCGCGAGACGGTCGGCGTACCGCGCGCCGGCCATATCGAGTTCGTCGGCCGGGAACCCGGTGAGCAGGAGCTGCACCAGTCGTTCCTTCGTGTCGTCGCGGTCGGCTCGCCCCGCCGCCATCAGCGCGAGGCGGGGGGCCAGTCGGCTCATGCCGATTCCCACCGCCGTCGGACCACGTACCGCGGTGAGGAACGGCAGGAGCGAGTCGCGCTTGGTCAGCGTGCCGTCGAAGTCGAACGCGGCGACGACGAACGGGCTCTCGCTGCCGCTGACCGACATCGTCAGACGGGGAGCTTGCGGAACACGACACGCGGCACGTGGCGCAGGACCGACATCACGTAGCGGAGCGTCCCGGGAACCCAGATGGTGGTCGCGTTGGTGCCGAGGCCGTGCACGATCGCGTCGGCGACGGCTTCCGGCGTCGTGGAGAGCGGCGCCGGGTCCATGCCGGTGGTCATCTTGGTCGCGACGAAGCCCGGCCGGACGACGAGCACCCGGGCCCCCGTACCGACGAGACTGTCGGCGAGGCCCTGGGCGAACGCATCGAGGCCGGCTTTCGACGATCCGTAGACGAAGTTCGAACGGCGGGCCCGCTCACCCGCGACCGACGAGAGCACGACGAGCGTGCCGTGGCCCTGCTCCTCGAGCGCCCGCGCCACCGGGACACCCACCGACATCGCGCCGATGTAGTTGATGGCCCCGATCCGGACTGCTTCGTGCGCGTCGTGTTCGGCGAGCTCCTGGTCGCCGAGCACCCCGAACGCGAGGAGGACGGCGTCGATGTCGGGGTGTCGGGCGAACACGTCGGCCACGAACCCCTCGTGCGAAGCGGTGTCTTCGGCGTCGAAGGCGACCACCTCGACCGCGACTCCGTCGTCGACGAACTCCTTCGCCGCGCCTTCGAGGGTCGCGAGGTCGCGTCCGGCGAGCACGACGGTGCGACACCGGTCGGCGGTGAGCCGCCGGACGGTCGCGAGCGCGATGTCGGACGTGCCGCCGAGCACCAGCACGGATTGGGGAGAGCCGAACGCGTCGTTCATCGAGTCCTCGGGGGGTTCGGGCTCAGAGACCGAGCCGGCGGGCGAGATCGGACTGCAGCACGTGATCGGGATCCATGCGCTCGCGCACGTTCCGCCACTCGTCGAGCCGGGGGTAGAGGGTGGGGACCAGTTCGGGTCGGAGTCGGGAGTCCTTGGCGAGGTAGATCGAGCCGCCGGCCTCGATCACGAGCTCGTCGAGTCCGTCGAGCAGCGCGGGGAGCGCGTCGTCGCCGACGGGGATGTCGAGCGCGAGGGTCCAGCCCTTCGACGGGAACGAGAGCGGCGCCGGGTTCGCCGGCCCGAAGGTCTTGAGCACGGCGAGGAACGACGCGGTGCCGGCGGCACTGAGGCGCTCCACCGCAACCCGCACCGTCTCACCGGCGTCGAAGGGAACCACGAACTGGTACTGCAGGAACCCACGGGAGCCGTACATGCGGTTCCAGTTGGCGATGCCGTCGAGCGGGTGCCAGAAGTAGGGGATGGTCTCGAGGCCGTGGTGCTGCTTCGGGGCCTTGCGGAACCACACCTCGTTGAACGCCCGGATGCTGAGCGGGTTCGCGAGGCCGTTCGGGACCCACGGCGGCGCGCTGCGCCAGGATCTCGCCCCGGTAGTGGAGCGGGCCCTTCTTGCGCTGCTTCGCCGACAGTTCGTCGAGCCGCGCGTGATCGCCGCGCGTCGAGCACGCCGCGTCCCATCGCCGCGCCGGTCGAGAGGCAGTCGATCCACGCGACCGAGTAGCGATACGCGTCGTCGCCGTTGCTCATCTTGGCCATCAGGTCGTCGAGATCGCTCGCCCGTTCGGTGTCGACGGCCATGAGCGACGTCTCGATCGGTACGAGGTCGAACGTGGCGTCGAGCACGATCCCGGTGAGTCCGAGGCCTCCGATCGTCGCCCAGAACTCCTCGGGGGTCTCGTCGGGAGTGAGCGTGCGGATCTGCCCTCCCGGCAGCTGCACGGTCATTGCGTGGACGTGGGCGCCCCAGGTGCCGTCGGAGTGGTGGCCCTTGCCGTGGATGTCGGATGCGATCGCGCCGCCGACGGTGACGAAGCGCGTCCCCGGGGTGACCGGCACGAACCAACCCAGCGGCACGAGCCAGCGGAGCAGCTCGTCGATGCTGGTTCCGGCGGCGGCGGTGACGATGCCGCGCTCGAGGTCGATGCTGTGCAGGCCCGACATGCGGGTGAGGTCGACGACCGCGCCACCACCGTTCTGGGCCGGGTCGCCGTAGCTGCGTCCGAGACCGCGGGCGATGGCCCCGCGGGCGGGCGCGGCGTCGAGGATCGCCTTCACCTCACCGGGGTCGGTCGGGCGGTAGACGTCGGCGCGGCTCGGTGCGGTTCGGCACCAACCGGTGAGCACCTCCGAGGAGGCGTCGACCTCGTGCTCCGCTCGCTCAACCACGGTAGATCGCGATCCCGAACACGATGACCCACGCGAGGACCATGCCCTGGATCATACGGTCGCGGAGCACGACCTCTTCCGGCGCGCCGCCACCGCCCTGCTCGACCACGAGCGCGTAGCGGAGCACCGCGAGCACGAACGGCACGATCGACAGCTCGTACCAGGGGATGCCGCCCTCGCGCGCGGTCTTCTCGAACGCCCAGAGGCAGTACGCCACCATCGTCACACCCGACGCGACGGCCAACACGTAGTTGAGGTACGCGACCGAGTACTCCCCGAGCGTGGCCCGGAACCCGGCGCGCTCCTCGCCCATCTCCTGGAACTCGGCGTAGCGTTTGCCGGTGACCATGAACAACGAGCCGAACGCGGTGACGATGAAGAACCAGTCGGAGATGGGAACGTCGGTGGCGACCGCACCCGCGATCGCACGGAGCACGAAGCCCGACGCGAGCAGGGTGATGTCGATCACCGCGACGTGCTTGAACCAGAGCGAGTAGCTCGTCGTGCACAGCACGTAGATCGCGGTGACGGCGGGGAGTTGCCACGAGCCCGTCGCGAAGCCGAGGCCGATGCCGGCCGCGATCAGCACCCCCGCCGAGATCTTGCCGGTCGTCACCGAGATCACGCCCGCGGCGATCGGCCGGAAGCGCTTCTTCGGGTGGAGCCGGTCGGCTTCGGCGTCGAGCGAGTCGTTCAGGAAGTAGGTGCCGCTCGCGGCGAGGCAGAACGCGGCGAACGCGATGAGGGTGTCGATCGAGCGCGTCGCGGTGGGTGAGGACCCCGGCCGCGCCGGGTGCGGCCGCCACGAGGACGTTCTTGGCCCACTGGCGGGGCCGCGCCTCCTTGACGAACCCCCGGACCTTCGACATCGGCGGCGCCGAGGTCGAGGGTGCGTCGGCCGACGCGGTACCGGCCCGGCTCGGCAGGGAGTCGCCGTTCACGCCGACCGCGCGCGCCGACGCGGCGGGGTCGATGCTCGTCGGGGCTTCCTCAGCCATGCGGTCGCCTGCTGCTCCGTGCCGTCGGGAACACTCGGTGTGACAACGAAATTACCCGTGGGGTTTCGACGAACCGGAGTCGTCCGGGTTGCCAGATTGTGACGCAGCCCAGCTGAACACACCTTTTGCCATGGTGGATGCTTCGGCCTTCGCGCGGGCCCGGTTGACCGAAACCCGTGCCTCGTGGGCCGCGGCGAGGTCCGGATCGGCCTGAACCGCCCATTCTGCAAGTTGTCCGGCCAATCGGAGGTCCCCGGATTCCGCTGCCGATCGAGCCCGGTCGGCGAGCCGCTCGGCTCCGCCGGCCAGTGCCGCCACCTCCCGCGGCGAGGTCGGAATCGGCCGGAGGCTTCAGCCGGGCCGGGTTGCCGTCGTACCAGCCGCCGTAGAGCCGCCAGACGTTGCGGACCACGAACTCGGGTTCGTCGTACACCGGCCGCAGGTACGGCTTGGCGAGCAGTTCCTCGGGGTACTCGATCGTGTGGACGATGTCGTCGAGGCGGGCACCCTCGTTCATCAGCGCGACCGTCTGGTCGTGGAGCGATTCGAGCAGCTGCGCCACGTCGAGGAGCGCGGTCCGCACGCGGTCGGCGCCCACGATCGGGAGCCCGTGACCGGGCAGGAGGATCTCCGCCCCGAGCGCGGCCATCTCACGCGCGGCCTGCGCCCACTCGCGCGGATAGCGCTGGACCTTCTGTGGGTTCCCGCAGTTCGGCGACGCCCAGATGAACAGGTCGCCGCAGCAGAGGACCTTGCGGTCGGGTACCCACACCCACGTGTGGTCGTCGGTCTCACCACGCGCGTGGTGCAGCTCGAATCGTTCGCCCGCCAGTTCGATGGTGAGGTGGTCGCGGTACGTCTCGTCGGGGTACCGGTACTCGAGCGGCCACTGGAGCGACGGGTTCTGGAACTGCCGCTGGTTGATCACCGCGTTGTACCCGTTCGTCGCCTGGTACCGGTCGAAGCGCGCCGCGATCGCCTCGTGGGCGACGACCCGCGGCGCCGGATCTCCGGCCGCGGCTGCGTCGGCCTCGTAGAGATCGACGCCGAAGCAGTGGTCGACGTGGCCGTGGGTGAACACCGCGGTGTGGAGCGGTCGCGTGCTCCAGGTGCGGATCGCGTCGTGCGCGTTCGCGGCGAGGAACGTGCTGCCGGTGTCGACCAGCACGAGACCCTCGGCAGTCGAGCACGCGCTCACGTTCGCGAACGAGGCGACGAACGCGAGGTCGTCGTCGAACCGGACGAGCTCACCGAAGTGTTGGAAGGGATGGTGCTCCTCGATCGGGAGCTCGCCGGTCCACAGCCGGTCGGCCACATCGAGCAGATCGGAACCATTCGGGGTCATCGGTCGAGTTTCGCAGGTCCTGACTCCTGGTCGAATCCGCTGCGCCGGTTCGATCGCTCACCGCATCAACCGCTGTGACGTACTTCCGCCGGCTCCGTTCCTTCTCCTGATCGCCGTCTCACCGTCCCATGACACTCGGGGCGCATCCTGGGAAGCGTCAACCACTCAGGAGGAACCCAGATGCAACTCACCATCACCCAGCGGATCGCAGCCGCCGTCGTCGCCGGAACCATGCTCGTCGGTGTCGGTGCGACGGTCGCCTCGGCCGCCCCGGTGACCCCGGATCGCGAAGCCGCCGTCGCCGAGCGCCTCGCCAAGCTCGACTGTGCGAAGGCCGACCAGGTCAAGACGAAGATCGACGAGCGGGCGGCGAAGGCCACGACCCGCATCTCGGACCGGGTCGCCGATCTCGGTGACGCGAAGGCCAAGGTCGCCGATGCGGGCCGCGAGCGGCTCGCCGACCGGATCCAGCGGCGGATCGACCGACTGAACGAGCGTCTCGACAAGATCCCCGGCTTCGTCGACCAGGCGAAGACCAAGATCGACGAGCACTGCGCCACCGCCGGCTGACCCCCGGCGAGCCCGCTTCATGCCGCACCACCCGGAGGTCTGCACCGCGAGTCCCGGAATCCGGGACGGAGGGTGCAGACCTCCTGTTGTTGCCGACGAAATCAGAACGTGTTTCAATTTTGGGATGACACCCGAGCCGGCGGCGGCCCCGACGGCACTCGCCCGCAACCAGGCCGCCCGCCGCCGGAGGGTCCTCGACGCGGCCCTCTCGCTCGCGGCCGACGGTGGGTTCGAGGCGGTGCAGATGCGCGACGTGGCCGCAGCGGCGGGCGTCGCCCTCGGTACCGTCTACCGCTACTTCGACTCGAAGGAACGGCTGCTCCTCGAAGCGAACGCCGAGGAGGTCGAGGCCCTCGGGCGTCGACTGCTCGAGCACCCGCCCGCGGGGGAGCACCCCGCCGACCGGATCGTCGACGTGATGGGTCGCGCGTGCCGGGCACTCCAGCGGCGCCCCGAGGCGACGGCTTCGATGGTTCGGGCGATGGGATCGGCCCCGCCGACGGAGGCCGACGTCGTGCGGCGCATCACCCAGGCGATCGACGGCATCATCACCGGCGCCATCCACCCGGGTGAGCCCACTCCGCACGACCTCACCGTCGCCCGGGTCCTGAGCCAGGTGTGGTTCTCATCGCTCATCGGCTGGGTCGGCGGCGTCGATCCGCCCGAGCGGGTGCTCGAAGATCTCGAGATCGCGACCCGTCTCCTCGTCGACTGAGCGGCCGGCGGCGCCGGTGCGTGACGCTTGGCGAGACCCGCGAGAACGTGTTCTACTGACTCGCCTATGAGCGAGGCGACCCAGTTCAATTTCGCAGACATGTTCGAGGCCATGGTCGACGAGGTGCCCGAGCGCACCGCCGTCGTCGTGGCGAACCGGACGCCGGACCTACGCGCAGCTCGAGGAGCGCGTGAACCGGCTGGCCCATCACCTCGAGTCCGCCGGGGTGGAACCCGGCCAGCACGTGGGGATCTACGCCTACAACAGCCTCGAGTGGGTCGAGTCGATGCTCGCCCTGCACAAGATCCGCGCCGTGCCGGTGAACGTCAACTACCGCTACGTCGAGGGTGAGCTGCGGTATCTGTTCGACAATGCCGACCTCGTGGCGGTCATCGTCCAGCGCGAGTTCGCCTCGCGGGTCGCGGCCGTCATCGGCGAGCTGCCGAAGCTGCGGCACGTGGTCGTGATCGACGACGGCGGCGATGCAGCGGTCGACGGCCTCGATGTCGCCACGGCTACCGGGGATCAGCGCACAGTGGTCGGCTTCGACGATGCCCTCGCGGGTGCCTCGCCGGCGCGCGAGTTCGCCGAACGGTCGCCCGACGACATCCACATCATCTACACGGGCGGCACCACCGGCATGCCCAAGGGCGTGATGTGGCGCCAGGAAGACATCTTCTTCGCGCTCTGCGGTGGGATCGACGCGTACACGAACACCAAGATGGAGAAGCCCTCCGATCTGGTGCAACGGGTGCGCGACGGCGCGATGCCCGTGACGCTCTTCACCGCGGCGCCCTTGATGCACGGTGCGGGCCAGGTGGCCACGATCCGTTGCGTCATCAGCGGCGACACCGCGGTGTTGATGCCGAAGTTCGACGCCGAGGAGGCCTGGCGCACGGTTGCCCGGGAGAAGACCAACACGCTCATGATCACGGGCGACGCGATGGCCCGTCCGCTCGCCGACTCGCTCGTCCAGCTGAAGGACGAGCTCGATCTCTCGTCGTTGTTCGCGGTCTCGAGCAGCGCGGCGATCTTCTCGCAGTCGATCAAGGACCAGTTCATGGATCTGATGCCGAACATCATGGTCGTCGACTCGGTCGGTGCCACCGAGACGGGCATGAACGGCATCAAGGTGGCGCAGCACCACGAGAAGTCGCACGGCGGTCCGGCCACGGTGCAGCCGTCGCTCGACTCGATCGTCGTCGACGACGACATGAACGAGGTCGTACCGGGTTCGGAGCAGATCGGCCGCGTGGCCCGCACGGGCAACATCCCGCTCGGCTACTACAAGGACCCCGAACGCACGGCCCTGGTCTTCTTCGAGCGCGACGGCATCCGGTACTCGATCCCCGGCGACTTCGCCAAGGTCGAGGCCGACGGCCAGGTCACGCTCCTCGGCCGCGGTTCGATCGTGATCAACACCGGCGGCGAGAAGGTCTTCCCCGAAGAGGTCGAGGGCGTGCTGAAGGCGCATCCCGACGTGTTCGACGTGCTCGTCGTCGGCGTCGCCGACGACCGCTGGGGCGAACGGGTCACCGCCGTGGTCCAGCCCCGGGTCGGGAAGTCGGTCACGGTCGAGGACCTCGTCGTCCACTGCCGCACCGAGATCGCCGCGTACAAGGCCCCGAAGCAGATCTTCGTCGTCGACGAGATCGTGCGGGGACCGAGCGGCAAGCCCGACTATCCGTGGGCGAAGGAGTACGCGCGCGAGCACGCCGACGGGTAGGGGCTAGAAAGGGGCCCGTGGGAGCCTCGACCAAGAAGATCATCGTGTTCGGGCTCGCGCTCGTCCTCGGGATCGGCAGCCTCGTCGGGATCTTCGTGGCGCTCATCTCCGACGACGGCGACACCGTCTCGACGGCATCGTCGTCGTCGAGCTCGTCGACGACCAGCACGACCCGCGTCGAGTTCAGCGGTGAGGGCAGCGAGGCGTTCTGCCAGGCCGACGCGCAGCTGAACCAGCAGCTCTCGCAGCAGGCGCCGACCACCACCGATCCCGCCGCGCTCGAGGCCTACTTCCAGCAGAAGGTCGACGCGGTGAAGCAGCTCGAGGCGATCGCGCCGGCCGAGGTCAAGGCCGACGTGAGCACGACGATCGCGGCGTACGAGGCCTACGCGCCCGTGCTGGCAGCGGTGGGGTGGGACCAGAGCAAGGTCACCGCGGAACAGGCCGCGGCGGTCCAGACGCCCGAGGTGACCGCGGCCGGCCAGCGGCTCTCGCAGTACACCGAACGGGTCTGCCGGCTCGTCCCGCAGGGCTGATGGGTCGGCGGGCCGACCTGGCCGCCGCCACCCGACACCTCGTGGCCGCCGATCCGGCGTTCGCGGGGATCGTGGCCGAGGCCGGGCCGCCGAGGTTGCCGCGCGCGCGTCCCCGTCGGGGGCACTTCGCGGAGCTTGCCCGGGCGATCGTGTTCCAGCAGCTCCACGGCAAGGCCGCGGCCACGATCCACGGCCGCTTCGAGGCGCTCTTCGACGGCGAGCCGACGCCCGAGTCGGTGCTCGCGGCGCCCGTCGAGACCTTGCGGAGCGCGGGTCTGTCGGGGAACAAGGCGGCTGCGATCCGGGATCTCTCGGAGAAGGTGCTCGCCGGCACAGTGGAGCTCGACCGGATGGGTCGCCGCTCCGACGACGAGATCGTCGCCGAGCTGGTGACGGTGCGCGGGATCGGTCGGTGGACCGCCGAGATGTTCCTCATGTTCGAGCTCGGCCGCCTCGACGTCTGGCCGGTCGACGACTTCGGGGTCAGCTCGGGGTTCGCCGCGCTGCACGGGATGACGCAACGGCCGACGGCGAGGGAACTGCTGCCGATCGGCGATCCGTACCGGCCGTACCGGTCGGTCGCGGCCTGGTACTGCTGGCGCGCCGCCGAGTGAGCCGCTCGGGCATCTCGCGTGCCGCGTCGCCCCAGGTCTAGGTTTCCCCGCCGTGGGTGCGGAAGCGTTCGAACGAGCGGGGATCTACGACCCCGGGGCGCCCGACGCCGCCGAGCGGCTCGCCCTCCTCGAGTGGTTGACCGAACAAGGTCTCTCGATCGAGGAGCTCGTCGAGGCGGCGGCGAAGATGCGCTTGGACGGCATCGTCGGCGACCGCATCATCAGGCCGGGCCCTCGGATGACGCTCGCCGAGGTCGCGGCGGAGGCCGGTCTCACCATCGAACGGGTCGAGCAGATCCGGCGAGCCAGCGGGCTGTCGAGCGCCGCGACCGACGAGAAGGTCTGCACCGACGCCGACGTCGAGCTCCTGGTCGCGTTCGAGTTCGCCGTTGCGCTGTTCGGAGAGCAAGCCGGCTTCCAGTTCGTGCGGGTGCTCGGATCGTCGCTCGCTCGTCTGGCCGAGACCGTGGTCTCGATGTTCCTCCAGGAGATCGAAGAGCCGATCAAAGCGGAGGGTCGGGGTCATCTCGCGCTCGCACAGGCGAACCTCGAGGTCACCCGTGCACTCGACACCGTTCCCGCGGTGATGAACATCCTGTTCCGCGAGCACGTCGAAGACGCGATCACCCGGTCGGAGGCGTCCCGGACCACGATGCACGAACCGGGAACGGTGCGGATGGCGATCGGTTTCGTCGACCTCGTCGGCTTCACGCCGCTGTCGCAGCAGCTCGGGGCCCACGAGCTCGCAGCGGTCGTCGAGAGCTTCGAGGCCACCGCCTTCGATCTCGTCGCACGCCACCAGGGTCGCGTCGTGAAGCTCATCGGCGACGAAGTCATGTTCGCGACGGTCGAAGCCACAGCCGCGTGCGAGGTCGCGCTCGGCCTCGCCGAGGCGTTCGCCGACGACAGCAGCGTCACGCCACGCGGCGCGGTCGCGTCGGGGCCCGTGCTGAGCCGCGGCGGTGACTACTACGGCGCCGTGGTGAACCTCGCTTCCCGAGCCGCCGAGCTCGCAGTTCCCTACGAGATCCTCACGACCAGCGCCGTGCGCGACGAAGCCGCTGGTGTCGGCACCGGCCTCGCGTTCGAACCAGCCGGGCGACGGATCCTCAAGGGCTTCGTCGATCCGGTCGAGCTGTTCACGGTACGCACGGCCTGAGGGTCGTCACGGGGAGGAGCTCGAACATGGCGGGGGCGCTGGCAACGGGCGGAATGGGCACGGACGCACCGGAAGGGGGTCCGGGGAGGATCCGGATCGCGGGTCACACGATCCGCGTCTGGATGGTGCTCGTCGGGGCGGTGACGTTCGTCGCCGGACTGTTGTTCGGCTACGACCAGGGCGTCATCTCCGGCGCGCTGAGCTTCCTGCAGCCGCAGTTCGATCTCAGCTCCACGATGGAGGAAGTCGTCACCAGCTGGGTGACGCTCGGCGCGCTGTTCGGCGCGTTGGCTGCCGGTGGACTCGCCGACAAGGTCGGGCGGCGTCCGACGCTGTTGCTCGCGGGCGCGTTGTTCTGCGCCGGTGCGATCATCCAGGCCGCCGCCGGCGCGACCGGTGTGCTCGTGATCGGGCGGTTCACGATCGGCATCGGCGTCGGGGTGGCATCGGTGGCGGCGCCGCTCTACGTGGCCGAGATGGCGCGCTCGGAGATCCGCGGACGACTCGTGTCGACGTATCAGCTCGCGATCACCGTCGGCATCCTGGTCGCGTACATCGTCGACGCGCTGCTCACCGTGCCGCAGTCGGAGCTCGCGACGTCGGACAACTGGCGGTGGATGCTGGGCGGGGCGCTGGTCCCGGGCGTGTTGCTCGTGGCCCTGATGCTCGCGATGCCGGAGAGCCCCCGGTACCTGCTCAAGATGGGCCGGCGCGACAAGGCCCGGGCCGCGTCGATCAAGGTCCGGGATCCCGAGACGGTCGACGAGAGCCTCGACCTGATCCAGGCCGATCTCGACGTCGAGGCGAAGAACCGGGCGACGTGGGGTGAGGTGTTCTCCCCGCGGGTGCGGCCGATGCTCAAGGTCGGTCTCGGACTGGCCCTGTTCCAGCAGGTCACGGGCATCAACGCGGTCATCTACTACGCCGACGACATCTTCAAGCGGGCCGGCTTCACCACGCCGGCCGAGCAGACCCGGGCGACGCTGATTGCGGTGGGAGTCGTCAACGTCCTGGCGACCTTCGTGGCGATCGCGTTCGTCGACAAGTTCGGTCGCAAGCCGCTGCTGCTGAGCGGGCTCGTCGGGATGTTCGTGAGTCTCACGGCGCTCGGCTTCGGGTTCCTCGCGCTCGACGAGACGCAACCCGCCGGTGGCGGCCCGAGCACGACCGGGATCATCACGCTCGTGTGCCTCGTGGTGTTCATCGCGTCGTTCGCGTTCTCGCTCGGCCCCGTCACGTGGACGATGATCGCCGAGATCTTCCCGAACCGGGTCCGCGGCCGCGGCATCAGCGTGGCCACCGCGTTGAACTGGGCCGCTGCGTTCGTGGTGAGCCAGACCTTCCTCACCCTGCTCGACGACATCGGGACGTCGTGGACGTTCTGGCTCTTCGCGTCGATGTGCGTGATCGCGTTCGTCTGGATCTGGCGCGTGGTGCCCGAGACCAAGGGTCGCAAGCTCGAAGACATCGAGGCCGCCTTCACCGAACACGCCGCCGCCCGCGAGGCCGCCCGAGCCGGCTGACCGCTGCACCAGCCCCCGTTCTGGTCATGGACGAGGTTGGCCTGCAACCCTGCAGGTGACCGGAACGAGGGCTTCCGCGGTCGATCGGGTCAGGCGATGGCGCCCGACGCCTTCAACCCGGCGATCTCGGTGGGGGAGAGGCCCCAGTCGACGAGCACGGTGTCGGTGTCGGCACCGGGGACGACGGGTGCGTGCTGCACGCCGCCCGGCGTGCGGCTGAACCGGGGCGCGGGGGCGGGTTGGGGTGCGCCGTCGATCTCGACGAACGTCTCCCGGGCGACGTTGTGCGGGTGGACCCGTGCTTCGCTCATCGTGAGGACGGGCGCGAAGCACACGTCGTGGCCGGCGAAGAACTCGACCCAAGCATCGCGGGTGCGGGTCGCGAACAGTGTCGCGAAGCGTTGCTTGAGTCCGGGCCACGCGGCCTGGTCCATCTGCGCGCCGGGCTCGAGGTCGTCGAAGCCGAGTGGCCCGAGGAGCCGGAGGAGCTCGGCGTAGAACTGCGGCTCGTAGCTCGCGATCGAGATCCATCTGCCGTCGGCCGTCTCGTACACGCCGTAGAAGTGCGCGCCGCCGTCGAGGAGGTTGGTGCCTCGTTCGTCGGACCAGAAGCCCATCGCGTCGAGACCGAAGAACACGCTCATCAGCGAGGCGCTGCCGTCGACCATTGCCGCGTCGACGACCTGACCCTCACCCGAGATGCCGCGCTCCACGAGGGCAGCGAGCACGCCGAACGCGAGGAGCAGTCCGCCGCCGCCGAAGTCGCCGATGAGGTTGATCGGCGGGACCGGGGGCCCACCCGCGGTCCCGATGTGGGCGAGCACCCCGGCGAGCGCGATGTAGTTGATGTCGTGACCGACGTCGTGCGCGAGGGGACCGTCCTGGCCCCAGCCGGTCATGCGGCCGTACACGAGCCGGGGGTTCCTCCCCCGGCACTCGTCGGGGCCGACACCGAGACGCTCCGCGACACCGGGTCGGAACCCCTCGATGAGGACGTCGGCGGTCTCGCACAGGCGGAGCACCGTCGCGACGCCGTCGGGGTGCTTCAGGTCGACACCGGCCGACCGTCGCCCCCGGTCGAGACTGGCGTAGGGCGACGCAGGCATGACGCCCTCGCCGCTCGCGACGCTCGTGGCCCGGTCGAGCCGCAGCACCTCGGCCCCGAGGTCGGAGAGGGCCATCCCCGCGAACTGCGTCGGGCCGATGTTCGGCAGCTCGATGACCTTGACGCCTTCGAGCGGTCCCGAGCGAGTGGTCACGAGTCGAGCTTGAAGACGCGGGTCGCGTTCTCGTGCAGGAACTTCGGCCAGACGTGATCGCGGAACGGGACGTGCGGCAGCTCGGAGAAGATCCGGTCGTAGGTGAGGCCGGCGGGGAAGTACCCGCTCCAGATGATCTTGTCGGCGCCGCGGGTGTTCGCGAAGTCGATGATGTCCTTCGGGAAGTGCTTCGGCGCGAACGCAGTGGTCGAGTAGAAGAGGTTCGGCCACTTGAGCATCAGCTTCACCGCGAGATCGGTCCACGGCTCGCAGCCGTGCCGGGTGACGAACCGCAGCTCGGGGAAGTACCAGCAGACTTCGTCGAGGTGGGCGACGTCTTGCGGTGCGAACGGGATGCGCGGCCCTGGCACACCCATCGTCGAGCCGAACGTGATGTCGAGCTCCACGCACTTCGCATAGATCGGGAAGAACTTCTTGTCGTTGATCGCGACCTGCGGGTAGAGCCCGGCGGGAAACGCGCCGACGGCCTTCAGGTCCCACTCGTCGGCGAAGCGTTGGATCTTGCGGACCTCTTCCATCCCGTGGTTCGGATCGACGTGGATCGACGCCGCGAAGCGGTCGGGGTGCTCCCGCACCGCCCGCGCGCCATTCGGGTCCTCGACCCCGGTGACGACCTTGCGGATCCCGTGCCGGTCCATCTCGGCGATGAGGAACTCCACCGGGTCGCCGAGCTCGTCGGCCTCCCACTTGGGCACCTCTTTGAACATGTAGCCGGCGGGCATCTCGAGGCCACCCTCGCCGGCCTTGCTCTCCGCGTCGCGCGCCTGGTCGCGGATGTAGGAGTAGTACTCGAACATCTCCTCGCGAGACTTCGGGATGCCGGTCGCGGTGTCGATCGCACCGCCCGCGGCGAGCGCGGCGTCGAACGCGGAATTCTCGCTCATGCAGGATCCAGCTTGAAGACGCGCCGCGCGTTCTCGTGCAGGAACTTCGGCCAGACGTGGTCGCGGAACGGAACGTCGGGGAGCTCGGAGAAGATGCGGTCGAGGGTGAGTCCGGCGGGGTAGTAGCCCGCGTAGATGATCTTGTCGGCCCCGCGGGTGTTCGCGAAGTCGACGATCGCCGGTGGGTAGTGCTTCGGCGCGAACGCGCTGGTCGAGTAGTAGAGGTTCGGCCACTTCAAGAGGAGCTTCACCGCGAGGTCGGTCCACGGTTCACAGCCGTGGCGGGTCACGAACTTGAGCTCGGGGAAGTACCAGCACACCTCGTCGATGTGGGCGACGTCTTGGGGCGCGAACGGCACCCGCGGCCCGGGGATCCCCGCACACACGCAGATCGGGATGTCGAGCTCCACGCACTTGGCGTAGATCGGGTACCACTTCTTGTCGTTGATCGGCACCTGTGGGTACAACCCGGCGGGGAACGCGATCGCCGCCTTCACGCCGAATTCCCGCACGCCCGCTTCGAGGTCGCGTACGGCTTCCATGCCGCGGTTCGGGTCGACGTCCCACGCGGCGAAGAAGCGGTCGGGATGCTCGCGCACCGCCCGCCGGGCGTCGTCCGACTTCGCGACGCCGAGCATCGACATCGAGATGCCGAACCGATCGAGCTCGGAGACCAGCAGCTCGACGGGATCGTCGATCTCGCCGTACTTGGGCACGCCCTTGAACATGTACTCGGCGGGCATCGCCATCGCCTTGCTGCCCTCGTCGCGGAGCTGGCTCTGGAGGAACTCGTACTTCTTGACTGCGGCCGACTCGGGCACGGGGATCCCCATGAACGCGTCGACGATCGGCAGCCCTTCGGGCATGGGCACGGTCGTGAACCCCGTCTACTCGTCGAGCTTGAAGACGCGAGTCGCGTTGTCTCGCAGGAACTTCGGCCAGACGTGGTCGCGGAACGGGACGTCGGGCATGTCCTCGAAGATGCGGTCGAGCGTCAGGCCCATCGGGAAGTAGCCCGCGTACATCACCTTGTCGGCACCGCGGGTGTTGGCGAAGTGCACGACGTCCTTCGGGTAGAACTTCGGCGCGAACGCGCTGGTCGAGTAGTAGAGGTTCGGCCACTTCAGCATGAGCTTCACCGCGAGGTCGGCCCACGGCTCGCACCCGTGGCGGGTCACGAACTTCAGCTCGGGGAAGAACCAGCAGACCTCGTCGATGAGGGCGACTTCCTGCGGTGCGAACGGCACCCGCGGACCCGGCACGCCGGCGCACACGCAGATCGGGATGTCGAGCTCCACACACTTCGCGTAGATCGGATAGAACTTCTTGTCGTTGATCGGTACCTGCGGGGTGAGGCCGGCCGGGAACGCCGTCGCCGCCTTCACGCCGAGCTCGCGCACCGCCGCTTCGAGCTCGCGCACGGCTTCCATCCCGCGGTTCGGGTCGACCTCGAAGCTTCCGAAGAAGCGGTCGGGGTGCTCCTTGATCGCGTTCTGGGCCTGGTCGTTCTTGAACGACGAGCCCACCATCGCCTTCGCGATGCCGTGCTTGTCCATCTCCGAGAGCAGGTAGCTGACCGGGTCGTCCCAGTGCTCCTCGAAGTGGGGCACGTGCTTGAACATGTACTCGGCCGGGAACTCGAAGTCTTCCCGAGATTCGCGGTCGAGGAGCTGGGTGCGCAGGAAGTCGTACCAGCGCTTGGGATCACCGCTCGGGATCCCCATCATGAGGTCGATGACCCCGATGTCGGTCGGCATGGGCATGGCGGCGACGCTACCCCGACACCTGACGCCCCGTCAGATGGATGTGAGGCCGCCTTCGTCGACGTTGGCAGCATCCGTGCCGGTATCCGGACCTGGCGCTGCCAACGTGGGGTGGCGGAGTGGCTTCGTCGGGCGAAGGTGGGCAATCTGCGCGCGGTCGACGGTCGGGGGAGGCGCGGGAGTAGCGTTTCCCGGATACCCCGGTGGAGGAGAAGCTTGGCGCGTCGCGTGACGGTTCGGAGTTCGAGACGGTTCGTCGGCCTGCTCGCAGGTCCCGGCGCTCGTGCTCGCGCTCGCCGTCCCCGTCGTCCCGGCGGCCGCGGCCCCCGCTCCCGCTCCCGACGCGGCCGGTGCCCAGGCGCGCGTCGATGCCGCGCGCCGGGAGAGCGATGCGCTCGCCGATCGGTACTTCGCCCAGCTCGACCGCTTCCAGGTTGTCGGCAGCGAGATCGCGGCGACGGAGCAGCGGATGGCCGACATCCGGGCCGAGTCGGAGGGGCTGCGCGTGGTCGTCGCGGCCCGGGCGTTGCGGGCCTACAAGGACGGCGGCAACGTCGACTTCGTGCTCGACGGCGACGACATCACCGAGGTCGCCCGGGGCGCGAAGCTCCTCTCGGCGGCCAACGAGCGCGACGACGATGCCGTCACCCAGCTCGCGTTGCTCACCGACGATCTCCAGGCGCGCCGGGCCGAGCTCGAACGGAGTCGGGAGGAGCAGTCGGCGGCCCTCGAGGAGCTGAAGGTCGCGCAACGTCGCGTCGACGCCAACCTGCGCGCCGCGGTCGCGGATCAAGAGGCGGTGGCGGCGCGGCTCGAGGCCCAGGCCGCGGCCGACCGTGCCGCGAAGCAGGCCGCGACAGCCGCCGCGAACCCCCAGTCGTCGTCGACCACCGCACGGGCAACCGCCGCCGCAGCCGCTGCACCGCCGCCGTCGGCGCCCCCGGTCGACTACACGCCGAACAACGGTTCGCACCCGCACCACGACGACCCCTTCCTCTCCTGCACCCGGGCGCGTGAGAGCCGGGGTCAGTACTCGGTGGTGAATCCGAGCGGTCCGTACCTCGGCGCGTACCAGTTCCTGCAGAGCACGTGGAACGTGACCGCGCAGCATGCGGGTCGCAGCGATCTCGTCGGGGTTCCGCCGAACGCGGCGTCGGCGTACGACCAGGACGACATGGCGTGGACGTTGTACCAATGGCAGGGGACCGGCCCGTGGGGCGGAGCCTGTTGAGCAGGAGGAGCGCAGATGTTCCAGTGGAGTGAAGAGCAGCTGATGGTGCGCGACGCCGTGCGCGACTTCGTCGATCGCGAGATCCGACCGCAGCGTGACGAGTTGGAGTTCGGCGACCTCCCGCCGTACGACCTCCTCCGCAAGCTCATGCAGACGTTCGGCATGGACGCCATGGCGCGCGAGTCGTTCAAGCGTCGGATCGAACGCGAGCGGCTCGAGCGCGACGGCACCGCGCCGGTCGAAGCGGCCCGCGAGGGCGGCGGTGGCGGTGATTCGGCGTTGATGATGCTGCCGATCATCGAGCTGTGCCGGTGTTCGCCGGGGATGGTCACCGCCATGGGCGTGAGCATGGGTCTCACCGCAGCAGCTGTGATGAGCAAGGGCACCATCGAGCAGAAGGAACGCTGGGGCCTCGACCTCCTCACCATGGAGAAGATCGGCGCGTGGGCGATCACCGAGCCGAACTCCGGTTCCGACGCGTTCGGTGGGATGCAGTCGACGGCTCGACGCGACGGCGACGAGTACCTCCTCAACGGTTCGAAGACGTTCATCACCAACGGTCCGTACGCCGACACGACGGTGTTCATCTGCAAGCTCGACGAAGGCAACGCACCGGCCGACCGCAAGATCCTCAACTTCGTGCTCGAACGGGGAATGGAGGGCTTCGAGCAGAGCAAGCCACTGCGCAAGATGGGCATGCACTCGTCGCCGACGGGCCAGCTGTTCCTCACCGACGTGCGGGTCGGCCGTGACCGGCTCCTCGGCGAGACCGAGGATGCACCGGGCGGTGGACGCGACGGCGCCAAGGCGACCTTCACCATGGAGCGCACCGGCGTGGCTGCCATGGGCCTCGGGATCGTCGAGCGATGCCTCGAGCTCTGTGTGCAGTACGCGAAGGACCGGGTGCA
Source organism: uncultured Actinomycetes bacterium (assembly GCA_963837715.1). Classification (GTDB taxonomy): domain Bacteria; phylum Actinomycetota; class Acidimicrobiia; order IMCC26256; family JANYLB01; genus JANYLB01. Next base: position 1,842,580 of record CAWIOF010000002.1, on the reverse strand, counting down.
GTTCGGTCGCCCGATCGGCGACTACCAGTTGATCCAGCTCAAGCTGGCCAAGATGGAGGTGGCGCGGCTCAATCTCCAGAACCTCGTGTTCCGCCAGATCGAGATGGGCGCCTCCGGGCACTCGATGAACCTCGCCGAGGCGTCGGCGTGCAAGCTCTACGGCGCGCAGGCGGCCATGGAGGTCGCGCTCGAAGCGGTGCAGCTGTTCGGCGGCAACGGCTACATGGCCGAGTACGAGGTCGAGCAGCTCTGCCGCGACGCGAAGGTGCTCCAGATCTACGCGGGGACCGACGAGATCCAGGTCGGTCACATCGCCGCGCGCGCTGCTCGCCTGAACCCGCGCGCCTCACCGCGCGGTCATCACTCGGCGTGCAACACCGTGCTCGGCTGGGTGCGCCCGGCGGCACCCGCGGGGAGGAGGGCGACGAGCAGCGCCGCCGCGAGCGCCGCGGGGACGAGCACGATCACGGGAACCATCGGAAACACCGAGATGTTGGGGATCCCGAGGTTCTCGGCGAACAGCGTCCAGGCCCATCGGGCCGCGAGGACGCCGAGCGTGACCCCGATGCCGACGCCGATCCCGGCGAGCGTCAGGGCCTGCCAGACCGTCGTCGACGAGACCTGACGGCGGCTGAACCCGAGCGCCTTCAACACCGCGAGCTCTCGCCGGTGCCGACGGACCGAGGTGACGAGGGTGTTGGCCAGCGTGGCCGCCGCGAGCGTGGTGAGGAGGAGGGCGAGCATCGCTTGAAGACCGTCGAGGCGTGCGAGGTTCTGGAGGTCGGTCGGCCGCTCGCCCTGCACGCTCGGGAGCGGTTGGAGCGCAGCTTTCACCTGCTTGAACGCGGGTTCCTCGTCGACGCCCGGTGCGAAGCGGATGAGATACGTGTTGCGCCGGACGTCGGGGAAGAGGCGCTCGAGCGTCCGGTAGGTGACCAGCGAGCCGGATCCGAACTCGCCGCCGTCGCCGATGCCGGGGAACACCCCGGTTCCCACGACGCGGAGTCTGGTCGACGACGCGCCGATCCGGGCGACGACCACGTCGCCGCGTTCGACGCCGAGGGAGCGCATCGTCCGTGCGCCCACCAGGATCTCGTCGCCGCGCGGGAGGCGGCCCGACGTGACGAGCGGCGCCACCGTCCCCTTCACCAGGTCGAGGGCGAGGGCGTCGACCCGTTTCCCGTCGAGCAGAACCTGCGTTGCCGTGCCCGCGGAGAACGCCTCGACCCGCTTGTCGCCGCGGAGGGCGGGGACGAGCACCGACGCGAGATCGGGGAGCGCCGGCGCACCCGACTTCACGTCCCAGGTCCAGCCGTAGAGGCGCTCGGTGTTCAGGAGGTGAGTCAGGCTCGTACCGAACCCCAGCACGCCGGTGAGCAGCGCGACGGTCAGGGTGAAGCCCACGATCGTCGAGCGGATCGGCACCGCGTTCGACCCGCGCCCAGGGTCGAGCGCGAAGTGCATGCCGACCGCGGCTGCGGGACGTATCCGGAACCGTTCGACGAGGCGAAGGGTCCGGCTCGTGCGCCGGTCGGCGGGCCGGACCCGTTGGGCGGCTCGGGCCCGCAGGAGCGCGGGCCCGAGCGCGAGGAGCGGTACCGCCACGAGGACGGAGACGACTCCGATGCCGATCGCGACGGGGTCGACGGTGATCCCGGCGTCGAGCTCTGCGGTCCGAGCGAGTCCGACCACCGCGAAGGGCGAGACCACGACGGCGATCCCGCCGGCGATGACCGCGGCGATCGCGGCCGCGACCACCGCGGGGATCATGCCGAGCGCGACGAATCCCCGCTTCGACAGGCCCATCGCTCGGAGGGTGTCGTCGTCGGAGGCGTCGGTGCGCAGCTGCCGCGCGATCGCCTGCAGCACGACGACTGTGAACGCCAACAGCGTGACCGCCGCGAAGATCCGCAACGCCGCGGCTTCGAGCTGGATCTCACGTTGCACGCGCGCGAGCTGGTTGGGCTGCGTCGTCACGAACGACACGGCCTGGTCGCCGCCGAGGCGTTCGACCGCCCGGGTGAAGGCCGGGAGATCGGCTGCGCCCCGCCGGAGCCGGATGTAGGCGAGTGGGCTCTGGACGAGGTCGTCGACGTATGTGTTCCAGAAGGCGGGGGTGAGGTGGAGCGGCGCTCGGATGTCGGCCGGCAACGGAGGGAACTCCGATGCCGAGGCCTCGATGCCGGTGATCGTGAACGTGAGGTCGGGTCCGTTCGCCAGGCGCTCGAGGTCGGCGGCGTTCGCCTCGTAGCCGCTGTCGAGGCGCGGCCCGAAGCCGCCGAGGAGCTGGCCGGCGATGCTCGGGAACGAGCTCGCGCTGAAGAAGTGCAGCCGGATGGTGCTCCCGACCTCCAGGTGCAGCCGGCGGGCGAGCAGGAAGCTGGCCGTCGCCTCGAGCGGCTCGAATGGCCGGGCCGGCCGGCCCGCCGTCATCTTCCAGGTCTCCATCGTGGTCCCGAGCGCGTTGCTCCGACTCGCCACCGGGAAGAGATCGCCCGGACCGATGAGTCGACCGTCCTCGGTTCGGCCCGTGAACAGGAGGGCGGCACTGGCGTCGGCGACGCTCGCGACCTGTGGGAGTCGGACAACGTCGTTGAGGTCGACGGCGCCGACCAGCCCGAAGTCGCTCTTGCCGGGAACCAGCACGTCGATGGCCTTGCTGCGTTCGACGAAGGTGGGATAGGCCCGTTCGGCACGATCGGCGCCGGCGAGGGCGCCGATCACGATCCCGCCGCCGATTCCGGCGAGCAGCGCGACGACGAGCCATGCCCGCCACCCCTTCCGCAACCCGGCGCGGGCTCGAAGACCGACTCCTCCCACGGGGGGAAAGTACTCGTCGGGCGACGCGCGAGGCTGCGCAGCGTGCCGATCGATCCGCCGGCGAGTCGTTACGAGTTCCCGTCGCCTGCCGACGCGGATGCCGAGGGCATCGTGGGGATCGGCGCCGACCTCGAACCGGGGACCGTGCTCGCCGGATACCGGGCGGGCCTGTTCCCGATGCGGATCACCCTCGGCGGACCGCTCGCGTGGTGGTCGCCCGATCCGCGCGGGATCCTCCCGCTCGACGGCCTGTACGTCAGCCGGTCGCTGCGCAGGGCGAGCCGTCGCTTCTCGGTCACGGTCGACGTCGCCTTCCGCTCCGTGATGGAGGCGTGCGCCGACCCCGGGCGTCCCCACGGCTGGATCGACGACAGCTTCGTCGCTGCGTACTGCGAGCTGCACCGCCTCGGCTGGGCCCACAGCGTCGAGGTGTGGTCGGACGCGTCGGGTGCGGGTGGCTCCGGCGAGCCCGAACTCGTCGGCGGGGTGTACGGGATCGCGATCGGCGGCTTCTTCGCCGGCGAGTCGATGTTCCACCGCGTCACAGACGCGTCGAAGGTCGCGCTCATGGCGCTGGTCGAACGACTCCGGTCGGGAGGCTGCGAACTGTTCGACGTGCAGTGGACCACCGAGCACCTCGTGTCGCTCGGCGCGGTCGACGTCGACCGCGGCCGCTACCTCCGACTGCTCACCGGCGCGCTCTCGCATCCGCAGCTGCAGCTCGCCTGACCGGGATCGGCACCTCCTAGGATCCCGCCGTGGACCTGACGCCGGAGGAGATCCGGGTAGTGGGCTGTCTGCTCGAGAAGGAGCGGACCACACCCGACGCGTATCCACTCAGCCTCAACGGCCTGGTGAACGCATGCAACCAGACCACGAGCCGCGATCCCGTGCTGCAACTCCGCGACGACGACGTCGAGTCGGCACTCGACCGGCTCCGCGGGCACGAGCTCGTGCGGCGCGGGGTCTATCCCGGGAGCCGGGTCATCAAGTACCGGCACTGCCTCGACGAGGCCCTCGAGGTCGACCCGATCGGGCTGGCGCTCCTCGCGGTGCTGCTCCTCCGGGGGCCGCAGACGGCAGGAGAGCTGAAGACCCGCACGGAGCGGCTCCATGCGTTCTCCGACGTGGCGGAGGTCGAGGACGGCCTGGCCGCGCTGGCCGGGAGGGAGCCACCGCTGGCCCGGCGACTGGCCCGGGAGCCGGGCCGCAAGGACGCCCGGTGGATCCAGACGCTGAGCGACGACGAGGCGGTCGTGTCGGCGCCCGCCGGAGCCGGAGTGGCCCCGTCGACCCCTCCGACTCCGCCGGCCGCGCCCGACCGCAGGCCTGACCTCGAGGCCCGGGTCGCCGCCCTCGAGCAGGCGGTCGCCGAGCTGCAGGAACGGCTCGACCGGTAACGTGGCCCCGATGGATGCAGTGGTGTTCCACAACCCGAAGTGCAGCAAGTCTCGGGGCGCGCTCTCGATCCTCGAGGAGCACGGGGTGACGACCGACGTGGTCGAGTACCTCAAGGCGCCGCCCGACCGTGCGACCCTCGCCCGGATCGTCGACTCGATCCCGGATGAGCCGGGTGCACTGGTCCGCCACGACAAGCGCTTCTCAGAGCTCGGCCTCGCCGCCGGCGACTACGTGGAGAAGGACGCGGTCGTCGCGCTGCTGCTCGAGCATCCCGAGCTCATGGAACGCCCGGTGGTGTTCGTGGGCGCGCAGGCAGTGATCGCGCGCCCGTCGGAGAAGGTCCTCGAACTCTTGGCACTGGAGAACTAGCGATGGCAGTGATCACCGACGAGATGGTCGCCGAACAGGTCCGTACCTGGCTGAGCGAGAACTGGGATCCCGAGCTCACGGTCGCCGAGTGGTGGGAGCGTCTTGCCCGCTCGGGCTACGGCGCGCCCACCTGGCCGGAGGACGACTTCGGCAAGGGCTACTCGCGCGGCCTCGCCAGCATCGTGAACCGCGAGATCGCGGCGTTCGGCGCCATCGGACCGCCCGCGGGTCTCGGCTACCTGCTCGCCGGTCCGACGATCGTCGCGCACGGGACGCGCGAGCAGAAGGACGAGTGGCTGCTGCGCATCCTGAACGGCCAGGACAGCTGGTGCCAGCTCTTCAGCGAGCCGGGCGCCGGTTCGGACCTCGCCGGACTGCAGACCAAGGCCGAGCGCGACGGCGACGAGTGGGTCATCACCGGCCAGAAGGTCTGGACGTCGACCGCGCAGATCTGCAACCTCGGGATGCTGATCGCGCGCACCGACCCTGACGCGCCGAAGCACGCGGGCATCACCTACTTCCGGTTCGAGATGGACCAACCCGGAGTCGAGATCCGGCCGTTGCGCGAGATGACGGGCCGGGCGATGTTCAACGAGGTGTTCATCGACGGCGCGCGCGTCCACAACGACGACATGCTCGGTGGGCTGAACAACGGTTGGGCGGTCACCAACACGACGCTCGCAGCCGAACGCGCCGGGCTCGGCAGCGGCGGCAGCGGCGCGGCGGGCGCGGCGTTCCCCGGCGCCAAGGCCGGCCAGCTCGACAAGCGGGTCGGCGACTCCGTGGGCCAGGTCCGCACCGGCGGGACCGGCGGCGGTGGTGGCGGCATGGCGAAGTCGCTCATGAAGCTGGCCCAGGAGGTCGGCAAGAACGACGACCCCGTGGTGCGGCAGGGCATCGCCCAGCTGTACACGTTGCAGGAGCTCGGCAAGTTCACGATGCTGCGGGCCAAGGGCGGCGGGGGCGCCGCCGGTGGCCCCAACATCGCCAAGCTGATGATGAGCGAGATGCTGCGGCTGAACCGAGACGTCGGGAGTCACATCCTCGGAGCCGACACGATGCTGATGGGCGAGGACTCGCTCGGTGGGGGCATGTTGCAGGAGACGATCCTGTTCTCGCCCGGACCGTCGATCTACGGCGGGACCGACCAGGTCCAGAAGAACATCCTCGGTGAGCGGGTGCTCGGCCTGCCGAAGGAGCCCGACCCCAACAAGGGCAAGCCGTTCAAGGACGTCCCGAAGAACGCGTAGTGGACATCGGTCTGACGCTTCCGTCGTTCGTGCGCGGCACCGACCGCGCCACCATCCGCGAGTGGTGCCGGCGCATCGACGACGGTCCGTTCTCGAGCCTCGCGGTGGGGGAGCGCGTCGCGTACTGGAGTCATGATCTCGTGACCACGCTCGCGTTCGCGGCGGCGGCGACGGAGCGGGTTCGCCTCGAGTCGACCGTGGTCGTGCTGCCGTCGCACGAGCCGGTACGACTTGCGAAGCAGGCCGCCACGATCGACGTGTTGTCGGGTGGTCGGCTCACGCTCGGCGTGGGCGTCGGCGGGCGGGAGCAGGACTACCTCGCGGTCGGGGCGCCGTTCAGCCGCCGGTTCGCCCGGCTCGACGAGCAGGTCGCGATCATGCGGGCGGTCTGGGCCGGCGAGATCGTCGTCGAGGGCCTCCCACCGATCGGCCCCGAGCCGGTGCAGCCGGGCGGCCCGCCGCTCTGGACGGCGGCGATGGGTCCGAAGTCGTTGGCCCGCAGTGCGAAGTGGGCCGACGGCCTCGCCGGCTACGACATCGGCCCCGACCCCGCCGGCGTCGACCGCCAGTTCCGTGCGGTCGAGGCCGCGTGGCGCGACGCCGGCCGCTCGACGGCACCGACCCTCACCACCAGCACGTGGTTCGCGCTCGGCGACGGGGCCCGCGACCGGCTCTTCTCCTACGCGTACGAGTACCTCTCCACGTTCGGTGACGAAGCGGCGAAGGCGATGGCCGGCCTGACCCGGATGCACGACCCGGGGGCGATCCGCGAGGTCGTCGCCGCGCTCGCCGACATCGGCTGCGAGGAGTTCGTGCTCGTGCCGACGAGCGCCGACGTCGCCGAGATCGACCGTCTGCTCGACGCGCTCGGATGACCCGGTTCGCCGAGCTCCTCGACTGCCCCGGCGTGCGGGAGGCCGTCGAGCTCCGGTCACCCGTCGGGTTCATGGCCATTCACGGCGGTTCGCTGGAACGGGGCACGGCCGAGGTCGCCGCGGCCGCGGCCGACGCGGGTGGCGCGTCGCTCTACACGGTCGAGCAGCCCGCCGACCTCCGGTGGCACCTCCCGTCGCACCACATCGGGCCGGAGTCGTCGCCCGCGCTCGCGGCGTTCCTCGATCACGTCGACATCGTGATCTCGATCCACGGCTACGGCCGCGACGGTTGGTGGACGCGCATCCTCGCCGGCGGTGCCGATCGTGCGCTCGCGGTGCGGGTGTCCGATGCCCTCCGGTCGGCGCTTCCCCACTACGAGGTGGTCGACGACCTCGCGGTGATCCCGCGCGAGCTGCGGGGCCTGCACCCGGCGAACCCCGTGAACCGGGCCCGCGGTGGGGGCGTCCAGCTCGAGCTGCCGCCGCGGATCCGGGGCATCGGCCCGAACGCGCGGGTGGAGGCGACGGCGGCGCTCGTCGACGGGCTCGCCGGCATCGCCGCGTGACCCCGCCCGACGAGTTCGTGTCGGTCGCCGAGCACGACCGGCGCTACGTCGGCACCCGACGGGTCCGCCTCGGCGACGTGCACCCCGACGGTTCGCTGCGGCTCGACGCCCTCGCCCGGTACGCGCAGGATGTGGCGACCGACGATTCCGCGGAGAGCGGCATCACCGACGAGACCGGGTACTGGGTGTTGCGTCGTCTCGTGGGTGAGCTGACGGGCCGGCTCTCGCTGGGTGAGATGGTCGAGCTCACGACGTTCTGCGGCGGTTCCGGGCCCCGCTGGGCCGAGCGCAGGACCCGGGTCGTCGGTGCGGGCGGTGCCACCGTCGAGCTCGCGGCGGTCTGGGTGCACGTCGACCGCACGACCGGTGCTCCGCTCCCGGTGCCGGCCGACTTCCACGCGGTGTACGGCGAAGGGACCCGCCGCCGCATCCGTGCCCGGTTGGAGCACCCCCCGCCGCCCGACGATGCCGCTCGCCGGGCGTGGGTGCTGCGGTCGACCGACTTCGACGTGTTGGGTCACGTCAACAACGCGGTCTACTGGGCCGGGGTGGAAGACGATCTCGCGGTCCGGGAGCCCACGCGGGTGACCCGGATCGAGATGGAGCACCGCGCGGGCATCGATCCGGGCGACGTGGTCGAGCTCGTGCACGCCGACGGCGACCCGGCCCGGCTCTGGTTCACGGTCGACGGCGAGGTCCGGGCGTCAGCCGCCTACTGGCTCGGAGTGCCTGCGTCGCGAGCGCAGGAGCGTCCGGAGGCCGGCTTGACCGCGGTCGATGGGTCGCTTGCACCTCCGTAGGGGAGGTCGTCGCAGGTTGTCGCAGGTGTGCGACAACGTGCGACAGGTTCCCCTACGTGGTTCGCGGCGAGGCCATAGGCTCGGCGGGATGAGCACACGGGATCTGAAACTGGGGCTGCAGATCGGGTACTGGGGCGCGGGCCCGCCGGCCGCGGCCCCCGAGCAGTTGCGCGTCGCCGAGGAACTCGGCTTCGACTCGGCGTGGACCGCGGAGGCCTACGGGTCCGATGCGTTGACGCCGCTGGCGTGGTGGGGCGCGGCCACGGAGAAGATCAAGCTCGGCACCTCGATCATCCAGATGTCGGCCCGAACGCCGTCGGCGACCGCGATGGCCGCGATGACGATGGACCACCTCACCGGGGGTCGGTTCATCCTCGGCCTCGGCGCGTCGGGTCCGCAGGTCGTGGAGGGTTGGTACGGCCAGCCCTACCCGAAGCCGTTGGCGCGCACGCGGGAGTACGTCGACATCATCCGCAAGATCCTCGCCCGCAAGGAGCCGGTGACCTACGAGGGCGAGCACTACACGCTGCCGTACCCGGGTGGCACCGGCCTGGGGAAGGCGGTGAAGTCGATCGTGCACCCGCTGCGCGAAGACCTGCCGATCTACCTCGCGTCCGAGGGTCCGAAGAACGTGTCGCTCACCGCGGAGATCGCCGACGGCTGGCTCGCGATCTACTACTCGCCGAAGATGGACGGCTTCTACCGCGAGGCGCTGGCCGAAGGCTTCGCCCGTCCGGGCGCGCGCCGGTCGTTCGACGACTTCGAGGTCGCGGCCACGGTCCCGATCATCATCGCCGACGACGTCGAGGAGGCCGCTGGCTTCATGAAGCCGGTGCTCGCGCTCTACATCGGCGGCATGGGCGCGAAGAACATGAACTTCCACGCCGACGTGTTCTCGCGCATGGGCTACGAGGGTGAGGCCCGCAAGATCCAGGAGCTGTACCTCGACGGCAAGAAGGAGGAGGCGGCTGCGCTGGTGCCGACCTCACTCGTCGAGGAGACGTCGCTGGTCGGCCCGAAGGAGAAGATCCGCGACGACCTCGAGGCGTGGCGGGAGTCGGTGGTCACGACCCTGCAGGTGTACGGCGATCCGGCCACCCTCCGGTCGGTCGCGGAACTCGTCCTGGGCTGACGACTAGCGTTCCGCCCATCGATCCGGGGGGACGACGATGGACGGTTCGGCAGACATCGACCGACGCATGCTCGTTGCGGTGCTGGTGGGGATCCTCGTGGCGGCGCTGGTCGTGGCGCTGATCTCCCGGGATCCATCCGACGACGCAGCATCGGCGGCCGCGCCGGGCTCGTCGGCGACGCCTGCGGTCGAGACCGCGGCGGCCACCGGGGTCGACCACCACCACGCCAACGCCGACCAACAGGCGGAATCGCTCCCGAACGAGCCCCTCGACGACGCGACCCGCGAACAGGTCGCGTCGCAGTTGGTGGCGGCGCGCGACGTCGCGTTGCGCTACCCGACGGTCGCCGACGCGGAAGCGGCCGGGTACGTGCTCGCCGGCGGGTTCGCGCCGCTGGTCGGTGCCCACTACGTCGGCATCGCCAACGCGGCCGGCAACACGTTCGACGCGGCGAAGCCCCCGACGCTCATCTACGACGGCACCAGCCCGACCTCACGCGTCACCGGACTCATGTACCTCGGCGGAACGGGCAGCGGCGACGCGCCCGAGGGTTTCGCCGGCCCGAACGACCACTGGCACCGGCACACCGGCGTCTGCGTGAAGTTCACGAGCGGCAAGATGGAGATCCCGTTCGCCGCTGATCGCGACATCACGAAGAAGATGTGCGACGGCAAGGAGGGGATGTTCATGGACCGTACGCAGTGGATGGTGCACGCGTGGGTCGTTCCCGGCTGGGACAGCCCCGACGGCGTCTTCAGCCACGACCATGCCGACCTGCACTGCGCCGACGGCACCGACTCCACCGACGCCGCGGGGTTCTGCGTCGGGACCTAGACGATCTGCTGTTCGGCGTCGGTGAGGATCCAGGTCAGCGCCGACTGGTCGAGCAGCTCGGCTTCGTCGGGCTCGACGATGCTCGCCTGCTCGGGTTCCATCGCCATGGCGAAGAACTCGCGCGTGCTCGCGAACCACTGGATCGTGACGCCGTCGAACTCGCCGTCGTCGTGGGCCACGTTCTGCTCGTAGCGGAGGATGTGCTGGGCGATCGACCGCGTGTCGCGGTTCACCGCCGCGTGCTTCGTGCGCCAGTGCTCCCGGAACTCCTCGACGGTGGTGCCCGGACGACGGTGGAGCGCCGCGAACAGCTTGGTCGCCCCGTCGGGCCGGGGCGACGGGCCCTCCATCACGACGTGCTCGGGCTCGGTGAAGATCACGAGTGACGACGAGAGGTCGATGAGGTCCGACTCCGCCGCCATGAGCTGGGCGTAGTCGGGATCGCCGAGCATGGTCATGAAGTCGTCGAGCGACGAGTAGTACTGCACCGCCACGCCGTCGAACGGGACGTCGGTCCGCTCGTAGTCGCGGGCCTTGCGGCGGTTGAGCTCGTAGCCGACGAGCCGACCCTGGGTCGCCGGATGGGCCGCGACGCTCGGCGCGTGCTCGCCGGACCAACGATCGTGGAACTCGTCGATCCCGAGGGACGGATTCCGCACGACGAAGCAGATGAGTTTGATCACAGCCCGAGAGCCTGGCAGATTCAGCCGTCACCTCGCGGAAGGGCTCGCCAATGCTGCTCGAGAACAAGGTCGCCATCGTGTCGGGGGTGGGTCCCGGTCTCGGCCGGGCCACCGCGCTCGCACTCGCCCGGGAGGGAGCCGCGGTCGGGCTCGCCGCCCGCACCGAGGAGCGGGTCCAGTCGGTCGCCGACGAGATCGAGGCGATGGGCGGACGCGCGATCCCGCTGGCCACCAACATCGTCGACGCCGATGATTGCGCCCGGGCCGTCGCGAAGACCGTCGATGCGTTCGGCGGCCTCGACATCCTGGTCAACAGCGCCTTCCGGGGCGACGGGGGCGCGTCGTTCGCCGACGCCGACCTGGAGAAGTGGCGCAAGGTCTTCGAGGTGAACGTCTGGGGCTCGCTCCAGCTCACCCAGGCCGCGGTGCCGGCACTCAAGCAGCGCGGGGGTGGCTCGGTCGTGTTCGTGAACTCGATGAGCGCCCGCAAGATCCGCCCCAACGAGGGCTCGTACGCGTCGTCGAAGGGCGCCCTGCTCGTGGCGGTCCGCTCGCTCGCCACCGAGCTCGGTGCCGACGGCATCCGGGTCAACTCGGTGATCCCCGGTTGGATCTGGGGTCCGAACGTGCAGCTCTACGTCGACTGGCAGATCAGTGAGCGGGGGGTCACCCAGGACGAGGTCATCGCCGAGATCACCGAAGCGATCCCGCTCGGGTTCATCCCGCCACAGGAAGACATCGCCGAGGCGATCCTCTTCTTCGCCTCCGACATGTCGCGCGTGATCACGGGCCAGTCGCTCGACGTCAACGGCGGCGAGTACTTCGGCGTATGACGCTCGGTCTGGAAGACAAGGTCGCGCTCGTCACCGGTGGGGGATCGGGGCTCGGTCGCGCGTCGGCAGTCGCGTTCGCCCGCGAGGGCGCGCGGGTCGTGGTGGCCGACATCGACGAAGCGGGCGGCAACGGGACGGTCGCCGAGATCGAGGCGGTCGGCGGGGAGGCGGTCTTCGTCCCCACCGACGTGACGCAGGAGACGCAGGTCGAGGCGCTCGTGGCCGGCGCGGTGGCGCGGTTCGGTCGACTCGATTGCGCCCTGAACAACGCGGGCACCACCGGGCCGGGCGCGTTCACCGCCGACTACAGCGTCGACGACTGGACCCGCACCATCAACCTGAACCTCACCAGCGTGTTCCTGTGCCTGCGGCAGGAGATCCCCGTGATGCTCGCGGGGGGAGGCGGCGCGATCGTGAACATGTCGTCGGGGGCGGGCCTCCAGGGCTTCGCCGGCCTGCCGGCCTACGTGGCGAGCAAGCACGGAGTGGTCGGCCTCACCCGGGCGGCCGCGCTCGAGTACGGGTCGCAGGGCGTCCGCATCAACGCGGTGTGCCCCGGCAGCACCCGCACGCCGATGCTCGAGGGGTTCATGGGCGGCGACCCGAAGATCGAGAAGATGATGACCCGTTCGGTGCCGCTCGGTCGGCTCGGGCGTCCGGAGGAGATCGCCGAAGCCGTCGTGTGGCTCTGCTCCGACGCGGCGTCGTTCGTCGTCGGGCATGCGCTCGCCGTCGACGGCGGCAGCGTCGTCCAGTGACGGCCGATCCCGCGCAAGGCGACCTGTTCGGCGCGGTCGTCGTCGAAGAGATCGAGGTCGCAGAGGAGATCGAGATCGTGGCAGAGGCGGGGCCGGCGATCGTGGTCGCCACCGACGGCTCGTGCCTGACGAACCCGGGCCCGGGCGGCTGGTGCTGGTACTCCGACGACGGATGCTGGGCCGCGGGCGGTGAACCCGACACCACGAACAACCGCATGGAGCTCATGGCGGTCCTCGAGGCACTGCGCACCCTGCCGGCCGATCGGCCGCTGCTCATCAAGGCCGACAGCAGCTACACGATCGACGCGTGCACCAAGTGGATCCACGGCTGGAAGCAGCGGGGCTGGAAGACCTCGCAGCGGACCCCGGTGAAGAACCGGGAGATCATCGAGGCGATCGACGCCGAGCTGTCCGGTCGCCTCGTCACCTTCGAGTGGGTGAAGGGTCACGCCGGTCACGCGTTGAACGAGGCCGCCGACGAACGGTGCCGCAACGCCGCCGAGGCGACGAAGCTCGGGAACCCGATCGAGGCCGGTCCCGGCTGGTAGTCACGTGTGGAGCGTGATGCCTTCCCAGACCGTGCGTTCGTCGCCGGCGGGATCGTCGACGACCGGGTGGTCGGCTCCGTCGAAGGTCTGCGTCGCGCGACGGTCGAGGTCGTAGGCGGGCCACCCGGCGTTCCCGGTGCGGGCGAACCGGATCCATGCCTCGTGCATCACCGTCGCGAGTCCGGCGCGTTCCTCCCCCTCGCCGGTGAGGAAGGCGACCCCCGGCTGGTCGAGGTTGTCGAACACGAACGGAAGCTCGAGCGCGTGGGTGGAGCCGAGCACGCCGTCGAACGCGGGCGTCGCCCAGGTGAAGAGGTACGAGTAGACCGGCCGCCCCAGGCGCACCTGCGCCTCGGCGAGGCGGATCGCGGGGATCCGGAAGACGCCGTCGGACGTGAGTGCGACGAGCACGTCGCGCAGGTTCGCGTCGGGGCGATTGCGTCGGTAGCGCGCGACGGTGCTCGCGCCCCGCTCGCCGAACATGTCGGTGGCCCGGGCGACGAGCGAGGTCTCGTCGAGCGCGCCGAGGGTCGGGTCGAGCACGAGGAAGAGCGTGGTCTCGTCGAGGTTGGTGCCGATCAGGATCGGGACGTTGCCGGTGGCCCCGGACGCGATCGTGTCGAGGGGATTCGCCGGGAGCACGGCGCCGTCGACGACGGGCCGGAACGGGAGCCCGAGGCTGCCCGACGCGGTGATCATCTGCTGCTGGGCCGCGAGGAGATCGGCTGCGGGGAGCTCGACGAGCTCGGCGACCGACGACACGCCCGCGGTCGTCATGAGCCGTTCGGTGACAGGGGTCGCGTCGGCCGCCGGCGTCGTGAACGAGGCCGCGCCGCTCTGGAGGATCGCCCGGTGGAACAAGCCGTCGGCCGTGGGTGCGCCGAGCAGCGTCCCCACGCTCATCGCGCCGGCCGACTCACCGAAGATCGTGATGTCGTCGGGGTTGCCGCCGAAGCGTTCGATGTTGTCGCGCACCCACTCGAGTGCGGCGATCTGGTCGAGGATGCCGGCGTTGCCCGATCCCGCGAACTCCGTGCCGCCCAGGTCCTCGAGGTACGTGAACCCGAAGGCGCCGAGGCGGTAGTTGATCGTGACGACGACCGCGTCGCCGTCGGTGGCGAACCGGGTGCCGTCGTACCAGGGGGTCGAGCCCGAACCGAAGATGAACGCACCGCCGTGGATCCAGAACATCACCGGTCGCCGACGGTCGTCGGTGGCCGGGGTCCAGACGTTCAGGCTCAGGCAGTCTTCGCTGCTGTGTACCTCGCTCTGACCGAGCAGCGCTTCCATCGCCGACGGTTGCTGCGGCGCGAGCGGCCCGAACTCCGAGGCGTCGCGCGTGCCCGCCCAGGGTTCGACGGGTTGCGGCGGACGGAACCGGTTCGCTCCGGCGGTCGATGCCGCGTAGGGGATGCCGCGGAACACGGCGACCCCACCTTCGCGGCGACCGGCCAGCTTGCCCGCTCGGGTGTCGACCAGGACCTCATCGGCATTCTCGTCCATCGAGAGGTTACGGGAAGCTCAGGAGGAGAAGGAGCGGAGCCGGCGGACCCGCCCGTGGAGCACTTCAGCGGGTGTGCGGTCGAGCCGGCGCAGCGGATCGACCATTCAGGTGGTCGCGAGGGCGGCGCCGATGATGCCGGCGTCGTTCAGGAGCTGGGCCGGGATGACGCGGGCCCGGGGATGGAGGTGTGGGAGGAACTTCTCGCTCTTCTTGCTCACCCCGCCGCCGATCATGATCAGCTCCGGCCACAGGACGCGGTCCATGGCCGCGATCACCTCGTCGAGCCGCTCCGCCCATTCCTTCCACTTGAGGTCGTGCGTCTCGCGCACACTCTCGGCGGCCCGGTGTTCGGCCTCCTTGCCGTTGACCTCGAGGTGACCGAACTCGGTGTTGGGTACGAGGACCCCGTCGACGAACAACGCGCTCCCGATCCCGGTGCCGAGCGTGAGCATCAGCACGACGCCCTGCTCGCCGTTCCCGGCGCCGTAGCGCATCTCGGCGATCCCGGCGGCGTCGGCGTCGTTGACGACCACGAAGTCGCGTCCCGCGGCCTGCTTGAAGAGGGCCTGCGCGTCGGTGCCGATCCAGGAGTCGTCGACGTTCGCGGCGGTGAGCGCGACGCCGCTGCTCATCACGGCGGGGAACGTGCACCCGACCGGTCCGTCGACGTCGGGGAAGTGGGCGACGATCTCGGCGACCACCTTGGCGACGTCGGCGGGCTTGCCGCCGTCGGGGGTCGGGATGCGGAGCCGCTCCTGGGCGAAGGTGCCGGCGTCGAGGTCGACGGGCGCGCCCTTGATGCCGGATCCTCCGATGTCGATTCCGAGTCTCTGCATGGGATGAGTCTGGCTCCTCGGTCGGCCGTCGGCGCGGCATCCCGGCGGGGTTGCCGGACCTGTTGTTCATCGGGCTAGGTTCGCCGCGACATGAGTACCGTCGAGCTCGAACCCCTTCCTGAAGACTGGTCCCGGGCGCTGGCCGTCGTCGCCCATCCCGACGACCTCGAGTACGGCGCGGCGAGCGCCGTCGCCCGCTGGACGAGCGAGGGTCGCGAGGTGGTCTACGTCCTGGCCACGAGCGGCGAAGCCGGGATCGACGGCCTCGAACCGTCGGAGTCGGGGCCGTTGCGCGAGGAAGAGGAACGCCGGGGTGCCGCGCACGTCGGCGTGACGACGGTCGAGTTCCTCGGCCACCGCGACGGCGTGCTCGAGTACGGACTCCCGCTCCGGCGCGACATCGCCCGTGCGATCCGGCGGCACCGCCCCGAGGTGCTCATCACGATCAACCACCACGCGTCGTTCGAGGGCGGTGGCGTGAACATGGCGGATCACCGGGTGGTCGGCGAAGCGCTCGTCGATGCCGCGCGCGACGCGGGCAACCGGTGGGTGTTCCCCGAGCTCCTCGACGAAGGGCTCGAGCCGTGGAGCGAGGCCCGACGGATCTTCGTCGCCGCGTCGCCCCTCGGGAAGCACGCGGTCGACGTCACCGGGTTCGTCGACGCGGGCGTCGCGTCGTTGCAGGAGCACCGGGCCTACCTCGACGGGCTCTCGGTCGGAACGGTCGGCACCGATCCGGATCCGTTCTTGCGCGGGATGGCGACCCAGACCGGAACCCGCTTCGGTGGCCGCCCCGCGGTCGGCTTCGAGCTCATCCAACTGTGAGCGGCGCACCGCGGGCCTCGATCGTCGGCGTGGGCGAGACCGACTACGTGCGCGGGGCCGACCGGTTGCCGGTGCAGCTCATGCTCGAGGCTGCCGACGCGGCGATCGCCGACGCGGGGCTGAGCGTCGCCGACATCGACGGGATCGTGCCGCCGCCGGGATACACGACCGTCGAAGAGCTCGCCGCGAACCTCGGCGTCGACACGGTGAACTGGTCGGTGACCGTCCACATGGGCGGCGCGAGCGGCGTGGCTGCGATCGGCGACGCCGCACTCGCGGTGCAGGCCGGGCTGGCCCGCAACGTGCTCGTGGTCGTCGGGTGGAACGGCTACTCCGCGTTCCGCCCCCGCGAGGGGGTGCCGGTGCCTCGCCGCGGGCTCGACGCGAGCGCGGTCGGTGATGTGGTGCTCGACTACTACCTGCCGCACGGTGCGCGATCGGCGGCGCAGTTCTACGGGTGGATCGCGACGCGGCACAAGCTCCTCTACGGCACGCGAGACACCGACACCGGCGAGGTCGCGGTCACGTTCCGCCGCCACGCGCAGCTCAACGAGCGTGCGCTCATGCGGGGCAAGGACCTGACGATGGACGAGTACCTCGCGGCACCGTGGGTGAGCGAGCCGTTCCGGCTCTACGACTGCTGCCTCGAGACCGACTGCGCGGTCGCGGTGATCGTCAGCTCCGTCGAACAGGCTCGCGACCTCCCGAACCCGCCGGTCGTGCTCCTCGGCGCGGCCGAGGGCCACCCGCATCCGGCCGACGACATCGCGAACCGCCCCGATCCCTTCCGGATCGGTCTGACGGGCGCGGCGCCCCGTGCGTTCGCGCAGTCCGGGATCGCCCCGGCCGATCTCGACTTCGCCGAGATCTACGACTGCTTCACCTACGTCGTGCTGCTCCAGCTCGAGGCCCTCGGCCTGTGCGAGCGCGGGGGCGCAGGCGAGTTCGTGCGCGACGGCCGGATCGGCCTCGGCGGGTCGCTCCCGCTCAACACCCACGGCGGCCTGCTCTCCCAGGGCCACATGTGGGGCATGAACCACGTCGTCGAGGCAACCCGCCAGCTGCGCGGCACCGCGGGTGCGGCGCAGGTAGCGGGCGCCGAGGTCGGCGCGGTCACCGGCTGGGGCGACTTCGGCGACGGCAGCATCCTCATCCTCGGGCAGGACCAGTGAGCGCAGCGGAGCCGCCGGACATCGGCGCGGGAGCCGAACGGGTGGGCGATCGAGGCGGCGCAGCGCAGCGACCCATCGAGGTGAGCGCAGCGGAGCCGCCGGACATCGGCGCGGGAGCCGAACGGGTGGGCGATCGAGGCGGCGCAGCGCAGCGACCCATCGAGGTGAGCGCAGCGGAGCCGGTGTTCCCGGTGCGGGTCGGTCGGGTCACCCCGTCGGCCGAGGGGTTGAACGGCGAGTTCTACGCCCACGCCGCGCAGACCGGTCGCATCCATCTCCAACGGTGTGCCGAGTGCAGCACCTGGCGTCACCCACCGCGCTTTCGGTGTGCGGCGTGCGGTTCGAACAGCTGGACGTGGGAGCCGACGTCGGGTCGGGGTCGGGTCTTCACCTGGACCGTGACCCACCGACCGATCGACCCGGCCTTCGCCGATGAGCTCCCCTACGCGGTGCTGGTGGTCGAGCTCGACGAAGGGCCGCGCGTCGTCGGGAACCTCCTCGGCGTCGAACCGTCCGCGCTCACGCTCGACCTACCCGTCGTCGCCGAGGTCGAGGTCGCCGGTCCCAGCACCGCGTTCCTGCACTTCCGGCCCGCCTGACGCGCCGCCCGACGGGCCGTCGACCGTTCGGTACACATCGGGCTCGATGTAGATCACCTTGGCGATCGGCACCGCAGCACGGATCCGTTCCTCCACCGTGTCGATCTCGGCTGCGAGGACCTCCACCGTGGTCGCGGTGAGGTGGAGCTTCGCGCCCACGAGCAGCTCGTCGGGACCGAGGTGACGGGTCCGCAGGTGGATGATGCGTGCGACCTCGGGGCCCGAGGTGATCGCGGCGCGGATTGCGTCCTGCTGTTCGGGGCTCGCCGACTCTCCGATCAGGAGGCTGCGCATCTCCGTGGCCAGCACCACGGCGATCACCACGAGGAGGGACCCGATCGCGATGCTGCCGAGCGCATCGAACCACGACTCGCCCGTGATCCAGCTCAGGAGCACCCCGGTGATGGCGCACACGAGACCGATGAGCGCGCCGGTGTCCTCGAGCAGCACCACGGGGAGCTCCGGGCTCTTCGAGCGGTGGATGAACGTCCACCAGGAGGCCGTGCCCCGTGCCGGCATCGCCTCCCGTTGCGCGGTCCGCAACGACAGGCCTTCCAACACCATCGCCACCGCGAGGATCGCGAGTGCGATCTGGGGAGATTCGATCTCGTGCGGGTTGAGGAGCTTCTCGATCCCCTCGAACAGGGCGAACACCCCGCCCAGCGTGAAGAGCACGAGCGCCACGACGAACGACCAGAAGTAGCGCTCGGCGCCGTACCCGAAAGCATGCTCGTCGTCGGGTGCGTGGCTCGCACGACGGCCACCGAGGAACAGCAGGCCCTGGTTGCCGGTGTCGGCCAGGGAGTGGATGGCCTCCGCGAGCATCGACGCCGCACCCGTGAGCGCGAAGCCCACGAACTTCGCGATCGCGATCCCGAGGTTCGCGAGGAACGCGGCGAAGATCGCCTTCTTGCTGCCCTCCTGCAAGGCGCCTAGATCGTTCCGCTCACTCGGAACGCATCGGCGCTCGAGTGAGGCCGCGAACGCCGTTCGCTCCACATCAGATCTGGTCCCAGATCATCCCGGAGGCGTTGGCTCCGGTGAGCATCTCGACGGGATCGTGCTTGTCGATGTGGCCGATGAGGCCCTGGTACACGCTGTACCCGACGAGCTCGCGCAGGCGCGGCGCGAACCCGGCCACCGTGGCGCGTGGCAGCCCGAGTTGCTGGTTCTCCTGCTGGCGGATGAAACCCGCGCAGTAGTTCATCGCGATGCCGACACGCGGCGCGTCGGTCGCGTTGGCGCCGCCGCCGTGCCACAGGGAGCCGTGCCACACGAGCACGCTGCCGCGGGGCATCTCGGCCGGGATGGAGTCGTACTCCGTGAACAGGTCGGGGGAGTGGTCGAAGCGGTGCGTGCCGGGGATGATGCGGGTGGCGCCGTTCGCCTCGGTGAAGTCGGTGAGCGCCCACATGGTGTTGCAGACCGTCGGCACGTGGGGCTTGGCGAGTGGGATCAACTGGTCGTCGGCGTGGATCGGCTGGGCCCGCTCGCCCGGCAGGATCGTGATCGACGACAGCGAGCTGATGAGACACCCGGGATCGAGCACACCCTCCACGATCGGGAGGATGTTCGGGTGCACCGGGATCGCCTCGTACCGCGCGCCGTAGGCGAGCAGGTTGTAGAGACGGAGTGTCTTCGTGCCCTCGAAGCCGTTGGTCGCCGGCTGGACGTCGAAGAACTCTTCGAGGCCGCGGAGATCTGCGGCGAGGGTGTCGAGCTCGTCGACGTCGATCGCGTCCTCGACGATCGTGTAGCCGTCGGCGGCGATCCGCTTCAGGTGGTCGTCGACGAAGGATCGGTCGAGTGCGGGCACGACGCCAGGGTACCCCTGTGGCTACGTTGCTGGGATGGCGATCTATGCGTTGGGCGACGTCGAACCGACGATCCATCCGGAGGCGTTCGTGCATCCCGATGCCACGGTGATCGGCAACGTCACGATCGGGGCCGAGTCGTCGGTGTGGCCCCAAGCGGTCCTCCGGGGCGACAACGGCACGATCGTCGTGGGGGCGCGCACCTCGATCCAGGACGGTTCGGTGATCCACACCGCGCCCCACCTCCCGACCATCATCGGCGACGACTGCGTCATCGGGCACCTCGTGCACATGGAGTGCTGCACCATCGAGTCGGGCTCGCTGGTCGGTTCGGGGTCGATCGTGCTCCACGGTGCGATCGTTCGGGCCGAGGCGATCGTCGGGGCCAACGCCGTCGTCCCCAACGGGATGGAGGTGCCGAGCCGGGCGATGGCGCTCGGGGTGCCCGCCAAGCTGAAGCTCGACGCCGTCGAGCCCGAGCTCATGATCCAGCTCGGGGCGCAGTCGTACGTGGCCAACGGCAAGCGGTTCCGCCGGGATCTCCGCCGCCTCGACTGACTTCCCGCTCTCGCGCCTGCGGCGCAGGCCGTTCGGGCCCCGCTCGCCGACGCCGGCATCGAACCGTCGGTGCCAACGGCTCGCTTCGGTCCCGAGCCGGCGCGCCTATCCTCGGGCCGTTCTCGTTCTCTCTCAGGAGCTCAGATGCCCGAAGCCGTGATCGTCGCCACCGCCCGTTCGCCCATCGGGCGCGCCATGAAGGGTTCGTTCGTCAACGAGCGGGCCGACGACATGGCCGCGTTCATCGTCGACGCGGCCCTGAAGAAGGTGCCCGAGCTCGACCGCACCACGGTCGACGACCTGATCCTCGGCTGTGGCCTGCCCGGTGGGGAACAGGGCTTCAACATGGGCCGCGTCGTGGCGATCCTCGCCGACATGCCCGAGGTGCCCGGCTGCACGATCACCCGCTACTGCTCGAGCTCGCTGCAGACGCTGCGCATGGCGGCCCACGCGGTGCGCGCCGGTGAGGGCGACGTGTTCATCGCGGCCGGCGTCGAGGCCGTGAGCGGCTTCCTGCGCGGGGGCAGCTCCGACCACACCCCGAACACGTCGAACCCGAAGTTCGCCGACGCCGGGCTCCGGTCGCTGGCGCGGGCCGCCGGCGACCAGGGCGACTGGACTCCCGCCGCGGGTCTGCCCGACGTCTACATCGCGATGGGCGAGACCGCGGAGAACGTCGCCGAGGTCGAGGGCGTGACGCGCGAGGAGATGGACGCGTTCGCGCTCCAGTCGCAGCAGCGCGCCGGCGCCGCGATCGCGCGCGGCTTCTTCGAGCGCGAGATCACGCCGTACCCGCTTGCCGACGGCAGCGCGGTCATCTCGGTCGACGACTGCCCCCGCCCCGACACCCAGCTCGAGAAGCTCGCGTCGCTCAAGCCGGTGTTCCGCCCGAACGGTCGGGTCACGGCCGGCAACGCGTGCCCGCTGAACGACGGCGCGGCCGCGGTCATCGTGATGAGCGACACCAAGGCGGCCGAGCTCGGCCTCACCCCGATCGCACGCATCGTGTCGAGCGGCGTCACCGGCCTCGACCCCGAGATCATGGGTCTCGGCCCGATCGCCGCGAGCCGCCAGGCGCTCGCCCGGGCCGGCATGACGATCGACGACGTCGACCTCGTCGAGATCAACGAGGCGTTCGCGGCGCAGGTCCTCCCGTCGGCGAAGGCGCTCGGGATCGACATGGACAAGCTGAACGTGAACGGCGGCGCGATCGCACTCGGCCACCCGTTCGGCCAGACCGGTGCCCGCATCATGACCACCCTGCTCAACGGCCTCGAAGACGCCGACAAGACCGTCGGCCTCGAGACCATGTGCGTCGGCGGCGGCCAGGGCATGGCCATGATCGTCGAACGCCTCAACTGACCTGCTTCATGGTCGAATCCGCTCGCGCCCCGGTCCGGGCATGACCGCCGGCTCCGCTCCTGCTCCGGGTCAGGCGGGGCGGACGTCGTAGACGGACCGGGTGAGGATGCGTTCGGACTGGCCGTTGGTGCGGACCACCAGCACGCTGCCCGAGCGTTCCGACACGTCGTAGACGCCCGTCACCGGGGGACCGTCGGTGCGCTCGATGCGCAGGGACCGACCGCGACCGAGGCGGAGGCGTTCGTCCCAGCCGTAGCGCCACACGCCGTCGGGGCCGAGCCGGGGCGGACGACCGATCTTCACCTTCTCGGCGTCGAACGCGGCCCGGAGCTGGTCGGCGCGCTCGTCGCCGCCGAACTCGAGGGTGGCGTCGAGCATCAGCCGGGTGAAGGTGCGACCGTGGTTCGGGAGGTCGGGCTGGTCGTCGAGGGCCCAGTGCGCGAGCTCGTGGATGACCACCGCAGCGGTGCGGTACCGCCGGGGGAGTGTGATCGTCGGTCCGTCGGGGTCGACGCGGTAGAAGGCCTGCCGCGCGCCGTTGCCGGGCCGGAGCCGGGGCACCGCGCCCAAGCCGAGCTGCGGGAACCGCACCTGCCACCACAGTGACCCGACGACCGCATCGGCGTACGCGGCGCACTGGTCGAGGTCGCGGAACCGGCGCCCGGGGAGCGGGGTCTCGGCCCGGTACACGCGGCTGCGTTGCGAGTCGCGCGGCATCTCCGCAACGTATCCGACACCCCCCGCCCCTCACGCACCGCGATCGAGGGGGGAGTGGGTGACCATGTCGGAGGACTGGACGTGGGGCGCGCGGCCCGGCTGGGCATGATCCCCGCGTCGGCGCGCAGGCGGGCCATGCCGAACTGGCGTCCGGTCACGTCGGCCGGCTGCTGCAGGATCCAGAGGATTCCTTCGGCTGCGACCTCGGGGGGTTCCCAGTCGTCGTGATCGACGTCGGGGAGCGCGGCGACGAAGCCCTCCGACGCGACGGGCACGTCGATGCGGAAGGTGTTCACGGGGATGCCGTGCGGGCGGAGTTGGGCCGCGAGCGACATCGTGAGGTGTTCGAGCGCGGCCTTGGCCATCCCGTACGCCATCTGGCCGGGGTAGTAGTTGAGCGCCGCGGCCGACGACACGTTCACGATCGCCCCGGATCCCCGGTCGACCATTCCGGGTACCACCGCCTGGGTCGCGAGCACCGGAGCGCGGAGGTCGACGTCGAACACGAGGTCGAACCGCCGCATCGGCAGTTCGAGGTCGCCGGGGAAGGTGATCGCGGCGTTGTTCACGAGCACGTCGACGGGTCCGAGCCGGGCGACGGTCGTGTCGACCATCGCGAGCACCTCGGCCTCGACGGCGAGGTTGGTCGGTACCGAGATCGCGGTTCCACCGACGTCGGTGATGCGCCGCACCGTGTCGTCGAGTGTGCCCGGGATGGGGAGGGGCGACGCGTCGGTTGCGCCGCGCCGCGCACGCGACCGCGCAGCCGGCATCGGCCAGTGCGACCGCGGTGGCGGCGCCGACACCCCGACTCGCCCCCGTGACCAGCGCGACCCTCCCGGCGAGGTTCACCGCGCGGCGCCGGTGTGCGGGAGCTGTTGCTCGAGGGTGAGGTTGGCTGCGTAGAGGTCGCCGAGCTCGTCGACGCGCGTGAGCACGTCGGACGTTTCGAACACGAGCGCGCGGTCGTCGTCGGCTTCGATCGCGGCCTCGACCTCGTCCCAGGTGAGCGGGGTCGAGACAGTCGGTTGCGGTCGCGCCCGCAGCGAGTACACGCAGACGGTCGTCTTGTGGCGGTCGTTCTGGCTCCAGTCGACGAACACCTTGCCCGGCCGCTTTGACTTGGTCATGTCGGTGGTCACGCGATCGGGTGCGAGCTGGGTGAGGTGGTTGCCGAGGGTGAGCGCGAACGTCTTGGTCGTGTCGGCGTCGACGGCGGTGTGGAGCGGGACGCTCAGATGCAGGCCCTTCGAGCCCGACGTCTTGACCAGCGCGACGAGCCCGATGGAGTCGAGGAGGTCGCGGAGCTCGATCGCGACCTGCGCGGCGTCGAGGACGCCGGCGGGCGGTCCGGGGTCGAGGTCGAAGACGACGGCGTCGGGCGTGTCGGGAGTGGCGGCGCGCGCCTGCAGGGTGTGGAGCTCGAGTGCGGCGAGATTCGCGAGCCAGACGAGGCCCGCGGCTTCGTCGATGTCGCACTGGTTGAGCTCACCGATCTCGGGGACCCAATCGGGATGGTGCGGCGGGCAGCGTTTCTCGAAGAACCGTTCGCCCTCCACCCCGTTCGGGCACCGCACCAGGGTGACCGGCCGGCCGGAGAGGTGGGGCACCATCACCGGGGCGATCCGGGCGTAGAAGTCGATGATCTGGGCCTTGGTGAAGCCCACTTCGGGGTAGAGGACCTTCTCGAGGTTCGACAGCACCAACCGCCGGCCGTCGACCTCGACGTGGGTCCCGGTGGTTGCTCCGGAGGCGGGGCGGCGTTTCCCGGCAGCCATCTGTGAGAACGTACTGGCAACCCAGGCGGCAAGGAGGTTCCCGTGCCCAGCACGATTTGGGGCGGTTCGATCAGCTTCGGACTCGTCTCGGTCCCGGTCAAGCTCACCCCGGCCACGCGGTCGAAGGACGTCTCGTTCAACCAGCTCGAAGCCGAGACCGGTTCACGCATCCGGTTGCGGCGCGTCTCGGAACAGACCGGCGAAGAGGTCCCCATGGATCAGATCGTCAAGGGCTACGAGATCGCAAAGGGTCGGTACGTCGTCGTCGAGAAGGACGAGCTCGACGCGATCGCGCCCAAGGCGACCCGCAACATCGAGATCGAGGACTTCGTCGACCTCGACGAGATCGACCCGATCTACTTCGTGTCGCCGTACTACGTGCTGCCCGACAAGAGCGCGGCGAAGCCCTATCGCCTGCTGCTCGAGGCGATGCAGGAGCTGCGCAAGGTCGCGATCGGTCGTGTGGTGATGCGGGGCAAGGAGCACCTCGTGGCGATCCGCCCGATGGGTGACCTCCTGTGCGTCGAGACGATGCGCTACGCCGACGAGGTGATCCCG
Organism: uncultured Actinomycetes bacterium; assembly: GCA_963837715.1. Classification (GTDB taxonomy): domain Bacteria; phylum Actinomycetota; class Acidimicrobiia; order IMCC26256; family JANYLB01; genus JANYLB01. Next base: position 1,817,987 of record CAWIOF010000002.1, on the reverse strand, counting down.
ATCGAGGAGGTCGGGGGTGCACCCGACGCCGATCTCTCGGAGAAGGAGCTCGCGATGGCGCGCCAGCTCGTCGAGTCGCTCGCGGAAGACTTCGACGCCGAGAAGTACGAGAACGAGTACCGCGAACAGCTGATGGACCTGATCGAGCGGAAGTCGGTGGGCGAGGAGATCGTGGCCGAGCCGGAGTCGGAGGAGCCCGCGAAGGTGCTCGATCTCATGGCCGCGCTCGAGGCCAGCCTGCAGCGGTCGGGCAACGCCGACGCGCTCGCCGACAAGGCTCCGGCGGCCGCGAAGACCGCGAAGAAGACCACGAAGAAGGCGCCGGCGAAGAAGACCGCGGCCAAGAAGTCGACGACCGCCAAGAAGGCCCCGGCCGCCAAGAAGCGGCGGAGCGCGTAGACCCTCGGTGGCTCCGGGCTACGCGGCGGCGGAGACGGCGTGCTCGTCGACGAGCCAGCCGCAGGCCTCGCAGCGCTCACCGGGGATCTCGACGTCGTCGACGAACGACAGGCACGGCTCTGCGTGCACCAGGGCGATCTGCAGGTTCTCCATGTCGGGCTCCTCTCGGTGGGGCCGACTGCCGGTGAATCACACGAGTGTAATTCGCAGTCGGTGCTGTCCGCAGCATGCCGGAGGGGTGGGACACCAACGCCGATGGCGCCTGCTCCGGTCGGGACTTCACTCGGGCGGCCGGGTTGACGATGCATCGGCCCATGCCCAGCCGAGCCCCCACCCCGCCGACACCCTCCGCCAGGATCGATTTCGTGGATCCCGACACGCCGATCGACGTGCGGTTCCTCGGCCGTGATGAGGGCGCGGCCCTCACGGCCTGCATCGAGCGCTGCTACGGCGACACCTACGACGCCCGATGGGTCTACGACCCCGACGAGATCGGGCGGCGCATCGAGGCCGGCACGCTGCGGTCGGTGGTCGGGGTGGCGGGTGCCGACCGGGGCGACGGCGGCGAGATCGTCGGTCACCTCGCGTTGGGCCGCCACGACGCGACCGCGCCGGTGGGGGAGGCGGGCCAGGCGGTCGTCGATCCCCGCTACCGGAGCCACCACCTCTTCACCACGCTCAAGCGCAACCTCGCCGACTGGGCCGGTGCATCTGGTCTCCTCGGGATGTACAGCGAGGCGACGGCCGCGCACCCCTACAGCCAGAAGGCCAACCTCGCGCTCGGTGCCCACGAGACCGGGTTCCTGTTGGGGTACATCCCGGCGAGCGTCGACTACGTCGGGATCGACAAGGTTGCCGCCGCCGACCGCCGCCAGAGCGCGGCGCTCTTCTACCTCCTCACCAACCAACCGCGGCGCGAACCCGTGCACGCACCCGGCTTCCATCGTGAGGCGCTCGCGGAGCTGTACGCGCATGTCGGCCTCCCCCGGGAGATCGTCCACCCCGATGCCGACGCCGACTTCAGGGTCGCGGCGCGCAGCGATCTGGTGGTCGGGGTCGACGCGGAGCACAACGACGCGACCATCACGGTGGCGACGATGGGCCGCGACCTGGTCGAGGTGCTCGACGCGACCGTGGGTGGTCTCGCGGCCGCCGGGGTCGACTGCGTGTACCTCGATCTCCCGCTCTGCGACCCCGCCGCCGCACACCTGCCCCGCGCCGTCCACGACGACCTCGGCTTCTTCTTCGGTGCGGTGATCCCGGAGCTGCGCCGCGGCGACGTCCTCCGGCTCCAGCTCCTCAACGGGGTCGAAGCGGATCCTTCGGACGTCGCGGTCGCGTCCGACTTCGGCCGTCGTCTCCTCGACTACGTCTTCGAGCGCAAGGCGGGCGCCGGCGTCGGCACCCCGGCTCGCTAGGCCCGCTTCCGCAGGTTCTCGCCCATCTCCGTGGCTTCGCGCATGAGCAGCTCCGGCGACGGCGGCCACCACGGTGGTGATACCGCGGTGTCGATGGTGGCGGGATCGACCGGGCTCCGTTCGATCGACGCCTGGTAGACGGCGAAGCACAGCTGCAGCGACTTCACCGCCAGCTCACCACTCATCTCGGGCTCGGTACCGGCGAGCAACGAGTCGACGAAGTGCTTCGACGCGTTCGCGAAGCTGACGTCGTAGTGCGTGTCGACCGCGTAGTTCGTCTGGGTGCCGTCGGACTCGTAGAGCATCACCGGCGGGAGGTCGAGGAGGTGGCCGGTGAGGCAGGTGACCCACACGTAGCCGTCGGTGCCCTGGATCTCGAAGAACTCGTCGGCGCCGAAGTGGTCGGAGCGGATCAGCATGTTCGGCGCGTACGTGACCTCCATCATCCCGAGGAGGTCGTCGCGCTCGTACTCCCAGATCGCGGCCATCGGGGCCTCGAAGAAGAGTGGGCCCTTGCGCACGACCGCCTGCACACTGCGGATGTCGTCGTCGGTGAGCCACAACGCGGTCGCGTACTTGTGTGCGACGTCGTCGAAGAGGTGCCCACCGGGGGACTGGTCGTTGAAGCGCCAGATGTAGCCCTCGGGGTCGAGCGAGCTCTGGAACTCGGAATCGGTCCGGCCGACGACGGTCTTGATGCGGATCATGGTGGGCGTGCCGATCCGCCCCGCCGCGATCAACTCCTTGGCCTTCACGAGTGCCGGCCAGTGGAAGGCGTTCTCGGTCACGCGGAACACCACCCCGGCGGCGTCGCACGCGGCGATCATCTCGCGCGCTTCCGCGACCGAGTTGGCGATCGGCTTCTGGCACGAGACGTGCTTCCCGGCGCGCGCGGCCGCGATCACGTGGTCGTGGTGGAGGAAGGTCGGGGTGAGGATCTCGACCGCGTCGATCCCGTCGTCGGCGAGGATCGCGTCGATCGAGTCGTAGACCCGGTCGACTCCCCACGCGGCTGCGGCTCGTTCGGCCTTCTCGCGGCGGGTGTCGCACACGGCCACCACGTCGCACTGCGGATGCTCGAGGTACCCGCGCACGTTCATCGGCGCGATGTTGCCGGTCCCGATGATCCCCATCCGCACACGATCCACGGCTGCTCCCCGAACTCGACGGCTCCGACACCCACAGGCTGCACCTGACAGGAGCGTCAGGTTAGGTCGCGACGCGGTAGCGTGCGCCGATGGCGGTCACCGGGCTCGCGAACCTCGCGGTGAAGGTCGCCGACCTCGATGCCGCACTCGACTTCTACGAGCGGGCCGGCGCAGTCGTCGGCGATCGGATGGAGTGGGAGGGCGCGGAGCGCGCCGAGGTGCACCTCGGAGCGCTGCACCTCACGCTCTTCACCCGCGCCATCTACGAAGCTGAGCTGGATCTCCCCGCCGAGGGGTTCCTCCATCCCGCGCTGTTCACCGACGACCTCGACCGGGAGCTCGAGGGCCACGAGGTGATCTGGGGACCGGAGATCGTCCGCGGCCCGACGTTCGGTGTCCGTCGGATCGCGTTCGTGCGCGCCCCCGGGGCGATGGTGCTCGAGTTCATGGAGCAGCTCGAGCCACCCGACTGACCGCGGCTGCGACGAAGTCGTCGAGGCGTTCGGCCACGACGCGATCGTTGAGATCGGTGCGGCCGGCGTCGCGGAAGCTGGGAGTGGGGAGCGACCACGCGAGACCGTCAGTCGCCGACGCGAGGTCCCAGTACGGGTCGGCGTCGGGCGCGAACGCGTCGGCGACGTCGCGACCGAAGAGCATCGCCAGGTTCACGCGGCAGTGGCCGACGTCGACGCCCGGATCACCGACGCACGCTGACGCCCAGTCGACGACACCGGTCAGGCGACCGCGTGACCAGAGGGTGTTCAACGGGTGATAGTCACGGTGGATGAGCCCGCGGGTTCCCGGTGGCGGACTGCGGTCGACGATCTCCGCGGCGCGCGCCCAGGCCGTCGGCCGGCGTGACCACGGCGGCGGTCCCGACCAGTGACCACCGTCGTAGCGGGCGTACCGCGGCAGGCCGCGACCGTCGAGCGCGTGGATGGGTTCGAGCGCGGCGGCCAGGTGCCGGAGCCAGGGCTCGGGGTCGGTCGGCTGCAGGTCGATCCGCCCGCGGACGCGGGACGCGAGCACGGACGGCGCGCCGGCCGCCGAACCGTCGACGTCGACACCCACCAGCTCCGGTGCGCCGGTCCCACAGCCGTACAGGTACCCGAGGCTCGCCGCTTCCCGAGCGGCCAGATCGGGTTCCGCGACCGCGATCGGCCCGACGAACTGTCGCAGGACCAGCCGATGCCGGATTCCGGTGGGGGAGTCCACGTCGACCGCGTGCACCACGCTCGCCGATGCTCCCCGCAGGCGCCGGAACCGGATGAGCCGGGACCCTGTTCCGACCTGGGCTGCGGTCCACGCCCGCGCCGCGGCGGGGAGAGCGGCGGTGGGCCGGGCGGTCGCATCTCGCACGGGCCCAGCATGCCGGGAAACCCCGGGCCAACGGAAGGCGTCGCCCGGAGGGAACTTCTCCTCAACCGGGCCGGGTGACCTGCCGACAGGTGCTTCATCGACATACGGATGCGTCGAAGCCACCGAATCGTCGCGCGCGGTCGGATCGTCGGAATCGGTCTGGTCGCCGTATCGCTGCTCACCGTGGCCGCGTGCAGCCGACCGACCGCACCGCCCGCCCCGGCGATCGGGTTCTACGGCGACTCGCTCGGTGCGCAGGCGCAGCCCTACGCGGCATCGAGTCTGGCGGCGAGTGGGACCAGGGTCGACTTCCAGCCCCACACCTTCCCGGGCCTCGCGCTCTGCGACTTCTCGTCGCGCATCCTCGACGACATCGTGGCCCGCCGCGTCGCGTTGCTCGTCTTGGAGTTCGCCGGGAACAACCTCAGCCCGTGCATGCGCGACGGAGCCGGTGCGCCCTTGGCCCACGGGTCGGTCGGGTTCGCGAACCGCTACCGCGAGGGAATGCGCCAGATCTTCCGCGCCGCCGCCGCGAACGGGACGGAGGTGGTGTGGGCCACGACCCCGCCGCGCTCCGGTTCCACGGTCCCGGAGGACCTGACGACGATCGCGCGCGAAGAGGCCGCCGGACTGACGGGGATCACGGTCGCGCCGACCGGCGCCGCGCTGACCGAAGACGGCGTCACGTTCACTCCCACCCTGCCCTGCTATCCCGACGAGATCGGGCGCGGCTGCGGCTCCGACGGACGGATCGCGGTCCGCAACGACGACGGTCTCCACTTCGCCGACGCTTACTCGGCCGGCGCCCGTCGCTTCGGCGAAGCCATCGCCGCCGCCGCACTGACGGCCCTTCGTGCCTGACTCCGGCTCGATCGCCTGGCGACGGGTCTCGTCCTGACTCGCTAGCGTGCATCAGATGAGCACCCAGCGAGTGCCCGGCGGGGTGGTGCACAAGCTTCCCGGCGACCTCCGCACGGCGCTGATCTCCAACCCGACGGCGTTCGCGGCCTGGAAGGACATCACGCCCCTGGCCCGCAACGAGTTCATCTGCTGGGTCGAGGATGCCAAGCAGGAGCGCACCAGAGAGCGCCGCATCCGTCGGACCCAGGAGGAACTGGAGGAAGGCCAGCGTCGGCCCTGTTGCTGGCCCGGCTGCAAGCATCGCGAGCGCACCGGCAAGTAGCGCCCGGCGGGGGCGGGGTCACGGTCGGGCGGCTCGCCAGACCCACTCGGTGACTCGAGGGTGCTCGGCCAGATCCGCTCGGCCCGTAGCCCAGAGCAGCACGTCGGACGCGTGGCCTCCCGGAGCGTCGGGCAGGAGGCGTTCGACCACCAGTTGACTGAGGAACTCCGGAGGTCGCCAGCTCACCCGGAGACCTTGCGTGATGTCGTGGGTGTGGACGAGCATTTCCGCGACGCCCAGCGCCGCGAAGCCTGTCGCGTCGGACATTCCCCAGTGCCAAGCGACCGAATCGGGAGCAGCGTGCTCGACGGCTGCCCCGAGGAGGAGGCCACATGCCGCAACCACCTCCAGCACCTCTCGGGGCGGCGATGGCGCAACGACGAGATCGAACGGAAGGTACGAGGCGGCGGCGTGCCCTGCGACCTGTCCCGCGTACGCGACGAGATCGTGCGCGACGTGAGCCGCTGTCTCCCAACAGGTCCACTCGAGTGAGCCGGCGTGCACGTGCCAGTCGGCTTGGGCGTGGGGCATCAGTACTCGTGTCATCTCACCGACCGCCGCCTCGACGTGCCGGGCGCCCACTGAAGTCATCGACGACATGATCTCAGCTCGAGCTCGCGCTCGTCCTCTGCGCTCGGCTTCTCGGATCGGCGGGCGCCGAGGTCGGGGTCGAGGCCGACCGCATGTTCGTCGAACCTCTCGCTGACTCGGTTCTCGTGGGTAACCAGCTGGACGGTGAAATAGGTCCCCGGGAGGTTCATGCTTCGTATTGTGAAGCCCGGCCGTTCGCTGGTGGCGATCAGTTGAAAGCGGAACAGTCGTTGTTGTTCCACTACAGCGAAGACCCCGACATCTCGCGGTTCGAGCCCCATGTGCCACGAACCAATCCCGAGTCCGCCGCCGCGGTGTGGGCGATCGACGCCTCGCACGCACCGTTGTACTGGTTCCCTCGCGATTGTCCACGCGTGGCCGTGTGGGCGAACGACGACCGACAGCGCCATCGCCTGCAGGGAGTCTTCGGTACCGAGAGGTCGCGCGTGCAGGCTGCTCCACTCTCGTGGTCGAACGGGATCGGGTCCTGCGTGTTGCACGAGTATCGGTTCGCGGCATCCGACTTCGATCCCTGGTCCGAGGCGGAAGGTCAGTGGATCTCACATCGGACCGTCGCTCCATTGACCGTCGCGCCGGTCGGTGACCTGTACGTCCGACACCGTGACGCGAATGTCGATCTACGCCTCCTCCCGGACCTGCGAGCCTTCCGCACGGCCGTGCTCGACAGCGGGCTTCCGTTCAGCGTTGTGCGCTACCAGCGGTGAGCATCCACCGACGCCTCCCGCAAGGCGCGGGAGCTGCCCACGGTCGACCAGGCGGGCATGGTCCGGCCGGCGACGGGGCACACTGTGCGGGTGGCGACGTCCATCGATTCCTGGGAGCGACGATGATCGACAGCGAGAGCTCCTCACCCCGACGGCCGGTCGTGCTCGGACCCGGCGAGGGTCGGGAGTATCCGATGGGTCGGATCTCGGCGGTCTTCAAAGCCGACGGAGCCGAGACCGGGGCGGGATACTCGATCTCGGAGTGGTGGCTCGATCCGCACACCAAGGGGCCCGGCCCGCACTCGCACCCGGAAGACGACGTGTTCTACGTCCTCGCCGGGACCATGAGCGTGCTGGTCGGCACCGAGTGGACCGACGCGAGCGCCGGGTCGTTCGTCCTCGTGCCGGGCACCGTGACCCACGACTTCGAGAACCGCGGGGCGGAGCGGGCCGGGATGCTCAACGTCTCGGCCCCCGGCAACTTCGAGGACCACATGCCGGGGATCTCGCAGTGGTTCGCGGAGCATCCCCCGGGCGACACGCGCGGCTGAGCCGACTCCGGCGTCCCACTCGGCCCGCGGCTCCGTCACTTCGATCGTCCGCCGCCCACCTCTCGTAGTGTCGCGGGGATGTCGAGTCGGCGCGGGGGCACGGTGGCGGTCGTCCTCGCCGCGATGCTTGCGGCCGCTCTCCTCTGCGTCGCCGGCGGGGGCCGCGGTTGGTCGCTGACCGCCGAGCCGAGGCTCCAGCTGCGGGGTGACCTCCGACTGCCGGGCGAGGCGGGAGTCGGGGTCGCGAGGGTGCGCGGCGGGCTGGATCGTCGCCGGTACCGATGCGCTCGTGCGCGTCGACGACGCGCTCACACCGATCCGCACCGTCGCCCCGGCGATCCCGTCCGAGTGGCAGGCCCGGGGGTACTCCCGGCTCGGCGATCTCGACGTCGTCGACGGCATCGTCTACGTACCGTTCGCGCGAGCCGACACGGGCGCGCTCGACAGCGACGATCGCCAGGCGGTCGCGCGGTACGACGCCCGGACGCTGCGGTTCCTCGATGCGGTCGAGGTCGCGCAGCACGACATCGCGTTCGTCGCGGTCGAGCCGGGTGCACAGATCGCGTACTCCATGGACCGGATCGACGGCTCGGAACTGGTCCGCTACGACATCGCCGACGGGTGGCGTCGCCTGCCGCCGCTCGGCCTCGGCCGGACCATCGAAGGAGTCCGCGGGGCCGATGTCGCCGGCGGAGCCGTCTGGCTCTCGACCGACGACGAACGGCACGGCGTGTACCAGGTCGACGATCGAACCGGCGTCGTGCGCGACCTCGGGTCGGCGGGCCACTTCGACGGGACCATCGGCGGAGTCGACGTGACCCCGGTCGGTCGGGCGCGTCTGCACGTGGCCGTCACCAACGCCGCCGGTGCCGCGCTCACGGGGTTCGGGGTCGTCGGTGACGAGCCCGCGCCGGCGGGGGAGGGCCAGTCGGGCTGGCCGCCCGTCCTGGTGATGGGAGCAGTGCTCCTCGTGGTCGCGGCGGGTGGAGCGAGCGCGGTGCTCGTCTACCGGGCCTGGGTCGGCCTTCGGCCCCGCCCCCGCCGGTCCTGATCACGGCGAGAACCTGACCGATTCGTGCATCCGTGGCAGGATGCGGACTCGCCACGGACGGTGGCGACACAACGTGCCGGGGGGCCAGATCATGGACATCAGTCGGCGGCAGTTCCTGCAGAGGGCCGGACTCATCGGGGGCGCTGCGCTCGGCGCGGCTGCGCTCCCCGGATGTAGCTGGCTCACCGACTGGCCGGTGACCCAGCCACTCGGCACGATCCTCACCCAGGGTCCCGCCCAGTCGCCGATCGACCACATCGTCGTGGTCATGATGGAGAACCGCTCGTTCGACCACTACCTCGGCTACCTCGCGACCGACGAGGCGTACCTGGGCAACGGGCTGTCCCGCTGGGGAGCCGGCTTCCACGTCGACGGCGCCCAGCACCAGACCTACCCCGACCCCGACGGGAACCTGGTCTCGACCGCCCACCTCTCCGAGGTGACCGGCGAGCCCAACCAGTGGCAGGGCTGCGGGTTCAACGATCCGAACCACGGGTGGACCTCCGGGCGCGCCCAGCGCGACAGCGGGTTCCTCGCCGAGGGCGCCAACGACGACCGGTTCGCGCTCGGCTACTACGACGCCGGTGATCTGCCCTTCACCGAATCGCTCGCGCGCACGTACACCGCGTTCGATCATTCCCACGCCTCGGTCCTCGGCCCGACCTACCCGAACCGCTACTACCTCCACTCCGCGCAGGCGGGCGGGAACAAGTCGAACACCCTTCCTCCTGCGGGCGGGTGGGGTTGGCCCCTGATCTGGGACAAGCTCGCGGCGGCCAACGTCCCTTCGCGCTACTTCTACACCGACGTCCCGTTTCTCGCGCTCTTCGGTGCGCGGGGCATCAGCTACTCGAGCCCGATCGCGCAGTACTACGACGGTTGCGCGAACGGCACGCTGCCGAACGTCACCATGGTCGATCCGGGATTCGTCGGTGCGACCCAGTGCGACGACCACCCCCTGGCCGACGTGCGGTTGGGTCAGCGCTTTCTGCGCGACGTCTTCAAGGCGTTCGTCGAGTCGCCGCACTGGGAGCACGGCGCGTTCATCGTCACGTACGACGAGTGGGGTGGCTTCTTCGACCACGTCGCGCCACCGCACTTCCCCGACGACCGACGCAGCGCGAACGACGCCGACGACTTCAGTCAGGCCGGGTTCCGGGTCCCCACCATCCTCGCCTCGCCGTACGCGAAGCCAGGGTACGTCGACCACCGTCCCTACGATCACAGTTCCATCCTGCGGTTCATCGAGTGGCGGTTCCTCGGCGCCCCGAGCGAAGGTCCGGTGTCTCCGAACAGCAACTGGCATCTGACGCAGCGCGACTGGAACGCCAACAACATCGGAGCCAGCCTCGTCCCGTCCATCATCGACCTGGATCCGGCCTTCGACCTGAACCTTCCACTCGAGGAAGGCGGCGCAGCGTGCGGTGCCGAGGGTGGTTCGCTGCGGGCGCTCCAGAGCACGAGCGGCGACGACGCGTTCGACGAGGACACGTGGCGCACCTACCTCGACCAGTACGGAGTCACGCTGCCCTGAACCGTTAGTCTGCCGAGCGTGCAACCCCCGCAGTCGACCGGCGGACTCCTAGGACAACGCGCGCGCGCCGCGTTGGCGACCGCGCTGCAGCGAGGGTGGGACGAGCTCGGACGTCGCGCGACGATCGGGCCGGGCCAGCGTCGCGCCGAGGCCTTCGGCCGCTTCGGCGACGGTTCGGCGATCGTGTTCCCGGTCGCCGCGCTCTACGGCGAGCCCTACATCCACATCGGCGAAGGGACCGTGGTCGGTCCGTACGCCACGCTCTCGGCCGGGGTGATGCCCGGCCACGTACCCGACCACGATCCCGTGATCTCGATCGGCGCCCGGTGCGTCATCGGGAAGGGGAGTGGGATCGTCGGTCACCGCAGCATCGAGATCGGCGACGACGTGTGGACCGGCCACCACGTCTACGTGACCGACGCGAACCACGGTTACGAAGACACGTCGCTGCCACCCGGCCTCCAGTTCGCGGCACCCCGCCCGGTCGTGATCCGCTCGGGGGCGTGGCTCGGGCACGGCACCGTCGTGCTCCCCGGCGCCACCATCGGCCGCAACGTCGTGATCGGCGCCGGGTCGATCGTCACCGGCACCATCCCCGACTACTGCGTCGCCGTGGGCAACCCCGCCCGCGTCGTCCGCCAACACGTCGAAGGCAAAGGCTGGATCAAGACGCCCTGAGCACCGTCAGGGCGGAGAAGGAGCGGAGCCGGCGGGCACTCTGCGCGGGTCGTGCACGGGTGGGCGGTCGAGCCGGCGCAGCGGATTCGACCATGAGGGCGGAGAAGGAGCGGAGCCGGCGGGCACTCTGCGCGGGTCGTGCACGGGTGGGCGGTCGAGCCGGCGCAGCGGATTCGACCGTCAGGGCGGAGAAGGAGCGGAGCCGGCGGGCACTCTCCGCGGGTCGTGCACGGGTGGGCGGTCGAGCCGGCGCAGCGGATTCGACCATGAGGGCGGAGAAGGAGCGGAGCCGGCGGGCGCTCTGCGGGTCGTGCACGGGTGGGCGGTCGAGCCGGCGCAGCGGATTCGACCATCACGGCGGGGGTGGGTAGGTGGGGGGTTGCTGGTCGGGTGGGATCTCCTCGAACCCGGTGATCGACGTCGCGGGTTCGAACACGGACGCTGCCCGGTCCGGCCACTCGTTCGGCAGGTACCGGCGACCCCGGTCGGCGTACTCGTACATCCCGGTGCCCGCGTTGCCGACCTCGTCGATGCCGGTCGCGTCGGGGTTCCACCAGATCACGGTCGCGTCGTCGGAACCGAACCAGTCGGTGCCGGGCCAGATGCCGTGCTCGCCCCAGGAGAGATGCAGCCACGTCGGCTTCGTCTCGGCGAGTGACGGGTAGCGGAACAGGCCGTTGCGGAACGTCTCGCCCGTGAGCTCGGGACCGGCGAGATGGATGCCGGTGAAGAAGATGAGCGGAGCCTGCACGAGCACCTTGAACGTCTTCGCCGCCGGTGGCTGGCCCGTCTGCCAGGTGAGGATCGTCGCGAGCTGATCGGCCGACTCGGCGACCGGCGCAGGGAGCTGCGACACCCCGAACGCGTGGGCCCACTGCCGTTGGTCGTACTGGCGGCCGAACAGCGACGTGTCGGTGTACGCGGCGCCGAGCACGATCCATTCGGGGAAGTAGTCCTGGGCGGTCGCCTCCTTGGTGAGGAACGACGGTGTCACCGGATCACCTGCGAAGATCACGGTGGTCACGTTCGCGGCCTTCATCTTCGTGATGACGGTCCGGGCGTTCTCCTGGGCACGGGTGAGGTCGAGCTCGTACGACGCCTCCGCCGCCAGATCCACACCCTTGCGGCCGAGCTCCCGCACGAACAGCTTCCCCGACTCGTCGAGCCCCGCGAACGGTTCGTCGAAGCGCACGAGTCCGAAGCTGCGGGTGCGCTGCTGCATCTCCTTGTCGCCGGCGTATTGGGCCTTGCGGCCCGCGACCTGGCGCGTGATGAAGCGGACCCAGTGCTCGGCCGCCTGGTCGGTCGACGGGAACGTGAGCCACACGTCGGGCGCGTTCTGGGTTGCGAACGCGTTGCTCGCGGCGAGCATGCAGTCGCCGAGGCACAGCACCCCGCGGGTTGCGAGCTCGTCGGCGTAGGCCGACGTCTGGCCGGGACCACCGAACGACGCGAACGCCTTGATCTCGGTCGCGACCTTGATCGCGTCGGCCTTGGCCGCGGCTTCGTCGTCGGGCGCGCCGCTGCCCTTCACAGTGACGAGCTTGACGGTGCGGCCCCAGGTCTCGTAGTGCGATTGGAAGAAGTCGACGTAGGCGCGCACGGTCTCGGCCTCCGCGCTCAGCCCTTCGTCGGAGCCGGAGTTCTTGAAGAACACCTGCTGGAGCTCGTCGGGTTGGGCCTGGTAGAGCGCGATCGTGATCGAGTCGGCGGTCACGCCCGGCGCGGTCGCACCGCCGTTCGCAGGCGTGCCGGGGGGTTCCACGCACGGCGGCGCGTACGTGAGGGGGACCTTCACCTGCCCGGTGGTGGTGTCGCAGTTCGGGCCCCAGTCGATCGTGTCGGCGCTGCCCGCGGCCTGGGCCTCGGGGTAGGTGAGCGGACCCTTCCCCGCGGCGGCGCTGCCACCACCACCGCTCCCGTTGCCACCGGCGGTGTCGCCACTGTCGTCGCCGCCCTGGGTGAGCAGCACGACCAAGCCGATGATCACCACCACGGCCACGATTGCGCCCAGCGGGCCGTAGCGCCGCAGCGGGCTCGGTCGCTTCCCCTTCGCCGTCGGTTCTGTCGCCATGGTTCCCCCGTCGCGTCGCCGACCCGCGGGTCAGAGCCGGACCTTCAGCGGAGATTCGGCGGAGGGTACTCCGGCGCCCGATCGTCGGGTGGGCGCTCCTCGAACTCGGTCACCGCGCCCTCCTCACGGAACGCGAGTGTGGCGGAGTCGGGCCACGTGCCGGGTCGGTACCGCTTCCCACCGTCGGACCAGCGGTACAGGCCCGTGCCGGGGATGCCGATCTCGTCCTTGCCCGTTGCGTCGACGTCGAACCAGATCTCGGTGGCGTCGTCGAAGGGGGAGTAGTCGGCTTCCTTCGACCCGTGGTACCCCCACGAGACGCGGGGCTGGGTCGGGCCACCGCCCGCGGGCGGGAATCGGAACAGCCCGTCGCGGAACGTCTCGGCGGTGAGGTCGGGGCCGGCGAGGTGGATGCCCGCCATGATCTGCTGCACGCTCCCGGCGATCAGCACCGCGGTCGACGTCGCCGGCGGCGGCTCGCCGTAGGCCCACTCCCAGATCGCGTACCCGTCGAACTGGTCCTGCGGAACGCGCACCGGTCCACTGACGGCACCGAACGCGTGGCTCCACTGTTGGTCGTCGTATTGGCGGGCGAAGAAGTTGGTGTCGTCGAGCAGCGTTCCGGTCGGGATCCACTCGGGGAACCAACCCTGCGCGGTCGCCTCCTTGGTGAGGTAGATCGGCGTGAGGGGGTCGCCGGCGAAGATCACGGTGGTGACCTTCGCGTCGCGCAACTTGGCGATCATCGTGCGCGCCGACTCCTGGAACTTGTTCGTGTCGAGGAAGTAGGTCACGTTCGCGGAGAGCTCGATGTCTCGCTTCGAGAGCTCGTTGCGGAAGGCGTCGACGTTCTCCTTGAAGTCGCCTTCGGGTGTGTCGTAGTTCACGAGCGCGAAGCGGCGGGTCTTCCCGCGGAGGTCGGCGCTCCCCGCGAACTCGGCCTTGCGTCCGGCCACGCGCTTCGAGAGCCAGTCGGCCCCGTTGGCTGCACCCTGGGGCCCCGAGCCGGTGGTCCAGACGTAGGGGGCGTTGTCCTCCACGAACGAGTTGTTGACCGGTCCGGAGCATCCACCGAGGCACACGATGCCGCGGGACACGAGCTCCTCGCCGTAGGCGCTCGACTGCGCAGGGCCGCCCAGCGCCATGAACGGCTTGATGTCGGTCGCGACGCGGATCGCGTCGGCCCGGGCCGCGGCGTCGTCGCTGCCACCTCCGCTCGCCTCGACGGTGACGAGCTCGACTTTGCGGCCGTACGTCTCGGTGGCCGAGGCGAACACGTCGACGAGACCCTGGCGGGTGGCGGCCACCTCCGACGGGTCGTCGTCGACGCCCGCCCCCTTGATGAGCGACGACGCGATGTCGTCGGCTGCGGGCTGGTACACCGCGATCTTGATCGTGTCGGCCGTCACGCCGGGCGCGGTCGCGCCGCCGTTGTCGCCGGTGAAGGGCTCGACGCACGGCGGCGCGTAGATCGTCGGCAGCTTCACCCGGCCGACGGCCGTGTCGCAGCTCGGGCCCCAGTCGATCGTGTCGGCCCGACCCTGTTTCTTCGCCTCGGTGAACATCAGCGGCGCCGAGTCGCTGGCGTTCCCGCCCCCTGTTCCGGCCGCGGAGGGTGTGTCGTCGGACCCTCCGCCCTGCAGCGCCACGGCGACGCCGATCGCGATCGCCACGACGGTGACGATCGCGACCAGCGGCGCATAGCGCTTCAGGGCGGAGGGAGCAGCCATGTTCGAGCGTCGCTACCCGGCGAGCGGCGGGTAGTCGGGCGGTTGATCGCTCTTCGGCAGTGTGTCGAAGATCGTCACCGACGTGGATGCGTCGAACAGCTTCACCTTCGTGTCGGGCCATGCGTTGAAGGTGTAGCGCTTCCCGTCGTCGGCGTACTCGTACATCCCCTTGCCCTCGGTGCCGATGTCGTCGGTTCCGGTGGCGTCGGGATTCCACCAGATGATGGTGGCGTCGTCGGAGCCGTAGTTGTCGAGCGACGGCCACAGGCCGTGCTCACCCCGGGAGACCCGCGGCGTGGTCGGGCCGCCACCGCGGACGGGTTCCGCATACAGACCACCGCGGACGGTCTCGGCCGTGAGGTTCGGCCCGGACAGCTGGATGGCGCGGTACACGAGCCCGATGTTCGCGTTGATGATCGAGTACAGGTTGCTCGGCGGCTTCTCGCCGAGACCCCACTGGTACATCGCGAACGACTCCTGGCTGGCCTGGTCGGCCCGTGTCGCCGGGAGACCGATGCCGAACGCGTGCTGCCACTGCTGCTGGTCGTAGCGACGGCCGAACACGGTCGTGTCGACGTACACCGTCGGCCCGATGATCCACTCCGGGAAGTACTCCTGGGCCGTGGCCTCCTCGGTCATGTAGATGGGGTTCAACGGGTCGCCGAGGAAGATGATCGACGTGACGTCGGCATCCTGGAGCTTCGCGATCGTCGTGCGCGCGATCTCCTGGCTCTTCGCGGTGTCGAGGAAGAACGTCACGTCGGTTGCGATCTTGATTCCGCAGTCGCCGAGCTCGTCACGCAGCACCTTGTAGGTGTTCGCCTGGTCGCCGGTCGGGGTGTCGTAGTGGGCGATCCCGTAGACGCGCTTCTTGTTCTTCACGTCGTCGCCGCCGTACACGGCGTTGCCGTTCTTGAACTGCGAACAGATCATGGCGGCGGTCTGCATCGCCGCCTGCTCGGGCGACGGGCCGTAGGGCCAGAAGAGGAGGCCCTTGCCGATGTCGTCGCTCTGGGCTTCGGGAACGGCACCGGCACAGTCGCCGAGGCACATGATGTCTCGCGAGGCCAGCTCGTCGCGGAACGCGGAGGTCTGCGACGGTGCGCCGATCACGGCGAACGGGTCGTAGTCGGACGCGATCTGCACCGCGTCGGCCTTGGCTGCGACCGCGTCGGTGCTCGAACCCGAGCCGACGAACTTGACGAGGTTGACCTTGCGGCCCCACAGCTCGAACGTCCGCTCGTAGATGCTCGCGAAGCCCTGGGCGGTCCGGAACGTCGCGTCGGGGCTGATGTCGGCGCCGGCCGACGACACCTGACTCGCCAGGAGCGGATCGAGCTTCGGGTCGGCGATGTAGTACACGATGTTGACGGTGTCGGCGCTCACACCGGCGTAGGTCTCGCCGCCGTTGCCCTTCGCCGAGTCGTACGGCTCCACGCACGAGGGTGCGTAGACCGACGGGATCTTCACCTGGCCCAGGTCGGTGTTGCAGTTCGGGCCCCACTTGATGGAGTCGGCGGTGCCGTCGGACTTCGCCTGTTCGTAGGTGACGGGAAGCCCCTTCACCGACGCCGAGGTGTCGGTGTCGCCCGTGGACGCCTTCTTGTCGTCGTCGCTGCCCCCGCTCATGACTGCGATCACGATGCCGACGATGGCGATCACCACCACGATGCCGATCAGTGGTCCGTAGCGCTTCATCGCCGACGGTCGGGTGCTCTTTTGAGGCGCGGTCATGCAGATTCCCCCTGCTTGGTTCGGACTTCGGTGCTCGGGTGTTCAGCGTGCAGACAACTCAGATGGTGGCCGCTCCCGGCCGGGTGGACGCGGATGTCACGAGGTGGAGGTCCCGGGGCCGGATCGTGAGATCGCGGCCTCGTTGTCGCCGAGGTACGACGACACGACCCGGGGGTCGTGGACGACGTCGTCGCAGGGTCCGTCGGCGATGACCGAGCCGAGGTCGAGCGCGATCATCCGATCCGCGATCGACGTGAGCAGCGGCAGGTCGTGCTCGATCACGAGCACACTCGCGCCGAGATCGTCGCGGATCCGCATGAGCACCGGGCCGAGGGCCTCGGCCTCGCGCTGGGCGATGCCACTCGACGGCTCGTCGAGCAGGAGCACGCTCGGTTGATGGGCGAGCACGCACGCGAGGTCGACGATGCGTCGGCTCCCGGTCGAGAGCTCGCGGGTGAACTTGTCGTGGAACGCGCCGAGGCCCATCAACTCGATGAGCTCCTCGACGCGCTCGGCCACCTTGGCCTCGGAGTCGATCACCGCGGGGAGATGCAGTGCGGCGGCGATGGGGTCGCGCACGTCGACCTGGGTGTCGAGGGCCACGGCGATCGTCTCCGACACCGTGAGCGCGGGGAAGAGGCGGCCGTCCTGGAACGAACGGCCGAGTCCGAGCCGGGCCCGCGTGTGCGGCGCGGCCCGGGTGATGTCGTGGAGCGTGTCGTCGACGCGGAGTCGGATCGACCCGGTCTCCGAGGTGATGAACCCCGAGATCGCGTCGAACAGCGTGGTCTTGCCCGCGCCGTTCGGACCGATGAACCCGAGGATCTCGCCCGGCGCGACCTCGAAGCCGACGTCGAAGAGCGCGCTGATGCCGCCGAAGCGCTTGCTCACCCCGCTCACGATCAGGCGGGGCTCGTGCGTGGTGCGTCGGCGTCGGGACTCCCGTTCGCCGCCGTCGCGCGGGTCGGGTCACGATGTTCTGGCTGTTCGTCGACCGTGAGGCCGTTCGGCGCCGCGCCGTTCCCGCCACCGGCACCGTTCGCGGCGCCGTTCAGGACGCCGGGCGCCGCGGGAGCCTCGGGGGCGGTCGTGTGGGTGGCCGCGCCCTCGAGGAACACCGAGCGCAGCACGTCGGGGCGCTCGAGCAGCTCCGACGTCGGTCCGTGGAAGCGGATCTCGCCCTTCTCCATGAAGTAGGCGGTCTCGGCCACGGTGAGGGCCACGTTCACCGACTGCTCGACGAGGATGATGGTGGTGCCGTCGTCGCGCAACGCCCGCACGATCTTCAGCAACTGGCCGACGACGCTCGGTGCGAGGCCGAGCGAGAGCTCGTCGATCATCAGCAGGCGAGGCTTCTCGATGAACGCCATGCCGAGGGTCAGCATCTGCTGCTGACCACCCGAGAGGTTCCCGGCCGGATCGTCGAGGCGACTCTCGAGCACGGGGAAGATCTCGAAGACGTGCTCGGTCGCGGCCTTGATGCGGGCTTCGTCCTTGCGGTGGAGCCAGCCCGCGAGCTGGAGGTTCTCCCGCACCGTCAGCGAGGGGAAGACACCCTGACCGCCCGGGACCTGCGTCACACCACGACCCGCGACCTCGTCGGGCGGGGTGTGGGTCATGTCGCGTCCGTCGAACACGATGGCGCCGTTGCTCGGTTCGACGAGGCCCGAGATCGCCTTCAGCAGGGTCGACTTCCCGGCGCCGTTGGTGCCGAGCAGCGCCACGATCTCACCTTCGTCGATCTCGAGGTCGACGTTGAACAGCACCTGCACCTGGTCGTAGTGGACGTCGACCCCTCGGACGAGCAGCAACTTCACCCGGCCCTGGCGGCGCTCGAAGAGCACCTCCGACTGGGCGGCGGCCGCGGCCCAGACCCGGTTGATGTCGGTCTTCACGAAGGGCGCGGCCGACGCGATGATCAACGTGCCGGTGAGGAGGATCGGCGTCATGAGCAGGAGGCCGGCCCGGATGCCCCACGCGTCGGCGACGCTGCCGATCACGGGCAGGATGATGAGGCCCGGGAGCACCCACAGCGACGCGACGGAGAACCCGAACGACCGGATCTTCGGGGGTATCGCGAGCGAGAGCGACGCGAAGATCCCCGGCGCGACGATCGCGATCACGCCCGACACGATCACGTTCATCAGCACCGCGATCACGAGGTTCGGGGTGAGGGCGAAGATCGCGAACGCCACCGCTGCGACCACGCCGACCGCGGCGACGAACTTGAGGACCAGGCCGGGGTCCTTTGCCATGAGCTTGGTCGCGAACGGGATCCCGGCGAGCAGGCCGATGAACGCGGCCGGCTCCGCGAGGGCGGCGACGAACCCCCGGTCGGCCGGACCGAGGTTGAACACCTGCTCGTAGTACAGCGACGTGAGGCTCGCCAGGCCGACGATCGACATCGCGAGGAAGGGCAACGAGTAGAAGATGCGCCGCAGGGTCCGCACGCTCCACACGATCCGCCACGACTCCGCGAACGACGGCGGGATGTCTTCCGTCGTCATGGTGTCTTCGTTCGCGCCCATCATCTTGCGTTCCCAGTAGCCGCGGATGGGCTCCTTGAGCTTGAACGCGAGGAACACGAAGATCATCGTGGGGAACGCGAAGATGATGAACGGGGCGCGCCAGCCGAGCCACTCGCCGAGGAGACCACCGAGCAACGGCCCGAGGAACAATCCGAGCGCGTTGCCGGCGCGGTGCAGCGAGAAGACCTTCGGGCGCGCGGGGATGTCGTAGTAGTCGGCGAGCAACGAGTTGTGGGTCGGGTCGACGACCGCCTTGCCGATGCCAGACCCGGCGCGGGCGATGCCGAGCATCAGGATCGTGGTGGCCAGACCGGTCGCGAGGGAGAAGAAGCTCCACGCGATCGCGCCCGCCGTCATGATCGCGACGCGGTTGCGCCGGTCGGCCTGGAAGCCGATCGGAACCGAGAGCAGGATCGCCGCGACCGCGGCGAGGCTGACGACGGTGAGAATTCCCGAGAGGCTCAGGCCGAAGCTCTCGCGGATGTTCGGGAGCAAGACGTCGAAGGCGCGGCGGTCGAGCTCGTCGACGCAGTTCAGCCCGACCAGCACCACGAGAGGGAAGAGCGGCGCGCCCCCGCCGATGTCGTCGAACCAGTCCTTCCACCACGCCCGCTTCCAGAACGGCGCAACCTTCATCCCGGCGACCTTCACGGCATGGTCTCCGGGATGTGGGCTCGTTCGGCAGCTTCCTCGGCGGCCTCGAGTGCAGCCTTCGGGACCGGCGTTTCGTCTTCGACCCGAGCGTCGGCGACGAGGCTCGGTACCAGCAGGTGGCGTCGTTCCGCGACACGGCGCAGGAAGGCGTCGCGCACGTCGTAGAGCGCGGCGCCGATTCCGCCCGGGAAGATCATGAGCACGAGCAGCAGCCCGGCCCCGGTCGCGAGGAACTGCCACTCCGCGGGCAGGAAGTACTGGGTGCCGCGCACGTAGAACGAACCGATGATGGCGCCGGGCACGGAGCCCAGCCCTCCGATCACGACCATCGAGAACACCTTGAGGCTCTCCTCCGGCGCGTAGGCGTCGATGAGGAGGCCGGTCTGGTGGTGGACGAACAGCACGCCGGCGAACGCGGCGAGGAAGCCGGAGATGGCGAACGCGGCGAGCGTGGTGCGCGACGCGTTCACGCCGTAGCTGCGCGCCGCGCGCTCGTTCTCGCGGATGCCGATGAGCACCCGGCCGGTGCGGCTGCGGCGGATGCCACGCACCAGCACGAGCGCGATCCCGAGACCGGCGAGGCAGAGGAAGTAGTAGGCGGTCTCGCTCGAGATGTCGATCACGCCGAAGAGGTCGGGCCGTTCGAGGCGCTGGGGCGGGAGCCATCCGCTCCAGAACTCGCGGTTGAGGATGTAGCTCCACGTGACGAGGCCGAACGCGAGCGTGGTGACCGCGAGCGTGAGCCCGCGTCGACGCAGCGACGGGTATCCGATCACGACCGCGACGATTGCCCCGGCGGCGCCGCCCACCAACAACGCGATCGCGAGGTCGAGACCTTCGTTGGCGGTGATCGCACCACCGACTCCTGCTCCGATCGCCACGAACGCCATCTGCCCGAGGCTGACCTGGCCGGCCCAGCCGGTGAGCACGACGAGCGAGATCCCGACGATGCCGAAGATGAGGATGATCGCGGCGAGGTTGACCTGGCTCACCGAGAGCCACAGCGGGAGGGTGAGCAGGAACAGCGTGACGAGCACGCCGAGGCCGATGCGAGCCCACCGGACCTCGGGGAGGCGCGCGAGCTCACGGGGGATCGGGCGGACCTCGCGCGCGGCCTGCCACGTCGACACGGAGTCGGCGTCGACCCGGTCGCCGCTCGGTCGCTGCGTCACGAGCAGCGCCACCAGGATGATCACGAAGAGCACGGCGTCGTTGAACGGTGGTCGGTTGCCGGGCTGGAACGTCATCGCCTGGTCGATGACGCCGAGACCGATCGCGGCACACGCGATGGTCGGGAAGCGCTCCATGCGCCCGATCACGGCTGCGGCGAGCGCCTGGAGGAGGAAGCTCGGCCCGAGCACACTCCCGATCGGCAGACCCACCGCGCCGGCCCGCAGGAACATGGCGATGAACGCGAGCACGGTCGCGATCACCCACACGTAGGTGTGGAGGCGCTTGACGGGGATGCCGAGTGTGGTTGCCCGGTCGGCCCGCTCGGCCGCGGCCCGAACCGCGATCCCGACGTTGGAGCGTCGGAGGAACAGCGCGAGGGCGACGAACACCACGGGGATCACGATCATCGTGATCACGTCGTTCGCGTTGAAGATCGTGCCGCCGATCGACGCCCGGATCGTGAACGGAGGTTCGATGCTGGGGGAGAGGGTGTCGTTGCCGAACCAGCGCGGGAGGAACAGCCCGGCGCCGACGAGGACCTGGGCGAGGCCGATGGTGGCGACCGTGAGGATCAGGCGGGGGGCCCGGAAGAAGCGCCGGATGATGAGCGTCTCGACGATGATCCCGAGCAGGACCGCGGCGGCGAGACCGACGGTGAACGCGAGGAAGTAGTTGAGGCCCGTGCTCGCGATGAGGAGCACCGCGAGGCTCGCGGGTACCGCGCCGAGGTCACCCTGGGCGAAGTTCACGACCCGGTTGGCGCGGTAGACGAGTGCGATGCCGAGGGCGATCAGTGCGATGCGCCCGCCCACGAGCATCCCGTTGATGATGACGCCGAGCGGTGCCGGGATGGGCCACACGAGCACCGCGAACGCCAGGGCCGCGATCGCAATGACGAAGCCGGCGATGCGGCGCGTGTCGGCGTCGTCGAAGAATCGACGCACGACGCGTTGGTCGCTCCCGCTCGTGGTCTCGTCCGGCACTGCGCCCCCCTGCGCTTCTCAGCCCCGTCCGGCGATCTGCCGGAGTCGGTTCACGTGTGCACCTCGCGGGTACGGGCCGCGACGAACGCGGCCACCACCTCGGCGAGTTCCTCGCCGCGGTCCTCCTGGAGGAAGTGGCCGCCGCCCACGATCGTCGTGTGGGGCTGACCGGCAGCGCCGGGGATCTTCCGCTGCAGGGAGCGGTCGCCGCCCGCCATCATCGGATCGGAGTCGCTGAACGCGGTCAGGAAGGGCTTGTCCCACGCCGAGAGGATCCGCCATGCCTCGCGGTTGGCCTCCGACGACGGGTCGTCGGGTCGGGTGGGGACGAGGGTCGGGAACTGGCGAGCCCCCTCCTTGTACGACTCGTCGGGGAAGGGCGCGTCGTAGGCCGCCACGACCTCGGGCGACAGCCCGTCGACGGTGCCCCCGGCGACGATCTTGCCGATCGGCATCTCCGGCACGTCCTGGGAGTACCGCTGCCAGGCGAGGAACGCGTCGCCGGGATGCTTGTCGCCCGTGGGGAGGAACGTGTTGGCGGTCACGATCCGGTCGAACCGATCGGGGAACGCCGTCGCGAGGCGCAGGCCGATGAGGCCGCCCCAGTCCTGGGCGACGAGGGTGATCCGCTCGAGGTCGTTGGCGGTGAGCCACGCGCTCATCCACTCGACGTGGCGTTCGTAGGTGTAGTCGGTGCGAGCGGCCGGCTTGTCGGAGCGGCCGAATCCCACGAGATCGGGAGCGACGCACCGGTTCCCCGCGGCGACGAGCACCGGGATCATCGAGCGGTAGAGGTAGCTCCACGACGGTTCGCCGTGCAGGAGCAGCACCGGCGCCGCATCGGGCGGCCCTTCGTCGACGTGATGGATGCGCAGCAGCCCGCCGCCGTCGCCCGAGGGGACCTCGGTGTAGTGGGGGGCGAAGGCGTAGCCGGGGAGATCGCGGAAGCGGGCGTCGGGCGTGCGCAACACGTCCATCGTCAGTTCCTCCCGTCGGCCAGCAACGCGGCGAAGGTCTCGTGCATCATGACGCGGGCTTCGTCTTCGTCGAAGTGCTCGAGGTCTCTCGAGACGTGCCACGCATTGGAGCTCGACGCGAGCTCGAGGGCAACGAGGAGCCGCTGACGGTTCGGCGGGGGCCGTCGGTCGAGCTCGGGCCCGAAGACCCGTTCGAGCTCGGTGTGGGTCCGTTCGCGAACGTGGACCCGCAAGCCCGCGATGGTGGGGGAGAAGGGCTCCTGCAGGTTCGCCGCGAGCTGCACCGGGCCGATCGCCTCGAGCAGGCGGGCCTGGCGATCGGTGAAGGCGGTGAGGCGATCGCAGAGCGGACCGTCGCCGGGCACCACCTGGAGGAGCGGGAGGATCCGCTCGAGATGACGGCCCGCGGCGGCGAGGAACAGGTCTTCGAGGTCGTCGAAGTGGACGTAGACGGACCGCAGCGACACGTTCGCCTGCTCGGCGATCTCGCGGGCGGTCGGGCGGGGATTGCCGTCGTTCAGCAGATCCAGGAGCGCCTCGACGACCGAATCCCGGGTCCGTTGTGACCGCGCGGTCCTGCCGTCGGACACAGTCCGGGTGCTGGATTCCCCCCTGCCCCGGGCCCCCGCGTTCCCCACCATGTCGCGCACGCCGGTGACGTTGGCCATTCGCGGCGAGCGTAAGTGCAGTTGCACGCGCCGTGCAATAGTGCGGTCGATGACCTACACGCTCACGGATCCATCGGCTGAGGGCTCGGCGCCGGTCGCGAGCCTCCTCCTCGACGACGGCAAGGCCAACGCACTGAACGAGGCGCTCGTCGACGCCCTCGAGGGCGCGATCGGCCGAGCGGGCATCGACGGTGCCGGTGCGCTCGTCATCCGGGGTCGACCCGGGTGCTTCTCGGGCGGCATCGACCTGAAGGTCCTCCGCCGTGACGACGTCGCGTCGCGCCTTGCCGAGCTCTCCCGCATCGCCTCGGGCCTGCTCGCGGTGTGGACCGCCCCGATCCCCACCATCGCGGCCGTCACCGGCCACGCGATCGTGGGCGGTGCGGTGCTCGCGATGGCGTGTGACCGCCGGATCGCGATCGACGATCCCGCGTTCCGCGTCGGGGTCAACGAGACCGCGCTCGGCATGGTCCTGCCGACCTGGGCCCTCGTGATCTGCCAGGCGGCGATCCGGCCCGACCGGGTCACCGACACGATGCTGCTCGGGTCGATCTACCCGCCCGCCGAAGCTGCTGCGACCGGGATGATCGAACGCGCGGTGCCGGCCGAACACTTCGATGCTGCAGTCGAAGGTGCGGCCGCTGCTGCCGCGGCACTCCCGACCGGGGCCTACGCCGGTACGAAGCGCCAGCTGCGCGGTGCGGAAGCAGCGCGGGCGGCGTCGGAGATCGACCGGGAGATGGCGTCCTTCCGCGGTCCTGCCTAGGAGGAGGAGCAGCAGTGGAGCCGGCGGACACCGGGCGCGGGCGCCGAGTTGGTGAGCGGTCGAGCCGGCGGAGCGGATTCGACCAGGGGGGATGAGCATGGCCCGAGGCACGGTGAGGTTCCCGGTCGCCGATTCGGAGTCGTCGGCCGCGCGGATCAGCGTCACGAGTCGGTCGGGTCGGGTGGAGGTCTTCGCGGAGGACCGGGCCGACCTCGAGGTCGAAGGGGCCGCGCGCGCCGGGTCGGAGCGCGACGACGCCGGTGAGCAGGTGGTCGTCGAATCGACCCACGAGCACGTCGTCGTGCGCTGTCCGCAGGGGACCGAGGTCTCGGTCGGCACCCTCTCGGGCCGCGTCGTGATGACGGGCGAGCTCGGCAGCGTGCGGATCACCACGAGCAGCGGTCGGGTCGACGTCGGAGCCACCACGTCGCTCGACGTGCGGACGCGCTCCGGCCGGATCGGCGCGGGTCCGTGTCGAGGGGTGATCCGAGCCCGCTCGACGAGCGGCCGGGTGATCGTCGAGTCGGCCGACCAGTGCGACGTGACGACCACATCGGGAACGATCGTCGTCGGCCCGGTCCACGAGGCGACGGTCCGCTCGACGAGCGGTCGGGTCGAGCTCGCGCTCGAGCGCGGCGGTTCCGTCGCCGCGCGCACCGTGTCGGGTCGGGTCGAGGTCACCGTGGTCGCCGGCGTCGAACCCGAGCTGCGGCTGCGTTCGATCTCCGGCCGCATCACGTTCCCGCCGGAGTCGGAAACGGTTGCGGCGTCGGATCGAGTCGGGACGATCGGGGTCGACACGATCAGTGGGCGGATCAAGGTCACGCACCGGTGAGTCGCAGCCCCGGCGCGATCGCGTTCACCGACCTCGTCGGCTTCACCGAGTACACGGCCGAGCGGGGCGACGAGCGGGCCCTCGCGGTGCTCGACGCCCAGAGTCGACTGGTCGACGAGGCGCTCCCGTCCGACGCCAGGGTCGTGAAGGAGCTCGGCGACGGGCTGCTGCTCTGGTTCGCCGACGCGATCGAGGCCCTCACCACCTGCCTCGAGCTGCGCGACCGGTTCGACGCCGCCGCGTTCGACGAAGCACCGCTCGGGGTCCGCATGGGCCTGCACTGGGGTACGCCGACGCCGCGGGGGACCGACTTCGTGGGTCACGACGTCAACATCGCGGCGCGCATCGTCGAGCTCGCAGGCCCGGGTGAGCTGCTGGTGTCGGAGGCGGCGCAGGAGCGCTGCACCGGGCGCGTCGCCGATCTCGTGCTGGAAGAGCTCGGACCGATGGTGATGAAGGGCATCCCTGAACCGGTACGGCTCTTCCGGGCCGAGCGCACCCAGCTCGTGGTCCGGCTCCCCACCACCTGACCCGGTCGTTCCGCCGGCCCGGGTCACGGCGGCCGGGTCACGC
Organism: uncultured Actinomycetes bacterium; assembly: GCA_963837715.1. Taxonomy (GTDB): domain Bacteria; phylum Actinomycetota; class Acidimicrobiia; order IMCC26256; family JANYLB01; genus JANYLB01. Next base: position 1,792,655 of record CAWIOF010000002.1, on the reverse strand, counting down.
GCGCCGGGTCGTTGCCGCCGCAATCGTTGCTGAGAGAACCGCCGTCGAGTCGCGACGTATACTACCGAGATGTCCGTTTCGACCGACCCGATGCTCGACGACAGTCGACTCGCGGCCTGGCAGGTGTTCCTCGACGCCCATGCGACGGTCCGGATGGTGCTCGAGGCCGAGCTCGAGCAGGAGCGGGGCCTCCAGCTCACCGTCTACGACGTGCTCGTGCAGCTGGCATCGGCGAGCGGCGGCCGCCTGCGGATGCAGGAGCTCGCGAGCCGGCTGGTCTTCAGCCGCAGCGGGGTGACCCGTCTCGTCGACCGGATGGAGCGCGACGGGCTCGTCGGGCGCGAACCCTGTCCCGACGATCGCCGCGGTACCTTCGCCGTGATCACCGACGAGGGTCGCCGCACGTTGCGCGACGCGAGCGGCGTGCACCTGCGGGGCATCGCGACGCACTTCGGTTCCGTCCTCGACGATGCCGACGTGACCGCGTTGCGACGGGCGATGGAGAAGGTCCTGGCGGCCAACACATCCGCGGATCGACTGGTCGGCGAGATCGAGAAGGGAAGCTCATGAGCTCGTGGCGCACCTGGGGATCGGCACTGCTCGTCGGGAGCTTCGTGCTCCTCGCGGCCTGTTCCGGGAGCTCTGACCCGAAGGTCGATCTCACGAAGGCCGAGACCGGTCTCGCGACGAAGATCCAGAAGGACTGGTTCCCGAGCCTCGACGTCGGTGCGGTCACGTGCCCGTCGAAGGAGCTGGCGCGCTCCAAGGGCAAGGTGAGCCGGTGCACCGTGCTCGTCGAGGGTGAGACGGTGCGGTTCAAGGTCGTGCAGACCAACGGCCAGGGTGGGATCGCACCGGTGCGCTACGAGGCGATCCTCTCGACCGACAAGGCCGAGGACTTCATCATGCGGAAGATCGCCGACGTGGCGACCGTCGACTGCGGGACTGCCGCTTACTTCGTGCGCGCGCCCGGAAAGCAGTTCAACTGCGCGGTGACCGCGACGAACGGTCGCGCGTCCGATGTCTACTTCCGGGTGCTCGACCCCAAGGGGAACATCAGGTTCGTGCGCAACACCTGAGTCATCCTCGATCCAGGATCCCTGTGCCCTGCTCGCGGAGCTGGTACTTCAGGACCTTTCCCGTCGCGTTGAGCGGGAGCTCGTCGACGATGACCACGTGGCGGGGAGCCTTGTAGTTGGCCATCTCGTCGCGCGACCAGGCCTTGATCTCGTCGCTGGTGGCGGTCGCTCCGGGCCGCAGCACCACGAACGCCATGCCGACCTCACCCATCCGCTCGTCGGGCACGCCGACCACCGCCACCTGCGCGATCGCCTCGTTGCGGAGCATGAGGTTCTCGATCTCCGCGGGGTAGGCGTTGAACCCACCCATGATGAACATGTCCTTGGTGCGATCGGTGATCACGACGTAGCCGCGTTCGTCCATCGTGCCGATGTCGCCGGAGTGGAGCCACCCGTCGGCGTCGATCGTGGCCGCGGTCTCCTCGGGTTCGTCGTAGTAGCCCCGCATCACGTTGTACCCGCGGATCACGATCTCGCCCGGCTCGCCGCGCGGTACCTCGGTACCGGACTCGTCGACCACGAGCACCTCGATGCCGGGGATCGCCCGACCCGACGTGGTGGAGATCGTCTCGGCGTCGTCGTCGAAGCGGCACATCGTCGCGATTCCGCACGTCTCGGTGAGGCCGTAGCCGGTGATGATCGTCTCGAAGGTCAGCTCGGCGCGCATGCGCATGATCAGCTCGACGGGGATCGCCGCCGCACCCGTGACCGAGAGACGGAGGCTCGAGATGTCGGAGCCCGGGAGGTCGGGGTGGTTGAGGATCGACTGGTAGAGCGTCGGCGGTCCGGGCAGCACGCTCACCCGGTCGCGCGGGATGCGCGCCAGCACCGCCGGCACGTCGAACACGGCGTGGGGCAGCACGGTCGCACCCATCATCAGGCTCGCGAGCCAGCCCGCCTTGTAGCCGAAGGCGTGGAAGAACGGGTTGACCACCAGGTAGCGGTCGCCGTTGCGGAGCCCGACGACGTCGCTCCAGTCGCGGAACGAGCGCAGCGTCGACGCGTGCGTCTGCATGACGCCCTTGGGGTTACCGGTGGTGCCCGAGGTGAAGAGCAGGTCGGCGAGGTCGTCGGGTTGGACCGCGGCGGCGCGTCGGGCCGACTCGTCGGCGTCGACCGACGCGCCGGCGGCGAGGAAGGCGTCCCAGGTGACCGCGCCGGCAGGCGCGTCGCCGTGGAGGATCACGATCGTCTCGAGGTCGGGGAGCTCGGCGTCGACATCGACTGCGTCGCGCAACATCTCGACGTAGTCGGTGCCGAGGAACTCCCGCACCGCCACGAGGGCCCGCACGCCGGCCTTGCCGAGGATGTAGGCGGCCTCGCGACCCTTGAACCGGGTGTTCAGCGGGACGAGCACACCGCCCACCGACTGGAGGCCGAGCGCGGCGACGATCCACTCCCAGCAGTTCGGGGCCCAGATCGCGATCCGGTCGCCCGGCACGATCCCCGCGGCGATGAACGCGCGGGCCGCATCGTCGGCGGCCGCAGCGAGCTCGGTGAAGGTGAGCGTCACGCCGGCGTCGACGTCGACGATCGCTTCCTGTTCGCCGAAGCGTTCGGCCGAGCTCCGGACCAGGCGGGGCGTCGTGCCCCATTCGAGGTCCCCCCGGGTCCCCTCGGCTGATCCCGTCGGTGCTGATGCCACGCTGTCCTTCTCCTGTTTGACGGTCGAATCCGCTGCGCCGGCTCGATCGCTCACCGATTGACGGCCCGCACGGGCTGTCCGCCGGCTCCGCTTCTTCTCCTGTTTGACGGTCGAATCCGCTGCGCCGGCTCGATCGCTCACCGATTGACGGCCCGCACGGGCTGTCCGCCGGCTCCGCTTCTTCTCCTGTTTGACGGTCGAATCCGCTGCGCCGGCTCGATCGCTCACCGATTGACGGCCCGCACGGGCTGTCCGCCGGCTCCGCTTCTTCTCCTGTTTGACGGTCGAATCCGCTGCGCCGGCTCGATCGCTCACCGATTGACGGCCCGCACGGGCTGTCCGCCGGCTCCGCTTCTTCTCCTGTTTGACGGTCGGTCCGCTGCACCGTCGCGATCTGACGGGACGCCCGACGGGGAGCCAGGGTACAGCCGCCCGGCTGGGCACCGAAGGGAGCACGATGGGTGACGAAGAGGTCCTGATCGTCGAGGGGCCCGACGTTCGGGGCGTGGCGACACTGACGCTCGACCGGCCCGAGGTGAAGAACGCGCTGTCGATCCGTCTGCGCGACGAGATCGCCGACGCGCTCGACGGGCTCGCGGTCGACGAGGCGGTGAAGGTCGTGGTCGTCGCGGGTGCGGGCGACGCGTTCTGTGCCGGGTTCGACCTGAAGGAGTTCGCGGTCGACGATCCCGACTTCCAGACCCGCCTCTGGGCGTCGAGCGACCGGTACCACCGCACGGTGTTGCAGTTCCCACTGCCGACGGTGGCTGTGGTCGACGGGCCGGCACTCGCCGGCGGGTTCGATCTCGCGGTGCTGTGCGATCTCCGGGTCGCGTCGGAGCGGGCGCGCTTCGCGCATCCCGAGATCACGTTCGGCGAGATCGTCTACTCCCCGTTGCACGATCTGGTCGGCGGCGCGGTCGCGCGCGAGCTCTGCTTCACCGGGCGCAATGTCGACGCCGACGAAGCGAAGCAGCTCGGCCTCGTGAGCAGCGTCGTCTCCGTCGCCGACCTCGCCGCCGAAGTCGAACGCATCACCGATCTCATGGTCCGCGCGCCCCGGTCCGTCCTCGCGAGCACCAAGGCCAAGGCCCTCCGCCGCGCCGGCATCGACCCCGCCCGCACCCTCGACCTCTAGGAACCCCACCCACGTTGGGTCACTTCGGCCGCATGGAGCGGCACAATCGACCCAACGGGCGGGGGATGAGCGGGGCGGATTCGACCAATCAAGCCGTGTTGCGCCAGTTCTTGTCGGCGGTGGTGGTGCGGCGCATGGGGGCCTTGGGGACGACGCTCAGGGTGTGCTCGCGACCGAGGGCGACGAGGCGGTTCGCGATGAAGTTGAGCGCAAGGCCGACCGCGACGAGCACGAGGCCCGGGAGGAGGAACACGCTTCCCGAGCTCATCACCACGCCGGCGACCTCCGTCCAGCCGCCGATGAGGGGGAGCGCGAACTGAGGGACGAGCCAGAACGCGAACAGCACGAACACGCCGGCGCCGGCGATCCAGCGTCCGACCCGACCGAACGCGCGGATGCGTCGCTCCGACAACGCGAGGCCGGTGACGATGAGGACGAGGCCGAGGATCCCGGCGACGGAGCCGACGATGCCGACCGCCGACTTCACCCCGTTGAGGTCGGGAACGGCATCGGTGTCGAGGGCGATGGTCGGGCCGGGGTCGGGAGCGCTGAGACCCGTGGTCGACGGGTCGAGCGCCGAGATGGTCGCGACCGCGGCGGTGTGCACCAGGGTCGGGTCGAGCTCGATCGGCCCGGTCTCGCCGTTGAACACGTGGCGCGACACCGCACCGAGTGCGCCGGCGAACGCGGCCGTGAACGACGGGTCGTGCAGCATGGTCTCCGCGGCAACCTCTGGGTCGCCGCCGAGGGTGCTGCCCGCAGGGGCGACCGTGGCCAGCACCGCACCGGCACGCGGCAGCAGCGAGGTCTCGACCTGGCTCGTCCGGATCATCCGACCGGCGTCGGCCTCCACCGCGCGCTGGTCGAGCGCCGCGACCTCGATGCACGCGGCGAGACCGGCGACGCAGGCGAGCACGAGGCCGATCGTGAGGACGGCAGGCGCCGAGGAACGCTTGATCACGCCCTTCTCATCGGCCGCAGCTCCGAAAACCTGGAGCCTGCAGCCGAGGGCCCGTATCGCCTACTCCACGAGATCGGTGGCCCGGGGGGTGAAGGGTCCGAACGTGAACGCGGCCAGGTACGGCTCGGGGTCGGTGCTCCAGTCGAGGCTCCGGATCTGGTCGAGGCTGCGGCGGCCCGAGATCGCCCGACCGAACTCGAAGGGGTCGGCGGTCAGGGTCTCGACGGGTTCGACGCCTTCGGGCTCCCACGTGCGTGGCCCGGTGACGATGCGCAGCGGAGGCAGTCGCTGCTCCGCCACCGCGGCGTGGAAGCCCGGGGTGATGAAGCCGAGGCTGATCCACCAGGCGTCGGCGTCGCGCGCGCCCGGAGCACCGAGGGCGCCCCGGATGTCGTGTTCGTGGGTCGAGAAGTCGAAGACCCACTGGCTGCCCGCGGGCCCGAAGTCCTTGGCCATGGGCTCGACCTGCGCCGCGGCCTCGTTCCACTCCGCGACGATGTCGTCGATGGCTCGGTCGCGGCGGGCCGAGACCTGGATCTCCGTCCACGGATCGGTGCCGGCGCCGTCGAGGCGCCCCGCGAGGATGTCGACGCACACCCCGCTGATGTGGGCCAGGACGTCCTGGACCCGCCACTGCGGGCACGCCGGCACCGGCATCGTTGCCCGCTCGGTCGGCAGGCCCGCGACGAGCGCAACCAGTCGCTCCCGTCCGGCTGCATACGCAGCACCCACGTCGACGTCGGTCACATCTCCATCAGACATGGCAGCAAGCTACGCCCTGCACAGAGCCGATACCCTCCGGGACCGCATGAGTCCTTCCGTTTCCACACCCGCACGGGGCCCCGTCGGCGTTCCACCCCGCCTCGCCGAGATCGAAGCCGAGCTGCTCGCGCCCGGCGGCGCCTTCGCGACCGAGGAGGTCGAGGTCCTCGGCGAACGGATGCGGGCGTTCGCGAACCGGATCCACGACCTGCGCGAGATCGTCGTGAACTCGGTCGGGTTCGGTGCGGCCGACTACGTGGTGTTCAGCGACGGGGTGCACGAGCGTCGCATCACGTTCGCGGAGCACGAACGGTTGGTCGCGTCGACCGCGGCGATCCTGCGCGACGACTACGGAGTCGGTCCCGGCGACCGGGTCGCGATCCTGGGCGCGAACTCGCCCGAGTGGATCGTCACGTTCTGGGCGGCGATCAGCCTCGGCGCGATCGGCGTCGGCCTCAACGGGTGGTCCACCGGTCCGGAGATCCGCTACGGCATCGAAGACTCCGACCCGACGGTGCTCGTCGCCGACCGCCGCCGGCTCGCGCGCCTCGACGGCGCGGATCCGGGCGTGCCCACGGTCGTGATCGAAGACGACTTCGAGGCGATCTGGCGGGGCCGGCCCGACGCGCCGATGCCCGACCAACCCATCGGCGAAGACGACCCCGCGATCCTGCTCTACACGAGTGGCACCACCGGACGGCCGAAGGGTGCGATCAACAGCCACCGCAACGTCGGCGCGCTGCTCGGACTCAGCTTCTTCCAGGGCCTGCGGATGATGATGCTGAACCCGCCGCCGGAAGGTTCGCCGCCGCCGTGCCAACTCGTCACGAGCCCGCTCTTCCACGTGTCGGGGCTCCACACCGCCGCGATCGCGCTGGCGGTGAGCGGCACGAAGTCGGTCTGGACCGTCGGTCGCTTCGACCCCGAGGTCGTGTGCGAGCTCATCGAACGTGAGCGCATCACCGGTTGGGGCTTCACCACCGCGCTGCTGCACCGGTTCGTGAACCACCCCGGCCTCGCCGACCACGACCTCACCAGCCTCCGCACGCTGGGAGGCGGCGGCTCACCGCTGTCCCGCGACCTCCAACGCGAGACGCGCGAGGCGTTGCCGTGGGTCGCCACGTCGCTCGGCCTCGGCTACGGCCAGACCGAATGCGCTGCGCTCGCCACCCTCAACTCGGGCGACGAGCTGCTCGCCTATCCCGACTCCGCCGGTCGCCCGCTGCCCACGGTGGAGCTCGAGATCCGCGACCCCGCCGGCGTCGCGCTGCCCGAGGGCGAAGAAGGCGAGATCTGCATCCGGGGTCCGATGGTGATGCCGGGCTACTGGCGCCGACCGGAGGCCACCGCCGACGTGATCGCTCCCGGCCACTGGTTGCGCACCGGCGACATCGGGCGGATCGAAGACGGGCGCCTCTTTCTCGCGTCGCGCAAGCGCGACCTCATCCTGCGCGGGGGCGAGAACGTGTACCCGGTCGAGATCGAGCAGCGACTCGAGGCGCATCCCCACGTGGAGGAAGTCGCGGTGATCGGCGTCGACCACCCGGAGCTGGGCCAAGAGGTCAAGGCCGTGCTCGTCGCGGCCGAGGGCGTCGACGAGCTCGACACCGCGCTGCTCGCGCAGTGGTGCGCCGAGGAGCTCGCGTATTACAAGGTCCCGGTCCACTGGGAGGTGCGCGTCGAGCGTCTCCCGCGCAACGCGTCGGGCAAGGTCGTGAAGCGCGCGTTGGAAGACCCCGGCGCGTCCGGCTTCATCGAGGAATAGGGGAGCCCGTGCCGCTCGATCTGGTGTCGCTCGTCGCCCCCGACCACACCGCGCTGGTGTTGCAAGAGGTGCAGAACGGCGTGGTGGGGGAGCCGTCGGCGTTGCCGGCCCTCGCGGCTGCGGCTGCCGAGGTCGACCTCGTCGCGCACTGCGCCGCGTTGGCGCGCGCGGCGCGCGCCGCCGGCATTCCCGTCATCCACTGCACGGCCGAGACGCGTGACGACGGACTCGGCGGGAACAAGAACGCCCGCCTGTTCCTGGGCGTGAAGAAGTCGCCCGTGCCGCTGTCGCCGGGGAGCGCCGCGGTGCAGCCCCCGGCCGAGATCGGCGTCGAGCCGACAGACCTTCTGCTCGCCCGGTACCACGGCCTCGGTCCGATGACCGGCACCCAACTCGACTCCGTGCTCCGCAACCAGGGTGTCACCACCATCGTCGGTGTCGGCGTGTCGGTGAACATCGGCATGACCAACTTCGCGTTCGACGCCGTGAACCACGGCTACCAGTTCGTGATGCCCCGCGACGCAGTCGCCGGCGTCCCACCCGAGTACGCCGAAGCAGTCATCGCCAACACCCTCAGTCTCGTCGCCACCCTCACCACCACCGCCGACATCCTCGCCGCCTGGACGCCCTGACCCACCCCGGATCGCTTTGGCGTCAGAAACCCCCGTGTGACGGGTCTTTCTGACGCCGAAGCCGGGGGGTTAGGGCAGGACGGTCGACGTGTCGCGGCCGCTGCGGATGAGGGAGCCGGGGAGGGCGCCGGTCGAGACGCCGTCGGTGACGGTCTCGACGCCGTTCACGTAGACGTGCTCGATGCCGATGGAGTCGGCGGTGAGGCGGGCGGTGCCGCCGGGCAGGTCGGCGACGAGCGTGGCGGGTTCGGAGCCGACGGTCTCGGGGTCGAGCACCACGATGTCGGCGTGCGCGCCTTCCTCGATGCGACCGCGCGCCCGCAGCCCGAAGAGCTTCGCGGGCGTGTCGGTGATCATCTGCACCGCGCGCTCGATTGACACCAGCTTGCGGCCGCGGATCATGTCGCCGAGGAATCGGGTCGTGTACGGGGCACCGCACATCCGGTCGAGGTGCGCGCCGGCGTCGGAGCCGCCGAGCATGGCGCGGGGGTCGTCCCACACCGTCTTGCGCAGGTCCCACGATGCCGCGTCGCCGTCGGGGGCTATCGGCCACAGGATGGTGCGGAGATCGTCGTTCAGCACGATGTCGAGCAGCGTGTCGAACGACGACGTGCCGCGCTCGGCCGCGAGGTCCTTCACGATCTTGCCCTTGAGACCTTCGTTGGCTTCGGAGTACGTGTCGCCGAGCACGTAGTTGCCCCAGTCGGCGAGTCGACGGAACACGCCGGCCTCCTCGCTGTGGGCGCGGTCGTTCATCCAGGCGCGCGTCTCGGGGTCGCGCAGCTTCTCCATCCGTTCCGGCACGGGAAGCGTCATGACCTCCTTCCAGCCCGGCAGCATGAAGAGCGCGCAGTAGGTGAGGAAGCTCATGTTCATCGGCACGAGCACCGGCATGGTGAGCGCGACGATGCGTCCGCCGGCGGCCTCGGCCTGCGTCGACGCGTCGAGCTGGCGCGTCACCCGCTCCGGTACCCGCGAGTCGACGGTGAGCACGTTCCAGTTGAGCGGCCGACCACCCGCGACCGACATCTTCACGAACAGGTCGATCTCGTCGTCGGCGAACTGGTCGAGGCACCCGTCGACGATGCCCTCGAGGGTGGTGCCCTCGTGGGTCTTGACCGCGCCGCAGAGCGCGAGCACCTCTTCGTGCGTCGCCCAGCGTGACGGTACCGGCTTCCCGTCGCCGTCGGAGTGGGTGTACGAGAGCGTGGTCGAGAAGCCGAGGCCGCCCGCCTCGATCGAGTCGTGCAGGAGCTGCACCATCGCGTCGAGCTGCTCGGGGGTGGCCTCGTTGCCGACCGACTCCTCACCCATCACGTAGCGCCGCAGCGCGCAGTGGCCGACGAGGAAGCCCGCGTTCACGCCGATGTTGCCGTCGAGGCGGTCGAGGTACTCGGAGAAGCTCTCCCAGTCCCACTTCACGCCGGTCTCGAGTGCGGGGAGGGGCATGCCCTCGACCTTCGCCATCATCTTCCGGATGTAGTCGGCATCGCGCGCCTTGATGGGCGCGAGGGTGAAGCCGCAGTTGCCGTTGATGATCGTGGTGACGCCGTGCACGTTCGACGGCGAGGCGACGGGGTCCCAGAAGAGCTGGGCGTCGTAGTGGGTGTGCGGGTCGACGAAGCCAGGGGTGACGAGCCTGCCGGTGGCGTCGACGGTGGTGGCCGCGCCTTCGGCGGCGAGGGCGCCGGGTTCGGCCACGGCCACGATCCGGCCGTCGCGCACGCCGATGTCGGCGGTCCGGGCCGGTGACCCGGTCCCGTCGACGACCGTGCCACCCGAGATGATGAGATCAAGCATGGCCACAGTCTGGCACCGCATCTGACGGGTCGTCAGGTCTAGGCTCCGGGCATGGATTTCACCGCCGACAACTTCCCCAAGGTCATCTCGGTCGACGACCACGTGATCGAGCCTGCGGGGGTGTGGCAGGACCGCCTCCCGGCGAAGTTCAAGGAGATCGGCCCACGGGTCGTGCGCACGAAGATCGCGGAGATGACCTTCATCGGCGGCAAGTTCGACTACCGCGCCGCGGAGAAGGGCGAAGACGGCACCTACTGCGACTGGTGGTACTACGAAGATCTCAAGATGCCGCAGACGCGCCTGTCGGCCGCGGTCGGCGTGCCCCGCGAAGAGGTCACGGTCAGCCCGATCACCTACGACGACATGCGCCCCGGCTGCTTCGACCCGGTCGAGCGCCTGAAGGACATGGACGTCAACTGGGTCGAGGCGTCGCTCTCGTTCCCGTCGTTCCCGCGCTTCTGTGGCCAGACGTTCATGGAAGCCAAGGACCGTGAGCTCGCCGATCTGTGCGTGAAGGCCTACAACGACTGGATGTTCGACGGCTGGTGCGCCGGCTCCGACGGCCGCCTCATCCCGCTCCCGATCGTCCAGCTGTGGGACGCCGAGCTCGCCGCGGCCGAGGTCCGGCGCAACGCGGCCCGGGGTGCACACGCGGTGTGCTTCAGCGAGATCCCGCCGTTCCTCGGTCTGCCGAGTGTGCACACCGACTACTGGGACCCGTTCTTCGCCGCCTGCGCCGAGACCGAGACCGTCGTGTCGATGCACATCGGTTCCAGCTCGAAGATGCCGTCGACGTCGGCCGACGCGCCGCCCGCCGTCGGTTCCACGCTCACGTACATGAACGCGGCGATGTCACTCGTCGACTACCTGATGTCGGGCGTCCTCGAGCGCTTCCCGCAGCTCGAGCTCGCGTACTCCGAGGGTCAGATCGGTTGGATCCCCTACGTGCTCGAGCGTGCCGACGCGGTGTGGCACGAGAACCGGGGTTGGGGCGGCGTCGAAGACAAGGTGAAGCGCCCGCCGTCGGAGTACTTCCACGACCACGTCTACGGCTGCTTCTTCGACGACGTCCACGGCCTCAAGTCGCTCGACGTGATCGGCGTCGAGAACGTCACCTTCGAGACCGACTACCCCCACAGCGACTCGACGTGGCCGCACACCAAGAAGGTCGCCATGGAGATCATGCAGGACCTCTCCGACGACGACATCTACAAGATCGTCCGCGGCAACGCCATCCGCATGCTCCGCCTCCCCCTCGATCAGTAACCCGAGCCGGAACCCACCGCTCGCACCCTCCCGAACCCCGTACTCCACCACCATGTTGGCGGGGGCGGGCCGGGTTGGTGGCGTCAGTTGGCGTCGGCGGTGGTGGTGGACGCGGTCGGTGGGGCCGACTCGGTGGTCCGGGTCGTGGGGCGGTGCTGGGCCGACGGGCTACTCGGCGCGCCGACGCGGGGCCAGAGCGTGTCGAGGCCGTGACGGGTGATGCCGAACGCAGCCGCCGTCGGTGCGCCGTCGAGGACGCAGTCGTCGGCCATGATCTCTACCGTCGCAGCGTGCAACGAGGGGAGCAGCGCGGCGATCACGTGGGCGGCCGCGCCGTGGAGGTGGCGCTTGCGGACGGCGCGACCGTTGATCCGGTCGACCAGCTCGTCGACGGTCACGACGTCGGGGCCCGCGAGCTCGAAGACACCGGCTGGTGTCGCGGGGTCGAGCGCGGCGTGCAGCACCGCTTCGACGACGTCTTCCCGCAGCACCGGAGTCCACCGCTGGCGGCCGGTGCCGAGCACGGCGACCGCGTGGTCGCCGCGCGTGAGGAAGGCGGTGGCGGTCGGACCTGGTTCCGAAGGAGGGCCGATGATGTGGTCGCAGCGGAGCACCGTGGTCGGAACTCCGGTCCCGGCGAGCATCGCCTCGGCCTCACCCTTTGTGCGCAGGAACGTGTTCGACGACGTGGGGTTCGCGCCGGGAAACGACAGGAACACGACTCGACGAACCGACGAGCCCTGGAGCGCGCGCACGGTCGCGCGCGTCGTCCCGACGTTGGCCCGCTCGAACGTGTTCGGCCGGCGCGGCGCGATCGCGCCGGCGAGGTGGATGAGCGTGTCGGCGTCGTGTGCCGCATGGGTGAGGTCGTCGCCCCGTCCGATCGGACGGACCTCGAGGGGGAGATCGTCGAGACGGCGCTGGAGAGCACCACCGACCTGCCCGCCCGCGCCGACGATGACCACAGGTCCCCGGGTCCAGCTGTCGTCCATGTCCGCTCCTCGTACCGACCCAAAAGGACCTGGTTGCCCTTCGCCGGATTCTCGGCGCCCGGGGAGCCTTCCTGAAGGAGTTCTTGCTGGTCAGTCGAGGATCGGTCAGCCGAGGAGCGCCGGAGCGAGCCGACGCCAGCCTTCGAGCGGCGGCGCGGTGTCGGAGGGGCCCAGGAGCTGGATGCAGACGTGGTCGGCGCCGGCGTCGTGGTGCGCCTGCACCCGGGCGGCGATCGTCTCCTCGTCGCCCCAGACGACGATCGCGTCGACCAGCCGGTCGCTGCCGCCGTCGGCGAGGTCGGACTCGGTGAACCCGAGCCGGAGCAGGTTGTTCGTGTAGTTGGGGAGGCCCAGGTAGATCGACATGGCCCTGCGGGCGACGGCCCGGGCCGCAGCCGGATCGGTCTCGAGCACGACCATCTGCTCCGGAGCGAGGATCGGCCCCGCACCGAGGATCCCGCGTGCGATCGCCGTGTGTTCGACCGGCACGAAGTACGGATGGGCGCCGGAGGCGCGCTCGGCGGCGAGCGCGAGCATCTTCGGCCCGAGGGCGGCGAGCACCCGCAGCGGCGCGGATTCGGGTGGCACCGCGAGGTAGGGGACGAGGTCCATCGCGTCGAGGTAGGCACGCATCGTCGCGAGCGGGGGACCGTAGGTCTGACCGCGCATGCCCTCGATCGCGGGGAGGTGGCTCACACCGAGGCCGAGGAGGAAGCGCTCGGGGAACGCCTCAGCGAGGGTCTTCTGGCCGCATGCCATCGAAGTCGCGTCGCGCCCGTAGATGGTGGCGATCCCGGTGGCGAGCACCAGTCGTTCGGTCGTGGCGAGGAACAGCCCCGCGCTCACGAGCGGATCCCGGCTGAACGCCTCGGGAAGCCAGAGCGCGCCGTACCCGAGTTCCTCGAGCTCGGCGACGGTCTCGCATGCCTGCGCCGACGGTTGCGTGTTGAGGTATGCGGTCCAGATCCCGACTCGTCCGAGGTTCATGGTGCGACCCTAGATCGGCGGAGACCTGAGAAATAGAACGCGTTATAGTCCCGCGCGCCAGCCAGTTCGCGACGAGCGCACCACGACCCCGGGGGGTACCGGCCATGGCCCACACGGCCACGAGCACCGATTTCCGTCTGCTCATCGGCGACTCCTGGGAGCCGGGCGCCGACGGCACCTACGAGGTGATCAACCCGGCGACCGAGGAGGTCGTGGGCGCGGCACCCGAGGCGTCGGTCGACCAGGCGAACGAGGCTGCACGGGCCGCAGCGGAGGCGTTCCCCGCCTGGTCGCAGACCACGCCGGAGGCGCGCGCCGCGCTCCTGCAGGCCGCGGCCGAGCGCATCCGTGAGCAGGCCGCCGATCTCGTGCCGCTGGTGATCGCGGAGACGGGGTGCACCGCGACGGTCGGCAAGCAGATGCAGGTGCCGATGACCGCGACCCGGTTCGACCGCTACGCGCGTGGCGCGCTGGAGCCGACGGTGCTCCCGCTCGCACCTCAGGAGATGGCCGCGACTCCGCTCGCTCCCGGTGGGCTGATGGGTGCGCTCGCCCGTCGACAGCCGGTGGGTGTTGTCGCGTGCATCACCTCCTACAACTTCCCCCTCGTGAACATGGCCGGCAAGATCGGCCCGGCGCTCGCGGCGGGCAACACGGTCGTCGTGCGCCCCGCCGGCCAGGACCCGCTCGCCGTGATCGAGTTGGTGAAGATCCTCCAGGACGTCGGCTTCCCGCCGGGAGTCGTGAACGTGGTGGTGGGCTCGTCGCCCGCGAGCGGCGCGGCGCTCGTCGAGTCGCCCGACGTCGACATGGTGAGCTTCACCGGGAGCTCGGCGGTGGGCAGCCGCATCGGCGAGGTCGCCGGACGCACGTTCAAGCGTCAGCTGCTCGAGCTCGGCGGCAAGGGCGCGGCCCTCGTGCTCGACGACGCCGACGTGAAGACCGCGGTCGGGATGATCGGTTCCACGTGGACGTTCCACTCGGGCCAGATCTGCACCGCGCCGACCCGGGCGATCGTGCACCGTTCCATCTACGAGCAGGTGGTCGGAGGTCTCGCGCAGATGGCCGGCGCGCTGAAGGTCGGCGACCCCCTCGAGGCCGACACCGTGATCGGCCCGCTCATCACCGGCGCGCACCGCGACCGAGTGCAGGGCTACATCGACGCCGGCAAGGAGGAGGGCGGCGAGATCGTCGCGGGCGGCGGCCGCCCCGAGCACCTCGAGCGCGGCTTCTACGTCGAGCCGACGCTCATCTCCGGTGGCCGGGCCGGCATGAAGGTCGTGCAGGAGGAGATCTTCGGCCCGGTGGTGGTCGTGATCCCGTTCGACGACGACGACGAAGGCATCGCGCTCGCGAACGGCACCGAGTTCGGGCTCTACGACTACGTGTTCAGCGCCGACACGGCTCGCGCGATGCGCGTGAGCCGCCGGATGCGGGCCGGCAACGTCGGGCTCAACACGGTGCAGCGGAACCAGGAGACGCCGTTCGGCGGTACGAAGTCGAGCGGAGTCGGCCGCGACGGCGGCTCGTTCGGCCTCCACGCTTACACCGAGCTCCAGTCCGTCGTCTGGCCCGGCTGACAACGTGAACGCGACGACGGACGTGCCGCGGCCGCGGTATGTGGAGCGAGCCACGACCGCGAGACCGGTCGCGGCGCAGCGCAGCGAGCGGAGCAATTAGCGATGGAGTTCGGGATGTTCCATTCGGCGCACGTGCCGACCCAGGCCGATGCCGATGCGCAGCGGCGGGTCGAGCACCGGCGCCTGCTCGACGAGGTGGCAGTCGCGGTCACGGGCGACCAGTCGGGGTTCAAGTACGGCTGGTTCACCGAGCACCACTTCCTCGAGGAGTACTCGCACCTGTCGGCGAACGAGGTGCTGATGGGCTTCGTGGCGGCGCGCACCGAGCAGCTGCACATCGGCTCGGGGATCTTCAACATCACGCCGCCGGTGAACCACCCGGCTCGCGTCGCCGAGCGGGTGGCGATGCTGGACCACCTGAGCGAGGGCCGGTTCGAGTTCGGGGTGGGTCGGGGTTCGTCGAGCACCGAGTACCAGGGCTTCGGCATCCCCGACCCCGAGACGACGCGTGACCTGTTCGACGAAGCCCTCCCCGAGGTGCTGCGCATGCTCCACGAGACGCGCTACTCGCACGAGGGCGACGGGTTCTCGATGCCCGACCGGATGGTGCTGCCCAAGCCGTGGACGGTGCCGAACCCGCCGCTGTGGCTCGCGTGCGGAAGCCCGGCCACGTTCGAGAAGGCAGGCCGCCTCGGGATGGGTGCGTTGTGCTTCACGATGGGGGAGCCGGAAGACCTGGCGCCCCTCGTCGAGAGCTACAAGAACGCCGTTGCCGAGTGCACCGACCCGATCGGCGGCTACGTGAACGACAACATCGCGTGCGTGTCGATGCTGCTGTGCCTCGACGACCGCGAGCGGGCCGTCGACACGTTCCGCGAGATGGGCGCCGCGCACTACCAGTCGTTGGTGGTGCGGTGGCTCGACTCGATCCCGTTGCCCGTGGAGATCGACCGGGCGAGCTTCACGGTCGACGAGCCGAGTCGCGACGAGCTCATCGAGTCGATCGACGCCGGCCGGCGGAGCGTCGGAACACCCGACGACGTCGCCAAGTCGGTCGAACGGTGGCAGAAGGCCGGTGCCGACCAGTTGATCTTCGGGGTGCTCAACAACACCCTGCCGCTCGAGGTCGCGCAGGAGTCGCTCGAGACGTTCGGCAAGCAGGTCATCCCCGCGTTCGACTCCGAGCCGGTCCACCGAACCACTCTCCAGCGCGAGGAGCAGCTGCATCATGGCTGAGACCGTCACGATCGTTCCCGACGGGCAGCTCGCGTTCGGTGTGCAGCTCCCGGTGCAGGCCCTCAGCTCGGCGATCGCCGCGCCCTGGGAGATGGATGCCGGTGTGCCCGAGCTGACGCGCGCGGCGGAGGTCGCCGACCGGTCGGGCTTCTTCTACGTGGCGATCTGCGATCACGTGGCCATCCCCACTGCGTTCGCCGGCGCGATGTCGACGACGTGGTTCAACCCGGTTGCCACGCTCGGGTACCTCGCCGCGCTCACGACCACGACCCGTCTGCTCACGAACATCTACGTTGCGCCGTTCCGGCACCCGCTCGACACCGCGAAGGCGTTCGCGACCCTCGACACGCTCTCCAACGGTCGCGTCATCCTCGGCGTGGGTGCCGGCCACGTTCCCGGTGAGTTCGAAGCGCTCGGTGTGCCGTTCGCGGATCGCGGTCGTCTGCTCAACGAGGCGATCGACGGGGTGAAGGAGAGCTGGGCCGCCGAGTTCGTGGGCGACGTGGGTCTGAAGCCCCGTCCGGTGCAGCAGCCGCGTCCGCCGATCTGGGTCGGAGGCTCGAAGCCGCCGGCCCTGCGACGGGTCGCGGAGCGTGCCGACGGCTGGATCCCCCAGGGCACGCCGCGCACGGAGATGCCGGAGCAGATCGCGTACGTGCTCGCGCACCGTGACCAGGTCCGGCCCGGGGCGCAGCTCGAGATCGGCACGATCACCGAGTACCTCTACGTGGGCACGCCCGACTGGGATGTTCCCGAGCCGACGATCACCGGGACGCCCGACGAGATCGCGGCGTCGCTCAACGAGTTCGGAGCGATGGGCGTGTCGCACCTGCAGCTGCGGTTCCGGGCCCGGTCGATCGACGAGCTCTGCGACCAGCTCGAGGCGTTCGGCACCCACGTCGGCCCGAAGCTCGGTCGCTGACGTGCCGTTCCTCACGATGCGTCACGACTTCCGCGCACCGGCGTTCGGTCCCGCGTCGCAGTCGGAGATCTACAGTTGCGCGCTCGACCAGTACCGTTGGGCCGACGAGCACGGCTTCGACTTCGCGGTGCTGTCGGAGCACCACGGCCTCGACGACGGCTGGATCCCGGCGCCGCTCACGATGGCCGCGGTGGTCGTGGGCGCGACGAAGCGCATCCCGATCCTCGTGAGTGCGCTGATCCTCCCGTTGCACGACCCGGTCCGCATCGCCGAGCAGCTCGTGGTGCTCGACCACGCGAGCGGCGGACGGGTGTGGACCGTGGTCGGTGCTGGCTACCGCCACGAGGAGTTCGAGATGGCGGGCGTCGAGATGAAGACGCGTGGCAAGCTCGTCGAGGAGTACGCGCAGGTGATGCTCGACGCGTGGACGGGCGAGCCCTTCGAGTGGCGGGGCCGAACGATCACCGTCACGCCGAAGCCGTTCACCGATCCGCACCCGAACCTGCTGATCGGCGGCGGTACCGAGTGGGCGGCCCGGCGCGCCGCGCGCCTGCATCTGCCGATGATGCCGATGAACACCGACCCCCAGCTCCAGGCCTGGTACGACGACGAAGCCGCGAAGTCGGGCTACACCGAGGGCTTCGTGATGAAACCCGAGGGCCCCACGTTCATCTACGTGACGCCCGATCCCGACCGGGCATGGGCCGAGATCGGCGAGTACCTGCTCTACGAGGCGCAGACCTACGCGAGCTTCCAGACGCCGGGGCAGGTGTCGACGCCCCGCATCGACGCCGACACGATCGACGACCTCAAGCAGAGCGACCAGATCGTGGTCGGCACCCCCGACCAGGTGGTGGCGGCGGCCGAGGGGATCCCGACGACGGGTGCGATGACGTTCAACCCGCTCGCCGGCGGCCTCCCGCCCGACTTGTCGTGGCCGAGCCTCGAACTGTTCGCGTCCGACGTGCTGCCGAGGATCCGTCCCGCGGCGTAGGTTGGAACGCATGCAGCCATTGGATGTGCACCACGTCTCCGTGTGCGTGACCGACATCGAGGTGGCGCGGAAGTTCTACGCCGACGTGCTCGGGTTCGAGGAGCGAAGCGATCGCCCCGACTTCGGGTTCCCCGGCGCGTGGTTCGACGTCGGTGGACGGCAGGTGCATCTGATCGAGGTCCCGACTATGCCCGCCGGCGCGGGGAGCAACCACTTCGCGTTGCGCGTCGACGACCTCGACGCGGCAGTCGTCGACATCGAGGCCAAGGGCGTCTCCGTCAGCCGATCGACGTACGTCCCGAATGCGGGCCGGCAGGCGTTCCTCAGCGATCCGTCGGGCAACGGGATCGAGCTGAACCAACCCGATCATTGAGCCGCGGGCGAGGCAGGACGCGCCGCCCGAGGGCCGGGAGGTCGTCGCTGCCGCGTCGCGCCGTGTTCCGAGACGTCGCTCCTCGCCGCGCGGGGGGTGACGACCGGCTATTTCGGTCGGGCGCGTTGCTGGGGATGGATCGTTTCGCCACGAGCCAGCATCTCGACGAATTGCTCGATCCGGCGCGCGCGAGTCTCGGCCCGCTTCGCGGTTTCGATGCGGTACAGCACCGCGTATCGGTTGGCGCCGTTCAGGTCGCCGAACGCTTTCTCCGCGGCAGGGTTGGTCGACAGTGCGGCCGCGAGATCGGCCGGGACCGACGCCGCTGCCTGTCCCGAATACGCGGCGGCCCAGCGGCCATCGGCCTTCGCTCGGTCGATCTCAGCGAGCCCGGCCGGCAGCATCCTGCCCTCGGCGATCAGTTCCTCGGCTATGCGGACGTTGCGTTTCGACCACTGACTCGTGCGGCGCCTGGGCGTGAACCGCTGCGCAAAGGTCGCGGCGTCGCGGCTTCGTTTCTGACCATCGATCCATCCCTGGCACAACGCCTCTTCCAAGGCCTGGGCATAGGTCAAGCTGGTCGGGTCGGTCGTGCCCTTCTTGGCGAGGACCAACCACACGCCCTCGGAACGGTCGCGATTCGCGTCGAGCCAGGCACGAAACGCTGCCGCATCCGGAATGATCAAGATCGGAACATCAAGTCGTGCCATTCCGCTGCCCAGTGTGCCCGATCGGGTCTCGCCGAGGCGAGGACCCGATGGGTGGCTCTGCGCGGGGTGCTGTGAGAGGTGGCGCGCCAGACTTGCGCGATGACGATGCTGTCGCCGCTGCTCCACGCGGGCGATCGAGTTCGGCTGCTGTCTCCGGCGAGCACGCCGGACGCTCAGTGGGTACGAGCGTCGACCGCCATTCTCGAGTCATGGGGCCTCACGGTCGAAGTTGGTGCTCACGCCCTCGATCAGTGGGGCTACATGGCCGGCCGGGACGAAGACCGACTCGCTGATCTCAACGAAGCGTTCCGTGACCACGGCGTTCGGGCGATCATCACCACCCGAGGCGGCGCGGGGGCGTATCGCATCGCCGACGGCATCGACTTCGACGCGGTGAGCGCCGACCCCAAGCCCGTCGTGGGCTTCAGCGACATCACGTATCTCCATCTCGCCCTGTGGCACAACTGCCGCCTGGCCGGGATCCACGGCGCGCTCGCGGGTGTCACCGCCGTGACGACCGTGCGCAAGCTCCTGATGACCACCGAACGACTCGAGCTCCAGAGCGACCCCGGATCGTTGTCGGCGGCTGTGAAGGTGAGTGGAACGGCAACCGGCCCACTCGTCGGTGGCAACCTCACCTCGATCGCCAGCGCACGCGAAGCCGCGCTTGGTTGCCTCGACGGCACGATTCTCTTCATCGAGAATCCGCGCACGATCGGTCTGGGCCAAGTCGATCGCGCCCTCACCTCCCTCCTCCGCGTCGGAGCACTGGAGGGCGTACGCGGGGTGGCGCTCGGACTCTTCAGCGGCTTCGACGACTACACCGACCGGGGCTGGAACCTCGTCGACGTCCTCACCGACCGTCTCGCGGTGCTCGGTGTTCCCGTTCTGGGCGGCCTCTGGGCCGGTCACGGGGGCACCGGACCCGATGGGCAACCTGACCAGACTGCGCTCCCACTCGGCACAGTCGCCACCCTCGACGCGGACGCAGGCACCATCTCGCTGCAACCCTGCGTGCATCGCAACTCAGTGGCGAACGAGTAGCCGGCATCGGCGCGTTGTCAGCTATCGAGGCGTTCGTCGAGGCGGACCGTGACGCGTCCGCCAGCCTCCTTCTGAATGACCTTGCGCAACTTGGCGTTGATCGGCAGCTTGTGAGTGCCGTCGCCGAGCGCCATGAACGAGCTCCGGAACGGGTGCCCGTCCACGGTGCCGCGCACCTTCACCAACCCGCGAGTGCCGAAGAACCTGGCGGAGCCGGGCATGACCACGTAGGTCCAGCCACCCTTGCTCGGACTCTTCTGCAGTGTCGCAGTGAACTGCTTCTTCATGGCAGCCATGAGACCTCCGCTATCGCGAGCTGACTGGTACCGCCCCGACTACGACCGAGACTGCGACCGAAACCCATCGGCGGAGCAGGGGCGCGGCCGATCAGCAGTTATGGGTTTGCGTTCCGGGTGACGAGGTCGGACAGGTGTTGCAGCGAGTTGGTGAGATGCTCAGAGCCGAACGGCGGAAACTGGATGCCTCGCTCTCGGATGAACTGCGGCACCGCTGACCAGTCGTAGGTGAGTGTGACCTCAGTCTCGGACGGACCGAGCGGCGCGAGGTCGTAACGCCAGATCCAGCCGCCGAACTCCAGTTGACCGTCGCCCAGCTCCTGCCCCGTCAGCCAGCCAATGGCGCGGGGCGCGTCGAGCACCTGGACCTGGTTGACGACCTGGTAGTCACCGTTTGGATGGCCGGCGTGATACATGCCCATCCGGAAGATCTGCCCCACCTCGGCCAGCGCCGGCCGGTCGATAGCTTCTTGAACCCAGCCGGTGCCGTCGATCGCAGCATGGGTCGATGGGTCGGCCAGCACCGCGAACACCGCTTCCAGGGTGGCCTCGATCGTCGTGGACGCGGTAACGCGCTCGGGTTCCATACCAGTGAGACCGCTCGCCGAGCCCGAACTCATCGTCGCAAGGGCCGGTTCTGCGTCAGCGACCACGAGCGCATAATGCCCGATCCTCGGGGACGCTCCGATCGAAGCCTCTTTGTGTCAAGGCCCGGGGTTCGGGCGCGTTGGGGCGCGGCTGGTCGGGTGGGCGTAGCGTTGGGGTCGGGTCCGGGAGTGACTGCTCCGAAGTGCCGGTGTTCAGGGTTCAGCCGGCCACGCTGGATTGAAGAGTCGTCCCTGATGTGTCCTCCCGGGCCCGCTTTCAGCAGGGCTCGAGATCGGCGTGGAGTTGCCGCCAGACCGCGTCGCTGATCCGTCGCTTCAACGAGCGGAGCGCTTCCTTCGAGCTCTTGCCTTCCGCGAGTTTGCGTTCGTAGTACGCGCGTCCGGGTGTGTCGCGGGCGATCTGGGTGACCGCGACGAGATGCATCGCGTGGTTGAGCTGACGATTGCCGCGCGGGTTCAGGCGGTGCCGCACATGTGGGCCGCTGGAGGCTTCGATCGGTGCGGTGCCGTTGTAACTCGCGAACCGGTCTCGGGTCGGGAAGCGTCGCGGGTCACCGACGTGGCCGAGCACGATCGCCGCGACGATCGGTCCGACCCCGTGGATCTCGAGCAGGCTCGTTCCTGACGCCGCGACCGCCTCCGTGATGCGCTGTTTCACCGTGGCGATGTCTCGGTCGAGGTGGCGGATGTCGCCGACCAGGTCGAGCGCGAGACGTTTGCGTTCCGTCTCGACCACTGTCGCCGGGCGGACACCCCGCAGCAGTGACGACGCCCGATCGGCCCGTAACCGCAGGGGTGCACCGCCGGGGATGAGTTCCCGCAACGCGACGTGCAGTCGGCACGCGGCCTGGGTCCGTAGGGCGGTGAGGTCCCGATGCCGATCGGCGAGGAGACGCAGCACTGCGGTGTGGTCCTCGACCCCGACCGTCCGGAGATCCCGGTTACGCAGACCGGCGATCGCGGTGGACAGCGCGTCGTTCGGATCGTTCTTCGATGCCTTCGACGACCCCAGGAGTCGGACCCGGGCACTCAAGGTCGCGGGGACATCAACGACGTGTTCACCCGCGGCGACGAGCTGCTGGGCCAACAGTCGGCCGAGCCCACCCGCGGACTCAACCGCCCACACCCGCTCATCGTCCAACGGTGCGGCCCACGCCAACAGCCGTCGCAGCTGCGCGCGATCGGCTGGGACTTGCAGCCGAGCGACCGGTCGTTCATCACGATCGATCGCGACCGCGGTGTGTGTCGCCTTGTGTGGATCCACTCCGATCAACACCATCGAGCACCTCCTCGTGAACCAGTGGGGACATCACGACGGGCACTCCTGATGAAGGTGTTCTGCTCGCCTCTTTCGAGCCACGCCGCGACCGAGCCCCGACCAGCTCGCGCTTCGTTCGGAAGCCAACCCCAAAGGGCGGCAGGCAGTTCGAGAGCCAACCAGCCGGGACCCGCGGACGCTACGAGCAGACGCTCAACGCCCGCACCCAGGATCCATCAGGCAGTTCTGTGCGGTCATTCTTGGGCGAGTGCGAGGTCACAGACTGCAATGGCCGGGGCGTCACGTCGGGCCTTCTCGGTGGCGGTGCCGAGGTCGGCGAGTGGGATGTAGTTGACGTAGTTCGGGTCGAGGTCGAGCGCCGCTGCGTCGAGGGCAGTCAGGCGTTCGAGGAGGTTCTTGGAGGCGAGCGTGCGGCCGCCAGTTGCACATGCTTCGATGCGAGCGGCTTCGTTGACTTCATCGCCGAGCGCGGTGACCTCACTGCGGCCACGAGTGATGATGCTGCCGATGAAGAGCGTTGCCCCCCAGTGCAGTCCTGCGCGTACCGTCACGTCCTCAGGGGCCAGATTGTGCTTCTCGGCGATCCTCACCATGGACGCCTGGAGTGAGCGCGCTGCGCCGATGCAGGCCCGAGCTGCCGCGGACTCCGACCCCGCGACCTCAGCTGTGAAGAACGCTGCAACACCATCACCGACGTGGCGGCCGACAAGCCCTCCTGCGTCGATGACGCACTCGTCGGCGGCCTTCGTCATCCGGCGGACTAATGCAAAGTATGCCGCGGTGGGTAGACGCTTCGACAGTAGCGACGAGCCCTCCAGATCTGCGAACAACACGGCTGCTGGCCGCCGGTCCACCGCACTGAACTGCTGCATCCAACGGAGGTGGTCCAGGTCGGCAGAGGCGACGAGCATCGCGACGGTGGTCGTGCCAACTGCGGGCTTGGACATCCACACGGTGCCGACGACGCGACCCGCCGAATCACGCACACGGCGCGCCAACGAGTGCAACTTGATCTTGTCGCCGAGGTAGCCCGTGGCTGTCTCCCAGCATCTCACGTCCGAGTCCGAGGGTTCGAGTTCGTCGACGGCGTCGCGCAACGCGGGATGCAGCATGCCGCGCAGCGCATCACGATCAACTCCGAGGTCGTCCATCATCCACTTGCCGTACTGCCTCACTTCTATTCGGCTCTGCTCCACTGAGTCGCCGACAGCACTCTGGTGAATCAATTCGCGTGCCTCGGTGCCGAAGTAGAAGGACCCAATCGCCGGATGATCGGGCAGGAGAGCGGCCTGCTCGTCTGTAGTTCCTGCAAGCCGCCACTGGTCGTCTACCGCCATCGCCCAATATCCGCCGTGGCTCAGCGCCGCGATCTCTCGCGCCAACGCTGGATCTATCGACAACGGTCCCGCCTCTCCGCTCGCCTGCCCGCGCACATAATGCCCTGATAGAGGATCTCGTGCAGGCGTTGCGGGTTCGCTCGTAGCGTCCGAGGGCCTGGCCGGCGGTCTCAAGAATGCCCTGCCGCCGGTGTTGGTTGGCTTCTGAGCGAAGCGACCGCCGGTCGGGTTCTCGCTGCGGCGTGGCTCGAAAGAGGCGAGCAATCACCCTTCATCAGGACTGCCCGCCGTGGCATCCCCACGATGGTCAGCCTGGAGGAGGAAGTCATGTTCGTGATCGGGATCGACCCGCACAGGGGTCGCACACCGCGGCGGTGCTCGACGACACCGAGAACTCGTCGGTGAGTTGCGCGTCACCGCGGATCGTCGGCAACGCGACCGGCTGTTGGCGTTCGCGGAGCCGTTCGAGCCGCGGACGTGGGCGGTCGAAGCGCGCCGGTGGTCTCGGGTCGTTGCTCGCCCAGCAGCTCGTCGCCGCCGGTGAGTCCGTGGTCGATGTGCCACCGACGTTGTCGGCGCGGGTGCGGCTCCTCGACTCGGGCCGCACCGACAAGACCGACGCCCACGACGCCCGTTCCGCTGCGATCGTTGCGTTGCGTCACGCCCGCCTCCGGGCCGTTCGCCCGGTCGATCATGCGGCGGTGTTGCGGATGCTCGCGAACCGCCACCACGACCTCACCGCGTCGGAACCCGGCGATCTGTCGACTCCACGCACTGTTGTGTCTCCTGGTCCCGGGCGGTCTGACCAGGCGTTTGTCGGCCGAACGGGCCGGTCAGGCGCTGCGAGGCGCTTCGCCCGGTCGAGCTTGTCGATGTGGAACGCAAACAGATGGCCCTGGAGCTCCTCGCGACGTGCGTCGCGCTCGACAACCAGCTCGAGGAACTCGTCGACCCGCATCGCGGTCGCGGTGGCCGCGTCGGAGACCACCGTCACCGAGGTCCACGGTGTCGGTCCGATCGGCGCCGCGTTGATCGTCGGACACACCGGCGACGTGACCCGGTTCCCGAGCTCGGGTCACTACGCCCGCTACAACGCGACCGCTCCGATCGAAGCATCGAGCGGACCGAAGGTCCGTCACCGGTTGAACCCGCGTGGGAACCGCCAGTTGAACCACGCGCTGCACGTCGCCGCGATCACCCAGATCGCGCACGACACACCCGGACACGTCTACTTCGAACGCAAGACTCGGCGAAGGCAAGACCCGCAAAGAAGCCCTCCGCGCGTTGAAGCGACGGATCAGCGACGCGGTCTACCGCCAACTCATCGCCGACACCCGCCCCTGAGAACAGGGGCCCGGGAGGACAATCGGGAACGGCTCCAAAGGCCAGCGTGGCCGGCTCTGCACCCTGACGGCCGGCTCTTCGGTGAGGTCACTCCCGGACCCGACACGAACGCTACGCCCACCCGAACAACACCGCTCAGACGCGCCCGAAACCAGGGCCTTGACACAAAGAGGCTTCGTTCTGGGACGCGGTTGCACCCCGGCGTACGGTTGAAGAAGTCGAGGATGCTGGGGCTTGATGCGTCCCGTGGATGGAGCTCCAGCGCGAGCTGGGAGGTTCCGACATGGAGATCACCGACACGTCTGCGGAGCACGTGCTCATGGCGGCCGGTGCGGGATGCGAAGCGGTCGGGATGGACATCGCACCTTCGGCGATCCGCCTCGCGCGGGCCAAGGCGGAGGAGCGGGGCATGTCGGCGCGCTTCCTCGTCGGCGATGCCCGGGATCTGGCATCGCTCGATGAGCAGTTCGACATCGTGCTCGACTGTGGGCTGTTCCAAGTGTTCGACGACGAGGATCGCGTGCCGTTCGTCGCAAGTCTCGCGAGTGCGACCCGCTCGGGTGGCACGTACTTCATGTTCTGCTTTAGCGAGAACGAACCGCCGGGGTGGGGACCACGTCGGATCACCCAGGCCGAGATCCGGGACACCTTCGCCGACGGGTGGCGGGTCGAGTCGATCGAACCGGCAGCGCTCGACGTCACGATCCGTAGCGAACCCGTGCAATCGTGGTTCGCCATCATCAGGCGCGCCTAGCGAGAGGTACCGGCCGGATTCACACGACAACCGTGACCCGGAGGAACGTTGCCGGGATCGACGTGGTGTCGGGGTGTGGGCTGTCGTTCTGCTTGTCGAACAGGGCGACGAGCTCCTCTTCGAGCTCCAGCGCGCGCCCGTTGGCCGCGGCCGCGTCGAATGCGTTCATGGTCGGGCCGTAGTACGTGCGGAACACGGCGACGAGGTCGGCGGGCGGGTGGGGGAACATGAAGCGGTAGGTGGAACGGTCGAACGAGATGTGTTCCTCGCCGACTCCCGCAGCGGTGAACCGTTCGGCGACGTGTGATTCGACGCCCCAGGTCATCGGGCTCACGAACCCCTCCGGCGGGGGCGGGGAGTGGGCGGAGCTGATCTCGAGGATCTGGGCGACCAGCGTCGGGTCCCCGGGGATCCAGTTGCCCATCACGATCCGTCCGCCGGGGCGGGTCACACGGACCATCTCGTCGGCCACGGCGAACGGCTCGGGAGCGAACATCGCGCCGAAGATGCTGACCGTCAGGTCGAAGGAGTCGTCGCTCAGCTCCGCCAGGTTCGACGCGTCGCCTTCCCGGAAGCGGAGGTTTGCGAGGCCGGCCTCGTGCGCCCGGCGCTTCCCGGCGGCGACCAGGTTGGACGCGATGTCGACGCCCAGCACGTCGGCGCCGAGCTGTGCGGCAGGCAGTGCGGTGGTGCCGTCGCCGCAGCCGAGGTCGAGGACATGCATCCCAGGCGTGATCCCGAGCTCCGCGACGAGCTCGGCGCCGCTGTCGCGCATGCTCGCGGCGATTTGCGTGAAGTCGCCCTGCTCCCAGAGTGCCTTGTTCGGATTCATCTCCGTTCCTTTCTGCGTGATGCGTTCGCTAGGTAGCACGATCGGTCGTTCTGCATTTTCAAAGTACGATCGGTCGTGCTATCTTGTCAAGATGGTGACGAGACAGAAGCGAGCCGACGGGGAGCGCACCCGGGCCGCGATCGTGCGCGAAGCGGTCTCGTTGGCGACCGTCGAGGGGCTCGAAGGCCTCTCGATCGGCAACCTCGCCGGCGCGCTCGACATGAGCAAGAGCGGCGTGTATGCCCACTTCGGCTCGAAGCAGGAGCTGCAGCTCGCGACGG
This sequence comes from uncultured Actinomycetes bacterium, assembly GCA_963837715.1. Classification (GTDB taxonomy): domain Bacteria; phylum Actinomycetota; class Acidimicrobiia; order IMCC26256; family JANYLB01; genus JANYLB01. Next base: position 1,766,038 of record CAWIOF010000002.1, on the reverse strand, counting down.
TGGAGGAGGCAGGGCGGATCTTCCTCGACGACGTCGTCGCGCCGGCGCTCGCGGCGGCACCGGGCGTCGGTCAACTCGTTGCCCTGTGCGACGCGTTCTTCGACCACCTCGTGCGGCGTACGTTCCCGGGCGGGTGCTTCTTCGCCGGCGCGGCCCTCGAGATGGGGACCCGCCCCGGACCGGTCAAGGAGGAGATCGCGAACTTTCAGCGCGAGTTCACCGCGTTGATCCGCCAGTTCGTCGTCACCGCGGTCGAACGGCACGAGCTCCCCGCCGACGAGGATCCCGACGCACTCACGTTCGAGCTGAACGGCATCATCCTCGCCGCCAACGCCAACTACGTCCTTCGCCAGGATCCCGCCGCCATCGACCTCGCGAGGATGATCGTCCGCCGGCGCCTCGGCATCATCGGGGTGTCACCGGTCTCCTCGGGCGAAGACCGGTGACCGCGCTGGAGTGCGCGCTCGCCCGCTGGGGTTCCCACGACCGCGACGATCCGTTCGGCTTGTTCGCGGAGATGCGCGACCTCGGCCCGGTGCACCCGGTGAAGCTCGCCGACGGCCACGATGCGTGGCTCATCGTCAGTCACGCCGAGGCGAAGGCCGCGCTCGGCGACCGGCGATTGTCGAAAGACATCCACGCTGCACTCGCCTCGGCCGGTGAGGTCGTCGCCGAAGGTCTGCCCGGGCCTGCGTTGGCCCGACACATGCTCGTCGTCGACCCACCCGACCACACCCGGTTGCGTCGGCTCGTCACCGCCGCCTTCTCCATTCGCAGCATCGAGAGCCTTCGCCCCTCGGTGCAGGCCGTCGTCGACGACCTGCTCGACGAGATCGCCGCCCACGGACCCGACGAACCGGTCGACTTCGTCGCGTCGTTCGCGTTTCCGTTGCCGTTCACCGTCATCTGCGAACTGCTCGGCGTACCGCACGCCGATCGCGCCGAACTGGGTGCTTCGCTCAGAACGCTGCTCTCGCCGACGTCGACTCCCGAGGAGTACGCAGTCGCGAAGCGGGCGTCCGACGCGACCGTCGCGATGCTGGCAGCGCTGGTCGACTCGAAGCATCGGCTTCCAGGCGATGATCTGGTCAGCGCATTGATCGCCGCACGCGACGGCGAACACCGCCTCGACCAACAAGAGTTGCTCTCGACCATCTTCCAGCTGATCGTCGCCGGGCACGACACCACCGCCAGCCTGATCGAGAACAGCGTCGTCGCCTTGCTGCGCCACCCCGACCAACTCGAGCGGCTGCAGGCAGACCCCGAACAGATCCCGGCCGCGGTCGAGGAACTCCTCCGCTACGACGCTCCAGTCCCGCACTCGACGTTCCGCTACGCCCTCGAGCCGATCGACATCGCCGGCGTCACGATCCCCGCCGGCGCGCAGGTCATCGTCAACCTCGCATCAGCCAACCGGGATCCGGAACGCTATTCCCAGCCCGACGAACTCGACATCGACCGGACCGACACCAGACATCTCGCGTTCGGGCACGGCATCCACTTCTGCCTCGGCGCGCCACTCGGGCGCATGGAAGCCCACCTCGCCCTCGGATCCCTCTTCAGCCGCTTCCCGCAACTCCAGCTCGCGGTTGCCGTCGACCACCTGCACTGGGACCACGGCGACGGTCTCGTCCTCCGCGGACTCGGCGAACTCCCCATCGTCCCCGGACCCGACCACCGGCCAGGACTCGTCGAGCACGACGGTTGATCAGCCCTGGCTCGCGTCGGCGAACGAGTGGTGCTCGTGGGTCACGACCCAGCCGTCGCTTTCCTTGCGGAACCCGAGCGTGAGGCGGAGGCGTCGTTCGGGGTGCCGTTCGTGGTCCTCGGTCGTCCCGCAACGGAGGAGCGCCCACGCGAACGCGACGTCGCCGCCGGCCGTCACGTCGAGCTCGACGATGTCGAACGATCCGCCGGAGCGTTGCCACTCGAAGAACGGTGGCCACGACGCGCGGTACGCATCGATGCCGCGCACGCCGTCTTCGGGCGGGGGAACGTCGAACATCACGATGTCGTCGTCGTGTCGGGCGAGCACGCGCTCGAGCTCACCGTCGTGCACGGCGTCGGCCCAGCCGCGGATCAACTCGCCGATCGCTTCCGAATCGCCGTGTCGGGTATCGCTCGCGCTCACAGCCGCTCCTCGGGTCGTGTCGGTTCGCCGAACACTCTGACGGCCGCCACCACGCGAACTCATCGGTGATCGGGCATCCTGGTGGGGTGGACCCTGCCCATTCGGACGTGCCGCCGGAGGTCATCGCCGCGCTCCGTGCGGTGTGCCTCGACCTGCCCGAAGCGTACGAGGAAGCGGCGTGGGTGGGGACGCGGTGGCGGATCCGCAAGCGGACGTTCGCCCACGTCCTCATGATCGACGCGGGCTGGCCGCCTGCCTACGCCCGCGCCACGGGCGAGAACGGTCCCGTGGTCGTGATGATGTTCCGGTCTGCGGGACCGGAGCTCGAATTGCTCCGCAGCATGGGTGATCCGTTCTTCGCGCCCGTGTGGCGCGGCGACGAGGTCGGTCTGGTGCTCGACGAGGACGCCGACTGGAGTGATGTCGCCGAGTTGGTCGCCGAGAGCTACCGGATCCTCGCTCCGAAGAAGCTCGCAGCGCTCGTTCCCGGCCTGCCCGGGCCCGACGAGTAGTCACTCCAGCGCATCGGGCATCCTGTGCGGGTGGATGATGAGCTGTTCGACGGTGTCCCGTACGAGTACGCGTCGGTCGTCGAGACGGGATCCCTGCTCATCACTGCCGGCGCGTGCCCACTCGATTCCACCGGGGTCGTGGTCGCGCCGGGTGACCACGAGGCGCAGGCCGCCGTCGCACTCGCGAACCTCGAAGCAGTGCTCCGCCGTCATGGCGCCGGGCTCGCAGACCTGGTGCGGACGACGATCTACGTGGTGGGGGAGCGCGCCGACCTCGTACGGGCGTGGACCGTGATCGAGTCGGGTCTCGCGCCCCACCGACCTCCCAGCACCCTCCTCGGCGTGTCGGTGCTCGGGTACCCCGACCAACTCGTCGAGATCGACGGAGTGGCGGCGCTCCGCGGTGATGACGTGTCTTCCGGCTGACTCAGTGTTGCGCGGCCGCCAGGTTCATGACCTGGTAGTAGGAGTTCGCCGATTGTGTGGCGAGCTCGCTCGCCCGTGACGAGAACCTTGGGTTGCCGCTCGTACCCGGCTGGGCGCGTGGGATCGGGATGGTAGCGGTCGGCCCCGGTGCGAAGCCGTCACGGCCTCGGCGCCCGCGAAGTACCCGTCGGAGATCGCAGCTGAGGAACGATGGAGCAGTGAGGTTGCCCGCCGCGGGCATCCTCCTGAGGGGAGTACACATGTCCGCCAGTCCGGAACCGATCCGAGCGACCCACCTCGACGTCGACCCGATCCACATCTCGGGCTCGGGGGTGGCGGCGCGCCTCGGCGGGTTCGGGTTCGATCCGCCGAGCTTCGAGGCCTACATCGCGCAACGGTGCACTGCCGACGATCCGGGCCGGCTCGCCATGATCGAGCACTCGCGGGAGGCCTGGGGGATGTGGGAGTGCCACCACGCGGGCGACGAGGTCGTCATCGTGATCAGCGGCGTCGCCCGGTTCATCCAGGATGTCGGCGGTGAGCAGGTGCACACGCGGGTCACGGCCGGTGGAGCGATCATCAACCCGGCCGGGGTGTGGCACACCGCCGACGTCGAGGAGCCGTTCTCGGCGGTGTACCTCACGCCCTGCCCCGGCACCGAGCATCGTCCCCGCGCGTGACGCGCCGGCCGGGTCCCGCTCCTCCGCGTCTGCCTCCGTCGCTGCGCTCGTCACCGCGCGTCGAGCTGTCGCCGGGCGACGAGTGGGACGGTGAAACGGTGGTCGGTGCCGATCTTTCAGGGTGCGAGGCCGATCACGTCGAGATCTCCGCCAGCGAGCTCAAGGGCGTGCAGCTCACCGGAGCCGAGTTGGAGCACCTTCGACTCGTCGACGTCGTTGCTCGGGACAGCGAGCTGTCGGGAGTGATCGCTCACGGATCCTCGATCGCACGGGTCGAGTTCCACAACTGCAGGATGACCGGCGTCGTGATGTCGGAGGCGAAGCTCTCGAACGTGCGCTTCGTCGACTGCAAGCTCGACGACGCGAACCTCCGCTTCCTCGGCGGCGATCAAGTCGTGTTCGAGCGCTGCTCGTTGGTCGATGCCGAGTTCTACGGCGCGACGCTGGAGTCGACCGAGTTCGATTCGTGTGATCTCACGAGGGCCCAGTTCTCGAAGGCGACCGTCGAAGGTGTCCGACTGACCGGTTCGATCGTCGATGGGCTGCGCGGCGCGAGTGGGCTGGCGGGCGTCGTGATCGGCACGGAGCAGGTGCTCCCGCTCGCGCTGAGCGTCTTCACCGATCTCGGCATCGTGATCGAGTACCGGAACGGCGACGGTGACGACGTCGCCGTCAGTGGGGAGGAGCCCCTTCCGTAGAACCGGAGGTGCCGCCTGCGATGCGCGCGTAGGTGGCCCGTTCTTCGTCCTTGTGGGGATAGAACACGACGACGACGACGAATCCGATCGCGGCGGCGATGGCCGCGAACGCCAGGGCGGCCGTCTTGCCGTCGACGAATGCCTGCTGCGCGGCGGCGATGAGCTGTTGGGCATCGGCCTGGGGGAACTGCTTGGCGACCTGCTCGGCGCCGGTGAACGACTGGCTGATCGTCGCGACCGCTTGGGACGACAGTTGGTCGGCCTGGGATGGAGGCAGGGAGGCGAACGCCTTGGTGAAGTAGCTGGAGTACCGCACCGCGAGGAGCGTTCCCATCACGGCCTGGAACAGCGCGCCGCCGAAGTCGCGCTGGAGGTCGTTCGACGCCGAACCCATCCCGGCGCGCTCGACCGGGACCGAACCCATGAGTGAGCTCGACGACGGCGGACCGGCCAGGCCGATCCCGATCCCCACGAGCAGGTACACCCCGCCGACCAGGACCGCCGACGTGTCGGTGCCGAACGAGAGCGCCATGATCACGAAGGCGATCCCGGTGACGGCCAGTCCTGCCGCGAGCGGCACGCGGGAGCCGTACCGGGCGATCATCCGAGCCGCAGGACGTGCCGCGAGGATGATGCCGACGGCCGCAGGCGTCGTGATCAATGCGGCCGACAGGGGGCTGTAGCCGAGCACGTCCTGGGTGTACTGCTGGCCGATGAACGCGGCGCCGAGGAGCGCACCCCACGTGATCGTGCCGCCGATCAACGCCACCGTGTACGTGCGGACGCGGAGCACCGGGAGTGAGAAGAGCGGTCGGGTGCAGGACCGTTCGCGCCACACGAACGCCGCGAGCGCCACGGCGCTGACCGCGAACAGGCCCAGCACGGTGGAGTTGAACCCGTAGTTCGGGACCAGGCTGATCCCCAGCACGAGCGGCGCGATGAACAGCACCGAGAGCACCCCGCCGGGATGGTCGACGGCGTCGGGGGTCTCGCCCGCATGGGCCGGGAGCCAGAGCGCGGCGAGGACCACCACGACCACGGCGACGGGCGTGGTGACGAGGAACACCGATCCCCACCACACCCGACCGAGCAGGATCCCGCCGATCACCGGTCCCACGACCGAGAAGCCACCACCGATGCCCGACCAGCTCGCGATCGCCTTCGTGCGCGCCGGGCCGCGGAACAGCGCAGTGATGAGCGACAACGTCGTCGGGTAGAGCAGCCCGGCCGCGATCCCGCCCGCGAAGCGAGCGGCGATGAGCACCTGCGCGTTCGGCGCCCACGCCGCCACCATCGCCGTCGGGATGGAGAGCGCGGCACCGAGCAGCATCGCCCGCTTGCGACCGTACCGGTCGGCGAGCGCACCGAGGTAGAGCACCGACGCAGCGAGGCCGAGCGTGAACGAGACCGCAATCAGGTTCAGCTGGGCCTGGCTCGCGTCGAGCGCGCCGCCGATCTCGGGGAGCGCCACGTTGGCGATGCCGAGGTTGATGTTGGCGACCACGGCCCCGAGGATCAGCACGCCGAGGATGGCTCCCGGCTCGCGGCGGCTTCTCCGACGGCCGCCGTCGTGACTGCTGCGCCCGACGCGCCACCACGCCGTCCGCCTCTCCTCGGGAAGACCGAAGTCGGCCGGAGACTAGGTCGGCGACCCGCTCGAGCTCGACGGCTTTCCCGGCGCGCCGCGTCGACCTCTCTCGGCGTTGCCGCCTTCTACGTGCCGCGGCCGCCAGGTTCATCACGAGGGAGTAGAAGTTGGCCCGCTGCGTGATGAGCAGCGAGAAGTCGGGAAGACCGTGGTCACCACCCTCCCTGGTGTTCAACACGGCGAGCCCACCGGCATCCCTGCGCGGTGTCGACCGACCACTGGTGCGGGACCACCGGATCCGCTGTCCCGCTGAACAGGTGCCGGGCGAGTCCGACTGGTCCACGATCTCCCGGGCGTCGTCGCCGGGGATGCCGCCTGCGGCGGAGACTCAGACCTTCACGCGCGACGAGTACCCGGGGTTGCCGCTCGTTCCCGGCTGGTCCGACAGGAGGCCGACTCCGGTCGCGATCACCCCTCCGGCCGAGTATCCCGCGACGGCGATGCGGCCGGCATCGATCCGGGAAGTGGCCGAGTTCGCCCGGAGCCAACGCACCGCGGCTTGCGCTACCCGTCGACGTAGTACTGGCTCATGACGCCGGCCATCGCTTCGATGAGCGCGTCGAGCAGACCGGGATCTCCCGTTCCGACGATGCACCGGGCTACCTGATCGCGCGTGAGACCCCGCGACAGCAGCGTGTTGACGACGTCAGCTTCGACCGACAACTCGAGCCACGCGTGGTCGTCGTGTCCGCGGTGGACATCCCACGCTCCGCTGTCGCGGCGGCCGTAGGTCCATGACCGCTCGCCGAGCGAGAGGACGATCGCCGGTTCACCCTCGGGCACGACGAGCGGAACAGCTGCCGCAACGCGAGCACGACCATCTCCCACGCTCGTGGGCCGAACGGAGGCTCGCCGATCGCGCCCGGCTCGAGACCGAGGGCCCGGCGGATCTGCAGATGGTGGACCCACCGTTCGAGGTACTCGCGAGCGGCGACGGCCCAGTAGGGCGCCGGTCCCGGTCCGAACAGCAGGACTGCTTCACCGAGGGACTCCGGGTCGACCGACGCGTACCAATCGTGTGTCTGCTCGCCCATGATCCCGAGCAGTTCCACGACCAGCGCCGGCGAGAGGAACGTCGAGGCGTGGACCCACCGCTCGTTGAACTGGTCGAGGAGTGCGGGCGGCGCATCGGCCCACGACGGCAAGGAGGGTTCTGTCAGCAGGCCCGGCAGTTCCGCGTCTCGTTGTCGCGAGAGCAGGGAGAGATCGTCGCCGAGCACGTGCAGTGCGATCCCCTTGACGGTCCACGCCGGGCACTCGGTCGGCCGCGCCCATCCGGACTCGTCGAGGCTTTCGAGGAGCTCGCAGAAGAGGCGGCGCTCGGGTACCAGCACGTCGAGCACCGGCACCCGGTCGATCGTCGGGAGCTGTCCCGGATCGCTCATCCGGCTGACGCTAGTAGCTCGGTGCGCTGCACGGTCAGGCCAGACCGAGGCGGGCGAGTTGGTCATCGGGGGCGTCGATCTCCACGAGCGCGGCGCGGAGCTGCTCCTCGAGCCGTCGTTCGACCGCGGTGCCGACGAGGTCGTGTTCCTCGGCAGGATCGTCGGCGACCGCGAAGCAGTGGTTGCCGGTGAAGTGGGTGTAGGCCCAGAACGGGAGCGGGTCAGCCGCGGTGAACGGTTGGCGGATCACCGGCACTGTCGAGCCCGGCATCCGGTCGAGCGCGGCGCGATCGTCGGGGAGCGGGAGGCGCAGTCCGGGCATCGAGTGCACCGGCATCGTCGACCACCGATTCGACCACATCGACAACGGCTCGTTCGCGCCGTCGGGGGCGCGGACGTACTTGTAGGAGTCGGCGCCGTCGACGAGGTGCACCTCGCGGCCCCAGATCCCGCTCAACGCGTGGTCGCGCACGGAGTCGACCTCACCCTGGATCACCGGAACGAGTGATCGCCCGTGTGTCCGGTGCCCACTCGACGTGCCGAACACGTCGAGGATCGTGGCGTGCAGGTCGACGGCCGTGGTGAGGGCCGAACGTGAACCCGGTTCCACCCCCGGCCAGGCGATCAACAACGGCGTGTGACCGAGCGGTTCGTAGATCGGGGCACCGGGCTTACCCCAGATGTCCTTCTCGCCGAGGTAGTGGCCGTGGTCGGTGCAGAGGATCACTGCGGTGTCGCTCCAGCGGTCGGTCGCGTCGAGCGCGTCGAGCACGCGACCGAGCCACGCGTCGATCATGGTGAGCTTGGCGCCGTAGCTGGCCCGGATCTGGCGGGCCTCGCGGGCGTCGATGATGCCGTCGGCCTGTGCGCCCACCCGGTACGGGGGCCAGACGAGGTGTGGCCCTTCCCACTCGGTGTCGTACATCGACGCGTACGGCTCTGGGGTGTCGAACGGTTCGTGCGGGTCGAACTCGTCGACGAACAGGAGGAACCGGTCGTGCGCGGGTGCCTCTTCGGTGAGCCAGCGGGCTGCGGCGGCCATCGTGCGCGGGCCGGGGAAGTCGCTCTCGTCGCGGAACCAGCCGCGCGAGTCGTCGTAGGGCATGTGGCCGCGACCGAAGCTCGGCGCCCCCATCCAGCTCGGGTCGGGCCGGGTGCGCCACGGATCCGACTCGTGCCCGCGTTGGTAGTCCCACGCGCCGAAGTCGACGTGGTAGTTCTCGCCGCCGCGCTCGAACAGGTGCGGGTGATCGGTGACGAGCTTCGTCATGACCCCGGCCTCGCGCAGCGGCACCGTGAGCGGTTCTTCCCACAGCTCGACCGAGCCCCAGGGTTTCCAGAGGAAGTCGAGCGCGCCGCACAGGATGTCGTGGCGGGCCGGCATGCACGGCAGCGAACCCGAGTAGTGCCGGTCGAAGCGCACCGACCGCTTCGCGAGCCGGTCGAGGTTCGGCGTGTCGAACTCCGTGCCGCCGTACGGCCCGATCAGATGCCGATTCAGACTGTCGAGCAGAAGAACGACAACATTGTTCGCTCCGGCTGCGCCGCCTCGATCGCTCACCGATTCACGTTCCGTGGTTGGTGTCCGGCGGCTCCGCTGCGCTCACGCGCTCGTCGATTCCCCATGGTTCGCCGTGATCGCGGAGCAGGTCGAGGAAGGGGACCGCGTCGAACGCCTCCGGCCCGAGCACACCGGCGCCGGACCACGTCCCTGCCTCGAGCAGCTCGAGCGCGACCACCGGGTTCATCGCGGTCTGCCACACCACTGCTTGGCAGCCATGCTTCGCCATGCATTCGTCGTTGTCGGACACGTGGTACAGGTACACCTCGCGCGGAGCACCGTCGGGGCCCGTCCCCGTGACCCAGGTGCCGGCGCAGGTGAGGCCGTGCATCTTGTCGCCGAGCGTGGCCGGGTCGGGGAGCGTGGCCGCGACCACGTCGCGCGGCGACACCTCCACGCCGCGCACCGTCACCGGTGTGGTCGAGTCGAGGCCGAGCAGGTGGAGTGTGCGGAGCACCTCGATGAACTCGTCGCCGAGGCCGTACTTGAACGTGACCCGCGTGCAATCGACCCAGCGGGGGATGAGGAGCACCTCTTCGTGCTCGACGTTCACGCACTCGACCGGGCCGATCCCCGCGGGGAAGTCGAACACCTCGGGCTCCGAGAAGGGTGGGGTGGTGAACCAGCCCCGGTCCTGTTCCCAGATCACCGGGGGATTCAGGCACTCCTCGATGGTCGTCCAGATCGAGAACGTCGGCGCGAACGAGAAGCCGTCGACCACGAGGTTGGCGCCGTCGCGCACGCCGACCTCCCGGATCTCGGAGAAGAGGTGGTCGGCCGCGTAGCGCGCGAACACGTCGGAGATGCCGGGCTCGACGCCGATGCCGCAGAGGGCGAGCAGGCCCTTGGCCTCCCAGTCGGCTGAACGGGCGAACTGCTCGTCGCCGAGCATCACCCCGGTCTTCGTGTGCGGATCGTCGGGGTGGGGCTTCGAGAGGCTCATCGCCATGTCGAGGTAGGTGCAGCCGGCCTCGTAGGCGGCATCGAAGATCGGCATGTTGAACCGGGGATCACACGCGTTCATGATCGTGTCGATCCGTTGGCTCTTCGCGAGGTCGACGATCGCAGCGCGGTCCGACGCGTCGACCGCGGCGGCGACGAACCGCGGGTCGCCCACCTGATCACGGGTGGCCTCGGCCCGGGCGAGCGCAACATCGGCCACCACTGCGTGCTCGAAGAACGCGCGGCGGGCGAGGCCCACGGCGATGGCGTTGCCGACGCCGCCGGCGCCGACGATGAGGATCCGCATCGGGTGCTCCTACCGCAGCTGGTCGGTGTAGGTGTCGGTTCCCGGCACGGTGGTGAGGAAGGGCGACGCGAACACGATCTCGCCGAGCCCGCTCGCCGCGAGGTCGGCCCCGAGAGACGTGAAGCGGGTGTCGAACGCGGCGAGCGGGTCGTCGGTCACGAAGGCGAGCTGGAGGAAGCGGTTGCCCACCGTGTCGCGCGGGACGTCGCCGGGGGCATCGTCGAAGAGGGGCCGGGGCGTGAAGGTGAGAACCAGATCGGCCGGACACTCCCGCGCCGCCGCCCAGGCCACGACCTCGTCGACCGTGTGGCCGTCGGCGACCTCGCCGATCGTGGCGACGATCCCGGGGTAGCGCCGGTCGAGCGCGAGTTCCGCGGGGACGCCGTCGGGGTTCGCGGACCGTTCGTCGGCGAGCTCGTACATCAGGGTGTGCACGTGGTCGCGGTCGAGGAACATGCGCCCGTTGGAGTGGAGCCAGTTCACCTGGTCGGTGCCCCAGCGCATCCACTCGTCGAGCTTGCCGGCGAGGATCCAGTAGAGCGCCAGGTACGACCCGTTCAGGGGATCGGGCGCGATCGCCGAGTCGGCGGGGTAGCGCCGCTCCTTGCACTCCTTGGTGGCGACGAAGCGGGCGCCGGCCACGGTCCAGGCACCGATCATGCAGCCCGCATAGAAGTGGTCACGCTCGTACCAGCGGTTGTAGGCGACCTCGTGCCCGGCGTGGGGCTCCACGAGCGTGAAGAGCATCGAGCCGAGCTTGATCGGTCGCTCACTCGAGTCGCCCGTCCCGACCGCTTGGATCGGATCCTGTTCGTCGCTCACTGGTCCTCCTGGTATCGCACGACGAGCGCGCGCTTGTCGATCTTCATCATGGCGGTCACGGGCAGGTCGTCGACGATCACGAGCCGGTCGGGAGCTTTGTAGTCGGACAGGCGATCACGGCACCAGGCACGCAGCTCGGCGAGGTCGGGCGTCGTGCCCGGGGCGGGGACCACGAAGGCCACACCGATCTCGCCGAGATCCGCGTGGGCCACACCCACCACCGCGCTGCGGTCGACGGTGGGGTGGTCGGCGAGCACCGCCTCCACCTCGGCCGGGTACACGTTGTAGCCGCCGCGGATGTACATCTCCTTGAGTCGACCGACGATCCGCAGGTTGCCGTCGTCGCCGTAGCGGCCGAGGTCGCCGGTGTGGAGGAACCCGTTGGCGTCGATCACCTCGGCGGTGCGTTCGGCGTCGCGCCAGTACCCGCGCATCATCGCGGGGGAACGGCAGATGATCTCGCCGACCGCGCCGGCCTCCACGTCGTGACTCTCGCCGTCGACGAGCCGCAGTTCGACCTCGGGCGCCGGACGCCCCACGGTGTTCGCCACGACCTCGTCGGCGTCGCCGATGCGGGTGCTGGTGCACACGCCGGCCTCGGTACTGGTGTAGCGGGCGAGGACCGGGCAGCCGAGCTGTTCACGCATGCGGCCGACGAGCTCCGGCGCGATCGACGCGCCCCCGAGGCCGGCGACCCGCACGCCGGAGAAGTCGGTGATCGCGAGGTCGGGGTGGTCGAGCACGCGTTGCCACTGGGTCGGCACGCCGGTGACCATGGTGACGCCGGCTTCGCGGATCATGCGCAGGTGTTGCTCGGGTGTCCACGGCTCACCCGGCAGGATCAACGTCGTTGCGTTCGCGAGCTCGTCCCACATCCGGGTCATGTAGCCGACGTGTGCGAACGGGAGCACGCTGAGGCGACGGTCACCGGGCGCGGTCAGCTCACCCATGTTCCGGGAGATCGCGGCTTGGGTCGCATGGTCGTACACGGCGCCCTTCGGCGCGCCGGTCGTGCCGCTCGTCCACACGATGCAGGTCGGGTCGGTCGCGTCGAGGTGCGGGAGGCGACCGGCGATGGGTGCGGGGGCGCCGAACATCGGCCCGAGCTCCGACACGGGCACCACCGTTCCGGGATCGGCACCGTCGGGGACGGCGGCACCGTCGCCGACCACCGTGACGACCGGATCGGTCCGCTCGAAGATGCTCGCCTGCTCCACCCGGCCGAGCCGCAGGTTCAGCGCGGAGGTCACGGCACCGACCCGCAGCGCGCCGAGGTAGCAGACCGCGAACTTGATCGAAGACGGGAGCAGCAGGGTGACGACGTCGCCCTTGGTCACGCCGAGATCGAGGAGCGTGGCCGCGAACCCGTCGGCTGAACGCTCGAGCCACGCGTAGGTGGCCTGCTTCTCGTCGTGGACGTAGGCCTCACGCTCGGGATGCTCGGCCGCCACCTCGCGCAACAGCTCGGGGATCGTCTCGGCCGTCGTCACGACCGCTGAGACTACGCGCCTAGCTCTGCGGTTCCCTGACCAGCCAGAACACGAACACGTCGGCCGACTCGTTCGCCGGGAGGCCGCCGGCATCGAGCACGGCGTTGGTTCGCAGGCCGGCCGCAGCCGCGAGTTCGCGGAAGCCGGCCTGGGTGTGCCAGTGGAGGATCCATGGCCGTTCGAGCACCTGGGTCGTCTCACCCTCGACGAGCTCGTAGCGAGCGAGTGTCGTCTGCATGCGGCCGACGTCGTCGTGCTCCTGCGAGAGCGGGGTGAAGCGCAACACGGCTCCGTCGGGTCGGGTGATCTCTCGGGGCCGGCCCAACTCCGGTTCCGGCGTCGCCGGGGGGATGTGGAGCGGGATCAGCGCGGAGCCACCGTCGACCAGGTGCTCGCGGATCCGGTCGAGGGCGCGACCGGCGACGTCGTCGTCGGGGAGGAGGTTGAACGACGCCCCGGCGAGGAAGATCGAGCGGTACCGGCGGGGGAGTGTCATCGACTCCATGGATTGCTCGTGCAGCACGACGTCGATTCCCTGATCGACCGCGGCTCGCCGGCAGCGCTCCAACATGTCGGGCGAGGAGTCGAGCCCTTCGACGTCGATCCCGCGCCGGCGCAGCTCGAGGATCGGGTCACCGTCGCCGCAGGCAAGCTCGAGGGCGGGTTCGCCCGACGCCGCGATGAACCGTGCGTACGGCTCGGGATCAGGCGACTCGGAGCGCAGTGGCGCGTAGAGGTCGGCAACGAGTCCGGTGTAGAAGCGAGAGGGGTCCACAGCGGGAGCTTTCCATGCCGACGACCTCCGACTCGGGGGATTCCCCGCCCGATATATTCCGCCGGATGCAGATCGTGATCCTGGGGGCGGGGTTCGGTGGGTTGGAGCTGACGGCGAGTCTGTCGGCGGAGTTCGGCGACGACGTCGACGTCGTCCTCATCGACAAGAGCGACGGCTTCGTCTTCGGCTTCTCGAAGCTCGAGGTCATGTTCGGCCGGGCGGTGGCGGAGGCGGTCCGCCATCCGTACGCGGATCTCGTCAAGCCGGGCGTGCGGTTCGTCGGGACCACGGTGCGCTCGATCGATCCCGCCGCGAAGCGGGTCGTGACCGACGACGAGACCTTCGATGCCGACGTGCTCGTCGTCGCGCTCGGCGCCGATCTGCACCCCGAGGCCACGCCGGGCCTGCTCGAAGGCGGCCACGAGTTCTACACGGTGGCCGGAGCGTTCGCGTTGCGCGACGTGCTCGCCGACTTCGACGGCGGCCGCGTGATCGTGGGTGTGACTTCGACGCCGTTCAAGTGCCCGCCCGCCCCGAGTGAGACCGCGCTGCTGATGCACGACTTCCTCACCGAGCGGGGGAGTCGGGACCGTTCCGAGATCTCGCTGGTGATGCCGTTCGGGGTGCCGGTTCCGCCGTCGCCGGCGGCGTCGAAGGCGTTGCTCGCCGCGTTCGCCGAACGCGGGATCGAGTGGCACGGCGAGAAGCTGGTGCAGGGCCTCGACCCGGCACGGAAGGTCGCGCTGATCGCCGACGGGTCCGAGATGCCGTACGACCTGTTCCTGGGCGTTCCCGTCCATCGCGCGCCCGACGTGGTGCTGGAGTCGGGCCTCGCCGTCGACGGATGGATCCCGGTCGATCCCCTCACGCTCCAGACGAGCTTCCCCGATGTCTACGCCGTCGGCGACGTGACGAGTGTGGGGACACCGAAGGCCGGGGTGTTCGCCGAAGGGCAGGCGTCTGTCGTTGCGGCGGGGATCAGCGCGCGCATCCGCGGGACCGCCGATGCCACGGAGTATGACGGTCGCGGCAAGTGCTACCTCGAGTTCGGACACGATTCGGTCGCGGTCGTCGACGTGACGTTCCGGAGCGGGCAAGCCCCGCAGGGGAGCCTCGACGGCCCGTCGCAGGAACTGGCGGCCGACAAGGTCGAGTTCGGCACGAGCCGGATCCAGCGCTGGTTCGACCGCGAGTGGGTGCTCTCCGAGCCCGGCACCTGATCGGCTTCACACTCCCCTGACAATCGACCGGTACCGTCTCCTCGGTGATGGGGGAGATCCGAAGCAGACGGCGTCGTCTGGGTGGGCCGGTCGGGTGTGTCGTCGCGCTCGTGACGACGGGGCTCGTGCTGGTGGCCGGGTGCGTGCATCCGACACCGCCGCCCGGTGCGCCGATTCCCACGCTCACCCTGTCGGTCCCCGGTTCGGGACCGGCACCACGTCCGGTCGCCGGGACGGTGACGGTCTCCGCGGCGGCGTCGAACTTCGGCCCCGCCGGCGTCGAGCTCTGGGTCGACGAGATCAAGGGGCCACCCGTCGCCACCGACGCCACGGCTCCGTTCCGGCTGACCGTCGACACGAGGGCCCTCACCGATGCGGGTCACACGGTGTGGGTGCGAGGGGTCGGCAGCGGCTACACGGTCGTGAACGCGCTCGCCGTGCGGGTCGACAACCGCACCTACGACTGGTCGGAGGTCGACGCGACCTTGGCCGCGAGGCCGGTCGAGGTCGGCGTCCCCGGCGTCGCGCTCCTCGTCGCCCACCACGGTTCCGTGGTGTACCAGAAGGCGTTCGGCACCTACACGCCCGACACGGTGGTGCGGCTCGCATCGGGCTCCAAGTGGCTGAGCGCCGCCGTGATCATGACGCTCGTCGACGACGGTTCCCTCGATCTCGACGCTCCGATCTCGCGGTACCTCTCGGTGTTCACCGGGCCCAAGGCGGCGATCACCCTCCGCCAGTTGCTCTCGTTCACTTCGGGCCTCCAGGAGGAACCCGACTGCGCCGGACGCGCCACGGTCACGTTGCAGCAGTGCGCGGCTGAGATCGCCGCGCTCCCGTTGGCCGCGCAACCCGGCGCGCAATACCGCTACGGCAACGGGCATCTCGTGGTCGCCGCAGCGATCGCCGAAGCCGTGACCGCGACACCGTTCGCGACGCTCTTCTCCCAGCGGCTGTCGGTCCCACTGGGAGCTCCGTCGACCTTCATGACCGGCGGGACCAACCCGAATCCCGCGGGCAACGCCCGTTCGACGATGCGCGACTACGCGCGCTTCGTGCGGATGCTGTGGAACGGCGGCGAGATCGACGGCACGCGGGTCCTCTCGGAGGGCGCGGTGGCGGAGATGCAGCAGGACCAGACGAACGGAGCACCGATCGTCGTCGCCAGCCCGATCCGCAAGCTGCTCGGATCCCGGTACGGGTTCGGCAGCTGGTACGACGTGCTCGATCCCGCGACCGGCGCCTACGAGGTCAGTAGCCCGGGCGCGTTCGGGTTCCACCCGTGGATCGATCGTGAGCGCGACCTGTACGGCGTGTACGTCATCGAGGCCCCGAACGAGGTCTCCGCCGGCGGCTGGGACGTCAAGCAGCAGGTACGCGACGCGATCGACGAGAGCAGCCCCTGAGCCGAGCCGGGACGCCGAATCTGACGATGCGTTAGATTCCGCGCGACCGCAGATCGAGGGCAGGAGCAGCATGGAATCGCGTTTCACGGACCGGGTCGTGGTGATCACAGGTGCCGGATCAGGCCTCGGGCGGGAGACCGCACTCCGGTTCGCCGCCGAAGGAGCCAAGGTCGCCGTCCTCGACGTCGCGGTCGAGAACGCCGAGAAGGTGGTCGGCGAGATCGGAGAGGCGGGCGGCACGGCCTCGGCCTACGCCGTCGACGTCCGCGATCTCGGTTCGGTCGAGACCGCGGTGGGCGCCGCCGCGCAGGAGCTCGGACGTCCCCAGGTGCTCGTGAACGCCGCCGGCATCCTGCGCTTCCAGCACAGCCACGAGGAGACCTTCGAGGGCTGGTCGAACCTCATTGCGGTGAACCTCACCGGGACCTTCCTCATGTGCAAGGTGACGCTGCCGTACCTGCTCGATGGCGGCGGCGCGATCGTGAACGTCGCGTCGAACGCGGGCTTGATGGGCCAGCCCTACACGGCCGCGTACTGCGCGTCGAAGGCCGGCGTGGTCAACCTCACCAAGGCGCTCGCGCTCGAGTACATGCAGCAGGGCGTTCGGGTGAACGCGGTTGCTCCGGGCGGCATGAAGACCCCGATGACGAAGGGACTCGACTTCCCCGACGGCATCGACTTCACCGCGTTCGACCGGGTGACCTCGAAGATCGGTCCGAGCCACGCATCGGAGCTCGCGGGGCTGATCGCGTTCGTCGCGTCGGACGACGTCCCGAAGATGGTCGGGTCGGTGGTCTCGCTCGACGGAGGCATCACCGCGTGAGTGCAATGGGTGAGTCCTGGATCACCGAACCGCAGACGCTGTGGGGGCTCATCGACGCTCGGGCGAGCGCTACGCCGATGGCGCGGATGCTGATCGACGAAGACGGGCGCGAGATCACATTCGTCGAGTACCGCGCCGAGTGCGAGCGGGTCGCGGCGGGGTTCCAGGAGCTCGGCGTGAAGGCCGGCACCGCGGTGTCGTGGCAGCTCCCGACGTGGATCGAGTCGGTCGTGCTCGTCGGCGCGCTGAGCCGCCTCGGCGCGGTGCAGAACCCGATCCTGCCGATCTACCGGGAGCGTGAGGTCGGCTTCGTCGCCAAGCAGACCGGTGCGAAGTTCCTGATCATCCCGGGTGAGTGGCGCGGGTTCGACTTCGAGGCGATGGCCCTGTCGATCGCGAAGGACACTCCGGGCCTGGAGGTGCTCGTGGTGAACCGGGGCCTCCCCCAGGACGACCCCGACCGGCTGCCGGCGTACGTCGACGAGCCCGACGCGCTCCGATGGGTGTTCTACACGTCGGGCACGACCGCCGATCCCAAGGGTGCGAAGCACACCGACCCGAGCGTCTGGGCGTCGGCGTACGCGATGGTCCTGGCGTTCGAGCTCGTGCCCGAAGACCGCCACGGTCTCGTGTTCCCGTTCACCCACATCGGTGGCCTCGGCCTGCTGATGGCGGCGCTGATCTCCGGTTGCTCCCACGCGATCGTCGAGGCCTTCGTGCCCGCGACCACGATCCCGGTGCTCACGCGCGAAGACGTCACCATCGCCGGCGCGGGCACGCCGTTCCACCTCGCGTATCTCGACGCGCAGCGCGCGCTCCCGGCCGGTCAGCGGCTCTTCCCCAGTGCGCGGGCGTTCGTCGGTGGAGGATCGGCGAAGCCGCCGCAACTCCACTACGACGTGAAGGCGGAGCTCGGCGGGGTCGGCATCGTGAGCGGCTACGGCCTCACCGAGTGCCCGATCCTCGCCATGGGCAGCATCCACGACACCGACGAGCAGCTCGCCAACACCGAGGGTCGCGCCACGCCCGGCGTGGAGATCAAGGTCGTGAAGCTCGACGGCACGATCGGCGGTCCGGGCGAAGAGGGCGAGCTCTGTGTGAAGGGCCCGCAGCTCTGCCTCGGCTATCTCGACTCCTCGCTCGACGCGGCCGCGTTCGACGCCGACGGCTTCTTCAAGTCGGGCGACCTCGGCGTGCTCGACGCCGACGGCTACGTCACGATCACCGGCCGGGTGAAGGACGTCATCATCCGCAAGGGCGAGAACATCAGCGCCAAGGAGGTCGAAGACCTCCTCTTCACCCACCCGAAGATCGCCGACGCCGCGGTGATCGGCCTGCCCGATCCCCGGAGCGGTGAGCGCGCGGCGGCGATCGTGGTGCCGAAGGATCCGGCCGACGCGCCGACGCTCGCCGACCTCTTCGAGTTCTGCAAGGCCGAGGGGCTCATGGTGCAGAAGATCCCCGAGCAGCTCGAGATCGTCGACGTGCTGCCCCGGAACCCGACCGGCAAGGTGCTCAAGCACGAGCTCCGCGACCGGTACTCCGGCTAGTGCCCCTCCCGCCCGAGCTCCGCGAGCTGTCGGCCCGCGTCTCGAACTGGGGCCGCTGGGGGACCGACGACCAGCGCGGCACCCTGAACCTCATCGACGCTGAAGCGGTCAAGCGGGGGACCGCGTGTGTGCGCCGGGGTACGCCGTTCTCGTTGTCGATCCCGATGCACGTGAGCGGGCCGCAGACCGACGGGCCGGGCGCCCCGGGTCGGCTGAACCCGACGCTGCGGATGAAGTACGTGAACGTCTCGTTCACCGGCGACCCGGCCGACTTCACGACGACCGACGACATCGTCGAGATGTCGCTCCAGGCGGCGACCCACATCGACGCGCTCTCGCACGCCGGGTACGAGGGGTTGCTCTACAACGGCGTCCCCGCCAGCGTGATCACCGACGAGGGCGCGGCGAAGCTCGGCATCGAACACGTCGGACCGATCGTGACCCGCGGCATCCTCCTCGATGTCGCCCGCGCCCGCGACGTCCATCATCTCGACGCCGGCCACGTGATCGACGCCGAGGCGCTCGACGCCACGCTCGCCGACACCGGACTCCGGGTCGAGCCGGGCGACGCGGTGCTCGTACGCACCGGCCAGATGCACCACCTCGAGGCCGATGCACGCGACGACTACCGGATCAAGGCCCCGGGTTTCGGGGTGTCGGCGGTCGAGTGGTTCCACGACCACGACATCGCGATGGTCGCGAACGACACGTACGCCTTCGAGATCTACCCGCCCGAGCACCCCGAGGCGATGATGGCCGTCCACATGCTCGACCTGCGCGACATGGGCCTCACCCAGGGTCAGCTCTGGTTCCTCGACGACCTCGCGGCCGACTGCGCGGCCGACGGCGTGTGGGAGTTCCTGCTGTCGGCGACCCCGTTGCCCGTGGTCGGCGCGGTCAGCGGCATGGTCGCCCCGGTCGCGGTGAAGTAGCCCATCTCACGAAACGCCGGCCGCCGACGTTGGAGCAACCGTGAAGTCGGACCAGGTGCAGTCGAGCGCGCTCCCACCGTTCCAGGAGCTGCTCGACGCGCACCGAGACGAGGTGTACCGGTTCCTCGTGTTCACCGCCGGACCCGGCGAGGCGGCCGACTGCTTCCAGGAGACGATGCTCTCCGCGCTGCGTTCGTATCCCACCCTCAGCGACAACTCGAACCTGCGGGGCTGGCTCTTCACGATCGCCCACCGCAAGGCCATCGACGGCCACCGGGCCCGCACCCGGCGTCCGGTTCCGGCTGCGGAACTGCCGGAGGCGTCGGTGCCGCCGGTCGAGATCGAGGACCCGAGGCTGTGGGCCGCGGTGCGGCGGTTGCCGGAGAAGCAACGGGCCGCGGTCGTGCTGCGGTTCGTGGCCGACCTGCCCTACGCCCGCATCGCCGCGATCACCGGAGGCACCGACGCCGCGGCCCGCCAGAACGTGCGCGCCGGCCTGCTCCGACTCCGAGAGGAATGGACGCCATGACCGACGACCTCACCGCGGCGCTGCACCGGGGTCGACGGGTGCCCGTCGACGACGCGAGCGCCGAAGCCGCGGCCCGGGCCGTCGAACGGGCCGGCACCCTCGTCGACGTGGCGGTCGCATCGCTCGACAGCCCGATCGGCCGCCTCACCCTCGCGGCCACGCCCAAGGGACTCGTGCGGATCGGCTTCCACGACGAGTACGTCTACGACGATCTCGCCGAACGGCTGTCGCCCCGGGTGGTCGACGCGCCGAAGCGGCTCGACGCCGTCCGCCGCCAGCTCGACGAGTACTTCGACGGCCGTCGTCGCCATTTCCGGTTCGCCATCGACCTCTCGCTCAGCAGCGGCGACTTCCGCCGCCGTGCCCTCGAAGCCGCGCGCCGGATCCCGCCGGGTGAGACCGCCACCTACGGCGACCTCGCCGCCGAGGCCGGCAACCCCCGCGCCGCCCGGGCTGTCGGCTCCGCGATGGCCACGAACCCGATCCCCGTCGTCGTGCCCTGTCACCGCGTGGTCCCGTCGACCGGCGGCCTCGGCAACTACGGCGGCGGCGTCGAGATCAAGGCCCAACTCCTCCACCTCGAGGGCTACCGCGCCTGACGTCCCGCCACGTTGGGTCGATTGTGCCGCGTAGAGCGGCCGAAGTGACCCAACGGGCGGGGGTTGTGGCGTAGACGAGGAGGTCGATGCCGCGTTCGGCGTGGACGGTGCGCCGTTCGAGGGTGAAGCCGAGCTTCTCCATCACGTGCCACGACCGTCGGTTCTCCTCGACGGTGATGCTCACGATGTGGTCGAGGCCGAGCGCGCCGAACCCCACGTCGACGGCGGCGCGCGCCCCTTCGGTGGCGTAGCCCTTGCCCCAGGCGTCGTGGGCGAGCCGCCAGCCGACCTCGACCGCCGGGAGCAGGTCGGGCGCGAAGGACGGGATCGCGAGGCCGATGAAGCCGATGCACGAATCGTCGGGCGGCACGCTCACGCACCACAGGCCGAACCCGTGCTCGACCCAATGTTCTCGGAACGACGTGAGTTGGGCGTCGACGGCTTCGCGCGTCATCGGGCCGCTCAGCCACTCCATGACGACGGGATCGGCGCACAGCGCGGCGTAGGCATCGAGGTCTTGGTCGCCGAACTGCCGCAACCGCAACCGCTCCGTCTCCACCACCTCCGGCGCCGTCATTCGACCCATTCGAACCACGCCGGAGTTCGGCGCGTTCTGGTCGTATGAGTGCCGAAACGCACCGAACTCAGCGGGGTTCGGCGCCGGTGGCGCGGGTCACGAAGGCGTCGAAGATCTGTTGGTGGGCGGAGTCGGTCGCGGCCGTGTCCTCGGGGTGCCACTGGACGCTGATCACCTCGGGGTGACCGTCGACCTCCACCGCTTCGACGAGCCCGTCGGGCGCGCGGGCCACCACCCGGAGGCCGTCGGCGACCCGGTCGATCACCTGGTGGTGGTGGTGGGAGCAGACCGACCGGTCGACGCCCATGATCCCGGCGAGTCGCGACTCGGGCTCGATGATCACCTCGTGCAGTTCGGCACCGTGCTCGACGCCGGGACGGCCGTGACCCGGGAACCGGTCGCTCATGTGCTGGTCGAGGTCGCCGCCGAGCGCGACGTTCAGCACCTGGTGCCCGCGGCAGACCGCCAGCATGGGCAGCGAGAGCTCCAGTGCCGCGTGCACGAGCGCGAGCTCGAAGTCGTCACGCACCCGCACGACCCCGTAGACGGAGTCGAGCTGCTCCTGGCCGTAGATCGCTGGGTCGACGTCGGGACCGCCGATCAGGAACAGGCCGTCGAAGTGACCGAGCAGGTCGAGCGCCTCACTGTGCGACACCGCGGTCGGCATGAGAATCGCTTCCTGGCCACCGCCCCGCCGCAGTGCCTCGAGGTACGGAGTGGGCAGCGCGACGGCGGAGTCGATCCACTTCGAGACGCGCTTCGGCGGGAGCAGGTACGCGGAAGTGGCGATGAGCGGTCTGGTCATCAAATGGTCGAATCCGCTGCGCCGGCTCGACCGCTCACCGGTTCGGCTCCCGCGGCGGCTGTCCGCCGGCTCCACTTCTTCTCCACTAGAACTGGACGAAGTTGCGACGGCGTTCCCAGTCGGTCACAGCCCGGTTGAACGCGGCCCACTCCTGCTTGGCGGTGTTCACGAGGTGCGCGTGCACCGACGGGCCGAACGCGGCGTCGGCGACCGCGCTCCGTTCGAACTCGTTGATGGCGTCGATGAGCGTCCAGGGGACGTGGGGGATGTCGGGCGCCTCATAGGCGTTGCCCTCGAGCATCGGCGGCGGCTCGATGCCCTGCTCGATGCCGTGCAGTCCGGCCGCGATCGTCGCCGCGAACGCAAGGTAGATGTTCGCGTCGGCGCCGGGGATGCGCGACTCGATGCGGAAGCCCTGACCGTGGCCGACGAGTCGGTACCCGCAGGTGCGGTTGTCGCGCCCCCATGCGAGCGCGGTCGGCGCCCACGACTCCGGTTGGTATCGCTTGTACGAGTTCACCGTGGGGGCGAACATCCACGCGAGCTCGCGGCCGGTGGCGACCAGGCCACCGAGCCAACCCCGGAACGCGGGGGAGAGGTGGTCGGGCGCGTCGTCGCTCCACATCACACTGGTGGTGCCGTCGGCGTTCCACAGGCTCGAGTGGATGTGGCACGACGACCCGACGTCGTCCATCGAGTACTTCGCCATGAACGTGAGCGCGCGCCCGTTGGCGGCCGCGATCTCCTTGGCGCCGTTCTTGTAGATCACGTGGCGGTCGGCCATGGTCAGCGCGTCGGTGTAGCGCAGGTTGATCTCGTGCTGGCCCCGGCCGGCTTCGCCCTTCGAGAACTCGACCGGGATGCCCGCGCCGTCGAGGCCGTTGCGGATCTGGCGGATGAGGTACTCGTCTCGCGTCGTCTGGAAGATGTGGTAGTCCTCGATCACCGCCGAGTGCGGAGTGAGGCCGCCGAAGTCGAGCGCTTCGGCGTCGTCGTACGACTCCTTGAACAGGAAGAACTCCAGCTCGGATCCGGTCTTGACCGTGTAGCCGAGCGCGGCGGCCCGCTCGAGTTGGCGCTGGAGGATGCGTCGGGGCGAGACCTCGACCGGCTCACCGGAGTCGTCGTCGACGAGGTCGCAGAGCACGAGCGCCGTCTTCTCCAACCACGGGATGATGCGGAGCGTCGCGAAGTCGGGCACGCAGCGGAAGTCGCCGTAGCCCGTCGACCAGTTCGCGAACTCGTAGCCGGGCAGGGGAGTCATGTCGACGTCGACGGCGAGCAGGTAGACGCATGCTTCGATGGCACCGCCTCCCGCGAGCACCTCTTCGCAGAAGAAGTGCCCGGTGACGCGTTTGCCGATGAGGCGGCCCTGCAGGTCGGTGAAGCACACGAGGATCGTGTCGACGTCGCCGTCGTCGACCATCTTCGTGAGTGTCTTCTGGTCGAGCATGCCGGTCAGCATCGGGTCCTCCGGTCGAAGGCGCCAAGCGTATCGGCCGCCGATCCCGAGGAGATCCGACGGTGGCACCATCCATGCCGGAATCCGGAGCTCACCCTGCCAACGT
This sequence comes from uncultured Actinomycetes bacterium, assembly GCA_963837715.1. Lineage (GTDB taxonomy): Bacteria > Actinomycetota > Acidimicrobiia > IMCC26256 > JANYLB01 > JANYLB01. The sequence continues at coordinate 1,742,652 of CAWIOF010000002.1, read as the reverse complement.
CGGAGGCGCGTCTACTCGGGGGTGACGTAGGCGGCGGTGATGCCGCCGTCGACGACGAGCGACGAGCCGGTCATGAACGAGGCGTCGTCGGACGCGAGGAACAACGCGGCCTTCGCGAGCTCTTCGGCGCGGCCGAGTCGGCCCATCGGGATGTGGACGAGGCGACGTTGGCGGCGGGCCGGGTCCGACATCAGCTCGGCCAGCAACTCGGTCTCGATCGGGCCCGGGCACAGCGCGTTCGCCCGGATGCCCTGCCGGGCGTACTCGACCGCGATCTCACGGGTCATCGAGAGCACCCCGCCCTTGCTCGCCGTGTACGCGATCTGCGCGGTGGCCGCACCCATGATCGCCACGAACGACGCCACGTTGATGATCGATCCGCCGCCCGAAGCCAGCATGGCCGGGATGCCGTACTTGCAGCCCAGCCACACGCCCTTGAGGTTCACGTCCATGACGGTGTCCCAGGTCGACTCGGGGGTCTCGGTGGTGCCGCCGTCGTCGGCGGGGAAGATGCCGGCGTTGTTGTAGAGCACGTGCAACCCGCCGAACGCCTCCACGGTGGCGGCGACCATCGCCTCGACCTGGGGCGCGTCGGACACGTCGACCGGGACGAACACGGCGGTCCCGCCGGCGGCTTCGATCGCCGCGACGGCCGCTTCGCCATCGGAACGCACCAGGTCGGCCACGGCGATCCGGGCGCCCTCACCCGCGAACAGCTCGGCCGCGACGCGGCCCATGCCCTTGCCCGCACCCGTGATGAGTGCGACCTTGCCGTCGAGTCGTCCCACAGACCTCTCCTGTTAGTTTCGGCAGAACTTAGAGGAGAACCCGGGGGACGATCAGGGTGAAGGTCTCGGTCACGGTCTCGGGTCTGCGCCGTCTCTTCGGCAACGACCTCGCGGCCGTCGTCGACGTGGCCCGGGTCGCCGACGACGCCGGGATCGACCAGATCGTGATGCCCGATCACCTCGCGATGGGTCCCCGGACCGATCGCTACCCGTTCGGTGAGTTCCCGTACCCGCCCGACGAGCCGTGGCTCGAACCGCTCTCGGTGCTCGCGGCGATGGCGTCGGCGACGCGACGCGTCCGCCTCGCGACCGGCGTGCTCATCGGGCCGGTGCGCCCCGCGCTGCTCGTGGCCCGGACGGTGGCGACGATCGACGTGCTCTCACGAGGGCGGGTCGACCTCGGGATCGGCACCGGCTGGCAGCGCGAGGAGTACACCGACCGGGGCCTGCCCTTCCAGGGCCGCGCCGACCGGATGGACGACATGGTCCGGGCGTGTCGGGCGCTGTGGGAGGAGGAGCCGCCGGTGTCGTTCTCGTCGGACAGCGTCGAGTTCTCCGACCTCTGGTGCGAGCCCCGTCCGCGCCAACGACGGGTGCCGATCTGGTTCGCCGGCGGCCCCACCGACGCGACCGCCCGCCGGATCGTGGAACTCGGCGACGGCTGGCTGCCGCTCGGTGTGCGCGACGACGAGGTCGGTCGCTTCGTGCACCGCCTGCGACGCGACTACCGGGCGGCCGGACGTGATCCGGCGACCCTCGGGGTCCGGACCACGATCCCGGTGGTCACCGGCGCCGCCGGCCGCCCCGACATCCGCGCCACCCTGGCCCCGACCCACAACCTTGCGGCCCTCGGCGTGACCGGCGTGTCGGTCGCCCTCGGCCGCTTCATCCGCACCCGCGCCGACATCGGCTCCTTCCTCCGCGACCTCGCCATGGCGCATTGATGGTCGAATCCGTTGCGTCCTCTCTGGTCGAATCCGTTGCGTCCTCTCTGGTCGAATCCGTTGCGTCGGCTCGACCGCCCGATCCCTTCGAGTCCCACGCGGTGTGTCCGCCGACTCCACTTCTTCTCCTGGCCCCACGGGCCTACGCTGACGGGCCATGACGACACTCGAGATTCCTCAGGCGCTCCACCGTGGTGAGTCCGACCTGCCGTTCGTGGCACTCGGCGACGGCACCCATCTCCAACTCCTCCAGGTCGACGTCGAAGCCGGCCTCTGGGTGATCCGCACCAAGTTCGAGCCCGGCGTGACCGTGCCGACCCACAAGCACACGGGCGAGGTGTTCGCGTTCACGCTGAGTGGCAGCTGGAAGTACCTCGAGTACCCCGAGGTCAACCGCGCCGGCTCCTACCTGTACGAGCCCGCGGGGTCGGTGCACACCCTCACGGTGCCCGCCGACCAGACCGAGATGACCGACGTGTGGTTCGCGATCTACGGCGCCAACCTCAACCTCGATGCCGACGGCAACGTCGAGATGGTCATCGATGCCGGTTTCGTGCGCGACACCTACTTCGCGCTCTGCGAAGCCGAAGGCCACTCTCGCCCCAGCGTGATCGGGGCGTAGACCCGAAAGGCCCCGGGAGCGATCGCTCGTCGCCTACTAGTCTCCGCCGCCATGGATGACGCCCGTGACGCGCCCGCGAGGGACGGAGACGCGGGCGCGGCGGGCGGCTCCGAGCCTGATGCTGCGCCCGAGCTCACTCCGGAGGAAGAGGCCGCGGCGGCCGACGACTTCCTGACCGAGCAGAAGCACCTTCGGCTGGCCAAGCTCGACGCGATGCGCGCGGCAGGTGTCGAGCCGTACCCGGTTCGGTTCGATCGCACCACCACCGCGGGGGCGATCCACGAGACGCACACCGACCTCGCGCCCGGTACCGAGACCGACGAGCAGGTCAAGATCGCGGGCCGGCTCATGCTCATGCGCAAGCAAGGGAAGCTCAGCTTCGCGACTCTCCAGGACCGCGACGGGCCCATCCAGCTGTTCGTGAGCACCGATGTGATCGGCGAAGCCGTCCACCACGACTTCGACCACCTCGATCGCGGCGACTGGATCGGCATCGAGGGCACGGTCATGACGACCCGTCGCGGCGAGCTGTCGGTGAAGGTGGCGGCGTTCCAGCTGCTGTCGAAGTCGATCCGGCCGCTGCCCGACAAGTGGCACGGCCTCACCGACACCGACACCCGGTACCGCCAGCGCTACGTCGACCTGGTGATGAACGAGAACGCCCGCCGGATCGCGCACGTCCGCATCCAGACGATCTCGCGCATCCGTCGGTACCTCGAGGGCCAAGGGTTCTCCGAGGTCGAGGGGCCGGTGCTCGGCAGCATCCAGGGCGGTGCCACCGCCAAGCCGTTCATCACCCATCACAACGCGCTCGACATCGACCTCTACCTGAGGATCGCGCTCGAGCTGCACCTGAAGCGACTGATCGTGGGTGGCCTCGACCGGGTGTTCGAGATCGGTCGGGTCTTCCGCAACGAGGGCATCGACACCACCCACAACCCCGAGTTCACCATGCTCGAGGCGTACCAGGCGTTCGGCGACTACCACGACATGATGGACCTCACCGAGGGGATCATCGTCGACGCCGCGCAGGGTGTGCTGCCCGACGGGAAGGTCACCTACAACGACGTCGAGCTGAACCTGAACCCACCGTTCCGTCGGGCGACGATGGTCGAGCTCATCAAGGAGGAGCTCGGCGTCGACATCAACCCGGCGATGCCGGTCGACGAGGCCCGCAGGGTCCTCGACGGACTCAACGTCGCGTACGAGGCCGATTGGGGGAGCGGCAAGCTCACCAACGCGGTCTACGACGAACTGCTCCAGTACAAGATCGTGCAGCCGACGTTCGTGCTCGACCACCCGCGCGAGGTGTCACCCCTGGCGCGCCCGCACCGCGACGACCCGACGCTCACCGAGCGCTTCGAGCTCGTGATCGCGGGCCACGAGCTGGCCAACGCGTACAGCGAGCTGAACGACCCCGTCGACCAGCTCCAGCGATTCGAGGACGAGGCGAAGGCGAAGGCCCACGGCGACGCCGAAGCGGGCGACGTCGACCTCGACTACGTGCGTGCGCTCGAGTACGGCATGCCACCCACCGGTGGGCTCGGGATCGGGATCGACCGGCTGGTCATGTACCTCACCGGCACACCCAGCATCCGGGAGGTGATCCTCTTCCCCACGTTGCGGCCCGAGCCGGGGATGGGTGGCCTCAGCGAGAACACCCCGCACGGATCCGGGGAAGAGGTCGACGGCCTGCCACCCGAAGCCGTGGCCACGGTCACCGCGCTGCGCGCCGCACCGCCGCCGCCCGTCCGACCGTCGCCGGCTCCCGTGCGCACGATCGCCTGGCTGACCGCGTTCGGTGGGGTGCTCGCCATCCTCGCCCGGCTCCCGTGGTTCCACGAGCGGTTCTCGATCTTCAGCGACGCCATCGCGCCGCAGTGGGCGAGAGTCACCGGGCACGTGGTCGGCGTGCTCATCGGCGTCGCGCTGATCTACCTCGCCGACCAACTCGCGCACCGCAAGCACCGGGCGTGGCAACTCGCGGTCGTGCTCTTCGGGATCACCCTGTTCTTCGACATCGTGAAGGAGCATCCGCTCGCCGCGGCGTACTCCGCCGTGGTCCTCGGGTTGCTGATCGCGTATCGCCACCGGTTCGCGGCGCCTGCCGATCCGCCGTCGGCGCTGCGCCTGATCCGGGCGGTGCCGCTCTACATCGTGATCGTCTACGGCTTCGGCATCGTCGCCCTGCTCCTCGAACGGAACCGGGTCGACCCGTCGCTCACCCTGTGGGGGATGCTCGAGACGATCACCGTCGGGCTCGTCGGCGTCGGCGGCACCTACACCTACGAGAGCAAGTTCTTCGCCGACTTCTTCCCGGCCGCACTGCTCGGACTCGGCATCTTCGGGATCGTGGGTCTCCTCTGGTTGCTCCTGCGTCCGTTGACGGCCCGCGCTCCGCACCGCAGCTCCGACTGGGAGAAGGCCGAACGCCTCGTCCACGACTACGGCTGGGACACGCTCGCGTACTTCGCCCTCCGCGACGACAAGAGCTTCTTCTTCTGCTCCGACGGCGAGGCGATGATCGCCTACACGTACATGGGCGGCTACGGCCTCGCGTCGGGCGACCCGATCGGACGACCCGAGTCGATCGCACTCGTCGTCGACGAGTTCCTCACCTACTGCTACGAGCGGGCGTGGAAGCCGGCGTTCCTGAGCGTGCGCGAGTCGGACATGGCGATCTACTCGTCGCGCGGGCTCCACCACTTCTACCTGGGCGACGAAGCGATCATCCACTGCGACCGGTTCGACATCGACTCGCCCGCGGCGAAGAGCGTGCGTCAGGCGGCGCGGCGGGTCGCTCGCGACTACACGTTCCGTCTCGTCCCGGAATCGACCGCACCACCCGAGCTCGTCGGACAGTTGAACGAGATCAGCGCCCGGTGGCGGGGCAAGAACCCCGAGCACGGGTTCACGATGGCGCTCAGCCAAGACGTGAAGGGCGAGAACCCCGAGTTCCTGCTCTGCATCGCGGTCGACCAGCACGGCAAGCCCGGTGGCTTCCTGCGGGTCGTGCCGGCCTACGGGCGCGACTTCGGCTACACGCTCGACCTCATGCGTCACGACCCCGACGCGCCCAACGGCATGACGGAGTTCCTCATATCCAACGCCGCCGCTGCGCTGCGCGAACGGGGAGTCATCCGGCTCTCGATGAACTTCGCCGCGTGGGGTCGGATGCTCGACCCGGAGATCCAGCACACACCCGTGCAGAAGTTCGCGACCTGGTGGGTGCGCAAGCTGAACCCGTTCTTCCAGATCGAGTCGTTGCGGTCGTTCAACCAGAAGTTCGATCCCGAGTGGCTGCCCCGGTGCATGGTCTTCCCGGAGCCGGGCGATCTCCCCCGGGTCGGTCTCCTCTACGTGGGTGCCGAGGGGTTCCTCGCCGTACCGGGTCTCGGCCCGCTGCTGGTCCCCAAGGCCGTGGGCGGGGTCCCCGCGCCCGACGACGCCGACAGCTCCACAGGATCGGGAACGCAGGTCGCGTGAGACTGGTTGCCCTCGCGCTCGTGGTCGTTGCGGCCGCGGCGTGTGGAGCCGGTCGGGCCGACTTCGGCGACCAACGCCTCGCCGACGTCCGGACCGCGTTGCGCACCGGTGACCTCGAGATCTGCTCGGAGACGCGCCGGCCCGACGGACTCGCGAACGAGGCGATCGACACCCGGATCTACGCCGTGGCGATCGACTGCGCGGGCGAACGGGTCCGCGTGACCGTCGACAGATTCGACAACGTCGACGCCCGCGACGGTGCGGCGCGCCAGTTCGAGGCGTTGACCCGGCCGCGCAGCGACGGGGTGGTGTGGACGTTCGGTCCGTACACGCTGTTCGCGAACGGCGCACGCAACGACGACGTGATGGAACGCCTCACCGACGCCCTCGACGCCGCGGGCGCCAAGTGAGCGCGACGAGAGCGAGCAAGAAGAAGCTCGCCGGGTTGGGGGTCCTCGGCCTGGTCGCCATCGACATGGCCGCGGTCGTGAGTGTTCGCAACCTGCCGATGATGGCGAACTACGGCTGGTCGATGCTCGTGCTGTTCCTGTTCTCCATCCTGATCTTCCTGATCCCGGTCTCGATGGCGGCAGCAGAGCTCGGCACCGGATGGCCCGAAGACGGTGGCATCTACGCGTGGGTGCGGGAGGCCTTCGGCGGACGGACCGGTTTCCTCGCCGTCTGGTGCGACTACGCGGAGAACATCCCGTGGTTCCCGACCGTGCTCTCGTTCATGGCCGCGTCGTTGGCCTACGTGTTCAACCCGGCGCTCGCGAACAACAAGTTCTACCTGGTGACCGTGATGCTCGCGTTCTTCTGGGGGACCACAGCGCTCAACATGCGGGGCGTGAAGTCGTCGGCGATGGTGAGCGGCATCGGCACGGTGCTCGGTTCGATCTTCCCCGCGATCCTCGTGGTCATCCTCGGCATCGCGTGGCTCGCCGACGGCAACCCCTCGCAGATCCCGTTCTCGACCGGCGCGTTGATGCCCGACATCTCGTTCGGGAACCTCGCGTTCCTCGGCGGGATCATCCTGCTGTTCACGGGGATGGAGATGGCCGGCTTCCACGCCAAGGAGACCCGCGACCCGGCCAAGTCGGTGCCGCGCGCGATCTTCCTGTCGGTCGCGATCATCGTGGCGTTCTCGGTCCTCGGCTCCCTGTTCCTCGCGATCATCATCCCCGCGAAGGAGTTGAGCCTCGTCTCCGGCACGATGGAGCTGTTCCAGCGCGCGCTCGACCAGCTGGGAGTCGGCTGGTTGCTGAAGCCGCTCGCCCTGGTCGTCTCGCTCGGCGGGATCGCCCACCTCAGCCCGTGGATCCTCGGTCCGGCCAAGGGAGTCGGCGCGGTCGCACGCGACGGTGGTGCCCCGCGCCGGCTCGGTCGGACCAACGACCGCGACGTCCCCGTCGAGTTGCTCATCGTGCAGGGGATCGGCGGGACGATCTTCTCGTTGCTGTTCCTGCTCGTGCCGAGCGTCAGCACGAGCTACTGGATGCTCTCGGCCGTGACCGCGCAGATCATCGCGGTCATGTACGCGTTGATGTTCGCGTCCGTGATTCGCCTGCGGTACACCCAGGCCGACACCGCCCGCCCGTACCGCATCCCCGGAGGGATCCCCGGAGTGTGGCTCATCGCCGGAGCCGGGTTCATCGGGTGCGTCGGAACGCTGATCCTCGGCTTCGTGCCGCCCGATCAGCTCAAGACGGGGGACCCGGTGGTGTACGTGTCGTTGTTGGGGGCGGCGACGGTGGCCCTGTGTCTCCCTCCGTTCCTGTGGGCGGCGTGGGAACGCCGGCACGGGCCAGAGCAGCCGTCCCGATCACCATCACCAGCACGCTGATCCCGATCAATCCCCACTCGGGTCCGTCGGCGCGCACGCCCTCGTGCAGGGCGAGGATCCCGAGCAGACCCGCGACGACCGGATCGAGGACCGTGACCGCCGGGAGTGAGATCTCGAGCGACCCGGCCTGGAACGCCATCTGCTGCAGGGCGGTCCCGGTGATCGCGACCACCACGAGCACGTAGGTCTCCCACGACGTGAGCAGCGGCTCGAGCCCGTCGGCGAACAGCTTCATGACCGACTTGGTGAGCGCGCTGGTGAGCCCGTAGAGCAGACCGGTCGAGACCGCGAGCGCGAGCGCGCGCGGGCGGCCGGGGCGGGTGAGGATGACCGCAGTCGAGATCGCGACGAGCACGCCGATCACGACGAGCGAGGGGAGCCAGTCGCGGAACGGTGCTACGTCGACACCACCGTCGGGGTCACCGGCCACCACGAAGACCGCGATGGCGATGATCAGCGCGGTGGCCCACCAGAGCTCGCTGCGCGAGATCGAGCGGTGGTTCCACCGGGCCGACAGGGGGAGCGCGAACAACAGGGTCGTGACGAGCACCGGTTGCACCAGGAGGATCGAACCGAGACCGAGCGCGGCGGCCTGGGCGATGTAGCCGCCGGTGTCGCCACCCACCCCGGCCCACCACCGCGGGTTCCGGAGCAGCTTCTGGAAGAGCCGGAGCCCGTGCTCCCCGGTGTTCGCGGCTTCCCGTTGCTGCGCGACCGACGCCAGCGCGAAGAGGAACGCCGCGACGAGCGCGAGTGCGATGGCGGCCCACGTCATCGACGCACGTTACGCTCCGTCGGCTCGAGGAGAAGCGGAGCAGGCGGAGCGGCGCTGGAGGAGGTGAGTTGGTGGGCGGTCGAGCCTCCGCAGCGGATCCGACCGTCAGGGTGGTCGCCGATCTCTCCATCGTGGGCGTGCCGATCCTCGTGGGGCTGGCGGTGCTCACCGTCGGCGTCGTGGGCCTCGCGATCTGGCAGCGGCGTCGCCTCCACTGGTGGGGTGAGGTGCTCGTCGGTCTTCTCGTGGTCGTCTTGCTCGCGGCCAACGTCGCGGGCTGGGTGAACCGCCACTTCGACTACTACCCGACGCTCGACGACCTCCTGGGGCGCCGAGCCGCCGACGAAGCCTCGGTCGGCGCGCTCGACTCGTCGCGGGTTCCCGCGAAGGGGAAGGTCGTGGAGATCGCGATCCCCGCGAAGACCTCCGGCTTCGATGCCCGACCCGCGCAGGTGTACGTCCCTCCCGCGTGGTTCGAACGACCCCGACCGCAGCTGCCGGTGATCGTGCTCCTCCCCGGGGAACCGAGTCAGACCAGCGACTGGACGCGGGCGGGGTTCGCCGACGTCACCTCTGACGCGTTCGCGAAGGAACATCGGGGGAAGGCACCGATCGTCGTCATGGCCGACGAGAACGGCACCATCACCGACGACACCGAGTGCGTCGACGGCAAGCTCGGCAACGTCGAGCAGTACCTGACCGTCGACGTCCCCGCGTTCGTGGAGCGACGCTTCCACACCGCGACCAGGCCGCAGCAGTGGGCGATCGCGGGCCTGTCGGAAGGGGGCATGTGCTCCCTGATGCTCTCGCTGCGCAACCCCGACGTCTACCCGACGTTCGCCGACTACAGCGGCTTGCTCGGTCCCCGCTCGGGCGACACCAACGCCGTGGGCACCACGGTGGGGGATCTCTTCGGCGGGAGCCAGGCGGAGTTCGACCAGCATGAGCCCGGCGTGTTGCTGCGCACGAACCGGTACCCGCAGCTCGGGGGCTGGTTCGAGGTGGGGAGCGCCGATCCCGATCCGCTCGCGGCCCAGAACGAGCTCGTTCCTCTGGCGCGCGCCGCGGGGATCGCCACCTGTGCGGTGACGATCCCCGGCGGCGAGCACACGTTTCCGGTGTGGGCCCAGGCCTTCCGCGACTCTCTGCCGTGGATGGCCGGTCGGCTCGGGCTCACCGAGCCGGTCGACTGCCCGACCTAGCGACGCAACCCGTCGGCGCTCAGGTGCAGGAGTTGGGTGCGAGCGGCGCGGCAGGGAGCCAGTTGCGCTGGAGTGCCTGCACCACCTGGCTGGTGGCGAAGGTGTTCACGCCGAACGCGTCGTTCGGGCTCACGAACCGACCGCTTGCGTCCTGGTTCAGGCGAAGCCAGTTGAGCGGGTTCCCGTACGGGTTGGCGGCCAGGCCGGGCGCGACGGTGTTGCGCCAGCAGGGTGTCTCCACGTTGAAACCGGCGGCCGTGATCGCGAGGACCGCGGTCGAGGTCGAGTTCGGGTCGTCGGTACCGAACGAGCGCCACGAGCCGTTGGGCCGCTGCTGGTTCGCCAGGAACGCGAGCCCCTGGTTCAGATCGGCGTCGGTGGCCGGGACTCCGGCGACGACAAGGGCCTGGATCGCGGCCGCGGTCGTGTCGACGTCGAGGTCGGAGCCGGCAGGTGAGCCGCTGAAGGTCCAGGCGCCGTTCGCCTGTTGCGCGCCCTTGATGTACGTCACGGTCGCAGCTGGGACGGTCGTTCCCAACAGCTTCTTGGCGATCACCGCGTAGAGCGTCGCGTTGAACAGCCCGTAGGAGCCATTGGGCAGGAGCCCGGCGTCGACGGTCGCGAGGAGGTTCTGTGCACCGTCGCCGTCGGGATCGAACGCCGTGCTCGACACGCCGAGCGGTGACGTGACCAGCGCGATCACCTTGGCGGCTTGTCCGGCGTCGAGCCCTGACTGCGCGAAGTCGTCGAGGGAGTGGAGCGGCGTGTTGCCGTTCTTCACGGTCGCGAGCACGGCATTCCGCGCCTCGACCTTGTCCCAGAAGTACTCGGTCTGGGCCGCACTGGCGATCGCCAGCACCGCGTCGGGGGTCTCGAAACCGGGGAACCCGGCGACCTCGAACCCGCCGTCGGTCTGCTGCTGGGTCTTCAGCCAGGCGACACCGTTGTCGGCGCTGCTCTCGACGGGTGCGTTGCCGTACCCCTGGAAGCGGCAGGCACTCAGCGCCAGGACGAGACAGAGCGCGCCGAGCACGACGCGCGTCGAACGTTGACGGAACATGTGATTTCCTCCGTGAGCTCCGGTCCTCGAGAGCTCGGTAGTGGCCGCAGGTGCGGCACGGTACGAGCGCCGGGCGGGCCCCGGCGGATCGAGGTGGGTGATCTGGCTCACGCACCGTCTCCGGTCGGACGACCGGGTCCCGTGCGTTCACAGTTGCGGGTCAGCGCCGGAATCACACCGGTCTTCCCCCGTCCTCGAACGGCTCCGAAACTAGCAGGCGACACCGGAACCGGCACGGGCGTGTGCCAACGTGGGGGATGGGTCCCGCCGTTCGCCGCCGACCACGCGCCGTCCGGGCCGCGCTGTCGGTCGCGGCGGCCCTGCTCGTGTCGGGGACCCTGCTCTCCTGCACGAGCACGACGGGGAGCGAGGGAACGGTCACCGCGACCTGGGGGACGACGACGTCGGGCCGCGACGCATCCTCGCGGATCAGTTGGTCGCCCTGCGGCGACGGGAGCGACAACGAGTGCGGCGTCCTCTCGGTGCCGCGCACCGACGATTCGGCCGGCGACTCCGCGAGTGGCGACACGATCGATCTCGCGCTCCTGCGCGTGCCCGCCCGCGATCCCGGCGCACGCATCGGCTCGCTGCTCGTGAACCCGGGTGGCCCGGGCGCGTCGGGTGTCGATCTCGCCGCGGCCGCGAGGAGCTTCCTCCCCGACGCAGTCCTCGACCGGTTCGACGTGATCGGGTGGGACCCGCGGGGAGTGGGTCAGAGCGCGCCGGTCGATTGTGGCTCGCGTCTCGACTACCTCTTCTCCGGCGACACGTCGCCCGACGATGCCGCGGAGGAGTCGGCGCTGGAAGACGTGAGTGCGCGGTTCGCGCGGGACTGCGCCGCGGGGAGTGGGCCCGAGCTGCTCGAGAGCATCTCGACGCTCGCGACGGTGCACGACATGGAACGGATCCGTGCCGCGCTCGGTGAGGACCAGATCAGCTTCCTCGGCTTCTCGTACGGCACGGTGCTCGGTGCCGTCTACGCGACGCTCTACCCCGACCACGTGCGGGCGATGGTGCTCGACGGCGCCGTCGACCCGACGTTGTCGGCGATGGAGATCGCGACGCAGCAGGCCGAGGGCCTCGAACGGGGACTCGACGAGTTCTTCGCCGACTGCTCCCGCGACGACGACTGCGAGATCCACGACGACCCGTCGGGCATCTACACCGACGTGATCGCGCGCATCGAAGCCGAGCCGTTGCGCGTCGACGACGACGGGCAGGAGCGACTGGTCACGCCGGCGGAGACCGACATCGCGGTGGCATCGGCGCTCTACAGCCAGAGCTTCTGGCCCGAGCTGCAACGCGCGTTGGCGAGTGCGCACGACGGCGACGGCAGTGGACTGCTCGACCTGTTCGACGCGTACCTGGCCCGCGAGCCCGATGGCACCTACTCGGCCGAGTGGCCGGCCTTCCTCGCGATCTCGTGCCTCGACGGGCCGAGCCTCGGTGGCCCCGATGTCTATCCCGGCGTGATGGCCCAGGCCGCAGCCCGGGCGCCGCGCTTCGGAGCCGCGAACGTCGGCCTCGGTCTCCCATGCGCTTCCTGGCCGGTCCCGACCGCGGAACCGCTCCCGCGGGTGTCGGCACCCACGGCTGCGCCGATCGTGGTGATCGGGACGCGGTTCGATCCGATCACACCGCTCCGCTGGTCGGAAGCGCTGGTCGACGAGCTCGGCGGGCCGGCCCGGCTCGTGGTGTTCGAAGGCCAGGGTCACACCTCGTTCGGCTCCGGCAACGCGTGCCTCGACGTCTCGATCTCCGACTACCTCGTGGCGCTCGACCCCCCGCCGGCCGACCTCTCGTGCGGCGCCGGATAGCAGGGGCCGCATAGAATCTGACGACCCGTCAGATCTGGAGCAACCGTGGCCGAACTCCCGAAGATCGTGAGCGTCGACGACCATGTGGTCGAGCCGTCGCACCTGTGGCAGACCTGGCTGCCGGAGCGCTTCCGGGCCGACGGCCCCCGGGTCGAACGCCGGGGGATCGGCACGATGCGCCACATCGGCGGCGGTGCCTACGAGCAGACGTTCGAGCCCGACGGCCCGAAGGCCGACTGCTGGGTCTACGAGGATCTCGTCTACATCAACAAGCGCCACGTCGCCGCCGTCGGCTTCGACCGCGACGACATGACCATGTCGCCGATCACCTACGACGAGATGCGCCCCGGTTGCTACGAGCCTGCCGCCCGCGTCGCCGACATGGAGATGAACTGGGTCGAGGCGTCACTCTCGTTCCCGAGCTTCCCGCGGTTCTGCGGTCAGACGTTCCTCGAGGCGAGCAACCGTGAGGTCGCCGAGGCGTGCGTCTACGCGTACAACGACTGGATGGTGGAGGAGTGGTGCGGCGACAGCGGCGGAGCACTCATCCCGTTGTGTCTCATCCCCCTCTGGGACGCCGATCTCGCCGCAACCGAGGTGCGCCGCAACGCGGCCCGGGGCGTGCGGGCGGTCTGCTTCAGCGAGATCCCCCCGCACCTCGGACTCCCGAGCATCCACTCCGGGTACTGGGATCCGTTCTTCGCCGCCTGTGAGCAGACCGGCACCGTCGTGTGCATGCACATCGGTTCGAGCTCCCGGATGCCGGCGACCTCCGCCGACGCGCCGGTCGCGGTGGCCGCGACGCTGAGCTTCGGCAACGCGATGAGCAGCCTCACCGACTTCCTGTTCTCCGGCGTGCTCGTGCGGTTCCCGACGTTGAAGCTCGCGTACTCCGAGGGCCAGATCGGCTGGATCCCGTACATCCTCGAACGGGCCGACGACGTGTGGCGCGAGCACCGCGCCTGGGGTGGGGTGCGAGACATCGTGCCCGAGCCCCCGTCGACCTACTACTACCGCCAGGTGTTCGGCTGCTTCTTCCGCGACCGCCACGGCATCGAGTCGCTCGGTCGGGTGGGTGTCGACAACACCACGTTCGAGACCGACTACCCCCACACCGACTCGACCTGGCCCGACACCAAGAAGCTCGCCGAGGAGTACATGGAGGGTCTCCCCGACGACGTGGTCTACAAGATCATGCGCGGCAACGCGATCCGCATGCTCGATCTCGATCTGACGTGAGCGCAGGCGGAGGCACGGACGCTGGTCGCGGGACGGAAGCAGGTGAGCGATCGAGGGCCGCAGCCGGAGCGAACCATCAGGGCGTGAGCGGTCGGATCGAGTTCGACGGTCCGGCGAACTTCCGCGACCTCGGCGGATACACGACAGCCGACGGGCGGGTCGTCTCGCACCGGCCGGGTGTTCCGCAGCGACTCGTTGTCGTACATGACCGACGCCGACGTGCAGCACTGCGTCGACGTGCTCGGCCTTCACACAGTGATCGACCTGCGAGCCGGGCACGAGGTGGACCAGTTCTCGCACGGGCCCCTCGAAGCCACCGGGGTCCGATTCCTCCACCGGCCGGTCGTCGACGAGACCCGCCGCGAGCGCATCGTCCGCGACCCGGGCGCCCCCGCGCCGGAGCTCATGTCGCCCGCCGGGATCTACCTGATGATGCTCGAGCGTTTCGCCGATCGCCTCACCGACGTCGTCCGTCTCGTCGCCGATCCAGGGAACCGCCCGGTGGTGTTCCACTGCGCGGCGGGGAAGGACCGGACGGGGATCGTCGCCGCGCTCGTGCTCGGTGTGCTCGGCGTCGACGACGCGACCATCGTCGCCGACTACGTGCTGACCGCCGACAACATGGATCTCATGGTGCAGCGGCACCGTGCCGTCGCGGCCGAACGTGGGGTCGCGGCCGAGGTGGGGGATCCGCATTTCGCAGCCGAAGCCGAGGCGATGCGCGACGTCCTGATCGGCCTCGAGACGAAGCACGGCGGGGTGGAGGGCTACCTCCTCGCCCACGGCCTCGAGCCCGAGGCGATCGAGTCGCTCCGGGCCACGCTCCTCGACTGACCGGCACCGCCTCCTACCGATGACTTCTGCCGGTGCGGAAGGTCTGGATGTCGACGGCCGGAGGAGGTGCGCGGTTTGGCCGATCCTGGTCCCGGAACGTCACACCGTGGTTCGCTGGTCGTTGCCGTCGGAAGTCAGATCACGCCGTCGGACCTGCCGACCCTGTGCGCCGGAGTTCGGTCGCGCCTGGAGCAGAGCGGGGCCGGGGTGGTCGTGATCGATCTCGCCGCGGTGGCGGTGCCCGACGCGGTCACGATCGACGCCATGGCGCGGTTGGCGTTGGTGGCGCGGCGACTCGGATGTCGGGTGCAGCTCCGCGACGCGCCCGACGAGCTGGCGGAGCTCCTCGCGTTCAGCGGACTGGGCGGCGTGCTGCCCCTCGAGGTGCAACGGCAGGCCGAAGAGGGCATCACCTTCACTGGTCTCAGCGAGGCGCTACCCCTCGAGGTGCAACGGCAGGCCGAAGAGCGGGAAGACGCGTTCGACGTCGAGGAAGAAGCTGAACTCGACGATCCGACCGTCTGAGATCTCGAGGACCTGCAGCGCCCACGGCTCCTGTTCACCGTTCGGGCCACTCGGCTTGTACTGCCCGAACGCCGGTGACCCGTTCGCCGACACGGTGGGGACCACCAACGAACCGCGACACGCGGCGCCCGTGGTCAACCAGAACGAGAAGATCTCTTCGCGACCACTGAGCCACATGGCGAACGGTGGCATCGACTGGGTCGCATCCTCGGCGATGAGCGCGGTGAGCGACTCCATGTCGTAGCGCTGGAACGCGTCGACGTAGCGAGCGAGGAGGGCCTGCTGGTCCTCGTCCATCGGTGCCGCGGTGTCGCTCTCGGTCACGTTGCACTCCGCGAGCGTGGCCCGCGCCCGCTGGAGCGCGCTGTTCACCGACGCGACGCTCGTGTCGAGCAGCTCGGCGACCTCGGTGGCCTTCCAGCGCAGGACCTCGCGCAGGATGAGCACCGCGCGTTGGCGGGGCGGGAGATGCTGGAGCGCGGCGATGAACGCCAGCCGGATCGACGAGCGGGTCTCGGCGACGTCGGCGGGATCGCTTCCCGTGCCGACGACCCGACCGTCGGGGATCGGCCCGAGCCAGGTGACCTCGGCCAAGGGTGGGGCGAGGGTCGTGTCGGCCGGTGACGCCGGACCGAGGTCCATGGGCCGGGCCCGACGGTTCCGGCCGTTGAGAGAGTCGAGGCAGACGTTGGTCGCGATGCGGTAGAGCCACGAGCGCAGCGACGACCGGCCCTCGAACGAGTCGAACGCCCGCCACGCACGGACCATCGTGTCCTGCACGGCGTCGTCGGCTTCGAACGAGGAGGCGAGCATCCGGTAGCAGTAGGCGGTGAGCTCAGGGCGGTACTGCTCGAGCCGTCCCTCGATGTCGACGCCGGCGTCGGTCGCGTCGGTGGTGGTTGCGTCGGTCTGCATGGGAGTCAGCGTACGCGGCGGGTGTGACACCGTGTCGAACGCGTTTGGCGGCTGTCGCGGCGGCGAATCCCGATCCGGCGTCTCGGGGTGTCGACCCGACGGGTGCAGGGCTGCCGGGTGGACCCGACCGGGTCAGTGAAGCGTGATGGGAACGTGCTTGATGCCGGCGAGGTAGCTCGACCGGAGGCGCTGCACGTCGCCGTCGAGGCGGAACCGGTCGAGGTGCGGCCGGAGCTCGTCGAAGGTGACCGCGGCCTCGAGGCGCGCGAGGTGTGCGCCGAGGCAGAAGTGGGGTCCGCCGCCCCCGAGTGACACCTGGGGGTTCGGGGTCCGGCCGATGTCGAAGGTGTCGGGCCGCTCGAACACGGCTTCGTCGCGGTTCGCCGACGCGGCCCAGAGGCGAACGGAATCGCCCGGTTGGATCTCGGCCCCGGCGATCTCGACGGCTTCGTCGGCGTGGCGACCGTCCCAGAGCACGATCGTCGCCCACCGGAGGATCTCCTCGACCATCACGTTCGTCGGCACCGCGCCGTCGACGAAGCGCTGCCGTTGCGCTGGGTGCGCGAGCAGCTCGACGACGCCGTGCGAGATCACCTGGCGGGTCGTCTCGCTCCCGCCGACTGCGAGGAGCAGCACGAACTGGCTCAGCTCCCGGTCGGTGAGACGCTGACCGTCGAGCTCGGCTTCGACGAGGTGCCCGAGGATGTCGTCGGCGGGTTCGGCGCGCCGACGTTCCACCAGCGCGGCGCCGTAGTCGAGGAGCGACGCACGCGCCGCGAGTGCGGTCTCGGGCGTGGGGCGGTACTCCGGGTCGTCGCTCGGCACGATCGCGTTCGACCACCGGAGCACGTCGGCTTCGTCGGCCTCGGGGACACCGACCATCAGCGAGATCGCCCGGAGCGGGATGGCCGCCGCGACCTCGGTGACGAGATCCCCCCCGCCATTGGTGACGAATGTGTCGACACGTTCCCGGGCCGTGTCGCGGATCGCGGCCTCGAGGTGCGCGACCGCACGGGGGGTGAACGCGGAGCTCACCAGACTGCGGTACGCGGTGTGGACCGGTGGATCCATCGAGATGAGGATCTGCCCGTTCTCGGGTGGCGCCTGACCCGGGTCGCCCGGCGGCACGGGCCCGCCCCGGTTGGAGAAGCGGGTCGAGTCGCGGGCGATGGCGCGCATCTCGGCGTGGGTCGACACCACCCAGTACCCACCGCCACCTTCGTTCCACCACACCGGCGCGTCGGCCCGGAGGCGGGCGAGGAACTCGTGGGGGACACCCTGCGCGTAGCTGTCGGCCGAATCGAGGTCGACAGTCGGCGCGATCGTCGACCGGTTCCGGTCGGACGGCTCCACGGTCAGATGACCTCGACCGCCGGCGCCGCGAACTGGGCGTTGTAGAGGCGGGCGTAGGCGCCGTCGCGCACCAGCAACTCCTCGTGCGATCCCTGTTCCACGATCTGACCGGCCTCCATGACGAGGATCGTGTCGGCATCGCGGATCGTCGACAAGCGGTGGGCGATCACGAAGCTCGTGCGGTTCGTGCGGAGCGCGTTCATGGCCTGCTGGATCAGCACCTCGGTGCGGGTGTCGACCGAGCTGGTTGCTTCGTCGAGGATGAGGATGGTCGGATTGGCGAGGAACGCGCGCGCGATCGTGAGCAGCTGCTTCTCGCCTGCGCTCACCGTGCCGCCCTCGTCGTCGATCATCGTGTCGTAGCCGTGCGGGAGGGAGTGCACGAACCGGTCGACGTAGGTTGCTCTGGCCGCAGCGAGGATCTCCTCCTCGGTCGCGTCGGGGTTGCCGTACGCGATGTTCTCCCGGATCGTGCCGCTGAACAGCCATGTGTCCTGGAGCACCATGCCCATGTTGGAACGCAGGTCGCGGCGGCGCATCGTGGAGATGTCGGCCCCGTCGAGGGTGATGGCACCTTCGTCGACGTCGTAGAACCGCATGATGAGGTTCACGAGCGTGGTCTTGCCCGCGCCCGTGGGGCCGACGATGGCCACGGTCTCGCCCGGTTCCGCGATGAGCGACAGGTCTTCGATCAGCGGGTTGGCGGGGTCGTACGAGAACGACACGTGCTCGAACTCGACGCGTCCCTGAGGATCGAGCACCTCGGCCGGGGTCGTGTCGTCTTCGGTCTCCTCCTCGGCGTCGAGCAGCTCGAACACCCGCTCGGCCGATGCGATCCCCGACTGCATCACGTTGATCATCGACGCGAGCTGGGTGAGGGGCTGGGTGAACTGGCGGGAGTACTGGATGAACGCCTGGATGTCGCCGATGCTCAACTGTCCCGAGGCCACCCGAAGCCCGCCGATGAGGGCGATGGCGACGTAGTTCAGGTTCCCGAGGAACATCATCGCGGGCTGGATCGTGCCCGAGATGAACTGTGCGCCGTAGCTCGCGTCGAACAGCTCGTCGTTCTTGTCGTTGAACGACTGCTCGACATCCTGCTGACGGCCGAACACCTTCACGAGGGAGTGGCCGGTGAATGCCTCCTCGACCTGCGCGTTCAACGACCCTGTGTGCTTCCACTGGTCGATGAACCGTGTCTTCGACCGCTTGGTGATCGCCTTGATGATCACGATCGACACCGGGATCGTGATCAGCACGACGATCGCGAGGAGTGGCGAGATCGTGATCATCATGATCGTGACGCCGATGATCGTGAGCCCCGACGTGAGGAGCTGGCTCAGGGTCTGCTGCAGGCTCTGCGCGAGGTTGTCGATGTCGTTGGTGACCCGGCTGAGCATGTCGCCACGCGGCTGGCGGTCGACGTAGCGCAGGGGCATGCGGCCGAGCTTGTCTTCGACGTCGGACCGCAGGCGGAACATCGCCCGCTGCACCACTCCGGCGAGCACGTACGACTGGCAGTACGACAGCACCGACGAGACGACGTAGACGGCGAGCGCCACGAGCAGGATCCGGTGCAGCCGGCCGAAGTCGATCCCGTTGCCGCTGACCACCCCGTCGACGATGACGTTGGTGGCGCTCCCGAGGATCCTCGGTGCGAGCACGAACAGGGTCACGCTCGCGACCGCGAGTACGAGCACACCGACCACTCCGAATCCCTCGGGCCGGAGGCGGGCTGCGAGGCGTCGGGTGGAGTTCTTGAAGTTCTTCGACCGTTCCAGGGGAAGACCGGCCGCGCC
Source organism: uncultured Actinomycetes bacterium (assembly GCA_963837715.1). Taxonomy (GTDB): domain Bacteria; phylum Actinomycetota; class Acidimicrobiia; order IMCC26256; family JANYLB01; genus JANYLB01. The sequence goes on along the minus strand of CAWIOF010000002.1, from coordinate 1,723,450 downwards.
CCAGCGACCACCGAAGCCGCCGCGTGCCTCCTCCGACGAAGGTTGCACCACCGCGGCCTCGATCTCGGCGTCGAGCTCGGATTCCTCGCTCATCGTTCGTACCTCGGGCTCATGCCGCCTCCTCCTCGGTGAGCTGCGAGGCCACGATCTCGGCGTAGGTCGGACACGACTCGAGCAGCTCCCGATGGGGGCCGAGGCCGACCTGGCGGCCGTCCTCGACGACCAGGATCTGATCGGCGTTGATGATCGTCGAGACCCGCTGGGCGACGATCACGGTCACGGCAGCGCCGACGACCGGCGCCGAGCGCGCCACGGAGTCGCGCGTCGGTGGCGAGGTCGAGGGCGGAGAACGAGTCGTCGAACAGGTAGATCCCGGGACGGCGGACGAGCGCCCGGGCGATCGCGAGCCGTTGCCGCTGCCCCCCTGAGACGTTGGTCCCGCCCTGGCTGATCGGCGCGTCGAGGCCCCGGGGCATCGCCCGGACGAAGTCGGCAGCCTGGGCGATCGCGAGTGCAGCCCACAGCTGATCGTCGGTCGCGTCGGGATCCGCGTACCGGAGGTTGCTCGCCACCGAGCCCGAGAAGAGGTACGGCTTCTGCGGCACGAGCCCGATCCGGCTCCACAGGAGCTCGGGTTCGATGTCGCGCACGTCGTGGCCGTCGACGAGGACGGTCCCACCGGTGGCGTCGAAGAGACGCGGGACCAGGTTCAGGAGCGTGGTCTTGCCGGCGCCGGTGCTCCCGATGATCGCGGTGGTCTCCCCGGCTCGCGCCGTGAAGGAGATGTCGCAGAGCACCGGATAGTCGGCGCCCGGGTACCGGAACTCCACGTCTCGGAACTCGAGCGAGCTGGCGGCGTCGAGCTCGGTGACCGGTGCCGCGGGTGCCACGACCGAGTTCTCGGCATCGAGCACCTCCTCGATCCGCTCGGCGCTCACCGACGCGCGCGGCGCGAGCACGGCCACGAACGTCGCCATCATCACCGACATCAGGATCTGGATCAGGTAGCTCAGGAAGGCGATGAGGGCGCCGATCTGCATCTCGCCCGAGCCGATGCGATTCCCACCGAACCAGATCGCGGCGACGCTGGAGACGTTCACGACGAGCATCACCGTCGGGAACATGAACGCCATGAGGCGCCCGGCCCGCAGCGACGTGAGCGTGAGCGCGTCGTTCGCTTGGCCGAACCGTTCGGCCTCGTCGGGCTCGCGGATGAACGCGCGCACGACCCGGATGCCCGTGATCTGCTCGCGGAGCACCTGGTTGATGCGGTCGATCCGCTCCTGCATCACCTGGAACAGGGGGATCATCCGCGCGATGACGAGACCGATGGAGATCACGAGCACGGGGATGCTCACGAGGAGCAGCAACGACAGCGAACCGTCTTCCCGGACGGCCAGGATCACACCGCCGATGATGGTGATCGGCGCGGCGATCAACAGCGTGCACGACATGAGGACGAGCATCTGCACCTGCGTCACGTCGTTGGTGATGCGGGTGATGAGCGACGGAGCACCGAAGGTCGCGACGTCCTGGGCCGAGAAGTTGGTGACGCGATGGAAGAGGGCGCCGCGTACGTCTCTCCCGAACGCCATCGCGACGCGGGCACCGAAGTACACGGCGGCGATCGCGAACCCCACCTGCACGATGGTGATCAGCAGCATGAGGCCGCCGGTCTTCCAGATGTAGTCGGTGTCGCCGGTGATGACGCCCTTGTCGATGATGTCGGCGTTGAGCGCCGGGAGGAAGAGGGTGCACATCGTCTGCACGAAGGTGAGCGCGAGCACGATCAGCAGCTGGTTGCGGTAGCGGGCCAGGAACGTCTTGAGCAGTCGGATCAGCACGGCGCCTCCTCGTGACCGTCGCGCCGGACGCCGTCGAGGAACAGCGACACGATCTCGGCCGGCGGGAGTGGTTCGTCGAGGATCAGCGCGGGGTGCGTGCCGGCGATCGTGAGCCCGCGGAGGAGGTGGGCGGCTTCGAGCGGATCGCGTCGGATCTGGTCGCGATCCGGTTCGAAGAGCGCGGCGAGGGCGGCCAGGTCGGCGCGCGGGGTGGCCGGACTCGTGACCTGCGTCGTCCCGGCCTTGGTTTGGCCGATCGCGGTCTTCAGCTGGAGGATGTCGGCGAAGCGGCGGCGCAGGATCTCGACGGCCTCGGTGAGTCGGGCCTCGAGCGACACGCTCGGGTCGATCGCCGCGATGGCGTCGTCGAGGGCCGCGGTGTCGAGCGCGTGGTCGAGGACGGCTTCGAGGAGGCTTTCCTTGTCGGGGAAGACCCGGAAGATCGTTCCCTCGGCGATCCCGGCCGCCTCGGCGATCTGGCGGGTGGTCACCGCCGAACCGTGGGCGAGCAACAGCGGGAGGGTCGCGGCCACGATCTCGGCCCGTCGTTCCGACGGTGGCATGGCGGTGGCCCGGGAGCGACTCGGCGGATCCGCTGCGGTCGGGAGTGGCGCAGTCGGACGCGGAGACGATGTGGCGGGTGACTTGGGGGGCACGGCCCGAGTCTAGATGAGTGAGTACTCACTCATCTCATCGGGAGGTCAGTTCATCGGGAGTTCAGTCGGATGCAGGATCCGGCTGGTCGTGGACGGCCTTGGCGTCGGCTGGGGTCGCGATGTCGTGGTCATCAGGGGTCTTGTCGACTCCGAGGTCGCCGTGGGCCCGCCGTACCGCTTCGAGGGCATCGTCGTCGGTGGCGTCTTCGACGCGGTCGGCAAGCGCGCTCGCTTCCGCGTCGCGGTCACCGGTCATCGAGTGCAGTGCCTGCCGCAGTGTGGGCTGTTCCGGGGCTTCTGAGGTCTCCATGACTCAGCCGTACCCGCCGGAGCGGGGACCGAAACGCCGGGTCGCTCAGGCCGGGCGGGCTCGGAGACCGGCGACCACCTCGGCGAAGTGCCCGGGATCCGGCGCCCGGTTGTTCACCAGCGCCACCGAATCGGAGATCCCCGCGAGGCGTTCGGTGAGCTTCGCCGCGATCTCGCCGGGTTCGCCGACGACCGCGATCGTCTCGATCAGGTCGTCGGGGATCAGCTCGGCCATTTCGTCCCACCGGTCGTCGCGCGCCAACCGGCGCAGCTCCGGTGCGAGGTCGCTGTAGCCGTGCAGCTCGAAGACCGGGGTGTACGCGGGAGTCGTGCCGTAGAACGCGAGCTGCTTGCGGACCGCTTCGCGACTCCGGGTGAACTGCGCTTCGTCGCGTCCGGTGACGATGATCGTGACGCACACGATCTCGAGATCGTCGAGCGAGCGACCGGACCGCTGCGCGCCGCGTTCGAGCGCAGGGACGGTGAGCTCGAGCAGCGAACGCCGCGAGTTGACCGGGTGCACGAGGAACCCGTCGGCGACCTCACCTGCCACCGCGGTCATCTCGGGCCCGACGCCCGCGGTGAAGACCGCCGGTCGTCCGTACCGGTTGGGCCCCGGATCGAAGGCGGGGATCATGCGGGTGTGGGTGTAGAAGTCGCCGCGGAAGTCGAGGGGCGTCCCGTGTTCCCAGGCCTCCCAGATCGCGCGGATCCCGCTGACCATCTCCCGCATCCGCGCCGCCGGCCTCGACCACGGCATCGAGTACCGCTCCTCGACGTGGGGGCGGATCTGCGACCCGAGCCCGAGCACGAAGCGGCCGCCCGTGACGGTCTGGAGATCCCAAGCAGTCATCGCGAGCGTCATCGGCGTGCGGGCGAACGCGATCGCGACCGCCGTGCCGAGGCGGATCGTGGTCGTGTGCTCGCCGGCGACCGCGAGCGGGATGAACGGGTCGTGCTTGGCCTCGAACGAGAAGGCCCGGTCGTAGCCGATGGCCTCGAGGGTGCGGTAGATGGTGCGCGCGTCGGCGAGGTCTTCGGTCGGGACCGTCATCGAGACGTGCACGGCGTTCGTTCGCTCAGTCGGAGAGCGGGCCGGGATCGGCCGGCACGTCGACCGCGTGCTGCTGGAGGATCTCGAGCGGGACGATGTCGAGCGCGCGCTCGTGGGTGCACGCGAGCACCACGGGCGCAGCTGCGCCGTCGTGGTGGGCCCGGAGCCAGTTCCGGGCGGTGACGCACCACCGGTCGCCGGGGACGAGACCCGGGAAGCGGTACTGCGGCATGGGGGTGCTGAGGTCGTTGCCGATCGACCGCTGGTGCGCGAGGAACTCGGCACTCACCACCGCGCAGATCGTGTGGCTCCCTGCGTCGTCGGGGCCGGTGCTGCAGCAGCCGTCGCGGTAGAAGCCGGTGACGGGGTCGGTGCCACACGGTTCCAGCTCGTTGCCGAGCACGTTGCGATCGCTCACCCGACCAGTATCGTCGCAATCCACGCCGAGGGAGGAACACCGTGTCGGACAGCGTCGATCGGGTCATCGTCTGGGGGACGGGCTACGTCGGGAAGCGGGTCATCGCCGAGATCGTCGACCATCCGCACTTCGAGTTGGCCGGGGTGATCGTGTCCGATCCCGGCAAGGACGGCCGCGACGTCGGCGACATCTGCGGCATCGACCCCTTGGGCATCACCGCGACCACCGATGTCGACGCCGCGCTCGCGATCGACGCCGACGCCGTTGCCTACTACGGGCCGACCGCCGAACAGGCCCGCGAGAACATCGAGAACATGGCCAAGGCGTTGCGCGCCGGCAAGGACGTCGTGTCGACGGCGATGACCAACTTCGTCTGGTGGCAGACCGCCGACCGTTGGATGCTCGAACCGATGGAGCAGGCCTGCATCGACGGCGGCACGTCGTGCTTCACCTCGGGGATCGATCCCGGTTTCGCGAACGACCTCCTCCCGATGACGCTCATGGGTGTGTGCGGTCGGGTCGACAAGGTCACCGCGAGCGAGATCCTCGACTACGCCACCTACACCGGCGACTACGAGCCGATGGGCTACGGGAAGCCGGCCGAGTTCCGGGCCCTCCTCGAGATCCCCGAGATCCTGATCATGGCGTGGGGCGGGACCGTGCCGATGATGGCCGCGGCGATGGAGGTGGAGCTCGACGAGATCACCACGACCTACGACAAGTGGGTCACCCCGGAGCGCATCGAGTTCGCAGAACGGGGTCCTCGAACCCGACACGGTCGCGGCGGTGCACTTCACCATCAACGGCATGCTGAACGGCGAGGCGCGCATCGTGCTCGAACACGTCAATCGCATCACGAACGACGTCGCGCCCGAGTGGCCGCGGGGTCGCATCGCGGAGAACGACGTGTACCGGGTCGACATCGAGGGCAGCCCGACGATCCGTCAGGAGACCATCCTGCGCGACGCCGGGGGTGACCCGGTCGCCGGCGGCTGCCTGGCCACCGGCCTGCGCGCCCTGAACGCGATTCCCGCCGTCCGCGCCGCCGCGCCGGGCATGCTCACCGCCCTCGACCTCCCCCTCATCGCCGGCCGCGGCGCGATCCGCTAGGAGAAGAAGCGGAGCCGGCGGCCATCCACTCTGCGGACGGCAATCGGTGAGCGATCGAGCCGGCGCAGCGGATTCGACCAGATATCAGGTCCCGAGGAGGGTGGCGGTCATCTCGCCGTTGCGGAAGATGGTGATGTCGCCGTCCTCGGAGACCTTGAGGGCGACGTCGGCGGTCTCGGAGAGCGTCTTGGCGGCCGACGTGCGGGCACCCTCGTGCTGGCTGTCGGAGCTGGTGACGATCGCGCCGTAGGCGAGGAGGTTGCCGGCCCGGTCGACGATGGTCGCGCCGTCGAGCGCGGCGAGACGGGCAAGGGTCTGGCCGTCGAGGTTCTCGGCGTCGAGGAGGTGGTGGAGGCGCGTCTCCGCTCGCATGGCGGGCGGGTCGAACTCGTCGCGGAGGTCGTACCGGTCCTTCGCCGAGACGATGTTTGCGAGGACGGAGGCGTCGTCGACGACCGCCAGGATCGCGCCGTGTCCCTGCGCCGACACGATGAACGCGGCCTCGACCACGATCGGCGCGGCCCGGCCCCCTTCGATCATCTTGGCGATGAAGCCGGTGAGCTCGAGTGGAAACGCAGTCCAGTGCTCGCCCCGGCGTAACACGAGCGGCTGGCCGTCGACGAAGACCCAGATGGTGCGGTCGGCGCGGAGGAAGAACCCGACGCCGCCCATGCGGCGTGACGCTTCGGCCACCAGGGATCCGTTGTCGACGAACTCCGCCGGCGGGGTGCGCGGATCGGCGGTGGGTGCGAGGCGGTCGAGGCGGTGCCGCTGCAGCTCCGAGCGGGCGCGGCCCTCGCTGTCGACGACGAGCACGGAGCGCTGCCCGTCGAACAGCACCGGGGCCCGCTTCGCATCCCGCAGGTCACGCGGGTAGTCGAATCGCAGCCGCGGTGATTCGGTGAGTGCATCGGTGATGATCACGCCGTGCGTGAGCTGGTGGGCCTCGACGCGGGTGCCGCTGAGCTCGATGAGGTACTCGAGCGTCTCGGCGATGAGCGCCGCTGGGACCGCGTCGACGCTCGGTGCGTACTCCGCGACCAGCTCGATCACGATCGTGTCGCGGAGCGCCCGACGCAGCGGCGGCCCGAGGGGATCTGGGGAGGAGTGGCGGCCCCGGAACTGGGCCGCGGCCCGCAATGCGGCGCGCGGGAGGGCGTGCAGGAGCTGGAGCAGCGGGGTGCTGTCGGGAGTGATCAGCGCGGCGATCGGGCCCCGCACCTCGAGGATGCACGTGACCTGCCACCCGTCGGGCCCGGGCGCGGTCGCGCTCGAGGTGGTGGGACCAGGGGTGACGAGCGGCAGCGACGCGTCGGCGGGCCAGTAGACGAGCTCGATCGTGGCGGCCGGGAAGATCTCGGCCAGCGACGCCGCGATCACCTCGCCCACCGGGTCGGGGGGCAGGCGCTCGACGCTCGACGATCGGCTCCACGACATCACCCAGTGTTACCCCACGCGGGGGAGTGTCGTGAGCAGAGACGGGGTGGGTCTTGTACCGTCGACGCGCATGACGCTTCCCACTCCGAGGCCCGACGGCACCCACATCGTCACCGGCGCGTCCGCCGGGATCGGCGTAGAGCTCGCCCGCCAGCTCGCGGCGCGTGGTCTCGGCCTCACCCTCGTCGCCCGCCGAGAGGATCGGCTGGTCGCGTTGGGTGCCGAGCTCTCCGAAGCGCACCCGATCCGGGTCGAGGTGATCACGGCCGACCTGGCCGACGAGGGTTCGCGCACCCGGATCGCGACCGAGCTCGCCGACCGGGGGCTCGAGGTCGACGGGCTGGTGAACAACGCGGGCTTCAGCACGACGGGTCCGGTGTCGGCGAGCGATCCGCTCCGGGAGATCGCCATGATCCGCACCGACGTCGAGGCCGTGGTGCACCTCTGCAGCCTGTTCCTCCCCGGCATGGTGGAGCGCAACCGGGGCGCGATCCTCAACGTCGCGTCGACCGCCGCGTTCCAACCGCTCCCGGGCCAGGCCGGATACTCCGCCTCGAAGGCGTTCGTGCTCGCTTACAGCCAGGCCGTCGCCGCCGAAGTCGCCGCGACCGCGGTGACCGTCACCGCGTTGTGCCCGGGCCCGGTCGAGACCGAGTTCGCGTCGGCCGCGGGGATGAGCGACGACGACACGAACTCGCTGCCGGGGTTCATGTGGGTCACCGCCGCCGATGTCGCCGCCGCGGCAGTCGAGGGCATGGAGAAGGGTCGTCGGGTCGTGATCCCCGGCGTGGCGAACAAGGTGTCGGCCGCGAGCGGGCACCTGACCCCGCGCCGGGTGTTGCTCCCGATCCTCGCCAAGCAGCACCCGTCGCTGAAGAAGTAGCGGTTCGTCGGCTCGGGGGTCAGGGACCTTCGTCGATGGCGGCGCTGTAGACCGCGTCGAGGCCCCGCACGTCTTCGAGGCTGCGCAGCAGGTCGTTGAGGTGCGTGCACGTGCTCGTGCCGACGAGCTCGGCCCGTACCCGGTCCCTGACGTCGTCGAGGTGGAAACCGACGAGACGCGCCGCGCTCGCCGCGGCCGCGGGGCATTCGACGTAGGGGAGCACGCGCGGGGTGGCGCGGATCTCGGCGACCACCAGCGTCTCCGGATCGATCACGGCGTGGAGGCCGTACTCGTGCACCGTCGATTCGTTGCCGTCGTCGTCGAAGTGTGAGTCGCGGAACATCGCGTCGACCACGAGCTCGTCGCCGAACTCCACGTCGATCCGGCGCCGGCGCCGCACCGTCCGGGGCGCGGCGACGGGGATCCGGTGCCAGGCATCGGGGTCGTCGGGGCGGTCGATGGCGGGCGCCGGCGGTCCGAGGGTCATCGGCGGGGTGCCCCGCTCGTCGATGGTGCGCATGATCGTCGCGTCGGCCGCCCAGCCGGAACAAAGGTCGACGCTCGGTTCGTAGACCGACCGGGGTGCTTCGGGGATCATCCCGGCGCGTTGCAGGGCGTAGCCGGAGACCAACGTGACGACGGGGAGGTCGTCGAGCAGGAGGTAGAGCAGACTCGCAGCCCGGCGGTGGTCGGGGACGGCGTCGGCGGCCGCGGCGCGGAAGCCCGACACCGCGCGCCGACCGACCAGCGACGCGAGCGCGGGTTCCGCGGGATCGGAGGCGATGCGCACGAGCTCCTGGAACGGGTCGAGCGTCGCGGAGAGCGTCACGTCGGTGGCGACCGGCGGGGAGTCGAGGGCGAGGGTCACAGCATCACGGGCGTACCCCTCGACGACGATCGGTCCGCCGGCACCGTCGGGTCGGACGATGTCGACCGAGCTGGTCCGCCGGGCCGAGCCGGGCTCGCGCGGCGGGGTGGTGGTCGCCGGATCCTGCGGGCCGACCTCGGCGGTCGGGGTGACGACGGCGAGGATCTCGCTCACGCCCGCGCCGGGAGGTCGAAGCCGAACACGCGGGCCGCGTTGCCGGCCACGATCGCGTGGAGGTCGTCGTCGGACACGTCGGCGAACTGCCGGGCGGCGACCTCCTGCGACGACGGCCAGGTCCCTTCGGGATGCGGGTAGTCGTTGCCCCACATCAACGTCTCGACCCCGGTGATCGAACGGTTGTTCATCGCGACCGGGTCGTACATGAACGTGGCGTGGCACTGGCGTCGGATCAGCTCACTCGGCTTGATCGACAGCTTCGGCTTCGCGAACGCGTCGTGGTCCTCGTAGATCGCGTCGGCCTGGGTCATGATCCAGCCGAGCCATCGCCGCGCCGGTCTCGACGGTGACGAGCTCGAGGCCGGGGAAGCGGTCGAGCGCGCCACCTGCGGCCATCATGAGCATCACCATCGGGCCGTCGAGCTGCGCGCCGAGGATGTAGTTGACGACGGCACCGCCGGGGCCGCGTACGACCCGTGGCTCGTGGCCGGTGCCCGAGTGGAAGGTGAGCGGCAGGCCGAGGTCCTGCGCGACCGCCCAGAACCGGTCGTACTCGGCGTCGTTGTACGGCCGTTGCGGGACACGCGCGGGGAGGAACAGCGCGCGGAAACCGGCCGCCGCGAGGCGTTGCGCCTCGTCGATCGCGCCGTCGATGTCGAGCATCGGGACGAGACCGACCGCGAGCAGCCGGTCCTCGGTGCCGAACACCTCACCGGCCCAGTCGTTGTACGCGCGGCAGAGCGCGAGTTGGAGCGCGGCGTCGTCGGCGGCGAAGCAGGCCTGGAGCGCGAACGTCGGGAAGATGACCTCGGCGGTGACGCCGTCCTTTGCCTGGTCGCGCATCCGGTCGGCGGGGTCCCAGTCGCCGACGATCGCGAACTCGCGCTCGTCGGCCTTCATGAGCTTGCGGGGACGCAGGCCTTCGATGAGCAGGGTGCGCCAGCCGTCGTCGGTGGTGGCGATGCGAGGTGCCCGCTCGCTGAAGGCGCGGTCGACCCGCTCCTCGTAGAGGTCGATGGGTTCGGTCACGTGGGCATCGGTGGAGATGAAGGTCTCACCGCGGTACGTCTCGGCCATCGCGAGCTCGCTCGTCGTGATGTCGGTCGTCGGCACGTCGGTCATGAACGGCAGTGTAACAACAGTTCTCGGAAATGAACATTGACGTTTCAGCAATGAGCACCCTATTCTCACCGGATGGCCGGGGAAGCGGGGGAGTCGCCGATCGGGCGGTGGAACGCGCGGTCGAAGCCGCCAAGACCCGGGCCCGCGACGATGTCGATCAGCTGATCGCGGCGGGCCTCACCGTGCTGCGCCGCGAGGGCGCGGCCGAGATGACGATCGCCGAGGTGCTCTCGGAGGCCGGGCTCTCGACCCGGGCGTTCTACCGGCACTTCACGTCGAAGTCGGACCTGCTGCTCGCGATCTACGAGCACGAGGTCGCAGCGCTACAACCCGCTGCTCCAGCGCCGACTCGACGCGGCGTCCAATCCGGCCGAAGCGCTCGTGGCGTGGATCGACGAGCTGCTCGCCGCCGGGTTCGAGCCCCGCCGGGGCGAGCGCACCCGCGCGATGTTCAGTTGGGCGATCCCGCTCCAACAGGAGTTCCCGACCGAGTTCGCGGCGATCCGCGCCGCGCTCACCGATCCGCTCGAAGCGGTGCTCGCCGCGGGACTCGCCGACGGCACCTTCCCGACCACCGATCCCGCGCGCGACGCGACGCTTCATCCGCGCCCTCACCTGGGAGCTCGTCGACGATCACCTCTCCGATCCGGCGTCGGATGTCGACGTGGTCGCGGCCCGGGAGGCCGTGCTCCGCTTCGCCCTCCCGGCCCTCGGAGCTTCGTGACGTCGACGGGCGCCTACTTCGACGAGGCTGCGGAGACGCGGTCGCGTTCGGAGCTCGACGCGATGCAGCTCGAACGACTGCTGCTCATGCTCCCGCACGCGTACGAACACTCACCGCTCGTGCGCTCGGTGTGGGAGGAAGCCGGCGTCCACCCGCGAGACATCCGTTCCCTCGCGGACTTCGCCGAACGGGCGCCGTTCACCGACAAGGAGACGCTGCGCCACTGGCGCGAGGATCGCGGCGACCCGTACGCGGGCCTGCTGTGTGTGCCCGGTCGACGAAGTGACCACGATCCTGTCGTCGTCGGGTACCACCGGTGAACCCACGCTCCAACCCCAGCACTGGGGCTCGTCGGGCGGCCCGGTGCCGGCCGGTCTCTCACGTGACCTCTGGATGATGGGGATGCGACCGGGCGACCGGGTGATGGTCGTGATCTTCACCTTCCGCGGCCCCGCGTTCGGGATGGTGCAGCAGTTCGGCGCGACGCCCGATCCTCTGCGACTACGACCCCGACGACATGATCCGGTTCTGCGAGCTCTCGCTCGAGTTCCGGCCGACCGGTCTCTACAGCCTCAGCTCGATGATCGTCCTCGCGATCGCCGAGGCGTGCGAGCAGGGTGGCTTCGACCCGGCCGACGTGTTCTCGTCGTACCGGGCGATGGTGCAGGCGGGTGAGCCGCTCGGTGCGCGCGCCCGCGCCGTCGTCGAGAGCTGGGGGGTCCCGCTGTTCGAGCACACGGGCGTCGGCGACGTCGGGACCGCGTTCGAGTGCCCCGAGCACGACGGTCTCCACTTCTGGGAAGACGACACGTTGGTCGAGAACCTCGACCCCGATGGCACCGCACCGGTGGGCGACCGCGAACGCGGCGAGCTCGTCGCGACCGCGCTCGTCAACCGCACGACCCCGCTCATCCGGTACCGCTCCGACGACATCGTGAGGCTGACGCGGGTGCCCTGTCCCGTGTGGTCGGACGCACTCTCGCCTGTGGCCCGTCGGGCGCAAGGGTGACGGTGTCGAGATCGGCGGTCGCACGATCCTGCCGATCGACGTGTGGCCGGCGGTGGAGTCGGTCGACGAGTGCAGCCGGGGCCTGTTCCAGATCGTGCGGGAGGCGCCGCAGATGGACCGTCTGCGCCTCCGCGTCGGCTACCGGCCGGGCTGTGCCGACCGACTCGACACCGTGCGCGACGAGCGTGATGGCCGCGGTGGCCGACGTGCTCGACCGGGTTCCCGACGTCGAGCTCGTTCCCGAAGCCGAACTGCTCAGGCTCGGCCCGCCACACAAGATTCCCCGGGTCGCGAAACGATGACCGTGACGGACCAGCCCGTCGACGACGCGCGGCCGCTGTGGGGGATCGCGCAGTACGAAGACGGCGACGCGGCGCGTGCCGTGGGCGGTGTCGCACGCGGAGATCGAACGGGGGATGGGCGGCGCGATCCCCACCCTGGCCGGCGTTGGGATCGGCGCCGGCGCGCGGGTGCTCTGGTGCACGCTCCTCTCGGAAGCCGCGCACTTCTGGCCACTCTTCATCGGCACGATGCTCGGTGGTGCGCAGTTCTCCCTCGCCGACGCGACCGCGCCCGACGCGTTGCGGGTCGGGATGTTCGTCCGTCGGCTCGAGTACCGCGCGGTGATGGGTGTGAACGAGGCAGTGCTCGACGGCTTCGACGAGCTCGGCCGCCCCTACGCCGAGGTGTTCGGCGCGGTCCCGGTCGTCGGGGCCCGACCCGGCGCCTACGAACGCCTCCGTGCGGTCGGCCTCGCGCCGCACTGGTTCGTGCTCTGCGGACCGGCGGTCGCGATCGCAGTCGAACCCGGCGGGCCCGCTCGCGTCGACCCCGCCGAGTGGACACTGCACGAGGACGGCGGTCGGATCCTCGTGACGAGCCGTCTGCCTGCGCGCGACGACCTTCGACCGCACGCCGACCGCGATCCGCGGTGCGCTCGTCGACGACCACTCGTTCATCCCCGAGACCGGAGCAGTCACGTGACGACGCGCACACTGAAGGACCGCGCCGCGATGGTCGGGGTCGGAGCCACGCCGTACTACCGACGGGGGCGGTCGCTCCCGCAGACGACCATGGACCTCGCGATCAAGGCGACCCTCGCTGCGCTCGACGACGCCGGACTCGCGGTCGAAGACGTCGACGGCTTCGCGCTGTACGGCGGCAACTTCGTCGACACGAGCCTCCTCGCGCAGGTGCTCGGGATCCCGTCGGTGCGGTTCACCGCCGGCCTCACCGGTGGGGGTGGGGGATCCGCCGGTTCGGTCGGCCTCGCCGCCGCGAGCGGTCGCGACCGGGATGGCCGATGTGGTCGTGTCAGCTCATGACGCTGCAACAGGCGAACATGCGCTTCGGTGCGTCGTTCGCCCCGAAGGGCGCCGGGGGAGCGCAGGCGCGTACTCGGCGCCGTCGACGCCCGAGTACGTCTTCTCGAGCAACGCCGGGCTCATGGCCCCCGGCCAGATGTTCGCGATGCTCGTGCAACGACACATGCACCTCTACGGCACCACGCGCGACCACCTCGCCGAGGTCGCGATCTCCACCCGCAACAACGCGATCCGCCGACCGACGTCGTTGATGCAGGAACCGCTGACCCGCGACGACTACTTCGGCGCCCGGATGATCTCCGACCCGTTCTGCCTCTACGACTACTGCATGGAGTGCGACGGCGCCGTCGCGGTCGTCACCACCACGCCCGAGCGGGCCCGGGACCTCCGTCACGAACCGGTGTACGTGATGGGCTCGGCCCAGGGCGGCGCGGGCCGATGGGGGCAGGCGATCACCTGGATGGGCATGCCCGACGAGATGTTCGCCACCTCGGGCCACCGACCGATCGCGAAGGACCTCTACGCGATGGCGGGCGTCGGCCCCGAAGACGTCGACGTCGCGCTTGTTCTACGACCACTTCACCGGCATGGTCCTCCTGCAGTTCGAGGACTACGGGTTCTGCGGGGTCGGCGAGAGCGGGCCGTTCGTCGCCGAGGGCAACATCCGCTGGCCCGACGGCGGCCTGCCCGTGAACACCCACGGCGGCAACCTCTCCGAGGCGTACATCATCGGCATGACGCACGTGAAGGAAGCCGTCGAGCAACTGCGCGGCACCGCCGTCAACCAGGTCCCCGATGCCGAGATCGCGCTCGTCACCGGCGGACCCGCGTCGATCCCTGTCTCCGGCCTGCTCCTCCATCGCTGAAAGTGGAACCGATGTCGACCGCGCCCGTACCCGGCCTGATCCCACCCGAGATGATCGCGTTCACCGCGAGTCCGGCGACCGAGCCGTTCTGGCTCGCGGCGCGTGACCACCGCCTCGTCGTCCCGCGTTGCACCGACTGCGGGATGTTCCGGCTCCCTCCTGCCGCGTTCTGCTGGAACTGCCGCAGCGAAGCGGTCGAGTGGGTCGAACACGACGGCGCCGGCGAGCTCTACTCGTTCACCGTCATCCGCCACCCGGTGATCCCGTCGATGGCCGACGTGCTCCCGATCGTGGTCGCCGTCATCGAGTTGCCCGACACGAACGGGTGCCGTGTCGTCGGCGACCTGATCGGCTGCGATGCCGACGCGGTCAAGATCGGGATGCCGGTCACGCTCGACTGGTACGACGTCGACGAGGGCTCGGTGCCGTGCTTCCGACCGCGCGCCTGACCCTCGCCGACCTGCTGCGCTCGTACGCGCGGTCGCGCGGCGATGCGCTGTGCCTCGGCGACGGCGACGTGCGGCTCTCGTGGCGCGAGACCGACGCGCGGGTGAACCGGTGCGCGCAGGCGCTCCGTGGTGCCGGGGTCGGGCCGGGAGACCGCGTCCTCTGGTTGGGGCAGAACTCGTTCCGGATCCAGGAGCTGCTGCTCGCCTGTTGCAAGCTCGGCGCGTCGTTCTGCCCCGCGAACTGGCGCCAGCAGCCCGACGAGCTCGCGTTCGTGATCGACGACCTCGCGCCGAAGGTCGTCGTCGGCCAGGAACGCGAGGTCGGTCCCGCAATCGCGGCGGCGCGGGAGCTCGCGGCCTCGGCCGCATCGGCCACGTGGCTGGTCCACGACGTCGACGACTCCTACGAGTCGTTCGTCGCTTCGGGTTCGCCCGACGATCCCGAGTCCGACGGCTCTTCCGACGATTCTCTGCTGCTCGTCTACACCGCCGCATTCTCGGGTCGACCGAACGCGGCGATGCTCTCGTCTCGTGCGCTCGTCGCCCAGGGCCTGCTGATGGCGCCGTGGCAGGGGATCGATGCCGACTCCGTGTTCCTCAACTCAGGACCGCTCTTCCACATCGGCACGTTCATGCCGAACCTCTCCGCGTTCGTCATGGGCGGCGCCAACGTGTTCATCGAACGGGTCGTCGGCGAGGATCTCTGCCGCGCCATCGCCGACTTCGGCTGCACGACCGGCTTCGTCATCGGCCCGATGGTCGACGGCATCGTCGACGCCAACGCCGACGGCCGCTACGACCTGTCGACGTTTCGCGGCAAGCGCGGCAACCCGGCGTTCGACGCGATGGTGCAGCCCGACCCGTCGCCGTGGGGCCGCAACGCCGGTGGCTACGGCCAGAGCGAGGTCATGGGCATGGCCACGTTCAACCTGCTCGCCGGCGCCCGACCGGGGGAGGGGATCGGCACCCACGGTCGCCCGTCGCCGCTGGTGCAGGTGCGGGTGGTCGACGAGGACGACGTCGAGGTCGACGCCGGGCGCGGTCGGCGAGATCGTCGTGCGGGGCGCGACCGTGATGAACGGCTACTGGAACCGGCCCGAGCTGAACGCCGAGCGGAGCCGCAACGGCTGGCACCACACCAACGATCTCGGCCGCTTCGAGGCCGACGGCACCTTCTCGTTCATCGCGCCGAAGGGCCGGATGCTGAAGTCGGCAGCTGAGAACATCTACCCGGCTGAGGTCGAGAACGCGATCCGCGCCCACCCGGGTGTCGCCGACTGCGCAGTGATCGGCGTGCCCGACGACGTCTGGGTGCAGTCGGTCACCGCGATCGTCGTACGGGCCGACGGCCACGACTCTGCCACCCAGCCCGATGCCGTCGAGATCGTCGAGTGGTGTCGGACGCGCATCGCCTCGTACAAGAAGCCCCGCACCGTCGAGTTCGTCGACGAGCTGCCCCGAGCCGGCTTCGCCGTCGACTACGACGCCCTCGACGCCCGCTTCGGCGGCGGCGGCTATCCCGGCGGCACCACTCGCAGCGCCTGAGCCAGCGGACGTTTCGCACCGAGCCGACAAGGCAACCGCGTGCCGGGACGAATCACGTCAAGCCGTAGCTCGCGTGGGCCGGTATCGCATGGCGACCGCCCCCGACTGGAACTCGTGGCGATCGACGAGCTCGAGCTGGATGCGCTCGCGCAGGCCGGCGAGCAACGTCGGCCCGTGTCCGGCAAGGACCGGCTGCACGAGGAACTCGTACTCGTCGATCAGTCCCAGATCTGCCAACGCCAGGGGGAGCGTCACACCACCCACCCACAGGCGCCCGCCCGACTCCTCCTTGAGCCGCTGCACCGCTTGCCCCAAGTCGCCTCGCACCAGCTCGGCATTCCAATCGACCCCGCGCAGCGTGCTCGACACGACGTACTTCTTCCCCCGGTCGATGGCCTCGGCGAACGGGATCTCCCACGCATCCATCCAGTCAGGCCACGTGTCCGTGGCCGGCCTCCGCCACGCCGACTCCATCATCTCGTAGGTCACCCGGCCGAAGAGCAGAGCATCGGCTCGTTCCATCTCAGCGGTCCAGTAGCGCATCGACTCCTCGTCGGGAGGGAGCCCTGCCTCGTGATGACAGCAGCCGTCGAGCGTGACGTTGATCGAGTATCGAAGTGGACTCATCTCGTTGCTCCCCTTGGTGCGCGCCGCGCGTTCACCGGACCGTACTCAGACGACTGCCCGCGCCATTTCTCATCGGCGCCCCGATCAAACCTGGTTCAGGACCGTCGCGCTGGCGACGAGACCGCAGACCGAGCGCGCGACCGATTCGGCGATCTGGTCGACGTCGTCGCGGACGGGTTCCTGGCGACTGCTTCAGCGGCGACGTCGTTGAGTCTGCGGCTGAGCTTCTGCTGCCTCCGCAGGCGGGAGCGGTTGGGTCCCGGGTGGCGTCAGGGCGAGGATCGACACATCGATGCCCTGGGCGTCCATCGTCGCGATGCGTCCCTCGCCCAAGTCTTCGAGTCGCCGGTGATGATCCCCCATCTGGTTGAAGACGAGGCTCTCGTCGTGCAGGTGCGGCGGGAGGGTGTCGAGCGCCGCAACGAGGTCGCGGTGGATCCAGTGTTCTTCGATGGCGATCAGGGGCATGCTCTTCTGTCCTTTCGCCGCATTGGTCGTTCAAGTGGAGGAGCGGACATGCGGAGCACGTCTTTGCTACCTGATGAGTGGTGAGGGCGCGGTGGCTACCGCGCGACGTCGAAGCTCTTCTTCATCCGGAAGGGCTCGCTTCCTGCGCGGTCCGTGCCGACGAGCTCGTAACCGAGCTTTTCGTAGAACCGTCGGGCGTAGAGAACCGAGCCGACATAGATCTTCGCCGCAGATCTTCGGTCCCGAAAGTCGGACTCGACACGAGCTACCAGGCGGGTTCCGAGGCCTCCTCGTTCCGAGTCCGGGGCGACATAGACATGTCGAAGGTTCTCGCCTCGCCAACCGGCGCACCCTCCGATGATTCCATCGGTCTCGGCGACGAAGAGCTGTCGATCCTCGACCATGGCGCGGAGTTCGTCCACGTCAAGGTCGTCGAGGAGCTCGGCGACTTCCCGCGGTGAGTACACGCTCGGCGCGCTGGCGGACAACGCGGCGAGCCGTAGGGCCACGACGACGTCTACGTCGCCAGCTTCGGCGACTCGGATCGGCATCCGGATCTCTACCCCTCGCGATCGAAGGCCCGACACCCACACAGAATGCCCGATCAGAACGTGCGGCGGATCGGCAGTGCTGGGGTCGGAAGGTCGTCGACGTCGGTCAGACGGAGGAGTCGAGCCTCTCGATCAGGTGTCGGTTGGCGACCTGTCGACAGGCGTGCTCCGTTGCCTTCCCGACCTCGACCTTCCACGGGGGTTCGCAGACCGCAGGAGTGCTGGAGCAGCCGGTGTTCCCGGCGGCCTCTTGCACGTCGCGGAGGGGACACCGGCATCGAGGGCGGCGGTGGTGAACGCGTGGCGGAGCGTGTGGGGACCGACCTGTAAAGCAGGTGATGGTGCACAAGCGGCGGGCGGTGGCTCGTGCCCGGTCGAGGTTCTCGAGGTGCCGCTGACACCGTCGATGTCGGAGGGGCGCGCACCGAACAACGGCACCGCGTGTTCTGTGCACCACGCCACGTACTGGCGAAGGACGGGCGGATAGGCGTCGCGGGTCAGTCCGCTTTAGCCGGCGAGGAACCCACCGAGCGCGAGCTGTTCCTGCGTCGTGAACACTTCATCGCGGACGGCAGCAACCGCAGACGTGTCGGTGATCTCCATGGAGGAACCTCCCAGCTCACGCTGGAGCTCCATCCACGGGACGCATCAAGCCCCAGCATCCTCGACTGCTTCGACCGTACGCCGGGGTGCAACCGCGTCCCAGAACGGGCAATCTATGTGCGCGCTTGAACTGCTGGTGCACGAGGTAGGGAGGCTTGATGGTCGCTGACCCGGCGTGCGGAACTGCTGAACTGACCGAGTGATCGTCGTCGTTGAAGGCCCGAGCGCGGCTGGGAAGTCCACCTGGGTTAGCGCGCACGCAGGTCGTGTTTGCGTGCCAGAGGAGATGGTCGCGGCGCCTGATCCGGCTTCCTCGGATGCCGAGATCGCGGCGTACTGGACGGACGTCAATTGCCGTCGATGGGAGAACGCCCTTCGGGTCGAGACGGCGAACGGCTTCGCAGTCTGCGATGTCGATCCGCTCAAGCTCCACTACAGCTACGGGCTGCTTCGTCTTGGTTACCTCACCTTGGAACGGTTCGAAACTGAGGTCGTTGCAACTCGGAGAGCCGTCGCAGGCCGTCGTCTTGGAGTCGCGGACCTGGTCCTGTGCTCGATCCCGAGCCAGTCGACGTTGGAGCGTCAACGGGAGACGGACGTCAAACGCCAGCGTCGACGCTTTGCCTTGCACCGGCAGCTCGCGGGACCCCTCGAGGAGTGGTATCGGGCACTGGAGACGACCGATCCTGGTCGCGTGATCTGGGGATTTCCCAGCGATCTACCAGCGGCAGTATCCCGGTCGCGCTACGACGTCCGCCTCTTCGACAACTGGATGGCGCGGCTTCCCGTTTCGACCTGACCCAACGCAGAACCTCCGCGGGCGTTCAGCCAATGACCTCCGCACATAGCTGCCGCTCTGTCGGCAGTGCCCGGTGCGTGGAAGTGTGGGACGAGACGGTTGGAGCACCGACGGGAGAAGGTGTGTGATGTCCTCTAACGCTGCGCCGCGAGCCGGTTTCCACACGGTCACTCCACGCCTGGTGGTCAGCGATGTGGACGCCCAAGTCGGCTTCCTCCGCGACGTCTTCGACGGGACCGGAGTGGTCGACGCTGGACGACCGGCGGAGATCCGGATCGGCGACTCGCTCGTGATGGTGACTGCGGCCACTGAACGCCAGTTGTTCCCGGCGTTCCTCTACGTCTATGTCCGAGATGCAGACGATACGTATCGTCGAGCGATCGAGGCTGGAGCCGAGAGCTTGGAAGCGCCGGTCGACACGCCGTACGGAGACCGACGAGCAATGATCCGCGACCTATTCGGCAACATCTTTCAGATCGCGCATCAGATCCCGTAGGCCGTCGCGCAAATGACTGCCGTTCGGAATGGCTTCGCCGATGGGGCATCGTGCGCTCTGTGATCGATGCACCTCGATTGGGGCGACGCGGCTGGCTTGGTCTTCTTGCGTCCGACGATCGCCTGATGCCGGGAGTACCCGTCGTCACCGCGCACGTCGCGCGTTGAGAGGCGCGCGTATCACCGTGCGCTTTGCTGCCACCTACCCTGCGCGTCCGAGAAGCCGCAGCAGACTCCTTTGCGGACTGGCCGCTGGCAGATCGTCGGCTGGACCCGGCTCATTGAGGCCAACGGTTGAACGGAGTGGCTCAAGTCCCTCTAGCAGCCATGACACCACCCCCTCATCGAGTCGGTCATCAGCGTCGATCGCGCGAGCAAGGTCCCACGCATGAACGGTCAGTTCGTTCACGCGCAGGACCCGGAGTTGGGCGCCCGTCATCGCGCCCGCCTTCGGGTGGCGAACAGTCGCTGCGAGGATTCCCTGCACGGAAAACGACTCGGTGACGCGTGCTAACGCGTCGTCGAACGATCCGAGCGGATCCGAGCCCAACCAGTCTTGCTCGCGCGTGCGAAGAATCGCGTCGGCGGGCTCGCCGGCCAAGATCATGACGTATCGAAAGTTGCCGCCGACTACATGGTTGACCAGATCACGGACACTCCACTCGTCACACGGGGTGGGGCGAGTCCAGTCATCACTCTGAATTTCCACGAGACGCTGTCGAAACCCGCGGCCCGAGCGTTCCAGCGCTTCTGCGCCATTCATGATGGTCTCCCGGGTCCACGACGGGTTCCATGACGCTATCGACTTACAGTTCCGTCGGCTGCCGAGCTGACGCCAGCCGGCCGCGCCGCGCCACAACTGCCGCTCGGTCCGTGCGATCTCGTTCGGGGTCAACCCAGCCGGGATCGTCTCTCGTCGTACTCGTCCGGCGAGATCTCGCCCCGAGCCAAGCGATCGTCGAGGGTCGCCAACGGGTCAACCTTCGCCTCTCGTCGCGTCGAAGCGACGAGCAAGACGAGTCCGAGAACCACGAGGATCGGAATCCCCAGCACTGCGACGACAATGATGAGTTCAGTCGGTCCGAGATTCATGATGATGCCCCCATCGATCTCTCGGCAAGAATACGCCTCCGCGGAGCATGCGGCGGTGGGGTGAACCCTCGGCCCGCGCCGCCCCAGAACTCGTGCGCTGATCTCCGCCGATCCGTCCAGAACTGCCCCGTTCGGTGCGGCCCTACCTGCCGGGCACCATCTGCCGCGTGACGAGATCGGCGGGCCCTGCGGACGCCCACCTCGTCACTCGTCGAGCCGTCGTACGCGGTTCGTGTCACCCGGCAGTGAGCCTCGCTCGTCTGTAGGTCGAAACACCTGACGAGGAGGCCTCTATGTCCAAGAGCACCGTTCGCCCACTCATGTCGATCGCTGCCTTCTGCTGGCTCGTCGTCGGCGGCTACGGCCTGTGGCAGGTCATCGCCGAGGACTCAAGCGACAACTGGGCGCTCCCGTACGGGCTTTTCGCGATCGCTCTTCTGCTCGGATCGCTTCTCAGCGTCGTCGCCGTCTGGAGAGTGAGCCGTCCGAGCGCGCACTCCCTCGTGCGATCGATCGGCTTGGCCGTCTGCGCTCTCGCAGTGCTGAGCACCGTCGTCGCCTGGGCACTGCCGCTCTGGATGACTCTCCTTGCCGTTGGGTATGGCCTCGTCGCCCTGGGATCGCGATCGTCGCGACGGCCGGTGGCGTTCTTCTCCGTCGCGCAGCTGCTCGGCATGCTGACGATGTTCATCGCGCTCAGCGCGGAGCTCGGCCGGCGCGATGAATACGGTGACCACCCTGCGGCGTTCGGCCTCGGCCTCGTCGTCACCGCCGTCATCACAATTATGGCGCTCTACCAGCTCGACCGAACCGCCAGCGTCTCCATGGCCTCGACTCCGGGCTTGCAACACGCCGGGTAGAGGCCCGTCGCGCGCGTCATCCCGACCGTACATAACGGCCGATCGGTCGGCCGAAGCCGAGCCGGGCGTCAGTCGCAACCTCGGGTCGTTGTCGTTGTCGCCGATGCCACGAACTTCGCGGTCACTCCTTGGCTGCCGAGGAAGCGGGCCGAGCCGTCAGAGAGCAGCTCCAGCGTTCCGCGCTGGAAAGGGTTGCCCCAACTGGGGGGAGGGTTGCCGTTGCCATCCCCGAGAGGCGGCGAAGCTGCGTACCAGGTGCCGTCAACGTCGACTCCGTTGATCCCGCAATGCGTAAAGACGGCGACCTCAACGGTACGGATCACATGAGGTCGTGCTTCGACTCGGGACGAAGACGTAGTGCTCGAACCCGCTTGCCGCTTCCCGGAACCGTCGCTGCTACACGACGCGGTCACTCCGAAGAGGACAGCTATTGCGGCGACCAGCACCGAGGTTCTAGGCATCGGCACCATCATGGTTGAACGCTCCCATGGTGTCGATGGTGCGCACAGAGCTGCCGATCTGGAATTGTTCAGACGGCAAGATGGTGCCGCCCGTAAGGTCCGTTCCGTGAACGGCAACAGCGTGCGTGATCGGCTACAGATCGGCCTGCGGTCGGCGATGAAGGCGGCCGACAAGGATTCGGTGAAGGCCTTCCGCTCCGCGCTGTCGGCAATCGCGAACTCCGAGGCAGTCGACGCTGCTGACGGACCTGCCCGAGTTGCAGGCGCGATCGCTGGCAGCGTGCCGGGTTTGGGTGCTGGCGATGTTCGTCGCGTCGCCCTGACGGAACTCGACATGCTCGCCATCGTTGATGGCGAGATCGCGAGCCTCGCTGCGAGCGCCGCGGAGTACGACGCGTTCGGCGAGACGGCCGCAGCCGACGACCTTCGCGCCCAGACCCGTGCGCTGCAGCGGGTGCTCGCCGACGGTTGATGTGCCGCTCGTTAGTCCAACGGCTTCGTTGGTCATCGGCGTACAGATCTGCCGCTCGGTGCGTCTGCGCCGCGGGGCATGATGGGCTTGGCAAGGCCGTCTCCAAGAGGATTCGTAGAGGAGCGAGCGATGCGAACGCTGCACATCGAGCACCCGATCACCGATCTACCGACCTGGATCACTGCGTTCAATCACTTCGCCGAGGCCCGGAGCGCCGCAGGAGTCCGTGCTGAGCGCGTGCAGCAGCCAGTCAACGATCCGAACTATGTGGTGATTGACCTCGATTTCGACACCGCGGCGGAAGCGGCCGGTTTCCTGAGCTTTCTCATGGACCAGGTCTGGAAGGTCCCGGAGAACTCACCTGGGCTCGCCGGGACGCCGGAGACGATGATTCTGGAGCCGGTCGCGACGTAGATCGGTCCCCTCGGGTCAACGACGTGGAAGTGCGAAGCCTCCATCACTGCCCGGCACGGAGCTGCCGTTCCGTCGCACGCTCTGATCGGGTATTACGCGTGCGCTCCCACAGCAAGCACAGGTTCCCTCATGGGCTGAAGGCGCGCCTCCGACCCGGCATTCGGGGACGGTGATCGAGGATGACCGCCGGCTGCACCGTGCGCTGACGGATCGAGCGGGGATAGTCGAGTGGATCAGAAACGGGGGACCGACGGTGCACTCGCGTTGTCAGGGTCGAGCGCGGGGTCGGAGGCTGCCAGCGTGCCTTCGAACCATGGGTCACGCTTCCAGTCCGGAACCGGAGGTATCTCCGCTCCGGAGGGAACGAACGCCGACCGCTCCGCCAACGTGTAGCGGTGCACATACCGGCGACAGTTGGCGAACACTTCCCGCGCTTGGACGCGCACCACGAACTGTGCTCGTGGATAGTCCCCCACGAGCGGATCATGCGGATCGATCGAGGCGTCTCCGTTGAGCCGAAGGCGCGTGCCTACCTCGAAGTCGATGAACAGAATCCCGATGCTGGGGTTGACGCTGAGGTTTCCACAACTGAGGTACATGCCGTTGCCGTCGTAGCTCGGGAAGGCCAGCGACCGCTCGTCGAGGACTCTCACGAATCCCGGCTCTCCGCCCTTGTAGGAGCACTCTGGCCGACCCACTTCATCGGCTGTCGCGAGGAAGAACATCTCTCGTGCCTCGATGAATGCCCGATGCTCCGGGCTGATCCGATCGGTGGTGGCCTCCGCGAGACGATCAGCGAGCCGTCGGGTGTCGAAGCGATCCTGAAACTCGCGCTGTCCATCGTGATAGTCCTCAGGCACCGTTCCCCCTCCCCGGCCTTGCGGAAGGCGCAGACCGCGCTGATGTGGGGAGGCTACCGCTGGCGCGCAGCGAGCTGCAGGGCATGACCGTAGGGCGGGCAACCTCACTGTCCCATCGGGCGAGGACAACTATTGCAACCCCGGCCCCCAGCGGTGGCTGCGAACCTCCCAGGTCTGGTTGAGGCGGCGCGGAGCGCACCCGAAGTGCCGATAGGGAATGCTCGCGATCGCAAGCACCCGACCGTTCGGCACTTCGGATCACGCGCACCGATCTGCGTACGGATCGACGACGACTTGGACCAAGCCCGGCTCGGCTGGCGACATGCCGACCAAGCGGCCCGCCTCCGAATTGTCGCCGACGCCTCTGGACTGGACCCGGACGGTCGCGCGGAGTTGCTCACCTGTCTCCCATGCGACGGTCTCTGTCGGCGCGACGTGGCTTGGGTTACGTTCGTTTGATTGGCATCCAACAAGCGGAGGTTTTGCACATGGCCGAGTTCGGCATCACGCACCACTTCAAGGGCGCGACGATCGAGCAATACGACAACGCAGTGAAGGCAGTGCATCCGGAGGGCGGCAAGGGGCTCCCGCCGGGCCAGACGTACCACGCGGCTGGCCCGACCGATGGCGGCGTCATGGTCGTTGCGATCTGGGAATCGAAGGCGTCGTGGGAAGCGTTCCGTGACGGCACGCTCTTGCCTGGGCTCGCCACGGTCGAGAACGCACCCCCCTCTCCGCCCGAGGAGATCACCTTCCCGATCCACAACGAAGTCTCGGTCTGAGTCATCTGCCTTCCGAAAGCTTGCCGCCCAGGGCGCGCATAGCTGCCGTTCCGTCGCTGCCGATCGGGCGATCTCTGCGCGCGGAAGCGGCTTTGGATCTGAGGGTTCCCGGCCGACGCATCTACTCGGAGGCGACATGGCGGCATACGTGATCTATCAGGGCGAGGTTCTCGACCCTGTCCGCTACGCCGAGTACAGGGCGAAGGTTTACGAGAACATTCTTGCGGCCGGAGGCAGGTACGTCATACGCGGCGGCGAACCGGAGGCCCTGGAAGGCGAACCACCGGCTGGTCGGACCGTCGTGTTGGAGTTCCCATCCAGAGAAGCCGCGATTGCTTGGTACAGAAGCGCCGAGTACACCGAGATCCGCAAGATCCGCGAGGGCGCTGCTCGGGCCCGCATGTACGTCGTGGACGGCATCACCTGATCTGAGGACGGTGCGCACAGATCTGCCGATCGGCTGCGTTGACGCTCGTCCGCTCGGTGCGCATACTCGTCGCGTGGCTATCGGTGTCCTCGGTGTGGTGTTGATCGTCGTGGGATCTCTCGTCTTCCGTTTCGGCCTCGATCCTGCGATCAGGAAAGCCGACGGCGAATACGCGGGGATGACGGACAACGGTTGGAGGGCGGTCGGCATGCTGATCTCGGCGGCGGGTGTCGCGGCTCTCCTCGTCGCCGTCCTTCGCTAACCATCGACCGGCGCACAGAACTGCCGCTCGGCGCCGCGCCCTGTCGGGCATTCTGGGTGTGTGACAGCAGCCGAGACGCGTCGACCCCCGGCCCTCGTGCTCGTGACGGGCCTTCAGGGGACGGGCAAGTCGACCATCGCGGATCGGGTGGCGGATGCTCTCGCAGCACCGGTCTTCAGCTGGGATTGGTTCATGGCCGCGTTGACCCCGTTCGAGTCAGTGCAGGCGACGCTGCGCTCGCTCGACGCAACGACGTACCGATCCGTCGGATGGGCACTGATGTTGCAGGCCGGTCGGGCTCAGCTTCGTCGCGGTTTGCCGGTTGTCCTCGACGGCTTGGCTCGAGAAGGTGAGATCCAGGCCGTCCGCGCGCTTGGACGAGAATGCAGCGTGCGGACCGTCATCGCTCTCACGACCTGCCAGGACGCGCAGGTCGTGAGGTCACGCATCGAGGGGCGTTTGCGAGGAATTCCCGGCTGGCACGAATTGACGTGGGAACAGGTCGCGCGCACTCGCGACTCGTGGGTCCAACCCAGTGACGTCGATGTCGTCCTCGACAGCTTGACTCCCGTCGATGACCTCGTGATCCGGGTGATGAGGCTTCTTCAGGACTAGCGACGCGCTCAGAACTGCCGCTCGGTGAGGGCCCGAGTGCAGCCGGCCAGCGTGCGAGAGCGTGCGAGAATTGGCGGGTGCACCGAGTGGAAGAGACCCTCATCCAGTACGGGAACCCGAGCACCCACCCCGGTCTCGAGTGGGCCTGGGTCGACACCCAGCTGACCGAAGCAGGCACGTATTGGGTGTCGACCGGTGCCGCCCGACATCCTCATCCGCGCCCGGTGTGGGGAGTCTGGGCCGACGAAATGCTGCACCTCAGCATCGGTAGCCCGAGGCTCGCAGCCGCTCGACTCGGCACCCCGATGACCGTCCACCTCGACAGCGGAACCGATGTCGTCATCGTCGAAGGCAAAGTCGAAGCGCCAACCGTCGACCCAGCGCTCATCGCTGCCTACGACACGAAGTACACATGGACGTACGTCGTCGCCACCTACGGCCCGCTGATCTCCATCCGACCCCAGCTTCTTCTCGCGTGGCGCAGTGCTGGCTGGGCCGGACGCGACGGCTTCATCGCCACAAGCCGGTGGCGTTGGACACCCTGACGCGGGTTCCTCGCTGAACCAGGGCCACCCACCCATAGCATCGACACGACCGCAGGCACGAGACCGTAGGGAACTTCGGATCTCGCGCACCGAAACTGCCGTTTCCGTCGGACGGGTGTGGGCGAAGGAGAGGGCTGCGATCGGGTCCGAGTTCTCAGAACTGCCAACGTGTGGAACCTGGCGTGTCTTCGGCGGTTCCGACGGCGGTCGCGGTGCGTGGCTTGACTTCGTAGACGAACCAAGGCGGCGGTCCGAGCGTCGGCGCATTGAACGGCGCAGTGATGCCGGTTCCCGCCTCGTCGGGCTGCGCGGGCCATCCGCTCTTCGCCCACAACGCCGCAATCTCGGCCACGATCCTCGGCTCGGTCACGCGCCGGGCTTCGCCTGCGACCATCACGTCGAACCCCAGCGTGGCGACACTGATGGTGCAGCGGGGATCGCGTGCAACGTTCTTCGCCTTGCGGGTGCGTTCGCCGGTCTGGAACCAGTATGAGCCTGCGTGCCAGACGGCGCCGACGCTCGTCACGTGCGCGCTTCCGTCGGCATTCAAGGTCGTCAGCCAGAACGTCGAGCGGTTCGGCGAACGCGGGTCGTCGTGGGTCAAGAGGTCTGTGAGCTGCGTCTCCACTCGAGGCCACTCGATCGTGGGTAGCCCGTCGGCGTCACCAAGGTTTGTTGTCTTCATGTTCTCGAGACTCCATCGCTCTCGGAAACTCATCGCGAGTCGGTCGGCGCATCCCACCGCGCTGGTGGGGGTCATACCCACCACGCAGGCCTCAGTCACACCAGTTCTTCGGTACGCGGCCGAAGCCAGAGACGCGAGAACTGCAGCTCGGGACTACACGGCGCGCATCCCGGGTAACGCGCAGGCATGAGCAAACTGAGCGCGAAGGATCGAGCGAAGCTCCCATCCAAGGCCTTCGGCCTCCCCGAGCGAGCGCGTACGAAGAAGGCGCGGAAGGAGACAGGGAACTATCCGATGCCCGACCGCGGCCACGCCATCAGTGCGATCCGTAGGTCTGCACGAGAACGAGAGAGAGGAAATCTCACGAAGGACGAGTTCGATCGCATCAACCGCAAGGCGGGCAGGATCTTGAAGGGAAAGAAGCGCAAGAAGAAGTAGGCGGAAGAACCGCAGAGTGCGCCGACCTACTTCGCCACGTTCTGGCTCGACCCCTTCGGCTTCACGGTTCGGAGCAGAGGAGAACGGCAGTCATTCCTCGCGGACTCCGAAGCGGTCGACGTAGGGCTGGAGGGCGGTGCGGCGTTCGGCTGGGTCGAGGCCGAAGTCGGTGAGGTCGTAGATGATGGTGCCGTGACGGCCGCGGGGATGGGCGGTCATGAATGTGTCCATCGCGGCGCGGGTGTCGTCGGTGAAGGACTGGTCGGCGACGGCGTAGATGCGTTCGACGGTGGCGATGTCGTCGGCCATGAAGTCGTGGAAACAGACGTCGACGGTCTGCGCGTCGGGCAGGACGTCTCGATCGCGGACGCAGCCCATGAGCAGGTCTTCGATGCGTGCCGACCAGTAGGTCCCGAACTCGAGTGGGTCGGGTGACTCGACGTTCATGCGGGAGCTGTAGGTGATCATCGTCATCATCGACGCGGTGACGCTGACCGGGTCCCGGTGGGTGAGCACGAACGTCGCGTCGGGGAAGACGGCCGAGAGCGCGCGCAGCTGCTCGGTGTGCTGGGGTGACTTCAGCACCCACCGTTCCCCGCCGCGCAGGAACGTGAGCACCTGGAGGAGCGTCTTCAGGTACTCGTAGTGCGGGGTCTGGTCGTGCGTGAGGTAGTAGTCGCGCCAGGAGGGGATGAGCCCGACGGTCTCCATCAGCATCGAAGAGAAGTCGATCGCGAGGAGCTGGATCTCTTCGTGTACGTGGTCGACGGTCATCTCGTGCATCCGCTTGAAGAGCGGCATCGTGTCGTTCAGGAAGTCGAGCGCGACCTCGGTGCGCGCGTACCGGGGGTCGACCTCGCCGGGTGCGGGTTGCTCGCTCGCGGGCAGCACCGGTTCGAGGCTCTCCCAGTAGGGGAGCGAGCGCAGGTTCGGGTCGGCCGAGAGGAGGTTGTGCAGGTGGGTGGTGCCGGTGCGGGGCAGGCCGGCGATGATGATCGGCCGCTCGATCGGGATGTCGTGGATCTCGGGGTGGCGCGCGAGCAGGTCGGTCACGAGGAGGCGGTTCTTCAACAGCTGCACGCCGAAGGTGTGGTTGCTCAACACGCCGAACGGCGCGAACCGCGCTTCCTCGCGCA
Source organism: uncultured Actinomycetes bacterium (assembly GCA_963837715.1). Classification (GTDB taxonomy): domain Bacteria; phylum Actinomycetota; class Acidimicrobiia; order IMCC26256; family JANYLB01; genus JANYLB01. Next base: position 1,695,062 of record CAWIOF010000002.1, on the reverse strand, counting down.
TCGCGGTGGTCCAGACGTCGAGCCGCTCCACGAAGCCGGGATCGCCGAAGTCGTCGAGGCCCGATTCGGCGACAGCCTGCTCCATCATCGGCTCGGTCTCGAGCCGGAGCTCGGCCGCGATCGGCGCGATCGATTCCCGGATCGCCGCGATCTCGTCGCTGAAGAGCGGGTGCGAGTAGTCGTCGATGCGCACTGGTGCCGGTCGGATCTGAGGTGCTCGTGCGTCGCCCACGCGTCTCCCCCTAGGTTGATGCCGTGACCTCCGCAGAAGCTACGCCGTCGTTCGGACCGGAGAGCGGGGCCGCGGTGCGCGACCTGCTCGACCTGATCGGCTCGCTGCACGAGCGGTTCTCGTCGGGGGATCCGGCGCTGCCCGACGAGACGTCGGTGCTCGAGGCCTACAAGTGGATCTTCTCGATCCTCAACGTCGGGACCGACGTGTACCTCTGGGGCGACACGCAGCGGCCCCGGTTCATCGACATCGTCGGGCCGTACAAGAAGTGGGGCGGCGACAACGCCGACGCGTTCTACCAGTTCGCGCCGGTCGACCCGCGGCGCACGTACCGGGTGAAGGGTCGCATGGGCGACGCGGTCTACTGGTCGCTCACCGTGTACGGCGGTCCCGACGACGGGCGCTACTCCGAGCGCATCGTCGGCAGCTTCAACGACCGCGACGACCCCGCGCTGCGCTCGTCGAAGGCGGCGATCGCGTCACCGAGTTCACGATGGGCCCCGGACCCGACGCCGACCTCAGGCTCGAGCCCGACGCGGTGGCGGCGATCACGCGCGACTACCTGCTCGACCCGGACAACGGTCGACGGATGGAGTGGTCGATCGAGTGCCTCGACGGTGCCGACGAACCGGTCCTCACCGATGCCGATCTCGCCAAGCGGTTCCGGGCGGTGAAGACGTGGATCGAGGACCAGTCGAAGATCACGCCGCTGACGTTGGGCGAACCCAACGTGGTGCAGGAGCCGTATCCGGTGCCGAAGGAGACGTTCGGCTGGGCGGCGGGCGACGCCTCGTACGCGATGGGCGCGTACGCGCTGGCCGACGACGAAGCCCTGGTGATCCGGGGCCGGTCACCCGAGTGCGCGTTCTGGAACCTGTGTCTCTGGAACCGGTTCCTGCACACCTACAACTCCGACTACGACCAGGTGACGATCAACGGTGGCCAGGTCGGCTACGAGGACGACGGGTCGTGGACCATCGTCGTCTCGGCCCAGGATCCCGGACACCCGAACTGGGTGGCCACCCAGGGTCATCCCGAAGGGATGCTCTGGTTCCGGTGGTTCTACCCGTCGGCCACGCCCGAGCGGCCCACGACCGAGGTCGTCCCGGTGGGCGCCATCGGGGCCTGACCGACCCGGAGGTCCGATGAACCGGTGATCCAGCCCGCACCCCGGCACCGGACTCGGTGTGGGGAAGGGGCGTGGTGGGCACACTCGGGACGATGGATCGCAGGGCACGGATGCAGGAGCGCAACTCCCGGGGCGTTGCGTTGGCGCGCGGGGTCGGGTTCGCCGTGCTGCTCGTACTGATCGGTGTGGCCGTGCTCCTCGTGCCGTCCGGATCCGACACGAGCGCTCGCTCCACATCGACGTCGACTGGCGTCGAGCGGGCGTCCGAGCGGTTCGACCGGGCCAGGGATGCCGTCGCGGTCCACGAGACCGACACCGGTGTCGCGGATCCCACCGCGGCGGTGGTCGAAGCCAGGAGCCGACTCGATGTGTTGCAGGACCGGCGCGACCGGGCCGTCGCATCGGGTGATCCGGCCGCGTCGGTGCTGGAACGGCAGGTCGCCACGGCCCAACAGGTTGCGTTCGACCTGGATGCGGTCGCGAAGAGACGCGCCGCGTTGGTCGACGCGCGGCGCGATGCCGCCGCCGCCCTCGAACAGGCCTCCCGCGGGGAAACGTCGGGCGCAGCCGGCTCGGCATCGGAGTCGCAGTCGGTCGGGCGCATGGTGCTCGCAGGTCTGCTCTTCGCCGGCGGGCTGGGTGTGGCCGTGCTCGTCTTCGTGCGCTCCCGCCGACCCCGCCGACGGGTGGTCCGGGTTTCGCCGAGGCACCCGGTCGAACCTCAACCTCAACCTCAGGTTGAGGCTTCGCGGTTGAGTCTCGACGAGATGGAACGTCGCCTCGCCGAACTCGAGCCCCACGACGCCTGAGGGTGTGCGGCTCAGGCCGGGTGCGCGAAGACGACGAGGTTCTCGAGGTAGGTACGGCGTTCCCGGTCGAACTCGCCGCCGCAGGTGACGAGGCGCAGTTCGGCGAGCGGGGTCGGTCCGAAGACCGTCGCGGTGGGGAAGGCCTGCTTCTCGAACTGTTCGATCCGGTCGACGAGGAACTGCACCGTCGAGCCGTCGGCGCGTTGGATGTCGACCGTGTCGCCCGGTCGGAGGTCGCCGAGGCGGTAGAACACCGCGGGTCCGTTCACCGAGTCGACGTGGCCGGCGACGACCGCGGGACCGCTCTCCCCGGGTCGCGGCCCTCCGGTGTACCACCCGGCCTGGGCGAAGTCGGTCGGGACCTCCATCGAACCGTCGGCGGCGAGGCCGAGTCCGATCAACGGGGTCGCGACCCCGATCGCCGGGATCGAGAGCCGGGTCGGTGCCGACGCGTGCAGGACGGGCGCGATCGGCTCGTAGCGCGGGGTGTCGGGGATCGGGAGGTCGACGCGACGCGGCGACTCGGCGGGAGCCGAGGTCGTCGCGCGCCGGGCGCGGACCGTCGTCCCGGCGCCGGCCGAGCATGCCGCGACGGTCAGCAGCGCGACCCCGAGCGCTGCGAGGCCGCAAGCGTGCCGGCTTCCGGTGGTTCGGTCAGGCACGGCGTCGTCGGTACACGGCCGTCATGGTGAGCCCCGCCACGATCACGGCGAAGGCGGCGCCGTACAACCATGGCGTCGGAACCCCCGAGTCGCCTGCCCCTGATCCGTTCGCCTGCGATCCACTCGACGCAGCGAACTCGGTCGCGGTGCCACCGGCGCCGGTGTGGACCGCGCCGGCGGGGAGGACCTCGGCGCCGCGGGCGTCGACGAGTGGGAGCACCTGGATCGGCGAGCCGTCGATGCCGCCGATCGCCGCGACGGAGTAGACGATGCCCGGGCCGACGTCGAGGTCGGGCACGGTGAGGACGGTCTTGCCCGCGTCGTGGGTGCGCACCTGCAGCTCGTAGCGGCCGGGCGGCACCTCGGCGTACGGCGTCGCGGCGCCGAACGCGATGTCGGTGCCGAGTGACGCGGCGCCGACGAGGGTGACGTCGACCGCGGGGACGCCGACCGCGGCGTGGATGGCGCGGACCTTCGCGGCGCCCGGGTTCGGCGACGTGAGGTCGTCGGAGAAGACCTTGCCCTGCAGGCGCGCGTTCGCGCCGACTCCGGCGACCGTGTACGCCTCCTGCGACGCGAGATCACGGGTCGTCGAGAGGACCGGCTTCGAGGTCGCAACTGCACCAGCGGGTCGGAGCTCGAGCTTGTGGCGTCCGGCCGGGATCGACTGGTAGTTCGACACCGTCTCGAAGTTCACGTTGCCGAGGGCGCGCTGACCGTCGACGTACACGTCGACACCCGCGGTGTCGGGCGACAGGTGGGCGACCCGGACCAGTGAGGTTCCGGGTGCAGCACCGGGTGCGAGCGCCCCTGCGGCCGTCGCCAGTGCGGTGGTCAGCACGAAGCCGACGATCGCGACGCCGAGCCATGCTCGTCGGTGGTCCATTGGTCGTGCCTCCCTGCAGCAGCCCGTTTCCCCTCCCGGTACGGTCCGGGCGGGTCGAGCGGATCATCCGTGACCCGACTTCCTTCCCGCCCGGCGCGTGGACCAAACCCCCGCGAAGCGGGCTCGATCTGACGACCCGTCAGGTCGGCCTCCTAGACTCGGCGCTCCGATGGACCTCAGATACTCCGACTCCGACGAAGCGTTCCGGGCCGAGCTCCGCGAGTGGCTGGCGGCCGAGTTGCCGAAGCTGCCGGCGCCTCCGGCGCGGGACGACTGGACCGCCCGCCGTCGCTACGACACCGACTGGCAGCGCCGCCTCTTCGAGGCCGGGTATGCGGGCATCAACTGGCCGAAGGAGTTCGGGGGCAGGGGTGCATCGCCCAGCGAGCAGCTCGTGTTCCTCGAGGAGACGGGTCGGGCCCGGGCGCCGTACGTGGGCGTGAACTTCGTCGGTCTGCTCCACGCAGGGCCGACGATCATCGCCGAGGGCACCGAGGAGCAGAAGGCGGAGCACCTGCCTCGGATCCTGCGCGGGGAAGAGGTGTGGTGTCAGGGCTTCTCGGAGCCGAACGCCGGATCCGACCTCGCGTCGTTGCGGACCCGTGCCGTGCGCGACGGCGACCACTACGTCGTCACCGGCCAGAAGACGTGGTGCAGCTTCGGCCACATCGGCGACGTCGGCGAGCTGCTCGTGCGCACCGATCCCGACGTGCCGAAGCACAAAGGCATCACGTGGCTCATGCTGCCGATGGATCTCCCCGGCATCGAGATCCGGCCGATCGAGACGGTGCTCGGGTCGTCGGAGTTCTGCGAGATGTTCCTCGACGAGGTGCGCGTGCCGGTCGAGAACCGTATCGGCGCCGAGAACGACGGCTGGCGCGTCACCAACGTCACCCTGTCGTTCGAGCGCGGCACCGCGTTCGTGAGCGAGCTGGTCGACGCGATGCAGCTGGTCGAGGACCTCGCACCGATGATCGACGACGCCGGTCAGCGCCGGGAGCTCGGCCACATCACCGCCGAGCTCGATGCGTTGTGGGCGTTGACGCAACGCAACGTGACCCAGGCCGAGCGCGACGGCAAGATGGGGCCGGGGGCGATGATGATCAAGCTCGGCTACACCGAGGCCCGCCAGCGACTCGGTGAGCTCTCGTTGCGCGTGTTGCAGCGCGGTTCGCTCGACCTCGGTGAACCGCACGGCTTCGTCGAGGAGCGCCTGCGCACGCTCGCGCTCACGATCGCCGCGGGCACGTCGCAGATCCAGCGCAACATCATCGGTGAACGGGTGCTCGGGTTGCCGAAAGAACCGCCCGCTGCCGTCTCCGGCGCCGGCGCGGCCGGGAAGGCCGGCTGATGCACTTCGATCTCAGCGACGACCAGCGCGACCTGCGCGACGGCATCCGCAGCCTGCTCGCCGGCGCGTTCCCGATCGCCCGCGTGCGCGGGGGATTCGACCGATCCATGTGGGACGAGCTCGTCGAGGCCGGCGTGTTCGGGCTGCGGGCCGACGGATTCACCTGGGCCGATGCCGCGGTCGTGTTCGAGGAGCTGGGCCGCGCGGTGGTGCCCGGACCGCTGGTCTGGGGCCTCCTCGCCCACGATCCGACCCGTCCCGCGCGCATCGTCGGCGGGCTCGAACGCCCGGTGGCAGGGACACCAGCGATGGTCGAGTACCTCTCGACGATCGACGCGCTCGTCGTGCTCGACGCCGAGGGAGTGTCGGAGGTCGACCCGTCGACGGTCACGGGCGAGGCGATCGAGTGGCCGCTCGACCCGCTGACCCCGGTGACCCGGGTCGAGGAACTGCCGGCCGGCACCCGGACCGCGCGCCCGGCTGTTGCCGCGCAGTGGCACGTGCAGGGCGCCGTGCTCACGTCGGCCTACGCGGTCGGCATGGCCGACGCGTGCACGGTCCTCTCCGTCGCCTACGCCAAGGAGCGCGAGCAGTTCGGTCGTCGCGATCGGTTCGTTCCAAGCGGTGAAGCACCTGTGCTCCGACATGGCGGTGCGGGTCGAGGTCGCCCGGGCCGCGACGCACGCGGCCGCGGTGCACCTCGACGACCCGACCCTCGGCGGCACGGAACGCGCGGTGAGTGGAGCGAAGTTGCTTGCCGGTGAGGCCGCCGTGCTGAACGGGAAGTCGGCGACCCAGGTCCACGGCGGGATGGGCTTCACCTGGGAGGTCGACGTGCACCTCTACCTGAAACGGGCGTGGGTGCTCGACACCGTGTTCGGCAGTGGTGACAGCCACGCCGATGCCGTGGCCGCCACCCTCTCGTGAGCGCAGCGGAGCCGCCGGACAGTCCCCCGCGGGCCGAGATCGGTGGGCGATCGAGGCGGCGCAGCGAAGCGAACCATGATGACGCCTGGCAGCCGCTGCTCGATGATCTCGACGCCCGCCACGCCGAGGCGCGGGGGATGGGTGGGCCGGAACGACTCGAACGCCAGCGCGAGGGTGGCCGCCTCGACGCCCGCCAGCGCGTCGCGCGGCTGCTCGACCCCGACTCGTTCGTCGAGCTCGGCGCGCTCACCGGAACCGTGCAACGCGGAGTCTCGCCGGTTGCGCCGGCCGACGCGCTCGTCGCCGGTCACGGCACGATCGACGGTCGCCCGGTGTTGGTCGGTGCCGAGGACTTCACCGTGATGGGTGGCTCGATCGGACTGGCGACCAGTGCCAAACGGCACCGGCTCACCCAGCTGGCCGAGCAGGAGCGGGTGCCGCTCGTGATGCTGCTCGAGGGCGCCGGTGACCGGGCCCAGAACGCATTCGAACGTCGCGGCCGCGCCCCGAACGACCTCCAGGCGCTGGTGGCGCTCTCCGGTCTCGTCCCCACGGTGTGCGTGGTCATGGGGCCGTCGGCCGGACACGGCGCGCTCACCGCGCCGCTCATGGACTTCGTCGTGATGGTCGAGGGCGCGGCGCTGTTCAGCGCGGGGCCGCCACTGGTGCAGGCCGCGATCGGCGAAGAGGTCAGCAAGGAGGAGCTCGGCGGCACGCCCGTCCACACGGTGGTCAGCGGGGTCGCGCACAACCAGGCTCCCGACGACGCCGCCGCGCTCGACCTGGTGCGGCACTACCTGTCGTACCTGCCGTCGAACGCGTGGACGCATCCGCCGGCAGGAGCGGGGGCGGGAGTCGATGCCGGACCTCGTCGGCTCGATGGCCTCCTCGACCTGATCCCGGCCGATCCGCGACCGCGCCTACGACGTGCGAACCGTCGTGGAGCTGGTGTGCGACGCGGGGAGCGTGCTCGAGATCGCGCCCGCGTTCGGCCGGACGATCACGACGTCGTTCGCGCGACTCGGCGGCGAGTCGGTCGCGGTGGTGGCGAACCAACCCGCGGTGAAGGCGGGTTCGATCGACGCCGACTCCGCCGACAAGGCCGCCCACTTCCTCGAGGTCGCCGACGCGTTCCACCTCCCGGTCGTGTTCCTGGCCGACAACCCCGGTGTGCTCGCGGGCAGCGTCTCGGAACGGAGCGGGATCCTGCGCCACGCGGCCCGCATGTTCGCCGCCCAGGCACGGGTCACGAGCCCCAAGCTCCACGTGACGCTGCGCAAGGCGTACGGGTTCGGCAGCTCCCTCATGGGGATGAACCCGTTCGACGGCCAGACCGTCACCCTCGCGCTGCCCGGCACGCGCCTCGGCGCCATGCCGGCCGACAGTGGCGCCGACGCGGCCAAGCTCGAGGGCGACGCGCGGATGGTGCTCGCCAACGCCGAGGTCGGTGGCGCGTACTCGGCTGCCGACACGATGAGCTACGACGACGTGATCGACCCCCGCGACCTGCGCAACCGCCTCCTCGCCGCCCTCCGACTGAGCACGCCTCGGCGTTCGCAGCCGACGGCGCCCGTCGAACACCGCGGCATCACCCCCTGACCACCTCGCCCGGTACCCCCCTGACTCCCCGAGTTCGGCGCGTTCTGGCACTCAGAGGACCGCAACGCGCCGAACTCACGAAGGGAACTCAGCGTGGGAACTCAGGATGGGTTGGTGAGGCGGGCGGTCCAGATCTCCTCGGCGGGCCAGCGGCGGGACCAGCGGTAGTCGACGAACTCGGCGTAGGTGGTCTCGCCGTCCTTCGGGGCGCGGAGGTGGACGAGGTCGGCAACCTCGAAGCCGTGGCGGTGGAACAGGCGGATCCAGTCGCCGTAGGGGAGTTGGAACTCGGTCACGCCCTCGGGCCACGTGATCTCGTGGCGTCGGAACCACTCGCGGCGGAGCTTGCGGGTCGAGCCGTCGTCGTCGTCGGTGAGCCACTTGACGAAACCCGAGATGCAGAACGCGAGGAGACCGCCGGGCCGCAGGAGTCGGGCGGCCTCGGCGACGGTGTGCTCCGGATCGCAGAAGCTCATCGCCCCGTGGTCGCAGAACACGATGTCGAACGACGCGGTGCGCAGCGGTACCGATTCTCCGCTGCCGCACACGAGGGGTAGGGCGGGGTCGGCGTGGCTGAGCTGCACCTGCGACTGGTCGAGAGCGACGATCCGGGCGCCCGACGCGGCGAGGGCATGCGACCACTGCGCGGCACCACAGCCGAGCTCGAGCACGTCGAGATCCGCGACGTCGCCGAGCACGCCGAGCTCCGACTCGGGGATCCGCCACGCGCCCCAGGCGAGCGGTGCGGCGCCGAGCTCGGCACCGTGCGCGGCCTGGTAGTCGTCGGCGTCGGCATCCCAGAACGCGCGGTTGTGCTGCTCGTGGGGGGTGCTCATCGGGTGCTCATCCGGCGAGGTCGGCGAGGAGGTCGACGACGAGCTCGGGACGAGACAGGAAGGGCGAGTGGCTCGTCGACCATTCGACGGTCGTGGTCGCACGCTCGGCCAACGCGCGTTGCACGACGACCGGGATGGCGCGGTCCTCGGCGCACACCACGTACGTCGACGGGATGTCGCGCCAGGCGACCGCCGAGACGCCTTCGCTGAACGTCACCCCCGGCTGCGGGGTGAGGAGCGCGACTGCCGCCGCGGCCGACTCCGGCTCGACGTCGGCGTAGAACGCGGCGACCGCGAGGTCGGGGTCGAGGCGGATCGTGCCGTCGTCGCCGACGGTGATCGCGTGTTCGAGGTCGGTCGAGCCGGGTGGCACCTCGACGTCGGCCGACTGCATCGCCGATTCACCGAGGTCGAGCATGAGGGCGCAGAGGTAGACGAGGCGGGTGACCGACGGGAGCCCCGCCGCGGCCTCGGTGATCACACAGCCGCCGTACGAGTGCCCGCACACGACGACGGGGCCGCCGATGCCTTCGATCACCGCGCGCACGAATGCGGCGTCGACCGCGAGCGATCCGCTCCCCGAACGCGACGGCAGGTCGACGGCCACGGTGACGATCCCGCGGGTTCGCAGCCCGTCGACGACATCGTCCCAGCACCAGGCCCCGTGCCACGCGCCGTGCACGAGCACGACCGAGGTCGGCGGGGAGAACGCCATCAGCCGAATTCCAGCGGGAGATGGCGGAAGCCGCGAACGTTGCCCGAGTGGACGCGTTCGGTGCCGGTTGCGTCGATCCGGTACTCCCCGAGCACCGGGAGGAGCGTCTCGAGGGCGACGCGGGTCTCGAGCCGGGCGAGCGCCGCACCGAGGCAGTGGTGGATGCCGTGTCCGAACGCGAGGTGGCCGGCCGGATTGCGGGTGATGTCGAGGATGTCGGGTCGGTCCCACCTCCGTTCGTCGCGGTTCGCGGACGCGAACAGGAGGAGGCCCTTGCTGCCCTCCGGCAGCGTGATCCCGTGCAGCTCGACGTCGCGGGTGAGCAGCCGGGCGAGCGACTGCGTGCTCGTGTCGAACCGGAGCACCTCCTCGACCGCCGTCGGGATGCGGTCGGGGTCGTCGAGCAGCATCGCCCGCTGGTCCGGGAACGCGTGGAGCCAGAAGACGGCGTTGCCGATGAGCTTCGTGGTCGTCTCGTTCCCTGCGATGAGGAGCAGGAAGCAGAACCCGAGGATCTCGCCGTGGGTGAGGTCGGCATCGCCGTCGCGCGCCGCGAGGAGGGCGCTCACGAGGTCGGTTCCGGGGTCGGCCCGTCGGCCGGTGAGCAGCCGCTCGAAGGAGGCGTAGAGCTGCATCGCGCCGTCGATCCCGGCGGGTGTGATCTGGGAGTCGCCGGGCTCGCGGTGCAGCATGGCGTCGGACCACCCGCGCAGGTCGTCCTGCTCGGCGCGGGGGACCCCGAGCATCTCGCTGATCACCGCCATGGGGAGCAGCGCGGCGAACTCGCCGATCACGTCGACTGATCCGCGGGTGCGGAACCCGTCGACGAGCTCGACCGAGAGCTGTCGGATCGGACCCTCGAGGTCGGCGACCCGCTTCGGTGTGAAGGCCCGGCTCACGAGGCCGCGCAGGCGAGTGTGGCGGGGTGGGTCGGTCTCGATGAGCATCGGCTCCACGGCTTCCGCCCGCCGCTCCAGGGTGATGCCCCCCGATGACGAGAAGGTCGCGGTGTCGGTCAGCGCGGCCCGCACGTCGTCGTCGCGCGACAGCGCCCAGAAGCCGTGCTCCGGATCGAGGTAGGCGGGGGCGTCGTCACGCAGGCGCCCGTAGAGCGGGTACGGGTCTTCGTGGACGTCGTAGCTGAACGGATCGAAGCGGACGGGCCGCTCGGTCGCGGTCACTGCGCGCCGAGGAGGGTCACGATGGCCGCGTAGTGGCACGCGATGGCGCCGAGGACGCAGGCGTGGAAGATCTCGTGGTACCCGAACGTCGTCGGGAACGGGTCGGGCCGCCGGGCCGCGTGCACGATCGCGCCCCCGGTGTAGAGCACGCCTCCGGCGAAGATCAGCGCGAAGGCGAGCACGCCGCTGTGGATCCAGAGGTCGGGCATCGCGATCACCGCCACCCAGCCGAGCGTGACGTAGACCGCGGTGACGTAGCCCTTGGGCGGATGGATCGGAAGCCACTCGAACGCGATGCCTGCGATCGTCCCGGCCCACACGAGGGCCAGTACGAGGGTGGCCCAGCCACTGCTCATCCCGAGGAGCGCGACCGCGGTGTACGTGCCCGCGATCATGAGGAAGATCGTCGTGTGGTCGAGTTGGAGGAGCCGCACCGTGGTGCCGAGGGACCAGTTCCCTCGGTGGAGCAGTGCGCTCACGCCGAGCATGGCGCACATGGCGACGGAGAAGACGGCCGCGGCGAAGCGGGGGACGCCGTTCGGGGCGTATGCGATCAGCGCGACGCCGGCGACGACGGCGACGCCGAACCCGTACAGGTGCAGGACGCCGCGCAGGCGGGGCTTGTCGGTGACCGTCAGCAGCGGTGAACGGTGGGGCACACGCCGAGAATACGGCAGCGCGCTCCTCCGGGGCCCTCCCCGAGCCGCGTACCCGCGGATCGGGGCGCGTAGTCGATGACTCGCTCGTTTTCGCTCGACCACCGACCCCAGCGAAAACGAGCGACGACCCGACTACGCGCGGGAAGGGCCGTCTCCAGGTGGGGGGGACCGGCGGTCAGGGGGTGGGCGGGGCGACGGGGACGACCTCGATGGTGTCGAGGTGGGCGCCGGGCGGGGTCGTGACCGCGAGCACGACGGCCCGGGCCACGTCGGTCGGGTCCATGACGCCCCAGTGGCGCTGGTTGCCGAAGCGCTGCCAGCGTTCGACCATCGCCGCGAACTGCTGGGGGTCGCCCCAGTCGGACGCGAAGTCGGTGATCGTCGGCCCGACCCGCACGGTGGTGACGCGGATGCCGGTCCCCTCGACCTCGTAGGCGAGGCCCCGGGCGATGTGCTCGGCCGCGGCCTTGGTCGCGCCGTAGGTGACGAGGCCGGGGCGTGGGTTGTGCACCGCATCCGAGGAGATGAAGACGACGTCGCCGGGGAGTTGTGCGGCGAGCAACCGGGCGACGACCGCCCGGCTCGGCAGCAGCGTGCCGAGCACGTTGGTCGCGAGCATGTCGCGGAGCTTGTCGGGCTCGATCGCGGCGATGTCGCCGGGCCACGCGCAGCCGGCGTTGTTCACGAGCACGTCGAGCGGCCCGAGCGCTTCCGACGCGTTCGCGACGAAGCTGTCGACCGACGCCGGGTCGGCGACGTCGAGCGCGTGCGCGAACGCGGTACCGCCGACGTCGGTGACCGCGGTGGCGGTCTCGGCGAGGGCGTCGACCCGTCGGGCGCCGACCGCGACCTTCCAGCCGAGCGCGCCGAACGCCATCGCGATCGCCCGGCCGATGCCCGACGACGCGCCCGTGACCAGCGCGGTCCGGGGTTCGGAGGCCGCGTTCACGTCCATGCCACCACCGGACCCGCCGCCTCGATCAGGTCGCTCGTTCGGGTCCAGTCGACGTCGTCGCCCCACGCTTCGACGCGGATCGCATCGGGTGCGGCTTCGAGGATCTCGCGCGTCGCGTCGTCGACGGGGTCGGTCGTGATCGCGACTGCGTCCTGGCCGGCGAGGGTCGCGGCGAGCGCGAGGGCCGCGGCGATGCCGGGTCTCGAGACCGCAGGCACGCAGATGCTCCCGGGGCGGTCGGTCGGGAAGGTGCGGGCGAGCCAGAGGCCGGCCGGACCGGGCTGACCGAAGACCATCGTCTCGGGATCGAGCGACTGCTTGAGGTCCATGACCGCCCGGGCCGGATGCCGTGGGAACGACGTCGTCGGCGTAGCCGGGCTGCGCGACCCCGGCGATCCTCGCGTAGAGGTCGTTGCCCGGGATCTCGTCGTTCAGGCGCGGAACGTCGACCGTCTTGGCGAGGACCGACGGTGCGATGTGCACCACCGGTGCGAGCCCGAACCGGGCCTCGGGCGACTCGAGCGGGTCGATCCCGGTCGCGACGATGAGCTCGTAGTCGGCGAACCCGAGCAGCGCGAAGTCGTCGGCCTGGAGGCCGCAGGTGCCCATGTGGTGGGGGCTGTCCCAGTTGAAGACCCCCTTCGCGCCCCACGTGTTGGCGACGGGGACGTTCGCCGCCTCCGCGAACCGGCGGACCCCGAGCCCGATCGGATCGCGCAGCACCTCGGGACCGGCGAGCACCGCGGTGCGAAGCCGGCCGTGGGGCCACGGGTACGCCTCGAGGGTGGTCGCGACGGGGCTATCGGGGCGGAGGGCGAACTCGAGCGCGGCCGGGAGCTCGACGTCGTCGAACTCGCGCGCGAGCTCGGGCGACACGTCGCGCAGGAGGTCACCGATCGTCTGGGAGCCCATGAGGGCCCGAGGCTAGAGTCCCGGCCCGTGTCGCGCCGGGTGTGTGTCGTGGGGGTCGGACTGAGCGATGGTCCGAAGACGCCCGACATGACCGGCATGATGCTCGAGGTGCAGGCGTTCGGCCGGGCCCTCGCCGACGCCGGGCTCACCAAGGCCGACGTCGACGGGCTCGCGTCGGCGGGATACGGCGGGATGCACGACGTGCAGCTCGCCGAGTACCTGGGCCTGCAACCCCACTGGCTCGACTCCACGTCGGTCGGCGGATCGAGCTTCGAGTTCCACCTGCTCCACGCGTACCGGGCGATCGAGGCGGGCGACGTCGACACCGTCGCCATCGTCTACGGCAACAACGAGCTCTCGGCCGCGGGCCGCTCGCTCGGCACCGGCCGCAGCGGTGGTGGCGGCGCGGCCGCGATGCCGCTGCCCATGAGCTACGAGCTGTCGACCGGCCTCACGCTCGTCGGCGCGTACGCGACCGCCGCGCAGCGCCACATGTTCCAGTACGGCACGACCTCGGAGCAGCTCGCGTCGATCTCGGTGCAGATCCGCGAGCACGCGGCCCGCAACCCGAACGCGATGTACCGCGACCCGATCACCGTCGACGACGTGCTCGGCTCCAAGCTCGTCGCCGACCCCCTGCACAAGCTCGACTGCTGCGTCGTGTCCGACGGCGGCTGCGCCATCATCCTCACCACTGAGGACCGGGCCCGCGATCTGGCGCACCGACCCGTCCACGTGCGAGGCGCGGCCGCGGGGATGACCCACCACTCGATCCAGGGCATGCCCGACCTCACCGTCACCGCCGGCGCGGTCACCGGGCCGAAGGCGTTCGCCGAAGCGGGGATCACCCCGGCCGACGTCGACACGTTCCAGATGTACGACTCGTTCACCTACACCGTGCTCGTCTGCCTCGAAGACCTCGGGTTCTGTGCCAAGGGCGAGGGCGGACCGTTCGCCGCGTCGGGTGCGCTACGGCTCGGCGGTGCGCTGCCGACCAACACCGACGGCGGCGGACTGTCGGCGACCCACCCCGGCATGCGCGGCCTGTTCCTGCTGTGCGAGGCGACCCGCCAGCTGCGGGGCGAGGCCGGCGACGCCCAGGTCGAGGGTGCCGAGATCGCCGTCGCCCACGGTTCGGGTGGCTGGCTGTCGACCATGGGAACCGTCGTCCTCGGCACCGAGCCCTCCCGATGAGCTGTGGTCCCGGTCCCGTTGGGTCAGTTTTGCCGCACAGAGCGGCCGAAGTGACCCAACGTGGCGGGTCATTCGAGGTGATGGATGACTGAGACGGAGATCCCGAAGTACCTGATCCCGCCGATCCAGCCGGAGGCGGTGGAGTTCTGGGCCGGGACGGTGCGGGGCGAACTGCGGATCCAGCGCTGCACCGCGTGCGGGCTGCACCAGCACTACCCGCGGTCGGTCTGTTCGCACTGCGGCGTCGGGTCGCTCGACGCGGGAACGATCGAGTGGGTGACCGCCGCCGGCACGGGCACGATCCACAGCTTCACCGTCATCCGCCAGCACGGCATCCCGCCGTTCCGGACCGACGTGCCGTACGTGGTCGCGCTCGTCGACCTCGACGAGTCGGGCGCGCGCATCCTCGGCCGCATGCCGACACTCGATCCCGCCGCGGCGGCCATCGGGATGCGGGTGCGAGCGACGTTCCTTCCCGCCTCCGACGACGTCGCGTTCGTCGAGTTCGAAGCGACCTGACCGAGACGGGCTAGCCGAGGGCGCCGGATCCGTGGAGCTCTGCGAGCTTGGCGTCGTCGTAGCCGAGGAGCTCCTGCAGCACGGCGTCGGTGTGCTGACCGAGCTCGGGGGCCTTCGTGATCGTCGGCTGGGCCGGTCCGCTGATCTTGAGCGGCAACGGGAGCTGGTCGGCACCCAGTTCGCTCGCCGGGAGCCACTCCAACCGGTCCTGGAACTGGGGGTCGTCGGGCAGGGTCTGCGGCGTGTTGATCGGCGCCAGCGGGACGTTGTGTTCGATGCCGAAGTCGATCCACTCGACCGTCGTCTTCGTGGCGAAGATCGCGGTGAGCTCGCGCTGCATCTCGCGGTTGCCGCGTGCGTGGTCGCCGTATTCGCGAACCGGGCCACCGCTCGAACAGCTCCCTGCGGTCGAGCGCCTCGCAGAAGTTCTTCCAGAACGCCTGCTCGGATGCCATGAAGAGCACGTACCCGTCGCTCGACGCGTAGGGCGCGTACCGCACCCCGCCGCGCATGCCCCGGATCGCGGGCTCGCGGCGTTCGTAGTCGTCGGCCGGGTTGCCGGTGACCTCCGACTGCGGGCGCTCGTAGGCGCGGTACGTCTCACTGCGGTACCAGTCGAACGCGGCGGCGGCGTCGGACTGGGCGAGCTCCATCTCGCAGCCCTCACCCGTCTCGCGCGCCGAGATCACACCGGCGAGGATCCCGAGCGCGCCGTAGAGCGGGCCCGCGAAGATCCCGATGCTCACGTGGTCGGGTATGGCGACGAAGCCCTCGTCGTCGAGCTCGGGGGTGAAGATGCCGGCCCAGGCGTCGTACGCGATGCCATGGCTCGCAAGGTCTCGGTAGGGGCCGGTCGCGCCGTAACCCGAGATCGTGCAGAAGATGATCTTCGGGTTCACGGCTCGCAGCGCCTCGAACCCGAGGCCGCGGCGGGCGAGGCCACCGGGCCGCATGGCCTCGACGACGACGTCGGCCTTCGCCACGAGGTCGAGGAAGATCGCCTTGCCGTCGTCGGACTTCAGGTCGAGCACGACGCTCTGCTTGCCCCGGTTGATGTGGAGGTGCATCAGGGAGACGCCCTCGACGATCGGCCAGGTCATCCGGCGGACGTAGTCGCCGGCGGGCGGCTCGATCTTGATGACGTCGGCTCCCAGATCGGCGAGCGCGCCGGTGATGGCGGCGGGCCCGAGCATGGAGACCTCGACGATGCGGACGCCTGCGAGCAGGCCACGAGAACCGGTTTCACTCATGTCGCGCACGTTAGCGAGGACCTGACGGGGAGTCAGATTCGTGCCTCCACGACGGTCGAATCCGCTGCGTCGGCTCGACCGCCCACCACCGCACGTCCTCTGCAAGATGTCCGCCGACTCCGCTTCTTCTCCTACGCTCCGGCCATGGCCAGCCCGGAACCGCCCGTCGCACTCGACGGCCGGTCCCTCGGCAAGCGGGGGGCGCTCACCCGGCGACGGTTGCTCGACGCCACCGCCGAGCTGCTCGAGACCCACGGCGTGCGCGACGTGCGGGTCGTCGACATCGCCCGATCGGTCGGGACGTCGCCCGCGACCTTCTACCAGTACTTCCGCGACGTGGAAGAGGCGGTGCTCGCCCTCGCCGAGGAGGTGGGGGAGCAGGCGACCCCGCTCAGCGAGCTGCTCGAACGACCGTGGACGGGCGCCGCCGGCCTCGACCACGCCCGGGAGCTCGTCGACGGGTTCATCACCTACTGGGACCGTCACCGCGCCGTGCTGCGGACCCGCAACCTCGCGGCACAGGAGGGCGACCAGCGCTTCCGCGACGTTCGCAACGGCGCCCTGCGTCCGCTCACCGAGGGGTTCGCCCGCAAGGTCGAGCGCGACGGCCCGCCCGAGCTGTCGCCCTACGCCGCGGCCGCGGCGGTGGTGGCGATGATGGAACGCCTCGCCGCGTTCCACGTCGATCTCGGCGACCGCTACGGCACGAGCCGGGCCGAGGTCGTCGAGACGACCGCGTGGATCATCCACCAGACCGTCACCCGGTAACACCCGCGGCTCACGCGACGGGGTGCGCGGTGATCTCGAGCTCGCGCTCGAACACCTTCTCGAACAGCTCCCGCTTGCGGCGAGCGCCCCACAGCTCGAGCTCGGGGTCGGTGCGGGCATCGACGTGGAGGAGCACGAGCGACGGGCCGACCCGTGCCGCGACGTGCTCGACCACCTGGTGCCGGCTGCGGTCGAGACCGTCGGCGATCCGGAGCAGCGCGGCGAGGCGTCGGACCCGGTCGCGGCGGTCGTCGTCGAGCGGGCCGACGAGATCGTCGTGGGCCTTCGGCTCACCGCGGCGGTGCCAACGGACGAGCGCGGTGAGCATGACGATCTCCTCGGGATCGAACCCGCGCAGGCCGCCGTGGTGCACGAGGTAGGCCGCGTGCCGGTCGTGACCCTCGTGGGCGACGTGCTCGCCGATGTCGTGCAGGAGGGCGGCGTACTCGAGGAGCTCCCGGTCGTCGTCGCCGAGATTGTGCAGCTCTCGGGTCTGGTCGAACAGCTCGAGGGCGAGCGTTGCGACCTGGCGGGAGTGCTCCTCGGGCCACGAGCATCGACGGGCCAGTGACTGCACCGCCGCCCGGCGGATCGCGCGCGGGTCGTCGGACCAGTCGTCGGGATCGTGGCGGCCGATCGCGTCGAGCACGATGCCTTCGCGCAGCGCCCACTCGCTGACCGTCAGCTCCGTCGATGTCGAACAGCTCCATCGCGGTGGCGAGGAACATCGAGCCCGGCGACGATGAGGTCGACGCGCCGCGTCTCGAGGCCGTCCATGTGCTTGCGATCGGCCGACGTCGACGCGAGGAGGTCCTTGTGGAGGGCGAGGAACTCATCGCGCGTCACCGTGAGCTGGTTGAGCGACGCCGGCATCGCCTCGGATCGCCGGGCCGCAGTCATCTGGGCGAGGTCCTCGAGGGTGCCGCTGCTCCCGATCGTCATCTTCGGTTCGAAGCGGGCGACGTCGACGGCGATCGGGCCGAGCACGTCGACGAGGTGTTGGCGGAGACGTCGCCGGTCGGCCTTCGAGAGGGGATCGGAGCGCACGAACTGGGCCGTGAGGCGGGCGACGCCGAGGCGTTCGCTCGTCCGCCAGGCGAGACCCGTCGAGTCGCCGACCATGATCTCGGCGCTCCCGCCGCCGAGGTCGAAGCAGAGCGCGGGGCCGGGGTCGATCAGCACCGCGGCCCGCACGGCCCCGAAGATCAGCCGCGCCTCCTCGAGCCCGCTGATCACGTCGACCGTGACCCCGGCCTCCGCTTCGATCCGGGCGACCACCTCGTCGCCGTTGGTGGCGGTCCGCAGCGCACTGGTGGCACAGGCGAGGATCTCGGTTGCTCCGGCAGCTTCGGCGAGCAGCCGGAAGCGGCGGACCGTGCGCACCGCGGCATCGGCGGCATCGGGGGTCACGATGCCCTCCCGGCTCACGACGTCGCCGAGCCGGAGCATCTCCTTCTCGCGCACGAGGGAGAGGAAGGTCGCGTCGCTCTGGACCTCGGCGACGACGAGGTGGAAGGAGTTGCTGCCGAGGTCGAGCGCAGCGATCCGCACGTCGTCCACGCTAACGCCGCTGCCGTGGCTGACACGCCGACCGACGGAGCTGACACCGGCGTCAGCCGGATAGCCTGACCCCACCAACGGTGAAGGGGAGCCCCAGATGAGCATCGAGTCGGCCGAGTCCCGGTTGTTGATCGACGGCGAGCTGACCGCCGCCGCGTCGGGCAAGACCTACGGGAACCTGAACCCGACGACCGAGGAGATCGTGGGCCAGGTCGCCGACGCCGGCCCGGAAGACACCGAGCGCGCGATCGCCGCAGCCCGGCGTGCGTTCGACGAGACCGAGTGGTCGACGAACCGGGAGCTGCGCAAGCGGTGCCTCCGCCAGCTCCAGGAGGCGCTCGCGAAGGACCGGGAGGTGCTCCGGCCGCAGATCATCGCCGAGGTCGGCGCACCGAAGCTCCTCACCTACGCGGTGCAGATGGACTCCTGCATCGACGACATGGAGTGGGACATCGAAGCGGTCGACCGCGTCGAGTGGGAGCACGACCTCCCCGTCCACGAGTTCTTCGGGATGCGCAGCGCCCGGCGCATCGTCCGCGAGCCGATCGGGGTGGTCGGTGCGATCACCCCGTGGAACTTCCCGTTCATGCTCAACCTGTCGAAGCTCGTGCCCGCCCTCGCGGCGGGCAACACCGTCATCCTCAAGGCCGCGCCCGACACGCCGTGGAGCGCCACCTACATCGGCAAGCTCGCGGCCGAGTTCACCGACATGCCCCCCGGGGTGTTCAACGTCATCACCTCGGGCGATCCCGCCTCGGCCGGCGAGGCGCTCACGACCGACCCGCGCGTCGACATGATCAGCTTCACCGGCTCGACCGCGGTGGGGAAGCGCATCATGGCCAACGGTGCCGAGACGTTGAAGAAGGTGTTCCTCGAGCTCGGCGGCAAGTCGGCGAACATCGTCCTCGACGACGCCGACTTCGACGCGATCATGCCGTCGTCCGCGATGGTGTGCATCCACTCCGGGCCAGGGCTGTGCGATCACGACCCGCATGCTCGTGCCCCGGTCGCGCTACCAGGAGGCGATCGACCTCCTCGTTCCCGCGTTCGAGACGTTCCCCTACGGCGACCCCGACAGTGACGCCAACATGATGGGACCGCTCATCAACGCCAAGCAGCGCGAGCGCGTGCTCGGCTACATCGAGAAAGGCAAGGAAGAAGGCGCCAAGCTGCTGGTCGGCGGGAAGCGTCCCGCCCACCTCGAGAAGGGGTTCTTCGTGGAGCCCACGCTGTTCGTCGACGTCGATCCAGACTCGACGATCGCCCAGGAGGAGATCTTCGGCCCCGTCCTCTCGGTCATCCCCTACGACACCGACGACGACGCGGTGCGCATCGCGAACAACTCGAAGTTCGGCCTCTCGGGCGCCGTGAACGGCTCGAACCTCGAGCGCTCGCTCGGGATCGCGCGCCGGATCCGGGCCGGCACGATCGCGGTGAACGGTGGCCAGTACTTCGGCCCCGACTCGCCGTTCGGCGGTTACAAGCAGTCGGGCCTCGGTCGCGAGCACGGGATGCAGGGCTTCGAGGAGTACCTCGAGACGAAGACGCTCGGCCTCCCGCCCGGAGACTGAGTCGGGTCGACCTCGTAACCTCGGGTCATGTCCACTCTCATCCTGCTGCGCCACGGCCAGAGCACCTGGAACGAGGAGAACCTGTTCACGGGGTGGGTCGACGTCGACCTCACCGCCCGAAGGGGAGGCCGAGGCGGTGCGTGGCGGCGAGCTGCTCGTCGAGTCGGGTGTGCTGCCCGAGGTGCTCCACACGTCGTTGCAGAAGCGGGCGATCCGCACCGCCGAGCTCGCGTTGGCGGTGGCCGACCGGTCGTGGATCCCGGTGCGGCGCTCATGGCGGCTCAACGAGCGCCACTACGGCGATCTGCAGGGCAAGAACAAGGCGAAGGTGCGCGAGGAGTTCGGCGACGAGAAGCTGCTCGAGTACCGCCGCGGCTTCCGTACGCCACCGCCGCCGTTCGAGTGGGATCCCGCCGACGACCCCCGCTACGCCGAGCTCCCGCGCGACCTCATGCCGAAGTCGGAGTGCCTCGCCGACGTGATCGAACGGATGTTGCCGTACTGGTACGACGGGATCGTGCCCGACCTCGTCGCCGGGCGCGTCACGATGGTCGCGGCCCACGGCAACTCGCTCCGGGGGTTGGTGAAGCACCTCGACGGCATCTCCGACGACGCCATCGTCGACCTGAACATCCCGACCGGCCAGCCGCTCGTCTACGAGCTCGACGACCGCCTCGCGGTCGTCGGCAGCCGGTACCTCGACCCGGTCGCAGCCGCCGAAGCCGCGGAGGCGGTCAAGAAGCAGGCCGGGTAGGCAGTGGCCGATCACGGCTCCGATCCGGTGGTCCTGCGTGAGGCGTACCGCGACGGCTCGAACTACCTGGATCGGGTCGCGCTCTACGAATACCAAACGCCGCGCGTCCTGTTCCCCGAATGGGTCCTCGACCACGTCGAGCTGCACGACGGGGACCGCGTCGTCGACGTCGGATGCGGACCGGGCCTGTACGTTCGGGAGTTGCGAGCTCGGCTCGAGACGCTGCACGTGGTGCCGGTGGACCAGTCGCCGGGGATGGTGCGCGCGGCGGGCGGTGACGGTGTCGTCGGCGACGTGCAGCGTCTCCCGCTCCGCACCGCCGTCGCCGACGTGGTCCTCGCGGCGCACTTCCTCTACCACGTCGCCGACATCCCGGCGGCTGTCGCCGAGCTGCGACGCATCGTCCGACCCGGTGGCGCGGTGCTCGTGACCACCAACGGCACGCGGCACCACGCCCGGGTTCCCGAGCTGATCGCGGAAGCGGGGGAGGTCGCCCGCATCCCGAAGCCGGGGCACCGCTTCACGGTCGAGAACGCACCCACGTTCCTCGCCGTCGATTTCGGCGCGATCGAACTCGACGAGGTGTCGAGTCGGATCGTGCTCGAGGATCCCGAGCCGATCGTGCGCTTCGTCGACAGCTGTGAGGAGTTCTACGCACCCGCCGTACGGGTCGAGTGGCCGATCGTGCTCGATCGGGTGCGCGCCGCGGTGGCGGCCGAGATCGCCGAGCGGGGGACGTTCGAGATGGAGACCGAGAGCGGCGTCTTCGTCTGCAGCACCGGCTGATCGAGCCGCTCAGGCGTCGAGGCGGAAGCCGATCTTCATCGTCACCTGGAACTCGTCGACGGTGCCGTCGGAGATCGAGCCCCGGGTCTCGAGCACCTCGAACCACTCCAGGCCGCGCAGCGTCTGCGACGCGCGGGCGACCCCGTTGCGCACGGCCTGCTGGATGCTCTCCGACGAGGTCCCGACGACCTCGGTGACCCGGTATGTCTTGCCTGAATCTGCCATCGTGGCCTCCTCGTCGACGTCGGGCTGACACTACGCTTGCCCACATGACGACTGCTGAAATCATCGCCGAGCGTCAACACCGCAAGGAGCGCCTCGCCGCTTCGTTCCGGCTCTTCGGCCGGTTCGGCTTCGACGAAGGCGTGGCGGGCCACATCACCGCCCGCGACCCTGAGCGGCTCGACCACTTCTGGGTCAACCCGTTCGCGATGAACTTCAAACAGATCAAGGTCTCCGACCTGCTGCTCGTGAACGACGACGGCGACGTCGTGGAGGGCGACCGCCCGGTGAACCGCGCCGCCTTCGCCATCCACTCGCAGGTGCACGCGGCCCGGCCCGACGTGATCGCCGCCGCGCACTCGCACTCGGTGCACGGCAAGGCGTTCTCGTCACTCGGCCGTCTGCTCGATCCGCTCACGCAGGACTCCTGCATCTTCTACGACGACCATGCGCTCTTCGACGACTTCACCGGTGTCGTGCTCGACACCGAGGAGGGCAAGCGCATCGCGCACTCGCTCGGCGAGAACAAGGCCGTCATCCTGCGCAACCACGGTCTGCTCACCGTCGGCCACACCGTCGACGAGGCCGTCTACTGGTTCATCTCGATGGAGCGGACCTGTCAGGCCCAGCTCCTCGCCCAGGCCGCGGGTGACCCGATCTCGATCGACCCCGAGATGGCCGCGATCACCGCGGGCCAGGTGGGCGGCCACGGCGCCGGCCAGTTCGGCTTCGCCCCCCTCTGGGACTGGATCACCGCCGAGGAACCCGACCTCCTCGACTGACCCCGGCCCGAGAGCGCTTTGGCGTCAGAAAACCCGCGTCGGCGGGGATGTTTGACGCCAAAGCGTTGCTGTCCCAGGGTCGCGCTTGACTCCCCGGAATGCACATGGAGGAGCTCAGCAAGCTCGCGGCCCGACAACACGGCGTCTTCACGGTGGAACACGCGCGACTACTCGCCATCGAGGCCAAGACCCTCGACCGCCTCGCTGCGATGGGTGCGGTCGAGCGGGTACATCACGGCGTCCTCCGATTCCGGGCCGTGCCGTCGATGTGGAAGGGCGACTTGCTCGCGGCGTGTTGGGCGGGTGGGTTCCGTGCAGTCGCGTCGCACCGCTCGGCCGCGGCGCTCTGGGGACTGAAGGGCGGACGCCGTCACATCGCCGAGATCACGTGTCCGCGCTGGCGTCGCGCCCAGCACGATGGGCTCGTCGTCCACGAGCACACGGCGCTCGACCCGAGCGACTGCACCGTGGTCGACGGCATCCCGGTCACGACTCCCGAGCTGACGTTGCTCGGGATCGCCGCCACCTGCTCGGCGTCGGTGCTCGAGATGGCGCTCGACCGGGCCGAGAACGACCGACTGGTCACGCCCACGTCGGTGCGCAGCCTGGTCGGGCGGATGGCCCGCCCGGGGCGTCCCGGGATCGTCGCCCTCCGAACGCTCCTCGACTCGCGCAACCCCGAGGACGGGATTCCGGCGAGTGAGCGGGAGACGATGCTGCGTCAGGGTCTCCGGGCGCACGGTCTTCCCGAGCCGACCCTGCAGCACCGGATCGAGCACGAGGGAGTGTTCATCGGTCGGGTCGACGCGGCGTACCCGGACGCGTGGATCGCGATCGAGTACGACAGCTACGAGTTCCACGGGGGCCGGCTCGCGCTCGTCAGGGACAGCGAGCGTCGCACCAACCTGCTCGCCGCGGGATGGCGTCCGTTCACCGCGACCGACGTCGAGCTCAAGTCGGGCTGTCGAACGCTCGCCCCGGCCCTCGCCGAGCTCCTTCGGCGTCAGAAGTCCCCCTGCGGCGGGGTTTTCTGACGCCAAAGCGGGCTCGGGGTAGGGCTCGGGGGCGGGGGGTCAGGTCTTGGACTTGGCCCAGGCGATGCTGCCTTCGAGGAAGGCGCCGGTGTCGGGGAACTTGTTCGCGACGATGTCGGTGAACCACTCGGGGACGTAGATCTCGAACGTGCCGGCGGCAAGCTGGTCGAGCACGGGTTGCACGATGGCCTCGACGGGGAGGGCCTCGATGTCGGCCATCGACTCGTCGTTGTCGGGAAGGTGGAACAGGTCGGTGTCGATCACGCCGGGGTTGACCACGTGGACGCGCACGTCGGCGCCGGCGATCGCGAGGTCGACCTGCATCGACTCCGACCAGGCGGTGAGTGCGGCCTTCGATGCTGCGTACGCGGCCTCGCTCGGCGGGCTGAAGCGGGCCGCGACCGACGAGATGTTCACGATGCGACCACTGCGTTCGATCAATCCCGGGAGCAGAGCGAGCGTGAGACGGATGGGGGAGAAGTAGTTGATCGCCATCACCGACTCGACCACGTCGGGCGTGAGGTCCTGCACCCGGCGCCGCTTCGGGATCCCGGCGTTGTTCACCAGCACGTCGATCCCGCCGAGCTCGTCGGCGGCCCGCGCCGCGAAGTCGGCGATGCCGTCGAGGTCGGCGAGGTCGACGGTCCAGGCGCGCGATTCCGGCGCGTGCTCGCGGAGCCGGGCGAGCACCGCGTCGAGGCGGTCGGTGCGGCGCGGCGCAGATGCCGACGGTCGCGCCGGCGGCGGCGAAACCCTCGGCGAGCGCGGCGCCGATCCCCGACGATCCGCCCGTCACGAGCACGTTCTTGCCGGCCACTGCGTAGGTCATGGTGTCTCCCCCCGGGCGCCTTGGCTGACGCCGACGTCAGGCTAACGTCCCCGCCGTGCCCCTCGACCCGGCGTCCGTCGCGCTCACCGGCCGCGTCGCCGTCGTGACCGGAGCCGCGGTCGGGATCGGTCGGGCCACGGCCCTCGCGCTGGCCCGGTTCGGTGCCGACCTCGCGGTGTGCGACCGCGACGTCGAGAACCTCGACACGCTCGCCGACGAGATCGAAGGGCTCGGGCGCCGAGTGGTCGCGGCCGGGCTCGACGTGCGCGACGCCGACGCCGTCGCCGGGTTCCTCGCCACGGTCGGCGAACGGTTCGGCATCGTCGACGTGTTGGTGAACAACGCGGGCGGAGGCTTCCGGGCCGGCTTCCTCGACGTGTCGGCGAAGGGCCAGCAGTCGCTCGTCGACGAGAACTTCACCAGCGTCACCCACTTCGTGCGGGGAGTCGTCCCGCTCATCCCGGCGACGGGTGGCTCGATCGTCACCATCACGTCGATCGAAGCGCACCGGGCCGGGCCGGAGTTCGCGGTGTACAGCGCGATGAAGTCGGCGTGCATGAGCCTCACGAAGAGCCTGGCCCTCGAGCTCGGGCCGCGGATGATCCGGGTGAACTGCGTGGCGCCCGACGTGATCCCGACCCCCGGGATCGGCGCCGACATCCCCGTGCGCACCCCGTTGCCCCGCGCCGGGGACCCCGACGACATCGCGGGCGCGGTCGTGTTCCTCGCGAGCGACGCGCTCTCCGGGTTCGTGACCGGGACGACGATCCACGTCGACGGGGGCAACCTCGCCGCAGGTGGGTGGCGACGAACCGACGACGGAACGTACACGACATGAAGTTCGGGATCCCGCTCGGCGCGCTCAACGCGCACTTCCACCTCGACGCGGCCGACGGCCGCCGAGCGTCTCGGCTACGAGTCGGTGTGGATGCCGGAGCACCTCGTGCTGCCGGTCACGATGCAGGGATCGCCGATCCCGGGCGACGACCACCCGCCGGTGCCACCCACCACCCCGGTGTTCGACGCGTGCAGCTACCTCGCGTTCCTCGCGGCCCGCTGCCCGACCGTCCGCCTCGGCACGCACGTGTACAACATCGGGCTCCGCCACCCGTTCGTCGCGGCCCGCGCGGTCCAGACGCTCGACGTCCTGAGCGGCGGCCGGGTCGAGTTCGGGATCGGCGCGAGCTGGCTCGCGGAGGAGTGGGACGCGATCGGCCTCGACTTCCACACCCGCGGGCGTCGGGTCGACGAAGCGATCGCGGTGTGCAAGCAGCTGTGGTCGGAACCCGAGATCGAGCACCACGGCGAGTTCTTCGATTTCGACGCCGTCGCGTTCGAGCCGAAGCCGGTGCAGAAGCCGTGGCCGCCGATCCTCGTGGGTGGTGAGAGCCCGGCCGCGCTGCGCCGCGCCGCCCGGGCCTGCGACGGCTGGATCGGGATGAGTCACACCTTCGAGACCGCCGCCGAGCAGATCGCGATGCTCCGCACCCTCCTCGCCGAGAACGACCGGGCCGACGACGACTTCCAGATCTGCCTCGGTGCCCCCGTGACCAGCGCCGACGACGTCGCCCGCTGGGAGGACCTCGGGGTGACCCGCCTCATCGTCGGACCGTGGCGGCGATCGCCTGAAGCGGTCGAGAGCATGGAGCGGCTCGCCGAAATGGTCGGTCTGGAGCCGCGCGGCTAGTGCTCAGCCGCACGTCGCCGAGGAGCGCGTCGGGGTGATCGGCGAAGTCGCGGATCGAGCCGATGTTGCGGAACGCCACCGGCATGATCTCCGGCTGCATCGTGTAGCAGACCCCCGTCATGAGCTCGGCGAGCTCGGCGGCGCTGCGGTAGCCCTCGAGGTCCATCCCGCGGCCCATACCGATGTCGCAGGCTCGGCGCAGGACGATCGCAGCTTCGGCGTCGTCGGGCTCGAAGCTCGCGTCGGCCCACTTGATGAAGCCACCCCGCCACGGTGCCTCGGTGAAGGGTTCCGGTGCGGTGAGCCCGACTCCGTACGCCGATCGTCCACTCGAGCAGGAGCTCGCCGTCGCGCCAGAGCCGCGGCGTGCGCAGCCCGTCGGAAGTGCCCGGCGGCACCTCGATGTCGTACTGGCGTTGGGTCGACGCGCCGCGAGCTGCGTGCGCGACGGCGAGGCCGGCCAGGTCGAACTGGTGCGTGCACTGCCAGTGCGGGTCGGCGACGGCCGCGACGGCGGTGCAGCGCGGTGACAGCTCCATCCCCACGAGGAGCTCCAGTTGGCCTCCCGCGGCGGGACACGTGCTCCACGGCCAGCGACCCGCCGATGCGGCGACGGCGGTGACGACGCCCGAGCGGTGCTCCACCACGACGGTGAAGTGGTGGAAGTCGTCTTCGAGCGCGGCCTCGACAGACCCTCCGGAGGAGGCACTGTCGAGCAATCGCATCCGGATGCGTCGCCGATACGAGCCGTCGGGTCGGCCGGACACGACGACCGGAGCGGATGGGGTCATGAGGGGCCCGTGGTGCGCGTCAGGTTCAGCTCGGCTTCGGGGGCCGCACGTTGATGGCGAGGGTGAAGATCGCGGTCACCACCGGCTCGCCGGTCTTCGCGTCCTTCCACGCTGTTTCCTGCACGTAGAACTCGAGCTTCCCGCCACTCGACTTCTCCCGCTCGTAGACATCGGTGACGACGGGCGTCCCCTCGAGCACGTCGCCGACCCGGGGCCAGCGGTGGTACTCGAACGCCTGCTCACCGTGCAGGATCGCCCGGCCGGGGCCGCGGAGCTTCTCGATCGGCAGACCGGCCGCGCCGCCCTCGCCGGTGGAGCCCCAGAAGGGCATCACGAACGGGAAGGTGGGCGGCACGGGCGCGTCGTCGCCGTCGTAGACCGAGTCGTCGTCGAGGAGGGCCTGCGCGAACACTCGCACCGGGCCCCGTTCGATCCGCACCGTCTGGGTCGCGCCCTGGGTGCCCTTCAGTTCGTCGAGTGCCACGAAGTTCCTCTCCCCGGATGACGGCGGTGTGACGTCGGTGTCAGGTCGCCGACGCTAGCCGGGGCGGCTCCGGGTCCGCACGAGGAGCAGCAGCCCGACGCCGGTGAGCACGACGAGCGCCGGGACGAGGGTCACGTGGAGCCAGGCCTCCCGCCGGAAGTCGCCGATGTCGACGATACGACGGCCGACGACGACG
This sequence comes from uncultured Actinomycetes bacterium, assembly GCA_963837715.1. Lineage (GTDB taxonomy): Bacteria > Actinomycetota > Acidimicrobiia > IMCC26256 > JANYLB01 > JANYLB01. The sequence goes on along the minus strand of CAWIOF010000002.1, from coordinate 1,667,782 downwards.
GCCCGGACGAGCTCGTCGGTGAGCCAGACGCCGCGCAGGTCGAGCGGGCGGAGCGGGGTCGTCGCCCAGATGCCGATCTGGCTCCACGCGAGCCGTTGACCGCTGACCGCCGCGACGATCCCGAGGCCGACGACGAGCACGCCGACGATGCCGACCACGATCCGCCGGGCCCGGACCGCCGCAAGCAGCGCGGTCAGCGCCAAGGCGAGCAGCACTGGCACCAGCACGAAGGCGGCGACCCGGTGGAGCGTGCGGGTCAGGTCGACGTGGCTCTCCACGCGACCGATCGCCTGCGAGTTGCTCCCGAGGAAGATCCCCTGCGGCTCGTACCGGAACGACAGCCACACGCCACTGAGGAGCAGGATCACGACGAGCACGAGTGATGCGACGGCGAGCGCGACGAAGACACGACCCGCGGTCATCCGATGGGTCCCCACTGGAGACTCGGGCCGTACGGCAGCGTGCACAGCTGCCATCGTGGCAGGTGCCGCTGGAGCGAAGACGCTGCAGGACGGGGTAGGCAACCTTCCCCGGAACGGGCAAGATGAGCGGACTGCAGCATTTGGGGGAGGGGTGTCAGAGTCGAGCGAACAGAGGCATCCTGAGCCCATTCGGCCGCGCTCGTCGACGAGGCTCCGGCGGGCGCTCGCCGCGACGATCGCATTCGTTGCGCTGGCTGGATGCAACCCGTTGCTCGGTGACCCGGTCACGGTCGGCGGCGAACTCGACTTGATCGGGGCTCGCTACTCGGGCCCGCCGGACAGCTGGATCGAGATCGCGGTCTCCGGCGCGCCATCGCACGCGGTGTATGCCTTCGCGGTGATTCGAAACGAGGATCTCACCGGCGGGACGGCACGTGACTGCGCCGGTTCCGGAGGCGTCGTGGTGCCGTGCACGCTCACGGCACTCTCGGTGCAGACGCCGGATCAGCGGCTGGTGGCCGGCGACGGCTCGGAGTTCGTCCGGCTGATCACGATGTGGCCCGACGAGCGCGTTGGCATCGTGCTCGTTTGTGTCGACCCGGTCACGCAGGAGCTCGGCTGTCCGACCACGTTGCGCACCGCACTCCGAGCTGTCGACGACGCCGGGGTACTGGCGGGAGCTCTCACCCCTGCACCTGCATAGGACGCCGAACTGCCACTCGGTACGTGTGGATCAGGCAGGCTGTCTGCGTGCCCTACGACCCGACCATCTACCAGGGCGCGGCCGTGCACTACATCCGTGGTCGGCCTCCGTACTCAGCGGCATTGGCGTCGGTGCTCGCGAAGGAGGTCGGCCTCGACGGATCGGGTCGGTTCCTCGACGTCGGTTGCGGCCCCGGCGTCATTGCCGTCGAACTCGCGCATCTGTTCGCCGAAGCGGTGGGACTCGATCCCGACGCGGACATGCTCGCAGCGGCGAGGAGACACGCCGAAGACGCAGCCGTGCGCAACGTTCGATGGGTGCACGCCCTCGCAGAAGACATCCCGTCACTGAACCTCGGGGCGTTTCGACTCGTGACGTTCGGGCAGTCATTCCATTGGACTCGCCGCGAGGAAGTCGCAGAGTCGATCTACGACCTGCTCCAGGCCGGGGGAGCAATCGCGCTGATCGTGCACACCGTCGCTGACAGACCCGTCCCGGAAGGCCCTGGATACCCGGCGATACCTCACGAGGCGATCCGGGAGATCATCCGCCGGTACCTGGGAGACGAACTCCGGGCGGGGCGAGGGCTCTCGTCGCCCCCGCCCGATCGCTACGAAGACGCGCTGGCGCGAACGCGCTTCGGTTCGCCCCGGATCATGTTCGCTCCCGGCCGGCCCGACCTCGTCCAAGATGTCGACGGCGTCCTCTCGAACTACCACTCCATGTCGTTCTGTGCCCCGCACCTCTTCGGCGACCAGCTCGACGCATTCGATCAAGACGTACGGGCGGAACTCACCTCGCGTTCTCCCACCGGTCTGTTCCGGGACTGGCCCGGCGACACGGAGATCGTCCTCGCACGCAAACCGAGCTGACGGACCTCACCGACGAGGAACCGCAAGCGCACACAGGGGTCGCGGCGGCTCGGTTGCCGCGGGATCGGTCGTCAGCCGGTGAGCTTGTGCTTCATCACCTTGCCGGTGGCGTTGCGGGGGAGCTCGGCGACGAAGGTGATCTGGCGGGGGCGCTTGTAGTCGGCGAGCTTGGTCCTCGCAGAAGGCGCTGAGCTCGGGTGCGGTCAACGCCTCACCCGACCGCAGCACGACGAACGCGCCGACGTCTTCGCCGAGGACCTTGTGGGGCACGCCGACGACCGCGGCTTCCTGTACCGACGGGTGCTCGAGCAGCACCGCCTCGATGTCGGTCGCGTAGATGTTGTTGCCGCCGCGGATGATCATGTCCTTCTTGCGGCCGGCGATGTAGAGGAAGCCGTCGGCGTCGAGATACGCGAGGTCGCCGGACCGGAGCCACCCGTCTTCGGTCCACGTCGCCGCGGTCGCGGCCTCGTCCTTGTAGTACTCCCGTTGGCGACCCGGCATGCGGGTGAGCAGCTCGCCGACCTCGCCGCTCGGCAGCTCGGCGCCGTCTTCGTCGACGATCTTCATCTCCATCCCGCCGATCGCCTTGCCGACGGAGCCGATCCGCTTGGTCACCTGGTCCTTCGGCATCACGATGAACGCGGGACCGGCCTCGGTCATGCCGTAGGAGTTCGACACGGTGGCGGCGGGCAGACGTTCCTGCAGCGTGAGGAGAGTCTGGGGCGCGAGCGGCGCGCTGCCGATCGACACCGACACCAGGCTCGACAGGTCGGGCTCGGCGAAGCGGGGGTGGGCCACGATCAGCTCGGCCATCGCGGGCACGAGGAACGCCCACGACGGGCGTTCCCGCTCGACGATCGCGAACCACTCGTCGACGTCGAACTTCGGGAGGTAGAGGCCGACGAGGCCGAGCTTCATCGGGTTGTAGATGAACGCGATGCCCGCGAACGTGAACATCGGCGCACCGTGCAGCCAGCCGCTGCCGGTCCAGTTCGGCTCGCCGTTCGGGACCATCGCAACGTTGCGGTGACGGACCGCGACGCCCTTCGGGAGCCCGGTCGTGCCCGACGTGTACATCACGTCGGCGAGGTCGTCGATGCCGACGGTGCCCTGGAAGTCGGAGTCGTCGGCGTGGGCGACCGCGTCGAACGGTGCGTCGGTGATCGACCGCAACGAGGGAACCGACGACTGCACCTCGTCGGCGGTCGCGCGCAGCTCGGAGCACGTGAGCATCGCGACCACCTCGGCGTGACCGAGGATCGTGACGAGCTCCGGCACCGACAGCCGGGTGTTGGTGGGTACCGCCACCGCGCCCGCCTTGTGGACCGCGGCGTAGGCGACGATCCAGTCGAGGGCCCGTTCGCTCGGCAGGAAGATCGACACCCGGTCGCCCGGCTCGACGCCCTGCTCCGCGAGGCCGCGGGCAAGCTGATTGGAGCTGGAGTCCCACTCCGAGAACGTGATCGCCGTGCCCGCGCCGAGGTCGCGGTACGCGACCGTGTCGCCCAGGGTCCGGGCCATGTAGCGCAGCTGATCGACCTGCAGGTCCCCCCAGTCCGGCACGGGTGGGACACTAACTGGGACACTGAGGTCGTGTTGATCGACCTCCACGCCCACACCGCGCCGCGCTCGAACTGCAGCACGACCACCCTCGAGGAGCTGGTGGCATCGGCGCGGGCCCGTGGTCTCGACGCGATCTGCATCACCGAGCACGACGTCCGCTGGCCCGACGACGAGCTCGCCGACGCGTCCCGCCTGCTCGACTTCGCCTTGATCCCCGGCGTCGAGCTCACCACCGACGTCGGGCACGTGCTCGCGTTCGGCCCGCTCGAGAAGCCGCTCTGGATGGGCTACAAGCTCGAGGAGCTGGTCGCCGAGACCGAGCACACCGGCACCGCGCTCGTGCTGCCGCATCCGGTCCGACGGACCGCGGGGGAGCGGGCGGTGCTCGGCGGTCGCACGCCGCCCACTCCCGAGGAGGTCGCGGCGATGCCGCAGTGGACCGCGGTCCATGCCATCGAGGTTGCGAGCACGCAGACGACCGCGCTCGGAGCACGCGCTCACCGCGGCCGCGCTCGAGGTGGTGGCCCGTCCGGCGATCGGGGCGAGCGACGCCCACGGCCCCGGCCTCGCCGGGACCTACGCGACGTCGTTCGACGGTCGGATCCTCACCGCCGTCGCACTCGCGGCCGAGATCCGTGCCGGGCACGTCGCGCCCGCCGCTCTCGACGGCTGACGCGGCCCGTCTCGACGGCTGACGCACCCACCTCGACGGCTGACGCGGCCCGTCTCGACGGCTGACGCAGGCGTCAGGCTACGATCGGGCCCGATTCACAGGCTCCGAAAGGGTTTCGTCATGGGTGACGCCGTCATCGTCTCGGCCACGCGTACCGCAATCGGCACGGCCATGAAGGGCACGCTGATCGACGTCGGTGCGTCCGACCTGTCGAAGTGGGCGATCGGGGAAGCGCTGAAGCGCAGCGGGATCCCGGCCGACGACGTCGACGACATCCAGATGGGCGAGGTCCTCCAGGGCGGAGGCGACCTGGCCCGTCTCGCCGCGGTCGAGCTCGGGCTCCTCCACGTCCCCGGGGTCGCGCTCCAGCGCCACTGCGCGTCGGGCATGGCGGCGGTCCAGGGTGCGGCGGCCAGCATCATGGCCGGCATGGACACCGTGGTCATCGCCGGTGGTGCCGAGTCGGTCTCGTCGGCGCCGAGCTCGTTCAAGCGGGTGCTCGGCACCGACGACTCCGTGCCGTGGATGTCGCCGAGCCACCCCGAGACCCCCGACGCGCCCGCGTTCGACATGTCGATCACCGTCGGCTGGAACGCAGCCCAGAAGGCGAACGTCACCCGCGAGGAGATGGACTTCTGGGCCTACGAGTCGCACCGCCGCGCGATCGAAGCCACCGACGAAGGTCGGTTCGAGGAAGAGATCTTCCCGATCGAGGTGACCCGGCGCGACGGCGAGACGATCGTGTTCAAGGTCGACGAGCACCCGCGTCGCACGACCACGATGGAGAAGCTCGCGTCGTTGAAGCCGTTGCACCCGGAGATCGAGGACTTCAGCATCACCGCCGGCAACGCGTCGGGCCTGAACGACGGTTCCGCGGCGATGGTCCTCGTCGACGCCGACTACGCGAACGCCAACAGCCTCGAACCGCTCGCGACCGTGCGGTCGTGGGCGTCGGCCGGTGTGCCGCCGGCCGAGACGGGCCTCGGGCCGACCCTCGCGATCCCGAAGGCGCTCGGCCGCGCCGGCCTCGAGGTCGGCGATGTCGACCTCTTCGAGATCAACGAGGCCTTCGCGTCGATGTGCGTCGCGTCGACCCGGATCCTCGGCATCCCGCACGAGATCACGAACGTCAGCGGCAGTGGCTGCAGCCTCGGTCACCCGATCGCGGCGACGGGCGCCCGGATGATCGTCACGCTGGTGCACGAACTGCGCCGGCGCGGCGGTGGCATCGGTGTGGCGAGCATGTGCGCCGGTGGCGGCATGGGTTCCGCGACGGTGATCGAAGTTCCCGCGTCCTGATCGATCCTGAGTCAGTCGCTCGGGCCGGAGAAGCGCATGTGACTCATGCGCCAGTTCGCGATCACGAGTGCGACGACGGTCACGAGGATCAGCCGGACGATCGCGGCGTTCCCCTGGGGGATGCCTTCACGGATGAGACGGCTGGGCACGTCGTCGAGGGAGCCGATGAAGATCGCCCGCGACTCCCACGTCGGTGAGAGCTGGGCGATGCCGGTGAGCGCCGCGCCGAGCAACCGCTCGACGAGGAACACGAACGCGAGGGACCAGACCGCGGTGCGCCGGGTGAGACAGCCGATGGCGATGAAGACGGCGACGTAGGTCACGCTGCCGACGGCGGCCGCGAGCACGGCCGGGCCCGCACTCTCCGGGCTGCCGGCGATGATGGCGGCGAGGCCGCAGGCGGGCACGATCGTGAGGAGGACCACGATCGAGCCGCCCGTCCAGCGACCGAGCACGATCTGCCAGGTCGGGGTGGGAGACAACCACGTGAACTGGAACGTGCCGGCCCGCACCTCGGCGCCGAGCACCGCGTCGCCCACGATGAGCGCTGCGATCGGCACCATGAGGCCGAAGATGCCCTCGGCGGCCACGTTCGCGAACGCGCGCGGGGCGGTGTCGTCGATCGCGTGCGCGAGCAGACCGAACAGCAGGGCGCCGACACACGGCAGCAGCACCGCGAACCGTCGTTTCCGCGGGAGGCACGACTGCAACGTGTAGACGAAGATCGCGACGAACCGCGACCGGAGCCGACGGACCGGCGCCGAGGTGGTCATCCGACGAGCTCCCGGAAGAGGCTCTCGAGCGAGTCGTCGAGCGGACGCACCTCGACCAGTCGGACCGAGGCGTCGCGGGCGAGGCGCGGCAGCGCGGTCGCAAGCTCGCGCGCCTGGCCCGTCTCGATGACGAGCCCGTCACGCACGGGGTCGAACGTCAAGCCGGTCACCGATTCGAGCGCGACGAGCGAAGCCGCGAGCGTGCGTCGGTCGTCGGACCGCACCAGGACGTGGCGGGGGCGATCGTCCATCGCGTCGCGGATGGCGCGGTGGCCACCCGCGGCGGCCAACCGGCCGTGGATGAGGACGATCACCCGTTCGGCGAGGCGCTCGACCTCGTTCAACACGTGGGAGCTGACGATCACCGTCCGGCCGTCGGCGCCGAGGCGGGTGAAGAGCTCGATGAGGTGGACGCGCTGGACGGGATCGGCGCCGTTCAGCGGTTCGTCGAGCACGAGCACCTGCGGATCGCTCACGAGGGCCGCGGCGACCTTGGTGCGCTGGCGCATCCCCTTGCTGAACCCGGCGACGTGACGGTCGGCGACGTCGAGCAACCCGACGGTCTGCAGCGCGGTCTCCGCCGCGCCGCGGTCGGTCACGCGGTGGAGGTCGGCGACGTACCGGACGAACTGGCGCGCGGTCAGCCCGGCCGGGACGGCTTCGTCTTCGGGGACCAGGGCCACCCGACCGTGGACCCGCCGATCGCGACGGGGGTCGAGACCGTCGACCCGGACCGTGCCCTGGTTGATGCCGACGAGGCCGGTCATCGCCCGCATCAGGGTCGTCTTGCCCGCGCCGTTCGGCCCGAGCAGGCCGGTCACGCCGGGGCCGAAGGAGCAGCTGAGCTCCGACAACGCCACCTTGGGTCCGTACCAGACCGAGCAGTCGTGGATCTCGACCGTCGCGCCGGCACTGAACGCGGGATCGGGCGTCGACATCACCGTTCGACCCACCGGTAGCGGTACAGCAGCACCCCGACGCCCACGAGTAGGACGGCGGCGTAGGTGGCGATCGCGAACGGGCCCGCCTGCGCGACGCCGACCAACGGGGAGTCGGGATCGACGTGGCCGAGGAACACGAGGTCACGGAGGTACAACGGCAACGCGAGCACGTTGAGGAGCGCCGCGAGCGAGCCGCCGTCGCGCTGGAAGTCGCCGCCGATGATGATCCCCGACGAGATCGACGTGACGAGGAACAAGCCGATCACCGATGCGCCGGCCACGATCCGCCGATCGGTGAGCGAGGCGATCGCGACCCCGACGACCGCGTAGTACACGGCGAGGAGGACCACCGCGAGCGGCACCTGCCAGAGGACGTCGAGATGGCCGGTGAAGTAGTCGAGCGCGCTGTCGCTCACGAACATGTTGCCGACGAAGAGGACGACCTGGGGCAGGAACGAGAACGCGAACAGGATGGTGGCGATCGCGCCGACCTTGGCCACGACGTAGTCGACGCCGGTGAGCGGTCGGGCGAACATCAGGGGCAGGACCCGCTGCCGACGATCGGGACACACGACGTCGGGCGCGACCAGCGCCACGAACAGGAGGAGCGCGGCCGACACGCCGACGTACTCCCGGTAGGTGATGATCTCGACGCGGTCGCGGAGCAGGAGCTCGCCCCGGGTGACGTAGCCGATGCCAACGTTGACGATCGCGGGGATGGTCACGACGCCGAGCAGCACGAAGGGGGCGACCTTCTGGCGCCACGACCGGCGGATCCCGAGGGCCCGGCGCATCGACGCCAGGTAGAGCGCGAGCGTCGCCGCGCCGCGTCGACCTCTCGGGCCGTCGTAGGGGCGGTAGCCCCGGTCGTACACCGCCCCGGTGCCACCGGCCGCGTCGATGGTGCTCATGAGGTACCTGCTCTGCGCACGAACACCTCGTCGAGTGACCGCACCTGCGTCGACAGGCGGTAGAGCGGGAGCCCGAGGTCGGCGATGACATCGCGCAGCCGGTCGAGGTGCTGGTCGGAGTCGATCGTCACCTCGACGTACCCGTCGGCGGTCACCGCCGACATCGCGACGGTCGACAGTCCGGTGACGAGCTCGTCGCGGCGCGGTCCGACGTCGACGGTGACGACACCGGTGCGTTCGAGCAGGGAGTCGGTGGCTCCCGACACGACGAGTCGGCCGGCGTCGATCATCACCACGTGGTCGCACACCTGCTGCACGTCGTCGAGCAGGTGGGTGGCCATCAGCACCGAGATCCCGAACGAGCCGAGTCGGGCGACGAGCGCCAGCATCTCCTCGCGGCCGAGGGGATCCAGGCCGGCGGTCGGTTCGTCGAGCAGCACGAGCTCGGGATCGGCGACGATCGCCTGGGCGAGCTTGGTGCGCTGGCGCATGCCGGTGGAGAAGCCGCCGATCGGTCGGAAGCGGGCTTCGTCGAGCCCGACGAGATCGAGGATGTCGGACGCGCGCTGGCGGGCGACCCGCGCGGGCAGGCCGCTCAGCTCGCCGAACGTCGACACCACATCGGCGGCGGTCTGGTCGAGCGGGAGACAGTCGTGCTCGGGCATGTAGCCGAGCCGGGTCCGGACCCCGATCGGGTCTCGGGCCACGTCGATGCCGCACACCTCGACGTGACCTTCGGTGGGGTGGGCCAGTCCGAGCAGGAGGCGGAAGATCGTGGTCTTGCCGGCTCCGTTGGCGCCGACCAGGCCGATCCGGCCCCGTGGCACCTCGACCGTGAGGTCGTCGAGTGCCGTGACCGAGGAATAGCGCTTCGTGAGGCCGTCGAGTCGGAGCAGCGGACCGGCGGCCGTGTGGGCGATCGACATGACGCGGGGAGTCTGTCAGGTCGAGGTCACGTCGACGGTCGCGCCTCGAGGGTGTACGCGACGACGAACGTGAGCCCGAGGGTGTGGTCCCACCCGGGTGCGGTGTCGATGATCGTAGTGTTCGTCGATGGCTCCGACCCTTGTAGATGATCTCCGACTCGCCCACGAGCTGGCCGACGCGGCCGACGTGATCACGCTCTCGCGCTTCCGGGCCGACGACCTGATCGTGGAGACCAAGCCCGACATGACCCCGGTGAGCGAGGCCGATCGCCTGGTCGAGGAGACGATCCGGGCCACGTTGGCGACCGAGCGACCCGACGACGCCGTGGTCGGCGAGGAGTTCCCCGACACCGGTGGCGCATCGGGTCGGGAATGGATCGTCGATCCGATCGACGGGACGAAGGGCTACGTGCGCGGCATCCCCGTGTACGCGACGTTGATCGCACTCCGGGTCGACGGTGACCTCGTGCTCGGTCTCGCATCCGCCCCGGCACTCGGGCGCCGGTGGTGGGCGACGCGCGGAGGTGGCGCGTTCCGCGACGGCGAGCCGATCCGGGTCTCGGGTGTCGCCGCGATCGAAGACGCCCACCTCACCTACGACAGCGTCGCCGCGTTCGACGCGGCCGGACTCACCGACCAGTTCCTCGCCCTCACCCGTCGCTGTTGGCGCAGCCGCGGTTTCGGCGACTTCTGGCAGTACGCCCTCGTGGCCGAGGGCGCGGTCGACGTCGCCGTCGAACCCGACGGGCTCAAGGTCTGGGACCTCGCTCCGCTGCTCGTGCTCGTCGAGGAGGCCGGGGGTCGGTTCACCGACCTCGGCGGCGAGGTGAGCGCCGAGCACGGCAGCGCGGTGGCGACGAACGGCCTGCTGCACGAGTCGGTGCTCGCCGCGATGCGCGCCTGACCCCGTCGGGGAGGTCGTCGCAGGTTGTCGCACTCCTGCGACAACCTGCGACAGGTCCCCCGACGCGCCGGGGCGAGGTGTGGGCGTACAGTCGCCGGCCATGTCGGGGGCAGCGTCGGAGATCACGGTCGGGATCGACATCGGCACCACTTCGGTGAAGGCGGTCGCGGCGGATGCCGACGGCACCGTCGTGGCCCGATCCCGGGTGCCGCACCCGGTGATCATCACGGCACCGGATCGGTTCGAGCACGACGCCGACCGGGCGTGGCGGCGCGGTCCGGAGCAGGCGCTGGCCGAGCTCGGCGACGTGGGCCGCGCCGCGCGGGGACTCTCGGTCGCGGCGATGGTGCCGTCGCTCACAGCCGTCGACGCGGGTGGCGTGCCGCAGAGCGCGGGCCTGCTCTACGGCGACGTCCGGGGTGGCACCGGGGGAGGGGGGAACCCGGCCCAGAGCGGCGAGCTGGTCGGCTTCCTGCGCTGGTGCGCGCGGGAGTGCCCCGATGCGGCCGGCTTCTGGCCGGCGCAGGCGGTCGCGAACCGGGCGCTCGGAGGGGAAGCGGTGCTCGACACGTCGACCGCGGCGACCGCGTTCCCGTTGTTCGACTGGCGCCGGTGGGACCCGGAGGTCGCGGCCGCGGCAGGGATCACCACCGACCAGCTCCCCAGGCTCGTCCCGACGGCCGTGGAGTGCGGCCGGCTCGGCGGCCCCGACGGGCCGGTCCTCGCGTCGGGTTGCATCGATGCGCTCGCGGAGCAGATCGTCGCCGGCGCCGACGCGCCCGGCGACGTGCTCGTGATCCTCGGGACGACCCTCATCGTGTGGGTGGTGGTTCCCGAGGACGCGCTCCCCGCCGACGCCGGCGGCTTCTACCCGATCCCGCACACCTCGCCCGGCAACTTCCTCGTCGGGGGCCCGAGCAACGCGGGGGGCCTCTTCGTGAACTGGGCGCTCGACGCGTTCGGCGCCCGCGACGTCGAGCCGACGCGGGATCCCGGCGCGGTCCCGGTGTGGGCGCCGTACCCGCGGGGTGAGCGATCGCCGATCGACGATCCGAATCGGCGGGCGGTGCTCGCCGACCTCGACCTGACCCACGGCCCGGCGGCCGTGCGGAGGGCGACGTTCGAAGCGTCGGGGTTCGTGACCCGACGGGCGATCGAGGCGAGCGGCCGGCCGGCGCGTCGCATCGTCGCCACCGGCGGGGGGACCCGCGTCGACGAGTGGGTCCAGGCCCTCGCCGACGGCACCGGCCTGCCCGTCGACTGTGTCGCGGTGCCCGAAGGTGGAGCCCTCGGATCGGCGTTCCTCGGGCGGGTCGCCGCCGGCCTCGAGGCGTCGATGCTCGACGCCCGGCGCTGGGCCCGCGTCGACCGCACCGTCGACCCCGAACCTCGGTGGCACGCCGCGATGTCGGACCGCTACGAACGATTCCTCGACCTGTCCCCCCGGCCTACAATCTGACACAGACGTCAGGAAACGCCGAAGCTCGGAGAGGGCACACCGTGGCGACCGATACGTGGGATCCGATGGCGCAGTTCGTCGGCACGGTGGCCGGCGACAGCCGCAACCCGTATCCGGGCTACGGCGAGAAGCGGCGGGACACCCCGGTCGAGGTGCGCCACAACGACTCGTTCGACGGTTCCGACAGCGGCACCGAGATGTTCTACGTCTACCGCTACGACGACGTCGCAACGGTGCTGCGCGACAACGTCACCTACTGCTCGGGCAGCATCCGCGACCTGCTCACGGTGGTGATGGGGCCGTACCCCCTCGTCGGGATGGACGAGCCCGAGCACAAGCGACTGCGCTCGCTCGTCGCGCAGGCCTTCCGCTCCAAGACGCTCGCGCACTGGAACGACGATCTCGTCGGCCCGGTCGTCGACGACACGATCGACACCTTCATCGACCGCGGCGAGGCCGAGCTCGTCCGCGAGTTCACCTACCTGTACCCGGTGCAGGTGATCGGGGCGCTCCTCGGCCTTCCCCGCGAGGACTATCAGTACTTCCAGCCGCGCGCGCTCGCGCTCACCAACGTGGCCGCACAACCCGAGGCGGGGATCGTCGCGTCGGCCGAGCTCTACGAGTACTTCACCGGCGTCCTCGAGGCGAAGCGCAAGGACCCGGGCGACGACCTCATCAGCGAGCTCGTGCGGGCCGAGGAAGCGGGCGAACGACTCGGCGACGAGGAGATCTTCTCGTTCCTACGGCTACTGCTCCCCGCCGGCGCGGAGACCACCTACCGGGCCACCGGCAACCTGATCTACGCGCTGCTCACCCATCGCGACCAGTTCGAGGCGCTGCGCGCCGACCGGTCGCTGATGGCCCAGACCATCGAGGAGATCATCCGCTGGGAGAGCCCCCTCACCATCACGTCGCGGCAGTGCACGCGCGACACCGAGCTCGCCGGGGTGGAGATCCCCGCCGGCGCCGACGTCGTCGCGGGGGTGGGCTCGGCCAACCACGACTCGAGTCGCTGGGACCACGCCGACGACTTCGACATCTTCCGGCCGCAGATCCCGCACATGTCGTTCGGGGTCGGGGTGCACATGTGCCTCGGCATGCACCTGGCGCGGATGGAGATGGCGAAGGCGATCGACCGGCTGATCGAGCGCTGCCCGAACCTGCGCCTCGACGAGGAGGCCGTGGTGCGCGACGACGTGCACATCCACGGCGAGAACTTCCGGTCCCCGACGTCACTCCCCGTGAGATTCGGCTAACTTCCGAATCGTTAGCTCCAGGGGGGAGAGCGTCATGCTCCGGATTCCTGCTCGCGCGATCGTGGGCGTCGTCGTCGTTGTCTCGTTGCTCGCGTTGGCCGGCTGCACCCGGTACGGCGCGCCGCTGGCCCGCAACGAGGATCCCGTGGTGTTGACCGCGTCGGCCACGCCGAAGCTGCTCGGCAGTCCCGTGCCCGCGGTCGTCGCCTTCTCGTGGGACGGGACCGTCTGGCACCAGGTCCCGGTCCAGGTCGACGAGCGCGACATGGTGAACCCGGGCAAGATCCTCAACCGGGCGCCGGCGAACTGGGCGAAGAACGCCGACGGCACCGAGTTCAGGGTCCCGGTGTACACGACGCCGAGCGCCGCTGCGCCGGGTTACCGCTACTGGGACACGTACGTCGGTGCCGACAGCGACCCCCTGCTCGACGCCGACGACGAGATCGCGGTCCTCGGCGTCGACACCGGGAAGCAGGCCCCGGAGGGCACCGCGACACCGCCCGGCGTGGTCGCCGACACCCGCCAGGAGATCACGATCACCGATCCACTCGACGCCGAGGGGATCAGCTACACGTACCTCTACCGCAGCACCGATGCGCAGATGACGGGGGGCAGTGCGGGCACCACGGGCGTGAACTACACGTTCTCGCTCGACTCGGGCGACTACCGCGCCACGTACAAGATGGGCACCGGGGCCAAGGTGCCGAACAAGGTCGCCGGGTTCAATCCGGAGCACACGACCGTCAGCACGGTGGCCTACACGCTCGGATACAGCGACCGGTGGTTGAACGACTCGCTGAGGATCACGACCGGTGGCAGCAGCGGGGCCGACATGCTCGAGCGCGGTCGGATCCAGTTCGCGCCTGGCCTGTGCGGCCGGAGCGAGGAGACGTTCGACGGCGGTGCGACGAACCCCTACGAAGGCGGGTTCGTGGCGAACATCAGTGGCCCGGTGCGGGCGATCCGGTCACACATCGGGACGAACAGTGGTCAGTACACCGTGGCCACCGACACGTTCTACCCCCGCCGCGCCGACCTCCAGATCGACCTCCGCGTCCACGCCATCCCCGGAGTCATGCAGTTCGACGACTTCACCACGAACCTCGCCGGGCTCACCTACACCGACGACCAGAACGCAGGGGTCCCCATCGACGGCGTGCCCGACACGATCGCGGCGCCGCGAGTCGCGCTGTGGCAGATGGTCTCAGGTGCACCGGGCGCGATCGTGACCGCACGGGTTCCCGACACCGACATCGCCGGCCTCGAGCTGTCGACCTACTACCTCGACCAGAAGCCGGCGTCGCCCACGCCCTGCACCGGCGACAATGCCGCGTGGGGCCAGGCCGGGGTGCGGGTCGTCGGTGCGGGTGGCGGCGAGGTCGCGTGCACGGACCCGACCCGGGCCGACTGTCCGGCCGGGGTGGCGAAGCGCTTCACGTCGAAGCGGTTCCGCTACTTCGCCAAGCCCGACCTGACCGCGGCGGAGGCGGCGAAGCTCAGCTCGCACGGACTCGTGCCGGTCACCACCACGGTCACGGGATGAGATGACGAACCGATAGCGTGCGCGGATGCCCCTGATCCCGCGTCACATCGAGCTCGGCTTCGTCATGGGCGGCGCGGGCGTCACCCACTTCACCGCGCCGCAGTTCTACGACCCCATCGTCCCGAAGTGGATGCCGGGGAAGGCTCGCACGTGGGTCTACGCGAGCGGCGCGGTCGAACTGACCTGCGCCGCACTGCTGATGGTGCCGAAGACCCGCAAGCTCGGCGGCGCGCTGAGCTTCGTCACCCTGCTCGGTGTGTTTCCCGCCAACATCCAGTCGGCGATCGACGGCGGCATCGAGGGCGCGAAGCCGCCGTTCGACTCTGCGCCGGCTGCGATCGCCCGCCTCCCGTTCCAGGTCCCGCTGCTCATGGTCGCGTGGAAGGTCGCGCAGGGCCGCTGAGCGGGGAGTCGGCCGGCGGGAGCGGGTGTCGGAACAACTCCGCGGCGTTCCCATGACCGATCCTGGCGACGACGTCGGCCGGGAGTGACCCGAACACGTCGTCGAACACGCGTTGCGAATCGGGCCAGGTCCCGTCGCCGTGGGGGTAGTCGGTCTCGAACATCACCCGGTCGACCCCGATCGTCTCCAGGGTGGTGAGCGTCGAGGGGTCGTCGATGGTGCAGAACCAGAAGTTGCGCCGGAGCACGTCGGCCGGACGCAGGTCGCCGGGGAAGTAGGAGCCGTACCCCGAGCGGTCGACGATGTTCTCGAGCCGGTCGTGCAACATCGCGACCCAGCCGATCCCACCTTCGCTCATCGCGATCCTCACGTCGGGGTACCGCACCGGTGTTCCCGACCAGAGCCACTCCGTGCACGCGGTGAGCGAGAGCTGACCGAACAACGTCGCCGCGAGCGGGACCATCGGCGCGTCGGTCGGGCATGTCGACCACCCCGGTCGACCCGACGTGCAGGCAGATGACCGTTCCGGTCTCCGCACAGGCCTCGACGATCGGATCCCACCAGCCCGAGAAGATGCTCGGCATCCCGATCCGGTGCGGCTGCTCCGGGAGCGTCACCGCGGTGAACCCGCGGGCCGCGTTGCGGCGGATCTCCGCGGCGCCGAGTTCGGCGTCGCCGAGGAAGGTGATCCCCATCGGCACGATGCGTTCGGGGTGCGGCGTGTGCCACTCGTCGAAGAACCAGTCGTTCCACGCCCGCGTCACCGCCAGGCCGAGGTCGGGATCGGAGCAGCGCGAGAACACCGACCCGCAGAATCCCGTGATCTGCGACGGGAAGTTCACCGACGCCCAGATCCCGTTGAGGTCCATGTCGTGCACCCGCGCCTCGATGTCGAAGCAGCCCGGACGCATCTCGTCGAACCGGGTCGGTTCGATGAGCCAGTCTTCGCGGGCCCGGCCCACCACCGCGTTGATGCCGACCTGGAAGAAGATCCGGCCGTCGAACTCCCACACCTCGTGACCCTCGACGGTCTCGACGACCCGGGGCGCGAGAGACTGGAGGCGACTCGGGAGCCGACCGTCGAACATCCCGGGGGGCTCGACGAGGTGGTCGTCGACCGAGATCAGGGTGTGGAGCACGGACCGCGGCTCCGGATCGGGGAGCAGGCCGTGGAGCTCGCTCTTGCGCCAGTGCAGGGATCGCTGCCCGCCCGTCTCCGCTCGGCTCACGCGCCGAGGGTAGCGTGAGGCCGTGCACCGGTCGGTCGGGACTCGACTCCTGCTCCCCCTCGGAGTCGCGCTCGTGCTGGCGCTCGGCGTCGCCGCCTGCGGGAGCGACGACGACACGCTCATCGAGCCCGACCGACGCCGACCGCCGCGAAGACCGCGGCCCGACGACCGCGTGTTCGCTGCTCACCGCGGCCGACGCGACCACGTTGTTCGGCGTGCCCGCCCAGCCGAGGGTCGAGGGCCGACCGAAGAGCGTCGCGTCGCAGTGCATCTACCAGTCGCCCGCCCTCGACGGACAGCTGGTGCAGTTCCGCATCTTCGACAACGAGCGGTACTACTCCGAGGACCTCGTCGACGACGGCACGCCCGTCACCGGGCTCGGCCGGAAGGCCTACATCGACACCGAAGGCCCCGACGGCATCGTCGACCTCCAGTTCGTGAACGACGGGAAGGTCTACGCGCTCGCGTACTCCAACGTCGCGGGCGATGCGGCGGCGCGGGCGACGAACCTCGAGCTCCTGGCCCGCACCATCGACGACCGGCTTTGATGGTCGAATCCGCTGCGCCGGCTCGATCGCCCACCAGTTGACGACCCACGGTGGGTGTCCGCCGGCTCCGCTCCTTCTCCGGCTCTGTAGGCCGGGCGCCTGTAGGGTCGAAGGAACGTCAGGCCCGTCGGCAGGGGAGAGGAGCACGGTGGCACTGGAGATCGAGATCAACCGCGAGGTGTGCATGGGCTCGGGCAACTGCTCGTTCTGGGCCCCCGGGGTGTTCGACCTCGACGACGACGGGATCGCGATCCTCGTCGACATCGAGGCCGCGCCCGAGGAGAAGATCGTGCTCGCGGCGCAGGGCTGTCCGACCCAGGCGATCAAGCTGGTGAAGGACGGCGAGAAGCTCGCCGGTTCGTAGCCGCGGGATCCTCGTGGCTGAACGCCTCCCCGCTGCCCGGACCCGAGACCGGCGTGACCGGCTCGTCCGCACCGCGCGGGCCAACCTCCGGCGTCGGTTCGCCCGCCAGCCGATCGCGTTCGCGCTCAGCGGCGGGGGCTCGCAGGGAAGCTTCGAAGTGGGGGTGCTGCGGTACCTCTACGACGACCTGAAGGTCCGACCAGCGATCCTCTGCGGGAGTTCCGTCGGCGCGATCATCGCAGCCAAGCTCGCCGAGGGCGACGACGAAGCCACCGGTCGGCGCGCCATCGACGACCTCGAAGACATCTGGCGGGGGCTGCGCGGCAACGCCGACATGTGGCTCACCGAACCCTGGCTCGACAAGCTGCGGTCGCAGGCCGCGTGGGCGTCGTCACTCCGGGGTCGCGCAGCCGAGAACGGCACCGCCGGCAGCCAGACCCGCGTCGTCCTGCGCATGCTCGGCGAGCTCGTCCGCAACCCGCCCGAGGCCGACGGCACCCTCGACGCGCTCCGCCAGGCCATGCGGGCGAAGTCGTTGCTGCGCATGGATCCGGTGCGGTCGATCATCGAGACGCGGCTCGACACCGACCGCATCGAGGCGTCGGGGATCGCACTCCGTGTCGGTGCCGTGAGCCTCGAGACGGGGGAGTTGCGCTACTTCACCGAGACCGGCGAGGTCTGCAACCGCGACGGCGCGCCCCTCGACGTCCCCGCGGTGCCGCTGCGCGAAGCGGTGTTGGCGTCGGCGTCGATCCCGGTGATCTTCCCGCCCACCGAGCTGAACGGCGAGCACTTCGTCGACGGTGGCGTGCGCGAGATCCTTCCGCTCGAGCTCGCGTTCACCCGTCTGGGTGCCGGCCACATCTTCGCGGTGGTGGCGTCGGCACTCGGGGTCGAGCCGGTCGACGACTACGGCGATCGAGGCCTGCTCGACGTCGCCCGCCGGGTCGCGTCCGACATCGCCCCCGACGAGACCCTCCGCAAGGAGATGACGCCACCGCGGGGATGGGGTCGCAAGGTCACGGTCATCGCGCCCGAGTTCGACGTGCACGACGCGCTCACCATCGACCCGGAGCTGATCGCCACGTCGATCGACTACGGGTACATGCGCGCGGCCGACGTGCTGCTCGGCCTGAGCGACGAGCACGCGGGCCTCAGCTCCGAGATCGCGCGCACCCGCGTACGCATCCGGGCCGCGCACGGACCGGTCCCCGGGTTCGCGGAGCCTCCCGTCGAACCGATCCCGGCCGAGGAAGCCGCCGCGGTGGTGTCCCGGGAGACGGCCCGACTCGACGAGCTCGTCGAAGCCCGCCGCGCCGCCGGTGCGCCGCTCCCGCCGGGCGACTGCGCGCCGAACGCGCCTAGCGGGCCCCGCGCAGCAGCCGACCGGGTCGCGCTCCCGTCTCCTCGCCCTGCTCCATCGTGACCTCGCCGCTCACGACGGTCGCGACGTAGCCGTCGGCCTTCTGGGTGAAGCGGCGGGCATCGCCGGGGAGGTCGTAGACCATCTCGGGCGCGTGGAGCTGCATCCCGTCGAGGTCGAGCACGTTGAGATCCCCCTTCATCCCCGGACGCACCACGCCGCGATCGCCGAGGCCGTAGAGCGACGCAGTCTCGGCGGTCATCTTGCGCACCACCCACTCGAGCGGGAGTCGTTCGCCCGCGCGGTCGCGCACCCAGTGGGTGAGCATGAAGGTGGGGGTACTGGCGTCGCAGGTGGTGCCGCAGTGCGCGCCGCCGTCGCCGAGTCCCCACGCGCTCGAAGGGTGCATCAGCATCTCGCGGACCGGGTCGAGGTTCTGGTTCGAGAAGTTGAGCAGCGGCCGCATCACGAGCGCGCGCCCTTCGTCGGCCATGAGGAGGTCGTAGTAGAGGTCGAACACCTCCCGACCCTCGCGGGCGGCCCGTTCGGTGATGCTGTCGGACGGGTCGGGCTCGTACACCGGCGGGTCGCCCAGTGGGTACGACTTCGCGGGGTCGACGAACTGCACGAGCGAACTGTCGAGGTTGCGCGCGGCCTCGACCAGGCGCGCCTTCACCTCGGGGTCGCGCATGCGGGCGACGCGCTCGGGGAGGGGCAGGATCGCGAGCGAACCCCATTCGGGCGCGTAGGCGAACGGGTGGAACGTCTGCAGACCGAGCAGCAGGGTGACGGGTCGGCCTGCGACCTGCGGACGGATGCGGGCACCTTCGGCGACTGCGTCGCCGGCGAGACGGAGCATGTCGCGCCAGGCGTCGGGATCGTGGTCGTTCTGGGTGAGCGCGAACGTGATCGGACGACCGATCTTGGCGCCCAGCTTTCGCATCCACGCCATCTCGAGCTCCGGGGCGGCGAGGTCTTCACCGAGTGCGCCGGCCGGCGCAAGCTCGAACACTGCGGTACCCCGGTCGCCGAGCACCCGGCCGAGGCCGAACAGCTCGTCTTCCGCCGCGAAGGTGCCGGGCACCGGCTCGCCGTCGATCGCCATGTGGGCGATCGTGCGCGACGTCGACAGCCCGAGCGCGCCGGCGTCGATCGCCTCGCCCACGATCGCAGCCATCGCCTCGATGTCGTCGGCGGTCGCGGGCTCGTTCTTCGCGCCCCGTTCGCCCATCACGTAGACGCGCACCGAACCGTGGGGGATCTGGGTGCCGACGTCGAGGGCCTTCGGCATCGACTCGATGGCGTCGAGGTACTCGGGGAACGTCTCCCATCCCCACTGGATCCCGGCCGACAGGGCCGCGCCGGGGATGTCTTCGACGCCCTCCATCAGGCCGATCAGGTAGTCGTGCTGGTCGGGCTTCACCGGCGCGAAGCCGACGCCGCAGTTGCCGATCACGACCGACGTCACCCCGTGCCAGCACGAGGGCGTGAGGGTCGGGTCCCAGGTGATCTGGCCGTCGTAGTGCGTGTGCACGTCGACGAACCCGGGCGTGACGGTGAGTCCGTCGGCGTCGACCGTGCGGCGGCCGTTGCCGACGTCGTCGCCGACCTCGGTGATCACGCCGTCGTCGATCGCGACGTCGGCCGGTCGGGCCGCGTCGCCCGTCCCGTCGACCAGGGTCCCGTTCTTCACCACGAGGTCATGCATGACCCGAGCGTACGACCTCTCACCCGACGTTGGCAGCGTGAGGTCCGGATTCCGGTGCCGTTGCTGCCAACCTCGATGGGACGGGGGTCTCCGACCTGACAGTTGGGCCAGGTGAACCCGTATCCTGCTCGGGCATGCCGATTGGGATCACCGAGGAACACGACGCGCTGCACCAGGCCGTGCGGGGCTGGGCCGAACGGGCCTGCCCGCCGGCGGTGCCCCGGGCCCTGCTCGACGCCGACGCCGAGGGTCGTCCCGAGTTCTGGGACGCGATCGCCGAACAGGGCTGGCTCGGCCTGCACGTCGACGAGGTCCACGGCGGCTCGGGCTACGGACTGCCCGAACTGGTCGTCGTGCTCGAGGAGCTCGGTCGGGTCGTGGCCCCGGGTCCCTTCCTCATGACCGTCCTCGGCGCCGCGGTGCTGCAGGCTGCGGGCAAGGACGTCGCCGCCACCTACGCACCCGCGCTGGCCGACGGTTCCTCGATCGCCGCCGTGGCGCTCGGGGGGTCGATCGCCGGAGAAGAGCAGGCCGACGGCTCGGTCCGGGTGTCGGGAACGTTGCGGCCGGTCCTCTCGGGCCATCTCGCCGACGTGGTGATCGCCGACGCCGGCGGCATCTGGGTCGTGCTCGAGTCGGGCGACTTCGAAGCCGTCGAGCTGAAGAGCGTCGACCTCACCCGTCGGGTCGCCGAGATCACCGTCGACGGCGCGATCGTCCCCCCGGCGCGCCAGCTGCGCGAGATCGCGACTCCCGAGATCCGCGACCTCGCCGCGGTCCTGTTCGCGGCCGACGCGGTCGGCGCGTCGCAGTGGTGCGTCGACACCGCAGCCGAGTACGCGGCCGACCGTCGGCAGTTCGGCCGACCGATCGGGCAGTTCCAGGGCACGAAGCACCGCTGCGCCAACATGCTCTCCCGCACCGAGCTCACCCGCGCCGCGGTGTGGGACGCAGCCCGCGCCGTCGGCGACGACGCCGCCGGCCCGCTCACCGCCGCGACCGCCGCGGCACTCGCAGTCGAGTCGTTCCTCGACACGGCCAAGGACTGCATCCAGGTGCTCGGCGGCATCGGCTTCACCTGGGAGCACGACGCGCACATCTACCTCCGCCGCGCCGCCACGACCCGCGCGCTGCTCGGCGGTTCGGCGTCGTGGAAGGCGCAGGCCGCGACGATCGCGATGGGCGGCGCCCGTCGCCGCCTCACCGTCGACCTCCCGCCCGAGGCCGAGGCCCACCGCGAGGAGCTGCGCGCGTTCCTCGAGGAGATCGCGCCGCTCGATCCGAAGGAACAGCGCGTCCGCATCGCCGACGCCGGCTACATCTCGCCGTCGTGGCCCAAGCCGTGGGGGCGCGAAGCCGACGCCGTCGAGCAGCTCGTGATCGAGGAGGAGTTCCGCCGGGTCAAGATGATCCGACCCAGCATCACCATCGGCAACTGGGCCCTCCCGCCGCTGATCATCTACGGCACCGAGGAGCAGCGGCAGCGCTGGATCCCGCCGACCATGCGGGGCGACATCGAGTGGTGTCAGCTCTTCAGCGAGCCCGGTGCGGGTTCCGACCTGGCCGGACTCTCGACCAAGGCCGAGAAGGTCGAGGGGGGCTGGCTGATCAACGGGCAGAAGGTCTGGACGTCGTTGGCGCACCGGGCGCAGTGGGGGATCCTCCTCGCCCGTTCCGATCCCGACGCGCCGAAGCACAACGGCATCTCGTTCTTCATGCTCGACATGAAGACCCCCGGCATCGACATCCGTCCGCTGCGCGAGCTCACCGGCGAAGCGTTCTTCAACGAGGTCTTCTTCGACGACGTGTTCGTCCCCGACGACTGTCTCGTCGGCGATGCGAACGACGGCTGGCGCGCGACCAGGACCGCGCTCGCGAACGAACGGGTGTTCATGGGCAGCGGTACGACGATCGGCGCCGGTGTCCGCACCATCCTCGACATGTTGCGGGAGCAGGGCCGTGAGTCCGACACTGCGGCGCTCGCCGAAGCCGGCGACCTCGTGGTGCGCGACTACGCGCTGTCGGTGCTCGGGTTCCGCCTCACGCTCTCGAAGCTGACCGGCGCCGACCCGTCGGGTTCCGAGGCTGCGGTGCGCAAGCTCCTCGGGGTGGAGCAGGACCAGCGGGTCAACGAGGTCGGCCTCGGCTTCATGGCCGGCGAAGGTGCGATCGCCGACGGCCCCGCCGCGAGCTGGGCCCGCCAGTTCCTCTTCAGCCGTCAGCTCACGATCGCCGGCGGCACGAGCGAGATCCAGCGCAACATCATCGCCGAACGCACCCTCGGCCTCCCCCGGGACCCGTAACCACCCGCCCGACCCACCCGCTCAACCGCTCCACTCGACTCAGCGCGGGTTCAGCGCGGGTTCGGGCGGAGGGAGTTGCGGAGCTCGAACTTCTTGACCTTGCCCGACGGAGTCCGCGGGAGGGTCTCGACGACGCGGAGCTCCTCGGGCCACTTCTGCCGGGCGAGTCCTGCGCGTTCGAGATGGGCGCGCAGCACGTCGAGGTCGGGAGGGTCGACGTCGGGGAGGACCCGCACGAACGCGCAGGCGTGCTCGCCGAGGCGTTCGTCGGGTGCGGCCACGACCGCGACCTCTGCGACGCCGGGGATGCGCGCGACCTGCTCCTCGACCTCGACGGCGCTGATGTTCTCGCCGCCGCGGATGATGATGTCCTTGATCCGGTCGGTGATGGTGAGCGCGCCGTGGTCGTCGAGCACGCCGACGTCGCCCGTCGAGTACCAGCCGTCGGCGTCGACCGCAGTCGTGGTCAACGAGGGGTCGGTGTACCCGGCGAACAGGTCGGGGCCGCGACTCAGGATCTCGCCGGGGGAACCGACGGACACGTCGTGGCCGGCTTCGTCGACGAGACGGATCTCCACACCGGCGAGCGGGCGGCCGTCGGTGTAGCCGCGCACCTCGTAGGGGTCGTCGTGGGTGCTGCCGGTGGTCGACGGGTGCTCGGTGGACCCGTAGGAACGGACGATCGAGATGCCGAGGTCGCGGGCCCGGTCGACGAACGCGGCGGGGACCGGCGCACCCCCGAGGCCGACCCGCCCGATCAGCGCGCGGTGCTCGGCGGTGCAGCTCGGGTCGTCGAGCAGGCTCTGGAGGAAGAACGTGGAACCCGCGCCCGACGTGACTCTCGACTCGAGCATCGCCGCGAGCACGCGGGTCGGGTCCCAGACGTCGGTGAGGTAGACGCCGAGGCCTCTCGTGACGGGGAGGAGGAGCCCGGCCTGCATGCCGATCGCGTGGCCGACCGGCGCGCCGTTCAGGATCGGCGTGCCGCCGGTGGCGCCCATGGTGGCGACCTGTTCGATCTCGGCCAGGAGGGTGCGGTGGGTGTGGACCACACCCTTCGGTGCGGCGGTCGTACCGGACGTGTACCCGACGACCGCGGGGGAGTCGGGATCGACGGGAATCGGTTCCTCGAGCGCGTCGGCGAACAGTGCCGAGAACGGGACCGCGTCGGCCGGGATCGGTCCGTCGCCGACGATCGCCACGATCTCGAGGTCGGGGAGCCCGGGTCGGAGCTCCTCGAGCGCGGCGAGATAGTCGAGATGCCCGAAGCGGTCGGTGGTGACGAGGAGCGCGTGCCTGCGACTCGCGCGAGCACGTAGCCGACCTCGTGCGGTCCGTAGAAGTGCACGATCGGCACGAGCGTCGCGCCCGTGAGGGCGACCGCGTAGAACGTGACCGCGGCTTCGAGCCAGTTGGGGAGCTGGAACGCGACGACGTCGCCGGGGCCGATCCCACGGGCGAGCAAACCGGCGGCGAGCTCCCGGGCCCGGTGGGCGACGTCGCCGATCGTGGTCTCGGCCGGGCGGGTGTCGGACCAGATCCGGACTGCGAGCCCGGGAGACGTGACGAACGCCCGGGCGACGACCTCGCCGAGGGTGTCGTCGGTCCACCACCCCTCGGCGCGGTAGCGGGTCGCGAGCTCCGGCGCGGTCGTGCGGAGGGGCCAGTCGGCGGGCACGCGCGGCAGACTACGTCGCCGCTGCGGGAGTTGACACTCGTGTCAGGGAACTTGTATCAACGGAGCGTGACCGAGCAGAAGTTGTTCTTCGAGGAAGTAGCCGTAGGGGCCACGGCCCCCGAGGTGGCCCACACGCTCACCCGCACCGACCTGGTGATGTACGCCGGGGCGTCGGGCGACTTCAACCCGATGCACACCGACGAGGTGTCGGCGAAGGAAGCCGGACTGCCGAGCGTGTTCGGGCACGGGATGCTGACAGCGGGGATCCTCGCGACGGCCGTCACCGGCTACGTCGGCGTGGGCAACCTCCGCCACTACAAGGTCCGCTTCACCAAGCAGACGTGGCCGGGCGAGACCCTCACCACCCGCGTCGTCGTCCAGCGCAAGTACGACGAAGGTGGCGAGCACCGAGTCGACCTCGAGTGCACGGTCGTGAACCAGGACGGTGAGGCGAAGTTGGCGGGGGTCGCGGTCGCGGCCCTGCCGGCGCAGGCGTAGGGTCGGGCGATGACCCGGTTCGACCTCCCGAGCCCCGATCTCGAGACGCAACCCTTCTGGGACGCAGCCAAGGAAGAACGGCTGCTGATCCGGCACTGCACCGCGTGCGGCGAGTACCACTTCTACCCGCGCCCGTTCTGCCCGAGCTGTTGGAGCGAAGCCGTCGAGTGGTACGACGCGAGCGGTCGGGCGACGCTCTACACGTGGTCGGTCGTCTACCAGAACGACCTCCCGCCGTGGCCCGCGCGGGTGCCCTACGTCGCCGCGGTCGTCGACCTCGCCGAAGGGCCGCGCATGCAGACCAACGTCGTCGACTGCGAGTTCGATGCGTTGGCCGACGGCATGGAGCTCGAGGTCGTGTTCCAGGAGACGAGCGAAGACTTCACGATCCCCGTCTTCCGGCCGGCCGCGTCGCAGTGACCACTCGGTCCGACGACTGGAGCTTCCCCTTCGAGGGTCCGCTCCACGAGGTGTTCCCGTCGCTGCACGAGTCGCAGAGCGCGTGGCTGAGCCAGATCGACTCACTCCCCGCACCCGACCGCAAGACGCACGAGCTCATCCGGCTCGTGTGCACCGTCGTGCTGCGCAACCACGAAGGCATCGTCCGCCACGCGGGCCTCGCCCGTGAGGTCGGCGCGACCTGGGAAGAGGTGCTCGGCTCGATCATGCTCACGACCCCGGGATTCGGGATGCTCTGCGCGGTCGAGGCGATGCCCCACGCCCGCCGGGGGTTCGACGCCGCGCCGCCACCCGAGGCCGACTGAGCGAGCCGTGAGTCCCGAGGCCGAGCTTCCCTTCCGCATCCTGCCCGAGGTCACCGACCGCAACCGGTTCTTCTGGACGGGTGGCGAGCAGAACGAACTGCGGTTCCTCCGCTGCGACGAGTGCCGGTACTACATCCATCCGCCGACGCCGATCTGCCCGATCTGTCACTCGAAGGCGTTGACGCCCGAGGCGGTGTCGGGCAACGCGACGTTGCACACCTACTCGGTGAACCACCAGGCGTGGATGCCCGGACCGGAACTGCCGTACGTGGTCGCGATCGTGGAGCTCCCCGAGCAGGAGGGTCTCCGACTCACGACCAACCTCGTGCACTGCCCGATCGAGAACGTCGAGATCGGCATGCCGCTCCACGTCACGTTCGAGGCGCGCGACGAAGACGTGTGGATTCCCCTGTTCGAACCGACTGAGGCCAACTCGTGACCGTCGACCAGATCAGTGGGCACAGCGGAGCCGCCGGACGCGAACCAGAGCAGGTGAATCGGTGAGCGATCGAGGCGGCGCAGCGGAGCACACCGAGATCATCGAACGACGGTCGGTCATCAGCGGGGCGGGTCAGTCGGAGGTCGGGCGGCGCCTGTTCCGCGATCCGCTCGAGCTCACGCTCGACGCGTGCCTGGCCGCGATCGACGACGCGGGTCTCACCACTGCCGACATCGACGGGATCGCGACCTATCCCGGGCCGATGTCGGTCCCGCCCGGCTTCTCGGGTGCCGGGCTGGTCGATGTGCAGGACGCGTTGCGCCTGAACCTCGGCTGGTACACGGGTGGCATCGAGCTGCCGAGCCAGCTCGGTTCGGTGATCGACGCCTGCCTCGCCGTGGCATCCGGGCTCGCGACCCACGTCCTGTGCTTCCGCAGCGTGTACGAGGGCAGCGCCCAGGGCAGCAAGGGTCGGTCGTCGGTGATGCCGGGCGGCGGAGGAGGAGGCGGGAGCTTCCGGGCCAGCGGGTTCATGGAGTGGACGCTGCCGTTCGCGGCGCCGTCGGCGGCCATCTGGATCGCGATGATGGCCCAGCGCCACTTCCACGAGTTCGGCACCACGCGGGAGCAGCTCGCGCAGATCGCCCTGAACGCGCGGAAGAACGCCGCGCTGAACCCCAACGGCATCTACACCGACCCGATGACGCTCGACGACTACCTGAACGTGCGCATGATCTCGTCGCCGCTCTGCCTGTACGACTGCGACGTCCCGTGCGACGGCGCCACCGCGGTGATCGTGTCGCGGGCCGAGACCGCGCCCGATCTGCGCAAACCGCCGATCCAGGTGGAAGCGGTCGGGACCGCGCTGCGCGGTCGTCCGAGTTGGGACCAGTTCGACGACCTCACCACGATGGCGTGCCGCGACGCGGCGGCGCAGATGTGGACGCGCACCGATCTCACCCCCGCCGACGTGCAACTCGCCGAGATGTACGACGGATTCAGCTTCATCACGATGACGTGGCTCGAGGCGATGGGGTTCTGCGGCAAGGGGGAGTCGGGTCCGTTCGTGGAGGGTGGCGCGCGGATCGCGCTCGACGGCGAACTGCCGCTGAACACCAACGGCGGGCAGCTGTCGGCCGGCCGCCTCCACGGCTACGGGTTCATCCACGAGGCGTGCGTGCAACTCTGGGGCGAGGCCGGCGCCCGTCAGGTTCCGGGCGACCCCGAGGTCGCAGTCGCGGCCGCGGGTGGCGGACCCCTCGCGGGATCGCTCCTGCTCACGAAGTCCCGCTGAGCGAAACCCCCGAACCGCTGGGGCCTCTCGTAGTGTGGCTGGCTGATGGCGGCCGACACAGGGGAACGGAGCGCGCGAGCTCACAACGACGCGCGCCGGTTCTGGGCGGTGCTCGGCCTGATCGTGGTGGTCGCGCTCGGCGTCCGAATCGTCTTCGTGGTGACCGTCGCGCAGCACGACGACGGCTTCTACGACGCCGCGTACTACGAGCTGCAAGCCGACGCGAACGCCGACGGGAAGTGGTTCAGCAACCCGTTCCCGTTCGTCGAGGATCCGGGTCCGGCGGCCGATCATCCGCCGCTCACCGCGCTCGTGCTCACTCCGGTCGCGGCGATCTGGCGGACCGACAATCTGCTGCAGATGCGCTTCCTGATGGCTGCCCTCGGTGCAGGGGTGGTGGTGATCATCGGTCTGCTCGGGCGAAGGGTGGGCGGCGACCGTGTCGGGTGGCTGGCCGCCGGGCTCGCCGCGGTCTACCCGTACCTCTGGGTGAACGACGGGCTGATCATGTCGGAGACCCTCGCGGCCGGCCTGACCGCGGCGGCCGTGTTGCTCACCTACCGCCTGAAGGCACATCCCGGTGTCGCGGCGGCCGTCGGTCTCGGGGTCGTGTGCGGACTCGCCACCCTCACGCGGGCCGAGTTGGTGCTCCTCGCGCCCCTGCTGGTGATCCCGACTGCGATCGCGCTGCGCTCCCAGGCGACGAAGACCCGGGTGCTCCTGGCGGTCGTCGTCCTCGGGGTGAGCGCGGTGGTCGTGGCCCCGTGGACGCTCTGGAACTGGTCCCGATTCGACGAACCGGTGCTGATCTCGACGAACGAGGGGATCGCGCTGCTGGGCTCGAGCTGTCGGAACGTCTTCTACGGGAGCGCGACCGGCCTGACCGATCTGCGTTGCCTCCCGGACCCCGCACCTGCCGGCGACCAGTCGGTGCAGAGCAGGATCTACCGCGACGACGCGCTCGACTACATCGGTGACCACGGGACCCGATTCCCCGTCGTGCTCCTCGCCCGTGCGGGCCGCACCTGGAGCCTGTTCCGCCCAGCCGACATGCTGAGCGTCAACGAGGGCGAGGGTCGGCCCCGCTGGGTCACGGGCCTCGGACTCGGCTTCTTCTACCCGATGCTCGTGCTCGCGATCGGAGGTGTGGTCCTGCTCATCCGGCGTCGGAAGACGGTCTGGCCCCTCGTCGTCCCTGCCGTCGTCGTGACCGCGGGAACGCTCCTGACCTACGGCCAGACCCGGTTCCGTGTCCCGGCCGAGCCGAGCATCGTGGTGCTCGCCGCGGTCGCGACGGTGGCGATCTTCGATCGCGTCACCCGCTCACGAGCTCCTGTCGACGACCACGTCGGACCCGCCCCGAGCGCGAGCGTCTCCGCCGAGACGGTGAGCGCATGAGCGAGTCCCGACGGCGCTTCGTGCGCTCCCTGTTGCTGATCACGGCGCTCGCGTTGACCGTCCGCGTCGGCTACGTCGTGTTCGAGAAGTGGAACGAGCCGATGGTCGGCGATCAGGTCTTCTACAACGCCGCCGCAAACCGCCTCTCCGACGGCGACGGGTTCGTCGTCCCGTTCGACGAGGACAACCCGAAGCTGGCCGGCACCGAGCCCGCGGCGGACCACCCGCCGATGACCGTGATCGTGCTCGCACCGGTGTCGTGGATCAGCGGATGGAACCCGAATGCCCAGCGCCTGACCATGGCCTTGCTCGGGACCGCGGCCGTAGGTCTGATCGGACTGCTCGGACGGGCGGTCGCCGGCGACAGGGCCGGTCTGATCGCGGCGGGGATCGCGGCGGTGTACCCGAACCTGTGGGTGAACGACGGGCTCGTCATGTCGGAGACGCTCAGCGTCCTCTCGGTGGTCCTCGCCCTGTTGCTGGCGTACCGCTACCTGCGAAGACCGACGGTGGGAGTCGCACTCGCTCTCGGCGCCGTCTGCGGTGTCGCGGCCCTGACCCGGGCCGAACTGATCCTGCTGACACCGCTCTTGGTGCTGCCGACGGTCCTCCTGACGCGCACGATCATCCAACCCGAGCGAGTCCAGAACCTCGTGATCGCGCTGGCGGCTGTCGCGCTGCTCGTGGGTCCGTGGGTCGTGTTCAACCTCGGCCGCTTCGAACATCCGACCTTCGTGTCGACGAACGACGGTGGTTCGCTGCTCGGAGCGAACTGCGACGACGTCTACTACGGCAACGCCACCGGCCTGTGGCAGCGCGGCTGTCTGCCCGAGGTGCGGGGTGACCAGTCGGCGGCCAACGCCGAGTATCGAAGCGACGCGTTGCGCTACATCCGCGACCACGCCGACCGGGTGCCGGCCGTCGTGCTCGCGCGTGTCGGTCGTACGTGGAGCCTCTTCCGGCCCACCGACATGGTGTCGTACAACGAGGGCGAGGGGAGGGAGTCGTGGGTCACGACACTCGGGCTCTGGTTCTACTTCCCCCTCCTGGCCCTCGCGATCGCCGGCGTGGTGGTGATGCGGCGCCGGTTCGATCGGCTCTGGCAGCTCCTCGTCCCCGTCTTCATCGTGACGGCCGTGTCGATCCTCACGTACGGCCAGACCAGGTTCCGGGTGCCCGCCGAGCCCAGCCTGGTGGTGCTCGCGGCGATCGCGATCGACGCGTTCCTCCCGGGGGCGTTCGTGGCCCGGGGAGGCAGGTCGGCTCAACCGGCGACGGGATCCGCCCAGACGACCATCGACTCCAGCTCGACCGCGCCGAACGTCGAGACCATCGCGACGTCGAGCGCGTCGCGTCCACGACCGATCAGGACCCGGCCGATCCTCGGCTGACCGTTGCGGGGATCGAGGGTCCACCACCTTCCGCTCAGGTAGACCTCGGTCCACGCGCAGAAGTCCATCGGGGCGCCGGTCGGTTCGACCCCGATGTCGGGGAGGTACCCGAACGTGTACCGGGCCGGGATGCTGAGCGCACGACACAGGGCGATCCCGAGATGCGCGAAGTCGCGGCACACGCCCGTCCGCGCGGTGAACACGTCGACCGCGGTACCGGTCGACACGGTGGTGGTGTAGTCGAAGGCGACCTTCTCGTGGACCCAGTCACAGATGGCCTGGGCGCGGACCCAGCCTTCCGGCACGGTGCCGAACAGATCCCATGCGACCGCGCCGAGCTCGTCGGACGGACAGAACCGGCTGGGCAGCGTGTACGAGAGGATCGTGTCGGGCAGCAGCTCGGGCGGGATCTCCACCGCGCCGAACCCGACTTCGTCGGCATCGGGGGGAACGTCGGCGTGGGCGTCGAAGCGGGTCGCCGACCGTCCGGCCGGCAACGTCGACCGGCGACACAGGTTGCCGAAGCCGTCGAGGTAGGTCCGCGAGGCCGCGGCGGTGTGATCGTCCCAGCGCCCGTCGATCAGGCGGACGGCGCCATCGGTGCGGGGTTCGACCTGCAGCACCATGTGCACGGGCTGCTCCGACCGCTGCACGAACTCGCAACCCACATGCACCAGCACCTCCTCGACGTTACCGACCCCGCGGTCGCGAGGGAGGTCGGCGATGTGAACCCCCCATGAACGCCTCCCCGGATCGGTGAGGGCAGGAGTGGACCTGAGGGGTCGCCCGTCAGCTCAGGGCGATGGCGGCGAGCTCCTCGAGGTGGGAGTGGGGCGGGCCGCCGAACTGCTGGAGGGTGAGGAGACGCTTGTAGAAGAGGTGGATGTCGTGCTCCCAGGTGAACCCGACTCCGCCGAACACCTGGATCGCCGACGCCGCGACACGGTAGAAGCCGTCGCCCGCGAACGCGGCGGCCATCGCGACGGCTCGGCGGCGTTCGGCCACGTCCGCGGCGTCGCAGGCCCAGCACGCGTAGTACGCGGCGGCGCGCCCGAGCTCGACCGACTGGAGCATGTCGGCGCACAGGTGCTGGACGGCCTGGAACGAGCCGATCGGCTTGCCGAACTGTTCGCGCTCCTTGGCGTAGGCGACCGCGAGCGCGAGCGACTGCTCGGCCGCGCCGACTCCGTCGACCACGGCGGCCGCGATCATGCGGTCGCGGGTCGCGGCGACCGCCGCGGTGGCATCACCGGATCCGATCCGGCGGGCCGGCGCGTCGCGGAGCACGACGGTGCCCTGCTTGCGGGTGGCGTCGACGGTCTCGGTGGCGGTCACTGCGAGCCCGGGCGCATCAGCCTCGACCGCGAAGACGCCGAGTCCGTCGTCGCCGGCGGCCACGACGAGCACCACCTCGGCCGCGACCGCGTCGGCGACGTGCTCGGCCGCGCCCGTGATCCGATCGTCCGTTGCCCGCACGTCCCAGGCTTCGACACGACCGTCGATCGGCAGCACCACGGTCGCGAACCGTTCGCCGGCGGCGATCGAACGGAGGATCTCGCCGCCGTCGCCGCTGGTCCCACCCGGGGACTCACCGACGTCGGTGAGGAGCCCGGCGGCGGCGACCGCGGTCGACGGGAACGGGCCCGGGTGCACCACGCGGCCCATCTCCTCGAGGACGACGGCGAGGTCGACCATCCCCATCCCGCCGCCGCCCCGGTCCTCGGGGACGAGCAGTCCGGTCACACCCAGCCCGGCGAG
This sequence comes from uncultured Actinomycetes bacterium, assembly GCA_963837715.1. Lineage (GTDB taxonomy): Bacteria > Actinomycetota > Acidimicrobiia > IMCC26256 > JANYLB01 > JANYLB01. Next base: position 1,636,396 of record CAWIOF010000002.1, on the reverse strand, counting down.
GCCGGCCCACACCTCCGCGCTCGGTACCCGACGGCGTCTCGAGCTGGGCGCGGACGTAGGGGCTGATCGGCGCCTGCTCGGCGAGGAACCGCCGAACGGTGTCGCGCAACAGCTCCTGGTTCTCGTCGAACTCGAAATCCACCGGACCTCCACCCGAGCTTCCACAGGATGTCCCACCTGCTGCCCGCGACCTGACGGGCGTGTCAGGCCGGAGGCTACTGTCGACCCGTGCGCTTGCGGTACGGCCCCGAAGAAGAGGCGTTCCGAGCCGAGCTCCTCGGCTGGTTGGAGGCGAACCTCCCGTCGCGGGAGACGATGGCCGAGCCGAAGCTGTCGAGCGCCCACATGCCCGAGTGGGCCCGGGCCTGGCAGCGCACACTCTTCGACGCGGGCTGGCTCGTGCCCGGTTGGCCGCCCGAGCTCGGGGGTCGCAACGCGAGTCCCGTCGAGCAGATGATCTACTTCGAGGAGTTCTCGAAGCGGAGCATCCCGCGCAGCCTCAACCCGCAGGGACTGGGGATCATCGCACCCTCGATCCGCGACTACGGCACGCCTGAGCAGCAGGAGCGCTTCCTGCTCCCGACGCTGCGGGCCGAGGTCGCGTGGTGCCTCGGGATGAGCGAGCCTGCGGCGGGGAGCGACCTCGCGAGCCTCCGCACCCGGGCTGTGGAGGTCTCCGACGACCAGGGTCGGGAGCACTTCGTGGTGAACGGCCAGAAGGTCTGGACGTCGGGTGCGCACCACGCCGACTGGTGCCTCTGCTTCGTGCGCACCGATCCCGAGCTCCCGAAGCACAAGGGCATCAGTGCCCTGATCATCGACATGCAGACGCCGGGTGTCGAAGCGCGTCCGTTCGCCGAGTTGAGCGAGCCCGACTTCTTCGACTTCAACGAGGTGTTCTTCACCGACGCGTCGGTACCCCGCGAGAACCTGCTCGGCGAGCTGAACGCAGGTTGGCCGATCACGCAGGGTTCGCTCGCGCACGAGCGGGCGATGTTGTGGGTCACCTACGCCTACGACGTGCAGCGTGCGGTCGCGGCACTGCAGGCGTTGGGTGACCGACCCGGACCCGACGGCACGCTCCTGCGCGACGACGCCCGGTACCGCGACGAGGTCGCCGGCTTCGCGATCGATGCCCAGGCGCTCATGCTCATGGGCTACCGGGGCTTCTCGAAGTTCATGAAGGGCCGATCGTCGTCGGAGCACTCGCTGTTGAAGCTCTTCGGGAGCGAGGCGGTGCAGCGCTGCATGCTGGCGGGCACCGAAGCGCTCGGCGCCGACGCCGTCGACCTCGACCTCGCCGGTCCTCCGATGTGGCGGGAAGGGTCGTGGGCGATCCAGTACCTGCGATCCTTCGGCGGAACCATTCCCGGCGGAACCAGCGAGATCCAACGCAACATCATCGCCGAACGCGTCCTCGGCCTCCCGAGGAAGTGATGTACGGGTGAGCGAACCCGAGCTCTCCGACGACGAGATCGAGCGGATGTCGACCGCGTTGTGGGAACAGGCCCGGGCCGCGATCGCTGCGGGCGACACCGAGCAGGGGCTGGTGTTGCTCGACCGCGCGGTCGCGCAGTGGCGGAGCCTGCAGGAGTACTCGATCAACTGGATCACCGTGTTGTTGAGCTTCATCGCCGACGAGCTCGGCGAGGAGGCGGTCGAACGAGCCCTGCGGCGGACCGGTGACGACTTCGTCCGGCCGCGGCGCGACACCGGCACGGAGTGGGGGTCGCTCCCGGCGTCGGCCCGGGCCAAGGTGATCGCCCGGGCGATGGTCGCGAACTTCGGCGCGGTCGAGGTCGACGAAGACGACGAGAAGATCATCCTGTCGTTCCGGTGCGGGAGTGGCGGTCGCCTGATCGATGACGGTCGCTACGAGGGCGACGGGGCGTACACGACCTTGCACGAACGCCGCGGGCGCACCTTCATGCGCGACGAACTGCCCGTGTACTGCGCGCACTGCTCGGTGAACAACGAGATCCAGCCCGTCGAGTGGGGCGACGCGCCGACGAGCGTCGAGTACCCGCCCGAGCGTCCTGGCGAGCCGTGCATCCACCACGTCTACAAGGACGTCACCCGGATGCCCGACGTGGTCTTCGAGCGCATCGGCAAGGAGCCCCCACCCGCCCCGACCTGATCGGTCAGGTGCGCAGGGTGACGCCGGGGCGCGACTCGACGGCCTCGGTCACCGGCGCGCCGTCGAGGCGGATCGCGGTGCCGTTCACGAGCACGTGCCGCATCCCGACGGGTGCATCGGCCACGAGCCGTTCGCCGTTCGCGGGGAAGTCGCGGACACGACGAAGGGGGCCGGGGGCGACGGTGTCGGGATCGAACACCGCGATGTCGGCGGCCATGCCCTCTTGCAGGAGCCCACGTCCACCGGGGCCGTCGAGTCCGAACACCGCGGCGGGTTCGCCGGTGAGCTTGTGCACGGCGCGCGGGAGGTCGATCACGCCCCGTTCGCGGACCCAGTTGCCGAGGAGGTCGGTCGAGAAGCACGCATCGCAGAGCTGACTGACGTGCGCGCCGGAATCGGCGAGGCCGATGAGGAGACCGTCGCGCTGGAGCAGCCAGGCAATCGCGTCGGGGTCGTTGTTCGCGAGCACCGAGCGGAAGCGGGCCTCGAGGTTCTCGTCGAGCGAGATGTCGAGCATGACGTCGAGCGGGCTGCACCCGCGTTCCGCGGCGATCTCGATCACGCGCCGGTCGACCAGCTCCGGGTGGGCGGTGCTCTCGGCGACCTCGATCGACGCCCAGTTCGGCTTGAGGAGGATGTCGTGGTCGAGCTCGTGGAGCGCGCGGGCCCGCCACTCGGGATCGGCGTAGCGCTCCCGACGGGTCTCGTCGGATCCGGCCATGAGCTCGGAGAACGCGTTCGCCATGTTGAACGTGAAGGGCTCACGCAGGTTCATCTGGAACGTGAGTGGACGCACCGAGATCTGGGGCCAGACCTCGCCGCCCTCGGCGCGGGCCGCGTCGTTGTCGGCCACGATGCCTTCGTGCCAGGGGAATCCCTTGATCGTGAGGAGCGCGGTCCAGGTGAGCGGTCGACCGAGGCGGCGTTGTACGCCGTACACGTCGCCGTGCTTGACCCGTTCCCCCGGCAAGAGCGCGGCGACACCCTTGCCGAGCTGACCGAGTGGTTCGAGCAGTGCCTCGACCTCGGCGAGATCGGCGAGACGCGACGGCACGGGCCGGCCACCTTCGCCTGCGTGCGTCGGCGATGCACTCGTCGCGAAGCCCATCGCACCGGCGGTGAGTGCCTCCGCGACGACTCGCTGCATCGCGGTGATCTCGCGGTCGGTCGCCTGCTCGCGCACGTAGCCGTCGTCGCCCATCACGAACAGGCGGACCGCGGTGTGCCCGACGTACACGCCGTAGTTGAGGACGGTGCCGCGCCGTTCGACGGAGTCGAGGTACTCGGGGAAGGTCTCGAAGTCCCACGGCACGCCGGCTTCCAGGGTCGCGACGTCCATGTCTTCGACGTGCTGGAGCGTGTGGGCCAGGAGCTCGCGGTGCTCGGGTCGGCACGGGGCGATGCTGAAGCCGCAGTTCCCGGCGATCACCGATGTGACTCCGTGCCACGACGACGGCGTGAGCGCGGGATCCCAGAACACCTGCGCGTCGTAGTGGGTGTGCACGTCGATGAACCCTGGAGCGACGACGTGGCCGCCGGCGTCGAGCTCCCGCCGGCCGTCGAGATCGTCGCCGATCGCGCTGATCGTGCCGTCGGTCACGGCCACATCGGTGACGACGCCGGGAGACCCGGATCCGTCGAGCACCGTTCCACCCCTGATGACGATGTCTGCTGCCATCCCGACATCTCACCATGTGGGAGGCCGGCGCGCCGCCGGACCCCGCGGATCGGCCGTCGGGCGCTCAGGGCTGGGCCCGGGCCCGGGTCCGGCCACCCCTGCCGAGACCTCGGCGGGAGAGGGTGACGGCCGGCCTCTCGACCAGGTACCAACTCGCCGCCGCGACTCCCAGCGACACCGCGAAGGTCAGCACCGTGATCGCGAAGAAGTTCGCGCCCCGCGAGCCGGTGTCGAGCCGGTCGGTCAGCTCGGTGGCGACCGATGTGTGCCAGAGGTACACGCCGTAGCTGCAGAGCCCGACGAACACGATCGGCCGGGCCTGGAGCGCCCGCCGGATGGGCCCGCGCTCCTGGTCGCCGATCGCAGCCGGCACCACGATCGCGAAGCCGAACACGGTGAAGAGCAGCTGCGTGGCGAAGATCTGGCTCGGCGACACGACGTCGCCGAACTCGTAGATCGCTTCGATGCCGACCCACCACACCGTCGCGCTCCACGCGAACACCGCGACCATCCACCACGCCCACGGGACGCGACCGATCGCGGTGAGCCAGCCGGGGACGGCACGCCGCACGTCGGTCCAGGCACTCACGACTGCGAGCAGCATCCCGAGGCCGAACGGCGCAAGGTTGGCAGGGAGCACGAACACGAAGGTGGGCGGGTCGCCGTACGCCGTCCACGCGCTGCACGCCACACCGGCGACGATCAGCGCCGTGACCCCGAGCAGCTCGGTCACCACCGGTCGGCGCGCGCCGAGGCGGCCGACCACGAACGCGAACACGGGGAGCGTGCAGTAGAAGGTCACCTCGATCACGAGTGTCCACGCCACGGAGAGTCCCTGTCCGAAGAGGCTCTGGGCGCCGTCGTAGCTCTGGAGCAGCGCGTAGTTGAAGAACGCGGATCGGAGGGAGTCGAGGTCGGCGACGCCGAGCACGAACACCGAGACGGTGAGTGCGACCCAGTACCCGGGGTAGATCCGCAGCAACCGGCGCCGGAAGTAGCCGGCGGCCGCCGGTCCCGGGTCGCGGGTGAGGTGGGCGCGCGCGAAGGGCCGGTAGAGGAGGAACCCCGAGATCACGAAGAAGACCTGGACGCCGGCGCGGAGCTGGATCAGGTAGGCCCCCGCCGTCGACGCCAGCGTCGGCGAGAGCTGCACCGTGTGGCAGACGACCACGGCGGTGGCGGCGAGCGCGCGCAAGCCGTCGAAGCAGGGGAACCGGGACTGCTCGGCGCGGGCCGGGCCGGGGAGCGGATCGTCGAGACGGACCGGTTCGGTCACGACCCGGAGCGTAGACGTGACGGCTCGGGCCGGAGCGGGACGGAGAGCGGCGCGCGCCGTCGTCGTTACTTGACGTTCGTGTCAGGTTCCGGGCACGCTGACGGCATGGGGGACACGAACGGCACGATGCGCGCGGCGGTCTACGTGGGTGACCGGAAGGTCGAGGTCCAGGATCGGCCGGTACCGGAGGTCGGCCCGACCGACGTGCTCCTCGAGGTGAGTCACTGCGGGATCTGCGGCTCCGACCTGCACTTCGTGATCGAGGGTTGGGGTCGGGTCGGCGCGATCGAGGGTCACGAGTACACCGGCACCGTGGCCGCGGTCGGCCGCGACGTGACCGGTTGGACCGTGGGCGACGAGGTGGTCGGGGGGCCGAGTCCGCGGTGCGGCGAGTGCGAGTTCTGCCTCGCGGGACGGCCGTCGCTCTGTGCGGGACGGGGCGCGGTGGGGGAGAGCGACGATCCCTGGCAGGGTGCGTTCGCCGACTTCATCAAGGTGCCCGAGGCGCAGTTGCTCCGGGTCCCCGCCGGGTTGTCGCTGCGGCACGCGGCGCTCGCCGAGCCGCTCTCGGTGGCGCTGCACGGCATCACCCGCTCGGGTGTGCAGCCCGGGCAGCGCGCGCTCGTGACCGGTGGCGGCCCGATCGGCGCGCTCAGCGTCGCGGCGCTCCTCGCGATGGGTGTCACCGACGTGGTCGTGAGCGAGCCCGCGGAGACGCGCCGGGCGCTCTGCGAGCGGCTGGGCGCGCGGGTCGTCGAACCCGAGTCGCTCGTGGCACCGGCCTCACCGAACTTCCTCGTCGACGATCCCTTCGACGTCGCGCTCGAGTGCTCCGGCAACGCGCACGCGATGGAAGCGGCGCTCGCGCAGCTGAAACGCACCGGGGTGCTGGTGCTCGTCGGAGCGGGGATGAGGGCGCCGCGCCTCGACCCGAACCGCATCCTGCTCAACGAGCTGATGATCACGGGCGCCTTCTGCTACGACGCCGGCGGGTTCGAAGCTGCACTCGAGATGCTCGCCCGCAGCGACTTCCCGACCGACCTGCTCGTCGAGCGCGACGACGTCGGTCTCGACGGCCTCCTCGGCGCGATCGAGGGACTCAGCGCAGGTGAGATCCCGGCCAAGGTGTTGGTGGCCCCGAGCCGAACCGGAGGAGGCGCACGATGAAGACCGAGCTCCGCAAGCCACGGTTCAACCACGTCGCCATGAGCGTCTCCTCCGATCTGCTCGCCGACGAGGGCCGCGCCGAGCTGTGTCGGTTCTACGGCGACGTGTTCGGCTGGAACGAGCTGCCGACCGAGACGGTCGACCGCAAGAAGCTGGTCTTCGGGGTCCACGAGATCGAGCAGTTCGTGTTCCTGATCGCCGACGACTCGCCGATGGTCTGCCCGCGACTCGACCACTACGGCCTCTCGGTCGCGACGATGGAGGAGCTCGACGCCGTGTTCGGCCGCGGCGACGGCATTCCGGGAGCACGACGACCGCGTCGACATCGTCGACAAGGAGACGACCGACCACGGGATGCTGAAGATCACCAGCATCTACATCGGGTACCTGCTGCCGATGATGGTCGAGATCCAACACTGGGAGTTCACGTGACCTTGCGGTACGGCGCCTTCGCTCCGCAGGGATGGAAGCTCGAGTACACGGGGTGGGGTGCCGCCGACGCGTGGGCCCGCACGCAGGAGATCGCGTTGCTCGCCGAGCGTGTCGGGTACGACCACCTGTGGGTGTACGACCACGTGGAGACGGTGCCTCGGCGGGAGCCGACGCACGTGTTCGAGGCGTTCACGACCCTCGCGGCGCTCGCGCCGATCACCAGCACGATCCGACTCGGCCAGTTGGTCACCTGTTCGAGTTACCGCAACGCCGGGCTCCTGGCCAAGGAGACTGCGTGCATCGACGTGTTCTCGGGCGGCAGGCTCATCCTCGGGCTCGGTGCCGGGTGGTACGAGCGGGAGTACCAGGCTTACGACTACCCGTTCCTCGCGCCACGGGAACGTCTGCGGGTGCTCGACGAGACGCTCACGGTCGTGAAGCGGCTCTGGACCGAGGAGACGGTCACGTTCGAGGGTGAGCACCTGCGGTTCGACGGCGCCTACTGCGATCCGAAGCCGCTCCAGTCACTCCCCCCGATCTGGGTGGGAGGTGGCGGAGAGCAGGTCACGCTCGCGATCGCCGCGCGCCAGGCCGACGCGACCAACTGGCAGGTCGGTCTCGACCAGTTCGTCCACAAGTCGGCGGTGCTGCGAGAGCACTGCGAGCGCATCGGCCGTGACCCGGAGTCGATCGTGCGCACCCACGGCCCCGACTGTCGGCTGTTCGATTCCGACCGTGAGCTGCAGGCCTGGCTCGATTCGCCCGGTGGCGGGCAACTCTGGGGCCGGGGTGACCCCGACGAGTACGTACGCGACAACCTCGTGGGGACGCCTGAGCAGGTCGCGGAGAAGGTGCAGGGATTCGTCGACGCCGGGTGCGCGGAGTTCGTGCTCTGGTTCCGCGACTTCCCGGCCACGGAGAGCCTCGAGCGCTTCATGGCCGAGGTCGTGCCCGCGATCGCGGCTCCCTAGTTCGGTCCGGGTCACCACTACAGTCCCTGGCCGTGATGAGCACCCCATGACCGTCGGCGTGCCGGTTTCGCCTGCGCCCGCGAAGTCCGATGGCTCGGGGCCGTTCGACGGTCGGCGGGGACGGTGGTTCCTCGCGTTCGCGATCGTCTCGATCGCGGCCGGTGTCGTGCTGCGCTTCTGGACCCGCTCCGACCTCTGGCTCGACGAGGCGCTCACGGCCAACATCGCCGGCCGACCGATCGGCGACCTCGTGTCGTTGCTGGAGCACGACGGTGCCCCGCCGCTCTACTACCTGCTCCTGCACGGGTGGATGAAGGTCTTCGGCACCGGCGACCTGGCGGTCCGGTCGCTGTCGGGGGTCCTCGGCCTCGGGGTGTTGGCCCTGTGCTGGCCCGCGGGCGCCCGGCTCGGTGGCGAGTCCCGCGCCCGGCGTCAGTGGATCGCGGTGGCGATGCTGCTCGTGGTCGCGTCGTCGGCCTACGCGATCCGCTACTCGACCGAGAACCGCATGTACATGCTCGAGATGCTGCTCGTGCTGGTCGGGTACCTCGCGATCTGGCGCGCGCTCGAGCAGCCGACGATCCCGGCCCTCGCGGCGGTGACAGTCGTGACGGCCGCGTTGCTGTACACGCAGTACTGGAGCCTCTACCTGATCGCGGTCGTGGGGCTCTGCCTCCTCGGTGTCGCGTGGCGAGGCCGCCCGCGCCGACCGGCCTTCCGCACGCTCCTCGCCGTGGTGGTCGGCTGCCTCGCGTTCCTTCCGTGGGTCCCCACGTTCCTGTACCAGGCCGCGCACACCGGCACGCCGTGGGCCGAGGCGACGATCCCGCCGAGCGGCGTGAGTCGCGCGTTCGACCGACTTCGCCGGCGGTGATCACTTCGAGGGCGACCTCGTGGTCCTGCTGATCTGCACACTCTCGTTGCTCGCCCTCTTCGGCACGGCAGTGAGTCGCCGCCACATCGACATCGACCTGACGACGCGCCCGGCGGTCCGGTGGGAGTGGATCGTCTGGGCGGGCACGCTGGTCGTCGGGCTCACCGCGTCGTACGCGGCCGCGAGTGCGTTCCAGGGGCGGTACGCCGCGATTGTCTTCCCGCTCTTCGCGCTCACCGTCGCCGGTGGCATCACGGTGTTCGGGAGTCGGGGAGTGCGCTACGGCATGCTCGCCGTCATCGTGGTGTTCGGATTCGTGGGTGGGTTCCGCAACACCGACGAGAACCGGACGCAGGCCGGCGCCGTCGCCGCGGCCGTGAACGACCGGGCCCGGACGGGCGACGTGATCGGCTACTGCCCCGACCAGGTCGCCCCGAGCGTGAACCGGCTCGTCACCGCAGATGTCGAACAGGGCGTCTTCCCCGACTTCGGTTCGCCGGAGATCGTCGACTGGGTCGACTACGCGGACCGCAACGAAGCTGCCGACCCGATCGCCTACGCCGAGGATCTCGTCGCCCGAGCCGGGCCCAGTGGCACGGTCTTCTACGTCTATGCCGCGGGGTACCGCACGTTCGACGTGAAGTGCGAAGCCGTCGCGCAGCACCTCACGAGCTTGCGTTCGGCGCCCGAGGTGCTCGTCGTCGACGACGGCGCCGTCTTCGAGCACATGAACCTCCTGCGCTACCCACCCACACCATGAGCGAAGTGGAGTCGGCGACGCCGACCGGATTGGCAGCTCTCGGTGGCTCCGTGGATCGCTGCCCGGGTGGTGGTCGTCGCCGCGTTCGCGGCGGCGATGCAGCTCTTCGACCGGCATGGCAAGGGCGCGCGCCCGGTGTCGCTCCTCCAGGGCTTGCTCACCTACGACGCCGACTTCTACCGGTCGATCGCGGAGCACGGCTACCAGCGGTCGGGTGGAGGCCTGCGCTTCTTCCCACTGGTCCCGCTGGCTGCGAAGGGCCTGAGTCTGCCGTTCGGCGATCACGTCGACATCACCCTCCTCGTGGTTGCGAACGCGTGCGCGTTCGGCTTCCTCGTCGTGCTGGCCCGGCTCACGCGCCTCGAGACCCACGACGAGCGGGTCGTGCTCGCCGCGGTCTGGCTCGGGGCATTGGCGCCTCCTGCAGTCGTGCTCGTGCTCGGCTACGCCGAGTCGGCCCTGCTGCTCCTCTCGGTCGGTACGTTCCTCTTCCTGCGGACCGACCGCCCCGGCGCGGCGGCAGCCTCCGGGTTCCTCGCGGGCCTGTGCCGACCGTTCGGGATCTTCCTCGCGGTGCCTGCAGGGATCGAGGTCGTCCGAGGTTGGCGGGAGGCCTCGACGCGCGAACGGGCGTGGGGCGTGGCTGCGATCGTCGCTCCCGCCGCAGGGGTCATGACCTATCTCCTGTGGGTGCGGGCGCGGTTCGGCGATGCCTTCCTCCCCCTACGCATCCAGCAGTCGTCGAACCTCCGCGGGAGCTTCCGGGACCCGATCTCGAGCGTGGTCGACACGGTCACGAACCTGTCGGACCGGCCGACCGGCCTGGTGCACCTCGTGGCGATCATCGGGTGCCTGGGGCTGTTGGCGGTGGTGATCCGCCGGCTCCCTGCGTCGTACTCCGCGTTCGCGGCCCTCTCGGTGCTCCTCGCGGTGTCGGCCGACAACCTCGACTCGCTGGAGCGGTACGCCCTCGGGGCGTTTCCCCTGCTCATCGGGGCTGCGTTGCTGATGCGCCGCCCACTCGTGCTGTGGGCCGTCGTGGGTGTCTCCGCCGTCGGCATGCTCACCACCTCGACGGCGGTCTTCCTCTCGCGATGGGTGCCGTAACCGCAGGCCGAACCCGTCCGAGGAGCCGGGGCTGACGGGTGGCGGTCGGTACACTTCTTGGTCAGACCGGCACGGGAACAACTCTGGGAGCGTGATGGCGGACGGGGGCGACGACAACGGGACGACCGACGTCGCGCGCGCGCGCCCGAAGTCGCGATCATCGGCGCCGGTCCGGCCGGTCTGACCGCGGCGTTCGAGCTGAACCGGAGGGGCTGCGCCTCGACGGTGCTCGAGGCCGACGACACGGTCGGCGGGATCAGTCGGACCGTCGAGCGCGACGGCTGGCGCTTCGACATCGGCGGGCATCGCTTCTTCACCAAGGTGAAGCCGGTCAACGACCTCTGGTTCGAGATCCTCGGTGCCGACGAGTTCCTGCAGCGCCCGCGCATGAGCCGCATCTACTACCGGGGCAAGCTCTACGACTACCCGATCAAGCCCGTGAACGCGCTCCGCAACCTCGGCTTCGTCGAGGCGATCCGTTGCATGGTCTCCTATGTGATGGCGAAGGTCCGGCCGCCGAAGGACCAGAGCACGCTCGAGGGGTACATCGTCGCCAACTACGGGTGGCGGCTCTACCGACACTTCTTCAAGACCTACAGCGAGAAGCTCTGGGGTGTGCCCGCGTCGGAGATGTCGGCTGACTTCGGCGCGCAACGGATCAAGGGGATGTCGCTCTGGCAGGCCGTGTGGGAGCCCACGCGGGCCCGCCTCTTCGGGCGCCGGGACACCGGCAAGCAGGTCACGAGCCTGATCGAGGAGTTCAACTACCCGAAGTACGGACCCGGCGAGATGTGGGAGAAGGCCGCGGAGAAGGTCGCGGCCGGCGGGACGAAGGTCGTGTTCAACAGCACGGTCACCAAGGTCACGCTCGAGCACGGTCGGGCTGTCTCCGTCTCGGCCGAGTCGGCCGGTGCGACCACCACCTACGACTGCACCGACGTCATCTCGTCGATGCCGATGGGCGCCTTGCTCGAGGCGATGGATCCGCCGGCGCCTGCCGAGGTGCTCGCCGCCGCCCACGATCTGCGCTACCGCGACTTCATGACCGTGGCGCTCGTGGTGCCGCAGGAGTTCAGCTTCCCCGACAACTGGATCTACATCCACGATCCGGGGGTGGAGGTCGGCCGCATCCAGAACTTCGGCTCGTGGTCGCCCTATCTCGTGAAGGAAGGCCGCACCTGTCTCGGCCTCGAGTTCTTCGTGAACGAGCACGACGAGATGTGGAGCAAGTCCGACGCCGATCTCATCGAGCAGGCCAAGTCGGAGCTGCAGCGACTCGGGTTGGCGGAGGCCTCGCGGGTCGAAGCCGGGTACGTCGTGCGGATGCCGAAGGCCTATCCGGTGTACGACGACTTCTACAAGGCCAACGTCGACGTGATGCGTCGCTGGCTCGCCGAGCACGCGCCGAACGTGTATCCGGTGGGCCGAAACGGCATGCACCGCTACAACAACCAGGACCACTCGATGTACACCGCGATGCTCTCAGTCGAGAACATCTTCGGCGCCGACCACGACGTTTGGACCGTCAACGTCGATGCCGAGTACCACGAGGAGCAGATCGGCACCTCGATCGACGGCACCACTGTCGACGGGGCCACGCCGCAGGGGACGGGTCGTGATGCCCCGGTGATCCCCCGGCACGTCTCCGACGCGCATCGCGACTGACGGTTGGGCTCGGCACGGATGAGTCGTGCGAACCCAGCCGAAGCGCCACCGGCAGCTTCACCGGGCGGGCGCGTGCACTTCGACTGCTTCGACGGCCTCCGCGCCATCGCCGCGCTGCTCGTCGTGCTGCACCACGTCGGCTTCGCGACCGGCGAGAACGTCCGCGAGGGCACGGTGGCTCACATGCTGAGTCGCATGGATTCGGGTGTCGCGATCTTCTTCCTGATCTCGGGGTTCCTGCTCTACCGCCCGTTCGTCGCGGCCCGCCTCGCCGACCGCCCACCGGGCGCGCCGGGCCCGTTCTTCCGGCGCCGCTTCCTCCGGATCTTTCCCGCCTACTGGGCGGCGTTGGTCGGCATCACCCTGTTCTTCGGGTTCTTCGTCGGGCAGGGGATCGTGGGCCTGAAGGGCTGGTTCATCCACCTGTTCCTGCTGCAGATCTACGATTCGCAGCGGTTCTTCCACGGGATCTCGCAGTCGTGGACGCTCGCGGTCGAGGTGAGCTTCTACGTGTTCCTCCCGATCTACGCGTGGACCATCCGCAGGATCGCCCGAATCGGGAGCTCCACCGGTTCGACGCGCGCGAAGGTCCGCCTGGAGCTCGTCGGGCTCGTCGCGCTGTTCGCGGTGAGCATCGCGTTCAAAGCGTTCGTGTTCTGGGGTCCCTCCGACTACGTCTCGAAGCTCGGTGAGTACTGGCTCCCCGCGAACCTCGATCTCTTCTCGATGGGGATGCTGCTCGCGGTCGTCAGTGCGTGGGTCGCGACCCGGCCCGAGACCCCGCCGCTCGTGGCCCGGGTCGGGCGCATCGGTGGCTGGTGGTGGGTGATCTCGGCGATCGCGTTCTGGGTCGTGTCGACCCGGCTGGGGCTCACCGGCGACATCAACATCCGGATCGGGGGATCGACCGCGTACCTGAAGCAGTACCTCTACGGCGCGATGGCGTTCTTCCTGCTGCTCCCCGCGGTGTTCGGGAGCGAACGGCGCAGCGTCGCCCGTTCGTTCCTGCGCTTCGGGCCCGTCGCCTGGATCGGCTTGATCTCCTACGGCATCTACCTGTGGCACCAGGCCTGGATCCTCAAAGCGTTGCAGTGGACCGACAGCGTCGTTGCCGGCGGCATCCCGCACGGACCGTTCTGGAAGGTGTTGGCGATCGTGCTCGCGTGCACGATCCCCACCGCGGCGCTCAGCTACTACCTCCTGGAGCAGCCGCTGATGCGACGCCGCGGTCGGTCGGTCCGCACCGAGTCGCGACCCGGATGAATCGACCGTCCGTCCCGGTGGCGGGCCTCGTCACCCTGGGACTACTCGGCGTCGTCGCGGCGGTCGTGTCGTGGTCGATGATGCCGAACGGCCCCGCGTTCGGACCCGACTCCGCCATCTACTTCGGGGTGTCGCACAACCTGTTGCACGGACGTGGGCTCACCTCGCCGATCACGTTGGCGTTCACCGATTACTTCCCGCCGCTGGCCACCTTCGGTTTCGACACCGGGCTGCCGGTCACCACGCTCCCACCCGGCTACTCGGCCGCGGTCGCCGCGTTCGGCGCCCTCGGCGCGAGCATCGACACCGCGGCCCGGTTCGTCGGTGCGGCGAGTCTCGGTGCGGCGACGTTCCTCTTCGGCTACCTGGTGCTGCGGGTGACCGGCCGGACCGCGGCAGCGCTCGCGGGCGTCGTGTTGCTCCTCGGGGCTGCCCCGCTCGCCGAGGGGTTCGCGCCGGGTTCGTGGGTGCTCTTGAGCACCTACGCCCTGGCCGAGATGCTGTTCCTCCCGTTCGTGTTCGCGACGATCCTGGCGCTGGCCCACCTCCTCGGCCGGCCGACCGACCGCAACGCCGCGCTCCTGGGCGCGGGGGTGGTCGGCGCGCTCGCCGCCGTCGCGACCCTCGTGCGGTTCCTCGGCGTCTCGCTCATCCTGGTCGCCGCGGTCCTGATCCTCGCCCGCACCGCCTGGTCGTGGCGCAGGCGGATCGCGCTCGCCGCGGTCGTCGTCGGCGTCGGCCTCACCCCAGTGGCCGCATGGGCGCTCGGTATGCGCGTCTTCGTGGGGCACGGCGAGCCGTCGACGCCGCTGCGGTACCACCCCTACGACGCCGAGACGATCGGTCAGGGCGTGCGCAACCTCGCGAACTGGTTCGTCCCGGCCGACGTGGCGTCGCCGATCGTGTACGCGGTGCTCGTGGTCGTCGCCCTCGGTCTCGTGGCCATGGCGGTCGTGACGCGTCGTCGCCGCGGCCCCGCCGATGCGAGCGATCCCGTCGCGAGCTGGATCGTGGTGTCGCTGCTCGCGTTCGTCGTCGCCTATCTGGTCACGGTCTCGGTGTCGCACATGGCCGCGAACGGCGACGTCCGGTTCGACATCCGGTTCCTCGCCCCGGTCCGTCCGGCCATCTACGCGGTCGCGGTGATCGTGGTGTACCGCTTCCTCGTCGCCTTCCGCCTGCGGGGAGCGTCGTTCGTGGTGCTCGGGGTGGCGCTCGTCGTGGCCGCGCCGTTCGCCGACCCGTTGCTCGACGTCGTCCGCGACGGAACCGCGCGCGACGCCCAGGCCCGTGAGACCCCGCTGTTCCGCGCCATCCGGGCGTTGCCCGACGACGCACTGATCTTCAGCGACGCGCCCGACGCGGTGTGGCTCGGTGCCGACCGGGCGTCGATCCTCGTTCCCATCCGCTACGTGCGCGAGTCGGGCCTCGACAACGAGCGCTTCCCCGAGGACATGCGCCAGCTCGACGAGCTCCTGGCCCGCCCCGACACCTATCTGGTGATGTTCAGCGGCGTGCACCCGGGCGTGCTCGCATCGCTCGCCGACATCCAGCAGGACGTCGAGCTCGAGGTCGTCGGTTCGTACCCGCAGGGCACCATCTATCGCAAAGTGCCCGCTGCCGCGCCGACGACAGCTCCGGGCGCGACGCAGGATCCCTGATCCCGGATCCGGCCCTCGGGTAGCTTGTGGGGTGGTCGAGAAGCGTCTGGGCGTGTTGGTCGTGGCGTACAACGCGGCGTCGACGCTCGCCGCGGTGCTCGACCGGATCCCGCGTGACTTCGCCCCGCGGATCACGAAGGTGCTGGTCAACGACGACTACAGCGACGACGCGACCTATCTGGTCGGCCTCGGCTACCAGCAGACGACCCGGGACCTGCCCCTCGAGATCATCCGTCAGCCCCGCAACCTCGGCTACGGGGGGAACCAGAAGGCCGGCTACGCCTGGGCGATGGAGCACGACCTCGACATCGTGGTGCTCCTCCACGGCGATGGTCAGTACGCACCCGAGTACCTCCCCGAGCTCATCGCGCCGATCGAGCGCGACGAAGCCGACGCGGTGTTCGGTTCCCGGATGCTCGACCCGGGCGCGGCGCGGCGCGGCGGAATGCCGATGTACAAGTACGTCGGCAATCGGATCCTGACCCGACTCGAGAACACGCTCGCCGGCGCGTCGCTCAGCGAGTGGCACAGCGGGTACCGCGCCTACAGCGTCGCCGCGCTACGCGACCTGCATCTCGACATGACCTCCGACGGCTTCGACTTCGACACCGAGATCATCCTGCAGCTCATCGAAGCGGGGAAGCGGATCGTCGAGGTCCCCATCCCGACCTACTACGGCGACGAGATCTGTCGGGTCAACGGCATGAAGTACGCGAAAGACGTCACCCGCGCCGCGGCGCGCTACCGCGCCCACAAGATGGGGTTCGGGACGGGCGAGACCGCGTTCGCCTCTGAGACCTACGACCTCAAGGAGGGTGACGCGACGTCGCACGGGCAGGTGATCGGGTGGCTGAGCCGCATGCCACCCGGCCGTGTGCTCGACCTCGGGTGCGACGACGGCGCCTTGAGTCAGCGGATTCGGGCCTGCGGCCACGAGGTCACCGGCGTCGACCGCCACAAGCTCGACGGCGTGGGTGAGCGCGTCGACCGCTTCGTCGAGGCCGACCTCGACCAGGGCATTCCCGACGAGGTCGGCGGCGACTACGACGTGGTCCTCGCCGCTGATGTGCTGGAACACGTTCGCGAGCCGGCCCGGCTCCTCGCCGACATCCGCACCCGGGTCGCGCCCGGCGGACGCGTGATCACGAGCGTGCCGAACTTCGGTCACTGGTATCCCCGTGGCCGAGTCGCGGCCGGACGGTTCGACTACGACCGCCGCGGCATCCTCGATCAGGGGCACGTGCGGTTCTTCACCCGAGCCAGCTTCGAACGACTCGTTGCCGCGACCGGGTTCGGTGTGCGACGCCGAGTCGCGGTCGGCCTCCCGCTCGAGGTCACGGCCCGGGGCAGCGCCACGACCCGCGCCACCACCGGTCCGGCGTAGCAGCGGTCCGGCGAGCAGCGGTCCGGCGAGCAGCGGGACGGGCGGAGCGGCCGGCGGAACCGATTCGACGGCGAGCCGCGTCATCGGCGCGCTCGATCGGACCGCGGTCGGCGTCTGGCCCACGCTGTTCGGGTACCAGTTCGTCTACGAGCTCGTTCCCGTTCCGCATGCCTGACCGGCCCACTCCGAACCGGCCGACTCCGGACTCGCCCACTCGGGACCGGCCGGTTTCTGCGGCGCTGATGCCGCGGGGGCGAGGTCGGACGCTCGTCGTGATCCCCGCGTACAACGAGGCCGAGTCGCTCCCGCCGGTGCTCGCGGAGCTGCGCCGGGAACGGCCCGACCTCGACGTGCTCGTCGTCTCCGATGGATCGACCGACCACACGGCGCGGGTGGCGCGTCGGGCCGGGGTGGTGGTCGTCGAGCTCCCGTTCAACCTCGGCATCGGTGGCGCGTTGCGCACCGGGTTCCGGTACGCGTCGGATCACGGGTACGCCGCGGCGGTGCAGTTCGACGCCGACGGCCAACACGATCCGCACGCGGTCGCCGCGCTGCTCGCCCCGCTCGCCGACGGTGCCGACCTCGTGATCGGGAGTCGGTTCGTGGAGGGGGGCACGGTCACCTACCACGTGAGTCGGTTCCGGCGTTCCGCCATGCGCGGGCTCGAGTGGGTGGTCCAACGGCTCGTCGGTCGACGGTTCACCGACACGAGCTCCGGCTTCCGGGCGTTCTCGGCCCGGATGATCGCCTACTTCGCCAAGCACTACCCGGTCGAGTACATGGACTCGGTCGAGGCGCTGGTGCTCGCGGCGAACCTCGGGTTCGACGTGCGCGAGGTGCCGGCCGACATGCGAGGCCGAGCCGGTGGTGCTCCGTCGACCCGGGGCTGGAAGCTTGCCTACTACTACACGCGCCTGCTCGTCGTGCTGCTCACGTCGTACACGCGACCCGCGAGCCGGGAGCGGCGGACCCGGCAGTCGAAGTCGGGAGCAGCAGCGACTGCCGTGTCGACCCCCCGTCCGGAGGAGCAGTCGGCATGACGCTCCGGGCCCACATCTCGATCGTCATCCTCACCCTCGCGACGCTGCTGTTCATCCTGCGTCTGGTCCGACGCCACAAGCTGCGGGCGAAGTACTCGGTGTTGTGGGTGTCGCTCGGTGCCGGCCTCGCGCTCGTCGCGGCGGCACCCGTCCTGCTCGAAGGCATCTCCGACGCCATCGGGGTCAAGACGCCCGCGTTCACGTTCATCCTCATGGCGATCACCTTCCTGCTGATCCTCTCGCTCCACTTCTCGTGGGAGCTGTCGCGTCTCGAGGATCGGACCCGGGCGCTCGGCGAAGAGTGCGCGCTGCTCCGCCAGGAGCTCGAACGGGTCGCCACCGAAGCCGAGGCGGGAGTCCGCGACCGTTCCGAGGGGACGTCAGCTTCGGGTTGAGCGGGCTTCGACGATCAGACCGTCGGCCACGAACGGCGCGCCGAGCCGGCCGGCGGTGCGTTCCAGCCACAGCAGGCCGCGCGCGCCGGCGGCGAGCAACGCCCGTCCCGCGATCGGCTTCATCACCGGCACGAAGGTCGCGGCCGACACCATCTCCCACTCGTGGCGGCGGAGCAGGGTGGCGAGCGTGGTGTAGGAGAACAGCGTGACGTGATCGGGGTGGTTGATCTCGAAGCCCCCGAGTGCGGCGACGGTGTTGCCCAGGCCGCTCGCGTTGGGGGTGGTGAGAACGAGTCGGCCTCCGGGGCGTACGAGCGCGGTCATCGCGTCGAGGAATGCACCCGGCGCGTCGACGTGCTCGATCACCTCGCCTGCGATCACGAGGTCGGCGGGCTCGAGCCCGAGCGCGAGCACCTCCGCGGGATCGCGACAATCAGCGGTGTGGGCCTCGAACCCTTCGGCGCGTGCGGTCTCCACTCCCTGCTCGTCGACGTCGATGCCCACCAGCGAGGTGGTCGTGGCCGCGAGTCGGGCGTGCAACCAGGTTCCGGTGTGGGCCTGCATCTCCTGGTACCCGGCGTCGACGAACCCGATGTGCACGACCCGCTGCCCCGCACCGAGCGCGGCGAGGTGTTCCAGCCGGTCGACGACGTTCGCCTTTGGCAGGCGATGCATCATCGAGAGTTGGTCGGCGCCGCTCATCGGGTGCTCCCTCGGTTCGCGGTGGCGAACGTGGGCAGCCCGTCGGGCCCGCCGGATGATGTGAGCGCGTCGAGGCGTTCGACGAGTGGGGGTGCGCTGCGTCGGTGCAGGAGTCGGTCGAAGCGGGCGAACATCTTCTCCCGGTCGCGCCAGAGGAGGATGCTGCCGACCCGACCGGCCTCGGGGAGCCGGCGGAACGGCTCGTCGGGGTCGAAGTCGTACGGGTGGCCGTAGGTCCACAGCAGCGTGCCCGGATCCGATCGGGCCAATCCGACACGCGCAACCACTCCGGGGAAGTTGCGGAGCCAGACCGCGCCGAGGAACGGGAGGCCGACGTCGCCCACGCGCAGCACCGGACACGGGAGCTCGACGAGGCCGTTCGCCCAGCGGAACGGTGTGGTCGGGTACGCCGGGTTGCCGTACAACGGGTGCCGGATCGGCATCGCGCTCGACGAGTACCGGAAGCCGAGCTCGCCGAGCACATCGATCGCGCCGTACGACGCTTCGACAAGGGAGAACATGGGGGCCCGGAACCCGACGACTGCCTGCTGCGCGACGTCTTCGAGCTGATCCTTCGCGTCGCGGACGCGTGTGGCGAACTCGTCGATCGCGACATCGGGCAACGGGATGTGGCGGAAGCTGTGCAGCGCGAGCTCGTGGCCGGCTGTGGCAATCGCACGAGCAAGCTCGGGATGCGAGTCGGTGACGTCGCCGACGACGAAGAACGTGCCGCGGATCCCACGTTCGCCGAGGAACTCGAGGATGTCGCGCGTGATCGCGACGTGGTTCGGCGCGTCGCGGGGATCGTCGCGGTGGTCCTCGACGTCGAGCGTGAAGGTGATCTCCTTCACCTCAGGCTCGCCATCGCAGAATGGTTCCCACTAGAACGCGTCCATGTCGAGGAACTCGTACGTGCTGAGGCGGATGGCGTCCTGGTCGTAGCCCTCCCGCAGGCTCTTCAGCAGCAGGAACAAGGGCGCGGGTCGGAGCCGCTTCGGGGGTTCGAAGCCGACGACCTTCACGTGCTCGTTCCAGCCACCGTGTACCGCGACCGGCGTGCGGTGGTACCGACATGCCGCCGCGACGATCGCGCGTGATGAGAGCGAACCGGTGCGGCCGGCGCGGGGAAGCAACTTCATGATCACCGCGGCGGGGACGCCGCGCTGCACCGTGCGGAGGGAGACACCGACGACGTCGGGCCCGACGTGGACGACGTGCTCGGCGTGGGGTCTTGCCAACCGCCACCGCAGGCGATCGACGTTCCAGGAGTTGGTGATGTGGGTGGTCGGGGAGTCGTCGAGATCGCTCGCGATCGCAACGAACCCCGGGCTGTCGAGGAACTCCGGCGTGGCCGCGATGCTCTCGATGCCGCGCCCGGTCGCCGTTGGGATGCAGATCTTCACGGGGATCTGCCCCTCGAGCCGCCAGCCGAGGTGCTTCGGTCCGGCACCGACCGACTTCTCGTTCGGTACCCCGATCGCGAGTGAACGGCCGTCGGCCCCGGCTCGGGCATACAGCTCCTTGGCGAGGTCGATGAAGTGACCCTTGCGTTGGGTGCCGCTGCGCGTGACCGCGTTCAGCGAGAACACGCCGGGCACCGGCCCGTTCGCGTCTCGGTAGTCCTGGGGGATGAGCGCGTAGTGCGCGAGGCGCACGCCCATGCCCCCCTGGGCGCCATCGCCGCCGCCATCGCCATCAGCATCGCCGTCGGTGGACCCCTGGTATGCCGGACCCGACGGGTTCTCGTCGTAGAGCCACGAGAGGTAACGGTTCTCGCCGTCGTCGAAGCGCGGATCGGGCAGTTCGGAGTTGAGGAGCTCGCTGCTCCGGGTGAGATCCGCTTCGGGGGTCGCCATCGGTTGCTCCGGTCGGGAACGGGAGAGCCGATGCTACGACGGTGGCTTCTCGGTAGCCTGGACCCGTGGCGTTCGCGGCCGAGGAGATCGTCGACCGGTGCCGAGCGGGACTCGGCGAACACACGCCGACGTTGGCCGTCCGCGACGTGCTCGCCGAACTCGTCGCCGAGCCCGACGCCCTCGATCGCGCCCTCGCATCAGCCCTCGGGCCGGTCGAGCAGGGCGGCATCGACCCGCTCCATTCCGCCCCCGATCTCACGATCCTCCGCGTCGCGTGGACCCCGGGCATGGTCCTCAATCCGCACGAGCACCGGATGTGGGCGGCCATCGCCATGTACGGCGGGCAGGAAGACAACTCCTTCTACCGCCGGATACCCGGCGGGCTCGAGCCAACCGGACGAAGAGAGTTACCGGCCGGCGATGTACTCGTGATGGGCGACGACGTGATCCACTCCGTTGCGAACACCCGGCGGGAGTTCGCGGTGGCGCTCCATGTGTACGGCGGCGACTTCTTCGGCATCGCCCGCTCCGAGTGGGACTTCGACACCTACGACGAACACCCGCGTGATCTCGCCCGCACCCGACGTCTGTTCGAGGAGGCCGACGCCCGCTGGCGAGCCCGGGACTGATTCCTCGACGGACTCAGGCCGCGCGGGATTCGCCGGGTGGGTCGAGTCGTCGCTTTCCGGTCACGGGATCGGGCGGGCCGAGACGCCAGCCCCGGGTTTTTCGTTTGTGGTGCACGGAACACAACCACGCCAGGTTCCACCGCGTCGTAGGGCCACCCTTCGCGTGGTCGACCTCACAGTGGTCGAGTTCCAGGTACTCCCGACACGTACAACCCTCGATGGAACACTCCCGCCCACTCACGACCATCGCGGTGCGCAGTTCGGCCGGGATGTGCCGTCCGAGGTGCGCGACGGTCGAGATGTCTTTGCCGTTCTTGATGATCGCGGTCACGAACGCCTCACCCAGCACGCCGTGGACCCACTTCGCGTTCACGGGGCCGAGACCCGGGATCTCGCACTTCTCGCCCGGCAACGCGAACCCGCGCTGCAGGACCTGTCGGTCGATCAGGATGTGTGTCGTGTACCCGACGGTCTTCTTGTCGTCGGGTTCACCGGCCACGAGCTCAGCGAGTGCGTCGGCCGCGTAGGCATCCTGACGGTCCCGGGCACCTTCGCTCCACTTCCGCCGGAACACCTTCTTCGTGTGCTCCTCGATTGCAGATTTCAGTCCGCCACCGACCTCGGGCGTCAGCCGGAAGTGGCCTTCGAGCATCCCATCGACGTTCGTCCACATCTTGAGAGTCCGTGCGGCGCGCTGGCGCGTCAACCGCTGGTCGGGATCTTCCACGCGGGCCCGGGCATTGACACATGCTTCCCGCAGCTGCCGAACGCCGTTCCCGGCCGCCGCGAGCAGCTCCGGCTGGAGGCCGGGGTCGTGCACGGCCACCGACGTGATCAGCGTGGTTTCCTCTGCCGACAATCGACCGTCCCGTACTGCCGCATCCGTCGCCGACAGGACGTCGAGGCGGGCCGCGTTGGCGATTCCCCGCTGCACCTCGGTCGAACCCACACCCAGGAGGCGGGCACACAGCTCGGGCGCTGAACGATCTCCGAGTGGAACGTGGGCGTTCGTGTCCGCGATTCGCTTCGCGGCCTTCGCCGTCACCGCATCCGCCAGCCGGTGGATCGTGCCCATCTGCTCCACCACCCGGACCGCATCACCGCCGGAACACGACGCGTCGAACCCCCGGGCGATCGCCGCCAACGCAGTACGGGCCGCGGCCAGTTCCTCCATGAACATCCCGGCCATCAGACCACGAGGGTGGGACAGTCACCCCTCTGCCCCGGGCTCGGCGGCGGCCAGTTCGGGACCTGAGCCTGGCACCCCGGCGTCCGAGCGGGCCCGTCGGGCGGCGAAGCTCGACCAGAGCAGGTCGATGGAGACCGCGGCGGCGAGCACGATGCCGGCTTCCGCGCTGGCCCGGTAGCGGAGCACCCCGTAGGTGGTGGCCGCGGCGATCGTCACGAGGATCGCGGGCGCGAGGATCGGCATCACCGGAGCCTTGCGCCGCCAGAGGAGCACGACCCCTGCGATCGCGAACGGGAGGAGCAGCCAGTACTGCACGATCGCGATCCGCGACGCGGTGACCGTGCGGCCCTCGACCACCCCGTTCAACTGGATGCTCTGGCGGGGCCAGATGACGTCCCACACGCGGGCGACGCGCACGGCGACGACCGCCGGGATCCTTCCCGTGTGGTCGCCGAGGTAGTCGAGCGCCTCGTCGCGCATCACCAGGTCGCGCTGCGACGCGTCGCCCGGGATCGCGACCTTGGCGACGCAATCGGGCCCGTACCAACCCATGAGCGGTCCCTCGAACGACGTGTCGCACGCACCCTGGCGGATCACCGACCAGGTGCTGTCGGTGAGGAGCGTCGGCTCCTCGAACCGGGTCAGGTTGTAGGCGACCCACGGTGCCGTGAACACAGTGACGGCGGCGGCGACGATCACGAGGTGTCCGACGCGCGTCTTCATCGGGTGGGCCTGGTTGCGCAGCACGAGTGGGAGGCCGACGAGCGGGGCCAGGAAGATGATCTCGGCACGGGTGAGCACGCCGAGGCCGAGCGCGATGCCGAGCCACATCGCGATGATCGGCCGCGGCCGTCGCCAGTAGGAGTAGGACGCGAGCAGGACACACGCGAGCACCACCACGACCATCGACTCCGACAGCAGGACCCCGTCGTTGATCCAGAGGTTCGCGTACACCGCGGCGATGAACGCCGTGATCAGGCCGAGGCGTTCCCCGCCGACCACGCGTCCGGTGAGGCCGAGGACCACCACGCCGACGACTCCGAGCACCGTTGATTCGATCCGGTGCATCGTGACGGTGCCGCTCCCGAGGACCCAGTCGAGCACGCCGAGGAACGAGCCGTAGAGCGGTGGATGGGCCGCGCCCGGCGTGGTGACGTGCAGCAGGTAGAAGCGACCGGGGTCGACGAAGCCGTGACCCGACGCGATCGCCTTCGCCTGCAGTTGATAGAAGTACGCGTCGCCCGCGAGGGGGAGGTCGGGGTGCTGGACCAGCACGAACCAGAGTCGCACCGCCAGCGCGAGCAGCGCGATCAGCGCGAGGCCGATCACGAACTGGCGACTCGACTTCGGCCTGGCTGTGACCGCCGTGGTCATGGGACGGATTCGGGTTCGACGACGACTGCGACCGTGGGTTCCGCTGGTGGCGCCGGTTCTTCCGGTTCCGATCGCGCGCCCGGCGGGCGGAGCCGGGTCCAGATAGCGTCGATGGTCACGGCGGCGACGATCACGAGACCGGGCTCCACGCTCACCCGGTAGCGCAGGACGCCGTAGGTGGTGGCCGCTGCGATCGACACGACGATCACGGGCGCGACGAACGGCGTGATGGGAACCCGGCGTCGCCGCAGGATCACCAGCCCGGCGATGCCGAGTGGGAGGAGCGTCCAGTAGCTCCAGAACGCGACGACCGAGGCGTCCCACGTCCGGCCTTCCCACGTCGCGTTGTACCGGATCGTCTGGCGCGGGTTGTAGACGTCCCACATGCGGCCGAGGCGCTTCGAGCATCACGACGGGGAGATCGCCGGCGTGGTCCCGGGTGTACTCGATCGCCTCGTTGCGCAGGACGATGTCCTTCTGCGACGTGTCGCCAGGCGGCTGGCCCTTCTGGCAGAACCAGTACCAACCGGCGTACTCGCCGTACCAGGCTTCGTCGCAACTGGCGGCCTTCAGGACGGTACCCCAGTGGTCGGTCATGTAGACCGGTTCCTCGAAGCGGGTGAGGTTGTACCCGACCCACGGCCCGACGAGCAGGATCATCGCGAGCGCGGTGACCACGAGCAGCTTCACGCGCTCGACGATCGCGAGGGTGTGCATGCCGTAGAGCAACGGCAGGATCAGCACCGGCGCGAGGAAGATCACCTCACCACGCGAGAGCGCGGCGAGGCCGAGCGCGAGGCCGAGCCCGATCGCGCGTGAGATCTGCGGCCGTTTCCAGAACGCGAACGCGGCGTAGAGCACGATCGGCATCGTGAGCACGGTCATCGGCTCGGGGAGGAGCATCCCGTCGTTGATCCAGAGGTTGGCGTAGACCGCGGCGATGGCCGCCGCGATGAGGCCGGTGCGCGCGTTGGCGATCTGGCGCCCGACGAGGCCGATCATCACGACGCCTCCGGTGCCGAGCAGCGTTGAGGCGAGCCGGTGCCCCGTGACCGACCACACGCCGAGTCGCGACACCGCGCCGATGAAGAGGCTGTAGAGCGGCGGGTTCGCGGCGAGTTGGGTGACGGTGCCGCGCTCGTACCAGTCGAACGGGTTGATGAAGCCCTTGCCATCGGCGAGGGTCCAACCCTGCAGGTGGTAGTACAGCGCGTCGCCGGCAACCTTGTAGTGCGAGTACCCCTCGAGCACCCACCACACCCGGATCGCGAGTGCACCGAGCGCGATCGCTGCGAGTGCGAACAGGAACCGACGGCGACCGTCGGAGTCGACGGTCGAGCAGGTCGAGTGGCTCGAGCCGGCCTGATCGGTGTCGATCACGCGCGGATCTCCACAGTGTCGTCGTTCGACCCGGCGGACGATCGCATCGAGCGCGACTCCCGCGAGCACGACGGCCGCGACGTCGAACCCCACGCGGTAGCGGGTGATGCCGAACGTGAGGGCCGCGCCGATGATCGTCGTGAGCGTGACCGCGACGTAGGGGGCGACCGAGAGCTTGCGGCGCCACAGGACCACGACGCCGAGGATCCCGAGCAGGGTGACCGGGTAGTAGGTGACGAGGGCGAGGCGGGCGGGCCACTTCGGTCGGACCTCGAAGAACGTGTCGAAGTCGAGGCCCTGCTGGACCCGGTACACGTGGAACATGCGACCGACGCGCGCCGCGATCACCTTCGGCTGTTCGGAGAGGTGCCCGCGGGCGTAGTCGAGCGCCTGCTTTCGGGCCGCGGTGTCGATGATCGTCTCGTCCTTGGTTCCCTCGACCTCGCCGACCCCGCACTCCCAGTACCAGTAGCCGAGGTAGGTCCCCGAGTAGGCCTGGTCGCAGTTGCCGTAGCTCATCGCGATCCCGGATCCCGACACGATGAAGATCGGGTGGTCGAATCGGTGGTTGTTGCTGTACGCGACCCACGGCCCGATCACGACGACGGCGACCAGCGCCGCGAGCCCGACGCGCTCCCAGCGGGCTCGGGTCGCGAGCCCCGGGACCCGGAGCAGGAGCGGCAGCACTCCGAGGGGGTAGAACAGCACCGCTTCGGATCGGGTGAGCGCGGCGAGCGCGATCCAGAGGCTCATCGCCGCCACGTTCCGGAGGTTCGGCCGGTTCCACGTGCAGGCGGCCGACCAGAGGAAGAGTGCGACGAACAGGATGAACGGCGTCTCCGACAACAACATGCCGTCGTTGATCCACAGCACGGGGTACAGCGCCGCGATCCCTGCGGCGATCAACCCGGCGCGGGCGCCGGCGAGCTCGCGGGCCGCAAGGCCGATGACGGCGACGGCGCCGGCGCCGAGGACGCAGGTCGCGAGGCGGGCGCCGAGCGGCGTGTCGAGCCCGAGGAACGAGACCGCGCCGAGGAACACCGGGTAGAGGGGTGGGTGGCCTGCGCTCGGCACGTAGCGGTGGTGCTCGGTGATCCAGACGAGCGGATTCCCGAAGCCCCACCCTTCGGCGAGCATCCGGCCGGCGACGAAGTACCAGCGGCTGTCGGTGAGTCGCCCGAGGTCGGCGTCGTCGCGCGCCGAGAGCACATAGACCCACCGCAGGGCAAGGCCGGCCGCGGTGATGGCGAGCAGCCAGCCCGTGAACGCGCGCGACGAGATCCCGCGGGGGCTGTCGGCGGCCACTGACGGCGGCGTGCCTCCATCGCGGCCGGTCGGCCGGGTGGCTCGCGTTCGCTCGTCGGCGGTCTGCACGCCCCCCCTCAACCGGTCTCGGACCCGCTCCGGGCAGGCCCACCCGAGAGGGTCAGGTTAGTCGGGGGTACCTTCCCGACCTGCTCATCATGGCGACGGTAGAGTCGCCCCGATGCTGCGATCAGGCGACGAATACGTCGAGTCCCTCCGCGACGGCAGGCGGGTCACCTACCTCGGCCGGACCGTCGAAGACGTCACGAAGGAACCCGATCTCCGGGTCGCGATCGACCTCGCGGTGCTCGACTTCGAGTTGGCCGAGACCCCCGACCTCGCCGACCGACTGGTGGTCACCGACGACGATTCGAGCCGGGAGATCCCCGTGCTCTACCGGCGGCCGCGTTCGGCCGCCGACGTCCTCGCCCGGTCGGTGGCGATCGAGCTGACGACGGCGCACGGCGCCTGCATTCCGCCGCTCATCAAGGAGATCGGCACCGACGCGCTGCTCGCCCTGCTGCGGGTCACCGAAGGTGAGGCGTACGAGCGGGTGCTCGCGTTCTACGAGCACTGCCGCGACGGCGACCTCGCGATCGCGGTGGCCCAGACCGACGTGAAGGGGAACCGGTCGCTCGCACCGCACCAGCAGGCCGATCCCGATCTCTACGTGCACGTCGTGTCGGAGTCGGCTGAGGGAATCGTCGTGCGGGGAGCCAAGACCCACACGTCGGGCAGCGTCAACGCCAACGAGCTCATCGTGCTCCCGACCCGGGCCATGGGTCCCGACGACGCCGACTACGCGGTTGCGTTCGCCGTCCCGATCGACACCGAAGGACTCTCGTTGTACGTCTCGTCGTACGGCGCGGGGGAGCGCGGTTCGTTCGAGTTCCCGGCGTCGTCGCGGTCGAAGATGCTCGAGACGCTCACCGTGTTCGACGACGTGTTCGTGCCGTGGAACCGGGTGTTCCTGTACAAGGAGCCGGCGCTCGCGGGCCCGATCGCGTTGTCGTTCGTGGAGTACCACCGCTTCACCGCGGTGAGCTACAAGCTGCCGTTGCTCGACGTGTTCGTGGGCGGCGCGGCCCGCATCGCCGACATGAACGGTGTCGGCAAGGCCGGCCACATCCGCGACAAGCTCACCCATCTCATCGCCTACGCCGAGACGGTGCGTGGGTTGACGGAGCTCGCGGCGTCGCGCAGTCGGGAGGGCAACCGCGGGATCTGGTATCCCGACCCGCTCACCACCAACCTGGCCAAGTTCACGTTCGCGACCGGGTACCACGAGGCGGCCGAGCTGGTGCAGGAGTGCGCAGGAGGGCTGCTGGTGACCGGCCCGGGCGACGCCGACTGGGCGAACCCGGCAGTGCGCGCGGTGCTCGAGAAGTACTACCCGGCGGCTGCCCCGGCCGAGGACCGACTCCGGCTCATGCACCTGCTGAGCGACCTCACCGTGCGCGAGCTCGGCGGGTACCACACCGTCCTCGCGGTGCACGCCGAGGGTTCGGTCGAAGCGGAGAAGATGCAGATCCTCCGGTCGTTCGACCCGACCCGGGCGTTCCGGCTCGTGGGCGAGCTCGCCGGCCTCGACACCTGAACCCGACGCCTCACCTCGTCCCCATCACCTCGACCCCGCGCGTGACCGGTTCGCGCCGCGAGGTGCCGACTACCGTTGACGCGTGACACCGTCGGAGGGCGCCCCCGGTACGCCCGTGTGGTGGCGCGAGGAACTGCGGTACCTCTGCGAGCTGCTCGCCCTCACCGGCCTCGCGATCGCCCAGCCCGTCCTCGACGTCTTCGGCAACAGCCCGGAGACCTTCGCGTTCCGGGGCGTGAGCCGCGCCGGGATCATCGAGTTCGCCCTCCTGGTGACGTTGCTCCCGCCCCTCGTGCTCGGGATCGGTGCCGCGATCACCCGGTTCGCGGGTCGTCGCGTCCGCCGTTGGGTGCAGGTCGTCATGCTCAGCGCCCTGGCAGGCCTGCTCGGGGTGCAGATCGCGAAGTCGTGGTTCTCGTGGACCGGAGCTCCCGTGGCTGTGTTCGGGGTCGTCGCCGCGGTCGGCTTCGCGCTCCTCTACGCCAGGGTCGGGTGGGCGCGACTGTGGGTCTCCTACCTCGCTCCGGCGCCGATCATCTTCATGGTGCTGTTCCTCGTCGCCTCGCCCGCAGCGAAGCTGGTGTCGGGATCGGGCAGCGCCGCCGCGGTCGGACTGCAGGAGAGTGACGGCCCCGATCACATCGTGGTGCTGATGCTCGACGAGTTCCCGACGTCGTCGATCGTCGGGAGCGACGGAGAGATCGACGCGGCGCTGTACCCCAACCTCGCCCGCCTGGCCGGTGGGAGCACCTGGTACCGCAACTACAGCACCGCGGCGAGCAGCACGACGTTCGCGGTGCCGTCGGTGCTCACCGGGAGCTACCCGAAGGACGTCGACGTCCCCGTGGCCGCCGACTATCCCGACAACCTGTTCACGCTGCTGGGTGATCGCTACACCCTCGACGTCGACGAGACCTTCACCCGGCTGTGTCCCGATGATCTCTGCACCGTGAGCGCGACCGGTTCGGGCGGGTTGCGGGGAGTGTCGGGCGACGCGGTCGACGTGTGGCGCACGAAGGTGTCGCTCGACGACGTGCCGGCCCAGATCGCCGCCGGGTTCGCCGAGGAGAAGGTCGACGAAGCGGAGGTGGGCGACCAGTCGGCCGCGACCCAGAAGCAACAGTTGTTGCAGGACGACTTCGGGACCGGGATCCACAACGCGCCCGTGCGCTTCGAGGAGTTCCTCGCCGGGATCAAGGGCGGTGAGGCGCCGTCGCTGCACTACCTCCACCTCCTGAAGCCGCACCAGCCCTGGGAGGACTACCCGTCGGGCACCGCGTACCCCTACCCGAGTCTTGACCCTGGCCGGGTCGGGAAGTTCGGCAACATCTGGGGTCCGAGTGAGGCCGCCGCGCGACTCGGCCGGCAACGCCACCTGCTGCAGGCCCAGTACAGCGACCGGCTCGTGGGCCAGACCCTCGATCGGTTGGAGGACCAAGGCATCCTCGACGACACGCTGCTCGTGGTGATGGCCGACCATGGCATCGCGTTCGAGCCCGACACCGCGGTGCGCGCCGAGGATGGCGACGCGTTCCCGGAGTCGACGTGGAGCGACATCATGTGGGCGCCACTCTTCGTCAAGGCCCCGGGCCAGACCGCGGGCTCGCAGAACGACTGGAACGTCGAGTCGATCGACGTGCTCCCGACGATCGCCGATCTCGCCGGTATCGAGATCCCCTGGAAGGTCGACGGGAAGTCGGCCGCCGACGGACCGCCGCGCTCGGGGCAGACGCGTGCCTTCTACAAGGCGACGATCTCGCCCGACGCGAAGACGTCGCGTGGGCCGCGCTTCACGGTCGACGGCGACGACGGCCTCGATCGCATGATCTCCCGCGGGGTCGGGAACTTCGCGGCCGCGGGTGATCCGAAGTGGGCGCTGTACCGGGTCGGACCCGACGGTGATCTCGTGGGTCGGAAGGTGACCTCGTTCCCGACCGTGCCGGCGACGGGCGTGCGGGCCGAGGTCGACGATCCCGGGCAGTACGCCGACGTGCAGCCGAGGTCGGGGACGGTGCCGGGCCTGGTGAGCGGACGGATCACCGGCACCGACGGTCAGGTGCCGATCGCGATCGCACTGAACGGAACCATCGGCGCGGCGACGTCGAGCTTCGCGACCGATCAGGAGCCACACCGGTTCGCCGGGATCATGCCCGACTTCCTCTTCCGCAGGGGGAAGAACACCATGACGGTCTACGAGATCGTCGACCGAAACGGCAGCCCCGGCCCTTCGGCCCCTCACCGGGTAGCCGGGAAGGTAAACCGAAGGGTGTCCGGTGGCGTCTTCGGGGTGTGCTGAGCACGACAGCGGGTGACATGAGCGCAACGGGGACGACGGGTGCGGGCGAGTCCGACGGGCTCGTCCCGACGACGCTCGAGCAGCTCTTCGTGGAGCGCTACGCGCCGATGGTCCGGCTCGCGCACCTGCTCACCGGGTCGAACGCGGTCGCCGAAGACCTCGTGCAGGACTCGTTCGCGAGGGTGCAACGGGCATGGGGCCGGATCGACGACCCGGTCCCGTACCTGCGCATGACCGTGGTCAACGCGACCCGCTCGTGGCACCGGTCGCGGCGTCGCGAACAGCGGCGACTGCGTGCGGTCGGTGCCAGCGACGTCGAGGTCGAGCTCGGGGCGCGCGAGCTGCTCGACGCGGTCGACCGATTGCCGTCGGGCCAGCGGACCGCCCTGGTGCTGCGGTTCTACGAAGGGTTGTCGGAGGCGCAGATCGCGCAGGCGATGGGCTGTCGCCCCGGCACCGTCAAGTCGCACGTGCACCGCGGCCTCGCGGCGCTGCGAGAGGTGATCGAACGATGAACGACGAACTCGAGACCCGGTTGGACGAGGCGTTCGCAGCGCGAGCGGCAACGACGACGACCTCCGACGACGCCTGGGCCCGCGTCAACCGCCGCGGCGCCCGCCACGACCACCGTCGCTCGGTGGTGCTCCGTTCGGTCGCCGCCGCAGCAGTCGCGGTGCTCGTGGTCGGTGGGGGAGTCGCGCTCTTCCGTGACCGCGGCGGTTCCGGCACCGTCGCCACCGGCAGCAGCGCCGATGCGTCGAAGTCGATGGCCGAGGACAGCGCCGCCGCACCGGACAGCTCCGGTGGCTTTGCTGCGGGCCACGAGGGTTTCGAGGCTTCGTGGGGTCCCAGTGCGGATCCCACCGTCCCGGCGGGAGCCTCGCTCAGCGCGTATGCGTCCGCGGATCGCGGGCTGACGATCACCTATCGAAACGACGGACTTGTCGGCACGATCGAGGGAGCTTCGATCGGTGAAACCCGTGGTGCCCTGGTCCCGCGCAGTGACGGGACCACCGATGTCTTCGGAACCGCCCCTGTCGATGCCGAAGTGATCCGGCTCACCGACGCGTCGGGGCGGGTCGTCTACCCCGCTCGCTTTCACAGCGCCGCGACCTACTTCGGTGCTTCCGGACTCGTGGCGCCGATCATGATCGAGGCCCTCGACGCGTCGGGCAGGCCAGTTGGAACAGCGGAGGTCAGATGATGCGACGCCAGGTAGTGGTCGGTTCGATGGTTGCTGTCATCGCCATCGCGGCGTGCTCCGGGACTGGCCACGACAGTTCGTCGAGCGCGAGTTCGCGAACTGACGTTGCTGCGGACGCCGCAGGCAGTGCGAAGGAAGGTGTCGCCGCCGTCGCTCCGGCGCTCGCGCCGACCGCGGGGCGTGAGGTCGTGACCAACGCGACGATCGGCTTGAAGGCAAGACGGGTCGACGACGTCGCTGCCGATGCGACCGCGGTCGTCACTGCCGCGGGCGGGTACCTGTTCTCGGAGAACGCGGCGGTCGGGGCGCGCACCGACGCGATGCTCGTGTTCAAGGTGCCGCCGGCCGCGTTCGACTCGGTGATGGAGCAGCTCGGTGGGCTCGGGAAGCGGGTCAGTCGGCAGGTGACCACCGACGACGTGACCGCGCAGGTCGTCGACCTCGAGGGTCGCCTGGCCAGCGCCACCGGGAGCATGAACCGGCTGCGGGCGCTCTACGACCGGGCCGGGACCGTCGGTGAGGTCGTCGCGATCGAAGCCGAACTGGTGAAGCGCGAGGCCGAGGTCGAGTCGCTGCAGGGACAGCTGCGGGTGGTGGAGTCGCAGGTCGCGCTGGCCACGATCACCCTCACGGTTGCCAAGGTCGTCGCCGTCGCACCGACCACCGAGTCGGGATCGGGCTTCCTCGCCGGCCTCGACCGGGGCTGGGATGCCCTCACGTCGGCGGCCGCGACCGGCGCCACCGCGCTCGGTGTGATGCTCCCGTTCCTCACCCTCGCCGCGCTCGCCGGCGCCGTCACCCTCGGCGTCCGCCGCCGCTTCCGACTCCGCCCGACTCCCACCCCCTGAACCCCTCGTTCTGGTCACCTGTGAGGTTGCAGGCCAACCTTCGAGATGACCAGAACGGGGGCTTGGGGTCAATCGGGAGTGGGTGGGGAGAAGTTGCCGGCCAGGCGTTCGAGGAGGCCGCCTTCGCCGCGGGCGGTGAGGGCGGTCACGGAGTCGTAGGCCTCGCGGCGGCGACGCCAGAGCGCGTCGACGAAGCGCAGGCTCACGTCGTTGCGGATCGGGAGGTATCCGATCTCCCACACCATGATCAGGCCCCAGAACGCGAGGTCGACGGGTGCGCCGCCGGGCCGCAGGTGGGTGCGGATGCGCATCGCGCCCTGGGCGAAGTGCGTGACGCGGTTCTTGATCGCGTCGGCGAGGACGGCTTCGGGGATGCGGATGATGCATGCGGCGTCGTCGGGTGGTGCACGCAGCGCCAGCACGCGACGGGTGAGGAAATCGATCGTCCAGAACGGACGCGGGGAGGACGACACCTCGAACACGACGGGACGCCCCAGCGTCGCCTTGCGCACGGGATACGGCACGGCGCGCGCGAACGCCTCGAAGTAGTCGGCGAACGTTCGGAAGTCGAGCGTGCGCGTCGCCTCGAGCTCGGCCTGACGGTCGAGGGTGGGCTGGATGCGTGCGACTTCCTCGGCAAGGCGCGCCTCCCGGTCGGTCCACCAGTCGCCGGGTCGGAGCTCGAACCCACCGTCGGGCGTCCACGAGCTCCCCGGGTCGAGCGGCACCAACTCGGTGGTCCCCAGGCCGCCGACCTTGTCGACGTACTCGACGAGCTCCGCCGGGGTCACCGAGTGCTCGTTGAGGTCGCGGGTCTCGGGGTGGAGGAACGCGACCAGGCTTGCGAACGGGATCGCGTAGCGAGGCTGCAGGTGCTGCGCGGCCTCGACGAAGTCCTGCATCGTGCTCTCGCGCGTGACGAGCGCGAGGTCAGCGGGATCGTCGGCGGTGTAGCAGTAGGGGTAGCCCTGCGCCCACGAGAACGCCTTCAGCATGAAGGTCGGTCGGCCCCAGTCTTCGACGATCTGGTCGGCGGCCCGGCCCCGGATCTTGCAGTCGTTCACGTCGGCGATCACGACGTCGCCGCTGCGGATGACGATCGCGGTGTCGTCGAAGCCGTACTGGTACGAGGCGATCTCGAGGTCGGGCGTGAGCTGGACCCGCTCGCCGTGCGCGAGCTCCGTCACCCGGCCGAATCCGAGCTGCTCGAGCTCCGGACGCATGACGTCGACGCCGAACTTCCCCACGAACACCGACGCCCGGCGATCGAGCTTGCGCAGCGTGGGGTAGTGGAAGTGGTCGGGGTGGTGGTGGGTGAGGTAGACGAAATCGGGCTCAAGCCACGCCGGATCGAGCTCGCCGATCGGTGGGTAGTGCCACCATGAGCGCCAGCCGACCGAGCCCACGAGCCATGGATCGACGATCAGCGAGCCGGAGTCGGTCTCGACGTGCAGGCACGCGTGCCCGATGAACGTGATGCGCATGACGGACCGAGGTTACGTGGAGAAGAAGCGGAGCCGGCGGAGGCACGGCGCGGGCGGTGCAGTCTCGGGCGATCGAGCCGGCGGAGCGGATTCGACCATCACGACGTGAGCGGGATGCCTCCGCCGGTTTGGGTCGCTGCGGGACTACCGTCGTCGGCTGACGCAATGAGGGAGCAGGTCATGGAGCTGGCTGGAGCAGCCGACATCCAGAAGCTCGGCGACCTCGCCGCCGAGAGCGGGATCCACCGGGTCAGCATGCTGGCCTGGCGCGACCTCGACGACCCCGAGGCCGGCGGCTCCGAGCTCCATGCGTCGATGGTCGCCCGCCTGTGGGCCGAGGCCGGGATGGAGGTCACCATGCGGACCTCGTTCGCGGCCGGGAGCCCCCAGATGAGCTGGCGCGACGGCTACCGCGTGATCCGCAAGGCGGGTCGCTACATGGTGTTCCCGCGCGCCGCCTTCAGCGAGATGATGGGCTGGCACGGCGCCCGCGACGCGCTCGTCGAGATCTGGAACGGGATGCCGTTCTTCTCCCCGATGTGGGCGCAGGGTCCGCGGGTGGTGTGGTTGCACCACGTGCACCGGGAGATGTGGCAGATGACGTTGCCGCCGAAGCTCGCCGGCATCGGCAGCTCGATCGAGTCGCGCTTCGCGCCGCCGATGTACCGCTTGACTCCGATCGTCACGCTCTCGCAGTCGTCGAAGGAAGAGCTCGTCCACGATCTCCACTTCAACCCGAAGCGCGTGAGCGTCGTCCCGCCCGGCATCCACCCCCGCTTCTCTCCGGGCGGCGAGAAGTCGCCCACCCCGCTCGTCGTGGCGGTCGGTCGGCTCGTCCCGGTGAAGCGGTTCGAGATGCTCGTCGACGCGCTCGTGGCGCTCAAGACCCGGCGTCCCGACCTCCAGGCGGTGATCGTGGGGGAGGGGTACCGCAGGGAGCAGCTCGAGAGCCAGATCCACCAGGCGTCGGCCGAGGAGTGGATCTCGCTCCCGGGTCACCTCGACGACGACGCCGTCGTCGACCTCTACCGCCGCGCGTGGACGGTCACGAGCGCGTCGACCCGCGAGGGCTTCGGGATGACGCTCACCGAAGCCGCCGCCTGCGGGACGCCGGCCGTCGCGACGCGCATCTCCGGGCACACCGACGCGGTCGTCGAGGGCCGCACCGGGCTGCTCGTCGACGACCGCGAGGAGCTCACCGACGCCCTCGATCTGATGATCGGCGATCCCGATCTCCGGGCTCGCCTCGCCGCCGGAGCGTTGGAGAACGCCTCCCACCTGACCTGGGGTGCCACCGCTCGGGGCACGCTCGAGGTGCTCGCGGCCGAGGCGATCCGTCGGCGCGGTCGCCGGGGCCGCCGGTGACCGAACCGTCGGGGCCGACCACGTCGACCCGCGGAACTGCCGGCTCCAGATGGTGGCACGCGGGCGGATACGTGTTGCTCGCCGCGCTCGCGTACGTCCCGGTGCTGCGATCGGATCCGGGCAGGGTGGCCGCCGACACCAAGCAGTACCTCTACCTCGATCCGGCGCGTCTGCTCGAGCGGGCGTGGTCGATGTGGGATCCGAACATCGGTCTCGGGACGGTCACCCACCAGACCATCGGCTACCTGTTCCCGATGGGCCCGTTCTACTGGGTCTTCGACGCACTCCACGTTCCCGACTGGGTCGCGCAGCGGCTCTGGCTCGGCTCCATCATCTTCGCGGCCGGCCTCGGCGTGCTGTACCTCATGCGCACCCTCGGACGACGCGGTCCGGGCCTCGGCGTGGCGGTGCTCGTCTACATGCTCACGCCGTACCTACTCGACTACTCGGCGCGGATCTCGGTGATCCTCATGCCGTGGGCCGGGCTGCCGTGGCTCCTGGCGTTCGTGGTGCGCGGCCTCCGGGCGAGGGGGAGCGAGACGGGCAACGGGCGTGTCGGGTCGTGGCGGTACCCCGCGTTGTTCGCGCTCGTGGTGCAGGTGATCGGCGGGGTCAACGCGACCGCGTTGATCTTCGCCGGCATCGCACCCGTGCTCTGGATCCCGTTCGCGGTGTGGGTCACCCACGAGGCGACCGGACGCCACGCGTGGGCGTTCGTGTGGCGCACCGGGCTGCTCACGATCCTGGCGTCGCTGTGGTGGATCTCGGGGCTCTGGGCCCAGGGCTCCTACGGCCTCGACATCCTCGAGTTCACCGAGACCATCCGTGCCGTGTCGCGCACCTCGCTCGCACCGGAGGTGTTGCGCGGACTCGGGTACTGGTTCTTCTACGGCCAGGACAAGCTCGGGGCGTGGACCGAATCGTCGGTCGGGTACACGCAGTGGTCGTGGCTCATCGTGGTGAGCTACTCGATCCCGACGCTGGCCCTGCTCTCGGCCGCGTTCGTGCGATGGCGCTACCGCGCCTACTTCGCGCTGCTCGTGGTGGTCGGTGTCGTGATCGCCGTCGGCACGTACCCGTACGACGCACCGTCGCCGGCGGGCGGACTGTTCCAGGACTTCGCCAAGTCGTCGTCGGCAGGCCTCGCCCTCCGCAGCAGCGGCCGGGCGACGCCACTCGTGGTGCTCGGCCTCGCGGTCCTCTTGGCTGCAGGCGTGGATGCGTTGCATCGGCGCCTCGCGGCGACGTCGTGGGCGTGGGTCGGCGTGGCGGCAGCCGTCGTGGTGATGGGGTTGGCGATCGTCAACCTCCCGGCCCTGTGGCACGGCACGTTCTACGGCGCCAACCTCGAGCGCGACCCTGAGATCCCCCAGTACTGGGAGGATGCGATCGCTGCGGCCGACGCCGGGCCCCACGACACCCGGATCCTCGAGGTCCCCGGCACCGACTTCGCGTCGTACACGTGGGGCAACACCGTCGACCCGATCACCCCCGGTCTCACCGACCGACCCTACGTGGCGCGTGAGTTGATCCCGTGGGGCTCGCCGGCATCCGCCGACCTCGTGAACGCGTTCGACCGCCAGATGCAGGAGGGCGTGCTCGCGTCGGCTGCGATCGCGCCGTTCGCGAGCCTCCTCAGCGCGGGCGACGTGCTCGTCCGCGACGACCTACAGACGGATCGCTACAACCTGGTGCGCTCGCGTTCGCTCTGGCGACTCTTCGACCCGACGCCCGAGGGGCTCGGTGACCCGAAGACGTTCGGCAACGCGCCGTCGGGCGCGGCGGGCCGGGTCGACGAAGAGGCGCTCGGCGCGCCGGCGAACGAACCGGCGCCGCCGTCGGTCGCGCTCTTCCCGGTCGACGACGCGCCGACGATCATCCGGTCGGCGTCGCCCGATCGACCCGTGCTCCTCTCGGGCGACGGCGAAGGGATCGTCGACGCCGCGTCGGTCGGCCTGCTCCCGGGGTCCGACCGTGCTGTGCTCTATTCGGCCACCTTCGCGGGCGACCCGAAGCAGCTCGAGCGGGAGATCGATCGCGACGCCACCCTCGTCGTGACCGACTCGAACCGCAAGCGGGCCCGCCGCTGGAGCACCGTGCGGGACAACACCGGCTACACCGAGACCGCGTCGGAGCAACCGCTCGTCGAGGACCTGACCGACGCGCGACTCGAGGTCTTCCCCGATGCCGGGCCCGACGCGTACACGACGGTGGAGGAGCGGGGGGTGAAGCTGGTGCGGGCCTCGGGGTACGGGAACCCGATCTCGTACACCCCCGAGGACCGTCCCGCGCGGGCGTTCGACGGCGACACGTTCACCGCGTGGAAGGTGGGCGCGTTCTCGCCCGTCGACGGAGAACACCTCGAAGTCCGACTCGACGAACCGATCACGACCGATCGGATCAATCTGGTGCAGCCGCTCAACGGCCCCCGGGACCGCTGGATCACGAAGCTGCGCCTGCGTTTCGACGGGAAGGACCCGGTGACGGTGCCGCTCGGCGAAGCCTCGCGTACCGCGGCGGGCGAGACGGTGCGGTTCCCGAACCGGGAGTTCCACACGCTCGACCTCGAGATCGTGGCGACGAACCGCGGGAACCCCGACGACTTCCAGGGCGTCAGCGCGGTCGGCCTGGCCGAGGTCCGCATGCGCGACGACGCGCCCGGCGCGAAGCCGGTGCGGGTCGACGAGGTCATGCGCATGCCCACGGATCTCGTGCGCGCCGCGGCGGCCGATTCGATCCGTCATCCGCTCGTCTACACGATGACCCGCGAGCGGACACTCCCGCTCCCGCCCCGCTACGACCCCGAACTGACCCTCGACCGGGTCTTCGAGGTCCCCGGAGAACGGTCGTTCGGGTTGACCGGTACCGCACGGTTCAACGCGGCGGTGGCCGACAGCCGGCTCGACGAGTTGTTCGGGATCGCCGGCGCCGAGGCCGGTGGTGTCACCGCCGATTCGTCGGCGCGCCTGCCCGGCGACCTGCGCGCTCGTGCGTCGTCGGCCATCGACGGCGACCCGACCACCGCGTGGCAGTCGCCGTTCGCGGCGCCCGCCGGTCAGTCGATCTCCCTCACGCTCCCGCAACCGGTGACCGTCGACCACCTCGACCTCACCGTCTTCGCCGACGGTCGACACTCGACCCCGGCCCATCTCCGCATCACCGCGAACGACGGTTCGGTGCGCGAGGTCGACGTCCCTCCCGTGGGCGACGGCACGGTCGAGAACACCCCGGTGACGATCCCCCTCGAGTTCGAGCCGATCACCGGCACCGACCTCACGGTCACCGTGACCGCGGTGCACCCACGGGAGGTGATCGAGTACTTCACCGGGAACCCGGTGACCGCACCGGTCGCGATCGCCGAGCTCGGCATCGACGGGGTCCGGCGCGCCGCGGAATCCGCCGTGCTCGAGAGCGGGTGCCGGACCGGCGTGATCACGGTCGACGGTACCGACACACCGGTTCGACTCATCGGCACGACCGCCGATGCCGAACGTCGCGAGGGAACGCCGTTCGAATCGTGTGAACCCGGCGTGCGACTCACGGCCGGGCGGCACGAGGTCCGTTCGGCTGAGGGCGGCCGCAGTGGGATCGACGTCGACCGGGTGCTGCTCGCGTCGGCCGCGGGCGGCGCCTCGGCGTCGATCGCCGAGGTCGCGGCCGGATCTCCCAACACCGGGACCGAGGTGCGGGCCGGCGCGCCGAGAGTGGACGTGACGGAGAGCGATCGGGACCACGCGACCGCGCGCGTGACCGGTGCCGACGCGCCCTTCTGGTTCGTGCTCGGCGAGAGCGACAACGCGGGGTGGGAGGCCACGGCCGATGGAGCCGATCTCGGCGCCTCGACCCTGGTCGACGGGTACGCGAACGGGTGGCTGGTGCAGCCCGACCCGACCGGGGGTCCGATCACGATCTCGGTGCGGTGGACGCCCCAGCGGGTGGTCGACTCGGCGCTCGTGATCTCCGCGGTGTTCGGGGCGCTCGCGCTCGGGATCGTCGTGTGGACCGGGGTGCGCCTCCGCCGTCGTCGGCGTCGCGAGCTCCCGGTGTCGACGGGATCCGCCGCGCCGGCCGGGCACGAGGCGGTCGGCGACCTGCAGGCCGGTGAAGGGGCGGCCGGTGAAGAGTCGGCGCCGGTGCTGGTCCGACCCGCTCGAGCCGATGCCGGAGGCCGACCCGGGACCGGCGTGCTCGTCGGGGTTCCCCTGGTCGCCGGCGTGGTCGCGGGCGTGTTCGTGCAACCCTGGGCTGCGCCGATCCTCGCCGGCGCGACGCTCGCTGCGCTGTGGTGGCCGCGCGCCCGGGCCGGCCTTCGCCTGTTCCCGGCCGTCGCCGTCGGCCTCTGCGGTCTCTACGTCGTCGTCCAGCAGCACCGACACCACTTCTCGCCCCGGTTCGAGTGGCCCACCTTCTTCGCCCGGGTCAACCAACTGGCGT
Source organism: uncultured Actinomycetes bacterium (assembly GCA_963837715.1). GTDB lineage: Bacteria > Actinomycetota > Acidimicrobiia > IMCC26256 > JANYLB01 > JANYLB01. The sequence goes on along the minus strand of CAWIOF010000002.1, from coordinate 1,596,923 downwards.
GGCTCGCGGTGGTGGCGCTCGCCGCAGATGCCATCATCGAGATCGTGCTCGAACGACGCCGGTCCAGATCGAGGGGAGCCCCATGAGGGAGTCAAGGGTCATCGGGTTGCTGGTGCTCGTGGTCGCGGTGTTCGGTCTCACCGCGTGCAGCAGCGACAGCGACGATACGAGCAACACCACACCGACCCGATCCACGCCCGGGTGCAGGGCGACCGAGACCGGGAGCGAGCAGCGCATGACGGTGCAACCGTGCGCGGATCTCGTCGACGGGCAGTCGGTGAAGGTCTACGCGTCGGAGTTCACCGTGGGCGTCGAGGTCGCGGTGACGACCTGTGCCGCGAAGAGCAAGCCGGGCGGGTCGGGTTGTGATCCCGACGCCGTCACGACCGCGAAGATCGGCGCCGGCGGCTCCGTGGTCGTCGACTACGCGGTGAAGAAGGTGCTCGCGAGCAAGGACCCGCTCGACTGCTCGGTCGCAGCCTGCGTGCTGACGGTCGGCGAGACCGACGGCGACGAGCGGGCCGATCCCGTCGCGATATCGTTCGCTCCCTGATGGCTGATCCGAAGTCGTTCTTCCTCACCGCCGAGGCCCAGGCGTACCTCGTGGGGCACAGCGATGCACCCGATGGGGTGCAGGCCGATCTCATCGCCGAGACCGCGGCGCTCGGTGGGATCTCGATGATGCAGATCTCACCCGAGCAGGGTGCGTTCATGACGCTCTTCACGCGGCTCGTCGGTGCCCGGCGTGCGGTCGAGGTCGGGACGTTCACCGGCTACTCCGCGCTCTGCATCGCGCGCGGCCTCCCCGACGACGGCACCCTGCTCTGCTGCGACGTGAGTGAGGAGTGGACCGCCCTCGGACGCGCGGCGTGGGACCGGGCAGGCGTCGCCGACAAGATCACGCTGGAGATCGCGCCCGCGCTCGACACCCTGCGGGCGCTGCCCGAGGAACCGACGTTCGACCTCGGCTTCATCGACGCCGACAAGCCCGCGTACCCGGGCTACTACGAGGAGATCCTCACCCGACTCCGGCCGAACGGCGTGATCCTCGTCGACAACGTGCTGTGGGGCGGTGCCGTGCTCGACCCCGCGGCCGACGACGAGAACACACGCGCGATCCGGTCGTTCAACGACATGGTCGTGGCCGACGACCGGGTCGAGAGCACGATCCTCGCGCTCGGCGACGGCCTCACGGTGGCCCGCAAGCGCTGATCCCGGGATCTCTGATCGGGGTCGGTCAGGGATTCGTGAGCCGCACCTCGGAGAGGCGGGGGGCATCGGGCCCGCCGTCGATCCGGCTGAGTCGGAGCTCGTTGCCGCCCGATCGGAACGCCTGTGGTGCCGCGATCGCCCACCAGATCGTGGTGCCGTCGGGTCCCGGGTAGGTCTGGGCGAGCGCGGCGATGGTCCCGTTGATCGTGATGGCGAGGGGGATCCCCGCGTCCGGGGTGTCGGTGGTTCCCTGCAGGTACACCCAAGGGATGTCGCGCGCCGCCGGATCGACCGCGTCGAGCCGGCCGGGGTCGTCGACCGCCCCGGTGAACGCGGCCGCGGTGTCGTCGCGCACCGTCGCGAGTGGACGGCCGACGAGATCGCCGTAGGGCCCGAGTCGGAAGAGCCGGAGGTCGGGTGGGCTGTCGGCCGACCCCACCGGTGAAGCACCGATCGTCGCCGTGAACCCGGCGAGCCCGTCGAAGGAGATGTACTGCTTCCCGGGCGGCGGCTGCACCGTGTTGTACAGCGACGCGAGCAGCGGTACCGGACCTTCGCGGCGCGGGGTTCCGAGGAGCGACCGGCCGTCGACCCGCTCCGGCAGGTCGACGCGGAGGTGATCGGCGATGGTCGGGAGCACGTCGATGCTGCGGGCGGGGCGGTCGTCGACGACCCCTTCGGTCTGGGCCGGGGCCTTCACGAACAAGGGTGTCCACATGATCTGCGGGTAGTTGCCGGGCGACGCGCCCCGGAGCGGCTCGCCCTTCGAGAACGCGACGCCGTGGTCGGCGGTGACGACCACCAGCGAGCGGTCGTAGGCGCCGATCCGTTCGAGCTTGTCGAGGATCTGTCCGAGCAGGGTGTCGGTCGCCTGGACCTGGAGGAGGTGGCGTTGTCGCCCGACGAGCGCGGGCCAGTCTTCGGTCCACTCGAGCTTCTCGCCGTAGAGGCCCTGGGAACCCTCGGTGAGGGCGCCGTAGTCCTGACCCGACTGCACGTAGTGCCACGGCTCGTGCGGGAGCAGCACGTGGAGGAAGTCGAGCCGGGGAGTGTCGGTGGGTCGGAGGGAGTCGACGAACTCCTCGCCCTTCGCGAGCGCGACGGGGCTCGAGGCGGTCCCGAAGAGCAGGCCGCTCAGGTCGGGCAACCGGTGGGGATCGGCGAACCGCTTCCACTGCAGCCAGGCTTCGTCGACGAGGGACCGCACGCCGCGCGACGACTCCACCCCGGCCAGCTGCGTGGTGCCGCACAGGCTCGAGGGGCACAGCCGGGTGGTCGTCTCGTGCACGTTCATGTCGTAGGTGCCGCCGAGGAGCGTGAAGAGGTTGTCGGGATAGGTCGCGGCGATCGGGATGCCGCCGTCGGGCACCGGCGGGTAGTCGCCGGTGAGGATCGCGGGGACCGCTTGGCGGGTGAACGGCGCGACGGTCGAGTCGTTCCGGTACCAGGTCGAGCCCGCGGCGAGACGGGCGAAGTTCGGGTACAGCTCGGCGTCGATGGCGCCGGTGCCGTCGAGGAGCGACTCGAGCGGGAACTCGTCCATCACGACCATCACGACCCGGTCGGGTCGACCGATCTGGACGTCGGCCGCCTCGGTGGGCTCGTCGCGGAACACGACCGTCGTGACGGGCGAGAAGAACAGGAAGAGGATCACGAACGCGACCGGCGCGAACGCGAGGTAGCGCAGGAAGAGCCGTACGACCGCGACACGGAGGACGACCAGGGCGGAGACCGCCCCGGCGACGACCCCACCGGCGATCAGCCAGCGGGTGCCGAGCGACGTCTGGTGCTTCAGCACCTCGATGGTGATCAGCCCGACGATCCCACCGCACAGGAGCGCGTGGACCCAGCGCCGGAGGCGGGGCACGATCAGTCCTGCCGCGACCTCGATCAGCCACACCGCGAGCACAGGCGCGAGCACGACGAACAGGGCGAACACGACGGTCTCCGCGACCGTCGCGCGGTGGATCACGAAGACGCTGCCGCCGTCGCTGCTCATGATGTCGAGTGCCGGCTGTGCGATCGCGATGCCGGTGAGTGCGAACAGCTCGACGAACGAGTCGCGTTCGCGACGCCAGGGCCCGAACCGCGATGGTGTCATGACGTCGCCCCGACCGGGACCGATCTCGGGGGCGCTCACGACCTCGGAACGGCGAGGTAGAGCGTCCGGCTCCCACCCGGGAGCTGTTCCCGACGGGCGATCGTGAAGTGCTCACCGAGGTGCTGCTCGAACGTCTCGATGCGGTAGTCGTCGAACATGCCGACCGGCTTGTTCCCGAGCAGCTGGGCGGCCATCGGGTCGTGGGGTTCGACGAACTCGACGATCAGGGTCGCGTCGAGCGACCGGAACCACGACACGACCTCCGCGAGCGGGACGTTCGCGGCGATCGCGAGGTGGTGCACGAGCGCGAGCGCGAGCACGAGGTCGGGTCGATCACGGCCGGTGAACGCCCGCCGTTCCTCGTTGCGCCACCCCCGGGACGGTGAGGGATCGACGAGGTCCATCACCAACGGGAGGATGTTGTCGGGTCCGTCGGCGCGCAGCGACCGGTAGAAGGCGTCGACGGTGACGTCGTCGGAGTCGACGGCCACGACCGTCCCGCCGTACTCCGCGATCATCCGGGCGTACGCGCCGTCGTTGCAGCCGAGGTCCCACGAGAGGTGGGGGTTCGTACCCTCGACGGCAGTCCGGATGAAGGCATCCTTCGCGGCGCGGTCGTCGTCGGAGTAGGAGCACGTCTCGCGGTACTGCTTCCAGCCCGACTCCGAACGCTTCGAGCGGAGCTTGCCGATCAGCTTGTGCAGCTTCTTGACGGTGGCGAGCGTGAGTTCCTTGCCGAAGCCGGCCTTGCCCATCTCGTCCTTGAGTGCCGTGCCGCCCTCGGTCACGCGCGACTCCGCGACGCTGTGGAGGAAGACGTGGCGGAACACACCCTTCTTGAACCGCTTGCGGCCCGAGAAGATTCGCCGCATCTCGGTGGGTTCGAGACCGTCGAGGTGGCCGAGGAGGTAGCGCTGGAACGGGATCCCGAGGTGGGCCTCGAGGAGGAGCGGGTACAGGAACGTCTGGCAGAACTGCCGGTAGCCGATCCAGGGTCCTCCGCTGCGGAGGGGTTCGAACGAGCCGATGTCGATGAACACCGGCCGACGGCCGACCCACTGCACGTTGAACGTGTAGCCGTCTTTCATGGTGACGTCTTCGCCGAGCGCGGCGATCAGGATCTCGAGGTGGAGCAGCGCCGCGTCGCGCAGCATCTCGAACGACCACTCGTAGGGGTACGACACGAACGGGATCCGGTCGTGTTCGAGCACCGCAGCGAAGGTCCCGGGCGCACCATCGGGGATGTCGGCGAGGTTCACGGTCTCGGTGCCCACGGCCTTGCCCTCGGCGAGGAGGGTCGGGAAGAACGACGTGGCCGACAGGGCGGCCCAATCCGCCGACGCGGTGTCGTCGAGGCCGCGGAACACCCGGCCGCCCGCGTAGAAGACCCGCGTGGCGGGATCGCGGAACGATCCCGGCTCGACGCCCGCGTCGCTCGCGGGTTCGTTCATCGGCGGACTGGTCGCGACCGGGCGGCGCTACGCGTCGTCGGCGGCGGCTGCGGGCGCGTCGGTGGCCGACGCAGCTGCATCGGCCTTCGCGGCCGCCCGGGCCTTGGGTGAGAAGAAGGCGACGACACGTCGCCATCCCACCTTGAACACCACCGCGATGCCTGCGAACCCGGCCGCGATCGCCGATGCGATCAAGCTCCCGGAGTTTGCGTCGAGATAAGCGACGAGTCGCACTCGGCGCCCCCTGTTCTGGTCGAGATCCTGCGGCGACACTACCGGAGCGGCCCGATCCGGGCGTGGCATGGCCAGCTTGCGTTCAGACGGGCCGGCTTCTGTTCAGAACCTGCCGGTCCGGCCGTAGCGGTAGTAGCCGGCGAAGGTGTCGTTGACCTCGCCGGGGATGGGGACGATCTCTCCGAGGAGGCGAGCACCCCACACGATCTCCGCCGTCCGCTCGACCAGCTGGGCGACGTGGAGGACCTGCTTCGGGTCCTTCGCCACCGCGAACAGGCCGTGGTTGGCCATGAGCACGCAGGCCCGCTCGGCGACGCGCTTCGCGATCTCCTCGCCGAGCTCGTCGGTCCCGGTCGTGCGGTAGTCGGCGCACTCGACGTCGCCGCCGACGTACACCACGAACTCCTCGATGACCGCGGGGATGGGCTGACGGGTGAGGGCGAACATCGTCGCGAACTTGGCGTGGCAGTGCATCGTCGCGTTGATCTCGTCGTGGAGGCGCAGCGCCCCGAGGTGCAGTGCCTTCTCCGTGGTCGGACTGCGCTCGCCCTCGAGCACGGTGCCGTCGAGGTCACACACGACGAGATCGTCGAGGGTCATCGTGAGGTAGTCGACGCTCGACGGGGTGAGCACCGCGTTGCCGTCGGGGAGCCGGGCCGCGAGGTTCCCCGCCGTGCCCTCCACGAGCCCGGAGCGGAGCATCTCCTGGGCGGCCCACAGGACCTGTTCCTTGGTCTCCTGCGCGGTGAGCGTCACCTTCGGGGTCACGCGAGCACCTCGGGGTTGCAGATGTGGAGGGGACGTTCACCGGCGAGGAGCCGGGCGAGGTCGTCGGCGATGATCCGGGAGTGGTTGGCCTCGGTGTCGTACGTCGCGCCGCCGATGTGCGGCGTGAGCACGACGTTCGGCATCGCGCAGAGCGGGTGCTCGACCGGGAGGTGCTCGCCCACGAAGTGGTCGAGGCCGGCACCGGCGAGGTGGCCGGTCACGAGCGCGTCGACGAGGGCATCGGTGTCGTGGAGGAGCGCACGCGCCGTGTTCACGAACACCGCGCCCTCCTTCATGCGATCGAACTGGGCCGCGCCGATCAACCCCTCGGTCTCGGGGGTGACCGTCGCGTGCATCGACACGACGTCGGCCTCGGCGAGGAGGTCGTCGAGGGAGTGCGTCGCCTCCGGGTTGTAGGGGTCGTAGGAGATGACCTGCATCCCGAGCCCCTCGAGCCGCCACTTCGTCGCCCGGCCGACCGAACCGAGGCCGACGAGCCCCGCGGTCTGGCCCGCGAGCTGCCAGGCCCGGAACCGCTGGTACGGGATCGTGCCGTCGCGCCAGACCTCGCCGGAGCGGACGTCGAGGTCGGCCCGCACGACGCCACGGTTCACCGCGAACAGGAGCGCGACGGTCATCTCGGCCACACCGTCGGCGTTGCGACCCGGCGCGCGCAGTACCGGGATGCCCTTCTCGGTCGCGCCGGGGATGTCGACGTTGGTGGGGTCGCCCCGGCAGGCGCCGATGGCCCGCAGCGGCAGGTCGAGGACGGGGCCCTTCACGGAGTCGCTCTCGACCACGAGCAGGTCAGCGCCTTCGGCCACGATGCGGGCCGCGAGGTCTTCGGCCTTGTAGAGCCGCAGCGGTCGGTGGTCGATCCAGGGGTCGAGCACGATGTCGGCGAGGCCCTCGAGGGTGGCGAGCCCCTCACCGCGGAACGGGGCGGTCACGAGGGCGCGGGGGCGGGTGCCGGAGGGGTTGGTCACGCGGTCAGCTTCGCACGAACCTGACTAGCGTGTCAGGTTATGTGGAGCGAGCGACAGGACCGCCGACGGGCACGAAGCGCCGAGTAGCGAGCGGAGCGATTCAAGGATGTGGAGCGAGCGACAGGACCGCCGACGGGCACGAAGCGCCGAGTAGCGAGCGGAGCGATTCCAGATGATCGGATACGAGACGGGACCTGTCGAGCACACGGTGCTCATCACCATCGACCGGCCGGAGGCGCGCAACTCGGCCGACCTCGAGCACTTCAAGGCCCTGCGCGAAGCGTGGGAGCGCTTCGACACCGATCCCGACGCGTGGGTGGCGGTGATCACCGGCGTGGGCGACGCGTTCTTCACCGGTGCCGATCTCAAGACGTACGTCCCCGCGATCACGAAGCTCCAGCAGCGGATCGTCGAGGAAGGCGTGACCGAGGTCGACGGGTATCGGCTCGACGACGGCACGAAGGCTGTGCTCCGGGGGGCGAAGATCTGGAAGCCGATCATCGCCGCGGTCAACGGGTACTGCACCGCCGGCGGGATGGAGATGCTCGGTGGTGCCGACATCCGGGTGGCGTGCCCCGAGGCCCAGTTCGCGGTGATGGAACCCAAGCGGGGCCTCTTCGCCGGTGGCGGCACGACCGTGCGCCTGCCCCGCCAGATCCCGTTCCCGCAGGCGATGGAGTTCCTCCTCTGCGCCGATCTCGTCCCGGCGGCGCGGGCGCTCGAGATGGGACTCCTCAATGCGGTGGTGCCACGCGAGGAGCTGCTCGACGCGGCGTGGGCGTACGCGCGTCGCATCACCGCGAATGCGCCGCTCGCGGTCCGGGCCACGAAGCAGAGCGTGTGGGAAGGCCTCGGGATGGATCTGCGCGACGCGTACCGGAACGAGTCGGCGATCGCCGGCCGGATCTTCCAGACCGCCGACGCGGTCGAGGGGCCGAAGGCATTCGCGGAGAAGCGCGAGCCCCGCTGGCAGGGGAAGTAGCTGCGGGTGGCGGCCGATCCGCGCGCCGCGTGCCTCATCGGTGAGGCGACGCGCACGTGGCATCCCGCCGACGTCGGCGACGCAGGTGCGCCCGAACCGTTGGCGATGTGGGAGGAGGTGGCGCGCGCGGCCGCGGGGGCGCATCTGTCGCGGCTCGACGCGATCGACGTCGTCTACTGCCAGACGTGGCAGTACGACGACCCACCCCGACGGCTGGCGGAGCGACTGTCGGTCGAGCCGGGGCGGCTGCACTACTCGGGCATCGGCGGGACCACGCCGCAGCAACTCGTCCAGGACAACGCGGAACGGATCCGTCGGGGCGAGCTCGATCTCGTCCTCATCGTGGGCGCGGAGGCGTTGGCCACCCAGCGGCGCTTCAAGAAGGCAGGGGAGCGGTACCCGTATTCGCACAAGCCGGAGGAGAAGCGGCCGTTCCCGTGGGAGGCGCCGTTCCACCCCGCCGAGGTCGCCCACGAGGTGTTCCAGGCGTGGCTCACGTTCGCGATCTTCGAGAACGCCCGGCGCGCGCACCTCGGCGTCGGGCTCGACGACTACCGCCACCGGCTCGGGGAGCAGTGGGCCGCGTTCACGCGGGTTGCCGCGGCCAACCCCGAGGCCTGGTTCCCGATCGAGCGCACAGTGGAGGAGATCATCACGGCGGGTCGGACCAACCGCATGGTCGGCTACCCGTACACCAAGTTCATGGTGTCGATCATGGACGTCGACATGTCGGCCGGGCTCCTCCTGGCCTCCCACGAGTGTGCCGACGCACTGGGTGTCGCGACCGACGACCGGGTGTACCTGCGCGGCGCGTCGTACGCGCTCGACCCGGTCTACGTCGCGGAGCATCCCGACCTCTGGCGATCACCGGCGATGGAACGGGGGAGTGGCGCGGCGCTGGCGGCCGCGGGCGTGGGGCTCGACGACGTCGCCCACCTCGATCTGTACTCCTGTTTCGGCTCGTCGGTGAACTTCGCTCGGGACGCGTTGGGGCTCGCGCCCGACGACCCGCGGGGCTTCACCGTCACCGGTGGACTCCCGTACCACGGTGGTGCGGGGAGCGACTACGTCACCCACTCGATCGCCACGATGGCGCGCCGGCTGCGGGCCGATCCGGGCTCCGTCGGCTTGGTGAGCGGGGTGGGGATGCACATGACGAAGCATGCCTTCGGTGTGTACTCCACCGAGCCCGGGCCTTCCTCGCCGCCGCCCGACGTGACCGAGCCCGAGCGGGTCGCGATCGTCGACCGCCACGAGGGTGCCGCGGTCGTCGCCGCGTATTCCGTCGTCCACGGCGCCGATGGCGAGCCCGAGTGGGGAGTCGCGGTGTGCGACGTTCCCGGTGGACGGTGCTACGCCCGCATCGACGACCGTGACCGCCTCGACGGCGCGGAGGTCGAGGAGCTCGTGGGCTCCGACGTGACCCTCGTGCCCGACGGTGCTGTCAACCGGTTGCGCTGACGGGTTCCTCACCGAAGGCGAGTCGAGCGAGCGCGAGGGCCTGCTCCGCGTGGCGTGCGCCCGGGCGGTCGGAGGCCGCGACGCGTTCGAGCGTCGCGTGCGCGTAGGGTCCGAGCACCGCGAGCGCGGCGGCGGCGTGGTGGGACACCCAGTAGTCGGGATCGTCGAGGTTGTGCACGAGCGCGGGAACCGCATCGATCGCGTGGAGTTGGCCGAGCGCGCGGGCGCTCGCGGACCGGACCCGACCGTCGTGGTCGGGCTCGAGGGAGATGGTGAGGATGTGGACGGCGTCGTCGGAGCCGATCCGGCCGAGTGAGCGGGCGCACTCGACGCGCACGTCGAGGTCGGGGTCCACCGACAGCGCGGCGACCAGGCTCGCCACCGCGGACCCGGCGCGGAGGAGCCCGAGGACCTCGGCGCTCAGCCGCCGAACTTCGGGCGAGTCCCACGTGAGGCCGGCGACCAGCTCGTCGGTCGCATCCGGTCCGATCTGGAAGACCGCCCACGCGACGACGTCGGGCGGCAGGGGCCGCGTGGAGCCCTCGGGGCCGGCGAGCCCGTGGAGGAGACGGGGCACGACGATCGGATCGCCCAGCTGGCCCGCGGCACGGGCAGCCGCGATGCGAACCTCCTCGCGGTGGTCGGTGAGCAGGGTGACGAGCATCGGGAGCGTGCGCGGGTCGGCGATCGCGCCGAGCACCTCGGCGGCCCGGACGCGACACGCGGTCTGGGGGGTGCGGGCGGCATCGAGGGTCTGTTCGAGGATCCCGCGCGAACGCACGAGCTCGAGGAGCACGGAGTGCTCCTCGCCCCGGAGCTTCACGAGGTAGTCGAGGATCAGCGCGTCGAGTGCCCGCAGTTGGCTCCGCGTGAGGCCCGAGACGTCCATCGGCGCGCCGTGCAGCGCCCGGAGCAACCGGGGTCGGACGACGTCGCGATCGAGCGCCTGGTGGCGCCGGGCCCGCAGCGTGCGGATGCGGCCGGGGTTCACGACTCCGATCGCACCATCAGGGCGTCGAGCCTGCTCGCGAGCTCCCGCGGGCTGAAGGGCTTGACCACGTAGTCGTCGGCGCCGAGGGCGAAGCCGCGCTCCACGTCGGCCTCCTGGGCCTTCGCGGTGAGCAGGAGGATCGGCAGCTCGTCGACCCCTTCCCGCTGACGGATCTCCCGACACACGTCGAGTCCCGACAGCTTCGGCATCATGATGTCGAGCACGGCGACGTCGGGCGGGGCCGCGATGAGTTGCGCCAGCGCGTCCTCTCCGTCGCGGGCGGTGCTCACGTCCCACCCCGATTGACGAAGCTTGAACTCGACGAGCTCTCGCACGTCGGGGTCGTCGTCGGCGATCAGTACCCGTTTCATCGTTCCTCCAGTTTCGGTGCTGTTGGTGGTGGTTCCGGACTCTCGGAGATCCGGGCGGCCGGGAGCAGACATGCGATGCGAGTCCCGACGCCGGGCTCCGATTCGAACTCGACCGATCCGCCGTGGGTCTCGACCACGGTCTGCACGATGTACAAGCCGAGCCCGGTCCCCGACGGGGGCTTCTTCCCGTCGTGGGTGGCCCGGAAGAACCGCTCGAAGACGTGCTCCTGATCCGCAGGGGTCACGCCGATCCCGGTGTCGGTGACCTCGATGCGCACCAGGTGCCCTTCGCGGCGGAGTGCGATGTCGACCGTTCCGCCCGGCGGCGTGAACTTCACCGCGTTGGTGGCCAGGTTCAGCAGGACCCGTTCGAGCTCCTCGGCGTCGCCGAGGGCGTGGCAGGGCTCGTCGGGCACATCGACGGTGAGCCCGAGGCCGCCCTCCCGGATCCGGATGGCGATCGTCTCGCAGACCGTGGCCACGAGCGCGTTGAGGTCGACGGGCGCGAAGCGGACGCCGAACGAGCCCCGTTCGACCTTCGACACCGCGAGCAGGTCTTCGATCAGCCCGAGCAGCCGACGCCCGTTGCGTTCGATGACGTCGAGCACCGACGTCTGGTCGTCGGTGAGCGGGCCCAGCTCGCCGTCGTGGAGCAGCTCGAGGTACCCGAGGATGCTCGTGAGCGGTGACCGGAGCTCGTGCGACACCGACGAGACGAATTCGCTCCGTTCGTTGTCGAGGTCCCGCGTCCGGGCGAGGAGTTCCCGTTCGAGCTCGATCGCCCGGGCCCGTTTCGCCGCGTTCGCGATCTCGCGACCGATGGCCTCGAGCGCGTGGACCTGCACCGCGTTCCACTCGCGGGTGGTGACGGTGTCGTGCACCGAGAGCGTTCCGGGGCTCTGCTCGTCGTTGGCGAAGGGGAAGATGACGGCCGACCGGATGCCCCACCGGATCGCGCCGGCGATGTCGCTCGGCATCAGCCGGTCGTCGAACGCGATGTCTTCGGAGACCATGGCTCGATTGGTTCGCGCACCCCGCTCGATCGCCGACCAGAACCGATCCGACAGTTCGAATGGAGGCAGGTCGGCGACGCGCGCGGTCTCACCGTCGATCCACTCGGCGACCACCGGAGGCGGGAACGTCGAGTCGACGCCGAGGCGGACGAACACCCGTTGCACGTCGAGGCTGCGCCCGATCAGCTCGACGACCACGCCCAGTGCTTCCCGGAGATCGGGGGTCTCGCGGAACTCGGCGGAGACGGCTCGCGTGAGCTGCAGCATCTCGGCGTTCCAGTCGGTCGGCGCCGGCTGGGTCTTCGACGCCACGCTCGTCATCGGGGCTTCCCATTGGTGTTCGGCGCGGGAGTCGCGCCGCACCCGCGGCGCGCCACGCACCGACCGAAGTCGGCGGTCGATTCCGGTCGGGCCCAGAGGAACCCCTGACCCACCGCGCAACCCGAGCGCGGCGAGCGTGTCCCGCTGTTCGACGGTCTCGACACCTTCGGCGACGACCTCGAGGTCGAGCGCTTCGGCGAGCGACACGATCGCGGCCACGATCGCGCGGTCGCGGGGGTCGTGCTCGATCGTGGAGACGAAGCTCCGGTCGATCTTCACCACGTCGGCCGGGAGCTCCTTGAGGTAGCTGAGCGAGGAGTACCCGGTCCCGAAGTCGTCGATCGAGATCGAGATGCCGATGGCCCGCAACGCCTCGAGGGTCACGGTCGCGTCGGCGCGGTTCTCGATGATCGTGGTCTCGGTGATCTCGAGGGTGAGCGCGATCGGCTCGAGCCCGGTCGCGGCAAGGGTCTCGGCCACCAGCTGCACCAGGCCCGGCTCCCGCAACTGGCGGGCCGAGAGGTTCACCGAGATCCGGAACTCGGGATCGCAGTCGCGCCGCCATTCGGCCGCCCGGGCCGCGGCCTCGCGCAGCACGAAGGCACCGATCGTGGAGATCGCCCCGGTGTGCTCGGCCTGTTCGAGGAAGCTCACCGGGTCGAGGCGTCCCAGCTCCGGGTGCTCCCACCGCACCAGGGCCTCGGCCCCGAGGATGCGGCCGGTGTCGATCTCGACCTGCGGTTGGTACCAGACGGTGATCTCGCCGCGGGCCACCGCGCCCTCGAGTTGCGCCTCGAGCGCAGCCCGGCGCCGGTGCTCGCGTTCGAGGTCGGGGTCGTAGATCCCCGTCCCGCCCCGACCCGCCCGCTTGGCCTGCTCTCGGGCCACGTGACCCTCGACCATGAGGGAATCGACGGTGTCGCCCGGCTCGGCGAGCGCGATGCCGATGCCCACGCTCGGGGGCGCCCCGGAATCACCGACCGGCCCGGCTTCGCGCAGCGCGCCGTGGATGCGGTCGGCGAGCTCCACCGCCTCGGCGCCGTCGGGTCCGGTCCGGAGCACGACCACCAGGCTGTCGCCCAGGAAGCGGGCCACCATCGAATCGGTCGGCGCGACCTGCCTGACGGTGTCGGCGGTGGTGCGGAGCACCGCGTCGCCGGCCGCGTGGCCGTAGATGTCGTTGACCCGGTTCAGTCCGTCGACGCCGAGCAACAGCACCGCGACGCGCCCGGAGTCGGGGTCGGAGTCGGGCCGATGCAGCACGTTCCGCAGGTGTTGCTCGAACCGGCGTCGGTTCGGCAGACCGGTGTGGTCGTCGAAGTGCGCGGCGTGGTCGAGGTCGTGTTCGAGTCTGCGACGCTCGGTGTTGTCGATGGCGATGCCCAACACGCCGGTGAACCCGATGTCGGGGAGCTCGACGAGGTCGAAGCTGGCGTAGAGCGGCACGGTCGTGCCGTCGGGATGGTGGACCTCGAAATCGCCTTCCCACCGGCCGCGCTCGCGGATCGCGTCGCCGATCAGCGCGGCGAGCTCCGGGTGGTCGACGCGACCGAGTCCGTCGGCCATGTCGCGGCCGAGCATGGCGTGCGCGTCGATCCCGAAGAGGGTCGACGCCCGGGGGTTCCAGTAGACGAGCACGCCCGCTTCATCGGTCACGATCAGCCCCGAGGGCAGCTGCTCGAGCAGGCGCGGTTCGAGCCGGGCCCGGAGGTGGGCGCGTTGGCGTTCTGTGACGTCGCTCCCGGTGACGACGATCCCGTGGACGCGATCGTCGTCGATCCGGTTCAGGAAGACGACGTCGACGATGTGCCACTTCCACGATGCGTCGCGGATGCGGAGCTTGGCGTCGACGGTGCCGCCCGGCCGTCCCGCGACCAGTTCGAGGGCCTCGCGAAACGTGCGGGTGTCGGCCCCGTGGATCCACTCGCCCAGGTCGGTTCCGACGACCGCGGCGGCGTCGACCCCGAGGAGGTCCCTGGTGAGCTCGGAGCAGGCCCGCACGGTCGCCTCGCCGTCGACCACCAGGAAGATCTGGGCGGTGTGATCGACCTGCGTGTGCAATGCGGGCTGCGCGACCCGCAGGGCCTGTTCGGCGCGCGTGACGTCGGTGATGTCGATGTGCGTGACGATCGAGCCGCCGCCGAGTGCGCCGAGCGGGGTGACCCGCATGGTGAACCAGTGTTGGCTGGTCGGCATGTCGCACGGGTAGTCGATCGAGAACCGCTCGGCTGTCCCGTTGAGGACGCTCCGGATCCCCGTGGCGGCTTCACCGGCCCCGGCGAGGTCGCGTCCCGTTGCCTCGTCGCAGACGTCGAGGTAGTTCACGCCGACACCCACCGATTCGGGCGAGACCCCACCGATCACCGCGGCGCTGCGCCATGCGGCGTTGGTCAACAAGATGCGCCCGCGTCCGTCGAGTGCGACGGTCGGGGCCTCGATCGCATCGAGGATGGATCGGGCGAGGCGGGTGCTCGCGTGGACCTGGCTGCTCGATGTTTTGCGCTGGCGCGCGCGAAGGAGCGTGCTCCGCAGCGTGGTCGCGTCGAGGTGGTCCTTGGAGAGGAAGTCCTGCGCGCCCTCGGCGAGCGCGGCGAGGGCCATGCGCTCCTCGCGGTTGCCGGTGACGACCACGATCGCGACCTCGGGAACCGCGGTGCCGAGGACCACGATCCCCTCGAGTCCCTGCGCGTCGGGGAGCGACATGTCGAGCAGGATGCAATCGGGTGGCGTGTCGAGGTCGAGGAGCACCTGCCGTGCGTCACGGAGCGTCGCCGCAGTGGCGATCTGCCACCCGGAGGAGGCGCCCTCGCCGAGCATCGACGCGACGAGGCGTGCGTCGGCGGGGTTGTCTTCGATGACGAGGACACTGAGGTGTTGGTCGGCCGGTGTGTCCGTCGCTTCGGAAGCTCTCGACGACGGGCTCACGGTCGTCGGATCGCCTGGCATCCAAAATCTCCGATCTTGATGCGTATGGGCTGTCTTCGCGCGCGATGCGCGGTGATAATGAACGCAAATCGGCACGGAACCGGCGGACCTGAAGGTCAATCTGTCGGTTCGGTCCGGATATGGACCGGCGAGAAGGGGCATCGCATGAGCGAGCCGCACACTGTTCTCCTGGTCGAAGACAACCCTGCCGACATCCGGCTCACCACCGAGGCGCTCCAGGAGGCCCGGATACCCTGCGTCCTCCGGGTCGCCCACACCGGGTCCGAGGCGCTGGATCTCTTGCGGGCACCCGGGCTGCGTCCCGATCTGATCATCCTCGACCTCGAGATGCCCGGGCTCTCCGGCCTCGAGGTGCTCGAGCAGCTCGCCGCCGACCCCGACCTCCGGGTGATCCCCGTGGCGATGTTCACGAGCCGCGGCGACGACCGCTTCGTGCGGGAGGCCTACGAGCTCGGCGCCAACTGCTACCTCATCAAGCCCCGCGAGCTCGGCGACTTCGTGACCGTGGTCCGCGAGCTCGAGGAGTTCTGGTTCGGCACGGTGCGGCTCCCGGCCGGCGGCGGCGCCGCGGCCGCCTCGGTCACGCCGGCGGGTCCGGGAGAGTGAAGGCGAATCGGGTGCCGCCATCGGGTCCGACGTCGGACCAGATCCGCCCGCCGTGCCGCTCCACGATCCTACGGCAGATGGCCAGGCCGATCCCGGTGCCGGGATAGGCCTCGCGAACGTGGAGCCGCTCGAACGCGCCGAAGACCCGATCGCGGAACTCGGGGTCGATCCCCACCCCGTTGTCGTCGACGGTCACGATCCATTCCCCGGCCCCGCGGGCCGCGCCGACCCGGACGAGTGGCACCACGTCGACCGGCACGAACTTGATCGCGTTCGAGATCAGGTTCGCGAGCACCTGGCGGATCCCGTCGGCCGAACCGACGACCGCGGGCAGCTCGCCGTGGGCGATGATCGCGCCCCGCGTGGTGATCGCGGCACGCAGATCGCGTTCGACGTCGTCGAGCAGGCGGGTGAGATCGACCTCGGTCGGCCGCACCTCGGCCGCGTCGGCTCGGGCCAGGGTGAGCAGGCTGTCGATGAGGTCACGCATCCGGGCGCACCCGTCGACCGCGAAGTCGACGAGCTCCGCACCGTCGTCGCCGAGCTGGTCGCGGTACTGGCGGGCGAGCAACTGGACCATGCCGCTCACCGTGCGGGCCGGTTCCGCGAGATCGTGGGCCGCTGTCGCGGCGAAGTGCGCGAGCGCGAGCGCCTCGGTGAGATCGCGGACGACGACGACTGTGCCGCGTCGCGCATCGGGCCCGATGGGCAGTGGAGTCGCCGCGAGGCGCGCCGTGGCCGTCGAGCCGGTGTGCGTGCGCACTTGCAGTTCCGCCGCGTGCGTCGTCGCGCCGGTCTCGTGCGCGGCGCCGACGAGCGTTTCGAGCGCACCGTCGTCGGTCGCATCGAGCGCGGCGAGCATCACCGTGGGGTCTCCGGGCGGGGGTCCCGCCGACGCGGGGCCGAGGAGCCACTCGGCAGCAACGTTCCAGGAGCGGATCGTGCCGTCGCCCGCGGCCAGGATCACGGCGTCGCTCGTCGTGTCGGCCAGCGCACCGAGCACCGTGTCGGCATCGAAGTCCGCGGCGTCCATCCCCGTGAGTATCGCGTCTCACCGTCGATTCGTGGCGGCATCGTCGTTCGTGGCGGATGCCTCCCGACTGAAGGAGCGCCATGATCGATCCGGTCAGCAAGGCCCCCACCGGCATCCCCGGACTCGACGACGTGACCCGGGGTGGCTTCCCTCGCTGCCGGCCCACGTTGGTGTGCGGTCCGGCCGGGGGCGGCAAGACCCTGCTCGCGATCGAGTTCCTCGTGCTCGGCGGCGCCGAGGCCGGTGAAACCGGTGTGCTCGTGACGTTCGAGGAGTCGAGAGCCGATCTCGTCGCCGACGTCGCGTCGCTCGGCATCGACCTCGGCGCGCTCGAGGCAGCCGGTCGACTCGCCATCGAGGAGGTGCACCTCGATCGCCGCCAGGCCGAGGTCGGTACGTACGACCTCGAGGCACTCCTGATCCGCATCGACGGGGCGGTCCGGAAGGTCGGCGCGAAGCGCCTCGTGCTCGACACGATCGACGTGCTGTTCGGGTCCATCCACGATGCCGACATCGTGCGGGCCGAGATGCACCGCATCTTCGCCTGGTGCAAGGAGGCGGGCATCACCGTGGTGGTCACTGCGGAGAAGGGCGTCGGCGACGCGATGACCCGGGTCGGCGTGGAGGAGTACGTGTCGGACTGTGTCGTGGTGCTCACCCAGCGGGTCGAGGCCGGGATCGCGACCCGGCGGCTCCGGGTCGCGAAGTACCGCGGTTCGGTGCACGGCACGAACGAGTACCCGTTCCACATCAGCGCCCGCGGAATCGTCGTGCAGCCGATCACGTCGGTCGGCCTCGAGAGCAGTGCGCCGACCGACCGGATCTCGACGGGCGTCGGCCGGATCGACGAGCTGCTCGGAGGTGGGCTGTACCGCGGCACCGCGGTGCTCGTGACCGGTACGCCGGGTACCGGCAAGTCGACCATCGCGGCGCGCTTCGTCGAAGCAGCTTGCGCCCGGGGCGAGAAGGCGATCTACGTGGCGCACGAGGAATCGGCGGCGCAGATCGTGCGCAACATGCACAGCGTCGGAATCGAGCTCCAGCAATGGGTCACCGCGGGCCTGCTCGAGTTCCTCACCGCACGCCCCACGATCTACGGGACCGAGCTCCACCTCGAAGCACTGCGGGAGCTCGTCGAGGAGTTCGAACCGACGGTGGTCACCATCGACCCGATCACCAGCTTGTTGCGATCAGGATCGCGCGACGACGTCCTCTCCGGCCTGATCCGTCGCATCGACTACCTGAAGGGGCGTGAGATCACGGCGGTGTACACGGCCCAGACATCGGGGTCCGTCGACTCCAGCGACCTGGAGGTATCCTCGCTCATCGACACGTGGCTGGAACTCCGCAACGTGGAGGTCGACGGTGAGCGCAACCGCGTCCTCTACATCTCGAAGTCGCGGGGCTCCGCGCACTCGAACCAGGTCCGCGAGTTCCTCCTGACCGACGACGGGATCGACCTGGTGCCGCCGTACATCGGGAGCGGGGGAGTGTTCACCGGCTCCGCCCGGCTCCACCTCGAAGCGATGGAGCGCGAGGAGGACGAACGCCGGGTGATCACCCGCAGTCGGCAGCGACGACTCCTCGATCGTCGACGGACCGAGATCGAAGCCCAGGTCGCCGCGCTCTGGTCCGGGTTCGAGGCCGAGACCGCCGAGCAGGTCCACGAGCTCGACGACGACGAAGCGCTGGATGCCCGTCGCGCCGGTGAACGCGACGCGATGCGGCTCCGACGCAGTGGGGCGCCGCACGCGAGCGGCGAGGAGGCCCGGACATGACCGCCGCGACCGAGTCCGACGCCGATACGGACGTCATCGACCTCTGCCTCTTCGTGGCCGATTCGACGCCGCGCTCGGTGTTCGCGCTCGCGAACCTGCGTGCGCTCTGCGAGCTCCACCTGGCCGGGCGCTACGAGGTCGAGGTGATCGACCTCGTCGCCGATCCGGAGCAGGCCAGTCTCCACGACATCGTGGCCATCCCCACCCTCGTCAAGCGCGGGCCGGGCCCGCCCCGCCGGGTGATCGGCGATCTCGACGACGCGGCCGCGGTGCTCGCCGGGCTGGATCTGCGCTCGGGGCTCCCGCCCCTCACAGGACCGATCACGCCGGTCGCATGAGCACCCGCACGTCGCCCTGTTGGGCGGGCGACGGCAGGCCCCAACCGGGCCGGTAGTCGAACACCTCCCGTGCGCTGCGGGTGCCGTAGTTCTCGTCGAGCACGGTGAGCTGATCGGCGGTCACGAGCGCCGGGTGGACCTGGCCGCAGGTGTGGGCCAGGGCGAGGAGCTCGTGCCGGAGCTGCGTCAGGTAGTTCGCACACCGGACCGACTTCAGGGTGGGGTCGAGGCCACGCTGGCGCCAGTGGGAGTTGGTGGTGACCCCGGTCGGGCACCGACCGGTGTGGCAGCGCTGGGCCTGGATGCACCCGATCGCCAACATCGCTTCGCGCCCGACGTTGACCGCGTCGCATCCGAGCGCGAAGGCCAGCAAGGCGGAGGTCGGGAGCCCGTTGCGGCCCGAACCGATGAACACGATCTCGTCGGTGATGCCGGCCTCGGCGAACACGCGGTACACGCTCGAGAACCCGACCATGAACGGCAGGGCGACGTGGTCGGCGAACGCGAGCGGTGCGGCACCGGTGCCACCCTCACCACCGTCGATCGTGAGGAAGTCGATGCCCCGCCCGGTGTCGCGCATGAGCCGGGCGAGATCGTCGAAGAACCCGAGATCGCCGACCGCGGTCTTCACCCCGACGGGGAGGCCGGTGCGGTCGGCGAGGAGCTCGACGAAGTCGAGCAGGGAGTCGGCGTCGTGGAACGCGGTGTGCGCCGGAGGGCTGATGCAGTCGACCCCCATCGATACTCCGCGGAGCTGGGCGATCTCACGGGTCACCTTGGCCGCGGGGAGCACGCCGCCGAGACCGGGTTTGGCGCCCTGGCTGAGCTTGATCTCGATCGCCTTGATCGTCGGGTTGACCGCGACGACGTCGCAGAACCGGGCCAGGTCGAAGCGTCCGTGCGCGTCGCGACAACCGAAGTAGCCGGTCCCGAGCTGCCACACGAGGTCGCCGCCGCGCAGGTGGTACGGCGTGAGACCACCCTCGCCGGTTCCCTGGAGACAACCGGCGAGGGCGGCCCCGGCGTTCAGCGCCTCGACGGCGCGTGCGCCCAGCGAGCCGTAGCTCATGCTCGAGATGTTGACGGCCGACCCCATGCGGAACGCCTTGGCGCGGGTGCGCGCCGCGCCGAGCACCTTCGCGCACGGGAGCGGTGCGCCGTCGGGGATCGGGTCGGGCACGGGGAACGTCTGCGGGCGCACGATCACGTACCCCGGTGTGAGCTCGAGGTCGTTGTCGGTGCCGAAGCCGATGTAGCTGTTGACGCGCTTGGCCGACGTGTAGACCCACCGCCGCTGGTCGCGGCTGAAGGGCCGGTCGCTGTCGTTGTCGGTGACGATGTACTGGCGCAGCTCGGGGCCGATGGCCTCGAGCAGGTACCGCAGGTGCCCGACCACCGGGAAGTTGCGCAGGATCGCGTGCTTGCGCTGGACGACGTCGTACACGGCAACCGCCACGAGGAACACGACGATCACCGCGAGCACGATCCAGAGCATGCGGAGCAGTCTCGCTCAGTTCCGGGGCAAGCCGAGGACTCTCGTGGCGAGGATGTTCTTGTTCACCTGGGTCGTGCCGCCGGCAATGGTCAAGGCACGCATGTAGACCCGGTCGCGACCCCAGGAACCGCAGTTCGCGTCGGCGCCGAGCACCTCACCCGCAGTTTCGCCGAGGTGCTGCTCGGCCTCGCTCCAGAGCAGCTTCGCGATGCTCGACTCCGGACCGAGCCCGCGTCCGTGGATCGCCCCCGAGATCGCGCGCTCGCTGACGAGCTTGAGCAGCTCTCCCTCGAGGTAGATGCGCGCGAGCTTCTGGCGCAGGACCGGGTCGTCGTCGGCGCCACGCGTCTTCGCTTCGTCGAGCAGCGCGCCGATCTTCGCCCGGAGGCCGAGGTGCAGGTTCGCGACCGTGCCGCGCTCGTACGCGAGCGTGGTCATCGCGACCCGCCAACCCTCGTGCAGCGGGCCGAGCAGGGCGGTGGCCGGGACGCGGACGTCGGTGAAGAAGATCTCGTTGAACTCCCGTTCCCCGGTGATCGTCACGAGCGGCCGGACCTCGACGCCGGGGAGGGTCATGTCGACGAGGAGGCACGAGATGCCCTTGTGCTTCGGGGCGTCGGGATCCGTCCGCACCAGCAGCTCGCACCAGTTCGCGAGGTGGCCGAGCGTGTTCCACGTCTTCTGGCCGTTCACGACGAAGTCGTCGCCGTCTCTGATCGCGGTCATCTTGAGCGACGCGAGGTCGGACCCGGCGTCGGGCTCGGAGAAGCCCTGGCACCAGATGTCGTCGCCGCGCAGCATGCGGGGGAGGAGAGTCTGCCGCTGGTCTGCGGTGCCGTGCTCGATGATCGCGGGCGCGATGTTCGACAGGCCGAGGGGATTGAGGGTGCCGGGCGCGCCGGCGCGGTGCATCTCCTCGGCGAAGACGACCTGCTCCATGATCCCGGCGCCGCGGCCGCCGTACTCCTCGGGCCACGCGATCGCGGCGTAGCGGGCGTCGGCGAGCCGGCGGTTCCAGCGTCGGAGCTGCTCGAGCCGCTCGGGCGTCATGTCCATCGCGAAGCCGCCGCCCTCGCCGCGGAACTCGTCGGTGAGCTCGACGTCGAGCCAGGCCCGGAACTCGGTCCGGAACGCCTCCGCTTCGGGTGGGTAGGTGAAGTCCACTAGTGCTCGATTCCGCCGCGGGCGAGCGCGGCTTCGATCTCGGCGGCCTTGCGGACGTTCTCCTCGTGGAGCTCCTCGGTGGTGCGGATCACGCCGTCGACCTTGAGCTCGCCCATGATGTGCACCTCGCCGAGTGTCTCGTTCATGTAGCTCGGTCCCTCCGTGGTCGGGATGAACCACCCGGTGGGACACATGGTCAGGACCTCGACGAACGAGAACCCCTCGCCGCGGACCTGCGTCTCGAACGCGCGTTTGAACATCCGCTTCGTCCGGGCGAACCCTGCCGCGTTGTGCACCGAGCCCCGAGCGACGTAGGCCGCGCCCTGGAGGCGGGCGATGAGGTCACCGATGAGGATCGGGTAGCCGTGGTACTCGGCGTCGCGTCCCTCGAGGGAGTTCTTCGTGCGTTGTCCGAGCACCGTGGTCGCGGTCATGTGGCCCCCGGTCTCGCCGAAGACGCCGTTGTTGAGCAGCACGCAGGTGATGTTCTCGCCCCGGGCCGCCGTGTGGAGGACCTCCTGCAGTCCTTCGTTGACCATGTCGCCGTCGCCCTGGAGCGTGAAGACGATCGCGTCGGGGCGCATCCGCTTCACCCCGGTCGCGACCGATGGCGCGCGCCCGTGCAGCGCCTGCACGAGATCGAGGTCGGTGGTCATCGAGAAGCTCGTGTAGCAGCCGATGCCGTGGACCGCGATGGTGCGCTCGGTGAGGCCGAGCTCGGTGATGGCCTCGAGGTAGCCGCGCAGTGCCATCGGCTCGCCGCAGCCCGGGCACATGTGGTGCTCCTGGGTGAGCAGCAGATCCGGCTTGGCCAGACCGACGAGCTTCATCTCGGCCGGAGTCATACGGGGAGCCTCTCGTTGTCGGGGAGCCGGGGCATCGCTTCACCCCGGTGGAGGGCGAGGATCCGGTCTCGGATGATGTCGGCGTCGAGCAACGGCCCGACGCCGAAGCCGGAGCCGTCGGTGGAGATGCCGCCGATCCCGACCACCGGGGCCCGGCCGAGGACCGACAGCCGCACGTCGTCGATCATCTGGCCCGCGCACAGCTCGAAGACCCCGACGGTGCGCGCGCCGTCGGCTGCGCGTGCGACGGCCTCGGTGGGGTAGGGCCAGAGGGTGATGGGTCGCACGAAGCCGATCCGTTCTCCGTCGGCCCGGAGTTGTTCGACCACGTAGCGGACGAACTTCCCCGGGGTGCCGAACGCCACGATGACCGTGTCGGCGTCGTCGACGTGCCCGACCTCGACCCGGGCCTCGCTCGCCTCGATGAGGTGGTGCTTGTCGGCGATGCCCCGGAGGTGCTGCTCGATCCCGGGACTCGTGGTGCCGGCCTTGGCGAAGCCGAGCGGGGAGACGATCCGGGACCGGCCGGTGCCACCGAGCGATCCGTCGAGGGCCCAGTCCTTGTCGGGGACGGGTCCCAGCTCGATCGGGTCGACCTCGACCGACTCCTGGATGTGGGCCGTGAGGTAGTCGCCGTAGACGAGCACCGGGTTGCGCCAGGTGTCGGCGAGGTGGAACGCGAGCTGGGTCAGCTCGACGGCCTCGGTCAGGTCGGCCGGCGCGAGCACGATGTGGCGGTAGTCGCCGTGACCGCCCCCGCGCGTCGACTGGAAGTAGTCCTGCTGACCGCGGGCCATGTTGAAGATGACGAGCGGGAGCTCGGCGAGGGTGATCTCGGAGAAGCTCTCCTGCATGAGCGACAGGCCCTGACCGGTGGAGCCGGTCGCGGCGCGCGCACCGGTGGCGAGCGCACCCCAGGCCATGCCGACCGCTTCGAGCTCGCTCTCGGCGTTGATGCAGACGCCACCCACCTCGGGGAGTCGTCGGGCGAAGTGCTCGAGCAGCTCGGTGAACGGGGTCATGGGGTACCCCGCGAAGAAGCGGCAGCCGGCGGCGATCGCCGCTTCGGCCATGGCCTCGGATCCCTCCATGAGCCGTTTCACCGGGCCCCCGTCACGGTCGCTTCGCCCGGAAGACGGTGAACACGAAGTCGGGACAGACCATGAGGCACGCCGCGCACCCGGTGCAGCCATCGTGCAGCTCGGGGAAGTGGTACCCGTTGCGGTTGACCCCGGCCGACATCGTCAGCACCGCGGGCGGACACGCGGGTACGCACAGGTCGCAGCCCTTGCAGACCTCGACGTCGATGGTGACGGTTCCCGCGCTCATGCGGCCTTCCCCCAGTCGTATCCGGCGCGCAGTGCGGTCTCGTTCGTGGCGATGTGTTGCTGCCGGTACGACGGGACCGACTCCTGCATCCCGCCGATGAGCCCGTCGATGCCGACGAGATCGGAGATCGCCGCGTAGGCGCCGGCCATCACCATCGACGCGCTGAAGTCGGCCGCGAGCTCGGTGGTCGGGACGCGGTACACGCGGGCGTCGGCGCGGATCGGGGTCTCGAAGGTGGTGTCGTTCACCAGCACGAGGGCTTCCGGGCGGAGCTTGCGGGCGATCGGCTCCCAGAACTTGTCGTGCATCCCGATCGCAGACCAGGTGTGGGAGATGAGCGGTGGCGACTGCAACGGGCCGTCGCCGATCACCACGGTGGCATCGGTGTTCATGCCGCGCATCGCGCCCGCGTACACACCGAAGAGCATGACGTGACTGCCTTCGAGGGTCGCGCCGCGGGCGAGCACCTGGGCTGCGAGCTGCACGCCCTGGCCGCCGATTCCGGTGACGAGGAGCTCACGTTCCAAGGTGTGCCCCCCGCAGTGCGAAGTCGACGACGTGGTCGACCTCGGAGCGACTCGGGATCCTGCGGGTGACGAGCGCGTCGTGCATCGACCCCATCACGAGGTGGTAGATCGCGGAGGCGTCGTCGGGTCCGACGATCGCGAGCAGCGGCGCGACGAGCCGGGCCTGCGACCGTTGGGCGGCGTCGGGGAAGCGCGCCGCGAGGCGCTCGCCGTTCAGGGCGAAGGGACGCGTCGCCGCGGCGGCTTCGGGGTCCTGTGCCTGCGCGTACACCGCCTGGATCCATGCCCCGACCCGGCCGGCGTCGTCGGTGGCGCGGCGCATCCGTCGCTCGATGGTCTCGACCAGCCGCCGCCGCCCGTCGTCGAGCAGCGCGAGGAAGAACTCGTCCTTGCCGCGGAAGTGACGGTAGAAGGTCTGGTTCGACAGCCCCGAGGTGCGCACGATGTCGCTCACGCGGGGATCGAGGTTCTCGGTCCTGCCCATCACCGCGAACCCGGCTTCGAGCAGCCGCCGGACCTCGTCGGCATAGGACGCCTGCCGATCCGCCACGGCCCGCCCGGCCAGCTCATCTGCGAGTTCGGGAACGGCATTCCGCATCACGGGAACCCTATTCCATCCGGCGGTGGGGTTCGAGCCCTGTCTTGCCGCCGCGTAGGGGAACCTGTCGCAGGTTGTCGCAGACGTGCGACAGCCTGCGACACCTCTCCCTACGGGCTGCGGGGACGCTGGTGGCGCGGTGCCGAAGGTGTCCCACCCTCGGGGCAAGGTTCGGATGTGCCCCGCATTCCGCCGGTCGACCCGCTGGTCTTCGGTCCCCGCCGGAGCCGGGCGATGGGCCGTGTCCTCGAGAAGATCCGGGCCCGTCAGACGGTGTTGCTCCGGCAGCTCCGTGAGCTCGACGAGGAAGCCGACGCGCTCGTCCAGCGGCGCCGCGAGATCGTCGATGCGCTCCGCCAGTGCCGGGACGCGATCGGAGGGGTCGGCCACCACTGGATCGGCCGTGACCCGATGCCGACCGAGGTCGACGCCGAACCTGCGGGCACGGTTCCGATCGTCGGGGCCGACCTTCGGTCGGGGTTGCGCCTCATCCTGGTGACGTCGGGACGGCCGATGACCGTCCCGGATCTCCATCGAGCTCTCCTCGCCCGCGGGCTCCGCGCGGACGGACGACCGTCGAAGGCCATCTCGGACGCCCTCCGGGCCGAGGTCGCGAGTGGTCGCGTCGGCGAGGGTGGGGCGCGGCGAGTACGTCAGCGCGGAGACGGCCGGCGGGTAGCGAGGCGTTCGACCAGCAGCGTGCGTTGCACCTGGCCGGTCGCGGCGGTGCGGGGGAGCTCGGTCACGCGCTCCAGTCGGCGCGGGTGCTTGAACGGGGCGAGACGATCGGCGCAGAACGCGCGGAGGTCGTCGAGCTCGAGCGGAGGCGACCCCGCAGCGGGCACGACGACGGCGCACACGACCTCACCCCATTGCGCGTCGGGCACCCCGACGACCGCGACCTCGCCGACGGCGGGGTGACCGACGAGCACACCCTCGACCTCGCTCGGCGCGACCGACTCGCCCCCGGTCCGGATCACGTCGCGGAGGCGGCCGATGATCGAGAGGTACCCCTCGTCGTCGAGCACGCCCAGGTCGCCCGAGTGGTACCAGCCGTCGGGGTCGAGCGCGGCCGCGGTGGCTTCGGGGTCGTCGAAGTACCCGTCCATCAGCAACTCGCTGCGCAGACACACCTCGCCCACGTCGGTGAGCCGCAACGACACGCCGGCCTGCGGGAGGCCGACGCTGCCCGGCTTGCGGAGCACGTCGGCGGCACCGAGGATCGTTCCCGCGCCCGCTTCGGTGGATCCGTAGAACACGCGTGTGACGGTGTGGGGGAGCGCGTCCCGGATCGCGGCGACGAGCTCGGGCGGGGTGGCCGACGTGCCGGTGTCGGCCTCGCGGAGCGCCGCCAGGTCGATGTCGCCGACGCCGCGTTCGAGGATCCGGGCCCACACCGCGGGGATCGCGTAGAGCCGGGTGGCGCGCCGCCGGGCCGCCGTGTGGAGGAGCGTGTCGGCATCGGGGGTCGTCACGAGGTGGATGGGCCGGCGGGCCTGCCACGCGCCGAGGGCCAGCGACCACCCGGCCATGTGGAACAGCGGGAACATGCACACGGTCCCGCCGTCGGTCTCGGCCGCCAGCGACGGGAAGCTCCGCAGGCAGTTGGCCCGATGCGACAGCACGACTCCTTTGGGCCGACCGGTGCTCCCGCTGGTGAAGAACACGACGTGCGGTGCGCGCTCCGACAGGTCCCGATCCCAGTGGGCGTCGGCCGCGGTGCCCCGGAGCAGCGGCGCGATGTCGTCGACGACGTGGTCGGGGCGGGCGTACCCGAGTACCGCGGCGGTCTCGTCGGGTCCGAATCGCGGACTGACGGGCATGAACACCGCGCCGATCTTGGCGAGACCGAAGAAGAGCGCGAGCGCGTCGATCGACGTCTCACCCTGCCAGGCGACCCGGGCGCCCGGTCCGATCCCTTCGGCCGTGAGCGCCGTTGCGACCGCGTTCGATCCGGCGTCGAGCTCGCCGAACGTGACTGCTTCGTCGGCGAGCGTTGCCGCCACCGCGCCGGGCGTGACCGCGGCGCCGTGGCGGACCACGTCACCGACGAGCAGGCTCACTTGAACTCGACGATCACCGTCCGGTAGGGCAGCTTCCCGACGTTGATCGCCCGTTCGATCCCACCCTTGCGGAGGAACGAGGTCCGGCCCCGCGGCACGTCGGCTTCGATGTAGGTGTCGTACTCACCGCCGCTGCCGGGCACGGGCTCGGCGGCGATCCGGTCGCCGTCGACGTTCACGATCACGTAGTCGTGGTCGTGGCGGTGGAGCGGTGATGCCTCGCCGGGCGCCAGCTCGTGCGTCCAGACCCGGACGTGGTCGTCCTCGTAGACGAGGGCCGAGGCGATCGGTCCGAGCGCTTCCTCCGTCACGCGCGGCATGATGGCACGAATGCCCGAGCTTCCGGGAGACGCCGGTCTCATCGCCAACGCCCGTCTCCGTCCTGATCACGTCGCGATCCGGTCGGGTACCGGGACCCTCACCTACGCCGAGCTCGACGATCGGGCCCGCCGTGCCGCGCACGCGCTGCACCACGCCGGCGTGCCGCGGGCGGGAACGGTCGCGGTCATGGTGCCGAACGGCGCACCGTTCTTCGAGGCGGTGCACGGAGTCGGTCGACTCCGCGGCGTCGTGGTTCCGGTCAACACCCACTTCAAGGCCGACGAGGTCGGTTGGATCGTTCGCGACTCCGGCGCGCAGGCCGTCGTGACCACCGCCGAGTACCTCCCCGTGCTCGAGCAGGTGGCCGACGTCCCGCACCTGCTCGTGGGCGCGACCGGCCCCGACGGAGGGTGGCCCGCCGCCGACGGCGAGGTCGGCGACCCGGAGGACGGCTGGCCGACGGTCATGGCCTACACGTCGGGAACGACCGGGCGACCCAAGGGTGTCGCCATCGGCACCGACGACTTCCGCCGCAAGGCCGCAGGAGTCGCGGCCTCGGGAACCCGCTGGAACCTCGGCCCCGACGACGTCCATCTCGTGGTGGGTCCGCTCTACCACTCCGGCCCGTCGTTCTGGGGCCAGATGCACCTCGCGTTCGGGGGTGGCGTCGTGATCATGGAGCGTTGGGACCCGGAGGAGGCCCTCGCGCTCATCGAGCGGCACCGGGTGACCAACACGCACATGGTCCCGGCGAACTTCCAGCGCATCCTGGCGCTCCCCGAGGCGACCCGGAACCGCTACGACCTGTCGTCGCTGAAGATCGTCGTCCACGCCGCGGCGCCGTGCCCGGTTCCGCTGAAGCGCGCGTTCATGGACTTCGTGGGACCCGGCAAGGTGTGGGAGTACTACGGCGCGTCGGAGGGTGGCGGCACCGTCATCTCACCCGAGGAGTGGATCGCCCATCCCGGCAGCGTCGGCAAGCCGTTCCCCGGCAACGAGTTCGCGATCCTCGACGACGACGGCAACGAGGTCCCGGCGGGGGAGGTCGGCACCGTCTACGCGAAGCCGGCCGGGTCGAGCTTCGAGTACCACAACGATCCCGACAAGACCGCGAACGCGCACCACGACGGCTTCTTCACCGTCGGCGACGCCGGGTACCTCGACGCCGACGGCTACCTGTTCCTCACCGACCGCACGAGCGACATGGTGATCTCGGGTGGGGTGAACATCTACCCCCGTGAGATCGAGGAGTGCCTCTTCCGCAATCCCGACGTCGTCGACTGTGCGGTCCTGGGCGTCCCCGATCCGGAGTGGGGCGAGGTGCTCTACGCCATCGTGCAACCCAGGCCGGGTTCCGACCTCGATGCCGACTCGGTGATCGGGTGGGTGCGGGATCATCTCGCCGACTACAAGCGACCCCGCGTCGTCGAGCTCGTCGACCTGCTGCCCCGGGACCCCAACGGCAAGGTGCGCAAACCGAAGCTCCGTGACGCCTACCTCGCTTCTCGGCAATGATCGTCGGGAGCCCCCCAGTGTTCGACCCCCATCCCCGAGACAGGAGCACCAGATGCCCGACCTGAAAGGCAGCAAGACCGAAGAGAACCTGAAGGAAGCGTTCGCGGGCGAGAGCCAGGCCAACCGTCGGTACCTCTACTTCGCCCAGAAGGCCGACGTCGAGGGCTACCCCGACGTCGCCGCGTTGTTCCGCTCCGTCGCCGAGGGCGAGACCGGCCACGCGTTCGGCCACTTCGACTTCCTCGCCGAGACGGGCGACCCGGTCACGGGTGTCCCGGTCGGTCCGACGGAGGACAACCTCAAGTCGGCGGTCGCCGGCGAGACGTACGAGTACACCGAGATGTACCCGGGCTTCTCCAAGACCGCGCGCGACGAGGGCTTCGACGAGATCTCCGAGTGGCTCGAGACGCTCGCACGCGCCGAGAAGAGCCACGCGGGTCGCTTCACCCAGGGCCTCGAGTCGGTCAGCTAGCAGCGCAGCATCTCGTGAGCACCAACCTCTACGACCCGCTCGCAGCCGGGTACTCCGACCCGGCTGCGGCGCGGGTCGAGCGGGACCGCACCTTCCAGATCTGTTCCGACTGTCGCGTGTGCGTCCGGTTCTGTCCGAGCTTCAAGGACCTGTTCCGGATGATCGACGACCACGAAGACGGCGCGCACGACGTGACGGTGCTCACCGACGCCCAGCACACCCAGGTCGTCGACGAGTGCTACCAGTGCAAGCTCTGCTTCGTGGTCTGCCCCTACACGCCGGGTCGGGAGCAGGAGTGGGTCATCGACTTCCCCCGCCTCATGTTGCGGTCGCTCGCGATCGAGCACCGTGAGGGCAAGGTCGGGTTGAACGCGAAGTTGCTGGCCCGCACCGACCTCCAGGGCACGATCGCCTCGGCGCTCGCGCCGGTCGTGAACCGCACGAACACCGTGGGGTTCGTGCGCACGCTGATGGAGAAGACCACGGGCATCGCCAAGGATCGGCTCCTGCCCGACTACGCGAAGGTCCGGTTCTCGAAGTGGTTCACCACCCGGGAGCGCCGGCGGCTGACGAAGCCGGCGGCCGAGCGGGGCACCGTCGCGATGTTCCCCACGTGTCTCGTCGAGTACCAGGATCCCGAGATCGGCAAGGCCCTGGTCGGGGTGTACGAGCGCAACGGCATCGCCTGCGACCTCCCCGACGGCGAGGTCTGCTGCGGCATGCCCTGGCTCGACGCGGGCGACGTGGCGAAGTTCCAGGAGCACGCCCGCAAGAACGTCGCCGTGCTCGCGGCGGCGGTGCGAGCCGGGCACGACGTCGTCGTGCCCCAGCCGACCTGCGGCTACGTGCTGAAGAACGAGTACCCCGACTTCCTCGGCACCGACGACGCGCGCCTCGTCGCCGAGCACACCTTCGATGCATCGGAGTACCTGATCAAGCGGCACAAGGAAGCCCCCCTCGACACCGACTTCTCGAGCGGGTCGACCTACGACACGATCACGTGGCAGGCCGCGTGCCACTCCCGGGCGCAGCAGATCGGCCCGAAGAGCGCCGACCTGATGAAGCTCACCGGGGCCAAGGTCACCATGGTCGAACGGTGCTCGGCGATCGACGGCACGTGGGGTCTGCGGGCCGAGAACGTCGAGATGGCGAAGAAGATCGCCAAGCCGTTGATGGAAGCCGTCGCCAAGGCCGACACCGACCTCGTGGCCGGCGACTGCCACCTCTCGAACACGGCGATCAGGGAGGCGACGGGCAAGGTCCCGTCGCACCCGCTCCAGGTGCTCGCCCGCGCCTACGGATTGGACGAGGGCGGGGTGGAAGACGCGTGAGGAAGCTCACGAACTCCGACATCAAGGACCTGCGCGAGTACGAGCGCGAGCGCGACGCGTTCCGGGCCGAGATCATCACGATGAAGAAGAAGCGCCGCATCCACATCGGCGACATCGTCACGATGGTGTTCGAGAACGCGGCGACGATGCGGTTCCAGATCCAGGAGATGGCCCGGGTCGAACGGCTCATCCGCGACGAGCAGATCGAGCACGAGCTCGCGACCTACAACGACCTCATCCCCGAGACCGGCCAGCTCTCCTCGACGCTGTTCATCGAGATCACCGACGACCAGGCGATGCGCTACTGGTTGCCCCGGCTCACGGCCATCCAGGACCACGTCCACATCGACGTGGCGGGGGAGCGGTCGACGGGTCGCGAGCGAGACATCGACCGACTCACCCGCGAAGACGAGATCACCACGACGGTGCACTACCTGAAGTTCGACTTCACCGACGCCCAGCGCGCCGCATTCGTCGACGGCCCCGTGAGCATCGTGATCGACCACCCCGAGTACCAGGAACGGACCGAGCTGACCGACGAGCAGCGCGACGAGCTCCTCGGCGACTTTGCCGCCTGACCGTGATCGGTAGTCTCGCAGCCGTGCAGATCCCGGTGACCCGGCTCGACCCCGACCTCGCGCTCCCGGCGCGCCAACACGACGACGACGCCGGCTACGACCTGTGTGCCCGCGAAGGCGCCGAGCTCGCGCCGGGCGGCGGACGGGCCCTGGTTCCGACCGGTCTCGCGATCGCGATCCCGCCCGGGTGCGGCGGGTTCGTGCAGCCGCGATCCGGTCTCGCGCTCAAGCACGGCGTCACCTGCCTCAACACGCCGGGGTTGATCGACCCGCAGTACCGCGGCGAGATCAAGGTGCTGCTCGTGAACACCGACCCGCACGAGCCCTACACGGTGCAGCGCGGCGACCGCATCGCGCAGCTCGTGGTCCAGCGGGTCGAGCAGGTCGAGTGGATCGAGGTCGACACGCTCGACGAGACCACCCGCGACACGTTCGGCTTCGGATCGACCGGTCGATGAAGCCGTTCCGCTTCGGCGTCCTCGCCAAGCAGGCCCGACCGGCGAAGGAGTTCGCCGACCTCGCCCGTCGGACCGAAGCCGAGGGGTTCTCGACCCTCTACGTCCCCGACCACTTCGTCGACCACCCGCTCGCGCCGATCCCCGCGATGGCGACTGCCGCCGCGGTCACCACCGACCTGCGCGTGGGCTCACTCGTGCTCGGCAACGACTACAAGCACCCGGTCGTGCTCGCCCGGGAGCTGGCCACGATCGACCTCCTCTCCGACGGCCGCCTCGAAGCCGGTCTCGGCGCGGGATGGATGACCGTCGACTACGAGAAAGCCGGGATCCCGCTCGACCGACCGGGCATGCGCATCGACCGCCTCGTCGAGTCGGTGGCGATCGTGAAGGGCCTCTTCGCCGACGGCCCGTTCAGCTTCTCCGGCGAGCACTACACGGTGACGGAGCTCGATGGTCACCCGAAACCGGTCCAGCAACCGGTGCCGTTCGTCATCGGCGGGGGTGGCAAGCGGGTCCTCAGCTACGCGGCCCGTGAAGCCGACGTCGTCGGGATCAATGCGAATCTCAAGTCGGGTGACCCCAACGCGCACGACGCCGCGATCTCCTTGAGTGGCCCGTCGACCGACGAGAAGATCGAGTGGGTGCGCGAGGCGGCCGGCCCCCGGTTCGACCAGATCGAGCTCCAGTCGCTCGTCGGCTTCGTGCACCAGACCGACGACCCCGGTGCGCTCGCCGAAGGGATCGCCGCTTCGTTCGGGGTCCCGGCCGACGAAGCGCTGCACACGCCGGTCCTCCTGATCGGGTCGGTCGCGTCGATGATCGAGGAGCTCCGGTACCGGCGAGACCGGTGGGGCTTCAACTACCACGTGTTCCCCGAGGAGTCCCTCGACCTCGTCGCCCCCGTCGTCGCCGCCCTCGCCCCCGCCTGACCTACGCTGCCGGCGTGACGAGATCATTTCGATTCGGTGTGCAGGTGTCGGACTCACCCGACGGTGCGGCGTGGCGCGAGAAGGCCCGCCGGATCGAGGGGCTCGGGTACTCGACGCTCTTCATGCCCGACCACTTCATCGACACCCGACTCGCCCCGATGATCGGCCTCGCGATGGCCGCGGAGGCGACGACGACCCTGCGCGTCGGGGCGCTGGTGTTCGACAACGACTACAAGCACCCGGCGATCCTCGCCAAGGAGACCGCGACGATCGACCTCCTCTCCGACGGTCGGGTCGAGCTCGGCCTCGGGGCCGGGTGGATGCGGGTCGACTACGACGCGCTCGGCCTTCCCTACGACTCCGCGGGCGTGCGCATCGCTCGGCTCGAGGAGGCGCTCGCCGTGATCAAGGGGTGCTTCGCGGAGGGCTCGTTCAGCTACTCCGGGACGCACTACACGATCACCGACTACGACTCGATCCCGAAGCCGATCCAGCAACCGCTGCCGATCATGATCGGCGGCGGTGGCCGCAAAGTGCTGACGCTCGCGGGCCGCGATGCCGACATCATCGGGATCAACCCGAACCTGCGAGCGGGGGAGTTGAGCTCCGACCAGGCCGCCGACACCGTTGCCGAGCAGACCGAGCGCAAGATCGGCTGGATCAGGGACGGCGCGGGCGACCGGTTCGAGAGCATCGAACTGCAGATCCGATACTTCTTCGCGGCGGTCACCGACGACCGCCAGTCGCTCGCCGAAGCCGCGGCTCCCGCGTTCGGCATCACCGCGGAGGAAGCACTGGGCTCCGGTGTGGCGCTCCTCGGCACCGTCGACGAGATCTGCGACACGCTCGTCGAGCGTCGCGAGCGGTGGGGCGTGAGCTACATCGTGATCGGCGACGACCAAATCGAGGCGTTCGCGCCGGTCGTTGCGCGGCTCGCCGGGACCTGAGCCGCGGGTTGCACCGGCTCCGATCCTGGGTGCGCCTTCCGGCGGACCCGGGCCACCTCGCGCTCGAGAAGGGCATACGCGTCGCGATCGCGGCACCCCTCGTGTTCGCCTTCCTGCTCGAGGTCGTCGGGAGCAGTCAGGCCGCGCTCTTCGGTGCGTTCGGCGCGTTCGCGTTCCTCGGCTTCGCCGACTTCGGCGGCGCACCCTGGCCCCGGGCCCGGTCCTACCTCGTGCTCACGCTCGTCGGCGCCACGCTCGTCGCGCTGGGGACCGCGTTGTCGATGCACATGTGGGCCGCGGTCGTGGCGATGCTGCTCGTCGGATTCACGGCCCGCTTCGTCGGGTTCCTCGGCGGCGCCTACAGCGCGGCGGTGAGTCCGGTGATCCTCTCGTTCGTGCTCGGGGTCACGGTCGAGGGAAGCCTGGGCGACATCGGTCCGCGGGTCGGGGGCTGGTTCCTCGCCGGCGCGGCTGCGATCATGGCGGCGCAGTTCCTGTGGCCCCGCCGCCAGCGTCTGGCAACCCGTGCCGCGGCTGGTCGTGCGTGTACGGCGCTCGCAAACGGGATCGCGGGGCTCGCGCAGCCCGGTGGCCCGAGCCCGGAGCAGCGCGCGGCCGTCGCGCAGGCGCTCGTCGAGCTGCGGCACCAGTCGACGATGCCGACCCGACCGGCCGGGCCGAGTGCGCACGACGCCGCGTTGACGTTGCTCGTCGAGCAGCTTCGCCGGTCCGGGACGCTGTTCGACGCCCAGGTCGGTGCTCCGACGGACGCGCCGGTCGGAGCCGTGCTCACGGACCACCCGGTCGGTGCCGACACGTTGCGGTTCACGGTCGCGACGCTGCAGGTCGCGGCGCGGTCGTTGCTCACCGGCGACGAGATCCCCGACGCCGCCGTGCTGCTCGCCGAGCGGACCACCCTGCGCGACGCCGAGGTGCGAAGCGGTGGTCGACCGGTTGCGCCGGGGAGACGAGCCGGCCGACGCGGTTCGCGATCTCGACATCACGTTCGTCGTCCGTGCCCTCGGCTTCCTCGCCGTCGGGATCGCCACGAACGCAGCGGTGCTCGCAGGCGGGGAGCTGCCGCCCGACGACGACGACACGAGCCCGCTGGTCGAGGCGCCCCGTCCGGGCGAGACCGGTCGTCGCTTCGCGGACACGGTCATGTCGCAGTTCCGGGTGTCGTCACCGTGGTTCCAGGACAGCGCCCGGTCGGGGATCGCGCTCGCGCTCGCGGTGTTCGTGGCGCTCCTGGGCTCGCTCGACCACGCGTTCTGGGTCGCGCTCGGGACGCTCTCGGTCCTCCGATCGAACGCATTCGACACCGGCCGCTCGGCGATGGAGGCCGCCGCGGGGACGGCCGTCGGGTTCGCCGTCGCCGCCGCAGTGCTCGCGGTGCTGGGCGTCGACCGCGTCGGCCTCTGGGTCGTGATGATCGTGGCGTACTTCTGTGCGGCCTACTTCCCGCAGGTGCTCGGCTTCGTCGCCGGACAGGCCGCGTTCACCGTGCTGGTGGTGGCCCTGTTCAACCTGATCGTCCCCGAGGGCTGGCGCACCGGACTCGTGCGGATCGAAGACATCGCGATCGGCGCCACCGTGAGCGTGGTCGTCGCGCTGGTGTTCTGGCCGCGGCGCGCGGAGGTGACCCTGCGCAAGATCGCGGCCGCGCTGTACCGGGCCCTGGCCTCCTGCGCGGTCGCGCCCGATCTCGAGCATCGCCGTACGGTGCGGGCCCGCTCGCGCCGGGCCGAGGCGGCGTACACGCAGTACCTCGCGGACACCGCAGCCGATCCCGGGAGTCGACGGCCCTGGGGTGCGCTGCTCAGCGCGGCCGACACCGCGCGCAACGGTCTCCGCATCTTCGAGTTCGACCGGCGCCGGTTGGGCGACGGGCTGTGTCCGCAAGCCGGCGCCGTGCTCGACGCAGCGGCGGCTGCGCTCGGGCGCGACTGGGACGCCATCGCGGGCGCGATCGAGCGGCCGACCGCCGATCCACCACCTCCCGCCGACTGGATCACGACCGCCGACAGCACCCGGGGCCCGGTCGTCTCGTGCCTCGCCGCCCATGCCGACGGCGACGACGCCCCCGCGGCGGTGCGCGCCGCGTTCGCCCGCGAGTGGCTCATTGCCCTCACCGAGCTCACCGCCCCAGTTGCCGCATCCGTAGGCGACCTCCACTGACCCGCGGCGTCGCTCAACCCGGATCCACCGGACGTTGGCAGCGTCAGGTCCGGATACCGAACCCCACGCTTCCAACCTCGTCGGTTCGGACCGCCTGGCTCCGTCAGATGAGCGACTGGAGGAGCTCGCGGGTGCGGGTGCGCTCGTCGGCGGTGCCGCCGAACTCGCTCGCGGCGAGCTCGGTGACGCCGGCGTCGGCGAAGCGGCGGAGTCCGGCGGCGACGGCGGCTTCGTCGCCGATCACCGCGAGGTCCTCGGGGCCGTCGATGCCCTCGGCATCGAGCATGGCCCGGTACGACGGCAGTGTCCCGTAGACGGCGTAGACCTTCGCGGCCCGGGCCTTGGTGCCGTCGACGTCGGACGTGACGCACACCGGCACACCCGCGGCGACCCGCGGCGTCGGGCGACCCGCGGCTTCGGCGGCCTTCGTGATCGTGGGCACTGTGTGCGACTCCACCGTGGTCGGGCCGGTCATCCAGAGGATGGTCCCGTCGGCGAGTGAGCCCGCGTGCTCGAGCATCTTCGTGCCGAGCGCGGCAACGAGCACGGGGGCGGGATCGCCGTCGATGGGGCTCAGCGCGAGGTGGGCATGGAGGTCCTCACCGTCGAAGGACGACGGCCTCGCCGCGGATCAGCGGCATGAGGATCGAGAGGTACTCACGCATGTGCGTACCCGGCTTGGCGAACGAGTAGCCGAGCATGTTCTCGATCACGATCTTGTGCGAGAGGCCGATGCCGAGCGTGAGTCGGCTGCCGGTCGCGGCCTGCACCGTGCGGGCCTGCGCCGCGAGCATCATCGGGTGGCGGGGGTACGTCGGCACCACCGCGGTGCCGAGCCCGATCGTCGGGACCTCCCGGCCGACGATCGCCAGGGTCGTCGAGCGCGTCGACGCCGAAGATCTGGGGGAGCCAGTAGGAGGCGAACCCCTGGTCGGCCGCCGTCCGTGCGTCGGCGACGATCGTGTCGATTGCCCCGCTGTCGACCGCCGCCCCGCCGAAGATCCCGATCTTCATGCCTGCTCCCGTTCGTCTGGTGTCCGGCGGGTTCGCCACCAGGCAGGCTATGCAGTCCGAGCCTTGCTATCCTCGGCTTCCCCGCGCGGGATGTGCAGGGCATGTGCACCACCAGGCGGACGTAACTCAGTTGGTAGAGTGCAACCTTGCCAAGGTTGATGTCGCCGGTTCGAGCCCGGTCGTCCGCTCCACAGAAGTCCAGGTCAGCGACCCCGTAGCGGGTCGCTGACTCGCGTCCGCCCCGACACCGATCGCTCGAACGTCGTCCGGACGTCAAGAGGCCCCGGTCGGAGAACCGATCGGGGCCTCGAAGACTTCAACGCCCCATCGGGGCGGTCGAGTGGTGTCAGACCACCCGGACGTTCTGTGCTTCCTCACCCTTACGGCCGGGAGCGACGTCGAACTCGACGTGCTGACCCTCGTCGAGCGACTTGTAGCCCGTCCCCTGGATGTTGGAGAAGTGGACGAACACGTCGTCGCCCTGCTCGCGGGAGATGAAGCCGAAACCCTTTTCGGCGTTGAAGAACTTCACGGTACCTGTAGCCAACTGATTCTCTTCTCATTGTGGAGCCGGTCCTCGTGACCGTGCTCGCACCCACAGCCTAGGGCGGATTTTCGCTCCGGCGTGCGCGACGATCCTCGGATGGATTCGGGACCCCGCATGGATCAGGGGATCGCCTTCGAGATGTTGGGGCTCCGGGTGGGGGCGCCGTGGCCCGAGGTGCGGGCCACCTACCTCCGTCTGGTGCGCCAGCACCATCCCGACACCGCCGTCGATCTCGCCGATGCCGGACGGCGGACCGTCCGGACCGCACAGATCACCGAGGCGTATGCGCTGCTCGCGTCACTGCAGGAGCGGCCGGCGCCGAAGCCGGTCGATCGCGGTGCCCGGGCGGCGCCGTGGCGCTTCGACGACGCGCTCGACGATTCGCGCCGCGTCCTGCTCGACGCGTCGTTCGACCACGCGTTCGTGGCGCTGCTCGAGGTCGCGCATCTGGTGGGTGCGGTGTCGTACGTCGACCGGGGGAGCGGGGTGCTCGAGGTGATCGTCACGGCCGCGCCGACGCAGGCGACCTCGCTGATCATCTACCTCGAGCCGGGCGAGGAGGCCGGCGTCACCGAGGCCGTCTTCGGCGTCGAGCCCCTCGGCTCGCATCCGCCCGCGCCGCTCGACGATCTCGTCGACCAGATCGCCGTCCTCCTCGCCGCCCCGAGACCCCCCGCCCCCGAGTAACCCTGCGCTTTGGGGTGGCCGGTCAGACGACGGCTTCGACGAGGTGGGGTCCGGGTTCGGCGAGGGCGCGTTCGAGCGCGGCGGTGAACGCCTCGGCCGACTCGGGCCGGACCGCGGGCACACCGAGGCCCTGGGCGAGGGCGACGAAGTCGATGGGCGGTACGGAGAGATCGAGCATCGACAGCGCCTTCGGGCCCGGTTCGGTGGCGCCGACGCGCTGCAGCTCCATGTTCAGGATCGCGTAGGAGCGGTTGTTGAGGATGATGGTCGTCACGTCGAGGCCCTCGCGCGCCTGCGTCCACAGTGCCTGGAGCGTGTACATCGCGCTGCCGTCGGCTTCGAGGCAGATGACGGGCCGGTCGGGGCAGGCGACCGCGGCGCCGGTCGCAGCGGGGAGACCGAACCCGATCGAACCGCCGGTCAGCGTGAGCCAATCGTGCCTCGGCGCGCCCGCGGTCGCGCCCGACGCCCAGATCCCCAGGGTCTGGCTCTCGTCGACGACGATCGCGCCCTCGGGGAGCACCGCGCCGAGCGACGCCGCGACGCTCTCTCCCGTGACTGCGCCGGTCGGTCGGTCGGGTCGCAGCGCGGGGTGCGGCGTCGGCGAGGTTGTGCCGGCACCGACCGCTTCCACGAGTTGCTCGAGCGCAGCGAGGGTGTCGTCGCCCGGGGCGGCGAGCACGTGCACCTCACAGTCGTCGGGCACGAGGTAGCTCGCCTTCTCGGGATAGGCGAAGAACGAGACCGGCGCCTTCGAGTCGACCACCACGAGGTGGCGGAGGCCCGAGAGCTGGGCGACGGTGAACTCGGCGAGGTACCCCAGCCGATCGACGGCCGGCCGGCCCGCACCCCGCTCCAGACGCGTCGGGAACGTCTCGGCGAGGAGCTTGGCGTCGCACGCGTTCGCGATTCGGCTCGCGGCAACCAGCCCGGCTTCACGCACCGCACGTCCGCCGAGCAGGAGCGCCGTCGGCTCGCCGGACCGCAGCACCTTGGCGACGGTGTCGACGACCTCGTCCGGAACGGTCGCGGGGTCCGGGACCGGAGTGGGTGCCGCGGGTGCTCCGCCTTCGCTCCACGACACGTCGGCCGGGAGGATCAGCGTGGCGACCTGTCCGGGTGGGGTGCGGGCCGCAGCGACGGCCTCCGCGGCGTCGGCGGCGACCGCGTCGGTGGTGCTCGACGTCCGCAGCCATCCCGACACGTTGCGGGCGAGGGTGTCGATGTCGGACGTGAGCGGCGCGTCGAAGTCGTGGTGGTAGGTGGCCTGGTCGCCGACGACGTTGACGATGGGGACACGGGCCCGGCGCGCGTTGTGGAGGTTCGCGATCCCGTTGCCGAGTCCGGGGCCGAGGTGCAGGAGCGTGGCGGCGGGGCGATCGGTCATGCGCGCGTAGCCGTCGGCCGCACCGGTGGCGACCCCTTCGAACAGCGCGAGCACTGCCCGCATCTCGGCGACGTCGTCGAGTGCGGCGACGAAGTGCATCTCCGAGGTCCCAGGGTTCGAGAAGCACACGTCGACGCCCGAGTCGACGAGGGTGCGGATCAGGGCGCGGGCACCGTTCACGAGTCTCCAGTCGTCCGAGGTTCGCGGGTCATCCGAAGATCTTGCCGGGGTTGAGGATCCCGTGGGGGTCGAACGCCGTCTTGATGCGGCGCATGAGGTCGATCTTCACCGGGTCCTCGAGCTCGAGGAAGTACCGCTGCTTCTCGGTGCCGAGGCCGTGCTCACCCGAGATCGTCCCGCCGACGGCCATGCCGGCCTCGAAGAGGCGGTGGAGGAGACGGTCGCGCACCGCCGGGTCGGGTTGGAACACCCCGAGGTGGACGTTGCCGTCGCCGGCGTGGCCGCATCCGGCGATCCACGATCCCGTGTCCTGGGCGAGTTCCGCCACGGTGGCCATGAACTCGGGGATCGCGGCGCGGGGCACGACGATGTCGACGATGTCGTCGGCACCGTTCGCCTTGGCGAGCCAGAACGCCTTCTCCCGGCCGTCGATGAGCGCGCCCGCGGCCTGGGGCGGGAGCACGTACACGTCGATCGCGCCGAGGTCGGCGAGATGCTCGGCGAGGCGGGCGACGTCGGCGTCGAGGCGATCGGCGTCGTGTTGCTCCATCATCACCACGAGGTACGCGAGGGCGGTGTCCTTCACCTCGGCGGGGATGCCGAGGTCGAAGCCGAAGTGGGTGGTCATCGCCGACATCGTGAGCATGTCGATGTACTCGAGGATCAGCGGACCGACCCCGCTCGCAACGACCCGCGGCACGGCCGCGGTCACGGCCTCGACGCTGGGGAACGGTGCGAGCACGGTCGCCTGGTGCTCGGCCCGGGGATACAGCTTGAGCGTCGCCTCGGTCACGAGCGCGAGGGTGCCCTCGGAGCCCGATGATGAGTTGGGTGAGGTCGTAGCCGGTCGACGTCTTCACGAGCTTGCCGCCGGTGCGGATCGTCTCACCCGAGGCGAGCACCGCCTCGAGGCCGATCACGTGATGGCGGGTCACTCCGTACTTCACCGCGCGCATCCCGCCCGCGTTGGTGGCGACGTTGCCGCCGAGGCTCGCGCTGTACTCGCCGGGGAACACCGGGATACACGAGTCGATGCGGGGCGAGCGCGGCGTCGAGCTCGGCGAGCGTCACGCCGGGCTGCACCACCGCGACGTGGTTCTCCTCGTCGATCTCGAGCACCCGGTTCATCCGCTCGAACGACACGACGATCCCGTCGACCGCGGGCGTGCACGCGCCCGAGAGCCCGGTGCCGCTGCCCCGGGCGGTGACCGGCACGCCGAGGTCGTCGGCGAGTTGCAGCACTGCGGCGACCTGGGCGGTGTCGGACGGTACGACGACGGCAACCGGGAGTTGCGGCGTGGCGGTCAACGCTTCGTCGTGCGCGTAGTCGTCGGAGATCGCATCGCCGACGACTACGTGCTCCGCCCCGACGATCGCACGCAACGCGTCGAACAGATCGGCCACGACGGCGCGCGTCAGCGCGTCGACTTCTGCGAGACGGTGACGGGCGCGGCTTCGCGCACGGCGCGCAGGTGCGCGCGACCGGCGGCGGCGGCTGCGGGATCCGGTGCGGGCAATCCGAATCCCGTGTACATGACGCGACGTTCGCGCTCGACCGGCGGTTGGGCCATGTGCATGGTGCAGCTGAGGTGCACGGTGACGTCACCGGTTGTCGGTCGCGAGGTCGATCTGGGGGAGGTCGTTGCCCGGGCGCACGAACGCGGGCCACACGAGCGCGCGGTGCGAGCCCGCGACGACCCGCAACTGGCCCGAGACCGCGTCGGCGCCGGTGACCGAGATCCCCACGGTCATGCTGCAGCACTCGTAGGAGTGACGACCGAGCGAGCAGTCCTTGTGCCACGGGACGTCGGAGATCCCCTCGACCACACCGATCGGTTTGAAGAGGGCTTCGATCCGGTTGTCGCCACGTCGGGCGCCGAACTCGTGGCCGACGCCGGGGATCTCGCGCAGGGACAGAAAGCGGTCGTCGTCGAGCAGCGACGCAGTCACCGGCGAGTGGGTGTCGAAGGCCTGCATGCGCACCACCTGGCGACCACCCTCGGCCGTCGCGGCCCACCACGACCGGCCGTCGCCGTCGGAGTAGGTCGGGGCGGCCCGGTCCATGTCGGCCGAGGCCTCGGACATCTCGGCCTCGCTGAACACCCCGGTGAGATGGAGGTATCCGGCGGTCTCGAGGAAGTGACGCAGGTCGGACGGGTCGTCGTCGAGGGTGAAGCTCTGGTTGAGGTCGAGGGTTCCAGAGTCTCGACCTGAGAATGAGACTTCACCTGTGA
This sequence comes from uncultured Actinomycetes bacterium, assembly GCA_963837715.1. Taxonomy (GTDB): domain Bacteria; phylum Actinomycetota; class Acidimicrobiia; order IMCC26256; family JANYLB01; genus JANYLB01. The sequence continues at coordinate 1,555,532 of CAWIOF010000002.1, read as the reverse complement.
CGTGGACGGGACGGGCGTCGAGCGCGCCGCGGAGGACGACCCACCAGTCGAGGAGGTCGCTCAGCCGGCCGACGGGCTGGTCGAGCTGTCCGCTCGACAGCCAGGCCATGAACGTCGAGCGATCGGCGACCAGGTCGTCGAGTTGGGCGAGGCTGAGGCGGACGAACGCGGCGCCGGCGCCCACCCCCGTCGAAACGGTCACGCCGTCGCCGGTCCAGGTCAGCGTCCACGCGGTCCCGTCGACCTCGATCGCGAGGGGACGAGGGTCGAGGAGCGTGGTTCCGGGCCCGATCGCGTCGGCCTGTTCGGCGAGCGCTCGGGGAAGGTCGTGACCGAAGAACTCGGCGGCGTCGAGTGGAACCGCCGGACCGTCGACACGGGTGCGCAGGTCGACCGACATGATCCGGCCAGCGTAGGCCCGGAACCGACGTGCTGCCCAGACACCGCGTCGCCGAGGCCGCGGGCGGTGCAGGGCGCAGCGGCGTCAGTTCGTGCCGGGCTCGGGGAACCAGCCGCTCCGCAGCGGGAAGAGGTAGCGGTCGGTGACCACGGCGAGGAACCGGCGCGCCGGCTCGAAGCGGTCGGCCGCGCGGTGCAGCGGCTCCGAGAACGATCGGTACGGGACCTGTTCGGCCGCGAGGCGGTACCAGCGCGGACCGAGGATCGACAACAAGCCGGTGAGACCCTGGTCGGCCGAGCTCTCGATCCCCTCGACCAGCGGTTCGTCGCGCTCGGCGGCCGGGAGCGTGCGCAGCATGCGGCTGAGCTCGACCGGGTGCACACGACGCGCGCTGTGGTCGGGGAACACCCCCGACAGGAACAGCGCGACGTCGCCGAGTCGCCGGTACACCCCGGCGCGCTCCGATGCCGGGACGAGTTCGAGGAAGCGCGCCAGCTCGACGGGATCCACGCTGCCCCGGGTGAACGAGCCGAGTAGCTCGACCATGAAGAGCCGCGACTCGGGGTCGTCGCCGAGGGCGCGCAGGGGTGCGACGTCGAACACGGGGAGCCGCTGGTGCGCGGTGATGCGTTCCTCGACGTAGGCCTCGGTCTGCAGGTCGGTCGCAGCGCGGTGCACTGCGACGGCGAACACCAGGAACGGCGATGCCGGCGCGAGGGTCACCGCTGCCGGATCGTCGAACGGAGAACCGAACACGGCGTGGAACACCCGCGGATCGGCGAGGGCATGCTCCACCGAGGTGGAGTCGCGCACCTCGTCGCCCACCGTGGCGGTGAGCAGCGCGAGGTCCTCTTCGGTCAGGTGCTCGAGGTACCGGGTCGTGGACGCTGGCATCGAACCTCCCTTGAGGGCGTGGCTCATGATCGTCCGGTTCGATGACCGGAGTGTGAATGGTGGGCGACGAGCCCGCTACGGGTCGTTCGGCCCAGAGCCGGGGGCCGGTAGCCTGCCGACGGCGGCTCGATCGACGGGGGAGTGATGGTCCGCACGGCGGGGGAGATCGAGGGCGTGCTCGCCGACGACGCACCCGTCGGTCGGACGATCGCGAGCGTCGCCCCGGTCGGTGAGCCGGTGCGGATCCCGGCCGAGCGGTACACCTCGCCCGACTGGGCGGCCCGGGAGCACGAGCGGCTCTGGCCGCGGATCTGGCAGGTCGCGTGCACGGCCGACCACCTTGCAGCTGCGGGCGACTACTTCGAGTACCGGGTCGGTTGGCTGTCGATCTTGATCGTGCGCGGCGACGACGGCGAGCTGCGCGCCTTCCAGAACGTGTGCCGGCACCGCGGCAACGTCCTCTGCGAGGGCGCGGGTGACGGACTCACCGAACTGCGCTGCAGCTACCACCGGTGGTCGTGGGACCTGACCGGTCGGCTGCGCGAGGTGCCGTCGCGCAAGGGCTTCGGCGCGCTCCGCAACGACGACTTCCCCTTGTTCCCGGCGCGCGTCGGCGCGTGGGGCCCGCTCGTGTTCGTGAACGCCGATCCCGACGCGGAATCGCTCGACGCGTTCCTCGAGGGCGTCCCCGACGACAGCGCCTGGATCGGACTCGAAGACTTCCACTGCACGTACAACATCGCGCTCCGCCTCCCGTGCAACTGGAAGGCCGCGATCGACGGGTTCAGCGAGACGTACCACGTGCAGGGGATCCACCCCGAGATGCTGGCGATGACCGACGACGTCAACTCGCCGCAGCACCTGTGGGATCGACACGGCAAGTTGGAGCAGCCCTACGGGATGGCGAGCCCGCGCCTGCGGGGTGGTGCCACACCTCAGGAGACGTGGGACGCGTTCGTGCAGGTGATGGGCACCCGCATCGGTCTCGCGCTCGACGCGGATCCGGGGACCGTTCCCCCGATGCCCACAGGTGGGTCGGTGCGCGACGTGCTCGCGGCGCGGGTGGTGGCGACCGCCGCGGAGCAGGGTGTCGACATCGGCGGTCTGCCCGTCGACCGGGTACTGAACATGCAGCAGTACAACCTGTTCCCCAACACGACGATCATCGCCTTCCCCGACCTGCTGCAGATCGCGAAGTCGCGCCCCGGCGACACCCCCGACGACTGCATCTTCGACATGTTCGCCTTCGAACGGAAGGCGCCCGGCTCGGCCCGCGCCCGGCCGACCGACCTCGAGCTGGAACCGGGCCAGGTGCCGTTCGGCCTGGTGATCGACCAGGACGTCGCGACCCTCCAGCGGGTGCAGCGCGGGCTCCACCAGCCCGGCTTCACACACCTGACGCTCAGCGGCGAGGAGGCGCGGATCATCAACCTCCACCGCAACCTCGACCGCATGCTGGGCTAACGGGAGCGAGCGCCCTCCCGGCTCTCGTCGCCCTCGCCGCCGCTCTTGTCGATGCGGAGCTGGGTCTTCTCCCAGGTTGCCTTCGCTCCGGTGTGCCCGGTGCGGCCGAGCCAGAACGTGGTGAGGCCGGCCACGACGATCATCGCGACGCTCAAGCTGATCCCGAGCCAGCGCGCTTCGAGCAGCCGCCCGAGGCCGTCGGTGGGTTCTGGATGCCGGGTTCCCCACCAGTCGCGGAGCATCACCACCAACAGGACCAGGAACAAGAGCGCGGCGAGCGGTCGGAGCTGGTCGGCGAGCTCGGCGTGCTGCGAGATCGTCGCCGACTCACGGACGTGTTCCTCGAGCTGCTGGCCGCTGCCGATCGCGAGTTGCACGAACACCAGGGACACGAACGACAGACCGACGACGATCCAACCGATTCGACGCCGCCACGAAGTCCACAACATCGCGATCGCCCCGAGCACCGTCAGCGGGGATCAACACGATCGGCACGTGCACGAGCAACGGGTGGGCGGGCAGCCCGAACAAGCTCTTGATCTCCATCGGGCGACGATAGGGATGTCCGGCCCCAACGACGTGGCCTGGGGCGTAAGGACCTCGCGAGAACCTTGCGGGCGCTCGAGGTCTCGGGTCAGTTGGCGCCGCAGGAGCTTCTTGACCTCGTCGAGGACGCCGTCGATGCCGGAGCCGTGGAGGGTCATCCCTCCGTCGATCACGATGTTCTGACCGGTGATGAAGCGGGCCTGGTCGGAGCAGAGGAACACGACGACGTCGGCGATGTCCTCGGGTTCGCCGAGGCGGCCGACCGGCGTGGCCTGCTCGTAGCGTTCCGAGATGTCGGGGAAGCCGCCGAGCAGCGGTGCGGTGAGCGCGGTGCGGATCATCCCGGGGGCCACGGCGTTGACGCGGATCTCGGGTCCGTACTCGAGCGCGGCGTTGGCGGTCATCGCCGCGACGCCGGCCTTCGCGGCCGAGTACGCCGCCTCACCGGCGGCGGGGCGGGTCCCGCTGATCGACGACGTGCTCACGATCGCGCCGCCACCGGAATCACCGACGGTCGCCCGGATCAGCGGCACCCCGGCCCGGAAGCCGTGGAAGACGCCGGTGAGGTTGATCGCGATGAGGCGGGACCACTCGTCGAGCGTGGTCTCGTGGATGTGGCCGATCGTGCCGGTCCCGGCGTTGTTGAAGAGGAGCGAGAGGCCACCCATCGCCTCGGCGGCATCCTGCAGGGCCGACTCGAGGCCGTCGTAATCGGTGACGTCGACGCCGTAGGCGTGCCCGTCGATCTCCTTGGCGACGACCGCGGCGGAATCGCCGTCGACGTCGAGCACCGAGACGCGGGCACCCTCGGCCGCCATCCGTCGGGCGGTGGCCCGTCCGATCCCTGAGCCTCCGCCGGTGATCGCGGCGCGGTGTCCGTCGAGCATTCCCATGAGGCGTCCCTTCGTCGGTAGGCCTTCCTCGGCCCGGATCGTAGAACCTGGCGACGCGACCCGAGGTCGGGCCGCGATGGGGGAGAATCAGCGCCGATGTGGAAGGCGACCGTCCGGGGCCTCTTCGCGCGGAAGGTGCGTCTCACCCTCACCGCTCTGGCGATCGTGCTCGGTGTCGCGTTCGTGAGCGGGACGTATGTGCTCACCGACACCCTGAAGCAGTCGTTCGGGCAGATCTTCGCCCAGACCGCGGTGAACGTCGATCTCATCGTGCGCAGCCAGGCGCCGTTCGGCACCAACGGCGACGACGGCGGCCTCACCACCCGGGCCCGGATGCCCGACGGCGTGATCGACCAGGTCCGCCGGGTCCCGGGGGTCGCCGCGGCGGAGGGGTCGCTCCAGGGCTACGCGCAGTTCGTGCAGAAGGACGGCAAGACCGCGATCGGTTCCGGCGGTGCGCCGTCGCTCGGCTTCTCGTGGTCGTCGCCCGACGGTGCCGTCGGCCCGTTGCGCATCCTCGACGACGGTGAGAGCCGCCCGCCCGAGCGCGACGGCGAGGTGGTGATGGACCAGGGCACCGCGCAGCGCAACGGCTTCGAGGTCGGCGACGAGGTGAAGGTGCTCTCACAGGGCCCGGCCGAGAAGTTCCGCATCGTCGGACTCTTCGGACTCGGCGACCAGTTCGACCTCGGCGCGGTCAGCGCCGCCGCGTTCGATCCGGCGACCGCGCAGCGGGTGTTCGCCGCTCCCGGCCTCGTCGACCAGGTGATCGTCAAGGCGGAACCCGGTGCGGTCGTCTCGTCGCTGCGGGCTGCGCTCTGACCCGCCAGCTCGGACCGGGCTACGAGGTGACCTCGGCCGACCAGGTCGCAGCGGAGATCCAGCAGCCGGTCGACGAGTTCCTGAACACGCTCAACGACGCGCTGCTCGGCTTCGCGGGGATCGGCCTGTTCGTCGGCGCGTTCATCATCTTCAACACGTTCACGATCCTCGTGTCGCAGCGGACGCGGGAGCTCGGTCTGCGTGCGGGCGCTCGGGGCGTCGCGTCGTCAGGTCATCACGTCGGTGATCGTCGAGGCCGCGGTCGTGGGCCTGCTTGGCCGCGGTCGTGGGATTCGTTGCGGGGATCGGTCTCGCCGAGCTGCTGCTCTGGCTCCTCCCGCGGTTCGGCCTCACCGTGCCCGACACCGATCTCGTCGTGATCTCCCGCACGCTCATCGCGTGCGGTGTCGTGGGGATCGGCGTGACCGTCGCCGCAGCGCTCCCGCCCGCCCTCCGCGGCGTCGCGCACGGCACCGATCGCCGCGATCAGCGACCTGCAGCCGACCGGCAGCGCGCCGCTGATCTGGCGCTCGGTGATCGGCGCGCTGGTGCTCCTCGCCGGCGCGGGGGTGATCGCGTTCGCGCTGCTCGGCAACCTGACCACCGAGTACTCGGTGGCGATCGCGTTCACCGGCGGGTTCGTGGTCTTCCTCGGGCTGGTCGTGCTCGGCCCGCTGCTGGCGCGGCGGATGTCGGCGATCGTCGGTCGGCCGCTGCCGACCGTGCTCGGCGTCACCGGCACGCTGGCCCGCGGCAACGCGATGCGCAACCCGCGTCGCACCTCGGCGACCGCGGCCGCGCTCGTCGTGGGGCTCGGGCTCGTGTCGCTCGTGGCGATCTTCGCCGACTCGGTGAAGACCTCGGTGCGACGCTCGCTCGAGACGAGCGTCCGGGCCGACTACATCATCGCGGCGCCGCAGTTCGCCGGCTTCTCACCCGAAGCGGCCCGCCAGGCCGGCGGAGGTGCCGGGGATCAGCCGCGTCGTGCCCCTGCGGTTCGGCGACGCCCGGATCGGCGCTCGACGAACGAGACGATCACCGGCGCGAACGCGCGGGGCATCGACGACGTGTTCAACCTCGAGCTACGTCGAGGGAAGCTCGGATGGCCTCGCCACGGGCGGGACGATCCTCTCGGAACAGGCCGCCGACTTCTACGGCAAGGGAGTCGGCGACCGAGTGATGGTGTCGTTCCCGCGGCATCGGCCCCCAGGAGCTCCCGGTGGTCGGGGTCTACGAGAACCGCCGGGTGACCGGCGCGTTCCCGGTCGACGTGGTGGTCGGCGCTCGACACGTTCGAGGCAGGGTTCGGTGGCACGCAGCAGGACACGCTCGTGTACGTGAAGGCCGAGCCGGGCCAGTTCGCAGCGGTCGGCAAGGGTCTCGAGCGGGTGCTCGCGGGACCGTTCCCCAATGTGTCGGTCGACACGGTCGACGAGTACCGCGGCCGAACGTGAGCGCACCATCGACCAGTTCCTCAACGTGTTCTTCGCGCTCCTGTTCCTCTCCGAGGTGATCGCGGTGCTCGGCATCGTGAACACGTTGATGCTCTCGGTGTACGAGCGGACCCGCGAGCTCGGACTGCTGCGCGTCGTGGGGATGACCCGTCGGCAGGTGCGCCGGATGATCCGCGGGGAGTCGGTCGTCATCTCCGTGATCGGGACGATCATCGGACTCTTCGTCGGACTGCTCTGGGGCTGGGCGGTGGTCACCGCGCTGAGCGGCCAGTTCGTCGACGAGTTCAGCGTTCCGACGACGCAACTCGCGGTGTTCGTGGTGGTCTTCGCCGATCGCCGGGGTGATCGCCGCGATCATCCCGGCCTGGCGGGCGTCGCGCCTCGGCGTGCTCGAGGCGATCGCCAACGAGTGAGGCTCAGCAGGTCGTGGCGGTGAGGGCCGACAGCGGGTCGACGACGCCGGCGCCGTAGAGATCGTCGCGGCCGGCGGTTCCACGATCGGTCGCGGTCGACTCGAGCACCGCCTCGATCGCGGCCGGCGTGCAGGCCGGGTGCGACGCCTTGATCACCGCCGCAGCCGCGGCCGACGAAGGGTGTGGCCATCGACGTGCCGCTCCAGGATGCGTAGCCCGCGCCGCGGACGGTCGAGAGGATGTTCACGCCCGGTGCGGAGATGTCGACGTACGCTCCGCAGGTCGAGAACGAAGCCCGGTCGAGGGTGCTGGTGACGGCACCGACCGCGATGACCCCGGGCGTTGCCGCGGGGTAGCTGGCCGGGCTCCCGGTCGCTCCGTTGTTCCCGGCCGCGGCGACGACGGTGACGCCGTTGGCGTTGGCGTTCGCGACCGCGGCGTCGAAGATCGTGCTCGGCACTGTGCCGCCGAGGCTCAGGTTGATCACCTTCGCGCCCTGCGAGACCGCAGTGGTGATGGCCGTGGCGACGGCGCTGTAGGTGCCCGATCCGCTGCTGTTCAGGACCTTGATCGGGAGGATCTTCACGCCAGGCGCCGCACCGCGCACCCCGACCGTGTTGTTGGTCGTCGCGGCGATGATCCCGGCGACGTGGGTGCCGTGGCCGTTGTCATCGGCGGCGCTGGGTGCACCCGAGACCAGGCTCACGCCAGTGAGCACCTGACCTGCGGCGAGGTCGGGGTGAGTCACGTCGACGCCCGTGTCGATCACGGCGACCACGAGCGGCGGATTCGACGTGCCGATCGCCGCGGGCCACAGCGCGCCGAACGACGTGTTGGTGAACGCCCACTGCTCGGCGCCGTGCGGGTCGTTCGTGGCCGCTGACGCGGCCAGGGGCGCGTCGGTGTCGACTGCGACCAGGTCGTTGCCGACCGCAGCCTCGGCGGCGACCGCCGCGGCATCGGCGGCGGAGGCAACCGGGTGTGTCGTCACGACCGGACCCGCGGGCGTGGATTCCACGGTGACGATGCTGTGCTCGTCGCCGGCGTCGGTCTGCGCCTCGTGCACGGCGGACGTCGCCATGTCGGCAGCCGCGGCAGGGGAGAGGCTCGTGGTGAGGCCCGACGCGCCGGTGATCGGAGAGCACGGCGGAGGCGGCGGCGGCGTGATCGAGGTCGGCGGCCCGCACGCGGCGATCGCGGTGAGTGCGACGACGCCGGCGATGCCGATGGCGACGGGGCGAACGTGGCGGAGCAGTGAGCGCAGGTGCAGCATCGACATCTCCTGATCGTCCGTGATCCCGGCGCCACCCCTGGCTTCGTTCCTATCGGCCATTCCCCGAGCCACTGAAGACACCATTCGGTCAACTAGGATCACCGCCGGTCCACATCGCGATGTGGTCCTCCGGGCGGTTAGCTCAGGGGTAGAGCACTTCCCTGACACGGAAGGGGTCAGAGGTTCAAATCCTCTACCGCCCACCATCTGACCTGCGGAACTACGGGTCGCAGGTTGTAGGACCGGGTCAGCGGCGTGCTCGGCTCGGAGCCCGACCAGCTGGCCGTCGACCAGCCGGCGACGGAGTGCCCGAGGTCGTTGCGGTGACCCATCACCCGGATGGCCCACAACGAATCGACAACGGATCCGGCTCGTCGCTAGGGCCGTCCGCCTCGAACTGACGGAGGTACGAGCGCGAGCACCTTCGCGCCGGCGCGGGCGGGCTTGGCGCCGGGTGTCAGGTCGACGGAGCCGTCGGGCGCGACGGTCGCCAGCAGCAGGGCTTCGTCACCGGGCGCGTGGTCGAGCACCTCCACCGTCGCACCTGCAGCAACCAGCGCGTCGATGTTCGCTCGCGTCGTTCCCTGAGCGAAGGGGTGCGCGTTGGCGTGGGCGACCCTCGAGGTCTCCGGTCGACCTCCATTGGGGAGATCGAGCACGCGTCGGCGGCCGAGGTCCTCTACCAGGCTGGCGGTGAGCAGCGTCACGGCCCGACCCGGGCGAGCGGTTACCACGACCTGGGAGATCGTCGCGGCCTCGATCGCGGCGGCGACCGTCTCCTCGTCGTCGAGGATCGAAGCGCTGCGCAGGCCGTCCACGGTCGCGTCGCCACCGGACTCACGTGCAGTGAGTACGAGCACCGGTACTCCGAGGCGGTCAAGGTGATGCGCGAGGGCAAGGAGCCAGGGTTCATCTCCGAGGAAGCCGACGCCGGTCGCCGTCGGTCGCCTCACACGCAGGTGTCGCGCCACAGGACCAGCGGTCGATGCATAGATCGCCCCGGTGCCGACGATCACCCCGAACACGACGGGGAGCAAGAAGGCGTGTGGGATTCCGGTGCCGGCGAGGCTGCCCGAGAACTGTGCGGCGGTCGCTGCGGCAACGATGCCGCGCGGGTCCACCGACCCGACGAACGCTCGATCGCGTGCCGTGAGCCGGGTACCGACAAGCGAGACCGCGACCGCGATCGGCCGCACGACGACAACGAGCACGACGACGATCGCAACGATCTGCCAGGCGTAGTCGGCGAGATCGTCCAGCTTCACGAGCGCGCCCAGCACGATGAACAGCGATCCGATGATCAGCACCTCGAGTGTCTCACCGAAGCCGGTGATCCGAGCGGTCGGAACGAAGTCCTGGTTGGCCGCGATGAACCCGAGCGTCGTCGCGGCGAACAAGCCCGCTTCCGAGAGCAAGACCTCGGCGAGTGCGAACGCCGCAACGGCGAAGAGCAACGCCACCGCCGCCTCCATCGTGTCGGACACCAGGAACCGCGACATCACGAACACGAGGATCACGGCGGCAACCGCCCCGATCCCCACCCCGACGCCGAGGCGGCTGAACATCTGCATCGCCGGGTGCACCCCACCGCCCGATGCGAGGAGCAGGTTGAGCACGACGACGCCGAGGGTGGCTCCGATCGGGTCGAGGGCGATGCTCTCCCAGCGCAAGATCGCCTCCGACGGGTCGCGGGGCCGGACGACGCTCAAGAGTGGGCCGACGACCGTGGGCCCGGACACGACGAGGATCGCACCGACGAGGAGTGCGACGTCGCCATCGACGCCGAGGATGAGCGCGACACCGGCAGATGCCCCGGCGAACGTGATCGCGGCACCGACGGTCACCAGGCGCAACACAGGACCACGCGCGTCGCGAGGCAGATCGCGCACGCGCAGGCCGAGCGAGGCCTGGAACAACAACAGCGACACGAGGAGCGTGATGCCGGGGAAGAGTGTGTCGCCGAAGAGCTGCTCGGGGTCGACCAACCCGAGCGCGCCCGCGAACACCCCGGCTGGGAGCAGCAAGAGCAGCGAAGGGATGCCCGAGCGCCGGCCGATCCACTGGGCACCGACCCCGAACACGACAATCGTGGCCAGGCCGATGATGATCTCGTTGTCGCTCATCCGTCTCCCGACCGGCTGCCCGACATCAGCCTCCCACGGGCGCCCCCCGGACCGCGCGGATCTCCCGGCTACCGATCGGTCGTCTCGTCACCGATGATGCCGACCCCCAATCCGACCGCCCCCGACCCGTTTGCACGCGCCCGAGTCGCCGTTGTTCGGGCATCAGGGCGCGGTGAGGGACGGTTCGTGAACAGCGCGAAAATTTTTGCAACCCGGGCGGTTCGCCGACCGTCGCTACCAGACGAGCGGCAGCTGATCGGTCTGACGGATGCCCGGTGAGTGCACGATCACGGCGCCGTCGGGGATGGTGTAGTCGGGGATACGGCGATGCCACTCCTCGAGTGCGACCCGCAGCTCGAGGCGGGCGAGGTTGATCCCGAGGCACAGGTGCGGACCGCCGCCGAACGCGAGGTTGATCGAGCGCTTCCGCTCGAAGTCGACGTCGTCGGGCTGGTCGTAGATCGCCGGATCGAGGTTCGCGGCTCCGAGCACGATCGTGGCGTGGTCGCCGGCCTTCACCTCGACGCCCCCGATGGTGGTGTCTTCCACGATCACGCGCGGGACGAGCTGCACCGGAGTGAGCGCGCGGAGCATCTCCTCGACCGCGTCGGTGGTGAGCTCGGGTCGTTCGACGAGATCGTGCCGACGGTCGGGGTGGCGCGCGAGGTACTCGATCATGCAGTCGAGCGTGGCGGTGACGGTGTCGAGGCCCGCGAGGATGAGCAGGAACGCCATCCCGAGCAGCTCGCCCCGTTCGAGCGGCCGGCCTTCGAAGTCGGTGTTCACGAGATCCGACCAGAAGCCGGCCTTCGGTCGGGCCCGGAGCCCGTCGATCTGGGCGTCGAAGTACGCACTGATCTCCGCGCCGGTGCGCGCCCGCACCGCTTCCGCCTCGGCAGGGTCGGCCGACGGCCGGATGATGTCGTCGCGCCAGCGGAGGAACTTCCCGAGGTCGGCCTGGGGGAGGCCCATCATCGCGAGGAACACGGTCGACGGCAGGGGCGTCGCGAAGTCTTCGTGGAAGTCGCACGCGCCGCGCGGGACGATGGTGTCGAGGAGCTCGTTCACGAGCCTCCGGACCTCGGGCTCGAGCGGAGCGATCGCGCGACTGTTGAACCACTCGGCCAGGAACCGTCGGTACTTCGTGTGCAGCGGCGGGTCGACCTGGAGCGGGATGAGGTCGTGGGTCTGGCCGATGTCGATGGCTTCGGCGGCCGATGAGAAGACCTCGGGGTGCTTGAGGGCCCAGAGGGAGTCGTCGTAGCTGCTGATCCAGACGCTCATGGCGCCCGTGAGGCCGGGAGTGCGGGCGACGGGGCACTCGTTCCGCAGCCTCGCGTAGGCGGGTGCCGGGTCGTCGCTGGCACCCGGATCGATGAACAGCAACGCCAACGGATCGAGATCGCTCATGGTGAACCTCCGACGGGTCGGGCGAGCATAGGGGCGCGCCCGGGCCGGGCGTGGCAACATGACACGGGCGTCATTGTCGTCGGCCACCGAGCGTAGGAACGGAACCTGCATGGAACTCCCCAAGATCATCAGTGTCGACGACCACGTGGTCGAGCCCGCGCACGTGTGGCAGACCTGGCTCCCGGAGCAGTACCGGGCTGCCGGGCCCCGGATCGAGAGCAAGCGGTGGAGCGACTTCCGGCTGCGCAAGGGCGCGAAGTATGCGATGGAGGAGGACCCCGAGGGTCTCTGGGGCGATGCCTGGTACTACGAGGACAAGCTCATCTACGTCCACAAGCGGTTCGTCGCGATCCCGCAGTCGGCGACGACCGGCGAGGGTGAGCACATCGAGTTCGACCGTTCGCAGATGACGATGACCGCGATCACCTACGACGAGATGCGTCCGGGCTGCTACGAGCGCGACGCACGCGTCGCCGACCTCGCGCTCAACTGGGTCGACGGCTCGTTGCCGTTCCCCACGTTCCCGCGCTTCTGCGGCCAGACGTTCCACGAGGGCGACGACAAGGACCTCGGCCTCGCGTGTGTCCGGGCGTACAACGACTGGATGGTCGAGGAGTGGTGTGCACCGTCGGGCGGGGTGAACATCCCGCTCTGTCTCATCCCGCTGTGGGACGCGGAACTCGCCGCCGCGGAGACACTCCGGAACGCGCAGCGCGGTGTGCGGGCGATCTGCTTCAGTGAGCTCCCGCACCACCTGAAGCTGCCGACGATCCACAGCGGCTACTGGGACCCGCTGTTCCAGGTCTGCAACGACTGGGGTGTGACGGTCTGCATGCACATCGGTTCGTCGTCGACGAACCCGATGGCCTCGCCGGACGCGCCCCCGGGGCCGGAGCGATGATCGCGTTCAACAACTCGATGGCGTCGCTCGCCGACTGGCTGTTCTCGCGGCAAGCTGATCGAGTTCCCGAAGTTGAAGATCGCGTACTCGGAGGGTCAGATCGGCTGGATCCCGTATGCGCTCGAGCGGGCCGACACCATCTGGGAGCAGCACGACAGCTGGCAGCACTCGAAGCGGGTCCTCCCCGAGCCCCCGTCGACCTACTACTACGGGCGCGTCTACGGCTGCTTCACCGCCGACCACCACGGGTTGCATTCCCTCGCCGAGGTCGGCCCCGACAACATCTGCTTCGAGACCGACTACCCCCACACCGACAGCACCTGGCCCCATTCGAAGCAGTACGCCGAGAAGATGCTCGCCGATTTCGACGACGAGGTCGCCTACAAGGTGCTGCGGGGCAACGCGATCAAGATGCTCGAGCTCGATCGCCGGTAAAGCGCTCAGGTCGCGACAAATCGGTACCGATGGTCAGGGAGACCGGCAGGATGCCGACCTCCGACCGGACGGCGACGTCGATGCACGAGCCCGAGCAGCGAGCAGGGATCGAGCCGGCGATCCGTCGCGTCCTCGATGCCGTGGCCGTCGCGGTGGTCGTGACCGACGCGACCGGCATCGTCACCGAGTGGAACCGCGCCGCCGAGACGATCTTCGGGTGGTCGGCGGCCGAGGCGACGGGTCGACGGATCCACGAGCTGACCGTCAGCGCCGACGACGACGCCCAAGCCGCCGACGCCATGGCTGCCATCACGTCGGGGCGCGAGTGGACGGGTGACTTCGAGTGCCGCCGCAAGGACGGGTCCCTGATCTGGATCTCGACGACGCTCACCCCGCTGCTCGAGGCGGGCCGGGTTCTCGCCATCGTCGGTTCCTCGGTCGACGTCTCCGCACGCGAGCAGGCGCTCGAAGACCTCCGGCGGACCGAGGCCCGGTTCCGCGTGCTCTACGAACACGCGAACGACGTCGGGTTCGTCTCGGGGGTCGACGGTCGGGTGGTCTACGCCACCCCCTCGCTGCTCGACGTCCTGGGGTTCACGCCCGAGATGGTCGTCGGCCGGCCGTCGTGGGAGGTGTTCGCGCTCGAGGGGACCGAACCGCCGCTCGTCGAGGTCACCGAGCGCCTGGCCGAGCCCGATGCACGGGTCGACTTCACCGCGCTGATCCACGCCGCCGACGGTGCGCCGAAATGGGTCGAGATCACCGCGCGCAACCTGCTCCACCACGAATCGGTGCAGGGAATCGTCACGAACGTGCGCGACGTGACCGACCGGATGGATGCCCTCTCGGCGCTCCGGGCGTCGGAAGCGAGGCAGCGGGCCATCGTGGCCCGGTCGAGCGAGGTCACGATGTTCTTCGAGGCCGACGGAACGATCGCGTGGGTGAGCCCGGCGGCCGACGAGGTGTTCGAGGGCGCCGAGGACGCGCTCGTCGGCACCAACGGGATGGACCTGATCCATCCCGACGATCGTGAGCGGGTCATCGCCGAATTCCTCACGATGCACGAGCTCGGCGACCACGTCCGCAGCGAGTTCCGCCTGATCGACGGGTCAGGGGATCTCTGGTGGATCGACGAGGTGGTCACCAACCTGCTCGACGACCCGGATGTGGGCTACATCGTCGGCAACCTGCGCGACATCACCGAGCGGAAGAACTCCGAACGCGAGTTGAGTCGACTCGCGCTCCACGATTCACTCACAGGCCTGGCGAACCGCGCCCTGTTCGTCGATCGCCTCACGCGGGAGGTGTCCCACGGGTCCGAGTGCCCGGTGGCGGTGATCTCGCTCGATCTCGACAACTTCACCGACATCAACGACTCCTTCGGCCACGCGACCGGCGACGACCTCCTCGTCACGATCGGTTCCCGGCTCGTGGCCGCGGCGCGCCCGGGCGACACCGTCGCCCGCTTCGGCAGCGACGAGTTCGTGGTGCTCTGCGAGGACATCGCGGATCAGAGCGAAGCGATCGCGATCGCGGAGGCCCTCCTGGCATCGGTGCGGGCTCCACTTCGCGTGGCGGCGGCGGAGGGGCCAGGGGAGGAGGTCGTGGTGACCGCGAGCATCGGGGTGGCCCTCAGCCCGCCGACTGATCCGGGCGAGGTGCTGCGCTGCGCCGACACGGCGCGGTACCGGGCGAAGGAGCGGGGACGGGCCCGCATCGCGTTGTTCGAGGAACAGCCCGACCGTGCGGCCCACCAGCGCCTGCAGACGCAGGTGGAGCTGCACCGGGCCGTCGAGTGCGACCAGATCGTCGTCTGGTACCAGCCGATCGTCGATCTGCAGCGGCGACGTGTCGTGAGCGTCGAGGCGTTGGCGCGCTGGCAGCATCCCGAGCGCGGGTTGCTGGGTGCCGACGAGTTCATCCCCGCCGCCGAGGCGACCGGCTTCGTCCGCGAGATCGGTGCGCGGGTCCTCGCGATCGCGTGCAGGGACGCGAGCGAGTGGACGCGAGCCGGACAGACGATGCAGCTCTCGGTGAACCTCGCCGCGGCGCAGCTCGCCGACGAGGGTCTGGTGGAGATGGTGCGTGGCGTCCTCCGGGAGCACTCCCTCCTCCCGACGGCGTTGACCCTCGAGCTGACCGAGAGCGCGGCGATGCGCGACTGGGCCACCAGCGAGCGGCACATTCGCGACCTCGACGAGCTCGGAGTGCACCTCGCGCTCGACGACTTCGGCACCGGGTACTCGTCGTTGTCGCTGTTGCGTCGGATCCCGATCGACGCCGTCAAGATCGACCGATCATTCGTCGCCGGACTCGGTGTGAACCGCGACGACACCCTCATCGTCGGCGCGGTGATCAGCATGGCCCGGGCGATGGGTCACGTCGTGGTGGCCGAAGGCATCGAGACCGAGGCTCAGCGCGAGGAGGTGACCCGACTCGGCTGCCGCTACGGCCAGGGGTACCTCTTCTCGCGCGCGGTCCCCCTCGCCGCCCTGCCGACAGCGATCGCCACGGTTGAAGCCGTCGCCGGACGTCGGGAGCCATCGGCGGACGAGGTCACGAATGGCGCGACAGATCGCGCGTTGCGGGACTGACTTCGGGGAAAGATGCACGGTTCGCGTGCCCGAAGCCGCGGGTGTCCGTCCTCGAACATCGCCGGGCCGCCATGCCCTTGTTACCGTCGCCGTCCGGGCTCACGGAAGATCCCCCGACGACGGAGGAACCACGGATGGCGCACGAGATCCCCGCCCCCGCACCCCTTGGCCACCGGGTGTACCGATCCGACCGGTTCCGGCGCCGGTGAGCGGATCGCAGTTCAGGCTCGATTCAAGCGCGGCCGTTCGCGCGACCGATAACACAACGGGGCCACAAGTGGGAGTGCTCGGAGTCAGTCGACTTCGTTCCTGGGCGTGTTGCAACCGACGACACGCCCTCGTCGTACCGGTCTCGCCCATCACGACGCCGGCAATCGCGAAGGATCACGGAGCCTGATCATGAAGAAGCTGCTGTTGCTCATCTCGTCGCTCGCGCTGGTCGCGGTGTGCGTGCACGCCCACGACGACGCCGACGTCGCCAGGGGTCCCGGCCCCCGCGTCGGCGGGGAAGCAGTGGCGACAGACCTTCTCCGAGGAGTTCAACGGCTCCGACTACGACCACAACAAGCTCACGCCGTGCTTCGACTGGAACTACGGCGCGTGCACCGGGTCGTTCAACCAGGGCCGGGAGTACTACTCGGCCAACCAGGTCCGCGTGAGCAACGGCACGGCCAAGCTCGTCGCCGCGCCGGCACCGACGATGAACAACAGTGCGTGTCTGAACGGTCAGTGCACCTACCGCTCGGGTCTGCTCTCCACCGCTCGCCGGAGTGGCAACGACTCCAACTACCTGTACTCGTTCACCTACGGCTACGTGGAGGCGCGGCTCAAGCTGCCGCCGCGCACGCCGGGCTTCTTCACCGCCTTCTGGATGCTGCCCGCGAACCCGAGCTACAGCTACCGCAGTGAGCTCGACATCGTCGAGGCACTCGGATACGACCCGACGACGGCGTACATGACGTACCACGGTAAGCCCGACCGGACCGCGCGTCACTCCGTGAACAACGCCACCGGCAACAACGGTGCGTGTGCAGTCAAGGACTACTCGCAGAACTTCTCGCGCTTCGGTGTCGACTGGCAGCCCGATCACATCGCCTGGTACATCGACGGCGTGAAGTGCGGCGAGACCAGGAACGCGGCCGCGATCGAGAACGGCCCGATGCAGATCATCCTGAACCTCATGGTCGACCACTCGTGGGAGCGCGACTGGGGCCAGGGTCTGCAGAACCCGACCCTGACCCGCCAGCTCGAGGTCGACTACCTGCGCGTGTTCCAGCAGCGGTAGCCCGCGGGCGGCGTGTCAGGCGCGGGGTTCACGCAGGGAGAACGGCGGCGGCGCGATCTTGATGGCGCGGGCGAGCACGTCTTCGGCGCTCACAGGTGGCGCGGTGAACGCGGCGAGGAGCCGCTCGGCGAGCGCGACGAACTCGGCGGGTTCGGCCTCGGGCGCCTCGGCTGCCGCGCCGCCCATCCAACGCCGACGGAGGGCGTCGGTGCGTTCGAACCGTCGTGCCGCGACGAGCGCGACCGCGACCACGTGCTTGCAGGTGCCCCGTCGGTGCTCGGCCGCGTAGAGGCAGTCGCAGCTCCACCGGATCTTCGTCATCGACCGACGGCGCCGGCGTCTGCGGCGCGGTCAGCTCGACGCGGTAGCGCTCGCCCTCCGACCCGAGGACGCGGGCGCGGATCCGGCCCGCACTCACCCGGAGCTCGGTGACCCGGTTGCGCTTGACGTAGCCGCGACCGCGGGCGAGCACCGCACCGCTGGTGTGGCCGAGCACGGCGGCCTGCAACGACTCCGAGAGGGCCCGGGACGCTTCGCTGACCGGCGACGCATCGTCGTCGACCGCAGTGAGCTGGGCCCCGCCTTCGGGTGGACGGGCACCGTCGCCGGATCCCGACCGGGATCGCCGCCGGGATCGGCGTCGACGCTTCGCTCCCGGCGTCGGGCTCGGGCCGTCGAGGCTGTTCCCGGGCTCGGCCCCGTTGGCGGGCGACGGGGAGCCGGCGTCGGCGTCGGTGCGCAGATTCGGATCCGAGGGGCTCGACGGTCGGCGACGTCGGCGACGGGACCGCTTCGACGGGGTCGGCGAGCCGTCGGGGCCAGACCGGTTCGCCCCGGCGGATCCTCCGGCGTCGGTGTTGTGGTTGCCGTCGGCACCGGGGTCGGTCACTGGAGCCCCGTCGCGAGATCGGAGTCGAGTTCGACGAGCGCCGCGAGCGCGGCGTCGTCGAGCTCGCTGATGAGCTGCTCGGGCGACGACGAGACGACGGCATCGGCGAGGCTGCGCTTCTGGTCGAGGAGATCGGCGATGCGCTCCTCGAGCGTGCCGGGGCACACGAGGGTGTGCACCACCACACCTCGCGTCTGGCCGATGCGCCACACCCGGTCGGAGGCCTGGTCTTCGACCGCGGGGTTCCACCAGCGGTCGAAGTGGATGACGTGGTTCGCCCGCACCAGGTTCAGCCCGGTCCCTCCGGCCTTGAGCGACACGCAGAGGACGGGTGGGCCGTCGGGAGCGCTGAACCGCTCGACCGCAGCGTCGCGGGCGACGCGGCTCATCTTGCCGTCGAGGTTCTCGACGCCGACGTCGAGCTCCGTCCGCAGGTGCGCAGCCACCCGCCGGAGGAACGTCGCGTACTGGCTGAACACGACGACCGCCTCACCCTCCTCGATGATCTCTTCGGCGAGCTCGACGAGCCGGTCGAGCTTCCCGGAGCGGCCGGCGAGCGCACTCGTGCCCTCTTCGTCTTCGGGGGTGGGGGCGATGGTCGCGGGGTGGTTGCAGATCTGCTTGAGCTTCGTGATCCCTGCGAGCACCTTGCCTCGCCGCTTCATGCCGGTCGCGTCGGCGACGTCGGAGCGCATGTCGTCGACGACCGCCTGGTACAGCGCGGCCTGCTCGCGGGTGAGGGTGCAGTCGTCGCGCACGACGATGCGCTCGGGGAGCTCGTCGGCGATTCCGGGATCGGTCTTGTGGCGGCGGAGCACGAACGGGGCGATCCGCTTGCGGAGCGTCTCGAGCGACACCCCAGAGTCGGCGTCGAGCGCGTTCGCGTAGCGGGTCTTGAACGCGGTCTGGGTGCCGAGCAGGCCTGGGTTCGCGAAGGCCATGAGGCTCCAGAGCTCGCCGAGGTGGTTCTCGACCGGCGTGCCGGTCACGACGAGGCGGTGGGTGCCCTTGAGCTTGCGAGCGGCCTTGGCCGTTGCGGTGGTCGGGTTCTTGATCGCCTGGGCCTCGTCGAGCACGACGCGGTGCCAGTCGATGGCCTGGAGCTGCTCGTCGCGTCGCATCACGCCGTAGCTCGTGACGACGACGTCGACCGTGCCGACGTAGCCGGCCGGGTTCTCGCGACCGGAGCCGTGATGCAGCGCGACCCGCAGCTCGGGTGCGAACCGCTCGGCCTCGCGCACCCAGTTCGACGCGACCGAGGTCGGCGCGACGACGAGCGTCGGCTGCGGTCGGCGGGTCGTCGGATTCGAGGTCGTGGGCGATGATCGCGAGGGCCTGCATCGTCTTGCCCAGGCCCATGTCGTCGGCGAGGATCCCGCCGAGGCCGTTGCTCTCGAGCCAGCGACAGCCAGGCCAGGCCGTCGAGCTGGTAGTGACGCATCGTCGCAGTGAACGACTTCGGCAGTCGCGACCCGCTCCGCGGGCGTCGGCTTGAACTCGCCGGCCAACGCCTTCGCGACCCATCCGGTCGCAGCCGCGGTGTCGACCTCGTCGGCGGTCGCCGCGAGCTCGAGGACCTCGGCGGTCGACGCGCCGCCCTTGGCGACACGCTTCGCGAACGCGAGCGTGGCCGCCCGGGTCTGTTCGTCGATGCGCATCCAGCGACCGCGCACGGCGACCAGCTCGCTGCGGGCCTCGGCGAGCGTCTCGAGCTCGGCTCGGCAGTGAGCGGTTCACCGTCGACGAGCACCTCGCCGGTGAGCGCGAGGGTCTTCGCGTCGAGGCTCGCAGAAGCGCCGGCCACGACGACGCGGCGCACGAGCGACGTCTGTGCGAGCATCGCCGACGGCAGGTGCACGTCGATGCCCGACGCGTGGAGCCCGGCGAGGCCGTGCTCGAGGAGATCCTCGACCTCGCCGGCGTCGACGATGAGTTCGTCGGTGGGGCGGTCGGGGAGCACCGGACCACGCCCGTCGGGCGATGTCCCATTCGCAGGCCAGCAGGGTCACGGCCTCGTGGGGAGTGGTGCCGAGGAGATCGGCGGTGTCGGCGCCGAGCGGCGGGAGCACCACGGTCGGGTCGGTGAGCGACTCCAGGCGGGCGTAGAAGCAGGAAGTGGCCCTCGAGGTCGTCGGGCGCGCTGAGGTGGAAGCGCAGACGGGCGCCGGCACCGACGCGGGCCGAGACCTGGTCGGCCCAGCGGTGGACCCGGGCCTCGGGTACCGACGAGTTGATCGGCGGCTGGCCGAGGCGCGCGGTGGCGAGCTCGCCCGACGGTGGTGGCGAACCACCCGCCGAGGACGTCGTCGGGATCGCCGTCGTCGATGGCGTCGGATGCCGCGGTCCACACCTTGCCGATCCGGGCCGCGGCCTCGATGCCCGGCGCGGGCCGCCAGGTCCAGCGCCGTTCGGTGGTGTCGGTCGCGAGATCGGGGACGACCTCGCCCTGGGCCGTGAGCTCGGCCGCCTCGACGATGAGCGCGGCAACCGCCGTCACGGTCACGTCGACCGAGGGTCGGACGGTGCAGAGCCAGTCGACGAACCGGAGGGCGCCGACCACCGGGACACCCGACCACCGGCTCGTGGTGCCGTCGTCGAGGAGCACCGGGACCGGGCGCTGTCGCCGCCAGGTCGACCGGGGCGTCGGTCCCGGCTTGGGGGAGCAGCTCCGGGGTCAGCGCGCAGAGGTGGAGACGATCGTCGACGATCCGCACGGTGAGCGGCGCCGTTTCCAGTTCGCCCGTTGCCCGTTCTGTGATGGGAGCGGTCATGCACCCTGTCTCGTCGGTCGCTGCGCCGGGAATGGTCATCCCAGGGGGCCTGCGCGGCGGGAACGCCGGGCTGCGCACCGTTGGCGGGAGCCGATCGTCGGAGGATCGGAGCACCCGGGTGCCGGCCTGACCAGGGCCGTCGACGCGCCCACGTGGGCTGAACGTCGAGCGCAGTTTATCACCCCGCGGGCAGGGGCCGCGCGCTCGACCGCCGCGGCCCGGAACCGGAGCGGTGGGTCAGCAGTGGGTGGTCAGGCGCAGGTCGTGGGCCAGGCCTTCGCCTGGACGGCCAGCACCTTCCGACGCGCCTGCTCCAGCGTGGGCAGGCGGTCGCGGAGCACGACGCCGTTCGACATCACGACGACGACGGCGGGGCCTTCGGGATCGTCGGGGTTCTCGATGCGCACGTCCATGATCTCTGTCATGGGCGCAGGATACGGGCAGAGCGCCCGGAAACCGCGGATACCGCGCCGAGGTCAAGCCGGTCGTTGCGGGCCCACGATCGCGACCCCGGCGGCGACGGCGAGCCCGAGCCCGGCACCACCGACGACGTCGAGGGGGAGGTGCGCCCCGACGTAGACGCGCGAGAGCGCGACGGTGACCGCGCCACCCAGGAGCAGCGGACCCAGACCGGGCACTGCGGCGGCGGCTCCGGCGGCGAGCACCGTGGCGACAGCCGCGTGACCGGAGGGGAACCCCCGTCCGGTCTGGGGTCGCCCGCGGACCCGCAACGGGTCGACGAGGCCGTCGGGTCGACCCCGGCCGACGACCTGCTTCACCGCCTTGGCCAGCGCCCACGCCGCGACTCCTCCGACGGCGACCCGGGTCGCGGCAGGGCGGTGACCTGCTGCTTGCAGTGCGACCGCGGCCAGGGGCACAGCCGCGAGCGAGCCCGCCTGCATGATCGGCCAGACCGGAGGGTGCAGCCGGTCGGGGAGGCCGTTCACCACCTCGAACACCGTCGCTTCCAGCGGTGCCGGGCGGCTGCGGCGGGCGGGCACGGCTGCGGCAGCGAGCACGCCGACGCCGATCACGAGCCGACCGATCTCGCGGCCTCGGTACCGTCGGTCACTCACGGGCCACCTCGCGGCGTCGGCGCCGACGGCTCTCGACCCGCACCCGGATCTCGACGAGCAGGGCCGGGCAGCCGACCGCGATCGCGCAGCCGATCAGGGTGCCGGCGACGACGTCGCTGAGCCAGTGCACACCGAGGTAGGTCCGACTCCACGCCATGAGCGAGGCGTAGAGCGCGGCGCGGCGCTCCCACGTCCAGCGGGTGTGCCCGGGCGGGAGCAGCACGATGACGAGTCCGACGGCCGTGACCGCAGCCCCGACGGCGTGGCCCGACGGGAACGAGGCACCCGACGTGCCCGTGAGCCCGTTCGGCGGACGGGGTCGGTCGTAGAGCATCTTCATCGGACCGATGAGGATCTCCGAGCACGCGACGGCGAGCACGAACGCGGTGAGGTGGAGCCACTGCCGACGCCACGCAAGGATCCCGATGACGACGATCCGGATGGTCCAGTTGCAGATGGTGCCGCCGAGGAACGACAGCACCTCGGCCACGTCGACGAGCGGTTGCCACCGGAGATCCTCCATGAGGTCGAGCCACGCGTCGTCGACGTGCTGGATGACGTCGCGACTCGTCGTCCACCACATCGCCAGGCACAGCACGAGGGCCGCGACGGCGAAGGCCCCGCTCCAGCCGAGGGCGCGTCGGGGTTCGGCGAGCAACGGACCCGTCGGGCGGGGCGCGTCCTGGCCCGGGGGCGGGCGTCGCCTCATCCGGTCAGGCCGCCGCGCCGGAGGCGGTGGTCGCGGGTCGTGACCCGCGCCAGCCGCCGGTCGCCGAGATGACGGCATCGAGCACGCACGCGATGGCGATCCCCAGAGCGATCCCCCCGACGACGTCGAGGGGGTTGTGGGCGCCGACGTAGATCCGGGTGAAGCCGTTGAGGGCGACGATCACCCACGGCGCCACCTTCCAGCGGCCGGGGAGCACCGGGGTGAGGAGTCCGGCGATCGCAGCCGTGATCACCGCGTGGCCCGACACGAAGCTCAGCCCGTGGGCGGAGACGTCGCCCCGCATCACGACGTCGCCGATCGAGCGTCCGGGCCGCGACCGTTGCACGACCTCCTTGACCGCGAGCTCGCAGACCAGCTTGAGGACGACGGCCGCGACCACGGCCGCTGCGACCTTCCACTGGCGGAGCGCGACCGCAACTCCGAGTCCGAGCACCAGCGCGACGAGCAGGTTGCCGAACTGCTGGAACGGCCACAGGAGCGGGTACAGCCCCCCGGGCAGGTCGTTGATCGCCCGGAACACGGCTGCTTCGGCCGCGCCGACGGTCCCGTCACCCGCGATGAGGGCGCAGATCGCGAGGACCGCGAGCGCGCCGATCGCGACGAGGAGGTAGCGGACGGGCGGCGTCACGGACACGGGACGCCGGCGCCGCACAGGCGCAGGTCGGTGTCGTCGTGCACGGTACGGATCAGCGACTCGCGGTCCTGGAACCCGAGTGCCTGGTCGACCGCGAAGAGCAGGGCCGAGGCCGCCCCGCGCTCGAACGCGTAGGTGTAGGTGGTGCAGCCGCCCGGGAACCGGTACGTCCGACTGCCGACGAGCTCGGGTCGGATCTGTTCGGGAGCCTCGAACCGGCGGGTCCCCTCCTCGTCGGTCGGTACCGCCTGCGCGCCCGCGGTGTCGCAGGAGTCGACCGGCCCGAAGTCCACCTCGACCGCGTCGTCGCCGGCTTCGTCGGAATCGAGCGAGAACGACGTGTGCCCCCGCTGGACGTGCACGTCACCCGGCTTCCAGCCGGCCGGGGTCGTGGCGATGCACGGGATCGACGTCGCGCTCGGAACCGACTGGGCCATGAGGATCATGAGGTTGCCGGTGCCGCAGTCGGGGGAGGCACTCACTTCGACGTCGTGCGCCGGCTTCAGCATCGAGACGGTCTGGGAGACTGCGAACACGACGCCGACCACGAGTGCGAGTGCCAGCGCGACCCGACGGACGCTCCACCGTTGGAGGGCGATCGGGCGTCGGGGCGGTGCGAGGGCCCGGAACTCCTCGATGAGACTGCGACCGTCGGCCTTCATCGCGGCGCGGAGCTGCGACGGGCTCGCGACACCGCGGGCGGCCGCGAACGCCTCGGCGATGTCGTCCTCCGTGAACAAGCGGAGGGCGTGCTCGTAGACGCGCGGTGCATCGGTGCGCACCGCGAGGACGAGCATCATGTTCGCGAGGTCGACCGCTTCTCGCCACGGCGAGGGACGAACCTGCGCGAACGCGGTGTCGATGACGAGGACGTGGCCCTCTCGCACGAGCAGGTTGGCGGGCTTGATGTCGCGGTGGGCGAGACCGGCATCCCAGAGCCGCCGCACGATCATCAGTGCCTCGTCGATGACCTGGTCGTCGACCTCGGCGTCGCCGATCTCCTGCGCGTTGTCGAAGAACTCCGTGACGAGCAGGTACTCGCGCTCGGGTGTGAGCTCGACGATGCCGTACGACTCGGCTGTGGGGATGCCGTTGTCGCGGAGCAGGCGGGCGGCGTAGTCCTCGTACTCGGCGAGTCGCCGAACCGTCTGGAAGGAGCTCTCGTCTTCCAGACGCCCGTAGAGGATCGTCCGCCCGAGCTTGTACCACCGGTCCGAGCGGACGTGGTTCATCGCGTAGAGCTTGGCGAAGAGGTAGGTGGGCTGGTCCCCTTCGAGCCGCATCCGGATCGGCGTCGAGCCGCCGGAACCGGCGAGCCCGACGTGGCCGACCTCGACGACCGTGATGCCGAGCTGGTCCTGGACCGCGGCTCGGATGGCGAGGCCGCGTCGGCCACCCACGTCGAGGTGCGCGGTCTTCCCCCGGCCGTAGGCGACCGGGTACACCTCGTTCGGCGTGAAGAACCGGAACGCGAGCAGCGGGATCGCGACGCCGAACGTCACCGCGACCACGACGTCGGACGGGTGGTCGACGGCGAGGTAGAGCCGCGACGCGACGAAGAGGGTCATCAGCGCGGCCACGATCCACTTCGCGATGGTGCGGGGCTGG
Organism: uncultured Actinomycetes bacterium; assembly: GCA_963837715.1. Taxonomy (GTDB): domain Bacteria; phylum Actinomycetota; class Acidimicrobiia; order IMCC26256; family JANYLB01; genus JANYLB01. The sequence continues at coordinate 1,530,917 of CAWIOF010000002.1, read as the reverse complement.
CCCGGCACGACGAGGGTGTAGGTGATCGCGACGAGCACGAGCGCGAGCACTGCGACGGGTGGTGACGGCATCGAGAAGCCGCTCCACCGTCCGATGATCGTGACGCCGTACGGCCGGGGTCGGGAGAAGGCTGTGTAGAGGATGCTCCCGGAGACGACCAGCACCGCGATGCTGCCGAGCAACGTCAGCAGGTGGCGCCACCTCCGGAACACGAGGAGGAGCACGATCGTCCCGATCGAGAGCACGGTGACGGTCCAGCCGGAGCCGATGCGGTCGACGCGGGTCATGATCGTCGTGAGCCAGGCGGTCCGGAACTCGACGACCTCGCGGAGGAACGCGGTGTCGGCGCGGTCGGCGATCCGCATCACCGCGGGTGACGCGAGCGCGAACGGGATCCAAGCGACCATCGCCACGAACAGGACGAGCCACAGCTTCCCGCTCGTCCCGATGCTGCGCGGGAGGGCCGGCGGCGCGCCGGTCGGACGTCGGCGCCGACGTGTGCCGTCGGTTGCTTCCGTGACGATCCGGTGCGCTGCCGAGGTGGCTGACTCGTCGTCGAGGTCGACGCCGAGGGGCCGGGTCGACTCCGTCATCGTGAGCCCGTCGCTGCGACCCAGTCGCGCGCGACCTCGGCGGGGGGTTCACCGTCGGCGACCCGCCCGTTCAGCGCGCGGAGCTCCGCGGTGGTGAGGCGCGCCGACACTGCATCGATCACGGCGGCCAGCTCGGGTCCGAACCGGCGGAGGGTGTCGCGGTGCACGAAGGGCGTCACGTTCTCCGCCGGCTGCAAGGCTCGGTCGTCGACGAGCTCCACGAGATCGCTGGTGGCGATGCGGGGATCGGTCGTGAACAAGAGGCCGACGTCGACGGCCGACTGCTCGAGCGCCCCGACGGTGAGCGGGCCGCCGGTGTCGAGCGGGAGGAAGCTCGAGAACTCGAGACCGTAGGTGTCGCGGAGGCCCTCGAGGCAGAACGGACGGTTCGGGCACTCGGACGGTCCGCCGAACGTGAACCCCGACGCGACGGGCGCGAGGTCGCTGATGGTGCGCAGTCGGTTGGTGGTCGCGGTCTCGCGGGTGACGACGATGGCGTTGGCGGTCTGGGCCGGCGCGGGATCCAAGGCCACCATGTTGCCTCCATCGAGGGTCCGCGTCAGGGCCTCGTGGGTCGTGGCGACGTCGGCCGATGGGTGGACCTCGCCGAGGCTCAGGAACTCCAGCGCGGTCCCGGCATACTCCGGGACGAGCTCCACGAGCCCGCGAGCGAGGGCCGGATCGACGAGCTCTCTCGGCCCGAGGTTCCGGGCGAAGGAGACGTCGTAGCGGGCTCGGGCCAGGGCGGCCCCGTACACCTCGGCGAGCAACCGGCTCTCGGGGAAGTCGAACGACGCTACGGTGATCCCGTCGTCGTGCAGCGCGTCGGGAGCGCCGCGCGGCGCCGCGGCGGGGCTACACGCGGCCACGACCACGAGGAGTGGTCCCAGGAGCCACCAACCCCGGCGTCGCCGTCCGAACCGTCGTTGCATGATGCTCCCGGATCTGGTCCCCGACGGAGCCAGGCTTCCACGCGGTCGCCACCGCAGTCGACCTTGCGGCGCCCGCGATGAGTCGCGAAGCTGCCGCGGTGACGGGAAGCTCGAACGCGGACGACGACGCCGCGGGCACCAAACGGCCGAGCACCGTGCGGCGCGTCGTGCAAGCAGCGCTCTCCCTCGGCCTGGGCGTTGCCGTCCTCGTGTTCGTGCTCCCGCAGATCGCCGACCTGTCGGAGGTCTGGAAGCAGATCCAGGACATGACCGCGCTGGAGCTCGGCGTGCTGACAGCTCGCCGCGATCTGGAACCTGGTCACCTACTGGATCCTCGTCGTGCTCTGCACCCCGGGACTGCGGTGGACCCAGGCGATGGTCGTCACCGAGACCACGACCGCGGTGTCGAACACGGTGCCCGCCGGTGGCGCGGTCGCAGTCGGCCTCTACTTCGGGATGCTCGGCTCCTGGGGCTTCTCGAAGTCGCGGATCAGCGTCTCGGCGATCGTGTCGGGCATCTGGAACAACTTCGCCAAGTTGGCGATGCCGATCATGGCGGTGTCGATCCTGGCGTTGCAGGGCGGCGCCGGCGGTGGCCGTCTGCTCTCGGCGTTCGTCGGCTTCGGCGCGCTCGTCGCCGCGGTGGTGATCTTCGCCCTGATCCTGCACAGCGCCGACTTCGCGGCGAAGACCGGGATCGTGACGGGCCGGGTGATGTCGCAGCTCCGTCGGGTGATCCGTAAGGGTCCGGTGTCGGGGTGGGACGACGCCGTGGTGAAGTTCCGGACGCGGGTCATCGGTCTCGTGAGTCGGCGGTGGGCTGCGCTCACGTTCTGGACGCTCGTCGGGCACTTCTCGCTGTACGCGGTCCTGCTCGTCGCCCTGCGCGCCATCGGCGTCTCCGACGACGAGGTCGGGTGGGCCGAGGTGCTCGCGGTGTTCGCGTTCGCGCGGCTGCTCACGGCGATCCCTCTCACGCCGGGCGGGATCGGGGTCATCGAGCTCGCGCTGATCGCCGGCCTCGACGCCGCGGGTGGGAACCACGCCCAGATCGTGGGTGCCGTCCTCCTGTTCCGGGTGCTCACCTACGTGCTCCCGATCCCGTTCGGGCTGGCCACCTACGTGTTCTGGCGACGGAACACCTCGTGGCGCGGCGCTGCGCCTCCGCTCCCGCCCGATCTCGAGGCCTCGATGGCTGCTGCCGGGGTGGGGCAGCCATAGGATCGCCCGACGATCGGACGTGCTGGTCGGGACGGCCGGTCGGAAGGGGAACGGTGGACGCAGGATCCGACGAGCCGCTGTTGACGTTGGTCGGCGCGACCCGGGAGTACGGCGACGTGGTCGCGTTGGCGCCCCTCGATCTGCAGGTGAAACCGGGGGAGTGCCTCGCGGTCGTCGGGCCGAACGGCTCGGGCAAGTCGACGCTCCTCCGCCTGATGGCCGGACGCGAGATCCCCACGGCCGGTCGGGTGACGTTCGCAGGAGGACGGATCGACGAGAACGGTCCGGCCGTCCGGGAGCGGATGGCGGTCGTCGCGGGTCCGTCGGCCTTCTATCCCGATCTCACGACCCGCGAGCACCTCGAGTTCGTCGCGCTCGGCCACGGCCTCCCCGACGTCGAGGAAGCGGTCGATGACGCACTGGCGTGGGCACGGCTGACCGAGCACGCCGACAAGTTCCCCGCCGTCCTCTCCGCCGGTCAGCAGCAGTCGCTGCGCCTGGCCGCGGTGCTGGTGCGGCCGCGCTCGCTCGTGATCCTCGACGAACCCGAGCAGCACCTCGACCCGGCGGCGCGCGGTCGACTCGCGGATCTGTTGCGGGCCGAGACCGACCGCGGCGTCGCGATCGTGCTCGCGACCCACCAGATCGAGGTGGCGCGGACGGCGGCCGACCGGGCCCTCGTGCTGCGCGACGGCTTCGCCGGGAACGCTGTCGCGCGACGACCTCGCATCGTTCGACGGGGATCTGTGAGTCGACCGTGACCGCGGCGACGGTCGACGTCTCGACCACCGAGGTGCTCGCCTGGCTGCGCCGGACGCGAGGCCAACGTCGGCGCAAGCTCGGCAAGGTGATGTACGGCGTGTACCTGGCCGCGATCATCATCGTGCTCTACGGCTACCCGGTGTTCGACTGGGTGAGACGCACATTGGGTGGCACCGAACTGCGTGCCGACACCGGACCGGTCGTCGTGCGGAGTCTCCTCCCTGCGCTGGCGGGTCTCGTACTCGTCGCGCTCGGAGTGTTCGTCCGCAACGCGCGTTGGCGCGGACCGGTCGTGCTCGGCGCGGCCGACGTCGGGTGGCTGCTCCCGCTCCCGCTCGACCGCGGTCGGGTGCTGCGCCCCCGCTTGTTCACCACCGCGGCGATCACCGCGATCGCGGGTGCGCTCGTCGGTCTCCTCGGTGCTGCTGTGCTCCACGCGCTCCGACCCGCGACGGGCATCGCGCTCGTGGTGGTGCTCACGGCTGCGTGTGCGCTGATCGGGGTGCTCGGCGTGTCGGTCGCGCTGCTCGTGGAGGCGTCGCCGCGGCTCGAACGGCTCTCGCAACGGTGGTCGGCGGTACCGCTCCTGCTCGGCGCGCTGCTCGTCGTGGTGGCCGCGGTGTCGGCCTCGACGGGAAGCCGACCGGCGTGGATCGACGACGCAGTCACCTGGTCGGGACCGTGGGGGTGGGCCGCGTACCCGATCAGCACGGTGGGACGGGCCGACGCGGTCGGCACCGGTGCACTCGTGGCGCTCGGTGCGCTCACGCTGGTGACGCTCCTCGCGGCCGCGGCAGCGGCGCGGGCGTGTGGCTCGATCCCCACCCAGAGCCTGCGGGTCCGGGCCCGCACCGCGCAGAGCGTCGGTGCGGCCGTGTTCATGGGAGACGCCCGGCAGGCCCGGCTCAGCATCCGCGCCAGTCGGGCGCAGGCCGGCCGGGCCCGGCGACGCATCCGCCTTCCCGGATCGCCGCATCTCGTGGTGATGTGGCGCGACCTGACCGGCGTCCTCCGCGGTCCTGGTCAACTCGGCTGGACCGCCACGTTCGCGTTCGGGTCGATCGGCATCATCGCGGCGGGAACGGCAGCATCCGCCGACGGCAAGCCCCCGATCCTCCTGATCGTGGTGGCGGTGCTCCTCGGCTACGGGGCCGCCGCGAGCCTCGTCGAGACGGCGCGGCTCGACGGCGACACCCCGCAGATCGCGTCGCAGTTGCCGATGAAGTTCTCGGGGATCGCGGTACGGCACGCGGTGGTGCCGTCGGTCGTCCTCGCGGTGATCGGCTGCGTCGGGTGGGCGCTCGGGGTCGCGCTCGAGCCGGGTCTCGGCTGGTCGGGGATGGCCGTCGTGGTGCTCTGCGCGCCGCCCCTGGTGGCCGCAGCGTTGTTCAACGCGTACAAGGGCCGGCTCCCGCTCGAGCTCGTGGTCAGCATCGGCGACGCCGGTGTCTTCATCCTCGCGGGCTGGTACATCGTCGGCCCCGCGGTGGCGCTCGCGGTCTTGACGCCGGTGATCGTGCAGGCGTTCAACGCGGCCAAGGACGCCGCCGGCGTCGGGCCGATGATCGCCGACGTCGCGGTCGCCACGGTGGCGACCACGGCCGCGGGTCTGATGGCCGTCGCCGCGAGGGCCGGAAGCCGCGTCGCGCCACCCCGCGAGGGGGGCCTGCTCGGCCTCGCCAAGAAGGACTGAGACGGGACAACCCCCGTTCCGGTCATGCGCGCGGTTGCAGGGCAACCGTGGAGATGACCAGAACGGGGGCCGGGGCGGGTCAGCGGCGGGGTTCGAGGATCCCGATGCCGTCGGGGAACTCGAGGCCGGTGGCCATCGTCACGGGGGGCAGGGGCTCACCGTTCTTGAACCCGATGCGGCGCACGGTGCCGTTGCCGTCGCCGGGTCCGATCCCGTCGGCGCTGACCACGATGCCGATGTCGGCGTAGAAGATCGTGCCGGCGCGATCGACGCCGATGCCGAGTGGCGTGCCCGTGGTGAAGGGTTCGGCCCCGAGGGTCTCGCCTGCGGGGGGCTGCAGGATCGTGCGGACGTACGCGCCGTCGTCGTCGTACTGCGCGATCACCCCGGTGATCACGCTCGACACGTAGAAGCCACCACCGGGGCGCTGGACCACTGCGTTCGGTGTGGACAGGGGCGCGGTCGCAGGGATGAACACCTCGCGGGGCGCGGAGTCGGCGAGCGGGGCTCCGGTTGCGTCCTTCGCACCGCAGCCGCCGGCGGCGGTGTCGGAAGTGGGGAACGGGCCCGGGTAGCGCCACACGCCTGCGGTCGGCGGCCGCGCCGACGTGACGTAGACGCGGTCTTCGTCGTCGACGGCGATGCCCCCGGCCGTGGCGATGCCGACGTCGATCTTGCAGTACCGCACCTGACCTTCACCACCCACGCCGGTGTTGAAGGGCGGGAACCAGACGATGAGCTGGCCGTCGCCGGTGCCCGATGCCTGGTTGCCGACGTCGCTCGTGACGATCCGACCGTCGGACAGGAACCCGCAGCCGTAGTTCTCGGCGTTGTCGAGCGAGCCCTGGTAGGTGGGCGTGAGCTTGGCGATCTGCTTGGTCCGGAAGTTGCCGGGGCGCGTGCCCCGCAACTCGAAGATGCCCCAACCCTGCGGCGGGTCGGGCTGGCCGGTGTCTTCGCCACCGATGAACCGCCGCACCGCCTTGCCGGCGTCCTGGGGGAAGAAGCAGATCTGCGCGTTGAAGTCGGTGCCGTCGGGGTCGGTCGCGGCCGACTCGATCACCTGCTGGTGACGGAACGGACGCGTCGCGGTGTACGCGTCGAGGTTGTTCCCCTGCCCGTTGAACACGACCGTCCGCCGTTCGGAGGCGACCCGCGTGGCCGGCCGGTCGCCGACGCGCATCGCGCCCAACGTTCCGACGGCGATGACGGTGGCGAGGACGAAGGTGAGGAGGCGTCGCATGGAGTGCTCCAGTGCTCAGGGGTGTGCCGTGGTCGGGAGGTGTCGGGGACGTGGCGCAGGCGGTCGGTGCGGGTCGGTCAGCGGCGCGGGGCGAGTGGGGGATCGAACGACTGGGTCGTGACCATCCGGTCGAGGCCTTCCGCAGCCTCGGGGAGCGTGGTCGAGTCGGTGATCGCGAGGACGGTGATGCGGTTGTAGGTCGTGCCGCGGCGCAGGATCTTCGTCGTGGTGCAGTCGCCGTCGGCGTCGAGCACGCAGACGAGCCCACCGCTCGGGTCGTCGTCGCGCTCCGACATGAAGACGCCGTAGCGCGTCGCGCCGACCTTCGCCGACTGGCTCCCGGGGCGGAGCCACGCGGCGGGCTCACCGAGCCCTTCGGTGTCGACCTGCAACCGCCACGGTTGGATCCGGATCGACAGGGTGAGGCTGGGTTGGGTCCCTGCGGGTGGGGTCTTCAGCTGGAACGGCACCGCGCACGGTGCGTCGACGCACTCACTCGGACTCGGCGGCGGTGCGCCGGTCGTTCCCGAGCTCGACGATCGGGTCGTGCTGGTCGACGGCACCGGCGTGGCGGTGAGCGAGAAGCGGTAGACGCCGCTCGTGCGGCTCCGGTTGTCGTTCCCGGGTTCCCGGAGCCCCGCGACCGCGAACACGTTGTCGCCGACGATCGCGGCGCCACCGGCGACCGCGCCGCTCATCGTGTGCTTCCACAGCACGGATCCGTCGGTGAGGTCGAGAGCGCGGAGCGTGAAGTCGGTCCCGCCGAGGAACACCACGCCGTTCGCCGCCGCGGCAGCCGCGTACGTCGGCCCGGCCTCGGCCTGCTGCCAGACGATCGCACCCGTCGCAGCGTCGAACGCGTGGAGCGCCGGCGTGCCACCCACCGCCGTTCCGCCGACGATGCGGCCGTCGGTGGAGGTCGTGGCACCGATGAAGCCGCCGTAGGAGTAGTTGCTCCCGCGCTCGTCGATCCCGGGAGTGGTCGCCTGGGTGCTCCACACGAGCGCGCCGGTGGCCCGGTCGACCACAGAGTACGCGGCGTCCTTGTTGCCGAGTCCGACGACGGGTCGTCCGTCGATCTCGAAGAGGTTCGGTGCGCCCGCGAAGTCGAAGTCGTCGTTGCCGGGCGCATGTGGTTGGTAGGTCCACCGGACCGCGCCGGAGTCGAGGTCGAGCGCGACGATCGCCTCCGACAACGGGCCCCAGCCCTCGGGTGAGGTGACGCAGTTCCCGGTACCCACGAACACGCCGCGGCCGACGACGTCGACCGACGGCGATCCCCAGACGTCGGCGCAACCGGACCCGGTCGCCCAGGTCCCGGTCGTCGGCGCCGTCGTCGTGGCCCACCGCACGCGGCCGGTGCGTGCGTCGAGCGCAATCACCTGGGACGCCTCGCCACCGTCGCTGTTGTGGACGTCGGTCCCGAAGACGACCATTCCGTCGACGACGACGGGCGACGATTCGATCTCACTCGGGTCGTCGTTCTTCGAGGGTCCGGTCCGACCGATCTCGTGGCGCCACCGCACGTGTCCGTCGCGCGCCCGGCAGCGCGTAGAGGCTCTTGCCCGACGCGAAGTACACGGTGCGGACGCCGCCGACCGTGGCGACCGCGGCCGACGAGACGATCTGACCCGCGTACACCTGACCGTGGGGTTCGGCGCGGAACCGCCAGCGTGGGGTGCCGTCGCTCACTCGCAGGGCGTAGAAGTTGCCCGACCAGTCGCCGACGTACGCCGTACCCCCCACGACTGCCGGACTCGCGGTGACGGTGTCGCGTGCACGGAAGAACCACACCTGGCGCAGATCACCGACGGTCTCCGCGTTGATGTCGGTCGGGCACGGGTACGCGAAGGTCCGGTCGGGGCCATGACCCCACATCGGCCACTGGCAGTCGTTCGATCGGGACGACGGAGTCGGCGTGTCGGCCGCGACCGCGGTCGGCGTGGTGGAGGCGCAGAGCGCGGCAATCAGCGCGAGGGTCACGACGATCGCAGAGCGCGCAGCGACCACAGACGCGGTCGATCGGCGTGCCTGCATGTGGTTCCCCCCGGAGCCCGAACCTGACAGCGGCGTCACCCTCGCATGCGTGCCGAAGCCGGTCAAGCGTTCCGGCACCGTTCGGGGCCTGTCGTACGCTCCCGGCATGGAGATCATCACGATCGTCGAGATCCCGCGCGGTTCGCGGAACAAGTACGAGGCGGACCACGACACCGGAGCGATCTGGCTCGACCGGATGCTGTTCACCGCCACGCAGTATCCGGCCGACTACGGCTACATCCCCGCGACGCTCGCCGACGACGGAGATCCCCTCGACGTCCTGGTCCTCCTCGACGAACCGACGTTCCCGGGCTGCCACATCAAGGCGCGGGTGATCGGGGTGTTCCGCATGAGCGACGAGATGGGCATCGACGACAAGGTGCTCTGCGTGCCGGCCACCGACCCGCGCTGGTCGCATCTCGCCGAGCTCGACGACGTCGGTCCGTTCCTGCTCGAGGAGATCGCGCACTTCTTCGCCGTCTACAAGCAGACGGAGCCGGGCAAGTCGACGGAGCCGGGTCGCTGGGAAGACCGCGAGTCGGCGATCCGGATCGTCGAGGAGTCGTTCGCCGCGTTCACGCCACCGTCCGGACCCTCGACCTGAGGTCGAGGGTGAGACCTCACGATCTGTGGCCGGGTCTCACCGTCAACCGGAGGGTGCACCGGTGGTCCTCGTGGTGAGGACGCGCTGCGGGATGCACCGTGAGAGGGTCTTCGACTGCGACGCCAGGATGGGTGCACCGAGGGCCAGGACGAGGACGTAGCCCGCCACGAACGGCCCGATCCGCGGGTCGAGTCCGGCCTCGAGCGCGAGGGCGGCGAGGATCAGCGAGAACTCCCCTCGGGCCAGGACCGTGAGTCCGACGTTCGCCGCGGCCCGTGGGCCGAAGCGGTAGAGGCGGGCGGTGAGGATCCCCGCGACGACGTTCAGTGCGAAGGTGGTGAGCACCGCGGCCGCGATCGGGACCGCGACCTCGCCGAGGTCGCCCGGATCGATGGTGAGCCCGAACGCGAAGAAGAAGAGCGCCGCGAACGTGTCGCGCAACGGGAGCACCGCGCGTTCGATCCGGCGTCGCGCGGGACTCTCGGCGAGGATCAGGCCGGCCATGAACGCGCCGATGGCATCCGACACGCCGACTTCTTCGGCGATCCCCGCGAGGAGCACGGCGAAACCGACGAAGCAGACCGTGAGGAGCTCTTCGTCGTCGGTGGCGATGAGTCGCCCGACGAGCGCGGCACCCTTGCGGGCGACGACGGCGAGCACGATGAGGAACCCGAACGCGGTGCGCGACCGAGGTCAAGATCTCACTGAGCCCCTGCGCGTCGCCGAGGACCGGCTGCAGGATCGACAGGTAGAGCGCGAGGAAGATGTCTTCGACGACGACCACGCCCAGGATCACACGCGTCTCGGGATTGGAGACGCGTCGGAGCTCGACGAGCAGCTTGGTGACGATCGCCGACGACGAGATCCCGACCGCGCCCGCGATCACGAGTGCCTCGCGGTTGCCCCATCCGAACGAGAAGCCGAGCGCGAGACCGGCACCGACGTTGAGGACGAGGTACATCACGCCGGCGGCGACGAGCTTCCGGCCGCCCTTGGTGAGATCGCCGAGGGAGAACTCGAGCCCGAGGTAGAACAGCAGGAGCACGAGTCCGAGGGTCGCGAGCAGGCCGAGATCCGACGCATCATCGAAGAACGACAGGCCCGGCGTGTTGGGCCCGAAGATGATGCCCGCGATCATGAAGAGCGGGATGGTGGGAAGACCGATCCGGCGGCCCGCCCGGGCGAGGACTCCCGCGGCGAGGAGCGACGCGCCGAGCGCGACGAGTTCGGCCCCCATGTCAGCCGATCACGAGTTGCAGGAACGCGGGGAGATCTTCGGGGCGTCCGACCACCACGAGTTGATCGCCCAGCCGGAGGACCTCGCGGGGTTCGGGCGCGACGATCGACGAGCCGTCGGCGCGCACGATCGCGGCGACGGTCATGCGGGTCCGGTGGCGGATCTCGAGCGCTTCGATGGAGTGCTCGAGGCCCGGGGAGTCGGAACGGACCGTGGCCCAGTCGATGAGGAGCCCCCCGATCACGGCCTCGACCTGGGCGACGGCGAGGGGCTTGAAGTAGGCGCCGGAGAGGATCGAGCCGAGTCGTCGGGCCTGGTCGTCGCTGAACGTGACGGTGGCGAGGGGATCGTCGTCCTGGTCGGTCGCGAGGACGTACAGGTCACGTCGCCCGGAGTGGTGCAGCACCACGAGGACACGCGATCCGTCGGTGCCCGCGACGGTGTAGCTCCGGCCGATCCCGGGGAGGTCCTGTTCGGTGATGTCGGAGTTCATCGCGTCCTTCCGGGGGAGGGGAATCGGCGCGTCACGTGGCTGGTGGAGCTCAGCTTCCCGCGTTCGGGGATCGCACCACGGCGGGTGAGGTCGGCGCGGACCTGGTCGGGAATCGTGAAGGTCCAGTCGGTGTCGGCCAGGTCGGCTCGGGTCACCGTGGCGCGCGCCTCGGCGCCACCGTTCGCGACGAACCGGATCTCCCACTCGTCGCCCATGTCGACGACGTCGTCGAAGGTGGCGCGGGATTCCGGGGCGACCGAGCCGATGTTGAGCCGGCCCGAAGATCCGGGCGCGGCCACCGACACCTCGATCGGCAGTCGGGTCGGGTTGGCGACGGTGAGTCGGTCGACGAAGGCCGGACCGCGCATCAACGCGGTCAGGCCCACGATGAGGGCGATGCACACGACGGCGATGGCGCCGACGCGGAGGACGAATCCCCGGTCGCCGGTGCGTCGTACGGGCGCGCGGGGAGTGGCCTGGGTGGAGGTCATCGGGCTCCTCGTTGACGGCCCGGGCGCGCGGAGAGGCGCGGGGAGCCGGGCGGAATGGGAACGGGCGCTAGTGAGCTGCGAGCGCCGGTGGCGCCCGACGGCCGATGCTGTTGCGCAGCCGCGTGACCGGGGCGGGCCCCCAGGTGTGACTCGTGACGCTGCCGGCGAGCGCCGAGCGCGACCGCGAAGAGTGCCGGCGCCGAGAGGAGCGGGAGGTTGTGGTTCCGGGGGGCGTGGCGGTCGGCTCGTCCGGCCCGGGTGTCGACCGAATCGGCCATGGTCGCATCGACCGCGCGGACGACACCCTGACCGATGGTCGTGGCCACGGATCCGGGATCGGATGACTCGCGCGGCGCGGCGAAGGCCGGGACACCGATCGCAACGAACGCGATCAGCGCGAGCGTGAGCGGAAGACTGCTCGATCGCGACGCGCGCATCCGTTGATGCTACCCGCCGTCCGGGTGGTTCATGCCCCGGGAGGGGGAATCCGGTGCCTGGTACCGTCACCGCTCCGTTGCCACCTTGGGGAGACCGCGTGGACGTGCTCGTGACCGGCGGTGCCGGTTTCATCGGATCGCACCTGGTCGACCGCCTCCTGGCCGACGGTCACGCCGTGCGCGTCCTCGACGACCTGTCGGCGGGTCGGCGCGAGAACGTCGCCGACGGTGCGGTCCTGTCGGTCGGTTCGGTGGCGGATGCCGGTGCCGTCGCCGAGGTGATCGACGGGGTCGAGGTGGTGTTCCACCTCGCGGCGTTGGGCGCGGTTCCCCGATCCGTCGCCGACCCGTTGTCGACCGACCGCGTGAACACGCACGGCACGCTCACGGTGCTGACTGCAGCGCGCGACGCCGGGACCCGCCGGGTCGTGTTCTCGTCTTCGAGCAGCGTGTACGGCGGGGCGACGACGATCCCCACCCCCGAGACGGTACCGACCCGACCGCGCTCGCCGTACGGCGTGAGCAAGCTCGCCGGTGAGTGGTACTGCCGCGTGTTCGCCGACCTCTTCCCGCTCGAGACGGTCGCACTGCGGTTCTTCAACGTGTTCGGACCCCGCCAACGTCCCGACTCCACCTACGCGGCGGTGATCCCGTTGTTCACCACCGCACTCCTGTCGGGTGCGCGACCCACGGTGTTCGGCGACGGGCTCCAGAGTCGCGACTTCACCTACGTGTCGGATGTGGTCGCGGCGGTCGTCGCGGCGGCGAACGCGCCGGCGAGCGTGAGCGGCGAGGTGTTCAACATCGCGCCGGGCCGTCAGCACACGCTGCTCGACCTGCTCGCGGCGATCGGTGACGTGAGCGGCGTCTCGCCGGAACCCGAGTTCGCCGGGGCCCGGGCGGGCGACATCCACCAGAGCTGCGCCGACGCGACCAAGGCGATGACCGCGCTCGACTGGACGCCACAGGTGTCGTTCGAAACCGGGATCGCGCGCTACATCGAGTGGCTGCGCTCGGAAGAAGCAGCGGAACCGACGGACGTCCACTGACTGCTCTTCGACGGGTGGGCGATCGAGTCGGCGGAGCGGATTCGACCCGAAGTGGGCTTAGGCGCCCGTACCCAGCACCATGCCCGCGCCCACGGTCTCGCTGGTGGCTTCGTCGATGATGATGAAGCTCCCCGTCGTGCGGTTGCGCCGGTACTCGTCGACGAAGAGTGGCTCGGTGACCCGCAGCGACACCCGGCCGATCTCGTTCATCGCGAGCGTGGCGGTGGTCTCGTCGCGGTGGAGGCTGTTCACGTCGAGGCGGTAGTGGAGGTCGCGGACCAGTGCCCGGACGCTCCTCGTGGTGTGCTTCACGACGTACTTGTTCCGGGGCGTCATCGGCCGTTCGCTGAACCAGCACACCATCGCGTCGAGCTCCTGGGTGACGGTCGGCGCGTTGTTCGGGCGGCACAACATCGCGCCCCGGCTCACGTCGATGTCGTCGGCCAGTCGGATGGTGACCGACATCGGCGGCTTCGCCTCGTGGATCGAACCTCCGTACAGGTCGATCGAGTCGATGGTGGTCGTGAGGCCCGACGGGAGCACGAGGACTTCGTCGCCGGGACGGAAGATCCCTCCGGCGACCTGTCCCGCGTAGCCGCGGTAGTCGTGCCACTCGTTCGACATCGGCCGGACGACCCACTGCACCGGGAACCGCGCGTCGATGAGGTTGCGGTCGGAGCCGATGTAGAGGTGCTCGAGGTGGTGGAGGAGCGTCTGGCCCTCGTACCACGGGGTGTTCGGCGAGTGCTGGGTGACGTTGTCGCCGTTCAGGGCGGAGATCGGGATGAAGTCGAGGTCGCGGATGTCGAGCTTCGCGGCCCAGTCGGAGAACTCGGTCGAGATGCGATCGAAGGTGGCTTCGTCGAAGTCGACGAGGTCCATCTTGTTCACGCAGAGCACGAGGTGCTTGACGCCCAGCATCGACGCGATGACGGCGTGGCGGCGCGACTGCTCGAGCACGCCTTTGCGGGCGTCGATCAGGATCAACGCGAGGTCGGCGGTGGAGGCACCGGTGACCATGTTGCGCGTGTACTGCACGTGGCCCGGCGTGTCGGCGATGATGAACTTGCGCGACGGCGTGGCGAAGTAGCGGTACGCGACATCGATCGTGATTCCCTGCTCACGTTCCGACCGCAGGCCGTCGGTGAGGAGCGCGAGGTTCGTGTAGTCGAACCCGCGCTCGCGGCTGGTCCGCTCGACGGCCTCGAGCTGGTCCTCGAAGATCTGCTTGCTGTCGAGGAGCAACCGCCCGATGAGCGTGCTCTTGCCGTCGTCGACCGAGCCGGCGGTGGCGAAACGGAGCAGTTCCATCAGAAGTAGCCCTCTTTTTTGCGGTCTTCCATGCCGGCCTCGCTGAACTTGTCGTCGGCGCGGGTCTCGCCCCGTTCGGTGATGCGGGACGCCGCGACCTCGACGATGACCTCGGCGGGTGACGACGCCGTCGACTGCACCGAACCCGTGCAGGTGGCGTCGCCGACCGTGCGGAAGCGCACGGTGAGCGTCTCGACCTCTTCGTCTTCCTGGAGGGTGATGAACGGTGTGAGCGCGAGCAACATCCCGTCGCGGCGGAACACCTCGCGCGTGTGCGAGTAGTAGATCGACGGGAGCTCGATGCCTTCCCGCTCGATGTACTGCCACACGTCGAGCTCGGTCCAGTTCGAGATGGGGAAGACCCGGATGTGCTCGCCCTTGCGGTGCCGACCGTTGTAGAGGTTCCACAGCTCGGGCCGCTGGTTCTTCGGATCCCACTGCCCGAACTCGTCGCGGAAGGAGTAGACCCGCTCCTTGGCGCGTGCCTTGTCTTCGTCGCGTCGACCGCCACCGAAGACGGCGTCGAACGCGTACTCCTCGATCGCGTCGAGGAGGGTGACGCTCTGCAGGCGGTTGCGGGTTGCCTTCGCGCCCTTCTCCTCGACCGCGCGCCCGTCGTCGATCGACTGCTGCACCATGGCCGCCACGAGCGGGACGCCGAGGCGCTCGACCTCGCGGTCTCGGTAGTCGATGACCTCGGGGAAGTTGTGGCCGGTGTCGATGTGCATGAGCGGGAACGGGAGGCGGGCCGGCCAGAAGGCCTTCTCCGCGATCCGCAGCATCACCGCGGAGTCCTTGCCGCCGGAGAAGAGCAGCACGGGCCGCTCGAACTCGGCCGCGACCTCCCGCATGATGTGGATGGATTCCGCCTCGAGCGCGTCGAGATGGGAGAGCGTGGTTTCCGCCATGCACCTTGCCCCGGGTCGCCCGCCATCGCGTCGATGACGGGAAGATGTGAGTCTAACAACGCTCCGTGGTCGCCCGTACGGCGAAGTGACCGGTCAGGACGACGGTGCCAGCCGCACGGCTCTTTGCACGCTCGGTGCAAGCTCGGCGCGGCAGATCAGCAGGTCAGGCAGCCACGGGTCGGGTTCGCCGTAGACGAGCGGCGTGCCGTCGAGCCGGGTCGCGTGCAGGCCCGCGGCCAGCGCGACGGCCACGGGTGCGGCGGAGTCCCACTGGTACTGCCCGCCACTGTGTGCGTACACGTCGCCGTCGCCGAGGACGACCGCCATCGCCTTCGCGCCGGCGGATCCCATCGGGACCAACTCGGCGTCGAGCGTGGCGGCGAGGTGGGCCGCGAGTGCCGGCGGCCGACTGCGGCTGACGAGGAGCCGGATCGGGCCTTCGGGACGCGGCGGCACGACGGGCGCCGGGTTCGCCGAGAGCACCAGGTCACGTGCGGGGAGGGCGACCGCTCCGACCGTCGGCCGGCCGCGCTCGGCGAGCGCCACGTGGACCGCCCAGTCGGTGCGTCCGGCTTCTCCGAACTCCCGGGTCCCGTCGAGCG
Organism: uncultured Actinomycetes bacterium; assembly: GCA_963837715.1. Lineage (GTDB taxonomy): Bacteria > Actinomycetota > Acidimicrobiia > IMCC26256 > JANYLB01 > JANYLB01. The sequence continues at coordinate 1,515,304 of CAWIOF010000002.1, read as the reverse complement.
GATCGACGATCCAGACCCGGTCGGCGCCGTGTCGGGCCGAGCTGTCGGGGGACTCCTCGGAGAGGATCTCGTCGTCGGGACGCGCCTCGGCCAGTCCGGCGAGGATCAGCTCGTTCGCCCGCCGCGTCGCCTGCGGCCTTCAACTCCGAGGGGTCGGCGATCTGTCCCCGCAGCTCCATGAGCAGCCGGCCCGCTGCTTCGGCGAGCCGCGCCGCGAGCCGGTGGTCGTCTTCCTGGTCCGGCGTCACGCGGACCCTCTCACCGGCGCTGCCAGGCTTCGGGCTCGGCCGCGAGTCGGCGGACGCTCGCCGGGAGCTTGCCGCTGGCGAGGTCGGCGATGGTGATGCGCTCCAGCACGGCCCGCAGGCTCGACCGCACCGCGATCCAGACCTCGACCAGGTGCTCCGCCGCGCCGGGATAGGCGAGCGCTTCCGGCGGCTCGCCCCGCACCGCGGCGAGCGGGCCGTCGACGGCGCGGATCACGTCGGCAACCGTGATCTCCTTCGCGGGCCGGGCGAGGAGGTAGCCGCCCTCCGCCCCTCGGCGCGTGTTGACGATTCCCGCGGTGCGCATCGCCCCGAGGATGTTCTCGAGGAACTTCAGGGGCACGTCCTGCCGATCGGCGAGGTGTTCGCCTTTCGTGGGCGTGCCCGGGGTTGCGAGCGCCAACTCCGCGGCAGCGCGGACGGCGTAGTCGGCCTTGGCGGAGATGCGCACCGAAGTTCCTCCGCCGCCGGGCGATGGACACGGGTTCGGGGGGACGGGTTCGGCGGCACGTTCGACGCTAGCGGACCCGCTCGTCGGTCGGTTGCCCGACACGACTCGCCGCGAGGTGGTGCGCGTGGACCGTGGTACCGTTTTCGGCCGTAGCCGGGCCGTCGACGGCCCAGGAGTGCTCGCCATGACGACCGATCTGCTCGCCCGCATCGAGGACCGCACTGCGCGCGTCGTCGTGGTCGGTCAGGGCTACGTCGGACTCCCGTTGGCCATGCGTGCCGCGGAGGCGGGCTTCCCCGTCACCGGATACGAGATCGACGCCGAGCGCGTCGCTGCGCTCGGCGAGGGGCGGTCCTACGTCGCTGATGTCCCGGATTCCCGCGTCTCCGCCGCCCGGGCGAGCGGCTATCGGGTGACCGACCAGGCCGACGACCTCGCCGACTTCGACATCGCGGTCATCTCGGTGCCGACACCGCTCCGGGAAGGTGCACCGGATCTCAGCTATGTGCGCGCCGCGTCGGTCACGCTCGCGAGCCGGCTGCGGCCCGGAGCACTCGTCGTGTTGGAGTCGACCACCTACCCGGGCACCACCGAGGAGCTCGTGCGGCCGCTGCTCGAAGCCCACGGCCTGCACGCGGGTGCGGACTTCTTCCTCGGGTACTCGCCGGAACGGATCGACCCCGGCAACCCGCAGTGGACTTTCGAGAACACCCCGAAGGTCGTGTCGGGCATCGATGCCGGATCGCTCCAACGGGTGGAGGCCTTCTACGGCGCGCTGGTCGACAAGGTCGTGCCGGTCGGCTCCACCGCCGAGGCCGAGCTGGTGAAGCTGCTCGAGAACACGTTCCGCCACGTCAACATCGCGTTGGTGAACGAACTGGCGATGTTCGCCGGCGACCTCGGTGTCGACATCTGGAGCGCGATCGACGCCGCATCGACGAAGCCGTTCGGCTACATGCGGTTCACCCCCGGTCCCGGGGTGGGGGGCCACTGCCTCCCGGTGGATCCGTCGTACCTCTCGTGGAGCGTGCGTCGACGGTCGGGCCACGCGTTCCGGTTCGTCGAGCTCGCGAACGACGTCAACGAGCACATGCCCGACTACGTGGTCCAACGCATCATCGGCCTGCTCAACCGGCACGGTCGGGCGGTGCGGGGCACGCGCATCCTCCTGCTCGGCGTCGCGTACAAGGCCGCGACGTCCGACTGGCGCGAGTCGCCGTCGGTGGCGGTCGCCGAACGCCTCGCCGCACTCGGCGCCGACCTCGAGGCGTGCGATCCGCATGTTCCCGAGGCGAACCTGGCCGGCCTCGGCCTCTCCCTGGTGCCCTACGGGCCCGATGCGCTCGCGGCGGCTGATCTCGTCGTCGTGCTCGTCGACCATCCCGCGTTCGATCCCGACGACATCTGCCGGACCGCGTCGCTCGTCTTCGACGCCAAGGGGATGCTGCGGGGCCGCGAGTTCCCGGGCGAGATCCTCTGATTTGATGGTCGGATCCGCTGCGTCGGCTCGATCGCTCACCGGTTCTCGTCCCGCGGACGTGTCCGCCGGCTCCGCTCCTCCTCCGATTTGATGGTCGGATCCGCTGCGTCGGCTCGATCGCTCACCGGTTCTCGTCCCGCGCGACGTGTCCGCCGGCTCCGCTCCTCCTCCGATTTGATGGTCGGATCCGCTGGGTGAGGGTGCTCTGGCTCGTGAAGGGGCTCGGACCGGGTGGCGCGGAGCGGTTGCTCGTCGCCGCGGCCGCGGCCCACGATCGCGACGAGTTCTCCTTCGAGGTCGCGTACCTCCTGCCCTGGAAGGATCACCTCGTGGCCGAGTTGGAGGCGCTCGACGTGCCGACGCAGTGCCTCGAAGTCGGTGACGAGCGCGACCTGCGGTGGGCCCATCGGCTGCGCGCCCGCCTCCACGCGGAGCCGGTCGACGTGCTGCACGCGCACTCCCCGTATGCGGCCGGGATCGCGCGGCTCGTCGTGCGCACACTGCCGCGCCGGGTTCGCCCCCGGCTGGTGTACACCGTGCACAACACGTTCTCCAGCTTCTCGACCCCGACGCGGATCCTCAACGGCGTGACCTACCCGCTCGACGACGCCGACGTCGCGGTGTCGAACGAGGTCTACGACACGATCTGGCCCCGCCTCCGGTCTCGGACCGAGGTGATCGTCCACGGTGTGCACCTCGACGCGGTCCGGGCCGAGGCCGTTCACCGCGACGCCGTACGCGTCGAGCTCGGCATCGGGCCCGGTGAGATCGTCGCGGGCACGATCGCGAACTTCCGACGCCAGAAGGACTACCCGAACCTCCTGCGCGCCGCGGCGCTCCTGGCCGAGCGCGACGTACCGGTGCGGATCGTCGCAGTGGGCCAGGGGCCGCTCGAGACCGAGATGCGGGAGCTCCACGCGTCGCTGGGGCTCGGCGACCGGGTGCTGCTGCTCGGGCACCGGGAAGACGCAGTCCGGGTGCTCGCGGCCTGCGACCTCTTCACCCTCGCGTCCGACAACGAAGGCCTCCCCGTCGCGCTGATGGAAGCACTCGCGCTCGGTCTCCCGGTAGCGATGACCAATGTCGGCGGCGTACCCGGCGCGGTGACCGACGGCGTGGAGGGACGCCTCGTGCGACCGTCGGATCCCGAAGCACTCGCGGGCGCGATCGCGGAGCTGGTGATCGACCCGTCGGTCCGCGCGCGCATGGCCGCGGCGGCGACGATCGCGGGAGAGCGCTTCGACATCCGCACCGCCGTGGCCCGCATCGAGGCCGTGTACCGGGAGATCGCGTGAGCACCGACGACGGCTTGGTCATCCGCCGGGCGACGACTTCCGACCGGTCGGAGATCCTGGCGCTGCTGGCGGCGTCACTCGGGCGCGACGGCACCGATCCCCGCTACGAGCAGCTCTTCGCGTGGAAGCACGAGCAGAACGCGTTCGGCCGGTCGCCGGCGTGGGTCGCCTGCGACGGCGACCGCATCGCGGGGATCCGGGTGCTGATGCCGTGGGAGTTCCGGCGCGGCGACGTGCTCGTCCGGGCGGTGCGCGCGGTCGACACCGCGACGCATCCCGACTACCAGGGTCGCGGGATCTTCACCCGGCTCACCCTGCACGCGATCGAGGAGCTGCGGGGCGAAGGCGTCGGCTTCGTGTTCAACACGCCGAACGACCAGAGCCGACCCGGGTACCTCAAGATGGGGTGGCAGACGGTCGGTCGACTGGCGACGTCGGTCCGGCCGGTGCGCCTCGGCGCGGTGCCGCGGATCGTGTCGGCCCGGGTGCCCGCCGATCGCTGGTCGGCCGAGACGACCGCCGGTGATCCCGCGGCCGACGTGCTCGCCGACGACGAGGCCCGGGCGGAGCTCCTCGCGTCGCTCCCGACGGGTGCGGCGCTGCGGACGAACCGCACGCCCGCGTACCTGCGGTGGCGGTACGGAACGCCGTTGCTCGGCTATCGGGCCATCGTGGGGTCGCGAGGGCTCGCGGGCGGGGTGGCGCTCTTCCGGGTCCGCAACCGCGGTCCCGCCCGTGAGGTCGCGCTGTGCGATCTGCTGGTGCCCCGCGGAGATCCCCGTGTCGCACGACGGTTGGTGCAGGCGCTGCTGCGCGTCGCCGACGCCGACTATCTGATCCGACTGGGCGGGGGAGTGGTGGCACCCGGCGGGATGATCCGGCTCCCCGGCCAGGGCCCGCTCCTCACCTGGCGGGCAGTGTCGGACCCCGTCGTGCCCCGCGAGTGGGACCTCACCCTCGGCGACATCGAACTCTTCTAGCTACCCAGCCCCCGGCCGTTGGGTCACTTCGGCCGCTCTGTGCGGCACAAGCGACCCAACGCAGGGTGGGATGGGGGAGGTGGGCGATACTGGGCCGGTGCGAGCACGCGCGCTGCGGGCGCTGAAGATCTCGGCGGCTGCGGTCGACCGGTTGCGGCCACCGCCGCGCGGTGTCGTGGTGCTCATCTACCACCGGGTCGGCGGTGGGTCCGGCCTCGAGCTCGACCTCACCCGGAACCGATTCTCGGAGCAGATGGCCGCGCTGGCCGCGAGTGGTCGGGCGACGACGCTCGACGCGGCCCTCGACGCGCTCGCCGCACCGGGACCGTCCCCGACCCAGCCGGCCGCGCTCGACCCGGTGGTCGTCACCTTCGACGACGGCACGGCCGACTTCGTCGACGTCGCGGTGCCCGTGCTCGTCGAGCACGGGATCCCAGCGACGCTCTACGTGGCGACCGGGTTCGTGGAGGAGCAGCGCGAGATGCCCTACGGCGCGCCTCCGGTGTCGTGGAGCGGGCTGCGCGACGCCGTCGACACCGGACTCGTGACGATCGGGTCGCACACCCACACCCACGCGTTGCTCGATCGGGCCACACCCGAGGCCGTCCGGCGCGAGCTCGACACCGCGAACGAGCTGATCGAGGACCGCGTGGGGGTCGTCGCGGGTCACTTCGCCTACCCGAAGGCGCTCGACGGTTCGCCCGCGGCACGACGAGAGGTTGCGGCGCGGTATCGATCAGCGGCCCTCGCGGGCACCCGCCCCAACCGGTTCGGCGCCACCGATCCGTTCCGCCTCGCGCGGTCGCCGATCCAACGCGCCGACGAGATGCAGTGGTTCCGAGCCAAGGTGGCCGGTGGGATGGTCTTCGAAGACGAGGTCCGGCGCCTCCTGAACCGGGTCCGGTACTCGGGAGCGGAGACGTGAGCGGGTACCGCGCGGCACGGGTCCGGCCCCGGATCGTGCACCTGACCACGAGCGACATCAGTCTCTCGCTCCTGCTCGGTCCGCAGCTGCGAGCGTTCGCCGCCGCCGGGTACGAGGTCATCGGGGTGTCGGGGCCGGGGCCCCACGTCGCTGATCTGGAGTCGTGGGGGATCGAACACCACGCCCTCGACTCGTTGACCCGGTCGATGGCGCCGGGCCGCGACCTCCGTGCGCTGGTGGAGCTCCGATCGCTGTTCCGCCGGCTCGGCCCGGATCTGGTCCACACGCACAACCCGAAGCCGGGGGTCTACGGGCGGATCGCGGCCCGGGCCGCTCGGGTTCCCGCCGTCGTGAACACGGTGCACGGCCTCTACGCCGTGCCCGACGACCCGCTGGCCAAACGGACGCTGGTGTACGGGCTCGAGCGCGTCGCGTCGACCTGCTCCGATGCGGAACTGGTCCAGAACCCCGAAGACGTCGAGACGCTGCGCGCGTTGCGCGTCCCCGAAGCCAAGCTCCACCTCCTCGGGAACGGGATCGACCTGGACCGCTTCGACCCGTCGCGGTTCGACGCCGCCGCGCGGACGGCGTTGCGGGCGTCGTTCGGCGCGGGCCCCGACGACGTCGTCTGCGGTGTCGTCGGCCGACTGGTGTGGGAGAAGGGATACCGCGAGGTCTTCGCGGCGGCGGAGCGACTCCGCGACCTCGCGCCGCAGGTGAAGGTGGTCGTGGTCGGCCCCGTCGAGGACGCCAAGGGCGACGCGGTCGATCTCGATGCGATGGCTGTCGCCGAGCGCGACGGGGGAGTCACCTTCCTCGGCATGCGCGACGATGTCGACGAGCTCTACGCCGCGATGGACCTGTACGTGCTCGCGTCGTACCGGGAAGGGTGGCCCCGATCGGCGATGGAGGCCGCCGCGATGGGTCTTCCCGTGGTCGTCACCGACATCCGGGGGTGTCGCCAGGTCGTCGACCAGGGGACGACCGGATTCCTCGTTCCCGTGCGCGATGCAGATGCGATGGCGCGCGCCGTGGCCGACCTGGCGTCCGACGACCAGGTGCGGGCCGACATGGGCGCGGCCGCCCGGAGGAAGGCCGAGCAGGAGTTCGACGACCGCCGGGTGATCGACACGACCCTCGAGGTCTACGCCCGGCTGCTCGGTCCGAGCCGACCGGGTGTGACCCCGTGACGGCTCCGGTGGACTCGTGACCGTCCGCCCCGCGCGTGCCGCCGACGCCCCGAGACTGGCGGAGCTGCACGAGACGCGCATGGCGGAGGGGTTCCTGTCGGAGCTCGGTCCCCGCTTCCTCCGGATCCTCTACCGCCGGATCGTCGCGTCTCCCGACGCCTTCGCGTTCGTCGTCGAGGAACCACTCGGCGACACGGCGACAGTCGTCGGCTTCGCGGCCGGAGCGCTCGACGTGGGCGACCTGTACAAACGGTTCGTGCTCCGCGACGGTGTGATCGCGGGGATCGCAGCCGCGCCGCGTCTCCTGGGTTCCTGGCGGCGGGTGCTCGAGACCCTCCGCTACCCGGGGAGCACGGGCGACCTCCCCGACGCCGAGATCCTCTCGGTGGCGGTTGATCCACGGGCCACCGGCCGGGGGGTGGGAACGCACGTCGTGGAGGCCGCGACGAGCGAGTTCCGTCGTCGGGGTGTCGTCGCGGCGAAGGTGGTCACCGGCGCGGACAACGTCGCCGCGCTGGCGCTCTACTCCCGCTGTGGTTTCGTGCGACGCGAGCAGATCGCGGTCCACGAGGGCACGCCGTCGGAGGTGTTGGTGTGGAGTTCCTCGTAGCGCTGGCGGTCGGGCTGGTCGCCACGCCGATCGCCGCGCTCGTCGCGCGCCGGGCCGGCATCGTCGACCGACCGGGCCCGCTCAAGACCCATCGACGGCCCGTCGCGTACCTCGGTGGGGTAGCCGTCTTCGCGGGACTGGTCGTGGGGGTGGTCGCGGTCGACCGGATCGAGTTGCTGGTGCCGTTGGTGCTCGCGCTCGCGCTCGGTCTCGCCGACGATCTCCGGCCGATCTCAGCCGCGATGCGCCTCGGGGCCGAATGCGGCATCGGCGTTGCCGCGGCGGCGACGGTTCCGGGTGATCCGCTGATCCGGATCGCGACGGGCGGGCTGGTGATCGTGCTGGTCAACGCGGTCAACCTGCTCGACGGGCAAGACGGTCTCGCGGCCTCCGTCGCGGCGATGTCGGCCCTCGCGTTCGCCGCGGTCGGGGGCGACGCCCGTGCGTTCGGGCTCGCGCTCGCCGGTGTGCTCGCCGGGTTCCTCGTCTACAACCTCCCACCGGCGCGGATCTACCTCGGCGACAGCGGCGCGTACCTCCTCGGTACTGCGCTCGCCGTGGCGCCGGCCCTCGCGCTCGTCGGGACCGACGGTTCCGGCGGACCCACCGGAACGTGGTCGGTCCTGCTGGCGACGCCACTGATCGTGGCGGTCCCGCTGGCCGACACCGCGGTGGCGGTCCTGCGGCGCCTCCGGGCCGGCCATCCCCTGTTCGCGGGCGATCGCAGCCACCTGTACGACCAGCTCGTGGACCGGGGCTGGACGGTACGGGGCTCCACCGTGGTGCTGGCGCTGGCCCAGGCCGTGCTCGCCGCGGCCGGGGTCCTGGCCACGGGACTCGGCGCGGCAGGTGCCCTGATCTGCACCGTGTGTGGTGCTCTGGTCGTCGCCGGGGTGGCGGTCGGCGGCGGATTCGTCGCGTCGACCGTCGACCGTGAACAGTAGGAGAAGACCCCGGCGGTAGGTCGATCGGCCCTTGCCCTCGCGCCGCGCCGCCCACGAGACTGGTCGTCCGACCTGCGTTTCGGGGTCGTCGGGGAGTCATTGCAGCTCTTGTGGGGGGCGATGCAGCACGGAGGCGGGACCCATGCGTGATCCGGCCTTCCCGGAAGGCTTGGCGTTCGTCCGCCCTCCGGTGCCCCCGCTCGCGCGCGTCACGGCTCGCCTCGACGCTTCGTACGGTCGCGGGCAGCTCACGAACGGTCCGCTGGTCCGTGAGCTCGAGGCGACGCTCGCCGACCGACTCGGTGTCGAACACGTCGTCGCCGTTGCGTCGTGCACCGCCGGACTCATGCTCTCGTTCCGGGCGCTCGAGCCGACCGGACCCGTCGTGCTGCCGAGCTTCACCTTCTCTGCGTCGGCGCACGCGGTCGCGTGGGTCGGTGCCCGACCCCGCTTCGTCGAGTGTGACCCGGTGACCTTCCTCGCCGACCTCGACGACGCCCGCACGCGTGTCGACGGAGCGAGCCGCGCTCCTGATCACCCACATCTTCGGCGCGCCGGCCGCACCCGAGGAGTGGGAGAAGGTCGCCGCCGACGCCGGCATCCCTCTCGTGTTCGATGCTGCACACGCGCTCGGGCTCGCGGCACCGGGGCCGCCCGATCGGCGGATTCGGCGACGTCGAGGTGTTCAGCATGAGCCCCACGAAGCCGGTGGTCGCCGGCGAGGGTGGCATCGTCGCCACCAACCGCAAAGACATCGCCGACGTGATCCGCATCGGCCGCGACTACGGGAACCCCGGCGACTACGACACGCGATTCGTCGGCCTGAACGCCCGGATGTCGGAGTTCCATGCCGCGACGGCCCTCGAGTCGCTCGTCGATCTCGACGAGCACCTGGCCACGAGGGTCGCGTTGGCCGACCGGTACCGCGATCGATTGCGCGACATTGCCGGCATCAGGGTGCAGGTGCTGGCGCCCGACGACGATTCGACGTGGAAGGACTTCACGATCGCCGTCGACGCGTCGGAGTTCGGTCACACCCGCGACGAACTGCGCGCTGCGCTGCGGGCCGAGGGGATCGACACCCGCTGCTACTTCGATCCGCCGGTGCACCGACAGCAGTCGCACGCCGCGTCGGCCGATCGGCCGCTCCCCGTCACCGACCGCGTCGCGTCGGAGGTGGTGAGTCTCCCGCTGTACCCGGCCCTCGCGCCGGAAGACATCGACCGGGTCGCCTCGGTGATCGCCGACGTGGGTGCGACCCCCGCGACCGAGTCGCGCTCGTGAGCCCCGACCCGTCAGTCGCCCGGCTCGACGGCGGCGCGCGCCCCGATCACCACACCGATCACGAGGATCGGCAGTGCCAGGACCGCGGCGAGTACCGGACCTTCGACGCGACCGGCGACGCGAGCCGCGTACAGCGCGACCAGCAGCTGCACCAGGACGAACACCCCCACCTGCAGTCGGCCGAGCCGGCGCGCCGGGTGCGAGCGTGAGGAGTCGGCCCACCGGTTCGGTCACGAGCAGGCCGAGGGCAGCTGCACCACCGACGATCGACCCGGCGCGGCCCGCGCCGCCGACGGTCGCGATCCACAGGAAGAGGCCGATCGTGGCGAACGACCCGCCCGCACCGAGGCGGGTCAGGACCTTGGGCCAGGTGAGCAACAGCAGCGGGATCGTCGCCCCGAGCAGCGCCAGCACCAGTTCGGTGTCGGGTACACACGCGTAGAGACCCACGATCGAGACGGCCAGCAACCGGGGTCCGAGACCAGTCGCGGCCGCACGGCGGTCGAATGCCGCGGTGGCCCACCCTGCAAGCGCCGGGCCGAGCACGAGGAGCGCCATGATCCAGGGCGCCGGCTGATCCGTCGGCGGCACGAGAGCGATCCCGCCGGCGACGGCCAGCACCGCACCGAGGGCCGGGCGGGTGCGCGCACCGATCTCGCCGGCGATCCACAGCAGCCCGCACGCCACGACGACCCGGGTCGGGACCGGACCGGCGCCGTCGAGCCGACCGGAGCCGGCGAGGGCGGCGACGGTGGCCACCACCACCCCCGGGCCGAAGATCCCGGGCCACGCCGCGTCCGCCGCGTCCGGAACTCGGGCGCAACGAGCAGTCCCACGACGAGCATCACGAAGCCCGCGACCAGTCCGGCGTGCAACTCCGGTGCCTCGAGCAGGTTTCGCAGCGCCTCCATCGGGCGAGGGTACCGACGGGATGTAGGACGGCGGGGCGAGATGAATTCTCTATGTGGTCCATTCGGACCTTGCGGCCACGGAACGTGGGCACCACAATGAGCGGCGCTCGACGTGTTTCGCAGGGGGGCGAATGACGCAGCAGGGAGGCGCGAAACGACCGGAGCACGGTGTCAAGCCGTGCGCGCCGTCGCGCTCCGACCGCGCGGTCACCGTTCTCTTCGCGCAGAGCACCCCGATGCGGAGGCTGCTGCGGTTCGCGGCCGACGCCCTCATCTGGGTCCTCGCGCTCTACGCCGCCGTCATCCTCCGTCTCGACTTCGACGTCAGCCGCCTCACCGAGTTCGAGGTCGCGCTGCTGATCCCCGTCGCCTGGGCCGGCCAGGCCGGGTTCGGATACTGGCTCGGGCTGTACCGGGGCTGGTGGCTCCTCGGGTCGTTCGAGGAGGTCGCGGCCCTCGCCCGGGTCGCCGCACTCACCACCTGCCTGCTCGTGGTGTTCGACGCGATCGACTTCGGTCTCCGCCCCGCCCCTGTCAGTGCCGTCGTCGGCGCGGGGATCTTCGCGTTCGTGACGATGGGGGGCATCCGCTACGTCATCCGGCACGCGATCAACCGGCGCCGTCGGGCGCTGAACCCCGACCGTGAGCCCGCGATCGTGTTCGGTGCCGGCGAGGGTGGCGAACGGACCGTGCACTCGATGCTCTACGAATCGGGGAGCCCCTACCTGCCGGTGGCGTTCCTCGACGACGACCCGGCCAAGCGGAACCTCACCGTCCGCGGCGTGCGGGTGGTCGGCGACCGTTCGGCGATCGCGACCGTGGCCGACCGGACCGGCGCGTCGATGATGGTGATCGCGATCCCGACCGGCGACGGCGCGCTCATCCGTGAGATCAGCGAATCGGGGCGCGCGGCTGGCCTCGACGTGCGGGTGGTCCCGACCGTCGGCGAGTTGCTCGACGGAGCCGTGCGCGTGGGCGACCTCCGGGCCCCCACCGAGGTCGACCTCCTCGGCCGCCACACCGTCGAGACCGACATGGCCGCGGCTTCCGACTACCTGTTCGGCAAGCGGGTGGTGGTCACGGGTGCCGGCGGTTCCATCGGCTCCGAGCTCTGCCGGCAGATCTCCGCGTTCGAGCCCGCCGAGTTGGTGATGATCGACCGCGACGAGTCGGGCCTGCACGGTGTGCAGCTCTCGATCGAAGGCCGGGCGCTCCTCGACAACGCGAACCTGCTGCTCGTCGACATCCGCGACCGTGCCCGGGTGGCGTCGATCTTCCAGGAGATCGAGCCCGACGTCGTCTTCCACGCCGCCGCGCTCAAGCACCTCCCCCTGCTCCAGACGCATCCGGCCGAGGCACTGAAGACCAACATCTGGGGCACGGTCTCCGTGCTCGACGCGGCCGCCGTCTCCGGGGTGGAGCGATTCGTGAACATCTCCACCGACAAGGCGGCGGGTTCGGCGAGCGCGCTGGGATACTCGAAGCGCATCGCCGAGGCGCTGACCGCCCACTACGGCCGCCGGGAAGACGGCACGTACCTGAGCGTGCGCTTCGGCAACGTCCTCGGGAGCCGAGGATCGGTGCTCACCGCGTTCCGGGCCCAGCTCGACGCCGGCGACGCCCTCACCGTGACCCACCCCGACGTCTCCCGGTACTTCATGACCATCGAGGAGGCGGTGCAGCTCGTGGTCCAGGCCGGCGCCATCGGCGACGACGGGCACGCCCTCGTCCTCGACATGGGTGAGCCCGTGCGCATCGCCGACTTCGCCCGTCAGCTCGCGGCCAGTCGCACCCCCGAGGTCCCGATCGTGTTCACCGGGCTCCGACCCGGCGAGAAGCTCCACGAGCAGCTGTTCTGCGCGCAGGAAGACCCGCAGCCGAGCCGACACGAGCTGATCCGTCAGGTCTCGGTCCCGGCACTGTCGCCCGATGCGGTCCGGCGCCTCGACCCGACCCTGCGACCCGAGGCCATGCTCGCGGTGCTCCAGCGGCTCGCGGAGCAGGTCGACGCGATGCTCCCCGGCGTCGACATCGACCTCGTCACCGAAGAGACGCTCGACGCCGAACGCATCACCCTGTAAGCGCCCGCCCGAGCATCGCCGGCATCGACAGTATCGACAGAGCCGTGTCTGGCGGCTCCGCTCCGTCTCGTAGCCTGGAGTCGTGTTCATCGACGACTTCGTGCACCAGCTCCCCGACATCGATCCGGCGGAGACGCGTGAGTGGCTGGAGTCGCTGCAATCGGTCGTCGACCGGCTGGGGAAGTCGAGGGCGACCTACCTCCTGAGCCGACTCATGGAGCAGGCCCGCGAGCAGGGCGTCGGTGTGCCGGCCGTCGCGTCGACGCCGTACATCAACACGATCCCGCCCGAGCGCGAGCCCTGGTTCCCGGGCGACGAGCACCTGGAACGACGGATCCGCGCGTTCGTGCGGTGGAACGCCGCGGTGATGGTGGCGCGCGCGAACCGTCGCCACGACGGGCTGGGCGGCCACCTGTCGACCTACGCGTCGGCCGCGGCGCTCTACGAGGTCGGCTTCAACCACTTCTTCCACGGCAAGGAAGACGGACGCTTCGGCGACCAGGTGTTCATGCAGGGCCACGCCGCGCCCGGGATCTACGCCCGTGCCTTCCTCGAAGGGCGGCTGACCGAAGACCGTCTCGACCGGTTCCGCCAGGAGGTGGGTGGGGGAGGGCTCCCGAGCTACCCGCACCCGCGTCGGATGCCCGACTTCTGGGAGTTCCCCACCGTGTCGATGGGCCTCGGCCCGCTCAACGCGGTCGCGCAGGCCCGCTTCAACCGGTACCTGCTGCACCACGAGATGGTCGACACGAGCGAGTCACGCGTGTGGTGCTTCCTGGGCGACGGGGAGATGGACGAGCCGGAGTCGACCGCGGCGCTGTCGCTGGCGGCGCGTGAGCAGCTCGACAACCTGATCTTCGTCGTCAACTGCAACCTGCAGCGCCTCGACGGGCCGGTGCGCGGCAACGGCAAGGTGATCCAGGAGCTCGAGGCGATCTTCCGCGGTGCGGGCTGGAACGTGATCAAGGTGGTGTGGGGTCGCGAGTGGGACGAGCTCCTCGCACGCGACGTCGACGGCGTGCTCGTCAACAAGATGAACAGCACCGTCGACGGCGAGTTCCAGAAGTACTCGGTGGAGTCGGGCGCCTACATCCGCGACCACTTCTTCGGGCCCGACCCGCGCCTACGCGCGATGGTCGAGCACCTCTCCGACGACGATCTGCGTCGGCTTCCCCGGGGCGGGCACGACTACCGCAAGCTCTACGCCGGCTACAAGACCGCGGTCGAGCACGAGGGCGGCCCGACCGTCATCCTGGCCAAGACGGTGAAGGGATGGACGCTCGGCGCCGGCGTCGAGGCCCGCAACGCCACCCACCAGATCAAGAAGATGAACGAGGCCGAGCTCAAGGCCTTCCGTGACCGGCTCCACCTCGACATTCCCGACGCCGCGCTCGAGGGCGACGCACTCCCGCCGTACTTCCACCCGGGAACCGACTCGCCAGAGTACGAGTACCTCATGTCGCGCCGCCGGGCGCTGCACGGCTTCCTCCCGGCCCGGGTCGACCGATCGAAGCCGGTGGTCGCAGCCGAACCCGACACGTGGACCGACCTGCTCGCGGGGACGGGGGAGAGGGCGCAGGCATCGACCACCACGGCGTTCGCCCGGCTGGCCCGCAAGCTCCTCGCCGATCCGAACCTCGGTCGTCGCATCGTGCCGATCATCCCCGACGAGGCGCGGACGTTCGGCCTCGACGCCCTGTTCCGCGACATGAAGATCTACGCGCCGGGGGGGCAACGGTACGACCCGGTCGACGCCGACCTGCTGCTCTCGTACCGGGAGGCGAAGGACGGCCGCATCCTGGAGGAGGGGATCACCGAGGCCGGCGCGATGGCGTCGTTCACCGCCGCGGGGACCGCCTACGCGACGTGGGGCGAGGCCATGATCCCGTTCTTCATCTACTACTCGATGTTCGGGTTCCAGCGGGTGGGCGACCTGATCTGGAGCTTCGGCGACCAGCGCGGTCGGGGCTTCCTGCTCGGTGCCACCGCAGGCCGGACGACGCTCACCGGCGAAGGCCTGCAGCACTGCGACGGGAACAGCCAGGTGCTCTGCACCACCGTGCCGAACTGTCGGGCCTACGACCCCGCGTTCGCGTACGAGATGGCCGTGATCATCCGCGAGGGCATCGACCGGATGTTCGGCGACGACCCCGAAGACGTCTTCTACTACCTGACCCTGTACAACGAGAACTACCCCATGCCGCCGATGCCGGAGGGTGTCGAGGACGGGATCGTGCAGGGGCTGTACCGCTATCGCGCCGCGCCGGAGGTCGAGGGTGGAGCCGCGATGACGGCCCAGATCCTCGCGAGCGGGACGATGATGCTCGGCGCGCTCGAGGCGCAGCGTCTGCTCGCCGCGGAGCACGGCGTCGCGGCCGACGTCTGGAGCGCCACGAGCTACAAGCTGCTGCGGGAGGACGCCCTGTCGGTCGAGCGCTGGAACCGCCTGCACCCGACCGCGGAACCGCGCACGCCGTACGTCACCGAGCAGTTGGGTGGAGCCGAGGGTCCGATCGTGGCGGTGACCGACTACCTGAAGGTCGTGCCCGATCAGATCGCCCGGTTCGTGCCGCAGCCGTTCCTCCCCCTCGGCACCGACGGGTACGGCTTCTCCGACACGCGCGAGGCACTGCGGCGGCACTTCGAGGTCGACGCCGGCCACATCGTGGTCGCCGTGCTCGACGGTCTGGCCATGACGGGCGCGGTCACCGGCGACGTGGTCGCCGCGGCGATCGAGCGCTACGGCATCGACCCCGAGCTCCCCGACCCCCGCCTCACCTGACCCCTTGGAGCGAATCGCTCCAAGGCGCGCGGTGAAAGGGTGCCGTCAGTCTCTGGCGTTTCGTTCCTCGTCGGGGTCCCAGGGTTCGGGTTCCCCCCGATCTTCGTCTTCGACGAGGTGAACGGTCCCGGCTTCGTCGTCGTCGACGTCGGCAAGCGTCTTGCCGCCGTCGCTGAAGAGGCCGTCGTCGTATCCCTGCTTGAGCTCACGCGCTTCACGAAAGCGGCGAGCCCGTCCTTTTCTGGCCACGTCACCTGCCTCGAAATCGATCGCCGCGACGCCGGCCCGGGCGTCGAGAGCGCTGCACCGGCGAAGTGGGACCCCCATTATCGCCCAATCCGAGGGTCGCCGCGGAACTGTTCACGATGAAGGCCCGGGAGTGCCCAGAAACGCCCGGTTTCCATAGCGATCGACGTGCGTGATCTCCTCGATCGGTCGCCGGGTGGTGGGTCCGTAGTGACCCTGGGGCCACCCGAGCGGCACCAGTGCGCAGGGGGTGATCTCCCGGGGGAGGCCGAGGGTGCGGCGGGCCAGCCGCAGCGACCAGAGCGGCAGGGTGGTGAGGGCGGCCCCGAGACCGATGGCCCGGGCCGCGAGCAGCAGGTTCTGCACCGCAGGGAAGATCGACCCGTAGTAGCTCGATGCCCCGACCGCCGAGAGCACCGGCCGGGACCCCCGGAGGCAGGCCACCACGATCACCGGAACCTCCTCGAAGTGGTCGGCCTGCCACTGCACCGCGTCGAGGATCCGCTCGATCTTGTAGTCGGCCCGGGCCCGGCGCCGGTTCGTCCGCTTGTACACGGCCCACGCCTGGCGGTTGAGGCGGGCCAGCTGGTGCTTCACGTCGGGGTCGCGCACGACGACGAACTCCCAGGCCTGCAGGTTGCTGCCCGTCGGGGCCTTCACCGCGAGCTCGAGGAGGCGACGGACCGTCGCGTCGTCGACCGGGTCGGAGCTCAGACGACGGATCGCTCGTTGGGTCTCCATCGCGTCGACGACGGGCATGCGGAGGTCGTCGGCGACCTCGTCGTAGCTCGGCATGCGGCCCCCATCGCTCTCCGGAAGCGCCGAGAGTAGTTGCCGCTCTGCCGCACTACAGTGAACGCCCTTCGGAGGCGATCGCGCACGGAGGGTGACGAGCATCATGGGCGAGAAGGGCAACATCGCAGGTGCAGTCGGGGACGCCGGGAGCCTCGTGGGCGACACGCTGTCCACCGGGGTCGAGACGGTGAGTGGCATCGCAACGGGCGCGGTCACGGGCGCGGCGACGGGGGTCGTCAAGGACAAGATCGACGACAAGATCAAGAAGGACGAGCCCGAGCCCGAGGCCTGACGGCGGCGACTGCGGGATCGAGTCGAGATCGAACGCGATGGACGACGTCTACGACCAAGCCGACGGGGGAGTGCTCGTCGCGGTCGAGCGCGCGGCGGGAACCGGACGCCGGATCACCGCGGGCCGGGCGCGCAAGCAGAAGCGCAAGCAGCAGAAGCGCCGCCCCCGCCAGGCGAAGCACGCGGGTCGCTCGATCACCGTCGGGGGTGTCTCCGCGTCGCCGATCGTGGCAGTCGGCGTGGCACTCGCCGTGGTCGCGATCGCTCTCGGAGCAGGTGTCGCGAGCGGGCTGATCGGGGGTGATTCGGGGAGCGACAGCTCCGCCGATGTTGCCACCGGTGACAGCAACGATGCCGCGGGGGGTGCCTCGGACGACGAGACCGCGGCCGGCGGTTCGTCGACCACGTCGACCACCGGTGCGGTCGGCGGGAACGGTGTCTACATCCAGTACGCCGACGCGTCCGGCCAGACCCAGTACATGTACTGCACCAAGGCCGCGGGATGCGGTCTGCTCGACGTCGCCACCGACGGGACCTCCACGATCGGGGCCGAGCTGATCGACGGCGCCTGGCGTCGCGAGGTCCGGCTCGTGATCCAGAGGGACCCGTGCATCGGCGGGAGCATCGACCAGGGCGCGTTCGTGCCCGGCGTGGCCGGCGACCTCGCGCGTATCACCACGACCGATCTCCGCCCCACCGGCACCCAGCGCATCGACGGGATCCGGGTGCCGGCGCGGATCACCGGCACGATCACGACGCGCTACGAGGCGCCGAACCAGCCGGGCTGCACGTTCGAGGGCTTCGTGGGCGGCAGCGGGCCGGTCGACTCCCCGGTGACGCAGTTCGTGACCGGTGCGGGCTGACGTGCCCCACGGGCCCGACTTCGCGCCGAGGGTTCGGGGCGGCCTCGGACTCCGGGCCGACACGCTCACCTGGCACCACGCTCTCTTCGCGCTGACGCGCGGAGAGGAGCAGGTGTTCCTCCTGCGAGGTCGGTCGGAGACCGCCGGCTTCCTCGCCGAGTTCGACGCCGGCTCCCTCGACGCCGAGCTCCACGCGCTCCTCGACGCTCCGCCGCAGGGCCGTCTCGGCCCCCGCCAGGCCCGGCGAGCCGCGCCGCGCATCACGACGGGCACACTCGTCGGCCTCGAGCACGAGTACTCGGTGCTCGACCGGTGCGGTGAGGTCCCGGTCGATTTCCGCACGCTCATCCACACCCTCGGGGTCGAGGGCGTGCGCGCGGATCCGACGGATCCGAACGCGTACCGCTGTCCCTGGGGCGGTGTGCTGACCTGCGACGGCAAGGAGGCCGAGCTCGCGATCCCACCGGTCGACGTCGAACCGGGCTTCGTGGCCGCGGCGGTCGCACTCGCCGATGCCGGTGAGGCTGCGCTCCGGGCCCTCGTGCCCAAGCTGCGGCTCGACGGGTACTCCACCCATCTCAGCGTGAGCGTGCGGGTGCGCGACGATCGCCGCTTCGCCCGTGCGTACGCCCGGACGTTCGCGCCGGCGTTGATGCTGCTCATGGATCGCGCCGACTCGCCCGGGATGCTTGTGCGGCCCCGACCCGGGCGCCTCGAGCTCTGCGCCGAGTTCGTCGCCGGACCTGCCTCGGGCGCAGCCGTCGCGTTCGCGGTGGGGAGCGTCAGGGCGTTGGCCCCGATGTCGCGTGCCGAGCGGCGCGACCTCGCCGTCGAGACCCGGCTCGAGCCGGCGGTCGAGCGGTACGGCTGGTACGTCGACCGCAACGCCTTCGGTGTCGACCTCTCCGCCGACGGACGCAGGGCCCGGCTCGTCCCGGTGCGCGGGCGGGGGAGCGTCCTCGGCCAGGAGCACCTCGCCCGTGCGTGGGGTTGCGCCCGCGACGCGCTCGAAGGGGTCGCGTCGCCAGAGGATCTCGAGGCGGCCGACGCGCTGGTGGCGGGCGACCTTCCCCTCCCGAGCGAGCTCCCCGGCTTCGCCGACGAGTATCGTGATGCCGCTCGGGCGATTGGCTCAGGTGGTTAGAGCGCTGCCTTCACACGGCAGAGGTCACAGGTTCGAGTCCTGTATCGCCCACGGAAATGTGCAGATCAGAGTCCCTGCACCTCCACTGAACTGGTGGAGTTGAGAGCTTCCATCGCGCTGTCCATCGCGCGCGCTGAGCCGATTCGCGTCCCGCGCGAGCACATCGAGCGCGTCGTTGACCCGCTCCTCCGAGCCCGGCAGCAGATGCCCGTACCGGTCGAGGACCACTGCCACCGACGTGTGACCGGCCCTCGACGCGATCTCGTACGGGCTCGCGCCTGCCGCGATCAGAGCGCAACCGCGGTGTGGCGCATGTCGTGGATCCTGAGCGGTTCGAGACCGGCCCGTCGCACGGCCGGCGCCCAGAACCGGCGCCGCCAGAGCGAGAGCCGCAGCGGGCCGCCGCCCCCCGGTGCAGGGAAGACCAGATCGTCGGCCGCGGCGCCGAGGTCCCGCAGAACAGAATGCCCTGATCCGCGCACGTACCGCAGCCCGAGCAGCCGAACAGATCAGCTCCCGCGCCGCGGAGCTTTCCTCGGTATGAAATCCACCCGAGGTCGTACCTAGGTCTGTAGGATTTCATACATGGCCTCCAGCGCGGTTCTCACCAGGCTTCGATCACTCGGGCCCGTCTTCCGTTCGGGTCAGGCGGTGGGGGCCGGCGTCTCCTGGCGAGACCTGTACCGCCTCCGTGACGAGGGCGCGTTGATCGAGCTGTCTCGGGGGCTCTTCCAACTCGCCGAGGCGGCCGGCTCTGACAACGCCGACTTCGTGGCGGTCTGCGCTCGAGCACCTCACGGGATGGTGTGCCTCGACTCGGCGCTCGCGCACTGGGACCTCATCGACGACATCCCGTCGGAGGTTCACCTCGCGGTGCCCGAGGGAGCGAACCGTCCGACGGTCAACTACCCGCCGACTCGGGTCCATGTCTTCAATGCGGCCACCTTCGAGCTCGGTCGCAAGGAGGTCCGTCAGGCCCGTGGGGAGCACTTCTGGATCACCGACCCCGAGCGCAGCGTCGTCGACGCGTTCCGGATGCGACATCTGGTGGGGGAGTCGCTCGCGTATGCCGCGCTGCAGCGGTACCTCGGTCGACCGCGCCCGAAGCCGGGCCGACTCGTGGAGCTCGCACGCGAGCTGCGCGTCGGCGGCCCGGTGCGCGATGCATTGCGGGTCACCCAAAGATGAGCAGTCGCCCCGGAGGCGACACGACGGCGGGACGCGTGTACCTCGACCTCCAAGCTCGTGCCCGCCGTGACGGCCGACCGACGGACGAGCTGCTCGTGCTCTACGTCCTCGAGCGGTTCCTCTTCCGCCTCGCCCGGTCGGCGCATCGGTCGAACTTGATCCTGAAGGGCGGGATGCTCCTCGCCGCCCTGGAGGAGCGGCGCCCGACCCGAGACGTCGACCTGCTCGCCCAGGCGGTCGACGACGACATCGAGGCCATCGGTGATCTGGTGCGCGATGTGCTCGCGGTCCCGGTCGATGACGGGGTCGAGTACGACACCGACGGGCTGCGGGCCGAGACCACCCGCGACCTCGACCCATACCCGGGTGTGCGGATCGTCGTCCCGGCGAGCATCCAGCGAGCCCGCCAGCCGCTCCGCATCGACGTCAACATCGGCGACCCGGTCACTCCGGCACCGATCGAGGTCACGTACCCGACCCTGCTCGGCGAGCCGTTCGTGCTCCTGGGCTATCCGATCGAGACCGTCCTCGCCGAGAAGATCGTGACCATGATCGACCGCGGCGACGCGACCACGAGGGAACGCGACTTCGCCGATGTCGTGATCCTCACCCGACGGCACGAGATCGACGCCCGGCGCCTGCGCGCCGCGATCGAGGCGACCGCGGAGCACAGAGGATCGACACTGCGTCCGGTCGAGGAGATCCTCGTGACACTCGCCGCGGACCGCCAAGCCGATTGGAAGCGGTACACGGAGCGCGCCGGCCTCACCGCGTCCGTCCCGGCGTCCTTCGCCGACGCGATCGCCGCGGTGTGCGCGTTCGCAGACCCGATCCTCACGGGCGAGGAGGGCGACGCGTCATGGTCGCCCGACGCGGGCCGCTGGCGCGCACCCTGACACGCGCGTCATCGCGCGTCCATCGCGCGCGTGCAGCCGATCGCCGTAGTTCGCCGGCGTCCGCCACGTCGCTGACCTGCTCATCTTGTTCGCCGACGTCCGCCAAAATGTGCCCGGGCGCTTTCACACGGCAGAGGTCACAGGTTCGAGTCCTGTATCGCCCACTCGAGAGAGTCGTCGAACGACCCGACGGGTGCCAAGATCGGTGCCGTGGTCACCCTCGGGCAGGTCGTTGCCGCGTGCGCGGCGTGGTTCGTCGCCGCGTTGTATCTCGTCGAGCCGCTGTACCAGTGGCAGATGCGGAGCGCGGCACGCCGCTGGCAGGGGCGCTACGACACCGCCGAGGGTGCGCGCCGTCGCTCGCGGTCCGAACGCTGGCGATGGATCCTCGGCGGGATCTGGATCTGCATCGCGTCGTTCTGGACGTTCATGTTGGTCACCTGACCCCCGCCCGTTCACCGACCCTTGGAGCGAATCGCCCGGCGAATCGCTCCAAGGCGCGCACTGTTCAGGCGCCGACGTAGGTCGCGAGGTGCTCGCCGGTGAGGGTGGAGCGGCTCGCGACGAGGTCGGCGGGTGTGCCCTCGAACACGACCCGGCCGCCGTCGTGGCCTGCGCCGGGGCCGAGGTCGATGATCCAGTCGGCATGGGCCATGACCGCCTGGTGGTGCTCGATCACGATGACCGACTTGCCGGAGTCGACGAGCCGATCGAGCAGGCCGAGCAGCTGCTCGACGTCGGCGAGGTGGAGGCCACTGGTCGGCTCGTCGAGCACGTAGACGCCGCCCTTCTCGGCCAGGTGGGTCGCCAGCTTCAGTCGCTGCCGCTCGCCGCCCGACAGCGTGGGAAGCGGCTGGCCGATGGTCAGGTAGCCGAGCCCGACGTCGACGAGGCGTTCGAGGATCTTGTGCGCAGCCGGCGTCGCGGCGTCGCCGTCGGCGAAGAACGCCTCGGCCTCGGTCACCGACATGGCGAGCACCTCGCTGATGTCGTTCCCGCCGAGTGTGTACTCAAGGACCGACGCGACGAACCGCTTCCCCTCGCACTCGTCGCAGACCGTGGCGACGCCGGCCATCATCGCCAGGTCGGTGTAGATCACGCCGGCGCCGTTGCATGCAGGGCACGCGCCCTCGGAGTTCGCGCTGAACAACGCCGGCTTCACGCCGTTCGCCTTCGCGAACGCCTTGCGGATCGGGTCGAGCAGGCCGGTGTAGGTGGCCGGGTTGCTCCGCCGCGAGCCTTTGATCGTGGCCTGGTCGACCGAGACCACCCCCTCGCGTCCCGCCACCGAACCGGTGATCAGTGAGCTCTTCCCGGACCCGGCCACGCCGGTGAGCACGACCAGCACGCCGAGCGGGATGTCGACGTCGACGGCCTGCAGGTTGTGGGTCGTCGCACCGCGCACCTCGAGCACGCCGGTGCGCGTCCGCACCGTCTCCTTCAGGGAGGCGCGGTCGTCGAGGTGGCGCCCGGTGACGGTGCCGCTGGCCCGCAGGCCGGCGACGGTGCCCTCGAAGACCACTTCGCCACCGCCGGCCCCCGCGCCGGGCCCGAGATCGACGACGTGGTCCGCGATGTCGATCGCTTCGGGCTTGTGCTCGACGACGAGCACGGTGTTGCCCTTGTCGCGCAGCTGCAGCAGCGTGTCGTTCATCCGCGCGATGTCGTGCGGGTGCAATCCGACCGTCGGCTCGTCGAACACGTAGGTCACGTCGGTGAGCGACGACCCGAGCTGGCGGATCATCTTGGTGCGCTGCGCCTCGCCGCCCGACAACGTGCCAGTGGGCCGGTCGAGCGAGAGGTATCCCAGCCCGATCTCCACGAACGAGTCGAGCGCGGCGCCGAGCGAGACGAGCAGCGGCGCCACCGACGGTTCGTCGAGCGCGTGCACCCACTCGGCCAGGTCGCTGATCTGCATCGAGCAGGCGTCGGCGATGTTCACCTTCCCGATCTTCGACGACCGGGCGGCCTCGTTGAGCCGGCTGCCTGCGCAGTCGGGGCACACGGCGAACGTCACCGCCCGCTCGACGAAGGCCCGGATGTGGGGCTGCATCGCGTCGGCGTCCTTCGAGAGGTACGACTTCTGGATCTGGGGGATCAGGCCCGCGTACGTCAGGTTGATGCCGTCGACCTGGATCTTGGTCGGCTCCCGGTAGAGCAGGTCCTGGAGCTCCTTCTTCGTGAACTTCCGGATCGGCTTGTCGGGGTCGAAGTAGCCGCAGCCCCGATAGATGCGGCCGTACCAGCCGTCCATGCTGTAGCCGGGGATCGTGAGCGCGCCCTCGTTGAGCGACTTGGTGTCGTCGTACAGCGCCGACAGGTCGAAGTCGCTGACCGACCCCATGCCCTCGCAGCGCGGGCACATGCCGCCGGTACGGGTGAACGAGCGCTTCTCCCTCGTCTTCTTGCCGCCCTTCTCGAACGTGACCGCACCGGCGCCGCTGATCGTCGCGGTGTTGAACGAGAAGGCCTGCGGCGAGCCGATGTGCGGCGTGCCGAGCCGGCTGAAGAGGATGCGCAACACCGCGTTGGCGTCGGTGACGGTGCCGACCGTCGATCGGACGTTGGCGCCCATCCGCTCCTGGTCGACGAGGATCGCCGTCGTGAGGCCCTCCATCACGTCGACATCGGGTCGCCCGAGCGTGGGCATGAAGCCCTGCACGAAGGCGCTGTAGGTCTCGTTGATCAGCCGCTGCGACTCCGCCGCAATCGTGCCGAAGACGAGCGAGCTCTTGCCCGAGCCGGAGACCCCGGTGAACGCCGTCAGCCGTCGCTTCGGGATCTCGACGCTGACGTCCTTGAGGTTGTTCACGCGTGCGCCCACCACGCGGATCACGTCATGCCGGTCGGCAGCATCCGCCCTGGCTGGTGGCGTGTCCTTCTTCGTGGTCCTGCTCATCAACTGATCGTGCCACGCGACGCCGGCGGTGCCGAACTGCCCCGCGACGGGGCGGACCTGTGCGTCCGGGCAGGCGTCTGCAAGCGCGAACGGGCCTGGAGAACCCAATGAGCCGGCCGGATTACCCTCTCTCGCGTCCGGCGGTCCCAGCCCGAGGAGTGGTCAGATGACAGCACCGAGTCGCGGAGCCACGGCGCAGGCTGTCGCCGTGCTCGACGGGTTGGGCGCCGCCCGCAGCCTCCGCGTGGTCAGTAGCAACGAGGCTGCGGCGAGCGAGCGCGCCCGTACCCTGTCGGCGCCGATGGTCGACGCGCTGTGGGCAAGCGGGCTCATGACCTACCTGAACGCACCCGAGGCGGGGGGCTGCGAACCGTCGTTCGCCGAGGTGATCGAAACCTGGATCGAACTGGCGTGGCAGGACGGCTCCCTCGGCTGGATCGGGATCGCGAACTTCCCTTCGGCGATGGCCGCGTCGGCCTTCCTGCCCGACGCGGGTTTCCGCGAGCTGTTCGGCGACCCGACCGAGCGCGTGACGGTTGGCGGCCAGTTCTTCCCGAACGGCACCGGCGACAAGACGGGCGACGGCTACGTGCTCTCCGGCGCGTGGAACTTCGGCTCGGGTACGGGGCACTCGCGCTACGTCGCGTGCGGATTCTTTCCGATCATCGACGGTGAGGCGGTCTTCGACGTCGGCGAGATCCGGGCCGCGATCGTTCCCCGCGAGGAGATCACGTTCACCGACGGCTGGCACGTCCAGGGCCTACGCGGCACCGGGAGCTACGACTACTCGGTGCGTGAGGTGTTCGTGCCCGAGGATCGCTGCTTCCGGCTGTTCAGTCGGGAGCCGCAGCGGGGTTCGAGTCCGCTCTTCCGTCTGGGTCTCATGCCCGTGACTGCGGCCGGCCATGCGAGCTGGGCCCTCGGCGTGTCGAAGAGCATGCTCGACGACGTCGCCGAGCTCGCGCTCACCAAGGCCCGCATGTCCGACATGGACACGCTCGCGAACCGTCAGACGTTCCAACGCAACCTCGCGCACTTCACCGGGATGTGGCGCGCCGCTCGCGCCGGCGTGGTCGAGGTGTTCGTCGAGGCAGAACGGGTCGTGGGCGCGGGCGAACCGCTGACCCCCCGCCTGCGGGCCGACATGCGGGTCGCCGCCACCTACGCCACGGAGGCCGCGCGGGAGGTCGCGCAGTGGGCGCACCTCGCGGCGGGAACCTCGGCGATCCGCAACGGCAGTCGCCTCGAACGGGCGTTCCGCGACCTGTACACCGGAACCCAGCACGCGTTCATCAGCGAGAAGACCTACATCGACGCCGCGCAGATCTGGCTCGGCCTCGAGGACGACCTCCCCGGGCTCTGACGCTCGATGCCACCCGGGCGCGGGAGTGCGCGGCGGTGTCGGGCTAGGTTCTGCGGATGGGTTCGTCGAGCAGCAAGAAGAGCAAGAAACGCAAGCCGACCAAGCACCTGCCGAAGGTCGGGACGCCCCAGGAGCGGGCCTGGGAATCCAAGGAGGCCCGCCACGACGTCACCCACGCGATGGGTGGTCCGGGGGCGGGCACCGGCTCGAAGGTCGTGTACTGGTTGATCGGCGCGATCGTCGTGATCGGGCTCGCCATGGCGATCATCGCCCTCATCGCCCTCGACTGACGACAGGCGGCGGACCGGATGATGAGCGAACTCGGGCCGCTGCGCGTCGAACCGGGCCAGGCCGCCGGGCTCGACCGAGCGCGATCCGGGCTCGGTGCTCGGCCTCGCCGACAAGGCGGCAGCCGCGGCCGAGCTGAAGAAGTTGGTCGCCGAGCTCTCCGTGCTCCAGAACCACCTCTACGCCGAGGCGAAGCAGTCGCTCCTCGTCGTCCTCCAGGGAATGGACGCGTCGGGCAAGGACGGCACCATCCGCCGGGTGTTCACCGGCGTGAACCCGCAAGGGTGCGACGTGACGGCGTTCAACTTCCCGTCGCACGGCGAGCTCGCCCACGACTACCTCTGGCGGTGCCACGCCCGGTGCCCGAGACGGGGCGAGATCGGGATCTGGAACCGCTCCCACTACGAAGACGTGGTCACGGTGTGGGTCCGGGGCCTCATCGACGACGAACGCCGCCGGCAGCGGCTCGATCACGTGCGTGGGTTCGAGGAGATGCTGCACGACGAGGGCACGACGCAGATCAAGCTGTTCCTGCACATCTCGCACGAGGAGCAGGGCCGCCGGCTCCAGAAGCGGCTCGACGACCCGGAGAAGCGCTGGAAGTTCGATCCGTCCGACCTCGTGGCCCGCAAGCAGTGGGACGAGTACCACGAGGGATACGAGATTGCGCTCACCGCAACGTCGGCGGAGTACTCGCCGTGGTACGTCGTGCCCGCCGACCACAAGTGGGCCCGCGACGTCGCGGTGGCGCGCCTGCTGGTGGAGACGCTGCGCGAGATGCGCCCCGAGATCCCGCCGCCACTCGACTCGCTCGACGGCATCGCCGTCGACTGACCCGTCACCTGAGCTGAACCGAGGTCCTGATGCCCACTCCCGAGCAGGTCCGAAGCGCAGTCGACGCGTACTGCACGGCCTACGGCACCACCGACAAGCAGGCGTTCCTCGACCTCTTCACCGACGACGGTGTCGTTCTCGACCCGGTCGGCACCCCCGAGCACGTGGGCCGCGATGCCCGGGCCGCGTTCTGGGACGGCGTCCACGGCATGGCCGAGTCGATCTCGTTCGACGTCCAGCACGTGCACGTCTGCGCCGAGCAGGCCGCGATGGTCTTCACCATCAACGCGCACGTCGGCGACGGCGGGATGGCGATCGATGCGGTCGACGTCTTCACGGTCGACGACGACGGCAAGATCACCCGGCTCGCGGCCTACTGGGACATGGCCGCCGCCCGGCCCCTCGCCTGAGGCCAGGCCTTGGCCACGGGCCCTGCGCCCCGACGCCTCGGGATCTGACTGGCGGACACCCCTGCACTTCGGCAAGAATGCAGGTCCGATGGAAGTCGAATCCCGCGATTCTGTCTCCCTGAAGCCCGCCGAGCTCGATGAGCTGGGCCAGCTGCTCGCTGCTACGGGTTCGCCCGAAGCAGACGGCCTCCTCGACACACAGGTCGAGCGGTTCGCGCTGGTCGCCACCATCACCTCGGACAACGAGCTCCACGGATTCCTGTTCAGCTCGCTCGAACGTGTCGGCGGAACGCCGTGCATCCTCTGGGGTGCCGGGGCCGCCAAGCGGGGCCGCAACGCCGGTCCGGCGGTTCGGGCCATGGTGGGGGAGCTGTACCGCCGTGCGGCCATCTCCTTCCCCGACGAAGACGTGCTGGTGGCAGGCCGGTTGGCGCATCCCGCCGGCTACACCCTGCTCACCGTGCTCGACGACGTCGTGCCCCGCGTCGGCTACACCCCGACCGGTGAGGAGCGGGCGTGGGGTCGTCGGCTCGCCCGACGCTTCGGCTGCGACGGTCACTACGACGACCGCCAGTTCCGCGTGGGTCCGAACGGTGGCGCCGCCCCGATCCTCGACGCCAGCAGCGTGAAGGGCGGCACCAAGGCCGCCACGGAGCTGCTCGCCGACATCGACCACACGCGGGGCGAGTCGCTCATCGTGTTCGGTTGGGCCGGTGCGGAGAAGCTCGCCGACGAGCTCGCCGCCTTCGGCCGTCCCGCCTAACTCCTGGTCGAATCCGCTCCGCAGGCTCGACCGCCCACCCGCTTCGGCGCCCGCGCGGACTGTCCGCCTGCTCCGCTACTTCTCCTGCTCCTCGCGCGGCTGCGAGGGCGGCGTCGAGCTGGGCTCGGAGGCGAGCCGGCGTCGGTGACCGGTTCGCGACAGACGAACTCCTCGCAGAGGTAGGCGGTCGCGCGACCGTCGACCATCGGCCGGTCGGCGAGCAGCGGCGTGAGGTCGGCCCCGACGCCCTCGGCCGCGGTGACGGTGACCGATGCCGGCACGAACCGGCCGAGCACCTCGTGGCGCAACGGGCCCGTCGTGGCCGGATCGCCGACGATCGCGACCTCGATGGCCGGGGTGATCGCCCGCTCGTACGCAGTGAGCAGCAGGCCGAACGCGCTCGGGTGCTTCGCCATCGTCTCCGACAGCGTCGCCAGGTACGCCACCGCACGGTCGGCGTAGCTGCGCTCACCCGTGAGTGACGCGAGTCGGAGGAGCCCCTCGGCCGCGAGGGAGTTCTCGGCCGGGATCGCATTGTCCATCAGGTCCTTCGGTCGGACGATCAGCGCCTCGGCATCGTTGCCGGTGGTGAAGAAGCCGGGTCCGTCGGGATCGGCGAAGCGGTCGATGAGCGCATCGGCGACGGTCCGGGCCTCGGCGAGCCAGGCGACGTCGTCGACCTCGGCCAGCGTGAGGAGCGCCTCGAGCAGCGCCGCGTGGTCCTCGGCGTAGGCGAGGTGGCGGGCGCCGCCGTCGGCCTGCCACGACCGCAGCAGGCGACCGTCGGCGCGGCGCAGGTTCGTGAGCAGGAAGCGGGCGTTCGTGCGGGCGGCGTCCATCCAGTCGTCGCGGTCGAGGGCGGCCGCGGCTTCGGCCAGGGCCCGCAGGAACAGCGCGTTCCACCCGAGCAGCACCTTGTCGTCGAGCCCGGGCCGCACGCGACCCTCGCGACGTTCGAACAGGGCCGGCAGCGCACGCGTCACGGCGTCGGGCCGGTCGGCCGTGCGGTCGACGGCCTGGAGCACGTTGCCCGTGAACCCGGTGTGCGGATCGCGGAAGTTGCCGGTGGGCGTCACCCCGAACCAGTCGACGACTGCCTGCCGCGTCGTTGCCGCAGACCTCCGTGAGCTCGTCGAGCGACCAGGCGTAGAACTTGCCCTCGACGCCCTCGGAGTCGGCGTCTTCCGCGGAGTAGAAGCCGCCCTCGGCGTGGCGGAGGTCGCGCATCACGTACCCGACGATCTCCTCGACGACCCGGCGGTAGCGCGGCGAAACCCGGCTGCTCGTCGCCGGTCACGAGGTACGCGTGGAGGTAGACGCGTAGGAGGAGGGCCTGGTCGTAGAGCATCTTCTCGAAGTGGGGGATGAGCCAGGCCTCGTCGACCGAGTAGCGATGGAACGCGCCACCGACCACGTCGTACATCCCACCGGCGGCCATGGCGTCGAGCGACGTCGTGACCATGTCGAGCGCCTCGGTGTCGTCTTCGCGCACCGCGCGCTGCAGGAGGAAGTCGAGGGTCATCGCCTGCGGGAACTTCGGCGCGGTCCCGAAGCCGCCGAACGCCGGGTCGAAGTTCGCTGCGATCCCGGTGCGAGCCCGCGTGAGCACGTCGGGCGCGAGGTCGCTCGTGCCGGCACCCACGTCGGCGATCGTGGCTTGCCGCAGGGCCTGGCCGAGCTTGGCCGCGTCGCTGAGGAGGTCGTCGCGCCGGTTCCGCCACGCATCGTCGACGGCTTCGAGGAGCTGCACGAACCCGGGTCGACCGTGGCCCGCCTCCTTCGGGAAGTAGGTCCCGCCGAAGAACGGCTCGCCCTCGGGCGTGAGGAACACCGTCATCGGCCAGCCGCCCTGGCCCGTCAACGCCTGCACCGCCTGCATGTAGACCGCGTCGACGTCGGGCCGTTCCTCGCGGTCGACCTTCACGTTCACGAACAACCGGTTCATCACCGCCGCGACGGCGTCGTCTTCGAAGCTCTCGTGGGCCATGACGTGACACCAGTGGCACGACGAGTACCCGACCGACAACATGATGGGCTTGTCGTCGGCCCGGGCCGCGGCGAACGCGTCGTCGCCCCAGGGGTACCAGTCGACGGGGTTGTCGGCGTGCTGGCGGAGGTACGGAGAGGTCTCGTCGGCGAGTCGGTTGGTCACCCACTCAAGCTAGCGGTGGTCGAGGGCGGTGGCGCGGGCCCAGCGGTAGTCGGGCTTGCCCGACGGGGAGCGCTCGACGGTGTCGACGAGCACGACGTCGCGAGGCGCCTTGTAGTCGGCGAGGCGGGCGCGGACGTGGGCCCCGAGATCGGCGGCGTCGGGTGCGGCGCCCGGCCGGGGTTGGACGACCGCGACGACCCGTTCGCCCCACCGATCGTCGGGAACGCCGACGACGATCGCGTCGAACACCGCGGGATGCGCCTTCAGCGCCGCCTCGACCTCCTCGGGGTACACCTTCTCGCCACCGGTGTTGATCGACACCGAGCCGCGACCGAGGAGCGTGATCGTGCCGTCGGCCTCGATGCGGGCGTGGTCGCCGGGCACCGACCACCGGACGCCGTCGACGACCGGGAAGGTCGCCGCGGTCTTCTCGGGATCCTTGTAGTAGCCGAGTGGGATGTGACCGCGGCGGGCGAGGCGGCCGACCACGCCGACCGCAGCGGGCGCGAGCTCGTCGTCGAGCACCGTGGTCTGGTCGTTCACCGTGAAGCGCGGGGTCGGGCTCGGTTCGGCGCCGGCGACGGTCACCGACTGGCCCTGGCCGCCCGTCTCGGATGCTCCGTACCCGTCGACGACGACGCTGCCCGGCAGCTGCTCGGCCAACATCGTCTTCACCGCGGGCGACAGGATCGCGCCGCCCGAGAGGATCACCGAACATCGCGACAGGTCGACCCCGGCGAGTTCGGGCTGTTCGAGTGCCTCCACGAGCGGGCGGGCGAACGCGTCGCCGACGATCACGAGCAGCTGGACCCGCTCACGGGCGACGAGCCGCCACAACCGGATCGGATCGAGCTTGCGGTCGGGTGAGACCACCACCGTCCCGCCCGTGAGCAGGGCGCCGAGTGCCATCCAGTGGGCGGTGCCGTGCATGAACGGGCACGCGGGCAGGCACCGCCGGCGACGTCCGTCGCGGGCCCGATCCGCGAGTTCATCTGGGGTCGAGATCGGCGCGCCGCCACCGCCGCCACCACCGAGCGCGCCGAAGAACACGTCTTCGTGGCGCCACATCACGCCTTTCGGCATCCCGGTGGTCCCGCCGGTGTAGAGCACGTAGAGGTCGTCGCACGATCGCGGCCCGAAGTCGCGCGTCGGGTCGGCGAGGCTGAGCGCGTGCTCGTAGTCGAGCGCGCCGGGCGGTTGCGCCGGCGACCTGGGAGTGCCGTCGTCGACTCGGACGAAGGTCTCGAGCTCCGGGATCTCGGCGGCCAATGGGGCGAGCCGCGACTCGAGCGCGCCGTGGTAGACGATCGCGCGGGCGTCGGCGTCGACCAGGAGGTACCGGAGCTCGTCGGCGCCGTAGCGGTAGTTGACGTTGACCGGCACCGCCCGCAGCTTGAACGCCGCGAGCATCGCCTCGAGGTACTCGGTGCCGTTGTACAGGTACAGCCCGACATGGTCTCCCGCGCCGATGCCGCGGGTGGCCAGGTGGTGTGCGAGACGGGTCGCGCGCTCGTCGAGGTCGGCGAAGGTGAGTCGGCGTTGGTCGCACACCAGCGCCTCGCGATCGGGGATCGCGTCGGCCACGAGCTCGAACAGATCGGCGATGTTGTACTCGGTGCTCGTGCGGGTGGCGTCGATGCGGCGACCGTAGTGGGAGGCGGTGAATTCGAGCTATTCCGTGCGAATCCTCCGCAGTGCCGCAGTGATTCGGGGCCCGACGCCGGCGAGGAAGGCCTCGCGCTCGGCGTGGTCGCCGGGACCCGCGCAGGCATCGGCCGCTTCCCAGAGGTCCCGTTCCAGCGGGCCGAGCTCCGAGCGGACCGCGGCGAGCGCGTCGAGACCGTCGGCACCCTCGACTGCAGGCCGGAGCGCCTCGAACGCGGCCCACAGGTCGGGTCGCGCGAGCTCGACCGGGACGCCCAATGGGGGGAACACCGGGACGAACACCGACGCGCAGGGGCTGCCGAGCGCGATCCAGGCCCGGAGGGGCGCGTCGGGATCGGCGGGCAGCAACGTGACCATCGCCGCGGTCGTGGCCTGGCGGCCCCGCAGGTGCATGCAGACGGTGACGCCGTCCGGGGGTACGACGTCGACCGGAGGCGGCGCTGCGACCTGCCCCGGCGGGTCGGTCGGCCGTCCCCACGGGGCGCCGCCGTGATCCCGGAGCACCCCGACGACGTCGGCGGCCGAGAG
Source organism: uncultured Actinomycetes bacterium (assembly GCA_963837715.1). Classification (GTDB taxonomy): domain Bacteria; phylum Actinomycetota; class Acidimicrobiia; order IMCC26256; family JANYLB01; genus JANYLB01. The sequence goes on along the minus strand of CAWIOF010000002.1, from coordinate 1,483,780 downwards.
TGAATCGGCGCCCCGCTCCACCACGGGTCGGGTGCAGGCCAGGCGTCGGTCGGCGTGGCCCGTGGGTGAGTCGGGTCGTCGGTAGCGGTCGAAGTCGGCTCCGGGTTCGACGTCGGGGGACGCGAGCGTCCAGTCGTGGCTCAGGGAGATGCGGTTCGAGATCGCCGCGCCGGTGCCCGGCCCGACCGCGCGCGCGGCCCACGTGCTCCCGCTCGTCTCGATGATCCACGCCCGGTGCGGATCGGCGACCAGGAACGACGAGAAGTACGCCTTGGAGGGATCGGTCTCACCCGCGCCGCCCTGGCCGTGCCGGGCCAGGAGCTCGGTGATCACGGTGACCGCGGCATCGGCGTCGGTCGCGCGCTCGAGGGCGAGGCGCACGAGGTCCATGCCGATCAGTGCGGGCGGGGCCGACCGGGGATCCTCGGCGGTGAACACCATCTCGTTGCCGACGGCGACGCGGTGCTCGTTCACGCCGTGCTCGAGCCCCCAGAGCCACGTCGGTCGCGACCCGAGGAGCGCGGCCGCACCCGCGTCGGCGATCGTCAGGTACTGGGTGCGCAGGTCGGTGCCCCCGGACCGACGCGGGTACCCCTCGGCGACCTGGACCTCCCCGACCGGCCGGTCGCTGTTCTTCGCAAACAGGGTCCCTGCGGCGCCGACGGCAACGAGGCAGTCACACACGACTTAGAAGAAGTCGCTGCCGCCGTCGACGGGGATCGTCGCGCCGACGACGTAGCTCGCGAGCTCCGAGCAGAGGAACACGACCAGAGCGGCGACCTCCTCGGGCAGGCCGATGCGACCGATGTCGTTCGGCTGGTGGAAGTCGCGCTCGATCGCGGCGTACGCGGCCTCGAGCGGACCTTCGGGGAGGCCGGTGAGATCGGCATCGGCGAGGTATCCCTCGATCGCCGATGTCATCACCATCCCCGGGCACACCGTGTTCACGACGATGCTCTCGCCCGCGAGCTCACGCGAGAGGTTCTTGGTCGCGCTCGCGAGGGCCGACTTCGCGGCGGTCCACGCGATGAGGCCCGGGCTCTGGTGCCGGATCATGCTCGACGCGACACTCACGACCCGACCGAACGCGGCTTTGCGCAGGAGCGGGAGGCCGGCGCGGACGCAGCGCACGAGGGTGATCACGCCGGAGTCGAACGCGTCGAGCCAGTCGTTGTCGCTCAGGTCGCCGGTCCGGCCGAGGTGTGCGGGCCCGGCCGCGTGGACGAGGACGTTGAGCTCACCCCACCGGTCGTCGAGGAACGAGAACGCGGCCTCGACCTCGCCGGTGTCGAGCAGGTCGCACTGCAGACCGATGGCGTCGGTCGCGCCCGCCGCGATGAGGTCGGACTCGGCTTCGGTGAGGTCGCTGAGCGTCCGCGCGAGTACCGCCACACGGCAGCCCTCGGCCGCGAGCTGCTCGGCGACCGCCCGACCGATGCCCCGGGATCCGCCGGCCACGACCGCGGTTCGACCCCTGAGCCCCAGGTCCACGACTAGCCGGCCAGTTCGGCCGCGAGGTGCGCGGCGGTGAGGGGTTCGCCGGTTGCTTCCTCGACGAGGTGATCCCACCGCAGCGCGGAACCGGGGGCGAGGAACCGTTCGACGAGGAGGCGACCCGCCTCGGGGCGGTCGACGATTCCGCCCGCTTCGCGGCGGAGCGTGGCCGCGAGCTGCGACGCGACGAGCTCTCCGTAGAGGTAGTTCTGGTAGTAGACCGGCGCGGCGGCGAGGTGGATCTTCGCAGCCCAGTCGGGCGCGTGGCGGCCATCGGGTCGGCGCACGAGTTGGAACCGCTCGACGAGATCCCACCACAACGTGTCGTGATCCGCATCGGGGTCGGCGTACAGGCCGCGCTCGAAGTGCGTCATCACGAGCACCCACCGGGCGAACACGAGCAGCGCGATCCGCTGCGACTCCGCGAGTCGGGGTGCAAGCGCGTCGACCTCTTCGGCGGGGCGGGCCGCGACGACCCGGAGCCACTCGGGATCGCGGGGGAGTCGCCCGAACATCATCGCCACGCCCTCGGTGGTGAGCGCGTGCGCGGCGCTGCGCAGCAGCCAGGGCAGCTCGGGGTCGAGTGACGTGTCGTAGAGCGCGTGGCCGAACTCGTGCAGCATCGTGTCGGTCCAGCGGGTGTTCGGGGTGTTGTTCGACAGCACCCGCACGTCGCCCTCACGGTCGATGTCGATGCAGAACGCGTGTTGGCTCTTCCCGTGGCGGGGGAGGAGGTCGCTGCGTTCGACGACCGGCCGGAGGTCGAGGTCGAGACCGTCGTAGGTGCGGAGGGTCAGCCCTGTGAGGTCGGCGTCGACGAACAGGGGATCGAGATCGATCGCGCCGTCGGCCGGGACCTCCTGGAAGAAGGGGTCGTCGAGGTGCCACGGTCGCAGCTCGTCGACGCGGCACCCGAAGCGCTCGGCCTGACGGGCATCGAGGCCGGCCTTCCACTCGGCGAAGGGCGCGGCGGTCGCGGCGTCGACTTCGGCGAGGGTCGCGAAGAGGCGGGCTTCGTCGAGCTCACCCGTCGCGAGCGCGAGGGCGAAGTGGTCGCGGTGGCCGAGGGCCCGGGCGGCCTCGTTGCGGGCCCGCACCAGGTCGCGCAGGCGGTCGGCCACCTCGGCGCCGACCTGCTTCGATGCTTCCCACGCGGCACGCCGCTCGTTTGTGTCGGCGCTCGACGTGAGGATCGCGAGGATCGTGTTGTCGTCGACCGCGGCGCCGTGCATCTCACCCCGGAACGCGTTGAAGCTGGAGTCGACGCTCGTCTCCAGCTCGACGATCCGGGTCCGCAGCTCGTCGGGGACCTGATGGGGGGCGAACGAGTCGTGCAAGACCGCGATCTGGCGGGCGAGGAGCGGGTCGGTGGGGGGATCGGACCGGGCGGCGGTGAGCGCGGCGAAGACGTCGGCATCGGCGTAGGCGCTGCGGAGCGCGAGTTCGGCGTCGGTCCGGCGCTGCTCCGACTCGGGAGACGCGTCGGTGTAGCTGTCCCACCAGGCCTGTCCGACCGCGATCTCCAGGGGTCGGATCCGGGCTTCGAGGTCGGCGACGAGCTCGGCGGGATCGGCCGTCACTTGAACCAGATGCGCTGGTAGTCGCGGCTCATCGGGTGCAGGAGCAGCGCGACGAGCGCGACGGCGAACATCAGGCCGAGCGGGTCGTAGCTCAGGTACTGGCCGAGCGAGACCCCGAGGAGAAAGGGGTAGAGCAGGTTGAGGCCGGCGCCGACCAGGCCGAGGGCGTAGCCCCACCGGCGCTCGTTGGCGATCCCGTAGGCGCCGGCGCCCATCGTCGCGATGAGCACGATGCCGAGCCCGCTCGCGAATCCGCCGAAGAGCAGGGAGAACGCGGCATCGATGTAGAGGAGGATCACCGCGATCTGGAGGGTCTGCGGTTGGGTGTTGTTGAACCAGCGGCGATCGTTCACGGGGCCATTCTGGTCGACGGCGCCGACCCGGGTGAGATCGCCGGTGAGATCGGTGTCGAGGGCACGCCCCGGGAACGGAGTTGGCCGCATGCGGCATCGATCTCGGTGCCCCGGTTCCGGCGGACGGTCGCCGTCACGCCACCCGACTCCAGGGTGCGGGCGAACGCTCCCATCGAGGGCGGGGACGGCTTGTGGCCGCCGAAGCCCGCGGTCGGGTTGAGGGGGATCAGGTTCACGTGGGCGCCTCCCGCGCCGGGGAACCCCTTGAGGAGACGGGCGAGTGCCGCGGCCCGGTTGGTGTCGTCGTTCACCCCGGCGATGAGCGCGTACTCGAAGGTGACCCGACGGCCGCGCGCCTCGCTGAACTCCTCGGCGGCGTCGAGCACCTCGGCGATCGGGTACCGCCGATTCAGGGGCACGAGCTGGTCGCGCAACTCGTCGTCGGGGGCGTGCAACGACACCGCGAGCGTCACGGGGAGGTCCTCCCGCGCGAGCCGACGGATGCCGGGGACGACGCCGACGGTCGACACCGTGATGTGGCGAGCCGAGAGCCCGAAGTCGACGTGGAGGCGTTCGACCGATTCCCAGACCGCGTCGTAGTTGGCGAGCGGTTCACCCATCCCCATGTAGACGACGTTGGAGACCCGCTGGTCCGACGTGTGCGCCGCGGCTGCGACCTGTTCGATGATCTCGCCGGTCGTGAGGTGTCGTTCGAATCCGCCCTGGCCCGTCGCGCAGAACGTGCACGCCATCGCGCAGCCCGCCTGCGACGAGACGCACACGGTGGCGCGGGTGGGATAGCGCATGAGCACCGTCTCCACCTCTGCACCATCAGACCGGCAGCGCCAGAGCCACTTGCGGGTGCGGTCGCGCGCGTCGCGCTGCGCGGTGACCGGTTCGAGCGCGACCGGGAGGGCGGTCGTCAGTCGCTCGCGGAGCTTCTTCCCGACCGCCGTCGCATCGTCGAGTGGGATGCGCTGGCGGTAGAGGGCATCCCACACCTGGTCGGCCCGGTAGCGCGCCTCACCCCATTCCGGCGAGCAACGCGTCGAGCGTCGGCCGGTCGATGCCGTAGCGGGTGTGCGTCGGGTCGGGCGGTGTCATCGGACCGCTCGGCGATAGGCCCGGTCGCGGCGGTGCACGGTGAAGCCCAACGCCTCGTAGAGCCCGACCGCGGGCCGGTTCGCCCCGTCGACGTAGAGCAGGCCGGTGCGCACGCCGCGGGCCGCGAGCGACTCGAGGCCGGCGAGCGCGAGGGCACGGCCCAGGCCGGTGCCCTGGTGTTCGGGATCGATGCCGATCACGAAGATCTCGCCGAGACCCACGTCTTCGGAGCCCGGTGGGTGGATCTTCGTCCAGTTGAACCCGGCGAGCCCCGCGGGGCGGCCCGCCACGGACCCATCGGCCCAGGCGAGCAGGAAGCCGTCGGGATCGAACCAGGGTTCGCTCATCCGGCGCCCCAACGTGGCCGCGATCCAACCACCCTGTTCGGGGTGGTTCCCGAACGCGCGGTTGTTCACCCGCAGCCAATCGGTTTCGTCGGTGCCGGGCAGGAAGCGCCGGACGCTGATGCCGTCGGGCCAGCGGGCGACCTCGTCGAGCGGGAGCGCGACCCGCATCTGGAGGAGGTCGCGCGACTGCTCGAACCCCGCGGCCGAGGCCGCGGTGTCGTCGGTGTCGGTCGGGTCGAGGATCCAGAGCACGATCTCACCCGCGTCGGATCCGGCGCCGTGTCGGGCGACGTGTCCCGCGATGCCCTCGAGGAGGTCGGTCGTCACGGCGCGGTCGCGGTGCGCGGGGTCGACGACGATCCCGGCGGCCCAGTGCCGGGGCGAGAAGCTGTCGCTCGGTGCGACGTGCGCGTAGCCCACGAGGTGGTCGTCGTCGGTGGCGAACGCTCCTGCGGAGCCGGGCTGACCACCGGTCTCGAGGTCGCGCCAGATCGCCGAACCGAGCGACTCGTGACCGTCGGCGTCGGCTGCCACCCGGTGGAGACCCCGGATCGCCGTCGAGATCATCGGGCGCGACAGGGTGCGCGGAACGGATCTCGACCATCGCAGAACGGTAGCGTCCGGACGGGATGAGTCTGCCGAAGGGTGCGAAGCAGCGGGCGCCGATCGTGATGGAGCGGCTCGCGGAGGCCTACCCCGACGCCGAGTGCGCGCTCGTCCACCGGAATCCCTTCGAGCTGCTCGTCGCCACCATCCTGTCGGCGCAGTCGACCGACGTGATGGTGAACAAGGTCACGCCGGCGCTCTTCGCGCGGTATCCGGATCCCGACGACCTCGCCGGTGCCGACGTCGACGAGCTCGAGACGCTCATTCACTCCACCGGGTTCTTCCACGCCAAGGCGAAGAGCCTCCTCGGGATGGCCGCGGCACTGGAGGAGCGATTCGACGGTGAGGTGCCGACCGCGCTGGAGGACCTCGTCACGCTTCCGGGCGTCGGTCGCAAGACCGGCAACGTCGTCCGTTCGGTGGCGTTCGATCTCCCCGGCCTCCCCGTCGACACCCACGTCGGACGCCTCACCCGCCGGCTGCGCCTGACCCGTGAGGAAGACGCGGTGAAGGTCGAGATGGACCTGAACCGACTCGTGCCTCCCGACGAGCGAGGTCGCTTCTCGCTCCGCCTCATCCAGCACGGTCGCCTCGTGTGCGTCGCCCGGACCCCACGGTGCGCGGAGTGCACCATGGCCGACATCTGCCCGTCGGCCACGGTCGCGCCCGCGGCGACCGCGCCTGCGTAGCCTGGCCCCATGAGCGATTTCCACGTCCGCGAGCTCGGGGCCGACGACGTCGAGGCGGCGTTGGCGGTGCGGGCGAACGCGTTCGCGAACCCGATCGACGACATCCAGCGGCGGGTGGTGGGCGAGCGCATCGGCCGCGGCGCCTCCTACGGCATCGACGTGAACGGGCGCCTGGCCGGGATGGTCACGGTGCACGCGCTCGGGCAGTACTTCGGCGGCCGGTCGGTCCCGATGGGTGGGATCGCGAGCGTGGCGGTCTCGGTCGAGTTCCGCGGGCGGGGGATCGCGCCCGCGCTGCTCGGCGACACCCTCGCGACGATGCGAGCGGCCGGCCAGGCGATCAGCACGCTGCACCCCGCGACGGCAGGGTTCTACCGTCGGCTCGGGTGGGAGCTCGCCGGGACCTACTCCGAGTGCAACCTCCCGATCCACGCGCTCGGCTCGCTCCCGCCCGGGGAACCCGAACGACTCCGCAGCGTCGGACCGTCGGAGCTCCCGCTGCTACGCGAGACGTACGCCCGTGCGGCGCCCGTCCACGACGGCTGGGTCGAGCGGCCCGAATGGATCTGGGACCACGCCTACCGCACCGGGCGCGACGGGTACTCGATCCTCGCCTGCGACGCGGCCGACGGCGACGGCATCGACGGCTTCGCGTTGTACGAGCAGGTCCACCGCCCGCTGATGGGCTACGACCTCGAGGTTCCCGAGCTCGTCGCGGTCGACGCGACCACGGCGGTCACCCTCTGGCGCGCCCTCGGATCGTTCGGTGCCCAGTCGGAGAAGATCACGACCGTGGGCGCGACGGGTGCGCTGCTCCCGTTCCTGCTGCCCGACCAGCACCTGCAGCAGACGAACCAGAACGACTGGATGACACGGCTCGTCGATGCACCGGCGGCGATCGCGGCCCGGGGGTTCGACCCGACCGTCGCCACCTCGGTGCATCTCGACGTGCGCGACCCGCTCGCACCCTGGAACCACGGGCCGTTCGTGCTGACCGTCGCCGACGGTGTCGGCACGCTCGAACCGGGCGGGACCGGAGAGGTGCAGCTCGGCGTCAACGCCCTCGCGGCGATCTACACCGGCTACGCGTCGGCCCTCGATCTGGCGTCGATCGGCGTGGTTCACGGCCCGGTCGAGGCCTGCCGCGCCCTCGACACCGTCTTCGCCGGACCCCGCCCCTCCACCCTCGACTACTTCTGACCCCGAGCGCGCCGGCGGGAGGAGAAGGAGCGGAGCCGGCGGACCTTTGTCGCGGGACGTGGACGGGTGAGCGATCGAGCCGGCGCAGCGGATTCGACCATCAGGACGCGAGCGCGTTGGCGGCGCGGTCGATGGCGCGCTGGGCGTTGACGAGGAAGCGTTCGGCGCCGAAGAGGTCGCTGGCGATGGCCGAGTCGGGCGTCTTCTCGTAGCTCTCGGCCACCTTCACCACCCGGGTGGTGAGCTCGGCGATCTGGGATCGGAGGGTCGAGAGCTCGGCCAGATCGGAGGGGTTCGCCATTCGCAGAGCCTGACCGGCTCCCGATGGCTCCCGCAATGCGCGCCGGGAGAATCGGGGGCACCGGTACGATGACCTGGTGCTCCGGCGACTCGATGCCAGCGGTGCGCTCGCGGAGTCGCGGGGCGCCGCCGCAGAACCCGACGACGCCGTCCGCGACGCCGTGCACCGGATCATCGCCGCGGTCCGCGCCGACGGCGACGACGCCCTGCGCAAGTACACCGAACGGTTCGACGGCTGCGTGGTCGATGCGCTGCTCGTGCCCCCCGACGCCGCGAAGGCCGCACTCGACGCGATCGACCGCGAGCTGCGCGACGCGCTCGAGCTCGCCGCGGGGCGGATCCGCACGTACCACGAGGCCCAGGCTGCGGTGCCGGAACCCGCCGGGATCGACGCCGACGGAGTCCGGGTCACCGAGACGGTCCGACCCGTCGACCGCGCCGGCATCTACGTCCCCGGTGGGCGCGCCGCCTACCCGTCGACGGTCCTGATGACCGCGATCCCGGCTGCGGTCGCCGGGGTTCCCGAGATCGCCCTGTGCGTGCCGCCCGGGGCCGATGGTCGCGTCCCCGACGTCACCCTGGCCGCCGCGGCGATCGCCGGGGTCGACGGGCTGTACCGCATCGGGGGAGCCCAGGCGATCGCCGCGCTCGCCTACGGCACCGAATCCATCCGGCCCGTCGACGTGATCGTCGGACCGGGCAACGCGTACGTGAGCGAAGCCAAGCGCGTGGTCGCGGGTGCCGGGATCGTGGGCATCGAGTCGCCCGCAGGTCCGTCGGAGTTGATCGTCGTGGCCGACACCACCGCGCCCGCATCGTTCGTCGCGGCCGACCTCGTGGCCCAGGCGGAACACGGCCCCGGTGGTGCAGTGATCCTCGTGACCGACGATCCACGGGTGGCCGATGCCGTCGACACCGAGATCGAGCGCGCGCTGGCCGAGCTCCCGCCGGATCGGCGGAGCGAGGCGGAGTCGACGTTGGAGACCGGCGGGCGGGCGGTGCTGGTGCGCGATCTCGACGAAGCCCTTGCCGTGGTCAACGCGTTCGCGCCCGAGCACCTCGAGCTCATGACCTCCGACCCGGAGGCGTTGCTGCCCCTCGTGCGCAACGCGGGCGCAGTCTTCATGGGTCCGTTCGCTCCGACCGCCTACGGCGACTACTCGTCGGGTGCGAACCACGTGCTCCCGACCTCGGGTGCCGCCCGGTTCTCGAGCGCGCTGCGCGTCGACGACTTCCGCAAGCACGTGCACGTCGTGCGCGCCGATGCCGGCGCGGCGTCGGGCCGCGTCGCGCGTGCGGGTCGGATCATCGCCGAAGCCGAAGGCCTCGACGCGCACGCCCACTCGTTCCGCGTCCGGAGCGAGGAGCCGTGACGTTCCCGGAACCGCGCGACAGTCTCAAGGCGCTCGAGGGCTACCACTCGCCGCAGCTCGACGTCGACGTGCGCCTCAACACGAACGAGAGCCCGTACCCGCCCCCGCCGGCGTTCGTCGAGGCCTGGCTCGCCGAGCTCGCCGAGGCGCCGCTGCACCGGTATCCCGACCGCGCCGCCCTCGAGCTCCGGGCTGCGCTCGGGCGCGGCCTCGACCAGCCCGTCGAACGGATCTTCTGCGCCAACGGCTCCAACGAGGTGCTGCAGACGATCCTCCTCACCTACGGCGGGCCCGATCGGCTCGCCCTCGTGTTCGAACCCACCTACGCACTCCACGAGCACATCGCCCGCATCACCGCGACTCCCGTCGCGCTCGGCGAGCGTGGCGACGGGTTCGAGATCGACCCAGACGACGCCCGGGCCCGGATCGACGCCGAGCAGCCCGACATCGTGTTCCTCTGCAGTCCGAACAACCCCACGGGCACCGTCGACGACCGGGAGCTGCTCGAGGGGGTGCTCGACGCCGCGCCCGGCCTCGTCGTGGTCGACGAGGCCTACGGGGAGTTCGCCCACCGCAGCGCACTCGAGCTGGTCGGCGACGACGTCCCGCTCGTCGTGGTCCGCACCTACTCGAAGGTGTGGTCCCTCGCGGGACTCCGGCTCGGTCTGTGCGTGGCCCCGCCGCGGGTGGTCGCCGAGCTCGAGAAGGTCGTGCTGCCGTACCACCTCGACTTCGCCACCCAGATCGCGGGCACGGTCGCCCTGCGCTTCGGGTCGGAGATGGAACGACGGGTCGCGCTGCTCGTCGAGGAGCGCGAGCGCCTCTTCGTCGAGCTCGGCGATCGCGACGGGATCACCGTGTTCCCGTCGGGCGCGAACTTCCTGTTGTTCCGGATCGAGGGTGGAACCCGCGCCGACCCGGGTCACGCGGTCTGGGAGGCGATGGTCCGCCACGGGGTGTTGGTGCGAGATTTCTCCCGCTGGCCCCGGGTCGAGGGATGCTTGCGGGTCACCGTCGGCACGCCCGCTGAGAACGACGCGTTCCTCGCTGCACTCGATGCGGCGCTGGAGGAGGTACAGGGAGCATGAACCGATCATGAGTCGCACCGCGCACCTGGAACGCGAGACCAAGGAGACGAAGATCGATCTCACCCTCGAGATCGATGGCTCCGGCACGGCCCGCGCCGACACTGGGATCCCGTTCTTCGACCACATGCTCGAACAGATCGGCAAGCACGCGGGCTTCGACCTCGCGATCGACGCGAAGGGCGACCTCGAGATCGACTTGCACCACACCGTCGAAGACGTCGGGATCGTGCTGGGGACGGCGCTCAAGGACGCGCTCGGCGACAAGGCGGGTGTCCGGCGCTTCGCGTCGGCGCTGGTCCCGCTCGACGAAGCACTGGTGCAGATCGCCCTCGATCTGTCGGGCCGGCCGTTCCTCGTGTACGAGGTCGACCCCATCTCCGAGTGGATCGGTACCTTCGATCCGCAGCTCATGGAGGAGTTCTGGCGGGCGTTCACCTTCGGCGCCGCGATCACGCTGCACATGCGTTCACTGTCGGGGAAGAACGGTCACCACATCATCGAGGCGTCGTGCAAGGGCGTCGCCCGCGCGTTGCGCGACGCAGTGCGGGTCGAGGGCACCGGCGTGCCGTCGACCAAGGGCACCCTCTAGCAGGTGGGTTCGTTCGAGCTGTATCCGGCGATCGACCTTCGGGGTGGGCGCTGTGTGCGCCTGCTCAAGGGCGACTTCACAGCCGAGACGGTGTACGACGACGATCCCGTCCGGGTGGCTCGGTCGTTCGCCGACGCGGGCGCGACCTGGATCCACGTCGTCGACCTCGATGCCGCGCGCACCGGTGATCCGACGAACCTCGCGGTGATCGAGGCGATCTGCGCGAGCGTCGAGTGCCGGGTGCAATCGGGTGGCGGGGTGCGCTCGGTCGAAGCCGGCGCGGCGCTCCTCGGCGCCGGGGTGGCGCGGGTCGTGATCGGCACGGCCGCGGTCGAGCGCCCGGAGCTCGTCGACGACCTCGTGGCGTTGCATCCGGGCGCCGTCGCGGTCGGGATCGACGTCCGGGGTCGGGAGGTGGCGACCCGCGGCTGGCAGCAGGGGAGCGGTCTCGACCTCGTGGCCTGTGCGCAGCGGTTCGCGGCGTCGGGTGCGACGGCGCTCATCGTCACCCAGATCGAGCGCGACGGCACCCTCGAAGGCCCCGACACCGAATCCTTGACCCTCGCGCTCGGTGCCGGTCCGGTGCCGGTGATCGCGAGCGGCGGGGTGGGAACCCTCGACGATCTCCGTGCCCTGGCCGCGCTGGCGACCGAAGGCGGTGCCCTGGCCGGTGTGATCGTGGGCAAGGCCCTCTACGAGCAGAAATTCTCTCTGGCCGAGGCGTTCGGCGCGGTGGAGTGACCGGTTCGGCCCAGGCGTCGGGAATGGGCCCGTAGCGGGGGCCTCCCGGCGCGGGTACCGTCGGGGGCAACGCTTCCGAGCACCAGGAGGACGGCCCATGACCGACGAGAACGGTGGAGTCGACGAGGGGTTCCTGCGGCGGTACCGCGAGCTCCTCGACGCCGAAGACATCGCGTTCGACGAGCTCGAGCACGCGATGGAAGACGGCGACCGGGCGCACTTCGAGACCGATCTCGACGCCTGGAAACTCACCGTGAGTCGTCGGCTCGCGTTCCTCGATCGGCACGGCCTGAGTCGCGAGCCCGCCACGACCTGACCGGTCGTCAGCGAGGCGTCGCGAGCACCCGGTCGACGAACTCCACCGCGAGGGCCACGAGCCGGTCGGTGCGGCCGACGAAGAAGTGTGACGCGCCCGGAACGACGGTCACGCTCGTGTCGGTCCAGCCCGCGACCAGGGTGGCGACCTCGCCGGCCGGGCGGATCTCGTCGTGCTCGGCGAGCGCGAACGACTTCGGCCGGGGGTCGTCGGCGATCCGGGTGAGGTCCGCTTCGGTCGTGTAGCGCAGCGGGGCCGCGATGGCGTACCAGCCGGCGATCCGGTCGTCGCTCGTCGCGAGCGCCATGTCGGCGCCGAACGACCAGCCCGCGAGCACGAGCGGGCCATCGGGTTCGAGTGTCGCGCCGTGGTCGACGGCTGCGGCGACGTCGCGGCGCTCGCCCTCGCCTTCGGTCCAGGATCCGGTGCTGTGCTCGACGCCCGCGGAAGTTGAACCGCAGCGCGGTGATCCCGGCGGCCGGGAGCGAGCGGAACAGCTCCGAGATCACGAGTGACCGCATCGAACCGCCGTACTGCGGGTGGGGGTGGCACAGCACGCACGTCGCGCGGGCAGGACCCTCGGCCCGGGCGACCTCGCCTTCGAGGGTCTCGCCCGACGTGCGCAACGTGATGGGTTCGGCCACGGGCTGAGCGTAGGCTCCCCGGTTCATGGATCCGTCGGTGGACGAGTTCGACTTCGACCGGGAGACGGCGGTCACGCCCACGGGCGACGGTGTCTACCGCTGCGACCTGAGTCCACTCTGGTCGGTGCACCGGGGCCCGAACGGCGGCTACCTCGCCGCCGTCGCGCTCAGGGCGCTCACCGAGGCCGTCGCCGACCCCGAGCGTGCGCCTCGGTCGCTCACGATCCACTACGCCCGTCCACCGGTCGCGCCCGGTCCGCTCGACGTGGTGACCAGCGTCGAGCGTGCCGGTCGGTCACTCACGAGCCTCTCGGCGCGTCTCGTGCAGGGCGATCAGCTCATCGGTCTCGCGCTCGCTGCGTTCTCCCGTCCGCGTCCGGGTCCGGAGTTCTGCGACCTCGTGCCGCCCGACGACGTCCCGCCCCCCGACGAGTGCACGCCGCGCCGGCTCCCGAACGACCCGTCGATCCCGATGCCGGCGATCGCGCGTCGGTGGGAGACCCGCTGGGCCGTCGGCGCGCCCCGGGGACGCAGGGCGACACGGCACTCGCGGGCGGGTGGATCCGGCTCCCCGAGGGTCGCACCGTCGACGCGTTGGTGGTGGCGGCGATGACCGACGGCTGGATCCCGCCGGTGTTCAGTCGCGTGCCGCAGGCGATGATCGTCCCGACCGTCGATCTCACGATCCACTTCCGCGACTTCGCTGCCGCTGGCCGACGCGAAGCCCGACGACTGGGTGCTCGCCTCGTTCCGCACCGACGCCGCGGCCGACGGGTTCCTCGAGGAAGACGGCTCGCTCTGGAGCCAGTCCGGCGTCCTCCTCGCCCAGTCCCGCCAGCTCGCCGCAGTCCTGCCCCTCTGAGACCGGCCCAGGGGTCCGGGGTCCAGGGGGTCAGGTGGGGCGGTTCTCGTTCTGGGCCTTGAGGAGGTCGCGGATCTCGGTGAGGAGGTCGACTTCCTTCGCGGCAGCGTCCTTCTTCGGCACGAGCTTCTCGTAGGCCTTCACCACGAAGAACAGGACGGTGCCGATGATGACGAAGCTGATCACCGCGTTGATGAAGGCTCCGTAGCGGATCACGCCGTCGCCGATGTTGATCGTCAAGGTCGAGAAGTCGGGCTGGCCTCCGATCGCGGCGATGATCTGCATGAGGATGTCGTCGGTGAACGACACGATCACCGCCCCGAACGCCACTCCGATGATGACTGCGACCGCGAGGTCGACGACGTTGCCACGGAGGAGGAAGTTCTTCAGGTCCTTGATCATGGTGTCTCCTCGATGTCGAGTTGGTCGAGTACGAATGCGAGCACGAGGGCTTCGTCGCGCCAGGCGTCGTAGCGACCGGACGGTCCACCGTGCCCTGCGCCCATCTCGGTCTTCAGGAGGAGAGCGCTGTCGCCGGTCTTGGTGGCCCGCAGCTTCGCGACCCACTTCGCCGGCTCCCAGTACTGGACGCGCGGGTCGTTGAGCCCACCGGTCACGAGCATCGCCGGGTAGTCCTTCGCCTCGATGTTGTCGTAGGGCGAGTACGACTTCATCAGCGCGTACATCTCGGGATCCTCGACCGGGTTCCCCCATTCCTCCCACTCGGTGATGGTGAGCGGGAGGCTGCCGTCGAGCATGGTCGTGACCGCGTCGACGAACGGCACCTGGGCCACGACGACCCGGAACAGGTCGGGGCGGAGGTTCGCGATCGCGCCCATGAGGAGGCCGCCGGCGCTGGCGCCGCGCGCCGCGAGGCGATCGGGTGCGGTGTACCCCGCGTCGATCAATGCCTCGGCCGACGCGATGAAGTCGGTGAACGTGTTGGCCTTGTGCTCGAGGCGGCCGTCTTCGTACCAGGCCCGCCCCATCTCGCCACCCCCGCGGATGTGCGCGATGGCGTAGACGAACCCACGGTCGAGGAGGCTGAGCCGGACCGACGAGAACGACGGTTCGATCGACACCTCGTAGGAGCCGTAGCCGTAGAGCAACGCGGGAGCTCTGCCGTCGAGCGCGACGTCGTTGCGGTGCACGACCGAGATGGGGATCCGCGTACCGTCGCCGGCGGTCGCCCACAACCGCGCCGAGGTGTAGGCCGACGGGTCGTAGCCACCGAGCACCTCTTGCTGCTTCACGAGCGCGGTGGCGCGCGTCACGAGGTCGTAGTCGTAGGAAGAGACCGGGTTCACGAGCGACGTGTAGTCGTACCGCAGGGTGGTGGTGTCGAACTCCAGGTTGGCGCCCGACCACACGCTGTAGACGGGGTCGGGCATCTCGATCGTGTGCGAGCGACCCGGATCGTCGAGGTCGAGGACCCGCAGGCGCTCCAGTCCGTTGGTGCGTTCCGACAGCACCAGGTGGTGCGCGAACGCGTCGATGTGTTCGAGACGGATCTCCGGTGAGTGGGGGACGAGATCGGTCCAGTGGGAACGGTCGGGGGCGTCGACCGGGGTGGCCTGCACCTTGAAGTTCGACGCGCCGTCGGCGTTGGTCAGCACGAGGAAGCGGTCGCCGGACCCTTCGGGTGCGGCCTCTGCCGCGTGGTGCGTCACCGTGTACTCGATGCCGGGTTCACGTCGGGCGATCAGCCGGGGTTCGTCGCCCGGTGAGTCGGCGTCGATGTACCAGACCTCGCTCGTGGTCTTCGAGTCGCTCGCCAGGAGGATGAACGCGCCGGTGAGGGTGCGCTCGACGTTCACGAAGAAGTACTCGTCGTCGTCGTGGAACACCACGACGTCTTCCGACGTCGGGGTCCCCAGGGTGTGCCGGAGCACCTGATGGGGTCGCACGGCGTCGTCGGGCCGGACGTAGAACAGGGTGCGGTTGTCGTTGGCCCAGGCGAGGCCGTAGTAGGTGTCGGGGATGCGGTCGTCGAGGTCGGCGCCGGTCTCGAGGTCGCGGATCCGGAGCTCGTGGCGTTCGCCGCCCGTGAAGTCGACCTCGTACGCGAGCAGGCGTTGGTCGGGGCTGACCGCGGCGCCACCGAGCGAGAAGTAGTCGGCTCCGGCGGCGAGCTCGTTCTCGTCGAGGATGATCTGCTCGTCGACGTCGACCGCGGCGCCGCGGGGCCGACGGCCGTGCACTGCGTACTGGCTGCCCTCGTAGGTGCGTACGAAGTAGTCCCACGGACCCCGGTGGGCCGCGGCCGAGACGTCGGTCTCGAGCACCCGGTTCACGATCTCGGCGTAGAGCTCCTTCTGGAGCGCCTCGGTGTGCTCGAGGGCAGTCTCGGTGTGTTCGTTCTCGGCTTCGAGGTACGCGAGCACGGCCGGATCGTCGCGATCTCGGAGCCAGTACCAGTCGTCGACACGCTCGTCGCCGTGGGCGCGCAAGACGTGCGGCCGGCGGGGCGCGTCGGGGGGAACGGGGCCATTTGCCATCGGGGGAGTCTGACACGACGGCTACCATCGAAGGGGTGAGGACTGCCACCCCCATCGCCGCGACGGCAGAGGAGATCGACGCCGTCGCCTACGACGCCAACGGTCTGGCGCCGGCCATCATCCAGGAGCAGGGCACCGGCACGGTCCTCATGGTCGGCTGGATGAACCGCGATGCGCTGGCCCGTTCGCTCGAGACCGGTCGGACCTGGTTCTGGAGCCGGAGCCGCCAGGAGTACTGGTGCAAGGGCGAGACGTCCGGCGACCGCCAGTGGATCCGCGAGGCGTACTACGACTGCGACATGGACGTGCTCCTCTTCGTCGTGGAGCAGGAGGGTCGAGGCGCCTGCCACACCGGCGAGCGGTCGTGCTTCTTCCGGGCCTTCGGCTCCGGCGCGACTCCCGGCCCTGTCTGAGTCGGGCGTCTCCCGACCCGTGTCGATCACGCCGACCCTCGACGACTTCCGCACCCTCGCGGCCGGCCACACGGTCGTGCCGGTCTGGCGCGAGGTGCGCGCCGATCTCGAAACGCCCGTGTCGGCGTTCTGCAAGCTCGTGGGCGACGGCGAGGGGTTCCTGCTCGAATCGGTCGAGCACGCCGAGCGGTGGGGTCGGTTCTCGTTCCTCGGTCGCGATCCGGCGCTGACGCTCGTCGTCCGCGGACGTTCCGTCGAGTTCTTCGGCGAGCCGCCCCCCGGGGTGCCAGCCGACCGGGGCGCGCTCGACGCGCTCGAAGCGCTGCTCGCCCACTACCGCGCGCCCCGCATCCCCGAGTTGCCCCCGTTCCACGGCGGGATCGTCGGGTACCTCGGGTACGACGTCGTGCGCGAGATCGAGCACCTGCCGAACATCCCCGCCGACCAGCTCGGCAGCGCCCGACGCCGTCCTCTGGCTCACCGGTCATGTCACCGCGTTCGACCACTACCGCCAGCGCCTCTACCTGATCGAGAACGTCTTCCTCGCGCCCGACGCCGATGCCGACGCGATCGATGCCGCGTACGCCCGCGCCACCGACCGCCTCGACGGCCTCGTCGAGGAGCTCGCCCGTCCGCTGCCGTACCGGCCCATGCCGCCGCCACCCGACCAGTTGACCGATCTCCCGTCGTTCCGTTCGACGATGGCCCCGGCCATGTACGAACGGGCCGTCGAAGTCGCGCGCGAGCACATCCTCGCGGGCGACATCTTCCAGGTCGTGCTCTCGCAACGCTTCGATCTCGACGGCGACTTCGACCCGCTCGAGGTGTACCGGGTGCTCCGGCTGGTGAACCCCTCGCCGTCGATGTACTTCCTCCGCAGCGCGCGCGCATCAGCCGACGTGACCCTCGTCGGCTCGTCGCCCGAGCCGATGGTGCAACTCCTGAACGGTCGTGTGATCAGCCGGCCGATCGCGGGCACGCGTTGGCGGGGCCGTACCGAGGAGCACGACCGCAAGATGGCGGCCGAGCTGTCGGAGGACCCGAAGGAACGCGCCGAACACACCATGCTCGTCGACCTCGCCCGCAACGACGTCGGCCGGGTCGCGCGGTTCGGCACCGAACAGGTCGACGAGCTGATGACGCTCGAGCGGTACTCCCACGTCATGCACCTCACGAGCGAGGTGTCGGCCGAGTTGGCCGACGGCAAGAGCCCCGTCGACGTGTTGCGGGCGACGTTCCCCGCGGGCACCGTGAGCGGCGCGCCGAAGGTGCGGGCGATGGAGATCATCGACGAGCTGGAACCCGCGAAGCGGGGTCCCTACGCCGGGGTGGTCGGGTACGCCGACTTCTCCGGCAACGTCGACACCGCCATCGCCATCCGCACGATGGTCTGGCAGGGCGGGCAGGCGAGCGTGCAGGCCGGGGCGGGTGTCGTGGCCGACTCGGATCCCGAGGCCGAGAACCTGGAATGCCACAACAAGGCCAAGGCGTTGCTCACAGCAGCCCAGGCAGCCCGAAGCATGCAGGAACCGGAGATCACATGACCGTTCTCGACCGCGATGCGGTGGTCGTCTCAGGGCCCGACGCGTTCTCGTTCCTCCAGAGTCTCGTCTCGGCCGACCTCGACCCGGTCGGCGACGGCGGCACCGTCGACTCGTTGCTCCTCACCCCACAGGGCAAGCTCGACGTCGCGTTCCGGCTCGCACGGGTCGGCGACGCAGCCTGGCTGGATTGCGACGCGGGGTTCGGTGCCCGACTCGCCGAGTCGCTCGACCGGTTCCGGATCCGCGTGAAGGCCGAAGTCGAGGATCGCAGCGAGGGGTGGGGGATGGTGGCGGTACGTGACGGCGCATCGGTCCCTGCTCCCGAGGGATGTGTGGCGTTCCCCAACGGCGACGTCGTCGGCCCGGCCGTGGCGCTCGGCCCGATCGATGCCGACGGTCTCGATGCCGACGGGTACGAGCGCCGGCGGATCGAAGCCGGCGTCCCGAAGCTGGGTGTCGACGTGACCGAGAAGACGATTCCGCAGGAGGCGTTCCTCGAGCGCAGCGCGGTGTCGTTCACGAAGGGCTGCTTCCTCGGCCAGGAGCTGGTGTGCCGCATCGACACCCGGGGCCACGTGAACAAGTACCTGCGCCGCCTCGACGTGCTCGGCACCGACCGTCCTGAGGTCGGCGCCGAGATCCGCGCCGACGATGCCGTCGTCGGCGCCGTCACGAGCGTCACCCCGGCCGACGGTGGGCCGGTGGTCGCGCTCGGCTACGTCCGGCGTGAGGTGGAGCTGCCGGCCGAGGTGTCGATCGGCAGCCCCGACGCGCCGATGGTCGCGGCGGCCCGCGAGACACCCGTCAGCTCGAGCTCGTAGCCCCGGGCGGCTCGACCACGGGGAGACGCACCGTGAACGTCGCGCCGCCGTCGGGATCGCTCGACGCCGACACCCGTCCGCCCATCGCGGCCACGAGCTCCCGCACGATCGCGAGCCCGAGTCCGGTTCCGACGGCCCGCGCCGGTGCGCCGCGGGCGGTGTAGAGGCGCTCGAACACCGCCGCGAGCTCGGTCGGATCGATCCCCGGCCCGTCGTCGCGCACCTCGAGCACGAGGTCGTCGTGGCGGATCACGGTCACCCGGACCCGATGGGTTGCGTACTTCAACGCGTTCTCGACGAGGTTGGCGATGATCTGGCCGAGACGTTCGGGATCCATGTACACGGGGAGCGCGGCCGGGCGCGTCGAGCTGGAGGTCGATCCCGAGCTCCTCCGCCCCGGGTTGGAACGCGTCGAACGCGTCGCGGATGGTCACCGCCGCGTCGAGTGGCCTCGGACGCAGGGAGAACTGACGGGCGTCGAGCGACGCGAGCTGGAGGAGGTCGGCCACGAGGCGTTCGAGTCGCCGCGATTCCGAGGCGATCACCGCGGCGGCCCGCTTTCGGGCCTCGGCGTCGTCGACGGTGCCGTCGGTCATCGCCTCGGCGTACCCCCGGATCGACGTGAGCGGAGTGCGGAGATCGTGCGAGACGCTCAGCAGGAACGCGCGCTCCTGCCCCGCGCGTCGTCGAGCTGGGTCGCCATGTCGTTGAGGGTCGCGGCGAGGGCACCGAGCTCGTCGGTCGGGTGCGCGCCGAGGTCGACCCGGGCGGAGAGATCGCCGGCCGCGATCCGCCCGGCGGTGTCGCCCATGACCGCGAGCGGTCGGGTGAACCGTCGGGCGAGGTAGTACGACACGACCGTCGCCGCCACGGCCGCGACGAGCGCGGTGAACAGGAAGAACGGCCCGGCCCGGCCCGCGAGTCCGCGCTCGACCGTGTTGCTGAGCACGATGACCGGGATGGTCCCGTCGGGTTCCTCGTGCAGCGGAACGGCCACGAACACGGTGTCGCCGTCGGTTCCCGTCTGGGTCTCTCCCGCTTGCAGCGCCGAGGGGTCGAGGTCGTCGGCCGCGACTCCCGGGGGGAGGTCGAGGATCTTCGGCGTCGCGGCCGGTGGCTCCGCCTCGGTGAGCGAGTCGATGCCGGTCGCGACGTCGCCTTCCGGTGTGATCGAGACGAGTGTGCCGTCGGAGATCCTCAGCGTGGCCCGCACGAACGTGGCGAACTCCCGCTGGACCCGCCGGTCGCCGGCCGCGGTGCGTTGGCGGACCTGCTGGGTGTCGAGGCGGGTCCGGAGCCGTTCGAGACTCGACGCGACGCTCGGCGCGCGCGTCGCGCAGCTGGGCCGCGGCTGCGTCGACCGCGGCGCGCCGGGTGAGCGCGACGGTCGTCACGCCGGTGAACACGAGCACGCCGATCGCGACGGCGACCATCGCTCCGAGGATCCGGTTGCGGAGCTGCCGGGGTGGCGTCGTGAGACGCGTCACGCGGGTGCGGGTGCCTCGCGCTCGAACCGGTAGCCCACCCCTCGCACCGTGCTGATGCTGGTCGCCCCGGCGAGCTTCTTGCGGACCTGCGCGATGTGCACGTCGACGGTGCGGGAGTCGCCGTACCAGTCGTAGCCCCACACGCCGTCGAGGATCTGTTGCCGCGAGCAGCGCGAGCCCGGGTCGTTCGGCGAGGTAGCGGAGGAGGTCGAACTCCTTGGTCGTGAACTCGACCACCTGGTCGCCGATCCGGATCTCGCGGCGCCCCACGTCGATCGTGGCCGACCCGGCCGGGATCACGTCGGCGCCGGTGCTCCCGTCGGTCCGGCGCAGCACCGCCTTGACCCTGGCCACGAGCTCCGCCGGGGAGAACGGCTTGGTGAGGTAGTCGTCGGCGCCGAGCTCGAGGCCGAGAACGCGGTCGACCTCGCCGTCGCGCGCGGTGAGGAAGATCACGGGGACGGGCGACGCAGCCCGGATCTCGCGGCACACGTCGAGGCCGTCGATGTCGGGCAGGCCGACGTCGAGCACGACCAGTCGCGGCCGCTGCGCGCGGATCGCGTCGAGCCCGGTGCGGCCGGTCGACGCCTTCACGACGCGGAAGCCGTCGCGGGCCAGGTACATCTCCACCAGGTCGGCGATGTTCGGCTCGTCGTCGACCACGACGATGGTGCCTTTGCTGTCCATCACTGCATCGTTCCGCTCACTCGCCGGTGCCGCGGGGTCGAAGCCTCTCGCGGTGTTCCGTTCGCTCCACATACCCCTGATCGTTGGTGCCATCGGCGCCCCAGACGTGAGTGTGATCGGCAGATCAGGGAGACGTGGAGGGTCAGGTGTCGAGGGTGTTGGTGCGGGCGATCTGGCCGAGCCAGTGGGCCGACGGTTTGGGGGTGCGGACCTGGGTCTCCCGGTCGACGGCGATGAGCCCGAACAGGGGGGCGTAGCCCTCGGCCCACTCGAAGTTGTCGAGGCAGCTCCAGCAGAAGTAGCCCCGCACGTCGAGGCCGTCCTGCAGGCAGCGGTCGAGGCCCTCGAGCGCCGCCGTCACGTACTCGATGCGTTCGGTGTCGTCGGTGCAGCCGATCCCGTTCTCGGTCACGTAGATCGGTCCGCCGAACACCTCGGCGGCGCGGCGCACCGTCGCCTCGAGGGCCTGGGGCCAGAACTCGTACCCCATGAGTGTCGTCCGCAGGCCGTCCTCGTTCGCGAGCGGAGCCGGCGAGTCGGGCCCGAACCGGATCCGGGTGTACATCTGCGCGCCGAGGTAGTCGTCGCCGCGCGCGCCCTCGAGGAACACGTCTTCCATCGAGTGGCGGGCGCGTGCCATGTTCGACTCGCCGCCGTCGATCGCCTGGAAGTCGGCCATCGAGAGCGTCATGCCCGACGGGGAAGTCGCCGGGGCCCGACTTGATGGCGTCGTAGCTGAGGCGGTGGGCGCGGAGGAGGTTCTCGTTGGCCGTCGTGTACTCGCCCCCGTCGACGTGGCCCGGCGGGAACGTGCCGAGCAGATAGCCGAGGATCGACACGACGTTGGGCTCGTTGATGGTGCACGCCATCCCGACGAGGTCGCCGAGGTGCTCCGTGGCGCGCTCGGCGAAGCGGGCGAGGTGCTCACCGGTCTCGGGGTTCAGCCATCCGCCTTCGGCGACGGCCCACCGGGGGGTCGTGAAGTGGTGGTAGGTGAGCACGGGGAGGAGGCCGTGCTCGTGGCACGAGGCGAGCATGCGCCGGTAGTGGTCGAGCGCGTTGACGGAGAACTCGCCCGGTTCGGGCTCGATGCGGGACCACTCGAGCGAGAACCGGTACGAGGTGAATCCGAGGTCGGCGAGGAGCGCGATGTCTTCCGGGTAGCGCCAGAAGTGGTCGCACGCGTCGCCGGAGACGTCGATGCACGGCGACGACGGATCGTGTTCCCACATCCACCAGTCGTTGTTCCAGTTGCCTCCTTCGACCTGGTGCGCAGCCGTGGCCGTGCCCCAGACGAAACCGTCGGGAAAGGTGATCGCCATGACAGGGGAGCGTAGGCTTTTCTTCTCATGTCTGTGCTTGATCAGATCCTCCGCACGAAGCTCGACGAGGTCACGCTGCTGCGCCAGCCCGGGGCGCGCGAGGCGATCCGCACGGCGGCGCTCGCGGCCGCACCGACCCGCGACTTCGCCGGTGGACTCCGGCGCGCCGACGGCCGACTCACGGTGATCGCCGAGATCAAGCGACGTTCTCCGTCGAAGGGTGATCTCGCGCTCGACCTCGATCCCGCGCTCACCGCGAAGGCCTACGAGTCGGGTGGTGCGGCGGCGTTGTCGGTCCTCACCGACGGTCCGTTCTTCGGTGGCACCGTCGCCGACCTGCAAGCCGCTTCCGAGGCAGTGTCGCTCCCGATCTTGCGCAAGGACTTCGTGATCGACGGGTCGCAGATCTGGGAGGCGCGGGCGATCGGGGCCGACGCGGTCCTGTTGATCGTGGCCGCGATCCCCGACGACGACCTCCTCGCCGAGCTCCACGTCCTCGCCACCGACCTCGGTCTCGCGGCACTGGTCGAGGCCCACGACGACGCCGAGGTCGACCGGGCGTTGGCGGCCGGGGCACGCATCGTCGGCGTGAACTGCCGCAACCTCGGGACCTTCGCCGAAGACCTCACGACGGCGGAGCGGCTCCGGTCGCAGATCCCCTCCGACGTGCTCGCAGTGGCCGAGAGCGCGATCCGATCGCCCGACGACGCCCGCCGCATGCACGACGCCGGCTACGACGCCGTGCTCGTGGGTGAGTACCTCGTCCGCTCGGAGGACCCGGTCTCGACGCTCCGCTCCCTGTACGAGGAGGGCTCCCGATGAACCGCTACGACCTCACGTCGGATCAGATCCCGACGGCGTGGTTCAACGCGCTCCCGGCGCTCGCCGAGCCGCTGCAGCCGCCCCTGCACCCGGCCACGAGGGAGCCGGTCGGGCCCGACGACCTCGCGCCGCTGTTCCCGATGGGCCTCATCGCCCAGGAGATGTCGCCCGAGCAGTGGATCGACATCCCGGGAGCAGTCATCGACATCCTTCGCCTGTGGCGGCCGACCCCACTCGTGCGCGCCGAACGCCTCGAGCAGGCGCTCGGCACGCCGGCGCGCATCTACTACAAGGACGAGTCGGTCTCGCCGGCCGGTTCGCACAAGACCAACACCGCGGTGCCGCAGGCCTTCTACAACCAGGCCGAGGGCATCAAGCGGATCTCGACGGAGACCGGAGCGGGGCAGTGGGGGACCGCGCTGAGCTTCGCGTCGCGTCAGTTCGGCCTCGACTGCAAGGTGTACATGGTGCGGGCCAGCTTCGAGCAGAAGCCGTACCGCAAGATCCTCATGGAGACCTGGGGGAGCGAGGTCGTCGCGTCCCCCGTCGACGATCCGAAGCATCCGGGATCCCTCGGCCTCGCGATCAGCGACGCCGTGCGAGATGCCGCCGGGCGCGACGACACCCACTACGCGCTCGGGTCGGTGCTCAACCACGTGCTCCTGCACCAGACCGTCATCGGCCTCGAAGCCAAGGACCAGCTCGCGATGGCGGGGGAGGCCCGACCCGATGTCGTGGTGGGGTGCTGCGGTGGTGGATCGAGCCTCGGGGGCATCGCGCTGCCGTTCATGGCCGACGACTCCGTGCGCCTCGTCGCCGTCGAACCGTCGAGCTGCCCGACGCTCACCGAGGGGACGTTCGAGTACGACTTCGGCGACACCGTGGGCATGACGCCGCTCCTGCCGATGTACACCCTCGGCCACGATTTCGTGCCACCGTCGATCCACGCCGGTGGTCTGCGCTACCACGGCGACTCGCCGATCATCTCCAACCTGGTGAAGGCCGGTCGGATGGAGGCGATCGCCTACCCGCAGGGCAAGACCTTCGAGGCGGCGGTGCAGTTCGCGAACACCGAGGGCAAGCTGCCCGCACCTGAGACCGGCCACGCGATCCGGGCTGTGATCGACGAGGCGCTCGCGGCCAAGGAGCTGGGCGAGGAACGGGTCATCCTCTTCAACTACAGCGGCCACGGCTTCCTCGACCTCAGCGCCTACGACGACTACCTGCACGGTCGCCTCATCGACGCCTGACCCCCCAGCCCCCGTTCCGGTCATCTCCGGGGTTGGCCTGCAACCGCTCACCTGACCAGAACGAGGGTGTGCGGCCGGAAACGATCACGGAGTGTGGTGGGTCGGTCCGATACGGTGGGCGGGCCATGTTCATCAAGGTGTGCGGGATCACCAACGAGGACGACGCGCTGCTCGCGGTCGCCCTCGGCGCCGACGCGATCGGCTTCGTCTTCGCGTCGGGAAGCCGACGCATGGTGATGCCCGCGACGGTCGCCGACATCGTGAAGCGGCTGCCGCTCGAGACCGTCACCGTCGGGGTGTTCCGCAACGAGCGACCCGAACGGGTCGCCGAGATCGTGAACACCACCGGTCTGCGCGGCGCGCAGCTCCACGGTCGGGAACCGATCTCCGAGGTCCGGTGGGTCCGCCAGCGGGTGCCGTTCGTGATCCAGGCGTTCCCGGCCGGCGACCCGACGCTCTCGACCGCGGCGAACGGTCCGGCTGATGTCGTCCTGATCGACAACCCCGAGCCCGGATCCGGTCGTGTCTTCGACTGGTCGCTCACCGAGGGTGCCCCCGGCGGGATCCGTCTCCTGCTCGCGGGTGGGCTGAACCACGACAACGTCGCCGACGCGATCGCGAAGGTGCGGCCGTGGGGTGTCGACGTGAGCACGGGCGTCGAGGCGAGTGCGGGCCGCAAGGACCCACGGAAGCTCAAGCGGTTCATCGACGCGGCCCGTGCCGCGGGCGACCAGCTGGCCGACGAGAACCGTCCGCCGGTCTCCACCGGCAGTCACCCGTACGACTGGATGGACGACGAGTAATGGCGGCGCCGAGTCGAGGTGAACCGGTGGTGCTTCCCGACGCGCCGAGCGCCGAGCCGACCGGCCTCGGTCGCTTCGGCGAGTTCGGTGGTCGCTTCGTCCCCGAGACGCTCGTGCCAGCACTCGAGGAGCTGGAAGCCGAGTTCCGCACCGCGTGGGGGTCGGCGGAGTTCCGGGCCGAGCTCGGCGGTCTGCTCACCGACTACGCCGGTCGGCCGACGCCGGTCACCGAGTGCCACCGCCTCTCCGAACGGCTCGGCCTGCGGGTGCTGCTCAAGCGCGAAGACCTCACGCACACCGGCTCCCACAAGATCAACAACGTGTTCGGTCAGGCGCTCCTGACCCGCCGCATGGGCAAGCAGCGCGTCATCGCGGAGACCGGTGCGGGCCAGCACGGCGTCGCGACCGCAACCGCGGCGGCGCTGTTCGGGCTCGACTGCCAGGTGTTCATGGGTGCGGTCGACGTCGAACGCCAGGCTCTCAACGTGTTCCGCATGCAGTTGCTCGGTGCCGAGGTCATCCCGGTGTCGTCGGGGAGCGCCACTCTCAAGGATGCGATCAACGACGCGCTGCGCGACTGGGTGGCGAGCGTCGAGAGCACCCACTACTGCATCGGTTCGGTCGTCGGTCCGCACCCGTATCCGTGGATCGTGCGCGAGTTCCAACGCATCGTCGGCGACGAAGCGCGCGAGCAGTGCCGGGAGAAGACCGGCGGGGATCCGGATCTCGTCGTGGCGTGTGTCGGCGGTGGCTCCAACGCGATCGGTACGTTCGCCGGGTTCCTCGACACGTCGGCCCGGCTCATCGGTGTCGAAGCCGGCGGTCACGGACTCGAGTCGGGGCAACACGGCGCCTCGGTGAGTCGGGGGGTGCCCGGAGTGCTGCACGGTGCTCGCTCGCTCTTCCTCCAAGACGAAGACGGCCAGATCCTCGAGGCGCACTCGCTCAGCGCGGGCCTCGACTACCCGGGGGTCGGCCCCGAGCACGCGCAACTCGCGGCCGACGGTCGGGCCGAGTACGTGTTCGCCACCGACGACGAAGCGCTCGCCGGGTTCCAACTCCTCGCCGAGACGGAGGGGATCGTCCCGGCCCTCGAACCGGCGCATGCGATCGGTTGGCTCGCCCGCGAGGCCGGTCGCGCGGTGCCGTCGGGGTCGACGGTGCTCGTGACGCTCTCCGGCCGCGGCGACAAGGACGCCAACCAGGTTGCGGAGATGCTCGGGGAGACCCTCGGGTGAACCTCGAGTCGCACCTCCGGACCCGTCGGGCCGAAGGGCACACCCTGCTCGTCCCCTACGTCACCGGTGGGCTCGGCGGCGGATGGCTCGATGTCGTCCGCGCGGTCGCGTCGGCCGGTGCCGACGCGATCGAGATCGGCATCCCGTTCTCGGATCCGGTGATGGACGGAGCCACCATCCAGGAGGCCTCCCAACGCGCGCTCGAACTCGGCGCGACCC
This sequence comes from uncultured Actinomycetes bacterium, assembly GCA_963837715.1. GTDB lineage: Bacteria > Actinomycetota > Acidimicrobiia > IMCC26256 > JANYLB01 > JANYLB01. The sequence goes on along the minus strand of CAWIOF010000002.1, from coordinate 1,457,390 downwards.
CGGCCACGATCATCGCGGAGGCCGCCGCCCTCGACGTGTCGGTGCCGCTCGTGGTCATGACGTACTACAACCCCGTCCAGCACATGGGCCACGAACGCTTCGCGTCATCGCTCGCGGGGTCGGGGATCGACGGCGCGATCGTGCCCGATCTCCCGCTCGACGAGCTGAACGGATGGGGCGACGTGGCCGATGCGAGCGGTGTCGAGACGGTGCTGCTCGCGGCGCCGACGACCACCGAGACCCGCCTTCGGGCCATCTGCGAACGGTCGCACGGCTTCGTCTACGGCGTCGCCCTCATGGGTGTGACGGGTGAGCGCCGCGCCCTGGCGACCCAGGCGGGCGACATGGGGCGTCGGTGCAAGGCCGTGACCGACAAGCCGGTGTTGCTCGGCGTCGGGATCTCCACTCCGGAACAGGCGTGTGAAGCCGCCGAGACCGCCGACGGCGTGATCGTCGGGAGCGCGCTGGTCCGGCGCCTCCTCCAGGGCGGTGGACCCGAGGCCGCGGCGACCTTCGTGGCCGAGCTGCGCGCCGCGCTCGACGCACAGGACGCGGAGCACGCTGCGAGCACCACACCATGAGCGACACTGAGCCGTCAGGGCCCGCGCCTCATTGCGATCTGTGCGAGGCGGCGCGGATCACGCCGTGGTTCCACGAAGACGACATCTGCTGGATCGCGGAGTGCGAGATCTGCGCGGTTCCGATGGTCGTGTGGCGGGATCATGGGATCGAGCCGCCACCCGAGACGCTCGCGCACATGCACACCCAGCTCGCCGCGGTGGTCACCGAGCACTTCACGTTCGAGCACTACGTCGACGACAACATGCGCAACATCCCCGACCACTACCACGCGCACGCCCGCCCCAAGGGCGGCTTCTTCGGCCACAACCTCCGCCGCAAGACGACCTGATCGTTCGAATCCGCGGCGCGGGCGCCGCTGCTTGTGGGTCTGTCAGACGGACGAACAGCCGGTCAGCTGGGGCGGCGGCCGCGCCAGCGACGGGGTCGCCGAACCCGCGGGAGGGTGCCGGGTGTCGTTGTCGGTTGCGCGATGGTCGTGGTCGTGGCAGCCGGCTTGGTCGTGGTGGTCGTGGCAGCCGGCTTGGTGGTGGTGGTCGTGGCGGCCGGCTTGGTCGTGGTGGTCGTGGCGGCCGGCTTGGTGGTGGTGGTCGTGGCGGCCGGCTTGGTGGTGGTGGTCGTGGCGGCCGGCTTGGTGGTGGTGGTGGTCACCACGGGCGGAAGCGTCGTCGTGGTCGAAGCGGAGACCGGTGCCCCGGTGAACAGACCGAGTCGGGGGTAGTCCTTGCCGAGGATCGGAACCGGGTCGGCGCCGAGCCACGATCCGAGCATTTCGGCGTACACGGCCCGGAAATCGGTGCTCGCCTTGAGGTTGCCGTTGGCGTCGAGGTCGGTGAGGGAAGGCTGCTCACCGTAGAGGCCACCCTTGACCTTGTCGCCGACGACGATGTCGAGCCCCGCCGCGCCGTGGTCCGTGCCGTTGTTCGCCTCGTCGGGCCGACGGCCGAACTCCGAGAACGTGAGCAGGGTGACACGAGGTTTCTGCGCCGCGCTGAGGTTCGCGAAGAACGCCTCGATCCCGGCATCGAGCGAGGTCAGGAGGCGCGTGTGCATCGACTCCTGGTCGCCGTGGGTGTCGAAGCTCCCGAGCTTCGTGTGGAAGACCCGGGTCCCGAGGTTGAGGTTGATGAGGCGTGCCGTCAGTGTCAGCTGCTGCACGAGATCGTCGTCGCCGAGAGCTCCTGCGTACGCCGGCTGCACCGTCTGCGCGACCGACATCGAGCTCTTCGCCGTCTTGCCGATCATGTCGGCCCATTGGCCCTTGCCCGTCGAGGCGTTCCCGTACGACGGCGAACGCGTCGAACATCCGCGCGTCGTACGGCTTTGAGCGGTTGATGCCGAACGCGCCGCTGATGTCCTGCGGGATGCCGGCTGCCCGGGCCGTCGAACCGATCATGTGGAGCGGCACCGAGGAACCGATGCACGCTCCGAGAAGCGCGTTGGTGCTCGCACCGGGGAGGGAGTCCATGTAGCGACCCACCCAGCCGTTGGCGTACTGCTGCGGCGGTGCGTCCTTCCAGCCGTTCATCCAGTAGCCCATCGAGGTGAAGTGGCTCATGTCGGCCGGGTTGTACCCGATGCCTCGAACGAATGCGACCTTGTTCTGCAGGTAGCGCGCCGCGAGCTTGGGGAGGTTCGGGTTCAACCCGAAGTTCGCATCGTTGATGTTCAGCGTGGCTCGGCTGGCGCCGCCCGGGGCGTTGTACCGCAGCGACGGGCGCAGCGAGCGGTACTTGGCGTCGTTGAAGGGCACGAGCGTGTTCAACCCGTCGTTGCCACCGTCGAGCATGACCAGCACGAGAATCCCGTCGGTCGAGCTCGAATCGGCCGCGAAGGCCTCGAAGCGCGACAGGATGGACGGCGCGGCGAGCGCGGCCCCTGTCCCGATGCCCAACGCCTGCAGGAACTTGCGGCGCGACATCCCGTTGGGGCCGGTGGCCGGTTCCCACAGTTCGCGTTGAGCGCGGAGGTAGTCCTTGTCGGTCACGGCGTCCCTTCCGTCTACGCGAGCTGGAAGTCGGGGCTCAGCATCGTGAGGACGCCGAGGTTGATGGCCTGGTAGTGCGTCCACTCAGTGGACGGGTTCGTTGCCCGTTGCGCGGTGAGCCAGGACTCGAGCACCGAGCGCGTCGCCGCCGACGGGCTGTCGATCCCGCACGCGTCGAACGCGGCCTGCACTGCATTCGGCACCGTCATGGTCATCGTGGATCCGAGGAACGGGGGGTTGAGCTGGTCGGTGCGCCACGCGATCTGTCCGGCGACGTAGCTCGCCCGTTCCCAGATCCCCGTCGTGGTGACCCAGTACGCGTTCTGCTTCCAGCCCGAGACATCGGGCGGGAAGAACGGGGCCTGGCCCATCTCGGCGATGTTGTAGGGGATCGCCGTCCGGGCGCTGAGGCCGGTTGATCGGAGGGCCGCGGTCACGAACTCCATCGGCGCCCGAACCAGCCCGAGCTTCGCAGTGGTCGAGTAGAACTCGTCGCGGGTGAAGATGTCACGCAGCAACTCCGCGACGACGAGGCCCTTCGCCCGCCAGTTCGCGGCGAGGCTCTCGACGAGCGCGGCATCGGGGTTCGGGTACGCGAAGAAGCTCCAGATCTTGCGGGCGACGAAGCGTGATGTCGTGAGCGCCGGAGCCTCACCGGTGGCCGGGTTGACCGCGGTGCCGGTGCAGAGGTGGCGCACGATGTCGGGGCCGTCCCAGTTCCTCGTGATGCCCATGAAGGTCTTCTGGCCGGCATCGTGCTTGTCGGAGCGGAAGAACATCACGGGGTTGTAGTCAACCGGCCAGTCGAGGGTCCATCCGGTCCAGGCTCGTGCCGACTCGACGACGTCCTGCTGGGTGTACTTGTTCACCCCCATCGTGAACAGCTCCATGAGCTCACGGGCGAAGTTCTCGTTCGGGTTCCCGACGATGTTCGTGTGGTTGTCGAGGTACCCGAGCAGCGCCTCGGCGCCGTCCTTCTTCGTGGTGAGCGAGAGAGCGAGCTCCTGGAAGCTCCCGAGACCCTGGGTGCGGAACACTCGGTTCTGCTCGTACATCGCCTGAGTGCTGCCGAGCTTCTCGTGGCCCGACGCGAAGTGGCTGTGCAGGAAGAGCGCGAGCTTCTCTTGAATCGGGCTCGGCGCCTTCGCCGCGGCAGTCCGGCCAGCGACGCGTGCCGTGCGCATGCGTTCGATCCACCACAGCTGCGCGTCCTCGAGCTTGCCCGGGTCGGCGTAGAAGTTGGGGTCGTACATGCGCACCGGGTCGTCGGTGGTGACGTTGGCGGTGCTGAGGATGAGATCGACGGCGGCGGCGCGTTCGAGGCCGGTGATGGCCGCGCGGTCTGCGGCTTCGAGGCTTCCGCCTCCACCGAATCCACTTCGTCGTAGAAGATGCGCCGCGTCCTGTGCGTTCAAGGCTGGCACGAGTCAATCGCCTCCCTGGCTCGGCTCCTGCACACCGGGTATCGGCTGACTGCGGGGCTGACCTTTACCGCCGCACGTCATTTCACCGACGGTTTCCGTTCCTCGGAGGCCGGTGAATCTGTTCTCAGAATAGGGGGTTCGCGCCGCCCCGACGCAAGTTGCCCGCGCACCGCGCGGGCTCCTGAAGTGCGGAAACCCGTGTGTGAGCACCACCGATCGCGCTCGGTGAATTTCTGGAATCGGCGCAATGTCACACTCCGCGATTGCGGACAACAGGGAGCCGTGAAAGAAATTGGAGCGCGGTCGCATGTGGCCGGTGTCGGTCGTCACATCTCCGAGGGACTCACGTCATCGAGATCCCGGTGTGCGGCTTCGGGCAGGCGCGGCACGACGAAGATCGCGGCGAGGAGCGGCGCGAGGCCGCAGATCGCGATGGCCGGCCCGAGCCCGCCCACCTCGTCGGAGAGGAGACCGGCGAGGAGCAGTCCGACCACGGATCCCGTCACACCGCACACGAGCAGCAACGCGTTGCCGGTGCTGCGGACCTCGGTGGGGAAGAGCTCGGCGTCGAGAGTGCCGAGCGCGATCGTTGCGCCGCCGGCGAAGACGATGGCCACCGCCGACGCGACCCACAGCGACGGTCCGTCGACGAGGAAGAACACGATCTGTGCCGCCGCACCGACGCCGAGGCCGATCGCGGCCACGGGCTTTCGGCCCCGCCGCTCGGCCAGCCGACCACCGAGTACGAGGCCGAGGAGGCCGGGAAGGCCGCTCGTCACCGCCTGGAACACGCTGATCCCGGAGTTCGAGAATCCCCGCTCGTCGGTGAGGAACCGGTTGGTGAGTTGGGCCGACGGCGCGCTGAACACGCTCGCGAGGAACGCCGCCGCGCCGAGGAGGAGGAACCGACGGCCGTAGGCGCGATCGAACACCTCGCGGAACCGGCCGCGTTGCGTCGTGCGCGCGGCGAGCGCCGAGTAGCGCCGCGTCTCGGGGAGGCGCCGCAAGAGGCGCGGGAGGAACAGGATCGTTGCTCCGCTCACCGCGAAGGCGATGCGCCAGGCGTCGGGGCCGAGGTCGGCGACCGGGAGCAGCACGACCGACAGCGCGTAGCCCGCGCCCGACGCCAACGCGAACGTGGTGGCGGCGAACGCCCGCGCGTTCTCGGGGGCCTCCTCGATGACTGCGATCCCGGCGACGACGATCGTGGAGTTCACGAACGCACGCACGAGCAGTTGGGAACCGGTGAACACGACGAGGCTGGGCGCGAGCGCGGTCACTGCGTTGAAGATGCACACGCCCGCGAACGAGATCGCGAGGAGCTTCCGGCGGCCCTGCCGGTCGGCGAGCGCGGTGGTGACGAGGGCGAGCAACACCCCCACCCGGGTGACCGCCAGCGAGACCCCGAGGTCGGCGTTCGAGGCGCCGAACGAGTTGGCCACCGAATCGGCGTTCTGGCCGAACAGTGCGGCTCCGAAGCTCGCCAGCGCGCCGATCGCGCCGGCGACGGCGAGGAGCCGGACGGCGTCCTCGTCGAACGCGTCCTGGCCGAGCAGGAAGGGGACCTTGGGGGGATCCGGTGGCGGCGTGCCGGCGAGCTGCGCCCGGGTGGCCGCGATGACCCAGCTGAGCTGCTTGCCGACGGTGCGGCGGATGATCGGCGCGAAGAACCAGTGGAAGTACGGGACGCGCTGTTCGTTGGTGATCTCGATCTCGAGGCGGGCACCGGTCCCGACCTCGGTGACCGTGGTCTGGAACCCGCGGCCACTGTCGGCGGTGGCAGCGGCGCGAACGGCTTCGACTGCCTGCTCGACGTCGGCGACCGGAGCGTCGAGTTCGATCCGCGTCCGACGCTGCACGTGGGGCATGCTACGAGCCGACAGGGAGTACGTCGGGGTTCGGCGTCGAGGTTGGGTTCGGGAGGAGATTCGATGGCGCAGTTGCAGGTCGGCGACAAGGCACCGCTGTTCACGCTCGCTGATCAGAACGGCGAGAAGGTCAAGCTCAGCGCGTTCAAGGGTCGCAACGTGGTCGTGTACTTCTACCCGAAGGCCAACACGCCGGGGTGCACCACCCAGTCGTGCGCCCTGCGCGACGCCGAACCTGCGCTCGCCGACCTCGACGCCGACGTGCTCGGGATCAGCCCCGATGCCCCGAAGGCCCAGAAGAAGTTCGACGACAAGTACGAGTTGGGCTTCCCCCTCCTCGCCGACGAGGACCATGCAGTCGCCGAGGCCTGGGGCGTGTGGGGCGAGAAGTCGATGTACGGCAAGAAGTACCTGGGGATCATCCGCTCGGCGTTCGTGGTCGACCCCAAGGGCAAGATCGCGGGCGCCTTCTACAAGGTGTCACCCAAGGACACCGTCCCCAAGGTCACCGCAGTCCTCGAGGGCTGAACCCGCCCTCACGTTGGTCCGGCCCCTCGACGTCGGCTCCCCGGAGCGCGAGTATCCAACGGACCGACGTGACGGACGGGGGCTGACTCGTGGACCTGATCGCTCCGATCGAGGTCCGATCACGGGGGATGCACGATCTCTGCCTGGAGATCTGCGCCGGGATGTGGTCGGTCACCCCATACGCGCGGTGCGACTTCCGATGCCGGTACTGCTGCACGTCGGTACAGGGTGAGAGCGAACCGATCGCCGGCATCGAGGGCGACGCGGCCGTGCTGGCCGCGATCCGTGCCGTCCCGAGTGAGGATCTGCTGATCCTCGGCGCGTTCAGCGACGCCTACCCGTCGGTGGAGCCGGACCTCGGCATCACCCGGCGGGTGCTGGAGGCGATGGTGCGGCTCGGCCGGCGGGTGACCATCGTGACCAAGGGGGCCACGGTGCTGCGCGACGTGGACCTGCTGCAAGAGGTGGGTGACCGTGCGCTCGTCCAGATCTCGATCTGCGCGACCGACGACGAGATCCTCCGCCAGATCGATCCGGGGGCACCGTCGGGGACCCGCCGCTTCGAGGTGCTCCGAGAGCTCCACGTCGCCGGGGTCGCGGTGGAGCTGAACGCGCTGCCCTGGATCCCGGGAGTGAGCGACACGGCCGGGCTCCTCGCCCGCTTGCCGGATGGCGTCCGCGCGAACTTCGCACCGCTCGCGACCGGCGGCGAAGAGCTGCGCCTGCTGCGGCACCGGTTCCGGCGCAGCGAGGTGTGGGCCGCCTATCTCAACGAGTACCGGCGGTTCGGACACCTCGAGCAGACGTCGTGGATCCGGCCCAGCCCGCCTCCGAACGAGAACCACCCGCTCTTCCGGCTTCCGCGACTGGCCGGCGCGAGCGGGAAGACCCGGCAGAGGGCGTGATCCCGTTCCGCCGGCGCACATCCGAACGGTGGCTGGTCGAGCGCCTGCCTGAGTGCGGCGTCTGGACAGTCAATCCCTACCGGCGATGCTCGTTCCGTTGCGTCTACTGCATCACCGGCGTGCAGGGTTCGTCGACCGCGCCGGCGATCGACGAGGTTGTCGCCCGGCTCCGGCTGGAGCTCGCGGCGGTTCCCTGCTCCGAGCAACTCGCGCTCGGAGGTCTCTGCGACGCGTATCCGCCGGTCGAGGCCGACGCGGGTCTCACCCGCGCGGTGCTGGCGGAGTTGGTCTCGCAGCGTCGGCTGGTGTCGGTCATCACGAAGGGCGCAACGGTCTTCCGCGACTGCGACCTGTTGATCGCCGATCCCCAGTCGATGGTCTCGATCTCACTCTCGTCACTCGATGCAGCCGCGCTCGCCCGATTCGACCCCGGCGCACCGTCTCCGCAGACGCGACTCGAACTGGTAGCCGCCCTGGCGACGGCCGGGGTGCGGACCAGTGTCACGATCACGCCCTGGATCCCCGGCGTCTCGGATGTCGCTGCGATCGCCGGCGCGGCGCGGGCGGCTGCCGGGAGCAACATTCTGATCCAGGTCGGTCCACTGAACGTGGTGAGCGCGCGTGTCGCCGCGACGCCCTTCGCACGCGCCTGGGACCAAGCGACGATCAACGCGGCGTACCTGCGTGTGCAGGCCGAGGCGCGGCTCGACGCACCGACCGTGTGGTGGCCTCCGGTACCCGTTGACGGGAGCATGCACTGTCGGTCTGGGATGCTCGACGCCTGAGGCGTTCGCGACGCTGCGAGTCCGAACGTCAGGCGCCGACGGCGTGGAAGCCGCCGTCGACGTGCACGACCTCGCCCGTGGTGGCCGGGAACCAGTCGGACATCAGGGCGACGCACGCCTTGGCGACGGGCTCCCGGTCGCGGACGTCCCAACCGAGGGGTGCGCGTTCGGTCCAGACCTCTTCGAACTTCTCGAAGCCGGGGATGCTCTTCGCCGCGATGGTGCGCAGCGGACCGGCGGCGACGAGGTTCACCCGGACGTTGTGGGCGCCGAGGTCGCGTGCGAGGTAGCGGGAGGTGGCGCCGAGGGCGGCCTTGGCGACGCCCATCCAGTCGTAGACCGGCCAGGCCTGGGTCGCGTTGTCGAAGTCGAGCCCGACGACCGAGCCGCCGTGCTCCTGCATGAGCGGAAGGGTGGCGACGGCGAGGGCCTGGAGTGAGTACACCGACACCTGCATCGCGACGGCGACGTCGGACCAGGGCGCGGTGAGGAACCCGCCACCGAGGCACGACTCCGGCGCGAACGCGATGCCGTGGAGCACGCCGTCGAGGCGACCGCCGACGACGTCCTGCAAGCGCAGCCAGATGATCGGCGTCGGTCACGTCGAGCTCGACGATCTCGGGCTCCGAGGGAAGCCGGCGCGCGGCGCGCTTCGTGAGGCTCATGGCCCGACCGAACGAGCTGAGGATGACCTCGGCGCCCTGCTGCTGGGCGAGCTCGGCGACCGAGTAGGCGATCGAAGCGTCGTTGAGCACTCCGGTCACGAGGATGCGCTTACCGTCGAGGATCACGTCGACTCCGAAGGTCGGGAGGGTCTCAGGGCGCCGGCGTGAACACGAGCGAGGAGTTGTGCCCGCCGAACCCGAACGAGTTCGAGATGACCGCAGCCGGGGCGATCTCGCGGGGTGCGCCCGCGATCACGTCGAGCGTGATGTCGTCGCCGAGGCGTTCGAAGTTCGCGGTGGGGGGCACCGTGCCGGATCGCACGGCGAGGATCGACGCCACCGCTTCCGTCGCGCCGGCCGCGCCGACGAGGTGGCCGGTCACTCCCTTCACCGACATGACCGGCGGTGGCTGGTCGCCGAACACCTTGATCACGGCCTCGGCTTCGGCCGCGTCGTTCAGCGGGGTCGACGTCCCGTGGGCGTTCACGTGACCGATTGCCGACGGGGCGAGGCCGGCATCGTCGAGCGCGAGGTGCATGCACGCGGCCGCGCCGCTCCCACCGGGTGACGGTGCGGTGATGTGATACGCGTCGGCGTTGCGGCCGTAGCCGGCGAACTCCGCGTAGATCCGGGCCTTGCGGGCCTCGGCCCGATCGAGCCGTTCGAGCACGAGGTACGCCGCACCCTCACCCATCACGAACCCGTCGCGATCGGCGTCGAACGGGCGTGAGGCCCGGCTCGGGTCGTCGTTGCGGGCGCTGAGCGCGCCCATGCGTCCGAACGCGGCGAGCGCCACCGGGGTCGAGCGGGGCTTCCGTACCACCCGCGACGACCAGGTCGGCCGAACCCTCCCGGATCAGTCGGGCGGCTTCGCCGATTGCGTTGGAGCCGGCTGCGCACGCGGTGGTGATGCAGAGGTTCGGGCCGGTCCAGCCGTAGTGCATCGAGATCACGCCGGCGGTCGCGTTCGGCATCATCATCGGGATGAAGAACGGGGAGATGCGGCCGGGGCCCCGGGTCAGGTAGGTCTCGATGCCGTCTTCCATCGTGGTGAGGCCACCGATGCCGGTGCCGCTCATCACCGCGCACCGGGCGGGGTCGCCGCCGATGTCGCCCGCGTCGGCGATCGCGTCGGCCGCGGCCGCGAACCCGAACTGGGTCGCGCGGTCCATGCGCCGGCTCTCTTTCGGCCCGAGGTAGGGGACGGGATCGAAGTCGAGTACCTCACAGCCGAACTGCACCGGCAGCGGCTCGGGATCGAACCGCTGGATGCGTGCCGCGGTGGCGCGGCCCGCGAGCAGGGTCGCCCAGAAGGAATCGAGGTCGGTTCCGGCGGGCGTCTTCACGCCCATGCCCGTGACGACCACTCTGGTGCGACCCGCTGTGCTCACGCGCTCGCGACCTTGCCGAGTACGAGGTCGACGGCCTGGCCGACGGTCGCGACGCCTTCGAGGTCTTCTTCGGGCACCGTGATGTCGAAGCGTTCCTCGAGACCCATGACCAACTCGACCAGGTCGAGGCTGTCGGCATCGAGGTCTTCCTTGAAGCGTGCTTCTTCGGTGACCGTTCCTTCGTCGACGCTCAGCACCTCGACGGCCACTTCACGAATGGCGGTGAGTGCTTCGGCTCGTTCCATCGGGATTCTCTCCTGTGAGTTCGTGAGCGGGGGGCTCACCGGGTGGGTAGGTGATGCGATCGTGGTTCGTTGCTTCGGTTCAGGCGCCCATCGCGAGTCCGCCGTCGACCGGCACCAGCGCGCCGGTGACGTAGCCGGCGAGGTCGGTGCAGAGGAACGCGACGACTGCGGCGCACTCCTCGGGCGTCCCGAACCGGCCGAGCGGCACGGCCTCCTCGGCTCGGGCCCGCCACTCGGCGGGCATCTCCTCGGTCATCGCGGTCACGATAGGGCCGGGGGCCACCACATTGCAGGTAATGCCCCGGGGTGCCATCTCGCGGGCGACCGACCGGCTCAGCCCGAGCAGGCCGGCCTTGGCCGCGGAGTAGTTCGCCTGACCGGCGCCGCCCATGTGGCCGGCGACCGAGGAGACGCTCACGATCCGCCCGAAGCGGGCCTTCATCATCTTCGGCAGGGCCCGGCGGATGGTGTGGAACGCGCCGTCGAGGTCGACGTTGAGGACCGATCGCCAGTGCTCGTCGGTCATGCGGATGATCAGACCGTCGCGGTTGATGCCCGCGTTGTTCACGAGGAGCTCGACGGGCCCGAGCGCGGCTTCGACGGCGTCGAACGCGTTCCCGACCGATTCGGAGTCGCCGACGTCGGCCTGCACCGCGAGCGCCTTCGCGCCGACACTCTCGATCGCGGCGGTCGTCTCGGCCGCCCCGGCGGCGTCGGACGAGTAGCAGAACGCAACCTGATGACCCGCCTGCGCGAGGGCGACGGCAACAGCCCGGCCGATGCCACGCGACGCTCCGGTGACCAGCGCGACCCGACTCATGGCCGGCCCCAGCGGACGAGTGCGGTGGCCCACGCCATGCCCGCGCCGAAGCCCGAGAGCAGCACGAGGTCGCCGTCGGTGAGGCGGCCGTCGTCGGCGGCTTCGGCGAGCGCCAACGGGATCGATGCCGCCGAGGTGTTGCCGTAGTGCTCGATGTTCACGATGGTTCGCTCCCGGGGGATGCCGAGCCGTTGCGCGGCCGCGTCGATGATGCGGACGTTGGCCTGGTGGGGCACGAACCAGTCCACGTCGGAGGATGCCACGCCCGCTCGCTCCAGGGTGACCACCCCCGAGTCGACCACGGCGCGCACCGCCCGGCGGAACACCTCCTGGCCCTGCATCTTCACGTAGTGGTCGCCCGCGGCGATGGTCTCGGCGGTGCCCGGAACCCGACTCCCGCCGGCGGGGATCCCGAGGACTCCCGTGGCGCTCCCGTCGCAGCCGAAGTCCCAGGCGAGGAGCCCCGGCGTGTCGGTGGCGGTCGACTCGTCGCCGGCGACGAGCACGATGGCCCCCGCACCGTCGCCGAAGAGAATGCAGGTTCCCCGGTCGGTCGGGTCGACGAACTGCGTCAAGGTGTCGGAGCCGATCACCGAGCGCGGTGGTGAGTGGGCCTGCGGCGAGGAGCGCGGCGGCGGTGACGAGGGCGTAGGTGAAGCCGGAGCAGCTCGCCCCGACGTCGAAGGAGCCGCAGCGGAGGCCGAGTCCGTCGGCGATGAAGGCACCCGTGTGCGGCATGGTCTGCTCGGGCGTCGTGGTGGCGACCACGAGCAGATCGATCATGTCGGGCGTCAGGCCGGCCTGCTTGATGGCTTCGAGGCCGGCGGCGATCCCGAGCGACGCGGTGGTCTCGTCGCCGGTCGCGATGCGACGTTCGCGGATCCCCGTGCGTTCGACGATCCAGCCGTCGTCGGTGTCGACGAGCTGCTCGAGCTCACCGTTGGTCAGCACCCGTTGGGGCAGCGCGCTGCCCCAACCCGCGATCGCCGCCCGTCCCGACACGTCAGGTTGCGCGGAGCCAGGCGATGGGTTCGCCGGATCGCAGCCGTTCACCCGACGTGGCCATCATCCCGATGAGAAACCCGGCGAACGGGCTGGTGACGGGGGTGGCGGAGCTCGGGCCGTGGATCACGCCGATCGTCTGCCCCGCCGTGACCGGCTCGCCGTGCTCGGTGCGGGGTCCGGGTTCGGCCGGCTCGAAGACTCCCGAGGTCGGGGCGACGATGACGCGTTCGGGAACATCGAGGACCTCCCCGTCGGGGAGCAGCGTGGTCATGCGGGCAGCACCTCCTGGCGGTTCGGCTCCGACTGGTTCGGGTCAGGATGCCGGTTCGGATCGGGTTGCTCGACGAGCTTCGTGAGCACGTCGGACGGTTCGGCGATGCCGAGCACCGTCACGTCGGGCACCGTGCGCTTGGCGAGCGCCGCGAGCATCGAGCCGTTCCCGACCTCGAGGAACGTGGTCGCGCCGAGGCCGACGAGCGTGAGTTGGACCTCGCGCCAGCGGACCGGCACCTCCACGTGCCGGGCGAGGCGCGTCGTCCAACCTTCGGCGTCGGTGTAGGGCCGGGCATCTTCGTTCGACACCACCGGCTGGGCCGTGGGTTGCAGCGCGACATCGGGGAGGATCGACGCGAGGCCGACTGCCGCGTCGTGCATCAGCGGGGTGTGGAACGCACCGCCGACGTTCAACGGGGTCGCCCGGCGCACGCCCAGCTCCTTGGCGAGGGCCGATCCCGCGTCAACGCCTTCGGGCGTCCCCGCGATGACGACTTGGCCAGGCGCGTTGTCGTTCGCGACCCAGCACGAGTCGGGCGCGGCGGTGCAGGCCTCGGTCGCCTGTTCCGGGGTCGCGCCGAGGAGTGCGGCCATGCGGCCGGGGTGTGCGTCGGCCGCGGCCTGGGTGAGCTCGGCGCGTCGAGCCGCGAAGCGGACGCCGTCGGCGAGCGAGAGCGCCCCGGCCGCGACGAGTGCCGTGACCTGACCGAGCGAGTGGCCCGCGAACGCGACGGGCTCGACCACGCGACTGCGTACGGCCTCCCACGCCACGAGCGAGGTGGTGAGCACCGCGAGTTGGGCCTCGCGGGTTCGGGCCAGGACCTCGGCCGGGGCGTCGAGGAGCAGTTCGGCGAGCGGTTCGCCCGTCGCAGCCTCGGCTTCGACGACGATCCGCCACGCGTCGTGATCGCGCCAGGGCGCGCCGAGACCGGGGGTCTGGGTGCCTTGTCCGGGGAAGACGACTGCGACGGGCACGGAAACTGGCTCCAACCACCGGGCGACATGGGTGCGGGTCTGTGACCCGCGGGACCTGCTCAGGGTTACACGCGTGGTGTTCGAACGCGCGAATGGCGTGGGACACGCGTGTGAACACGCCATGCTGTTGTGATGGATCCCGTCGCACTGCTCCCGCACCGTCCGCCGTTCCGCTTCGTCGACGAGGTCGACGAGGTCGTCGCGGGAGTCTCGGTGGTCGCGAGGTACCGGGTCACCGGCGATGAGGAGTTCCTCGCCGGCCACTTCCCGGGCAATCCGGTCTTTCCGGGAGTGCTGCAGCTCGAGGCACTCGCGCAGGCGGGCGCGATCGGCGTACTCAGCGATGAGCGCTACGCCGACAAGCTGCCCCTGTTCGGTGGGGTCGAGAAGGCGCGGTTCCGCCGACTCGTGCGTCCGGGCGACGAGCTGACGCTCAGCGTTGAACTCGAGCGCCTCAGTGCGCGCGGAGGGTGGGGCCACGGTCGGGCGACCGTCGACGGAGAGAAGGCCTGCGAGGCCCGCCTGCTCTTCGCGTTCGCCTGAAGCGCCGGCCCGATCGGCGGGCCTGCATCAGCTCGGTGGGCGGCGGGGGAGCTCGACCGGAGGGTCGGGGCGCCGGGCGAACTCGTCGGCTTCGGCGGCGTCGGCTTCCGCGGCGACGTCGGCGGGGGAGTCGCCGAGGAGAAGACGTGTCTGCACGTCGGCCTCGAGCGGCGGCTCTTCCCGCACGCGACGCCACGGCGCGACGATGATCAGCACGATCGCGACCACGCAGGCGCCGACACAGATCACTGCAAGCAAGGATCCATCCACCGGATCGAGTGTACCCAGGGGTCCCGGCGTCAACCCACCGACCTGCATCCCGCGGCGTGGATCCCCCGGGGCACCATCCAACCGAGATGCCGAGCCCGCGCTTCCGCTAGCCGGCGACCAGCTGGGCGTCGATGCCGGTGAGGTTCACCCCGGAGAAGACGGCGATATCGGTCCCGCTGTAGCGACGCGGCGATCCGTTGTACCACTGCACCGCGAGCCCCGACCCGCTCGGGGGTCGGAAGAACACGCGGTACGACGTGCTGGCCACGCCCGCGACGCTGTACACGCCGTTGGCGTCGGTCGTCGCGCCGTACGCCGGCAGGTAGGTGTCGACGAAGGTGTAGAGCCCCACGGACACTCCGGCGACGGGGTGACCGGCAGTGTCGGTCACCCGGCCCGACACCGACCGACTGGTGCGAAGGGACGCGTTGACCGCGGGGCTCGCGTTGTCCGGCCGGAGCGTGATCGAGTAAGCGAGGCCGCGGGTGGCCTGGCCCGACCACCACTGCGACGCCAGCGTCGGGTCGGGGCTGATGAACAGCACCCGGTACGGCACGCCGGGCACGGTGTTCGCGAGTGCGTAGGAGCCGTCGGCGGCCGTGGTCGCCTGCAACGAGCCGACGTAGCCGTCGGTCGGTGTGTAGGCCCAGACCTGGACACCGGCGACCGGGAGTTGCGTGTCGGTGCTCACGACCGTGCCGTGGATCGAGTACACCGGCGGCGGCTGCTCGGCGAAGGTGATCGGCGTGACGGTCGTGTTGCCGGCGCCGCCGAGATCATCAGTGGCGAGGACTGCGCAGGAATCGGCCGCCGGGCGCGCGCAGTCGATCGTCCCCACGGTCCCGGTCGCGAGAAAGCGCGACACGGTGTAGGCGGCAGAGAAGGAGCCCGACGTGTCCGTGGACGCGGTGCCGAAACCCGGGCCGCAGTCGGAGGTGCTCGGGGTCGCGATGTCGCGGCCCTGGCAGAAGTACACGGTGGTCGAGGGCGCGAAGCCCTGACCGTCGAGCGTCACGACTTGCTGGTCGACGAGCCCGGTCGCCGGCGCGACTGTCACGGCGGCGCCGGCGGCAGACCCGACGCCCATCGGGAGCACCGTCGCCCCGGTCGTGAGCACGGCCGCTGCGATCAGTACGAGTATCCGCCTCATCAGGACTCCTCCCGGCGCGAAGCACCTGACTGCGACCTTACGGGCGCGGGCGATCCAATTCAAGGGGAAGCCAGGGTGCGTGCCCGGAGAGGGACTTGAACCCTCACGCTCTTGCGAGCAACGGATTTTGAGTCCGTCGTGTCTGCCGATTCCACCATCCGGGCGGGGAACGCGGGTGGAGTTTCGCACGTCCCGGGTCGCCGGTCTCCGTTCCGGTGACGGTCGACGACACTGATTGACGCCGGTCGAGGGGTGAACTAACCCTTACGCCAAGGTGAAGGATCGGCAAACGTCGATCAACGGTTGGGGGAGATGCCATGCGGCGCTGGTGCTGGATGTTCGCGGTGGTCGCGCTTGTCGCGGCGGGATGCTCGCTTCCCGTCACGACCCCCGGAACACCGGGCTTCCCCGACGGGGTCGCCGCGGGTGACGTGACCGACACCTCGGCGATCCTCTGGACGAGGACGGCAGGCGACGCCACCGTCGACCTCGCGGTCTACGACAACGTCGTCACCCCCGGCGCGCCGATCATCACCGCGGGGACGACCCCCGTCTTCACCGACTCGGCGTCGACCGACGCCTCGACTGACCACACGGCCAAGATCGAGGCGACCGGGCTCCTGGCGAACCACATCTACTACTACCGGTTCACCGCGGGTGCCGAGTCGAGTCAGCTCGGTCGTTTCGTCACCGCGCCGGCACCCGGCACGGCGGCGAACGTGAAGTTCGTCGTGGCGGCCGACGCCGACGGGTTCCCCGTCGGTGGCCCGCCGGCGTTCAACAACTTCGAGGTGCTCAACGCGGCGAGGAACGAGCAGCCCGACTTCTTCTCGTTCCTCGGCGACACGATCTACTCCGACTCGAGCTTCGCGCCGGGTCCGATCACCACCGTCGACGGGTACCGCGACGCTCACGAGCAGAACCGGTCCTTCGCCGGCCTCCGCAACCTCATGAGCGCAACCGGGACCTACGCCCAGATCGACGACCACGAGGTCCTCAACGACTTCGACGGCGAGACCGTGAACACGCTCCACCCCGGTCGGTACGCCGCGGGAGTCCAGGCGTTCCACGACTGGATGCCGACCGACGCGTCGGCGAAGCTCGTCGACGCGACCTGCGCGGGAAACCCGCGGTACTTCCACCAGCGGTGGGGCACGCAGGTCGAGATCTTCCAGCTCGACGAGCGCAGCTGTCGGAGCTCGCAGGATCCCGTCAAGGCGCTGTGCACCACGGCCGGTGTCCTCGACATCGCGCCGACCGCGCCGACCGCCCTGCGGGTCGCCGGTGGTCTCCCGACGACACCCCCTGCCGGCTGCATCGCCGCCCTCGACGATCCATCGCGGACGTTCCTCGGTCCGGTCCAGCTCGCGCAGTTCAAGTCCGACCTCGCCGCGTCGACTGCGAAGTGGAAGATCGTGCTCAGCGAAGACGCGATCCAACAGTTCTACGCGCTCCCGTACGACCGCTGGGAGGGATACGCCGGGGAACGGGTCGACGTCCTCGAGCACATCCGCGACAACTCGATCCCGAACGTCGTGTTCCTCACGACCGACCTGCACGCCAACATCTACAACGACGTCTTCATCGACAAGGTCTCGGCCCCGACGCCGATCGCCTACGAGGCCATCAGCGGTCCGATCGCGACCAACACCTACAAGCAGGAGATCTTCGGTGCCGGTCTGGGAGCCAGCTTCCCGGTGCTCCAGGCGCTCCTCGACATCCAGGGAGTCGACTGCCAGTCGCTCGACGTCTACGCGTACCAGGTGGTCACCGTGAACGCGGCCACCGGCACGCTCCGGATCGCGTCGAAGAACAAGAACTCGGCGGTCGTCGCGAGCGACAACAACCCCTCGGCGAAGTGCGAGACGTTGCTCGGCCCCTGACGGGCGGCTAGCCGGACACGCCAAGGGGTACCAGTTGCGGGTCGTCCGGTGATCCGACGATGCGCGCGATCTCGAGCAGGTTGCGCCCGTCTCGCATCAACTTCGGGGGGATGTTCGCCCAGAAGATCGGGTCGTCGGGGTTCACGCCGATGGGTGTGAACGTCTCCGAGACCGCCACGACCGTCCCGTTGGCCACGATCGCGAGGGGCTGGCCCGTGGTGAGGCCCGGGACATGTCCGTGGACCGATGCCCAGGGGATGCGCGGCGCAGTGGTGTCGACATCGGTGAACGCATCGAGCCCGTCGACGAACGCCGTGTGGTCGTCGGCGTCGCGTCCGATCAGCGGCTCGGCTCGCTGTCCGACGAGCGCGCCGTACCGACCGATGCGGTAGAGGCGCAGGTCGGGATCCCCGCCCGCGGTCGCCGCCGCCGACGCGAGGGTCTCCGCGAACCCGGCGGCACCGTCGAGACGCGCGCGACCCGTTCCCGACTGGGGTTCGACGGTGTCGACGTTCGTGAGGTCGAGCTCCACCGGCACGTCGGGTCCGGGGGGTCCGAGCACCGAACGGCCGTCGACGGGCCACGGGATCTCGACGTCGAGCAGATCGGCGATCGTCGGGACGACGTCGATCGAGCGGACGGTGCGGTCGTCGACCACGCCCGACTTCTGGCCGGGCACCTTCACGAAGAGCGGGGTGTAGGCGAGCGCCGCGGCACCCGTCGGGGTGAGGGCGCGATGGCGTTCTCCGACGTTGAACGCCACCCCGTGATCCGCGGTCACGACCACGAGGGAGTCGTCGTACGCACCCTGATCCTTCAGCCGTTCCACGATCTGGCCGAGCAGCCGGTCGGTGTACTGCACCTGGAGCAGGTGGCGGAGGCGCCCGGATGCCGCGGTCCATTCGGTGCCCCAGTGGAAGTAGGTGAACCCGCGCAGGGTCAGGTCGGTGTCGTCCTGGCCGCTCGGGAGGTAGTGCCACGGGGTGTGGGGGAGGGAGAGGTGGATGAAGTCGAGCTGGGAGTCGGTCGCCGATCCGAGGGATTCGACGAAGTCGGCGCCACTCGCGCCCGCGTCGGGGTCGGCGAGGTCGCCGATCTCGGTGACGTCGCCGGTGTGCTCGTTCGCACTCTTCTTGCCGTCGGGCGACGCGTAGGTCTTCCAGAGGTCACCCGCGTCGCCGAGCAACTCGCCGGCGCCGGCGCCGGGCGTGGAATCTGGGCACAGCTCCGTTGGGCACAGCTTGGTGATCCGCTCGTGCACGTTCAGGTCGTACGAACCGCCGAGCAGGGTGAAGAGGTTGTCGGGGTAGGTCGCGGCGACCGCCGGCTTGCCTGTGGTCGGACGCTTGCCGGTGAGCAGCGCGGGAATCGCCTCCGGGGTGGTCGTCGCCACGGTCGTGTCGTTGCGGTACCAGGTGGAGTCGGCCGCGAGCGCGGCGAAGTTGGGGAACAGCGTCGCGTCGATCGTGCCGGTACCGTCGAGGAGCGACCCGGTGGGGAGCTCGTCGAACGCCACGAAGACGACTCTCGCCGGCTTGTCGATGTCGACGTTCGCGGCGCGTGGATTCCCCTGTGCGAACACGACGGTGTTCACCGGCGACGTGAAGAGGAACAGTGCCGCGAACAGCACCGGGGCGACCGCGAGGAAGCGGAGCCACTCGCGCACGATGGCGAATCTCCACACCAGGATGCCGCCTGCGATCGCGAGCACGACACCGCAACCCACGAGCACTGCGGCGCGCAGGGAGGTCTGGTGCTTCAGCGCCTCGACCGCGATCACGCCGACGATCAGCCCGGCGAGCACGGCGTGGACCCGAGCCCGCAGCCTCGGGAAGATCACGCCGATCGCGACCTCCACCGCCCACATGGTGAGTGGCGGGACCAGAACGATCGCGATCGTGGCCGCGATCACGGTCGACGGGGTACTCCGCCGGGCCACGAAGAGGCTGGCGCCGTCGCCGGCGAGGATGTCGAACGTCGGCTGGGCGACGGCGACGCCCGTGAGGGCCAGGAACTCGAGGAACGATCGGAGCTCACGGGACCAGGGCCCGAACCGGACCGGTCCTGCGGCGCGCTCGCTCGTCATCTCGCGTCCCGCCACCCCGGAGATCCTACGGACCCGTTGGACGGGAGAACCCCCGGTTGCCCGGGGGTCCTCCACGCCCAAACGATGAACCCTGCGGTCCCTCTCATGGCGACGGGGGCATCGGGGGGAACGAATGCCCTCGTCGAGCAAGAGATTCCCAGCGGATTGTTTCCGTTCGGTCTCGCGCCTGTGGCCAGTCCGCGACGAGCGGTTTCGCGCGCTTGGTAGGTTCTCCCGCCATGCGAGCGCTGAGCTGGTCGACCGACGATTCTTTCACGGTGGGTGACGTGGCTTTCCGCGTCCGGGACCTGTGGGCGCCGCTGACGCGTCCGCTCGAGGAGGGCGAGTTCTTCCTCTTCAAGCCCCAGGGGGTCACCGAGCAGTACGTCGAGCTCCTTGCTGCCCTCCAGCCGCTCCGTGCGTTCGAGCTGGGCATCCTCGACGGCGGAAGCACTGTGTTGCTCGCGACGGTCACCGATCTCGAGAAGCTGGTCGCCATCGACATCTCCCCGACGACGTCGCCGACGTTCACCGACTGGCTCGACCACCAGGCCGATCGTGTCGCGGTCCACCTCGGCGTCGACCAGTCCGACGACACCACCCTCCGTGAGATCGTGGCAGCCGGGTTCGGCGACGAACCGCTCGACCTCGTGGTCGACGACGCCTCACATCTGCTCGGTCCGAGTCGGGCGTCGTTCGACGTGCTGTTCCCGCGCTTGCGGCCCGGTGGGCTGTACCTGATCGAGGACTGGACGATCCGCCACGAGATGGAGCGGCTCTTCGCCGATCCGCAACTGCGTCAGCGCTGGGAGGCGTCGGCGGGTTCGAAGTCGGAGCACGTCGCGGACCTGTTGTCGTCGCCACCGTTGTCGCTGCTGCTCTTCGAGGCGTCGCTCTCCATGGCGTACAGCCGTGTGATCGACGAGGTGACGATCAACCGACACTTCGCGACCATCCGCCGGGGCCCGGACCCAGTAGACCCCGAGACGTTCCGCATCGCCGATTGCTACATGCCGGAGGCGCGGGGGATGCTGAATGGCCTCTGACGGGAGCGAGGTGCGGGCCACTTGGATCGACGATCGCCAACTCCGCGTCGGCGAGACGCACTTCGTTTGCGCGTTCCCGTTCGACGACGCCCCCGACGGGTCGATGCAGGTGATGAAGAACCGGGACGTGGTCGAGCGCTACGTCGACCTGATCGACCGGATCCGACCGACGCGGATCGTCGAGCTCGGTATCAACCGCGGCGGGAGCACCGCCCTCCTCAGCGAGCTCGCGCGGCCGACAAAGCTGGTCGCCTTCGAGATCAACTCGGTGCCCGTCGACGCGCTGTCGGCGTACATCGAACGTCGAGAGCTGCGCGACACGGTCCGGCCCTTCTACGCGGTCGACCAGTCCGACAGAACCCGTCTCGCGGAGGTGCTCGACGCCGAGTTGGACGGGGGTGAACCAATCGACCTCGTCGTGGACGACGCGTCGCACCTATACAGGGAGACCCGCGCATCGTTCGAGACGCTCTTCCCGCGTCTCCGGCCGGGCGGTCTCTTCCTGATCGAGGACTGGCGGTGGCAGCACCGCGTCGGGGACGGGATCGCTGCCGCGCTCGAGGATCACTCCCGTGAGGATCATGCCGAGCTCCGGCGTACCTTCCGCGAGGCGGTCGCCGCGAGCAAGGCAGATCCGTTGTCGAGCGACACGCCGCTGAGCCGGCTGGTTGTCGAGCTGCTGCTCACCCGGGCTTCGTCGGGCGACACGATCCGAGAAGTGACGATCAACAGCAACTGGGCCGTGGTCGAGCGGGGCGCCGACCCGATCGACCTGCCCTTCAGATTGGACGATCACCACCACGACCACTACGGGTTCCTGAACTGACGCTCCGCTCGACGGTTCGGCTGGTGAGGTTCCGTAGCCCCCGCCCGCGCCCGGCCCATGGGGCCGTTCACGAACAGGAGCCGGGTCAACGGGTCGCTCACCCCCGTTTCGAGCGACATGGCGTGCGCCACCTTGGGGGCTCGTCGGGCGCTACCCCGAGATGCCGAGGCGCTTCGCGATGACCTCGTTCATGATCTCGTCGGTGCCGGCACCGATGCGCTGCAGGCGCGCGTCGCGCCACGCCCGGCTCACCGGGGCTTCGTGCATGTAGCCGAAGCCGCCGTGGACCTGCAGGCACGAGTCGGCGACGCGGTTCTGCACCTGGGCGACGAACTTCTTCGCCATCGAGATCTGGGCGACGGGGTAGTCGCCCTCCTGGATCTGCCACACGGTGTCGTACAGCAACGCACGCGCGGCTTCGATCTCGGTGGCGGCGTCGGCGAGCTTGTGGGCGATCACCTGGTGGTCGCCGAGGGCCTTGCCGAACGTGCGTCGCTCGCGCGCGTACCGGATCGTCTCCTCGAGGATCTCGTCGGCCTGGCCGATGCCCGCCGCCGCGCCGGAGAGCCGTTCGTACTGGAGTTGCCACATCAGTTGCGCGAAGCCTTCGCCGGTCGTGCCGCCGATGAGGTTGGCGTGGGGGACCGGCACGTCGTCGAGCGCGAGCTCCACCGTGTCGCTCCCACGCATGCCGAGCTTGCGGAGACTGCGGGAGACCGAGACGCCGGGGAGATCGGTGTCGACGATGAACAGCGAGACCCCGCGGTGGCGAGATCCGGGTTCGGTCTGCACGACCAGGGTGAGGAAGTCGGCTCGCACCCCGTTCGTGATGTAGAGCTTGCGGCCGTTGATCACCCAGGTGTCGCCGTCGCGCTCGCCCCGTGTGGTCACCCCGGCGACGTCGGACCCGGCATCGGGCTCGGTGATCGCGATCGCGCCGATCTTGTCGCCGGCGATGGCCGGCCGGAGGTAGCGCTCCCGGAGCTCGTCGGAGCCGAACTCGGCGAGCGCGGGCGTGCTCATGTGGGTCTGGACCCCGACCGCCATCGGGATGGCCCCGCAGCCGCAGTGCCCCAGCTCCTCCATGAAGACGAGGCCGCTGGCGAGATCCCCGCCGGCACCACCCCAGCGTTCGTCGTAGTGGAGACCCAGGAATCCCAGCTCACCGCACCGTCGGAACACGTCGTCGGGGAAGTAGCCGGCGTCTTCCCACTCGTCGACGTGGGGTCGGAGCTCCTTGTCGACGAAGCGGCGGATCGACGCCCGCAGTTCGTCGTGCTCGGGTGTGAAGACGGGGTGCCGGTGGGTCGCTCCCATCCCGGCACGGTACCCAAACGGGGCGCGGCGGGCCGCCGAACCCGTAGAATCCCCGCTGTGAGCGAGTCGATTCTCCGCCGCCGCCTCGTGGATGCGAGCGAGCGGCTCAAGAAGTTGCGAGCCGAGCTCGCGGTCACCGACGAGCAGTTGGTGTTCCTCGAGGAAGCCGCCGAGGAGGCCCGACTCCGCGCGCTCGTGTCGGAGACCCCCCTCGCCGACGTCGAGGCGCGGGAGGCCGGTCGGCACGCCGACGCGTTGCGGCGCCAGCGCGACGTCCTGCGCCGGGCCATCGAGGCGCTCGTGCGGGAGCAGGACGCCCTCCTCGACCGGATGGCGGCCGAGTTGCCCACGCACTGAGTCCCGCACGATCCCCCCGCTGTCCGCCTGCACGTCCATCCGGTACGGAGCCGCTGTGTCGCAAGCCCGAGTCGTGATCGCCGAAGACGAAGCCATCATCCGTCTCGACCTCAAGGAGCTCCTCGAAGAGGAGGGCTACGAGGTCGTCGGCGAGACGGGCCGGGGCGACGAAGCCGTCGAGCTCGTGCGGGACCTGAGGCCGGATCTCGCCATCCTCGACATCAAGATGCCCGGCCTCGACGGCCTGACCGCGGCGCGCCACATCGTCGGCGAGCGCCTGGCGGCGGTCCTCATCCTCACTGCCTTCTCCCAGCGCGACCTCGTCGAGCAGGCCCGCGATGCCGGAGCCATCGGCTACATCGTGAAGCCCTTCCAGAAGAGCGACCTGATCCCGGCGATCGAGGTCGCCCTCGGCCGCCACAAGGAGCTCGAGGACCTCGCGCGAGACGTCGGCGACCTGAAGGACCGCCTCGAGGGGCGCAAGGTCATGGACCGGGCGAAGGGGATCCTGCGGGACCAGCACGACCTCTCCGAAGACGACGCGTTCAGCTTCCTGCGCCAGGAGGCCATGAACCGGCGGACCAAGGTCGAGGTGGTCGCCCAGATGGTGGTCGACGGGTCGCTCGCCCCATAGACCCGCGGGCCACCGTCGGTACCCTGGAAGCTCGACCGGGCGGTGGCCCGGCCTGAGTGGGGGAATGCGGCGTGGACGGACCCGCGCGGCTGCGGTACCAGCCGGGACTCGACGGACTACGTGCCCTCGCGGTCGCAGCTGTCGTCGCGTTCCATCTCGAGCCGAGCGCGGTCCCCGGCGGGTTCCTGGGCGTCGACGCGTTCTTCGTGCTCTCGGGCTACCTCATCACCCGGCTGCTGATCGCGGAGTGGCACGACCGGCGGGCGATCTCCCTGGTCGGGTTCTGGGCCCGCAGGGCCCGCCGCCTGCTCCCGGCGCTCTTCCTCGTGGTCGGCGCCGTCGCGGTGTACGCGATCGTCTCCGCGCCGGCGGAAGATCTCGACCGGCTCCGGGGCGACGGGATCGCGAGCATCTTCTACGTCGCGAACTGGCGCTTCGTGGTGACCGGGCAGTCGTACTTCGATCTCATCACGACACCGTCGCCGTTCCGACACCTCTGGTCGCTCGCGATCGAGGAGCAGTTCTACCTGGTGTGGCCCCTCGTGGTCGTCGCCTGTCTGCGCGCCCGTCACGCGCGGCGCGTCCTCGCTGGGGTCTGCGCTGTCGGCATCGTGGCATCGGTCGCGCTGATGGCGATGCTGTATCAGGACGGCGATCCCTCGCGTGCGTACTTCGGCACCGACACGCGGGTCCACGTGCTCCTCGTGGGTGCGTTGCTCGCGGTGCTCACCTGGAACCGTGCGGCTCCCGTCGCGTCGCGGCGTGCGGCGACGATGCTCGGAGGCACCGGACTCGTCGTGGTGGTCGGGATGGCGGCGCTGCTCGACGATCGCGCCGCGTGGTTCTACCGCGGTGGGTCGCTGCTCTTCGCGATGGCGGTCGCGGGTGTCATCGTCGGGACGGTCGTTCCCGGCCGGTCGCCGGTGCGATCGGCGCTCTCCGTTCGTCCGCTGGTGGCGCTCGGCGCGATCTCCTACGGCGTCTACCTGTGGCACTGGCCGGTTCAGATCTGGCTCACCCCCGACCGGACCGGGGTCGACGGCCTCGCGCTCGACGCGGTGATCGTTGCCGTGACCCTTGCGGCGGCCGGCGTCTCGTACGTGCTCGTCGAACAGCCGATCCGCCGGGGGGTCCTGCGGGGATGGCCGGCGCGGGTCGCGGCGCCGCTCGGCATCGCCACGGCGGTCGGGTTCCTGGTCGCGGCAACCATGGGCGGAGTGACGCCACCCGCCTACGCAACGGTCGCGCCGGGCACGGTGATCGACGTCGAGGGCAAGCAGGTGAGCAGGTCGTCGACCACGACGGTCCCACCCGCGATCCCGACGGCGCCGGCGACCGCGCCACCTGCACCGGCGCCCGACCCGACGGCCGCGGCGCCGCCCCCCACCGCCCCCGCCCCGGCGCCCGCGGCAAGACCGACGAGGATCCTGTTGGTCGGCGACTCGGTCGCCGCGTCGCTCGTCGGCGGGCTCCAGCCCGCGGTCGAGGACCAGGGGATCTCCTTCTCGGCCACGGTCGTGCCGGGTTGCTCGACGGTCGGCGGCATGGTGGCCGACGAGAACGGCGTGCCCATCGACTGGAGCGCGGGCTGCGACGGGATCGCGTCGGCCCAGGCCGGCGCCGTCGCGCGGCACAGCCCGAGGTCGTGCTGTGGCTCGGACTCTGGGAGATCAACGACCGCGTGGTCGACGGTCAGGTGTACCGGTTCGGCACGCCGGAGGGCGACGCCATGCTCCTGCAGCAACTCGACGCAGCCCGGGCGCGCCTCACCGCGGGCGGTGCCCGGTTGGTCCTGCTCACCGTTGCCCCCGGGGCCCACAGCGATCGGGGCGACGCCCCCGCCACCCACCGGCAACGCCCACCCCACCTCAATGCGCTCTTCCGCACCCTCGCGGCCCGCCATCCCGAGTCGGTGTCGGTGATCGACCTGGCCACGATGCTGTGTCCGACGGGCGACCCGTGCCCGGAGACGGTCGACGGGGTCCGGCTCCGCCCATCGGACGGCAGCCACTTCGGTCCTGAAGGTGCCCGCTGGGCCGGTCCTCGCATCGTCGACGCGCTGCTTGCCCGCTGACGCAGTTCGGGGTCGGCGCGTACTGTGGCGGTGTGCCGAAGCTGCTCCTCCTCGACGGTCACTCCCTCGCCTATCGCGCGTTCTACGCGCTGCCTACCGACCTCGCGACGTCTTCGGGAATGGTCACGAACGCCGTCTACGGCTTCACCGCGATGCTCGTGAAGGTCCTCGGCGACGAACAACCCGACTACGTCGCGGTGGCGTTCGACACCCCGGCCCGCACCTTCCGCAACGACATGGACGTCGACTACAAGGCGAACCGCAAGGAGACGCCCGACCTGTTCCGCTCGCAGCTCCCGTTGATCCGCCAGGTGCTCGAGGCGCTGCAGATCCCGACCGTCGAGCTCGAAGGCGTGGAGGCCGACGACGTGATCGGCACCCTCGCGACCCGCGCCGCGGCGAAGGGGATCGACACGATCGTCGTCACGGGAGACCGCGACTCGTACCAACTCGTGCAGGACCCGCACCTCAAGGTCCTCTACAACAAGCGCGGCGTGTCCGACTACGCGCTCTACGACGAAGCCGGGATCAAGGAACGCACCGGTGTCACGCCGGCGCAGTACCCCGACTACGCGGCGATGCGCGGCGACACGAGCGACAACCTCCCCGGCGTTCCCGGCATCGGCGAGAAGACCGCCGCGAAGCTCATCAACACCTACGACGACCTCGAAGGCATCTTCGAGCACCTCGACGACCTGCCGCCGAAGCAGCGCACGAACCTCGGTGAGATGCGCGAGCGGGTGTTCCAGAACCGGGAGATGATGCGGCTCCGGCTCGACTGCGAGATCTCCCTCGACCCCGACGACCTCGTGCCGACGGCGTTCGACCGGGAAGAGGTGAAGACCCTCTTCACCCAGCTCGAGTTCCGCACGCTGTACCCGCGCCTGCTCGAAGCGGTCGGCAGCAGTGCGATGGGGGAGCCCGAGCCCGACTCCGAAGCGGTCGACGTCGAGGTGGCCCACCTCCGGATGCCCGCGGCGGCGGTCTCCCTGTTCGACACCATCGGGACCACCGGCACGCGATTCGCGCTCGAAGCCCGCTGGGCCGGGATCCCCGGCCGCTCCGACATCGTGGGCCTCGGGGTGGCCGCGTCCGACGGCGTCGCGTCCTACGTCGCGGGCGACGTGCTCACCGACGACACGGTCGTGGCCGCCCTCACGCGGCTGCTCGCCGTCGACGGTCCGCCGCTGGTCGCGCACCGGGCCAAGGAGCTCATGCACGGACTCGACCCGGTCGGGGTGTGGTCGCTCGACCTCGACACCGTCGTGATGGCGTACCTCCTCGACCCGGGCGAAGGGAAGTACCTCCTCGACGATCTCGTCGCGCGCCACCTCGGCCTCGAGGTGCGTTCGCCCGACGCCGAGGAGGGGACGCTCGATCTCGACGGCGACACCTCGATCGAGGAGACCGGCCGGCGGGCCCACGCGGTGCTCGCCCTCGGCCTGTTCCTCGAGGAGGCCCTGCGGGCCCGCGAGCTCGACTCGTTGTACGAGCGGATCGAGCGTCCGCTCGTACGTGTGCTCGAGGAGATGGAATCGACCGGGATCCGCATCGACCGGGAGTTCCTCGACGAGATGCGCCACGACCTCGCGCAGCAGTGCGAGGTGCTGGTGGGCAAGATCCACGCGGCAGCGGGTGAGGAGTTCAACGTCAACTCCACTCCGCAGCTCCGGCGGATCCTGTTCGAGAAGCTGGGGCTCACGCCGGTGAAGCGCACGAAGACCGGCCCCTCGACCGACGCCGACTCGTTGCAGAAGCTCGCCGACGACCATCCGATGGTCGCCGACCTGCTCCGGTACCGCGAGGTCGAGAAGCTCCGCAACACCTACGCCGACGCCCTCCCGCCGCTCATCGGAGCCGACGGCCGCATCCACGCCACCTTGAACCAGGTCGCCACGACCACGGGGCGGATCTCGAGCGAGTCACCCAACCTGCAGAACATCCCGGTGCGCACGGCCGAGGGTCGCGAGATGCGGCGGGCGTTCATCGCCGACGACGGCTGCGGACTCCTCACCGCCGACTACTCCCAGATCGAGTTGCGGGTGCTCGCGCACCTCGCCGACGACCCGGGGCTCATCGACGCGTTCGCCCGCGGCGCCGACGTGCACACGATCACCGCGGCCGGCGTCTTCGACGTCGCCGAGGAAGACGTCGACGAGTTCCAGCGTCGCTTCGCCAAGGTCGTGAACTACGGGCTCGCCTACGGGATGGAGGCCTACGGGCTCGGCCAGCGGCTCGACATCCCGACCGACCAGGCCCGCGAGATCCTCGACAGCTACTTCGAGTCGTTCCCCGCGGTGCACGACTTCATGGATCGCACGGTGCGCGAGGCGCGTGACCGGGGCTACACCACCACCTTGTTCGGGCGTCGGCGTCAGATCGCCGAACTCGCGTCCGACAACTTCCGCATCCGTCAGATGGGGGAGCGGATGGCCCAGAACGCGCCGGTGCAGGGCTCGGCCGCCGACATCTTCAAACTCGCGATGATCGACGTCGATGCTGCGTTGCGGGCCCAGAAGCTGGAATCGCGCATGATCCTCACGGTGCACGACGAACTGGTGCTCGAGGTGCCGATCGCCGAGCGCGACACTGTCGAGGTGCTCGTGCGCGACACGATGTCGGGTGTGACCGAGCTCAAGGTCCCGCTCACCGTCGACACGGGCTTCGGTCCGAACTGGGCGGAAGCGAAGTAGCAAGTAGCGAAGTAGCGAAGTAGCAACGGAGCGAGATCCGGGGGGATCGAACAGTGGGGGGGAGGGGGCTCCGACACATCGCCGCGCTCGACGGGCTCCGCGGCGCGGCCGTCGCCGCGGTGCTCCTGTTCCACGGCGGCCATCTCACCGGCGGCTACCTCGGGGTCGACCTCTTCTTCGTGCTCTCCGGGTTCCTGATCACGTCGCTCCTCCTCGCCGAGGCCGCGTCGCATCACCAGCCCCGGGTGCGCCTCGGTGCCTTCTGGGCCCGCCGCGCCCGCCGCCTGCTTCCCGCGCTCGGGGGCCTGCTCGTGGGCGTCGCGCTCTATGCCGCGGTGTTCGCCCGACCCGATGAGTTGGCGCAGATCCGCGGCGATGTGCTCGCCACCGTCGGGTACGTGGCGAACTGGCGCGCGGTGCTGGCAGCCAACGACTACTGGTCGCTGTTCTCGAGACCGTCGCCGCTCCAGCACACCTGGTCGCTCGCGATCGAGGAGCAGTTCTACCTGGTCTGGCCGCTCGTGTTCGTCGGGCTCCTCGCGTGGCGGAAGCGTGCCGTGGCGTCGGCGGTGTTCGTGACCGCGCTGCTGGGTGCGGTGGCGTCGGGAGTCGCGCTGGTCGTGCTCTTCGATCCATCGAGGTCGGCCCGGGTCTACTACGGGACCGATACCCGCGCGGCCGGGATCCTGCTCGGCGCCGCGCTCGCGGCGCTGCTGCGGTGGCGCGGTCCGGTGACGGGGCGAGCGCGTCGCGTCGCGCTCGAGGTCGGCGGGGTCGTCGCGGCCGGAGGACTCGTGCTCGCGTGGACCCGGCTCGAGGGCCAGGCACCCCTGCTGTACCGCGGTGGACTCTTCGTGTGCGGGATCGCCGCCGTGGCGGTGATCGCAGCCGCGGTGCACCCGGAGCCGGGACCGATCGCCCGCATGCTGTCGTGGCGGCCGCTGTGTCTCCTCGGTCTCGTGTCGTACGGCCTGTACCTCTGGCACTGGCCGGTCTACGTCGTGCTCGACGCGCCGCGCACCGGTCTCTCCGGGTGGCCGCTGCTCGGTGTGCGCGTCGCGGTCACCCTCGTGATCGCCATCGGGTCCTTCGTGCTGATCGAGCGCCCCGTGCGTCGCGGTGCGGGAACGCCACGCGTCTGGCGCGTCGCGGTTCCCGTCGTTCGCAACCGCGGCGGCGGTCGCACTCGTCTTCTCGACCGCGGGCGGGGAGCGGGTCCGCTTCGCCCGCGCGGAGCCGGTTGCCGATCTCGTGGTGAAGGTCCCGTCGAAACCTGCACGCCGGGCATGACGCGCGTGCTCGTGACGGGCGACTCGGTCGCGATGACCCTCACCCCGGGTCTGCAACACGCAGCCGGCGCGCACCGGCTCGAGGTCGTCTCCGGCGCGGTCGAGGCGTGCGGACCCGACGGGCAGCGGCAGCTCCCTGTCGCCGAGGCCGGCGGGTGGACCGAGATGACCGCCGCGATCGCCGGTCTCGAGAAGCCCTGCGTCTCGGCAGACGAGCTGGTGGCCAGATTCCAGCCCGACATCGTGCTCATGATCCCGTCGGGGGTCCATGTGATGGAGCAGCGGTCTCGACTGCCTTCCGGGACGCCAGGTCCTTGGAGTTGCTCCGTCGGTACCCCGACCGGCGTCGTGAGGATCTGGACCACGATCGCGTGTGTCGTCTCGCCCCGTGCCATCGCCGGTCCCGACCTCGCCGACCGCGTCGCGCCGCCAACGCGATCCTGCGCGACGTCGCCGCCCAGCGCCGAGACCCCGGTGCGCGATCGTCGACCTCGACGCGTTCGTGTGCCCCGACGGTTCCTACCAGTCGGGGCTCGGCCCGGTCGCCGATCTCCGGCCCGACGGGCTCCACTACGGGCCCGCGGGCTCCGACCTCGTGGGCGGCTGGCTCGCGGGGGAGATCGCCCGGATCGCCCGCGCCGAGCGGACGGCGGCCGACGCTCAGGCGTCGACGCTCGCTGCCGTGCGGGCCGAGATGCTCCACACCTGGCGCGGTCTGTGAGCGACCCGTCCCGGCGACCGAACCCCTCCGGCGCGTGGTTCAACGAGGTCGCGGCGTTCCTCGGGCCCGCATACCTCCGGAATGCGTTCACGAAGGGAACGGTCCAGGAGGTCGAATTTCTCGTGCGCGAGCTCGGGTTGGAGCCGGGGATGCGGGTGCTCGACGCCGGGTTGCGGGCCGGGGCGTCACGCGCTGGAGCTCGCGCGGCGCGGGGTGGAGGTCACCGGCATCGACCTCTCGCCCGACTTCGTCGCGCTCGCCGCGGCCGAGGCCGACGCTGCCGCGCTCCCGGCGCAGTTCGCGGTGCTCGACATCCGGGACCTCGCCTTCGATGGTGCCTTCGATGCGGTCATCTGCCTCTGCCAGGGCGGGTTCGGCCTCCTGGGGGGCGACGACGACGCCGGCATCGTCGAGCGGCTCGCCGTGGCGCTGCGGCCGGGCGGGCGGCTCGCGCTCACGGCCTTCTCGTCGTACTTCGCGGTGCGGTTCCTGGAGGCCACCGAGGAGTTCGATGCCCGCACCGGTGTGCTCCACGAACTGGCGACGGTTCGCGACGAAGCCGGCGACGAGCGGGAGTTCGACCTGTGGACCACGTGCTTCACGGCGCGCGAGCTCCGGTTGCTGCTCGAGGGGTCCAGCCTCGAGGTCGTCGGGATCTCGTCGGTGTCGCCGGGCGACTATGGACTCGGCGCGGCCGATCTCGACCACCCCGAGCTGCTCGCGATCGCCCGTCGATCCTGACCCGGGTCTTTCGAATCCGTCGATCGCGTTGTAGCCTGGTCCCCGGCGCCCGAACCGGGTGCCTCGTTCGCGCGCCCGATGCTCGTGAGCTGCAATGTCCCTGTTCCCCGAGGAGTCCTGTTGTCCGATCAAGAAGTCAAGGAGCCGACGCCTGTCGTCGAGGCCTCCGACCCCGGTCCCGCGCCGGTCGAGACGCCCGCAGCCGATGTGGGTGACGCGGAAGTCGGTGGCATCGCCACCCCCGAAGGAGCCGAGGCTGAGGCCGAGGCCGAGGAAGAAGAGCTCGACATCGTCGTCTTCGACGATCTCGGCGACATGTCGTTCTCGGATGCGATCGACGCCACCATCGTCGAGTTCGACGAAGGCGGCCTGGTCAGCGGCACCGTGGTCAAGATCGACAACGACGAGGTCCTCCTCGACATCGGGTTCAAGTCGGAGGGTGTCATCCCCTCCCGTGAGCTCTCGATCCGCAACGACGTCAACCCCTCCGAGGTCGTCTCGCTCGGCGAGCAGCTCGAGGCGCTGGTCCTCCAGAAGGAAGACAAGGACGGCCGTCTCATCCTGTCGAAGAAGCGGGCCCAGTACGAGCGGGCCTGGGGCACGATCGAGAAGCTCAAGGAAGAAGAAGGTGTCGTCTCCGGTCCCGTGATCGAGGTCGTCAAGGGTGGCCTCATCCTCGACATCGGCCTCCGCGGGTTCCTCCCCGCGTCGCTCGTCGACCTCCGCCGGGTGCGCGATCTCGCCCCGTTCGTGGGCAAGACGCTCGAGGCGAAGATCATCGAGCTCGACAAGAACCGCAACAACGTGGTCCTGTCGCGCCGGGCGTACCTCGAGGAGACCCAGCGCGAGCAGCGCGACGAGTTCCTCACCAACCTGAAGCCGGGCGAGGTCCGTCAGGGTGTCGTGTCGTCGGTCGTGAACTTCGGTGCGTTCGTCGACCTCGGTGGCATGGACGGACTGGTCCACGTCTCCGAGCTGAGCTGGAAGCACGTCGACCACCCGAGCTCGGTCGTCAACGTCGGCGACGAGGTCACCGTCCAGGTGCTCGACGTCGACCTCAGCCGGGAGCGCATCTCGCTGTCGTTGAAGGCGACGCAGCAGGATCCGTGGCAGGAGTTCGCCACCGGTCACCAGGTCGGCGAGCTGGTCTACGGCCGGGTCACCAAGCTGGTGCCGTTCGGCGCGTTCGTACAGGTCGGCGAGGGCATCGAGGGTCTGGTCCACATCTCGGAGATGGCCGCGCACCACGTCGAGGCGCCCGAGCAGGTCGTCACCCCCGGTGAGGAGCTGTGGGTGAAGATCATCGACATCGACCTCGATCGCCGGCGGATCTCGCTGTCGATCAAGCAGGCCGCCGAGGGTGGCGAGGTCGCAGCCGAGTACCGGGACCAGTTCGGCGAGCACAACTACGACGCCGAGGGCAACTACATCGGCGCCCAGGCCGAAGCCGCGGAGGAGCACGCCGAGGCCGAGGCGGCAACGGAAGCCGCGACCGAGGAAGCAGCAGGTCCGCGCGACGCCGACGCCGACCCGGGCCTGGAGGCGGCAGTCGAGCTCGACGCCGCCGCACTCGAAGCCGTCGAAGCCGTTGCCGTCGAAGGCGCAGCCGAAGAGGCAACGCCCTCCGCGTAGCAACGGAGCCGCCCGCCCGCGACGTTGGCAGCACCAGGTTCGGTATCCGGACCGCACGCTGCCAACGTCCGAGCGGTGCGTCGCGCCACCTGGGTCTTGCGGCCTATCCACACCTTTCACCCTTCCTGTCACACTCACGTTTCGTCGGTGGCTTCGCGCTCTGCGTGACCATCGCGTGACCGGAACGGGGGATCCGCAGAGCGGGTCCGAATCAAGGGGTGGGCGTGGGCAACCGTCGCACAGTGATCGCAGTCATCGCGGTCGTACTCGCAGTTCTCGCCGGCACCGGGGTGTACCTGTACACCTCGAGCGCCGACGCACGGGCCAAGGAAGACGTCGAGATGGTCCAGGCCCTCGTGGCGACGCAGAACATCGCGCGCGGCACGCAGGGCGACGAGGCGTTGAGCCAGGGCCTCATCGAGAAGAAGGACGTGCCCCGCGGCGCGCTGCCGCCGGGCCGGGTCAAGAACCCCGACTCGGTGCAGGGCAAGATCGCCAGCGCGGAGATCGCGTCGGGCCAGTTCATCGTCGCCGACAGCTTCACGAGCGCCGGCAAGGGTGGAGCGTTCTCGAGCGCACTCGGCAAGGACCGCCAGGCCATCTCGGTCCAGCTCGACCCGAAGCAGGCAGTCGCCGGTCGCATCGTCGAGGGTGACCTCGTCAACGTGATCGTGGTGGGCAAGGTCCGCAAGGACCCGCAGGCGCCGTTCGATGCGGGCACCCCCGACAACGTGGCGATGTTCGCGGTGCAGAACGCCAGGGTGCTCGCGGTCGGCCAGGCGGTCGCCGCCGATGGCACGACCACCGACACGACCGACGACTCGACGAACACGGGTGAGGTCGCAACCGACCGCAGCCTGGTGACGCTCGAGGTCGCCGCCGCCGACGCGCAGCGCATCGCGCTCGCCACGGTGACGAACAGCGCCGGTGTGTGGCTGACCCTCGTGGGCCCGGGCTACACGGCAGGGAACCTCCCGTACGTGGGCGACAACATCACCACGAACCCGGTCCTGCCCTACAACAACCCGTACTAGCCGGCACCGTCAGCCGTCAGCACCTTCCCCCAGTCGACCGTCGAATCCGAGGCTGTAGCCAGATGAAGCTCATGGAGACCGACAACACCAAGACATCCGAGACCGGCGCAGCCGCTCTCCCGACACTGGGAGACACCGCCTACGACGTCGTCGTGGTCGAGCCGGATTCCCTCCGACGCAGCATGCTCGTCATGCAGATCGGTGGGGCGGGCGCTCGCTCCTTCGAGTCGGTGGCGGAGCTCTCGGAGTCGCTCGATGCCGGCAAGCCGACGGTCGCGGTCTTCGGCCCGGGCCTCGCCGACGATGCCGGGTTCGCCCCGGTGGCGGAGCTCACCGACGACCACCCGACGGTCGGTGTGGTGTTGGTGGCGGAGCAACTGACTGCGACCGTGCTGCAGCAGGCGTTGCGGTCCGGT
Source organism: uncultured Actinomycetes bacterium (assembly GCA_963837715.1). GTDB lineage: Bacteria > Actinomycetota > Acidimicrobiia > IMCC26256 > JANYLB01 > JANYLB01. The sequence continues at coordinate 1,423,228 of CAWIOF010000002.1, read as the reverse complement.
ATCCGGGATGCTGTCGTCTACTCCGAGACCGAGACCGAGGAGCTGTTCACCGCCCTCGGGCGGGTCGGGCAACTGATGGTGTCGCTCGACACTGCCCGGCCGAAGGGTGTCGCGACGGCACTCGAGCCCGGCAAGGTGATCGTCTGCTTCTCCACCAAGGGTGGCGTCGGCAAGAGCGTGTTGTCGAGCAACCTCGCGGTGGCGCTCGCGCAGCGGTCGGACCGACCGGTCGCGATCGTCGACGCCGACCTCCAGTTCGGCGACGTCGCGGTGCTCCTCGGCATCACGCCCGAGCGCACGGTGATGGACGCCGCAGCTGCGATCCACCACGACGACCCGGACCTCATGCGGGCCCTCGTCATGCGCCACGACCCGAGTGGGTTGCTGGTGCTGCCGGCACCGGTGGAGCCGTCGACCGCGGATCAGATCCGCCCCGAAGACATGCTGGCGATCATCGAGTCGATGCGGCAGTTCTGCGGCACGATCGTGATCGACATGCCGCCGCACTTCGACGACATGGTCCTCGCGCTCCTCGAGATCGCCGACGACGTGTTGCTCGTGGCGAGCATGGACATCCCGAGCATCAAGAACCTCAAGGTCGGGATGCAGACGCTCGACCTCCTCGCGCTGGCGGGTCCGAAGCTCCGGCTCGTGCTGAACCGGGCGAACGCCCGCGTGAAGCTCGACGTCAAGGAGGTCGAGAAGGCACTCGGCCTCGACGCCAGGTTCCCGATTCCGTCCGACATCGCAGTACCGCAAGCCGTGAACCGCGGCGTTCCCGTGGTGCTCGACAACCCGCGCTCGCCGTCGGCTCGCGCATTCGAAGACATCGCAACCGAGTTCCTGGCCGAAGAAGCCGTCGAAGAGTCGGCCAAGCGCCGTCTCTTCAGCCGGTGACGGTCGAGCACGAGCCCAGGGAGGGGCGGGGGATGACCCAGCACACGAAGTGGCAAGAGTTCCAGCGCACGCCGACCTCGGCGCGCGACAGCGCGCTGGAGGAGCTGCGGCTGCGGCTGCACCAGACGGTGATCGCCGACCTCGGCCCGCTGCTCTACGACCAGCGGTCGTCGGCACCGGAGCTCCGGCGCCAGGTGCAGGAAGCGCTGCATGCGGCCCTCGCCGACGAGAAGGCGCCGCTCTCCGCGATGGAGAAGGCACAACTCGTCCAGGACGTGACCGACGACGTGCTCGGCTACGGCCCGATCGACCGGTTCCTGAAGGACCCGGAGATCAACGAGGTCATGGTCAACGGTCCCGACCACGTCTACGTCGAGCGTCGCGGTGTCATCGAGCACACCGACGTGACGTTCGCCGACGAGACCCACCTCCGGCGCATCATCGACAAGATCGTGAGCGAGGTCGGCCGGCGGGTCGACGAAGCCGACGCCGATGGTCGACGCCCGGCTGCCCGACGGCTCCCGCGTCAACGTGGTGGTCCCGCCGCTCGCGATCGGCGGCCCGTTCCTCACGATCCGCCGGTTCTCCGTCGACCCGTACACCGTCGACGACCTGGTGTCGTTCGGCACGCTCACGCCCGCCGTCTCGCGCTTCGTCGAAGCCTGCGTGCAGGGCAAGCTCAACATGATGATCAGCGGTGGTACCGGTACCGGGAAGACGACGCTCCTGAACGTGGTGTCGTCGTTCATCCCCGAGTCCGAGCGCATCGTGACGATCGAAGACGCGAAGGAGCTCCAGCTCCGCCAGGAGCACGTGCTCGCGCTCGAGTCGCGTCCGTCGAACATCGAGGGTCGCGGGTCAGGTCACGATCCGCGACCTCGTCCGCAACGCCCTGCGCATGCGGCCCGACCGCATCGTCGTCGGTGAGGTCCGTGGCGCGGAGACGCTCGACATGCTCCAGGCCATGAACACCGGCCACGAGGGCTCGATCACCACCGTCCACGCCAACACGCCGCGCGACGCGCTGGCCCGACTCGAGACGATGACCCTGATGGCCGGCCTCGACCTGCCGCTCCGGGCGATCCGGGAGCAGGTTGCTTCGGCGCTCGACGTCGTCGTGCACCTCGTGCGCCTGCGTGACGGTTCCCGTCGGGTCAGCCAGGTGAGCGAAGTCGTCGGCATGGAGGGCGACGTGATCGTCCTCCAGGACATCTTCCTCTTCGACTACGGCATGGGCGTCGACGGCGAAGGTCAGACCCTCGGCCACCTCAAGAGCACCGGCATCCGTCCGAAGTTCTCCGAGCGCCTCGAGGACCACGGCATCGGCCTCGAGGCCGAGCTCTTCCGTCAGCAGGCGTTCGCCCGCAAGGTGGTGGGACTCCGATGATCATCCTGCTCGCCGTCGGCGTCGCCGTGGCGATGGGCCTGCTCGCGTTCGTGCTGCTGTTCGTGTTCGCGAACGACGACGCCGACGTGCAGGACCGGCTCAACGACTACGCCGAAGACGCCCGTCGCCACGATGGAGCGCACCGACGGCACGACGGTCCTCGCCGAGACGAAGGTCCTCCAGGACGCGGTGCAGCTCACCGAGCGGTTCGCACCCAAGGGCGCCCTGGCCAAGGTCGAGCACATGCTCGAGCAGGCCGACCTCCCGCTGCGGCCGGCCGAGGTGCTGTTCTTCTGGGGCGCGGCGCTGTTCGTCGCCGCGATCTTCGGACTGCTGTTCGGTGGTCTCGGGCTCGCGCTCGTCGTCACCGCCGCTCTGGCGGTCGCGCCCGGCGGTCTACGTCGCCCGCCGAAGCGCGAGCAAGCGCCTCGCGGCGTTCGCCGAGGCGCTCCCCGACACGCTCCAGCTGCTTGCGGGATCGCTGCGGGCCGGGTTCTCGCTGGTGCAGGCGGTCGGCGCGGTCGCCCAGGAGGCGGCCGAGCCGATGGCGACGCAGCTCCAGCTCGCGTTCAACGAGAACCGGCTCGGCCGACCGATCGAGGACGCGCTCGACGATGTCGCGATCCGCATGGAGAGCGCCGACCTCGCGTGGGTCGTGATGGCGATCCGGATCCAGCGGGAGGTCGGCGGCAACCTCGCCGAGCTCCTCGACACGGTCGCCGACACGATGGCGCAGCGGGAGCGGGTCCGGCGCGAGATCAAGCGCCCTCACCGCCGAGGGCCGGCTCTCGGCCGTCATCCTCGGCGGGCTGCCGTTCGGCGCTCGCCGCGGTGATCCTCGTGATGCTCACCCCGAGTACCTCGAGCCCGCTGGTCGACGACACCCGTCGGCATCGCGCTGGTCGTCGGCGCGCTGCTCCTGAACGCTGATCGGGTTCATCTGGCTCAAGAGCGATCCTGAACATCGAGGTCTGACATGGAATGGCTGATCGTTCTCACGACCGTCGTCGCGGTGCTGCTGCTCGCGATGTACGCGCTCACCGGCGTGCAGGAGCGGGCCGAGGCCCGCGAGTCGCTCGCCCGCATCGACGGGTACCAGGTCGAGGGTGCGTCGCGTGCACGCAGCAGGCCCCGTTCCTCGACCGCACGGTCGACCCGGTCGAAGCAGCGCCTGACCGAGACGGCCCGCAAGCACACCCCGGCCGGCTACGCCGAGAAGGTCCAGCACAAGCTGATGCTCGCCGGGTCGCCGAAGCGGATCGACGTCGACCAGTTCCTCGTGTTCAAGCTGCTCGGCACGGTGTCCGGGTCCGGTGTGGTTCCTGCTCGTGTTCGGCTTCCTCGGCCTCGGCGGCGGGATCGCCGTGCTCTTCACCGGGCTGCTGTGGCTGATCTCGTTCATGCTCCCCGACGTCGCGATCGCCCACCGGGTCGAGGCGCGCCAGAAGCGAGATCCGCAAGCAGCTGCCCGAGTTCCTCGACCTCCTCACGATCTCGGTCGAGGCCGGCCTCGGATTCGACCAGGCGGTCGAGCGCACCAGCTGCCTCGGTGCCCGGCGCGCTGAGCGAGGAGTTCCGCCGGATGCTCCAGGAGATGCGGATCGGTGCGAGCCGGGCCGACGCGCTGCGGGCGCTCGAGGCGCGCACCGATGTGCTCGAGCTCCGCTCGTTCATCCTGGCGATGCTGCAGGCCGACACGTTCGGTGTGTCGATCGCCCGCATCCTGCGCACGCAGGCCGACGAGATGCGGGTCCGACGCCGCGTCGCGGCCCAGGAGCTCGGTCAGAAGGCTCCGGTGAAGATGCTCCCGCCGCTGGTGTTCTGCATCTTCCCGGCGTTCTTCGTCGTGATCCTCGGTCCGGCCGCGATCCGCATCTTCCAGGCGCTCTGAGCGAGTACGTTCTGAATGGTCTGAACGGCCTATACACGGGCGTATTCGGACTCCTGGATACTCATAATGGTCGCCGGCCATGGGGGTCGGCCTGGCAACAAGGGGCAACTCATTCACATGAACCTTCAGATGATCGTTTCAGCTGGCTGCAGGCCCGGTCTCGACGCGACGAGCGCGGTGCGGCTCTCGTCGAGTACGGCCTGCTCGTTGCACTGATCGCCGTTGTGTGCATCGGTCGTCCTCGTCGCTCTCGGTGGCGACGTCGTCCGCAAGTTCACGAGATCTCGAACGCGCTCAACCTGTAAGACCGACACTCGAACGCCTGAAGCGACCGCCGGCATGGATGCCGGCGGTCGCTTCGCGTCGGACCAAGCGGCTGCGCTATTTCGGATCAGTGGAGCGAGACGATTCCCAATCGGACGCCGCTCAGCACGGCCTGGGTGCGGTCCCTCGCCTCGAGCTTCACGTAGATCGACGCCAGGTGGTTCTTCACCGTCTTGGCGCTGATGAAGAGGTCGGCGGCGACCTCGGTCGTCGACTTGCCGTCGGCCACCGACTGGAGGATCTCCTCCTCCCGCTTCGTGAGCGGTGACGGCACCGCAGGCTCGTCCTCGGTCGGCGTCTCCGCCGGTGCGAACTCCTTCAGCATGGAGTCGGCGAGCGCGGGGGAGAGGAACACCTCGCCGGTGGAGGTGAGCCGGACGGTCTCCACCACCTCTTGCATCGAGCAGTCCTTGCTGAGGAACGCGACTGCGCCGGCCTCGATCGCCTCGCAGACGAGCTTGTCCTCGCCGTGCATCGTGAGGATCACGATCTTGGTGTCGGGCTCCGCCGCGAAGATCTGGCGGGTGGCCTGGATGCCGTCGAGGATCGGCATCGTCACGTCCATCACCACGACGTCGGGCTCGAGCTGCTTCGCGAGGCGCACGGCTTCCTCGCCGTCGCATGCCTCGCTCACGACGTTGAGGCCGGCGTCGTCGAGTGCACGACGCAGGGCCTGTCGGACCAACTGGTGGTCGTCGGCGACGAGGACGGTGGTCATTTCGTTACCTCCAATTCGACCAGGATCCGAGTACCGAATCCGGGTTCGCTGTCGAGTGAGAGCCGGGCGCCCACGGCGGCGGCGCGTTCGCGCATGCCGACCAGGCCGTAGCGTTCGTTCGAGGTCGCGTTGGGGCGGAAGCCGCGACCGTCGTCGCGGATCTCGAGCCAGGCGCGGTCGGTGCCGATCGTCCAGGTCACCCAGACCCGGCGGGCGTCGGCGTGGCGCTCGACGTTGGTGAGCGCTTCCTGGAGGATGCGCCAGAGCTCCTGCTCGACCTGGATGGGAAGGCGGCGGCCCTTGACCCGCGCGGTGAGGGTGCACGCGATGCCGGTGCGGTCCTGGAAGCGCTCGAGGTAGTTGCGGGCGACCTGTTCGAGCTCCATGGAGTCGGTCACGTCGGCGCGCAGCTGGTAGAGGGTCTCGCGCAGCTCTCCCACCACGCCCCGCACGACTTCGTGGAGGGCTTCGATGTCGGGATCGTCGTCGTGGGCCGCGGCGAGCCGCTCGAGCTCGAACGCGACGTAGGCGAGCGACTGCGCCAGGCGGTCGTGGAGGTCTCGGGCGATCCGGGCCCGCTCGGCTTCGGCGCCGAGCGTACGGAGGCGGGAGAACCACGTCGCGTTGTCGACCGCGAGCGCGAGGGGCCCGACCATCTCGGCGAGCAGCTTGGCGTCGTCGGGTCCGTACTCGCCCGCGTCGGTGTGTTCGATGACCACGAGGCCGATCACCGTGTTCCGGGCGACCAACGGCGCCGCGAGCATGCTGCGGGCCATGGGGGCGAAGCTGGCGAGGTGCTCGTGCAGCAGGTCGCCGTAGAAGGTCGGCTCGGGGTGTGCCAGCGCGGCGGCGGCGGCCGGCGGGATCTGCGCTTCGTCGAGCGACTGGGCCGAGCCGCACGCCTTCGGCGAGTTCGACCCGCCACATGCCGGTTGTCGCGTCGCGCACGATCATGGTGGCCGACGTGTAGTCGAACACCTCGTGGAACCGGCGCTGGGTCGACGCCACGACCTCACCGAGATCGAGCGACGCGGGAAGGGTCTGCACGACCTCGTGCAGGGCACTGAGGAGATCGTTGGCGGTGGCCATCTTGGCGTACTGGTCGCGGTCGCTGAGGCGCCGCGCCTCCTCGGCGATCCAGAGCTGACGCGTGAACGCGCCGATGCACCCGCAGAGGCCGAGCATCAGCGCGGCCTGCGCCCCGTCGGCGATGTCGGTGTGCGAGGTCTCCGCGATGAGCCCGGCGAGGGTCAACGTGCCGGCGGCGATCGCGGCGGCCGCGATGCCCTGGCGGTACCCCCACCCGAAGCCGGCCAGCATCACCGACGGGATCGGCACGAGCACGAACGGACTCGTCCACTGTCCGCTCATCGAGAGTGCGACGACACAGATCGCGAGTTCGGTGAAGACGGCGATCTCGGCGGCGCGGTTGGTGTCGCGGAGTTGCAGCGGACGGACCGTGCGGAACGCCGTGTACACCGTGAGGATGACGGCCGCCGCGATGTTGCCCGGGTCGGCGACGTCGCGGGTGGTCGCGAGGAGGAGCAGGCCGACACCGAGGGTGCTCCAGCGCAGGATGATGAGGAGCGGACCGAGGTGCTCGCCGATCGCGGTCTGGGCGGCGCGGGCACTGCCGTCGGGCCGACCCGGGATGCGGATCGGTGCGACCGACGCCTCCTCGAGGACGGTCGGGGTCGGTTCGACGTGGTTGTCGACGATGGTTCCCCGCACGACCGCATCCGGGCGGGGGGCGTCGGGGCGGGTGGAATCCGGGCGCGACGCGGTCTTCGAACCCGCGGCTGCGCCGCCCGACTGGTCGGTCGGGCCGCGATTGTCGTCGTCGTCGAGCAGAGCCCGCCCTCGCTTCACCCGCCAGTTGTCGGCACGTTGAGGGCCCGACCGAAGGGGTTCTCCCTACAATGACCGACCGTGCTGCTGGCTGGGTTGACCGGAGGGATCGGGGCGGGGAAGTCGACCGTCGCCGACATGCTCGTGGAACGGGGTGCGGTCCTCGTCGACGGCGACAAGGTGGCCCGGGAGGTGGTGGAGCCCGGTCAGCCCGCCTTGGAGCGAATCGCCGAGCGATTCGGCCCAACGGTGCTGGATTCGGAGGGGCGCCTCGATCGGCCGGCCCTGGCCGCCGTGGCCTTCGCCGACCCCCAGTCTCGCAAGGATCTCGAGGCCATCACCCATCCGGCCATCCAGGCCGAATTCGCCCGGCGGGTGCTCGCTGCGGCCGCCGACGCCATCGTCGTCCTCGACGTCCCGCTCCTCGTCGAATCGGGCAAGGCGAACGAACGGGGCTACCACTGCGTCATCGTGGTCGAGGCCCCCCGCGACCTGCGGCTCGAACGGCTCGAGGGCCGCGGGGTCGACCGATCCGACGCCGAGGCCCGCATGGCCGCCCAGGCCACCGACGAGGAACGTCGGGCCGTCGCGACCTGGGTCGTCCACAACGACGGCGACCTCGCCAAGCTCGAACGCCAGGTCGACACCGTCTGGACCGACCTCGTCGCCCGCAACGCCGGCCTCGGCGACGCGTGAAGCCCAAACCCTCGTTCTGGTCATGTACGCGGTTGCAGGCCAAACGCACAGATGACCGGAACGGGGGTTGGACCGGAATATCTGTCACACCCTCGTCGTAGAGTCGGAGACGATGCCGGCACTGGAACTCGTCTCCGAATTTCACGCCGCGGGCGACCAGCCCGAGGCGATCGCGTCGCTCAGCGAGGGGATCCGGGCGGGGGAGAAGCACCAGACCCTCCTCGGGATCACCGGCTCCGGGAAGTCGTTCACGATCGCGTCGGTGATCGCCGAGGTGCAGCGGCCCACCATCGTCCTCGCGCCCAACAAGAGCCTCGCGGCGCAGCTGGCGAGCGAGTTCCGGGAGCTGTTCCCGAAGAACCGGGTCGAGTACTTCGTCTCCTACTACGACTACTACCAGCCCGAGGCGTACCTCCCGTCGACCGACACGTACATCGAGAAGGACAGCTCGATCAACGACGAGATCGACCGGCTGCGCCACTCGGCCACCGCGTCGCTGCTGTCCCGGAGGGACGTGATCATCGTCGCGAGCGTCTCCGCGATCTACGGCCTCGGTTCACCCGAGACGTACTCGAAGCAGCTCCTGAGCCTCGGGGTGGGGGAGGAGCACGCGCAGCGCGCGATCCTCGGCCGCCTCGTCGATCTCCAGTACGAGCGCAACGACATGGGCTTCGTCCGCAACAAGTTCCGCGTACGGGGTGACACGATCGAGATCTATCCCGCCTACGAGGAGCGCGCCGCACGCGTCTCCTTGTTCGGCGACGAGATCGAGAAGATCTCGTGGGTCGATCCGCTCACCGGCGAGATCGCCGAAGATGTCGACCGCCTCGTGCTGTTCCCGGCGTCGCACTACGTCACCGACCACGAGAGCCTCGCCCGGGCCACGGTCGGGATCGAACAGGAGCTGCACGAGCGCCTCGAGTGGTTCGAAGCCAACGGCAAGCTCCTCGAGGCGCAGCGTCTCCGCATGCGCACCACCTACGACCTCGAGATGCTGCGCGAGATCGGCACCTGCTCGGGAGTCGAGAACTACTCGCGTCACCTCGACGGGCGCAACGCCGGTGAGGCGCCGTACACGCTGCTCGACTACTTCCCCGACGACTACCTCGTGGTGCTCGACGAGTCGCACGTGACCGTTCCGCAGCTCCACGGCCAGTACGAAGGGGACCGCTCGCGCAAGGAGACGCTCGTCGACCACGGGTTCCGGCTGCCGTCGGCGATGGACAACCGGCCGCTGCGGTTCGGCGAGTTCGAGAAGAAGATCAACCAGATCGTCTACCTGTCGGCCACGCCCGGCGCGTACGAGCTCGAGATCTCGACGAACGTCGCCGAGCAGATCGTGCGCCCGACCGGGCTCATGGACCCCGAGGCGATCGTGCGGCCGACGAAGGGCCAGATCGACGACCTGGTGGGCGAGATCAACGCACGCGTCGAGAACGACCAGCGAGTCCTGGTCACGACGCTCACCAAGAAGATGTCGGAAGACCTCACCAACTACCTCCTCGAGCTCGGCATCCGCGTGCGCTACCTGCACAGCGAGGTCGACACGCTCGAACGCGTCGAGATCCTGCGCGGCCTGCGGCTCGGCGACTTCGACGTGCTCGTCGGCATCAACCTGCTCCGGGAGGGGCTCGACCTGCCCGAGGTCGCCCTGGTGGCGATCCTCGACGCCGACAAGGAGGGTTTCCTCCGGTCGGCCACGTCGCTGATCCAGACGATGGGTCGGGCGGCACGGAACGTCGACGGGCAGGTGATCATGTACGCCGACCAGATGACCGACTCGATGCGCAAGGCGATCTCCGAGACCCAACGCCGCCGCCAGAAGCAGCTCGAGTACAACACCGAACACGGCATCGACCCGCAGACGGTGCGCAAGAAGGTGCTCGACATCATGGACATGGTGCGGGCCCGCGAGGGAGAAGACGACGCGTCGACCCGCGGCACGGGTCGGGGTCGGAGCCGCAACAAGAGTCAGCGTTCGGCGATCTTCGACGTGAAGGACCTCCCGCCCGACGATCTCGGTCGGCTGATCCAGACGCTGCAGGAGGAGATGCACGAGGCGGCGAAGAACCTGCGCTTCGAGGAAGCGGCTCGCCTGCGCGACGAGATCACCGAGTTCAAGCGTGAGCTGCGATCGGCGAGTTGAGGGGGGTGCCTGCTACAAACCTGGAGTGCTCCCTCCCCGCCGCGTCGCCGCGCTCTGCATCTCCGTCGCGCTGATCCTCGGCGTCGCGTCGTGCGGTGACGGCGACGAGTCGGCGGAACCGGTCCGGTCGAAGCTCGAACAGCTGGTCGACCGCGCCCCGTTGAGCGCCAACCCGGCGACCGTTGTCGCCGACGACGACTACTTCGAGGCGAAGGCGCTGAAGGTGCGGCGGGGGACAGCAGTCACGTTCACCAACGACGGTCGCCGGATCCACGACGTGATCCCGCTCGACGGCGGGACCTTCCGCATCGACACCGACGAGCTGCGACCGGGAATGTCGACGACGGTGCAACTCGACCAGGCCGGGACGTTCCGGTACTTCTGCTCGATCCACGGCACCGCGACCCGCGGGATGCGCGGCATCATCGAGGTCGTACGGTAGGCAGCGGGTCGGAGAGACCGCAGCATCATCCAGGGGGACGAGCGATGCGCAGGACGTGGGGGATCTTCGTGACCGTGATGGTCGCGGCGCTGATGGTGGCGGCGTGCTCGTCGGATTCCGACTCGTCGGAGTCCGACGGTTCGGGCTCGGGGGGCTCGAGCGACGGCACGACGACGGGCGTGCTCGAGGTGCCGTCGCAGTACCCGACGATCCAGAAGGCCGTCGACCGGGCCGAGCCCGGCGATCTGGTGCTCGTGTCGCCCGGTACGTACAAGGAGGCGGTGACGGTCGAGACGCCGAACATCGTCATCCGCGGTCTCGACCGCGCCACGACGGTGCTCGAGGGCAGCTTCAACCTCGACAACGGGGTGCGCGTCGTCGGCGCGGGTGGCGTCGCGGTCGAGAACATGACGGCGCGCAACTACACCGCCAACGGCTTCTTCTGGACCGGGGTGAAGGGATACCGCGCGTCGTACCTGAGTGCGATCCGCAACGGGAACTACGGGATCTACGCATTCGAGTCGACGAACGGTCTCATCGAGCACTCCTACGGCGCGGGGAGCCCCGACGCCGGCTTCTACATCGGGGCCTGCTACAGGTGCGACTCCGTGATCGACGACGTCGTGTCGGAATGGAACGGGCTCGGGTACTCGGGCACGAACTCGGGTGGCGATCTCTACATCGTGAACTCCGTGTTCCGGAACAACCGGGCCGGTGTGGTCCCCAACGTCGGCACCTACGAGCCGTGCTTCCCGCAGCGCGACACGACCATCGTCGGCAACCTCGTGTACTCCAACAACAACGCCGGCACCGACGCGATCGACTCGGCGCAACTCGCGTTCGGCAACGGCGTGCTGCTCGTGGGTGCGAACGACAACACGGTGGAACGCAACCAGATCTGGGACCACGACATCACCGGTGTCGGCGTGGTGCCGTTCCCCGAAGACGACCCGACCGCGATCGAGTCGAAGAAGCTCCGGGCGTGTGAAGAGGAACCACCGGCCGAGGTGCTCGACGTTCCCGCCGACGAGCTCCCGCCGAGTGTGATCTGGCCCGCGACCGGGAACCGGGTCGTCGGCAACGTCGTGAGTGACTCCCGCCTCGTCGACCTCGGGATGAACATGGTCGGCACGACCGCGACACCCGACGGTGGCAACTGCTTCTCCGACAACGTCGCCGCGACCGAGTCGCCCACGAACCTCCAGCAGAAGGCCCCGTGCGGGGCGCCGGCGTCGGGCGACTTCGCGGAGGGCGCGTTCGACGTGACCCCGCTCATCGCCCGGGAGAAGCCGCCGACGGTGTCGTACAAGGACGCCGCGTTGCCCGACCCCGGACCCCTGGTGAACATGCCGAACGCGGCGAAGGCCAAGGCCCGTCCGCAACGTCGCGCCCCCGCGTTCCCCGACGTGACCGCCATCGTCCTGCCGGCGCGGCCGCAACAGTGAACGAGCCGCCGAACCACGACGTTGGCGGCGAGGGGTCCGGATACCGGACCTGGTGTTGCCAACGTCGGCGCGGGACGGGCCCGGTGGCGCGGCGGAGGTGGTGACCGTTCGGCGGGCGGTCGTACTGGCGCTCGTCGTCGCGTTCATCGCCGTCGTCGGGGTGTCGGTGGGGGCCAGCGGGGGAGCGGCCGCGATGGACCACGCAGCGTCGGGGCGCTCGGCGGGGGCGCCGCTCGGTCGACCCAACTCCGACTTCTCGTACGACGGCGCGATGTTCGCGGCGTCGTGTCCCCGCAGTCATTCCGCGAGCAACGATCCGATCGTGTTCCCGGGCCGACCGGGCCTCTCGCATCGCCACGACTTCTTCGGCAGCACCCACACCGACGCGAACTCGACCGCGCGCTCACTCCGGGCCGCCCGGACGACGACCTGCGACGTGGCGGGGGACAGCGCGAGCTACTGGGCGCCCGCGCTGCTGCGCGACGGCGTGCCGGTGGCCGCATCGGTCGCCGAGGCGTACTACCGGGTCGCGCCCGGTGTGCGTGCCGCCGACGTCGAGCCGTATCCGGCCGGCCTGGCCATGATCGCGGGCGACGCGCACACCGACGCCCCGCTGCCGACCGCCATCGTCGGATGGGGGTGCGGCCGGGCCCCGACTGCCTCGAGCACGATCCCGACCTGTCCGACGGAGCGACCGCTGAACCTGCGGGTGACGTTCCCGGACTGTTGGAACGGTCGCAGCCTCGACTCACCCGAGCACGTGACCCACGTCGCCTACTCGGGGAAGCGGGGATGTCCGGCTGGTCATCCGGTCGCGATGCCCCGGCTGACGCTCGTCGTGTCGTATCCGGTGACGGGGGACCCGACCGGGCTCGAACCCGCCAGCGGCGCCCCGATGACCGCCCACGCCGACTTCCTGAACGCGTGGGATCAGGGCGCGCTCGCGCAGAACGTCCGGTCCTGTCTCCGACGCGGGGTCGTCTGCTCCGTGCCGTAGCCACAGGTCTGCACGCTGGGTCCCGGAATCCGGGACGCACGGTGCAGACCTCGTCGACCTGTCCCCCGAACGTGCGTTCGGGTGAGGTACACTCGGCGCTTCATGGCGGAGTCCTCGATCATCATCCGAGGCGCTCGGGAGCACAATCTCCGCGACGTCGACCTCACCGTGCCGCGCGACCAGTTGGTCGTGTTCACCGGCCTGTCCGGTTCCGGCAAGTCGTCGCTCGCGTTCGACACGATCTACGCCGAGGGTCAGCGTCGGTACGTCGAGTCGTTGTCGAGCTACGCCCGGCAGTTCCTGGGTCAGATGGACAAGCCGGATGTCGACTTCATCGAGGGATTGTCGCCGGCGATCTCGATCGACCAGAAGTCGGCGAGCCGCAACCCGCGGTCGACGGTCGGCACGATCACCGAGATCTACGACTACCTGCGCCTGCTCTATGCACGCATCGGTATCCAGCACGATCCCGAGACCGGCGAGGTCATCAAGCGCCAGACACCCCAGGAGTTCGTCGACCGGGTGCTCGAGCTGCCGGAGGGCACCCGGTTCCAGGTGATCGCGCCGGTCGTTCGGGGCCGCAAGGGCGAGTACCACTCGCTGCTCGCCGAGCTCGCCGGTGAGGGGTTCGCCCGGGCCCGCGTCGACGGCGAGATCGTCGAGCTGTCGGAGCTCGTGGGTACCGGCGGGATGTCGACCGACGGCGTCCGTCTGGCCCGGTACGAGCAGCACACCATCGAGGTGATCGTCGACCGCCTCGTCCGGCGCGACGGCATCGAGCGTCGCCTCACCGACTCCGTCGAGACCGCACTGCGCCTCGCCGAGGGTGTCTGCATCGTCGAACCGGTGAACAAGGAGAGCCAGCCCGAGGGCGACCAGCTCATCCTCAGTCAGCACGGCGAGGAGCTCGCGCCCCGGAACTTCTCGTTCAACTCCCCCTACGGCGCGTGCGAACGCTGCGACGGGCTCGGCACACGCTTCGAGGTCGACCCGGAGCTGGTCGTGTCCGACGACGACCTGTCGATCGACGACGGCGCGATCGCGCCGTGGTCGGGCTTCCGGGGCGAGTACTTCAACCGGGTGCTCACGGCGGTCGCAGAGGAGCACGGCTTCTCCACGGCCACACCGTGGAAGAAGCTCAAGAAGCCGATCAAGAAGATCATCTTGTTCGGCGGGGGACCCGAACAGGTCCTCGTCCAGTACAAGAACCGGTACGGCCGGAAGCGCTCGTACAACACCCGCTACGAGGGCGTGATCCCCTGGCTCCAGCGTCGCCACACCGAGTCGGAATCCGACCGGGCGCGCGAGCAGATCGAGGGGTACATGCGCGAGGTGCCGTGCCCCGCGTGTCACGGTGACCGGCTCAAGCCGGCGTCGCTCGCGGTCACGATCAACGGCAAGAACATCGCCGAGGTCGGCAACCTCTCGATCCGCAAATGCGGCCAGTTCTTCCTCGACATCGAGCTGTCGGAACGCGACCGGATGATCGCCGAGCGCGTCCTCAAAGAGGTCAACGAGCGGCTGCGCTTTCTCCTCGACGTCGGCCTCGACTACCTCAGCCTCAACCGGTCGGCGGGCACGCTCGCCGGCGGCGAGGCACAGCGCATCAGGCTTGCGTCGCAGATCGGCAGCGGCCTCACCGGCGTGCTCTACGTGCTCGACGAACCGTCGATCGGCCTCCATCAGCGAGACAACCAGCGCCTGATCGACACGATGCTGCGGCTGCGCGACCTCGGCAACACGGTGATCGTCGTGGAGCACGACGAGGAGACGATCCGCGTCGCCGACTTCGTCGTCGACATCGGACCCGGCGCCGGTGAGCACGGTGGCGAGATCGTCGTGGCCGGCTCGCTGAAGGATCTCCTGAAGAAGAAGGACTCGATCACCGGGCAGTACCTCACCGGCAAGCGCAGCATCCCGATCCCCGAGCTGCGCCGCAAGCCCGGCGATGCTTGGATCACCGTCCGCGGCGCCCGCGAGCACAACCTCAAGGACATCGACGTCGAGTTCCCGCTCGGGTGCCTCGTCGCCGTCACCGGTGTGAGCGGCAGCGGCAAGAGCACGCTCGTGAACGACATCCTGTACCACGCGCTCATGCAGCGGATCTACAAGTCGCGCACCGTCCCGGGCCGCCACAAGACGATCGACGGCACCGAGACGCTCGACAAGGTCATCAACATCGACCAGTCGCCGATCGGGCGGACGCCCCGGTCGAACCCGGCCACCTACACCGGCGTGTTCGACAAGATCCGCACCCTGTTCGCGAAGACCCAAGAGGCCAAGGTGCGCGGCTACATGCCGGGCCGGTTCTCGTTCAACGTGAAGGGCGGCCGCTGCGAGGCCTGCTCCGGCGACGGCACGATCAAGATCGAGATGCACTTCCTCCCCGACGTCTACGTGCCGTGCGAGGTGTGCAAGGGCGCCCGGTACAACCGGGACACCCTCGACGTCACGTTCAAGGGCAAGAACATCGCCGAGGTGCTCGATCTGAGCATCGAGGAAGCGGTCGAGTTCTTCGTGAACCAGCCGACGATCGCCGCGCACCCTGCAAACCCTGTTCGACGTCGGCCTCGGCTACGTGCGGCTCGGTCAGCCCGCGCCCACGTTGTCGGGTGGTGAGGCGCAACGGGTGAAGCTCGCGTCGGAGCTCGGGAAGCGCTCGACCGGCAGCACCATCTACATCCTCGACGAGCCGACCACCGGCCTCCACTTCGAAGACGTCCGGCGGCTGCTCGGCGTGCTCGCCCGGCTCGTCGACGCCGGCAACACGGTGCTCGTGATCGAGCACAACCTCGACGTGATCAAGTCGGCCGACTGGATCGTCGACCTCGGTCCCGAGGGCGGCGACGGCGGCGGGGTGGTCGTCGCCGAGGGCACCCCGGAAGAGGTCGCGAAGCACCCCGACAGTCACACCGGCCGCTTCCTCGCGCCGATGCTCGGCATCGACCTCCGCGATTCGCCCGACGAGCCCAAGGCACCGAAGGCCACAGCGGCATCGAAGACAGCGAAGGCAGCGAAGGCGCCGGCGCGACGCGCGCGCCCTCCGGTCCGGACGCGCGTCTGACCCACCCCGACCCTGGCAGCATCCGCGCCGGAATCCGGACCTGCTGCTGCCAACGTCGTCGGGGGACGCGTCACGCGGCCGACGCCGGCGCGCATTGTCGGCGAGTTGTTTCAACTCCCCGCCCGGGCCGCCGATGCACTCTCCGTACTCCGGTGCCGGCCGGGTGGGAACGGAAGCCCACCCGGCGGCGCACCGGGTTCAGGTGTGCAGGACCCGGTCGAGCCCGAGCTCCCGGCGGAGCTCAGCCGTGAGCACCGGGCCGTAGGGAGCGGCGTAGACCTGCGGGTCGAGGTGGTAGCTCGCGAACAGCGCGTGGACGTACCGCATCCGTTGGCGGAACGACGTCCAGTCGCGTGCACCCGTGCCCCGGGTGAGCCCGTGGGCGACGTGGCACGCGTGATCGCCGACGCGGAAGTCGAGCAGGCTCCGGGTGATCACGTGCCGGAACCCCCGCGGCATCGCCTCGGCGATGAAGGGCTGCAGCCGGACGTGTTCGTGCCACACCGCGGCGAAGTTGGCGCCGAACGTCAGGGATCGACGGTGGGCTGGCGGCCCCGGAGTCAGCGCGTCGCGGTACCCGTCGAACGCGGTCTGGAGGCCGTCGATTCTCGGTTGGTGGGATCCCCGGGAGGCCACGAACCGGGCCGACTCCCGACCGATCTCGTCGAGCACGAGGCGGTTCCCGGCCGCGATCCGGTCCCGTGCCCGGTGCAGCGCGGGTCGGGCCGGCGGGAACCGGTGCAGCCCGGGAACGTCGACCATGCGGATCGTGGTGCCGGCTTCGCGGGATCCCCAGGTGGCCCAGGCGTGGAAGTTCGCGCCCCCGTCGACGCCGAGCAGCTCGCGCATCGCCAGCCCGAGCTCGTGGTGGGTCTGGGTGATGAGGAGGTTGGCGAGCTCGGGGGCGGTCTCGCCGACGGCCCGGTCGATCGCCGCGTCGAGGTCGGCGGCGACCGGTGCTCCCTGCCCGACGGCCGGGGCCGTCGCGGTTGCCATCGCCTCCATGCGCGCTCCCAACGCCGGTGCTCGTACCCTACCGACGATGTCTGGACCTGAGCCCACCGGCGCCGGCGACCCGTGGGAAGAACACGCCGCCTGGTGGCAGGACGGGTTCACCGATGGTGCCGACCCGGAGTACGAGGAGCAGATCCTGCCGTTGGCCCGTGAGCACCTCGCGGGGAGCACCCGTGTGCTCGAGGTCGGAACCGGTGAGGGACAGGTGGCGCGGACGGCGTCGGCGCTGGGCATCGACGTCGTCGTCGGCCTCGACCCGTCACGCGCCCAGGCCGCCGAAGCCGCCCGGCGGGGTGGCGGCCCACTGTTCCTCCGGGGCGCGGCGGCAGCACTCCCCTTCCCGTCGGCGAACTTCGACGCCGTCGTCGCCTGCCTCGTGTTCGAGCACATCGACGCTGTCGACGAGGCGATCGCCGAGGTCGCACGCGTCCTCGTGCCGGGCGGACGGTTCCTGTTCTTCCTGAACCACCCGTTGCTGCAGACGCCGGGGAGCGGATGGATCGACGATCACATCCTGGAGGAGCAGTACTGGCGCGTCGGCGCGTACCTGCACGAAGACCTCGCGCCCGAGGAGGTCGCACCCGGGGTGATCCTGCCGTTCGTGCACCGTCCGCTCAGCCGGTATGTGAACGCGATGGCGGGGCAGGGGATGCTCGTCGAGCGGATGGAGGAGCCTGCTCCCCCACCGGGGTTCCTCGCTCGGGCCCCCGAGTATCCCGACGCAGCAGGTATCCCCCGCCTCCTCTTCCTCCGAGCCCGCCGCTTCTAAGTCCGTTGGGTCGATTCGGCCGCCATACGCGGCACAAGCGACCCAACGGGTCGGGGGTTGGGGTTGGGAAGGTGGGTCAGGCGAGGTCGAGCATGCGTTGCAGGGCGACGCGGGCCCACTCGGCGGTGGTCGGGTCGACGGTGATCTGGTTGAGGACGCGTCCGTCGACGAGGGCTTCGAGGCACCAGGCCAAGTGCGGCTCGTCGATGCGGAACATGGTCGAGCACGGGCAGATGAGCGGGTCGAGCGACACGACCGTGCGGTCGGGGTGCTCCTTCGCCATGCGTTGCACCATGTGGATCTCGGTCGCGACCCCGAGCACCGAACCCGGGCCGGCCGCGTCGACCCACTCGAGGATGCGTTCCGTCGATCCGACCTTGTCGGCGAGCTCGACGACCTCGTGCGACGTCTCGGGGTGCACGATCACCTGGCCGCTGGGGTACTGCGCCCGGAACGCGGCGACGTGGTCGGGGGTGAACCGCTGGTGGACCGAGCAGTGGCCCTTCCAGAGCAGGAACGTCGAGGCCTTCACGTCGGTGTCGTCGAGACCGCCGAGCTCGTGCCGCGGGTTCCAGAGCCGCATGTCTTCCGCGCCGTAGCCCATCTGGAACGCGGTGTTGCGGCCGAGGTGCTGGTCGGGGAAGAACACGACCTTGTCACCCCGGGCGAGCGCCCAGTCGAGGACCGTGCGGGCGTTCGACGACGTGCAGACCGCGCCGCCGTGCTCGCCGACGAACGCCTTGATGGCGGCGGAGGAGTTCATGTACGTGATGGGAACGATCCGGTCGACGTCGGTGACGGTCGCGAGTGACTCCCAGCACTCCTCGACCTGGTCGAGGTCGGCCATGTCGGCCATCGAGCACCCGGCATTGAGATCGGGGAGGATGACCCGCTGGTGGTCGGCAGTGAGCACGTCGGCCGACTCGGCCATGAAGTGCACGCCGCAGAACACGATGTCGGTGGCGCGGTCGTTGTCGGCGGCGAATCGGGCCAGGTTGAAGGAGTCGCCGCGGGCGTCGGCCCAACGGATCACCTCGTCGCGCTGGTAGTGGTGGCCGAGGATCAGCAGGCGGTCGCCGAGGGTGGCCTTGGCGGCGCGGATGCGGTCTTCGAGTGCGGCGGGCTCGGCCGACGTGTACTCGTCGGGCAGCCGGGGCTGGAGTCGCAGCATGGGCTCGGATCTCCCTATGGGGATACTCCCGAAACGGCCGGCGGGGACAGCCTGGTCGCCCACCGCGGGGTTGTCGGTCGCTTCCTCTCGGAACCGGGAGTTGTGTATGTGGCCGGAATACCAGGCCGGCCTTCGATCAGCGTAACCCGAACCACCGCGGGGGTGTTCCCGCACACGGGAGCAGCCTGGGAGAATGGGGGTGTGATGCAGCGCCCCCCCGCCGGTTCGATCCCCGACACGCCGGGTTCGTACCAGTTCAAGGACGGCGAGGGCCGCATCATCTACGTCGGGAAGGCGAAGAGCCTCCGCAGCCGGCTCAGCAACTACTTCGCGCCGCCGGCCACGTTGCCGATGCGGACCCGCCAGATGGTCACGGCGGCGCAGTCGGTCGAGTGGATCGAGGTCCGGAACGAGGTCGAGGCCCTGTTCCTCGAGTTCAACCTCATCAAGACCCACCGGCCCCGGTTCAACATCCGGCTGAAGGACGACAAATCGTTCCCGTACCTCGCGGTCACGCTCGACGAGGAGTGGCCCCGGGCGATGGTGATGCGGGGGAAGAAGCGCAAGGGGGTGCGCTACTTCGGGCCGTACGCCCACGCGTACGCCATCCGCGAGACGCTCGATCTCCTGCTGCGCACGTTCCCGATCCGGACGTGCACCAACGCCAAGTTCGAGCGCCACCACAAGCTCGGCCGGCCCTGCCTCTACGCCCACATCGAGAAGTGCGCGGCGCCGTGCGTCGACGACATCACCAAGGAGGAGTACGACGCGCTGGTCGCCGACCTGATCGCGTTCCTCGACGGCGACAGCGCACCGGTCGTCGACCGGCTCGAGCAGCAGATGTTCGCCGCGTCGGGTGAGCTCGAGTTCGAACGGGCCGCCCGCCTGCGCGACCAGCTGCTGTCGGTGCGCAAGGCGATCGAGCGCCAACAGATGGTCGGAACCCGTTCCGAGGACCTCGACGTGATCGGGCTCGTCGACGATCCGCTCGAAGCGTCGGTGCAGGTGTTCTTCGTGCGCAAGGGTCGGGTGGTGGGCCGCAAGGCGGTGGTCGTCGACAAGGTCGAGGATCTCGACGGGCCCGCGCTGGTGGCCCGGCTACTCGAACTGCTCTACGGCGACTCGTCGCCCGACGACGTGCCGAAGGAGGTGCTCCTCCCCACCGAACCCGAGGAACGCGCGCTGTACGAGGAGTTCCTCAGCGAGATGCGCGGCTCGAGGGTCCGGATCCGGGTGCCGCAGCGGGGCGACAAGCGGGAGCTCCTGGCAACGGTCACGGCGAACGCGCAGGAGGCCATGCTGCGGCACAAGCTCCGCCGCGCGTCGGACCACAACGCTCGCGCCCGCGCGCTCACGTCGTTGCAGGAGGCGCTCGACCTCCCCGAGGCTCCGTTGCGCATCGAGTGCTTCGACATCTCGAACCTGCAGGGCACCGAGATCGTCGGCTCGATGGTCGTGACCGAAGACGGGCTCGCGAAGCGGTCGGAGTACCGGCGGTTCAAGGTCCGGGCCCAAGACGGTCAAGACGACTTCGCGGCGATGGAGGAGGTCCTGACCCGGCGCTTCCGCAACTACCTGCGCGAGCGCGACGAAGGTGCCCGCGCCGGGAAGCGGTTCGCCTACCCGCCGAACCTGCTCCTCATCGACGGGGGCAAGGGTCAGCTCAACGTGGCGGTGCGGGTGCTCGAGGAGCTCGGGCTCGAAGAGATCGCGGTCGCCGGCCTCGCCAAGCGGTTCGAGGAGGTGTACGTGCCCGGCCGTTCAGATCCGATCCGCATCCCGCGCGACTCCGAGGCGCTCTACCTCCTGCAGAACGTGCGCGACGAGGCGCACCGGTTCGCGATCACGTATCACCGCCAGCTCCGGGCCAAGAAGTTGACCCGGTCGGTCCTCGACGACGTTCCCGGCCTCGGCTCCACTCGGCGCACCCGCTTGCTGAAGCAGTTCGGATCGGTGAAGCGGATGCGGGAACTGACCGAAGAGGAGATCGTGGCGATCACCTGGCTCCCCGAAGCGGTGGGTCGTGCGCTCTTCGCGCACCTCCACGGCGAACCGCTCCCGGCAAAGGCTGTGCGACCATGAGCGCGATGCCGACGCCGCCGGTCACCGAACCCCTCGAGGTCACCATCATCACGGGAATGTCGGGCGCGGGTCGCTCGGAGGCCGCGAACGTGCTCGAAGACCTCGGGTTCTTCGTGATCGACAACCTCCCGCCCGCGCTCATCTCGAAGGTGGCCGAGCTCGCCCGGGGCGGTGACCGTCCGACGCGGTACGCACTCGTCGTCGACGTCCGCAGCGGTGCGTTCATGGACGACCTCGCCGCCGCGCTGCGCGAACTTCGGGCCAGCGGCGCGACCACCCGCGTCCTGTTCCTCGACGCGTCCGACGAAGTGCTCGTCCGTCGGTTCGAGTTGACCCGTCGTCGCCACCCCCTCTCGGGGTCCGACACGATGCTCGAGGGCATCAGCCGGGAACGGTCGCTCCTCGAGGGGTTGAAGGGCGACGCCGACCTCGTGGTCGACACCGGCGACACCAACGTCCACGAGCTACGGGACCGGCTGCGCGAGCTGTTCGCCGAGGGCTCGGTCGACGATCTCCTGCAGACGACCGTGGTGTCGTTCGGCTACAAGCACGGCCTGCCGCTCGACGTCGACCTCGTGTTCGACTGCCGCTTCCTGCCGAACCCGCACTGGGTCGAGGAGCTCCGTCCGCTCTCCGGGGCCGACCCCGAGGTGCGCGACTACGTGCTCGGCCAGGCCGACGCACCCGAGTTCCTCGACGAGCTCGACCGGCTGCTCGGCCTGCTCCTGCCCGCGTACCGCAGGGAGGGCAAGGCCTACCTCTCGATCGGCGTGGGCTGCACCGGGGGTCGGCACCGCAGCGTCGTCATGGCCCAGGAGATCGCGCACCGCCTCGCGCTCGCCGGCTTCCGGGCCCGTGTCCACCACCGGGACATCGCGAAGACGTGAGCTGCGAGCGGAGCGAGCACAGTGAGCGCAGCGGAGCCGCCGGACAGTTGGCCCAGGAGGTGAACCGGTGAGCGATCGAGGCGACGGAGCGGAGCGAGCCATCAAGGTCGTTGCGTTGGGCGGGGGGCACGGGCTCGCCGTCGTGCTGCGCGCGGCCCGGCAGTACACCGACGACATCACCGCGGTGGTCACCGTCGCCGACGACGGTGGTTCGTCTGGCCGGCTCCGGCGGGATCTGGGGGTCGTGGCGCCGGGCGACCTCCGCAAGTGCCTCGTCGCGCTGGCGAGTGACCCCATCTGGGCCCGGGCGTTCGAGCACCGATTCGAAGGCGGCGACCTCGACGGCCACGCCTTCGGCAACCTCGTCATCGTCGGCCTCACCGAATCGCTCGGCGATTCGCTCCAAGGGGTCGCAGAGGCGGCCAAGGTGGTCGGGGCCGTCGGGCGGGTGCTCCCGGCCACGATCGGGCCGGTGGTGATGAAGGCCGACGTCGACGGGCGGGCGGTCGAGGGGCAGGTCGCGGTCCAGAACTCCCCTGGTCGCATCGGCCACGTCGAGCTGGTGCCCGCCGATGCCCCGGCGCCTCCGGCGGTCGTCGAGGCGATCGCCGCCGCCGACCAGGTCGTGCTCGCCCCTGGTTCGCTGTTCACGAGCCTGCTCCCGGTGCTGAGCGTGGGGGAGATCCGTCGGGCGCTGGCCGCCACCGACGCCAACGTGGTCCAGATCGCGAACCTGCGCCCCGAGCTGCCCGAGACCGAGGGTCTCGACGCCACCGATCACCTGCGGGTCGTCCTCGACCACGGGGCCCGGGTCGACCGGTTCGTGTTCCAGGCCGGGGCGTTCC
The DNA here is from genome assembly GCA_963837715.1 of uncultured Actinomycetes bacterium. GTDB lineage: Bacteria > Actinomycetota > Acidimicrobiia > IMCC26256 > JANYLB01 > JANYLB01. The sequence continues at coordinate 1,400,605 of CAWIOF010000002.1, read as the reverse complement.
CGGCCGACCCCGCGGCGATCCGGGAACTGGGCGTGGAGCCCGTCGCGGCCGACGTGGCCGGTGCGAACGGATTGGTGCACGATCCCGCCAAATTGGCGACGGCCCTCTCCGCTCTGATGGAGTCATAGAGTTCGAACGCAGGTGGAGATCCGGCAACGACGCCGGCAGACGGAGGGCGACACATGACCGTACGGGTCGGGATCAACGGCTTCGGCCGCATCGGACGTTCCTTCTACCGGGCGCTGCTCGAGCGGGGCACGAGTGCCGGAGTCGAGCTCGTGGCGGTGAACGACCCCTTCGGCGACGCCGACACGATGGCGTTCCTGCTGAAGCACGACTCGGTCGGAGGGGTGCTCCCGAACGAGGTGAAGGCCACCGACAGCGGGTTCTCCGTCGACGGCAACGAGGTCAAGAAGCTCGAGGCCCGCGACCCGGCCGAGGTGCCGTGGGGTGACAACGGGGTCGACGTGGTCATCGAGTCGACCGGCCTCTTCACCGCTCGCGAGAAGGCCGCCGGTCACCTCGCCGGCGGTGCGAAGCGGGTCGTGATCTCCGCGCCGAGCGGCGACGCCGACGCCATGATCTGCATGGGCGTGAACGACGACGTGTACGACGCGGCGAAGCACACGGTGGTGTCGAACGCTTCGTGCACGACCAACTGCCTCGCGCCGATGGCCAAGGTGCTCGAGGATGCCTTCGGCATCGAGCAGGGCTTCATCACCACCGTGCACGCGTACACGACCGACCAGCAGCTCCAGGACCAGGCGACCGCCACGCGCAGCGGCAAGCCCGACCTGCGCCGCATGCGCGCCGCGGCCCTGTCGATCATCCCGAGCAGCACCGGAGCTGCCCGCGCGATCGGTGTCGTGCTCCCGCACCTGAAGGGCAAGCTCGACGGTACGTCGCTGCGGGTCCCGGTGCCGACCGGGTCGATCACCGACCTCGTCGCCACGCTGAAGACCGAAGCGTCGATCGACGACGTCAATGCCGCGTTCGCCAAAGCGGCGGGGGACTCCTCGTACCGGGGCGTGCTCGAGTACACCGACGAGCCGCTGGTGTCGGCCGACATCGTGCACAACTCGTCTTCGTGCATCTACTCGGCGCGCGACACGATGGCGGCCGGGCGCATGGTCAAGGTCCTCGGCTGGTACGACAACGAATGGGGCTACTCGAACCGCCTCGTCGATCTCGTCGCCTTCCTCGGCGACAAGTAACCCCCCGGAAGCCGAAGCGCACCGATGCCTGTCGACCTCCCGCGTCTCGAAGACCTGCCGCTGAAGAAGGGGAGTCGGGTCCTCGTCCGGATCGACTGCAACACACCCCTCCGCGACGGCCAGGTCTCCGACGACCTCCGACTCACGACCGTGCTCCCGACCATCACCTGGCTGCAGGAGCGCGGCGCGGCGGTCGTGCTGTGCGGCCATCTCGGTCGTCCGAAGGGCACGCCCGATCCGGAGTTCTCCCTCGCGCCGGTCGCGAAGCGCCTGTCGGAGCTCCTCGGCACCGAGGTCTCGCTGGCGCCCACCACGGTGGGTCCGTCGGCTTCGGATCGCATCGCGAGCCTCGACCCGGGCGACGTGCTGCTGCTCGAGAACCTGCGCTTCGAGCGGGGAGAGACCGACAACAGCCCGGCCTTCGCGGTCTCCTTGTGCGAACCCGTCGATGCGTACGTGAACGAGGCGTTCGGTGCCTCGCACCGCGCCCACGCGTCGATCGTCGGTCCACCACCGATCCTTCCCAGCGCCGCTGGTCTGCTGCTCAACCGCGAGGTCGAGGTGCTCTCCGGCCTCCTCGAAGCCCCGGCACATCCCTTCGTCGCGGTGCTCGGTGGCTCGAAGGTGAGCGACAAGCTCGCGGTGATCGAGGCCCTCCTCGAACGGTGCGACACGATCCTGGTCGGCGGGGCGATGGCGTTCACGTTCCTGGTCGCGCAGGGCTACTCGATCGGCGATTCGCTCGTGGAGCTCGACCGGGTCGACGACTGCAAGCGACTGCTGGCGACCGGCCGCGTCCACGTGCCCGTCGACGTCGTCATCGCGCGCGAGATCACCGAAGACGCCGAGGTGAGGGTCGTGAAGGCCGGCGGGATCCCCGAGGGTTGGAAGGGTCTCGACATCGGGCCCGAGACCGCCGTGTTGTTCTCCGACGAGATCGACGAGGCGCGCACGCTCCTCTGGAACGGCCCGATGGGGGTGTTCGAGGTCACCCCGTTCGCGGCGGGCACGCGGACCATCGCCGAGGCGGTCGCCGAGTGCGGCGGCTTCACGGTGATCGGCGGCGGCGACAGCGGGGCAGCGATCCGCCAGTTCGGCCTCGCCGACCGGGTCGACCACGTGAGCACCGGCGGCGGCGCGTCGCTGGAACTGATCGAGCTCGGCGACCTCCCCGGTCTGCGGGCACTGCGCGAGAACGACAAAGGAACCGACGGATGACCGCGACTCCCGGCGACGACGAACCCCGCAAGCCGCTCATCGCGGGGAACTGGAAGATGCACCACGACCACTTCACCGCGATCCAGTACACCCAGAAGCTGTCGTACCTGCTGACCGAAGACGACTACGAGCTCGTCGACGTGGTGCTGTGTCCGCCGTTCACCGACATCCGTTCGGTCCAGACGACGCTCGAGAGCGACGAGATCCCGATCGCGCTCGGGGCCCAGAACTGCTACTTCGAGAAAGAGGGCGCCTTCACCGGGGAGGTGTCGCCGGTGATGCTCGCGAAGCTGAACGTGAGCTACGTGATCGTCGGCCACTCCGAGCGGCGCCAGTTCTTCGCCGAGACCGACGACGTCGTGAACCGCAAGGTGCGCGCAGTGATCGCGAACGGGATGACCCCCATCGCCTGCGTGGGGGAGACCCTCGAAGAGCGGGAGGCCGGCGGCACCGACGCCAAGGTCAGCTCGCAGGTGGTGAACGCATTCGACGGGGTGAAGAAGGTCGACGTCGCAGCCTCGGTCGTCGCTTACGAGCCCATCTGGGCGATCGGGACGGGCCGCACGGCCACGCCCGAAGACGCCGAGGTCACGATCGCGGTGATCCGGGCCGCCCTGGCCGAGCGGTTCGACACCGCGACCGCCGACGCGGTGCGCATCCAGTACGGCGGGAGCGCCAAGCCCGGCAACGCCGCCGAACTCATGGGCCGACCCGGGATCGACGGCCTGCTGGTCGGCGGGGCCTCCCTCGACCCGGAGGATTTCGGGCGGATCATCCGCTACGGCAGCACCTGAGCCGATCGGGTGCCGACGGTGGTGATACCGTTTTCTGGCTTGTACCCGCTGTTCCTCGTCACCCGGGAGATCCTGTGATCGACGCCATCCTGATCGGCATCGTCGTGGTGACCGCGTTGGTCATGATCGTCTTCATCCTCCTGCACGCGGGGCGAGGGGGCGGTTTGTCCGACATGTTCGGCGGTGGCTCACTCGGTGGTTCGATGGCCGGATCCACGGTGGTGGAGCGCAACCTCGACCGCCTCACCGTGATCACGGCCACCATCTTCGTGTTCGCCGTGATCCTGCTCGGGCTCAATCTTCAACCGTAGGTCCGCGCGTGCCGAGAGATCCGGTGCGAGAGTGATCGCTCTCGGGGCAGTGGGATGTCGAGGAAGATCGAAGGTGGACTGGTGAGTCGTCGCAGGGTGTTTCTCCGTGTGTTCGCGCTGGGCCTGGTCGGCGCGATGGCGTTCGCCGCGTGCGGCGGGTCCGACAGCAACGACTCCAGCTCACCCACGGTTCCGTCCGGGTCGGGCTCGAGCACGCCCGACGCCGGCACGTTGGTGCTCGCGGCCGAACAGGAGCCCGACTGCGCCGACTGGATCGCCAGCTGCGCGGGCCTGGCCTGGGGCGCGTGGATCATGCAGTACCAGACGATGCCGGCCGCCTTCGACATCGTGAAGGACGGCTCCAACTGGGACTACGCCCCGAGCAACCTGCTCGCCGAGCCGCCGACGCTCACGGCCGGGCCGCCCCAGGTGGTCACCTACAAGATCAACCCCGCCGCCGTCTGGTCCGACGGCACGCCGATCACCTCCAGCGACTTCAAGTACACGTGGGACCAGATCGCGAACAGCAACGACGTCTACTCCAAGACGGGCTACGAGAACATCGCGTCGGTCGACGACACCGACCCCGCGACCGCCGTTGTCACGTTCAAGCCCAACGAGTCGTACGGTCCGTGGCGGTCGCTGTTCGGCACCGACTACGGCGTCTGGCCGAGTCACATCCTCGAGGGCAAGAACCGCGACAAGGCCACCAAGGACGGGTACAAGTGGTCGGGCGGTCCGTGGAAGATCGAGAGCTGGAACCGCGGCGTCGACGTGACGCTCATCCCGAACGACAACTACTGGGGTGAGAAGCCGAAGATCTCCAAGGTGATCTTCAAGTTCATCCCCGACACCACCGCGCAGTTCAAGGCCTTCCAGACCGGCGAGGTGCTCGGCATCTACCCGCAGCCCCAGCTCGACGCGGTCGACGCGATCAAGGAAGGTCTGCCGAACGCGAAGACCTCCTACACCGCCGACACGGGCAGCATCGAAGCGCTGTGGATGAACAACGCCAAGGCCCCGTTGAACTCGGTCGCGGTGCGCCAAGCGATCGCGTACGCCATCGACCGCGACGCCGTCGTCACGCGCCTGTTCGGCGACCTCGGCGTCACGAAGTCGAGCCAGAGTCTCAACCCACCGATCACGGCCGAGTACGGCGACCAGCAGGCCTGGGCCGGCTACACGCTGAACCTCCAGATGGTCGACCAGCTGCTCACCGGCGACGGCTGGGCAAAGGGCGGCGACGGCATCTACGCCAAGAACGGCAAGAAGCTGAACCTCACGATCATCACCACCGCCGACAACCAGCGCCGTGAGCTCACCGAGCAGATCCTGCAGGAGCAGTTGAAGACGGCAGGGATCAACCTGAAGATCAAGAACCAGAGCGCCGACCAGCTGTTCGGGGTCACGCTCGTCGAGGGCAACTACCAGCTGGCGCTCTACGCGCAGGTCAACACGAACCTCGACCCGGGCCTCTGCGTGATCATGTGCTCGTCGAACGTCCCGTCGAAGGCGAACGACAACTCGGGCCAGAACTACACCCGCACCGAGATCCCTGCCCTCGACCCGTTGCTCAGCACGGTCGACCAGAGCAGCGACGACGCGTTGCGCAAGCAGAGCCAGGTGCAGGCCGACCAACTCATGGCCGAGAACCAGGTGTCGCTCCCGCTCGATCCGCTCCCGAACATCGCGATCTGGAGCGACAAGATCTCGGGCAACCTGAGCGACAACCCGATCACGGCGATGTTCTGGAACATGAACACTTGGCAGCTCCAGGGGTAGCGCCGGACCCGGCGCGGCCTCGACCGTCGGGCCCGTCCACGCGGTGCTGAACTTCCTCGGACGCCGGATCCTCTACACGATCCCGGTCGTGCTGATCGCGTCGTTCCTGCTGTTCGTGTTCGTGCGGGCCACGTTCGATCCCACCGCGAAGCTGCGATCGGGTCGGGCCGACTCTGCGGCCGTGGCGCGCGAGCAGAAGCGCCTCGGCCTCGACAAGCCGGTGGTCGTCCAGTACACGGAGTGGCTCGGCGACTTCGTGCGGGGCGACTGGGGCCAGAGCGAGCGGACCCGGGAAGACGTCTTCGACATGATCCGTCGGTCGCTCTGGTACACGGTCCAGCTCATCTTCTGGGGCATCCTGTTGTCGGCCACGGTGGCGATCGCGGTCGGGGTCTACTCAGCGGTGAAGCAGTACTCGCCGCTCGACTACACGTTCACCGGGTTGTCGTTCGTGGGGCTCGCGTTACCCCCGTTCTGGTTCGGGCTGATCGCGATCGAGTTGCTCGCGGTGCAGCCGGTCCAGTGGTTCAACCTCCAGGAACCCATCTTCTCGTTCGTCGGGCTGCACTCGGGCGACTCGACCGGCTTGAACCTCGACTACTTCCGGCACCTCGCGCTGCCGGTGCTCACCCTCACGGTGCAGATCATCGCGGGGTGGAGCCGGTTCCAACGGGCGTCGATGCTCGACGTGTTGCAGAGCGACTACATCCGCACGGCCCGGGCCAAGGGTGTGCCGCGCCGGCAGGTGATCGTGAAGCACGGGCTGCGCAACGCGCTCATCCCGCTCGTCACGATCATGGCCCTCGACATCGGGGTGCTCTTCGGTGGCGTGATCATCACGGAGACGATCTTCTCGATCCCCGGGATGGGACGCCTGTTCTACGACTCCCTGCTCGCGGGCGACGCGACCGTGCTCGTCGCGTGGACCGTGGTGACCGCGGTGTTCATCGTGACGTTCAACCTGCTCGCCGACGTGCTCTACGGCGTGCTCGACCCCCGGGTGCGCCTGTCATGACCGCGGGAGCGCCTGTCATGACCGCGGGAGCGCCTGTCGTGACCGCGGGAGCGCCTGTCATGACCGCGGGAGGGACGTCGTGATCCCCGAGGAGGAGATGCGCAGATCCGACGCGCAGCTCTCGGGTCGGATGGACACGGGCGGGATCATGCCGACCGAGCTCAGCGCCCGCGCCGGCGTCGAGCTGGGTGGAGGCGGTGGCGGCGACGGCCCCGTGGCTCGTTCGCAGTGGCAGCTGTTCCGGAAGCGGTTCCTGCGGCACCGGGTCGCGGTGGCGTCGATCTTCGTCCTGCTCTTCTTGATCGTGATCTGCTTCGGGGCGAGTTGGATCGCACCGTACGACCGCAACTCCCAGGACCTCCTGCTCGGTCCGGTGAGCCCGAACGCCGACCACTGGTTCGGGACCGACGAGCTCGGTCGCGACCAACTGAGCCGCCTGTTGTTCGCGGGCCAGATCTCACTCGAGATCGGCATCACGGTGGCGTTGCTCTCCACCGTCGTCGGCGCGACGGTGGGCGCGGTGGCCGGGTTCTTCGGGAAGGCCACCGACCAGGCGCTGATGCGGTTCACCGACCTGTTCCTGATCGTGCCCGACATCGCGATCCTCGCGCTCGCGCTCCAGTACTTCGGTCAGAGCAACATCACGATCATCCTCGTGCTCGCGGGCATCTTCTGGATGTACATCGCCCGCGTGGTGCGGGGTCAGGTGATGTCGCTGAAGGAGAAGGAGTACGTCGAAGCCGCGCGCGCCGCGGGTGCGTCGCCGTTCCGGATCATCACGAGGCATCTCATCCCCAACACGATCGGTCCGATCATGGTCGACGCGACCCTCGCGGTCGCGGGCGCGATCATCGCCGAGTCGACGTTGTCGTTCCTCGGGTTCGGCGTGCAGCCGCCGAACACGTCGTGGGGGAAGATGCTGTCCGATGCCGAGGGCTACGTCGGGACCGACAAGGCCTACCTGCTCTACTTCCCGGGCGCGGCCATCCTCATCACGGTGCTCGCGGTGAACTTCCTCGGCGACGGCCTGCGCGACGCGTTCGACCCACAATCGGGGCGCACGTGAGCGCGCCGACCGATCGGGCCGCCGGGGAGCCGTTGCTGGCGGTCGAGCAGCTCTCGGTCACGTTCCCGACCGACGACGGGTTGCTGCACGCCGTCGACGACGTGTCGTTCAGTGTGATGCCGAGCGAGACCCTGGGGATCGTGGGGGAGTCGGGTTCGGGCAAGACGGTCACGTCGATGGCGGTGCTCGGCCTGCTCCCCGGCCGGGCGCAGGTCTCGGGCCGGATCGTGTTCGAGGGGCGGGATCTCCGCGCGCTCTCGGAGAAGGAGCTGGAGAAGATCCGGGGCGATCGCATCGCCATGGTGTTCCAGGACGCACTCGCGGCACTGAACCCCGCGCACAAGGTCGGCGACCAGATCGCAGAAGCGGTCACCGTCCACCGCAAGATCGGGAAGTCGGACCTCCAGGCCCGCGTGCTCGAGCTGCTCGATCTCGTTGGGATCCCGAACCCGACCGATCGCGCCGAGCAGTACCCGCACGAGTACTCGGGCGGGATGCGCCAGCGCGCCATGATCGCCATGGCCATCGCGAACGATCCCGACCTGCTGATCGCCGACGAGCCGACCACGGCACTCGACGTGACCATCCAGGCCCAGGTCCTCGACGTGTTCGAGCGGATCCAGGAGCGCACGAGCTCGGCGATCGTGCTCATCACCCACGACCTCGGAGTCGTCGCCGGTGTCGCCGACCGCGTCATGGTGATGTACGCGGGCCAGCAGGTCGAGCTCGCGTCGGTCGACGACGTGTTCTACGAGAGTCGGCATCCTTACACCGCCGGACTGCTCGCCTCCCTTCCCCGGCTCGACCGCCGGGCCGACAAGTCGGATCGTCTGCATCGCATCACGGGCCAACCTCCGTCGATGGTGTTCCGCCCGGCCGGCTGTTCCTTCCACCCGCGGTGTCCCGACGCCCGCCTCGACGGCCCGTGCACCCAGGTGGTTCCGGAACTGCGCGAGGTGCTCCCCGGCCACCGTTCCGCGTGCCACTTCGCCGAGGAGATCTTCCAGTGAGCGCAGCGAGCGCAGGCGAAGGTCCGGACAGCGAGCGCGGGGCGGGAGTCGGTGAGCGATCGAGGACCGCAGCCGGAGCGAACGATGGAGACGTCATCCTCGAGGTGGTCGACCTGGTGAAGCACTTCCCGATCCGGGGCGGGGTGCTCCGGCGGACCGTGGGTGCGGTCCAGGCGGTCTCCGGCGTCAGCTTCTCGGTGCGCCGAGGTGAGACCTTCGGACTCGTGGGTGAGTCGGGCTGTGGGAAGTCGACCACAGGACGGGTGCTGCTCCGCCTGCTGCCCGCCACCTCGGGGTCGGTCCGCTTCCGTGGCGCGGAGGTCCTCTCCGCGTCGAAGCGGGAGCTGTACGAGATGCGCCGCAACATGCAGATCGTCTTCCAGGACCCGTACGCGTCGCTCGACCCGCGGATGACGGTCGCGTCGATCATCGCCGAGCCCATGCGGGTCCATCGGATCTACGGGTCCGACGGCGAACAGCGGGTCGAGGAGCTCATGCAGCTCGTCGGGCTCAACCCTGAGCACGCGACCCGGTACCCGCACGAGTTCTCCGGCGGCCAGCGTCAGCGCATCGGGATCGCCCGCGCGCTGTCGCTCAATCCCGACCTTCTCGTGCTCGACGAACCGGTCTCCGCGCTCGACGTGTCGATCCAGGCCGGCGTGGTCAACCTGCTCGAGGATCTCCAGGCCGAGTTGGGTCTCGCCTACGTGTTCATCGCGCACGACCTGGGGGTCGTCCGCCACATCTGCGATTCCGTTGGCGTGATGTACCTCGGCAAGATCGTCGAAGTCGGCAGCGCCGACGACGTCTACGAGCATCCTGCGCACCCCTACACCCAGGCGCTGCTCAGCGCGGTGCCGGTACCCGACCCCCGCAAGGAACGGCAGCGCAACCGGATCGTCCTCGAAGGTGATGTGCCGAGTCCGGCGGATCCGCCGAGCGGCTGTCGGTTCCGCACCCGGTGCTGGAAAGCGCAGGACCTGTGCGCCGAAGCCGAGCCCGAGTTGATCGAACGAGGTCAGGGGCACGCAGTGGCCTGTCACTTCGCCGAAGAGAGAGCCGCGATCTGATGCGACCGAACTTGCCGGCCCGACTGATGCTCTGCGCGGTGTTGGTGGTGTCGGTCGTGGGGCTCGTCGCCTGTTCGGATTCGGGATCCGATGCCGACGCACCCCGACGGGGCGGCACCCTCCGCGTCGCGACCGTCGGGTTGACGACGCTCGACCCCGCCCAGGCCGACGACCCGACCGAAGCGGCCGTGGCCGAGATGCTGTTCACCCCGCTCGTCGACCTCGATCCGCGCACGCAGGAACCCCGGCCCGGTCTGGCGGCCCGATGGCACGTGAACGACGAGCAGACCGTCTTCACGTTCACCTTGCTCAAGGGGCTGGAGTTCTCCGACGGTTCGCCGATCACTGCGTCCGATGTGAAGGCGACCTTCGACCGCGTCGCCGCGAAGGCCACTGCGTCTCCGATCGCGCCGCTGCTCGAGCGCATCACCGGTTACGCCGCCGCGCACGACACCGACGGCGTCGCCGAGCTGAGCGGAGTCGTGGCCAAGGGATCCCGCAAGATCGAGGTCACGCTCACCGAGCCGTTCGCCGCCCTGCCGGCGGTGTTCTCGTACCCCGGGCTCGGGATCGTCGATCCGGCCCAGATCGCGACGATCGCGGAGGAGCCCGTCGGCTCCGGTCCGTTCCGCTACGCCGACCGAACCGGGACCACGCTCGAGCTCGAGCGGTCGAGTGGGGGCGCGGGCTCGGCCCGGCTCTCCCGCATCGACCTCGTCGGGTACGAGTCGTTCGATGCCGCGAGGACCGCGTTCGACGACGGTGCCGTCGACGTCCTCCGGCTGGGTCGCGACGACACCGCCCCGGCCGGAGTCGACGCCGAACTCCACTCGGCGCCGTACCTCGCGATCGGGTTCTACGCGATCGACATCACGAACCCGAAGTTCGCCGACGCGCGGTTCCGCCAGGCGATCGTGCAGGCCGTGAACGCCAAGCAGCTCGTCGACTCGGCGTATCCCGGCGGGGTCGTCGCCTCCGGGCTCGTCCCGCAGGGGATCCCCGGTGGCGGGGTGGACCAGTGCCGCACGCTCTGCGACTTCGACGTGGCGGCGTCGAAGCAGCTGCTCGCGGAGGCGTTCCCGGGCGGAGTCGTCCCCGCGGTCGCCGTCGACTACGACGATTCGCCGATCCAGAAGGCGCTCGCCGACGAGCTCGTGACCCAACTCGCCGCGGTCGGCATCCCTGCGACCCCCCGCCCCCACCCCGAGGCCGACTACGCGAACTTCCTCGCGAACGGTGACCCGGAGGTGTTCCGCTTCGGTGTGCTCGGCGACTACCCCAGCGAAGACCCGTTCCTCTCACCGTGGTTCATCACCGGCGCGCCGGAGAACGTCGCCCACGTGGCGAGTCCCGACGTCGACGGCGCGGTGCAGGAGGCCCGGAAGTCGGTGAACCCGAACCGTAGCCGGCGCGCCTACGCCGACGCGGCAGCAGGCGTGCTCGCAACGTTCGCGGTTGCGCCCGTGGTGCAGTTCGAGACCCGCCTCGTCGCTCCCGCCGCGGTGCGCGACCTCACCATCGACCCGTTCGGCGGCTTCGACGCCCACACGGTGTGGAAGCAGTCGGCCGACACCGACGACGACTGATCAGCAGGGCGGTGTGCCGGCCGGCGTGACCTGCACGCCGTAGGACTGCGTGCTGACCGAACCCGGTGTGAGCTCGAGTCGGGCCGTGATATTGGCTGACTCGGTCAGGGTGAAGATCGCGAGCGCGCCCACCTGTTGGTTGCTCCACACGACCTGATCGGCGCCGGTCCCCGTCGCCACGAAGACCGCAGGCGCACCCGCGCACACGAAGGGTGGCGCGACGATCGAGAGCGGGACGATCGGCGTGGTCGGTTGCGTGGTGGGCGGCGGGGCCGCGGTGGTCGTGGTCGTCGGGGGGTTGGTGGTCGTCGAGGAAGGCTTCTTGGTCGTCGACGACGACGGCACCGTGGTGGTGCCGGTGGTCCCCCCGGGTCCTGCCACCACCGCGGGTGCGCCCGACGAACCGTTCTTGGTGGGGGAGGCGTCTCGCGCGGCCAGCGCACCGAGGACCTCGGCCTTGGCCCGTTTCTTCGCCGCTTCGTCGCGGTCTCGCTTCTTCAACGCGACGGCGAGCTTGCGCAGCGCCTTGTTCCGTTCCTGGATGCCGAAGTCGATGAACGCCTGGAGGTCGAGGACGCGGATGGGTGTCGTCGTCGTGGTCGTGCTCACCCGGACCTGCCTCGCAGTGATGTTCACCGGCTCGTAGGCGACACCGACCGAGTTCGAACGGCCGCGTGACGGGAGGATCACGGGGACGGCGAGCACCGCCACGGCGAGGACGGCCACGCCACCGACGATCCGACTGCGCCGGCGCCGTTGGAGCTGCAGGGTCCGGCGGGCGATCCGTTGCGGGAGCCCGGCCGACGGCTCGTAGTTCGTCGCGGCTGCGGTGACCGACTGCCGCAGGAGATCGGTGAGATCAGGCATGCGAGCCTCGCAGGGGCTCACCCGTCACGAGCAGCTTCGCGATCCGCTCCATGCCGACGTCGATCCGGGTCGCGGTGATCGCGACCGGATCGCCGAGGAGCACGGCCGACTCCTCGAGGCCGATGCCCTCGACGACGTGGAGCACGACTGCGCTGCGTTGCTCGATCGGGAGGTGCTGCAGGGCATCCCACGGCGTCTCGAACTCGTCGGCTCCGGGATCTTCGGTGGCGCGGCTCCCGGTTCGTCGGGTGCGCTCGTGCACCTCGACGATCACGCCGCGGACGAGGTGGGGGAGCAGGTCGGCGATCCGACCCCGCCGGAACTTGGGCCACAGCCGGGCGTAGGTCTCGGTCACCGAGTCCTCGGCGACCTCCTGGTTCCCGCTGAGCACGAAGGCGAACCGGGCGAGTTGCGCGTGGTGGGCGAGGACCGCGTCGCCGAACCGGTCCTCCGGGGGCGCGTCCAACGAGGCGACCTCGTCGCCGTCGTGGTCCTCGTGCGCCCACTCATCGAGGGTGATTCCACCGGAACGGAATCCCGTTCCCCCCTGCGAGTGGACGCCGAGCGCGACTCCCGAACGCTCATCCGCCACTGCCAGCGAGGGTACCCAAGCGCCGTGCGTTCCGCCCGTTTCTGGTACCGCGAAACCGTAGGAATGGCGCGTCTTTTCGCGGGAGTGGTCGTCGGCGCGCGTTCGCGCGCGCCGACGACCGACTGCCGCGAGGTCCAACCCGTGGCGACCCTAGAAGCGGAGCCGCCAGATCTGGCCCGACGAGTCGGTGCCGGGGATCCCCAGCCCGGTGTCGGGTGAGGTCGAGTACGCCGCCACGAAGACGTTGTTGAACTTGTCCACGGCGACACCCGCCGGGAACGGGACCGTCTTCGAGGTCCGGGTCCCGTCGGCGGCGATCTTCACGAGGTTCCCCGGAACGGGTGCCTCCGGGTCCCCCCCGAAGAGCTCGCTCGCGTACACGGCGCCGTCGCGGCCCACCGCGACGCCCGTGACGGTGAAGAGGTCACCCCAGGTGGCGAGGACCGCACCACTCGTGGGATCGAGCTTCACGACGCGCCCGGCTCCCGGTGTCTCGGCCCCGAGGCCACCGACGTAGATGGCACCGTCGGGACCCTGGGTCAGCGACGTCGGGACGAAGTCGCAGCCGGTGGTGCCGTTGTCGTTCGGCACGTCGGTGCAGAGGCCGTCGGTGATGTTGGGCATGACCGCGAACGTGGAGATGACCCCGTTGTCGGCCACCGACACGATCGTGTTCGCAGCCGCGTCGGCCACCAGTGTGCGCCCGGGCAACGCGAGGACGGAGTACGGGTTGGATTCGACGCCCTGGCCGTCGGGATCGTTGGCCTCCTCGTAGGCACCGATGCTCGCCTGGACCTGGGCGGCACCGAAGGGACGCGCCCTCAGGAGGTTCGCCTCGAAGTCGGAGACGATCTTGAACTCGCCCAGGTTCCGGGCCGACACGCCCTGGGACCCCGTGGCGAACGACCCGTCGGGGCCGGCGCCGGACTGCAAGCCGGTGACGAGGTCGAGGTGGCGCTTGTTCGCCCCGAACTGCGGGACGACCACCGTGCTGATCGCGCCGGTGGTGCCGACGCAGAACTGCGACTCGGGGTCCATCGGGTCCGGCTGGCAGTCGGGACCGCCCTTGCCGGCTTCCGCGATCAGCACGATCCCGTCGCCGGCGATGAGTGAGAGCTGCCGCGGGTTGTTCAGACCGTTCGTGACCACCGTCGGGCCGCCGCGGTCCGGGAACCACGGCAGGACCCGGCCGCTGTCGGCAGCCGTCGCCGGTCCGGCGAGCGTCGAGACGAGCAGCGCGCCCGCTCCGATCGCTCCGAACAGTTTCGTGAGCTTTCGCACGTTCTTCCTCCTCCGATGAGACCGATGACGCGCACCGTACTCAGGCGAACGGTCGCGCACAGTGGTGCCTGTACCCGAATTGCGGGCGTGGCTCCATGCCTTCGGAGAACCGGGGAACCGCGCCTTCGTTCGCTACACTCTGCGGTCCACGTCGGAGTGGCGGAATCGGCAGACGCGCTAGCTTGAGGGGCTAGTGCCTTCACAGGCGTGGGGGTTCAAGTCCCCCCTCCGACACGCACTGATAACCGACGAGGCCGCGCTTCCACGAGGAGCCGTCCGTCGGGTTGATAGGTCAGCTCGATCCCGAGCTCCTTGTAGAGCGCCGCCTTGTCCTCTGGGCTTGCGTCCGAGATGAGCTTCGTCAGGTCCTCGACGGACTCGACAAGGTCTCGGGCTTCGTCTCGGTGACGGTGTTCCCGTAAACCGCGAGTCCCTCTCCGCCGAGCGGGATCGTTTCCGAGTACGCGGTGCAATGCGATCCGCTATGCTCAGCGTATGGCGCAGCTGGTCACGCGGGTTGACGAAGACCTTGCGGCCGCAATCGATGATCTCGTGGCGGCCGGGGTGGTGGCGAGTCGATCTGAGGCGGTGCGGCTCGGTCTCGAACGCCTTGTCGATCGTCACCGACGCGACGAGATCGGGGCGCGGATCGCCAACGGCTACCGCGCGCGCCCGCAGAGCGAGGCGGAAGGCGCGTGGGCCGATGAGTCGTCGGTGCGGATGATCGCCGAGGAACCTTGGTGACCGCGACGCCGACGCAGGGCGAGATCTGGTGGGCCGAAGCCGAGGACAAGCGTCGACCGGTGTTGATCGTGACGCGCAGCGATGCCGTCCCGGTGCTCACGTGGATCATCGTGGCGCCTGTGACTCGCACCATCCGCCAGATTCCGACGGAGGTCAGCCTTGGCGCCGGCCACGGGCTCCCTGACGACTGCGTGGCATCGTTCGACAATCTGCAGCCGATTCGACTCTCGTTTCTCGTTCAACGGGTCGGTGAGCTGAACGTCGAAGAGCTCGATGAGATCTGCCGCGCGCTCCGCGCGCTCGCCGACTGCTGACCTCGGCCCGTCAGATCGCACCTGCGCGATCGCATCCGCGAGCGCTTCTCGCGAGTGGTGGGCGCACCGCACTCGGCGTCCGAGGCGCCGTACGTCCAGCCGTGCGCGCAGTGCGGGGGTGGAACCGGCTCATCTGTTGACCGACGTCGTCGACATCTTCGCCATCAAGACCGTTACGGCACTCGGAGCGACAGATTTTCGCGGCGCCGGAGCCGTCGGCAATCAGGACCATGGGTTCCTCCGACACGTGGGACTGCTGCACGGTCTGGTGACATCTGATCTGTGGCCGACGCCAACGACCGGGGAGATCACACCGCCTGGCTCGACGGGTAGCTCCGGGTCGCCCCCGCCGGGGTATTTCTGTATTACGGTATTCTTGTGTGGAGATCCACCGCTCGGCCCGTAAGCACGCTGTCGATGACGAGACCATCGCTCACGCGGTCGACCACGCGATCGTCGTCGTCGATCTCGAACCGGACGCGGATCCGCCTCGGGTTCTCGCGATCGGCCCCGACCGTGCGGGAAACCTCCTCGAGATCATCTGGCTGGAGTTCGAGAGCGGTCCACCGATCGTGATCCACGCGATGGCGCTCCGCCGCGCCTTCTACCCGCTGCTCCCGACAGGGGAGGACGACCGATGAGCACTTCCAAGACGCGCAAGACATCTGCCGGCAAGGAGCTGACCGACGCTGATCTCGACGCGATCGCCGAAGAGGTCGAGCACAAGGAGTACGACGTCGAGCAGCTGAAGACCCGTCGGCGCGGTCGTCCCTCAATGGGTTCCGGGCCCGCCGAGGTCGTGCCGGTGCGCCTCGATCCAGAGTTGAGGGCCGCGATCGAAGCGCGGGCAGCTGTCGACAGCACGACGACGAGCGAGATCATTCGTGAGGCGCTTCGGCGGTTCCTCGACGTCGCCTGAATCCAGTTGCGTACGTGGCGTCAGCTGCGGTCCGTAGCGAGTTCTCCCCTCAGCGCAACTCGTCGGGATTCGGTACCACGCGTTCCTCCGACACGCACTGATGGCCGACGAGGCCGAGCCTCCATGGGGATTCGCTCGTTGGCCTCGGAGTTGAGTCGGTCCCGAGATCTTCGTAGTGCTGCCTCGTCCATCGGGTCAGCAGCATGCGGCCGGTATCCGGCCCGAGGTCGAGAGCGTTGTGCGGGGTGCGCGGTTCGATGAGAAACAACCCGATTCCACGCCACACGGGATCTCGGTCAGCACCTGCACGATTTCGCGACCCGGGACCGACGATGCGCGGTGCTGGATCTCGGTGCGCTGGAGTACGCCGGCGAGCTCGTCGTCCGACGATTTCGGCGTTGTGGACGGATTCGCCATGACTTGCCTCCGAGTCCAAGGAGTGCTCACCGACCTCGCTACCGTGACAGTTCGGCCGACCGTTCCCACCACGCGAAGCTCGTAGTCCCGGATCGACGTCACGGCTTCGAAGCGCTGCACCGCATCGTCCAGCTGCTCGATCTCGGCCGGGTCCGCCCCAGCGGGCCGAGGGCCAGGCCCGGTTCACCGCATGGCGGTCGCCTCGAGCTCCACGGCCATGCCCGGGATGGCGAGCCGGCTGACACCGATGAGGCTGCTGGCCGGCACGCACCCGCCGGCCGCGAGCCGGCCGGCGAACACGCCGTATGCGGCGAAGAAGCCGTCCATGTCCGTGGTGAACACGGTGAGCCGGACGACATCCGCGAGCGTGAGCCCGGCTGCGGCGAGCACCGACTCGACGTTGTCCAAGGCCGTGGCGATCTGGGCGGCGAGGTCGCCCTCGTGCACGAGCTGGCCGCTGGCGTCGACCGGGCCCTGGCCGGCCAGCGACACGATCCGGCTCGGAGACTGCACGTCGACGGCCTGGCTGAACCCGAAGGCGTCCTGCCAGGTCCAAGGGTTGACGATGGTGCGGTCGGTGGCCATGTCGCTCATGCCTCCAGCCGCCGGGCGAGCGCGTCGAAATCCGCGACGTCGAGGACCGAACCGGCCAGGCCGTAGACCCCGTCGAAGGCTTCCGGCGGCGCGGACGCCCGCATGCCGGCCAGCAGCTCGAAGCGGTCGTCGATGTTCATGGCGGGCAACATCAACGAGAGGCTGCGTCCCATCCACGCGGGCGGGATGGCCGAGATGATCTGCTGGTGGATGGCGATCACGGCTTCGACACCGATCGCGGCCTCGAGCGTCGGCATGACGACTCGCTCCTCGAGGTCCTGGTGAGCGATGTACGCGCCGACGAACGACGCCAGGTCGAGGTAGAGGCCATGCAGTTCGGCGCGAGCGTCGGTCTCGACATCGGCCACGGAGTGTGCGCGGTCGGCCAGATCGACGATGCGCTGATCGAGGACCTCGTGATCGATCTCGATCTGAGCGGAGAGGTCCGGGCAGTGGAGCGCCAGCACGGGGTCGATCGCCGTGTCTTCGTGTCCGGCATGGAACGCGAGGAGCTCGGCGGTCGAACGGACGTGGCTCGCCAACGCCGTGCGGGCGATGCGGTCGGCGGGGTCGACGTTGCCCGCGGCCTGGGTCACTGCGAACAGCTCGGATCGGATTCCCTTGTGGACGTCGCGGTACAGGTCGAACGACACGCGGCGCAAGCTGCTCTCGGGCGCGGTGACGGCCCTCCCGGTGGTGGGGACGCTCTCAGCGATGGTCATGGTCGATGCTCCTGGCTTCGGCGCTCCGACGGTTTCGGCGCGCTCGTGCCATCATCGAGAACTCCGCCCGCGTGCGTTCCTGAGACCTTCCTACAATCACCCGCAGAGGTTCCTAACCCCGGGGCGGTGTGGTGCTCAGCAGCGATCTGGTCACGTTGCTCGAATCGGGCTGCGGGCTCATCATCGCCACGACCGGAGTCGACGGCACCCCCCGTGCCGATCGGGCGTGGGGTGTCGACATCCTCGACCCCGACACCGGCAGAGTGCGTGTCTTGGTGGGCTCGACCGATGAGGAGACGTTGGCCAACCTGGTCGAGCGCGGTCATCTGGCTGTGACCGGCACGAACATCCTGACCCTCGAGTCGGCGCAGCTGAAGGGTCGGGTCGTCTCCGTCGAGCCCGTCGCGACCGACGGCCGCGAGCGAGTGACTCGCTACTGTGACGACTTCTTCGCCGCGGTGGCCGAGGTCGACGACGTGCCCCGTCATCTCATGGAACGCCTGGTGCCCCGCGAGCTCGTCGCCTGTGTGGTCGAAGCCGATCAGGTGTTCGACCAGACGCCCGGGCCGGGGGCCGGTTCCCTGCTCGCCACGAGGCCCCGTTGACCACCCCCATCGGGTTGCGCAGGCTCGAGCGGTGCTTCAGCGGTGTGGTCCCGGCCGTGATCGCCACGACGGCCGCAGACGGCACCCCCAACGTCACCTACCTCTCACGGGTCCACCCCGTCGATGACGAGCGCGTCGCGCTGTCGAATCAGTTCTTCTCCAAGACGGCTCGCAACCTCATCGAGAACCCGCGGGCTTCGCTGCTGATCGTCGACCCGACGACCCATGACGAGTACCGCCTGACCATCGAGTACGAGCGCACCGAACGACGCGGCGCGCTGTTCGATCGGCTGCGGGCCGACGTCGACGCGGTGGCCGCGCTGACCGGGATGCAGGATGTCTTCCGTCTCCGAGCCGCCGACATCTACCGGGTCATCGACCTCAGCGTGGTCGAACCACATCCTGATGCACCTGCACCCGAAGTCGGCGCGGCTCGGGCTCCCGACACCCTGGCCGTCGGCGAGATGTGCGCGCGCATCTCGCGGTGTGGGGACGTCGACGTCCTGGTCGGCACGGTGGTCGACGGCCTCGTCGACGTTCTCGGATATGCCCACGTGCACCTGCTCCTGCTCGACGAGAGGGGCCGCAGCCTGTACACGATGGCGAGCCGGGGCTTCGACGCCGAGAGCGTGGGGGCCGAGGTGCTGCTCGGCGACGGGGTCATCGGCATGGCCGCAGAGCGCGGACGGGCCATGCGGGTCGGAAACCTCGGTCAGATGGCCAAGTACTCACGGTCGATCCAGCGGTCGTGGGCCGGACGCGGTGGAGAGGACGCGGGGCGTTCGATGCCCATGCCCGGCCTGCCCGGCGCCGAGAGCCGCGTGGCCGTCCCGGCACTCGCCCTCGGTCAGCTGGTCGGTGTCCTGAGCGTCAGACAGCACGGTCCCGATGGCCTTCGGGCCTGAGGACGAGGCCGCACTGTCGACGGTCGCCGCGTTGTTCGCGACCTCGTTCGAGACGCTCCGCGCCCTCGAACGGGCCGAGGAGACGGTCGCGCGACCGGCGCCCGCGAATCGCGGCGAGCCCGATCACCCGCGTGACTCGCAGCCCGTCGCGAGGGTGCGCTTCTACGAGTCCGACGGCAGCACGTTTCTCGACGACGACTACCTCATCAAGGGCGTGGCCGGCCGGATCCTGTGGTCACTCCTCCGCCAGCACGAAGCAGACGGACGGATCGACTTCAGCAACAAGGAGCTCCGCCTCGACCCGACACTGGACATGCCCGGGTTCAAGGACAACCTCGAGAGCCGGCTCATCCTGCTGCGGCGCCGCCTGGAGGAGCGGTCCGCGCCGATGCGCCTCGTCAAGTCTGGTCGCGGGCGCTTCCGGCTCGAGCTCGATGCCCCCCTCGAGCTCGGTGTCGTGACCACCCAGGTCGCTGACGAACCGTGACGGATTCCATGAGTGCCTGGTCGTGCCGCCTGCGTGTGTCGAGGTCAGGTCGGTCGCCACTGCGTGTGATGGAGAGTGCCTCGCAACACCCGTCGGCGATCAGGACCGCGCGTTTCTCCGACACGAGTGTGTGATGTTGCGCAGTCACGAACCGGTGAGGCCCCCTCGCAGCGACGCCTCTACGCCGAGCCGGAGCCGTGGGATGAGAGGCCTTCGCCTTCCTCCGACACCTGGCGCCGAAGCACCAAGGCCGGCCCGGCTCGACCCGCTGGCGGCCGGAGGGCGACGTGGGCGAGCCTGTGGCCGTGCCGGAAGTCGACGGAGTGATCGGGCGCGACGCGGAGCTGGCGTGCGCGATGGCCGCGGTCCGCGAGCTCGCGCTCGGCAGGGCGGGAATCCTCGTGGTCGAGGGCGAAGCCGGGATCGGCAAGACCCGGCTCGTGCAGAGCATCGTCGACGAGGCTCGGGACGCCGACGTGACGGTGTTCCATGGCCACGCCCATCCCTTCGAGCGCAGCCAGTCGTTCGGCGTCGTCGCGGACGCACTCGGACTGCATCGACGCCCGCGCGACCCCGCCACGGCGGCGATCGGCACCCGGCTGGATGGCACGGGCCGACCGACCGATGCCGCCGGCGACCTCCGGTTCCAGGTCATCGAGCAGATCGTCGACCTCGTGGAGACGTCGTGCAGGGCGCGACCGGTGCTGCTGGTCGCCGAGGACCTCCACTGGGCGGACACGGCGAGCCTGTCGGCGATCTCGTCGGTGGCCCGACAGCTGCCGTTGTCACCCCTGCTGGTCGTGGTGACCGCCCGTCCGGCACCGCTCTCGAGCGAGGCCGCCCGGCTCCTCGATGACCTGTCAGCGGCGGGCGGCCGCACGCTCGAGCTGCGACCACTGGCTCCCGCCGACGTCGCCGCCCTCGCCCGGCATGCGCTCGGCGCACCACCGGGTGAGGAACTGCGCGCGCTACTGGCGAAGGCCGGCGGGAATCCGCTCTGGGTCGTCGCGATGCTCGGAGCACTCGACGACGACGGTCTGCTGCAGCGGACCGGCCAATACGTGGACACGACGACGACCGACCTGCCTGCCTCGCTCCATGCGCTCGTCGTGCGCCGCCTGCGACACCTGCCGAGGCCGACCCGCGACCTCTTGCAAGTGACCGCGGTGCTCGGCGACGACGTGGTGCTCCGTGACGTCGCGACCGTGGCGCGCCGCTCGCCGACCGACGTCGTCGCCGAGCTCGACGACGCGTTCCAAGCGCAGCTCCTCGACGAGACCGAGGACCGCGTCGTGTTCCGGCACCAGGTGGTGCACGACGCGATCTACCACCACGTCCCCGCGCCGAGCCGCCGGCTCCTGCACCGCGAAGCTGCGCTCGCGCTGAACCGCTGCCGGCGCGGACCGTCTCGACGTGGCCGGACACCTGATGCTCGGCGCCGAGCGCGGTGACGAGCAGATGGTCTCGGCACTGCGGGACTGCGCGCGGGAAGCTGCGACCCGTTCACCGGATCTCGCCGTCGAGCTCGTGCGGCGCGCCGAGTCGCTCCTCCCCGGCGGTCACGACGATGCCGACCTGGTGTCACTCGAGGTCGTCGACGCGCTGCTCCGTGCCGGCAAGGTGGCCGACGCGTCGGCGCGGGCCGAAGCCGTGCTCGCCCGCACGCACCGGGCCGACATCGACATCCCGATCCGGCTCGCGCTCCTCGGCGCGTTGGCGCTCGAGAATCGAGCGACCGAGGTGATTTCGGTCGCGGAAGCAGGTCTTGCCGAGCCGATCGGACTCGGACCGACGGAACAGGTGCTGATGCTCACCCAGCAGAGCTGGGCGCTCACGTTCTCCGCCGCGCATGCCGCCGGCGAAGCGATGGCGCGCCGCGCCCTCACCATTGCCGAGTCGGCGGACGATCCTGCGAGCACGGTCTGGGCACTGACGTCGCTGTCGGTCGCCGAGGGTCGGCTCGGCCACTTCGGCGACGCGCTGGTGCACGCACGTCGCGCGACGACGCTGGCGGAGACCTCGCCCGCCGTGCGATCGCTCCCGCTCCGACCCAAGCTCTTCCTGGGTCTGGCGCTGTTCGACGCCGATCTCGTCGACGAGGCGCGCGGCGCCTACCGGGAGGCCCTCGACGACGAGTTCGGCTCCGGGTGGTGGACCTCGGACACGCTGATGGCCGACGCCCAGGCGTCGTTCGCGCTGGGGGAGTGGGACGACGCGGTACCTCGTCTCGTCGCCGGCGGCGAAGCGGCGAGAGAGAAGGACCATCCCCTGCTCGAGTCGCAGTCGATGGCCTACCGGGCGATCATCGCGACAGCGACCGGCGATCTGCCGGCTGCGGCCGACCTCGTCGCGCGGCTGCCCGAGGTGCGAGACGTCGAACCCCCGATCTACAACGCCGGCGTTGTCGTACTCGCGGTCGCGCTGCTCGCGATCGCCGAGGGTGAGCAGCCGAGTGCGTTCGACGCGCTCGTGCACTGCTGGCGGATCGACGCCGCGACCGGCAACCGGTACTACCACCGCGCGCTCGCCCCGCATCTGGTGCGCCTGGCCCTGGCGCTCGGGCACCACGACGTGGCGCGCGACGTGGCAGACGCCGTCGCCGAGAGCGCGGCGCTTGCGCCGGAGGTCCCGACCCTGAAGAGCGCGGCCCTGCGCTGCCGTGGTCTGGTCACCGGCGCGATCGAACCGATGCTCGAGGCGGTCGACCTGGCCCGCGGCGCCCGAATGGTGGTCGAGCACGCCGGCGCCTG
Source organism: uncultured Actinomycetes bacterium (assembly GCA_963837715.1). Classification (GTDB taxonomy): domain Bacteria; phylum Actinomycetota; class Acidimicrobiia; order IMCC26256; family JANYLB01; genus JANYLB01. Next base: position 1,378,342 of record CAWIOF010000002.1, on the reverse strand, counting down.
CGAGGACGCCGCCTCCACGCTCACCGCCGCCGGACACCGGAACGACGCCGCCGCGATGCTCGCCGAGGCCCTCGAACTCCACGAGCGCACCGGCGCCGACGGATGGGCGGCACGGGTGCGGGCCCGGCTCCGAGACCTCGGCGTCCGCCCGGGGCCGCGGGGGCCCCGCAACCGTCCGGCGTCCGGTTGGGACAGCCTCACCGATACCGAACGAGCCGTGTCGATGCTCGTCGCCGAGGGAATGACCAACAACGCCGTCGCCCGTCGGCTCTACATCTCTCCGCACACGGTGAACACCCACCTGCGGCATGTCTTCGCCAAGCTCGGCCTCTCGAACCGAGTGGAACTCGCCGTGGAGGTACATCGCACGATCGAGTGATGTCTCCGGCGGCGGCGCAGCGCACACTCGGACGGCATGCAGTCCGTCGCGTTCGCCCTCCCACTGCTCCCGGGGCAGACCGACGCCGACCGGGACGCCCTCGGCTCGTGCTGGACGGGGTCACGCCGCGAGCGGTTCGGGGACGCACGGCGCCGCGCTGGCGTGGCGCGCGAAGCGGTCTGGATCCAGCCCAGCGAGGGTGGGGACGTCGCGGTGGTCTACCTGGAGGCCGACGACCTCGTCGCCGCCTTCACGATGCTGGCGACCTCGGCCGAGCCGTTCGACCGCTGGTTCCGCGAGCACGTGCGCCGTGTGCACGGCATCGACCTCGCGGCCGGGTTCGCCCCGCCCGAGCTGGCACTCGATTTCGACGTCAACCGCATCTGAACGAGGAGGGCACGAGTATGTGGGCACAGCTGATCGAGATGTGCTTGAAGCCGGGCGAGGATCCTACGGCGCTGATCGCCCAGATCCGCGCCGCCGAGCAGCCGGGCTCCGGTCTCGTCCGCAGCACGATGATGCGCGATCAGGCCGATCCGAGCCGGGTGCTCGCGTTCGTGGTGTTCGAGAGCGAGGAGCACGCACGCGCCCGTGAGCAGGATACGCGGCGCCAGGAAGGACTGCAGTCGGCGCGGGCGACCATGGAGGCGATCTTCGCCGGTCCGCCGAGCTTCACCGATCTCACCGTCGTCGACGAGTGGGAGGGCGCGACCGCATGAGCGAGCACCCGAACGTCGCCGCCGTCCGGTCGGGGTACGAAGCCGTGGGCCGCGGCGACATTGCGGCCTTCGGCGAGGCGCTCGACGAGGACGTCCTCTGGTACGAGTCGACCCCGGGATTCGAGGGCGAGTACCGCGGGAGGGACGCGGCCATGGCCATGCTCGGGCGCGTGTTCGCCGAGAGCGGCATGGAGGTGGTCGACCTCGCAATTCGGCACATCCTCGCCGACGACGACTACGCGGCGGTGCTCATCGACGTGACGATGTCGCTCGGTGGCCGGAAGCGCACCAGCGAGTACATCGACGTCTACCGGCTCCGGAACGGCAAGGTCACCGAGCACCGTCACCTTCCTGTCGATCCGAAGGCCGAAGCGGAGTTCTTCACCGGTTGACGCGGAGCCGCCCGAGGTCCGGGAAGTCACACGACACCCAACGAGAGGAACAAACATGGACAACGCGACGACGATGCGACGGACGTACGAACTGCTCAACGCAGGCAACATCGAGGGGTTCGGCGACCTGCTCACCGACGACTTCGTGGAGCACGAAGAGCTCCCGGGCCTCGCCCAGGGCAAGGAGGGGGTGCTGGAGCTCTTCCGCATGTACCGAGTGGCGTTTCCCGACCTCCGGATGGAGGCCGAGGACGTCATCGCCGCCGGCGACAAGGCGGTCGCCCGGGTGACTGCCACCGCGACCCAGGCCGGGGAATTCATGGGGATGCCGGCGTCGGGGAAGGCAGTCGAGATCCAGCTGATCGACATCATGAGGTTCGACGACGCCGGCATGGTGTGCGAGCACTGGGGTGTCATGGACATGCTGTCGATGCTCCAGCAGCTCGGTGCGCTCCCGGAGGGCGTCCCCGGGTAGTCAACCGCGTCGATGGCGCATCCAGAGCCCGGCGCATAGCAAGGGTGGGAAACGAGATCCGCGCGTTCCCCCGACACCGAGCGTCGCGGCGCGCGGCTTCAATCGGTCCTCCCCGAAGAACGGGAACGCAGGCGACCCGATCGTCTCCCTGGTTTGGCGCGTGGTCAGGCGCGGGCTGTCCACCGGGATGCGAGATACGAACTCGAGATCGACACGACAACCCGAACCCCGGACGACTCGGTTTCGGGACTCAGCCGTGGACACCGATACTGCACCACACGCTCCGCCTGGCGGAGATCGTCGCCGTGTGCGTCAGCGCGCCACGACCGCACCGTAGGATGTTCGCGTGTCCGCTGCAGGAGGCGACCCAGGCGACGTCACCTCAGATGCGGGAAGACTCGACGATCTCGAAACGGCTGAGGCGAAGCGAGCCGAAGGCCGACGCCTCGATCGGAAGTTCGAACTCTTCGAAGCGATCCTGTTGTCGATTGCTGCTCTGCTTGCCGCGTGGACCGGCTTCGAGGCAACGAAGTGGGGCGGGGTTCAGGCGAACAGCTACAGCCAGGCAAGCGCGAGCCGGGTGGAGTCCACGAGGCAATCGACGTTGGCGGGTCAACAGACCAACGTCGACGTCGTCTCGTTCACTCAGTGGCTCCAGGCTGCGCAAGAGGAAGGCTTGCTGGCGGAGCCCGTCGACGCGACCAAGCCGTACGTCCCAGACCCGAACGAACTCTCGGGATTCCTGTACCAACGCTTCCGGCCGGAGTTCAAGGTTGCGGTCGACGCGTGGGTGTTGACGCACCCGCGAGTAAATCCGGACGCGCCACCAACGCCATTCGCGATGTCGCAGTATCGACTGGCCGCGTCGAAGAAGGCGGCCCAGCTCGATCGTCAAGCCGAGGGTCACGCTGCCGCGGCCCGCACCGCAAACCAACGTTCCGACAACTACGTCTTGATGACGATCATGTTCGCGACCGTGCTCTTCTTCGCGGGCATCAGCTCGAAGATGGACACGTTCCGGGCGCGCGCCTTCCTCCTCGGGACGGCTTCAACGCTCCTGTTGGTAGCGATCGCCATTCTGGCGTCGTTTCCAAAGAGTGTCTGAGTCGCCATTGAGCTGCGCCTTCGGCGCCGGTGGCTTCGAACGTGAGCGGCAAGAGGCAGGAGGCCCGAACGCGTGCCGGCCGGACCCTTCGGAGCTGCTCAGGTTTGTTCGTACTCGTCAACCCTTCCACCGTGCGCCGCGAGCCCGTAGATCACGAGAACGTCGACGATGATCAGCGTGAACGACCAGAACGGGTAGTGGCCGAGATACGCGAACTGGAACATGAGGTTGACGCTCGCAACCAGGATGCCGACGACTCGGGCCCAGGTCGCGCCCGACAACACTCCGAACCCTGCGAGCAGGACGATCACTCCGAGGATCAGCTCGACCCAACCCCACGTCTTGACGTTGTTGGTCAGTGGAAGCACCCCGCCCGTGTTGCGGCTGATGTAGTTGGTCTGCGTGATCGCGACCAGACCATCGAAGATGTTCATGAACCCCACGATCATGAGCATGATCCCGGCGAACGTCTTCCAGCCGTACCCTGGTGATTGCATGATTCAGCCCCCTGTCCGTTGTTCGCCACGTCGACGTGACGACGCGGGCCCGACCCATTTCGCGCCTCGGACGCTACGACCTTCGACAGGGCCTTTCATCCACCAATTCGGGTGAGAGGACGCCCGAGGGTCGCGTTGCGAGGGGGACCAGCAGTGCACCGAGCGGCGGGGCCGGCCCGGTGTGAACCGCACCATGCAAACCCCTAGGGTTCGGCTCCTCTGGCAGGCTGGACCCGCTCGAGTGCCTGGTCGGTAGGGAGAGAAAGGGTCGTGCTGTGCCGATACCCGGGATCCTCGCTTCGAAGCTGAACGCCCCGCGGATCCCGCAGGCGGCGATCCCGCGAGGTCCGCTGGTCCGGCGCCTCACGGCCCGGAGGTCGCGGCTGGCGTTGTTGTGCGCGCCGGCTGGCTATGGCAAGACGACCTTGGCGCGACAGTGGGTCGAGGGCGACGGTCGGCCGTTCGGATGGCTCACCCTCGACGAAGTCGACGATGACCCCGTCGTGCTGTTCCGGCACGTCGTTGCCGCACTCTCGACCGTCGTGACGATGACGGAGACGCTGTCGTTGGTCGAGGGGAGTCGGCGCGTCGATGTGCTGCGAGGGATGGCCGCGCTCGAGCTGGATCTCGCGAAGGCGTCGTCCTCGTTCGTCATCGTCATCGACGACGTGGAGACGGTGACTTCAGGCGATTCGCTCGCGCTCCTGCAACGGGTCCTGCAGTCAGTGCCCGACGGAAGCACGGCGTGTCTCGCGTCGAGGAAGCGCCCACCGATCCGGCTGGGGCGGCGACAGCTCCAGGGCGAGCTCTTGGAGCTCTCGGGCGCCGACTTGGCGTTCTCGCCTGCTGAATGCCGGCGAGTGCTTCGGGGCGCCGCCCCCGACCTCGGCGACGGCTTGGAGGACTCACTGCTCGAACGTTGCGACGGGTGGCCCGCGGCGGTCGGACTTGCCGCTCTCGCGGTCTCGAACGGCATCAACACCGACACGCTGAGAGACGCCTTGGCGACGGCTGATCCCGTCACCTCCTATCTGCGGGAGGAGATGCTCGATCGACTCGGGCCCGCGGACCGGGACTTCCTGGTGGGCACGTCGGTGCTCGGACGTGTGCACTCGGGCCTGTGCGACGCGTTGCTCGAACGCATCGACAGCGGAGAGACACTCGAACGCCTCGTGGACGCGGGAAACCTCTTCGTGATCGGGTACGACGATCGGGGCACCTGGTACCGGTATCACCCGCTGTTTCGTGACCTGCTGATCACTGAGCTCCGTGCGCACGGATCCGAGAAGGAGCGCGCGTTGCATCGCCGCGCCGTGGTGTGGCTCCGTGACCACGCGATGCTCGACGATGCGATCGCGCACGCGCTTGCGGCAGGGGACCGCGTCGACGCGGCGGGCATCGCCTACCTGGATGTCTTCCAGTCGGTTGACGAAGGGCGAACGGCGACACTGGAGCGTCGGCTGCGAGAGTTCACGGTCCCCGAGACATTGCAGATCCCCGAGTTGGCACTCATCGGGGCCGCGGTAGCCGGAATGGCAGGTCGCCCCGGCGAGGTGAGCCGCTGGATGCAGGTCGTGGATGCTTTCGACCCGGGGCAGGTGCTGTCGGATGGAACCACTGCGGCGGTCGGATCGGCCGCGGTTCAGCTGATCACGGGCCACGGAGGTGCGAAGGCGTCGCTCGACGCCGCTGCGGTGATCCTGGCACTCGGTCCGACGGCGACACCGTGGTGGGCGGTGGCCAGGCTCGTCGGGGTCATCTCCGAGCTGGTGTTGGATACGCTCGACGAACCGATCGTCGCCTTCAAGGTTCTGGTCGAAGACGTCCGAGATTCACCGGTTGCGCATGCCATCGCCGCCGCCCACTGTGCGGTGCTCACCTTCCTCGCCGGTGACGAGGCGGAGGGTCATGTCCTGACCGAAGCCGCAGTCGAAAGCGCTCGGCGTGCCAACCTCGGCGACTCGCCGATGATGGCGGTCGTCTCGAGCACCCAGGCGCTCAGCGCGGCGACCGGTGGTCGAGTCGACGAAGCGCATCGCTCGATCGGCGAGTCGAACCGACTGCTCGTTGATCGTGGCGCGTGGAACGCGCGCGGTCAGATCTTCTTCAGGCTGGTCCTGGCTGAGACCGGCTACCGACTCAGATCGGATGACATCGCCGCTCAGCAGCTACGTCTGGCGCGCGTCGCTCCTCCCGTTCGAGCCCGACGTCGTCCGCCTCTCGGCCTGGGTCGATGAGCTGAGTCGGCGACTTGTCGCACGGCGCCAGGGCTCGAACGGCGTCGGGGCGGAGCTCACCGCAGCGGAGCTCCGTGTGCTCGGCGAGCTGCAGTCGCACCGGCCACTTGCCGAGATCGCCGACCGCTTCGTCGTCAGTCGCAACACCGTGAAGAGCCAGACGCTCTCGATCTATCGGAAGCTCGGTGTCTCGGACCGCAGTGCTGCGGTCGAGCGGGCGCAGACCCTCGGCCTGCTCGAGGAACCCTGAAGGTTCGACGGCGACACGCCCTTCGGTGTTTCACCCGTTCCGGGCGATGACGTGGGAGAGCGTGTCGTTCATCGTGAAAGCGACGGGCCGCCCGGTTGAGCGGCCGTCGAGGAGGTCCGTGCAGGTGGATGAGCAGGACGAAGTTCTCGGACCGATCGACTACGTGGTCGTCGAGTTCGCGCCGGGCACGCGCGACCTCGATCCGATGCTCGCCAGGGAGCTGTCGCAGCTGGTCGATGCCGAACTGATTCGCGTTCTGGATCTCATGGTGCTGACGAAGGCCGAGGACGGGTTGATCGAGGTCACGGAGTTCGAGGATCTGAGCGATCTCGGTGATCTCGGGATCCTGGAGGGCAGTCTCGCTGAAGTGCTTGCTGCCGAAGACGTCGAGCATCTCGCCGCCGCGCTCGACCCCGGTCGCGTCGGTGTGGCACTCATCTGGGAGAACACGTGGGCGGCGCCGTTCGCAGTCGCGGCTCGAAAGGCGGGGGCCCAGTTGGTGGCGAGTGGACGGATCCCGACTCAAGCACTCTTGGCCGCGGTCGCGGCGGACCACGAAGGAGACTGACATGCCCCTGCGCCCCGGAAGGGTCGGACGACCGGGTGTCATCGGACGACCGGTCGCGCGGACTGCGGCGGTCGTCGGTACCGCGGCGGTCGTCGCCCACGGCGTCGATCGGCGTCGCGATCGTCGGGAGGACCGGCGAGACGGCCGGTTCTGACCCCGAACCACGACAAGCGGCGCCGGCGAAGTCCGCGCTCCCTCGCCGGCCTCGAGGAGCGTGGTGCGATCGACGACGCCGACGTTCGGGAGCTGAAGGTCAGAGCGTTCTAGTAGAACGTTCACACGGGTCCGACACGTCACCAGCGCAGGAGTTCCGATGACGAAGCAGTTCAAGGGCAAGATCGCGGTTGACGTCCGAGACTCGGTCCCTGATTGGGAGCCATACCTCCCGCCGAAAGCGGCCGAGGGTGCTCCGAACGTGCTGTTCCTTGCGTGGGACGATCTCGGCTACGCGACGATGGACATCTTCGGCGGCCCGGTCGCGTGCCCGAACATGCAGAAGCTCGCGGACCGCGGGGTGAAGTTCGCGAACTTCCACACCACCGCGCTGTGCTCACCCACACGGGCGTCGCTGCTGACGGGCCGGAATGCGACGTCGAACGGGATGGCGACGATCGCGGAGTTCGCTTCGGGATTTCCGGGGATCTCCACGCGAATCCCGTTCGAGAACGGTTTCGTCTCCGAGGTGCTCGCGGAGAACGGATACAACACGTACTGCGTCGGCAAGTGGCACCTGACGCCCGGCGAGGAGTGCAACCTCGCTGCGTTCAAGGGTCGTTGGCCCCTCGGTCGCGGCTTCGAACGCTTCTACGGGTGGCTCGGCGGTGAGACCAACAACTGGTATCCGGATCTCGTCCACGACAACCACCAGATCGACCCTCCGGGACGCCCCGACGACGGCTACCACGTGGCCGACGACCTCGCCGACCGGGCGATCGAGTTCATCCGCGACGCCAAGGTCGTCGACCCCGACAAGCCGTTCTTCATGTACCTCGCGCCGCAAGCCGGTCACGCGCCGCATCAGGCGCCGACGGAGTGGATCGACAAGTACAAGGGGGTCTTCGACGAAGGTTACGAGGCGATCCGGGCCGGGATCCTCGCGAAGCAGATCGAACTCGGGCTGCTCCCCGAGGGAACGCAGCTCTCGGAGATCAATCCGCACGGGGAACCGGAACGCACCGGTCCCGACGGTCAGGCGTGGCCCCAGCTCGACACGGTCCGGCCGTGGGACTCGTTGAGCGCCGACGAGCAGCGGCTGTTCGCCCGGATGGCGGAGGTGTTCGCCGGTTACATCTCGTACTGGGACGACCGGATGGGTCGCGTGCTCGACTACCTCGAAGAGTCAGGCCAGCTCGACAACACGATCGTGGTCGTGGTCTCCGACAACGGCGCCAGCGGTGAAGGCGGCCCGAACGGCGAGTTCAACGAATGGCGGTTCTTCAACGGCCTGCCGAGCGACCCCGCGGTCACGATGGAGCACTTCGACGAGTTGGGCTCGCCCGCGTCGTACAACCACTACAACACCGGCTGGGCCTGGGCGCTCGACACGCCGTTCCCGTATTGGAAGCGGTGGGCCGGCGCTGAGGGTGGCGTCGCCGACATGTGCTTCGTCTCGTGGCCCGCGAAGATCGCCGCCGACTCGACGCCGCGTCAGCAGTACATCCACGCCGTCGATGTCGTGCCGACGATCTACGACCTGCTCGGCATCACGCCACCGGAGTCCATCAAGGGATACCTCCAGAGCCCGATCGAAGGTGAGAGCTTCGCGAAGGCACTCACCGACGTGGACGCACCCGGGCAAGGAGACCCAGTTCTACGCGATGCTCGGGCAGCGCTCGATCTACCACGACGGGTGGCTCGCCGCGACGCTGCACCCGCCGCTCTCCGGCTGGGGGAAGTTCGACCAGGACGAGTGGGAGCTCTACCACCTCGAGACCGATCGGTCGCAGAGCACGAACGTCGCCGCCGACCATCCCGACCGGGTCCAGGCGCTGAAGGACCTGTGGTTCTACTACGCAGGCATCTACAACGGGCTCCCGCTCGACGACCGCACCGCACTCGAACAGGTGCTCGCGGAGCGACCGAAGGGCGGACCCGACCGTGAGCACTACGAGTACTTCCCCGACTGCGCCGACGTTCCGGAATCCGCGGGCGTCGCGATCAACGGCCGGTCGTACACGATCGCGGCAGGAGTCGAGGTCGCGTCCGCAGACGCCGAAGGTGTCTTGTACGCGCACGGTGGGGTGGCCGGTGGCCATTCGCTGTACGTGAAGGACCGCAAGTTGAAGTACGCGTTCAACTGGGTCGGCACCAAGGTCCAGACCATCGAAGCCGAACGCGAGATCGCCGCCGGCAACCACGTCTACGCCGTCGACTTCGTCGTCGACGGGCCCAGCACCGACCCGAACATGCCCGGCTTCGGTGGCACCGCCACGCTCTACGTCGACGACGAAGCCATCGGTTCCGGCCCCATCATCACCCAGCCGGGATACTTCTGCCTCGTCGGCGACGGCATCTGCGTCGGCCGCGACAGCGCCTCGCCGGTCACCCCGGACTACGCCGACCGTGGAGTGTTCGCGTTCACCGGCGGCATCATCGACAAGGTGGTGGTCGACGTGTCGGGCGAGCACTACGTCGACCATGAGGCGCAGGTACGCGCGTGGCTGCTGAAGGACTGACGTTCCCGAAGATGATTCCATCGAGATGTGGATGTCGCGCGGACCCTCACCCCAGACCTGATACGCCAGATGCACATCGCCGTTCCGGGCGTACCGGATCTCTGGCATCACGTCCGGACGCTGCACGGGGTGGTCCGTCGTCACCTCCGGGCGTCAGAGGCGTCCTCGTATGGTGCAAGCTCGCCGATGAGAACCAGTCGGCAATCAGGACCGCGCGTTCCTCCGACACGTTTGCAACACAAGGGATGGGAGAATACGCCCGCACTCAGGATCCGTCTGGCAGTTCTGTGCTCGTCGCCCGCTTCGCCCGCGTCAGTTGTCACCGAGCTTGCTTGCAAGCATCGACTCGATCGTGTCCGCATCAGCGCCTTGGATGACCTCGACCACGTTGTGGTCCTTGTCGAGCAAATATGCCGTTGGGAACGACTCGGGACGCCAGGTCGCGTCGGCATCGTCACGACTGATCGCGACACTCGGCATTTCGAGGTGCATCGTTGCCGCTGCTTTCGCCGCTGTTTCGTATCCAGGCGATCCCGGGATATCGGGGCGTTCGATCGCCGCGCTCATGAAGTTTGCCTTCGACTCAAGTTGATCGGCGAGCGCTTGGATCTTCGGCATCTCCTCTTGACAATGCGAACACGGCGGAGACCAGAACACGACCACCGTCGGTGTACCGGCCAGCTGGTCGAGGCGGACATCTCCGCTTCCATCGAGTGCAGCACCGGCCAACGCCGGTGCTGGTTTGCCCACCTCAAGCGTCGTCGTTTGCGACCCTCCACACTCCGACGCCTCCACGGAGCATGTGCCCGAGGTCATCGTCGATTTCGGTACGACCGGCGTCGAAGAACCGCTCTTCGCCGACCCGTCATCGGTGCCGCATCCACTCAAGCCAAACGCGACTGCGGCTACACAGATAGCAGCCTTGAGATAGCGCATTTCCCCTCCTCCACGCGCGACGACCGGCCCGCCTGGTGATGACCGCTTCCACTGAGCCGGGACGCAGAATGCTGCACGATACGAACGTCATCTTGCGAGCGCAACGGTGCGCGTCGGTTTCGATGGCGGTACTACTCGGGTGGATGTGAACTGGCGAAGCCAAACGCCTTTCGATCCGGGCCGTTCACGCGCAAGAACGTGAGGCGCTCGAATGCCTCGGCAAGCGTGGGAGTGTGTCCCTCTGGGATCCACCACAGGACCACGTTGGCTTGAGGCTCACGAACGAACCACTCAGAGCGGCGGCGGAAGATCGCGAGATGCTGCCCGCCGTAGGTAAACCGTTTCAGGTCTTCGAGCGATCGCCAAACCGACATCGTGGCGAACTCGTCGGCGGCAAACGGATTATCCGGCATGAATCCCAGGTACTGCTGGCGCGACACGAACCCCGCCGATGCCTCGCCTTCGGCATGCACCACGCCGATCGCGTCAAGGAACTCGCGCAGCCGCGGATCATCGAGCGCGATCGCAAGTACTGCCCGGTTGAACTGCGCAATGTTCCATATTCCCAAGCGCAGCGCATTATGCCCGCTCTGGCGCTCTTGTGCCAGGCACCGTAGGTCCCCGAAAGGGCTACGGAGCAAGCCGCCAATGGGCGGTACCGGAAGTCGCCGGCGGTCGCGACGGCGTACTCGACCGGTGCGGTCTTGCCGATGCCGGCTGGGCCCCGGATCACGAGCGTGCCGCTCTGTTTGCGCGACGGGGCGGCCGTCGGAGCATCGTTCGGGAGAGAGCGAAGTTCTCCGGGTACCGATTGCGGTGAACGTGAACACCCGCGTTCCTCCGACGCCATTCCCAGGTGGGCGTCAGGTCAGGTCCCTGAGCACGCTCGTTACCTGCTGGATGTCGTCTTCGTGGTTGTACATGTGGATCGCCAGGCGCAGGTTGCCGTCGCGGGCCGAGGCGATGATGCCGTCGCGCTTCAAGTTCGCGAGGAGCTCGGTGGGCTGGGTGTCGCCGAGAGGCACCGAAACGATGGTGCTGCGACTGGCCTCGGGTAGCTCGATCGGTGTCCAGCCGATCTCGGTGAGCGACGCCCCGAGCAGGTCGGCGAGCTCGCGGTTCCGGGCGTAGACGGAGTCGACCCCGAAGGTGTCGAAGGCGGAGAGAGCCGCCTCGTTGCCGACTGCCGCGAGCCAACTGATCGAATTGTCGAAGCGCGAGGCCGTCTGCGACAGGTCCATGCCAGGTCCGAAGAAACTCTCGAACGGGACACGCCCCGCCTTCCAACCGGCATTGATCGGCGTAAAGCGGTCCTGGATCTCGCGGGAGAGGTAGCAGTACCCGAGACCACGACCGCCATGAAGCAGGAACTTGTGATCTGCAGTTGCCAACACGTCGATGTGGTCGAGATCGTCAGCAACCGGCAAGGCGCCGACCAGCTGTGAACCATCGACGAACACGATTGCACCCACCGCCCGCGCGATCTGACTGATCGCCCGGATGTCAGAACGGTGTCCAGTGGCGGTCTGCACTCCGCTGAACGCGACCAACACCGTTCCCTCATCGACGAATCGTGCGATGTCGTCGGGCTCGAGCCCCCCATGTCGGAACGGCACCTGCCGGACCTCGTACCCCTTGTTCGCAAGCATCCGCCACGGGTAATGGTTCGAGCTGTACTCGCGCTCGCCGATCACCACGTTCTGTCCGCGGACGGCCCGGCCGAACTGTGCGGCTACCAGGCCCGCTGCTGCAGACACCGAGGAGATCAAGGCGATGTCCGAGCGATCAGCACCCATCAGGGCAGCCACCGAAGTCCTTGCGCTCTCGCCTGCGGCCTCGCCACGAACGAAGTCCAGGCCGTGCTCCAACCAATCGTCGATGAAGGCGCGCAACGCGGCGGCGAGCGCTCGGCTCCCCAATCCCACCGCGGCCGTGTTGAAGTACGCCGTCTCATCAGTGGCGGGGAACAAGGCGCGAGCGTTGCGCACGTCGCCGGCTGGACTCGGCGCCGCACGGCGTTTCATTCCCGCACGCCCAGTGCCGCGCCGCGCGGACGACCAGTAGCACGACGCTTCCCGCGCGCCCTTCGAGGGCTCTCGCCGCGGCCCACGTTCGCGGGTTTCATGTCGCGAGTGTTCCTCGCAGCTGCATCGGTTGGCAATCAGGAGCGACCGGTCGTTTCGGTGGCACGATGACATCCATCGAACTCGTCGAGAGGGGCCACTGAACGAGATGCCGCTGCAGGTCGAACCCTCGGGGTGGGGGAGCCCGCTTGCAACGTCGGATGCACATGCCATCCCGCCATCTGCTCGTACAGCGGGTGGCCTTCGGTCTGCTCGGCGTGCTCACGTCCCTCGATGCAACGGTCGCAGTCAGGGACGAGGCCGAGCCCGGCCGCCGCGCCGCTACACGACCGACGTCTGAGGCGGCATGGGCTGCCAGAGCTGGACCGGGTTCCCATCCGGATCGTGGAGTTGGGCGAACCGGCCATTGGGATACCGCTCACCGTCCACCTCGACCACGACACCGAGTTCTCGGAGCTGCGTGACCATCGCATCCAGGTCGGCGACGCGAAAGTTGATTCCCCAGCCCGAAGGGCCGAGGTGTGGGCTCTCCGCATGCTCCGGTCCGAAGGGGGCGAAGACCGTCTCGCCTTCCGCCTGACACCAGACGGGATCGCCGTAGCTCTCGCCCGGTCCGATCACGCCGAGATGATCGGCGTACCACTGCGCAAGGAGGTCTGGTCGGTCCGATCGGAAGAAGAACCCGCCGATGCCGAGGACCTGTTCCATCCCAGCACTCTGCCAGAGCCGGCGAGGGGCCAGCCCACCTCGGCCGGGGCATCGCCCGGGGGAGTGCTCGACGGTCACGGACTCGAGCGCCATCGGATCGACGGCTGTCTCGACGCTTACCGAGAGGTCACACCCCACTGATTCCGAAGGTGGTTCACCGGCGAGGGGTCTTGGCGATGGCGGCCGCGGTCATCTGCACGAGCCAGGCCTCGGTCTGGGCAATCGACCAGCCTCGTCCCTCGGTCAGGTAGGTGAAGACCTCCGGGCTGACCAGGGCCCACACCGCGTCGACCACCTCTTCGGTCGGCGGCTCGCCGAGCATCAGTGCAACACCCGCAGCCGTGACGTCGCGGCGGTCGTCGTCGTACTGCGCGAGTCGGGCCCGTGCGGCGTCGTCGCTGGCCGCTGCTTCTTGGAGCGCCTTCAGGGTGGGGACCGATCGTTGGTACACGCCGACGGTGAAGTGCACGCCGGCACGGAGCCGCTCGATCCTCCTGCCCTTCCCGAGCAACGCGAAGTCGGGTCGGTCGACCATCGCGGCGTCGTCGGCGTCACCGACGATGGCGACGTCGACCGCCGCCATCAACAGCTCGGACTTCGTGCCGAACGTCGAGTAGATGGTGTCGACCGCGGTCCCGGCCCGCTTGGCGATCATCGGCAGGGTCGTCGCGGCCCAGCCTCGTTCGCGGAACAGCTCGATCGCGGCCGTGATGATCGCCAAACGGGTCGCGGCCGCTTGCCGTGCCCGCAACGGGGAGTGGTAGCGGGAGGCCGACTCCGGCTTGCTCTTCGGTGCCATCAGGGCGCTCAACCTACCCCATCAGAAGATTCGATCAAGTAGTACTTGATCGAATCGAGGGATACTTGTACTGTCCGGGGGCGCCTCCGGTCGGACTACCTCGACTCGAAGGTGGACCACACCGACCCAAGTGGAGAGGAACGTCGATGCCCTCACGTACTGGAAGAGTCATCGCGGCGCTGTTCGCATGCGCGCTGGTCGTTGCCGCGGTTGGCACAGGCAGCGCGGGAGCCTCGAAGGCGTCTGCGACGGCCAAGCTCGACTCAGCCACCCGAGCCAAGTTGGCGAAGGCACTCGACCAGGCGATCACCGAGGTGGACGCACCGGGGGTCATCGTGGGGGTGCGGATCGGGAAGACCACGTGGAAGGCGCAGCGCGGTGTTGTCGACACCACCACCAAGGCGCCCGTCACGCGCGACGAGTTCACCCGCATCGGATCGGTCACCAAGACCTTCACCGGAACCCTGATCCTGCAGCTGGTCGACGAGGGCAAGCTGAAGCTCGACGACACCATCGAGAAGTGGTTCCCGGAACTTCCCGACGCCGACAAGATCACCGTGCGCGAGCTCGGCAACATGAGCAGCGGCATCGACAGCTACACCGCGAACGAGGCGCTGGTCGACCAGTACTTCGCCGACCCCACACGGGCATGGACCCCGGAAGAGCTGGTCGCCGCGGGTACCAGCGTGCCCCGCCTGTTCGAGCCTGGCCACGGGTTCTTCTACTCGAACACGAACTTCGTGATGCTCGGCCTGATCGTCGAGCAGGAGACGAACAAGCCGTACCCCGAGATGCTCCTGTCCCGGATCATCCAGCCGTTGGATCTCGAGTCGACCAGCTACCCCGACACGAACCAACTGCCGCAGCCGTCGTGGCACGGATACACGACTCAGGGTTCCGACGACAACCAGCCCGTCGACGCCACGAACTGGAGCCCCACCTTCGCGGCGATGGCCGGTCAGCTCGTGTCGAACCTCGACGACGTGATGGCGTGGGCGAAGGACGTGGGCACAGGCGCCACACTCACCGCCAAGACGCAACGAGCGCGGCTGCAGGGCAACGCGGCATCGAAGTCGCACGGGCGCGAGTACCTGTTCGCACTCGGCAACCAGAACGGTTGGCTCGCGCACGACGGAGAGCTTCCGGGCTACAACTCCCAGCTCGCCTACTTCCCGAAGGGTGACATCACGATCGTCGTGCTCACCAACTCCGACATCGCTGCCGAAGGCGCGACGGTCCCTCCTGCTCCGGTCATCTTCGGTGCGCTGGCCGCCGTCCTCACCCCGTCGAACCTCCCCTGAGCAGTTGAACGCCCACCAGGGGCAGCCCGACCCACGGGGCCGACCACGACGAGAGGGTCCACGACCATGAAGCTGTTCTTCGAGGGGGCCGAGTTCGATCAGCAACTGCAGCGCACGATCGCCAAGGCATCGAGCCGGATGTGCGACGTGGGTGAGGTGTTCGCCGTCGCCCACCGCATCGAGCAGGGGAACCTCGACAGCTGGCACGACGAGTGGTTCGCCGCCGGCGAGTCCAACCGGCAGCTGGGCGAGGCATCCGAGACGGCGCAGGCCTCCCGCGATGCGGGTGATGCCTACCTGCGAGCCAGCGAGTGCTACCGATCGGCGTACTTCTTCTGTCGCCGCGACCCGCACGGCGCGCAGCTGCTGGAGTCGTTCCGCCTGAGCCGGGAGATGTTCCGCCGGGCTCTCCCGCACCTCCCGGTGGAGGCCGAGGTGGTCGAGATCGCCTACGAGGGCGGCGTGGCGATCCCGGGTTACATCCTGTGGGGCGTCGGCGACCGGTCCGGGCCGACCGCCCTGATCCCGGCGGGCTACGACTCGCCGATCGAGGAGTCGTACACCCTGGGCGGCCTCGAGGCGGCGCTCCGGGGCATGAACGTGGTGATGTTCGGCGGCCCCGGTCAGGGCGAGATGCTCTACGAGAGCGGACTCGGCTTCCGCCACGACTTCGAGGCCGTGGTCGGGCCGGTCCTCGACTTCGTCGCCGCGCACGACCGTCTCGCGTCCGATCGCGTCGCGATGATCGGGCGGAGCTTCGGCGGTTACCTCGCGCCCCGGGCCGCCGCTGCCGACCACCGGATCGGCGTCCTCGCCGCCGATCCGGCTCAGACCGACATGTTCGCGGTCATCCGAGCCCAGCTGCCGGCGCCGTGGCTCGAGATGATCGAGCACGACGATCCGGCATTCAACGACCTGTTCTGGAAGGCGAACCAGGGTCTGGACAAGCAGGAGTACTGGCTCAGCCGGTTCAGGGCACACAACCTCGACGAGCCCCTCGACTACGTCCGCGAGATGCAGCGGTGGGTCGTCGACGTCGAGGCGATCGCCTGTCCGACGTACGTGTCCTACGGCGAGGGCGACTACGCCGAGGCCACCTCCCGGGACTTCTACGACCGGTTGGCCGTGCCCAAGCACTTCGAGGTGTTCGCCGACGCAGACGGCTCGGGGGGCCACTGCGAGGGGATGGGTCAGGCCCGCTACTACGCCGGTGTCTTCGAGTTCGTCGCCGAGCACCTCGCGGGGCAGCGGAGATGAGCACCGCAGTCGACGTGCACAGGATCGATCGCATCAGCGCGAGCATCGGCCGTCTCCCCCTGCTCAGGGGCGGCGCTGCCGCCGCGCGGCTCAGGCGCTCACCTGGTTGGTCACCTCGGCGGTCCGCTCCTGCGGCGGCAGCGGGGGGTTCTCGAGCGAACCGATGACGGGGAAGAGCTGCTGCTGGAACGCGTCGTTCTGTTCCTTGGTCTCCCAGAGCGCCACGACGAGGAACCCGCCCTCGGTCGGACCGGCGAAGTGGTGCAACTGGCCCGGCGGCAGGGAGCCGTCGGCCGGGTGGGCCCGGGCGATGATGGCGTCGTACTGCTCCTGGGTACCGCCCTCGAAGAAGTGGGTGATCAAGAAGCTCATGTTGGTGTCCTCTCTTGGATCGGCTCGTGATCGAACGGTTGTCTCGACGGAACGTCGACGCCGCTCAGCCGGCGACGAGGATCTTGATGGTGTCGGCGTGGACCCCGTCGTGCTTCTCGGCCTGCGCCGCCTCGGGCTCGGCAAGCGCGGCCTGGAGCGTGTCCATGTCGGGCGTCTCGATGAGCACGGCCACCGATTTGCTGTCACCGCCCGGATCGCGAAACGCCGTGATCTTCATGCCCCGGGCCTCGAAGAACTCTGCCCGCTTGGGTGAGTTGAACCAGTGGGTGACGTCGTCGACGTCGTGGGTCGCGATCACCTGCATGTCGTTGCCTCCTGCGGACTGCGTCCACGCTCGTGGGTCTGGATGTGGTCGGTGCCATCGTGCGCCCGCCCGCGCGTCATCCGCGCCTCACCGCTCCTCGACCTCGGCGAGCACGACCGCCTCGGCTCGGCCGTCCCTGGTCGCGGTGAGTGCGATCGGCGGCCGAGGACCGGGAACGGGTCGCCGGGACGCCGTTCAGCTCGAAGCGATCGCCCGGCGGTAAGTGACGAGCGCTCGGCAGCCGCACATCACGCCGAGATGACCGACGCCGAGATGACCGGCCCACCACGGGGCAAGGAGGTCTCGCCGCTGCGGATCAGGCGGTCATCCTCGGCACGGGGCCGAGTGAAGCTGGGACGGCGGCGCCCAGGTCGAGGCATGCGCCGAGTGCATCGACCCCGGGCCAGGTCCATCGGTGGACCCCTGCGACATTGAGCGCGACCGGTGAACCTGCGACGACTGCCGCTTGTACGAGCTCGACCAATTGGGAGCCGATCTCGCGATCCAGGCGGCCGGTGATGCTGATCGTCATGTGGCCCTCGCGTTCGGTGACGGTCAGGGTCCCGGGGCGATGGACGTCGACGAACGAGCGCATGGGGTGCAACCCTGTCGGATCGTCGTTGCGGTGAGGTGACGGGTCCACGCGATGCTGGTGACGAAACAGGGTTTCGGTTGTCGGATCCGGCGCACAGGACCGCCACCGAACTGCAACCCTTGAGTGCGACGATGGCGCGCCAGCCCAACGATCGCCCGGACGGAGAGCTATCTGTCGTGATGCTGAACATCCACGCCCACCAGCCCGATTCAGCACCATTTGCAAAGGAAGGAGGCATCCGCGCGCCCGAACCGGACTCCGGAGGCACCATGATTGCGGGTGTGTCCCGCAGCATCATGACCGTCGAGGACGACGACGGAATCCGCACGAGCCTCCGGATGGCTCTCGAAGACGAGGGCTACACGGTCGCGGAGGCGCCGAGCGCCGAGATCGCACTGGGCCTCCTCGTCGAGCGCGACGTCGATCTTCTCCTCGTGGATCTGACACTGCCGGGAATGAACGGCTTCGACTTCGTGCGGACGGTCCGTCAGACGAGCGACGTCCCGATCGTGATCGTGACTGCCCGGACCGACAGCCACGACGTCGTCGCCGGCCTCGAGGCCGGTGCCGACGACTACCTTCGCAAGCCCTACGTCGTCAAGGAGCTCACCGCCCGCATGCGGGCACTCCTCCGCCGGACTCGGGAACCCAGTGACTTGAGCGGACCGGAGACCAGCACCTTCCGATTCGGGTCGCTCGAGCTCAAACCTGCGGCCGGCACCGTCACTCGCGATGGCGTGTCGATTGCGTTGACGCGGACCGAGTTCCGGCTGCTCTGCGAGTTCGCCGACAACGCCGGTCTCGTCCTCAGCCGGGACCAGCTCCTCGAGCGCGTCTGGGGATACGACTACTTCGGCGACAGTCGCCTCGTCGACGCACACGTCCGTCGGCTGCGGACCAAGGTCGAACTCGATCCGGCCCAACCCGCGATGATCGTGACCGTCCGAGGCCTCGGGTACAAGTTCGAGGCATGACCCGACGGTCGGGGCAGCGGCGCAGGCGTTGGCGATCGCAGAGCCTCCGGCGCCGAGTCACCGCCGCATTCGCGCTCGGGAGCCTGGCGATCGTCGGCTTCCTCGGCGTGACGACCTACCTCTTCGCCGAGCACTACCTCGTGCGTCAACGCGAGGAGTCGCTCACACGCCAGGCGTTCGTGGATGCGAGGATCCTGCGCGACGACGTCCAGCGCCGCAAGGGCATCACGGCTGCGCTCGGTGCGCTTGACCTGAACGCCCGCGCGAACGTCGTGGTCGCCATCGACGGACGTTGGTACGGATCGTCGGTCTCTCAGGGGTCCGATAGCGTCCCGCGAAGCGTTCGGCTCACGGTCGCCGATGGGAACGCGGCTCGGCAGCGGGCCGTGATCGACGGTCGTCGCTCGTTCGTCGTGGGCCTCCCGCTCAGGGCCATCGGGGCGCAGTACTTCGAGACGTTCGCCCTGACCGAGCTCGACCGCACGCTCGGAGTCCTTCGAAGCGCGCTGATCGGTGGCGGCATGCTCGCAGTGCTTCTCGGCGGCGTGCTCGGCTGGTGGATGAGCCGGCGCGTGCTCCGCCCTGTCGGCGATGCCGCCCACGCCGCCGAGCGCGTCGCGAGCGGGGACCTGGGCACGAGGATGGCCAGTGCCGAGGATCCCGATCTCAACTCGCTCTCGACCTCGTTCAACCACATGGTCGACGCCGTGGCCCGCCGGATCGATCGGGAGACCCGGTTCGTCGCGGACGTGAGTCACGAACTCCGATCGCCGTTGACGACGCTCTCGACCACCACCCAGATTCTTGCGGCACGTCGAAACGAGATGGGCCCGCGCGCCGTACAGGCCGTCGACCTGCTCGAGGCGGAGGTCGAACGACTGCGTCAACTGGTCGAGGACCTCCTCGACCTCGGACGGGCCGACGCAGGCGTCGACGAGCTGCAGGTCGATCGGGTCCACGTCGGTGAGCTCGTCGAGCGGACCGTCGCCGCATGCGGGCACGACAGCGGCGTCGTCGTCGCACCCGGAGTGCCGCTCTACGCGCCAATCGACAAGCGGAGGCTGGAGCGCGTGATCGCGAACCTCGTGACCAACGCCGAGACCCACGGACGTGGCCTACGGAAGATCAGGGTGACCGGAGGCGATCGCACGATCCGGATCGAGGTCGAGGACGGCGGACCGGGCATCGATCCGGTCGACCGCGATGCTGTGTTCCAGCGGTTCTACCGGGGCTCCGCGGCCGGACGGAGAGCTTCCACGCCTGGTGCGGGGCTCGGCCTCTCCCTCGTGGCCGAGCACGTGCAGCTCCACGGCGGGCGAGTCTGGGCCGAGGCCGTTGAGCCGAGCGGGGCCCGCTTCGTCATCGAGATCCCGGCCGAGGCCCGATGAAGCGGTCTGCGGGTCTCGTCGTCCTGGCCCTCGTGTTCGCGACAGCCTGCGCCGCGCGGTCGGAATCCAGGGCCAGACCGATCGACCGGCGCGACGTGCCGTTCGGGCTCAGCTCTCGTGAGTCGGGCACGGAGGCACCGGACGGAGGCGACGACAGCCTCGCCGTGTACCTGGTCGGGTCGGACCGCCTGGTCGAGGTCACCCGATCGACCCGCTCCGCGCGAAGGCCCGACGTCGCCCTCGAGCAACTCCTTGCCGGCCCGACGGAAGAGGAGCGGACGGCCGGCTTGGCCACTGCCCTCCCGACCTCCGGAGTGGCGAGGCTGCTGGAGACGGAGGGCACGATCGCGCATGTTCGGCTGTCCTCCGGGTTCCGGGACGGTACCGTCCCCAACCAAGTCACTGCACTGGCACAGATCGTCTACACGCTCACGGCGCTTCCCGGCATCGAAGCCGTGTCGTTTGCCGTCGGTGATCGCGACGTGGCCGTTCCCCGCGGGGATGGGTCGCTGACGGAACGCCCGGTCGGTCGAGACGACTACCTCGTCCTCCTTTCGATCAGCTCACCCTGAGCCGTCGTCAACTCACACGTGATCAGGCGCGGGAGTTCCCGTGCTCGGTCCGGCCCGGACGATGGCTACGGAGCCGCGGAGCCTCGGCGTGGTATCCCAGCGCCCGGGGCGGCGTGGGCGAGCGACGACCAGTGCTCCCTCGAGAAGTCGTACGACGTCACGCTGGAGGCGGCCGGCCGCGAAACGTCGCCGCGCCACACGACACGATTGCGCGACGAGGTCCTGATCCTCGCCTGCGAACTCGGCAACCGCCCTCGCCGAGCGTTCGCGCTCTGCCGCGGATGCCCACTCGACGGGACAGAGGTACGCGGCCGCGCCGACGACATCCGAGATGAGGCAGTCGCGTTCGTCGTTCCGACTCTCGTATCGGACCTCGCTCACGCACTCGTTCATCTCGATCTCCGTCCCGTGGGTCCGTAGCGTCGACATTTCTCAGTGTGCAACGTGCGTACCCCGGAACCCGGTCCATCGTGTGACGGTTGAGCGACAGATCAGCGCTGTGCCGTCACGATGGCCACGATCGAGAACTGTGATGAACCGCTCGTCGGGCCGGCGAGCGTTCGTCGAACCTGCCCGACCAGGATTGCGAGCGGGGACAACTGGCGGTCGTGCTCGAAGGGTGGGGACCGAGCGATACGGGTAGGTGACACGGGTAGGCAACAAAGCGAGATGTCACGCCGCCACCGCATTCGCCGACCGAGGGAGAAGGCCTTGTCCACCCGTTGTCGCGAGAAGTCCGTGATCGTCGTGTCCGTGGCGTTGCTGTTGTTCGTCGGTGCGTGTGGCGGCAATCAGCCGGACGCTCCGGTCGGGACGGCGACGGGGAGCAGTTCCACCATCCCGTCGACGACGCCGAGCACGAGAGCGCCGTCATTGCCGACGACACCGCCCTCACCCCCTTCGAATCCACTCCCTCCCGAGCCCGAGCGGGCCTGCGACTTTGCCGGAGGGAGGTCGCTGCAAGAGAGTCCGCCGAGCGCGGTCAAGCATTACGTCACCGACGCGACGATCTCGTCCGACGGATGTTCCGACTCGGTCACGTTCCACTTCGAGCCGTCTCCCGATGGCCTCCCAACGGGGTTCTCCGTGGAGTACCGCGACGGGCCCTTCGCCGATTCGAGCGATCGGGTCACCGAGGTCGCGGGCTCGAAGTTCCTGGTGGTCCACTTCCGGCGTGCCGCCATCGCCCGGATCGACCCGTCGGGAGTGGTCGACACCTTCACTGCTCCGCGCTCGGTCGTACCCGAGGTCGACACGGTCGGCGTCCGTGAAGTCGCCCTCTACGGAGCATTCGAGGGCCACGTCCGCTTCGTGATCGGGCTCGACTCGGTGCGGCCCTTCCGGATCACTCCCGGCAACGATTCGTTCGTTGTGCACATCGGGCCGATGTCGCAACCGCCGACCTGATCACCGGTCGACGACGATGTGCTCGTCGGCAAGTCAGCGGGATCTTTGGGTTCACCGGTGCACGGGATGGGTAGACGGCAAGCAACAGCAGATCGAGAAGGGGTTTGCACGTGGATGCCATCTACTGGATCGTCGCCGCGCTCGTGGTGCTCGTGGTGCTGGCGATCGTCGTCGTCGTCTCGCGACGGCGCCGTAGGAGCGGCGGGGTCATTGCCACGCCGGTGAAGTCCGGCCGTACGAAGGGCTCGACATGAGGCGCCTGGTTCGCGCGACCGAACTCAACGGTCTGCCCGTGGTGACGATGAACGGCGAAGACGTCGGCGAAGTCAGGGACGTCGTCTACGACTCGGACCGTGGTGGACTCGTCGGGTTCACCTTGAACAAGCGCGGATTCTTCAGCGGGCGCTTGAAGGAGGTGCTCACCGTCGCGAACGTGGCCTCGATCGGGAAGGACGCGGTGATGGTCGAGACCGACGACGCCTTCACCGAGAAGGACGATGCACCCGAGACGATCGCCGGCGCGTCGAGCGATCGGAACGTCATCGGAGCCGCGGTGCTCACCGAGGAGGGGACGACCCTCGGTCGGGTGACCGATGTGGTCGTCCAGCTCGGGCGGAAGGCCGAGGCGGTCGGGTACGAGTTGGCGAGCGCCGAGGACGCTTCCCGACACCTGTTCATCCCCCTGCCCGAACAGTTGGCGGTGTCGGGTGACGCGCTGATGGTGCCGAGCGGCCTCGACGCGTTCGTGAGAGACGATCTCACCGGCTTCGGCGGTGCGGTGGAGGCGTATCGCGCGGACCACGCCTCCGGCGACAACCCTCCGGCACCGAATCCGTCGACTACGAACGAACGACAGACGAAAGCCGAGCTCTACGAGGAGGCGCAGGCCCGTGACATCTCGGGTCGCAGCTCGATGACCAAGGCCGAGCTGGTCGCTGCACTGGCCGAGGACAGAGGAGCCACATGACCACGTTCAACGAAGCCCGCGGGATCCCTGTGGTCTCCAAGACAACCGCCGAGCACATCGGGGTGGTGAAGCACTTCGTGGTCGCAGACGGGCACGTTCAGGCGATCCACGTGGACGGCGGGAAGAAGGACGGCCTCCTCGTCGACTACGCCGATGTGTCGGCCCTCGGCCACGATGCCGTGATGGTGGACGACGCGACGGTGCTCTCAGGGGCGTCCGACGACCGACAGGCCCGGGCGCTCCGGGGCGACCTCGTGATGGTCGGCAAGCGTGCGCTCGACGACGTGGGCGACGAGATCGGTGCGGTCTCCGACGTCTCGTTCGATCCAGGCGACGGCAGGATCGAATCGCTGACGGTGGCAGGCGAGGCGATCGACGGGAAGCGACTCCTCGGAGTGGGCTCCTACGCCGTCGTCGTCGCTGCGCTCGACGGGGACTGAACGCCATCCCGCTGCTCGCCGCCGACACGACCCAAGAGGTCGCGAGCTCGGCATCCGACATCTGGGATTCGACCATCCGGGCCTTGCCTCGGATCGGCATCGCACTTGCGGTCGTCGCTGCCGCGTGGGCGCTCGGCCGGGGTGCCCGGGTCGGGATACGGAAGGTGTTGGAGCAACGGCACACCCCCAGCTTCTCGACGGTGATGGCCAAACTCGCCGGGTGGACGGTCACGACGGTCGGCGTGCTCCTCGCACTCGCAGTCACCTTCCCGTCGGTGAAGCCGGTGGATCTCCTCGCGGGCCTCGGCTTCTTCTCGGTCGCCGTCGGGTTCGCGTTCCAGGACATCCTCGAGAACCTGCTCGCAGGGATCCTGTTGTTGTTCCGGCAGCCGTTCTCGGGCGGCGATCAGATCCGGATCGGGGAGCACGAGGGAACCGTCGAACGGATCACGATTCGCGAGACCGTCATCACCACCTTCGCCGGCGAGCGGATCCTCATCCCGAACGCCGACGTGTACAAGAGCGCTGTGTACATCCAGACCGCGACGCCGACGCGCCGAACGAGCTTCATCGTCGGTGTTGCCTATGAGACCGACCTCGACCAGGCGCGGGCGCTGGCAGTGGAAGCTGTTGCCGAGGTCGAAGGGGTCGACCGCCACGGTTCCGTGGAGGCACTACTGGTCGAGCTCGCGTCGTCCACGGTCGACATCGAGATCCGCTACTGGTCGGCGTCGACCCAGCACGAGAGCCGGCTGGTGCTCGACCGCGCGATCGGTGCGGTCAAACGAGCCTTTGATGAAGCGGCGATCGAGATGCCGAGCGAGATCGTCGCGCTCCAAGCGACGGCGAGCTTCGCGGCCGGGATGCAGGGCCGCACGGTCACGCCGGGTGGTGCCGTGTCGATCGGCGATCGGCGATGAGGATCGGCCTGGCGGCGTTTGCCGAGCGGCTGCGGGGGAGCCTCTTCGTGGTGCCGATGGTCTTCGTGATCGGCGGCATCGTCCTCGCCCAGCTGGGGATCGCGCTCGACGCCCGGCTTGGCAGTGGGGCCGCGACGCTCCCACTCGGCGTCACATCGACGGTCGAGAGTGCCCGAGCGGTGCTCGGCACGGTGGCCGGCGCGACGATCACCGTTGCGGGGATCGCATTCTCGGTGTCGTTGCTGACGATCCAGCTCGCGTCGAGCCAGTACTCGCCCCGGGTCGTGAGCGGCCTCTTCCGCGACCCGTTCAACAAGCGCGTGATCGGGATCGTGGTCGGGACGTTCTCGTATTGCCTCGTGGTGCTCCGGTCGGTTCGTTCTCCACTCGAGGAGCAGGGCGCGCCGGTGATCCCGAACGTCTCGGTGACGGTCGGCGTCGTGTTGGGGATCGCGGCGATCCTGGCGATCATCGCGTTCATCAATCACAACGCGCACACCATGGACATCAGTGAGATCCTCGACGCGGTGACGCGGGACGCGATCAAGGCGGTCGACCGGCACTGGTCGACGGGTGTGCTGGAGGCGTCGGCGACTCAGCGACCCGACGTGGTGCCCTCCGGCCCCGGCCACACGGTCCGGTTCGCCGAGAACGGATGGGTGCAGCTCCTCGACCCAGCTGCGCTCCTGGCCGTGGCCCCAGAAGGCGGCACCGTCCGACTCGACACCGGGGTCGGCCGCTACGCGATCAGGGGCGCGCCGATCTGCACCGTGTGGCCGCAACCACCGGACTGCGACGAAGCTGAAGAGCAGACGCGCGCTGCGATCCACACCGGGGAGACCCGCACCCTTCAACAGGATGCCGCGTACGGCATTCGCCAACTCGCCGATGTCGGACTGCGGGCGTTGTCGCCGGGTGTGAACGATCCGACGACGGCACAGGATGCGATCTTCCACCTGGCTGCCGTCTTGCACGCGTTGCTGGCGGAAGACCCGCCGGCCCGGGACCTGTGCGACAACGGTCGTCGCCTCGTCCTTGCCCAGGCCGACGGTCACGAGGAGCTGATCGCCCTCGCCTACGACGAGATTCGTCTCGCCGCGGCGGCGCTCCCGACGGTGTGCATCTATCTCCTGGAGAGCATCAGCCTGCTCGAGGAGTCGCTGGAGACCGCCGGCCACGCCGTCGGCGGCCTCCTGCGTATCCAAGCCAGCCGCGTGGCCGCCGCGTGTGAGCACAGCGGACTCGCCGCCGAGGAGATCGCGCGGGTGCGCACGGTCTATGTGCGGCTCTTCGGGAGCTGATCCCCCTCGGGGGGTTCGGGTTCCGACTCGATGCTTTCCGTCCGATCAGCAGTCTCCACGACTCCCGCGTCGGTGGGCACCGCAGCCTCGGGACCTCCGTCCTCGTCGTCGGAGGGGTCTCCGCGCATTCCCTTCTTGAGCTCGTTCGACGCCTGCCCGAGCGAACGAGCGAGCTTCGGGAGCTTCGCCGAGCCGAAGACGAGGAGGACGATGGCGAGGATGATCAGCAGCTCTACCGGTCCCAGGGTTTCCATCAGACCACCGTGCCAGATCCCGGACGACCGTGCACAGCGGCCCCTGGTCGTTCGCTCGCTGCGGATCGGGAGCGGCGGAGCCTGAGCCGTTCGATGTCGTACCAGTGGCGGCTGAGTCGGTACGTCCGGAGTGCGTCGCGTTCGTCGCGGCAGAGCTGCAGGTAGTCCAGCAGTTCGTCACCCGACCAGGTCCGCACGAGCAAGACCTCGGTCAGCTCGTCGATCGCGGAGTTGATGCCCTGAAGGTGGCGAAGGATCAGAGCGGTCTCGGCTCTCGTGTCTTCGAGGCGGATCGTGCTCGTCTCGGCGGGTCGCTCCGTCCTCACGTCGGTGTCGGACATCGGACCCCCGTCGTCGTCGGCAGATACACTTGCAACACGCAATAGTTGTAGCATACAAGCATGACGACGATTCCGGCGACGGAGCTCGAGGCCGTGACCGAGGCCGTGCTGATCGCGTCGCGGGCATTGGTCGCGGTGGCAGCACGCTCGCTCGCCGGTGTCGCCGACGACGTCACGCTCCCGCAGTTCCGGGCGCTCGTCGTCTTGGACACCCGCGGGCCGCAACCGGCGAACGCGCTCGCCGAGGCGCTCTCGCTGCATCCGTCGACGATCACCCGCATGGTCGATCGCCTGGTCGACAAGAAGTTGGTGGCGCGGCGCGCCGCCCGCGACGATCGGCGGGAGATCCCGGTATCGGTCACCCGAGCCGGGCGGCGAATCGTCGCCGACGTCACGGCACGACGGCGAGAAGAGATCGCCGAGATCATCGCGAGGATCCCCCGGTCGGGTCGCGCCGCCGTGGTGGCGGCATTGCGGGCGTTCGCGGAGGCGGCCGGCGAAGCACCCGACCAGGCGTGGTCCCTCGGCTGGTCGGTATGACGATTCCCGGCCCGCCGAAGCCCGACGCGGTCGCGCCACGTACCCGACGCAGGGTCGGGTCACTGATCCGACTGCAGGCCGCGCCGGCGACGATGCGGCGGGCGACCAGGTACGGCCGCACGGGCCGCGACGAGCTGCTCCGCTTCGCGCAGCAATCGCGCCAGGCCTTGCTGCTCGCTGCCGTCACGGGTGTGGTGACCGGCTTGCTCGTGGCCGCGTTCGAGCAGATCGTCATCGACGCTCTCCTCGAACCGCTGCTCGAGCTTCCCTGGTGGCTCGCTGCGTGCGGTCCACTGTTCGGGCTCACCCTCGCGGCGATGATCCTGCGGTGGGCCGGGGGACGGGCGACCCCTGCGACCGCCGACGAGTACCTCCACGCGTTCCACGACCCTGAGCATCGGCTGTCGGGTCGAGGTGTGCCCGCCCGCGTCGCTGCCTCGATCGCCACGCTCGGGCTCGGTGGGGCGATGGGCATGGAAGGACCGTCGCTCTACATGGGTGCCGCGTTCGGAGCGGCGCTCCAACGACGGTTCGCCCGGATCTTCGGCGGTGCCGATTCGCGGCTGCTCCTCGTCGCAGGAGCCGCTGCCGGAGTGGCCGCCATCTTCAAGGCTCCGGCGACGGGCGCCGTGTTCGCGCTCGAGGTGCCCTACCAGGACGACTTCGCCCGCCGCATGCTCCTCCCCGCGCTGGTGGCTTCAGCCTCGAGCTACCTCGTCTTCGCGGCGATCAACGGCACGGCACCGTTGTTCCCCGTGCACTCCAGTCCGCCGTTCTCGTTCGCCGACCTCGGGGGAGCGTTGCTGGTCGGGGCGGGGGCAGGCCTCGGCGCCCGGGCGTTCGCGTGGCTCGTCCGGGCGGCCAAGAAGGTCGCGAGCCGCTGGCCCGCGCCACGGCGAGTCCTCGGTGCCGGCCTGCTGCTCGCTGCTCTCGCCGCTGCGAGCCAGCAGCTCACGGGCCGACCGCTGACCCTCGGTTCTGGATACGCGACGATCGCCTGGGCATCTGATCCGAGCCACGCGGCGTTGCTCGCGCTCGCGCTGCTCGGCTTGCGGTGTCTCGCGACAGCGGCGACGGTCGGCGGTGGCGGCGTGGGCGGGCTCTTCGTGCCGCTCGTGGTGGCAGGCGCGCTGATGGGTCGAGTCGTCGGCGGCGTCATCGCGCCGTCGGATCCGACCTTGTTCCTCGTCATCGGAGTCGCGGCGTTCCTCGGTGCGGGGTACCGCGTGCCGCTCGCTGCGGTCGTGTTCGTCGCGGAGGCGACCGGGCGTGCCGGGTTCATCGTGCCCGGGCTCCTTGCCGCGGTCGTCGCCGAGTTGATGATGGGAACGTCGTCGGTGACGACCTATCAGATCTCGCCGAGTCCCGACCCCGAGACGTTGAGCAATCCCAGCGGAGCCGCCGTCGCCCGGGACCGGGTGATCGACCCTGCGTCCGAGCCCGACCCGCCTCTGCCGCGTCGCGGGAGCCGCGGCGGGTAGCGAGACATGCTCGCCCGTGCTTCGCCGCGAGATCGCCCGGCTGCTCGGCCCCCGAGCGTTCCTCGTCGCGAATCAGGCGTCTACGCTCGGGGTTCACGCTCCGGAATCTCGACCCGAACGCAGGATGCGCTGACCTGCAGTGCAGAGTCGGAAGGCGCCGATGAGCTCCTACGAGGACTACGGGACGGCGTCGGGCAGCTACGACGACACCCGGGTCGCCGTCGGCACGGAGATCCTGCTGGGGGCGTTCGCCGCCGGACCGGTTCCGCTGTCGCAGATCGAGCTCCTCGACGCGGGGTGCGGAACAGGTGCCTACGCAGAGGCAGTAGCGCCGAAGGTGGGCTCGGTCACGATGCTCGATGCCAGTGAAGACATGCTCGCGGTGGCTCGCCGGAAGCTCGGGTCCGCGGAGCGATTCGAGTATCGAACGGGCCGGCTCCAGGACCTTCCCTTCGACGACTCGTCGTTCGATGCGGTGATGACCAATCAGGTGCTGCACCACATCGGGGACGAGGAGGGCACCGGCTGGACCGAACACGAGAAGGTGTTCGCGGAGTACAGCCGCGTGTTGCGTCCCGGTGGTGTCCTGGTCGTCAACACGTGTTCGCAACGCCAGCTGACGCAGGGCTACTGGTACTACTCGCTCATTCCGGAGGCCGCGGAGTCGCTGCGCCGCCGGTACGCACCCCTGGCTGTGATCGAGCAGATCGCGGCAGCCGAGGGGCTGCTCGTCACCGGACGGTTCGCTCCTGTCGATGTCGCGATCCAGGGTTCGGCATATCTCGACGGGTCGGGTCCGCTCAACGCGTCGTGGCGGCTCGGTGACTCGACCTGGTCGCTCGCCGGAAAGCGAGAGATGACTGCGATGACCGAGCGGGTCACAGCGCTCGACGAACAGGGCGATCTCGATGCATTCGTTGCCGAGCACGACGCCGATCGCGAAGCGATCGGTCAGATCACCTTCGTCGTTGCTCGTTCGGTCGTCACGGGTTGAACGGTGCCGGTTCGTCGACGAGCACGTCGATGGCTCGGAGGGCCCGGCCGACTCTCGTCGGCTGATCGCCCGTCAGTTCGGTCCAGGGGACCTGCTGATCCCGCAGCGCGGTCCGGAACCAGTCGGTCATCTCGCCGCGGATGTGCTCACCGTCGCGCAGGCCGTCTTGGTGGAAGTCGACCCCTTCTGGCGACGTGAGCAGATAGAGAGCGGGTGGTCGCGCTGCGGCCTGCTGGAGGAATCGCGGCGCGGGCGCGCCCAGGTAGCGCCGCGCCCACAAGGCCGTCGCCAGGGCGTCGGTGTCGCAGATCACGAGCGGGCCCTGTGCGCCGGGACGGGGCCGTTGGGGGTCGGAGACCCAGGCAGAGATCACCGCGTGCTCGAGCGCGTCCTGGCCTGCAGCGACCCGGTCGAAGTCGGCCGAGGTCCAGACCACGTCCCAGATCGTCCCGGCCTCGTCCGCCCGTTCCTCCGCGTAGCGGCGGAGGAACTCGGGCACCCACGGCACCGACAGGCGATCGGCAAGCTGGCGAGCGAGTGTGGTCGTGCCCGTGGACTCTGCGCCGAGGATCACGATCCGGCGGACGGACTCGACTCGCGGGATCTCATGCCGGTCTGCCGGTTCCGGATCCGGAGCGGTCGGGGAGTCCTCGCGCTCGTTCATGAGGTGGAGAGTGTCACGTTTCCGGCTCGCGGGCCCTCCCACCCTCGTGTGCGGCTCAACGGTGTCGGGGAGGTTCGCGTAGAGTGGCGAGCGGTCCGAGTGCAGGGCCGCTCGATCGCAAGTTCGACGCCGGGGGGCATGCAGGATGCAGGGAGCGTTGCGGGGAATCGCGATCAGGCGCGTCGCGGCGGTTGCCGTCGTGCTGCTGGTCGCAGTGTCGTGCGTGCAGGGGCCGATCAACCCTCCGAGCGGCATCAACCTGGGAACGGGGTCCTTCAACCTCACCCAGTTGGGCTACGAGAAGTCGGAGTTCTGGCTGTTCGGCCAGTCCCACACCTACACGCCGACTGCGCCCATCCCGACCGACGGGAAGCTCCAGGTGGCGCCCGACCCGGCGACGTCGGCGGGCGACTTCAAGACTCGACTCGTCGTCAACCGGCCGATCGACCCGGCGAAGTTCAACGGAACCGTGGTGGTCGAGTGGCTCAACGTCACTGCGGGCGGCGACGCGCCGGCCGACTGGATCATGGCCCACAACGAGTTGATCCGCAGCGGCACCGCGTGGGTGGGCGTCAGCGCGCAGAAGGTAGGCGTCGACGCGCTGATCGCGAGCAACGGCACTCGGTACGGCTCGCTCGATCACCCCGGAGACAGCTACTCGTACAACATCTTCAGCCAGGCCGGGGCGCGTATCAGGGACAACGCCGGCGCGCAGGTACTCGGTGGCCTGCAGGCCCAACGGGTGATCGCCGCCGGTGAATCGCAGTCGGCCGGCCGCCTCGTCACCTACATCGACGCGGTCCAGCCGATCGACCACGTCTACGACGGCTTCCTCGTGCACAGCCGCTTCGCCGCGGGTGCGGCGCTCACGCCAGGCGCCGCTGCCCACCGTCTCGTTCCCGGCACCCGCGCCCATCCGCGACGATCTCGACGTCCCGGTGATGGTCGTGGAGACCGAAGGCGACGTGATCGGCTCCAGCCTCGCGGCGCGCCAGGCCGACACACCGATGTTCCGGCTGTGGGAGCTGGCAGGGGCCTCACACGCCGACGCGTACACGCTGCAGGGCCTCAGCGACAACGGCAACGGTGCCGCTGCGGCGCAGATGTTCGAGTACATGCGGAACCCGACCAACCCCTTTGGTTGCACGTACCCGATCAACGCCGGTCCGCAGCACTGGATCCTGCAGGCGGCCTTCCACGGACTCGACACCTGGGTCCGAACGGGCGTCGCCCCGCCGGTCGGGACGCCGCTCGAGGTGATCTCGTCGTCGCCTGTCGTGCTGGCCCGCGATGCCTACGGCAACGCACTCGGCGGAGTGCGCTCGCCACATGTCGATGTTCCCGTTGCGACCCTCGACAGCGTGAACGGCGGCGTGTTCTTCTGCGGCCTCTTCGGCCGTACCATCCCGTTGACCTCCGAGCAGCTGCTCGCGCTGTACCCGACTCACAGCGACTTCGTGACCAAGTGGCTCGGCGCGATCTACGTGGGTGTCGCGAACGGGTTCCTGCTCCCGGCCGACGCCGGCGAGCTGTACGCCGCGGCGAACGGCTCGACGATCCCCGACTGACATCCCTGGTCACGCACGAGCGCGGATCGGCGCGGCAGCCATGAGCCCCGCGCGCGTGTTGCACGCGAGCTTCTGATCCACGTGCAGAAGGTGCGTCTTCACCGTTGCCAGCGAGACGAAAGGTTGCCGGCGAACTGCTCGTTCGAGAGGCCGAGCGCCGGCGGCCCCCGCCGGGACTCACACATCACGAACTCGATGGAGAGCGAACGACGATCACCGACTTGCCCCTCGCTCTGCCAGCCTCGAGTCCGCGGATCGCAGACGCAGCGTCGTCGAGGGTGAAGCGCCGACCGATCGCCGGCACGACGTCGCCGGTCTCGATGAAGTCGGCGAGCCGTTCCATCGAGGAGTGGTGCTCCTTGCTGATGAACGCCGTGAGCCGCTCCTCCACGAACGGTGACAGCAGCTTCGCCCGCAGCTGGCGCCCGACTCCTCCCGTCCAGCGGCCTCCGTTCTCGCCGCCGACGATCACGAGGATGCCACCCCGTGTCAGTGCGTGGCGCAGACGGGAGATCCTGCTGCGACCCCCGATATCGAGGATCACGTCGTACCGGCGCCCGGGGGCGGCGAAGTCCTGCCGGTGGTAGTCGACGACGTGGTCGGCTCCGAGGGCACGGACCAGCGCGAGCTTGGCGGTGCCGGCAACGCCGGTGACCTCGGCGCCGAGCGCCTTCGCCAACTGCACCGCGAAGCTCCCGACCCCGCCCGACGCTCCGATGACGAGGACGCGTTGCTCCGGCTGGACCCGAGCTACGTCGGTCAACGCTTGCAGCGCGGTGATGCCGGACACACCCGAGACGGCTGCCTGCTCGAAGGTGGTGTGTCGGGGCATCCGCGCGAGCTTGTCCTGGCTCGCAGCGCAGTACTCGGCGAAGGATCCGGAACCGATGCCGAAGACGTTCTCACCGGCCGCGAAGCGGTCGACGGACTTCCCCACGGCCACGACGCGGCCGGCGACGTCGAGCCCGGGGATCGGCTGCTTCGGTCTCCTCATTCCGACGCCGGCGGCCCGGACCAGGTAGGGCAAGCCGGTCATGAGGTGCCAGGTACCGCGGTCGACGCCTGCGGCGTGTACCTCGACGAGGACCTCGTCGGGGCCGATCGTCGGCACATCGACGGTCTGGAGCTCGAGGTTGTCAGCGGGGCCGTACGACCGTTGCACGACGGCACGCATCGTCGACCGGCTGAGCGGTCGGGTCGACGCCCATTCCGCTCCTCGAGGTGGCGATGCGGATCGGCTCGACGGTGATGGGCTGGCCATCGTCATGAGATGTGTCCTCCCGTGTGCGTCCGAAGTTCTCGCGTCACGCCCGCGACGCAACGTGGGCCGGTTCCCGATGGATGTCGTTCCCGCCCCCGCTGAGCAGGAGCCACAGCCCGAGCCACAGCTCGCCGATGACCGACGGGACCGCGACGAGGATCAGGAAGAGGTTCTCGAAGGCGTCGTAGTTGCCGAGCAGCGCGTGCGCGACCGTGTCGGTGACGTACGCGCCGCCGGCGATCATGAGCACGACACCGAGAGTCGTCGGCCCCTCGTTCGATCTCACGATGAGCCATCCGAGCAGGACGAGATGAACTCCGAAGCTCGCCAGCCCGATGAGCCAGGCGTAGTCGAAGGCTCGGCATCGGCGATGTTGGTGGCGGTGGCGGCCGCGTCGCCGGAGTCGACGAGTGAGGTGCGCACGAAGAAATTGGCGAAGATGCTCAGTACGAAGATCACCAGGTAGCCGACGCCGGCCATCTGTGCCGCACGGCGCGGTGAAGTCTCAGCGACGAGGGCGCCGCCTCGCGGCGTCTCGGAATCTGCTCGGGCGTCGGTCGCGACCATGGTTCGACCTAGCCGCTCGTCGCAACGTCGTCGGCGAGACGCGTCTCGGCGGCGTCGCTGCGGAGCAGGACGATGCCCACCCAGACGAACCAGACGATGAGGCCGAGTCCGAACACACCGCCGACCAACTCGAGCGCCGGGATGATCGTGACGAGCCCTGCCCCACCCGCGAAGATGCCCACATAGGCCAGCAGGCGAGGCAAGGCAGCCGTGTGCAGCGCGGCCCAACTCACGAGCAGGACCCAGATCCCGCCGACGATCTCGTTGCCGCCGCCGAGCCCGGTCTGGACCGCGTCGAGCGCAGACCAGACGGACTCCGCCTGTCTCGGTGCGGATTCGTGGAGATCGTCGATCGTGCCAAGGCCCACGTTCGCGATCATCCCCGCCGCGATCACGAGACCCGCCCAGATGAACCCGAAGACGGCGGCGACGCGAGCGGTCGTCGGTGCCGTCACGCTCAAGCGCTGCTGGAGGCCGACCACGAGCGGCACGAGCACCACGCCGAAGGCGATGAAGATCACGAACTGCCAGACCAGCAGGGCGGTGTGGTGCTCGACGGCGAGCGCCACCGACTCGCGGTGGGCCGGGGTCACCGGTCGCGTAGTCGGAGAACACGGTCGCCAACATCGCGAACCCGAACACGAACGTCGCCGCGGCGAGGAGCGCGGCGATCCCGGCGACCTTCTGCGTTGCACCGATCTGCTGTGTCGCGCCGATTCCCGAGGCCCGTGCACCTTCTCCCTTCGATCGGTCGTTCCGATCCATCCGGTCGATCGTTGACGAACCGGACGCCTGCATGGCGCTCTCCTTCTGCATGATCATCTCCTGCTACGTCATCTGCTGCGGCGCGGCGGCGCCGTACGAGCTGCGTCGAGCCGGGTCCGCTCAACGGCGGAACGAATTGTCGAGGATGCAGGTGACGATCATTCGCGGAACGGATTGCAACCGGGAGACAACCCGACGCGACGTCGGCTCGTCTCGCGCTCACCTCTCGTCGAGGGATGATGCGAAGGCGTACTGCGGGCTGTCTGCCCCGCTGGTGACGCCGGCGAGCATGTCGCCGATGGGCAAAGCCTCGGCCTGTTCCGCCGGCCGCGACAGGTAGACGTCGACGTGGTAGCGGCCCTCGGACTCCCTTCCCGTGGGATCGATGCCGAGCGCAGCCAAGCGGTCGAGCGCGGTGTCGCGCTCGTCCGCGTTCGCGAACTGCCGTTGGGGAAAGGTCACGTCGTCGAGTTGCTCGGTGACGAGACCGTGGTCCGCAAGGCTCGCGGCGACCCGTTCGTACGACACGGTGCGCAAGCAGAGGGTCGCAACCCAGGGCGGGGTCTCCCGTTCGGCTCCCCCGAGGAGACGGTCGAAGGTGCGTTCGGTGATGTAGCCGACGCCGCCGGTCACGGTGATGAGATCAGCTTCTGAGCTTGCCGCGGCGAGATCGGGCGATGGGTCGTCGATCTCGAGATTCTCGGCGAATCCGACATCGAGGAGCCCGGCCTGCTCGGCGTAGGCGACCGCAGGCGCCGCACTGTCCACGCCGAACACGATCGGGACGTCGGCACGACGGTGCTCGGCGAAGAAGTCGTGGTCGATCGCCGCGAGCGCATCACTCGGTAGCTCGGCGAGATCTTCCGCGCAGTAGTGGTCGTACAGCTCGTCGAGCCGGAGACGGTGCTTCATCAGCGCGGCATTCACACCGTACGAGCAGCACAGGTCGACGATCGTCGGTCGGTCCTCGGGAAGTGCCCGAACCACTTCATCGAACACGCGTCGACCGTGTTCCGGGACCTCGTACCCCAGGGCACCGAGCCCGCGGTAGTACGCACGCGGATCGGGCCGGTCGTAGAGCTCCTCGAAGTTCGCTTTGCCGTCGTTCGCGCCGAACCCACTGCTGATCAACGTGCGCTCCTCCTGGTGAGCCTCCCTTCGACAACGATCCCGCACCTGGGCCGCGTCACGAGAACGAGGTCTGACAGGTGCGAGCGGGGGCACCGGACTGTCCACCGTCGGGATTGCGTTCGTGTGCTGAAACCGCGGCGGTTGGGTGATGATCGTGCTTGCGCCGGTCCTGAGATCGGGCGCCGGACACCCGATCGGTGGATTGTGCGAAAGTCGTTCTTCCCGCCGCGAGCCGCCCCGGTCGACCGGGTGCCACGGAAGAACGAGGTGCTCATGCCGCGCCGCACCATCTACCGACTGCTGATCGTCGCCGTCGCCGCGCTGTTGCTCGGCGCGCTGATCGTGAAGGTGAGCACCGACGCTTCCTCGAGTCGGCCGCTGGGTGTGACGGTGCGTGCCGCAGGGGTCGCGCCCGGCTACACGCTCTACTCGCCTCTCGAGCTCGAGGAGACGCTGCTCGTCGACGCCGAGGGGGAGGTCGTGCACCGCTGGCCGACGACGACCCAGCCCGGCCTCAACCAGTACCTGCTCGACGACGGGAACCTCCTGCGGGCCGGCAACCTCGAGCGTCCGGGCACCTTCGTGGGTGGTCAGGGGGCCGGCGGACGGATCGAGGAGCTCGACCCAAGCGGAGAGGTCGTCTGGCGGTTCGACTACGCCGACGACGAGGTCATGCAGCACCACGACCTCGAGCCGCTCCCGAACGGCAACGTCCTGTTCGTCGCCTGGGAACGAGTTCCACGAGCCGAGGCGATCGCGGCAGGGCGTGACCCCGCACTCCTCCCGGCCGACGAACTGTGGCCCGACAAGGTGGTCGAGTACTCGCCTACGACCGACGAGGTCGTCTGGGAGTGGCGGGTGTGGGACCACCTCGTCCAGCACCACGACCCGACGAAGCCCAACTACGGCGACCCGGCCGAGCACCCCGGGAGGATCGACGTGAACTTCGTCCTCGACGGCAACTCGGGTGTCGCCGACTGGAACCACGTCAACGCAGTCACGTACAACGAGGAACGCGACGAGATCATGGTCAGCTCCCGGTCGGCCAGCGAGATCTGGGTGATCGACCACTCGATCGACACGGAGGATGCTGCCGGCTCCGCGGGGGATGTCCGGTTCCGGTACGGCAACCCCCGCGCCTACGGGAAGGGTGCGCGGGCGGACCAGCAGCTGTTGGTGCAGCACGATCCCGTGTGGATCCCGAAGGGCTACGACGGCGCCGGCGAGATCCTCGTCTTCAGCAACGGCCTGCCCGGCGTGCGGGAGTACTCGACGGTCGAGCGGATCGCTCCGCAGCTCGATGCATCGGGCGACTACGTCGTCGACGCCGACGGCATGTTCGCGGCAACCATGGAGCGGGTGTATCCGAACGACGAAGAGGATCGGGAGTTCGCGGCGATCGTCTCCGGTGCCCAACGTCTGGCGAACGGGAACACGCTCATCGTGTACGGCAACCTCGGGCGCATGATCGAGGTGACTCCGGCAGGGGAGATCGTCTGGGACTTCGAGAACACCTACTACGCCGTGCGCGACGACACCCCGACTCGCACCGGCGCGGGATTCGTCATCGAGCCGTGGTGGACGTTCCGGGCGCTGCGGTACGCACCCGACCACCCTGGCGTCGCCCGGCTCGGTGTCGACGCGCACGAGCCCGCTGGAGACCGGTAGCCCAGACCCGAGGCCGAGACCCGGCGCGTGTCAGCGAGCAGTCACCACGCGGATCGAGCGATCCGTCGCCAGCCACAAGGCGCGTGGACCTCGTCTCGCAACGCCCGCACGACACGGAGCGTCGTCTCCAAAGCCCGGGGCGGCGACGGCACGACCGGACCGGACCTCGAAGCGCAGGGTTCGAGCCTGGGCGAAGCTGCAGACGATCAACGTGTCGTCGGTGGGCGCGGCGAGCGCCGATGGCACCGTGTCAGTCGGTAGGAGGGTGATCCGACTCGGACGTCCATCGCGGTCTCCGCGGGCGAGGCGCTCGCCGCGCTGGCCGGGGACGTTGTCGGCGACCCAGAGCGCACCACTCGATGTCAGCGCGAACGCGAACGGGTTGTTCCAGCCACTCGACAGGACAACGGGCCGCTGCGAGGGTGCGCCGTCGGGATCGAGGAGCAAGAGCTTCCCGTTGGGCGAGTCGGCGTCGGCGACCGCGGCCCGGTGCTGAAGATCGCCGATCCCGATGACGAGGCGACCCCGGCGTGGGTCGTAGACGAGGTGGCCGCCGTTCGCGAGCGTGGAGCTCGGCGGCCCCGTCCAGACGAGTCGGGGGACGGGCGCGACCTGGGCGACCAGGATCGGTCGGCCGGGCTCGGTCGCGGTGTACGCGGCGAAGACGCGCCGCGCCGGGTCGATCGCCACCCCCAGCAGCCCGCGTTGTCCGTCGGTCGACACGTCGACGTGTGCCGCCGCCGCGGGTTCGAGGTCACCTGCCGGATCGACGCGACGGACGAGGCCGGTGAGACGTTCGCCATAGAGCAGGCCCCCGGTCCCGTCGGGAGTCAATGCCACGGGCGACGGGGCGCGGGCGACCACGACCAGCTCGAGATCAGCGGGGGCAGGCGACCCACAGCCGGCGCCGAAGGTGCCGAATGCGATCCCGGCGGCGAGGGCGCTGATCCGAAGCGCCCAGGTTCGTCGCTGCCCGGCGGTCATATGAGGTGCAGTCTCGCGTGCGGGGCTCGTCCGCCGGTGAGCGCCCGCATTGTTCGCCGTTGAGCGCGGGGATGACGGCTTCGAACGGGGGGTCGGTGAGTCGCCCGTGAGTCGCCGCGTCGCCCGTTTGGTTCGGATCAGTCCGCCGCGCGTGGTTCGCCCGATGGCGGCTGGCCGGCGAGATCGGCCAGCCGTGCGAGCCCAGGTTCGGCAACGTCGGCCAGGCGCGCGGCGGCTGCCCGCACCGTTGGGATCTCGCGTTGCGCCGGCTGGATCCGGGCCGGATTCAGCGCGCAGGTGTTGGCCCAGTCGGCGATGTCGCCTTCGGCGCTGTACGTGCGCGCCGCGAGGGTTCCCCGGAACTGCATCAGCGCCCAACTGGCCGGACTGTCCGGGAGGGTGTTGGGCGGACACAGTCGGTTGCGCTCTCGGTCGTCGTCGCGAGTCGCCTCGACGTACCCGGCCAGTGCCGCGCAGAAGCAGGGGAAGCCGACGCGGATCGTCTGGAGTCGGATCAGGTCGGGTTCCCACAGGGGTACCAGCGGTGGGTACCGCAGCCCGGCGGCGGCGCAGTGCACGACGAGTGAGCCGGGCGCCAGAGGAACCGTTCCCTCGGCGAGGACGACCTCGTCGCGGGACACGTGGTCGATGTGTCCGAGGCGAATGACGTTCTCCACCGTGCGGAGCAGATCGAGCTCCCACCTCCCGAGGGTCGGAGTCTTTGCCATCGTCGGTACGACGTCTCTGTCGATCCGCAGCATCACTCCCGCGGCTTCGAGGCGGAGGAAGAGGTCGTCGAGCGACTCGGCGTCGGCGGCTGCGGCCAGGGTCTCAGCGGCGAGTCCGAGCGCGACGACGGGATCGGGCTGAACCATCGCTCGATCGAGCATCCAGGGGTCGCGCGGGCGCACCCAGACGATGCGGTCGGGTTGCACCCCGTTGGTGAGCAGCCAGATGATCGCGTCGGTGGCGGTCTTGCCCGATCCGGCGATCACGTAGGTGTCGGGTACCTCGGGCAGTCGCGCCAGTTCGTTCACGGCGACGACGCGGACCCCTTCGGCGACACCGAAAGGCGGTGGTGTCGTGGCCGGGATGGTGGGGGAGAGGTACGTGGCGTCGACGACGCGGCGCCGAACATCGACCTGCACGGTCTCACCCGACACCCGTGACGTGACGAGATGCGAGGACGCGTCGGTGTGGTAGTCGCCGGCCGCGAGGAAGGTGACCCGGCCGGAGTCGAGGAACCGGCGATGGAGGATGTCGTCGTAGTACGCCGAGATCTCTGGCTGGCGGGCACGCTCTTGCAGTCCGGCCTCGGGCCCGGTCGTCTGCAGATCTCCGCTGCCGAGCGCCGTGGACGCGACCCCGTAGAACGCCGACGCCTGGTGGAGTTGGACGAACGGGTACGCATCCTGCCAGTGGCCGCCGGCGGTGGAGCGACGCTCGACGAGCGTGACGTGGACATCGGCGTGATCGATCAGTGCGTCGGTGAAGGCCATGCCCATCGCCCCTGCACCCACGACGAGGTAGTCGGTCTGCAACGATCGCATCGCCACGGTGGTCACCTCCATCGCCGGGTGAGACCGGCGTCCATCGATGGTACGGGTGGGTCGAGCGGGTGGCACGGCGGGTTTCCGGCGAGGATGTCGAGAACTCGGAGTCGGCTCCGTCCCAGGGTGTATCCCGACCGAGACCGAAGGAGAACACCATGGCCAAGTACCTGTTGCTCAAGCACTACCGAGGCGCGCCGGCGGCCGTCAACGACGTCCCGATGGACCAGTGGCAGCCCGACGAAGTCGAAGCCCACATCCGGTACATGAACGACTTCGCCGCTCGACTCGAGACCAGCGGCGAGTTCATCGACGGGCAGGCGCTGTCGCCCGACGGCGCGTGGGTCCGTTCCGACGGCGATGGGCGCCCGCCGGTGACCGACGGCCCGTTCGCCGAGACGAAGGACCTCATCGCCGGATGGATGGTGATCGACGTCGACAGCTACGAGCGAGCCGTCGAGCTCGCCGGTGAGCTGTCGGCCGCGCCCGGCGCGGGTGGCGCGCCGATCCACGAATGGCTCGAAGTCCGTCCGTTTCTCACCGCGCCGCCCACCATCACGCAGTGAAAGGGGACGACGTCGAGCTCCGTGAGCTCGCGCCGCTGGTCCTGAGCGTCCTCGTCCGTCGCGGTGCCGACTTCGCGACGGCCGAGGACGCGGTCCAGGAGGCGCTGATCCGGGCGCTCTCCAAATGGGAGCAGGGCGTTCCCGCCGATCCCACCGGCTGGCTCATCACGGTCGCATGGAGAGCGTTTCTCGATCTCGCGCGGGCAGATGCGGCGCGCCGTGACCGGGAGGTCCGCTTCGACAACGAACCCGCTGCCGGAGCGGTCCCGAGCGCCGACGACACGCTGCGCCTCTACTTCCTGTGTGCACAACCCGAGCTGACGCCATCGTCGGCGGTCGCGCTGACCTTGCGGGCTGTCGGTGGCCTCACCACCGGGCAGATCGCGCGGGCCTACCTCGTGCCCGAGCCGACCATGGCGCAGCGCATCAGCCGCGCCAAGCGCATCGTCGGTCGGACGGGTGTCGATCGGCCCGGCGACGTGCGCACGGTGATGCGGGTGTTGTACCTCGTGTTCAACGAGGGCTACTCCGGCGATGTCGATCTCGCGGCGGAGGCGATCCGACTGACCCGACACCTCGCCGCACTGGTCGACGAGCCCGAGGTCCAGGGCCTCCTCGCCCTCATGCTGCTCCACCACGCCCGCCACCGCACCCGCACGCGACCCGATGGCAGCATCGTGCCGCTCGCCGATCAGGACCGCAGTGGGTGGGACACCGACCTCATCGGCGAGGGAGTCGCCGTCGCGCAGGCCGCGCTGGCGCGGGATCAACTCGGCGAGTACCAGGTGCAGGCGGCGATCGCTGCGCTCCATGCCGACGCCACCACCGTCGAGGAGACGGACTGGGTCCAGATCGTGGAGTGGTACGACGAGTTGCTCCGGTTCACCGACACTCCGATCGTCCGCCTCAACCGCGCGGTCGCCGTCGGCGAGGCCGACGGCGCGCCCGCCGGGCTGGTGGCACTCGCCGAGGTCGACGAACACGTGCCGCGACGGGAGGCGGTCGCCGCGTACCTCCACGAGAAGAACGGCGATCTCGAGCTCGCAGCCGCGCTCTATGCCGACGCCGCCCGCAACGCCCCCAACATGGCCGAACGCGACCACCAGACGCGCCAGGCGGCCCGCCTCAACCAGCTGCTGCTCCCGGGCAGTTGATCGTCAGGGGGCCTCGGAGGTGGGTTCGAGCCGTCCCGAGATGTCGCCGGAGAGCGTCGGATCGGTCGGGTCGACCACCCGGGGCTCCGCGGCACCCGCGAGCGCGGTGCTGTGCAGGTCGGCCCACACCACATTGGGTGCTCGGGTCGACTGGAAGTAGTAGGTCGCGTTCGTCAGGTCGGTGACCGACGCCCACCAGGTCGGGTACACGGAGAAGTCGTCGTACGGCGCGCCGAACGGCACCGAGGCGTTGCGGGTGACGCCGAGCACGCCCGCGACCGCGTCGCGTTCGTCGTGGGGTTCGGGAAGGTGGCCGAGGAAGTAGGTGGCACGTGCGAAGCGCTGCGTCGACAAGATGTCGCCCGGGATCTCCTCGGTCCCGCCGAACGGTCGGTACCGGCGGAGCCCCGCGACCTGTTCCTCGTAGGAGGGATCGTTGGCCATCACCCGGTACTCCGGGCCGTGGTGGACCACCGGGGCGCCGGAGGGGTACTCGATGATCGCGGAGTCGCCGGTCGCGTCCTCGATCGCGAGATGGGCACCGAGCACCTGGTCGCGGATCGGTCGCTGCACCACCTGGACGTCGGCGAGTCCTTCGAGCGCCTCGTCGACGGTGGCGAAGTTGTCGACCACGTACTGCGCCCAGGTCAACACCGACACACCGGGCCGATCGTCGCGCGGGCCGAAGTCGCTTGCGGCGAAGTAGAGCAGGTGGCTCGCCAGACCCTCAGCGTTCACGGCCTCGCTGGTCGCCCGTCCCCAGAACGTCGTCGAGAGGCTCGCGTGTTGCGCCGACCACGTCGACGGGCGATCGACGCCCCCTGCGCGCTCGATGCCCGGCGGGGAGTACCACAGGCGGGGCTCGTCGGACTCCTCCCAGTCGAGCGTGCGACCCACGACCTTCGCAACGTCGTGGGTGTTCCAGAGCACCCGCGTGCACATGTCGATCAGATCTCCTCACCTCGAGTTGGTCCATCGTGTTCACCGACGGCCCGTTCGATCGGGCCCGATCATGGCACCGGTCGGCCGGTGGGGTGCGGCGTCAGCCGAGCGCGCGTTCGCCGACCGCAGCCTTGGCGACGATCGCGGTGATGCGGCGTGTCCTGGTGTCGTCACGAGCCGCGCTGATGACCCACCAGAGCATCATCTTGCGCGCACTCGCGGGGAAGGCGTCCCATGCGGCTCGGGCGTCGGCGTTCGCGTCGAGGGCGGCGGCGAGGGCGTCGGGTTCGAGGAGGTCCTCCACTGGGTCGTAGATCGTCCACCAACCGTTGGCCTCGGCGACCTCTACGGCGTGGCGTCCCGCGTCGGTCATCAGGCCGGACGCTTCCATCTTCGCGACGCGTCGGCGATTCAGGCGGGTCCATGTGCTCTTCGGCTTGCGCGGCGTGACGAGTTGGAGTCCGCGGTCGTCGTCGAGGAGGTTGACCGTGGAATCGATCCAGCCGAAGCAGAGCGCTTCTTCGACCACCTCCGGGTAGGGGCATCTCGGCCTCCCGGTGGGGGCGCGCCACGAGCACAGCCAGACGCCGGGCGCGGCGTCGTGATTGCCCTCCAGCCAGCTTCGCCACTGCGCTCGGGTCTCGGCGTGGTAGATCGGAAAGTCGAACGTCCACGTCGCGGGGTGTTCCGACGAACTTGTCACGGCGCGCAAGCTATCCCGCGCCCATGCCCGCTCGGCGGGCACAGGGTGTACGGTCCGCTCGACGAGTCGCCTGACGCCTGGCAGCCCGCCTCCTCCGAGCGAAGGCTGCTGATGCTTGCAC
Source organism: uncultured Actinomycetes bacterium (assembly GCA_963837715.1). Classification (GTDB taxonomy): domain Bacteria; phylum Actinomycetota; class Acidimicrobiia; order IMCC26256; family JANYLB01; genus JANYLB01. The sequence continues at coordinate 1,335,445 of CAWIOF010000002.1, read as the reverse complement.
CGCACGTCCCCGTCGGCCGCGCCGAGCACGACGCGAACAGGAGAACGGCCGCGCTCGCCGGGTGGCTCTTCGTGATCACGTTCGCCACCTCGATCCCGGCGCAGCTGATCCTCTACAAGCCTGTGCTCGACAAAGCCGGATACATCACCGGTGCCGGGGCGGGCGCTTCGAATGCGGTGTCGCTCGGGGCCCTCCTCGAGGTCTTGCTCATCGTCGCCAACGTCGGCAGTGCCGTGGTGCTGTTCCCGATCCTGAAACGGCAGAGCGAAGCGGGCGCGCTCGGCTACGTCGCAGCTCGTCTCGTCGAGTCGACCTTCATCGCCATCGGCATCGTGAGCCTGCTCGCGATCGTCACCGTTCGACAGGACGCCGCGGCCGGCGCAAGTGCCGCGCTCGGCTCGGCCCTCGTCGCGATCCACGACTGGACGTTCCTGCTCGGGCCGGGCTTCATCGTCGGCATCGGCAACGGCCTGCTCCTCGGATACCTGATGTACCGGTCGGGGCTGGTGCCGCGACGGATGGCGATGCTCGGGATCGTCGGGGGTCCGCTGCTCTGCGCGGCGGGAGTGCTCGTGCTCTTCGGCGTCATCGACGCAGGCTCACCGGTGCAGGCGATCGCGACCATCCCGGAGTTCATCTGGGAGCTCTCGCTCGGGATCTACCTCATCGTCAAGGGCTTCCGGCCGTGTCCCATCCTCGACGAACAGCCGGTCGTCGATCTCCCGTCGAGCTAGCGCGGCGAACGCCTCCTGCCCCGGGTCGAGCCGTCAGACGATTGCGGCAAGGTCGGCCGCGGCGCGGAGGGCAGCGTCGATGCCGCCGGAGCCTGACGCGTCGCCGATGACGTGCACCTCGACGACATCGGTCGCGCCGTCGGGCACCGGAGCGGGCCGGCCGCGCCTGCCGTCGGCTACGTCGCCGGCGTCCGCAGCCTCGACGTCGAGGCGCTGATCGAGCTCGATCACGACGCCGGCCGCCTGCGCGTCGGCCACGATGCGGAACCGCCCCGGCAGGCCCAACTCCGGCGCGAGTACTGCGCCGGCTGCCCGCAACGTCGTCGGCCGCCCGGCCGATGCGGCGCGCAGGGCGAGCGACACGGCGGCTTTCCCGTCGCCGACAACTGTCAGTGGTCCGCCGTCGAGGGCTGGGAGCTCGTCGCCGATCGCCCACTCGGCACCGGCGGCCCACACGAGCACGTCGACCGACGGGAGGTCGCCGATCCCCACCGTGCGCTCCAGGGTGATCTCCACGCCGGCATCCGTTGCCGCGTCGGCGAGCCAGTCGGCGAGGCCGAGGAGATCCGGGTCGACCTGTTCGGCCACGCGCAGCATCCCACCGAGTCGGTTCGATCGTTCGCGCAGCTGCACACGGTGGCCGCGCTGGGCGAGTCGGCGCGCGACCTCGAGTCCTGCCGGCCCACCGCCGGCCACCAGCACCGAACGCGGCGAGTCGGTCGGGAGCGGGGGAGCGTCGGCCTCGCGGCCGGCGTCGGGGTTCACCGCACACCGCACTGCATCGTTCGTGAAGATCGCGCTGATGCACCGGTACTGGTAGGCGCAGGGTCGGATCCGATCACGACGCCCGGCCGCCAGCTTGTTCGGCAGTTCGGGGTCGGCGATGAGTGGGCGACCCATCGCGATGATGTCGGCCGTGCCGTCGGCGATCGCCGCGTCGGCGAGCTCGGGGGTGAGGCGACCCATCGCGATGACGGGGACGCCCAACGCAGCGCGAACAGCCGACGCGAGTGGGAGCAGTGCTCCGGGCGCGTGAGGCGTGTGGCCGTCGGTGATGCCGGTGGCCACCATCGGTTCCGCGTACGACGTCACGTGGAGTGCGACGAGCCCCGCGTCGATCCCGAGTTGCATGGCGACGAGCGCATCGTCGAGGTGCTGGCCCGGTTCACGGTGGCGTTCGTCGGCCCCGATGCGAGCCCACACCGGGAACGTGTCTGGTACCACCGACTGCACGGCCTGGATGACCTCGACCAACAGTGTGGCGCGTCCGGCGGCGTCGCCGCCGTACCGGTCGGTGCGTCGGTTGCTGAACGGGGTCAGGAACGAGTGGAGCAGGTACCCGTGGCCGGCGTGGAGCTCGATGCCGTCGAACCCCGCGTCGACGGCCCGTCGAGCGGCGAGGGCGAACGACGCGACGACCTCGGCCAGGTCCTGCTCGGTCGCCTCGCGTGCCGTCATCCGTGCCGTCGGCGTGCTGAACGGTGCCATCGACCGGGCCAGCTCGTCGTCGGTGAGCATCGAGGACAGCGTGTCGGGCGTCCGCGGCCGTTTGCGCGACGGGACGAGGAACGGCCGACCCTCGGCGATGTCGAGCATGGCCTGTGAGCCGCCGTGCACGAGCTGCGCGGCGATGGCGGCCCCGTGCCGGTGGACTTCGTCGGTGATCGCGCGCAACGCCGGGAGGTCGGCGTCGGTCGCGCAGCTGATCTGGCGTGGATCGAAGGAGCCGACGGGATGGGCGATCGACACGGAACCGATGATGACGAGACCGACCCCGCCGCGCGCTCTCGCGCCGAACCATGCCACCGCGTCTTCGCCGGCGAGGTTGACCCCCATCGGGCACATCGCGAGTCGGTTCCGCAGCTGGAGGGATCCCAGCGACCCGGTCGCGAGCAGGTGATCGAACGCCATGACGGCGATCGTAGGGCGTGGCGTTCCTCCACCCATCGGTCCGATGGCTCGACACCAGCGGAGCACACGAGGGAACATCGGGCGTGCTGGATCGCCTCTTCGGTCGGGACGCGACCCGACGGCAACTGATCGGATTGCTCGACGCGGTCGCCGGCAGGGGTGCCGCGCTCGTGGTCGTCGGCGAGGCGGGAGTCGGGAAGTCGGCGCTCATCTCGTCGGTGGCCGTCGAGGCGGCAGCTCGCGGATTCAGTGTCCGCACGACCAGGAGCGTGCCGTCGGAGACCCACCTCCCGTTCGCGGCATTGTTCCCCTTGCTCGATCCGATACTTCCGCTCGCCGACGGTCTTCCGCTCGCGCAGCGTGACGCGATCCTCGGGGCGCTCGGCTCGATCGAGGTCGATGACGTCGATCCTTCGTTCCTCGCCCTCTCGATCCTGAACCTGCTGCGCGAGCACGCCGCCGACAGCCCGCTGCTCGTGGTGGTCGAAGACGTGCAGTGGCTCGACCAGCAGTCGGCCGAGGTCGTGAGCTTCATCGCGAGGAGGATCGAGCACGATCCGATCGTCATCCTCGCGTCCAAGCGCACTGCCCGTTCCGGAAAGCTGACCGAGGCGCGCCTCGACGAGATCGAGATCGTCGGCCTCGACGCGGCCGACTCGCGCGCCCTGGTCGAGGTCCATGCGCCCGAGCTGACTCCTGCGTTGCGCGAGCGGCTCCTCGATGAAGCGAACGGGAATCCGCTCGCACTGATCGAGCTCTCCCATCATTGGAGCCGCCTCCCGCCGGGCACGATCATCCCGTCGTTGGTTCCTGTGACCGAGCGCCTTGCCGCGGTGTTCGCGGAGCGGTACGAGGCGCTGGCCGAACCGACGCGCGCGCTGCTGCTCGTTGCGGCGCTCGATGGTGGCGCGTTCGGCCGCGAGTCGATGGAGGCGGCAACCGCGCTCGCCGGTATGCCTGTCGATGCTTCGCGGCTCGACGCTGCGATCGACGCGCGCCTCCTCCGCCTGGAAGCTGGTCAGGTCCGGTGCCAGCACCCGCTCGTGCCCGCGGCACTGGCCCAGACGGCCGACCTCAGCGAGCGTCGGGCGGCGCACGCAGCTCTGGCCGTCGCGCACGGCGATTCAGACCGAGCGATCTGGCACCTCGCGGCTGCGGCGGTGGGCGCCGACGAGAAGATCGCGGCTTCCCTCGGCGAGGTCGCAGTGGCGGCGCGGCGCCGAGGGGCCATCGACGTGGCGATCACCGCGCTGGAGCGGGCCGCCGACCTCAGTCCCCACCCCGCTGATCGGGGTCGGCGCCTGGTCCGCGCGGCGGAACTCGCGTTCGACCTGGGGCGACCCGATGCCGCCGATCGACTCCTGGATGCCGCCGAGCAACTCGACCTTGATCCCGTCGATCGGGCTCGCGCCATGTGGCGACGGCAGATCCTCGGAGACGGGTCCTGTCAGACGGTCGGACAGGTCCGAGCGCTGGTCGAGATCATCGAGGAGATGGCGGAGGTCGGCGACAGCGAGCTGGCGCTCGACTCCCTCGTGATCGTGGCCGACACCGCATGGCAGACGAACTTCGATGCGAGTCGTCGAGCCGCCATCGCCAACGCGGCTGATGCGCTTGCCGTTCGGCCCGATGAACCGAGGCTGCTCAACGTGCTCGGCCTCGCGCAACCGGTCGAGCGCGGCGTCGCCGTGGTCGAAGAGATCCGTGCGATCGCGCCCAGCCGCATCGACGATCCCGGAGAGCTCCGCCTGCTCGGCACGACCGCGGGGTTCCTGGGCGATCCGGAACTGTCGGCCTTCTTCCTCGATCACGCGGTGCGGGGTCTGCGCGCGCAAGGCCGCTTGGGCCCGCTCGCAAACGCACTGGTGAGCCAGAGCTGGGCCGCGTGGCATCTCGGTCGATGGGACACGGCGGAGTCGAGTGCCTCCGGGGCGGTCGTCCTGGGTGAGCAGTCAGGGCGACCTGCGACCGTGTCAGGGGCGCGCTTGGTGCAGGCTGCACTCGCCGCTGCCCGCGGCGACTCCGACACAGCGGAAGCGATCACCAGCGAGGTCGAGGCCACCTTCCGTCGTCTCGGCGCGACCACCATGCTGGCCCTCGCTGCACTCGTGTCCGGGTTCGCGAAGCTCTCCGACGATCGTCCGCTCGATGCGGTCATCCACCTCCAGCCGTACTTCGAAGACGACAGCCTCGGTGCGGCCGCGGTCATCAGTCAGGGTTCGCTCGCAACGTTCGTCGATGCCGCGGTGCAGTGCGGTCGCACCGACGACGCCCGGGCGGCAGTCGAGGCGATCTCTCGGATCGCCGACCGGGGGAGGTCACCCACGACCGAGGTCGTGCTCGCGTTCGCGGAGACCCTGCTGGCGAGTGAAGACGAGGCCGAACGGTCCTTCGACCGCGCGCTTCGATCCGGCACCACGCTCTGGCCGTTCCCACGCGCACGTCTCCTCCTCGCGCAGGGCACCTGGTTGCGCCGACGGCAACGGGTCGTGGAGTCGCGTGCTCCCCTCCGCGCCGCCCGCGACATGTTCGACGGGCTCGGCGCCGCAGCATGGAGCGATCGGACGCGCCGGGAGCTGCGGGCCGCGGGTGAATCCAGTGCGGATCGCCCGACCGACGTGCTCGAGCGCCTGACGCCCCAGGAGATCGAGATCGTGAAACTCGCCGCCTCGGGCCTCACCAACCGCGAGATCGGTCTGCAGCTGTATCTCTCCCATCGCACGGTCGGGTCGCATCTCTACCGTGCGTTTCCGAAGCTGGGCATCACCTCGCGGGCTGAGCTCGGCTCGATCCTCGAGGCCCGCACGAACTGAACCCGTCACTCACATGGCGAGGGAGACGCGAGCTCCGAGGTCGACGAGCTGGAATCGGCTGCGCACGTCGTCGGGAGCCGCAGACACCGCGCGTTCGATGGTGTCGCGACCCTCGTGGAAGTGCGACCAGCCCTCGAAGTGGACCGGGATAGCGACCCGCGGCCGGACGAGGCCGGTCAGCTCGATGGCCTCCTCGGCCGTCATTGAGTAGTGGACGGGGCCGGTGATCCCGAACTTCACGTCGCCCAGGTGGAGCACGGCCACGTCAACATCGAGCCGCTCGGCCACCTCGCGGACGCCGTCGTAGAGCACGGTGTCGCCCGACACCCACAAGACGCCGTTGGCCTGGCCTTCCCATGCGAGAGCGAAGCCGAGCACGTGGCCGACGATCGGCCGACTGAGCGGTGGGCCGTGACGGCACGGCGTGGCGGTGATCGTCAGGTCGGGCCGGCCGGGCGCCGTGAGCCGGGTCGTGCCCCATGGTTCGAGCCCCTTCGCCGCCACGCCGAGTCGGGTCGCGGCCAACGCGGTGGTCACGACCGTCCCGGCCGTGGGCAACATGGCTCGGCCGGCATCGTCGAGATTGTCGGCGTGGTTGTCGTGGCTCACCAGGACCACGTCGACGGGACGGAGATCGGCGAGCGCGACGGCGGGCCCGGCCAGCTTGCGGGAAGAGGTTCCCCATCCGAACTTGTACGTCCGGCCGGGAGCGTCGAAGGTCGGATCCGAGAGGATCGTCCAGCCCTCGACCTCGATGAGGACGGTCGGGCCACCGACGTGGGTGATGCAGACCTCACTCACGGCTGTGCTCGAGGGCCCAATCGAGGGCGTGATCGGCGATCTCCTGCCAGTTGTCGGCGGCGGGGAGCAGGTGGGGTCCGTCGTACTGCGTGATCTCGGTGATGGTGTCGGACTTGTAGTGCTTGAGGTTCGACTGCTGGATCTTCGGCGGCATGATGTGATCCTCGGAGCCCGAGATGAACAGGAGTGGGGCGCGGTCGTCGTTGTGGTAATTGACCCAGATGCTCTGGTGGCCGGGCTGGAAGTTGGCCAGCACGCTGTCCCAGAGGATCCTTCCCGGCGCGGGGATGGCGTAGCGCTCGTACAGCGCCCGGGCCCGCTCCTCGGGAAAGCCGTTCGTGAAGGCGTAGTTCCACTGCTCGAAGGTGAGACCCACCGCCTTGTGATGGTTGGCCGGGTTCTTCAGCACCGGAAACGTCGACTTCGCCTGCGAGAAGGGCACGACCTTCACTCCTTCCGTCGGTGCGGAGTTCATGGCGACGCCCGCGGTGCCGAACCCGTGATCGAGCAGCACCTGCGTGAACGCGCCGCCGGCAGAGTGCCCCATGATGATCGGGGGCTTGTCGAGGCCACGGATGGCCGAGGCGTACTGCTCGATGATCGCCGACGCCGTGCAGTCGGCGACGGGCGTGGGATCCTCGTTCAGCGACTCGACCTCGACCTCGAAGCCCGGATACGCAGGCGCGAGAACCGCGAAGCCCTTCGACTCGTAGTGGGAGATCCACTCCTCCCAACTCCGAGGGGTCACCCAGAACCCGTGGACGAGAACGATGGTGTCTGGCGCGTCGCTTGTCATCGCCGGACCCTAGAGAGTCGATGCCGCACTCGTCCTCAGTCACGCGACTGCATCTGGCGGCGGTTGGCTAGCTTCGCGGGATGTTCCGCCACGTCGTCATGTTGCAGTGGGCTCCCGACGCGAGCGCTGCGTCGAAGGCGGAGGTCGCGTCCGGGTTGGCCGAGCTTCCGGCCGCGATCGACGCGATTCGGGCGTACCGGTTCGGTCCCGACGCCGGACTCGCCGAGACGAACTGGGACTTCGTCGTGGTGGCCGACTTCGTCGACGCCGACGGCTACCTCGCGTACCGCGACCACGCGGCCCATCAGACGCTCCTCGCGGAGCGGATCGCCCCGATCACCGCCGCGCGTGCCGCGGTGCAGTACACGTGGGTCGAGTGAGCGCTGGGCCTCAGGCCCGAGGCGGGCCGAGGTCGATGCGCAGCAACCGTCGAGCGTTCGCGTCGAAGACTGCCGCCAGATCGCCGTTGCCCCAGCTCGGATCGGCGCTCTGATCCCAGCCGGCGAGATTCGTTCCGGCCACCACCTGCTCGGTGCCGAACGCCGCGAGCAACGCGTGGAGCGCCTGCGGCCCGCCCACGTGGGCATCCCACCACAGTCGCTCCAGTCGCTCGGTGACCGCGCCCGGGTCGCGCAGCATCTCGGGTGCCCACGGCCGGGTCCGGGCCGCGTGTTCGAGTCGCTCGGCCAACCACGAGGTCGCACCGCCGCCGTGGCTCACGCACACATCGAGGGCGGGGTGTCGATCGAGCACCCCTCCGAGGACCAGGGTCGCCACCGCGAGCGTCTCCTCGTAACAGAAGCCCAGCCACAGGTCGCCGTCGAAGCGGGCGAGGCGTTGGTCGCGCCGTGGCGCGTCGATGCCGTCGGGCGCAGGGTGGATGAACAGCGGGACGTCGAGCTCGGTGCAGGTCGACCAGACATCGTCGAGGGCCGGGTCGTCGAGCGCGTACCCGATGTCGGTCCCGATGTACGCGCCGACCAGACCGAGCTCACGCACCGCGCGTCGCAACTCGGCGGCCGCGCGGGTCGGATCCTGCATCGGCAACTGTGCGAACCCCGCGAGACGCGACGGCGCGCGCGCCACGAGCGCTGCGAGCTCGTCGTTGTGGCGTCGGCAGAAGGCGTCGGCCCACTCGGCCTCCACGTGCGAGAAGTAGGTGAGCGGATTGGGGGAGAGGACCTGGAGGGAGATCCCCAGCTGGTCCATGGCCACCAACCGTCGGTCGAGGTCCATGAACGGGCTGTCGCGGTACTGCACCCCGATCAACTCGTAGCCGCCGACCCGGTAGCAGGGAAGACGCCCCGTGGCCGCGTCGCCGGGGTCGAGCTCGGGACCATGGGGCCCGGCCGCTCCGAGCACGGAGTCGAGGATCACGTGGGCGTGGAGGTCGATCACGGGCAGCCGGCTCAGAACCGCACGGGGTACCGGGCCCAGTAGCCCCGGTCGTTCGTCGGGTCGAGCTGGGGCGGCGTCATCGGGCGCCGGGCGCGCGCCGGCCCGCAGCACCGCCTGCACCGCCACGGGGACGAGACCGTAGGGATGCTCGGGCCCCGCCGGCTCTCCCATCGGGTCGATCCCCGCCGCGAGGTCCTGGCCGATGCAGGCGTGCATCCCGAGCCCGAAGCTCAACCCCCATCGGGCGACGCCGGCGGGTAGCACCCGGTGCGGATCGAACGCATCGGCGGAGTCGCCGAACACAGCAGGATCGCGGTTCACCGACATCAGGTCGATCACGAGCTTGTCGCCGGCGGCGAGGTGGATGCCGCCGGGAAGCTCGAGGTCGTGGAGCGCCCACCGCATGGCCACCGGGCTCGACGGCTGCAGGCGCACGGTCTCGTGCACGCAGCGCTGGAGGAACACCATGTCGGCGCGGGCCCGTTCGGCATCGGCGGAGGAAGTGACGTCGAACGAGAAGATGTTGTGCAACGTGCGGACGAACGCCGTCGCCGACGTGTGGGCACCGGCGAGCAGGAAGAAGCAGGTCTCGCGCAGCACGACATCGGGTGGGAGGTCGAGGTCGTCCTGGTTGCGGAGCAGCACCGTGAGCACGTCGTGGGGGAGGTCGTCCTCGGTGATCTCCTGCGCCGCGAATCGCTCGAGGGCGTCGCGCCGCCTGGCGATCGAGGGTTGCAGGAACTCGCGATCGAAGGAGTCGAGCGCCTCGGCCACCTCGGCTCGCTTTGCGTCGCGGTCGCCGGCGTAGTGGGCGAGGGTTGCCCCCTCGATGAAGCGCATCAGGTAGGAGTAGAGGTGGAACGTCTCTTCCGGTGTCGCTTCCGGGCGATCGACGCCGGCGGTGGACGCGGCGAGGTTCATCATCATCTGGTGACTGAGGGCGACGAGCTCGGCGCGGCCGTCGGCCAGGTACGGCGCGAGGGTCTCGGTCACGATGGGCGGGAACAGCTCGTACTCGGAACGAGTCTGGATGTCGCGTCGGAACAGGCGGTTCTCGAGTCGCCTCCGGGCCCGGTGCTCCTCGCCGTGCAGGTTCACCAGCACGTCGGCCATGACGACTTCGCCGGCGTCGTAGAGCGCCTGACGCAGCTCCTTGTGGCGAAAGGCCGCGCGGGCATCGTCGTAGCTGGTGATCGTGATCACGCGCGACATGACCACTCCAGGGCTCGACCGACGATCGTTCGATGATCGGGCTGGGTGAACGATGGCGTCCCGTGTCCGAGCAGGTCGGTGACGACGCGCCCCGCGCCGAACGTCCGGGTCCACAGGAGCGGGTGCTCACCGCCCGCGTGCGTCGCGCCCAAGAGGGGGACGAGGTCGTCAGCCGTGTCGAGGGACGAGTAGACCTCGTCGCACACCCGGAACGATTCGAGACCGACCGTGATCGGATGGTCGCGGCCGGCCGCGGTGACCTCGACCTCGACCTCGGCGACCGGTGGGTGGGAGGAGCGTTCCCAGTTCCAGGATGCGCCGACGAGCCGGTGCCACGTCGGCTCCGCGTCGAAGCAGATGACGCCGGTGTGCAGCACCACCAGCCCACCTCCACTCTCGACGTGGCGCGCGAGGATGGCCGCGTCGGCGGCGGCGAGGTCGAACCCGAGTCGATCTCGCTGGTCGGCGTACCGACCGGTCTCCATGCGCCACCGCAGCGCGTTCACGGTCACCAGATCCCACGGCGCGATCTCGCCGTGCTCGACGCCCTGCAGCGCCGCGAACAGGTCGGGCGGATCCGTGACGACCGTGGTCGTGAACCCGTGTTGGTCGCCCAGCTCATCGAGCGCGGCGGTGGTGGCGTCGAAGTCGTGGCCCGGACCGCCCGACAGCACCAGGTTGGTGCTCACGAGTCGCCCGGGTCGTCGGTGCCGACCCCGTCGACGGCGCGAGGGCGCGGCAGGCGTGCTGATCACGCTCACGGTGACGCCGCCGTCGACGAGGAGCTCGGTGCCGTTGACGTACCCGGCCGCGTCGGAGAGCAGGAAGAGCACGACTGACGCCACGTCGGACGGTGTGCCGAGGCGCCGGAGCGGTACCCGCTCGGCTCGGCGGCTGCGGATGTCGGGATCCGCGTAGACCGCTTCGGAGATGCCGGCGTCGATGAGGCCCGGCGCGACCGCGTTGACCCGGATGCCCTGCGGTCCCCATTCGAGGGCCATCTGCTGGGCCAGGCGCGCGACCCCCGCCTTGGTGGCTCCGTAGGCACCCGCGTTGGGGCCGGGGGCCACGCCGTTCATCGACGTGATCACGACGATCGAACCCTCGGCGCCCGCAGCGATCATGCGACGGGCCACGGCGCGAGCGGTCACGAAGGTACCGGTGAGGTTGACGTCGACCACGGCCTGCCAGTCGTCGGCATCGAGATCGAGGAGCGGGCCGAACCGCACGATGCCCGCGTTGCAGACGAGCGCGTCGGGCGTGGGTGCGCCGCTCGCCGCGGCGAACGTGTCGAGCGCGGCCTCGACGGCACTGGCGTCAGTCGTGTCGGCGGTCAGCGCGACTGCCGCGTCACCGATGGCGTGCGCGGTTCGTGACGCGGCATCCGCGTCGCGATCGAGGACACCGACGAGCCACCCGGCTTCGGCCGCGGCCGTGGCTGTCGCCGCCCCGAGCCCGCTCCCTGCCCCGGTGACCAGCACCGTTCGCGGCGGATCGTCGGTCATCGTCGGGTCACGAGTGCACGAGATCCCAGGTGAGGGGGTGGGCCGACCACGAAGCCGACCTTCTCTCCGGGGAGCGGTTGTCGCTGCGGCCACGGACGCGTGAGGTCGACCGCGCGCCCACGTGAGTAGACGTGGCGGATGCGGGCCCGGTCGCCGAGCACGGCCACGTCGGCGGCGGGGTCGCCCTCGATCACGATGAGATCCGCGACCGCATCGGGCGCGACCACGCCGATCGAGTCGTCGGGACACCGGAGCGCGAAGGCGCCGTTGCGGGTCGCGCACCGGATCGCTTCGAGGGGCGTGAGCCCGAGCACGTCGACGAACAGCTCGACTTCGCGTGCGTGCCAGTGCCCGTAGGGCGTGAGCGAGAACCCGCTCTCGGAGCCGCAGAGCAACCGCACGCCGGCATCGTGGGCGCGTGCGGATCATCGCCGCGGTGGCGGCGATCTCGCCCCGGAACACGTCGACCTGCGTGGTCGCGGCACCGACCTTGGCGCCGTAGTCGGCCAGGTTGGCGAGGAACGTGAACGTCGGGGCGATCGCGGCGCCGGACGCGACGACCGCTTCGAGGGCGTGATCGTCGAGGTAGCTGGCGTGGAGGATCAGGTCGACACCTGCCTCGGCGGCCAGGCGGGTCGACTCGGCGCTCCGGCAGTGGGCGACGGTCGGCGTGTCGAGCGCATGGGCGGTGTCGGTGACGGCCCGGAGCTCGTCGGCCGACCAGACGGTCAGCTCGCCGGAGGATCGGGGCACCGAGCCGGTGACGTGGATCTTGATCCAGTCGGCGCCGTACTTGATCTGCTGTCGCGTGGTGCGCACCATCTCGTCGCGGTCGCCCATCACCGCCGCGTACCCGAGGGTGCCGCGATCGGGGATGAGACGGCCGGCGGTCCCGCCCGCCGTCGTGAGCAGCGCGTTCATGCCCGACGACATCCGCGGACCCTCGACGAGACCGGCCTCGATCCCGTCGCGCAGCGCGGGGCCGAGGTCGAAGATGCAGTCGGCGTCGAGGAAGCCGGTGACACCGGCACGCAGCAACTTGGGGACGTTGTGGGCGGCGAGCGAGCATCGCGCTCGACTGCGAGCGGTGGAAGAACAGCTCGTCGTTGCTGGCGGGCTCGCCGAAGGTGATGTGGCAGTGGGCGTCGATGAGCCCGGGCATCACGGTCAGTCCCGACACATCGACCGTGGTGAGCTGGGCATCGCTCGGGTCGGCGCCGATCGCCGCTCGGGCCGCTGCGCCGACCGAGACGATCCGGTCGACTTCGAACAGCACGTCGGTGTCGGGCAGCGGCGGCGCCCCGGTGCCGTCGATCACGGTGCCCCCACTGAGCAGCACTCGTTGCGTCGACACCACGTGCGCCCGTCGTCTCAGACCGGCTCGACGAACCCGTCGAGGGCGTCGGACACCGCGAGTGCCTTCGGGAACGAGATCGGGGCCGATGGCGAGGTCGACGGCGCGCTGGAAGTGGTGGATCAGTCGCTCGTGCCAGCCGATCTGGAACGGGCGCGCGCCCGGCGACGAGACCGACGCCTGGATCGGCGCCATGTTCGCCGTGTCCTGGGCCATCACCGTCTCGAACAGGGCCATGCGCTCGACGTGGTCGCTCGGCACGTCGTCGCCGGTCCACGCAGGGGCGTACCACCGCAGCTCCAGCTCGGTGTGGTCGACGTCGACGGGCCACATGCACAGGAACGTGAAGGCGCCGGTGTCCATCGGTACGACGAGGTTGGGGAAGATGCCGTAGGAGGTCGACGTCTGGCGCCAGAGCTGCCCGACCGCGGGGTTGTCGAACTCCGGCGACACCATCGGGAAGTCGCGTAGCTCGTCGCGCTTCTCGACGGTCAGCCGGCTGTTGCCGTTCGGGAGCATCGCCACGGTCACCGACTGGTCGTCGTAGAGCAACGCGGCGTTGTCGGGGTGCACCGTGCGGACGTGGTACACCTCCAAGAACGCATCGACCATGAGCTTCCAGTTGCAGGCGAGATGGTGCACCTTCGTGCCCACGAGGCGCATCACCGGCCCGTTGATCTCGCGCATCTGGTCGCCGATCGGACCCAGGAAGTCGAGCAGCGGCCCGGCGCCCGGATCTTCGCTCACGAAGACCCAGCCGTCCCAGGTCTCGCAGCGCACCGGGACGAGACCGAGCTCGCCGGTGTCGAGGCCGGCGAAGCTCCGGGCATCGGGGACGGCCTTCAACGTCCCGTCGGTTCCGTACGACCACGAGTGGTACTGGCAGGTGAGCCGCCGCGCGGTGCCGCACTCGTCGCGGGTCACCGGCGCGCCGCGGTGGCGGCACGCGTTGTAGAAGGCGCGGAGGATCCCGTCGTCACCGCGCACGACGACGATGGGTGCGCCCGATCGCGTGAACTGCCGGTACGAGCCGGGCTCGGGCCACTCCGATTCGTGGCCGGCGAACAGCCACGAACGGGCGAAGATGCGTTCCCGCTCGAGCTGGAAGAACGCAGGGTCGGTGTAGCGCGCCGTGGGGATCGGGGGGACCGGCACCGCCTCGGGCGGGGGAGCCTTCCGGGCCTTCTCGACCTCCATGCGATCGCGGATGGTCCGCTCCAACGTCACGTCCATGGCGTCTCCCTCCACCGGGCCGGAACCCCGGGCAACGGCTTCGTGCCTGGCCTGCCCGAGCACCCGACTGACCGCCTGACGGGCCGATCGGCGCCCTCGACGGCGGATTCCGCTAGGTTGGTGAACACTGTTCACAAGCTAGCAGCGCCATCACGCCGATGGGAGATCTCCGGTGCCGACTCCACGAACGCTCACGACCGCGCCGCACGTCGACTTCGAGCTCGAGGTGGCCTCGGGAACCTGGCCCACCGACATCAGCGGTGAGGTGGTCTTCTCGAGCTTCCAGAACACCGGGTCGCTCCCGTACGCCATCTTCGACTGGGGTTCGATCTGTCGGCTGTCGCTCGAAGCAGGCGCCCGCGGTGCCGGCCCCGGGCGCTTCGCCTGGCAGACCCGTTCGATCCAGACGCCCGGCAAGCGCCTGTTCGACCGCCACCCTGACCAGTTCGCGCCGGGGCCCGTCGGCTACTTCTCGCCGTTCGGGCCGCCGAACTCGTCGAACACCGCGCCCCTGCCGTGGGGTGACCGGCTCTACACGACCTGGGATGCGGGGCGACCCGTCGAGCTGCACCCCGAGAGCCTCGAGTTCGTGGCCGAGGTCGGCCACGTCGACAGCTGGGGCGGCAGCTCGATGGAGATGCCGGGGGTGCTGCCCTTCCTGTTCTCCACCGCGCACCCCGTCGTCGACCCGGAGCGGGATTGTCTCTGGAGCGTGAAGCTCGACTTCGTGATGGAGCCGAGCTTGGGCATGCGGCCCTCGGTCGTCCGCTACGACCGTCACGACGGCACGAAGGTCCGCCACTGGCCGCTCGAAGGTGTCGTCGTTCGGCGGATCGATCCACACGGTCAGCCAGACCCGCGACTGGATCATCCTGTGCGACTCGGGCAACTTCAAGGCCGACCCGGCGGAGATGATGGGCGGCGAGCGATCCCTCACCATCGACGACGAGGTGCCGGTCTGGCTGATCCGCAAGGAGCAGCTCGACGGGCTCGCCTCGGGCGCGCCGGTGACCCCGGTGTGCCTCACGATGTCGCCGCCGGCGGGTCACTACTACGCCCGCTGGGACGACACCGACGGCATCTCGGTCGTGTGGGAGGGCATGGACCGCATGGACCTCGGCTTCTACCTGCGTCCCGACGACCTCGACGTGAACGGCAACCCGGTCGATCCCGCCGCCGTCGGCCTCTACAACATGGCCATGGGTCCCGAGACGATCACCGAGGTGGTCTTCGACCCCGACTCCGGCAAGGTCCTCGAACAGGGACTGTTCAAGCAGGACTGGACCTTCAACCTCCAGCTCTCGGCCATGGACTGGAGCACCGAGGGCATGTCGGCACCCACGTTGCACCACGTGACGTACCAGGGGTGCCGCCCGGGGAACGTCAGCCAGCGCGCCGCCCGCCTCTACGAGGACCGCATCGACCTCGACCTGCTCCGCGAGGAGACCCCGGGCGCGCTGTGCTCGTTCGAGCGCGGGAGCATGGAACTGAAGGCGCGCTGGGACTACCCCGACACCGCCGACCACATCACGTCACCTGCGTTCGCTCCTCGGGGAGCTGTCGGCGGGCAGCTACGTCGGCGGTCGGCCCGGCGGCCACGACGGCTACGTGGTGCAACCCGTCTGCAACGACAACGGGTTCCGCGTCGAAGTGTTCGACGCGGCCAAGGTGTCGGCCGGGCCGGTCGCCACGCTCGTGGGCACGAACAAGGAGTGCATCCCTGCCGTGCTGCACTCGGCGTGGATGCCGGCCGGTCACGAGCTCGCCGACGCCGAGCGCCTGCGGTTCTCCGACGAGCTCAGCGACGAACGCATGGCCTCGGTTCCCGAGGAGCTCCACCCGGCGATCCGCGCGGTCGCCGAGGAGTGCGACGCGCTCGTGTGATCAGGCAGTGGGGTCGGGCGGCGCGGGACGGCTCGGGCTTCGGCGGGGGCATCGCGCCGAGATAGGTGACCGCGAGTCGCTGCGTGTCGGCCGCGAGATCGCCCGGCGCACCCAGGTCGCTGATGCGGCCGCCGACGAGGACGTACGCGCGGTCGGCGACGGCGAGCGCGGCGTGGGCGTTCTGCTCCACGAGGAGCACGCCCGGCGCCGGAGTCGTGCGCGATCGTCCGGACGAGGGGGAGGAGCTGTTCGATGACGCGCGGCGCGAGCCCGAGACTCAGCTCGTCGATCATCAGCAGCTTCGGACGACCGGCGAGGGCGCGGGCGAGGGCCAGCATCTGCTGCTCGCCGCCCGACATCAACCCGGCGCGACGGTCGATGATCGCCGCCAGCGCGGGGAACGGGCGCGAGCGCCTGTTCGATCGCTTCGTGGTCTCGCGGTCGTGCGGCGAGGCGGAGGTGCTCGCGCCCGGTGAGTCCGAAGAAGAGGGCCCGGTCCTCGGGCACGTGGGCCACGCCGCGCTTCACGAGCGCGAGTGCGATTCGCGTGCTGTCCCGCGTTCGACCGAGCGGCTGATCGACTCCGAGCACCCGCGCCGTCCCTCCGATGCGCGGGAGCAGGCCCGACGCGGTGAGGAGCGTGGTGGTCTTGCCGGCTCCGTTGGGCCCGAGCAACGCGACGACCTCGCCGGCGTCGACGCGCAGGTCGATGTCGTGCACGACGGGAACGCCTCGATACCCGGCCGAGAAGTCGCGCAGCTCGAGCACGCCCTCTCGGTTCGCTCCGGCTGCGGTCCTCGACCGCTCACCGGTTCCCGACCCCTGTTCCATCCGGACCTCCGCCTGCGCTCACGGTCACCCCAGGTACGCGGTGATGACCGCGGGGTCGGCGCAGACCGCAGCGGTCGGTCCCCGGGCGATGACCCGACCGAAGTCGAGCACGGTGATCTCGGCGCACACGTCGAGGACGAGTGACATGTCGTGGTCGACGAGCATCACGCCGATTCCCTCGCGCGGGCAGCGTCCGGAGCAGCGCGCCCAGCGCGGCGGTCTCCGTGGGATCGAGCCCGGCGGCCGGCTCGTCGAGCAGCAGGAGCTTCGGCCGGGTCGCCAGCGCCCGGGCGACGCCGACGAGGCGCCGCTGACCGTAGGACAGCTCGGGCGGCCGCACGCTCGGCGAACGCGCCGAGGTCCATGAGGTCGAGCGCGAAGTCGACGTCGATGCCCCGGGCCGTCCGGCGGGGCGCGATCGCGTCGACCACGGGCGACCACCAGCGAGGAGTCAGCGCCGCGACGAGCAGGTTCTCGTGCACGCTGAGGTCGTCGAACAGCTCGACCGACTGGAACGTCCGGCCCATCCCGGCCCGCGCCCGCTGGTGGGCGCGGAGCCCGTCGATGCGCCGTCCGCCGAGCGCGATCGCTCCCTTGGCGCGCCGGCACGAACCCGGAGAGCGCGTCGATCGTGGTCGTCTTGCCGGCACCGTTGGGCCCGATGAGGCCCATGATCGAGTCGTCGGCGCACCGAGATCGAGACGTCGTCGACCGCCACCAGCCCGCCGAAGCTGACGCGAGAGCCCGGTGACCTCGAGCAGCGCAGTCACGTTCGCCTCGTGAGCCGGGCGAAGCCTCGACGGGCGGCGATGCTCACGCCGTCGGGATAGAGGATCGCGACGACGATCAGCAGGAGGCCGCTCACCGCGAACTGGTAGCTCGACGCGCCGCCGGTGGCTCCGCCCTGGAGTTGGGTGACGAGCCCGCCGGACGCGAGCACGCCCGCGATGAGCGCTCCGCTCAGCGTGGCGATCCCGCCGAGGTAGCAGAGCGCCAGGATCGCGAGCGCGCCGACGACCAGGAACTGCTGGGGGGAGAGCGCCGGCAACTCGTAGGCCAGCAGCATGCCGCCGAGGCCGGCGAGCAGGGAGGAGACCGCGAACGCGAGGAGCTTGGCGCTGCTCACGTTGACGCCCGACGGCGGCTGCGGCGCGCTCGTTGCTCCGCACCGCGAGCCATCGCAGCCCGGTGGGGCTCCGGCGCAGGTTGGCCACCGCCAAGCATGCTCACGGCCAGGACGACGAGCGCGAGGATCCCGAACGCGGGGCGGAAGTTCGCGTCGCCCCGGGCCAGGAATCCGAGGTCGATTCCGAACAGCCGCGGACGCGGGACGTCGGTGATGCCGTTGAAGCTCGGCGCGTTGAACACGAGTGCTTCGATCGCGACGGCCGCACCGAGCGTCGCGACCGCCAGGGTCATGCCGCGCACCCGGACTGCAGGGATCCCGACGAGGATCCCGACCACGACCGTGAGCGTGACGGCGACCAGCGGAGCCCAGGGAAAGTCGAGCCCGTCGACGGCGAGCCGGGCGGTGGTGAAGGCGGCGAGCCCGGCGAAGGCGTACCCGGCGAGGGAGATCTGTCCGACGTAGCCGGTGACGACGATCGTCGACAGGGCGATCAGCGCCGCGATCGTCGACACGACGATCGCGAGGCGCCACTGCGCGTCGAGCGTGAGCAGGCCGACGATCGCGGCCGCGGTCAGCACCACGGACCACACCGACGGGTGTCTTGGGCACGGGCGACGCGGGGAGCCGCACGTCGGCGATCGAATCCCGGGTCGGGAGGCGCGAGCCCTGCACCGTGATCGCGACCAGGATCAGGATCACCGGGCAGTGCCTCGCGCAACCCGCCGTTGGGCAGGAAGTCGGGGAGCCAACCGGCGCGGGCCTGGAACGTCGACAGCGCGCTCTGCGACATGCCGATCGCGAGGCCGGCCGACGGTCGTGAGGGCGAAGCCGTTGAGCCGGCCGAGGAGCGCCGCCGCGAGGGCGGGCACGATGAGCAGGCTCGTCTCGATGGGGTCGAGCTTGCTCGAGGTGCCGGCGATGCAGATGACGGCCGCGCCCGCGAGCATCGACGCGATGATCCAGTTGAGGAAGCCGAGACGGTCGGGCGACAAGCCGGTGAGGATCGCGCCCTTCTCCTGTTCCGCTGCGGCGCGGGTCGCGAGACCGAAGCGGGTGAAGCGGAACGTCGCCGCGAGCCCGACGGCGACCGCGATGGCGAGACCGGCGAGGACGAAGCTCGCAACCGGGACGACCACGCTCCCGAGGTGCGACGACGCCGTCGGGAAGCAGCGACGTGAGCTGCAGCGATGCTGATCCGGCGCCGGTCTCGGCGACGCGCAGCTGCATCACCGACTCGAGGTAGAGGAACACGCCGAGCGAGGCGACGACCCGGGCGAGCGGTGGCGCGTCGCGCAGGAGCCGGAACACCAGGCCGTAGACGATGATGCCCAGCAGTGCGGCGACCGCCATCGCGATCAGCAGCGCGGTGAACACCGTCGGACGATCGATCACGTGGACGTGCGTCGGGATCCCGATGATCGGGCAGCACGAGGTCGCCACCGCGGTCGGTTCCGTTGAGGTCGAAGTTGCGCAGCCCGTAGTAGACGTACGCCACGTACATCCCCATCGCGCAGTGCGCGAGGTTGACCACGTTGGACGCGCGGAAGGTGAGGACGATGCCGATCGCGAGCACCGCGATGACCGCCCCGGCGCCGAGGCCGGTGATCGACTGCTGGAGGTAGTCGGAGATGGCGCGTCCCTCGAGCTCGGTCGACTAGTCCGCAGACGAGCCGACGTCGATCCAGCCGGTGAGCGGGACGACGGCACCGTCCTCGAGCACGCCGAGGCTCTGCTGAGGTGCGCACATCGCCCGGTACCCGGGGAGCTGGCGGCCGTCGCAGGTGTAGGCGTGTCCGAAGAAGCTGGGGTGGTCGGACCCCTTGCGGAACGCCGAGAGGATCGCAGCCGGGGTGATGTTCTCGGCGCCGAGGTCGCGGAGCACGGCGTACAGGTTGATCATCGCGCGGAACGAGACGGTGCCGGCGCCGAGGGCGTCGTAGCCGTCGTCGGCGCCGTAGCGCTTGGCGATGGCCTGGTACAGCGCGTTGTCGGGGTGTTCGGGGTCGAGCTCGGCTTCGAGGTTGAAGATGCTGCCCTCGGCCACGTCGCCCACGGCATCGATGATCTTCGGGGCGGCGCACGCACCCGTGTACATGATCGGGACGTCGAGGCCGATCTGTTGCGCGGTGAGCATCGTCGGCTTGCAGCCGCTGTCGGCGGTGAGGGCGATCACCGCGTCGGGGTCGGTCTGGGCCGCCTGGTTGAGTGCCGTGACCATGTCGGCGTTCGTGATGCTGATCGGGATCAGGGTCACCTCGGCGCCCTTGTTGCTCCAGAGCCTGCTTGCCCTGCTCGGCCGCGTCCTTGATCGGGCCGAAGTCGGCGTAGATCACCGTGATCCGCTTTGCGTCCAGCTCGTCGATCGCGTACTTGCCCATGCCGAGCACCGCGCCCCAGACCCCACCACTGAACTGGAAGCTCGACTTGCTCCGCGCCGCCTCGAAGCTCACGGGGATGCCGCCGACGTACGGGATCCCGTTGTTCTCCAAGGTCGTGATGCCGGTTCCCCAGATGTCGATCCCGCCGACGACCGCCGCGACCTTCTTCGTCGCCATCTCCTGGGCACAGCGCTGCGACAGGTCGGGGCTGAACGCCGTGTCGCAGGTGATGAGCTCGAGTGGGTGTCCGTCGATCCCGTCGAGCTCGGTGTTGATGAACTCGACCGCGACCTTGTCGGCCTGGGTCAGTTCGGGGAACGCCCCGGCAGCTCCCGTGTCCTGGTTGATCGTTCCGATCCGAATGGGGGTCCCGGTGGCCTTGGTCGCCTTCGCCGGGAGGTACGGCGACAGCATCGAGTCGTCGGGCGCGCACGCGACGATCGAGGGGGCGTTGTCGCAGTCGGAGATCGCGCGGGCGACCGTCGTGCTCGTGGAGTCAGCTCGAGGAGCCGTGCCCGGTCGGCTCGCTGCAGCCGACGAGCACCGCAACGGCCGCGACCGACACCAAGAAGAGCTTGGTCTTGCGCATGGATTCCCCCCGGAATCAATCGTTTCGAGCGAGAGGGTAGCGGTGACGTCGACGGGCAGGTCGTCGCCACGTTCTCTGCTGATTGGAGTGGAGTCGCGTCGGGCCGGCGGTGTCTCCCGGTTCAGGTCGAGGGGTGCAGCGAGGCCGCGCACGAGGTTGTCGACAACGGTGTCGATGACGCGGTTCTCGAACTCCGCACCGAGGTTCAGGTCGGCGAGCAGCACGGTCGCGGTCCCGTGCGCCGCGGCCCACAACGCAATCGAGACCACCAGGGGATCGTCGGTGCGGAGCGCGCCCACGAGCATCGCCTCCTCGATGGCGTCGGCCGCGATCGCGAAGACCTTCGACGCGGCCGGCAGTTCCTCGACCGCGGGCTGGGGCGCCCAACCGGGCCGGAAGAGGAACATCACCTCGAACAGCGCCGGGTCGGCCCGGGCGTGGTCGACGTAGGCGTGGATGTGTGCGCGGATCCGCTCCACGGGGTCGGAGCACTGCACGGCGTCGAATCGAGCCAGCAGACCTTCGAACTCGAGCTCGGCGACGGCTCGGAGCATGTCGGGCTTGTTCTCGACGTAGGCGTAGAGCGCCGGCGCACTGACGTTGAGCGCCGCCGCGACTCTCCGGACCGAGAGGGCTTCGAGCCCGTCGGCCGCGATGAGCTCGCGCGCGGCCTGCACCACGGCGGTCCTCGTGAGCGGTTCCCGATCGGCAGCCACGGTGAACACTGTAAAGTACGCGGCGCCCGGCCGCACGGTGCGCGGCAGGTAAACAGTGTTAACCTGCGGTCGGGTCGGCGGCGCCGATCGCCGCGATCGCCGGGAGAGGGGGCACGATGCACGGTCCCGATGTGCTGACCGGACACGTCACGAACGAGGCGCAGCAACCGGACCTGGCGGGAAATCTCTTTCCCGTCGACCGTGAGTCCGACGTCGATCGGACTGCCGGATCACCGGTGTCCTGCCGCGCCGGGCTGCGCGGGTCGTTCATCCGCAACGGGCCGAATCCGATGTTCGAGCCCCTCGGCCGCTACCACATGTTCGACGGCGACGGGATGCTCCACTCCGTCACGCTGGAAGACGGCACTGCCTCGTTTCGCAACCGTTGGATCCGGTCCCGCGGGTTGGAGGTCGAGGCGAGGGTGGGCCGTGCGGTCTATCCCGGGCTGAGTGAGGTGATGAACTTCCCCGATCCCGAGCGTCGTCGGTGACGCCGGGCCGGTGAAGAACCCCGCCAACACGCACATCATCCGCCACGCAGGGCGGTACCTCGCACTCTGGGAGGGTGGACCGCCCACCGAGGTGACGGCTTCGCTCGAGACCGTCGGCGAGTACGACTTCGGCGGGGCGTTGCGAGGCTCGATGACGGCGCATCCCCGCCTCGACCCCCGGAGCGGCGAGATGTTCTTCTTCGCGTACTCCGTGTTCGAGCCCGTGATCCGGTACTCCGTGGTCGACGCATCGGGATCGCTGGTCCACCGAGCGAAGATCGACGTGCCCGCGCCGGTGATGATGCACGACTTCGTGATCACCGAGGACCACGCGGTGTTCCTCGACTCACCGATCGTCTTCGACCTCGAGAACCTCGGCGAGGGTCCGCATGACGCAGTGGAGTCCCGAGAACGGGACGCGCATCGGCGTCATGCCGAGGCTCGGTTCCGCCGACGACATCCGCTGGTTCGAGATCGAGCCGGGCCACGTGCAGCACTTCTGGAACGGATGGGTCGACGGTGATCGGATCGAGTTCTCGGGCAGTCGCCTCGACCACCCCGACTTCGGCATCGATCCGAACGCACCCCTCGACGAATCCGTCGCCAGCACCCGCGCCGGGCCACCCGGCCCGGTTCTGGGTGGATCTCGGCGCCGGCAAGGCCGGTTGGGAGCAGTTCGACGACCTCGGCGGCGACTTCTGCCGCATCAACGACGAGCTGAACGGGGTCCGATCGCGCTACCGGTACATGTCGGCGTTCCTCGACCAGGACCGACCGGCGGGCGACTTCGATGCCATCGTGAAGTACGACGATCGTCACCGGCGAACGCCAGGTCTGGAGCTCGGGTCCGAGCGGGCACGTGGGCGAGAGCGTCTTCGCTCCCGACCCGCAGGGCACCGCCGAAGACGACGGGTGGCTGCTGAACGCGGTCTACGACTCGGCAACCGATCGCACCGACCTGTGCGTGCTCGACGCCCGCGCCGTCGATGCAGGGCCGATCGCCCGCGTCCATCTGCCGCAACGGATGCCCTTCGGCTTCCACGCGAACTGGTTCCCGGTGATCGACTGACATGAGGAGGACACACGTGCGGGGTGGGGGAGTTGCACTGGTCCTGGTCGCGCTGCTCTCGGTGGCCGGCTGCAGCAGTGCCGACGAGAGCGCAAGCGCCGAGGCGGCCGCGGGCAAGACGCGCGGCCGAGTGTCGCGGGCGGTACGCGCACTACGACGTCGTTGCCTACGAGAGCTCCGACATGAAGACCCTGATCATCAGCTACGGCTTCACGGACCTCACGGAGAAGGACGGCAAGCTCATCGCCAAGGAGTCGTTCTGTCACTCGGAGCACCGCAGCGACCAACCGATCACCACGGAGATGTCGGACGCCGCGACCAGCGCGATCCGACCGACCCGCCACACCGGTCACGGTCACCGAGAAGAACGGACGCGTGCGCATCCGCCGGCCCCGGACCCCTACGGGAATCGGCATCCGTCTGGAAGATCCGGCCAACGACCCCCTGCCGACCGATCCCGACGATCCACGCATCGCCGACGACGACCACGACGGGAAGCCGGGCGTCACGGTGCGCATCAAGGTCACCGACACCATCAGCGGCGAGCTGTACATCGCCCGGCGCGAGATCTTCGCCTACGACGTGCTCGGCCAGGACGACGGCTCGCTCACGGGAACGGTCGACGACCACTCCGAGCAGCTGATCGTCGGCGCGTCCGACGACATGTTCAAGACCGAGGCCGAGTGGATCCAGCATCCCGATCCGAGCAAGAGCCCGATCATCCTGAGCCGGTCGACGCGAGCTGGGACTGCGCGCGGCTCATGGCCGAGCGCGACCGGCTGTTCCCTCCGACTCCCGAGGTCGACTGGTAGTGCTCGACGAGGAGGGGGTTACGCGTCGGCGCGCCGAGCCACCAGAACCGGGATGACCCGGGTCGTGGCCTCCTGGTACTCGGCGTACGGGGGGTACAGCGCAACGCTGCGCTCCCACCAGGTCGCCTTCTCGTCGCCGGTGACCTCGCGTGCGACGTAGTCGTGTGGCTCCGCTCCGTCCTGGATCACGAGGGCGGTCGGATCGGCGATGAGGTTGTAGTACCAGGAGGGGTTGGTCGGCATTCCGCCTTGCGAGGCGACCAGCGCGTACTCGCCTTCGTGTTCGACGCGCATCAACGCCATCTTGCGCACCTTGCCGCTCTTGTTGCCACGCGTGGTCAGCACGATGACCGGCAGGCCGGTGTCCATCAGCGTGTTGGCGCGCTCGCCGCCCGAGGCTTCGTACTCCGCGACCTGGTCGCGGACCCAGCCCCACGTGCTCGGTTCGTACTCTCCATCGATCGGCATCGCACCAGCGTAGATCGCTGCCCGGCCGACGGGCCGCGGGCGATGTACCTGCTCGGGTCCTCGTCCCGGCGCCGGGGTGGAGTCTCGACGCGGTCAGGTCGGTGGAGGAACGGGGATCGACGGTGACCAGCCCCTCGCGACCGGCCATCCGTCGCGCGACCAGTCGAGAGGCCGGATCGACAGATCCGGGCGACCGCCCTGGGTCGGGTCGTAGTAGTGGTGGACGAGCCACCAGTTGCGACCCTCCTGGAACACCGCCTGGTGGCCCGGGCCGTACACGCTGCCGTACCCGGCGAGCACCGGAGTACCGCCGTCGTCGAGCAGCGCCGTGCCGTCGCGGTCGACGTAGGGGCCGGTGAGCGCCCGCGATCGCCCGACCTTGATGTTGTAGGTGCTTCTCGTTCCCGAGCAGCAGAGGTCGTACGAGGCGAAGAGGTACCACCAGCCGTTGCGGTAGGTGACCCACGAGCCCTCGACCGGGCCGGGGAACGGTCGGCGAGCGAGGTTGACCGGCTGCGTCGGCGCGAGCCTGCCATCGGCGCGCAGGGGCTGGATGAAGATGCCGTCGAAGTACGAACCCCACACGAGCCACGGACGGCTTGTGTGGTCGAGCACCACGTTGGGGTCGATCGCGTTGCTGCCCGAGCGGTCGGGACCGGCGAACGTTCCGGTCGTGGTGAGGATCGGCCCATGGTCGGTCCAGCCCGCGTCCGGCGCATCCGGGTCGAGCGTGACCGCGGTCGCGAGGCCGATCGCCGAGTTGCGGGTCGCGAAGACACTGGCGGAGTAGTAGAGGTGCCACCGCCCGTTCCACCAGGAGACGTCGGGAGCCCAGAGGTCGACGACGTTCGGGTCGCGCTGCTTGACCCACGCGGGCACCGCGGGAAGCGCATCCGGCGCCGTCTGCCAGTGCACGAGATCGGTCGACGTGCGGACGTGGATGCCGCCATGGGTGAAGAAGAGAGAGTAGGTGTCACCCTCCTTGACGATGGTCGGGTCGTGGACCTCGGCCGTGTCGCCGCTGACCGGCACGGTGACGGGCCCTGACGGCGACGCCACGAGCGGAGGGTCGGCGGGTGGACTCACCCGTGGCGGGGAGGAAACCCGCGGTGGTCGGCATGCGGAGCACGCGATGAGCAGACCGATGAGGGCGACGAGCACGAGCGAACGCCGCGCGGACCTGGACACATCCGGAGAATACTCCTGCCCGTACCTCGTACGGCGCGACGACCGGAGCCGCCGACCGCGGCCGGCCCGACGTTCGTCTCAGCCGCGTCGGGTCCGGCCGCGCAGGGCCGTGAAGCAGAGCGACATGCTGATGGCGCCGAGGATGGCGATCGCGAGGAGGGCCTTGCCGATCGCGTCCCACTCCCAGCCGACCATCACGAGCGACCGCAGCCCTTCGAGCAGGTAGGTGACCGGGTTGAACGCGGCGACGGTGTCGAGCCAGCCCGACAGCTGGGAACGGGGCACGTACGACGACGTGAGGAACAGGAACGGGAAGAAGAGCAGGAAGGTGGAGTTCACTGCACCTGGGTTCCCGGTCTTGAGGGCGATCGCGTACCCGAACCCGGTGAAGGCGAGGCTCCAGAGCGCAGCCATTGCGATGAACACGACGATGCCGGGCACGCCGGTCTCGAACCGAACGCCGATCGCGAACCCGACGGCGAGGATCGGAATCGTGAGCGCGGCTGCGACCGCGATGTCGGCGACCATGTGGCCGAGGAGGATCGCCAATCGCCGGATCGGGGTCATCAGGAGTCGATCGAGGTACCCGTCCTGCACGTCGAGCACGAGTGCGGGCGCCCGCGAGATTCCCGTGACGCCGAGCAGGATGGCCGTTGGCATCTGGAACGCCTTGTAGTCGAACCCGGCGCCGGCGGAGTCGGAGAACGTCGCGACGTTGACGATGAAGAAGAACAGCGCGATGAACACCGGCGGGAGCACGCCTTCGAGGTCTTTCGGAACTGCCCGGAGCGCGCGTCCGGCGATCGCGGCGACATCGTGGAGGAAGCCGGCGGGTCGGGCGCGCAGAGCGTCGGCGCGGGCGGTCGGGGCAACGACATCGGCAACGGTGGTCGGGGCAACGGTCATCGGTCGGTCTCCTGGGTCTGGTCTTCGCGTTCGATGTGGCTTCCGGTCAGGTCGAGGAACACGTCGTCGAGTGTCGGGGTGCGCAGGGTCAGGTCTCGCACCCTGACGTCGGACCCGTTCAACGCGACCGCGACCGGGCTGATCGCCGCGGAGCCGTTGTCGGTCGCGATGACGAGTTCGTCGCCGTGCGCCTCGACGCTCTGCACGCCGGGCAGTCCCTCGACGATGGGCCGCAACGGAGCGGCATCACCGTCGACCCGCACGATGATGACGTCGGCGCCGACCGAACGCTTCAGCGCGTCGGGGGTTCCCTCGGCGACGATCCGTCCGTCGTTGATGATCCCGACCCGGTCGCACAGCAGGTCGGCCTCTTCGAGGTACTGCGTCGTCATGAAGATGGTCATCCCGAGTTGGTCGTTGAGGCGGCGGACCTCTTCCCACACCGTCGTGCGGCTGGCGGGGTCGAGACCGGTGGTGGGTTCGTCGAGGAAGAGCACCTGGGGGTTGTGCACCAGCGCGGCCACGAGGTCGAGGCGTCGCTTCATGCCCCCGGAGTAGGTCCCGATCGGCCGATCGAGCGCGTCGCGCAGGTCGATCAGCTCGCCGAGCTCGTCGACCCGTTGCGCCATCACCCGCTTGGGGAGGCCGTACAGGAGGCCCTGGAGACGGAGCAGCTGGCGTCCGGTCTGCTTCGGGTCGAGCGCGGCTTCCTGGAGCGCCGCCCCGATGCGGAGCCGGACCTCGCCGGGCTGCGATCCGACGTCGAAGCCGGCGATCGTGGCGGTCCCGCTGGTGGGGGCGGCCAGGGTGCACAGCATCCGTACCGTCGTCGACTTGCCCGCACCGTTCGGACCGAGGAACCCGTAGATCTCACCCCGGGTCACCTCGAGGTCGACGTGATCGACCGCGGTGAAGTCGTCATACCTGCGCACCAGCTGTTCCGTGCGGATCGCGACCTCGTTCACCACTGCACACCTTCCGTCGTCTCGCGCTCGGGATCGGGCTTCGGACCGGACCGGGTCCCCGAACTCATCGGTTGTCGAGGACGCCGTCCGACGCCCTCGGGGCAGTCTGCGCCCCGTAACCGGTCATGTTGTGGCCAGTTCACCGAGATCCCGCCCACCGGCAGGTCCGCTGAAACTCGGCGTCAGCGGTCGAAGACGTCGTCGAGCCAGTCCCAGCACGTCTCGTTCACGAGCTGGGGGGCCATCGGCCCGCAGTGGTACTGCGCGCCGTCGACCGCGGTGAACTCGACGAAGTCCTTCTTCTCCACGTTCAGCTCGTCGAAGAGCTGACGCCCCTGGGTGGTGAAGAAGGTGTCGCCCTCGTACTGCGTCACGAGCGTCGGGCAGGTGATCCTGTCGGCGACGTCGAACAGGTTGTAGCGCTGGATCGCCGGCGCGAGCTCGCCGAAATCGGTCGGGACCTTGCCCTGCTTCACGTCGTCGTGCGCGGCCGCAGAGAAGATCTCGAGCGACTTCTTCAGGCTGAAGGTCTCCTCGGGGGTCGAGTCAGGCACGATGAGGCTGTTCCACTCCGCGTTGACCTGTTCGGGTGTCCCGGCTTTCGCGACGTCCTGGACGATCGGCGGGTAGTTCTCCCACGCGCTCATCGACCCGGGATCGGCGACGAGCGCTGCGATGCGGTGTTCGAACGCCGCGGCCCGAGGGGTCAGTTCGCCGCCGAAGCTGATCCCGCGCAGCGCGATCTGCTTCGGGTTCACGTCGTCTCGCTTCACGATGAAGTCGACGACGGGCGTGATGACCTTCTCCCAGTCGGGTCGGAACGGGATGTTCTCCAAGAAGAGCTGCGAGCCCTGCCCGGGGCCTTCGAAGATGACGACGTTGTAGCCGCGCTCGAGTGCAGCGAAGCCCCCTTCGGCGAGCATGTCGACGTTCTGGCCGTCGCTGCCGTTGTTCATGATGATCGTCGGCCGACGTTCCGTGCCACCGGCGGGGCGGAGGAACCAACCCGGCAAGGTGCGTCGCTTGTAGGGAATCTCGATGCGTTGGGCGACCGGATCGAAGAGCGTCATCGCCGCAGTGAACGCGCCGTTCGTCGCACGGTAGACGTCGGCTTCGGCGCCCGGCGTCGACGTGCCCGGAACCCAGTACAACGCCTCGGTGTAGTACTTCGACGCGCGGAGGAACTTGGTCCGGGCCGTCACCCGATGGCCGGCCTGACGGGCCTTCACCGCCGCGCGCTCGAGGCGGTTGCCCATCGCGACGAACGCGTCGTAGACCGACTGGTAGGTCGCACCACCGGGTGCTGCATTGGCCTGCGCGACTGCGGCGACAACCTCGCCGGCCTCGGCGATCTGGCCCACACCGCCGAGCGCGAAGAGCGTCTGGAAGTTCAGGTCTTCCTGGGTGAAGAGCGAGAACGAACCCGCACCCAACGCGGCCTCGGCCGGCGTCTGCGCCAAGGTGTCGCCCGTGGCGTCGGCCGCGAACGCGCCGGCGCGGCCCATCACTCCGGCCCCGATGGTCAGCGCGGCGGCGCCGAGTCCCATGTCGGTGAAGAGTCGGCGTCGTGAGATCTCGTACATGTCGGAGCCCCCTGGGTTCGAGGTGGTTTCGACCGGTTGGCCGACGACCTGAACCCGGAAGTCATGCGCACGGCCGGCTCGGACGGGAACCTCTCCGCGTGGAACCGACTCGGGGCTACGGTCGGGCGGTGGTCAGCACTGGGCACGGGCACGAACGTCGGCGGGCATGAGGCTCGCGCCGCGCTACGACGGGCCGGTGGTGCTCGCGATCGACGACACCCCCGACAGCCAGCTGGTTCCCGTGACTCGACAGCGCCGCCGGCTCCAGTCGATGCTCGCGGAACTGACCGAGGCACAGTGGTCGCACGCGAGCCGCTGCGACGGGTGGACCGCGCGCGACGTGGTCGTGCATCTGATCACGGTGAACGAGTTCTGGACGATGGCGGTCCTCGCCGGGACGGCAGGGGAGCCGACGCGGGTCTTGGCCGGATTCGATCCGGCCGCCACGCCGCCGCTCCTCGTCGACACGATGCGCGCGCTGTCGACGAGCGAGGTGCTCGATCGCTTCGTCTCGACGAACGAAGCGTTCCTCGAGACCCTCGCCGGGTTGGGGATCGACGACTGGTCGACGCCGGCAGAGTCGCCTCCCGGTCACGTCCCGATCCGGCTGCTCGCGCAACACGCGCTGTGGGACAGCTGGGTCCACGAGCGCGACGTGGCGCTTCCCCTCGGTCTCGCGCCGGCCGTCGAACCCGACGAAGTGGCCTCGTGTCTGCGCTACGTCGCGGCCCTGAGCCCGGCGTTGGCGTTCGCGGTCGGCGTCGGCGCGGGTGGTGGGGGTGCCGAGGTGCTCGCCGTCGAGGCGACGGATCCCCCGGTCCGCTTCGTCCTGGATGTCGGTGAGTCGGTCACACTCCGGGACTCGCTCCTCGACGCCGACGCGCCGTGCCTACGGGGGGATGCCGTCGAGCTGACCGAGGCCCTGAGCCTGCGCCGTCCGATGGATCCCGACACGCCGACGGAGTGGATGCAGATCCTGGGCGGCATGGAAGCCGCGTTCGACGCCCGGTGACCGTGATCGACTGAACTCGCGACCTTTTGTCGACGAGGTGTCGATTCCGGGCCGGCTCATTCGTCTCGTGGGGGACACTCACCAGGAGGAGCAGCGATGAAGTACATGTTGATGATCCACCAGGGCACGACTCCCACACCGCTCGACCCGGCCGCGTGGGCGACGCTGTCGGAAGACGAACAGCAGGCGATCTATGCCGCGTACAACACGATCAACGCCACGCCGGGCGTCACGCCCGGCAACGGCCTGCAGCCGCCGGAGACCGCGACCACGGTGCGGGTCGCCGGCGGCAAGACGATCACGACCGACGGACCGTTCGTCGACACCAAGGAGGCGCTGAACGGTTACCTCATCTACGAGGCCGACGACCTCGACGCCGCGATCGAGCTCGCAGCCCAGATCCCGGCGGCCCGCCTCGGCGGCGCGATCGAGGTCCGTCCGATCCAGGAGTGGTAGCGATCCTCGAGGAGACGTTCCGCGACGAGTGGGGGAGCGTGCTCGCCGCACTCATCGGCTTCCTCGGCGATTTCGACCTCGCCGAGGAAGCCGCGCAGGACGCCTTCGCGATCGCGGCCGAGCGCTGGCCGCGCGACGGCTATCCCGAGCACCGGCGGGCCTGGCTCGTGACGACCGCCCGCAACCGGGCGATCGACCGGGTCCGACGCGACCAGACGCTGGCCGCGAAGACGGCGCTGCTCCAACTCGAGGAGAAGGTGAGGGGTGAGATGAGTCCGACGACGTTCCGCGACGAGCGCCTCGAACTGGTCTTCACCTGTTGCCATCCCGCGCTTGCGATCGACGCGCAGGTTGCGCTGACCCTGCGAACCCTCGGCGGCCTCACCACCGACGAGATCGCACGGGCGTTCCTGGTGCCCGAGGCGACGATGGCGCAGCGCCTGGTGCGAGCGAAGCGCAAGATCAAGGCGGCCGGCATCCCGTTCCGAGTGCCTCCCGATCATCTCCTCGCAGATCGGCTCGCGGCGGTCCTCGCGGTCGTCTACCTGATCTTCAACGAGGGCTACAGCGGACGCGGCGACCTCGCGGCCGAGGCGCTCTGGCTGGGTGGCTCACTGGTGGAGATGATGCCCGACCAGCCCGAGGCCCACGGGCTGCTCGCGATGATGCTGCTGCACGACTCCCGCCGGGATGCTCGCCGTCGCGACGGCGAGGTGGTGCTCCTCGCCGATCAGGACCGTTCGCTCTGGGATCTCGAGCAGATCGCACGGGGCCGGGCCGCGCTCGATCGGGCGTTCGCACTCGGCGGGCGGGGGCCGTATGTGGTGCAGGCCGCGATCGCATCCCGCCACGCCGACGATCCTCCAGACTGGCGTCACATCGCGGTGTTGTACGCCGAGCTCGCGCAGCTCACCGACTCGCCGGTGGTCGAGTTGAATCGCGCCGCGGCCATCGCCGAGGTCGAGGGTCCGGACGCTGGCCTGCGACTCGTCGACGAGCTCGATCTCGACGACTACCGCTACCTGCACTCCACCCGCGGGGAACTCCTCCGCCGCCTCGATCGCGACGACGAAGCGCTCGCCGCGTACCAACGAGCGTTGGCTCTGACCTCCGACGCCGCGGAGCAGCGCTGGCTCTCGCGGCGGATCTCGCAACTCGACCCGACACCCACACCTCAGGAAGGACACTGATGCTCGGACGGAAGACCTACACGAAGGAAGAGCTCGCGCACGCGAAGTCGACGATCGCCGCGCAGATCAAGGCGTACAAGGCGCTGGTGAAGGTCGTCGGCGACGCTCCTGCCGACACGAAGGCCCTCGCGACGTTCGAGCCGCTCTTCTTCGACAACCTGCTACTCGCACTCGACCGGCCGTTCGTCCACCGCATCCGTGCCGTCACGGGCAAGGACGGCAACCCGCTCAACGAGGTCGAGCTGCTCTGCGAGTGCCTCATCGACCACGAGGGCGTGTTGACCGCGAACAAGGTCATCAAGCTGGTACCGGAGGACTCGGTCGCCGGCGTGGAGTACGGGGACCCGATCCGGCTCACGCAGTCGCAGTTCGAGAAGCTGTCGACTGCCTTCTTCGCCGAGCTCGAGGCTCGCTTCCTCGACTGACGACCTACTCGGTCGCGAGGGCACTCCGCTTGCTCGCGAGCAGGGCCTGCTCGGCCGCATTGTCGGTCAGCTCGATCGCTCGGTCGTAGGCGAGCGCAGCCTCTTCGTGGCGATCCAGCCGGGTGAGCAGGTCGGCCCGGGTCGCGTGCAGCAGGTGGTATCCGTCGAGGCCGTCGAGCGCGTCGACGGCCGCAAGTGCCGGTGCCGGACCCTCGAGCTCGCCGAGCGCGACCGCGCGATTCAACGCGACGACCGGCGTGGGGGCGATCGCGAGGAGCTGGTCGTAGAGCTGCACGATCTGCCACCAGTCGGTGTCGGCCGCGCTCGGCGCGTCGCTGTGCACGGCGTTGACCGCGGCCTGGATCTGGTACGGCCCGGGTCGGTTGCGTCGGAGGCAGCGGCGTACGAGCTCCTGACCCTCGGCGACGAGGTCGCGGTCCCAGCGAGTGCGGTCCTGTTCGGAGAGGAGGACGACGGCGCCGTCGGCTCCCGTCCGCGCCTGCCGCCGCGACTCGCTCAGCAGCATCAGGGCGAGGAGTCCGAGCACCTCGGGTTCGTCGGGCATCAGGTCGGCGAGCATCCGGGCCAATCGGATCGCTTCGGCGCAGAGATCGGCCCGAACAAGGGCGTCGCCCGCTGTCGCGGTGTAGCCCTCGTTGAACACGAGGTAGATCACCGCGAGCACGGAACGGAGGCGGTCGGGGAGCTCGGCGTCGCCGGGGATCCGGTAGGGGATCTTCGCGTCGCGGATCTTGCGCTTCGCCCGCACGAGACGTTTGGCCATCGTCGCCTCCGGGACGAGGAACGCCCGGGCGATGTCGGGCGTCTCGAGCCCTCCGAGCAGGCGGAGCGTCAGCGCGATCTGCGCGCCGGGCGCGAGCGCCGGGTGGCAGCAGGTGAACACGAGGCGGAGCCGGTCGTCGGTCACGGCGCCCTGCGGTTCTCGGCTCTCGTCGCGCTCGTGGACCAGCGCGGCCTGGGCGTGACGGTCATGGCGGGACGCCTCCCGACGCAGTCGATCGATCCCGCGGTTGCGGGCGGTGGTGGTGAGCCAACCGCCCGGGTTGGGCGGGAGCCCGGTCCTCGGCCACCGCTCGCTCGCCGCGAGGAACGCCTCCTGGGCCATCTCCTCGGCGACGTCGATGTCGCCGAAGAGACGGACCAGGGTGGCGACGACCCGACCGGATTCCTCCCGGAAGATCCGTTCGAGCGTCGACGGGTCGACGGCCGACTCTGCTGCCACAGCCGGTCAGGCCTCGGGCTCTTCCTGGAACGGGCGGACCTCGACCGGGTTCATGCACGCGGCAGAGCCTTTGGCCGCCCAGGCGAGCGCGGCGTCGAGGTCGGGCGCCTCGATCACCCAGAACCCGCCCATGTGCTCCTTCGTCTCGGCGAAGGGGCCGTCGGTCAGGATCGTCTCGCCGTTCTCGGAGCGGACGACGGTGGCGGTCTCCGCGGGCTGGAGCCCGCCGGCGAACACCCACGCGCCCGCCGCCTGGACCTCGGCGTTGAACGCCTCGACCTGTTCGAAGGCCTGCTGCATCTCTTCGGGGCTCGTGTAGGGGGATTCGTCGGTGTTGTGCACTGCGAGCAGGTACTGGGTCATGGCATGTTCCTTTCGGTTCGATGGGAGGGTGTCAGTCGGGGAGTCGTGATGCGAACTCGCGCTCCGCGGCCGCTTTCCACTCACTACGAACGGAAGAGGCCCTAGAGGACACCCGCCCGAGAAATCCTCCCCGGCGCGGATTCGGGCCGGGGCTAGCCGGCGATCCGCTCGAGGATCGACGGGTCGCCGGCGTAGGGCTCACTCGGGCGGGGCCAGTGCACGACGAGGTCGGTCACGCCGACGGCGGCGTACGTCGCCGTCGTCTCCGCGAACTCGGCGGGGCTGCGCAGTCCGGGGTCGACCTCGGGACCGGTGAGCACGAGCCGGTTGATCGAGGTCGGGTCGCGCCCGATCTCGGCGCACGCCGTCTCGAGGAGATGGATCTGGCCTGCGACGATCTCGGCTCCGGCGTCGGCGCGGAGCAGCGAGCCGTCGGGTGCTCGTGAGCCGGTGGTCACCCAGGTCGACGCGTGCTTCGCCGCGACGCGCATCGATCGCGGACCGGTCGCGGCGATCGCGAAGGGCACGCGCGGCTGCTGCACACACAGGGGGTAGGTGCGGGCCTCGAGCGCGCGGTAGTAGCGCCCCTCGAAACTGGTCTCCGGCTCCTGCAGCAACTCGTCGAGGAGGTCGACGAACTCGACGAAGCGGTCCGTCCGTTCCCCCGGGCTCCACGGTTCGTGACCCAGCACCGTTGCATCCCATCCGACCCCTCCGGACCCGAGCCCGAGGTCGAGCCGCCCGCCGGAGATGTCGTCGAGGCTGACGATCTCCCGTGCGAAGGGGACGGGGTGGCGGAAGTTCGGCGACGCAACGAGTGTTCCGATTCGGATCGTCTTCGTTGCGGTGGCCGCGGCGGTGAGCGTCGGGATCGCCCCGAACCACGGTCCGTCGCGCAGATCACGCCAAGCGAGGTGGTCGTAGGTCCACGCGTGGTCGAAGCCGAGATCCTCGACGCGCCGCCACTGCTCGATGGCCGTTGCCCACGGATGTTCGGGCAGGATCACCACGCCGACGCGCATTCGACCGACGTTACGCGCGCCCGGCGCGGCTCGCGCTCATTCCAGCGTCTGCGTGCCCGAGCCGGCGCGCCGGCGATGCCGGAAGCCGAGGACGATGCCGGCGATGGCGAGCAGCGCGACGGGGGCGACCATTGCGAATCGCGACGATCGGAGCGATGCACCGAGGGCGGCGCCGGCGACGTAGCCCAGGAGCACGATGAGCAGCAGTGCGACCGCGGGCCCCAACCGCGGGGGTCGGCGGCCCGGCGCGAGCCGGCGGGCGACCGACTCTGCAATGTGCGTGATCGCCCCCGACTGGTAGGTCGTCGCCACTGAGATCCCGGCGACGCGACCGATCACCTCCGTCTGCATCCCCATCGCGCAGGCGGTCAACGCGAGCAGCACGCCGTCGGAGATTCCGTGGAGGTGGGTGATCGGTGTCGGGTCGTCGATGAGGGCGATCGTGAGCGGCACGAGGAGCAGGATCTCGATGGCGAGGAGCACCTCCGATCGGAACCGCTCCCTGACGCGACTCCCGATCACGATCGCCGCGGTGACGCCGAATCCGAAGGCCAGGATCGCCACCGAGGGACGCCAGGCTGCGCCGGCCCGACCGTGCCCGAGCGCGATCCCGAGGAACACCGCGTTGCCACTCTGGTTTGCCGGGAACACGTCGAAGACACGCTCGAAGGAGATGGCGTCGACGCAACCGGCGACGATCGCCAGCACCACTGCCAGCGCGACGGCGACGCCCGTGGCGCGTCCCTCGCCCGGGGCAGTCATGTGCCCGTCGGCGCCCTCTGGGGGAACGGATCGGCCCATGAGTCAGGTGCGTGCACGCGACAGGCGGCGACTCCACCGTTCGACCTCAGCGGCGAGAGTCGCGAAGCCCTCCTTGGCCGCGGGCTCATGCCCGGGACCCAGGTACCGCGCGAGCACAGCATCACACTCTCGGGCCCAGCTGTCGTCGGACCAGCCCTGCAGCGTCGCGAGGAGGTACAGCACCGCGATGTTGGTGCTCGAGTCGTAGATCTCCGCTCGAGCCGCCAACTCGGCCGCCCGCGCGGGATCGCCTTCTTCGACCGCGAGCCAGGCGAACGCGAGGAGGAACGGGGTCGGTACGTCGGTCGACGGTCGGCGGCGTGCGGAAGCGACGAGGCGACGGGCCCGCTCCTCGATCGAGCCACTGCTGCACAATGCACCGGGTGCGGCGCACAGTTCGGCGACCCCCAGTTCCTGTCGCTGCGCGCCGACCTCGTCGAGGAGGTGCTCGGTGGGCGCGTTCATCGCGTGCAGGATCCACAGCAGCACGGCCAGGCACTGATCCCGTGACTCCTTCCCGATCGGGGCCCACGCGAGCGCCTCCTCCGCGACCGGACGGGCATCGGCGAGGCGGTGCAGCATCGCGAGCCCGGTGGCCTTGGTGACGAGCAGTTGGGAGAGCGTCCAGTCGAGTGGAGGGCGGGCGTTGCGTCGGACCTCGGCGATGACGGCATCGGTCTCGGCGACGCCGGCCTGCGGAGCCACCGCGGTGGTCAGGGCGCAGCGCCAGGAGTCGAACCAGCCCCGGGCGGGGTCGTCGGCGTCGAGAGCGCCGAGCATGTCGATCGACGTCTGGAAGCACTCCCCGTACCGGCGGGTGAGGCGTTCGAGCGCCACCTTCGCCGCGACCGCTGCCCGCCAGGCGATCGGATCCAGGTCGTCGCGCTGACCCGCGAGCGGTGCGACCAGCCGCAGGGTGGTCTCGACCGCGCCCGGGTGGTCGTGGAAGACGCACGAGCTGAAGATCAAGGCTGCGGCATCGAGTCGCCCACCTTCGGTCGCATGGGTGGCCGCGTCGCGTCGGGTGTCGTCTTCGATGACGATCGCGAGGTCGTCGGAGCAGATGTACTGGTTGACGAGTGCGATCCAGTCCTCGCGCAGCGGGGCGGAGGGGAGGAGCGCGGCTTCGAGCGCGGCGCGAGCCTCGGCCTCCTCCTCGTGGACCACCAACTCGCGGCGACCGTACTCGCGCAGGGTCTCGAGGAAGCGGTAGCCCTGGCTCCGGCTCCCGACGCGCACCGGCGCGACCAGCGACTTGTTCACGAGGCCATCGAGGTGCTCGGCCGCTTCGAGCAGATCGACCCGGAGCACGTCGGCAGCAGTCCGGAGGGTGAACGGACCCGCGCACGTCGACAGCAGGCGGAACGCGCGCTGTTCGTCGGCGTCGAGCGATTCGTACGACGACGCCACCGCGCCTTCGAGGGTCTGCTGGCGCGCGGGAGCGCCGACGGTTGCCCCGCCGGAGTAGCCGGAACCGATCGTCGAGGTGGGTGAGGATCTGTTCCGGGGTGAGGGTCCGGATCTGGGCGGCCGCGAGTTCGATCGCGAGCGGGATCCCATCGAGGCGGCGCGCGATCTCGGCGACGGTCTCGAGCTGGGCGTCGTCGATCACGATCGAGCTGTCTGCGGCCAACGCGCGCTCGGTGAAGAGCCGGACGCCTTCGGATCCGGGACCGTCGATGCCGAGCGTCGGGACCGGGAGGCAGTGCTCTCCGGAGATCTGCAGCGGTTCACGCGACGTCGCGAGGACCCGGAGCTCGGGTGCCGCGGTCAGCAGACCGTCGAGGAGCTCGGCGGCGATCTCGACGACCTGCTCGCAGTTGTCGACGACGAGGAGTGCCGGTTGCTCGTGCAGGTGTGTCGCGAGGTGTTCGTCGGCGGAACGGTCGGGCGGAACTGACGTCCGGATGCCGTCGACCATCGCGGCGAGCACCTCGGTGCGGTTCGCGGTGGTGGTGAGGTCGATGAAGAAGACGCCGCCGGGGAAGTTTGCGAGTTCCTGTCCGGAGGCTTCGATCGCAGAGCGGGTCTTGCCGACGCCACCCGGCCCGATGAGGGAGACGAGTCGATGCTCGAGTAGCAGGCGTCGGATCTGCGAGATGAGGTCGTCGCGCCCGACGAGCGGGGTCCGCTGCGGCGGGAGCGTCGTGATGTAGGTACCGAGGGAGCGGAGGGGCGGGAAGTCGTTGACCAGTCCCGGAACGGTGACCTGGAGGAGCCGCCGGGTGCCGTCGAGGTCGCGGAGCCGGTGCTCGCCGAGGTCGACGAACCCGACCTGGGGGAGGCGGGCGGCGACAGGTTCGGACACCACGACCTGCCCACCGTGGGCGGCCGCCATCATCCGGGCCGCTTCGTTCAGCGGCAGCCCGTACCAACCCTCGCCGCGGCGCTGCGCGTCGCCGAGGTGGATCCCCATCCGCGCCTGGATGCCTTCGGGTAGTTGCCAGGTGGTCGCGGCGAGACCCTGCTGCGCGACGATCGCGGCGGTCACGGCGTCGTCGGCGCGTTCGAACGCACCCACGAACGAATCACCGGCGCGCGAGATCACCACGCCGCGGTGCTCGGTGATCGCGTGGCTGACGACTCCGTCGTGGGTGGCGAGGTCGGTGCTCATCGCTTCGGGATGGTCGGCCCAGAGGCGCGTGGACCCCACGATGTCGGTCATCAGGAAGACGCCGAGCGATTCGCCCGTCACCACCTGGTCGCTTTCGCGGGCGATCTCCCGATCGAGGCTGGTGATGGCCTCCGAGGGCTCGGTCCCGACTTCGTCGAGGAGGAACGCGCGGTAGGTCTGGAACGCGCGCAGCGCATCGGTGCGTCGACCGGAGTCGGCGAGCGCTCGCATCAGGAGCGCACGCGGACGGTCGCGGAACGGTTCGGTCTCGATGAGCGGGTGGATCGTCGCGATCGCGGCGGTCCACTCGCCGGCGCCGACGAGCAACTCGGCGAGATCTTCGGTCGCACCGGCACGGAGCTCGGTGAGTCGACGCGCCTCGCCCGTGGCCCAGCTCTCGTAGGCGAACTCGTCGTAGGCCTCGCCGCGCCAGAGTGCGAGGGCCGACTCGAGCGTCGCCCGGGCGGTGGCGGGGTCGGCGGCACCCCGCGCGTCGGTCACGAGCTGCTCGAACCGGAGCGCATCGACGTCGTCGCTGCGGAGCTCGTACCCAGGGGGCGCCGTGACGAGGACGTCGAATCCGACGACCCGGCGGAGGCGGCTCACCGACGTGCGGAGCGCGCCGGGGGAGAGGTCGAGGTGCTCCGCGAGGGAGTCGGCCGAGACGACGGACCCGGCCCGACACACGAGGAGGCTCACCAGGCGCCGCTGGGCGACGCTGCTCAGACTGCACCCGCGTTCCGTGGGCACCGACCACCCTGAGTGGTCCAAGCACGTCGAACTGCATCCCGTCCTCTCCCGGCCGGGGCGACCCTACCGGAGGCGCCACCACATCGTTCTCGGCGGCGTCTCGTCATCCGGCCGAGCCGTACGCCGCCGGGAAGAACGTGATGCGGAGCTGTAACGGCGGCCCCGGAGGATGGCGGTGCCGGGTCGCGGAATCGCCGGGGCCGGTCGATCAGGAGGAACACAGCATGCATCTGTGGACGAGACAGGCGACGTTCGACGCCGACCAGATCCAGGTCGGAATCGGGTTCGCGGCGGAGATGGCGGAGTACGTGTCGACGTTGACGGGCCTGGAGGTGAACGCGTGGGCCACGGTCTACGGCGCGCCGATCGGCTCGGTGTCGTGGAGCACCCGCGTCGACTCGCAGGCGGCGATGGGCGCGGCCACCGAGGTCATGCTCGCCGACGCCGGATTCCAGCAGCGGGTGGCGGCGAACCGCCACCGCTACGACGGGTCCGCCGGAGGACTCGATCGGCGAGTTCGTCGCGTTGACGGGCGAGCCGGGCCCGGCCCGCCAGTACGCGTCGATCGTGACCGCCCAGTGCGCCGCCGGGAAGATCGCCGACGCGATGGCGTGGGGTGTCGACATCATGCAGCTCTCGGCGAAGCTGACCGGCTCGGACCACGCGCTCGTGCGTCCGCTCTACGGTCCGTTCGCGACCCTCGTGTGGATCGCCCTCTTCGACACGCTCGAAGAGGCCGACGCTCTGGAGACGGCGCGGTCGAGCGACCCGAGCTACCTCGAGCGTCTCGACCAGGGCGGCGACCTCTTCGTTCCCGGGAGCGCGACGCAACGTCTGATCCGGCGGCTGTCGTAGGGTTCGAATCCGGCAGTCCTGGTCATTTCCTCCGTCGGCGGGCACACCCGGTGCCCGCCGAGACGGCGGACCGACGAGCGGGAGCAGCAACAGTGAGCCAATCGGGGTTGGTGACGATCCTCTTCACGGATCTGGTCGGCTCGACCGATCTCGCGGTGCAGCTCGGCGACGCCGCGGCCGACACCCTGCGCCGGGACCACTTCGCGTCGTTGCGGGAGGCGATCGCCGACTCGGGCGGGACCGAGGTGAAGACCATCGGTGACGCGGTGATGGTCGCGTACTCGAGTGCGGCCGACGCGGTCTCGGGTGCGGTCCGGATGCAGCAAGCCGTCGCCCGGCACAACCAACGTTCGGGGAACGCGCGGATCGAGATGCGCGTCGGCGTGAGTGCGGGCGACGCGACGTTCGAGGACGGCGACTACTTCGGCACCCCGGTCGTCGAGGCGTCGCGGCTGTGCGCCGCCGCGAACGGCGGCCAGGTGCTCATGAGCGATCTGGTGCGGATGCTCGCCGGGACCCGCAACGAGATCACGCTCGTGCCCCTCGGCGAGATGGAGCTGAAGGGGCTCCCCGGCGCGCTCGCGGTGTGCGAGGCGACATGGGACCAGGGCGGGGGCGCGGCGGTGCCGCTGCCTGCGTTCCTCGAGTCGCTCCCTGCGTTCCCGTTCGCGGGGCGCGCCGGCCAGGTCGACGAGCTCGTGATGACGTGGAAGGACGTGGTCGACGGCGACCGGCGCGTCGTGCTCGTGTCGGGCGAGCCCGGCATCGGCAAGACC
Organism: uncultured Actinomycetes bacterium; assembly: GCA_963837715.1. GTDB lineage: Bacteria > Actinomycetota > Acidimicrobiia > IMCC26256 > JANYLB01 > JANYLB01. Next base: position 1,295,172 of record CAWIOF010000002.1, on the reverse strand, counting down.
CGGCTCGTCACCGAGGTGGTGCGCCGCGCGCACGACCAGGGCGCGACTGTGCTGTGGGGTCGCTGCGACGAGGAGCTCGGTGTGCCCTACGAGCCGTGGGTGGAGGGCCTGCGCCACTACGTGGCGTCGGTCGACCCCGCGCAGCTCCGGCGCGACGTCGGTTCGCTCGGCGGCGAGCTGACCCGCATCGTGCCCGAGCTCGCGGCGCGGGTCCCTGGCCTGGCCGCGCCGGTCGAGACCGAGGCCGAGACCGAGCGGCACCGCCTGTTCGAGGCCGTCACCGACCTGCTCACCGAGATCGCGCAACAGAGCCCGGTGGTGCTCGTGCTCGACGACATCCACTGGGCCGACAAGCCCACGCTGCTGTTGCTGCGGCACGTGCTGCGCGCACCGCGCATGCGCCTGCTCGTGCTCGCGACCTACCGGGACACCGACCTCGACCGCAGCCACCCGCTCTCGGGCGTGCTCGCCGACCTCCGCCGCGAGCCCGGGGTGGAACGACTCGATCTCCAGGGCCTCGACATGGGCGAGGTCGAAGCGTTCGTCGGCGGTGCCGCCGGTCACGAGCTCGACGATGCCGGGATGAACCTCGTGCGCGCGCTGCACAACGAGACGGAGGGCAACCCGTTCTTCGTGGGCGAGGTGCTCCGCCACCTCGTGGAGTCCGGCGCGATCGTGCAGCGGGAAGGCCGCTGGACGAGCGACGAGACCCTCGCCGACCTCGGCATCCCCGAGGGCATCCGCGAGGTCGTCGGCCGGCGCCTCTCGCGGCTCTCGGAAGCGGCGAACCTCGCCCTCGCGATCGGCTCGGTGATCGGTCCGCAGTTCGACCTCCCGGTGATCGAGGCTGCGGGTGGTCCGACCGGCGACGAGCTGTTCGACGCGCTCGACGAAGCCGAGCGGGCGTCGCTGGTCCGCGAGGTCCCCGGCACGGTCGGCCGCTACCAGTTCGCCCACGCCCTCGTGCGATCCTCGCTGTACGAGGAGCTGAGCACGAACCGGCGGGTCCGCATCCACTGGAAGATCGGCGATGCGCTCGCCGGGCGCCACGACGCCGACGCCAACCTCGACGCGATCGCCCACCACCTGGCCGAGGGTGCGCTCGCGGGTGATCCACTGCGGGCCGTCGACTTCGGTCGTCGAGCCGCGGAGCGGGCCACCGCCGAGCTCGCGTTCGAGGCTGCGGTCGCGCACTACGAGCGGGCGCTGGCCACGCTCGATCTCCTCGACCGACCCGATCCGTCGCTGCGATTCGATCTCCAACTCGCGTTCGCGCAGGCCCTGGGCGCGAGCGGTGACGACCGTCGGTTCGGAGCGGCGTGCGCTGCAGCCGAGACCGCCCGCGCCCTCGACGACGGCACGCGCTTCGCAGCGGCCGCACTCGTGGCGCCCGCGTCGGGTGGCGGGTCGTCGCGGATCGGCGTCGTGGACCAGCCGCTGGTGGACCTCTTGGAAGAGGCCCTCGATCGGATCGGTGACGAGCCATCGGCGGCGCGGGCCAAGCTCCTCGGCGATCTCGCGGTGGAGCTGCAATGGGGTCCCGAGGTCGAGCGCCGGATGCGGATGGCCGGCGAGGCCCTCGCGATGGCGCGCGAGACCCGCGACCCCGAGGCGCTCAGCCGGGCGCTCGTGCGGTCGTGGAGCCTCATCGACGGCTCGCAACCGATCCTCCCGATCATGATCCAGCTCAACGACGAGGCGGAGGCCGTCGCCCGTGAGACCGGAGACCCGGTCGCCCGGTTCCACGCCACCTGGGGACGGGCCTGGTACCGGGCGGCGATGGGCGAGCGCGACGAGTTCGACCGGTGCGTGGCCGAGGTGGTGGGCATCGCGGAGTCGCTGCGCCAACCCCTGTTGCGGTACACGGCGATGGTGCTCGAGACCGGTCACGCGACCTACGCCGGGAACCTCGACGATGCGGAGCGGCTGACGTTCGAGACCTTCGCCTACGGCGAGTCGGCGGGCGTCTCCGAGGAGAACCGACGCGGAGGCGCTGGGCGGCGCGCTCTACGCGATCCGGTTCGCGCAAGGACGCATCGGCGAGCTCGTGCCCGCGATCGAGGAGCTCGTGCGCGACCAACCGGGCGCGCCGGTGTGGCGGGTCGCGCTCGCGGGCGCGCTGGTCGAGTCGCGCCGCCTCGACGACGCACGACCGCACTTCCACTGGCTCGCCGACGACGGCTGCGCGAACGTCCCGCCCGACGTCGAGTTCCCCGTCACGGTGTGCGGCCTCGCCCGCGAGGCCTTCCTGCTCCGACCCGATGACTCGATCGTCGAGGACCTCTACGAGAAGCTCCTGCCGTTCACCGGCACCATGAACTTCAGCGGCAGCTCGATCACCGACCCGAACGACCTCGGGCTCGCGATGGCAGCCGCAACGCTCGGACGCGACGATGCCGCCGACGGTCATTTCGCCGACCTCATCGGTCTCTGTGAGCGAGCCCGCAATCCGACCTACCTCGCCCGAGCCCACTTCGACTGGGCCCGTGCGCTCGACCGGCGCGGCGACGGGGGTCGGTCACGCGAGCAGGCCGAGATCGCGCTCGAGCTCGCCGAGCCGTACGGCCTCACGGGTCCGAGCGGCGTGACGACCCTCGCGCAGGAGCTGCTCGAGCTCTGATCCGATCGCGATCGGAGGGTGTGCACCGTGGGTCCCGGAATCCGGGACTCACGGTGCAGACCTGCGTTGCGCTCCCGCTCCACGCCGCCCTCTGATCGGGTGGCCTAACCTCCTGACCCGCGTCGGTGCAGGTAGGAGCGGCGCACCCCACGAGAACGAGGGACGACATGTCGATCGCCATCACCGATGACCACCGGGCACTCGCCGACACCGTGTCGGATTTCCTGGCCAAGCGCGATGCCCGAGGCGCGGCGCGAGCCCTGCTCGATGGACAGAACGAAGCGCTGCCCGAGTTCTGGGGCGAACTCGCCGATCTCGGCTGGCTCGGCCTCCACCTGCCCGAGGACCAAGGCGGCTCGGGCTACGGCCTCGAGGAGCTCGTGGTCGTGGTCGAGGAGATGGGTCGCGCGATCACACCGGGTCCGTTCGTCCCCACAGTGATCGCAAGCGCCGTCATCGCCGCCGCGGCCGACGACGCCACCCGCGCCGCGCTGCTCCCCGGCCTCGCCGACGGTTCCGTCGTGGGTGCGGTCGCCCTGGGTGGCGACGTCAGCGTCGAGAACGGGAAGGCGAAGGGGAACGTGGGCGCGGTGCTCGGCGGGGGACTGGCCGACCTGATCCTCGTGGGTGTCGGCGAGACGTCGCGGTGATCCGGGTGGGCGACGGTGTGACCGTCGACATCCCGGCGAACCTCGACCCCACCCGTCGGAGCGCGCGCGTCAGCGTCGACGGCGCCGCAGTCCGAGTCATCCCGGGCGCGCGGCAGGCCCTGGTCGATCTCGCCCGGTTGCTCCTGTCGGCCGAGGCCGTGGGCATGGCCCGCGAGTGCACCGAGCTCGCCGCCGCGTACGCCAAGGAGCGGGTGCAGTTCGGACGCGTGATCGGCATGTACCAGGCGGTCAAGCACCACTGCGCCAACATGATCGTCGCCACCGAGCTCGCGACCAGCGCGGTGTGGGACGCCGCCCGCGCCGCGTCGACCGGTGGCGACCAGCTGACCTACACCGCGGCGATCGCCGCGACGCTCGCCGCACCTGCCGCCGACCTCTGCGCCAACCTCAACACGCAGGTGCACGGCGGGATCGCGATCACCTGGGAGCACGACGCCCACCTCTACATGCGCCGTGCGACCACGCTCCTCACGCTCCTCGACGCGGAACGGGCCGCGGAAGACCTCACCGACCTCACCCGCGCGGGAGTCGTGCGGGCGAAGGCGGTCGAGCTCCCGCCCGAGGCCGAGGCCATCCGGGCCGAGGTGCGCTCGTTCGTCGACACGATCAAGGACCGCACCCCCGAGGAGCAGCGGGCCGAGCTGATCGAGACCGGCTACGTGATGCCGCACTGGCCCCTGCCGTGGGGACGCGCCGCCGGCGCGGTCGAGCAGCTCGTGATCGAGGAGGAGTTCCGTGCCTCCGGGGTCCAGCGGCCGGCGTACGGGATCACCGGCTGGGTCATCCTCACGCTCATCCAGTACTCCACCGAGGACCAGGTCGCCCGGTGGGTGGAGCCGGCGCTGAACCAGGACGTGATCTGGTGCCAGCTCTTCAGTGAGCCCGACGCCGGCTCCGACGCCGCGGGCGTCAAGACCAAGGCGACCCGCGTCGACGGCGGCTGGATCCTCAACGGCCAGAAGGTGTGGACCAGCGGCGCGCACGTCGCCGGGATGGGGCTTCGCCACCGTGCGCACCAACCCCGACGTCCCCAAGCACGAGGGCATCACCACGATGGTGATCGACATGCACGCCGAGGGGGTCGAGGTACGGCCGCTGAAGATGACCATCGGGACGTCGGAGTTCAACGAGGTCTTCTTCAACGACGTGTTCATCCCCGACGACGACGTGGTCGGCCCGGTCGACGGCGGCTGGACGGTGGCCCGCGCCACGCTCGGCAACGAGAGCGTGAGCATCGGGGGAGGCGACGGCGGCATGTCGATGCCCGGGTCGATGCTCGTCGCGCCGTTCGACGAGCACCCCGAACGGCTCGCCGGCGGCGCCGGTCGCGTCGGCCGCTACATCGCCGAACACCAGGCGATGGGCCTGCTCAACCTGCGCAGCGCGAACCGGGCGGTCGCGGGAGGTGCGCCGGGCCCCGAGGGAGCGATGACGAAGCTCGTGCTGTCGGAGATCGGCCACGAAGCAGCGGCGATCCTCACCGAGCTCAACGGACCCGACGCCGCGTTCATGGACGGCGCCGCGGGCATGAGCAACATGCTCGTGCTCATGCACCGCGGGATGTCGATCGCGGGTGGCACCTCCGAGATCAAGCGCAACCAGATCGGCGAGCGCATCCTCGGCCTCCCGCGCGACCCCCTGATCAAGTAGTCGCAGGTGCGTCAGCCGAGGCGGCTGCGGTTGAACTCGAACTCGGCATCGGCGCGGTGTTGGCTCGGGCCTTCGGCCCAGCCCGCGATCTTGCCGCCGATCAGCGGGACCTTCACGTCGATCTTCCCGTCGACCGTGTGACGGCAGCGTCCGTCGGCAGTCGGTTCGAGGCGCATCGTGCCACCGACCTTCACCGGAGCGCCGTTCACCGCTATGGCGAACTCGCCGTCGCGCGCACCGTCGGCTCCGGCCGGACCCCAGCGGTCGACCTGGATCATCGAGTTGGTCGGCTTCAGCACGCGCTTCGCGAAGCCCGGGAGATCGACGTCGACGGTGCGCGTCGTGCGGATCACGAAGCCGTCGCCGTCGGGTCCGCACTCCACGACCTCGATGTCGCGGTCGCCCGCGGCCTCGTAGCGCGCCCGGACGGTGTCGGGGTCGACGAACATCGAGAGCACCGTGTCGACCGAGGCGTCGTAGATCTCGTCGCCGGAGAAGCTCACACGTCCACGCTAGACCCTCCGCGACTCAGTCGACGGTGACGCACTTCCCACAGACGCCGATCGCACCGCCGAGTGGTCCACCGGAGACGCTCCGGAGGAAGACGCTGCGCTTGCCGACGGCAGCGCCACTGGTGACGGTCACGTTGGCGCTGAGCTGGGTGGCGCTGAGCACGTCGACGTCGGACACCGAGATGCCGGTGCCGTCGATGGAGAGGGTCGTGTCGGCGACGAATCCGGAACCCGTCACGGTGATCGCGGTTGTCGATCCCCGCGTGACGACGCCGGGTGCGATCGACGCGACGGTCGGCACGGGGTTGGCCCGAACGAACACGTCGGAGGCGAATCCGTTCCCGGCGGTGTCGGTGAGGTTCAGAGCACACGATCCGAAGGCAACGGCCGTACCGTCGGCCGACACAGCGACGTCGCGGCTCTCACCGTCGGCCTGCCGGCCGAAGAAGTCGACGCTGGCGCGGGTGGTGGTCCCGGATGCGGTGTCCCGTACGAACACGTCGTTCGTCGTGTTGGTGTCACCGGCGACGAGATTCGAGGCATCCGACCAGAACGCGATGAAGCGACCGTCGCCCGAGATGGTCGAGCTGTAGCTCCAGTCGTTCGCCTCGGCCTCGTCGGAGTCGACGCTGACCCACGCGGTGGTGCCCGCCACCGTGTCGCGGACGAACACGTCGTAGGCGCCGTTGGTGTCGTCGGGCACGAGGTCGGATGCATCGGAACGGAAGGTGATGAAACGGCCGTCGGCCGAGATCGCCGGGTCGGTCGGAGCACCACCTTCGCTCTGGGACTCTGAGCTGTCGACACTGACCCGGCTCGTGACCGCGGTCGCTGTGTCGTGCACGAAGATGTCGGGACGTCCGTTGGTGTCGTCGGCGACCACGTTCGACGCACCCGAGCGGAACGCGATGTATCGGCCGTTGTCGGAGATCGCCGGGGTGCCGCTGTCGCCGCTGGTCTCGTTGCCGTTGCTGTCGACGCTGATCCTCGTGGTCGTCGCGGTGACCAAGTCGTGGACGAAGACGTCGTAGCTCGAGTTGGTGTCGCCGGCGACGAGGTTGCCGGCGTACGACTGGAACGCGGCGTAGCGACCGTTCGCCGAGAGGACCGGGCTGAACGCGAAGTCGTCGCTCTGGGCGCCGTCGGTGGCGATGCTGACCCGACGGGTGGTGCCAGTGAGCGTGTCGTGCACGAACGCGTCGGTGGTGCCGTTGGTGTCGTCGGCGACGAGGTTCGAGGCGTCTGACTGGAAACCGATGTACCGACCGTCGGCCGAGATCGCCGGGAGGTCACTGGAGCTGTTCGCCTGGGCACCCGTGCTGTCGACGCTGACCCGGCGCGTGACGCCGGTGGCGGTGTCGCGGAGGAACACGTCGTTGGCCGAGTTGGTGTCGCCGGCAACGAGGTTCGAGGCGGAGGACTGGAACACGATGAGTCGACCGTCGCCCGACAGGTCGGGGTTCGAGCTGTTGGCGGAACCCGGGCCGCCCGCGCTGTCGATGCTGACGTTCGTGATCGCGGCACAACCCGCGCCGACCAGCGCCGCCAAGGTCCCCGCGGCCAACATCCGTGTCCACCGTCGTACCGCCACGATTCCCCCCAAAGGCCGCAGAAAGTCTGCAACCGTACACCACTTCAGGAGTCGGGGGCTCCGAGCTCGCCCTCGGCGTGGAGGACCCACGTCCGCAACGCGTAGGGGTTGACGTCGCACTTCGCGGCCACACCCTTGATCGTCATCCACTGCGTCCGGCGTTCCTGCTGGAGCGCCTGCACCAGGCCGACCGCGTACGCCCGATCCTCGGGCGAGACCCGGTCGTTGCCCCGTGAGATGACGGTCACCCGGCGACCCTCCCGGTAGTCGTCCATGGTCGGGCTGGCGATGAGGCCGGAGCCGGCCCAGTCGAAGTACTCCGACTCCCACCCCAAGCTCGACACCATTGCGTCGAGCGCGAGCCGGCTCGGGTACCCCTCGAGGTGGCTCCCGGGAGGTGGGGGACTCACTCCGACTGCGCTCCGCAGCTCGATCACCGCGAGGTCGAGTTGGGAGATCTTCGTGTCGAGGATGATCCACTTCGGCTCCACGCCGGCGATGTTGGTGAGCAGCTGTATGTGGTCGTTGACGTGGTAGAGGATCCCGAAGCAGAACACCACGTCGAAGCGCGGGAGATCGTCGAAGTGGCGGAACATGTCGCGCTCGATGAACTCGTACCGATCGCCGGACACGCCGTAGTGGGCGAAGTTCTCGTTCGCAGCCTCCACGAGCGCACCGTCGACCTCCACCCCGACCACACGGGCGGCACCCGCCTGGAGCGCCGCGAAGCTGAAGCGCCCGTCGTGGCTGGCGAGATCGAGCACGGTGGCACCGGCGATCCGGTCCCGGTTCCGGTCGATCAGGCCGGTGTAGCGCGCGTTGAGGCGGTCCGAGGTGTGGCCGGTCTTGCTCGTCTCGAGGAAACGGGGGTACTCGTCGAAGAAGGGAATCGGCCCGGCCACGGATTCAGACATTCGTCCATCGTAGGTCCGAGCGCACCCGGTGGCCCGGGCGTACGCTCCCCGACGTGCCGCGTGCCGGTCGTGCGGCCGATGCTCGAATCAGGGGGGACCATGCGAGAGACCCGATGCCGACGGCGGGGGCTCGCGCTCGCCGCCACGGTGCTGCTCACGGCCGTCCTGTCGGGCTGCGCCTTCGTCGACGTCGTCAAGCTCGCGGGCGACGACACGTTCGGGCGGGCCAACGCGACGCCGGGTTCGGCGATCGCGCGCCAGTACCTGATCGACCAGTTGAAGCCCATCGCCGTGGGGGCCGACCCGACCCGCACCGGCGACGCGGCCTTCACCCAGGATTTCCCCTCCGGCACGAACGTCGTCGGGGTGATCCCCGGGACCGACCTCGCCCATGAGTACGTGCTCGTCGGCGCGCACTACGACCACCTCGGCAGCGCGTGCGACACCGAAGAACCCGCCGACACGATCTGCAACGGCGCCACCGACAACGCGACGGGCGTTGCCGCGGCGTTGGCCGTCGTGCGGAGCATCGCAGCGGAGCCGACGGGCCCACGCCGTTCGATCGTCGTCGCGTTCTGGGATCGCGAGGAAGACGGCCTCCTCGGGTCCAAGTACTACACGCAGCACCCACTGGTCCCGCTCGCGCAGACGGTCGGCTACGTGAACTTCGACATCCAGGGGGCCAACCTCCGGCCGAGTCTGCGCCGCACGACGTTCGCGGTTGCGGCGGAGAGCGGGGGAGCCCCACTGCGGGGGATCGTGCAGTCGGCGATCGGCCGCCACGACGCTCGACGCGGTGCAGCTGAGCACGGTGTTCGGGCAGGGTCGGAGCGACTACGTGGCGTTCCTCGCCGCGTCCGTGCCGAGCGTCTTCTTCACCGACGCCACCGGGCCGTGCTACCACTCCGCGCAGGACGAAGTCGGTGTGGTCGACTTCGCGAAGCTCGGCCAACAGATCTTGATCGCCCTCGACGTCACCCGCGACCTCGCCGCCACCGACGCGCCCCCGTCGTTCGTCGGCTCGACCCCACTCGCGACCTACGACGACGCCCTCGCGCTCGCTCCGGTCGCCGACCGCCTGTGGATCGACCGTGACCTCTTCTCGGCGGAGGATCGCGCCCTGCTCACGCAGGGGCGGGCGAACATCGCCGCGATCATCGCCCAGGGCCGCGCCGCGTTCACCGACGCTTCGGTTGCCACGCTGCTCGGCGGTGCGGCATCGGTCGTCGGCATCCTCACGCACGGCGAGTGCGACGGCTTCCTGCCCCTGTAGCATCGCCTCCGCTCGGAATCCGGGCTCGTAGCCGGGGGGCGATGTGCGGCCGACGGATTCTGGCACGGAGGCACGAGACCCCGATGTCGGGGTGTCCGCCCACTCGCACTATCGGCCCCACCTCGACGGGCTCCGCACGATCGCGGTGTACCTCGTCGTCGCGTTCCATGCCGGACTCGGCCGGTTGAGCGGCGGATTCATCGGGGTCGACATCTTCTTCGTCCTCTCGGGCTTCCTGGTCACGCAGGTTCTCCTGCGGGACCTCTCCGCAGTGGGACGGGTTCGGGGTCGACAGTTCTACGCGCGACGGGTCCGGCGGATCCTCCCTGCTGCGGCGATCACGCTGGTGGTCACGGCCCTCGTGTACGCAGCGGTCGCGTCGCCCGTCGAGCTGCTCGACGTCGTCGGTGGCTTCCGGGCCGCGTTCCTCTACGTGGCCAACTGGTTCTTCATCCGGGAGTCGAGCGACTACTTCGCTGCCAACGTCGAGAGCAACCCGGTGCTGCAGTTCTGGTCGTTGGCGATCGAAGAGCAGTTCTATCTGGTCTGGCCCCTGGTCCTCGGCGGGCTGTACCTCGTGAGTCGCCGGTTCGGGCGCTGGCGCTGGTCGATCGTTCGCGTGGTGGTCGTCGTGGCGGGGCTCGCCTCGGCCGTCGGCGCGCTGCACCTCAGTGGAACTGACCTCCCACGCGCGTATTACGGGACCGACACCCGCGCCTACCAACTGCTGGCCGGCGCCACGCTCGCCCTCACGCCTCAGCTCCTCCGGCTCGGCGCTCGGCGACGCACGGTCGCTCGATGGGGCGCAGCCCTCTCGCTCGGAGCCCTGGTCGTGCTCGCGACCTCGCAGATCGACGTCGGCCCCATCGAGCGGGGCGTCGTGAGTGCCGTGCTCGTGGTGGTGCTCCTCGCGGCGCTCGAGAACGCCGATGGTGGGGTCGCGAAGACGATGCTCGCGTCGGCGCCGTTCGTGTTCCTCGGGCGGATCTCCTATGGGGTCTACCTGTGGCACTGGCCGATCATCGTGATCGCAGCCCACGAGTACTCCCTCGATCCGACCACGCTGTTCGTGGTCTCCTGCGTGGGCGCCACGGCGCTCGCCGCACTCAGCTTCCGACTCGTCGAGCGGCCGATCCGCGCCGCCCAGCTACTCGACCGGCACCGGATGGCGGTGATCGGGACCGGGCTGGCGGCGAGCATCGGGTTCGGCATCTTCGTCATGCCGGCGATCCTCGACCCCGGTGACGGCGCCGTCACCGCGGCTTCGCCGGCGAATGCGTCGGGCGTGGAGCTCCTCGACTGGCGGAAGGCGAAGGACGACTTCGTGGACCGGCCCGACTGCCTCGACCAGCCGGTGGGGAACTGCACCGTGGTGAAGGGATCGGGGCGCCGCGTGGTGCTGATGGGCGACAGCGACGCGTGGATGTGGGTCCCGGCGTTCGCCGAGATCGCGAAGGAACGTGGGTGGAACCTCTCGGTGTTGACGTTCCCGAGGTGCCCGTGGCAACAGGGCCTCCAGGTCCTCCACCCGTCGCGCTTCGACTGCGCACGAGCCCAGGCCGACTGGTACGGCCGGGTGATCCCCGAGCTCGATCCCGACCTCATCGTGCTCGCGCATCAAGCCCTCGACGATCCGCTCCGCGGGCTCCCCTTCGTCGGCCCGAACGGGCGCGGTGCCTATCCGGGAACCCCGGCCCTCGAGCCGCTGCTCACCGACGTGTCGTCGGCCTCGCTGCAGGCGTTGCGACGGCCGGGACGCGAGATCCTGATCCTCGAACCGATTGCCGATCCTCCGCCGGAGCTGGATCCACTCTCGTGCCTCTCGACCGGCGCTCCGCCGAAGGAGTGTGCGTACCAGGCGGCGTCGCAGCCGACCCCGCTCGAGCGGTTCTACCGTGAACAGGCCGACCGCGCCGGCATCTCGACGTTGGATCTCGAGTCGATCGTGTGTCCACGCCTGCCGACCTGCGACGCGATCGTCGACAACATCATCGTGAAGCGGGACCGCAACCACCTGACCGCCACCTTCGCCCGGTCGGTGGCCGACCAGCTCGCGGCACGCATCCCCGAGTAGCGCTCAGAAGACGACGGGGAGCTGGTCCCTCGGGGAGTACCCCTCCTCGACGGTGGTCGTCATGGAGTCGTAGGTGGAGGGACCGAACAGCCAGGTCTCGATCGCGTAGCGGTCGTGCAGCATCCCCGGGTCGATCGCGGTGCGGTGCAGGTTCAGGTGGTCGAAGATCAGCGCGTCACCGGCTTCGAAGATCGGGCGCACGATCGCACCGGCCGCGGCTTCTTCGGCTGCGGCCGGGCTGGTGGCCCAAGCGGTGAACGCGCCGTCGCCCGTCTTCACGAGGTCGTCGAGGCGGCGGCCGACGATGTCGAGCCCGGGGGCGTCGTCGCCGCAGTGCGTGAGCGCGAGCCAGATGTTGATCGATCGGATGTCGACACCCATGAACGCGCCGTCCTGGTGCCAACCTCCGGTCTTGCCCTCGTGCGACATGCGCCGCAGGGTGCCCTTCCGCGCGAGGAGCATCGGGGGCTCACCGAAGTAGTCGCGCAGGACCCGGGCGAGGCCGACGCCCTCGAACGTCTCGATGAGGTCGAACATCGTCGGCGGTGACTCGACGGTCATCACCGCGCCCCGGAAGCGCTTCCGCTCCCGATCGCTCATCTGATCCCGGTCGAACGCTCGGTACCAACCGGCGAGGTCGGATGGGGCTCCCCCGTGGTCGCCCGCGTCGTGCATCGCGTCGTACGCAGCGAGGGCCCGGTCGATGTCGGCCCGCAGCCGATCGACCTGCTCCTGATCGACGAGGCCGCGGACGATGAGTGATCCATGGTGGCGGATCGCGCTCCGGACCCGTTCGACCGTGAGGTCCGCCGGTTCGATCTCGGGGATCCGCACACCGGGGAACAGGTCCTCGACCGAGTCGGGCCACGCCGGACGGGTAGTGGGCCACTCCATGGCGCGGAACGTGTCGAAGCGGAGGTCGACGAGCCGCGCCTCGAGGCGTGCGTCGCGCCCGGTCCGGTTCGCGTCGGTGAGGAAGCGGATCGCCTCCGTGAGCTTCCCGGCCGCGATCAGGTCCTCGGCCGTGGCGAGCGCCCGTGCAGCGGCGTCGGTCGGGGCCACCGGGTTCGACCGGGCGCGTCGACGGGTCAGGAAGCCTTTCACGGCCACGAGGGTACCCGCCGCCCCCGGATCCGGCGATCGGACGATGTCCGACCCGCGGCCCGGTGGCGGCCAGAATGGCGCTCATCGACGAGCAGACCGAACCCGTACGCGCTGCCCCCGACGGGTTGCGCACGTTGTTGTGCGGGCTGGGGACCACGATCCGCCGCCAGGTGTGCGACCACCGGACCGCCGGAGGGGTCGAGAACCTCCAGTCGGTCTCCGGGACCGTCGAAGCCGACGTCATCTACGGCGTCGACCGGGTCAGCGAAGACGCAGTGCTCGAATGGTTCGCCGAGCACTGGCCGGCCGAGCAGGTCGTGCGGATCGTGATGGAGGGCATCGAGGACGATGTCGTGGTCACGTTCCCCCGCGACGCCCGGGCCGACACCGTGCGGTGGCTCTGCATCATCGATCCGATCGACGGCACGCGGAACCTCATGTTCGACAAGCGCGCCGCGTGGGTCCTGACTGCGCTCGCACCTGCCCGGACCGGACCCGACGGTCTCGCCGGCGCCCGGCTCGGTCACATCGAACTGGCGGTGATGACCGAGATCCCGACTTCCAAGCAGGGCTGGGCCGACCAGGTGAGCGCCCGTCGGGGCGGCGGTCGTGAAGGTGTCGTCGCCCACCGGCTCGACCTGCGTTCGGAGCAGTCGCGTCCGTTCGTGCTCTCACCGAGCGGTGCGCGCGACTTCGAACACGGTTTCTGCTCGTTCTCCCACGCCCTGCCCGACGGCAAGGCCCTGCTCGCGGCGATCGACCAGGAGGTGTGGGACCGGCTCGTCCCGCCCGGTGCCGACGCCCGGTCCGTGTTCGAGGATCAGTACCTGTGCAGCGCCGGACAGCTCTACGAGGTCGCAACCGGCCACGACCGCTTCGTGGGCGACCTCCGACCGCTCGTCGCCGATCACCTCGGCATCACGAGGGGACTGGTCGCACATCCGTACGACGTGTGCACCGCACTGGTGTTGACCGAGTCGGGGGGCGTGTTCGAGGACCCGTGGGGAGCGCCCGTCGACGTGCCGCTCGACACGACCTCACCGGTCACGTTCATGGCCTACGCCAACTCGCACCTCGCCGAGGCGGTGCGGCCCGCGCTCGCCGCCGCCCTCGCCGGCGTGTTGGGGATCACCGGGCCCTGAGCACGGCTGGTTGTGCGGGCTCCGATCTTTTGGCATAGTACGTGCCAAATGGTGGCGGAACCGGTCGGAGTCACGGGCGAGGTCGACGGTCGTCGGGCGCGACGCGACCGGAACCGACTCGCGGTGCTCGATGCCGTCCTCGAGCTGTTCTCGGAGGGTGATCTCGTCCCGTCGCCCGACGACGTCGCCCGTCGTTCGGGCGTGTCGCTGCGGTCGGTCTACCGGTATGTCGCCGACGCCGACGACCTCATCCGATCCGCAATCGATCGGAACCAGGAGAAGGTCGAGCCGCTGTTCCGGATCGACGACCTCGGAACGGGCTCCTTCCCGCACCGGCTCGACGTCTTCCTCGACACCCGGATGCGCGTCTACGAAGCGATCGCGGCGACCGCGCGTGCGTCGCGCCTGGCGGCGTCGCGGAGCGAGGTCATCCGACGGCAACTCGAGAGCGGTCGTCGGGCGATGCGGACGCAGCTCGAGCGACAGTTCGCCCCGGAGCTCGATCGCCTCGACGACGAACGACGCTCCGCAGTGGCGGCGGCGGCCGACGTGCTCACCCAGGTCGAGACGATCGATCTCTATCGACACAATCGCGGGTTCTCCACGCGGCAGACCTGCGGGATGCTGCAGGTCGCCCTGCGCGCCCTGCTGGATCCCGTGTGATGATCGAGCGAGCGAACCACTTCACCGTCCACGCGAGCCGGGAGTCGAGCTGATGGCACAGCGCGAAGCATTCGAGGGAGTCATCGGCCGCACGCTTCCGGAATCGACCCCGTGGTGGGCCGAAGCTCCGCACCCGGGCGACGACGCGCCCAACGTGGTGGTGATCCTCCTCGACGACCTCGGCTACTCCCACTTCGGGTGCTACGGCTCGACGATCGAGACACCCAACATCGACCGGCTCGCCGCGAACGGCCTCCAGTACACCAACTTCCACGTGACGCCCCTCTGTTCACCCACGCGCGCCGCGTTGCTCACCGGTCGCAACCACCACGAGGTCGGGATGCGTGGGCTCTCGAACTTCAACACCGGTTTCCCCAACATGCTCGGTCACGTGTCGAATCACGCCACGACGATGGCCGAGGTCCTGCGCGACGAGGGATACACGACGTTCGGGCTGGGGAAGTGGCACCTCTGCCAGATGGAGAACGCCTCGGCGGCCGGCCCCTACGACCAGTGGCCGTGCCAGCGCGGTTTCGACCGCTTCTACGGGTTCCTCGACGGTGAGACCGACCAGTTCCACCCCGAGCTCGTCCACGACAACCACCACGTCGATCCGCCGAAGACCGCGGCTGAGGGGTACCACCTCAGCGAAGACCTCGTCGACCACGCGATCGAGTACGTGCACGACACCAAATCGATCCGGCCCGACCGCCCGTTCTTCATGTACCTCGCGTTCGGCGCGACGCATGCGCCGCACCAGGCCCCGCCGGAGTACCTCGAGAAGTACCGGGGCCGGTTCGACGCCGGCTGGGACGAGATCCGCGCCGAGTGGTTCGCCAACCAGCTCGAGCGCGGCCTCGTGCCGCCCGGCACCGAGCTCGCGCCCCGCAATCCCGGGGTGGAGGCGTGGGACACGCTGCCCGACAACCACCGGGTCCTCGCGCTGCGGCTGCAGGAGGCGTTCGCGGCGTTTCTGGATCACACCGATGCCCAGATCGGTCGACTCGTCGACGCGCTCGAGCAACTCGGCGAACTCGACAACACGATGATCGTGGTGCTCGCCGACAACGGCGCGAGCCAGGAGGGCGGCCCGTTCGGGGTGATGAACGAGTGGAAGTACTTCAACTTCATCCTCGAGACGCCCGACGAAGCGGTGGAGCGCCTCGACGACATCGGTGGTCCGAACAGTCACACCAACTACCCGTGGGGCTGGTCACAGGCGGGGAACACGCCGTTCAAGTGGTACAAGCAGAACACCCACGAGGGGGGCGTCCACGTGCCGTTCGTGGTCCACTGGCCTGCGCGCGTCGACGCACCGGGGCTTCGAGACCAGTTCCACCATGTGAACGACGTCGCCCCCACGATCTACGAGGCGCTCGGGGTGACGCCGCCCACGGTGTACCGGGGCTACGAGCAGATGCCCGTCACCGGGACCTCGATGCTCTCGACCTTCGACGCACCCGATGCGCTCAGCCGCAAGACGGTGCAGTACTTCGAGATGATGGGCCACCGGGCGATCTACGCCGACGGGTGGAAGGCGGTGACCCGCCACGTCCCGCGCGTTCCGTTCGACGACGACACCTGGGAGCTGTACCACCTCGCCGAGGACCGTTCCGAGTGCAACGACCTCGCGGCCGCCGAGCCCGACAAGCTCGCCGAGATGGTCGACCTGTGGTGGAAGGAGGCCGCGGATCACGGCGTGCTCCCGCTCGACGACCGAACGATCGAGCTCTTCGGCGCCCGCTTCCGCGACCACTCGCCGCACCGCGTCGACCGACGGTACGTGTACCACCCGCCGATGTCACCGATGCCGGCGCAGGTCGGCGCGTCGATCGGCGGCCGGAGCTGGGATCTGGACGCGACCATCGAGCGGGGAGTGGACGACGGGGGCGTGATCTACGCGACGGGAACGGCGAGCTCGGGGGCGAGCGTCTTCGTGCAGGGCGGCAAGCTCCTCTTCGACTACAACATCTTCGGCGTGCACCACGTGGTCGAATCGGATCGCGACGTCCCGGTCGGCGCATCGGTGGTGGGGGTGCGGTTCCGGCGCGGCGGCGAAGGCGGCCGCGCGACGCTCGTGATCAACGACGCGGAGTGCGGCACGATCGAGGTGCCCTTCGTCATGCGCATCATCTCGAGCCTCGGGCCGAGCGTCGGCTCCGACCACGGCTCGCCGGTGAGCGACCGCTACGACGACGCGTTCCCGTTCGAAGGCACGTTGGAACTGGTCGAGATCCAGCTCGTCTCCGAACGCGCTCCCGACGGCGACGCGGCTGCGGCCAGGGAGACGATGGCGCGCCAGTAGGTGAGCCCGACCCTCAGGTGGGGGCCGTGTGCGCCGCGGCGAGCAGGGTGGCGAGCTCGACCTCGAGGTGGGCGAGGGCGGGCACGTCGTCGGGCTCGAGCCCGAGGGGTCCGGCGAACAACATCGCCGCAAGCGCGGCACCGACGAGGCGCAGCGTCATGAGTCGGGCGGTGTCGTGCTCCAGGCCGTATCGGAGCCGGTACTGCTCGACGACCTGGTCGATGATCGGGGTCGGGCGGGGACCGTCGAGGGCACCGGGTTCGGCGGCCACGAGCCAGTTCATGAGGCGCGCGCTGGCGAGGACGTCGGTCGCGAAGCCCCGCTCCGACACGAACGAGTCGCGGATCCGGTCGGCGGCCTCGAGGTTCAGGCGGTCGAACACGGCGCGGAAGAGTCCGACCTTGCCTCCGAACCACGCCTGGACGAAGCGGTGGTGGTGCCCCGATTCCTCGGCGACGTCGCGCACCGTGATCTGGTCGGGGTCGCGCACCTCGAGGAGCCGGATCGTGGCCGCGATCATGTGCTCGATGCCCTGGTCACGCGGGGTGCGCGTCTGGGGCGGTGCCGATCCCATCGGAGGCATCGTCGGGACCGTCGGCTCGATGATGGTCGGCATCGGAGCAGTGTATTGACCTTTTCACCCGAGTCGGTGCTTTGACGAAGCCGTCGGCACCGGGAAGACTCGGCGCTTCATCAGCCAGGGGGGCAAACATGCGGGGCACGAAGCGACGGAACGCGGGGATTCGCTGGGTCGGCGCACTGGTGGTGCTGCTCGTCGCAGCATCGTGCATCCAGGGCCCGAACACGGGTGGCCAGGGCACCACGATCCTCGGGATCCTCGATGCGACGTCCCTGGGCTACCAACAGTCGGAGTTCTTCCTGACCGGATTCGCACAGAGCTACGCCCCGACAGCGCCGATCCCGACCGACGGCAAGCTCCAGGTCGCGGCCCAGCCTCGCGACGAGACGGGTGTCTACCGGACCCGTGTCATCGTGATGCGCCCGGCCGATGCGGCCGACTTCAACGGCACCGTCGTCGTGGAGTGGATGAACGTGACTGCCGGCCAGGACATCCCCACCGACTGGGTGATGGGCCACAACGAGATCATCCGCAGCGGTGCGGTGTGGGTCGGCGTGTCGGCCCAGGCGGTCGGGGTCAACGCCCTCAAGAACGGACCCAACCCTCGCTACGACTCGCTCACACACCCCGGCGATAGCTTCTCGTACGACATCTTCACCCACGCGGGGCAGCGAGTGCGCGACGGCGCCGGCAACGTGCTCGGTGGCCTCGTCCCCGAACGTGTGCTGGCCACGGGCGAATCCCAGTCGGCGAGTCGGCTGGTGACCTACATCGATGCGGTCCAGCCGCTCGAGCACGTCTACGACGGATTTCTCGTACACAGTCGCGGCTCGTCTGGCTCGTCCATCAGCCAGTCGCCACTGCCCTCGGTCCCGTTCCCCGCGCCGGCGCCGATCCGCGACGACCTCGACGTCCCGGTGATGGTCGTCCAGGCGGAGGGCGACGTGATCTCGTCGAACCTCGCTACCCGCCAGCCCGATACCAATCTGTTCCGGGCATGGGAACTGGCGGGCACCTCGCACGCCGACTTGTACACCTCCCTCGCCGGCTTCAACGACACCGGCAACGGCAGCGGTGCGATCCAGATGTTCGGGTTCATGCGGAACCCGATCGACGTGTTCGGCTGTGCCCAACCGATGAACGCAGGCCCGCACCACTGGCAGTTCCAGGCCGCGCTGCACCACTTGGAGACATGGGTCCGCGACGGCCTCGCGCCGCCAGTCGGCCCGCTGCTCGAGGTCGCGTCGACCTCACCGGTCGCGCTGGAACGTGACGCGCTCGGCAACGCACTCGGCGGGGTCCGCTCGCCCCAGGTCGATGCGCCGGTCGCGAGGCTCGATGGCCTCAACGACGGACCCGGTTTCTGCCGACTGTCGGGTAGCACCACGCCGTTCACAGCGGAACAGCTGGTCGGGCTGTACCCAACGCACCAGGACTTCGTGAACCAGTGGTTGAACGCCGTGTATCAGGCGGTTGCCGGTGGCTTCCTGCTCCCAGCCGACGCCCCCGAGCTGGCGAGTGCGGCGGCGCTCTCGACGGTTCCCGCTTAGCTCCCGTTTGCCAGGACCGATCGGCCGACGGCGCCGAAACAAGCGTCGAGTTCAAAGGTCGCGGGATCGAGCGTGGCCTCACCTCGCCGGACCACGGTGAAGCCCGCGCGCACGTCGACGTCGGCCACCACTTCGGGCGCATAGCCCGCAGCGAGCACCAACTTCAGAACGAGAGTGCTGAGGTCGCCGTCCTCTCGCGGCCGTTCTGTGTGGGCCAAGAGCTCGGCGCCGTATCGCTGGTCCGGGTGGTCACGGAGCGCCCGCTCCCACGTGTGGGCATGCGACCAATCCTCGAGCACAAGGATTCCACCGGGCCGGAGGCGAGGAAAGAACGTGGCGAAGCTCGCAAGGCTCGGTCCGAGGATGTGGGAGGCGTCGTCGATGACGAGGTCGAGGCTGTCGTCGCCGAAGGTGGATCGTGCGAGCTCCTCGAGGCGCTCGCGGTCGCCCTGGTCGACGCCGAAGGCGGGGCGGACCGTGTCGGCGAAGCCGCGATCTGTGACGAACTCCAGAAGCGCATCGATGGGCGGCGCGATGTCGAGGGCCAAGAGCATGGCGGGTTGGAGTAGATGGGCGAAGAACGCGATGCTCCCGCCCCGAGCGATCCCGAGCTCGACGATTCGTCCCCCGTGCACCTCGGGCGCCAGGTCAAGGTAGGCGTCGAGCATCCATCGAGGTTTCGCGAGCACGAACCGGTCGACTCGCGACGCGGTCGGGGCGAACGGTTCGATGACGAACGTGGTTCCGTCGAGGACGAAGGCGTCGTCGCTCGACCATGCGAGGTGCGAGGTCATCGGGAAACCAGTGGATGCGGGCGCACGGAACGACTCCTTGGCGAACGAGTGGAACGGTAGTAGGTCGGGAACGACGCGAATGGGCTACGTCGGTCGGGACAACAAGCCGGCGATGGTCACACGGTCGACCGGCGCCGCGATCCCGGCTTCGGTGACGAGTGCAGTGATCAGGGCGGCGGGGGTCACGTCGAAAGCGGGGTTGCGGACCGCGACATCGGGCAGGCTGAGCAGCGTGCCTTCCGCCCGTCGCACTTCTTCAGCACCTCGCTCCTCGACGTCGATCGAGGCGCCGTCGGGTGTATGGGGATCGATGGTCGAGCAAGGGCCGGCAACGACAAACGGGATCGACGCAGCCTGCGCCGCCAGAGCGAGCCCGTAGGTGCCGACCTTGTTCGCGGCGTCGCCGTTCGCTGCGACCCGATCACAGCCGACCACCACCGCGTCGACCTCACCACGGGCGATGAGCCCCGCTGCGGCGCTGTCGGCGATCAACGCATGCGGTATCGCGTGCCCGGTCAACTCCCAGACGGTCAGTCGCGCCCCCTGCAGGAGCGGGCGGGTTTCGCACGCGAGGACCGACACCTCGCCCACGGGGGCGCGGCGAGCGATTTCGACAATGACGCCGAGTCCGGTGCCGTTGCCACCGGCGGCGAGCGCACCGCTGTTGCAGATGGTGAGCAGGCGTCGTGCGCCGTGGAGGAGATCTGCTCCATGCGCCGAAAGGGCAGCGCTTGCAGCATCTTCCTCCCGGTGGATTGCGATCGCCTCGGTCCGAGCCACCGTGAGCCGGTGATCGTCGTCGGCTGCCAGCGCGGCCTGCTGGACCCGGTCGACTGCCCAGGCAAGGTTCACTGCTGTCGGCCGCGCGGTCCGCAGGATGTTCGCGGCGCGGTCGACTGCCCTGCGGCTCGGGTCCCGAGCCACAGCCAGCGCGAGGCCGTACGCGGCGGCGATCCCGATCAGCGGGGCGCCTCGAACCGCGAGTCGCTTGATGGCATTCGCGACCTCGGAGGCGTCGTGGAGGGTGAGCACGACCTCGCTCCGAGGGAGCACCGTCTGGTCGAGGATCAGAAGCCCGTCCCCGGTGAACTCGAGCGGCACAGGCATCTCAGGAGCCTACGAGGTTGGCCGCGCCACTTCTCAAAGGTTCGGCATCGTCACGCCGAGTAGGTGTCGCGGCCGGGCGAGTCGGTGAGGAGGCCGATGTCCACGAGCCTGCGGATGGTCGTGTCGACTGTGCCCGATTCGAGTGCGCCCGACGGGGCCAGGTCGAGCACGGCTTCCGCGAGACCAGAAGAGCTCTCCGCCTCGGGCACACACGACCAGACGAACGCTGCCGCTTCGTTCAGGAGATGCACCGCTCCGGTCGAAGAGTCGAACACGACGAGCTCCTCGCCGACCGGGACAGTCGTGGTGTCCCGGGTCACCGGACCGATGGTCGCCGCCGGCTGGACTGGCTCGCCCGGCGCGAACGTGCTGGTTCGGATCCGGGCGGCTGCGCCCGACGCGTCGTCGTGGCCGAGCTGCCAAGCCGGGCACCCCACAGCGAGGCCGACGAGCCATGGCAACGCGTCTCCACCCAGGGTGCTCAGGTTGGTGGTGTGAGACGCGAGGGCCAGCACGGTCCAGCCGGTCTCGAGCGGGGTCGCCGACGGTCGTTCGCTCTGCGAATAGCGCGGAAACACGATCGCCCCGGGCGCCACCGGCGCAGCGACCGAGCCGACTCGGAGCTGCGACGCCGGCACGAGCTGCTCACCGTCGAGCGACAGCGGCTTGGGATACGGGACCATCGAGCCCGTCGCAAAGTCGAGGATTGCGTACTCGTCACAGAGGTAATCGACGCCTTGCTCCACACACGCAGCGACGAGGGTCGACTTTCCGGCGCCCGACCCGCCGGGGAGCAACACCGCGCTCTCGTTTGCGACACAGCCGGCGTGTATGACCAGGTGCGCACGGGTCTCGGGCACGATCGTGTTGAGATGCCACACCACGGTCGCCGCGAGGATCGACGGCTCGATGTCGGCCCGGACGAGCGTGTCGGAATCCACGAGACGGAATCGGTGGTCAGGAGCTTTCTCGACTCTGAGGTGACGGCTCGCCGGCGCGGCCGACGCGAGATCGCCGAGCACCGTCCGGAACTCGATGAGCACGGGCTCGGGAGCCTCGATCGCTATGACCGTACCGAGGACGTCGACGTTCAGGTCGTTCCCCACGGCGTTCTCGCGGCGGGACTGATCGCATCGGGCGGCTCTGCGACTGCTCCGGCGACCGCGGGTTCTTCGGGCATCGAGAAACCACGTGGGTCGCGGGGGCGGGGCTCGACGGGATTCACTGCGATGAGCACGAACAGCGCAGGCATGACCAGCGATCGCTGGCGGGCGAGGATGCCGAAGTTCGCGAACGATGAGAACGTGGCTGCGTAGAGGATCAGCAGGACGATGCAGTAGAGAAGGAACGGCGATCCCCGGGCCCGCCGGATCGCGGTGCGGACCGAGGGGAATCGCTTCACGATCAGCGCGAGGAGGAGCATCGACTCCAGGGCGGAGAGGAGCTCGAACGGGGTGCGTACCTCGTACGGCAACGGCCGGAAGAGGACCGTGACCGCACCCATGGGAAGGTTCAACGGGTTGAGGGAGTTGCCGCCGTTGTCGAACTGCGACCCGCCCTGGCCGGTCTGCTTGCTCACGTCGTCCAGCTCGGTCTCGATCGACGAGAGCGAGAGCTCGGAGATTCCGAGCGACTTCGTTGCCTGGCTCACCGCGAAGGCCATGAGCAGCGCGATCACGACGATCCCGATCGGTCGCCCGGCGAGGGATCCGACCCCCGTCTTGCTGCTCCGGACCCGCCCGGCGACGTAGGCGCAGCCGGCGGCGATGGTCACGAGGGCGAGGAGATGCGGTCGAACGACCCAGAGCAACCAACCCCCGGAGAGGCCGATCGCGAGACCGAGGAGCAGGCGTTGGCGCAGGAGATACGACGTTCCGAGCGCGGCCACGCCGATCCCCAACTGCATGAGCGCTTCCTTGCCGATCGACGACGGCCAGAAGGCGATGCTCGGAGCGAACAGGACCAACCCGAGGTAGAGCTTCTTGTTCATCCCCGGAACGGCGTCGACAGTGGCGCGGTACCAGAGATAGGAACCGACCAGCGCGAGCAGGCCGAAGATGAAGAACCCGGCGATGGTGTTCGCACCGAAGATGAAGTACACCCACCCGGTGAAGACCCGGACGAAGTTGGTCTTCCGCCAGTTGTCGAGCTGAGGGACGATGCCGTTTCCCATCCACGCGTCGGCGAACTTTCGTCCGTACTCGTCGTACGCGATCGCGTCGCCCTGGCTGTCGTAGCTCGTCACGAGCGTGAAGTACCTCAGGTACGACGCCGCGACCTTCACCACGACGCCGAGCATCAGGAACTTGCTGATCCAGTGTTCGTCGGGGTGCCGGCGGACGATGCTCCTCGAAGTCGCGGCGGCGAACACGAGACCGGCCGCGGGAACGAGGACGAGGCCCATGAAGTCGATGCCGACCCTTGCGAGGAGGGCGGTGAAGACGAGCAGACCGACCGCGACGAGCGCGATGCGCAGTCCACTCTCGGGCGGTGCCGACGCGGGAGCCTCGGCACCTGTCGGCTCCGGCTGGTCCTGTGGGGCTGATCCGTTCTCCGGCGGCAGGGTCGGCGTGCCGTTGCCGTTGCCGTTGCCGGGTCTGCGGGTCCGCTTGTCGCTCCAGCGTTCCTGCCGGGAGCGGGGGCGGGGGAGCAGCCCGGACCTCTGGCCTTCGGCGGCGGTGGATCGGCCGTCGGGTGGGCGCCGGGTGACGAGCGCGACGGGTGGGCGGGGGGACAGCGCCACCAGGCTGGGCGTCGGTGCCACCCGCTCGGCCAGGTTCGCCGGGTCAAAAGGGGGCGGACCGTCGGCGTCGGGTGCAGTCGGGGGGTCGGTGGGTGGTTCGGCGTGCTCTGCCGGCACCGATTCGCCCGTCGGTGGGGTTCCGCGTGCCTCCTTGGCGCGTCGGTAGAGCTCGGCCCATCGGCGACCGTAGAGCTGTGGCGTGGCACGTTGGCCGTAGCTCCAGCGCATGAACGCCGGTGTCGGCGCGACCAGTGCGCGAGTGAGCGTCAGTCGACGCCCGATGTCGCCGTGCATGAGCTCGTCGACCCTGCGCTTCGCCGAACGCGACTCCGCAGGCAACGCCGGTGTGAGCACGGGGTGCAGGCCGGCCAGGGTGGTGAGCGGCCCGGGGAGCGTGATCCCGATGCCGTCGATCGCGGCCCGGAGACCGTGCGCGACGGGGTCGGCGGCCCGCCACCGGTCGACGAGCTCGACCGCGCGGTCGGCATCGAGGTCGGGGTGGAGCGCGACCTGCGCGACGTCGCGGATCGAGAGCGCCCGGCTGAGACCGTCGCCCATCACCGCGTGGAGCGCGACCTCGACGAGATGGGCTTCCCACGAGGGCCCCGGGATGGCACGGCCGCCGAGGAGCACCGCTTGGCGCTCCGCGAGGATCTCCTCGACGTCGATCGACTCCCCGAGGTTTCCCGCCACCAGGGTCCGGTGGAGGTCGATCACGACGCCCCCGGGATGGGTGAGGGTGAGTGCCTTGCCGACGCGGGAGTCGTACCCGGGCGCGGGTTCGGGTCGGCTCCGCTCGTAGCCCATGGCTTCGAGCGCGCGGACCGCGGTGTTGTGGTGTCGACCCGCCACGAGGATGTCGAGGTCGGTGAACGGCCGCAGCGCGGGATCGGGGTAGGCCCCGTGCGCGAGGATCGCTCCCTTCAGTACGACCGCGGGAAGGTCGGTGAGAATCGATTCGAGTCGGATCAGCTCCCCTTCGAGCTGGACCGCGCGGATCGCTTCCGACTCGAGCCGTAGGTGGAGCTGGTGCGCGCTCTGCTGGTCGAGGTCGACGAGGCCTTCGGAGTCGGCCCAACCGAGAATGCCCGCGAGTCCGTGGTTCGCGATCTCGTCGAGACGTTCCCCCCATCCGTCACGGGGGAGCTCGCGACCGCCGGGGAGCCCCGCCCCGGCCAGCGCCAAGAGGTGCGTGTCGATCGGGATCATCCGACGACCTCGGCCAGGTTCGCCTGCACCAGCGACTGCCCGAAGGCCACCACGTTCGCCTCGAGGTCGGCGGGCGCACCGTCTCGTGTCGCGAGGTGCGCGGCGGCCTCGCCGACGGTGTAGCCGTGCGAGAAGCACCACCACAGATCGGGGCCGGTGCCGAGGAGGCGTTGTACAGAGGCGGTCGCACCGCCGGCGTTCACGAGGAGATCGGAGCCGAGCATCCGGGTGGCGGCCGGGGCCAGCCTGAACCGCGTCGACAGGTCGATCGGCTGCTGCGCCTCCACGGGCCGCTCCGTCAGTCTTCGGCGTCGACCAGGGCGACACCGAACGGCGTGGCCCCGGCGAGCGCGAGGCGGGACGCGGCTTCGCGCGCCTCCTGCTCGGTGACCTCCCCGGCCTCGACGACCCAGAGGACGCTGCGGGTGCTCCAGGCGAGGATGGTGGCCGACGGGTCCTCGAGGAGCGCCGGGCCCGCGATCACCGTGACGTCGATCTCAGCGTCGGCCAGCGCCTGCAGGACCGTGGGGAGACCATCGAGCAGCGCGTCGGCACCCACCGAGCCGGGAGTGAGGATCGCGAGGTTGTCGAGGTGGGTCGGGACGAGACTCTCACGGACCTGCCCGTTGAGTCGTCCTGCGGTGGCGAGGTTCAACAGATCGGGGAGCGTCGGCGCGTCCTGGGGACCGGTTGAGTGGTCGAACCAGGCCTGGCGGGGGTCGGTGGCGATGAGCGCGACGCGGAGGCCGAGCCCGGCGAGGGCGGCGGCGAAGTTCGCGGCGACGGAGTCCTGCATCTCACCGACCGGCGACGTGACGACGATGGCGCGCGGGAGTTGGTCGGTGGCCACGCTCGTGGCCGCGAGGGTGCGGTACGCGGCGTCGCGGGGTGTCCCGGGCAGGGCGAGGGTGGCCAAGTCGGACGGCGACGTCGGCGGGATCGTCGACAGCACCGGGGCGGCGAATGCGTTGCTCGCCGTGCGGGCGTTGCGGATCGAGTGGTCGAGTCGATCGATCAGGACCGGCACGGCCACGGCGAGCAGGACACCGAGCAGGAGCGCAACGGCCACGGGAACCAGTGGAGACGACAGCGGTGGAGTGATCTGGACCGGGTAGGGCCGTTCGACGATCGAGGCGTACGACGAGGGGACGATCGCGTCGGTGACGTTCTGCGCGTAGGAGAGGCTCGCTGCCTTGACTCGATCCGACAGAGCACGACCCTCGTAGGCGAGGAGGCCCGCGTCGGTCGACGTTCCCTCGGGCAGGGTGAGCGAAGGCTGCTCGCCATTGACTCCCGGGTTCGCGCTGTCGACGAGCGCGAGGAGCGTCGGGTTGGTGTCGGAGAGCTCCTGCTTGACCTGTTCGAGGCGAGCCTTGAGCTTGTCGATGCCCTTCCTGTCCGACTTGGTGCCGCTCTCGTTCCCCGCGGCGACGTTCTTGCCGCGCGCGTCGATGTAGGCGTCGGCGTAGGCGTTCGCAACCTCGACCGCCTGGGTGCGGTCGGATGCGGTGATGGTGAGATAGAGCTGATCGGCGCGGCCGCCCTCGAACGCCGGCGGCGGTTGGGCGAACCCGAAGGAGACGTCGGAGCGGGCTTCCTCGGTGAGGCTCGCCCGTTTGAGCGCGTCGCTCGTGACCTCCTGCGACAGCGCGACCTGGGCCTGACCCTGCAGGAGGCTGGGCGGGACGCCCGGCGGGAGGTTGCCGTCCTTGTCGCGCACCGGGACCAGGATCTGGACGGTCTGCTGCCAGCGGTCGGGATCACGGACCTCGTTGCGCGTGAAGAGGAACACGCTCACGCCGGCGACGGTGAGCACGAAGATCGCGACCGACACCCGCCAGTGCCGTTGGAGCGACTTGATCACGTCGGCGAGCTGCAAGTTCCGTCCTTGTGGCGGTGAAATCCGAGCGATGGGAGCAGGAACCCAGCCCTTGCCCATCCGGTCGCCTCTGCCGCGCGTGCCTCCCGGCGCCCAGCTCGCAGAGGACTCATCAGCGTACCTCAGGCATTCTGCCGCGATCCCGCGGCCCCCGATCTGGGCCGCACGACCTGTTTTCCCTCTTGTCGCCTGCACTACAGATTCGCGGCGTCGAATGCCGATCATGGTGCGGGGTAGGGCGTGAAGCAGATCGTCGAGGAACTGTGAAGTTCATCCGAGTGCTCCTGCCCGTGGTCTTCGTCGCGGCCGTCCTCGCCGCGTGCGGTCCGAACCCCCCACCCGGTCCGCCGTCGGCCGGGACGTTCACCCCGGCGGTCGATGCCAGCGGGGTGACCGACGTGTCCGCTCCGATGGCCGCCTTCCTCGCCTCGGTTCCCGACGGATCGACGGTCACCCTCCGGGCGGGGGGCCAGTACCGGATGGAGCAGACGTTCTCGATCGCCGGGCGTCGGGGCCTGACGATCCGGGGCAACGGGGCCACGTTCGAGTTCACGACAGCCGGAGACCGCTCGACGGCCGAGAACATCAAGAGCACCCGCGCCCGACCCAACGTCCGGATCGTCAACAGCGCCGACATCACCGTGTCGGGTCTCAACGTCGTCGGTGCGAACCCGATGGCGGGGATGGGCGAGGCTGCCTACCGCTCGGAGTACGAGGCCCAGCACGGCTTCGACGTCCTCAACTCGGCCCGGATCTCGTTGATCGGCTGCTCGGCGACCGACACCTACGGTGACTTCATCTACATCGGAGGTGGCTTCGCGGGCACGTCGCGTTCGACCGACGTGCTCGTGCGGAGCTTCACCGGACTTCGCAGCGGCCGGCAGGGCATCACCTTCACCGAAGCGAGTCGCGTGGTCGTCGAGCAGTCGACCCTCTCGGAAGTGCGGCGCTCGACGTTCGACTTCGAGCCCGAGAGCGAAGCCGCGTCGGTCGACAACGTCACCCTGCGGAACAACCGAGTGATCGGAGGGCGGCTGAACTTCGTCGCCGCGCACGGGCGCGGACCGATCAACCACGTCACGGTCCAGGGCAACCGGCTGTCGGGTCAGGCGCTGAGCGTGACGGTGTTCGACCTCGACGGCGGCCGCCGGTCCGACTGGACCGTGCTCGACAACTCCTCCGACTACGGAGCAGGGAACCCGGCGCTGGCGGTGATGTCGTTCACCAGGGTCGACGGAGTCCGGGTGCAGGGCAACCGCCAGTTGATGTCGCTGCGGGGCGGTGCGGGCGGACCGCAGCCACTGATGTACCTGGTGAAGGCCACCGACACGACCGGGATCGTCGTCGCGGGCAACACCGTCATCAACGGAGCCGGGGAGCTCCAACCCGCGCCCGGCTAGGGGCTCGCGGTGGGGCTAGATGGCCCCGAGGGTCGAGACGGTGCGCTCGTTCGCGATGAACGCTCGACGGATGGGCGTCTCGAACTCCCAGTTCAGCCCGAAGCCGTGGAGCTCGATGTTGGCCCCGATCGCGGCCCGGGCGACGTCGCCGGGATCGTCGATGGTGAACTGCGCCGGTCCGTACTCCCGCAGTCGCGGGACGAGCTCGGTCCACTGGTCCCGTTCGGGCGATTCCTTCACGGCCATCACGTCGCGGAACCAGGCCGCGTAGTCGTGGGAGAGCTCGAGCGTCTCGGGGAGCACCCGGTCGTGGCTCGGGAGCAACCCGAGTTGCACCCGGAGCGCGGTGTCGAGCGCGGAGTCGTCGGTGATGCCGATCTCGGAGACGAGGAATCGACGGACCTCTTCGAGCACGAGGCCCCAGCTGACGGGCGGTTCCATCACGTGCGGCACGAGGCTCGTGAGGAGCTGGATCAGCGGCCAGCGGGCCGGGTCCCGGCGCGACATCCGCCGCATCCGCTCGTAGAGGTCGGTCTCGAGCGTGCCCGTCTCCTGGCGGACGAACCGTGAGACCTGGCGCATCACCCCGAAGTTCTCGAAGAGCAGGAAGACGCGCCGCTGAGCGCTCATCTCGAAGTAGTCCTGGCGCGTGAACGTGGCCGTGGAGACCACGAGCGCGGGCCGGCCGGGTGCCAGCGGTTGGTGCACCTCGATCTTGTGCTCGGCGCGGTACTCGGGATCGTTCATCGGGCTGTTCACGAGGAGCGTGGTCTGCGGGATGCGGACCTGCACCTCGCGTTCGATGCACTGCTGCAGGTCTCGGGTGAACGACTCCTTGGTCGAGCCCGGGAGGCCCTGCATCAGGTCGACGAACAACGGGAGGTCGGCCCGGCGCATCTCGCCCGCGAGGAGGTCGTACTTCTCGGTCTTGATGTTCGAACGGTGGACCGCGGAGAGCGTGTCCTCGTCCATGGTCTGGAGCGACAGGATCCCCTGCACCACGATGCCGGCGCCGGCGATCGTCTGGATGATGTGCTGCAGGTGCTTCACCGTGTTCTTCGCGTAGCTCACCCCGAAGAACCTCGGATATCCGTGCGTCTCCTTCATCTGGGCAACGAACTCGGCGATCGGCACGTCGCGTTCGAAGATCCCGAAGTTCGAGTCGGCCGGGCCGATCCCCTGCATGTGCGACTTCGCGCACCATTCGATCTCGTCGTAGACCCGCTGCAGGTCGAACTTGCGGATCCGGCTCGAGGTCGCGGAGCCCCAGTCGCAGAACGTGCAACCGTAGGGGCACCCCCGATTCGTCTCGATGGTGACGTTGGTGCCCGGGACCTCGGCGTAGGCGTCGAACAAGCCGGTGAGGAACGGTGAGGGGATGACGTCGAGGTCTGTCATCCGGTCCCTGTCGGCGGTGCAGTGCACCGAGCCATCGGGCCCACGGAAGTAGATCCCCGGAACATCGGCCAACACCGAGAGATCCCGGTACTCGTCGCCGATCACCGGCATCAGCGCGCGGAGGACCTCGACGGCGGTCTGCTCGCCCTCGCCGCGGACGGTCACGTCGACGTGGGGGTTCGCGGCGAAGTAGGCGCGCGCGTCGGATTCATATTTCGGAGTGTCGGGACCACCGTGCACGGTGATGCTCGCAGGGCTTGCGGCCTTTACCCGGCGCGAGATCTCGACGCACTGCGCGTGGGACCAGAGGTAGTTCGAGAACAGGTAGACGGCGGGGCGGCTGGTGTGGTGCTCGAAGCGGTCCTCGAGCCACACCCATTCGCGCCGGAAGCGGTAGTGCTCGCCGAGCGACCCGCCGTCGAACACCCTGCCGTACGAGGCGATGAGGGCGAGCGCCAGGGGCGGGACCGGGTCGAACGCGACAGGGATCACCTGCGGCCGGACGACGCCCGTGCGCGCTTCGCGCGCCTGCTCATCGGCGTCGTCGGCGTCGGCGAAGCGGGTGAAGACCTCCTGGCAGATGCGGTCGCGCTCCGTGAACGAGTCGTCGAGGCCCTCGGCCCGAACGCGCTGGAACCCGGCGAGGGCATCGGGCCGGCCGACGACGACGATGTCGACCGCGGCGAGGCGGCCGATCACGTCGAGGAACTGGGCGTCGTCGAGTGCGAATGCACCTCCTGCCTCTCGGTGAGCAGCGAGAGCCTCCCGAAGCGTGATCGGCTCGACGATCTCACGCAACGCGAGCAACTCAGGTCCGGTGACCGTCGCCAGGCGGTCACCGAGATGGGCGACGAACTCGTAGCCGCCCGGCACCGGCCGGACCGAGAGCGGGGTGGCGATCGCGGCGCTGTCGTCGAGGGCTGGAAGGGGATGACTTCCGGCGCTGGTGGCGGGAGCCACCGCAGCCCGCGTCGGGACCTGGCTCGGCTCGGTGGTGAGCCAGGTCTCCCTTGTGAGCCGGTCGACGAACTCTTCCAGGCTGGCCTGAACCTCGGGGTCGCTCTGGGCGCCGGCTCCATCGACGGCAGCCGCCCGTGACGCGCCCCCCGGTCGGTTCAGTGTCTCGAGCACGGCCAATTGCGACGCGCCGAGGTCGATCGGCGTGGCGTTGGAGAAAGTCGGGATCCGGAGACCCTGACGTTGGATCGAGACGATCAGGCGGTTCGCCAGGTGCAGAGCAGGCTCCGCCGTATCGCTGTCCGTGA
Source organism: uncultured Actinomycetes bacterium (assembly GCA_963837715.1). Taxonomy (GTDB): domain Bacteria; phylum Actinomycetota; class Acidimicrobiia; order IMCC26256; family JANYLB01; genus JANYLB01. Next base: position 1,264,728 of record CAWIOF010000002.1, on the reverse strand, counting down.
GGTCCTCGTTTACTTCGTCCACCGGCTCATCCTTGGTCTGGGACCGCCAGGACTCTACACCGCTCTCTGTTCGGGGGTCCGGGCCGATCGACCCTGCCGCTCAGCCTTTGGCGGTCGTGAAGCCGACGTGGTCGTTGACCAGATCCGAGAGGCGGAACGCCAGGGCATCCAGCGGGTCGGCCCCCCGCTGCACCGTCACCCAGTGCTCGTCGATGGTCACGTCGCGGATCGTGTCCCCGGCCGAGGCCCGGGCCAGCAAGAGCTCGACCACGAGCCGGAGGAACGGAGTTCGCTGGGACGTCGGATCACGATGCTGCGCTTCCCGAGCCGCCGGGAGATCGATCAGCGCCGACTCGTGCAGCGGATGGGACGGGTCTTCGAACGCGAGGACGACCTCGTCGGCGAGGAGGTGGTCGGCGTTCCAGTCCTCGATCACGAAGAGGCCGCCAGGACGCAGGCGCGGGAAGAGAGACTCGAATGAGGATCGGGTCGGTTCGTACAGGTGGGACGCATCGTCGATGACCAGGTCGATGGGCCGGGTTCCCAGTTCGTCGACGAGGATCTCGCCGACACGGGAGCGGTCGGACTGATCGACGCCGTAGAACGGCCGCACGACCTCATCGAGATCCCGGTCGGCCAGGTACGCGCCGAGCAGCCCCGGGGGTGTGCTGTTGAGCTCGAGTGCGATCAACCTGTCGGGCGAAGTCAACTCACACAGCAAGGCGGTACTGCCACCGCGGTGGATGCCGAGCTCCACGATGACCTGGGGCTGCAGGCTTCGGGCCAGGTCGATGTATCGCTCGACGAGGGCCCGGTGTTTCATCACGGGCAGGAGACCCTCGGGTGCGGTGTCGAGGGGATAGTCGCAGTAGAACCGGGTCGCTCCGACCCGTAGCAGGTGGTCGTCGAGAAAGGTCGCCGTACCCGTCATGCGCAGAAGCTAATACGTGGGCGACAGCCCCCGGGCGGTCACCCGGCGGGCGGGTTGGGCACCTCGGCTGCTCCGGGTACCGCCGGCGCATCGGTGGACGCCGCACTCCGACGGGCGGCCCGGGCGCTCCACTGGTGCAGCGCGCCGCCACCGGCGATCGCGGCGGCGCCCGCTCCGAGAAGCGTGTCGATGGGCGCGCCCGTCACGGCAAGGGCGCCCCTCACCTCGACCTCCGGGTTCGCGGCCGGCGCGCCGGCAACCTCGACGACCGGATCACTGGGGTCGACGGGAGGATCGATGATCGTCTTCGGCAGCACCTCGACCTCAGGTGGTGTCGGCGGGGGACTGGTGAGCCCAGCGGCGCCGGCCGGTTCCATGGTCACGATGGCCGGGACGGCCCATGCCGCGGTTCCCGCTGCGGCCGCGCCGAGGAGGAACCGCCGTCGCCCGAAATCAGCTCGCGGCGCAGTGACCTCGTGGCATGCTTCGGGCGGTTCGGCGTCCGAGAGTCCCTGCGGCCTATCGGCCATGTCGTCCCTCCTGGACGGCGAGGGCGCATCTTGCGCCCGTATGTGTAGATAGGCATTCTACTCGCTCTGCGCCTGAACTGGTGGTTCGCGAGACCCACTGTTGGCACAATTCATCGCTCCGTGGGGACAATTCATCGCCGCGTCACCTTGTGCCACGATGTCGGACCGGCGCGTCGGAGCGCCCGACTGCCAGCAGAGGAGGAGGGACCGAGTGGAGTTCGTGATGGTTCCTGTTCCCGAGGAGCTCGTGGTCGCGACCCGGACGTACCTCATGGGCCTCGACATGCGCTCGATTGCCGGCACTCCCGGCGTCGCGCTCGATCCCGACGCACTCGAGCGGATGCTCTCGGCGCTCAATCCTGATGGCCGACTCGCACTCTCGATACTCGCCGCCGCGTCTTCGGTAGACAAACACCTCACCGTGGCCGAGCTGGCGTCGAAGGCCGGCTGGTCAGAGCACGCGACCGCCGGAGTGGTGACCGAGTTGATCGCGCTCGTCGCCTCCGCGTTCGGCGTGATGCTCACCATGTTGGCGGGGCCGAAAGCCGACGTCGAAGCAGGAGCCATCGACTGGAACGAGCGCCTGGTCGTCGTCTGGAAGGACCTCGCGACGGCGGTCGTGGCAGTCGACGTCCGGGAGTAGGGCTCCACGCGATGGTGCATGCCGCACGCCGCTTCTTCTTCGCCCACGTGCAGAAGGCCGCCGGGACGAGTCTGTTCGTTCAGCTCCAACGCGAGTTCGATCGGCCACAGATCTACCCCGATCCATCCGACGAGGTCCCGGGCCCAGCTCCGATCCTCTTCGTGAGCCATCTCCGTGAGCGATACCGGGCCCGCCGCGACGAGATCCGCGTCGTCACCGGTCACTTCCCGCTCCGGACCGGCGAGCTCCTCGGCGACGACTTCGCAACCATGACGGTCGTGCGCGAGCCCGTTGAGCGAACGCTGTCGTTCCTGCGTCACCATCGTCGCAAGACGCCGAGCGATGCGCACCGTCCCCTCGAGGAGCTCTACGACGATCCGATCCGGTTCCACGGGATGATTGAAAACAACATGGTGAAGATGTTCTCGCTCTCCCCGGAGGAGATGACGGCGGGCGACGGCCTCATGACCCACGTCAGGGACTTCGGCCCAGACCGTCTCGCTCGGGCCAAGGAGGGTCTGGCATCGGTCGACGTGATGGGGCTCGACGTGCACTTCGACGACTTCGTCGCCGAGCTCGACACCCGTTTCGGCTGGGACCTCGGTGTGCCGATGCACGCGAACCGCACGGAGCCCGACGACGTGCCCGAGTCGTTCCGCCGCCGCATCGCCGCCGACAACGCCGACGACATCGAGCTGTTCGACTTCGCCCGGGAGATCCACGCGGCGAGACGCAGGGACCCGATCGCCCCGGGGTGAGAGGGTGGGGAACACCGTGGTCGCGCCCTCACGGAGCGGGCGCCGACTTCGTTTACCATGCCACTCTCCGCGGCGAAAGGGCGATGAGGGGTCATGTTTCCGTTCTGGGAGAGTGTCGTAGCACCGATGATCGCGGCGTCCGGCGCGAAGCGGATCATCGAGATCGGTGCGTTGCGGGGCGAGACCACGGTCCTGATGCTCGACGCGCTCGGACCCGACGCCGAGCTGCACGTTGTGGATCCCGTGCCGAGCTTCGATCCCGAGGAGCACATGCGCCGGTTCCCGGGCCGGTACATCTTCCATCGCGACATCAGCTTGAACGTGCTCCCCGAAGCCGGTGCCTTCGACGTCGCCCTCGTCGACGGTGACCACAACTGGTACACGGTCTACAACGAGCTGCGGCTCCTCCGCGAGGCGTCCCGTCGAGAGGAGCAGCCGCTCCCGCTGCTCGTGCTGCACGACGTCGCCTGGCCCTACGGGCGGCGCGACCTCTACTACACGCCTTCGGAGATCCCCGAGGAGTTCCGCCAGCCCTACCGGCGGCTCGGGATGCGTCCGGGGCGCAAAGAGCTCCTCCCGCGAGGTGGGATGAACATCACCCTCGACAACGCGGTACTCGAAGGTGGCCCGCGCAACGGAGTGATGACCGCGGTCGACGACTTCGTCGCGGAGCACGACGAAGCACTGCGGATCGTGGTGCTCCCGATCTACTTCGGGCTGGCGATCGTCGTCGAGGAACGCTTCCTCGACACCCGCCCGGAGCTGCGACGCCTGCTCGACGACCTCGAGAGCGACACCGGCAAGCAGAGCCTGCTCGAACTGTCGGAGAAGATCCGCATCGACGAGGTCGTGTTCGAGCACAACATGATGCGCATGCGCGACGAGCAGCTCACGCTCGCGAACCAGCGATACCTCACGCTCCTCCGCAGCACGCTCCTCGATCAGCCGTACCTCGAGAACGAGGTGCGGATCGAGTACCTGCTCCAGCGCGCGACCGAGCAGGGGACCGTGGCCCCCGACCTCCTACGCGCCCCCGACTCCCATCTCCGCAAGGAGATCCGGCGGCTCGAGCAGGCGCGCGAGGTGGGGTACTCGGCGAGCGACGACGCGACGACGGCCTACTTCCCCTACACCGCGATGGGGCGGGTCAAGTTCGACCAGCTCCACGAGGCCCTCGACACGATCCGCACCGAGGGGGTCGAGGGCGACTTCGTGGAATGCGAACCGGGCCGAGGGGGTGCCGGGGTGTACCTGCGTGGGTACCTGGACGCGAATGATCTCCCCGGTCGCGACGTGTGGGTCGCGAGTGCGTTCCGGTCGACGCCGGAAGGCCGCGAGCCCCGACCGCTCGACGCGGGAGGCGTCGACGACCTCCTCGCCGACCTCAACCAGGTGCGGGAGGCGTTCGCCCGCTTCGGGCTCCTCGACGAACGTGTGCGGTTCCTGCAAGGCACCTTCGATGCCTCGTTGCAGGACGCGCCGATCACGTCGATCTCGTTGGTGCGACTCGGCTCCGGCATCGGGACCGATGCCGGCGTCGTGCTGGACCGTCTGTATGACCGGCTCAGCGACGGTGGTTTCGTGATCGTCGAGGACACGTCGCAGCCGGGCTGTGCCGAAGCGGTGGAGGAGTTCCGGACCCGGCGCGGTGTGTCGAGCCCGGTCGGGCGCGTCGGACCGACGGGATTGGTCTGGCGTAAGGACGCAGTCGCGACATCGAGCGCAACGCCTGCGGGAGGCACAAGTGGTGTGCTCACGCGCGCGCCGCTTGCGCCGCGGCCGGCGGTCGGCGTGATCGACCTGTCGGTGATCGTGGTCTTCTACAACATGCGGCGCGAGGCGGCACGTACGTTGTACTCGTTGTCGCGCGCGTACCAGCAAGGCACCGATTCGCTCGACTACGAGGTGATCGTCGTCGACAACGGGTCCGAAGAGAGCGAGCGCCTCGGCGCCGAGTTCGTGCAGAGCTTCGGCCCCGAGTTCCGGTACCTCGACCTCGGCGGCGAGGCGACTCCTTCGCCCACGGGTGCACTGAACCGCGGGATCGCGGCGGCTCGGGGCTCGAACTACGCGCTCATGATCGACGGCGCGCACGTCGTGACTCCGGGCGTGCTCCGCTTCGGCATCGCCGGGCTGCGCTGCTACGAGCCGGCGGTCGTGGCCACGCAGCAGTGGTACGTCGGACCAGGCCAGCAGCCGGTCGTGGTCGACAAGGGGTACGACCAGAAGCGCGAAGACGAGCTGTTCACGGGGATCAACTGGCCGTCAGACGGCTACCGCCTGTTCGAGATCAGCCACTTCATCGGCGATCGCGACTGGTTCGACGGTGTGCTCGAGAGCAACTGCCTCTTCGTGCCCCGGAGCCTGTTGGAGCAGGTCGGCGGCTTCGACGACAGCTTCTCCATGCCCGGTGGTGGCTACGCGAACCTCGACCTCTGGGAACGGCTCGGCTCCCAGCCCGACGTCACCACCGTGACCATCCTGGGTGAGGGATCGTTCCACCAGGTCCACGGCGGGACCACCACGAACGACGGTGCCCACGACGATCGGCGCAGCAAGATCTTCGCCTACGGCGAGCACTACGAGGAGCTGCGGGGGCGGCTGCTGCGCGGTCCGACCAAGCCGATGCACTACGTCGGGTCCCTCGCTTCGGAAGGATCGCGCCGGAGCCGGTCGCGTCGCATGACGTCGTCCGCATTCGCGGTCCGGCGGACCAACGACGGCCCCGACGGCGTGCCGTCGGAGGCCGAGCCGATGCCGGAGGAGCTCAAGACCACCCTGATCGAGATGTTCTGGCGCGGACTGTCGTGGCGCGACATGACGTGGCTCGGACATCCCGTCGCCGCGGCACCGACCGACCTCTTCATCTACCAGGAGCTGCTCACGAGCGTCCGCCCCGAGTGGATCGTCGAGACCGGCACGGCCGGCGGCGGGAGGGCACTGTTCCTCGCGTCGATCTGCGACCTCCTCGGCCGGGGCCAGGTCGTCTCGGTGGGCGACGAGCGCGGGGAGCGCCCGGAGCACTCCCGCATCACGTATGTCGAACAGGGTCCCCACGAGTCGGCTGCGATCGCACGGGTCCGGGAGCTCGTGGGGGCTGACCCACGAGCCTTGGTGATCCTCGGCTCCGATGCCCGTGCCCCGAGGATCGTGCAGGAGTTCGAGGCGCTGTCGCCGCTCGTGCCGGTCGGGTCCTACGTGATCGTCGAGAACACCATCGTGAACGGTCACCCGGTCTGGCCGGGGTACGGGGCGGGCCCCACCGAGGCGGTGCGGAGGATCCTCTCGGTGAATGGCGGGTTCGTGGTCGACACCTCGTGGGAGAAGCACGGTCTCACGTTCCATCCGGGTGGGTTCCTCCGTCGGATCAGCTGACGTAAACGTGAACGACCGCATTCGCTCGGACCCCCGGCACTTCTTCTTTCTCCACCTGCAGAAGACCGGTGGCACCGCGCTCTGGCGTCGCCTGCAGTGTGAGTTCGAGCCGCGCGAGCTCTATCCGGGGCCGGGTGACGGGCAGCCGCCGGCGACGGTGCTCTCGGTGCTGCACCTCCTCGAACGGTGGCGGGTGCGCCGCGACGAGATCCGCATCGTCACCGGCCACTTCCCGCTGTGCACCGTGGACCTGCTCGACGCCCCGTTCACGACGCTCACGCTGTTGCGCGACCCGGTGGAGCGGACGTTGTCGTACCTCCGCCACCATCGGGAGCAGACCCCCGCCGATCGGGACCGGTCGCTCGAATCCATCTACGCCGATCCGATCCGCTTCGAGCTGGTGCACAACCACATGGTGAAGATGCTCTCGCTGGGTTCAGCCGAGATGCGCGACGAAGGCGTGTTGACCCACATCGAGTTCACGCCCGAGCGCCTGGAGCGGGCCAAGGATCGTCTCCTGGCGCTCGACGTGGTCGGGTTCCAGGAAGACTTCGATGCGTTCTGCGCGGAGTTGACGACCCGGTTCGGTTGGGACCTCGGGCCCCACGTGTTCATGAACCGCAGCACGCCGGTCGACGTCCCCGGTCCGTTGTCGGCGCGGATCGCCGAAGACAACGCGTACGACCTCGAGCTCTACGAGTTCGCCCGTCGGCTCCGGCCGCCGGGGGTGTGATTCAGTACACCACCGGGATCTGGCCGTCGGGATACGAAGACGGCGCGAAGAGCCAGGTCTCCATCGCGTAGCGCTCGCGGGTCATGCCGGGGCCGACGGCGGTCCGGTGCAGCAGCAGATGGTCGAACAGCAGCGCGTCGCCGGCGCGGAACTCGGGGATGACCAGCGCGACGTCGCCGGCCGCCTCGGCCACGACCTCGGGAGACACCGACCAGTCGAACATCGCGCCCTCGGTGCCGGTCGGGAGCACGGTGTCGATCCGTCGGGGCACGATCTCGAGGCCGGGGGAGTCGGTACCGCAGTCGGAGAGCGCCAGCCAGACGTTCAGGGTGCGGACCTCGGATCCGAGGAAGGCACCGTCCTGGTGCCAGTTGGTGTTGGTGTCGACCGGCACCCGCCGCAGCGTGCACTTGTTGGCCGACAGCGCCGGTCGTTCACCGAGGTGCGCGGTGACGAGCTCGCCGATCTCGCTGTCGTCGAGGAGTTCGCAGAGCTCGAAGAGCATGCGGGGGGAGTCGACGGTCCAGACCGCGCCACTGGCCCGCACCCACTTGCGTCGACCCCCGACCCGGTACTTCCCGGGTTGCGGTTCGAACGGCGTGTACCAGGGCGTGGTGGCGCTCGTCTCGGCGCCGGCGTCGGCGGCGTCGAAGCCGTCGAGCGCCCGGTCGATCCCGCCGGCAAGCTCCGCGACCTGGGTGGGCGAGGCGAGCCCGCGGACCCAGACGCAGCCGTTGCGGGCGAGGCCCGATCGCAACGCCTCCGGGGTCAGATCGGCCAGGGCCAGCGGTTCGAGCGGAGGGGTCGGTCCCGCCTCTGCGGTGATCGGTGGGAGCAGGCCGGCCGGCGCCCGTCGGTCGAGCACCTCGAACGCGGCGTGCCGCAGCCCCACGAGGCGCTCCTCGAGCGCGGCCTCGGGTGCGCGGCGGTTCGCGTCGGTGAGCAGCCGGATCGCCTCGACCAGATGGCCGTCACGTTCGAGGGCCGACGCGGCGGCCAGCGGGTCGATCGGGTCGGCCGCCAGGTCGTCGGGAGCGTTGCGCATCCCTTCATCATGCTGGTCGGACCGGGTGTCCGCCAACCGCCCTCGCCGCGGCGGGCCGTCGCTACAGTGCCTGGTCCGAGCGGCCGTCCACGAGAGGGAGCGCCACCGGTGGCGAGCGAACCCACACGGTTCTTCATGGTCCACCTGCAGAAGACGGCCGGGACGTCGCTCCGCGACCGGTTCCGGGCGACGTTCGACGATGCCGCCATCTACCCCAACTCGAGCGACGGGCGGGACAAGCGGCTGTCGGTGATCTCGGTCTCGCACCTCCTCGAACGGTGGCAGACCCGTCGCGACGAGATCCGTCTCGTCGCGGGTCACTTTCCGCTCTCGACCATCGAGCTGCTCGACGCCGAGTTCGTCACGATGAGCATCCTGCGGCCCCCGGTGGAACGGACGCTCTCGTATCTGCGGCACCAGAAGAAGATCAACCGGGACGATCGCGACCGGTCGCTCGAGGAGATCTACGACGACCCCTTCCGGTACAACGGGCTGATCCGCAACCACATGACGCGGATGTTCTCGATCGGAGCCGACGAGATGGGCCCCGGCGACGGTGTGCTCACCGATGTTCCCGACACGACGGAGCGCCTCGAGCGGGCCAAGGCCGCCGTCGCCGGCCTCGACGGATTCGGCCTCCAGCCGCGGTTCGAGGAGTTCTGGGAGGACTTCGCGCCGCGGTACGGGCTCGAGATCGGTGAGCCCGTGCGCTCGAACGTCACCGAGCCCGAGGACGCACCCGAACCGCTCGTCGACCGGATCGAGGCCGACAACGCGTCGGACCTCGAGCTCTACGCCTTTGCCGAAGGGCTGTACGGGTCGCGCCGCCACGAGGCCACCGCGCCGCGAGGCGGTTGAGCTGCCGCTATGCGGCTGCGATGCAGGCGTCGGCGAGCTTGAACAGCTTTGCCAAGTCGGCTGATCCGTTCGGCGAACCCTGTCGAAGGAGTGCCGAACCCTTGTAGTACTCAGCGGCCGATGGTGACGCCTTGACCACATCGCCCAGCCGACCCAGGTACACCTGCAGCGCGCCGAGCTCGGCCTGAGCAGCTGGAGTCGCGAACGGGGTCAACTGCTTGGCCGAGTCGCTGAGGCTGGTGAGCAGCTCGGTTGACGCGGTTTGAGCCTCGGGCCAGGTGAGCCCACCCAGCGCGGCGCCGTAGATGACCCGGTAGTTGAGGACGGTGCTCGACCGGACGCGCTTGAGCGCGGGGCAAGCCGCGGTCTGCTGGCTCCCGAACCAATCGGCGGTCGCCACCGAAGTCGTGGTCGTCGTCCCACTCGCGGAGTCGCTCTTGTCGCCGCGCATCAGGAAGGCGACCGTCACGGCGCCGAGCGCGAGTGCGATCACCACGCCGAACACGATCCACCACTTCGCGCGCTTCCAGTCCACGGCGGGTAAACCTAGCGGGGGCCGGCCCGGTGACGTCAGTCGGGTCGTCGGATCACCCGGGCGGGGATGCCGGCAACCGTCACCCCCGGGGCGACATCGGCCACCACCACTGCGTTGGCCCCGATGCTCGCCTTCGCACCGATGTGCACCGGCCCGATGATCTTGGCTCCGGTGCCGATGCTCACCAACGGGCCGATGGTGGGACCCTCGAGGTCGCCGGCCCGCAACCCGATGGTGACGAACGGGGCGATCGTCGTCCCCCGGGCGATGTCGACGAACCCGTCGACGACGACCTGGCCGTGGGGGAGGTAGACCCCGGGCTGGACGACTACCGGATCGCCGATGCTGACCTGCCCGATCATGATGGCCAATCGGTGCGCGAACCACGGGAGGACCGGCACCCCGGTCGCCTGCCAGTGGGCCTTGAGGCGATAGAGGACCAGCGCGAGGAACGCATCGGTGACGCACGCCAACCGGGCCGCTTGCACCATCGCGTCGGCCCGTGAGCGGAAGTCGTACCGTTCGCCCCGGTTCGCCGTGGCGATGCGCGCGTCGGCGAGGACCGCTTCGACGAAGCGAGGGTGGCGCTGCCGCGGCGGGAGTGCGTCGTCGGCCATCGCGGTCAGCGCGAACCCCTCATCCCGGGCATCGTAGTGAGCCGCGGTCGGCCGTGGCATCCGACGCGCTCGGGCAACCCGCCGCGGCTTGTACCAATTTGACCGCCCGCCGACCGTCGGTCACGCTGCTCCCGACCAGGCCGTACGGGGGAGATCACAGTGGAGTCGGCGCATTCCGAAGGTCAGTTCGTCGCCATGCGACGCCGATACCTCGACCTGCTGAAGCGCGCGCTGACCCACACGAACTACTGGCCGGTCGACATCCGGTGGGACGACACCTACGTCGTCCCGGAGTTCCACGAAGCCGTGAAGGCGGCCGCCGTCGAAGGCCCGCTCGACTTCTTGACGCCGCGCAAGGAGGGCCGCGACTGGCCGCTCTTCGCGCAGACGATGGTCGGGTTCGCCCGGCTCGACAACGTCGAGCACTGCGTCGCCTCGGTGGTCGCAGACGCGGTCCCCGGCGACCTCATCGAGGCGGGAGTCTGGCGGGGCGGCACCGCGATCTACATGCGAGGGGCGCTCGAGGCCTACGGCGACACGAGCCGTGTCGTCTACGCCGCCGATTCGTTCGAAGGCCTGCCGCCTCCTTCGCCCGACCACCCCGCGGACGTCGGCGACACCCATCACCTCGCTGAGGCGCTGGCGGTCTCGCAGGAAGACGTCGAACGCAACTTCGGCCTGTACGGGCTCCTCGACGACCGCGTGCGGTTCGTGAAGGGTTGGTTCCGCGACAGCCTGCCCGCGCTCGCCGGCCACACCTGGTCGATCGTGCGAGTCGACGGCGACATGTACGAGTCGACCATCGACACCCTCACGCATCTCTACCCGGGACTGTCGCCCGGGGGTTACCTCATCATCGACGACTGGGCCCATGAACCGTGTCGCCAGGCGGTCGAGGACTATCGCCGCGCCCACGGGATCGAGGAACCGATCGAGGAGATCGACTGGACGGGCGCCTACTGGCGACGTGAGCGCACTGAGGCCACCTGAGCGTGGACACGGCCTCTGACTCCGCGGGGACAGAGGCACGGCCGGTCGAGCCGACGTCGACCTGGACCGCCGGCACGCACGGTCGCAGCGCATCCGCACGGGCAGCGGGCTGGGTCTTCGTCGCGGCGCTGGTCGTCGCGTTCCCGCTGTACCTGTGGCGGGGCAACGAGCAGTGGTTCTTCCTCGACGAGTGGGACTACCTCGCGGCCCGGAGCCTGAGCATCAGCGACCTGCTGCGGCCGCACAACGAGCACTGGACCACCCTCCCGATCGTCGTCTACCGGGTGCTGTGGCGCTTCGTCGGGCTCCGCAGCTACGTGCCGTACCAGGTGATCATCGTCGCCCTCCAGCTTGGTGCCGCCGTCCTGCTCCGCCGGATCATGCGGCGGGCCGGCGTCGGCCCCTGGGTCGCGACCACCGCCGCGTCGATCTTCCTGTTCCTGGGTTCCGGGCGGCAGAACATCATCTGGGCCTTCCAGATCGGGTTCGTCGGCGCGTTGGTGTGCGGGCTCGCGCACCTGATCCTCTCCGACCACGACGGCCCGCCGGACCGTCGCGACGCGTTCGGCATCGCGATCGGTGCGGTCGGTCTGCTGTGTTCGGGTGTCGCGGTGACGATGGTGATCGTCGTCGGCCTCGCGGTGCTCATCCGTCGGGGCTGGTGGGCGGCACTCGTGAACACGTTGCCGCTCGCCGCGATCTACGCCGTCTGGTACGCCGCGTACGGCGCCGACGCGAAGACCTCGGTCACCGGAAGGATCTCGGCCGTCGGCGAGTTCGTCACGACGGGCATCGGGACCGCCTTCGCCGAGATCGGTCACCTGCCGTTCGTCGGTCTGCTGCTCGGAGCGCTGCTCGTGGTCGGGCTCGTCATGGCGTGGACCCAGGGTCCCCTGACCCGAGTCCGCCGACGCGCCGCGGTCCCGGCGGCGATGCTCGTGGGCGCGGTGGTGTTCCTCGTGATCGCGGGGTACGGGCGGGCCGCTTTCCTCGGTACCGACGCTGCCCGCGCTTCCCGGTACGTGCACATCGTCGCGGCACTCGTGCTCCCCGCGATCGCGGTCGCAGCCGACGCCCTCGTCCGACGGTCGCGGCTCCTCGTACCGATCGTGTTCGTGCTGCTGCTCGTCGGCATCCCGGGCAACATCTCCGAGATCCGACCGACCGGGTTCGATCGCTACGGGCTCGGCGACCAGACCATCATGAACCTCGTCCGTTCGCCGTTCGCGCGGCAGGTGCCGAGATCACTCCGACCGTATGCGCAGGCCCACGAAGTGACAATGGGTTGGCTGCTTGACGGCGCCCGGTCCGGGCGCATACCCCGACAGTCGGATCTGCCGCCAGACGACATCGCGCGGGCGACGCTCAGGCTCGTGCTGCACCAGAGCACCGCGCGGGTCGCGGCGAGCGGCTGCGTGTCGGTCACCGCTCCACTGACCGAGTCGGTGGAGCGGGGTGACGTGCTCGTCTTCCGAGGCCTGGGCCTCGCCACCCGCACACCACTGGCCGACGGCCGACCGTCGACGCCGGTGGTGTTCCTGTCGAGGTCGGGCTCGACGATCCGAGTCGAGGCGGGGCCGCTTCCCGTGACGTTCAGCTCGGCGTTCCCGACCCAGCCGGTGCAGCTCTGCCGGGGCGGATGATCAGAACGCGAGTCCGTCGTAACCATCGGGGAAGTTCGACGCGGGGAAGAACCACGACTCCACCGCGTACCGGTGGCCCGTCATCCCGTCGCTGACCGCGCTGCGGTGCACGAAGCGCTCGTCGAAGAGCAACGCGTCGCCGGCACGGAAGACGGGCCGGACGATCCCTTCAGGTTCCGCTATGCGGGTGACGAGCTCATGGCCGATCGAGTTCGGGAAGACCGAGCCGCAGGTGCCCGTCTCCAACAGCTCGCTGATTCGGCGCGGGACCAGCTCGAGCCCGGGGACGTCGGCGTCACCGCCACAGTCTGAGAGCGTGACCCAGACGTTCACGGAACGGGTCCCGTCGCCGAGGAACGCGCCGTCCTGATGCCACGACGGGATGGTATCGGGGCCGACCTTGCGGAGCGTGAGCTTCTCGAACGACACCGCGGGCGCCTCGCCGAAGTACCCGGCGAGGACCTCCCGCAGCCCGATCGAGCGGTAGAGGTCGAGGATCCGACGCGTGACCACCGGGGACTCGACGCCCCAGACGCCGCCGCCGGAGCGGACCCAGGTCCGCATCGCCTCCTTGCGGCCTGCGGCCGTCTCGAAGGGGACGAACCACGGAGACATCGGGTCGTCGGGTCGACCCGCGTCGATCCACGCGTCGATCGCGGCGAAGCTCTGCTCGATCTCGTTGCTGATGCGTTTGGCGTCGTCGGACGGGACGAGGCCCCGGACGACGGCGGCACCGTGGTGGAGGATGGAGCCACCTACGAGCGCGGGTGTGAGCTCGTCACGCTCGAGCTCGGGGAGCCCGACGAGCCCCGGGAACGGATCGGGGAGCACCGGGGGCCACGACGCCGGCGCGGCGTCGCGGTCGAGCTGAGCGAAGGCGCCATGGCGAAGCCGGAGCAGCCGAGCGGCCTGGTCGACGTCGTCGAGCGCGTCGGAGGCGCCCAGCGCGTCGACCGCCTCGAGGAGGCGACCTTCGGCCTCCAGTGCGTCGACCCTCGTCATGAGATCGGGCCCAGCCACAGCCACGGAGCGTAGCGCGACCGTTTGCCGGTCGGGAGGGTGCGGCGCCACCGGCTGCGGTCCCCGGCGGTGACGGCGCCGACGGCGGTGGGGTAGCCTGGTGAGCCAACACTCTCTGTGGCGCGTCGTCCTCAGGGGCGAGCGACGCACGCCACGACAAGGAGTCGCAGATGGAGTTGTCCGTCGACATCGAGTTGACGAACCGGTGCAACGCCAAGTGCCACTTCTGCCCGCGCGATCAGACGCCCCACGAGGGCCTGATGTCGCCCGAGGTGTTCGACCAGTCGCTCATGCGGGCGGTCGAGTACCGGGAGGTCGCGAAGGAGCGGCTCGACGCATCGGTGCGGGTCAGTCTCTGCGGGCTCGGTGAGCCGCTGCTCAACCGCCACGCCCCGGAGTGGGTGGCTGAGGTCCGCGAGGCCGGGTTCGAGGTCGCGCTCTCGTCGAACGGATCCCTGCTCGACGAGCGTCGCGGTCGCGAACTGCTCGACGCGGGGCTGCAGAAGATCCTCATCAACGTCGGCGACGAGGGCGAGGAGTACGAGAGCGTCTACAAGCTGCCGTTCGACAAGACGCGCGACAACGTGGCGCGCTTCGCCAAGATGGCGGAGGGCCGCTGCGAGGTCGACATCGTGCTCGTCGACCACCATCGCGACACCGCGCACATCGAGAAGATGAAGCGGTTCTGGCGCGAGTACGGGATCACGCAGTTCTACACGTACGGGATCATGAACCGTGGTGGTGCCCTCTTCGTCGACCACATGCAGTACCAGTCGCTCCCGCAGCTCGACATCGCCCGTGAGCGGCTCGAGGCGAAGGGCGGCACACCGATCTGCGGCGCACCCTTCGGCTACATGTTCATCGGCTACGACGGTCAGTACTACCTCTGCTGCTCCGACTGGAAGAAGGAGACGCCGATGGGCAGCGTCTTCGACGAGTCGTTCCTCTCGGTCACGGCGAAGAAGCTCGAGTTCGTCGTCACCCGGGAGCCGGTGTGCCAGACGTGCAACCTGGATCCGTTGAACAAGCTCACCGAAGAGCTCTGGGCGATCGACGAGGGCCAGGCGGAACCGGCGGCCGGAGCCGCGATGATGGAGTCGATCCTCGCCGACAACAAGGTCGTCCATGACCTTGTCGGCCGCCTCGGCGTCCCCGTCCCGGCGCCGACCGGGCGGCCCACCCGTCGGAGCATCCCCGTCCAGGCGAGCTGATGGCGGGCTCGAACGACATCGACACGATCGCCGGGCTCACCGACCAGCAGGTGCGGTTCTTCGAGACGTTCGGGTTCCTGCACCTCCCGGGTCTCTTCCGCGACGAGATCGACGAGATCAGCGAGGCCTTCGGTGACGTGTTCGCCACCGAAGGCCATCCCCGGATGGAGACCCACGTGGAGCTCCACGGGGAGGAGCGCCGAGTCATCATCCCGCAGTTCGTCACGAAGGACCCGCGACTCGACCGCCTCCGGGATGATTCGCGGGTGCAGGGCATCGTCACATCCCTGCTCGGTCCTGAGCACGAGTACGCCGAGAGCGACGGGAACCTGTTCGACTGCGAGAGCTTCTGGCACTCCGACACCTACGGCGCGCCCATGCTCATCCATCACGTGAAGCTCTCGTTCTACCTCGACGATCTCACGGCCGATTCGGGTGCCATCCGAGTGATCCCGGGATCGCACCACTTCAAGGAGACGTTCGCGACCGATCTCCGGCGCGGCTTCCGCGAGCCGATGGAGATCGAAGAGCACTTCGGCGTCGACGCGCGAGACATCCCGTCGATTGCGATCGAGACGCGACCCGGAGACCTCGTCGTCTGGGACTTCCGCTCGATCCACGCCAGCTACTACGGCCGGACCGGGCGCCGACTCTTCTCGATCAACTATCGCGAGCGGTCGTCCGAACCGGCGGCATAGCGCACGCCGTGACCGTCACCGACACCGAGGCCCTCCTGGCCCGGGCGGAGGAGCTCGCCACCGCGGGAGCCGCGCTCGATGCCATCGCCCAGCTCACGCGGGCGAACCGCGACAACCCCGATCCCCGGGTCGAGCGCGAGTTGGTTCGTCTCCGCAACGCGGCCTGGCCCGAGGTCGACCGGTCGGGCCCCGACGCCGACTGGGACGCCCCGGTGCCGGATCGATTCGCGGGTGTCGAAGGGATCCCGGAGGTTCCGGCGACCGAGCTCGACGCCGGCACCATCCGCTCCGCCATCCATCATCACGGTGGCCTCGTCGTGCGGGGGCTCATCTCGGCCGAGCGTTGTGAACAGCTGCGGGAGGGGATCGACCGCAGTTGGGAGGCGTTCGAGCACTTCCGTGCGACCCGCCAGCGAGACCCGGCGTGGTTCGACCCGCTGAACACCGACGCCTACGGCGTGACCATGATGGGTCGGGCGATCATCATGGCCAGTGGCACGGCCTACGTGCCCGATTCACCGCGGCTCCTGTTCGAGCTGCTTGAAGCGTTCGGCGAGAGCGGCGTGACCGATGTCGTGGGCGACTACTTCGGTGAGGCACCCGCACTCTCACTCGTCAAGCTCGCGCAGCGGCGCCTGCCGGCTGACGCGGTGGTGGGTGGCACCAGGACGCGGCTGTCTACGGAATGAACGCGCGTACGTTGAACGTCTGGGTGCCGGTGACGCGCTGCGGTGACGTCGCACCGGGCCTGACCATGTGGCCGCGGCGGCTCGACGGTCTGGTGAAGACCCACGGCACCGAGGGAGTCGACGAGTACCGCGCGGTTGTCGAAGACGTGGAGCGACTCACTGCCGAGGTGCCGGCCAGCTCGCCGGTCTTCGAACCGGGCGACGCTGCGATCTTCGACCAGTTCCTGCTCCACCAGACGCACGCCAGCACCGAGTTCACCGAACCACGGTATGGGTTCGAGAGCTGGTTCTTCGCCCCTTCGACGTACCCCGATCCCAAACGGTGGATCCCGCTCGCCTACTGACGGGAAACCAGGTCCCGGGCGTACTCGTAGAACTCCATGTCGGCCGCGTTGTCCGCGGCGATCCGCCGCCGGAACGCGGCGTCGACGGTCCACGGTTCGGTGCTCTCGCGGGCGCGGTCGACGGGGGAGATGTGCCACCCGTACCGGTCGTGCAACGCGCCGAGAAATGTGTCGAACTCGTGGCTCAAGCCGACGAGGTCGATCTTCGCCAGGTTGGCCTTCGCCCGCGCGAGCCGGCGGTCGTCGATGTCGATGACGTCGAAGAAGGAGTTCAGGTCGTCGTCGGGCGACATCGCGAACATCTTGGCCTGGTGGTTGTGGATCTGCGTCGGGAAGAACCAGTCGTCCTCGTAGATCTCCTCGAGCGAGAGGTCCCGGTGGGGTTCGCTCATTCGCTTGTTCTGCTTGAGGAACGAAATGGTCCGCTCGACCGGGTCGCGCACCAGTGTGAGGGTGACGAGGTCGATCCCGATGAGCTCGGTGACCACTGCGGGGTAGTGGCCGCGGTAGAAGTCGATCCTGGTCCGCCGTTCATCCGGTAGGTCGAGGAGGTAGGGGATCGACATGTACGCCGTGTACATGTCGTCGACCCGTGGATCGGGGAACAGCGCCCCGGGGAAGTTGCTGGTGGCGTGGGCCTGCAGGGTCGTTCCCGCGGTCTTCATGATGTGGATGAAGAAGTACGGCGTGGTCGTGTCGGGCATCGGCGACCTCTCGGAGACGGAGCGTCAGAGTAGTGCCGAGCGCGAAAGCGGCCGAATTTGACCGTCTGTCGCAAGGTCGGTCACGCTGCATCCTTGACGACGGTCAGCGCGCCCCGTTCGAAGCCGCGTCCGGCGTTGGTGCGGGCGTGGAGGGCGAGCCCCCTGGCCGGCGAGGGCCGCAGCACGGCCGCGACTGCAGCCGGCCTCGCGTTCGTTGCCGCGCTCGTGATCGCGTTCCCGTTGTACCTCGTGCGTGGGAACGAGCAGTGGTTCTACCTCGACGAGTGGGACTTCCTCGCGGCGCGCAGCCTGAGCCTCCACGACGTGCTCCGTTCCCACAACGAGCACTGGACCACGCTGCCGATCATCGTCTACCGGCTGATGTGGCGGTTCTTCGGATTGCGGAGCTACGTGCCGTATCAGGTGCTCACGGTGAGCCTCCAACTGGTGACCGCCGTGCTGCTCCGCCGGATCATGCGCCGGGCCTCCGTCGGTCCCTGGGTAGCGACGGCAGCCGCGTCACTCTTCCTGTTCCTCGGCTCCGGACGGGAGAACATCGTCTGGGCGTTCCAGATCGGATTCGTCGGGGCGCTCGTCTGCGGGCTGACCCATCTCCTCTTCGCCGACCACGATGGGCCACCGGATCGCCGCGACGCGATCGGTATCGCCTTCGGAGTGGTCGGGCTGATGTGCTCGGGTGTCGCGGTCACCATGGCGATCATCGTCGGCATCGCCGTGGTCGTCCGACGCGGCTGGTGGGCCGCGCTCGTGAACACCCTTCCGCTCGCGGTCGTCTACGGCCTCTGGTACTCGGCGTACGCGAGTTCCGCATCCCAGCCGAGTGCGGGTGCGCTCGGAGTGGTGCTGCGGTTCACCGTCACGGGCCTCGCGAATGCGTTCGTGAAGATGGGCCAGCTGCCGGGCGTGGGCATCGCCCTCGGCGTCGTGCTCGTCGCGGGCCTCGTTACCGCCTGGGCTCGCGTCCCGCTGGCGCAGCTCCGCCGTCGGGCGGCGGTACCCGGCGCGATGCTCGTCGGCGCCGCCTTGTTCCTCACGACCGCGGGCGGGAGATTCGCCTTCGGCCTCGGTCGTGGCATCGACGACTACGGCCGCACCCTTGCCTTCAGCGCCGATTTTGCGCGGACATCGCGCTACGTTCACATCGTCGCGGCGTTGGCGATCCCCGCGATCGCCGTCGCGGCCGATGCGCTCGCGCGCCGCTGGCGGATCCTCATGCCCGTCATGCTCGTGCTTCTCGTCGTCGGGATTCCCGGCAACATCGACGCGATCCGCCCGACGGGGCTCGCCCGCTTCACCCTCGGCGACCGAAGCGTCGTGAACGTCACGCAGTCACCGCTCGCTCATGCCGTGCCGCGTTCGTTGCAGATCGATCCCTTCGAGCCCGCGATGACGATGGGCTGGCTGCTCGACGGAACTCGTTCGGGACGGATTCCCGAGCCGCATCCGACCCCCGACCAGGTGGCCATCGCCACGCTGCGGATCGCGCTCCGTCAGGATGCGGCACCCGTCGCCGCGGTTGGGTGCTCGGCGCTCGCGAGCCCGAAGACACTGGACCTCCTGCGGGGCGACACCTTCGTGTTCCGGGGTGGGGTGTTGATGGCGCGAACCCCGCTCTCCGACGGCACGTTGTCTTCGCCTCGGATCTTCCGGCCGCTCGCTGGGACGACGGTGCACGTCGTGGGGGGGCCGGTCACCGTGGTCTTCAGCAGCGCCTTCCCGACCGTGCCCACCGAGCTGTGCCGGGGACCCTGAGTCGCCCGCTCCGTCAGCCGCCCGTCGTCGGTGCGGTCGGGGTGGCGGTCTGCGGACAGCTCGACGGATCGAGTCGACCGTCGATCCGGTACATCCACGCTCCGGTTCCGGGCCGACTGGTGTCGTCGACAAGGAGTCGAGCGGCGGGATCACCCTTCGTCCACACCTGTTCGAGCGGGATCTTCCCGTTCGGGAACGGGTACTGGAAGTTGGTGATCACGAGGTAGCGGTAGGCGCCGTCGTTGATCGCACGCCGCCAGGACGCGCAGTCGCTCAGCGCAGTTGACGTTCCCGTCTTCTTGTGGACGGCGATGTGCTGGACGTCGTTGGTGTCGTCGGTGCCGTAGAGCGGATAGTGCAGCACCGTCCCGACGATCGCGATCCGCGCATCGTGGATATGTCCGGCGCGTCGGAAGATCTCTGCCAGGACGGGAGCGTCGTGGTATCGACGATCTCGGTACTCGCGGCGAGCACGTAGCCCCCGGCGCAACCCACGATGAGCAGCGCCAATGCGATGACCTGGAGCACGCGGCGTGACGGGGACGCGGGATCGCCGGTCCGATCGCGGAGCGCGAGGAACGCGCCGGCAACGAGGATGACCCCCACGCCGATCGCCCCGCTGATCGCGAATGATCGAGCGTCGCCGGTCGGAAGAGCCGAGAATCGTTGCGAGCGGTGCCAGGTACCCGCATCGAGTTGCGTGATGAGCAACGCGCTGCCGTACCCGATGAGCACCCCGTAGGCCGCGCGCCGACCCCATCGATCGAGTGCGAGCGGGAGCACCAGGACACCGAGGGCGAGTGCAGGCAGGGCGTACCTGAGGTTGACCGCGAAGTAGATGGGGGAACCGGGGACAGACCCCACGACCTGCGGGGAGACGATGAAGGCAGCGAGGCTCACCCCGGCCACGACGGCCAGCATCCGGATCGTCCGACCCGGTCCGAGCCAGGCGCCGAGCACCATCCCGGCGACGCTTGCTGCGATCAAGAGGACCCACGCGGGACCGAGCGCCGCGCCGAGACCAGGCAGGAAGTAGACCCGCCACACCCGGAGGTCGAACAGGTACTTCGCGACCGATTCGGTACCCTCCCATGCGAGGTGCGGAAGCTGGATCGGGCCGATGCCGATCTCGAGCTGAGGAATCGGGTTGCCCACCGCGACCAGGTTGCGGACGTACCAGTACCCACCGGCGAGTGCAACCGCACCGAACCACAAAAGGGCTCGCCACACCCGCTCACCGCGCTCGCCGATGACCGCCACTCCGACGCCCAAGGCTCCGACGGGGGCGATGAACGTGTACTTGGTGCCGAACGCGAGGCCGGCCGCCGAGGCCGCGATCGCCAGGGCAGCCCAGCTGAGCCGGCCCCCCAGCTCGCTCGTCGCCGTCACCAGGATCGCTGTGGCCGCCAGGATCAGTGCCAACCCGACGACATCGTTCATCGCGCTGCCCGCATTGAGGAGCGCGAGTGCAGGGGTTGCGAGCAGGAATGCCGTGCCGATCAGCGTCACCGGGGCGAGGCCGTACGGTCGTCCGACGCACCACCCGGCCAGGAGCGCCAGAGCGACAAAGAGCAGATTGAGGAGCGGCGAGAACAGATCACCCTTGAGGAAGACCATCCCGAGACCGTGCAGGAGCTCCGATGCCCCGGGGTAGAACGCCGTGAGGGAGTTCGTGGTCGAGCCGGGTGCGGCGACCACGTCGAGGTAGTGCAGATCCCATGTGCGGCCGGTCACCGCGAACCGCGCCGCGACGGGGAGGTGGTACCAGATGCTGTCGGTCCCGAGCATGCCGAACCGCAGTGCATCGACCGTGCGGATGCTCCACTCCGCGGCGACGACGCCGACGGCGACGATCGCCGCGTACGTGCCCCAAGGTCCGGTCCGATCCGCTGCGGGCGCTGGCCCGACTTCTGGGCCCTCGGTCGTCTCCGGTGCCGAAGTTGCCCGTCTCCCGATCCACCACGCGAGGGAGCCCGACGCAGCGAGGGTCACCACGAGTGGGAGGAGCGTGAAGGCTCCGAAGGTGCCGAGCGCCTCCGATGCGAGGATGACGATCGTGAGACCGACGACTGCCGTCGAGAGCCATGCCGGCGGGCCCTGGAACCGGGGGAGCAGCCGGCGGCACAGCACCCGTGAGCCCACGGCGACCGGCACTAGGGCGACGACCAGTGCCGCAATGCCGACGGCGTAGCGCGCCGCGCTCATCGGAGCATCAACGGGCCCCACGAGTTGGTGTCCGCGCCCATCGCCCTTCCGTGCACAAGTGAGGTAAACTATCCCATTGAGCCCCGTCGACATTCCTCGCGCGCCTTCCAACACCGCGGCCGACACGGGTTCAGCGGGCGTTCTGACGCGTGAAGCTTCCGCGAGATCGCTCACGCTGGTGGTGCCGCTGTTCAACGAGTCCAGCCGCTTCGCGTCCTACGCGCCGGAGCTCCGCGACTTCATCGAGAGCTACGTTCCCTACGGCGAGATCGTGTTCGTCGACGACGGGAGCAGCGACGACACGGCCCGGCTCGTGCAGCGCTTCATCGAGGGTGGGTCGAGTGGTCGGATGCGGCTGCTCCGCCGAACCCACCTCGGCAAGGGTGCCGCGGTGGCGGCGGGGCTGGCCGCGGCACGAACCGAGCTGGCTGCGTTCTGCGATCTCGACCTGGCGACACCGCTCACCGAGCTCGAGCGCATCGTCGACGCGGCCGCCAGAGCGCAGCTCCTCGCCATCGGTTCGCGTGGCGCGACGAGCTCGAGCATCACCCGCCGCCAGAGTCCGGGCCGGGAGTTGCTGGGTCGTTCGTACAACCGTGCGGTGCAGCTGAGTCTGGTCCCGGGCATCGTCGACACCCAGTGCGGAGCGAAAGCGGCGCCAACCGGCGTCTGGAACAAGATCCTCCCCCTCTGCGGCGAGGAAGGGTTCGCATGGGACGTCGAGGTGATCGCGGTGAGTCGCGCACTCGGCGTCACCGTCCAGGAGATCGGCATCGAGTGGCGCCACCAAGCGGGGTCGCGCGTCCATCCCCTGCGCGACGGCGTCAAGATGCTCCAGGCGATCCCACGGATCCGGCGCCGTCTCCGGACGGTGCTGCGCGTGCGCTCCAAGGCCGACACGGGTGGTGGAGCGTTCGCCGACCAGAACGCGACGGCACTCGCCGAGGCCGACACCAGCCACTGGTGGTTCAGGAACAAGGCGACCTTCGTGTCGTTGCTGATGCGGCGATACGCGCCGAAGGACGGCTGGCTCATCGACGTCGGCGCCGGGCCCGGAGGCGTTACGGCGATGCTCGGTTGGGCACCCGACCGTTCCCTCGCGCTCGAAGGCAACCCGGAGCTGGTCGTCGCCGCGCGACGCCGTCACGCGCTGTTCGGCGTCGCCGGTGACGCCGCCTCGATTCCCTTGGGCGACTCCACGTCGAACGTGGTGTGCCTGCTCGATGTCATCGAGCACATCTCCGATCCGGTCCCGACGATCCGTGAGGCCGCGAGGATCCTCACGCCCGAGGGACGACTCATCGTGAACGTGCCTGCCCATCCTCTCCTTTGGAGCGCGGCCGACGAAGTGCTCGGTCACGCGCGCCGCTACACGACCCGAAGACTGCGCCAGGATCTGGAGCAGGGAGGCTTCGAGGTGCTGTGGATGTCGCACGTCTTCAGTTGGTTGTTCGTTCCCGTCTGGCTCAGGCGAAGAGCCACGCCGGGTCGCAGTGCCCAGCTCGGCCTCGACGTCGAGTCGTCACTGATCAACCTGGTCAGCATGTTGCTCACGCGGATCGAGTGGGCGATCGTGTCGCTCGTCCCCCTCCCCGTCGGGACGTCGTTGTTGTGCGTGTGTGCCCGCAGGGAAAAGGGTCCACCGGGGTCCGCATGAGTGCCGGGAACGTCACGCCCGACCGCTTCGAGTTCCAGCAGATGCTGTACACGTCGTCCAATCCCACGCGACGTTGGCTCCACACCACGAGGCGGGATTGGATCGTCGCGGCCATCCAGCGCTGCGGTACGGGCCGGGGCCACGCGCTGGAGGTGGGGCCGGGATCGGGTGTGTACCTGCCGACCCTCGCCGAGGTGTCCGACGACGTCGTCGCGATAGACATCGAGGACACGTACCTCACGCACCTCGCACCCATGGCGGAGAGCGTGCCCGGGCTTCGCCTCGTGCGCGACGACATCACGAGGTCTGCGCTCCCCACCGACTCGTTCGACCTGATCCTCTGCACCGAGGTGATCGAGCACGTGCCGGACTCGCGCCGTGCGCTCGCCGAGATCAACCGAGTCCTGAAGCCGGGCGGAACCCTGATCCTGTCAACACCCCAGCGGTACAGCCCCCTCGAGGTCACGGCGAAGTTGGCGTTCCTCCCCGGAGTCATCGACGTCGTGCAGCGCATCTACGGCGAGGCGATCGAAGACACGGAGCACATCAACCTCATGACCAGCACCGTGCTCCAGGCCCAGCTCGCCCAGGCCGGGTTCGCCGCGAGGGAGACCTGGCTCGGCGGGGTCTACCTGCCACTCGTGAGCGAGTTCCTCGGCGACTCCGCGCTCCGTCTGGAACGCAAGCTCGAACCGAGGTTGCGCGCGTCGCGCCTCAAGTGGCTCCTCTGGACGCAGTACGTGATCGCCGGGAAGGTCTGATCCCGGACCGCCGCCCGGGTGTCAGCGGAGGTAGCCGAAGAAGTCGGTCCAGCAGTCGTCGAGACGGAAGTCGTCGAGCGGGAGCTCCGCACTTCCCCGCCGAGCCGTCAACCACTCGCCCGTGATGGTCACCTCGTCGACGAGGTCGGGCTTCGAAGCTCGGATCATCGCCAGTTCGACCGCGAAATCGGCGAGCGGACGCCACCGGCCGCCGTCGCCGTGATCGAGACCCGCGAAGACCGAACGATCGGTGCGATCGACGGCCGCGGCGACGGACTCGAGGAAGGTCCGTGGGGCGGTGTCGACATCTTCGAGGAACGCGGTTGCTGCGGACTCGTTGATGCGGGCGAGCACCTCCTCGGAGAGGCCGTGATCCGGCGAGTTCAACGCGTTGAAGATCTGGTTGACCGTGCCGATCCGATCGGTGAGCTCGGCCCCCTCGGGGTGGATCCGGGCCAGGTAGGTCGCCGCATCCCAGTCCGAGTTCCAGTCCTCGACGACGTAGAGGCCGCCCGGCCGGAGCCGGGGGAACAGAATCTCGAACGACGTCCGGGTGGGACCGAGCACGTGCGACGCGTCGTCGATGACCAGGTCGAAACCACCGTCGGGAAGGTTCTCGTCGATGAACGCGGTGAGCGCGGCCCGATCGCCCTGGTCGAGACCGAACGCGGTGACGACGGACCCGCTGAGATCGTGGGCGTCGATGAGCTCAGCGAGACGCTTCGGGATCTCCGCGGCCAGGTCGACCGCGAGCAACCGGTCGGGCTTCGCGGCGAGCGCGATGAGGGCCGTCGAGCCTCCCTCCTTGACGCCCAGCTCGACGATTGTTCGAGGCTTCTCTTCGTCGAGGAGCGCGAGGTACTGTCGAATGAGTTCGGGCGGCTTGACGATGACGAACTGATCGTCGACTTCCCAGGAGGGGACCACGCCGGCGATGAACCGCGACCCGCCGACTTCGAGCCGCTGAGCGTCGAGCCACGGGTCGTCCTTCATTCGATCTCCTCGAGGCCTCGTTCCGCTGCGTCGCCAGGCTAGTGCGGGCTTGGTGAACCGGCCGGTGGCGTGTCGAACTTCCGAGAACAAACCAAGCGGCCGGGCTCGTCGTCGCGATTCTCGTTCTGGCCGCGTTCGGCTCGGGCACGTGGTTCAACCTGGTCGAGTGCGACTTCGTCGTCAATGGGCAGGTCGGCGACGCATTCGACCCGCCAGGGCCCCTGGGTCACTCGTGACGGTCATTGCGTTCCGTGCGATGTTCAGCGTGTCGGGGTTACCACCTACGTACCGTACCGGACCTGGTCCTGATCAACGTTGGCACGGTCGCGCTCCTGTGGCCCGTCATGCGGAGGATCGCAGTACAGGGGTGGATCGCGACCGGGACGGCGCTGCCCGTCATCGTGTTCGGTGCCGGGGTGAGGAACCTGCTCTGCGCGTTCCAGATCTCGTTGGTGGCGAGTCTCGTGGTCGACGGTTCACGATCGGATCCGATCTCCTTCGACAGCACCAACGGCTCCGCGGTGACAATCGGTGCAGGTCCGATCAACGTCTCGGTGGAAGGCACGTACGGCCTCCCGGCGAGAATCTGCTGACTCCGGGTGGAGGCTCCTACGGTGCCGCCCGGACCCTCGCGGCGGCGATGAGGGAGCTGCCCCGGGGGACGTGGCGTCGGTGGACGACGGCAGGGGAGCCGAGTCGATACAACAGGCCGTTGAGAGCATCGGGGAGCTTGGGGAAGCTGGCTTCCGGGGCATCGGGCGCGGATCCCGTACGCCGCGATCGCCAGGCGCGGAATCGACCGGCCGGAACGAGCTCGGGGAAGAGGTAGTTGACCTCGAGCACCTCGAGCGGCAGCCGCGAGAGGACGTCCGACAGCTCGCGGCGGTCGTAGCGGCGGTAGTGGCCCAGCGCGACGTCCCAGCTCGACCACAGGGTCATGAGTGCCGGAACGGTCAAGACGAGAGTCGCCCCGGGTCGGCACCGCTCGACCACGTCGGCGAGGAACGCGACGTCGTGCTCCTGGTGCTCGAGCACGTCGAGGAGCGTGACGATGTCCATGTCGCCGTAGTCGGGACGATGGGCGGCATCGCGCGACGCGCCGAAGCGCGAGACGAGCCGTTCTTCCAATGCGGCGATCGGCTCGACGAAGTGATACCTGGCACGAGGGAAGTGGGTCGAGAGGAAGGTGCCGAAGTGGCCCGCGCCGGCTCCGATGTCGAGCAGGTCGAAGTCGCGATGCGCGGGGAAGTACTCGGAGACGGCCTTCCAGCGGAGCCGGTGCCAGAAGAAGTTGCCGAAGTTCTCGCTCTGCGCGGTGAGATGCCGCTCCAGTTCGCTCACCGCGCGCTAGTCGCTGGCCGTAACGGTGATGCCGCGGGACTGCGAGAAGACCGCGAACAGCACGACGAAGTTGCCCAGCGCGAGCAGCGACAGGATCGCGAGTGAGATGACGGTGTAGGTGGTCCACCCAGGGATCGCGGCATCGGTGAACACCCGGATGCCCACGATCACCGCGGTCATCGCCAGGCCGAGTGCGAACAACGCGACAAAGAATGCCAGGGCGCGCGTCGCGATGCGGTCGAGGAAGGGCATGAGCATGCGGAGGCCGTGAGAGGCGAGCCGTTCGGCGTTCATCTTCGACTCTCCCGCGTAGCGGCTCCCTCGGGGGCACGGGACCATGTGGCGGGTGACGTCGAGGCACAGGAAGGTGGACGAGTAGCAGAGGTCGAACGACGGGTGCCGGAGCAGGCGACGCGCGACCCGGCCCCGGTAGGCGACGTAGTTCCCCGTGCGGACCGAGGTCCCGGTGAGGGTCCGGAAGAGCATCCGGAAGAAGAAGTAGAAGACCTTGAACCCCGGCGACTCCTGCCGAGACGTGCGGCGGGCGAGGGCGACGGCCGCGGTGTCGCGGTGCTCGAGGATCGGCTCGAGGAGCCGCGGGAGATCCTCGGGTCGGTCCTCGCCGTCGGCGTCGAGGGTGACGACGAGGTCGTCGTCGCACATCTCCGGGGCCACGGTGCGGAGCCCGAACACCAGGGCCCGCTGATGACCCAGGTTGTACGGCGGAACGAGGACGCGCGTGTCGGCGAACGCGGCGAGCTGCTCCAGGTCGGCATCCCGGCCCGCGGTGTCGTCGACGACGACGAACCGGGCCTCGAGGTCGACGGTGTCGCCCCCCGCGACCTTCGTCTCGTCGAGTAGCCGGCCCCGGAGGATGCTGAACGACTCGACGTCGAAGTAGACCGGGAGCACGAACCAGACGGTCGTGCGCGTGGCGGGCGGCGTCAGCGGCACAGGATCACCGCCGTGTTCCCGGGGAAGAGGCCGATGCGGACGTCGAGGTCGTCGAGCTGGGCGCGGAGGAGGTGGCCCTGCGACGGGTGGGCGCTGATCGGCGGGCCGACCGGCTTTCCGTCCTCGAGGAGCTGCATGGTGTACTGCTGCGTGAAGTACCACCCGGTCCGAGGCTTCTTCCACGGTCCGACGGCGACGCCGAGCTCGTCACCCTTCCGCAGGGAGACGTCGACAGGCCCGTGGATCACCTTGCACGTGGTCCCCTTGGGAATCGGCGCGTCGATGACTGCGAGCCCGTACCGGAGCCGGAAGCTGGGATCCTCGGGGCCGGTGCGTCGCGTCGGCTTCGGCAGCCTGCCGTCGCGCAGACCGTCGAGCAGCCATCCGGCGGTGACCGAGCTCCAGGCGATGTCGGGTCGCGTGGAACGCGGAACCTGGGTGATGTACTTCGATCGCGCCAGCGACGCGATGAGGTCCTGGCGGTAGTTGAAGTACGCCTCGGTGTACAGGGGATCCGACTGGAACTGGCTGAGCCCGTAGGGGATCGTCGACACGAGGACGGCGGTCGCGATGACGAAGCCGTACTTCCAGTATCCGGCGAGTGCATCGAACGCCAGCGCGAGGGCCGGCAGCATGAACGCGACGACGACGTACACGTACCGGCTCGTGCCCCCGGCCGCCGGGCCGAGCCACCAGCGGCCGTACCCGCTCACGAGCAGGAACGCCAGGGTGGAGGCGAGCATGATGATCGGCGTGATCATGCGCCGGAGTCGCTCGCTCGGAGGAACCCTCCGCACGGCGAGCGTGAATCCGACGGCGAGCAGGATCGCAAGCACGGCGGCGAGGCCGGTGCTTCCCCACGCCAGGCTCTCGAACGACTTGACCAGGCCCTGCCACACGAACTCGAAGATCTTCGGCCAGCTCGTGGCCTGATGGAACGGGTCGGTGACGCGGTCAGGGCCGAACGCGGCGGTCCAGACGAGGAACGCGACGCCGATCGGAACCGTTTGGAGCAGCGCGGGTCGGAGCCCGCGACGAACGAGCACGACCACGCCGACGATGAAGACGGTGAACATCGCGAAGCCCGAACACAGGAACGCGAGGAAGCCCAGCCCGAGCGCGATCCAGTCGCGCCAGTCGATCGGGCCGTCGTGATCGGCGACGACGAGTTGGCCGAGACCGAACGCAATCGTTCCACCCTGGCCGATCTGTGCCGCCCAGAAGATCGTCTCCTCCCCGGTACCGAAGAGGACGAACGCTGAAGCCGCAGCCGCGGCGATCCAGGGATTCACCCGCGTCCGCCGGATGATGATCCAGAGCAGCACGGCCGCGACGAGGTGGAGGACGATGACCGGGAACTGGTAGGGCAGGTAGGTCCGGAGCCCGAAGGTGTTGAAGAGGATCCGGAACGATGCGATCGGGATCAGCGAGAGGTGCTCGTTGCGGGCACTGAGCAGGTCGCTGAGGTTCCCGCCGTTGCGGTCGACGAGGTAGTTCCACTCGTCGCCGTGGAACCAGAAGTACCGCCCGAGCAGGACGAGCACCACGACGCTCACGAGCACGAAGCCGACGAAGATCCACGCGGCGGCGCGGGCCTGACCGCGGGATTCCGGGTCCGTCGTTCCTTGCTCCGGACCCCCCCGGTCGCCGCCACTGGGCGGAGCGGGCTCCCGCGCCGGCAACGCGGTCTTCACACCGTCGCCCTCAGTCGTCTCCTGGACCGGCACCTCGGATCGTCCCCCAACTCTCCGCGCGCGACGTTCAGTTGTGGGGGACGTCGGCTCTGACGTTCACCGGGATCAGCCGACGTGCCGGCGCGACGAAGAACTGCTCTTCGAGGGGCTCGAGCAGCGCCGCGGCGCCGCGGGCGCTCGCGTCCTGGTCGACGATGCCGTCGACGAGCAGGCGCAGGGCCCCGTCGTCGCGCGTTCCGGTTTCGTTCGCGGTGCGGATGGCGTCGGTGAGGCGGTTGACCGGATCGTGGTTGCAGGCCTTGCAGATCGGCTCGCCGGTGCTCACGTGCTGCATCTTTGCGGCCGTGATCGCGGCGAAGGAGGTGTCGAACACGCTGCCGAGGCCGACTTCCTTCTTCCAATCCGAGCAGCAGAGGTAGTACTGGCCGTCGTAGCCGATGAAGAGGAGCGTGAACGGAACCGAACAGACGGGGAGCACGTCGCGCTCCTGCAGGAGCGCCATCGCCTCGGAGCGCTCGGCGAAGGCGTCGTACTGCATCTCGTCGACGAAGAGTGCGCCACCGCGGTTCATGATGTCGAACGGCATGAACTGGTTGATCCCGCGACTCTTCCAGAAGTCCATCATCTTCTTGGTGTGCACGGGATCACGACGGTGGTTCACGAGCACGATGCGGACCTGGCACTGGTCGCCCGCCATCTCCGAGAACCGCACGACGTTCTCACAGGTCTTCTCGAAGGGCAGGCCGTAGATCTCTTCGTAGTCTTCGCCGACCTCGCCGACGTTGATCTCGGCCCCTTGGATCCCGGCTTCGAGCAGGGCCTCGGAGTGGCGCTCGTCGAGCAGGGAACCGTTGGTCGAGATGCTGCACTCGAACCCCGCGTCGCGCACCTTCTTCACGAAGCTCGGCGTGTGCTTGTTCAACAGCGGCTCACCGAGCCCGCACAGGTTGACCTTCACCTGCTTGTCGAACTGCTCTCGGGCGATGGCCTGGAACTCGATGGTGCGCAACAGTGCCTGGTCGAAGACGTCGACCGACATCAGGCCCTGGTGGGGGGTCTGGTCGCGGGGCAGAAGTAACAGTCGGCGTTGCATCGGTTCGTCGTCTCGATGTCGAGGTTCAGGAACGGGACGGTCATGTTCGGGCAGCCTTCCTATGCGCTCGACGCGACGATTTGGCCGCGGGCCACGGGGGAGTCCATGTCCCATCCGACGATGTTCCATGCCATCACCATCAGTGCCTTGCCGACCATGGTCCCGCACGCGTCGCTCGGATCGCTGATCTTCAGCTCACCGGGCCCGAAGGTGCCGAGCCGAGGGGCGAGGCGTTCCCAGTGGTCGCGGTCGGTGGTGCGGGCCTCGAGCACGGCGTCGTGCCAGGCGACGTAGTCGTGGCTCAGGTGCAGCGTCTCGGGCATCGATCCGGTCGGGCGACGGGCAGGTGGGCGAGCTGGACCGCGAGTGCGGTCTCGAGCGCGGAGCCCGGTTCGACGCCGAGCTCGGACACGACGTAGCGACCGACCTCGGCGACGAACAGTCCCCAGCTCGGCGGGCGGCGCCATGTTGTTGTTCATCATCCGCACCATCGCAGTGAGGACGGGCCACTCGCGAGGGTTGTTCGGTGACGTCGCGGCTGAGGCGGTCGTAGAAGTCGACCTCCTTCATGGCGGTCTCGCTGCGCACGAAGCGTGCGACCTGGCGGAGGATCCCGAAGTTGTCGAAGGCGTAGAACGCGACCCGCAGCCGCTCCATCTCGTCGAAGTCGGCGCGGGAGTAGGTCTTCGTCTCCTTGAGGTACTCGTGCGGTCGAGCGACGATGCCGTGCTCGTCCCGGTACTCCGGGTCGTTCATGGGGCTGTTCGGCAGGAGCACGGTCGGGTTGCACCGCGCCCGGACGTCGCGATCGGTGCACGCCTGGAGGTCGCCCTTGAAGGACTGTCAGGGTGGAGCCCGGCAGCCCCATCATCACGTCGGTCGCGAGCGGGAGCCGCGCCCGGCGGAAGCCGTCGGCGAGCTCGTCGTACTGACTCAACTTGATGTTCGAGCGCTTGATCACCTTGAGCGTGGCGACATCGGTCGACTGGAGGGCGATCGTGGGTTCGATGGTGAGGCCGGCGTCGGTGAAGATCTGGATGATGCGACGCAGGTGCTTCATGGTGTTCTTCGCGTAGTTGAGCGCGGCGGTCTTGGGATAGCCGTACTTCGCCTTCATCGCCGCGATGTGCTCGGCGACCTCGACGTCGCGCTCGAAGATCCCGAAGTTCGCGTCGCAGAGCGACACGAAGAGCAGCTCGTTCTTCGAGAACCACTCGAGCTCGGCCTTGACGCGGTCCATGTCGAACTTGCGGATCCGCGAGAGCGTGGCCGAGCCCCAGTCGCAGAATGTGCACCCGTAGGGACAGCCGCGGTTGGATTCGACGACCGCGGCGCTGTGGGCGGCGCCGAACGGGTCGAGCAGGCCGAGGAGGTACGGAGAGGGGATGGTGTCGAGATCGGCGATGCGCTCGCGGTCCTCGGTGTCGACGACGCCGTTCGGGCCGCGGTAGCTGAGGCCGGCGACGCGGTCGAGCGGCGACAGGTCGCCCAGATCGCTGCCGTCGAGCGCGTCGAGGATGGCCGCGAAGGTGGCTTCACCCTCGCCGCGGACGGTGATGTCGACGTGCGGGTTGTCGACGAAGAACTCGATGCAGTCGCCGGTGTACTTCGGCGTGCTGGGCCCTCCGTGGATCATCAGGCTGTTGGGATTCGCTTCCTTCAACATCGCGGAGAGCTTGAGGTTGCGCTCGTAGTTCCAGATGTAGTTCGAGAAGAGGTAGATCGCCGGGCGGTCGGTGAACTCGAGGAGCGTGTGCTCCTCGGCGAGGAACAGCGGGATGAAGTCGTACCGGTCCTTGAGCCGGCCGCCGTCGAGCTCCTGGGCGTAGGCGACGAGGAGGCCGAGCGAGAGGGGGGCCATGTTGTGGTCGTCGTTGACCGGAACGACCGCGACCCGTTGCCCGGGTCGGGCCGCGGCGGCGACTTGGAACTCGGCCACCGCGTCGATCGTCGCGGCGAGGATCTGCGCTCGCGCGTCGGCCTCGATCGGCTCGAACTGTGTGCGCTCCTCCTCGACCGCCTCGCTGGTGCGCAGGATGCCGCTGGTCCGGAGGCGGTCCACGAGCTCGTCGAACGCGGCGCGCGCGATCGTGGTGGTGGGTTCGAGCGCCAGCTCGCCCCACGCCTGGTCGGCCGTGTGTGGCTCACCGAAGACTCGCGCCGCGAGCATCTCCTGCGGGCTCAGCCGGAGCCGGAGCGTGCCGTGGTGGTCGAACCAGAGGAACTCTCCGCCGTCGACCACGAAGGCCGTACCTTCGGGGATCCGGAAGTACTGCGAGTCGGAGCGGGGCGTGGCGCGCGAGTCGTCGAGCTCGGGTGGTTCGGTCCAGCGGGGCGGCGGCGGGTCGCTGACGAGGTAACCCCGGTTGAACAGGTTCGAAGCGAAGCGGCGCAGGCGCGTGCGATCCACGCCCGTGGTCGCGGCGGTCGTGTCGAGGATCTCGTCGCCGGTGCGGCCGCCTGCGGCGCTGAACTCGGCGACGAGCAGCAGGAGGTCGGGAGTGGCGTCGGCGAGCCCGAGTCCGGCGACATGGGGAAAACGGGCGCGGTTCTTGGTGCGGCTGCCCGTGCCCTTCATCTCGAACGGCACAGCGAACCCGACCACGAACCCCGGCGCCAGCCCCCGTGGATGCGTGAGGAACGACGTCGTCTGCTCGCCCACGAGTGCCCCCCATCCCTGCTCGGCGTGTTGGCGGAACTCCTCACAGTACCAGAGCAGATTCCGATCGGGCCCCGGGTCGGGCGCCGGCGCGGCCACGATCGGTGGCCGCGCCGAGGACCCCGTGCTACCGTCCGCGGTATGGCAGGGATCTTGCGACGCCGGGGCCGCGGCTCGGATCCCAGCACTCAGCCGTCCGCGCCCCGCACCGCTCCCTCGGCTCCGGGCGCCGCTGCCCCCGTGATCGCTCCGGACGATCGCCGGCTCACGCCGCAACAGGTGGCATGGTTCGAGACGTTCGGATACCTGGTGCTCCGGGGTTGGTTCGCCGAGGAGATGCCTCGGATCCGCGAGGGGTTCGAGGAGATCTTCGACCGGGAAGATGCGCAGCTCCTCGATCCCGAGAACGAGTACCACCGCACCTCCGATCCCGACTTCCAGCAGGAGACCCGCTGGATCATCCCGGCGTTCGTCGACAAGAGCGACAAGCTGGAGTGGCTCCGCCGGGATCCGCGGATGGACGCCATCCCACGCGCCCTGCTCGGCGACGACTACTCCTACGCCGAGAGCGACGGCAACCTGTTCAACTGCAACGTCTACTGGCACATGGACGCCTACGGGGCGTCGGCCGATGCTCTCCACATCAAGGCGTTCTTCTACCTCGACCCACTCCAGCACGACGCCGGCGCGCTCCGGGTGATCCCGGGATCGCAGCTCGGCGGCCCCTACACAGCCGCATTGTTCCGTCAGTTGGTGAAGGACCCGGAGCAGATCCCCGAGCTCCTCGGCGTGGGCATCGACGGGATCCCGTCGACGACGCTCGAGATCGAGCCGGGCGATCTCATCGTGACGAACTTCCGGACCCTGCACGCGAGTTTCCGCGGCGGTGCCCGTCGGCGCCTGTTCACCGTGAACTACCGCGCCGGGAGCCCCGAACCGGCCTGATCGGGGGCAGGTACGCCGGTGTCAGACGCCGGCGGTGGTCGCGGCGCCGAGTCGTGGCCTCGCGATCGGTGAATCGAGCTCCCAGCTCCGCAACGACATCGCGAGCATCCCCATCGGCTTGCCGACGTCGGTGCTGCAGATGTCGTTGGGATCGGAGATCGTGAGCTCCGCCTCGGCGTAGGTGGACAGCCGCGGCACGACGAGCTCCCAATCGTCTCGGTGCCCGCCCTCGCGCGCCGCGAGCACGGCGTCCTGCCAGCCGGCAAAGTCGTGCTCGAGCCTGATCGTGGACGGGAAGCGGCGGTTCGGTGCAGGGAGGTGGGCAAGCTGCACGGCGAGCGCGGTGCGCATCGCGCTGTCGTCGGCGAGGCCGAGTTGCGTCGTGAGGTAGCGGTGCATCTCGGCGATGAAGAGGCCCCAACTCGCGGGCGGCGCCATGTAGCCCTCGAGGACCTGGAGGACCGTCGCGATGCTCGGCCACTCCGCGGGATTCGCGTCGACGTCGCCGCGGACGCGGTCGTGGAGGTCGACCTCGCGCATGCCCGTCTCCTGGCGGACGAACCGGGAGACGTACCGCAGGACCCCCCAGTTGTCGAAGATGTAGAACGCGCGGCGGAGGCTGTTCATGTCTTCCCACTCCGCACGGGTGTACGTGGCCGACTCCATGACGATCTCGCCGGGCTTGGCGACGATGCCGTGCTCGAGGCGGTACTCGGGGTCGTTCATCGGGCTGTTGGGCAGGAGCTGGGTGGGATTCGCGCGGACCCGCACGTCGCGGTCGCTGCACTGCTGGAGGTCGCTGCGGAACGAGATGGGCGTCGAACCGGGGAGTCCCATCATGATGTCGGCGGCGAGCGGGAGGCGGGCGCGTCGGAACTCGCTCGACAGCTCGTTGTACTTCTCGAGCTTGATGTTGGATCGCCGGATGATCTTGAGCGTGGGCTCGTCCATCGACTGGAGCGAGACCACCCCTTCGGTGAGGATCTCGACGTCGGCGAAGATCTCGATGATCTTGCGCAGGTGCTTGACCGTGTTCTTGGCGTAGTTGGTTGCGACGGTGCGCGGGAAGCCGTAGGTGCGCTTCAGGTCGGCGATCTTCTGGGCGATCTCGACGTCTCGCTCCATGATCCCGAAGTTGGCGTCGGCGATCGAGGTGATGTCGATCTCGTGGCGCGCCGACCACTCGAGCTCGTCGAAGACGCGATCGAGCGAGAACTTCCGGATCCGCGACAGCGTGGCCGAACCCCAGTCGCAGAAGGTGCAGCCGTAGGGGCACCCGCGGTTCGTCTCGAGGATGGCGCCGGAATGCGCGGCTCCGAACGCGTCGAGCAGGCCGAGGCGGTACGGCGACGGGATCGACTCGAGCTCGACGATGCGATCGCGTTCGCCGGTGCGCACGACGCTGCCGTCGGGTCCCCGGTAGCTGAGACCGCAGACGTCGTGCAACGCGTCGGCGGGCATCGGGAGCTCGCCGTCGAGGACGCTGAGGAGCTCGGTGAAGGTGGCTTCACCCTCACCGTGCACCGCGACGTCGACGTGGTCGTGCTCGGCGAAGAACTGTTCGGTGTCGCCCAGATACTTCGGCGTGCTCGGGCCGCCGTGGATCGTGATGCTGCGCGGGTTGACCCGTTTGACCAGGGCCGACAGCGCGAGGTTGCGCTCCACGTTCCACACGTAGTTCGAGAACAGGAAGATCGACGCGTCGTTGGCGCGTTCGACGATCCGCTCCTCGTCGGTGAGGAACTCGGGGACGAAGTCGTACCGGTCGCGCAGGCGCCCGCCTTCGAACTCGCTGGAGTGGGCGACGAGGAGCGCGAGCGAGAGTGGGGCGATCCCGTGGTCGAAGTTGACCGGGACGACGGGTGTCAGGCCGGCAGGACGTCGGGCCATCTCCTGCTGGTGGGCTTCCACGGTCGCGGCGACCCGCTCCAGGACGATCGTGCGGGGCGCGACCGCCGGGTTGCCGTCTTCCTTGGGCGAGAGGTCGGCGAGCTCCTCTGCGTCGACGACGCGGAGCAGTCCGACGGCGAACAGGGCGGAGGCGAGGCTGGTGAACGCGTCGCGATCGAGCTGGAGGCGTCCGCTGGCGTGCGTGGCGAAGGCGTCGTCGATCGTGCGGGGGGCGCCGAACGCGGTGGCTGCGAGGACTTCGGCCACCGAGAAGCGTGCCCTGAGGTCGCCCTCGTGGTCGAACCAGAGGAACTCGCCGCCTTCGACGAGGAGGCCGGCGGGACGGATCAGCGTGAGAGTGGCGCCGTCGGGCACCGTCCGGTCCGGCGAGGGGATGACCGGTACCGATTCGAACCGTTCCGGCGACGGTGAGGGGACCACCGTCGCGAATTCACGCAGCGCCTCGACGAACCGGAGGAGCACGGCCCGGTCGGCGCCGGTCTGTTCGACGACGGCGTCGACGACGGCGCCGACGGCACGAGGCTCCGAGCGGCTGAGCTCGGCCACGAGCGGCACGGTGCCCCGCTGGGCTCGGCGGGCGGCCTGGCCCGAGTGCTGGGGAAAGACGATGATCCCGTTGCCGAAGATCGACACGAGGAAGCCGGGCGCGAGGAACAACGGCGTGTCGAGACCCGCTGGTGTATCGGTGTCCATGCGGCCCACCCTCCGTGGCGCGAACGAGCTGCCCAGGGAGACAACCCTAGCGCGACCACCTCTGGTGGGATTCTCGGCACCTCCGGTGGGATCGCGGGAGATTCGCCCTCCGGGAACCGCTTCGGGAACGGCGTCGGCTGGACCGCATGGGGTCGCGGTGCGCGAGGGTCTACCGGTGCAGCTGTCCCGGTACGAGGTGAAGCGGCTCGCCCTGACGCCCCGCACCGCGATGCGTCGGCGGCGCCACCGCGACCTGGAGCCCCTCGCCCGACAGCTGCTCGAGACGAACCTGTACGGACGTTCGATGTACGACTTCATCGCCGCGGTGGCCGAGAAGCCCGACCTGCTCACCGACGTGCCGGTGCCGGAGACCGGGGTGGCCGTCGACCTCGGCGCCTACATCGGTGAGTGGTCACGGGCAGTTGGTGAACGCTCGGGGTGCACGGTCTACGCGTTCGAACCGAACGTCGGGACCGCGGCCAAGGCCGCCGAACGGGTGGCAGATCTCCCGAAGGTGACCGTTTTCCCCTACGGCGTCGGCGGTGCAACCTCGACCGAGCTGCTCGCGCGCGACGGGCCCGGATCGTCGATCTACGGGTCGGATCGGGGCGGCCGCGGCCAGTTCGGGACCGTCGAGGTGCAGATCCGCGACATCGTCGCCGTGCTCGAGGAGCTGGACCTCCAATCCGTCGACGTGCTGAAGGTGAACATCGAGGGCGCGGAGTACGACCTGTTCGATCGGCTCGCGGCGGCGGACTGGTTCCCGCGGGTCGGGCTCCTCTCGGTGCAGTTCCACGAATGGCACCCCCACGCCCACCGCCGCCGGAAGCGGATCCGGGAGGCGCTGCGCCGCACCCACGACGAGGTGTGGTGCTACCCCTGGGTCTGGGAGCTCTGGCAACGGCGCGCCTGACAGCAGCTTCCGGGCACCGGCTACATTCGAGCCGGTATGAGCGTGCTGCCCACCTCCGTGGAGCTGGCCGATCGAGCCGTTCACGACGGTGATCTGCTCGCGGCCATCGATGTGCTGACCCAGGAGAACCGGCGCCACGCCGATCCCGCGATCGAACATCGACTCGTCTCGCTGCGCAACCGGGCCTTCGACCAGCTCGACCGCACCTCGGCGTTCGCGACCTGGCCGGTGGAACCGCGCCCCGACGGGCCGCCGTCCAGCGTGATCCCCGAGGTCGTGGCCGCCGACCTCGATCCCGAGGTGCTCCGGCACCACATCGCTACCGGCGGTTGCGTGCTCGTGCGCGGTCTGGCCGATGCCGCCACGGTCGAGGCGCTCGTCGACGGGATCGACCGGGCGCTCGCGGAGTGGGCGAACCTCCGTCGTCCGTACGCGAAGAGCACCGGATCACCCTGGTTCGATGCCCTCCCGGTCGACGCAGCTGCGAATGCGGCACTGGGCCGCACGTGGGTGACC
Organism: uncultured Actinomycetes bacterium; assembly: GCA_963837715.1. Lineage (GTDB taxonomy): Bacteria > Actinomycetota > Acidimicrobiia > IMCC26256 > JANYLB01 > JANYLB01. Next base: position 1,227,296 of record CAWIOF010000002.1, on the reverse strand, counting down.
AACAGTGGCGGCCTGCTCACGGCTGATTCGCCTCGGGTGATGTTCCGCCTGCTCGAGCTGCTCGAAGCAACCGGCCTCCGCGAGGTCGTGCGCGGCTACCTCGGCGAGCGTCCGGCCCTGTCGGCGAACAAGTGCACCCTTCGCAGGGTCCCGGTCGACACCGATGCCGGCTGGCACCAGGACGGCGCCTTCCTGGGCCCGGACATCCGCGCGCTCAACATCTGGCTCGCGCTCACGCCGTGTGGGCGCGACGCCCCCGGGCTCGACATCCTGCCCCGCCGGCTCGAGCACATCGTCGAGACCGGCACCCACGGTTCGTACTTCGACTGGGCCGTCGGCGCGGGACTCGTCGACGAGCTCGCCCAGGAGACACCGCTGGTGCGGCCCGAGTTCGCGGCGGGCGACGCACTGCTCTTCGACGACCTGCTCCTGCACCGCACGGCGACCGAGCCGTCGATGACCCACGTCCGGCACGCGATCGAGACGTGGTGCTTCGCACCGTCGGCGTACCCGATCGGTCACGTCCCAATCGTCTGGTAGCGCAGCCGTCTACTGCACCCTGCGCAGGAACCCGCCGGGGTTGAACGTGAGCGAGTACTTCTCCATGAGCGGGTCGGCGACGAACTCGCCGTGCTTGGTGAGCACCTGCTTGACGGCCTCGGCCGGCCCGGGCCCGAACGACGGCCAGACCGGGTGTCCGTTCACGATCGTGTCGGTGATCACGACGTAGGAGTCGACGGGCACGAGCGGCGCGTACGTCTCGAACTGCCGCGCGGTCGCGGCGCGGTCGGCGCAGGCGCCGAGGATGACGAGGGCGACGCCGTCGCCGACGGTCTCGCGCACGGTCCCGGCGGTGTCGTCGGCCGACGCGAGGCCGGGCAGGTACCGCAGGCGCGGGTGCTGGGGGAGCGCCTCGGTGTCGACGCCGGTGCCACTGGGGTCGTCGGAGGCGTCGACGTCGTCGATCGAGAGCACCGCGCCGTGGCCGACGAGCTCGCAGATCGACGCGAGGAACAGCGCGCGGTTCCCGTCGCCGGTGCCGGTCTCGACGATCCAGTCGGGGCGGACCCGCTGGATCAGCTCCTGGTAGGCGACGAGGTCCGTCGGGGCCGTGGTGATCGGGCGTCCGAGCCAGCTGGTCCCGTTCCACGACATCGCCCGCCACGCGGCCTCGGTGAACGCCCATCGGAGCTCGTCGGGCATGGGCGTCGGCGTGTCCGGCATGCCGTCGTCGACCCCGGCGGCGGCGCCTTCGGCGAACGTCGCGCTCGACATGCGCCGGGCCTTCGAGCGACGCGCCGCGAGGTTCGGGATCCGCCCGACGAAGTGGATCGGCTTGCCGGGTCCCTTGAAGGGGCGGCCCCGGAGCTCCGCGTAGTGCTCGCTGTACCCGAACACCCGGGACCGGCGCTCGGCTGCGTCGATCTGGTTGGTGGTCGTGCCGCCGTGGACCTGGTGGAAGGAACCCTCGCCCATGATCGTGCAGACGGTGATGTCGGGCGACGACCCGAGTCGCTCGTAGAGCTCGAGGTTCGCGTAGCCCCCGCCCGGCATGGAGAAGCTCTCGTCGAAGCAGCCGACCTGCTCGAGGAGCGCGCGCGGGACGAACATGCAGTTGCTCTCCCACACGCCGTCGAGCCAGTCGCGGTCGCCGACGAAGTGGCCGATCTCGAACAGGCGGTGGCCGGCCGTGGGCCACCGGATCGCTTCGAACAGCCGATCCTCGTAGTCCTGGTCGTAGCCGTTCTCCATCGCGTCGCCCTGCTGGCCCGGCCCGACGTACCACTGTTGGGTCGCGACGATCGCGGGCGCGTACGTGGCCAGACCCGCGAGGCCGAAGTGCACGACGCCGGGCGTGAGCACGTGGGCGCCGTCGATCATGAGCGCGAAGGCCCGGCCGCGGCCGGCGCGGATCCCGCGGTTGAGCGCGAGGAGCGGCGACGGTTCGGCTTCGTCGCCGAGGTCGAGGTAGCGGAACTCGGGACCGAACGACGACACGAAGTCGGGCCCCAGCTTCTGGTCCACGTGCGAGCCGTTCTCGACCGCGATCACCTCGTACGTGACGTCGCCGAGGTCCTCCTGGTAGGCGCGCGAGAGCGACTGGAGGGTCCGAGCCGCCTCGCGCCGCATGTTGTAGAAGACCACGACGATCGAGAGGTCGACGGCGTCGACGGGAGCCGGCGGCGCGAGCGGCGGCCGGGGCGCGCTCCCCGCCGGGACCTCGGCCGCGAGCGGGGCGGCCTCGGCATCGGAGGCGCTCCGACGCCATGCCACCGCCGAGGCATCGACTGCTTCGAGCGGGGTGACGATCCCACGGTCGGCGCGGAACGCGTCGACCGCCTTGCGGGCTGCGCTGTCGGGATCGTCGTCGACGATCACGAAGCCGCCGGGGACCAGCTTGTCGTAGAGCTGGTCGAGCGCGGTCCGGGCCTCGTCACCGAGGCCGCGTCCGATCCGGAGGAGTGCGACCTGGTCGACGGGGGCGTCGGGGAGCGTCGCGGCCAACGGGCCCTGGAGGAAGCTGACCCGGTCGTCGAGCAGCTCGAAGCGGTCGAAGCCGTCGCGGACCAGGTTCAGGTCGGCGCGGAACCCGGCCACGCCCTGGCGGGGGAAGGTCGGTGCGGCATCGGGGTCGGCCGCGGCCCGGAAGCGGTCGGCGACGAACACCCTGCGGTCGGCGAGGTCGTAGGCATCGAGGTACGCCCGCAGGAAGATTGCCCCGCCGCCCCGGCCGGTGCCGCACTCGACGAGATCGCCGGCGAGGTCGTCGTCGCGGACGGTGTCGAGGCAGCGTTCGAGGTGGTCGAGCCTGGGGCGGCCCATCGCGGTGTACGGCACGAACGACGCGGCCGCGGCAGGATCGGGTCCGGCCGGACCGAGGCGGTTGCGCACGACCCGGCGGTACGCGACCTGGTCGTTGCGGGCCGGGTCGCGGATCTCGTTCGGCACCACGGCGCGCTTCTGGGTCACCGCCGCGCCGAGCTGTTCGAGCCGGACCTCGTGGTCGAGGTAGTGCTCGTTCAGGAGCGCGGCCTTCACCACCCGCAGGTATCGCGCGTTCGCGCGGTCGAGCTGCTGGTCGCGCTGGAAGTAGACGTTGTGCTGGAAGATCATCGCCCGGAGCCGCACCACCTCACCGACCTCGAGCAGGTCGAGACGACCCTCGGCGCTGTCGAGCCGGTCGAGCGCGGCCGCGAGCTCGGGCTGCCGCGCGAGCCGCTCCTCCTCCACGACGATCGCGAGGCCGAAGTAGATCGGCAGCACGACCACCCGCAGTGGCTTGTCGTACTCGGCGACGAAGTCGTCGACTCCGGTCATGACCCCGTTGCGTGGGCCGCCCTCGACGACCGCGTTGTGCATCGTGGGGTTGAGTCCGCCGTTCTCGACGAGCTTCTTCGACGCCGGCCGCATCCCCTTCTGCGCGTGGGGCTGGCGGTACTCGTCGGGGATCTGGTCGGGGGAGTAGTAGAGGTCGCGCCGGCCGTAGGGCCAGAGCACGTCGTGCAGGATCATCAGGGGGAGCGGTGCCCCGCCGGTGCGGGCGACCTCCGAGAGGAGCCGCATCTCGTTGTAGACCGTGTACCAGTTGTGGTCGCCGTCGATGAGCGCGGCATCGACGGGATCGAGCGTCGGGAGCACGTCGAGGCTGAGCGCCTCGTGGAAGACGTACCGCCCGGGGAACTGGCGCTCGTGCTCGCTCGGATCGAAGTCGGGCACGGGGTCGATCACGTGGAGCTCACACTCCGGGCCGAGGTCGTTGAGCATCTTGACCGTGGTCTCGCCCCGGAGCGCGCCGATCTCGACGACGCGCCGGACCCGCGCCGCGTTGAGCAGCGGTCTGATGGCGACATCCCAGAGCGGGAACATGTGCGACTCGCCCCCTACGGTTCGCGGAACGGCGAAGCTATCAGCGGGATTACCATCACGGCCCAGCCGCCCACCACCCGAGGAGTTGTGATGTCGGGGGCCCCCAGCTTCACCGACACCAACCTGCTGAGGGTCGGTGGGCACGACTTCCACTGCGAGCACCCGGCCGGAACCACACCCCCGGGGCGGTTCCCGGTGCTGAAGAACCCCGACCTCGTCGAGAACTACATCGACACCATCCGTGACCTGCGGCCGGGCCGGATCGTGGAGCTCGGGATCAACCGCGGCGGGAGCACCGCGCTGCTCAGCGAGCTCGCCCGGCCGGAGAAGCTCGTCGCCGTCGAACTGAACCCGGTGCCGGTGGCGATCCTCGACCGCTACGTCGCCGACCAGGGTCTCACCGAGGTGGTCCGGCCGTACTACGGGGTCGACCAGTCGGACCGGAACCGACTGGCCGAGATCATGGCGGCCGAGTTCGGCCGCTCACCGATCGACCTCGTCGTCGACGACGCCTCCCACCTCTACGCGGAGTCCCGCTCGTCGTTCGAGACGCTGTTCCCGCTGCTGCGGCCGGGTGGACTGTTCGTGATCGAGGACTGGCGGTGCCAGCACCGCTTCGCCGACGGGTTGGCGGTCTCCGAGGATCAGCTCTCGGAGCAGCAGCTGGATGCGATCCGCCGGCGTCTCGTGGAGATCGAAGGCGGCAAGGTGGCTCCCGACGTGCCGCTCTCCCGGCTCGTGCTCGAGTTGGTGCTGGCCCGGGCGTCGTCGACCGAGGCCGTCGCCGACCTGCACATCGGCCCCGACTGGGCGGTCGCCCGGCGCGGCCGCGGCGCGCTCGATGCGGCCACGTTCCGCGTCGACGACCTCTTCCAGGACCACTTCGGCCTGCTGGGGGACCCCGGCTGACGGTCGGCACCCGGGCGGGGGTCGATGGCATACTCGGCCGATGCCACCCGGCCCCACACCCGGCGAGCCGGTGGAGCGCGATCTCGAGGCGGAGCTCGACGCGGAACGCGCCGCGACCGATCACTGGCGACGCGTCGCGCGGCAGCGGTCGGCGGAGTACGCCGAGCTCCGGCACCGGACGAGCATCCGGGCCCTCCTTGCGGCCGAGCGGCGGCTCGCGCCATTGCGACAGCCGATCGCGGCGGCGATGGAGCGGGCCGAGGCCCGGGCCGCTCGGATCGCGCTCCGGGCGCGGGCGTTCGGCCACCACCCCGATCGACATCTGCTCGCGCTGCGTACCGCGGTCGCCCGACTCCCCCCGGCCCCGGAAGCACCCCGCAGTTTCGACCTGATCGAAGTCGACCCGGCGCGGTCCGGCCCGGCGCACGAGACGGTCGCGGAGGTGCGGAGGGCCATCGCCGCGACGGACGCCCCGGTGATCCTGGTGATGCTCGGCAGCGCCGATCCACTCGAAGCCGGGTGGCACGCGCGGATGCTCGCCGCTCTCGACGGCGACGTCGTCGCGGCCACTGCGGTGCTCGTGCACCCGGCCCGGGCGGCGGCGTTCGCGACTCCGCACGACGGACTGGTCCGTGCGGCCGGGCTCAGCCTCGGGCTCGACGCCGCCGGTGTGCCGACGGTCGTCGCCCGCGACGCCGGCACGGTCGCCGATCCCGAGGCGCCTGTCCACGAGGTCGACGCGGTCTCGGGCGTGGCGTTCGCCGTGACCCGCGCCGCCTACCAGGATGCCGGTGGGCTGCCCCTCGCCGACGATCTCGATGTGGCCGCGGTGGAGTTGAGCTGCGCCCTGCGCGCCCGCGGTGGGCGCATCGTGGTCGTCCCCGGCGGCCCTCCTGGTCGATCCCACCGCCCGTCGGCTCGATGGCCGACCTCTCCGGCCCGATCGACGCCGAGGCTCGGGCGTGGGGCGCCGCGATCGATCGTTCCGGTCCCGTGCTCCTGCGGTCGGTACGGCCGCTCGACGACGCGTTCCGGTTCGTCGTCACCGTGGCCGCGCCGTCGGACAAGGTCGCCGCCCGCTGGGGCGACTGGCACCTGGCCGAGGGGTTGGCCGGCGGCCTGCGCCGGCTGGGGCACGAGGTCCGGATCCAGACCGCCTCGCACGCCGACGAACCGGCGAGCAGGCTGGCCGACGTCCACCTCGTGCTGCGGGGTCTGCAACCGGTTCGCCGCAGCGCCCGGCCAGCGCCACGTGCTCTGGATCATCAGCCACCCCGAGTCGATCGAGGACGACGAGCTCGACGCGGCCGACCTGGTGCTGGTGGCATCGCACCGCTTCGCCGAGCACCTGCGGAGTCGGACCGCCACACCGGTCGACGTGTTCCTGCAGGCCACCGACCACCGCCGGTTCTTCCCGCGGCCCGTGGATCCGGCCCACTCGCACCCGGTCACGTTCGTGGGCAAGACCCGCGACGTGTTGCGACCCGTGGTCCGCGACGCCCTCGAGGTGGGGATCCGACCCGCGATCTACGGCGGCGGATGGCGTGCGCTCGTCGACCCTCGCCTCGTGGTGGCCGACCACGTCGACAACGAGGACCTCCCGGTCGTCTACTCGTCGGCCGGGGTGGTGCTCAACGACCACTGGCGGACGATGCAGACGTGGGGTTTCGTGTCGAACCGGCTCTTCGACGTGCTGGCCTGCGGGATCCCGGTGATCTCCGACCCGGTCATGGGTCTCTCGACCCTGTTCGACGGGTGCGTCCTGGAATACGATGCTCCCGCCCAGCTCCGTCGGCTCGTCGACGAGGTGCTCACGGACCCGACCACGGCCCGTGCTCGTGCGGAGCGCGGGAGGAAGCTCGTGGTGGCGGGACACACGTTCGATCATCGGGCCCAGGAACTGGTGCGGGCGCTCACGAAGGTCGCGCCGATCACGTAGATTGGGCACATTCGCGCATCGAGGAGTTCGGGCAGTGTCGATCGTCTACCCTGCACGCTCGGTGGTGAAGGAGAACCCATGCCGTACGTGATGATGCCGGTGCCGGAAGAGCATGTCGAAGAGGTCATGCAGTTCATCCTGCGCGCCATCGCGAAGGCCTCGATCGAGCCGTGGGACACCGAGTCGGTCAACACCCTCTACAACGAGGTCGACGAAGCGACCCGGTCACTCCTCGCGTTCGTGGCCCGGGCGTCGGCAGAGGGGACCGAGCTCGCCGACGCCGACGCCGCCCGCCGCATCCAGATGACGGTCCGGGAGACGGCCGGGATCATGAACGAGCTGAACACCCTCACCCGTGAGACGAACCGCCCACCCCTGATCAACGTACGGGTGGCGAGCGAGCGTCAACCGAACGGCCGGGTCACGGAGCGCCGTGTCCTCTACATGGACGTCGAGCTCGCCGAGTTCATCCGCCAGGCCGAGCAGGCCGAGCTCGCCGACGCGCAGCATCCGCTCGGCGGGTCGTCGTCATGACGTCGATCTTCCGCGACCGAACCGGCGAGGGGGCGCTGCGGTGGTGAGCGAAGCGATCGCCTTTCCGTCCGAGACGCCCGGTCCGCTCGAGAAGCCCTCGATCGAGGTCGACAACGTGTCGGCGTCGTACAGGGTCCGGATCGACTCGAAGGACATGCTCGGCGACATGCGGCGGCTGCTCCGGCGCGGTGATTCGGGCGCGCGGCTCATCCCTGCGCTGCGCGACGTGTCGTTCGATGTGACGCGTGGCTCGGTGCTCGCGGTCGTGGGCCGCAACGGGGCCGGCAAGTCGACCCTGTGTCGGGTCATCAGCGGTGTGCTCCCCCCGGAGAAGGGTCGCGTCGTGGTGCGCGGCCAGCTCAACCTCCTCACGCCCGGGATCGGTTTCAGCGATGCGCTCACCGGCCGGGAGAACATCAAGCTCGGAGGGCTCGCGAGCGGCATGACGCCCGAGCGCCTCGCCGAGATCACCGACGAGATCGGCGAGTTCGCGCAGCTCGCCGACTACCTCGATCTTCCGATGCACACCTACTCCACCGGGATGCGGATGCGCCTGGCGTCGTCGGTGGCGGTGTTCCTCGATCCCGAGATCCTGCTGATCGACGAGGCGCTCACCGGCGGTGACGCGGCCTTCGGGCAGCACATCGCCGAACGGACCGCGAAGCTCACCGGCGAAGGCCGCACGATCGTGCTCGTGACTCACGGTCTCGTCTCGGTGAAGACGATGGCCACCGAGTGCCTGTGGCTGCACCAGGGCCGGGTCGCCGAGTTCGGTGATCCCGACGAGGTGCTCGCGAAGTACATGCGGTACTGCCGGATCGAGTCGCTCATGATGGACGACATGTGATGCACCTCCGATGCCCGGTGGCGACGCCATGACCACGGCCGGCAGCTACAGCGACGTCGAGTACGTCTTCGAACCTCACGGCAACACGATGCCGAACCTGCGGGAGTACGTCACCGCGCTCTGGGAACGGCGGGCGTTCATGGTCGAGCTCGCCCGCGCCGATCTGCGGGCCGCGAACGCACGCACGTCGCTCGGGACGTTCTGGTCGGTGCTCGACCCGCTCTTCCAGGCCGCGATCTACTTCTTCCTCTACACGGTGCTCCGGCCGGGGACCGATCGTTCGGCCTTCCTCCCCATCCTCATCGGGAACGTGTTCCTGTTCAGCCTCACCACCGCCGCGATGGGCGAGGGGGGCAACTCGGTGCGCCGGGCGAAGAGCCTCATGTTGAACTCCACGTTTCCCCGCGCGTTGCTCCCGGTGACGACCGTCTACCGCTCCTACCGCCGATTCATCCCCAGCGCGTGCGTGTTCGCGGTCCTCTTTCCGCTCACGGGCGGCACGCTCGGTCCCGGCCTGTTCCTGCTCCCACTGTTCTTCGGGCTCCAGGTCGTGATGAACCTCGGGATCGCACTGCTCGTCTCGACGTTCGTCACCCTGGTGGCCGATGCGAACAACGTGATGACCTACATCACCCGGATCCTCTTCTTCACGACGCCGGTGATCTACCCGGCAGCCATCCTGCCTGCCAACATCAAGGTGCTGATCGGGTGGATGCCGCTGTTCCCGCTCTTCTCCGCCTACCAGGCGATGTTCTCGGGCCAGATGCCGAGCCTCAGCATGGTCGTGCAGACGGCACTCTGGGCCTTCGCCTTGCTCGCGATCGGGACCCGCGTGTTCCTCCGCCGGGAGCGGGAGTTCACCATCCACCTCTGACCGCCAGCTGAGAGAGGCGCTCAGGCGGTCGGGAACCCGCCGTCCACGAGACACGTTCACATCCGAGAACCGGCGATCCGAGGTCGGATCGCACGATGAGCACGCAGAGAGGAGCTCCCGGTGGTCGACCGGCCCGGAGCCACAGACAACGAGATCACCGACGACGGCGAGCCCTCGCCCCTCGGCGCCGCCGCCCCGGTCCACATCGGCGGAGGAGCAGGTCCCGGAAGTGGGGGTGGCTCGGGCGGCGGCGAAGATGCACCCGCCAAGCCGAGGAAGCGCCTGCCTCGTCCGGGGCTCTGGACCGCGCTCATCGTGGTGGCCGTGATCGTGGGCCTCGCGTTCGTGCCGATGTTCGTTGCCGGGTTGAAGAAGACGCCGCGTGACCGCGTGGGGATCAGCTACGGCGGTGGGCCGATCGAGGGCGTCCACTTCCAGCGGATCGTCAAGCCCGGTTCGACGCTGTTCTTCAACGGCTTCTACGACCCGCTCTACCTGTACCCGTCGGACCAGGTGAACTACATCATCTCCAAGAAGCCTGGCGTCGGCGCGCAGAACGGCCCCGACTCGATCGTCGCACCGACGAAGGACCGGGTGCAGGTGACCTACCAGGTCGCCGTCTACTTCAAGCTCAACGTCGACAAGCTGCAGGAGTTCCACGAACAGTTCGGACTCCGGTACAACGCGTACACCTCGAGCGGCTGGTACAACCTCATCCGCGACACGTTCCGCCAGCAGATCGAGAACGCGCTGCAGGAGGAGACCCGTCGGGTCGAGGTCGCCGACCTGTTCAGCAACGCCGATCAGTTGGTGGCGGTGCAGGGGAACGTGCAGGACAAGTTGACCCAGAAGCTCAAGGAGACGATGGGCGGCGACTTCTTCTGCTCGCCGACCTACAAGCCGGGCGGGCCGTGCGGCAACCCGACGTTCATCATCAAGAAGGTCGACGTGCCGCCTTCGATCGCCGCGGCCTACGAGGCCAACCGCAGCTCCGCGATCGCGGTGCTCACGAAGCAGAACGAGGTGGCGCAGCGTCAGGCCGAGGCCCAGTCGATCGCGCGCGTTGGGGCTCTCCGGCGAGGACTACGCCAAGCTCCGGCGATCGAGTCGGGCAAGACCAACTTCTGGATCCTCGACGGGAGCGGCAACATCACCGTGCCCGCGAACCCCGGCGGGTCGAGCTCGACCACGACGCCGAGTGGTGGCTGAGGGAGGCTGTCGTGTCGCAGTCGCGTCGGGGGGCGCGCTCGATCATCGTCTGGATGGCGCTCGGGTGCTCCTGAGCGCGGTCCTGGTCGGGGTGGGTGGTCGAACCGCCGACGCACACACACCGCACGACTCGATCGACGATGTCGTCGTGTCGCCGAACTACGCCGAAGACGGCTCGGTCTTCGTGATCGCGGCGAACCGGCTCATGGTCTCGACCGACAGTCCCTATCGCTGGCAGCCCCTGGTTCGCGGTCTGCCCCGTGCCCCCGAAGACGGGAAGAGCCTCGACCGGATCGCGATCTCACCCTCCGATCCCGACGTGATGTACGTGTCGTCGCGCGTCGGCAGCGTCTTCCGGTCCGACGACGGCGGCGCATCGTGGCAGCCGGCGTCGGGCGGTCTCGCGGGTGCCCAGATGTCGGCGATCGCGGTCGCGCCCGACGATCCCGATGTGGTGCTCGCGGCAGGTGCCATCAACCGGTTCTACCGCACGATCGACGGTGGCCGGCAGTGGTCACCGGTGCCGGGCTTCGCGCGCGTTCCCACCATCACCTTCGTGCCGAGGTCGGGCCGGGCCGTGGTCGGCGACAACCAGGGTCGGGTCTCGGTGTCGGACGACGACGGCGCGACGTGGAAGGTGGCGTCGCAGACCCCGGGGAGCGCGATCACCGCGACCGCTGCATCCGACGGCACCGCGGCCACCGTGTTCGCGGGCTCGAGCCGCGGCGTCCTCCTCCGCTCCGACGACGGGGGAGACACCTTCACCGCGGTCGGGACGGGGCTCCCGGCAGAGAGGACGAAGTCGATCGCGCTCTCGGCCGACTACGACCAGGACGGCACCCTCTGGACGTCGATGGCGTCGAAGGGTGTGTTCCGATCGACCGACGGAGGCAAGACCTGGAAGCGCACCTCGAAGGGTCTGACCACCGACATCCAGGCGGGCGTCGTCGGTGTGGATCTTTTCCGGAACCTCGCGATCGGCACCAAGGCGAACGGGAAGCGAACGCTCTACGCGGGCACCTTCGACGGGCTGTCCCGCTCGGTGGACGACGCGGCCACCTGGACCCCGGTCGAGACACTGGTCGACTACATCGCGGGACTGGCCGTGTCGCCCGACTTCGCTGACGACAAGACCGTGGCGGTCGCTTCCTACGTCAAGGGCGCGTACCTCTCGACCGACGGCGGTCGTCGGTGGAAGCTCAGCGACCGGGGACTCGAGCACGTGATCTCGGCCGGGAACAAGTTCGCACCGGTCAAGAGATTGCACAACATCGTGTTCTCGCCGGAGTACGCCAAGGACGACACGATCTTCTCCGCCTCGTGGACCGCGTTCTTGAAGTCGACCGATCGCGGCCGGAGCTGGACGACCGAGTACGTCACACTCCCGACGGATCCGGCGGCGGCAGCCGAGCTTCGCCAGTTCGTGATCGCGGTGTCACCCGACTACGCGGCGGACCGGACGATCTTCCTCGGATCGCGCCAGGGCGACGTCTTCCGGTCGAAGGAGGCGGGCGTCACCAAGAGCTGGGAGCTGATCGGCAACGCGGGCTCACGGATCCGGTCGATCGTCGTGGACCCCGGCGACCCGCAGAGCCTCTTCGCGGGGACCGAGCAAGGCGTGATGCGCAGCGACGACGGAGGCGCCACCTGGATCCGCACCGGGCCCGACGGCCTCGCGATGCTCGCGATCTCGCCCGCGTACGAGACCGACGGCACGCTGTTCGCCGGGACCGAGTCGGGGCTCTACGTCACCCGCGACCGAGGCGCGACCTGGATGGAACTGGCGGCGGCGCCACTGTCGGACTCGAGCCTCGTGGAGGCGCTCGCGGTGTCGCCCGACTACGGCGACGACGGAACCGTGCTCGTGAGCGTGAGTGGCGACGGCCTCTACCGTTCGACCGACGCGGGTGCATCGTTCGTCGAGGTCGGCACCGACCTCACCGAGGGGAACCGGGTGATCGCCGACTTCACCAACCCGACCAGTCAGCCGATCCAGTTCTCCCCGGCCTTTGCCGAGGACCGGACCGTGTTCGCATACTCCGGACCGTTCGTCGTGCGCTCCACCGACGCCGGCGACAGCTGGGACGTGCTGCGGATCCCCACCGCAGCCGCCTACGTCCGCGGTGCCGACCCCGCGCTCTTCGACGTGCCCGACGGCGGGGGTCACCACGGATCAGTCGGCACCGGCGACGAAGACGCCCGACGACGGTCGCGACCGCAACACGTTCATCGCGGTCGGTGTCGGCGGACTGGTCGTGCTGGCGGTCGCCCTCGGTGGCGGGGTCCTCTTCGTTCGCAGCCGCCGACGGCGCTCCCGCGCGAAGGCACCGAAGTAACGCGGGTCACCGACAGGTGATGCCCGCACAGGTTTCGAGTCGGGTGAGCCGGAGCGCGAGCTCGGCCTGCACGGCGGCCTGTTCGGGTCGGCCCGCGAGATTGACGAGCTGGTCGGGATCGTCGCGCAGGTCGTAGAGCTCGCGTTCGCCGGTGGCGTACTCGAAGTACGCGTACCGAGGTGTTCGGATGCCCCAGTCGGGGCGGTACGGTCCACCCTCCTGGAGCAGGACCGCCCGGTCGGCCGGTGGTCGACCGGCGAGCACCGGGACGAGCGAGGCGCCGTCGATGGTGCGAAGTGATGTGGCGTCGGCCCACTCGAGGATGGTCGGTGCGAGGTCGGTGTTCGCGACGAGCGCCGAGTTCGTCGCCTTGCGGGGGATGTCGGGTCCCCGCATCACGAGTGGAGTGCGGATCGACGGCTCGTAGAACCGGCCCTTCCCGGGACGGATGCGGTGCTCGCCGAAGAAGAAGCCGTTGTCGGAGGTGAAGATGATGACCGTGTTGTCGAGCACACCGGCGCGTCGCAAGGTGGCGACGATGCGGCCGACGCCTTCGTCGACCGCGAGGAGCGACTCGAGGTACCGATCGTAGGTGGCCCGCATCGCGGCCCGTTCGCGCTTCGAGAATCGCGAAAGGGTCTGGATGAATTCGGGCTTGGTCGACACGTCCTGCTCGTTGAACGAGGGCGACCGGGCGAGCGGTTCGTCGGAGAGCGTCCCGAGGTGACGTCGGGCCGGAACTGCTCGGCCGAGCTCCTCGGCCTGGCTGCCCTCCCGTGCCTGCACGTGGGGTGCGAGGTACGCCACGTCGACGAAGAACGGTTGGTCATGCTTCGCCGTGCGCCGGATCTTCGACACGGCGAGGTCGGTGTACACGTCGGCCTGATAGCGGCCGCCTCGCTTCGGGTACGTCTTCTCGACGCCGTTCTCGAGCAGGGTGAAGCCGTAGTACTGGTAGGTCGACGGATCGACGGACCCGTACCACTGGGACCATCCCGGTGGGACGCTGGCCGGGTTGGCGTTGTCTCCGTAGCCGTTGAGGTACTTGCCGATGTGCACGGTCTCGTAGCCGGCCGCCTGCAGTGCGACGGGAAAGGTCGTGTCCTGATGCTGGAATGCGCCGTACCCACCCCACGGGGGGAGGTTGCCGCGCACGCCGTGGTTCGTGGCGTACTGGCCGGTGAGGTAGGTGGCCCGGGAGGGGCAGCAGAGTGGGTACGACACCACGTTCTGGTCGAAGGTCGTCCCTTGTTTCGCGAGCAACCGCTGCACGTGGGGCATGACCCGGACCGATTCGGTGGTCTGGTCGTCGGTCATGATGACGACCACGTTCGGCTTCTTGGCGGCGCGCTCGGAAGCGGTCGGTTCGGCGGCGCCGGTCGTCGGTCGCACTGATGCCGGCGAGGGCGAGAGCGGCCACGAGGCTCGCGGCGACGATGGTCGATGCGCCCGATCGGCGGCGCCGGTGACGGAGCATGGGCTCGGCCTATCCGTCGGTTGTGTCGGGCGAGTGGAGGGCCTTGTCGCGGTTCGACCAGGGGAACGCGACGTCGGGCTCGGCGACGCCGATGAGCGTGCAGAGGGGGCCCCATCGGGCGTCCCGGGTGAAGTCGACCTCGAGGAAGTCGTCGCGGCCGGCGAAGTACCGGTGGACGCGTTCCATGTGGGTCTCCCACTCGAGGGTCCACTTCTCCACGTCGACGACGAGGAACGTGCCGCGGTACCTGCCTTCGCGCTTCGCGGCGATGTTTCGTTCGACGTGCCGGCGGCGGCTGTCGATCCAGTCGTCGAAGGGCCGGACCGTGAGCACGAAGTGACTGCCGGGGTACTGCTCGTCGAGGATCTGGAACCGGCGGCTCAGCAACCCGATGTCGGAGAAGGCGTCGTAGCGCTGATCAAGGTTCGCGAGCAGCGGCGCCGCGTCGTCGATCGCACGCTGGACCGAGTCGGCGGCGGCCTGGCCTCCGTAGTGCAGGCTCTGGAAGCCGAGGACGGTCAGCGCCTCGTGGAACGACGAGGTGCCGGTCTTGTTCAGGCCGATCCCGAAGATCCGCGGTCGGTCGGGTCGTTGCCTGGTGCTCATGCCGTGGCCGTGCTGGAGGTGATGAAGGGTTCGTTGCGCCAGTCGGGGAGGTACGGCAGGTCGAGACCTTTGCGGAAGGTCGCCATCTTGCCGTCGATGCTCACGAACTCGTAGTGCGGCTGCTGTTCGCGCAGGAGGCACACCAGCTGCGCGACGGCGAAGATCTGCACGTCGTCGATGAACATCAGGCCGCCGGGCCGGAGCATGCGGTTCAGATAGCAGAAGTCGACGAACACCGCGGGCCAGCCGTGGTTGCCGTCGATGAACGCAGCGTCGATCTCGATCTGTTCGACGAGGGCCAGGAGTGGGAGCGCCGTCTCGGAGCGGTCGTCGACGAAGCGGGCGGGCGCGAGATCGATCCCGCGGGCCTCGGCCTCGGCTCGGGTGCGGTCGTGCAACTCGGGCGCGGGGGAGATGCTGATGACCGATCCGGGGTCGAGGCTGAGGAAGACGAGGGTGCTGCACCCGGTCCCCGTCTCCGCGATGCGGGGACGGTCGAGCGGGGCCAGCTCGGTGATGAACCGGTCGCCGAGTCGCCGATTGAAGCCCCCGTCCTTCGGCTTTCCGTCGCGATCGACGTGGAGGTACGGCTTCTCGTCGATCACGGCGTTGGCCTGCTCGATCGTCATCGCGCTGGGTGCCCCCTGGTCGTGGTCCGGTCACGGAGCGTAACCGTCGGGGTCATGCCGAGTCCCCCGCGGGGCCGTGGACGACGGGGTCCCGGTTGGCCCACGGGTAGGGCTCAGCCGGCGTCGGCACGTCGAGGAGCGAGCAGAGCGGCTCCCACCCGGCGGTGGTCGCGAGGTCGAGCTCGAGGTAGTCGGGGCGGCCGGCGAAGTACCGCCGCACCGCGGCGGTGTGCCGCTCCCATTCGGCCCGCCACCCGGCTTCGTCGACCACGAGGAAGCTTCCGTCGTACTCACCGGCGGCCTTGCGGCGGATGTTCTTCTCCACGTGCCGTCGGCGGCTGTCGATCCACTCGTCGATGGGCCGGACCGTGAGCACGAACCGACTCCCGGGATACTGCTCGTCGAGCACGGCGAAGTTGGTGCTCAGCGCCAGGATGTCGGAGAAGGCCTCGTAAGCCGGGTCGAGGCCGGACAGGAGCGGTCGACCCGCGGCCGCGGCGCGCTCGACCGCGATCCGAACCGAGGGACCACCCCAGTGGAGGCTCTCGAAGCCGAGGATCGTCACGGCGTCGTGGAACGACGACGTGCCGGTCTTGTTCAGGCCGATGCCGAACACGCGCGGTCGGTCGGGGTCGATGCCGCCGGGCTTCATCTGGCGGGCTTCATCTGGCGGGCTTCATCGGGACGCGGGAAGCGGCGGGCTGAACGTGCCGACGTAATCGTGGAACTCGCGGTGGTAGTAGGGCGGCGCCCGGAGGGGATCGACATCGTGCTTCCACCCGTACTTGAGCCGGTGGGCCTGCAACAGGAGGTCGGCACCGGCGGTGGCGCTGGTTCGGCGCGCGTGCACGACGCGGGCCGCGGGCACGGGGGCGAGCTCGATGCCGAGTTGCCACGCGCGGTGCCAGTAGTCAGTGTCTTCGCAGTACGCGGGGCTGAACCACTCGTCGAACGGGCCGACTTCGTCGTACACCGCGCGGGTCATCATGAAGCACCAGCCGGCGGTGCCGGCCTGGTCGGGCTGCGCGAAGCCGAGGCCGTCGCAGTGGTCGGTGTAGGGGAAGGCGATGCGGCGGCCGTCGGTCGCGGCTTCGAGAAGCGCTTCGTCCCAGCCGGGCTCGACCCGGCAGTCGCTGTTCAGCACCACGAACACGGGCGCGCTCGACAGGCGGATGCCGGTGTTCCACCCGACGGACACGCCGCGGTTCTCGTCGTAGCGGTACACCTTGGCGGGAAGCGGGATCTCATACGGCGAACCGTTGTCGATCACGACCACCTCGGTGGGGACGCGCGCCACCTCCCAGATCCGCTCGATGGTCGAGCGGGCCATCGCGGCCAACGCCGGGGTGCGGCTCCACACCGGGATGGTGATGCTGAGCCGGGGCTCACCCCCGGCCCCGGGTGGAGAGCCGTCGTGCACGAGCTCCGGATCGGAATGGAGCAGCGGGGTCACGGTCGTGGGCTTCTCGGACATCGATCTCCCCGACTCGGACGGTCCACCTTCGGTCGCGCCGGCGACCCCCTTGGCGTTCAGGAGCCGGAACGTCTCCCGGTACGCCGTGTGGAGCTCGGCGAGCGCGGTCTCATCGGTCGGGGCGCGCGATTCCAGCTCGGCGACGCGGCTGCGGAGGCGGGCTTCACCGGCGCCCTGCTCGGACCAGAGGCGAGCGGCATCGCCGAGCTTCAGCCGGGTTGCGATCTCGGTGCCGGGATGCAGCGATGCGATGAGCGCGTGGGCGCGGCCCTTGGCCTGCGTGCGGTCGCAGAACGCGTCGAAGTCGATCGGCCGGGCCATGAGGCTGCGGGCCGACGAGTCGTAGACGACGCGAAGTCCCGAGGGTGCGAGCCGCCACGCCATCTCGACGTCGATGGAGTAGTTGAGTCGTTGGTCGTGGAGACCGTGGCGGAGGAGGAGCGAACGCTTGCACGAGATGCGACCCTCCCAGAACCCGCGCCAGTCGAGCACCTGGCCGTCGCCGAGGCGCTCGTAGGCGAACATCAACCGGTCGACGTCGGTGATGTAGTGCATCAACGGTGTGAGCTCGAGCTCGGGCGCCCAGTCGGTGTGTCCGAGGATGGCCACGCCCTCGGCGGGCTTGGCTCCGTGGCCCGCGAGGTGGCGCTCGAGGTAGTCGGGCGCGGCGCGGTCGTCGTCGTCGAAGAACAACACGATCGGCGCGCGGGCGAGGAGCACGGTGTGGTTCTTCGCCGCGCTGCGTCCGGCGTGCTCGATCCGCAGCCCCACCACGTGCAGCTCGTCGGCGAACTCGTCGAGCACCTTGGCGAGGTCGTCGCTCTCCGAGCCGTCGTCGACGACGACGACTTCGTAGTCGTTGCGGTCGATGGTCTGGTCGGCGAACGAGGCGAGGCACGAGCGCAGGAGCTCGGGTCGGTCGTAGGTCGCGATGAGCACGCTGATCCGTGGCGTCGTCGTCGGCTCGGGCCTGACGAACACCTCGGGTCGGCGGTCGGGGCCGAGGACCCAGGCCCGCCGGACGTACTCGTTCGCGCGGGTCTGGTCGCCTGATTGTTCCGGCAGCGGGCGACGGAGCCCGACCGTGACGGTGTCGGCGAGGGTCACCGGTCCGGTGTTCCCGGCGCCGGATCGCACCGAGAGCACGGGGAGAGTGGTGACGGCGTCGACCTCGCGGGCGACGGTCCCGAAGTGGCGTTCGGTGATCGGGGGGCCGCCCGCCGGCCCCGCGGTGTGCGCGGGTTGCAGTCGGTCGACGCCGAGGGTGATCTGGGTGGCGATCAGCGTGTCGAGGAACCGGGTCGGGAGGATCGCGTCGTCGCGCAGGATGACGACGTAGTCGGCGTCGTCGTCGTCGCCGCCGGGGGCGGAGGCGACGGTGGGGTCGGGTGACCCGTCGGCTCGCCACGACTGTTCGACGCGGAGCATCGTGCTCGACGCCAGTTCGGTGAGCAGATCCGGGCGGGGACCGGTGCGATGGCCCGGGTAGGTGCCGAGCACGCGGACCCGCAGGGCAGGGATGGCGTCGAGTCGGACGCCGTCGGACGCAGGGTCGGCGAGGTCGTAGACGACGACGTGCTCGTCCTGATGGATCCGCCGGTAGGCCGACTCGAGGTGCTCGAAGAACTCGGGATACCGGTTGCGCCAGGCGAACGTGGGCCGGGGGAGCACGAAGTACTGCGCACCACGGGTCCGTTGCGCCTCGAGGTGGGTGACCGCGGCGGCGCCGTCGACCGGGTCGTAGCCGGCCGAGGCTTCGTCGCGTCCCTGCGGGAACGGCCAGCACCGGTGCGACGTGACGTCGACGAGCATCTCGTCGCCACCGGAGGCGACGAGGATGACGTCGCCGGGTCGGCCGATCATCTGGATCCGTCGCCGGATCGCTTCGTCGCCGGTCTCGTCGTCGGTGCCCGTGAACCGGTGCGATCCGTCGCCCATGCCCGCGCGGCGGCGTCGGCTCATCACCCGCTCGATGATCTCACCGAACCGCCGTTCGACGAGCTCGATGCCGTGGCGGCCTTCGATGTGGGTCGCGCCGGTGTCGGCGAGGTGGTGCCAGAGGTCGTCGTCGGTGAGAAGCCGAGTGATCCCGGCCGCGAGGTCGGCGGCATCGGTCGCGACGAGGGCGTGCTCGCCCTGGACGAGGTCGAGGCCCTCCGCACCGATCGGCGTGGTGACCACCGGTGTCCCGGCCATCATCGACTGGATGACCTTCCCCTTCACTCCCGCGCCGTGGAGCAGGGGCATCACCCCGATGCGCGACTGCTCGACGTAGGGCTTGATCGTCGGGACCCACCCCACGAGTCGCAGTCCGGGTGTGGGTTCGACCCGGAGGTCGATCCGGTCGAGCCAGTTGCCCAGCACGGTGAGGGGATGGCGGGCGAGGAGGTCGGCGTCGAGCATGGGCAGGACCTCGGCCCCGAGGTACTCCACGGCCTCCTGGTTCGGAAGGTGGCGGAAGTTGCCGACGAAGTACATGCCCCGGCGCGCCGAGAGCGGGTACGGCGAGCGTTCGATCTCCTCGGCCAGGGGGAGCGCGAAGACCCGGTCGTCGCCGAGGAAGTCGGCGAGGAGCTCGCGTTCCTTCTCCGACACCGCGATCACGGCATCCACCGCGTTGTACGTGTTGAGCTCCTGGGTCGCACCGTTCCCGAACGCAGTCCCGAGGTCGCCGCCCTGACCGAACGACAGGCGGGCGTTGCGGAGGAAGTGGATGTCGATCGAGTTGATGATGATGCGCGTGTCGGGGGAGTGCTCGCGGAACAGCGGGAGGAGCTGGGATGCCGGCTCGAAGAACGCGATCAGCGCCAGGTCGAAGCTGTTCGAGCGGAGGAGGCCCTCGGCGGCGCTGAAGCCGGCGTGGGTCGCGACGCCCATCTGGCGGAGTCGCATCGCGTGGCGCTCCTCGGCCACCCCCTGTTCCTCGCGGGCGAGGAACGTGACCTGCCAGCCGGCCCGGAGCAGGAAGCGGATCGAATGATCGACCACCTGCGAACCCGCGTCGCGGTCGAACGCCGGCATGCGGGTGTGCACCACGAGCGCGTGACGACGGTTCACGCGCGGCACGCCTCGACGTCGTCGTGGGCGAGCAGGTGGCGCCAGGCGCCGTCGCTCAGGTCGTTCGGGCGGGCGGGGCGGAGGTCGAGCACCCGTTGCCACGACGACGCGTGGAGGGGAACCGAGGGTTCGCCCCCGTCGCCGACCACGCGCACGGCCGCGACGGTGGGTTGGTAGACGACCGATCCACCGTGGTCCCACACGTCGGCGCACCACTCCCGGAGGAACGCGCGACCGGTGAGGGTCGGCGGTCCCGGGACCTCGGTCCAGAGCGTCGACGCGGCCGCGACGAGACCGGGGGCCCAGCACACGGGCCGGACGTAGTCGTGCCACGGGGCCCGCACGTCGGCCGAGGATCCCGCGATCAGGCCGACCGAGCGATCGAAGAACACCGTGCCGCCCGCGGCCTCGAGTCGGCCGTCGGCGCGCAGCACCTTGCCCGAGACCGCGGCGCCGGGGTGTGCGGCGGCAATTGCCGCCGCGGCTTCGATCGCGCCGGGAAGCGGCAGCACCTGCGGCTCGACGACCACCAGCACGTCGTGGTCGGGCAGCCCGTGGGCGGCCGCCGCGATCTCTGCGATGTGCAGGTCGGCACCCGCCGCCGCGGCGCGGGCCGCGAGCGCGGTGCGCCACGCGTCGCTCCCCGCCGCGCTCGACCAGACGAGGACCCGTGGCGCGGCGGACCCGGGACCGGAACCGCCCTCGACGTCGAGCACCTCGACGCCCGAGGCTCCGGAGGCGACGGTGATCACGCCGAGCGCGGCGACCCGGACGGCGTCGGCATGGTCGTGGGCCTCGTCGACGACGACGATGTCGACGCTGTCGTCGAGGTACGGGAGGGAATCACCGACGGGCGCTCGGAAGGTCGCCAGGCCGGCGAGCTCACCGGCGAGGTCGACGTCGGTCCAGTCGAGGACCGCGGGAGGATCGGTGAGCGGGGCGGCGAGTCGTCGGACCTCGCTCCGCAACGAGCGCGACCCGGTGACCGCAGGTTCGGTGAGGTCGAACACCATTCCCGCGCCATCGGCGTCGGCGACGGTGCAGTAGGTGCGCACGACGTGGTCGCGGAGCTCGACCTGTTGACGGAACCACGGCCGTGACCCCTCGGGGAGCACGAGGTACCGGTGCCCGGCGTATCGGAGTGCCTCCAGCTGGGCGATGGCCGACAGGTCGTCGGCGAACGGACGACCCTTCGCGGTGACGGGAACGGGTGTGCCGCGCGGCGTGCGCGCGTCGCGCACCTCCTTGGGGCTCCCGGGAGTGATGACGAGCCACGGCGCGCCGTTGGGCACCACCGTGGCGACGGTGCGCTCGTAGGCGTCCTTCCACTGCCGGAACGCGGGACCCTTCGGCGTCGGAACGGGTTTCGGTGCCGCCGCCGGTGCGAGCACGCGGCGGACCCGGCCGCTCTGGTACCGGAGCGCGACCCGCCACGCTCGTTTGAGCGCCTGTTGCGCGGGATCGGGGAGCCGCCGGGTGGCCGACCGGGCGGTGGGCACCATCTTGCGGGCCGCTTGCTTCGCGGTGGGCACGGGGTCGGCCACGCCCCGCCGGACGACGCGGTTCGCGCGGCGCAGCTGCTGCTGGGTCGGGTCGGGGAGCCGGCGGGTCGCCGCCTTGGCAGCAGGGGCAACGGTACGGCGACCGTCGTGCACGGCCTGGTGGGCGGGCCCGTCGAGGAATCGCTTGGTCTTCCGCTTGATCCGCCCGGCCCATCGGCGGGTCGTCTTGCGCATGCTCTGACGGTCGATCTCGGCGACCTTCGCCTCGGTGCGGACGGCGATCGCCTCGGTGGTGGCGACCTTCTGGCTGAGCGCCTGCATCGTCTCGAGCCGGGCGACGCCTTCACGGCGAGCCGCGGCGAGCTGGGTCTCGAGCTCGCGGACGCGCTCGCGGTGGCGTTCCTCGCCCGCGAGCCGGTCGCGTTGGAACTCGGCTTCGCGTTCCTGGAGCCGGTCGATCGCGTCCTGGCGTTGGTCGGCGTGGCGACGGGCGACGGCGCCGTCGAGGACGAGGCGGCGGACCCGACCTTCGTCGGCGGGCGGTTCGACCGGTTGAGCGGCGCCGGCTTCGCGGCAGAGGTCGGCGTAGAGCGCGCGCAGGCTCGGACTCGCGCCGGCATCCCCGAGGCCGACGCCGATCGTGTGGTGGCGCAGATCGGAGCGCACCCGGTGCGCGGCGGGCGTGAGCCCCGCGAACGCGCACAGGCGGGCGACCTCGCCGACGGGGTCGACGAAGAAGGTGTCGTAGTGGGTGACGACGCGTCGCTCGGGCGGGACCAGTTCGAGCACCGTGGCGTAGTAGCGCTCCCACAGCGCGAGGCCGAGTGAGTAGGAGTTCTGGTTGCGGCGCTTCAGCGAGAGGGCCACCTCGAGGGGGTGGCGCACGCAGATGATGAAGCGCAGGTCGGGTTGGAGATCCAGCCAGAAGGCTGCGGTGAGGCAGGTGCGCGGGTCCTTGAACCCCCAGTGCTCGTGCTCACTCAGCGCAGTGAGGGCCGCGGTGCCGGCGTCGGCGATGTTCGCCACCCGCGGATCGTCGACGGCCTGGGGCGGCAGCTCCGGTGGGTTGTCCCAGGAACCCCCGGTGGCCTCGAGAAGGTCGTCGTTGCAGGCGACGATGGCCTTGTTCTCCCAGAAGCCCTCGGGATTGTCCTCGGCGGCGTCGATGAGGTCCTCGGCGCCGCTGCCGATGAGGTGCAACCCGGAGTCGTGCAGGGCGCGGGTGATCATCGACGTCCCCGACCGGTGCATGCCCGTGACGGCGATCGGGAAGGTCGTCCCCGTTGCAGTCGGGTCGTGCTCGGCGTCTGGCCCCCCCGGACCGAACGATTGCGTCATTGCGGCTCCAGTCCGTGAGACCGGACATCGTAGCGGTCCCCGGATCGACTACTCACCGTGGTTGGCGATCCGGTCGATCGCCTGCCGGGCGGAGCGTTCGAGGTGGGGGAGCACCTCCGGTGCGAGCCGCCCGACGTAGAGCGGCCGGTTCCCGGGCGGCCGGTGGGGTTCGCCGCGGAGCGCCTCGTACTGGGCGTGCATCTCGTCCCAGGTGAAGCGGCGCGAGGTGGCCGCACCCCCGTGGAACTGGTGGAACGTCGCTTCGCCGAGGAGCACGACCAGCTCGGTCGCTACGAGCGCGCACGCCCGTCGGTACAGGTCGTGGTTGGCCAGGCCGCCGCCCGGGAGGTCGAAGCGCTCGTCGAGTCCTGCGAGCTCGTCCCACACGCCACGCAGTGTGAACAGGCTGCTGCTCTCACCCATCGGACCGAACAGACCCCGGCCCGACGAACCGGCGAGGGCGGCGATCGAGAAGAGCCGGTACCCGTCGGATTCCCAGCCGGAATCGGCGAGGAGGTCGTCTTCCACCGCCTGGTCGTAGCCGACCTCGGCCGCCTGCATGTGGGCGACCGAGCCGAGATGGAACGCGGGTGCGGTGATGACCGGTCGGTCGGCGAGCAGCCGGGCGCGGCGAGCACCTGCGAGCAGACCGGGAGAGGCGATCCGCGCGCCGTCGATGATCAAGCCGACGAGGTCGGCGTCGGCGAGCGCAAGCCCGCGGTTCGCGGCCCGGACGGGCGACGGAGGCGCGGGG
The DNA here is from genome assembly GCA_963837715.1 of uncultured Actinomycetes bacterium. Lineage (GTDB taxonomy): Bacteria > Actinomycetota > Acidimicrobiia > IMCC26256 > JANYLB01 > JANYLB01. The sequence goes on along the minus strand of CAWIOF010000002.1, from coordinate 1,203,944 downwards.
TCGATCCGCTCGACGCGCAGGTGACCGCCGAACTCCGCGATCAGTTCCGGTTCGACAGGCGCGGCCGACCCGTTGTCGACCACGATCACCTCGTAGTCGTCGGCCTCGATCCCGACCTGCACGCTCGGGCTGAGCGAACGCAGGGTCCGGGGGAGCTCGCGGATCATGTCGTGGACGACCACGACGACGCTCAGGGACGTCACGTCGGCTCAGACGGGGCGACAGACCATCGAGTGCTGGATGTAGCGGTCGGGCGGGTTCACGGCGACGACCTCCCAGCCGGTGCCGTCGAAGAGCTCGAGCGCGAAGTCCTTGTCGTAGCGGGCCTGCATCAGCGGCTTGTCCGGGATCTCGTCGATGAAGCCCCGGTCCTTGGCGGCCTGGGTGCGTGCGATCGCCGCCTCGGCCTCTGCGACGACCGCCGGGTCGTCGCTCTTCAGGTTCGCTTCCAGTGCGAGCGCGAACGGTGACGGGTGCTCGGGGTCGTTCAGGAACACCGAGAAGACGAGGCGGCCATCTGGCCGGATGTGGCGGCGGAGCAGGCGCAGCATGGCGACGTAGTCGTCGGGGGCCAGGTGCGTGAACACCGAGAAGAGGCAGATGAGATCGAACGCGCTCAGGTCGGCGGGGAGCTGATCGAAGTCGCCGAGGGTCGTGCCGTCGGGGTTGTAGAGGTCATTGCGGGCCGGGAGGTGGTGGAACTCGAACCTCGGGTCGTCGACGTTCGTCTGCAGCCACTCGATGACCGGAGCGGCGACGTCGACACCCACATAGCGGCCGACGGGGAGGTGGTTGTCGATCAGCGTCTTGACGATCTTGGTCCCGCACCCGACATCGAGGACGTCGACACCGGCGAGGTCGTCGCGTTCGACCGTGCGGTTCAGGACGTCGACGACGAACAGCCCGGATTCGAGCCACTCCTCGCGCTCTCGGTGGTTCCCACGCTGGAGTCCGGGCGGTACGGGGAGGCCCGATTCGGTCGATGAGGTCATGGTTTCGTCCTTTGACTCTGTGGCGTCGGTCGGGCCGGTCCGTCGGCGGAGCCGGGGAGTCGGACACACATCATTCTCCGGATCCGGCTGACCACACAATGCTGTCATCGGATGCCCACCGGACCATGCCGCTTCCTGGCCCGACCCGTGGGTACGCTCGAGCGGGGGGAGCAGGAGGCGCCAGTGGGTCCTCAACGGGCCGCAACCCCCGGACGACCCGTCGAGCCCGAGACCGCGCGCCGCGTCCACCGCCTCGATCGGGACCAGGACCCTCGAGCGCTCCACGGCGCACCGGGGGGTCGTCGACGAGCTCCCGACCGACACCGCCGGCGTCGAGTTCCACCGGAACGCGCCGGTCGTGGTGGAGGAAGCACCGCGTTCCCGGCGGGCTGCGGTGCTCGGGGCGTTGCCTGTCGTCGTGTTGGCTCTCGTGGCGCTGGTGACCATCGCACTGGTGGTCAAGGCGGTGGGGGCCCGGGCTGCCCTCGACCACGACGAGGTCATCAGCCATCTCGCGGCGTCGGGCCACCTCGACGACTGGCAACGCGTCGTCGACGGCGGGGCGCCGCTGGGCTCCTGGTCTTCCGGGTCGGATCTCCACCGCTTCCTGCAGATCGACGACCAGACGACGATGACCGAGGTCCGTCGGAACCTGGCCGATCTCGACTACCACCCGCCACTGTTCTTCTGGGCGCTCTCCGTCGCACGCACCGCGGGGTTGGGGATCCTCTGGAGCGGGCCGGTGGTCAACCTCGTCGCGGTGCTCCTGGCCGGGCTCGTGCTCTACTCCCTGCTCGTCACTGCGCTCGGCGACCGACTCCTCGCGGCCCTCGCCGTGGGCGTGTTCACGCTCAGCCCCGCAGTGGTCTCGAGTGCGGCCACCGCACGCCAGTACCCCTTCCTGATGCTCGCAGGGGTGAGCCTGATCTGGGTCACCGCCCGTCTCCTGCAGACGCCCACGTCGCCGCGGCTGCTGGCCGGACTCTTCGCCGCGGGCGTGCTCGGCCTCCTCACCGCGCACCAATTCGTCTTCGCGCTGGTCGGCGCGCTCGTGGTGCTCACTGTCCGGTGGTCGCGCCGCGCGCCACGGGCCGTGCTGGGTGTGCTGGGTGCGGTGACGGGAGGCGTTGCGGCCGCATGGCTTGTCCACCCCGCCTTTCGGGCGCAGTACGCCCGCCTGAACGGCTACCTCGCGTCGCTTCCCTCCGTCTCATTCGACGCGCGGCTCCGGCGATGGAGCGCGGGCTTCGTCGACTTCGTCGCGCTCGACGCCGGCAGCCGCCGGATCGCGGAGCTCGTGGTGCTGGTCGTGGGGGTCGCCCTCCTTGCCGGCATGGTGTGGTGGTATCAACCGTTCCGACGGGTGCTGGGCCAGGAACCGGTTGTCGCCGCGTCGCTCGGGATCGGTGGAATCGCCTTGTTCGGTGCCTCGGCGGCGTACCTGCTCGGACGCGCTCCGCCGCACGCGGCCGGCTGGCAGTATCTCCTGCTCTTCTGGCCCGCGATCGTGGTACTCGGTGCGTTCGCGGTTCCGGCGGCTCTGGCCGTGCGGGGGAGCCTCGTTCGTCCGACGATCGTGCTCCTCGCGGCGGCGGTGTTGATGGGCGTGGCCGGGTGGAGGTTCGACGACGCCGCGACCCAGGTCCACGCCTCGCAGCGACGGGCGGTGGCCGAGGCTTCGCGCGCGACGCTCGTCGTGGCCGACTGCTCGATGCGGGGTGCGACACCCGGCGCGGCGATGTGGGTCCCGTCCGACGCGTCGTTCCTCCTCGCGCCACCGGGTCGAGCCGACGTTCCTCCCGTTCCCCGAGGAGCCGATCGGGCGAGGCCGCTCTTGTTCCACACTCCCGACTGCGAACCGGCGGTGACCGACATCGCGGGGATGCTCGACACGTTGGGGTTCGCGCGCGGTGCGCGCATCGGTTGGATCGGGCCGGTCGAGGTGTTCCGACTCGAGCGGACCTGAGTCCGGGCCGAAGAACGGCTCAGGCGCCGAGCGCATCGCAGACGCGTCGTACCTGGTGGTCCCATGACCACTCGGCTTCGGCCGCGGCCCGGCCGGCGCGGGCGATCCGCTGCCGGGTGCCGGGTTCGTCGCGGAGTCGCACCAGGGCGCGGACCAGGGCGGCGAGGTCGTGCGGGGGCACGAGCAGCGCGTCGACGTCGTCGGTCAGTCGCTCGCGGAGCTGACCCACGGCGGGGGCGACCACGGCGACTCCGGTCGCGAGGTACTCGGCGAGCTTGAGCGGGGAGTAGTGGTACTCCGAGCCGATGGGAGCGAGGACGAGCGCCGCGTCCATCGCCGCGAGGAGCGCCGGGAGGTCGCCGTGTTCGACCGTGCCCGTGAACACGGCCGGTACCCCCCGGTCGCGCGCGAGCTGTTCGATGCGCGGCCGCTCCGGACCGTCGCCGACGAGGAGGAGGGTGGCTCCGTCGACCGCAGCCACGGCGTCGACGGCTTGTTCGATGGCGTGGAAGCGGCGGAAGCTGCCGACCCACCCCACCACGAACCGACCCTCGAGGCCGAGTCGGGCCCGAGTGGGCGCGGCGTCGCGACCGGAGTCGAAGAGATCGAGGTCGACCCCGCTGGGCGTGAGCAGGATGCGGTCCTGTGCGACGCCGAGCCGTTGGACCTGCTCGGCCACGTGATCGGTCCCGCACGCAACGAGATCCGCGCGCCGGAGTGCGGGTCGCTCACCGTGCTGCTCGAGCCAGCGGCCCCACCCGGGCCGGGTCGTACCCCACTGCTCGGCCTCCCAGATCACCGTGGCGGGGACGAAGAGCACCGACGGCGCGCCGATCGCGCCGGCGAGGCGCAACCCGGCATCCTGGAAGAGCTCGTGGCGTTGCCACACGAAGGCGACGTCGCCGGCTGACCACGGTCCCTCGGGGTCGACGGTGAACGTGCGGGCGCGCCGCCACTGCCGCACGTCCTTCACCGCGGTCTTGACCGGAGCGGGGAGGTGTCGACGCAGCGACGGGCTCGGACTGCTCCGCAGGGTGGGGGCTGACCCTCGCCGGCGGGCGTCGGCGGGCTCGATCAGGCCCTGCGGTGTGGCGATCCACGCCTCACCGAGCACGCGCTGCGCCGCCGCGGCCCAACCCGCCGTCGACACGAGCGCGGCGACCGGGCCCTGCTGCGCGGTGCTCGAACCGGTCACGACGAAGATCGCTCGGGCCACGGGGCAGGAGGGTACTCGGGCCGTCGGATCGTGATTTTGGCGCCGACCTGGAGGCCGGGTACCGTCCGCCGGATGCCATCGCCGACCTCCGACACCCGGCCGATGCGCATCCTCCACCTGCTCGCCCGGAGCCACCGCCGGGGCGCGGAGCTCGTCGCCGTCGAGCTGGCCGACGAGCTCGACCGACTCGGTCATCACGACCGGCTCGTGGCCCTCGGCCCCGCCACCGACGGTGGTCGGGAACCCGGGATGACCCCGCTCGACGATTCGGTCGGGTTGGGGCTCCGCGAGCTGCTCGTCCGGGTCCGCAAGGTTCGGCGCCTGCTCGCGACCGAACCCTTCGACGTCGTCATCGCCCACGGGGGTTGGCCCGCGCAGATCGTCGCCCTGGCGGCACCTCGGCACCGGCCGGTGCTCGTCTGGCAGCGGATCCTCGGGTTCCCCGACACGGTGTGGCAGCCGGGTCGGCGGCAGTGGTGGTGGGCGATCGCCCGGCGCTTCGACGTCGGGGTCGCACTCACGGCCGCGCTCGAGGCCGAGTTGCGGCGACTGCGCTTCGGCGGACCGATCTGGATCATCCCGAACTCCCGCCAACCCGACCGGTTCGTGGCCCTCGACCGGGCCGGGGCAACCGCCCGACTCCGAAGCGAGGTCGGCGTGGGCGACGACGAGATCCTGATCGGCTTCGTGGGTCATCTCGTCGACCAGAAGCGCCCCGATCAGGCACTCGCGGTGCTCGCCCGCCTGATCGCCGACGGCCGGCGCGTCCACCTGGTGCTCGCAGGCGACGGACCGCTGCGCGCCGATCTCGAGGCCGACGTGCGCCGTCGTGGTCTCGATGCGTCGGTCACGTTCCTCGGCCACCGTCCCGACGTGGAGTGGATCTTCGGCGGCGTCGAGCTGATGCTCCTCACCAGCGACGCCGAAGGAATCCCCGGGGTCGCGATCGAGTCATTGATGTCGGGCTGCCCGGTGGTTTCCTTCCCGGTGGGTGGCGTCGACGAGGTGGTCGACGAAGGTGTGACCGGGGTGGTCGTGGCTCGTCACGATCCCGGACTCATGGCCGACGCGGTCGGGGCTCTCCTCGACGACGACGATCTCCGGGCGTCGATGGGTCGGGCGGGGCGACGCGAGACGGTCCGCTTCAGCGCCGCGGCGACAGCCGCGGTCTACGCCGAACGACTCGCAGCCTTCCTCTCGGCCCGCTGACGCGCCGAACGCCGCAGGAAGAACCACGTTCCGCTTCCCGCGATCACGAGGAAGACAAGGGCGACGACGAGCGCGGTCCCGGTCCCGTTGTCGCCACTCCCGGTCGGGCCCGACGCAGCCGGGACGGGCGTGTCGGAGCGCTTCCGCGTGGTGCTCGTGGTGCTCGATGCGCGAGTGGTGCTCGTCGTCGGCGGGGGAGCCGCGCTCACCGGTCGACCCGCGACCGCCGGTGGCGGCGGGACGTTGGCTGCGGGCCCGGGCGCGTCGCACACCGGTGGGCCGACTGTGAGCTCCACTCCGGCGGGCCCCGGGTTGTTCCCGGCCACCGTGATCCCACAGACGTTGGTGGTGAGGACTGCGGGGATTCCCGCGAGATCGATCGGCACGTCGTTGCCGGTCACCACCAGGGAGTTGACGGCGGTGAAGGCGAGCGGCGGTCGGTGCACCGGGATGTTGGTCTGGTTGTCGACGACGTAGAAGTTGCTGTAGCGCATGCCCTTCGGCGGACTCACCACCATGGTCAACGAGCGCCCGCTGAGGAAGTTCCGGGCCACGACGACGCGGTCGACCGGACCGGCACCGGCGGCGGCGACGAAGAGCAGCCGGCCCGGGCCGACCACGTTGTCGATGATGTGCACGTTCTCCGCGCCCCACGTCTCGCCGTTCGGTTCGAGATCGATCGTGGCGCGACGCGTGTTCGTGATGCTGTTGCGTTCGATGACCACGTCGCGCCCGGCGGCGATCGCGATGCCCTGCCGTCCGCTCCCTGCGAACTGGGAGTCATGGACCCAGATCCGCTCCGACCACGAATCGCCGTCGCCCCGGCCGAGGTAGACGAAGTCGCCGTAGGTGGCCGAGATCCGGACGCGCGTGATCTCGACGTCGGTCGCGCCCGCGATGCGGATGCCGTGTTGGAACGCCTGGGCCGGTTGGTACGCCCGTTCGTCGGTGCCGGCGTACGCGTTCGCCCCCGTGATCGAGAGGTCGTGGATCACGATCCCGGAACCCCCGTACAGGTTCAGCTGACTCCGGCTCTGGCTGCCGAGCGTGGTGGCGAAGAGCCTTGCTCCGTTGCCGTCGACGGTGAGGTTCCGGCGGTTGTTCAGCACCAGGGTCCCCTCGATGCGATACGTCCCGCCCGATTGCAGACGAACGGTCCCACCGTCGGGCACGCTGTTGACGTAGGCCTGCAGCGACGCGGTCACGTCGGCCTTCCCGGTCGCGTCGACGGTGTCGGGGACCTGGGGCGGTCGGGTCGTCGTCGTGGTCGAAGACGTCGAGGTCGACGCGAGTGCGGTGCAGACCAGGACCAGGCACGGAACGACCACGAGGACCAGCCGGCCGGCTCGTCGGCGCCGGGGAGTCAACGCCCGACCTGTCCGAGAGCCATCCGCATCACGGTAGACCGCCGCACGCGGCGCCCGGATTCGGCCCGCGCGGGGAACCGGTCACTCGGTGCGGGGCGCCGCCGGGAGCAGGTCGAGGAACTGCCGGTGGACGACGGCGTTCGTGTGGCCGTCATGACCCCGGGGATCGAACGGACGTCGCTCCGCCTCCACCTCGGCGACGACGAGGCCGGGTCGTAGCGGCTCGGCCCGCGTGAGCACGACACCGTCGGGGTCGACGATCGCGCTGAACCCGTGCGCGACCCGACCGGCTTCACGACCGGCGATGTCGGCGACCACGACCGTGGTGGTGGTGTCGACCGCGCGGGCGACCGGCAGGTTCTCTCCGCGAGCGCGGAACGCCGACGACACCGTGGGGGTGTGGCCGCTGTTGGTGGGGACGAACACGATCGCAGCGCCCGCGGCCGCGAGGATCCGCGTCGGCTCCGGATACCAGAGGTCGTTGCAGATCACGATCCCGAACTCGGTGTCCTGGCGGCGGAGGACCCGAAGTTCGCCGCCGGCCTGGATGACCGTGCGGGCGCCGGGGTACGACTTCCGGTGGACGGCGGTGATCCTCCCGTCGTCGAGCACCGCCGCCGAATTGAACAGGTTCCCGGTCGGGTCCCGTTCGGTGAACCCGACGATCGTGGTGATCGGCGAGTCGAGCAGTGGTGCGACGGTGGCGGCGAGCTCGCCGGTCGCCACCGTCAGGGCCACGTCGCCCGGTGACTGACCGGCCGACTCGTGGGCGAGTCCGCCGATCACCGCTTCGGGACAGCAGAGGATCTCGACTCCTGCGGTCTCGCACGCTGTGAGCTGCGCCCGGATGAGCGCGACTGCATCGAGGCTCCCGAACGGGAGGTACGGAGCCTGGTATGCGGCGACCTTCACCGAGCGAGTGTCGCGCGAGGATGGACCCGTGGGGAGCTGGACGTGCCCGAAGTGTCGGCGCCGGTTCGCACGGGCCCACCAGACGCACGAGTGCGCCCCGGCGATGAGCCTCGACGAGTACTTCGCAACCGGTCCCGAGTTCGAGCGACCGATCTTCGAGGCCGTGCATGCCCACCTCGAGACGTTGGGTCCGGTCCACGTGGAGCCCGTCTCCGTCGGGATCTTCCTCAAGCACGACGGCAGCCTCGTCGAGCTGCGTCCGATGCGGCAGTGGGTCGCCCTGTCGTTCCCCTTGCACCGGCGCGTCGAGCATCCGAGGATCGCCCGCAAGCCGATCGTCGCCGGGGCGCGGATCTTCCACTGGGTCAACCTCCGGGGCCCCGAAGATGTCGACGGCGACGTCCGAGACTGGTTGACCGAGGCCTACCTCGGGGTCTGAGGTGGGCGCGTCCTCTCCGGGTGCGGGTTTGATGGCGACTGGGCCCGGCGCCCATACTCGCGCTCTTGTCCTCCACGAATGACGCGGCGCAGGATGCGCCGCCCGACGAGGCGGGACGACTCGCCGGCCGCTGGACGGCTGCATCGCGCTTGGCCCTCCCCGCCGCGATCCTGGCCGCGATCGTCGGCGTGCTGGTCGCCACGTCTCGATACGGCATCGGGCTGACGCCCGACTCGGTCACCTACGTGACCGGAGCTCGTGGGATCGCCGACGGCCGGGGCTACACCGATGCGTTCGACTCCGCGATCGGCCTCTTCCCACCGGGGTACTCGGCGGTCCTCGCGCTCGGCGAGTGGCTCGGCATCGGGGTACTCGACGCCGCGCGCGGGCTCAGTGCCCTCTCGTTCGGGTTCACGGTGTTCCTCGCCTGGGTGCTCCTGGGTCGCCACGTCCGATCCCCTGGTGTCCGGGCCGCGGCGACGATCCTCGTCGGCTGCTCGGCGGTCCTGCTGGAGATCTACTCCAAGCTGTTGAGCGAGCACCTCTTCGTGCCGGTCGTCCTCCTGTTCATCCTCGTGTGTGAGGAGCTCTTGGACCGACCCCGGTACTCGGGCTGGTTCGCGGGCGCGGTCGCGCTCGCGTGGGCGGGCTTCTACCTGAGGTACGTCGGTCTCGTGCTGATCCTGGTGGGCGGGCTCGTGCTGGTCGTCGCCGGGTGGTCGAAGGGCCGGGTCGCCGCGGTGGCGCGGGCCGCGGTGTTCGGCGTCGCATCGATCAGCGTGCCCGCGATCTGGATGCTGCGGAACCAGGACGCGAAGGGAGATCCTTTGGGTCCTCGCGCCGAGTCGTCGGTGACGGTGCTCGGCAACCTGCGGCGCGTCGCCGACGAAGTGGGGGAGTGGATCGCGACCCGGCTCGTGCCGAGCGCGCTCCACCTGGTCGTCCTCGCGGTGGTCGTGGTCGCGCTGCTCGCGATCATCGTCTGGTGGTGGCGGCGGGCGACGCCGGTGCCGCCCGACTGGAAGACGATGCTGCCGACGACACTGCTGATCGTCGTCTACGTCGTCTACCTCGTCGGATCGGCGACGGTCGTGGCGTTCGCGGCCATCGACACGCGCTTCATGGTGCCGGTGTACGTGCCACTGGTCGTGCTCGGGGCCTGGGGGTTCGAGCGGATCCGTGCCGTGCTCCCGAGCCCCCGACTGCGCACCGTCGTGACCGTGCTCGGTGTGCTGTGGATCGTCGCGAACGGACTCTGGTTCGCGGGGCGGGCCGTCGGCTACGCCCGCAACGGCGCCGGCGGATACGCCACGGAGCGGTTCCATGATTCACGGATCCTGCGCGAGGTCGACCGACTCGACCTGGCCGACCTCACGTACAGCAACGATCCGTTCGCGATCTCGGTGCTCCTCGACAAGGAAGTGCGGTTGTCGGTGGCGGCGCGGTACTTCAACTCGCAGTCGAAGACGACCCAACTCCCGCAGTTCCTCGAGACGATCTCCTGTGCCGGGCACGCGCAGCTGATCTGGCTCGAGCCGAACATGCGCACCTACCTCTACACGCCCGAGGAACTCCAGCGCGATCTGATCCTGGATCCGATCGACGAGCGTGACGACGGCGTGGTCTACGACATCCGTCCCCGGCCCGGCGTCACTCCGGAGTGCCGGGAGTAGGACGAGTGGCCGACGCGGCCCCATGGGTAGCCTCGGACCATGCGCTCACCGTTGGAGCTCCTCGAGGCGTTGGCTTCGGAAGAGGTCCAGGTGACCCCGGATCTCCGCCACTTCGAGATCTACACGCTGCGGGGGCTCCTGACGATCCTCTGGCATGGCCCGCCCGACGCCACCTCCGTGGTGCTGATGTCGGGCGGCGGGATGGGCGGGCTGCTCGGCCCCGCCGAGGGCCTGTACCACGATCTCGGCGTGAAGTTCGCGGAGTCGGGGATCGGCACGATGCGCGTGGGCTACCGCGCACCGAACGACCTCGGTCGCTGCGTGCACGACGTCGCGGCCGCGGCCGACCTCGCGTCGCGGACCGGTGCCGAGCAGTACGTGACCGTCGGCCACTCCTTCGGCGGCGCGGTCGCGATCCAGACCGGCATGGTGCTGTCGACGCACTGTGCGGGGATCGTGACGCTCTCGACCCAATCGGCGGGGTGCGAAGACGCCGACGCACTCGACGAGCAGGTGCCGCTCCTCCTGCTCCACGGCGACCACGACGAGATCCTCCCGGCGGAGACGTCGAAGGTGGTGCAGATGCTGGTTGGCCACGGCGAGATCGAGATCCTCCCGGGGTCGGGGCACCTGCTCACGGAGGGGGCCGACCATCTGCGGACCCGCCTCGGCGAGTGGATCCCGGCGTGCTTCGGCGCTGGCTCCCGTCGCTAGTGGACGTGGGCGACGAGGCGGCCGGTCGTCTTGCGTTGCTCCATCTGCTCGAGCGTTGCGGGGATCTCGTCGAACGACAGTTCTCGCCCGACCGACGTCCGGATCTGTCCGGTGCGGAGGAGCTCGAGGATCTTGGCGTGCGCCGCTTGACCCTCGGACCGTGACGGCCAGTTGAACCCGAGCGTGCGCCGTGTGCCGATCGGGTCGTTCACGTAGACCAGGCAGACTCCCACGAGCGAGAAGTTCCCGTACGCGATGGCGCGCGGCGTGAGGTAGTCGCCGTCTTCGAGCTGGATGTCCTGGCTGAAGCCGGCGATGAGGTGGCGACCGTTCATGCCCATGCACCGGAAGGTCTCGAGTGTGGTGCCGCCGCCCACCGCATCGAACGCGACGTCGACGCCGCGCCCATAGGTGACCTCCATCGCGCGGGCGGCGAAGTCGTCGGTGCGGTAGTTGACGACGTGATCGGCGCCGAGCTCCCTGCAGAACTCGAGCTTCTCGTCGGTTCCTGCGGTGGCGATCACGACCGCCCCGAGGGCTTTGCCGATGGTGACGGCGCCCGACCCGGTCCCGCCCGCCGCCGCGTGCACGAGGAGCGTCTCGCCGGGCTGGAGGCGTGCCCGCTCCTGGAGCGCGAACCAGCCGAGGTGGAAGGGGTAGTGGAGCGCGGCACCGTCGGCGTCGCTCACCCAGGCCGGGAGCTCCATCGCGGTCGCGGCGTCGACGATCGAGTACTCCGCGTACCCGCCGTGCGCGAGCGTCGGGATCCCGACGATCCGTTGCCCCAGGAGGTGCTCCGCTCCCGGTCCTGCGCTCTCGACCACGCCGACCGATTCCATGCCCGGGGTGAAGGGCGCCTCGAGCGGCAGGGTGAGGTAGCGGCCGCGGATGATGTCGATGTCGTTGAGGTTGAGGCAGAACGCATCGACCGCGACCCGCACCTCGTTCGGCCCCGGCACCGGGACCTGGATCTGCTGCTGCTCGAGCACCTTCGTCGGTGCGCCGAGCGCGGTGGCCACCCACGCGTTCGCGGCGATGCTTCCGTCAGCGCTGCCCATCGAGCACCTCGTGTCCGCAGTTGTATCCGGGGATGAACGTGACTCCGGGACCGCCGTGGCAGCCGGCACCGCAAAGGAAGAGCCCCTCGAACGGTATCGGCGCGTCGGGCCAGCCGCGGGGGCCGGGACGGAAGGGGCCCATCAGCTCGGGGTGGATCAGGCCGTGGGTGAAGTCGCCGGCGGTGCAGCCGAACATCATCTCGTACGCGTACGACGCGTACGTGACCTGGCGGTCGATGATCTCGGGGAAGTTCGGTGCCATCGTCGCGATGCGGGCGACCACCCGCTCGGCCATCTCGTCCTTGACTCGACCCTGCTCCTCCTTCGGCACCTCGACCGGGAGGTAGAACGCGTAGGCGCTCGCCGCGTGCTTCCCCGCCGGAGCGAGGCTCGGGTCGAGGATGCTCGGGATCTGCAACCCGAGCGACGGTCGCTCGGGAACGACGCCCCTTCGGCAGCCCTCGAAGTCGCGCTGCATCGTGTCGGGTGATTCGAACATCCCGATCTGCGCCCGGTACTGGCCGGTGTTGAGGGTCTCGTAGACACCGGTGAACTCGGGCAGGCCGTCGAGTGCGAAGTGGACCTGCATGTACGCGGCCCGGTGGTCGATGCGGGCGACGCGCTCGGCGATCGCCGACGGGAGGAGCTCGGGGTCGACCAACCGGGTGAGCGTGCTCGTCGGGTCGAGGTTCGAGACGACGACCGGCGCGGTGACGACCTCGCCGTCGCCGAGGCGGACACCGGTGACGCGGCTGTTCTCGATGGTGATCGCGTCGACCTTGGTGCGGGTACGCACCTCGGCCCCGTGCCGCTCGGCGAGGCTGCGCACCTGCGCCGACGCCGCGCCGATCCCTCCCTCGAGCTTCTGGATCATGCGCATGCCGTTCGACGCGAGCGCGAAGGCGAGGCACAGCGCGCTCCCGGGCGAGTACGGCCCACGATAAGTGGAGTTCACCGCGAGGAACGCGAGCATCCCGCGGAGGGCGCCGTGCCGACGCTGATCGGGGAGGAAGCGGTCGATCACGTCCATCACGCTGCCGAAGAGGGCGGTGGTGATCGCGTCGCGTTCCGACTCGTTGGTCGCGCACGCCATCATCTCGTCGAGCGACTTCGGTGGCGTGCGGACGTCGTAGCGCCCGATCGCGCGGGCCGGTGCCTCGCACCACGCCATGAGCTCCGCGAGTCCGACGACGGCATCCATCCCGTTGGTCTCCGCGATGTGGTTCATCAGCTGCTCGGGGTCGCTGTAGAACAGCATCGGGGTGTCGTCGGGGCCACCCACGTTGACCGACATCACCTCGGTGTCGAACGTCGGGCACGCGTCGAGGCCCAGATCGACGAACACCTCCTCGGGGACGGGCAGGAGGATCGAGCCCGCGATCTCGAACCGGTAGCCCTTGATCAGCTCCGTGGTCGACGCCATCCCGCCCGTGTAGTGGTTCTTCTCGAGGCACAGGACGCGCATCCCACCGCGGGCCATGACCGCAGTCGCGGTGAGACCGTTGTGTCCGGCCCCGATCACGATCGCGTCGTAGTCGGTCATGGAGCGCACAGTATCCAGCTGGGCCCGAAGTCGCGTCCCCTACGATGACCGGACTCGCGGGGGATCATCGATCGAAGGGGAACGGGCTGCAATGGCGGACGAATGGGGACCTCTGGCACCGCTGGTGGGGGAGTGGGCGGCGGAGGGCGGCCTCGACACCGCCTTCTCGCACTCGAAGGGCGAGGTGCTCGGAACTCCGTACCTCGAGAAGGTCTCGTTCAAGCCGTTCGGACCCGTCGACAACGGGAGCCAGGCGCTCTACGGACTCGACTACAAGACCGCCATGTGGCGTGACGACGAGGAGAACCCCTTCCACACCGAGGTCGGCTACTGGCTGTGGGACGGCGCGACCGGCGAGGTCATGCGCGGTTTCGTGGTGCCGCGCGGCATCACCGTGCTCGCGGGCGGCACGGCCGCGGCCGACGCGAAGACCTTCACGCTGTCGGCTCGTCCGGGTGACCCGAACTACAACATCGGCGAGAACAAATACCTCACGAAGAACGCGTCGACGATCAGCTACGACGTCACGATCACGATCAACGACGACGACACCTGGACCTACGACGAGAACACGATGTTGCAGATGAAGGAGTTCGAGGAGCCCTTCGCGCACACCGACCACAACACGCTGCGCCGGGTGACGTGACCCTCGGGGCCCTCGTCGACGAGATCGCGCTCGACACCGACTTCTCCGGTGTGGTGCGAGTCGACCGGGGCGACGACCTGGTGTTCGCGAAGGCCTACGGCCTCGCCGACCGACGGTGGGGCATCGAGAACACGGTCGACACACGGTTCGGCGTGGCGAGTGGGAACAAGGCGCTCACTGCGCTCGTCGTGATCGGGCTGGTCGAGTCGGGAGAGCTGGAGCTCGACACCACGGCTCGGTCGGTCCTCGGACGCGACCTGCCGCTCATCGGCGACGCGGTGACAGTCGAGCAACTGCTCGCGCACCGGTCGGGGATCGGCGACTACCTCGACGAGGACGCCCCCGGCGACTTCGAGGACTACGCGTTCTCCGTGCCGGTCCACGAGCTCGCGACGACCGAGGACTACCTCGCGGTGCTCGGAGGGTTCCCGACGAAGTTCCCACCCGATACCGCGTTCGCCTACAACAACGGTGGCTACGTCGTGCTCGCGCTCATCGCCGAGCGTCTGAGCGGTGTGCCCTTCGCGGAACTGGTGCAGGACCGCGTGTGCCTGCCGGCGGGGATGCCCGACACCGCGTTCCTCCGCTCGGACGCGCTCCCGGGTCGCACCGCGCTCGGCTACGTGACCATCGACGGGGAGGAGCGCACCAACGTCTTCCACCTCCCGGTCCGGGGTACGGGCGACGGGGGGATCTTCACGACCGCGGCCGACGTGCTCGCGTTCTGGCGGGCGTTCTCGGCCGGTCGGATCGTGCCGGACCGATGGGTCGCCGAGATGGTGCGACCGCACAGCGACGTGCCGGAGCTGTCGAAGCGGTACGGCCTCGGCTTCTGGCTCCACGGGACGACCGACGTGGTCATGCTCGAAGGCTGCGACGCCGGCGTCTCGTTCCGCACGGCCCACGATCCGGGCTCCGGCCTCACCCACACCGTGCTCTCGAACACGACCGACGGCGCCTGGCCCGTCGTCGGGCTGCTCGACGCCGAGCTCGGATCCTGACCGTCCCCCGTCCCCACCCCGTTCCGGTCATCTCGGCGGTTGCGTGCCAACCGCCGGCATGACCAGAACGAGGGCCGATCGTCAGGGTTCGTCGTGGACGAGGTGGTCGAGGCGTTCCACCGCGTCGATGAACTCCTCGATCATCTCGAGCACGACCCGCCGCGTGGGCTTCACCGTGTTCATCGTGCCGACCACCTGGCCGACGAAGTACGTCGCGAGTTGGTTCGCACCCGAGCCGGGCGTCGCCGCGGCGCGGTGGATGCGCGCCAGCGCCGGGCCGACGAGCAGCGGCTGGATCGGCATCGGGAGCGGTCCCGGGCCGTCGGTCCGTTCCCACTCATCGGTCCACGGCGTGCGCAGCATCCGGGCCGGCTTCCCGGTCATCGAGCGCGACCGGACCGTGTCGCCGGGCCCGGCGCGGAGGAACTTCTCCTTCACCTCCGGCGCGGTCTCGGCCTCTTCGGTGGTGAGCCACACCGATCCGCACCACACGCCGTCGGCGCCGAGCGCCAAGCCGGCCGCGAGTTGGCGTCCCCGGGCGATGCCGCCCGCTGCGAGCACCGGAATCGGCGCGACTGCGTCGACGACCTCGGGCACGAGCACCATGGTGGCGATGAGGCCGGTGTGACCGCCGGCCTCGGTGCCCTGGGCGACGATCAGGTCGGCACCGGCGGCGGCGTGGCGGCGGGCGTGTTCGACCGAGCCGGCCAGCGCGGCAACCGGGATCCCCGCGCCGTGCGCGCGTTCGAGGAAGTGCGCGGGCGGCGGTCCGAGCGCGGAGGCGAGGAGCGCGGGACGGTGCGCGAAGCACGCGTCGAGAAGGGGCGCCATGCTCTTCGGGTCGACGCGCATCCCGCCGATGCCGCGTCCCGATTCGTCGCCGGCGGGAGCCGGCGGGACGTCGTACCGGGCGAGGATGTCGTCGACGAATGCCTTGTGCTCCGGTGGGAGCAGCGCGCCGAGCGCGCTTCGATCGAGTCCGCCCTCGTCGCTGCCGACGAACTTCTCGGGGACCAGGAGGTCGACGCCGTACGGCTTGTCGCCGACTTCTGCCTCGATCCACCGCAGGTCGATGTCGAGTTGCTCGGGACTGTGGGCCACCGCCCCGAGCACGCCGCACCCTCCCGCGTTCGTGACCGCGGCCACGACGTCGCGGCAATGACTGAAGGCGAAGATCGGCAGGTCGATCCCGAGGAGTTCCGTCGCCCTGGTTCGCACGGGCGCCGGCTACCCGGGTCCGTAGGCGACGAGACCGCCGTTCGGGTTGGCCGGCGCGGTGAGGAACCAGAATCCGAACGGGACGAACACCTTGCCGCCCGCGACGGAGACGCCGCTGCCGAGATCGGCACCCGGTTCATCGGACCAGAGGATGGCGCCGTTCCGGGCGTCGAACGCGTACACGGTGCCGTTGATCGTCGGCTGGAACACCACGCCGTTCGCGTAGGTCAGTGCGCCGAACGTGGCGGAGGGCAGCGCCTTCGACCAGACGACCTCCCCGGTGGAGGCGTCGAGCGCGTATGTCGTCGAGCGATTCAGGGGGTTCTTGAGGTTGACCTGGTCGGCCCAGGTGTTCGACGACAGGTACAGCCGGTTGTTGGCGTACGCGGCGGTCGTCATGATCCCGCCGAGGTGGCTCCCGGTGGGGAGTCGCCGCGCCCACACCGTCTCACCGGTCCGGCGGTCGAGCGTGGCGTAGACCCCGGCCTTGTCGCCCACGCCGACCACCTCGCGGTCGCCGATCTTGAACAGGTTCGGCGCCGCGCCGATGTCGGCGTCGGGGCCGGACTGGTTCGGGCCGAAGATCGTGTAGACGTCGCCCGCCGTGAACTGACGGACCCAAGCGACTCCGCCGGTCCGGTAGTCGATCGCCATGAGCGCGTCGGCGCGCGGCGCAGCGGGAGGTTCGTAGGTGTTGCCGGTGCCGATGTAAGCGAGGCCGAGGTTCCGGTCGATCGCGGCGGTCGACCACACCGACACGCCGGCGCCACCGTTCGCGTCGTCGTTCGTCGTGTAGACCCGCCACCGCACGGCTCCGGTGTTCGCGTCGAGGCCGACGATGCTGCCGCGTGCGGTGTAGTTGCTCGTGGGGATCGCGATCTCGAAGGAGGCCACGCCGACGATGATGAGGTCGTCGACCCCGACCGGCGACGAGAAGATCCGCGTGTACGGGTGGGGATCGAGATCTCGCGACCACCGGGTCGCACCCGTGGCCCGGTCGACGGCGTGGAGGTTCCCCGTGCCGTCGCCCACGTAGACGGTGTTGCCGAACACGAGCGGTGAGTCGTCGACGACCGATGTGCTCAGTTGCCGGGTCCAGCGCGGAGATCCGTCGGCGGTCGAGACGGCCCGGAGGGTGCCGTCCCACGCACCGAAGTACACGGTGTCACCCGCGACGGCCGGCGTGCTCGTCGATCCGACGGTGCCGTCGATCCGCCAGAGCTCGTGGAGCGATCCGGCGCTCGTCCGGCTGATGAGCGTCTCGAACATCGCGGCCCGGCTGTTCCCGTAGTCGGACCCGTACGACGCCCAACACGCCGACGCGACCAGCATGAGTGCACCCGCGAGCGCGAAGAGACGAAGCCGACGAATCCCCCCAGATCCCATGGTGTGAACCTAGCGCGGGATGGTCGAGCGGAGGCCGGACGCTTCCCTTCCCTAGAATTCGCAGGTGGTGCACGATCACGGCGAAGGCTGGCACGACCCCACGCAGGTCAGCGAGTACCTGGGTCGGGTCGGGACGCTCCAACCCCGCCTCGCCGGTGAGGCGATGCTCCGCGAGGTCGTTCCCGAAGCGCCGCGCCGGGTGCTGGATCTGGGATGCGGCGACGGCAGCCTCGCGGCCGTGGTGCTCGACACCCGCGAGACCGTGACCGACGTGGTCGCGGTCGACGCGTCGCCGCCGATGCTCGACGAGGCCCGGGCGCGCTTTGCCGGCGACGCCAGGGTCACGGTGCAAGAGTGGGACCTCAACCAGCCGATCCGCGGCTTCGGCAAGTTCGACATGATCGTGTCGGGCTTCGCGATCCATCACCTCGTCGACGGCCGCAAGCGGGAGTTGTTCTCCGAGGTCGCCGACCAGCTCCGGCCCGGTGGCGTGTTCGCCAACCTCGAGGTGGTCCGGTCGGCCACGCCCGAGTTGCACGCCACGTTCCGCACCGCGATCGGTCGGGAGCGCGACGACCCCGCAGACCGGTTGGTCGACGTGGAGTCGCAGCTGGGCTGGATGCGGTCGGCCGGCCTCGAGCAGGTCGACTGCCTGTGGCGCTGGCGCGGGTTCGCGCTCCTGGTGGGCCAGGCTCCCGGCTACCAGTCGGTGGGGCGATAGTCCTTCAGGAACTGACCGGAGACGTGGGTCCCGGTGTTGAACCCCGAGATGATCGGGTCGACGATCCGCGCCGCGCCGTCGACGATGTCGAGCGGGGGATGGAACCGGTGCTCCGCGGTCTTGCGTTCGGCGATCGCGGCGGGGTCTTCGTCGCTGACCCAGCCGGTGTCGACGCTGTTCATGTGGATGCCGTCGGCCTCGTAGTCGGCGGCCGACGTGCGCGTCATCATGTTGAGCGCGGCCTTGGCCATGTTCGTGTGTGGGTGCTTCGTGGTCTTGAAGCGTCGATAGAACTGCCCTTCGACGGCTGACACGTTCACGATGTGCTTGTCGCGCTCGGGGGTGCGCAGCATGAGCGGCTTCAGCTTCGCGTTCAGCACGAACGGCGCGACTGCGTTCACGAGCTGGGTCTCGAGCAGCTCGACCGACGACACCTCGGCGAGGGTGAGTCGCCACGAGTTGCGATCCCGCAGGTCGAGTTGCTGGAGGTCCTGGTCGAGGTGGCCTTCGGGGAAGAGATGACCCTGGGGGCGGACGTCGTCGGGGAGCAGGGGGGTCTGGGAGAGCTGCGCCGGTCGGGTGAGGCCGTCGATCGTCGGGGCGCCCGGCGCCGCCAGGTCGGCCCGACCCGCGCCGAGCATGTCGGACTCGCGCAGACCTTCGTACGACCCGAGGAGGGCGCGGGCCGCGGCAGGGAGATCCGCGAGCGCCGTTGTCTCGAGGTCGAGCATGTGCCGGTAGAAGTCGGGCGGGCGGCGCACGGTCTGGCAGGCGTTGTTCACGATGAAGTCGAGGCGATCGCGGGAGCCGTCGAGATGGCGGCAGAACGCCTCGACGCTCGGCGTGTGCCGCAGGTCGAGCCCGAAGATCTCGAGTCGGTCGCACCACTCGTCGAAGTCGGGTTCCCGTGCGTAGCGCAGCGCGGAGTCGTGGGGGAACCGGGTGGTGACGATGAGGTGCGCACCCGACCGCAGGAGCTTGATCCCGGCCTGGTACCCGATCTTCACCCGACCGCCGGTGAGGAGCGCGACCCGACCGCGGAGGTCGGCCGACTCGGTGCGCTTGCGGTAGTTCAGCTCGGCGCAGCCCGGGCAGAGCTGGTCGTAGAAGTGGTGCACCTGGGTGAAGTGCTGCTTGCACACGTAGCAGTGCTGTGGATCGCGAAGCTCCCGATCGTCGGGTGCGTCGGTTGCCGCAGGGTCGGGGTCGAGCTCGAAGTCTTCGGGTGGGAAGACGTTGGGTGTGGTGAACACGGGCTTGGCCCGCAGGGCGCGGATGCCGGTCTGGCCGCGGGCGACTTCGTCGCGCTGGATCTTCTCGGCCCGTTCGCGCCGCTGCCGGGTGCGGACGAGTTGCCGACGGGTCGCGACATCGGGGGCGAACACGTTCCCTGCGGCCGCTCGCAGCCGGACGCGTTCCTCCTTCGACAGCGCCTCGAGCACCGACGGATCGGTCGCCATGGCTTCGAGCAGCTCGGTGGCTGCTCGGACCTGCTTCAGGATCTCGTCGTCGCCGGTCGGCTCGTCGGGGGGCATGGAGTGGTCAAGGATGCCAGGCTCGGGGTGTGGAGGAGGAACAGCGCTCGTACTGCCGGATCTGCGCCGCGGCCTGCGGCATCGTCGTGACCGTCGACGGCGACCGGGTGCTCCGCGTCCGGGGCGACGCCGAGCATCCGGTCTCCCGGGGGTACACGTGCTCGAAGGGTCGCGGGCTGCCCGCGTGGCACCACTCGCCGACGCGCCTCGACCATCCCCGGCTGCGAGGAGTCGACGTCGCGTGGGATCAGGTCCTCGACGATCTCGCCCACGAGCTCACCGCCGTGATCGCGTCCGACGGTCCCGACGCGGTGGGGCTGTACCTCGCGACGGGGCTCGCCTACGACGCGGCCGGGCAGGTCGCCGCAGGCACCTGGTTGCCCTCGATCGGGCAGTCGGTCCTTCTACACAGCGGTCACGGTCGACAACGCTCCGGTGCTCGTCGCGGCCGAGTTGGTCACGGGCCACCCGATGCTGAACCCGGTCTGGGATCCGACGAGCCCGGGGCTCCTGCTGCTCGTCGGCACGAACCCCGTCGTGTCGCACGGGTACGGGACCGCGATGCCCGATCCGGTGCGGTACCTGCGCGAGTTCCGCGGTCGCGGCGGGACGGTGTGGGTCCTCGACCCGCGCCGCACGGAGAGCGCCGCCCTCGCCGACGAGCACCTCGCGGTGCGACCCGGATCCGACGTTGCGGTGCTCGGCGCCCTCGCCGCCGCGCTGCTCACAGAGGGCGCCGACCCGACGGAGGTCACCGACTGCTGCGATCCGGCCGCGATCGCTGCGCTGCGCGATGCCCTCTCGTCGTTCACGGTGATGCGCGCGGCGAGTGCCGCCGGTGTCGAGCCATCGGTGATCGAACGGCTGATCGCGGAGGTGCGGTCGCGGCCGGGTCGGCTCGCGATCATGTGCGGCACCGGAACGACGATGTCGTCCGACGGGGTCGTCGCCGAATGGCTGCGGTGGGTGCTCCTGATCCTCACCGGCTCGCTCGACCGGGCCGGAGGGATGCGCTTCAACCGGGGCGCCGTGAACCGGCTCCGCCCGCCCCGCGGGGAACGCCCACCCCGCGCACCGCAGCCCGGTCCCGCGACCCGACCCGAGCTCCCGAGAGTCGTCGGCCAGCTCCCTGCGGTGGCCATGGCCGACGAGATCGAAGCCGGCCGGCTGCAGGCGTTGGTCGTCACCGGTGGGAATCCCATCACCGCGTTCCCTGAGCCCGAACGGATGCGGGCCGCGCTCCGGGCGCTGCGCACCCTCGTGGTCGTCGACGTGTCGGATGGCGAGCTCTGCGACCTCGCGACGCACGTGCTCCCCGCGACGGGCCAGCTCGAACGCGCCGACCTCACCCTGGCCGAGCCGACGTCGCTCCGCTCGGGGCTCCAGTCGACGCGGGCGGTGGTGCCACCGCTCGCGGATCGTCGCCCGGTGTGGTGGATGTTCGCCTCGTTGGCCCGCCGCATGGGTGGTGACACGCTCGGTGGGGCCGATCCCGACACCCTCACCGACGACGACCTGCTGCGTCGGACTGCTCAGCCGTTCCCCTCTCGATGCCGACGCGGTGGTGGCAGCCGGCCCGCGCGGCATCGACGTGCCGGTCGAACCGGGGTGGGTCAGGGACACGATCCTCGTGGGTGGGAGATGGCGGATCGCGCCCGACGTGATGCTCGAACGTCTGCGCGCGCACGGGACCGCCCGTGATGGATCCCCGTCTGGCGGATCGCTCGTGCTCGTCCCGCGGCGCGAGATGGGCTGGAGCAACTCCATCCGCTACGGCGGGGCCGGAACCGAACCCGTGGCCCGGGTGCATCCGGTCGACGCGGCGGCTGCCGGCATCGCAGACGGTGCCCAGGTGCGGGTCAGGAGCGCGCACGGCACCGTGGTGGCCACGGTCGCGCTCGACGACACCGTGGTGCCCGGCGTCGTGTCGTACACCCACGGGCGCCGCGACAGCAGCCCGGGAACCCTCGTGAGCGGATCGGTCGACGTCGACCCGCTCACCGCGATGCCCCACGCGTCGGGGTTCGTGGTGACGCTCGGTGTGGTCGACCGGTGAAGCCCGGCGGTCAGGCCCCTGCGCCACCGATCGATTCGAGCCGCATCCCGCCTTCGACGACGAGCGAGAAGCGCCCCCGGCCCGACTTCTCGAGGCGGATCGGTGCACCCCGTTCTTCGAGTCGTCGCTTGAGCAGGATGAGGCGGCTCTCGAGGTTGTCGCGGAGCTCCGGCAGTTCGAGCGTCGGGTCGAGCCGCACTTCTTTGTTGGTGAAGTCGGTTCGACCGGTCGCCCGGTGTTCGGACAGGAGCGACCAGAGGATCCGTCCGGCGACACCCTTGATGAGGTAGTCGCCGTCGAGGAACGTGCTGCCGTCGACGGGGAAGAACCGGACGAGCGTCGCTGCGTCGGTTCCGGATGCCGCTGCGGCCGGCGAGCTCACTCCCGCGGCGTCGCTCGCGCCGCCGCTCGGGGATTCCGACCGTTCGACAGCGATCGCGTTCGCGACCAGCGACGCGACGATGGTCAAGATGGCCTCGTCTTCCGGCGTGAACGCCACGGCGCGACGGCTCTCGACCATCAGCACGCCGATGAGGCCGCCGCGGGCCATGGCCGGGACCGCGACCCGACTCTCGGCGTCGGGGAGGCCGGGAACAGGGATGTCGTGGCCCGGCCCGATGTCGGCGTGGTCCTCGTAGGAACGCCGCACCGACCGGCCGTATTTGTGCATCTGGCCGAGATTGCCGATCCGCATCGGTGCGCACCGGGCCGCAGCCATCCCGATGAGCCCTTCGCCGACGGTCACCTCGGAGCCGACTCCTTCGTCGGGGTAGCCGCGGCTGGCGATGGTGTAGAGCTGTGAGCCCGATTCGTCGAGCAGCATGAGCAGGGTGTGGTCGTACCCCAGGAGGTCGGCGAGTCCGTTCACGGTCGCGGCCACGAGGGCGTCGAGATCGGGGCAGCGTCCGAGGCGACCACTGAGCTCGGCGAGGCCGAGTGCCCCGGCGGGCCGGACGGGGGGCGGCGCCGACGGGCCGGTGTTCTCGCCCCCGCGGGGGTTCCGGACGGCCTCCCGGTGCACCACCCGGTAGACGTCGGCCGAACGGAGCCGGAACACGTCTTCCATCCCGCTGAGGGCCGCCACGGCGTCGACGTCGTCACGGAGCTGTTCGAAGACCGACCCGTCGCGCTCGCTGCGTTCGTAGACGATCGACAATCGGTACTCGTCGAACGTGTCGGGGTCGGTGACGATGAGGCTCGCGCGTGGGTTCTCGACGAGGTTGCGGGCGGTCTTGGAGAGGAACTGGTTCGAGAGCGCGACCCGGTCGTCGTCGACGAACCGGATCCGTGAGAGATAGGTGACGTTGGGCGTGCCGTCGGCCGCCGCCGTCGCGATCACCGCGGGGATCGCGCCCTCGAAGCACCGTCGGAGGTCGTCGTCGGTCACCGTCGACCCGACTGCAACGGTGCTCCGGCCTGCGGACCGGGGGTCTGGTCGAACAGCTCGGGGGTGATCGCGGTGCACGCCACGAAGTCGAGCGGCGTCCAGCTCTCCAGGAGGGAGCGTTCGTAGCGATCGGACTGCACGATGTCGGAGTAGAAGTCGCTGCAGTAGGCGGCGGCACGGAACCGGTCGGCGTCGGTCGCCGGTTCCAGTGCTTCGGCACGCCCTTTGAGCTGCACCGAGCGCAGGGTCGGGACATCGGATCCGGTGATGGCGATCGCGCCCCCGAGTCCGGCGTGTTCGAGCGTCCGGGTGTCGGCGGCATCGAGCAGGAGTCGGACCCGGTGCTCGGCGCGGTCGACCACGGTGAGACCCCAGCCGCGCCCCGCGTGGGGCGCGCCGTCGGCCGTGACGGTCCCGACGATCAGCGCGCATCCCGTCTCGAGGAACGCGACGACCTCCGGGGTGAGCACGGGATTCTCGGATCCTGCGGTCATCTTCCTGTCCCTCCCCGGACCGGTTAGCGACTCCTGAGCATTTCCGTACGAGTCTTTCAGGAGCAGACGACCCGGCGGCTCTCGAAGATGGTCACGACAGCTCAGCAACCGGACCACGACGGGCTCCGGTGCGAACCGAGGAGACAGCATGACCGTGACCCAGCAGGCCGACGAGACCGACGTGACCGTGGCGAGGGGCGCCGTGCCCTTCCGGCCGGTGGCGTTCGACCTGTACCGAGACATCCACAAGGGCATCCGGGCCGACCTGTTCGGCCTGACCGCCTCGGCCGGCCGGGCGGATCCGTCGGCACCGGGGGAGCGGGCCGCGGTCGCAGCCGACGTGGACCGCGTCGTGGCCGTGCTCGTCACGCACGCCGAGCACGAGGACGCAGCGATCCAACCCGCGCTCGAGGTGCACCTCCCCGATCTCGCGGAGCAGGTCGTGACCGACCATGCCGCCCTGGAGCTGCGCATGGACGACCTCCGGGCACTCGCCGCCGAGATGGTCGCGGCACCGGCGGGGCAGCAGCGGGACCGCGCCCATCACCTGTATCTCGACCTGGCGTCGTTCACGGGCGAGTACCTCGCGCACCAGGACCTCGAGGAGCGGGTGCTCATGCCCGCGCTCGAGGCCGAGATCGGCGTGGAGGCCGTGATCGCGATCCACGAGTCGATCATCGGGAACATCCCGCCGGCCGAGCTCGCGGAGTCGTTGGCGATCATGCTCCCCTCCATGAACGTCGACGATCGGACCGAGCTGCTCGGGGGCATGCAGGCCGGTGCGCCGCCGGAGGTGTTCGCCGGGGTGTGGGGGCTCGCCGTGACCGTGGTGCCGGCCGACGACCTCGCCGTGGTCGCAGCTCGCCTGCACCTCGGCTGAGTCGCGGGCACATCGTCTGACCAGCGGGTTCGTCCGGTCCCGCGGCCCCGGCGGCGGCGGGGTGGACAGATGGTATCCGATCAGATACCATTCAGCACATGGATGCTGCCACCACGCTCCGGCGGGCCCGGGACCGGGCCGGGCTCTCCCTGCGGGCGCTCGCGGCCCGGGCCGACACCTCGCACTCCACGCTCTCGGCCTACGAGACCGGCCGCAAGGTCCCCACGGTCGAGACCTTCGCCCGCATCGTGCGGGCCGCCGGGTACGACGTGGAGCTCGAGCTGCTGCCTGCGGTCGGGGGGGTCGACCGGACGGCGCGTGGTCGGGAGCTGGTCGACGTCCTGGAGCTCGCCGAGCTCTTCCCGGCCCGCACCGGGGCCACGCTGGAGTACCCCCGGTTCGCGGCGACGAACGCAGTCGCGGTGTGAGCGTTCTCGCGGACCGGATCGTCGCGATCCACCGCGCGCTCGACGCCGGCGACATCCCCCACGCGTTCGGCGGCGCGCTCGCGCTCGCGTGGTGCACCCAACGGGCGCGGGGCACGATCGACATCGACGTCAACGTGTTCGTCGACGGCTCGCGAGCCCGTGAGGTGCTCGACGCGCTCCCCGACGGAGTCGCCTGGTCCGGCGACGACCTCGCCACGATCGAGCGCGACGGTCAGACCCGACTCTGGTGGGACACGACTCCGGTCGACCTGTTCGTGAACACCACCGAGTTCCACGCCCAGGTCGCACAACGGTGTCGACGGGAACCGTTCGCCGGTGTCGATGTGCCGTTCCTCTCCTGCTCCGATCTCGCCGTCTTCAAGGCGTTCTTCGACCGGACGAAGGACTGGGCGGATCTCGAGGAGATGGCTGCCGCGGGAACGCTCGACGTCGACCGGGTCGTCGGGGTGCTGACCCGCTACCTCGGTGGAGTCGACCACCGCATCGATCGCCTCCGCGCGCTCGCCCGACGATGACTCAGGCGGCGCTCCCTCGCGCGCGGTCGGCGACCATCGTGACGACGAGACGCGAGCCGTCGACCTCGGTGAGCTCGGGGCGATACCGGTAGCCCTGGGGGTGGTCGAACTCGGCGAGTCCGTCGGGTTCGATCAGGCGGGTCGCGACGACGTGACGGACGAGCGCGCCCTTCAGCAACTTGTTCCAGTGGCTGACGGTGATGAGCTTCCGGCGTCCGAGCCGCTCGACCTCATCGAGGAACCGCACGGTGACGCGGCGTGTCGGCGCGTCGGAGGAGGGCCAGGCCGCATGGTGCTCCTGGGGGAGCAGGTCCCACACGACCCGGCCGTCGACGAACGGATCGAGCACCGGCGCGATCCGGGGCCGCCACCAGGTCGCGAGCCGCCCGAGACGGGGTGCCGCAGCCGACATCTTCAGCTTGTACGCGGGAATCGGGTCACGCGGTGCGACGAGGCCCCAGAGCCCGGAGAACACGATCACCTGCGCGTCGATGCGGCGACGCGTCGCGCGATCGAGGTCGTGGTAGGCGAGCGCCCCGTAGAGCACACCGGTGTAGCGGTCGATGGCCGGCATCGTCGGCGATGCCGCGAGGTCGGGGGGCAGCCGGGTGCGGGCTGCGGTCATCACCCGGCGGCGGGCGTCGTCGAGGTCGAACCGCATCGTGGCCTCGGCCCACGGCGCGCCCTCGCCACCCTCCGCCTTGCCCTCCGACGGTGGGAGGAGCACGACGGGCGTGGTGGATCGGCTCGCGGATCTCGGGTGCACGGTCCGCGACTTTGTCAGACTGGGCCCATGGACGACTCCGTGACCCCCGAACGACCCCGCGACGCGAACGTTCCCGAGGAGGTGCCCGATTCGACCAGCGCGATCGAGGGTGCCCGCATGCTGGGGAACGAGGCGCGCGGCCGGCTCCGCGCCGACGGCTTCACCGACCGCCAGATCGACGAGTGGGCCGAGACCTTCATGACCGAGGTCGGATCGGGCGAGGTCGACGACTTCGTCGCGTGGATCGCCGCCCGCGAGGCCTGACCGACGAGCACCGCCGGTCGGGCACCCGTCCCCTCCGCCGAGTTCGTTACGTTCTGGTCGTATGGGAACCGAAACGCAACGAACTCCGGAGCCGCGTGGAGCCGGGCGACGTGTCGGCAGCGTGGGCTGCGTGGTGCGGGCGCCTTGCCGAACTGGGTGAGACCCTCACCGACGACCGGTTCCCGCAGGATCCGTCCGGACGGGCGGAGGGATACCGGCACCTCGCACGCCAGGCCGTGCTCGCGCTCCAAGGTGAGCTGGAACACGCCGACCCGGTGCATCCGAGCTTCCACCGGTACGAGGAACCGTGGGCGCAGTGGGGTGGCCCGAATCCCGACAACGTCTACCTGCGCGCCCCGGTCGACCCGGGTGCGACGTACCGGGTCCGGGCTGATGTCACCGGAGTGCGCCAGGCGATCTTCTCGCTCGTCGACGGCGACATGCACCTCGGGAAGTTCGGCGTGTTCGGCGAACGAACCCTCGACGACCTCGAGGTGTCGGCCGACGGCGCGCTCGAGCTCTGGATCTCCCCTGATGCCGGTCCCGGCAACCGGATCCCGACCGATCCGGCCGCCCGGTACCTGCTGATCCGCCAGTTCCAACTCGACTGGGACCACGACCCGATCGCCCACTTCGACATCGAGCGGGTCGACGCCCGCGGGCTCGTCCCGTCGCCGCCCACACCCGACGACGTCGCCGCCGCGCTCGATCGCGCCGCGGAGTGGACGGCGCGGTCGCTCGAGTACTGGGTGGGTTACGTCGACGGGTCGCGACGCAACCTCCCGCACAACGGGTTCGTCCCGCCGGCGACTCCACCGGGGGGCGCGCCGAGCATCGCCTACGGCGCCGGGTGGTGGGATCTCGCCGACGACGAGGCGCTCGTGATCACGTCCGACGTTCCCGACGCCGACTACTGGGGGTGGACGATCCACACCCGGTACTGGCTCGACTCCGGTGCGTTCGCCGACCGACAGACCAGCCTCAACGCCAGCCAGATCCACGTCGACGACGACGGCCGGATGCGGCTCATCGTCACGGCGAGCGACCCGGGTGCGCCGAACTGGATCGACGTGGAGGGGCGACCCGAGGGTCTCCTCGTCTACCGCTCCGTCGGGACCCGCACGCGGCCGGTTCCGACCGGCGAAGTCGTCGCGCTCGGTCGGGTGCGCGACCTGCTTCCCTCCACCCATCCGGTCGTCGACGCCGCCGCCCGTCGGGAGTCGCTCGCCCGGCGGCGGGCCTCGGTGCACGGGCGCTACACCTGACGTCCGATCGCCTACACGCCGTAGCGCGACCCGATACCCGGCGAACCGTTCCTCCACCTCGGCGCGATCCACGCCGAGATCTTCGAACGCGTACTCGTGCGGTGCCGGTTCGGTGCGGGGTGCCGCGACAGCGGCGACCACGCGGTCCCGCGCCCGCGGATTCAGCTCGATGTCGAGGTGTCGGTAGGTGGCGGCGATCGTCGCGACGGGATCGGCCACGAGGTCGCGGTACCGCACGTCGACGATGCGATCGCTCGGCACGACGCCGTCGTCGCGGAGCTTCGTCATCGCGTCGAGCTGGAGCGCGGTCCCGACCGTGGTCATCTGCACCACCTGCTCCCGGTCGACGGAACCGGAGCGCTGCCACCGGAGGCACGACATCAGGTCGGCCAACGAGGGCAGCACCTCGAGCGGGTCCCGGTGCGTGATCACCACCCTGGCATCGGGGTACTCGGCGAACAGCGCCGGGAGAGTCGACAGGTGCCACGGGTCCTTGAGGACCCACCGGCGCGGTGACGACGGATCGGTGAGGAGCTGGAGGAAGCGTCGGTGGAAGCGGAACGCGGGCGCGGGATCGGCCCGGTAGAGCCACCGCGCGTAGTCGGGTGCGTCGTGCGCGCCCATCCAGTAGCTGCCCAGGAACTCGTGCATGACCATGAAGGTGCACTCGTTCGGTTGGTCTCCACCGTTGGTGTGCATCGACGCGTACTCGGGAGTCACGAGGTTCCACAGCGTGACGTCGCGGTCGGCCGCGGCGCGCCGTGCGTCGACGCCGATCGGTCCGGGTGCCCGGCCGATCGGGTAGCGCATCTCCCACGTGCGCGGGGCCCGGTGCGCCGGGTCGCGGCCGAGCAGGTCGTGCAGGAGCGACGTGCCGGAGCGCCCCGTCCCGGTCACGAAGATCGGCGCATCGACGGGCCGCTCGAGGATCTCCGGGTGCCGCGCGAGCTCGTCGGTGATCTGGAGGCGGTTGACCAACACGCGGAGGATGTCGGTGCGGGTGAGGATCCGGCCGACGACGTGGAGGTCGCCGTCGCGGCCCACGCTGTCGACCAGGAGTCGGAACGGTTCGAGGAACGCGTCGCCGCCGAAGTCGTCGAGCCCGGTGAGCGTGCGGGCCCGGTCGAGCAGCTCGTCGACTTCGAGGGCCACGACGGCGTCGGCCGACCCGACGTGCTCGCCGGTGGCGTTGAGCGCCTCGACCCACTCGGGGCGGGGCCGGGGCGACCAGGTCGTCACCATGCGCCGGGACCGTAGCCGGGGTGGGCGCGAGGGCGGGGTGGCATGATCAGGTCATGACTGATTCCCCCTGGTCGGGTGACGCGAGTTCCCTCGTCGACGCATTCCGGGCCGGTGACCGCTCACCGGTCGAGGAGCTCGATGCCACGATTGCCGCGATCGAGGCGAGCGATCTCAACTGCTTCTCGCTCGTCGACGCCGACCGGGCCCGCGCCGCCGCCGCGAGCGCCGACCTCTCGAAGCCGTTCGGCGGAGTTCCCACGGGGATCAAGGAGCTCGAGGCCGTCGCCGGCTGGCCCCAGACCGAAGCGTCGCTCGTCTTCCGTGACCGCATCGCCGGCTACACCACCACGAACGTGGCGCGACTGCTCGACCGCGGCGGCGCGGTTCCCGTGGGTCAGACGACCGCGAGCGAGTTCGGCGGACTCAACGTGAGCGTCACCAAGCTCAACGGGGTCACCCACAACCCGTGGCGGCACGGACGCACCGTCGGGGGTTCGTCGAGCGGTTCGGCCGCGGCGGTGGCGGGGGGCCTCGTGAGCCTCGCGACCGGCGGCGACGGCGGTGGATCGATCCGCATCCCGGCGGGCTACACCGGGCTCCTCGGGATGAAGGGCACGTTCGGTCGCATCCCGCGCAGCCCCAACGCGTTCATGCGTCCGAACACCGTGGTGCTCGGCAACCTGGCGCGCTCGGTGCGCGACGCGGCCCGCTACTACGACGTGTGCAGCGGTTACGACCCGGCCGATCCGTCGAGCCTGCCGAAGCACCCGGGGTTCGAAGCCGGCCTCGGCACCCACGAGCTCGCCGGGAAGCGCGTGGCGATCATCCCGACCCTGAGCGGCGTCACGCTCGAGCCCGGCGTCGAGGAGCAGCTCCGCGTCGAGGCGGCCGCGCTGATCGCGTCGACCGGGATGGTGCAGGTCGACCTCTCGCTCGAGGTGCCGAACCTGGCGGCGCAGTGGATGATGGGCAACCTGGCCACGCTGCTCGCCGATCTCGGCGACCACTGGCCCGGATGCGCGTCGGAGATGACATCGGAGGTCGCCGCCGGACTCTTCATGTCGCAGTCGCTCTACAACCTGCGCACCGCCGCGGTCGCCGAGGCGCTTCGGGTGCAGGCCAACGAAGCGATGGCCGCCGCGTTCCGCGAGGTCGACTTCGTGATCTCGGCCACGAACCCCGGCCCCGCGTTCAAGGCCGAGGCAGCTACGAGCAGCGAGACCGCGAGCTTCCTCGACTGGGCCAAGTCGAACGCGGCCGCGACGTATGCGTTCCGGAGCCTCCTGTTCGGCACCCGCCTCGCGAGCGTCGTCGCACCGAAGCTCCCGAGCGTCCTCCTCGACCGCGTCGGTCAGATGTTCCCCGACCTGGTGAACATGGGTGGACTCACGATCATCTCGAACATCTACGGCAACCCGGCGGTCTCGATCCCGGCCGGCACGGTCGACGGCCTGCCCGTCGGGATGCAGGTCCTCACCCGCCACCACGACGACGAGCTGCTGTTCGACGTCGCCCTCGCCGTCGAACGCGAGCGTCCCTGGCCCCTCGTCGCCCCGACCGCCACTCCCGTCCCCGCACCCGTCTGACCGGCTCGGTTCGTGTTCATCCGTGACCACGACCGCGACGACGACCCGAACCGGTGGCGGGCGTTCCTCGTCGCCCAGGGATTCGGTCAGGTCGTCGCCGGTGGCCGTGGTCGTGACGTTCCGGTCGCCGTGCCCACCCAGTTCGTGGTGACCGACGACGAGATCGTGTTCCACCTGATCGCAGCGAACCCGCTCCTCGTGGCCCTGGCCGAGAACCCACGCGCACTGCTCAGCGTCGCCGGTGACTGGACCTTCATCCCGGGCGCCTGGAAGGCGATCGGCGACGAAGACCCGGCGTTCGGCATCCCCACCACGTACTACGGCGCGGTGCAGATCACCGGCGCATGCGTCGTCGAAGACGACCCCGAGGCGATCGCGGCCACCCTGCGGCTGCAGACCGACGTGCTCGACCCTCACGGCACCTACGTCGATCCGTTGGAGCACGGGCCGAAGCTTCGCGGCATCCGCGGGATCCGCCTCGCGATCGAGGAGGTCCGGACGAAGTGGAAGTACGGCGCGAACACCGACGCGGCCCATCGCGCGGCCGTCGCCGACCGGCTCGCCACCCGTCGCGGTCCCGGCGACGCCGCTGCCTCCGCGCAGATGGATCGCCTCCAACCCTGAGCTCGTGACCGAGCACGCTGGTGAGTTCGGCGCGCTTCGGTCCTCTGACGACCAGAACGCGCCGAACTCGGCGGATCGGGGGTGGGGTCAGTGGAGGGAGAGCCAGAGGCGGACGACGTCGCGGAGTCGGTCGATGCCGGTGTTCTTGGCCGCGCTCACCCAGAGGACGTCGGACGGCTCGAGCATGCAGAGCGTCGCGAGGTCGCGTTCGCGGCGGGCGCGCTTCGACGACTTCACCTTGTCGTGCTTGGTCGCCACGACGGAGTGCGGTACCGCGTTCGTGCGGAGCCAGTGGAGGACCTCGACGTCGAGCTTGGTCGGACCGATCTCCCCGTCGACGAGCAGCATGGCCATGGTCAGCGGTTCGCGCTCCAGCAGGTAGCGCTCGATCATCCGCTGCCAGGAGCCGCGGGTTGCCTTCGAGACCGCGGCGTAGCCGTAGCCGGGGCAGTCGACGAGTGTCGTCTCTGCCTTCGGGCCGACGGTGAAGCAGTTCAGCAACTGGGTCCGGCCGGGCGTCTTCGAGGTGTGGGCGACGTGCTTGCGACGTGCGAGTGCGTTGAGCAACGACGACTTGCCGACGTTCGACCGCCCGATGATCGCGACCTCCGCGATCGAGGGCGGGAGATCACGGGCGTCGGGGGCGGAGAGCAGGAACTCGAGGTCGAGCGGCGGACTCACCTCGGCAGTCTCGCGTCATTTTTCGTGGTCGAATCCGCTGCGCCGGCTCGACCGCTCACCCGCGCACGTTCCGTGGTTGCGTGTCCGTCGGCTCCGCTCCTTCTCGTCAGTTCGTCGGCCGGCTCGGTTTCGGGGGCCAGGGGACGAACCCGCTGGTGCGTTCGACGTACTCGGTGTAGCCCGGTCGCCGCTTCGCCATGCTGCGCTCCAGGAGTGGCTTCCCCGTGCCGCGGGCGAGGGTGAACGTCATCGCGGCGGGGGAGAGGATGGTCAGCGCGCCCGGCGCAGTCTGGGCCGCGATCAGGTAGAGACCCCACCAGACGCACGCGTCACCGAAGTAGTTGGGATGGCGGGTGTAGCGCCAGAGTCCCCGGTCCATCACCTGCCCGGCGCTCGCGGGGTCGTCGCGGAACCGCTGCAACTGCCAGTCGCCGACGGCTTCGAAGCAGAACCCGAGCGCCCACACCGCGATCCCGAGTCCGGCGATCCAGTTGAGGGCGGTGGGTTCGTACATCGCCACCTGCACCGGGAACGAGATGAACCAGAGCACCGCGGCCTGGGTCAGGTACACGAACACGAGCGCGTGGACGGCCGGCGAGTACTTCGACTTCGCGAACATCGCTGCGTAGCGCGGGTCCTCGTCCTTGCCCCGGGAGCGCAGCGCGATGTGGGTCGCCAACCGGACGCCCCAGACCGCGGTGAGCAGCAGGACCAGGATCCGGCGGGTGTCGTCGCCCCCATCCGACGACGGCCCACCCGAAGACCAGGCGAAGGTGACGAGGGCCACGAGCACGAAGCCGAGTCCCCAGGCGGAGTCGACGACGTCGAAGCGACCGATCCGCAGCCCGATCAGCCACGTGACCAGCATCATCAGCACGACGGCGACGGCACTGACGAGGAGGCCGGTGGCGAAGTGACCGACGGGGAATCCGCTCACGAACGCCAGTCTGCCCGCGTCGGCCGGCATCTCGGTCCCGCCGGCGCGATCCGGCTTGACCGCCAGGATCTGGTCGACGCCCATGCTGCGCTCCTCGAACGCGAGCACGCCCGCCACGAGGTACAGCCGCCAGACCCGTGCCGTCTCCTCGCCGACCAGCGCCACTGCATCGTCCCACCGCGACTCGAACGTGGCGCGCCAGGCGCGCGCGGTGCGGGCGTAGTGCTCGCGCAGCGAGTGGACGTCGCGCACCTCGAACCCGGCAGCTTCGACGAGGCCCACCGTCTCGCCCACCGGGCGCATGTGCATGTCGGGCGCGATGTAGGCCTCGACGAACGGTCCGCCGCCCGGAGCCATCGAGCCACGAGACATCTGTTGCACGAGGAGGCGACCGTGGGGGCGGAGCACGCGATGCAGGTTCCCGACGAACTCCGGGTAGTGCTCGTCGCCGACGTGCTCGCCCATCTCGATCGACGTCGCGGCGTCGTAGGGGCCGTCGGCGACGTCTCGGTAATCCTGGAGCCGGAAGTCGATCCGGTCGGTGAGACCGAGCTCGACCGCCCGCTTGCGGGCGAAGTCGAGCTGCTGACGCGACACGGTGATGCCCGTGACCTGCACCCCGTGGAACCGGGCCGCGTGGATGCTCAGCGAGCCCCACCCGCACCCGACGTCGAGCAGCCGCATCCCGGGGGCGAGCGCGAGCTTGCGGCAGACGAGCTCGAGCTTGTCGTGCTGGGCATCGGCGAGGGTGTAGCCGGGCGCGTCGGAGGTCCAGTACGCGCACGAGTACGCCATGTTCTCGTCGAGGATCAGCTCGTAGAAGTCGTTGGAGAGGTCGTAGTGGTGCGCGATCGCCCGGGCGTCACGCGCCTTGCTGTGCAGTCGACCACCGACCTTCGCCTCCGCGGCAGGTCGCCGGGGCGGCGGTCCGATCGCGCCGAGTCGGGCCGCAGCGCCGACCACCGTCGCGTAGTCGCGGGGCTCGACGTGGATCCGGGCGCCGTGGTCGCGCGCGAACCGTCGCATCCGGCGGAAACCGTCTTCGAGATCGCCCTCGACGTCGAGGTCACCGGTCACGTAGGCGCGGGCCAGGCCGAGCTCACCGGGGCTCCAGACCATGCGGCGCAACGCCCGACGGGACCGGATGATCGCGACGGGCGCGTCGCCCGGACCGACCTCGCTGCCGTCCCAGGCCCGGATCCGGACGGGGAGCTCGGCACCGACGAGTCGGGTCACGGGCTCGGCGAGCGTTCGGGCGAGGGAACCGTGGTTCGCCACCTCAGGCGTCCCGCTCGAGCAGGAGCTGCACGACGTCGAGGTAGTCGGTGGCGAAACCGGCCTGGGAGTAGGCGAGGTAGAAGTCCCACATGCGGCGGAAGGTTGCGTCGAACCCCATCGCGTCGACGGCATCGGCGTTGGCGTCGAAGCGGGCGCGCCAGAGCCCGAGCGTCTTCGCGTAGTCGTGCCCGAACGCGTGCTGCTCGGTGATGCGCAGTGTGGTGTGGGCGCGGAGACTCTCGTCGAGCGCCTGCACCGACGGCAGCGCGCCCCCCGGGAAGATGTACTTGTGGACCCAGGTGTACTGGTCGCGGGTCGCGACCATCCGGTCGTGTTCCAGCACGATCGCCTGGAGCCCGACGCGGCCCTCGGGTGCGAGCACCCGGTCGAGCACCCGGAAGAACGTCGGCCAGTACTGGGCGCCGACCGCTTCGATCATCTCGACGCTCACGATCGCGTCGTACTGCCCTTCGGCCTGGCGGTAGTCGCGCAGCTGCACGTCGATCCGGTCCGACATCCCGGCCTCGGTGATGCGTCGGCGCGCGAGTTGCTGCTGCTCGCGGGAGAGCGTGAGCGTCGTCACCGACGCACCGCGCCGGGCGGCGCGGATCGCCAACGCACCCCAGCCGGATCCGATCTCGAGCATGCGGGTGCCCTCCGCGACGCCGGTCGCGTCGAGGAGCCGGTCGATCTTGCGCGTCTGCGCGTCGGCCAGGGTGTCGCCGGCCGCGAAGAGCGCGGAGGAGTAGGTCATGGTCTCGTCGAGGAACAACTCGAACAGGTCGTTGGAGAGGTCGTAGTGGCGGGCGATGTTGCGCTGCGCGCCCGAGACGGTGTTCATCTCGTTCGACGGGAGGTGCTGCACGTAGAAGCGCTTCAGGCGCTGCATCCACTGGGGGACGAGCGTCAGCGCGTTCTCGACGAGCGGACGCAGCGCACCTTCGATGTCGTCGGTGTCCCAATCCCGGGCCATGTACGACTCGCCGAACCCGATGAGTCCCTGCGATCCGACCCGGTGGAAGAACGCGTCGCTGCGGATCCGGATGAGCGGGTCGAACGCGGTGCCCGCGCCCGTGGTGGAGCCGTCGGGGAGCTCGACCCGGACGGGGAGACGGTTCACCGCCCGGTGCAGCAGGGCGCGGGCGATCCGGGCGTGGACCGGCCGGTGCGGAACGGGCGGCAGGGCGCGCCACGGCCCGTCGACCGGTTCGACGGTGGTCAGCAGTTCCTCGCGCGCGATGCTCATCAGGCGCTCTCCTCCAGAATGGCTTCGGGCAGAATGGATTCGGGCAGAACGGGTCTCGGGTTGGCGTGGGGCTTCCAGGGGACGACGGGGATGCGGCGGAGCCACAGCCGCAACCCTTCCCAGCGGATCAGGGCGGAGACGCGCCAGCTCGCCCAGGGGTGGCGCAACGCTGCGGCAGTGACCGACCGCACCGAATGGTCGACCCGACCGGCGAGGGTCGCGGTGAAGACCGGTTCGCGATCCGGTCCGCGCCGGAGCGTGATGGAGATGCGGAGATCGTCGTCGGGCGGGCTGCACCGGATGTCGTAGCTGCCGTCGACCGCGAAGAACGGTGAGACGTAGAACTCCTTCGGCACCGTCGCATGACCGTCGGGATCGGCGCGGAGCAGGTAGCAGTGGTGCTCACCGTGGGTGTTGTGAACCTCCGCGATCACGGCGGCGGGCGTGCCGTCGGCGCCGCTGCACCAGTAGACGGTGAGCGGGTTGAACGCGTGCCCGAGCGAACGGGGGTTGGCGAGCATCAGCACGCGTCCACCGTGGAGGTCGATGCCGTGGTCGGCGAGGAACGCGTCGACGTTGGCGCGGATCGTCGCGTCGGGATCGCCGAGGTGGTCACTCGCGTCGAATGCGAGCAGAGGCCGGAGCCAGCGGGAAACGGTCGGGAGATCGTCGATGTCGACGAGCCACATCACGTGCCGGTACGCGAACCGGTGGTCCACGGTCTCGATCCGAGCGTGGCGGATCGTCGTGCGGTAGAGGGTCGCTGCGGTCACATCACCTGCGCTCACCACGTCACCCCCAGCGAGTGTGCGGCCCGGACGCCCGCGGCGCAACCATCTTCGTGAAAGCCCCACCCGTGGTACGCCCCGGCGAAGGCGAGCCGGTCCCGGTTCAGGGCATCGAGGTCGGCCTGCGCCGCGACCGACTCCGAGGTGTACACCGGGTGCGTGTAGAGCATCCGGGCGATCACCGAGCGCTCGTCGATGTCGGCGCCACCGTTGAGGGTGACGACGTAGTCGAGCGGCTCGTCGAGGCGCTGGAGCCGGTTCATCGAGTAGCTGACCTGCACGCCGCCGTGGCCGCCGTCGCAACTCCGCAGCCGGTAGTTCCACGAAGCCCGCGCGTGCGGACTCCGGGGGAGCAACGCCGCATCGGTGTGCAACACGGTCTCGTTGTGCGAGTACGTGAACGCGCCGAGCGTCGTCCGCTCGGCCGGGTTCGGCTCCGCGAGGAGCGCGAGGGCCTGGTCGGCGTGGGTGGCGACGACCACCCGGTCGAAGGTGCGGGCGTGGTCATCGTCGTCGCGGACCTCGACACCGTCGCCACAGCGGCGAACCGACCGAACGGGGGTGCCGACCTCGGTCGCGGTGATCTCCTTGGCGAGACGATCGACGTAGCTGCGCGACCCGCCGGTGACCGTGCGCCACTTCGGTGCGCCGGTGAGGCGGAGCACG
Source organism: uncultured Actinomycetes bacterium (assembly GCA_963837715.1). Lineage (GTDB taxonomy): Bacteria > Actinomycetota > Acidimicrobiia > IMCC26256 > JANYLB01 > JANYLB01. The sequence continues at coordinate 1,167,224 of CAWIOF010000002.1, read as the reverse complement.
CCGTGGTGCTCGAGAAACTGGAACAACGAGCGGGCGGGGTAGGCCGAGCGCGGTGTCGGGCGGGCACGACCAGACGGCGGAGACGAGCGGGATCACGAAGTGCCGGACGAAGTACGGGGTCGACCGGCCGGCGGCGAGGAACTCGCCGAGGGTGATGCCGACGGTCCCGGCGCCGGTTTCGTGTCCATCCACCTCGTCGGCGGCGAGGAGTCGACGGGCTCGGCGCTGGAACCCGGTCACCTGGGCCAACAGACCGAGGAACGCGGGGTTGGTGAGGTTGCGGGGCTGGGCGAACACACCGCGGAATCCGTCGCCACCCGAGTACTCGAGACCGCAGCCGGCGCAGGTCACCGACATCGTCATGTCGCTCGGCTGGGTCTCGACCCCGAGCTCCGCGAAGAGTCGGATGAGGTTCGGATAGGTCTCCCGGTTGTGCACGATGAACCCGCTGTCGACGGGCACGACCCGGTCGTCGGGCGTCACGACGTCGTGGGTGTGGGCGTGGCCGCCGAGGCGGTCGTCGCGCTCGAAGAGGGTCACGTCGTAGTCGCGTTGCAGGAGGTACGCGGCGGTGAGCCCGGAGACCCCGGCACCGACGACTGCTGCAACCGGCCGCGAGCCCGGGGCGCTCACGCGACCTCCGATCGGGTGGATTCAACGCCGTCGACCTCGACCTCGACGTCTGCGATCGGGGCGCCGGCGGCGACGGCACGCACGAAGCGGGCCGTGAGGTGATGCCACACCGGAGCTCTCGTGAGCATCGTGTGGCCGGTCCCGGAGAGTCGGAGGGAGACGACCGCCCGGGCCTCTGCCGCGGCCCGTTCGGCGAACGCCGCGGTCCCGAACGGGTTCGTGGTCCGGTCGCGGGTTCCGTGGAGCAGGACGACGTCGCGCCCCGCGAGTTGGGCGACCGGCTCGTGGCGGGGGAGCCACGGCGCCAGCGCCACCACACCCACCACCGAAGGATCGCCTCCAGCCCGGAGCGCGACCCGTCCGCCCATCGAATGGCCCACGAGCACCACGGGGAGGCGTCCGGCGCCGGCCCGGATCGCGTCGAGCGCCCAGTTCACGTCGTCGAGGGGTTCGGTGCCGTTCCCGTTCCAACCGCGGTGCCGGTACCGGAGGGCGGCGACCGCGACCGATGGATCGGTGCGGCGGATCTCGGTGCCGAACGCGCGCATCCGCAGGACCGCGGCCTGCCAGGGGTGGACCGGTCCGGTCCCGACTTCGCGTCCGCCGTGCAGGAGCAGCGCGATCGCGGTGGTCGTGGAGTCGATGCTCGGGCCCGCCAGGTGGGCGGTCGCCGGATCGTCGTGTCGGAGTGTGGTCGTGCGCATCGTTTCGAAGCCTTGGGTGTCGGAGGCGTCCCCCCTCCGTGTGCAGGTATCCGGGGCCGACGCACCCTCGGGATGAAGCCGATGTTCGCGCGCCGGTGGAGGGGATGAACCGGTCAGGGTGTGACCGGTTCGGGTGAGAGGATCACGGGGTGCGCGCCGACCGGCTCATGGCCGTCCTCCTCCTGCTCCAGGCGCGGGGTCGGGTCACGGCCGCGGAGGTCGCGGCCGAGCTCGAGGTGTCGGAACGGACGGCCCGTCGAGACCTCGAAGCCCTGAGCACCGCCGGGGTGCCGGTCTATTCCCAACAGGGCCGGAACGGCGGCTGGCAGCTCATCGGTGGCGCGCGCACCGACCTCAGTGGTCTCACCGCGGCGGAGACCCGGGCGCTGTTCCTCGTGGCCGGGCCCGCATCGACCGCCACACCGAAGGTGAAGGCGGCGCTGCGCAAGCTCGTGAGCGCGTTGCCGGAACCGTTCCGGGAGTCGGCCGAGGCCGCGTCGGGCGCAATCGTCGTCGACTCGACCGGCTGGGGGCGGCCGGCGACGGAGCGACCGCCGCCGCAGCATCTCGACGCGGTGCAGGACGCGATCGTGCAGGGTGAGCAGGTCACGCTCGGATACGTCGCGCGCAACGGGGAGACGACCACGCGCGTGATCCACCCGCTCGGGCTCGCGAGCAAGGGTCCGATCTGGTACCTCGTCGCCGGGACCGACAAGGGGCAGCGGACCTTCCGGGTCGACCGGATCATGTCGGTCGAGCCGACCGGGGATCGGGTCGTGCGGCCCGAAGGGTTCGATCTCGCCGCGGCCTGGCGGCTCATCACCGACGAGCTCGAAGAGCTGCGGCTGCCGGTACGGGCCCAGGGGACCGCCTCCCCGGAGGTCGCGCACTGGCTGCGGGTCGCGCTCGGTACCCAGGTCCGCATCGGCCCCGCCGACGACCGCGGCCGCATCGCGGTCGAGATCCGGGGTCACGATCCGCAGTCGGTCGCCCGGGAGATCGCCGGGTTCGGCGACGGGCTCGAGCTGCTCGAGCCGGCCGAGGTGCGCGACGAGCTCGCCCGGCTCGGCGCCGCCCTGACCCGGACCTACGGCCACCAACCCGATCCACCCACCCCCTGACCCGAACCGAACCGAGGAGGTCCCGATGGGACTCGAAGTCCAGATCACGTTCGACTGCCGCGACGCCGACCGCCTGGCCGAGTTCTGGGCGGTGGCGCTCGACTACCGGGTGCAGCCGCCTCCACCCGGTTTCGCAACCTGGCCCGAGTTCCTCGAGGCGAACGGCCTCCCGGTGCCGCCCCAGGGGTCGATGAGTGCGGTCGTCGATCCCGGCGGTCGCGGTCCCCGGCTGCTGTTCCAACGGGTCCCCGAGGAGAAGGCGGTGAAGAACCGGGTGCACCTCGACGTCCGCGCCGGGGAGCACCGCGGCGAGAAGGTCGCCGAACTGGTCGCGGCCGGGGGTCGCGAGGTGCGTGCCGTGCAGGAGGCCGGGATCGAGTGGGTCGTGATGACCGACCCCGAGGGCAACGAGTTCTGCGTCAGCTGATCCGACGCGGCGCTCCGCCCGCCGAACGGGCGTCAGCCCGGTGGCGGTCGGTGGCGTAGGTCGGTGAGTGGGCGGTGAAGCCGCCGTCGACGCGCAGGACCTCGCCGGTGATGAACGCGGCGTCGTCGGACGCGAGGTACGCGACCGCGGTCGCGATCTCCTCGGGGTAGCCGAGCCGGCCGGTGAGGTGGCTCGTGCTGTAGCGACGCAGGCGGTCGCCCATCGGTCCACCGAGCGCGTCCTGGGCCGCCTCGGCGACGACGACCCCGGGCGCGACCGTGTTGCAGCGGATCCCACGCTCGCCGTAGGCGGTCGCGACGTTGCGGGTGAGGGCCACGACGCCGGCCTTCGAAGTCCCGTACGCCGCGAGGGAGTCGCTGCCGTAGAACGCCGCCGCCGACGCGGTGTTCACGATCGCACCGCCGCCCCGCTCGAGCATCGCGGGGATCGCGAACCGGCACCGAGCATCGGTCCGGTGAGGTTCACCGCGAGCACGCGATCCCAGGTCGCGAGGTCCATGGTCACGACGTCCTGGTCGATCGCGGTTCTGGTCGAGCGCGGCGGCGTTGTTGTGGAGCACGTCGAGTCCGCCGAACGCGGCGACGGTGTCGGCGACCGTCGCCGCCACCGCCTCCGGCTCGGCGACGTCGACGACCTGGGTTCGGGCGGTGCCGCCGGCCGCCATCGATCTCGGCGACGACCGCGTCGGCAGCCGTCGGGCGCGATGTCGGCCACGGTCACCGCCGCGCCCTCGGCCGCGAGCAGGTGCGCGGTCGCGCGCCCGATCCCGGAGCCGGCGCCGGTGACGATCGCGACCTTGCCGCTGAACCGGGCCACGTCGTCAGCCGGCGTCGGTGGCCACACCCGGGCCGAGCCGTCGCCGCAGCTCGGCCTCGTACTCGCGCACCGCCGGACCCGCGTGCTGCTCCTTGAGCGCGGTGAGCGTGGGGTAGCCGGCGTCGCGCTCGGCGTCCCACTCGTCGGCGAAGCGGCCCGACGCGATGTCGTCGGTGAGCTCCTCCATCGTGGCTCGCACGTCGAGGTGGTCGAAGCGGCCCCGGCGCGAGAGCTGGCCGTACTGGCTCGTCGGCGAGTGGAACTCCGACTGCACCGCGAACCCCGACTCACGCAGGAGTCGGTACGTCCGCTCGACCTCACCCGAGAGCACGAGCTCGGTGACGATCGCCTCGAGTGGGATGCCGCGCGCGGCCATGGTGGCGACGAACGCGTTGTTCACGGCGGCGAGCGCGGGGGAGAGGACCTGCTCGACGGCGAGGTCGAGGATCGCCTCCTGCTCGAGCGTGAGCTCGATCGCCCCCTCGCGGAGGCCACCGAGCGCGAGCGCGACGGCCAGGGTGCGGGCGAGCGCACGGCCGGTGGCGTCGACCTGGACACCGATGGCGGTGATGAACCCGGCGCCCTCCTCGTAGCAGCGGCGCACCTCGGGCCCGAGCATGCGGGGGGCGATCATCGTGATGTCGCCGGGCGGGAGGAACCGTCCGTAGGCCGGGGTGTACCCGCTCGCGACGATGGTGCACGCGTCGGCGCGGGGTGAGAGGCCGAGCGACGGGATCACGTCGTCGGGCACGAGGACGCACATGCACGTCGGCGCCGTCGGCCGTCGGCGACGGGCCCGGTCTCGAAGCCGTCGGCCACCGCCTGCTCCTGCGAGGCGTCGCTCCGGACGCAGACGCTGCACGTCGAGTCCGCTGTCGCGCAGGTTCAGCGCCCACGACGACCCTGGTTGCCGTAGCCGACCACCGCGACCTCCGCGCCCTCGAGCTCGTCGAGCGACGCGTCCCGCTCGTAGAAGATCCTGGTCATGGCGCTCCCCTCGTCGGCGGGGAGCGTAGCGCCGCATTCCCTGACGGGAGCGTCAGGGATGCGAGCGGGGTTCGGCGCTGGAGTCCACGTCCGCGGCGACCGGTCCGAGACGCGCCTGCACCGCGGCGGTGAGCGTCCGGTCCTCCTCGGTCCACGGATGCGGCTCCCCGAAGGTGCACGGTTCGAGGATCCCGAGGAGCTCGCCTTCGTCGTAGACCGGCGCGTGGATGAGTGCCCGGTGGCCGAAGTCCTGCTCGAACTCGAGGTTGAGGATCTCCGGTCCGGCGGTCTCCACGTCGGCGATGAAGAGCGCCTCGGGTTCGCGTGGACGCGATGCCCATCATCGGGTCGACGGTGAACAGGTCGTCGATCTCGGGTTCGAACGGTCGCCGCATGTCGCGGAACTCGTCGCTCACCGACCACGACGCGACGGTGCCGCCCCGCTTCGTCGAGCCGTCGCGGAGGTAGAGGAAGCACCGGTCGGCCGACAGCGCGAGGCACAGCGGCTCCATCAGGGCGTCGAACACCTCCTGCGGATCGTCGGACTCGAACGCAGCTTCGATCTCGGGCGGAAGGTCGGCCATGACTCAGAACTCCTGGAGGTTGTCGCGGAACTGCTCGAACGTGTAGTCGGTCCGGGTGAGACCGCGGCGCTGCAGCGCAGGCACGAGTCCGTCGGTGATCTCGGTGATGTAGCGGCGGTTGAGGCGCATCACCGGGCTCGTGATGAGGAAGCCGTCACCTCCGACCTCTTCCATCACCTCGCCCATCTTGTCGGCGACCGAGTCGGGGGTGCCGATGAGGTCGATGGAGTCCGACAGGCCACCGATCGCGAGTTCCCGCAGCGTCTTGCCCGAACCTCGCTTCGCGAAGTGCTCGAGAGATCCACGCTCGCCGTTGGTGGTCACCTCGGGGAGGGGCTGGTCGAGGTCGAACTGGGAGAAGTCGATCTCGGTGATCGACGAGATCTCGGCGAGCACGTACTCGATGTGCGCGGGCTCGGCTGCCCACCGGGCGTCGCGCTCCCGGGCCTCGTCTTCGGTCTCACCGACGACGGGCGCGACGAGGAACAGGATCTTGCAGTCGTCGGGCTTGCGGCCGTGGGCCTCGATCCGGTTGCGGACGTCTTCGCGGTACTCCTTCATCTGGGCGACGGTTGCGCCCGGGGCGACGATCGTGTCGGCGTACTTGGCCGCGAAGTTCCTGCCCTTCGGCGACGCCCCGGCCTGACACAGCACCGGTCGGCCCTGCGGGGGGCGGACCGTGTTGAGCGGTCCGCGGGATTTGTAGAACCGCCCCTCGAAGTCGATCCGGTGGACCTTCTCGTGGTCGGCGTAGATGCCGCGCTCCCGGTCGCGCACGACGGCATCGGGTTCCCAGGATTCCCAGAGTTGGATCACGAGGTCGAGGTACTCGTCGGCCATCTCGTAGCGGAGGTCGTGTTCGTAGAGCTTGTCGAGCCCGAAGTTCTGCGCGGCCCGGTCCTCGGCCGACGTCACGATGTTCCAGCCCATCCGCCCGTGGGCGAGGTGGTCCATCGTGGCCACCATCCGGGCCAGGAGGAACGGTGGGTAGAAGCTCGACGAGAGAGTCGGGACGATGCCGAGCCGCTTGGTGCAGTACGCCATGAGCGTCGCCAACGGCGCGGGGTCGTGCTTCGGCGCGATGCCGTGCTTCAGGTCGGCGGCCATCGTCCCGCCGTAGGCGTCGGAGACCATCACCTTGTCCTCGATGATCACGTAGTCGAAGCACGCCCGTTCCAACGCCTGCGCCATCTCGATGTAGAAGGCGCCGTCCCACGGGTCGCCGCCGGCACCCCACGTCTCGTTCCAGGCGTCGGGGACGAAGTTCAGGAACCAACCCAGGTGGAAGCGCGATGCGGCCACGGATGTCTCCTTCGAGAGTGGGGGAGGGTGCTCCTCCTCAGGACACTCGACGGATGTTTCGCGCGCGAGTCGGAGCGGGGGCCCGGCGGTTACGCGACCGTTACGCGAGTTCCGGAGGGAACCCACCCGTCGCGACCGGACCCCACCGGCGCGGCGTGATCCGTACGATCGACTTGCCCTGGCGGACCATGGCGGCGCGGTATTCGTCCCAGTCGGGATGCTCACCGGCGATCGCCCGGTAGTACTCGACGAGCGGTTCGACGGAGGCGGGGAGATCGACCACCTCGGCGGTGCCGTCGATCTGGACCCACGCGCCGCCGAAGTCGTCGGAGAGGACGACGATGCTCACGCGGGAGTCGCGCCGGGCGTTGCGGGTCTTCGCGCGTTGCGGATAGGTCGAGACGACGATCCGGCCGTCGGGATCGACACCACAGGTGACGGGGGAGGCCTGGGGAGCACCGTCGGTCCGCGCGGTGAGGAGGAGCGCGTGGTGCCGAGTGCGCACGAAGTCGAGGAGCTCGTCGCGGTCGACCGTCTGGTTGGTGGCGATCTGTGGACTCATCGGCGCTCCTGTCGGCGGGAGTTGGGTCTGGGTAGTTTGGCCGGATGCCGACGCACCGCGAACAGGCCGAGCGCTTCCTCACCCTCCATCACGGCGCGAAGCCGCTCGTGATGCCGAACCCATGGGACGTCGGTTCCGCGAAGCTCCTCGGGGCGCTCGGGTTCGCGGCGCTCGCCACCACCAGCGCAGGCTTCGCGGCCACGATGGGTCGGCTCGACTACTCGGTGGTGCTCGACGAGGTCGTCGACCACGCGGCCCTGATCGTCGGTGCGACCGATCTCCCGGTGAACGTCGACTTCGAGAACGCGTTCGCCCACGAACCCTCCGACGTCGCCGCGAACGTCGCGCGGGCAGCGGCAACCGGACTCGCCGGACTCTCGGTCGAAGACTTCTCCGGCCGCGCCGACGGCTCCATCTACGAACTCGGACACGCGCGCGACCGGATCGCGGCCGCAGCCGACGCGCTGCACTCGGGCGACGTCCAGGTCGTGCTCACGGCGCGCGCCGAGAACCACCTGCACGGCCGGCGCGACCTCGCCGACACCATCGCCCGGCTCCAGGCGTACCAGGAAGCCGGCGCCGACGTGCTCTACGCACCCGGGCTCACCGATCCCGACTCCATCCGATCCGTGGTGGAATCGGTCGATCGACCGGTGAATGTGCTCGCGCTGCCCGGAGCGCCGACGGTCCGCGAGCTCGGAGAGCTGGGAGTCGCCCGAGTGTCGGTGGGGAGCGGCTTCAGCCTCGTGGCACTCGGTGCGGTGGTCGAGGCGGCCCGTGAGCTCCTCGACGACGGCACCTACGGGTTCTGGTCGGTCGCCGGGGCCGGTGCGGGCGCGGTGCGCGCCGCCTTCGCCCCGGCCGGCGACCGGTCGCCGTAGGGTGCACCCGTGCCCACACTGGAGCAGGTCGCGCCCGCGTTCGTGACGATGGCCCATCGGATCGTGTGGTGTTCGGCGGCCACCGTCGACCCGGCGGGCCGGCCGTGGTCGCGGGTGCTGCATCCGATCTGGGAGTGGGACGGCGAGCGGCTCGTCGGCTGGATCGCGACCGGCCCGACGCCGCTGAAGCGGGAGCACCTCGCGGCCCATCCGTACGTGTCGGTGTCGTACTGGGATCCGAGTCACGACACGTGCAGCGCCGAATGCGACGCGACCTGGGTCGACGATCCCGACACGCGGATCGCGGTCTGGCAGCGGTTCGAGACTGCACCGCCACCCGTCGGCTACGACCCGGCGATCATCCCGCCGTGGCGCGACGGTCCCCAGTCGCCGGCGTTCGGCGCGCTGCGCCTCGAACCGTGGCGACTGCGGGTCATGCCGGGTACTGCGATGACCGCCGGCACCGGCACGGTGCTCACCTGGTCGGCCCGACCCGCCAACCCCTGACTCGCACCGCGGCGCCGGGAGCGGTCAGCCTGCGGCGAGGAAGTCGAGGATCTCGGGGAAGGCCGCCGGATCCTGGGCCACGAACGCGTGACCACCCTCGTAGAGCCGGAAGTCGCTGCCGGCGATGCGCGTCGCGATCGCCTCGCCGTTGGCCGGCGGTGCGATCCCGTCGTACCGACCCGACGCGACGAGCGTCGGACACGTCACCCGGTCGAGTCGGTCGGCGACGTCGTGGTGGGAACGCGCCGCGAGCTGCGCCGCTTCGCCCCGCTGCACGTCGTCGGACTTCGCCGCGAGGCGTTGTTCGGCCACCATGTCGACGAGGCCCTGATCCGCGGGATGGGTCGCGAGCCACTCCGGCGTGAAGCGGGTGTCGAGCAGGCGCAGCGAGGTCGCGAGCCGTTCCTCGACCGGGAGCTGCTCGAGCTCGTGCAGTGGATACGACGCCCCGGCCGCTCCCCCCGGCGACGTGCAGAGGAGCGCGAGCCGCTCGATCCGTTCCGGCCGGGTGACCGCGAGTTCCTGTGCGACCATGCCGCCGAAGCTGATCCCGACCACCCGGAAGCGGTCCCAACCGACCGAGTCGACGAGTGCGATGGCGTCGGCGGCGTACTCGGCCATCGTGTACGGCCCGGGCGGGATCTCCGTGCGTCCCATCCCGCGCTGGTCGTGCGCGACCAGGTCGAACCGGGCCGCGAAGACGCCGACGAGGAGCCCGCTCGTGGCGAGCGTCGACCCGGAACCGTTGCAGAACAGCAGCGGTGGCCCGTCGCCCGAACGCTCGTAGTAGGTCGAGATCCCGTTCGTGGTGACGGTCGGCATCGCTCGAGGTTACCGAGTCGCTGGTCGCGCGGGGTCGGGGCTCGCCGCGGCGAGATGCGCGATCGTCGCGTCGGCGATCACGCTCCACTCGCGCGGGGGTCGGCAGATGCCCCATGTCGTCGATGAGGAGGAGTCGGGCACCGGGGATCCCGGCGGCGAGGGCCTCGGCGTGGGCAACCGGGAGGACCTGGTCGAGACGGCCTTGGATCACCAGAGCAGGTGCGTCGATCTCGCCGAGCGACGCGAGTTCGGGGAACGCGGAACGGAAGGCGGCTGCCTGGTGACGCTCGCCGGCGTCCGGGCGGAAGGGCGCGCGCGTCCGTGCCGCGTCGATGCGCGCGACGACCCAGGCCCGGTCGTCGTCGGACGGTGCACCCATCGCGCCGACGTGGGCCTCGACCGGGTCGCTGTCGCCGTCGACGAAGAACTGCGGGCCGAATCCGGCGTCGGGATCGGGGCTCATCGCCGAGAGGAAGCCGAGGGAGCGGAATCGCGCTCGGTGACGCGTCGCGAGGTCGACGGTGATGAAGCCTCCCATCGAGAGGCCCACGACGTGCGCCGCGCTCGACCCCCGCGGCGTCGAGGACGGCGACGACGTCGTCGGCCATGGCGGCGAGGTCGTAGTCGTCCGCAGCATCCGACGCTCCCGTGTCTCTCGGATCGAACACCACGACCCGGAAGCCGGCGGCTGCGAGGGCGTCGCGGAGCTCGGGGGGCCAGATGTCGCTCGAGTCGCCCCGACCGGGCACGAGCACGACCACGTCGGCATCAGGCGGACCCGTCGCATCCCACCAGAGACCGACTCCGTTGCGCTCCACTCTCGGCATGATCGGAGCGTACCGAGCGTCGGGAAGTCGGGCCGCGCCGCGCTACCCGGGGCCGATCGACCCCGTCGCGGGGTCGAACGGCGCGAGGTGGAGCAGGCGGCTCGCCGGATAGCCGACGTCGGGACCGCGGTACGCCGCATACGCGATCGCGGGACCCTGGTCGGTCAGGAAGAACTCGGCCCCACCGGGGCCGACCGCGCCGTTGGCTGAGGTACGGATGGGTCCGCGGTTCCGCTTCTCGCACGGACCGGCGGGTCCGGCGCAGGTCGCGAGCCCGATCGCGTACTGGTTCGTGTCCCAGCGGTTCCCGGAGTACGCCAGCACCAACCCCGATCCGGTCCGGAGGAACGACGGAGCTTCGACGTTGCCGCGCTCCCACGACTGCGTCGCGCGGAGGATCGCGGTCGCCGGTCCGGTGACCCGGAGGGTGGTGAGGTCGAGTCGCTGGCTCCAGATCGTCGGCGGGCCTTCGCTCTTCCAGGTGAGCCACGCCTGACCGTCGGCGTCGACGAAGGGGCTCGCGTCGATCGAGCCGCCGAGGTCGTGTTGACACACGAGAGCCCGCCGGGAGAGGTCGACGAACGGGCCGTACGGCGCGACCGACGCGGCGACCGAGGTGCACTGCAGCCCGGTCTCGCGGTCGCGAGCGGTGTAGAAGAGCGCGAAGCCGCCCGGGCGGGGCACGACCGCCGGCGCCCAGGTGAGGCCCCGCTGGGCCCACGGGGCGGTCACGGGGAGGGCGTTGCCCACGATCGTCCAGCGCACGCGGTCCGCCGAGACGAGCACCTGCACGTCGCCGGCGCCGGCGTTGGTGGAGTACGCGTACCAGAGGCTTCCGACGCGGAGGACGAAGGGATCGGGGAAGTCGAACGGGAACACCGCGGTCGTGCCGGCCGTCAACGCGGTGGAGCACGCCGGCTGTGCCGCACGCAATGCGGTGACCGCCGCTCCGGCATTGAGATCGTGGATCGCGACCGTGACGCCCGCGAGGCAGTCATCGAGCGCGGCCGCCTGGGCGTCGTTCGACGCGGTGCGGACCCGTGTCCCGAGCAGGCCGAGCGTCGTCGCCTGCAAGCCCGCGTTGGTCATGTCGAGCGTGGCGGAGAGCGTGTCGCGTTCGGTCGTGCGGGTCGCGAGGTCCGCCTGGACCACGTTCTGATCCTCGACGGCCGCGTCGAGCGCAGCGCGAGCGTCGGTCCGCTGCCCACGCGCCACCTCCAGGGCGGTTTCGGCACCGTGGCGTCGGTCGCGGGCGCGCCAGACCGACGCACCCGAAACCGCGACCGTCAGTGCGAACACGACGAGCACGACTCCGACCACCAACCGAGTGCGGGTCATCCGGCGGCGTCGCACGCGGTGCCGACCGAGCGCAGGCGGGTCAGGGCGGTGGTGGTGTCTCCGATCGACAGCGCGTTCAGCGCGCCCTCGACTCCCTGGAGGCAGCTCTGGAGCGAGCCGACCCGGGTCTCGAGGGCTTGCAGGCCCGACGTCTCTCGGCTCAGCGCGTCCTTGGCTTCGTTCAGCTGTCCGGTGACGACGAACAACGAGCCGGCCAGCGCGTCGCGGTCGGTAGTGCGGGCGCGGAGGTCTCCCTCGAGCGCGGCGATCGTGCGCAGGGTGGAGGTGCGGCGGGCCTCGAGACTCCGGATGTCGCGCCGGGTGGACTTCCGGTGCCGGTCGGCGACGTCGGACGTGTGGTGCTCAGCGGAGGTGGTGTGCCACGCCCACCATCCGATGAGCGCGGATCCCACCACGAGCAGCACGACGGTCGCCGCGATGATCCTGCGTCGGCCGGCGTTCCCGGGAGGAGTGGACCCGTCGAGCGACATGACCGCACCAGTCTGGTACGCAATCCGCCGGGTCTGCACGGTGGGTCCCGGCTTCCGGGACTCACGGTGCAGGCCCCGTGCGCTCGGCGCGGATTACTCGTAGTCGGGGGCGGGCTTCCAGAGGTCGAACTCGATGCCCTGGTCGTCGCGGCAGCGCGCGTTGGCACCCGAGGCGTAGTCGGTGACCTCGAGCACCTCGCCCCCGAGCTCGGCGACGCGAGCAGTGGCCGCGGCGAGGTCGTCGACCCGGTAGTAGAGGGTCTGGGGGGCCGCGGCCGGGTCGTCGTGCACGCCCATGGGCACCGTCGTGTTCGACACGTGCCGGTACCGGTGATCACCACCGTCGCCGGGTTGGGCCGGCTCGAAGGTCCACCCGAGCACGCCACCGTAGAAGGCCGCGGCGCGGTCGACGTCGGCGACGGCCAACGTCCAGTAGCCGAGCTCGCCGATCGGTCCGGGTGCAGCGTCGGCCGCGACCCGTTCCGTTCCGGTGGTCGTCTCGAAGCCGTCGGCCGACGCCCGCTCGCTCATCGTCGCCGTGTCGACGGCTTCGACCGGTGTGGAGATCATCCACCGGTGCCCGAACGGATCCCGGATCACCGCGTTGCGGTTGCCGTGGAACTGGTCGGCGGGTTCCCGCAGCGTCGTCGCACCGGCTGCGACGGCCTGCGCGTGGACCACGTCGACGTCGCCGACCTCGAGGTGCAGTGCGACGGGCGTTCCGCCGAGTGTGGTCGGGCTGACCACGTCGATGTCGGGGTACTCGTCGGACAGCATGATCGTGACCGAACCGATGGTCATCTCGGCGTGGCCGATCCGACCGCTCGGCTCCGCCATCCGGATCGTCTCGACCGCACCGAATGCCGCCCCGTAGAACGCGAGGGCGCGGTCGGCTCCGTCGACGCAGAGGTAGGGGACGAGCACGCTGGTCGTGGCCGGTGTCGCCGGGACGACGGCGTCAGACGCCGACCCAGTGTCGTTGACGGTGGACGAGCTCATGCCGAGGGCCTCCTCGAGTCGGTGTCGCAGGACCGTGGTGAACGCGGCGCGGGGCGCGATCGCGACGATGGGCTGGCGGAGGGACTCCAGCGGGTCGGTCGGACTGTCAGCGGCCATCGTCCCTCCCTGCTTCGTAGACGTGACGGAACGCTCGTCGGGCCCGCACGAGCAGGGTCTCGGTCGCGTGCACGGTTCGATCGAGACATTCGGCGACTTCGGGAACCGGGAGTCCGTCGAGGTACCGGAGCGTCGAGCGCGGCCCGGTGATGGGCGCCGAGCTCAGCGAGGACCTCGTGCGCCCGACCGCGGTCGAGGCGGGCATCCCACGGATCGTCGACGGTGATGGTGTCGTCGGCCACGGCCTGCAGCCGCCGCGACTCACGTTCCTGACTCCGCCAGTGGTCGACGAGCTTGTGCCGGGCGACGCCCACGAGCCACGCCGTGGTGAGCTTGGGCACGGTGCGGTTCCGAACCGCGGCGACTGCGGCGAGGAACGTCTCCGACGTGAGGTCCTCGGCCACCGAGGTGCTGCCGCAGCGGGGGAGCAGGTACCCGAAGACCTCGGGCAGCGCGCGGTCGTACGAGCGCGAGGAGGATCGGCCCCTGGTCCGGGATCGGGATGCGGTCTTCGTCTCTCCCCACGCCCCTCCATCGTCCCAGCTCCGGCGACTCCGACGCCCCGATGCTGAAATCCGCCCCGATCCCGCCGAATTGCCGCCGAGTTCGGCGCGTTCTGGTCGCATGCGTGCCGAACGCGCACGAACTCGGGGATCTCGGGCGGTCGAGCGGGCGTCGTAACGTGCGGGCATGCGATTCACCTATGCCGAGGCCTTCTGCGATCCGATGTTCCTCGGGACCGTTGGCGCAAGCGGCCGACGACGCCGGATACGACTCGATCGCCATCCCCGACAGCATCATGTTCCCGGCCGAGTCCGACACGACCTACCCCTACACGACCGACGGCGATCGCGGCTTCATCGAGGACAAGCCCGTCATCGAGCCCTTCTCGTTGATCCCGTACCTCGCCGCACTCACCCCGCGCCTGCGGTTCACGACCTTCGTGATCAAGGCCCCGGTGCGGCCTCCCGTGCTCCTCGCGAAGCAGGCCGCGAGCGTGGCGGTGCTCGCGGAGAACCGGCTGCGCCTCGGCCTGGGGATCAGCCCGTGGCCGGAAGACTTCACCGCGCTCGGCCAACCGTGGGCGGCCCGGGGGAAGCGGCTCGACGAGGTGATCGCCGTCGTGCGGGGCCTCTGCGCCGGGGGGTGGTTCGAGCACCACGGCGACCTGATCGACGTCGCCCGGATGAAGATCTGCCCGACCCCGACCGAACCGATCCCGATCCTGGTGGGCGGGCACTCCGATCCCGCGCTCCGGCGCGCGGCACGCCTCGGCGACGGATGGATCCATGCCGGCGGCGCAGGCGAGGAGCTCGCGGTGCTCCTCGCGAAGCTCGACGGCTACCGGGCCGAGGCCGGGCGCGCCCACGAACCGTTCGAGGTGCACGTGGTGTCGCTCGACGCGTTCACGCTCGACGGGGTGAGACGCCTCGAGGAGACCGGGGTCACCGACGTGGTCGTCGGCTTCCGCTACCCGTACATCCGCGAACCCGACACGCAACCGCTCGCCGAGAAGATCGATCTGCTCCGTCGCTTCGCCGACGCCGTGGTCACCCGCGCCTGACCCGAACCGGGCCGACCGCGCGGGCACCGGCCGCAATGGGTACTGTCCGCGCCATGGGAGCACACGTCGAGTTCACGGCCGAGGGCGAGTCCGCACGGGGGTACCTGGCGGTGCCGCCCGGCGGCTCCGGCCCTGGCGTCCTCGTGGTCCAGGAGTGGTGGGGACTGGTTCCCCAGATCGAAGGCGTGTGCGACCGGCTCGCGACCGAGGGCTTCGTCGCACTCGCGCCCGACCTCTACCACGGCGACATCGCCGAGCACACGGAGATGGACAAGGCGGCCGAGCTCATGAACACGCTCCCGCTCGACCGGGCGGCGCGCGACATGTCGGCCGCGATCGACTTCCTGCTCGGTCACGAAGCGGTCGAGGGAGAGCAGGTCGGGGTGGTCGGGTTCTGCATGGGCGGCATGCTCACGTTGGTGCTCGCCGCTCGGGAGGGAGTCCGCATCGGCGCGGCCGTCCCGTTCTACGGCGCGCCGCTCGGCGACTCCGAGCCCGACTGGTCGGGGCTCAGCGCGCCGGTGCTCGGCCACTTTGCCGAGGGCGACGACTTCTTCCCCGCGGCAGCCGTGCTCGACCTCGAAGCGCGATTGCGCGAGATGGGCAACGACGTGTCGTTCACGATGTACCCCGGAACGGGTCACGCGTTCGCGAACGAGACGAACGCGCTCGGGACCTACGACCCCGACGCGTCGGTCCAGGCGTGGCTCCGGACACTCGAGTTCCTCCGCACCACCCTCGGCTGAACCTTCAGCACCAGGAGCGGAACCGGCGGGCGATCAGCGCCAGTCGCCGTTGTCGACGTCGCCGGTTGCGGCCGCGACCGTGCGGTCGTGGCGGCGCATGAGGTAGTACCCGAGTGCGCCCCCGCCCACGGCGAGCACGGGGAGGGTCGCCGCCATCACGGGCACGGTCACGCCGCTGCCGGGGGTGAGCAGGCCACCGGTCTCGGGGTCGCGCTTGTCGGCGACGTCGCCCTTGGCGAACACGGCCGCCGCGACGTCGGTGTCGACGACCTGGCCGGTCGTGACCGCGCACCGACACCCGGGGTGGGCCCGGTACTTGTCGGCGGCTTCCTTGGTCCGGAAGATCTTGTTCTCGGCGTGCTTCTTGCAGGCCCCGCATGCGGCGCACGTCCCGTTGCCGGTTCCACCCCGGCACGAGCTCCCGCCGCCGACTGGATCCAGCGCGAACGTCTCGACCGTGCCTGCGGGTGCCGGCCCGGCGGGCGCGGTCTCGGCCGCGGGCACCGGCTCCGGCTCCGGGTCGACCTTCTCTGCCGGACTCGGCTTGTCGGCCGCTCCGGCAGTCGATGCGGTGAACGCCACGCCGAGCCCAGCCGCGGCCGCGACGACCGCCGCCCGACCGAAGAACGCTCGTCTCGACAGTGCCTGATCGTCCATGGGTCCCTGCGCATCGAAGGTGTGGCGTGACCATCGGTTCTGGGAGCCGCACCACTCCGACCCACCGGCCGAAGCCGGCGGATCATTGGAGTGGCGCGGCGTCCGGAACCGACGCTCAGCCCCTCATCGGCGGGGACCGACGCCGGCTTGACCGGTTTCGATGCCACCTGCGGGACCTCGGGACGCGAACCCGCCCGGTAGGGTCCTGCGCATGAGGGTCCCGATGGAAGCAGCCGTCGCGATGCTCCGAACCCGCGACTCGCTCGGGATCCCGCTCGGGCCGGGCCAGCCCCCCGGTTTCCTCCACGCCCTCGGGGTCCGCGACGACTGGGAGGAGCTCACCGTCTTCGGTGCGCTGCTCGGCGATCTCTACGAGGTGTTCACCCGGAAGGGCGTCCGATACCTCAGCGGCTTCTTCGGGCCGGCCGAGCGGTTCCTCGTCGACTCCGGCGCCGCGGTCGAGTTCATCCCCGCCGACTTCCGACGGTTCATCCCGGTGGCCGAACGGCTCCGGCCCCGGGTCGTGGCGACGGTGGCGGCCCCGCCCGACTCCGACGGCAACATGAGCCTCTCGCTCCACGCGGGCGCGACGATCGGCGAGATGCACCGGGCCGCGGCCGACCCCGACCGAATCCTGGTCGTCGAGTCCAACCCGAACTGCCCACGCACCCTCGGCCTGCCTCCTGAGTATCCGCACTCGGTGCACGTCGACGAGGTCGACGTGCTCGTCGAGAGTGACCGGCCTGTCCTCGTGCTCGAAGACGCGGAGCCCACCGAGGTCGACCGCGCGATCGCGGGGCACGCCCGGACCTTCGTCTCCGATGGCTGCACGCTGCAGACCGGCATCGGAGGGATCCCCTCGACCGTGGTCGGGTTGCTCGCGGCGGAATCGGGCGGCGACTACGGGATCCACTCGGAGATGTTCACCACCGGACTGATGCAGCTGCACCGGGCCGGCAAGGTCACGAACCTCCGCAAGGGTGTGTTCCCGGGCGTCTCGATCACCACGTTCGCGGCCGGCACCGCCGAGCTCTACCGGTGGCTCGACGGCAACGAGGACGTGCGCTTCCTGCCGGTCGACGTCGTGAACTCACCGCACACGATCGCGTCGAACCACGACGTCGTCACCATCAACGGCGCGCTCGCCGTCGACCTGTGGGGTCAGGCCGCCGCCGACGCCATCCACGGCCGTCAGTACTCCGGGATCGGCGGGCACGAAGACTTCGTCGCCGTCTCCGGTTACGAGCTCGAAGATCGTTCGCTGCTCTGCCTCCCGTCGGTGGCCACGGTGCAGGGTGAGGCGGTCTCCCGAATCGACGTGCAGCTCCCCCCGGACGCGACGGTCACCACTCCCGCGCCACCAGCTCGACGTGGTGATCACCGAGTTCGGCGTCGCCGAGCTGCGCGGTCGCACCGTGCGGGAGCGGGGCCGGGCGTTGGCCGCGATCGCCCATCCCGACTTCCGTCCCCGTCTCGAGGAGGCGGCGGAACGGCTCGGATGACGCGCGCGCAGCGTGGCCGGACCGCCGGGTCGTTGTAACGCACCACAAAGGTCCGTAACCTGCCTCGGCGGCACGAACCCGTGCCACGCGATTCCTCGAGGGCGAGGTGTGTGCTCATGAACGAGAAGGTGCGACTCGGGGTCGCCGAGTTCATCGGAACCGCGATCCTGGTGATCGGTGGTCCGGGGGCGGCGATCCTCGCCGGCGACAAGATCGGGTACCTGGGCATCGCCCTCGCGTTCGGCTTCAGCCTCCTGTGCGCGGCCTACCTCATCGGCAGCATCTCCGGCTGCCACATCAATCCCGCGGTGACCTTCGGGCTGTGGGTGGTCGGCAAGACGAAGAGCGGCGACGTCCCGTGGTACCTCGGCGGCCAGATCCTCGGTGGCATCTTCGGTGCCGCGGTGATCTTCGTCATCGCGAGCGGACTCTCCGGCTTCAGCGCCTCAGACTCGGGTTTCGCTTCCAACGGTTGGGGCGACCACTCGCCCGCTGCGGTCACCGCCCGGGCCGGACGCCTCGTCATCACCAAGAGCGGCTACAACTTCGGCGCGATGGCCGTCACCGAGATCGTGCTGACCGCCCTCTTCGTGCTCGTCGTCGTGAGCACGAGTCGCAAGTCGATGCCCGTCGGGTTCACTGGTCTCGCCGTCGGGCTCATGCTGACGCTGGTGCACCTCGTGAGCATCCCGGTCGACAACACCTCGGTGAACCCGGCCCGAAGCGTCGCGACCGCCATCTTCCAGGGCGGCTGGGCGCTCGAGCAGCTGTGGGCGTTCATCGTGTTCCCGCTGATCGGCGGCATCGTCGGTGGCGTGATCTGGAAGGTGCTCGTCCCGGCCGACGACGCCTGAGCGGGTCGCGACACCGGTTGTGGCCGGTCGTCGCCGGCGCCGCACGAGCGAACCGACTCGGACCGACACCAGGATCAGCGCCATCGCCGACGTCACGATCGCGAACCACTGCGTCGCTTCGGCACCACCGTCGGTGCCTGCGACCAGCGCGTGGGCAGTGACCGCGGCGAACACGACGAACGACAGCAGGTGGACCGCGTGCCACGCCCGGCGGGGGATGTGCCGCATGGCGAGCGACGTCACCTCGACGGCGAAGAGCAGGTACATCGCCACGATTCCGAGCGCGACGGCACCCGGACGCCACCCGGTGGCGTAGGGGACGAGCACGTCGGCGAACGTCCAGCCGACGTAGGTGTCGGCGAAGAGCGCGCCGACGTGCAGCAGCACGAACAGGCACCCGATGCCCCCGAGGAACCGGTGCAGGTCGCGTACCCAGGCCGGACTCGGCTTGCGGGTCGCCCGGGCCGAGAGCAACAGACCCCAGAGGACCGACGCGACCACGAGCGCCCACGCGACGAAGCCACTGGCGCGGACCGTGTACCACCAGAGGTGCTGGGTCACCGGGCGTCCCTCACAGCTCGACCCGTCACGGGCGGAACGGATCGAGGCCGGGGAGGTCGGTGACGCGTCCGTCGTCGTGCACGAAGAGCCCGGTCACGCCGGCCTCGGCGAGGAGCGTCGCTCCGTCGGCCGCTCCCGCGATGAACGCCGCCTTGGCCAGGACCTCGGCCCAGCCGGTCGATCCGGCGACGACGGTCACCGACGCGAGTCCGGTCTCGGCACAGTCGCCGGTCCGGGGGTCGACGAGGTGGTGCACCCGGCGTCCACCTCGGCGCCAGGAGCGCACCAGGCGGGTGCTGGTGGCGACCGCCCCGTCGCGGATCGAGAGCGCACCGGTGGTGCCGGTGCCGAAGGGGTCCTTGACGACGATCGACCACGGCCCGCCGAGCGGACCGGAGCCGGCGACGTGCACGTCGCCACCGAGGTCGACGCACACCCCGACCGCGCCGGCGTCCATCAGGGCGGCGGCAAGTCGGTCGGCGGCGAGCCCCTTGCCGATGCCACCGAGATCGAGTGCAACGTCGGCCGGCAGCGTGATCGAGCGCACGAGCGGATCGACGACGATGTCGGCGCAGCCACGCGGGTACCACGACGGTCGTTGCAGGACCGTCGGAGGGCACGGCCCGGAAGTCGCGGTCGTAGCCGAGTGCGATGAGGGATGGGAGCACGGTGGGATCGAATCGACCGTTGGTCGCGCGCCAGGCTTCGACGGCATGGGCGATCGCGTCGAAGGTGTCGTCGGAGACCAGCACCGGCGCGCCCGCGGCGGCATTGAGCCGGCTCAGCTCGCTTCCTGGCCGGAAGCGACTCCAGCGCGACTCGAGGTGTTCGAGGAGCGGGCCCGCGAGGTCGGTCAGGCCGTCGGCTTCCGACTCCGTCGCGGCGAGGACCGTGACCCGGACGCCCGTGCCAAGGGCCCGAAACGCGACGTGCACCCAGGCGTCGTTCGGACCCGCCGGCGCCGCGCGGGCGGCAACGGTCGGAGCAGGCGAAGGCGTGATCGTCGACGTCAACAGCTTCCACCGGTCTCACAGACCGGTGGCGGGGCAGGCTCCGGAGCGGGCGCCGGCGGTGGCGCGGGCGGCTCGGCCACGGGTGCGGGTGCGGGGGCCACGGGAGCGGCGACGGGTGCCGGACTCGACGCCGCCGCGGGCTCGGCAGTCGACCCACCCGACGACCCGACACTCACGGGTCCGGTGACTCCGGATCCCGGCGCGACCGCAGCGGCCGGCGCGGCGACGGCACCGGGCGAGCCCGGAACGACGGCGGTGCCGGGTGGAGGTGCGCCGGCGGCCGGCGGGACACCGGTGGTCGACGTCGCCGTGATCCGGGACGGGACCGTGGCCGTGGAACCTCCGGATCCGGTGGCTTGCGCGCCTGCGCTCCCGGTCGTTGCGGGGGCGGTGGCCGCGAGCAGCGCGACCAGCCCGAAGAGGGATCCGACGCTCAGGAGCGCCGACACCACGCGCCCGTCGGCGGCCGGGTGCCGTCGACGACGGGTTCCGGTCCGGCGACGTTCGCCGTCCGTGGCGGGTGGGGCTGCCCGTGACGGCAGCACGGTGTCGTCCATTCCCCGCGTGTATCGGCGCCCGCCCCCGAGAACTTCACCCGAAGCCCATCAGGGTGGCCAGTCAGTGGCCCGTCAGGCGGTCGAGGAGCGCGGTGCGAAGGCGAGCCGGCCTCCCGGTGCGCATCTCGCTCCGATCCGCGCCTGCGGGGAGCGCGAGCGCGAGGTTGATGCCGAGCCACCGGAGGGGCTCCGGCTCCCAGCGCCGGGATCGGTGGGCGACCCACGGGAGTCGGGTGATCGGCGTGTCGTTGCCGGTGACGAGGTCGGCGATGGTGCGTCCGGCCAGGTTGGTGGTCGACACCCCGTCGCCCACGTAGCCACCCGCCCAGGCGAGTCCGGTCGAGCGGTCGAAGCCGACCGAGCTGGTCCAGTCGCGGGGAACGCCGAGCGGTCCACCCCATTCATGGGTGACGGCCGCTTCGGCGGTCGAGGGGAAGAGCGCACCGAGGACGCGACGGAGCTCGGCGAACGTGTGCGGGTCCCGGTCGAAGTCGTCGCGAATGCGGCTGGCGAAGTGGTACGGCGCGCCCCGGCCCCCGAAGGCGATCCGGTCGTCGGCGGTGCGTTGCGCGTAGATGATCAGGTGCCGTCCGTCGGTGAGCGTCTCGCGGTCGTCCCAGCCGACCTCCGACCAGAACGACGCGGGCAGAGGCTCGGTCGCGATCATCAGGGAGTAGAGGGGCGCCACCACCCGGCGGAGGCCGGGGACCCGCGCGGTGTAGCCCTCGGTCGCCCGCACCACCACCTCGGCGCGGACGCGTCCGCGGTCGGTGGTCACCAGGCGGGACTCGATCCCGGTCGCCGCGGTCTGCTCGTAGATGGTCCCGCCCATCCGGGAGACGCAGTCGGCGAGCCCGCGAGCCAGCTTCGCGGGATGGAGACGCGCGCAGTGGGGGGTGTACGCGGCGCCGAGCACGCCGTCGGCCGCGACGCGGCTGCGGGCCTCCGAACGGTCGAGCCACACGGCATCATCCGGCGCACCCCACCGTTGCGTCTCCACCACCGACGCCCGGACCCGGTCGACGTGCGCGGGAGAGGTCGCGAGGGTGAGCGTCCCGCCCTTGTGGAAGTCGGCGTCGATCGATTCCGCCGCGGCGACCCGCCCGACCTCGTCGACGGTGTCGTGCATCGCCTGTTGCAGCGCGACCGCGGCGTCGCGGCCGTGGGTGCGCGCCATCTCGTCGCGGCTCCCGGCGAAGATCGCCGAACACCAGCCTCCGTTGCGACCGGAGGCCCCGAAGCCTGCGATCTCCCGCTCGATGATCGCGATCCGCAGCTTCGGATCGGCGCACAGCAGGTAGTACGCGGTCCAGAGGCCCGTGTAGCCCGCGCCGACGATCGCAACGTCGACGTCGATGTCACCTTCGAGTGCGGCCCGGGGGGTGAGCGACGTGTCGAGGGAGTCGAGCCACAGGCTGCGGGACCGGTACCGCTCATCGGATCTCGGAGACTGGGATCGGGGGGACTCGGATCGGGACGTCACGGTTCCGGACGCTACCGTCACGCTGTGTCCCTCGACCTCGACGGCGTCATCGCGAGTGCGGGCTTCGCCTCGGGGGACCGGTTCGTCTGCGGTCTCTGGCGCGCCTCGCCGGTCGGTGTGCTGCATGACGTCATGTGGGCCCGCCCGTCGGGTGAGCGGGTCCTGCTGGTCGCGTCAACGGCCGGACGAGACTTCATCACCGCTGTGTACGAGTTCGACCGGGTCGAGGTCGTGCCGTTCGCCGTCGCCAACGCCGGCCCGCGGCACGTCGACCTCTCCGCCGGCGACGTCAGGATCGTCCTCTCCGGGGGTCGTCCGGTCCCGATCCCCGGCCCGCGCCCGTTGTGGGTGACGCGGCTGGATCGAGGGCCCGATCGCCCGTTCGACGATGGGGGTGCGCACCTACGGCGTGAGTCCCACCGGGGTCCGGGAGTGGTACCGCGCCCGGTCCTACCGGCGAGTGGTCGCCGGGTCGGCATCAGTCGCCGGCGCCGATCTCGGTCCGCTCCGCCCGATCGATCCCCGGTGCGGCTTCGGCTTCAGCGAACCGCCCCGCCGCCCCTCCATCGTCGCGGTCCGCCCCCACCTCCAGTTCCCGCCCGGCGCCGCCGCCACCCGCCCCGGCCCACCCCGGCCCGCTCGCTGAGTTCGGCGCGTTCCGGTCCGGAGACGACCAGCACGCGCCCGACGCAGCGGGGTTGGCAGGTGACGGAGGGTTCAGGTGGCGAGGAACTGCTCGAGGAGGGTGGCGAGCGCGACGGGTTGGTCGCCCTGGATGCTGTGGCCGGCGTCGGCGACGACCTCGACGCGAACGTCGGGGCGGCGGCGCTGGAGCTCGGCGACGTCGGCGTCGTCGACGACGGGGGAGTCGGCGCCGCGCACGAGCATCAGCGGCATGGTGGTCGCGCCGAGGGTGTCCCACAGCGCGCCGAAGTCGGGCACGGTCGGTTCCCCTTCGCCCGAGAGGAGCGGTTCATCGGCGCGGAACCGGGCGTAGCGCCACACCCAGCTCCCGTCGTCGCGTTGCACGGCGTTGTGCAGGATTCCGCGTCGGAGCGACGACTCCGAGCGGGTCGGGTTGAACTCGACGGTCCGGGCGAGGATCTCGTCGAAGTCGGCGAACGACTCAGGACCGTTCACGAACGCGGTGATCGCCGACGCCTTGTCCTGGTTCACTCCGGGAGTGACGTCGACGAGCACCAGCCGGCGTTCGAGCTCGGGTGCGATGCCTGCGAGTGTGATCGACGTGAGCCCTCCGAGCGACATCCCGGCGAGCAGTCCGGCATCCGGTGCGAGCGCCCGCACCGCGACCGCGACATCGGCCGCGTTGGCGGCGAGCCCGAACGAGCCGAGCGCACCGCCGTCGGAGTGGCCGTGACCGGGGAGGTCGATCGCGACGAGCGGACGCCCGAGCGCGAGCGCGACGGTGTCCCACGTGTGCGCGTTCTGCGCGCCCCCGTGGAGCAGGACGATCTCGGGTGGTCCGTCACCCCACACGAGCGCGCTCGAGGGCCCGATCACCGTCGACCGGCACCCGCACCCGGCGGACGGTCGGCGGGCCGGACCAGGGCAAGCCGAACTCCTCGGCGTTCTCGTGGAAGAGGGAGAACTCGTCGTAGGTCACAGCACTCAAGTTAGGGCGTGAGTCCGGTGCACGCCCGTTGCGCGTCCCAGGCGGCGACACCCACGTCGGAGTCGGGTGGCGTGAGGAGGCGGGGGACGCCGCCGACGATCCGGGCGGGCTTCCACTGGTAGGTGTCGACGTCGCGCCCGGTGGCCGTCACCGTGAGGACGCCGGTGCGACCCGACTCACCGCTCTCGTTGTAGAAGACGAAGTTGCCGAGTCCGTAGTCGACGAATGCGGCGCCGAGTCGACCGCCACCCTGCACGCGGTGGGCGTGGCTCCCGACCACGATGTCGGCGCCGGCGTCGACCAGGCTCTGGGCGAGCTCCTGTTGACGCGCCGACGGGCAGGTCGAACCCTCGATGCCCCAGTGCAGGTACACGACGATCGTGTCGCTGGCCGGGCGCGCAGCCTGCACCGCGGCGACGAGGCGCGCCTGGTTGGCGTCTTTCGCCGACGCGATGCCGGCTTGGGTGTCGGTGGCGGGCCAGGTGGAGTAGAAGGCTTCGTCGAGCACGTCGGTGGCGCCGAAGATGCTGATCCGTTGGTCCTTCACGACGGTGGTCCACGGTGCGTAGGCCTCGGTCGCGTTGGCGCCGACACCGACCATCGGAAGGGTGCCCGCGGCCTTCGCCGCGAGGGTGTCGGCGAGTCCGTCGGGGCCGTAGTCGACACCGTGGTTGTTGGCGAGCGTCACCACGTCGACCCCCGCGCTGCTCAAGGCGGTGAGCGCGGTGGCCGGCGCCCGGAAGTTGTAGGCCTTCGGCTCGGGCGTCCCTCCCTCGGTGATCGCGGTCTCGAGGTTCACCATCGCGATGTCGGCCGCGCCGAGCTCGCCGGCCACGGGGGAGAGCATGCCGGCCGGGTCGCTGTCGAGTTGGGAACGCAGGGAACCCTCGAAGTGCACGTCGCCGCCGAACGCGAAGACGACCGGCACACCGCTGCCTCGTCGGGGTCGGGTCGTCGACGTTGTCGTCGACGATTCCACGGGAGCCGCGGGTCGGGTGCCGGCCCCGGCGGGGGTCCGCGTCGCGCCCGGGTCGGACTGCTGGTCGCGCGTCGCCGCGAAGGTGACGGCGGCCGCGATCACGGCGATCCCCACTCCGGCGACGATCAGCGGGTGACGCACGGCCGGTGAGCCTAGATGGGGCCGCGACCCCTACCATGACCATCCGCATGGGCCGTGTGTCGTTCACCCTGACCCCGAGCATCTACCGCCGGATCACCCTCGTCGCGGGGATCCTCATCGCGATCATCATCGTGACCGGCGCGGCCGTCCGGCTCACGAACTCCGGCCTCGGCTGCTCCTCGTGGCCGAACTGCGAGGCGGGCCAGCTCGTCGCCCATCCCGAGTCGAGCACCCACCAGAAGATCGAGTCGGCGAACCGTCTCTTCACCGGGCTGGTCTCGGTCGGCGTGATCGCCGCGGTGCTCGGCGCGTTCCTCCGCCGGCCCCGTCGGCGCGACCTCCTCTGGCTCTCGGGCGGACTCGTCGCCGGCGTGATGGGCCAGATCGTGCTCGGCGGGATCACCGTGTTGGTCGACCTCCATCCGGCGGCGGTGATGTCGCACTTCCTGCTCTCGATGCTGCTCCTCGCCGATGCGATCGTGCTCTACCACCGCGCCGGCATCCCCGACGGCGACGGTCGAGCGACGTGCCGTCGCCGACGCCGTGCTGTACTTCGGTCGCTTCCTGCTCGTGCTCGTGACCGTCGTGGTCGTCACCGGGACCGTCGTCACCAACACCGGTCCGCACGCAGGCGACAAGGAGGCAAAGCGCTTCGGCTTCTACCTCCCCGATGTGGCGCGGGTGCACGGGATCGCGGTGATGATCTTCCTCGCGGCCGTGATCACGCTGCTGTTCGTCGCGCATCGCGCCGGCGTGCTCGCCCGATTGCAGCGCGCGATCACTGTCCTGCTCGTCGTGCTCGTGGCCCAGGCCGCGGTCGGCTACACGCAGTACTTCAACGGAGTCCCGCCGCTCCTCGTCGGGATCCACATCGCAGGAGCGGTCGCCGGTCTTCACCGCGACCCTCGCGCTCTACCTCCGCATGTTCGACGCCGTTCCCGCCTCCGACCCGACCTCCCAGCCTGCGGGAGTTCGGGCGGATCGTGGAACCGTCGTCCGCGACGTGCACGAACTCGACGCCAAGGGGGCGCCTGCGTAGGTAGGGGGTCGACCCGCTGGTTCAGGCCGAGGTGGTGGCGAGGCGCTCGGCCTTGCGGGCCGCGATGCGCTTCGCGACCTTGCCGAGCCGTTCGATGTACGCGAGGCAGCGGACGCGCGCCTCTTCGGCCTCGGGGCTGAGGCCTTCGACGCGTCTCGAGCTTCCAGTGCCTGAGCACGACCGGAACGAGGATCTGGTCGTGGTGCTGGGAGAAGTCGTAGATGCCTGCGTTCGCGATGAGCTTGGCGTGAGCTTCGAAGTCGACGATCCCGGTGCCCGGCATCGCGAAGTTGCGGACCTGGCGGTCGATCGCGAGCACCATTGCCGACGGGTCGATCTCGAGCGCAGTGGACGCGAGGTCCCGGTAGAAGAGGTAGTGCAGGTTCTCGTCGGCTGCGACGCGCGACATGATCGCGGTGCCGGCCGGGTCTTCGAGCTGCTGGCCGGTGTTGCGGTGCGCGATGCGGGTCGCGAGCTCCTGCAGGGAGACGTAGGCGAGTCCGTCGGCCGCCGATTCGCTGTCGGGGGTGACGCCTCCGCTCACCTGGTGCATCCGCGCCCGCTCGAGCGCGACGGGGTCGAGCGCGCGGGTGACGGTGAGGTAGTCGCGGATGACGATCGCGTGGCGACCCTCTTCTGCGGTCCAGCGGCGGCTCCACTCCTGCCAGGCCTCGGAGAGACCGAAGCCGGTGATCGAGTGGTAGTAGTACGGCAGGTTGTCCTCGGTGAGGATGTTGACGAGCAGCGCGGAGCGCACAGCCTCGGGCAGGCCGGCGTCGTCGGGCGACCACTCCTCGCCCTCGACGAAGTCGCGCCCACGGCTGTAGGGGACCATCGAGTGCGGGAACCACTCCTTCGCGGTGTCGTAGTGCCGCGTCGAGGAGCGCGCCCACGCTGGGGTCGAGCTCGAGCATGAGGGCATCCGATGCGGGGTCCATGCCCCCAGCCTACCTACTGGTCGGTAGGGAAGGGTGACGGGCCAGGCATCTCCCAGTGAACGCTGGGTTTCCGCAGGTCACGGCGGGCGGAACGCTAGAGCAGCTGACGTCGGACGAGGAACTGGGTGGCGAACCAGCCCGGGATCGCGGGGAGGTAGCTGGTGGCGATCGTGTTCGTGAGCACCGCGGCGGCCGCGGCGGCTTCCGGCACTCCCGTCGCCACGAGGGCGCCCGACATGCCGATGGTCGACACCGCGGTGTCGCCGCCGGGCACGGGGACGAGGCCGGCGATGGTCGAGATCCCGATGTTCAGCGCCAGCAGCGTCCAGAACGACGCACCGCTCCCGTACGCGTGGAGACACGCGAGCAGCGCACCGGCGTAGAGGAACTGCGCGGCGATGTTGCCGACGAGCAGCAGCGCGATGCGACTCGGCGTCCGGATCGCATCCCACATGGTCCGGGCCGCCCGCCGGACGTGGGGGAGCACGGCGCGGCGGACCCGACGGACGCTGAACACCACGGCCGCGACGACACAGACGACGAGCACCGCCCCGAGCGCCACTGCAGCCATGCTGCCGGTGGGGACGTCGCCGATGTCGACGGCCGACGGGGCGAGCAGCAGTGCGACGCCGAACAGCCCGAGTTGGATGACGACCTCGGAGATCGTCGAGAGGATCCCTCCGACCGCGAGCGCCGACGCGAGGTCGAGGCCCTGCTTCTGGAGGAACCGCACCTGCACCGCGGTCTCGGCGCCGGCAGGGAGCGCGACGTTCGAGAAGCCCATCGCGACCTGGAGCCACACCACGGGCGCGAACGGCAGCTGATCGGGAACCGTGCCGAGGAACGCCAGCGCGAACGCAACGTTGGTCGCGAAGGCCGCGACGATCGCCAGCAGCACGAAGACCCAGTCGGCCTCGCGCAACGTGGCCCACAACGTCCCGGGATCACCGACCTGGTTGAACAGGATCGCGATGCCGACGAGCGTGCCGATCACCATCGCCAACGTGCGGACCTGCACCCGCTGGAGTCGTTGGAGCTCGGGTGCCGGTTCTCCGGTTGTCCCTGCGGCGGTCTCGCGCAACGCATCGAGCGCGGTTCCCACCTCCTTGCGACCTCCGAACGCGTTGCGGGTCTCCGGGGTGAGCGCGGCCGCCTGGAGGAGCGGGAGCGCGTCGACGACCGCGTCGCCGCCCACGCCGGCGACCGCCGCGGCAACCGCGCGCTCGGGGCCCACGATCGCCGCGGTGGCGGCGAGGAACTCGGCGACGTCGCCCGTACAACTGCGTTCGCTCGCCGCGGTGACGACGGTCGCGAAGTCGACGATCGACACCCGGGCACCGGGGGAGCCCCCGACGTCGACCAAGAGGTGTGTCGCGGTGAGACGACCGTGCGCGAGTCCGGTGGCGTGGAGCGCGGCGACCTGCGACCACGCTTCGACGAGGAGATCCGATGTCAGCGATTCCGGGTCGACCTCGGCCAGCGCGGCGCCACCGGCGGGTCGGGTCACGAGGAGCGCAAGGCGTGAGTCGGCCGCGCCGGCGGCGACGACGGGTGGCACGCGCACACCCGCGGCCCCGGCGAGGAGCAGCGCGTACGCCTCGTGCTCGACCCGCTGACGCCGGGTGACGAAGAAGGTGGGCTCCTCGTGGCGGTAGGCGACCCACCGACTGGCAACCGCAAGCGCTCGGGCATCGACGTCGTCGCGCCCGAGGACGGTCACCGCGACCGGCCCGCGGTCGTCGCGGGCCACGAACAGGGTCGCGCCACGCGGCTGTACCGCGACCCGTTCGACCGAGGTCACCCCGCGCATCCCCAGTCGTTCGAGCGCGCGTCGGACTTCGTCGGACCCGGGCTTCATGATCGGCACCCCGAACACGAGGTGGACCAGGGACGCGACGGCCCAGCCGAGCACGATCGCCCCGAGTAGGTCGCCGGGGAACGCGGTGGCGAGGTACAGCGCGGTGACCGTGAGCACGCCGACGAGCGCCTGTCCGAACCGGCGCAGCGGTCGGGAGAGGTGCGGTGCCGCCACGATCACGACCGCGGTGACCACGGCGAGGCGGGTCAGGGGGAAGCGGGGCGTCGCGTCGAGACTGGTGAGGGTGTCGAGGGCCCGGGCGATGTCGCCGTGTCGGACGAGCGACCCGAAGACCCGGCCGATCACCCAGGCGGCGACCCCCGCGACCACGATGTCGCGGGCGAGGCGCCAGCGTCGACCGATGAGCAGCGCGCCGCCGAGCAAGGCCACGGCCCAGAGCGCCGCGAGGCCGTAGAACGCCGCGAGCGGGGTCTCGAGCCCGGCCGGGAGTGACGAGACCGCACGGACGATCGCACGCTCCGTGGCCGTTTCGTGCCCGGCGTGGACCGCGAGAGCACCGAGCGTGAGCATCGCGAGGACGAGTCGGACCGCGTCGGTCGCGCGGCGGGTGGAACGTTGCCGCGTCGCGTCGGAACAGACGCCGTCGAACCCGCGCCGCGAGAGTCATCGCTGGAGAGGCTAGGAGAGGCGCGTGAGGCGCGCGCGTGACGTATGTTCTCCGGTGGACCGCCGGCAGTGCTGCCGCGGGTACGGGCGACAGGGAGAGTTCACAGTGCTGCTAGCCGACGATTTCGGAACGGGTCAGATCCTCTGGTCGATGATCTGGTTCTTCCTCTTCTTCATCTGGATCTGGATCCTCATCACCGTCTTCGCCGACATCTTCCGCAGCCACGACCTCTCGGGATGGGCGAAGGCGCTCTGGACGATCTTCGTGATCTTCATCCCCTACCTCGGGGTGTTCGTCTACCTGATCGCACGGGGCCACAAGATGCACGAGCACGCGATCGAAGCCGCGCAGGCGCAGAACCAGGCCGCGCAGGAGTACATCCGCCAGGCCGCCGGCACCACGGCGAGCCCGGCCGACGAGCTGCACCGGCTCGCCGACCTCAAGGACCGCGGCGTGATCGACGACGCCGAGTTCCAGAAGATGAAGGCCAAGATCGTCAGCTGAACCCGTCGCGCGACCATCCGTTGGTGCGATTGCACCCCCTCTGGGGTGGGCAATCGCACCAACGTGATGTCGTGTGACAACCTCCGGGCGTGCAGACGCACCTCGTCGACGGGACCTACGAGCTCTTCCGCCATCACTTCGCGCTGCCGTCGCATCTCGACGACGGTGACGTCGAGGTCGCGGCGGTCCGTGGAGTCGTCTACTCCGTCCTGACGCTGCTCGAAGAAGGCGCGACCCATGTCGGGGTTGCGACCGACCACGTGATTCCGTCGTTCCGCAACGAGCTGTGGGCCGGCTACAAGACGGGCGATGGGATCGACCCGGAGCTCTTCGCCCAGTTCCCCCTGCTCGAGGACGCGCTCGCGGCGCTGGGCGTCGCGGTGTGGCCGATGATCGACTTCGAGGCCGACGACGCCCTCGCGGCCGCGGCGCACGTCGCCGCCCGTGACCCGCGCGTCGACCAGGTACTGATCTGCACGCCCGACAAGGACCTCGCCCAGTGCGTGGTGGGTGACCACGTGGTGCAGGTCGATCGTCGAAAACGCACCACGATCGGCGAGGAGGGAGTGGTCGAGAAGTTCGGGGTGCTCCCGGAGTCGATCCCCGACTGGCTCGCGCTCGTCGGCGACAGTGCCGACGGCTTCCCCGGTCTGCCCGGATGGGGTGCGAAGTCGGCTGCGGCGGTGCTCCGCCACTACGTGCACATCGAAGCGATCCCCGAGCACGCCCACCAGTGGGACGTCACCGTGCGGGGTGCGGTGAAGCTCGCCACCACACTGGCGGAGCAGCGTGAGCTCGCCGACCTGTTCCGGAACCTCGCAACCCTGCGCATCGATCCGGAGGTCGGTGTCGTCGACGACTGGGAGTGGAAGGGCCCGACCGCCGAACTGGCCGACTGGGCCGGCCGACTGGGCGCGGAGCGTCTCGTCGAACGAGCCGACCGCCTCGCGACTTCCCGCGCCGGGTGACCAACCCCTCGTTCTGGTCATCCGTGCAGTTGCACACCAACCTTGCAGGTGACCGGAACGAGGGCTGAAGGAGGGTTCAGGGTGACCCGAAGTCAGGCGGGGAACATCGTGTACACCTTGCGGAGCGTCTCGTGGATGTTCCACGTGCCGCTCCAGCCGGGCGCGAACGTGAACGAGTCGCCCGGACCGAGCTTGGTGACGACGCCGTCGTCGCTCGTGCAGGTCATGCTGCCGCTCACGACGTGGATGAACTCGCCTTCGCCGTCGAGCTTCCAGCGGCTGTCGCCGGGTTCGCATTCCCACACGCCGGTGGAGGGGGTGCCGTTCTCGGCGGCCCAGGTCTCGAGGCCCCGGGTCGGCATCGGGTCGCCGAGCGGGATGCCGAGCGGCGGCGCGAGGTCGCCCCAGTCTTCGAGCTCGTCGGTCAGGTCGGCGGCGTGCACGGGTTCGGTCATCTCGGGAGTCTGGCAGGCTGACGCCCGCAGCGCCGTCGAACCGACCGACGCGCCACGACTCCGGGGGAGCGCATCCGCATGAGTGCCGTCGAAGTCACCCGTCCGCGCGACGGCGTCGCGCAGATCACACTCAACCGACCCGAGCGGCGCAACGCCCTGAACCACGAGCTGCTCGCCGGCTTCTACGCCGCGCTCGACGACCTCGCCACCGACGGCAGCTGCCGGGTGATCGTGCTCACGGGGGCGGGAGCCGGGTTCTGCTCGGGCCTCGATCTCGCCGAGGGCGCGACGCCACCCGACGTGACCGGTTCGGGACGGGCCCGGAACGGGATGCGGGTCCAGAAGTTCGTGGCCGGGATGGTGCCCGCGCTGCGGGAGCAACCCCAGCCGGTGATCGCCGCGGTGAACGGAGCCGCGTCGGGTGGCGGGCTCGCCCTCGCGCTCGGGTCCGACATCCGCATCGCCGCAACGAGCGCACGGTTCAACGTTGCGTTCGTGCGGGTGGGGCTGTCGGGTTGCGACGTCGGCGTGAGCTGGATGCTGCCCCGGTTGATCGGCGCGTCCCGGGCCTACGAGCTGATGCTCACCGGGCGCTTCGTCGACAGCGCCGAGGCCGAACGGATCGGCCTCGTGACGAGGGTCGTCTCCGACGACGCGCTGCTCGACGCCGCGCTCGACGAAGCCGATCTCATCCTGGCCAACAGTCCGTTCGGCGTGCGCATGACCAAGGAGGTCATGTGGAGCCAGCTCGAGATCGGCAGCCTCCACGCCGGCATCGACCTCGAGAACCGCACCCAGATCCTCAGTAGCACCACCGGCGACATGACCGAGGCGATGGCGGCGTTCCTCGAGAAGCGCGCGCCCGTGTTCCACGACGAATGAGCACCATGCGCGCAGGGTGACCGGATGACGGAAAGGGGAGACGCGTGAGCGGACTCGAAGGACGATCGGCGTTGGTGACCGGCGGAGGGCGGGGGATCGGCCGCGCGATCGCGCTCGCACTCGCGGCCGACGGTGCCGACGTTGCCGTGAACTACCGCCGCGACGCCGAGAGTGCTCGGGCCACCGTCCAGGGGATCGAGGCGCTCGGGCGTCGGGGCGTCGCGTTCGCGGGCTCGGTCGACGTGGTCGAAGACTGTGAGCGAGTCGCGGCCGAGACGCTCGATGCGTTCGGTGCAGTCGACATTCTGGTGCACAACGCGGGGATCGCCAGCCGCGGCCAGAGCGTGACCCGGACCGAGGTGGCCGAGGTCGAACGGGTGTGGCGGACGCACGTGCTCGGTGCGTTCGTCCTGTCGAAGCTGCTCCTCCCGGGGATGCGGACCCGCCCGCGCGGCGACGTGATCATGATCTCGTCGACCGCAACCACCCACATGGCTGCGAACTCGGCCCCGTACAACATGGCCAAGGCCGCGCTGGAGGCACTCGCCCGGGGGCTCGCGAAGGAGGAGCGACGGAACGGGATCCACGTGAACGTCGTCGCCCCGGGTCTGGTCGAGACCGAGATGGGTCGCCGCCTGGTGAAGGGCGCGATGGGAATCGACGACATCCACGCCCTCGACGCCGGATCACCGTTCGGTCACGTGTGCACGCCCGACGAGATCGCCGACGTGGTCCGCTTCCTCGTGTCCGACGCCGCCGGCTACCTCACCGACCAGCGCATCGTCGTCGACGGCGGCACGTTCACCTAGCTCCCGCCATCGGCTGGGTTCAGTCGTCGTCGCCGATGATCCCGACGCCGCGCCCGGAGAACACGCCGGTGTCGAGACGCGCGTTGGCCGATGGTTGGTCGAACTGCACGAAGAACCACTCGCCGAGGTACAAGGGGGTCTCGGCGACGGTGTCGCCGAACACCCGGACCGGCACCGACGCGGAGGTCTGGCCGGGTCGGAAGGTGACGACGCCCGAGGTCGGGG
Organism: uncultured Actinomycetes bacterium; assembly: GCA_963837715.1. GTDB lineage: Bacteria > Actinomycetota > Acidimicrobiia > IMCC26256 > JANYLB01 > JANYLB01. The sequence goes on along the minus strand of CAWIOF010000002.1, from coordinate 1,134,089 downwards.
TGTAGTCGACCCCGGCAGTGGCGTACCCGATGCCGGTCGTGGGGATCGTCCGGTAGCGCACGGTCACGACGCCGGCGGCCGGTTCCGACAACCTGATCGGGATGCGGAACTGCGTGCTGCCCCGATCGCCCTCGCGGGCGCCGAAGGCTCCGGGGACCAACACCGGGAGGTCGGAAGGGTCGCACGTCGTGGTGACGCCGATCGAGTAGCGGCCCACGTTCGCGTAGTTCGACCACCCGGTGGCGGGCGTGCCGTTCGCGAGCGGCGACACCGTGAGGGTCGACACCGCACCGCGCGCCAGCGCACTGCTGACCATCGCGCCCATCCCGGTCGCAATCTCGGCACTCACCCGGACCGGCTGCGTGGCGTCGACAGCGAGCAGGGAGCTCCGATCAGAGAGTCGGAGCGCGAGACTCAGATTGGGGCTCACCGGGCTCGGATCTGCGGAGAACGTGAACGTCCCCGAGCAGGGCGCGACGTATCGCCACGTGTCGACGTCGCCGCCCGGCGCCACGCCGATGAGTTGGGAGCGACCCGGCACGAGGTCGTCGGTGGCCGAGGGGTGCGCAGCTGCATCGTCTCCGACGAGCGCGACACCGTGCGTCGCGGCAACGGCGAAGTCGTCCTCCTGGTTGGTCGCGCCGGGGTACTCGCCGCGACTCCATTGGCTGACCGGCTGGGTGAACCCCCATCCCATGAGGGGCGCCCACATGCCGTGGCCGACGTCGTACTCGGGGAGCGGTGCGGCCGGGTTGCCGTCGTGGGAGAGGCCCATCTGGTGGCCGAACTCGTGAGAGGCGTTGTTGGCGAGGTACTGCACGTTCGAGCTTCCGTCGCTGAAGACCCACGAAGGTTGCAGGCGGTCGTGGTCGACGCCGACGACATCGACGGTGCCGACGTAGGAGACACCCGCGCAGAAGCCACCGCAGAAGTCGCCGTTGGGACTGTCGGTGACGACGACACGACCGCCGTACCGGTCGTCGCCGATCGATGAGCGTGCGATCGCGGCGGCGCCGGGATCCTGGGTTGTCACGTCGAGATCGAACGGTGCGTAGTCCTCGGCGACCCGCAGGTAGATGCCCTGGATCGCGTCGAGCTCCTCCTGGCTCCACGTGGTGGGGGATCCGTCGATGTCGAACGGCGCTGCGGTGTAGGCATCGCCCCGCCAGTAGTTGCCGGCCGGCAACTCGTGGCCGTCGAAATCGAGGTAGAGAACGCGAGACGAGCCGGGCCGGGAGTGCAAGCCGAACGTCTGGTCGTCCGGGAAGGGACCGGCTGCGACGACCGCTGAGTCGGCGGGTGGTGGCGGAGGCGCGTCCTGGAAGAACAGCATCCCGTCGGCATCGAGCCACGCGCTCCGATCCACCGCGAGCTGCGCGGTGAGCCGGTCGACGGTCTGACCGTTCTGGGCCGCGACGTCGCCGAGGTGTCGGGCCGGGAGCACGCGAAGCGCGACCTCACCGGGCATCGCCCGGGGAAGGACGTCGCGGACGATCGGGCGTACCGGAGGTGCGGTCCGGTTTGGGGTGTCGTCGCCGGACGCCGGGGCCGGCATGGTCATCACCGTGACCGTTGCGACGACGAGCACGACGGCAGTGGCGATCCGACGCATCAGATCACACCGTGCGCGGCGATCAGCGAGCGCAGTTGTGAGGCGGTCTCGGGACCGTAGGTGCGGTTCGGGCCGGGCATCGCCTCTCGGGCCTGTTGGAGATCCTCGCGGGAGAAGTTGCACCGGCCGGCGTCGGGTTCGATGCCGTAGAGCTTCGCGGCGTTGAGCCCGAAGATCTTGCGCTTCACGGCGGGCGTGAGCGCGGGGTACCCGTAGCGATCCTGGAGCTCGGCGGTGATCTCGAACGAGCGGAACGCCTGGATCTGGTCCTGCGGGGAGCCGTACCAGATCGAGTCGGTGCCCCACACGACACGATCGGGACCGAGTTGCGCGAGCAGCTTGCCGAGCACGTGCGCCGCCGCGGTGGGGTTCCGCATCACGAGCCACCACGTCGAGCCCAACTCGGCGAACACGTTTCCCTCGGGCCCGATCTGGTGGTCGCGCAGCGTCGTGATGAGCCGGTTGACCCCCACGCCGGCGGTCTCGGGGGTGTACGGACCTTCGGGCGAACCGGTCTCGAACCCGGAGTGGTACACGACGAAGCGCACGTCGGGGTGGGCGGCAGCGGCCGGTCCGATGTCGACGGGTGACGAGTAGTCGGCGTCGCCACCGAGCATGCCGCCCAGACCCTTGTGGACGCAGACGATGTTGGTGGAGGTCGTCGCGACGTGTTCGAGGAACGCGTTCCCGACCACAGGCGAATCGGCGGAATGGTCGTCGAGCCACCAGCCGGCGGGATTGTGGGTGTACACCTTCCAGGCCGAGATGTCGTGGCCGGCGTCGAGGGCCGTCATCCCGTCGAGCGCCTCCTGGAGCGAACCCAGCTGTGGGAACACCCCACCGTGTACGAGGAGCCGGTCGTCGCTGCAGACCGCCGCGAACGTCCGGCGGGCCTCCTCCACATCGTCGATCGACTGGGGATTCGCGTCGCCCGGAATGGGGAGGGCCGAGATGACCGCCTTCGACGTGTCGCTGCGCAGGAACAGCTCGTCGAGGTACTCGTCGATCGTGAAGCACGCCCGAGGATCGTCGGCGCCACAGGCGGACTGCGGAAACGCACTCGCGAGCGCCAGTCCGCCCGGTGTCGACAGGTCGTACTCGAGGAAGTGCGTCTGCACGTCGAGGATGAACTCGTTGCCGGTCAGCGCCTCGGCCGCCGCATCGGCGTCGGTCGGGTCGTCGGGCACCGCGAACGTGCCACCCGAGCGCTTGCCGTCGGACCGCTTCGCCTCCGACTCACACGCAGCCATCGCGCCCAACATCAGCGCCGCACCGCCTACGGTCCGGAGGAAGCGCCGGCGGTCGATCCCGAGCCTACGGGCGGCGCGGTCGGCGCCGTCGTAGGTTCGGCGGATCGCCTCCCGCTCCACTGCACCCAGCGGTCGGGGGACGAATTCACCGTTGGAGCAGGGCCCCAGCTTGATCGGGAGATCGTCGATGGGTCGAAACTACTCCGTGTTCAAGTCGATGTAACGAAGCCGAAACGAACCGCAGGAAGGCTGCTGGGCGATGGGGGACCTCCTCGACGGGTACGTCGCTGCCGATGCGTTCGACGAGATGTTCGACGGCACCGTGCCCCGCGACCACTACCGACAGCTCCACACGGCACTCGAGACACTGAGTCGCACCGACTTCGATCAGCGTTGCGACGCCCGCGACCAGGCCTTCCGCGACCAGGGGATCACGTTCTCGCTCCTCGGTGAGGAGCGGCCGTTCCCGCTCGACCTCGTGCCTCGCATCATCCCGGCCGACGAGTGGTCGATGATCGACTCCGGGGTCCGCCAGCGTGTGCGCGCGCTCGAGATGTTCCTCGACGACGTCTACGGCCCCGGCGAGATCCTCGCCGAGGGGGTCATCCCGCGGCGGCTCGTCACCAGCTCGACCCACTTCCACCGCCAGGTGGCCGGCTTCAAGCCGAGCGGCGGCGTCCGGGTGCACGTGGCCGGGATCGACCTCGTGCGCGACGGCAGGGGCCGGTACTGCGTGCTCGAAGACAACCTGCGGACTCCGTCGGGCATCTCCTACGTGGTCGAGAACCGTCGGGCGATGACCCACGTGTTCCCGGAGTTGTTCGCGAGCACCCGGGTGCGGCGTGTGTCCGACTACCCGGCCCAGCTCCTCGAGTCCCTCCGGGCCTCGGCCCCGCCCGGCGTCGACAACCCGGTCGTCGTGGTGCTCACCCCCGGCGTCCACAACTCCGCGTACTTCGAGCATTCCTTCCTCGCCCGACAGATGGGCGTCGAGCTCGTGGAGGGGCGCGACCTGGTGTGCCGCGGCGACTCCATCTCGATGCGGACCACGCACGGTGAGACGCCCGTCCACGTCGTGTACCGACGCATCGACGACGAGTACCTCGATCCGATGCACTTCCGGGGCGACTCCGTGCTCGGCTGCCCCGGGATCCTCAACGTCGCCCGCGCCGGCAACGTCACGATCGCGAACGCGATCGGCAACGGTGTCGCCGACGACAAGGCGATCTACCCGTTCGTCCCCGCGATGATCGACTACTACCTGGGCGAGCATCCGATTCTCGACAACGTCGAGACCTACCGCCTGGGGATCGCGGAGCAGTGCGAGTTCGCGCTCGCGCGCCTCGACCAACTCGTGTTCAAGCCGGTCGACGGCTCCGGTGGCTACGGCCTCGTGATCGGTCCCCACGCCGACGCCGAGACCCTCGAGGATCTCCGGACCAAGATCGAGGCGAATCCCCGCGGGTGGATCGCGCAGGCCCCGATCGCGCTGTCGACGTCGCCGACGTACACGGGCGACGGGATGGGTCCCCGCCACATCGACCTGCGGCCGTTCGCGGTGAACGACGGCGAGCGGGTCTGGGTCGTGCCCGGTGGGCTCACCCGCGTGGCGCTCCCGGAGGGCAGCCTGATCGTCAACTCGAGCCAGGGCGGTGGGTCGAAGGACACCTGGGTGCTCGCGGGTCCGGCCGAGAACCGGGAGCCGAAGCCGAAGGCGTCGCTGGAACCCGGGCCGGTCCCGCCCCTGCGGGCGCCCGACGCCGGACCGTCGGCCGAGAGCCGCGGCCAGCAGCAACAGCAACAGCAACAGCAACAGCAACAGTCCGCGGGAGCGGCGAGCTGATGCTGGCGCGGATCGCGGAGTCGCTCTACTGGATCGGTCGATACTGCGAGCGGGCCGAAGACACCGCCCGCCTGCTCGACGTCCACTACCACGTGCTCCTCGAGGACCGGACGGTCGACGAGGCCGCCGCGTGCCAGGCCCTGCTCGACGCGATGGGAGTGCCCGAAGACGCGCTCGACGTGGAGGCGAACGCGGCCGAGGTGACGATGCTGCTCACCCACGATCTCGCCTACTCGGGGTCGATCGCCTCGTCGATCGAAGCGGCCTGGGAGAACGCGCGCGGTGCCCGCGAAGCGATCTCCTCCGAGCTGTGGGAGGCGCTGAACACGACTCACCGGTCGATGAAGGTGCGGTCGCGGGCCACCACCGGTCGGGCGCGCCACGAGCTCTTCGACTGGGTGAAGGAACGCACCGCGATGCTCGCGGGCGTCGCCGACTCGACGATGAGCCACGACGACGGTTGGCACTTCCTCCTCGCCGGGCGCAACCTCGAACGGGTCGACATGACGACTCGGCTGCTGTCGGCGCGCTACGGCGAGAGCTGGGGTCCGCCGGGCTGGACCACGACCCTGCGGTGCTGCTCGGCCTACGAGGCGTACCTGCGAACCTACCGGCGGCCCGTCGACGCGTCGTCGGCGGTGGAGTTCCTGCTCCTCGACCGGCTGTTCCCGCGTTCGGTGTTCTTCGCGTTGACCACCACCGAGCGCGCCCTCGGCGAGCTCGACCCGCGCGCCGACCGCACCGGTCTCAACGACGAAGCCCGACGCCTCGTCGGCCAGATGTGCGCCGACCTGGCGTTCGTGCGGGTCGATCACGTGGTGACCCGACTCGCCGAGTACGTGACCTGGCTCCAGGACGCGTGCGAAGGCGTCCACGGCGCGCTGGCCGCCCGGTACTTCCGCGAGACGAGCGCGATCGCATGGAGCTCCTGACATGAGTTGGCGCATCGGGGTCCGACACCGGACCGGATTCCGCTACGCGGGGACCGCGCATGCGTCGTACAACGAAGCGCGGCTCTCGCCGCTCGACACGGGAACGCAACTCACGCTCGATCACCGGGTCGAGGTCGTCCCGGCGGCGCGCCTCTTCCGGTACCGCGACTACTGGAGCACGATCGTCCACGCCTTCGATCTCCACCGGCCGCACACCGAGCTCACCGTGACCGGCGTGTCGACGGTCGAGACGTCGGGCCGGGTCGCGTTCGGCGACCCGATCCCGTGGTCGGCGCTCTCGGGCGATCGGGTGGTCGACCGACTCTGCGAGTACCTCGCGCCGACGCCCACGGTGCCGCTCGACGACTCGATCATGGCGGTCGCCGACGAGCTGCGAACCGGCCGCCAGCCGCGTGAGGCAGTGGCCGCCACCAGCGCGTGGCTGCGCGACAACCTGGCCTACGAGAAGGGCACCACCACCGTGTCGACCACGGCGTCGGAGGTGCTCGCCGACCAGCGGGGCGTCTGCCAGGACTTCGTGCATCTCAGCCTCGCACTGCTGCGCGCCCAGGGCATCCCTGCCCGCTACGCGTCGGGCTACCTGTACCCCCTCGAAGACGGGGAGATCGGGGCCACGGTGGTGGGGGAGAGCCACGCGTGGCTCGAAGCGTGGCTCGGTTCGTGGCAGGCCATCGACCCGACCAACGGCACCGACGTCGCGGAACGCCACGTGCTCATCGCCCGGGGTCGCGACTACGACGACGTCCCGCCGCTGAAGGGCGTGTACCACGGCGCGCCGGGCGAGGCGCTCGGCGTCGAGGTGGAGCTCACCCGGATCGCCTGATCTCGCCGGCGATCCGGGTGGCGCCTGCGACGACGGGCTTGGGTACGACCCGGAGGATGCTGTCGTTCCCGCCGTTGGCGGTGGTCACGAAGAAGTTGCCGAGCGGCGCGATCGCCGGGGTGCGGAGCCGCCCTCGATCAGTGAGCATCGTGGCGGTTCCGATGGCGCGGGTGCCGTCCGCGCTGATCTTGATTCCGAGGAGCTGCTCGCCCTTCAGGCACGCGACCACGAGCATGCCGTTCCAGTTCCCCCACTTGGTCCCGTTGACGAACACCGCACCCGACGTGGCAACGGTCGTCGGTCCCGAGCTCCACACCGCGACCTTCGCGTTCGGGGAACTTCACGAGGTCGGTCATCGGGACGGTCTCGTTGTACTCGGTGCTGGTGCCCACGACGGGGTCCCAGCCGTAGTTGGCCGCCGGCCACGAGGAGGTTGACCTCGTCGTCGCGGTACGAGCCGTGCTCGACCGAGAACGCCTTGCCGTCGGCGCGGAACGCGATGCCCTGCACGTTGCGGTGACCGTAGGTGTAGATCCGCGGGTCGAAGCCGCTGGCCGGGTTCACGACGCCCGGGTTGGGCGAGACCCCCGCACCGTTGCGGTCGACGCGCAGGACCTTGCCGCCGAGGGAGGTCTTCGACTGCGGGACGGTGCCGATCGCGGCGTCGCCGGTGCCCACCCAGAGCGCGCCGTCGGGGCCGAAGCGCGGCCGGCAGCCCGAGTGACGACCGAGCTCACCGTTGGTGTTCACGGGCATGCCGGTGATGATGTCGACGCGGTCGGTGAGGCGCGGTGTAGCCGGCGTTGACCTTCCACCGGGCGAGGCGCACGTCGTTGTTCACGCCGCCGAGGGTCGAGGCGAAGCACGTGTAGATGTAGCGGTTGGTCGAGAACTGGGGGTCGACGGCGAGGCCGAGCATCCCCGACTCGGATGCAGCGACGACGTCGGCGGGGTCGGCGAGAACCCGGGGCTGACCACCGATGAGGGCCTCGATCTCACCCGACCGCTCGGTGAAGAGCATCGTGCCGTCGGGGGCCCACTGGACGTCCCACGGGATGTAGAGGTTCGACACCACCGGCGTGACGGTCGTTGCCGGCGGTGCGAGGCAGCCCGCGATCAGCGCGATCACGGCTCCCAGCATCACGATCGTGAGCGTCCTGCGCATGTCTTCCAGCCCTCCCTAGCGAGCCCACGACGCTACCCGCGACGACCACTTCCGGTCGTATCCGCGTACGCTGTTCACATGTTCTTGATCGTCCTGGCGCTCCTGGTGGTGGTCCCCCTGGCGGAGGTGACCACGATGATCGCCGTGGGTCAGTGGATCGGCGTCTGGGAAACGATCGCGCTCCTGTTCGCGGTGTCGCTCGTCGGATTCGTGCTGGTCAAGCAGCAGGGAGTGGGTGCCTGGCGGCGGATCCGGTCGGAGATGCGCAGCGGCCAGGTCCCGGCGGCGGCCGTCCTCGATGGCGCATTGGTGCTGTTGGCGGGATTGCTCCTGTTGATCCCCGGGTTCCTCACCGACATCGTCGGTCTCGCACTGCTCGTGCCGCCGGTCCGCGACCTGATCCGCCGGTTCTCGGGACGACGCATCACCCGACGGGTGCGCTCCATCGACGTCGCCAGCAGCGAGCTGCGCCCGCGGCCCCCACACCTCACCCCCTGAGGGTCGCCTCAGCCCATCGGGCGGAGGAGCTCCGGCGCGACCGGACAGTCGATCCGCCGGGAGATGCGCGCCGGTGCGTCGAGGCCGGTCGATCCGGCGATGCGTTCGACATCGGCCAGGTCGATCCGGTCGACCGTCGGATCCACTCCGACGGCGCGGTCGAGCGCCTCGAAGAGCCGCGGAGGGAGCACGCGGCCGGTGGGGGCGACGACCCACACGAAGCCGCCCTGGGCCCGGATGCTGTCGACGACACCCCCGGCACCGGCCGTGACCAGCGCGGTGGTTCCGCCGACGGCGCGGGCCTCGAGGAGCAGGTGCGACGGCCGGACCCCCGAGAGGCCGTCGCCGGGCCCGACGCGGAACGTGTCGAGATCGGGTCGCTCGGCCAAGGCCCGGGTGATGGTGGCCGGACGGCCGAACACGGCGATCGGGTCGTCGTGGGGGAACGGCAGGAGTGCCGCGAGCCGGGCGCGGTCTGGTCGTCGCGCAGGAGGCGCCAGGCGTCCCACGCGGCGTCGGGACCGTCGGGTGCACAGAGCACCCGGGCGCACACCCACCAGAGCGCGCCGGCCGCGGCGTGGTGGGCGAGCAGGCGACGGCTCGACACCACGAGACCGGCTGGGTCCCCGTCGAACGCCGACAGACACTCGGCCGCCTCGCTCGCGAGCAGCGTGTCGTCGTCTTCGTGCCAACGCGCGAGCGCGCGGAGTCGTTCGAAGGGCTGCATCGGGCCCACGGTACTGCGACGATCGGGCCCGGAATCCCCGGATAGCGGGGGCCGACCGATGAGTCGACCGATGAGTATGGTGCCTTCCCGCAGTCGGAGGCACTGCAGAGACCGAGCCCTCAGACCCAGGAGCAAGTGCGTGTTCACACGACTCGGCCCGTGGTGCCACGACCACCGCAAGCTCGTCCTCGGATCCTGGATCCTCCTCCTCATCTTGGGCTTCGCGGCCCAGGGATCGATCGGGAGCGCGTTCCGCGACGAGTTCAACCTGCCCGACGTCGAGTCGAAGCAGGGCTTCGACGTGCTCGACCGCGAGTTCGGTGGGCAGGGGACGGGCGCAGTCGGCACGATCGTGTTCACCGCCGACCAGGGCGTCGACGATCCGGCGGTCCGGGCCGCGATGGAGCGTCTCTTCGACGAGGTGGCCCAGATCGACGACGTCACCCGCGTCGAGAGTCCCTACGCCGAGGCCGGCGCACGCCAGATCGCATCCCAGGGTCCCGAGGCGGGCGACATCGCCTACGCGAACATCGAGATGCCCGACGACATCGATCTCACCCGGGCCGGCGAGATCCGCGATCGGATCCTGGCCGAGAGCCCCGACATCCCCGGATTGCGGATCGAGCTCGGCGGCTTCGTCTTCGCGGAGTTCGAACAGCCGTCCTCCGAGGTGCTGGGGCTGGCGTTCGCGATCATCATCCTGATCGTGGCGTTCGGTTCGGTGCTCGCGATGGGCCTCCCGATCGGCGTCGCGCTGTTCGGCATCGGGATCGGCACCGCGATCATCACGCTCCTGAGCAACGTGATCGCGATCCCCGAGTTCGCCACGTTCCTCGGCATCATGATCGGCCTCGGCGTCGGCATCGACTACGCGCTGCTCATCGTCACCCGGTACCGCGAGCAGCTCCAGACGGGTCACACCGTGCGCGAGTCGGTCACGATCGCCATCGACACCGCAGGGCGGTCGGTCCTCTTCGCCGGGTTCACCGTGGTGATCTCGCTGCTCGGCATGCTGGTCATGGGTGTGAGCTTCGTGCAGGGACTCGCGGTGGGCGCAGCCTCGGTCGTCGCCATCACCGTGCTCGCCTCGCTCACCCTCCTTCCCGCGCTCCTCGGGTTCGCCGGGACGCGCGTCGAGCTGACGAGGTGGCGCGGTCTGATCGCCGCGGGCCTCGTCGCGGTGGCGCTCGTCGGCGTGGGGCTGAAGATCTCCGCGCTCACGGTCGCACTGCCCCTGGCGTTGATCGTGCTCGTGGCCGGGATCTTCGTGGGCCCGCTCAAGCGCGAGGTGCCCCGACGCAGGCAGAAGCCGCTCCGGGAGACGACTGCCTACCGGTGGAGCCGGATCATCCAGCACCGCCCGTGGCCCGCAGCGATTGCGGGGACGTTCGTCCTCCTGCTGCTCGCGCTTCCCGTGCTCGGCCTGCGGCTCGGGTTCTCCGACGAGAGCAACTACGCGCGAGGACACCACCACGAAGCAGGCCTACGACCTCCTCGTCGACGGGTTCGGCGCGGGGTTCAACGGTCCGCTGCTCCTCGTCGCCGAGCTTCCCGACGGCACCGACGTGGCCGCGCTCGCGTGCGATCACCGACGCGGTGCGCGACCGACGCCGGCATCGCGTTCGTCTCCGCCGCCGCAGACCAACGACCCCGACGACCCCACCGCGGTCCTCTGGAACGCGGTGCCCACCACGGGCCCGCAGAGCGAAGCGACTGCGCAGCTCGTGAGTCGCCTCCGCGACGACGTGCTGCCGACGGTCGAAGATGCGGCGGGAGTCGAGGTGGCGGTCACCGGAGCCGTGGCCGTGAACGTCGACTTCTCCGACTACCTCGCATCCCGCCTGCCGTACTTCTTCACCGCGGTGCTGGCGCTCTCGTTCCTGCTCCTCATGGTGGTGTTCCGATCGCTGTTGGTGCCGCTCAAGGCGGTGATCATGAACCTGCTCTCGATCGGCGCCGCGTACGGCGTGGTCGTCGCCCTGTTCCAGTGGGGTTGGCTCAGCGACCTCACCGGCGTGCAGCCCGCACCCATCGAGCCGTGGATGCCGATGATGCTGTTCGCGGTCGTGTTCGGTCTGTCGATGGACTACGAGGTGTTCCTGCTGTCGCGCATCCGCGAGGAGTGGCACCGCAGCGGCGACAGCCGCACGTCGGTCGCCGACGGCCTCGCCGCCACCGCGAAGGTCATCACCGCAGCCGCCGCGATCATGGTCGTGGTGTTCGGCAGCTTCCTGCTCGAGAACGACCGCGTGCTGAAGCTCATGGGCACGGGCCTCGCGACGGCGATCTTCCTCGACGCCACGATCGTGCGCATGCTGCTCGTGCCCGCGACCATGGAGCTCCTCGGCGACCGGAACTGGTGGCTGCCGGGGTGGCTCGACCGGCTCCTGCCGAACATCGACGTCGAGGGCCACGCCGACCCGACACCCGACGAAGGCGCGCCGGAGCGCGAGCTGGTGCCGACCGCCTGAGCCGCAGACGCTGCAGCCGACGGGCCCGGGGGGTCAGGTTGTCGTAATGTCCGGTTCGTGGTGGCGGGCGTGCATGAGGCGCGGGATGTGGTGTCTCGCGGGGATGGGCCCGGTGAGGGGTATCGGCCGCATCTCGACGGGTTGCGGACCGTCGCGGTGTATCTGGTCGTGTTGTTCCACGCGGGAGTCGACCGGTTCTCGGGTGGTTTCATCGGTGTCGACGTGTTCTTCGTCTTGTCGGGGTATCTCGTCACGCAGTTGTTGATGCGGGACCTCGGTGGTGATGGGGGCCGCCTGCGGTTCGGTCGGTTCTACGCGCGGCGGTTCCGGCGGTTGTTGCCGGCGTCGTTCGTTGCGTTGATCGTGACGGCGGTCGTGTACTCGGCGATCGCGTCGCAGGCCGAGTTGGCGTCGGCGGTGGGGGCGTTCAAGGCCGCGTTCTTGTATGTGGCGAACTGGTACTTCATCCATCAGGCGACCGACTACTTCGCGGCGGATGTGAACGCGAGTCCGGTGCAGCAGTTCTGGTCGTTGGCGGTGGAGGAGCAGTTCTACTTCGTGTGGCCGATCCTGCTCGCCGGCCTGTTCGCGCTCACGCGGGGTCTGCAACGCCATGCCCGTCGCGTGATGCAGCTGATGATCGGTGTGGGTGGGGTCGCGTCGTTGGTGTGGGCGTTGCATCTGTCGACGTCGAACATCTCGCGGGCGTACTACGGCACCGATGCGCGGGCGTATCAGTTGTTGGCGGGTGCGTTCCTGGCGTTGAGTCCGGGGTTGTTGCGGCGGGTGGCTCGTGTGCGGGTCGCGTGGTTCGCGGCGCCGATCGGGTTGTTCGCACTGTTGGTGTTGTCGACGTCGTTGGTCGATGTGAACGCGGTCCGGCGTGGTGTGTTGGCGACGGTCGCGGCGGTGGTGTTGATCGTCGGGATCGAGGCGTTCCGGACGGGTCCGGTGAACTGGCTGTTCTCGAGCTCGCCGGCGGTCTATCTGGGGAAGATCTCCTACGGGACGTACCTGTGGCACTGGCCGGTGATCCTCGTCGCGGTCGCGGTGACCGACGACAGCATCAGCCCGGTGTCGACGTTCGCGATCTCGGCGTTGGTCGCGACCGGTCTCGCGTCGTTGAGCTACCAGATCCTCGAACGGCCGGTCCGCCAGCAACGGTTCCTCGACCGGATCAACCCGGCCGTGGTCGTGTCGGGCCTCGCGATCAGCGCGATCGCCGCCCTCGTGATCATCCCCACGATCATCGACCCCTACCAAGCCACCGCACCGACAGCTGCCCTCGACACCAATACAGCCACGGGTACCGACAGCCTGGCCGGCTTCACGCCCGTCCCCGACCTCGACTTCGCCGGCGCCAAGGACTATCGAGGCTTGGGCCTCGACGACGTCGACGGCGTGGCGAAATGGAACTGCGTCGGGGAGCCGAGCTCCGCGTGCACGATCGTGCAGGGAAGCGGCGAACACATCCTCGTCATCGGCGACAGTCAGGCCCGGATGCTCTTCCCGACCTTCGCCAAGATCGCCCAGGACCACGACCTCACCCTGTCCACCGCAGCCGCCGGCGGGTGCCCGTGGCAGCGCAACCTCTACGACCCGCGACGCCCTCGAGGACGAGCCACGGCGCCTCCAGAAATGCCTCGACGATGAAGCACGATCTCTACGACCGCGTCATCCCGGAGCTGAAGCCCGACGTGATCATCGCGATCGGCAACGACTACCTCACCCGGCGCCCGGGCGACGTGTTCGACGATCGGGGGCGACCCATCGCGACGAACTCTCCGCGGAGCTCCGGGCGCTCGTCAAGCAAGACACCGAGCGATCGCTCGACCAGCTCCGACGCAGACGGCCGCCAAGGTGGTGGTCATCGAGCCCGCACCTGTAGCGCCACTCGACCAGGACCCGTTCGCATGCCTCACCACGGCGAAGCGCTGGAAGCGTGTCGCTTCGTCGCCAACACCGAATCCGTTGCCTATCGAACACCTGTACCGGCCTCTCGCCGACAACCGGACCGTCTACGACATGGACGCCGACCGGATGCTGTGTCCGTTCATGCCGATCTGCGACCCGATCGTCGGCGGCGAGATCGTGCGGTTCGACATCCAACACATCACGCCGCGGTTCGGCATCGCGATCGCCGACGAGGTCGCCACCTATCTTCGTGACTCTGGCGTGCTCTCGTTCTAATACGAAGCGTCGCAGAGAACCGGGACGATCAGGCGCGGAGCAGCACCACGTGTTGCTTCAACGGGTTTCGGCTCCGATGGGGCGCTCGGCTCACCCGCGAGCTACCTGCAGTCTCGAACGCCAAGACCTCGAACTGCTTCCCCCACTCGCGATCGACGTATTCGCGCGAGATGCATGCCTCACCCCACCAGGCGTCGTTGTCGTCGACGTTGTACGGAGAGAACGCGAACCCGCGGTCGTCGTACGAGGCGAGACTCGCGTCGGTGTCAAGGAACATGCGCTTGTTGATCGGAGAAACGCCCTTGGCCTCCCCACTGCGGAGGCGACCGCAGTGTTCGATGAAGCCGCGGGGCCGCACGGTCAGTGCGAGTGCACCGCCGGGACGTAGGACACGCTTGAACTCATCGAGCCAGAGCCGGTGCATCGGTTCGGAGAAGTGGGAGAACACCGAGTAGGCGTAGAGGTAGCCGACGGAGTCGTCGGCCAGTGGGAGCGGTGGAGTGGCCTCGTTCCGGCCGAAGGTGCACCACGGGTTGCTCGCCACACAGAACGCGACGTTGGCCTCGTCGTGGTCGGTGCCCATGAGCTGGCCCGGGTCTAGGTCCTTGAGGAAGTACCGGATCACCCGGCCCCATCCACAGCCGAAGTCGAGCACCGGGCCGCGCTTCCGGAGGTCTCCCTGGTGCTCCGCGTGGAGATCCCGCATCACCTGGTAGATCTCGAAGCCCTCGGTCTGGGTGTCCACGCCGGTCTTGCCGGTCCACAGCCGTTGCTTCTCGGGGTCGGGAAGCCCGGGGAGGATGTCGGCGAGCACCGGGTTGGCATCGCGCCCGTCGGTGTTGATCCACAGCCAGAACGCGTCGTCGCGAACATCGGCGAAGAGCTCAGCCGGATTCTCCCGCTCGGGGGTCTGCTCGAGCAACGCATCCAACCGCGGCTGGAAAGCCGCCGAGTTCTCGTCCGTGGCCATGCTGAGCTCCTTTACCTGGGGCCGGAACCGTAGCCGGGCGGGGCGCGGAACACCCCCTGGATGGCGCCACGGCAGTAGCGCGGGTCAACCGAGGTGCTGCCCGCCCAGCTCAGTAGATGATGGGTAGCTGATCCCGAGGTGAGTACCCCTCGGAAGGTGTCGTCATCGCTGCGTACGTCGAAGGTGCGAACAGCCAGGTTTCGATCGCATCGCGGCCCTTCTTCATGCCCGGGTCCCGCCCGGTCCGGTGCAGGCACAGCTGATCGAAGATCAGTGCGTCGCCCGGCTCGAATATCGGACGCTCCACCGTTCCGGCAGCGGCCAGCTCGGCGTTCTCCGGGCTGACGCCCCAGTCGGCGTAGCCGCTACCACCCTTGCGCGACGAGCTCACGCCGGTCTGAACGAGGTCGTCGAGTCGACGGCCCACGACGTCGAGGCCCGGCGCGTCGTCACCGCAGTGTGAGAGTGCCAGCCAGACGTTGAGCGATCGGATGTCGGCTCCCATGAACGCACCGTCCTGATGCCAGCCCCCCGAGGTGTCGTGGGGAAGGCGTCGCAAGGTCGCTTTCCGCGCGAGAAGCATTGGCGCCTCGCCGAAGTAGTCCTCGGCGAGCTGCCCTATGCCCGCATCGTCCAAGATCTCGATGACGTCGAAGAGCGTCGGCGGAGACTCGACTGTCCCGATCGAGCCCTGTTTGCGACGCCGTGTCCGGTCGCTGACTTGGTCGTGCTCGAAGCGCCGGTACCACCCTGCGTGGTCGGGATCGGTTCCGCCGCCGGCATCTGCGTCGAAGGCTGCGAAGGTCGCGTCGATGTCACCGATGAGTCGATCGACTTGGTCGCGATCGACCAGGCCGCGAACGAGCAGCGATCCATGGGTGTGTATCCCACTCCGCACCGACTCGACGGTGAGATCAGCACGAGCGACCTCCGGAATCCGTTCACCCGGAAAGAGATCCTCGACGACCTCGGGCCACGCCGGTCGCGCGTGTGACCAATCCATGCCCTTGAATGCTTCGTAGCGAAGCTCCACGAGGCGTTGCTCGACCTTGCGATCGCGGTGCACTCGATTCGCTTTGGTCAGGAGTCGAATCGCTTCGAGAGGCTTTCGGGCCACGACGAGGTCGGCGGCATCCGAGAGCGCCTGTTCAGGGAAACTCAATGAGCGACGTGGCTTGAAGATGCGCATCGCAGGACTCTTCCTATTCCGAACCGCGACGTGGAAGGCAAGCGCAGCCCCCCACGCCTCCGTCGTCCGATGGCTCTCGCGCTTTCCGTTCCTGTGTTGCCTGCTCTCGTGGCCAAGCTACCCCAAATCGGCACGATCGACCTTCGGCCGACCCTCGACATGACTCCTGAGGCGCCTGAAGCACCGGAAGGTCACCACGGATCGCCGGGAGCCCTTGCATGGGGCTCAGTCGTCGTCGCCGATGATGCCGACGCCCATCCCGAAGAAGGTGGTGGTGTCGAGCTCGGGCGTGCGCCGAGGGGTTCTCGAACCGCACGAAGAACCACTCCCCGAGCCAGAGGGGGACTTCCTTCACCGTGTCGCCGACGACCGTGACCGCGACGGTCTTGACCGTCTCGCCGGGGAGGAAGAGACGGCCGTCGGCGTCGAGCCACGCCGTCGGGTCGTCGCGCAGCACTGCGGTCATCGCGCCGACCGACTTCCCGTTCTGCTCGGCCACCAGGCGGAGCACGTTCGGAGGGAGCGCGTCGAGTGCCTGCGGCCCGCGCGTCCGGTCGGGGAGCACGCCACGCACCAGTGGTCGGAGCGGAGGCGTCGGCAGCGTCGACCGCGTCGCCTCGGTCGCGGCGGTCGGATCGACATCCTGGCCTGCCGCGTTCGGCGCTGCGACCGAGGTGAAGACCACGATGAGCGCGAGCACCCCGAACTGGCGTGCTGCGCGATCGGGCCCCGACTACCTCATCGCTGCTGCTCGCGCTGCCCGTCGGCTTTGCGCTCGGCGATGAAGCGAGCGCCGGAGAGCAACAGGAACGGCACGGCCACCACGATCCCGACGAACACGAACAGAAGCACCCAAACGACTTGCACAGCCCAGACGATACGCCCGCGGTCTCTCCTCGTGCTCGCCTCGGTCACCGAATGCTCGAGGCCGCCGGTCTAGACGGTCCGCGCCTCGGGATCGTCGACGAGCAACTGGGTGAGTCCGGTGATCTCGAGCACCTCGGAACAGGACCCGGTGACGTTCACGAGCCTGAACGTCGTCCCCTTCTCGGCTGCGAGCTTGTGCGCATGGATGAAGACTCCCACGGTCGACGAGTCCATGAACGTGACCGCGCGCATGTCGACCTCAACCGGGATCGACGCCGTCAGCCGAGAGAGGAGCTCACGCCTGAGGTCCGGGGCGGCGGCGAGGTCGAACTCGCCGACGAGACGGATCTCCGCCTGCCCATCCAGATGCACCAGGGCGATCTCGTACCCCGCTTCGACCATGACGCACCTCCGAAGGCCGTATCCAACGAAAACGCAACGTGTGAGAGCGCATTTTCTCGGGCCCGGGCGGGCGAAGTCAAGAGGTGTCGGACGGGCCGCGATGCGGTAGAAACATCTCGGGGTCGGGGGCACCACAACGGCCGGCCGTATCCGGTCAGCTCCCGACCCCACAGTTCTGACGCCCCGACCGTCCTCTGGAGGTCGGGGCGTCAGCGCGAGAGCTCCGAGTCGCTCCCGACGCCAGGGAACGTCACGGGAGCTCGGGTTCCGGCACCGGAGCGTAGGTCGTGCCGGCTCGGAGCTCGCGGGTGGCGTCGTCGAGCGCGACGAGGATCTTGCGGGCGCCGGTGACCCGATCCAGGCGACCCCGAACTTCGAGGCGACCGGATTCCAGCGCTTCCTGCGCGGAGAGCTCACCCCGTTGGAGGGCGGCGGCGGTTGCGTAGTCGGTCCGGAAGACGAGATCGCCCGGCGCGGGAGCGGTGTCGACGACCACGCGGAACCCGCTGTCGTCGCAGGTGACGGCATACCCGCACTCCGCGCCGGGCGTACCGGGACCCGACACCACGTGGTGGAGCGTGAACGCCGGGAACGGTTCGTGGGTGGGGAGCGGCACGGCGGCGAGCGCGGTCGCGAGCTCGGCGATCCATTCGGGAGTGAGGAACAACGGCACGGCGCCACGGTAGGCCGGATCCCGCTCCGGCTCGGGGAGTAGGGCCCGTCGGATCGGGGTCGAGCCGGAACCGGAACCTACAGTGGGGACATGGGCCCGGAGTCGCTCACGCAGGCCGGGCGCACGGCGGCTCCGGCACCGGCCAGCCTCGCCGAAGGCGGCGACCGAGCCGCCCGCCGCGTCGCCGCGCTGCTCGACGCCGAGCTGACGCGCTGGACGCTCGTCGATCCCGCACTCGCAGCTCCGATCCAGGCGTTGTCGGAACTCGTGGTCGCGGGAGGGAAGCGACTCCGACCGGCGTTCTGCCACTGGGCGTTCGTCGGTGCGGGTGGTTCGCCCGACGACCCGATGGTCGTCGACGCGGCAGGCGCGCTCGAGCTGCTGCACACGTTCGCGCTCGTGCACGACGACATCATGGACGGATCCGATCGGCGGCGAGGTCTGCCGTCGATCCACCGCAGCTTCATCGACCGCCACCGCGACGAAGCGTGGCGCGGCGACGGGCGACGGTTCGGCGAGGGCGTGGCCATCCTCGTCGGCGACTTCGCGTTCGTCTACGCCGACATGCTCATGGCGGGTGCACCGGCCGCGGCCCGACCGATCTTCGACGAGCTCCGGGTGGAGCTGTGCGTGGGCCAGTACCTCGACCTCGCCGCGACCGCCACCGGTGACCGTGATCCCGACGACGCCCGGCGCATCGAGTGGTACAAGTCGGGCAAGTACACCGTGGAGCGGCCGCTGCACCTCGGTGCGGCGCTGGCGGGACGGTTGCCCGAGCTGGCCGAGCCGCTCACCGGGATCGGCCTCCCGCTCGGCGAGGCGTTCCAGTCGCGCGACGACATCCTGGGGGTGTTCGGCGACGCGTCGGTCACCGGCAAGCCCGTCGGCGACGACCTCCGGGAGGGCAAGCTGACGCCCCTCGTGGCCGCGGCGAGTGCGCGGGCCACCGGCGCCGGCGCCCGGCTGCTCGAACGGATCGGATCCCCCGACCTCTCGGCCGCCGAGATCGAAGGACTCCGCGCCGTGCTGGAGGAGACCGGAGCCCGCGCCGAGGTCGAAGCGACGATCGAGACCCGAGTGGGCGAGGCGCTCACCGCGATCGACCGGGCACCCCTCACCGACGAAGCCCGCCGGGCCCTCTGCGACCTCGCCACCTACGTCGCCTGGCGTGACGAGTAGGAGAAGGAGCGGAGGCGGCGGACACGCGCGATGAGTGCGTGAACCGGTGGGCGGTCGAGCCGCCGCAGCGGATTCGACCCATCAGGTAGGAGAAGAAGCGGAGGCGGCGGACACGGCCGCGGTTCCCCGGAACGGGGGGTGCGGGGGTGGAGCCGGTAGTCTCGGCCGTCGATGGAACCGACTGCCCCCGCGATCGAGGTCGTCGGGCTCGCGAAGCGTTACGGCGAGCGGCGCGCGGTCGACGGCATCAGCCTCTCGGTGGGCGTCGGTGAGGTGTTCGGGCTGCTCGGACCCAACGGTGCGGGCAAGACCACCACGGTCGAGATCCTCGAGGGATACCGGGATGCCGACGCGGGAACGGTGCGTGTCCTCGGCCTCGATCCCTGGCGCGACGCCAAGGCGCTGCACCCGCAGATCGGGGTGATGCTGCAGGAGGGCGGTCTCTACCCGGGAGTGAAGCCGCTCGAGGCCCTCCAGCTCTTCGCGTCGTACTACGACGACGCCGACGATCCCGAGCGACTGCTGCAACTGGTGGGTCTCGACGACGCCCGGACGACGCTCGTCCGCAGGCTCTCGGGCGGCCAGTGTCAACGACTCTCGCTCGCGTTGGCCCTCATCGGTCGGCCTCGCCTCGTGTTCCTCGACGAACCGACCGCGGGAATGGACCCGCGGGCCCGGGCGACCACGTGGCAGCTCGTGCGTGAGCTCCGCGACGACGGCGTGACCATCGTGCTCACCACCCACGCGATGGACGAGGCCGAACACCTCTGCGACCGCGTCGCGATCGTCGACCACGGGCGCGTCGTCGCCGCGGGCAGCCCGGCCGAGCTCATGGCCCGCGCCGGCGACGAGGAGGTCAGCTTCAGCGCCGCGACGGGCCTCGACCGGCGCGGCCTCGCCAAGGCGCTGGGCCTCGCCGCCGATGCCGTCACGGAGATCCGACCCGGGGAGTATGTCGTCGCGACCACATCGACACCTACGCTGCTCGCCGACCTCACCGCCTGGCTGCGCGACGAAGACATCTCGCTCGGCGATCTGCGTGCGGGTCGCCGGAGCCTCGAGGAGGTGTTCCTCCGCATGACGAGCGAGGAACGCCCCGTCGCCGAGGACGCGTCGTGAAGCGCGCCGCGCTCACCGCGCAGGCGCGCGTGGAGATGCTCCTGACCGTCCGTCGGTCGGAGAGCCTCCTCGTGACGCTCGGGATCCCGCTCGGCGTGCTCGTGTTCTTCGCCGAGTTCGACGGTGTCAGCTCCGTGAAGGACCCGGTCGACTTCCTCGTACCCGGGATCCTCTCGCTCGCGGTGATGTCGACGGCGATGGTGAGCCTCGGGATCGCGACCGGGTACGAACGCCGCTACGGGGTGCTGAAGCGCCTCGGCTCCACGCCGCTCAGCCGCAGCGGCCTCCTCGTCGCCAAGACCATGAACGTCCTCGCCATCGAGGTCATCCAGGCCATCCTCATCGTGATCGTCGGAATCGCACTCGGCTGGAAGGTGACCGCCGGGATCCTTCCCGCGATCGTGATCCTGCTCATCGGCACCGTGGCGTTCGCGGGGATCGGGATGCTCCTGGCCGGGACCCTTCGGGCGGAGGCGAACCTCGCGGTCGCCAACGGTCTCTATCTGGTGTTGCTGTTCCTCGGGGGCATGGCCTACCCACTGGCACGCCTCCCCGCGGGCGTCCGCTTCGTGGCCGAGCTCCTTCCCGCTGCCGCGCTCTCCGAGAGCGTGCGCGGCGTGCTCCGGGACAATCCGCACCTGCCGCTCGGCAGCTTCGCGGTGCTCGTGGTCTGGGCCGTCGCGGCACCGCTGCTCGCGATCCGCTACTTCCGCTGGGAGGAGTAGCTCGGCGCTCAGCCGTCGATGGTGGCGGTCGCCGCGAGGATTGCGTCGACGGTCACGGCGGGGTGCGACACCATCGACACATGCGAAGCCTCGACCTCGGTGATCGTGGCACCGGCCCGTTCGGCCATGCTCCGCTGGGTCGCCGGCGGGATCACCCGATCCTCGGTCCCGACCACGGCCCAACTCGGGATCGACTTCCATGCCGCCGACTCGGTCGGGCCGACGTTCGCCCCGAGGGCGATGGGCCGCTGGCTGGCCGCGATCAACCAACGATCGGCCTCGGCCAGATCCTGGGCGAAGGAATCGTGCACGGTCGACGGCTTGAGGAACGCCTCGACATCGCCTTCCGGCGAGTCGGGGTAGCCCGCGAGGTCGAGCACGGCGGTGGGATCCGGCACGTCGAGCGCAGACCCCGATCCGCCGAGGATGTCGAAGACACTCTCGCCGACCTCGGGGATGAAGGCATTGACGTAGACGAGCGCCTTGACATCACCGCCGGCGGTCCCGGCGTTGGTGATCGCGACGCCGCCGTACGAGTGGCCGACGAGCACGACCGGACCGGTCGTTCGCTGGGCGAGGAACGACGCGATGTACGCCGCGTCGCCTGCGACCCCGCGGAGCAGGTTGGGAGGAGTCAGCACCGAGAAGCCCTGGCTCTGCAGCTCGACCGAGACGGCGTTCCAGCTCGACCCGTCGGCCCAGGCGCCGTGGACGAGAACGATCGTGGGCTTCGGCATGTGCGCTCCTCTCCGGTGCGGCGGCGGTCGCCGCCGCCGACGAGCTTAGGGAACCACCGATGGGAGAACAGTGAAGAGTTGATGACGCGAAGCCGTCATCGGATCGGCGGCAGGATCTTGTCGATCTCGGCGGCGAACGTCGCTTCCGACGGCGCCTGGAAGTAGCGCTGCGAGATCCGGCCGTCGGGCGCGATGAAGAACGTCTGCGGGATGGCCCGGACCCCGTAGTCGACCGCGGTCGTGCTGCGTTCGTCGGTGACGAGGTTCCAGGTCGCACGCTCGTCGCGGGCGAAGGCGCGGGCGTCGGACGGGATGTCGCGGTAGGTGATGCCGACGATCACGACGTCGTCGTCGCGGTACCGGCGCTGCACCCGGCGGAGCACGGGGAACTCCTTCCGGCACGGGATGCACCACGAAGCCCAGAAGTTCACCACGACCGCGGTGCCCCGCAGGTCGCTCAGACGGATCGTGCCGTCGCCCCGCAGCCGGGGGAGGTCGAAGTCGGGTGCCATGCTCCCGGCGGTCGCGACGCCGGGCGACGACACCGGCCCGGGTGCGGTGCCGGTGGGGGAGGTCGTCGAGGTGGGTTCGGATCCGCCGTCGGTCGCGGTGACCCATGCCGCGACACCCACCACGATTGCGCCCACGAGCACCGCGGGGAGGATCCAGCGGGTCCGGGATCGCCGTGGGCCGCCCGACGTTGCGTCGGGCGACGGATCAGGCGGCGCGGACGAGGACGTCGACGGCAACGGCCGCGAACAGGAGCGCGAGGTAGATGTTGGAGAAGATGAAGAGCTTGAGCGCACGCTCGGGCGTGAGGTCGCGGACGAGGAACACGGCCTGCGCGACGAACGCCAGCCCGAGCACCACCGCCGACGCCGTGTAGACGACACCCATCGACGCCACCGGCACGAGCACGAGCGTGGTCGCGACCACGACGAAGGAGTAGCCGAGGATCTGGTGCGAGGCGACCTTGAGTCCCTTGACCACCGGGAGCATCGGGATGCCCGCCGCGGCGTAGTCGTCGCGGTACTTCACCGACAGGGCCCAGAAGTGGGGCGGGGTCCAGAAGAAGATGACCGCGAACAGGACCCAGGCCGGCGCGGCGAGCGAACCCGTCACCGCGGCCCAACCGACGAGCACCGGGACCGCGCCGGCGGCGCCACCGATCACGATGTTCTGCGGACTGCGGGGCTTCAACCAGATCGTGTACACGAACACGTAGAAGATCGTGGCGCTGACCGCGAGGACGGCGGCGAGGAGGTTCGCGGTCGCCCAGAGCAACCCGAAGGCGATGAACTCCAGCGCGATCGCGAAGACGAGGGCGCTGGTGGGGGAGATCTCGCCCAACGGGAGCGGCCGGTGACGGGTCCGGTGCATGACCTGGTCGCTGTCGCGCTCGACCCAGCAGTTGATGGCGTTCGCCCCGCCGGCGGCGAGGGTGCCGCCCACGAGCACCGCGACCATCAGTCCGATCGACGGCATGCCCTCGGCGGCGAGGATCATCGCGGGGACGGTCGTGACGAGGAGGAGCTCGATCACCCGCGGCTTGGTGAGCCGCACGTAGGCGCCGACCGTCGAGAACGTGCCGGGCACGCGGGCGACGCCGGGGAGCGCGGACTCGGGCAGTGCGGACACGCGCTGGAATCTAGCCCCCGGAACGGATCGGGCACGGATCAGCTCCCCGCGAGCCCGGGACGGGAACCTCGCCCCCGCTAACCTCGACCCGTGGCCGACGACGGCAAGATCCCCATCCGCATGACGGCCGATCGGATCCTGGCCCTGCCGTCGACCGAGCTGGGCGAGCAGAAGTCGCGATCCGGGATCCTCATCCCGGCCACGGCGAACCGTGACCGGCGGCTCGGGTGGGCCGAGGTCGTGGCCGTCGGCCCCACGGTCCGCAACGTCGAAGAGGGTGACCAGGTCCTCTTCGCCCCCGACACCGGCTTCGAGGCCGAGATCCGGGGCGACGAGTACCTCATCCTCCGGGAGCGCGACGTCCACGCGGTGGCGTCGGGTCGGGTCGAGTCCGACGGGCAGGCCGGTCTCTACCTGTGACCCCGCCCCGGTGATCTCGCCGGAGCTCCGGCTCGACGGGAAGGTGGCCCTGATCACCGGCGGGACCCGCGGCATCGGCCGCGCCATCGCCGAGGCCTACGTGACGGCCGGTGCCTCGGTGGCGATCCTCGCGCGGAAGCCCGCGGAGCTCGAGGAGACCCAGGCCGCGCTCGAGGCGATCGGGGGTCGGGTGCTCACCTTCGCCGGGTCGGCCGGTGATCCCGAAGCCATCGACGCCGTGACGAGCGCGTGCGTCGCGGAGCTGGGCCGGCTCGACATCCTCGTGAACAACGCGGCGACGAACCCGACGTTCGGTCCGTTGATCGAGACCGAGACCCGGGCCGTCGACAAGGTGCTCGAGGTGAACGTGGTCGGGCCGCTCCTGCTGGCCCAGGCGGCGTGGCGGGTGTGGATGGAGGAGCACGGCGGCACGATCCTCAACATCGTCTCGATCGGTGGCATGCGGCCCGCGCCGTTCATCGGGATCTACAACGTGTCGAAGGCGGCACTCGCGCACATGACCCGCCAGCTCGCGCTCGAGCTCGCACCGACGGTGCGCGTCAACGCAATCGCCCCCGGCCTCGTGAAGACCGACATGGCCAAGGCGATCTGGGAGACGGGCGAGGAAGCGATGGCAGCCCGGCACCCGATGCAGCGGCTCGGAGTCCCCGACGACATCGCCGGCCTCGCCCTCTTCCTCGCCTCCGACCTCTCCTCGTGGATGACCGGCGACGTCATCCCCGTCGAAGGCGGCATGTCCCTGTAGTGGACTTGGTGGGCAGGAGAAGAAGCGGAACCGGCGGACATTCACTCACGGGACGCCAACGGGTGAGCGATCGAGCCGGCGGAGCGGATTCGACCATCAGAACAGGAGAAGAAGCGGAGCCGGCGGACAGTGGACGCGGGTCGTGCATTGGTGGGCGATCGAGCCGGCGCAGCGGATTCGACCATCGAGCTAGTCGCGGAGCCATTCGATGCCGAGGCGGTGGCGTTGGGCGAGCTCGGCGTAGGCCGACGGGTTGGCCTGGACCCAGAAGTCGGCGGGGGAACCGGCGACGGGGCGCTTGACCACGGCGGGGGAGCCGGCCGCGAGCTGGCCGTCGGGCACCACGAAGCCCGACGCGACCAGCGACCCCGCGGCGACGAGGGCCCGCACGCCGACGGTCGCGCCGTCGAGGACCACCGCGCCGTTGGCGACCAGGCACTCCTCACCGAGGATCGCGCCGTGGACGACGCAGTTGTGGGCAACGGTCGCGCCGGGTCCGACCTCGGTGGTGAGTCCCGGCGGTCCGTGCAGGACCGCGCCGTCCTGGATGTTGGCGCCCCGCCGGATCACGACCGGTGCGTAGTCGGCGCGCACCACCGCGCCATACCAGATCGACGCGCCCTCCTCGACGATCACGTCACCGACGAGCGTGGCAGTCGGGGCGATGAACGCGCTCTCGGCCACGTCGGGCGTGAGTCCCTCGAACGAGTACAGCGGCACAGTGACTCCTCAGAGATAGGCGCGGGCGACGTCGAGTGCGGCGTCGGCGGCGTCGCCCTCGGCAACGAGACTCGTCGCGTCGGCGCGGGTCAGGCGTTGCACGAACAGCCGGCAGAACTGGCCGGCGTCGCCCCGGACGACGTCGGGCACGTCGGGCGGGCCGAACGTCCACACATCGTCGTCGGGTCCCTGCAGCTCGAACCGGATCGGGACCCCGGGAGGCTCGACCCCGGCGACGCTGAAGGCGTAGGGGAGCGCGCGGATCGCGAGCCACGCGACGTTGCGGAGACGGGCGGTGTCGGGCGACTCGACGCCGAGCGTGGTGCGGATGTCGAGTCCGTGGGCCCACGTCTCCATCAGGCGGGCGGTGACGAACGACGACACCCGCATCCCGAGGCCCCACGGGACCCGCGTCGTGGGATCGAGCCCGGCGAGCACCTCCCGTTCCTCCGCGGCCGCGCGCTGCCACCACGCGAGCACGTCGGCCCCGGGCATCCGTCGGCCCCGGAGCACACCCCAGAAGGTCAGGTCCTCCGCGCCGGCGAGCGTGGCGCCGAAGTCGTTCAGCGGACGGGCCCGACCGAGACAGGTGTCGACTGCGATCTCGTCGGTGTCGGCGAGGTGCGCGACCGAGTCGCGGATGTCCCACCCCTTCGCCGGAGTCGCCGCGAACCAGGTGTCGCCGGTGACCGAGCCGAGCACGTCGAAGAGCGCGTCCTGCTCCGACACGAGGTCGACGAGCAGTGCAGCGGTCTCGTCGCCCATGGTCGCCTCAGTCGCGCTGCGGCGCGCGCCTTGCGCTTCGAACGTTTCGACCCGTTGCGGCTCGGTCCGAGGGTGACCACGACCTGCTTCGCCTGCGCGGGGTGCACGACCACCGGCGGCGCGCCGGGTTCCATCCGCGTGTCGAGGTACGCCGCGACCTGTTCGAAGAGCTTGTTGCCGAGCATCTTGCGCAGCTCGGGTTCCAGGCTGCGGTAGACGGGTCGGGCGTTCACGAACGCCTCGGGGGCCTCGGTGCACCACCACCCGAAGTCTTCGCCGCCCTCACCCCAGCCGTCGCGGGCGAACTCGGTGAGCCGGGTGAACTCCTCGCCTTCGTCGTCGGTGACGGGGATGCGGCGGATCGGGAGCTGCCAGCAGACCTCGGGCTTGGTGTCGGAGTGGTGGAGGTCGTGGTTCGCGGCGTGGACGTGGAACGCGCACCCCGGGCCCGCCTTGAAGCCGGGGCGGTTCAGGAAGATGCACGCATCCTCGTAGAGGCGGGTGCGCCACTCCTTCTTCCCGACCTTGGCGTAGATGCCACGACGGCGGCCGATGTCGCGGAACTGCCACTCGTCGGCGGTGAGCTTCTTGGCCCACTTCACGGTGTCGTCGCGGTCGGCCTTGTCGGAGAAGTGCGCTCCGTAGGAGCAGCAGCCCTGGACCAGCTCCGGCGCCGGTGCGGTGAGGACTCCCTCGCAGCCGTTCCCGAAGATGCAGTCCCACCGGGACGTGAAGAACGTGACGTCGACCAGCATCGGACGTTCGGGATCGGCGGGATCGGTGAACGTCACCCACTCACGGGTGGGTCCGGGCATCGGTGCTCCTGCATCGTTCGTCGGGCGGGGTTCGTCGGTGCGGGCCGGCGGGGTCGCCGACTCCGATCGGAGCGTAACGCGCACGATCTCCGAGATCGCGGCTCGTCGTAGGCTTCGCGACATCACCCATCGTCGGAGTGCCTCATCGGGAGTCGGCGCACCACCTGCCGATCCGAGCGTCGACGCGCTCGTGCGCGAGCTCACCCGTGCGCTCGGGCCCGGCCGCGCCCGCGCCGAACCGCTCGAGCTCGCGTTGTACGCGCGCGACGCCGGGACCGCGGTCGGACGGGCGGCCGCAGTCTGCTTTCCCCGTTCGACGGCCGAGGTGGCGGCCGCCGTGGGGATCACGGCCCGTCTCGACCGACCGTTCGTGGTCCGGGGCAGTGGCACCGGCCTCGCGGGCGGCGCGACCCCGGTCGACGATCCGCTCGTGATCGTGACGACCCACATGAACCGGATCCTCGAGATCGATCCGGTGGAACGGATCGCCCGGGTCGAACCGGGCGTGCTGAACCTCGACCTGAGCCGGGCCACCGCGCCGCACGGACTCCACTACGCGCCCGATCCGTCGTCGCAGCAGGCGTGCTCGATCGGGGGCAACGTCGCCACCAACGCCGGCGGGCCGCACTGCCTCGCGAACGGCGTGACGTCGGCGCACGTGCGCGCGCTCGAGGTGGTGCTGGCCGACGGGACCGTCGCCGAGCTCGGTGGCCTCGCGCCCGACACCCCCGGCTTCGACCTCCGCGGTGCGTTCGTGGGGAGCGAGGGAACGATGGGCATCACCACCGCGGTCACGGTGAAGCTGACCCCCAACCCGCCCGACGTGCGGACCCTGCTCCTCGACTTCGTGTCGGTCGAGGCCGCGGCGGCCACGGTGAGCGGGATCATCGCCGCGGGGATCCTTCCGGCCGCGCTGGAGATGATGGACGCCGCGATCACCCGCGCGGTCGAAGACTTCGTGGGGGCCGGGTTCCCCCGCGATGCGGCCGCGGTGCTGCTCGTCGAGCTCGACGGCCTTCCCGCCGGGGTGGCCGACGACGTGGCCGCGGTGGAGCGGATCGGGTTGGCGGAGGGGGCCCGCACCGTCCGCGTCGCCGCCGACGACGCCGAGCGGGCGCTGCTCTGGAAGGGTCGCAAGTCGGCCTTCGGGGCGATCGCCCGGATCGCGCCCGACTACTACCTGCACGACGCGGTCGTCCCCCGCACCCGTCTCGTCGAGGTGCTCAACCGGGTCTACGAGATCGCAGCCGAGCAGCAGCTCACGATGATGAACGTGTTCCACGCCGGCGACGGGAACCTGCATCCACTCATCGTGTTCGACGCCCGCGAGCCCGGGATCTGGGCCCGCGTGCACGACGCGGGCGACGCGATCATCCGGGCCTGCGTCGACGCCGGTGGGGTGCTCTCCGGTGAGCACGGGATCGGGCTCGAGAAGCGCGACTCGATGCCGCTGATCTTCGGACCCGACGATCTCGACGCCCAGGCGATGGTGCGCGAAGCGTTCGATCCGAGCGGACGGGCGAACCCCGAGAAGGTGCTCCCGGCCGGGAGTCGGTGCGGCGAGACCCAACGGGTTCCGGAGGGCGCGTGGATCTGACCGGCGAGCTCCGCGCGTTCGCCGACGCGGTGGGCTCCGCGACCGGCCCCGTCGTCGGGGTCGGCGCACGTTCGCAGTTCGAGGTCGGCGACCCGGTCGCGGTCGGTTGCCGGCCGATCACTGCGCCCGCGGGGATCGTCGAGTTCGAACCCGCCGACCTCACCGTCACCGTCGGCGCCGCGACGACGTGCGCGGCGCTCGACGCAGTGCTCGCGCCAGCGGGCCAGGAGGTCGCGCTGGATCCTCGCGATCCCGAAGCCACCGTCGGAGGGGTGCTCGCAGTCGGGACGTCGGGGCCTCGTCGGCTCCGGCACGGTCCGCTGCGCGACGCCGTGCTCGAAGTGCGCTTCGCGACCGCCGACGGGCGGTTGGTGAAGGGCGGTGGGCCCACGGTCAAGAACGTCAGTGGCTACGACCTGCCCCGCCTGCTGGTCGGCTCGTTCGGGACCCTGGGCATCCTGGGCCAGGTGACCCTCCGGGCCCGCGCCCGACCCGCGGTGACGCAGTGGGGGAGCCGCGCCGGAGGGCCCGACGACCGGATCGCCGCCCTCGCCCAACCCTCGTCGGTCCTCTGGGACGGCCACACCACGACCGTCCTCCTCGAGGGTCATGCCGGCGACGTCGACCACGACCTCCGCACCGGCGACCTGCAGCCCGCCGCCGCGCCACCGTTCCCCGACGGACCCCACCGAGGACGGATCTCGGTCCGGCCCCGTGCCGTCGCCGACCTCGCGGCCGCCCTCGAGGCGACCGGGTGCCGCTGGCTCGCGGAGGTCGGGGTGGGGACCGTGCACGTGGCAGCCGACGATCCGGCGGATCTCGCCGAAGCCCGGGCCGCCGCGCACCGGGTCGGTGGGTGGTTGCTGCGCGAAGCCGGTGCGCCCGACCTCGACGGCTTCGGGATCGAGCTCCCGAACGCCGAGATCGTGCACCGACTCCGGGAACGGTTCGATCCCGACGGCAAGCTCGCCCCGGGCCGGATGCCGCTCCGACCGGTGGGAGTCCCGGCGTGACCCTGCACCTCGACGACGACGAGCTCGTCGCCTGCGTCTCGTGCGGGCTCTGCCTCCCGCACTGTCCGACGTATCGCGTCACGGGCCTCGAGATCGCATCCCCGCGCGGGCGGATCACCGCGATGCGTGCCGTGCAGCACGACGGCGCGCCCGTCGACGCAGCGTTCGTCGGCGCGATGGAGGAGTGTGTGCAGTGCCGGGGCTGTGAAGCCGCATGCCCGTCGGGCGTGCAGTTCGGTCACCTGATGGAGGAGACACGGGCGTCGCTGCGCGACGAACCCGCGGCGCGTCCGTCGACTCCGCGACGTTGGGCCGAGTGGCTCGGCTACGGCATCGTGCTCCCGAACCGGGCCCTCCTGCGATTCCTCACCTGGCTCCTGTGGTTCGGGCAGCGGCTCCGCCTGGTCCCACGGCGATTCGGTCTCCCCACGTTGCGCGCCCGCGACCTCTCGCTCCGCCTCGACGGCGACTCCGATGCCCGGGCGATCCTGTTCACCGGATGCGTGATGGACGCGTGGCAACGACCCGTCCACCGCTCCGCCCTCGCGGTGATGCGGGCGACCGGGGCCCGCGTCGCACCGTCGCCGAGCGGCCGGGCCACCTGCTGCGGCGCGCTCCACACCCACGCGGGTCGGCTCGACGAAGCTCGAGCGCTCGCACGGCGCGTCGTCGCGTCGATGCCGGGGTCGGAAGCCGTGGTGGTCGACAGCGCGGGCTGCGGCGCGGCGATGAAGGACTACGGCCGTTTGCTGGGCACCCCCGCCGCCGAGGCGTTCTCGGCCCGGGTGCGCGACTTCTCCGAGTGGGTCGTCGAGCAGGGTGTCCCCGACGTCACGCCGACGGGCCGAGCCGTCGTGATCCAGGATCCGTGCCATCTCCGCCACGTCCAGCGCGCCGAGCAGCCGGTGCATCAGTTGTTGGCCACTGCGTACGCCGTGTCCACGACGGCCGACGACGGCATGTGTTGTGGCGCCGGTGGCGCGTACGCCGTGCTCCAGCCCGAGCTCGCCGGTGAGGTCCGCGACCGCAAGGTCGACGCGATCCGCACCGCGGCCGGGGCCCCGGCCGCTACGGTGCTCGTCGCCTCGGCCAATCCGGGGTGCGCGATGCACCTCGGCGCAGTCGCCGGACTCGAGGTCCGTCATCCCGCCGAACTGATCGAGGAGGCACTCCAGTGAGTGAGGACCGGTGAGCGAGTCGTCGGAGATCGCGTACGCCGACCTGGCGTCGACCCTTCGGGGCATCGAGGAGCAGCTCCGTGACCTCGCCTACGACGCCCTCCGGGCCGCGGCCGCGGGCGACGCCGATGCTGCGGCCGAGGAGAAGCGGGTGTTGAAGGCCCGACGCGCCATCGAGCGCGCGATCAACGCGCTCGAACCGCGTGGGAGCAGCTTCTAACGACCGTTCAGGCGGTTGATGAGCTCGCGGATGCGGGCCCAGTTCCGTCGATCGAACCGGAACGCCAGTCGTTCGAGCTCGACGTTGTCGTCGTCGGCGACCTCCGCGGGAGTCGGGGCGATCTTCTCGATCTCGCCCTTCACCACGATGTCGGCGAAGTCGCGATTGACGGCGGCGAGCTCAGCGCCGTCGGGCGCGTGGAGCACCCGCAGCACGAGGGTGCCGTCGACGAAGCGCAGGGACCGGTAGTTCGCGTAGAACCCGACGATCTCCTCGACCGCGGTCTCGACATCGTCGGTCACGAGGACGAGCGCGAGATCCCGTTCGGAGATGTATCCCCGCTGGAGCAGTTCGGCTTCGGCGAAGCTCTGCCAGCCCGACCAGTAGGTCCCGCCGGGAACGTCGAGCAGCACGATCGGCGCCGGTTGGGCCTTGCCGGTCTGGATGAGGGTGAGCAGCTCGAACGCCTCGTCGAGGGTGCCGAACCCGCCGGGGAGCAGCGCGAAGCCGTCGGACTCCTTGATGAACGCGAGCTTGCGGGTGAAGAAGTACCGGAAGTTGATCAGCTTCGGGTCGTCGGCGATGAACGCCGCGGTCGCGGCCTCGAACGGGAGGCGGATGCTCACCCCGAAGGAGTTGTCGGCACCCGCACCCTCGAGCCCGGCGGCCATGATCCCGGGACCGGCACCGGTGATGACCATCCAGTCGTGCGCGGTGAGCGCGGTGGCGAGTCGTCGGGTCTGGTCGTAGAGCGGGTCGTCGGGCTCCGTGCGCGCCGACCCGAAGATCGACGCCTTGAGTGCGTCGCGGTACGGCGCGAACACATGGAACGTGTACCGCATCTCCTTCAACGCCGCGTTCGCGACCTTGAGGTCGCCGCGCGAAGCGTGGTCGCGCGCGAGGCGGAGTGACGACACGAGGAGCTCGGAGATCAGGTCGGCGTTCTCACCCGCGTCGACCTGTTCGACCAGCGCGGCGACGGCCTGGTCGAGATCGGGGTCGCCGGTGCGGTAGCGGGCCGGGCGGGCGCTCCGCCGCCGGGCAGGCGGACTCACCCGAGGACGGACGTCGCGAGCTCGGCGAGGCTGACCTCGGGGCGGGGACCCATGTGGGAGATCACCTCGGCGGCCGCGAGCCCGCCGAGCTTCCCGGCGGTGACGGGGTCGTAGCCCCGGGCGAGGGCGAAGAGAAAGCCGCCGGCGTAGAGATCCCCGGCGCCGGTCGTGTCGACGACGTGTTCGACCGGGTGGGCCGGAATCGCGAAGAGATCGTCGCCGGCAACGACGACGGATCCCTCGGCACCGCAGGTGATCGCGGCGATCTCGCAGTGGTTGCGTACCTTCTGCACGGCGGCATCGAAGTCGTCGACCTCGTAGAGGGACCGCAGCTCGTCGTCGTTGGCGAAGAGGATGTCGACGTCACCGGAGATGAGGTCGAGGAAGTCGACCCGGTGCCGGTCGACGCAGAACGGGTCGGAGAGCGTGAGCGCGACCTTCCGGCCGGCCTGGTGGGCCCGGGCCGCGGCGGCGCGGAACGCCTCCTTCGCCGATGGCTGGTCCCACAGGTAGCCCTCGAGGTACGTGAAGCGGGCGTCGTCGATGAGGGCGTCGGGAACGTCGTCGGGTGAGAGGTCGCTCGCGACTCCGAGGAAGGTGGCCATCGTGCGGTCGGCGTCGGGGGTCACGATCACGAGGCACCGACCGGTCGGTCCGTCGGCCTTGGCCTGGGCACCGTCGAATGCGATGCCGAGCGCAGCGAGGTCGTGGGCGAACACCTGGCCGAACTGGTCGTCACCGATGCGACCGACGAATCCGGCTCGGCCGCCGAACGACGCGACCCCTGCGATGGTGTTCGCCGCCGACCCGCCCGACGATTCGACGCCGGGACTCAGGGCGGCGTAGATCGAATCGGAGAGCTCCTGGTCGACCATGGCCATCGTGCCCTTGACCAGGTCGAGGATCCCGAGCAGGTCCTCCGGCTCGTTGCTCAGGACGTCGACGAGGGCGTTGCCCACGGCAACGACGTCGTAGTTCGGTTCGGTGTCGGTGTCGACGGTGCTCACGAGCTCACTTTCACGGTCAGGGTCACCGGCGTGCCGGTCGGGGGTTCGGGGACTCGGCGGACGCGCCCGTGGTCTTCGAGGAGATCCTCGAGTTCGTCGTCGAGGTGGTCGGCATGCACGACCGCCGGCCGCAGTCGGTGCCCGACCGTGGTCGTGCGCCCGTAGAGCGTGGTGCGCTGCTCGAGCGGTCGACCGAGCGGTTCGGTGATCGACCGGAACTCGACCTCGTCGACCTCCTGGCCGTGGCTCGCGCCGGCGGCGCGGGAGATGTTCTCGTCCATCAGGGTGCCGCCGAGATCGTTCGCCCCCGACTGGAGCACCTGCTGCGCCCCGGGGAGGCCGAGCTTCACCCATGAGACCTGGATGTTGTCGATGGCGCCGCGGTACGCGATGCGGCCGACCGCGTGCATGAGCAGCGCCTCGCGGAAGGTCGGGCCCATGCGCGAGCGACCCTTGATGAAGAGCGGGGTGGCCATGTGCACGAACGGCAGCGGGACGAACTCGGTGAAGCCGCCCGTTTCGTGCTGCAGGGTGCGAGTGCGCACCATGTGTCGGGCGACGTGCACCGGTTGCTCCACGTGGCCGAACATGATCGTGACGTTCGAGCGAAGACCGACCGAGTGGGCGGTGCGGTGCGCTTCGAGCCACTCCTCGGTGTTGATCTTGTCGGGGCAGATGATCGCCCGGACCTCGTCGTCGAGGATCTCGGCCGCGGTGCCCGGCAGCGTGGCGAGGCCGAGCGACTTCGCCTCGGCGAGGTACTCGGCGAGCGGCACGCCGTTGCGACGGGCGCCCTCGGTGACCTCGAGCGCGGTGAAGCCGTGCACGTGGATGTCGGGCGCGACGCCCTTCACGAGACGGATCACGTCGAGGTAGTAGTCGCCGTCGAAGTCGGGGTGGATCCCGCCCTGGAGGCAGACCTCGGTCGCGCCGCAGTCGACGGCCTCTTCGACGCGGGTCCGGAGCTCGTCGGCACCGAGGAGGTACGGGTCACCGCGCAGGTTGAGCGACAAGGGACCCTTCGAGAACGCGCAGAAGCGACACTTGAAGGTGCAGACGTTCGTGTAGTTGATGTTGCGGTTGCGGACGAACGTGACGGTGTCGCCGACGATGTCGCGCCGGAGCTGGTCGGCGACTTCGGCGATGCGCTGGACGTCGGGACCACGGGCTTCGAGCAGCGTGACCAGTTCCTCGACCCCTGGTTCCTCACCCGCGACCACGCCGTCGAGCACGGCGCTCACCGCGCCGCGGCCGTGACCGGGCCAGTCGGCCGGGATCGTCATCGGGATGAGCGCAGGGGGTGCGGCATCTCCGCCGGCGTTCCACGGCTCCGGATCGCGACTGAGGTACTCGGAGTCGGATGCGTGGCGCACCGGCGTGCGGACGTCGGGATGGAGCCACTCGTCGCCCGCGGCGACGTACTCCGGGTACACGGTGAGGCGCGGCGCGAGCGTGAAGCCGGCGGCTTCGGTCGCGTCGCGCAAGCGGTCGAGGGCGGGCCAGGGCCGCTCGGGGTTCACGTGGTCGGGGGTGAGCGGCGAGACGCCGCCCCAGTCGTCGATGCCGGCGGCGAGGAGGGCACCGAGATCGTCGGAGAGGTTCGGCGGGGCCTGGATGTGCATCGCGGCGCCGAGGACGAGGCGGGCCGCGGCCACCGTCCAGAGGAACTCGTCGGGGTCGCACGCGGCCTCGCGGTGCATCGCGGTGCCGTCCTTGGGCAGGAAGTTCTGGACGATCACCTCCTGCACGTGACCGTGGCGGGCGTGGCTCTCGGCGATCGCGTGGAGCGCGTCGAGCCGCTCCGACCGGGTCTCGCCGATGCCGACGAGGATGCCGGTGGTGAACGGCACCTTGGCCCGGCCGGCGGCCTCGAGGGTCGCGAGACGTCGTTCCGGCGTCTTGTCGGGGGCACCGAAGTGGGGGCCGCCGGCCTCGCCGAGGCGGGCGGCGAGGGTCTCGATCATCATCCCCTGGGAGGGGCTCACCGTCCGGAGGCGGGTCAGGTCGCCTTCGGTGAGCGCGCCCGCGTTGGCGTGCGGCAACAGGCCCGTCTCGGTGAGCACCCGGCGTGCCGCCGCCTCGAGGTAGTCGATCGTGGAGGAGTAGCCGTTCGCGGCCAGCCACTCGGCCGCCGCGGGATACCGCTCCTCGGGCGCTTCGCCCAGAGTGAACAGGGCCTCGTGACAGCCGAGGGCCGCACCGGCCCGGGCGATCGCGACGACTTCGTCGAGCGGGAGGTACGGCGAACCGAGCCGGGCGGGTGGCTTCGCGAAGGTGCAGTAGCCGCACCGGTCCCGGCACAGCATCGTGAGGGGGATGAACACCTTCGGCGAGTACGTGATGCGGTGGCCGTGGCCCTCGTCGCGCGTCCGGCCGGCCTCGGCCGTGATCTCGTCGAGCGGGACTGCGACGAGCGCCTGCGACTCGTTCCGGTTCAGCACGGATCGGAGCCTAATAGCCCTCGTTCTGGTCAGGATCCCGGCTGGCCTGCAACCGCGCCCGTGACCGGAACGAGGGTTCGGGGTGGTCAGCCGAGGGCCGCCGGGTCGACGAGCCAGATGATCCGTTCCGCGTCGACCCGGGCGGCCGGGAGATCGTCGCCGGCGCGGATGCGGGAGAAGGCATCGCGCTTCTCCTCGCCCGCGACGGTGAAGACGATCAGGCGGGCCGTCTCGAGCCAGGGGTAGGTCACGGTCAGGCGAGGGTGGGGGTGGAGGGCATCGCCGTTCACGACGACCCGGTGGTGGGTCTCGTCGAGCGCGGGTGACCCCGGGAACAGCGAGGCGGTGTGGCCGTCGGGGCCGAGACCGAGGTGGACGAGATCGATCGGGCCGGCGTCGCGGAGCAGCCGACCGTAGGCCGCGGCACCGTCCGTCGATGTCGAGTCCCTGCTGGAACATCGGATGGTGCGACCCGGGAGGAACCGACGACAGCAGCGCGCGCTGCACCATCCCGGCGTTCGAATCGGGATCGTCGAGCGGTACCCACCGTTCGTCGCCGTAGTAGACGTCGACTCCGCTCCAATCGGGCGCGGCCGCCGCGAGACGCTCGTAGGCGTCCTCCGCGGTGCCGCCCCCCGAGAGCGCCACCGATCCCGGTGCTTCCTCGACCACCAGGTCGGCGAATGCCTGCGCCACGTCGGCAACCTCGCGCACTGCTCCGTTCACGGCGCTTCCTCGGGTTGGCTCACGGCTGTCTCCAGTGGTCGTCGGGTTCGGGGAAGAGCGATTCGGCTTCGGGTGGCCCCCACGTCCCCGCGGGATAGGTGTGCAGCGGAACCGTCCCGGCTTCGAATGCGTCGATGAGGGGTTGGACGACGCGCCAGGCCTGGTCGACCTCGTCTTCGCGGATGAACAGCGTCGGGTCACCCTGGAGCGCGTCGAAGAGGACACGCTCGTAGGCCTCGGGGGCCCGTTCGGCGAACCGGTCGTACGAGAACTCGAGCGGCACCGTGCGCACCCGGAACGGCGAGCCCGGAACCTTCGCCGCGAACGACACCTCGATTCCTTCGCTCGGTTGGATCCGCAGCACGGTCGTGTTGGGTTCGATCGAGTCGACCGCGCTGTCCGGGAGCGGGAGGAACGGCACCCGCTTGTAGTGGAGCGCGATCTCGGTGACGCGGTGGGGGAGGCGCTTGCCCGTGCGGATGAGGAACGGGACGCCGGCCCACCGCCAGTTGTCGACTTCGATCCGCAGGGCCAGGTACGTCTCGGTGGCGCTGTCGGCCGCGACACCTTCCTCGTCGCGGTAGCCCGGGACCGGTTCGCCGTCGACCTCACCGGGCGCGTACTGGCCCCGGACCACGACCTCGGTCAGACGGTCGGGCGTCAGCGGTCGGATCGAGCGCAACACCTTGACCTTCTCGTCGCGCACCGCGTCGGCCGCGAACGACGCGGGCGCTTCCATCGCCACGAGCGCGAGCACCTGCAACACGTGGTTCTGGACGATGTCACGCAACGCACCCGATTGCTCGTAGAACGTGCCCCGGTGCTCCACCCCGAGCGCCTCGGCCACCGTGATCTCGACGGATTCGACGTAGCGACGGTTCCACAACGGTTCGAAGATCGCGTTCGCGAACCGCATCGCGAGGATGTTCTGGACCGTCTCCTTGGCGAGGTAGTGGTCGATCCGGAAGATCTGGTGCTCGGAGAACGCCGTGTGGAGCTCGTCGTTCAACTCGACGGCGCTCGCGAGGTCGTGACCGAACGGCTTCTCGATCACGAGCCGCCGGAAGGTCCCCGGCGGCTCCTCGGCGAGGCCGGCCGCGCCGAGGTGCTCCACGATCACCGGGAAGAGCTGCGGGATCGTCGAGAGGTAGTAGAGCCGGTTGCCCTCGGTGTGGTGCCGCTCGTCGCACTCTGCGAGCACGGTGCCCAGCGCGGTGTAGGTCTCGGGATCGTCGGCGTTGCCCGGCACGTAGCGGATGCACATCTCGAGCTCGTCGAACGCAGCGATCTCCTCGGGAGACTTCCCGCTCGCCGACGATCGACTTGCGGACCTGGTCGGCGAAGTCGGCGTCGTCCCACACCGTGCGGGAGACGCCGACGAGGGCGAACCGGCGCGGGAGCTGACCAGTACCGGCGAGGGCGGCGAGCGCCGGATAGAGCTTGCGGGCCGCGAGGTCCCCCGTGGCGCCGAACACGACGAGGGCGGCCGAGAGTGCGACGTGCTCACCGTCCATCGTGGGATCCTACGGCTCGTGGATCCCGACACCGTCGCCGTGTACGAGGCCAAGGCCGCCGAGTGGGCCGCGGCCAAGCCACCGAAGTTCCTCGCGGAGGCCGCCGCGTTCGCGGACCGGGTCGAGGAGGGGGCGATCCGGGCCGACCTCGGGTGCGGTCCCGGGACCTACATCCCCACACTCGGCACGCCGACCCTGGCGCTCGACGCGACGGTGGCCATGCTCGAACTGGTCGCGGCTGCCGCACCGACGGCATGGCGGGTGCAGGCCGACCTCGAGGCGCTCCCGGTGAAGACCGGTTCACTCGGCGGCGGATGGGCGCGTGCGAGCTACCTGCACGTGCCGCGGACGCGCCTGCCCCTTGCGCTCCGCGACCTCCACCGGGCCACGGCGCTCGAAGCACCGATCGTGCTGACGGTGAAGACCGGCGACGCCGAGCTGGCCGAGATCGACGACGACAGCCTCGGCGGCCGCCGGTTCTCCGGATGGGAGCCCGAGCCGTTCGTCGACGTCGTGTACGGCGCCGGCTTCGAGATCGACGACGTCGCGGCCGACGACGAGTGGATCACCGTCGAGGGGCATCGGGGCCGACTGCTGCCCGACACGGTTTCGCCGGGGATGCGCGTCCTCATCGCGGGCCTGAACCCCAGCCTCTACACCGCCGACGCCGGCGTCGGCTACGCCCGACCGGGCAACCGATTCTGGCCCGCCGCGCTCGCGTCGGGACTCGTCACCCGCGATCGTGACCCGTTGGCGGCGCTGCGCGACCACCGGGTCGGGATGACGAACCTCGTGCTCCGCGCGACGCCGCGCGCCGACCAGGTCTCTACGGCCGAGTACCGCGACGGCACGGCCCGGGTGGCCCGACTCGTCGAGTGGCTGCAACCCGGGGTGCTGTGCGTGGTCGGGATCACGGGCTGGCGCATCGCCGTCGACAAGAAGGCACAGGTCGGGCTGCAGCCGGAACCGCTCGGCGGTCGGCCCGTCTACGTGATGCCGAACACCAGCGGCTTGAACGCCCACTCCAAGCCCGCCGACTACGAACGCCACTTCCGCGAGGTCCTCGACCTCGTCGACGCGACCCCCAGCCCCTGACCCGTTGGGTCAGTTCGGCCGCACAGAGCGGCACAAGCGACCCAACGCAGCGGGTCTACGGATCAGTCGGCGTCGAGGCCGAGGAGGGCGAGGGCGCGTTCGGTGACGTGCTCGGAAGTGAAGCCGAACTCGCTCATGGCGGTGGCGCCGGGGGCGGAGGCGCCGAAGCGGTCGATGGCGACGACGTCGTCGGCGTAGCGCTCCCACCCGAAGCTCGTTCCCGCTTCGACCGCGAGCGTGGGCACGCCGGGCGGCAGCACCATCGCCTGCTCCTCCGGCGTGCGCGCCGCGAACAACTCCCAGCACGGCATCGACACGACCCGCGCCGATGTGCCGCGTTCGGCGAGAGTGGCCGCAGCGCCCACGCAGTGTTGGACCTCGGAGCCGGTACCGATCAGCACCAGGTCGAGACCGGGACCGGTTTCGTCGACGAGCGTGTACGCGCCCTTCTCGACTCCGTCGGGCGCCCGTTCGGCTGACCCCTCGAGCACCGGGACCTTCTGGCGGGTGAGGATCAGCGCGCGTCGGACCAGAGCGGTCGATGTGCACCCGCCACGCCTGTGCGACCTCGTTGGCGTCGGCCGGGCGGATGACGCGCAGCCCGGGCATCGCCCGCAACGACGCGAGCTGCTCGATCGGCTGGTGCGTGGGGCCGTCTTCGCCGAGGCCGATGGAGTCGTGCGACCAGACGAACGCGACCTTGTAGCCGGAGAGCGCGGCGAGCCGTACGGAACCGCGCATGTAGTCGCTGAACACGAAGAACGTGCCGCCGAACGGCAGGAGGCCGCTCGTGGCCATCCCGTTCATGATGGCGCCCATCCCGTGTTCGCGGATGCCGAAGTGGAGTTGGCGCCCCTTGAACTGATGCGTGTCGATCTTCTCGGCGCCCTTCAGCTCCGTCCCGGTGTTGCCGGTGAGGTCGGCGCCGCCGCCCACGAGGGCAGGTACGACGTCGGCGATGGCATCGAGCACTGCTGAGCACGCCTTGCGGGTCTCGACCTGTTCGCCCGCGTTCCACACCGGGAGCTTCGCTTCCCAGCCGGCGTGGCCGGTGCCGGCGATGCAGGTGTCGTAGTCGTCGGCGAGCGCGCGCTTCGGAATCCCGCAGCGCGAGGTGTCGTGCGTTCCACGCGTCGCGGTCGGCTTCGCCGCGCCGGCCGGCTTCGCGGTAGAACGCGAGCACGTCGTCGGGCACCCAGAAGTGCTCGTCGGGCGGCATGGCGAGGATCTCTTTGATCGCGCGGATCTCGTCTTCCCCGAGCGGATTCCCGTGCGCGGCCGGTGTGTCGGTGTACTTGGGCGACGGCCAACCGATGTGGCTGCGGAGCACCACCAGGCTCGGGCGGCCGGCGTCGGCCATCGCGGTACGGATCGCCTGTTCGAGCGCGTCGAGGTCGTTCGCGATCTCACCGACCTCGATGACCTCCCACCCGTAGGCACGGAAGCGCTCCGGCACGTTGTCGGTGTAGGAGAGCTCGGTGGGGCCGTCGATGGTGATGTGGTTGTCGTCGTACACCGCGATCAGCCGACCGAGACCGAGGTGTCCGGCGAGCGATGCGGCTTCGTGGCTCACGCCCTCCTGGAAGTCGCCGTCGGAGCAGAAGGTGAAGACGTGGTGGTCGGTGACCTCGGGTCCGAACCGGGCCCGCAGGTTGGCTTCCGCGATCGCGAGCCCGACCGCGTTGCCGATGCCCTGGCCGAGCGGCCCGGTCGTGACCTCGATGCCCGGCCGCGTGGCCGCGTTCGGGGTGGCCGGCGGTCTTCGAGCCCCACTGGCGGAACTGCTCGAGGTCCTCGAGGGTGAGGCCGTACCCGGTCAGGTACAGCATCGAGTACAGCAACATCGACGCGTGACCGCAGGAGAGCACGAACCGGTCGCGGTCGGGCCAATCGGGCGCCTGCGCGTCGTAGCGCATGATGCGCGTCCAGAGCACGTGCGCGAGCGGTGCGAGCGCCATCGGCGTTCCGGGGTGGCCGGAGTTCGCCTGCTGGACCGCATCCATCGAGAGCCCGCGGATGACGTTGACCGCCCGCTGCTCGAGCTCGGGCGTCACCGGTGAACTGGTGGGAGAACTGGTACGAGACGGTGTCACGGGGAGCCCCTTCGTCGACCCTGCCGGCCCACCTTAGGTGCCCGGTCGAGGCGGATCGCACACCGTTTGACTTCCGAAGAGCGCGATCCCGGCGGTGAAGGTGTGGAGGAAGCTCCGGCCCCCGATCGGGCCGATCTCGCCGGCGCAGAAGGCCCCGGCGAGCGGGATCGGGCCCAGGAGCGCGTGCACCGCACCGGCGTCGTGATCCGGGGCTCCGAACAGGTGGCGTCCGCGTCCGGTGCAGGTGAAGAGGAGGCCGGCGGCCGCCCGTTCGTCGACCAGCAGCGCCTGGAGGTCTTCGTCGGCGGCCGCGGCGTCGCGGACGTGGAACTGCACGGTCTGGCCCACCCGGACCTGTTCGCCGACCACCAGCGCACCCGAGTTGGGATCTGCGCCGAGGAGGTTGCGCACGAGGAAGTCGCCGCGACCGAACTCGGCGCGGTGCTCGTCGACGACGAGGCCGACGTGCAGTCCGTCGCGCAGCAACACACGATCGTCTTCCGATGCGGTTTCGGCGAGCTCCTGGAGGCGTTCGACCGCGGGCCGTCCACCCAGTTCGAGCACGAGGTTCCCCTCGGCCCGGGTCACGATGAACGGCTGACCGATCGGCCGACATCCCTGCGACACGAGCGTGCGGACCTCGACGCCGCCGTCGAGCAGCACACCGACCGCGCCCGAGTCGCCGATCGTGCCGTCGAGCACGAGCCGGTTCCCACCGGGGTTCGACGCCGCCGAGGCGAGCCCACCCACGACCGTGACCCCCGGCGACCGGTCCGACAACCCGTGGAGGAACGTGTCGGCGGGAAAGCTGAACGGGTCGGCCAGCAGCAGCAGGACGCTCCCCGGCGGGGGTGCGAGGTCGGGCCGTCGCGCCCGATGCGAGGGCGACGGGGATCAGGTCGGTGTCCGGCAGCACCGCGGCGAACACCGAGATCGCCGGTTCGTCCTCCACCTCACGCGCACCACCGATCACGGCCGCCGCGGTCATCCCGAGCAGCACCGCCGGCTCGAGGATGCCGCGGACTGCGGCCGCGATGTCCTCGAACGCGCCCACGTGGTGCGGTGACACGAAACACACCACGAGGTCCGGGCGTTCGCCGTCGAGCTGTTCGAGGACGGAGCCCATGACCTCGCCCGTCGCCTGGGTCGCGAGCGGGTGTTGCGAGAGTGCAGCGCCGAAGAATCCCACCCCGACGACGGTACCGGGATCCTGGGCGCGTCGTAGTCGCCTCGACTGCTCGACTAGCGCTGCGGCGACTGCTCGCCGACTGCGGCGTCGCCCCCGCGTCTCAGCCGACGAGCTGCGTCGAGCGCCGTAGTCGCCTCGACTGCTCGACTACGTGTCGGTCGAATCCGCCGCGCCGGCTCTGTCATCACCCCATGCACGTCGCCGAGCGAGCGTCCGTGGGCTCTCGATCAGGCCACGAGGGGCCGTCTAACCGTGTGTCCGTCGGCATCGTCCGTCACGATGCCGAGCGACGCCCGTCGCGCCCAGCCACGAGCACCACCTCGACCGCGGCGGGGCCGTGGACGCCGAGGGTCTGGATCATCTCGAGGTCGCCGGTGCGGCTCGGGCCACCGATCCAGGTGAGCGCGCTGGGGAGCGGGCCGGCCGCGACCCGCGCGATCGCATCGGCGAAGGTCGCCACGATGTCGGCGACCGACGACGAGGCAGAGGTGCACCGGCGGGAGCAGGCTCACCGCACGAGGTGAGCCCGGGCCGGCGGCGAGGGCGAGCGAACCCGTCTCGGCGACGGCGAGCAGCGAGCCGGTGATCCCCAGACCCGGCGCCGGGGAGCCGGTCGCGCCACGCCGGGTCCGTGGGGAGCAGCACGTCGACGCCGGCCCGGTCGAGGGCGTCGACGATCCCGAGTGCGACGACGAGCTCGTCGGCCGGCGACACGGCGACCGGCGCGCCGGAAGCGTGGACGCGGGCACGCCCGACGACGTGCGCGGTCGCGTCGACCGGTCCGAACGGGCCGTGCACCTCGACCCGGTTCGCGCTCAGCGCCGTCCGCAGTCCGTCGGTGAGGCGCTCCGTCACCACTCCGACACCCCCGGCTCCCGGTCGGCCCAGCGGGCACGGAACGATCGGCGGTCGGGGAGCGGGAGATCGCGGGTCGCGGTCCATCCGGTGACGAGCGGGACCCGTCGGGCCCAGCGCCGTCCGAGGCCGACCGGGGAGTCGGGCGGCGGCCGCACTGGCCCGGTACCCGGCGGGCGACGCCCAGGCCCGCGACCACGCGGTGAAGAGCAGGTGCTTCGCCGAGCGCGGCGCTGGACGCGACGCGAGCGGCGTCGCGGCCCGCGGGCCACGCGAATCCCTCGCCCGGAAGTCGGACGTGTCGCGTCGGCGGTGGCGACGTCGACGGGTGCGGGCAGCGGCCGGAGCGGCCCGGGGACCCGGAGGTCGGCGCGGAGTCGCACGAGCAGGTCGGCCAGCGGGATCTCGACCGGGCACGCCTCGGTGCACGCGCCGCAGAGCGACGACGCGCCCGGCAGGTCCCGACCTTCCTCGCCGAGCGAGAGCAGCGGCGTGAGGATCTTGCCCATCGGTCCGCTGTACACCGCGTCGTACGCGTGTCCGGAGACCTTGCGGTACACCGGGCAGACGTTCAGGCACGCCCCGCACCGGATGCACGCCAGCATCTCCTCGTAGGCGGTCCCGAGCAACGCGCGCCGGTTGTGGTCCAGGAACACGACGTGCAGTTCCTCCGGGCCGTCGGACTCGCCGTCGCGTCGCGGTCCCGTGAGCATCGACAGGTAGTTCGACAGCGCCTGCCCGGTGGCGCTGCGCGTGAGCAGGGGGACGAGAGTCGCGAGGTCGGCGAAGCGGGGGATCACCTTCTCGATCGGCATGACCGCGATGTGGACCCGCGGCCAGGTGGTGCAGAGACGACCGTTGCCCTCGTTGGTCACGATGGTGATCGTCCCGGTGTCGGCGGCGGCGAAGTTCACCCCGCTGATGCCCACCTCGGCCCGGAGGAACGCGGGCCGCAGATGGTCGTGGGTCCATGCGGCGAGCGCCTCGCGCTCAACCGGCAGGGGGCCGTCGGCCCGGGTGCCGAGGACCGTGGCGATCTGGTCGAGCGTCTTGTGGATCGCCGGCGTGATCATGTGCGACGGCCGCTCGTCGGCGACCTGCACGATGTACTCGCCGAGATCGGTCTCGACGACCTCGATCCCCACGGCTTCGAGCGCGGCCCCGAGGTCGATCTCCTCCGTGGCCATCGACTTCGACTTCACGACGGTGCGGGCCCCGTTGGCGCGGACGAGGTCGAGCACGACCTCCCGGGCCGCGGCCGGGGTGTCGGCCCGGTGCACGACCACGCCGACGGAGGTGAGCGACCGCTCCAACCGGTCGAGCCAGCCGTCGAGATCGGCGAGCACCTCGCGACGCAGCGCGGCGGCCCGGTCCTTCATCTCGGGGGTGGTGTCGGCGACGGCCCGGGCCGTGTGCAGCCGGGTGTCGAGGTTGCGCAGGGCCCGCTGGAGCTCGGGGTTGGCGACGGCGCTGGTCGCCCGCGCGGAGAAGCTGTCGCCGGGAGTGACGATCCCGTGCGTCACGGGAGGCCCCGAGCGAGGAGCTCCGCGAAGTGGATGGGTTGCGGTCCGGTGCCGGTGCGGCGACGGCGACCCTCGAGGTGGAGCAGACACGCGGAGTCGCCGCTCACGAGGAACTCTGCGTCGGTCGCGGCGGCGTGCGCGAGCTTGTCGTCGGCGAGGGGACCGGCGATCTCGCCGTGCTCGATCGAGAACGTCCCGCCGAACCCGCAACACGTCTCGGGCTCGACCATCTCGACGATCGTCGCCCCGGCGGCTTCCAACAGTCGTCGGGGCGCGGTGCCGACTCCGAGGTTGCGCAGGCCGTGGCACGCGTCGTGCACCGTGACCGTTGCGTCGACCCGGGCCCCGAGGTCGACCTGTTCCAACCGGATCACGAGGAACTGCGAGAGCTCGAACGTCTTCTCGGCGACCGCGCGCGCTCGTTCCCGATCTGCGCCGGTGAGCAGGCGGTCGTACCAGTGGTGGATCATCGCCGCGCACGAGCCCGACGGAGCCACGATCGCGTCGAACGGCTCGA
Source organism: uncultured Actinomycetes bacterium (assembly GCA_963837715.1). GTDB lineage: Bacteria > Actinomycetota > Acidimicrobiia > IMCC26256 > JANYLB01 > JANYLB01. Next base: position 1,089,549 of record CAWIOF010000002.1, on the reverse strand, counting down.
ACACGTCGAGGAAGTGTCGGGCGAGCCGCGCCGCAGCCTCGGGCTCGCCCGCATTCGCGGCCGGTTGCCCGCAGCACGTCTGGGCCTCGGGGAACGACACCGCGCATCCCGCCGCTTCGAGCAGCCGGACGGACGCGACACCGACGTCGGGCGCGACCTGGTCGACGACACAGGTCACGAAGAGGGCGACGCTCGGCACGTCAGGCACGGTAGACGGCGTCGTCCGACGGCATCGGGTCGAACCCGAGCAGCTGAGCGGGCCGGGAGCTCGCCGCGGCGAGCGCCCGTTCGTCCGTCCACCCCCAGCGGATCACGTTGCGCACGGCCTGGTCCATCGCGAGGGTCGAACCGGTGAGCGTGCCGTCGGCGAGGTAGGCGGCCCCGTCGCGCGCGCTGACGTGCTGGCCGAAGTACTCGACGTCGGTGGCCACGGCATCGGTCACGAGGATCACGTCGGCATCGCGCAGCCCGCGGATCACCGCCGGGTGCACGTGCACGCCGTCGGCGATGAGCGTGGGGGTGAGGTCGACAGCCGGATCGAGCGCGGCATCGGCCAGACCGGGTGAGCGGTGATGTCGTGGTCCCATGCCGTTGAACAGATGCGTGACGAGCCGCGCGCCCGCCTCCGACGCGGCGACCGCCGTGTCGTAGTCGCACCGGGAGTGCCCGAGCGCCACGAGGACACCGGCAGCACAGAGCGAGCGGATCCCGTCGAAGGCCGGGTCGGCTTCCGGCGCGAGCGTCACCAGCCGGATCAGTCCGGGGTGGCGTTCGACCCGGGCGAGCAGCCAGTCGACGTCCATCGGTCGGAGCAGCTCGGTGGGATGCGCGCCCGGCGCGTCGCCGAGGAACGGTCCCTCGAGGTGCAGACCCGCGATCTCGGGGAGCCCGCGGGCCGCCGCGTCGTCGCGCGCCGCGACCGCGCGGTCGAGTGCGGCGTCGTACGCGTCGAGCGGCCCGCTCGGCAGCGTCGGCAGGTAGGCGGCGACGCCGTTCGCGGCGAACGTCGCGCCCGCGGCGCGCCACCCGTCGCGATCGGCGCTCCAAAAGTCGACCGCACCCACGCCGTTCGTCTGCAGGTCGACGAGCCCTCGGGTGTCGAACGTCGGAACGGCCTCGGTCACCGGGCGCGACGGCCGAGGACGACGCGCAGCTTCACCAGCCCCCACAGGGTGCGGGGCACCCGATGCATGATCGACGTCCGGGCCGGCCGTTGCTCGACCACCGTGACCGGCACCTCGGCGACCTGCCAACCGCCGCGCTCGGCGCGGATGATGAGCTCGGTGTCGAAGAGATCGACACCGAACGCGCACTGGCGGGCGATCGGTTCGAGGATGTCGCGCCGCATGACCTTCATGCCGTGTGTGTCCGACACCTCGAGGTCGAAGCCGACCCGCAGGATGCCGGTGAACACGCCGGTCGCGAGCCGACGGATGAACGCTCGCTCGTCGCTCGCACCCGGCGCCCGCTTGGAACCCACCACGATGATCGGTCCGGTCGGTTCCGGACTGTCGTCGAGGACAGTCAACGCCTCCTTGAGGAAGGCGAGGTCGTAGAAGTCGACGTCGAACAGCACGGCGATGTCGGCACGCGACTCGAGGAGTCCGGTGCGGATCGCCTCGCCGTAGTCGGCGACGGGCAGCGAATGCACCGAGAGCTCGTCGATCACACCGGAGAGTCGCTCGGCGATGGTGCGGGTGCCGTCGGTCGAGCCGTTCTCGATCACGTGGATCTCGAACGGTCGGCTCCAGGCCCGGAGTCCGTCGGCGACGTCGCGCACGGTCCGCTCGAGGAAGGCAGCCTCGTTGTAGGCGGGCATCACCACAGATATCGCGGGCGGTGGCGCGGGCACATCCGTCGCGGGCGACTCGGGGGGCACCGGATTAGGCTACCGGCCGCTCACGAGGGGGAGACGGCATGCCCGACGATCTGTTGGCGCTGTACGCGCAGACCACGCCGGACGCGACGGCGGTGATCGTCGACGAGGCGCTGGGCGGGACGCCGTCGGCCACCTCGTTCCTCCGACTCAACGAGCAGGTGAACCGGCTCGCGCACGCGTTCCGAGAGCTCGGTGTCGTGCAGGGCGAGCGGATCGTCTGGTGCGGGCCGAACTCGCTCGAGGTCCTCGTGACGATCCACGCGGCCCGCAAGGCGGGCCAGGTCGCGGTGCCGCTCTCGTACCGGTTCAACGCCGACGAGATGGCGTATGTGATCGACAACTCCGACGCCACCCTGGTCGTCGTCGACGCCGAACAGGCTGCCACCGTGGCCGAGATCCGCGACCGGATCCCGAAGGTGCGCGAGGTCCTCGTGTTCGGCGGCGACGTCCCGCCCGGTGCCCGCGCGTGGGACGACATCCTCGCCGCGCAGCCCGACACGGAGCCGGAGGCGCCCGACAAGTCCGACGTCGGTGCGCAGATGCTCTACACCTCGGGGACCACCGGCAAGCCCAAGGGAGCGCTGCGGACCGCGACCGACTCGGCCCTGGTCGGCGCATTGCTCGGCGAGCTCGGACTCCGCTTCGGCGAAGAGGTCCACATCACCACCGGGCCGCTGTACCACTCGGGTCCGCTTGCCTTCGCGTCGATCGCGCACTCGATGGGCGGGGCGATCATCGTGCTCCGCCGGTTCGATCCCACCGCGTGGCTGCGCCTGGTGAAGGAGCACCGCGCCACGAACACGTTCTCGGCGCCGACCCAGGTGAAGCGGATCGTGAGCCTCCCTCCCGGTGAGCTCGCCCGAGCCGACCTCACGTCGATGCGTTGCCTCATCGCGAACGCGGCCCCGGTGCCGTACGCGCTGAAGTTGGAGGTGTTCGAGAAGCTCGGCGACTGGTTCCTGTACGAGGTGTACGGCTCGACCGAGCTCGGCATCGTCACGGTGATGAAGCCGCAGGACCAGCTCGCCCACCCGGGTTCGTGCGGGAAGCCCTACGGCGGCATCGAGATCAAGATCGTCGCCGACGACGGCACCGACGCGCCGACCGGGCGAGCCGGGGGAGCTGTTCATCCGGACGACGCTCGCCATGGACGGGTACCACCGCACCGAGGAGCAGCTCACCGAGATCGCGGGCAGCGACTGGAAGTCGGTCGGCGACGTCGCCACGGTCGACGAAGACGGCTTCGTGTCGATCTGCGACCGCAAGAAGGACATGATCATCTCCGGCGGGGTGAACATCTACCCGGCCGAGATCGAGGCGGTGATCTACGCCCACCCCCAGATCCTCGACGCTGCGGTGTTCGGCATCCCCGACGACGAGTGGGGCGAGAGCGTCTACTGCGTCGTGCAGGCGAAGGCGGGCGAGGAGCTCGACCTCGACGAGGTCGATCGCTTCGTCACCGAGCGCGTCGCGGGCTACAAACGCCCCCGCGGCTACGAGACCCGCGCCGAACTGCCCCGCACCGACGCCGGCAAGTTGCTGAAGCGCGTGCTCCGCGACGAGTTCTGGAAGGACCGCACCAGCTCGGTCTGACGGTCAGACGGTCAGACGGTCATGTCGCCGTAGGTGGGCGTGCCGGCGACGTCGTACCCGAGGTGGAGCGCGCCACTCGGGTAGGTGACCGACTCGGTCAGGCGGAGGGCGGTGGGTACGGTGCCGCCGGCGAACACCTGCTTGCCGCTCCCCAGTACCAGCGGGTACACCCACAGGTTCAGCCGGTCGACGAGGCCGAACCGCAGCAGCGACTGCAGGAGGTCGAGGCTGCCGATGACCTGGATCTCGTCGTGGCGATCCTTGAGCGCGGTGACGCCGTCGGCGAGATCCTCGGGAACGAGGCTCGCACCCCGCCACGCCAGCGGCTCGGCCAGCGAACGGCTGGCGACGTACTTGGTGATGCCGTTGAGGAGGCCCGTGAACGGCATCTCCGCCGGCGCGGTGGGCCAGTAGTCGGCGAAGATGTCGAAGGTCCTGCGGCCGAGGAGCAGCGCATCCATGCTCCTCGCCTGCTCGAAGACGACCGCACCGGCCTCCTCGTCGAGGAACGGCGCCTGCCACCCGCCGTGCGAGAAGCCGCTGTCGCGGTCCTCGTCGGGCCCGCCGGGCGCCTGAGCCACCCCGTCCAGCGTCACGAACTCGGTCACGATGAGCTTGCCCATGGGGTCGTCCTCTCCTGGCGGCAATCCGTCGTCGCTCTGACTCCAGTCGCATCGAAGACTCATCGCGCGCGCTGCGTTCCGCAACACCCGGTCACCGGGGCTCGGCTCGTCGGTAGGGTGGGCGACTGATGCTCGTGCCGGAACTGGATGTCACCGCGCTCGCGCCATCATTGCGCTTCTACGCCGATGTGCTCGGGTTCCGAACACTGTTCGAGCGGGCCGCGGAACGCTTCGCGTATCTCGAGCGCGAGGGCGTCGAGCTCATGATCCAAGAGGCTGCCGGACCGGGGCGCCGGTTCCGCCCGGCTCCGCTCGAGCTCCCGCACGGTCGCGGCGTCAACTTCCAACTTCTCGTCGACGATGTCGACGCGGTGCACGCCCGCGCCGCGGCGGCGGGCGCGACCATCGTCGTGCCGATGGAGGAGCGCTGGTACCGGGTCGACGTTGCCGAGCGCGGCGGGCGCTGGCAGGTGAAGGGGCCGACCGAGGCCGGCAACCGTCAGTTCGTGCTCGCAGATCCCGACGGCTACCTGTGGCGTCCGTTCCGCGACCTCGGCGTGCGACCCGGCGCGTTCGACCGCCACGGCTAACGTCGGCGGGCCTATGACCGTCCCGACCCGCACGCTCTCCGAAGCGGCATCGAAGCAGTTGCTCACCACCCATCGGGTGGCCACCGTTCCCGGGTTGGTGGTGCCGACCTCGAGTGAGGCGGCGGTGAAGGCGAACGAGCTCGGCTATCCCGTGGTGGTGAAGCTGTGCGGCGACGCGATCGCCCACAAGACCGAACGCGGGCTGGTCCGGCTCGGGCTCGGCGACGCCGACGCCGTGCGCGAGGCCGCCGACGACCTCCTGGCCCGGGCGACCCCCGAAGACGGGAGCGTCGAGCTGCTCGTGATGCCGATGGTCAAGGGTTCCCGCGAGCTGATCGCCGGATTGCACACCGACCCGCAGTTCGGACCCTGCGTGATGCTCGGCGTCGGCGGCGTGCTCGCCGAAGCGGTGCACGACGTGCAGTTCCGGCTCGTCCCGATCACCGAGGTCGACGCGAACGAGATGATCGACGGCCTCCGCAGCCAGGCGCTGCTCGGCCCGTTCCGGGGTGAACCAGCGGTCGACCGGGCCGCGCTCGTCGAGATCCTGCTCGGCCTGTCGCGCGCCGCCGAAGCCGACTCCGACATCGTGAGCGTCGACCTCAACCCGCTGGTGATCGTCGACGGCGCGCCACTCGCGGTCGACGCGCTGGTCGAGATCAAAGTGGGCGCGGCATGAGCCCCACGCCCGAGCAGTTCCGCGCCCTCTTCGACCCGCGCGGCGTGGTGGTCGCCGGTGCATCGAGCCACCCGGGCAAGTTCGGCTTCGTCGCGCTGCACAACATCCTCTCGCAGGGGTACGCGGGCCCCGTCTTCGCGACGAACCGCGAGGGCGGCACCATCCTCGGGATCGCGGCGGTGCCGTCGATCGAGGATCTCCCCGCCGACGCGTCGCTCGACCTCGTGTTCGTGTGCACCCCCGCGGGTGCGAACGCCGACCTGCTGCGGTCGTGTGCGGCGCGGGGCATCACCGCGGCATTCGTCACGTCGGCCGGGTACGGCGAAGCCGGTGACGCAGGTCGGGAGGCCGAACGCGACCTCGTCGCGCTCGCCGACGAGCTCGGCATCCTCCTTGCGGGACCGAACGGTCAGGGCGTCGTGTCGACTCCTGCGTCGCTGTGCGCCCAGATCGTCGCGCCGTACCCGCCGCAGGGCCGGATCGGTGTGGCGAGCCAGTCGGGCAACTTCGTCTCGTCGTTCCTGAACTACTCGGTGCAGACAGGCATCGGCATCAGTCGCGCGGTGTCGGCCGGCAACGCGGCCGCGGTCACGGTTCCCGACTACCTCGACTTCTACGCCGACGACGAGCAGACCGCAACCGGCCTCGCGTACGTCGAAGGTCTCGTCGACGGTCGCGGGCTCTTCGAGCGGGTCCGCCGGGTCGCGGCCCGCAAACCGCTCGTGCTCCTCAAGGGCGGCGCGACTGCCGGAGGGCAGCGCGCGGCCGCGTCGCACACCGGCGCGTTGGCGGCCGACGACGAGGTGTTCGACGGGATGTGCCGCCAGGCCGGGGTCACTCGCGCCGCCACGGTCGAAGAGGCGTTCGAAGCCGCAGCCACGTTCGCGACACAGCCGCTCCCGAAGGGTCCACGTGTCGCGATCGTGACCACCGCCGGGGGATGGGGTGTCGTGACCGCCGACGCGATCACCCGTTCCGAGCTGGAGCTCGTCGTGCTCCCCGACGACCTCCGCGACGCGATCGACGAGAAGCTCCCGCCGCGCTGGAGCCGGAACAACCCGATCGACCTCGCCGGGGGCGAGACCCGCGACACGATTCCCGAGATCCTCGCGCTCGTCGCCGGCCACGACGCGGTCGACGCCGTCGTCTACCTCGGGCTCGGCATCCAGTCGAACCAGGCCAAGCTGATGCGCGACGGTCCGTTCTACCCGGGCGACGGACTCGAGCGGATCGTCGCGTACCACGAACGACAGGACGAGCGCTTCGCGATCGCGGCAGCCGAGGTCTCGACCGCGACGGGGAAGCCCGTGCTCACGGCCACGGAGCTCGCGATCGCGTCACCCGACAATCCCGGACCGCGCGCGGTGCGGGAGAGCGGTCGCCTCTGCTACTCCTCGTCGAACCGGGCCGTCACCGCGCTCGAACACCTCTGGCGCTACGCGCGGTTCCGGCAACGGCGCGGACTCGGGTGAGTCAGGGCACCACCGCGCGGCGCGTGGTCGCGGGGGTGCTCGCGGTCGCGGCGATCGGTTGCATCGTCGCGGCGTTCCGGGCGCCGGCCGACGCGGAAGCCCAGGAGGGGAGCGACACCGCGACCCTCGCGACCCCGGTGTGGTCGCCGCGGCGAACACCCCAGTCGTTCGTGACGGCGGTGGGGTCGGCGAACCTCCAACGGACCCTCGACGAGCTCGCGGCGGGAACGCAGTCGTGCTTCCGGGTCGACGTCGACGGTCTCGGTACCGTCGCCGTGGGTGGTGCCGCGCCGACGGTGATCCCGGCGTCGACCGAGAAGGTCCTGACCGCGGCCGGAACCCTCGGCGCCCTCGGGCCGGAGTTCACGTTCACCACGAGTGCGGTCGGCACCGCAGCCCCCGCGGGAGGTGCCGTCGACCGGGTCTGGCTCGTGGGGGGAGGTGACCCGGTGCTCAGCACGGCGGAGTGGACCGCGAAGCAGGCGGCCGAGCCCGAGTACGCCGGGCTGACCGGTTCGTTCACGCCCCTCGCGTCGCTGGCCGACTCGATCGTCGCCGCGGGCGTGCGGACGATCCCGGGCGGGGTCATCGGCGACGGCTCCGCCTACTCGACACCCACGACGCTCCCGACCTGGAAGGAGTCGTACCGCTCCGAGATCGGCCCCCTCGGCGCGCTCGTCGTCGACGACGGGTTCGATCCGGCGACAGGCCAGCAGGTACCCGATCCCGCCCTCGCGGCCGCCGGTCAGCTGAGCGCGCTCCTCGCGGCCCGGGGAGTCGCGGTCGGGCCCCCCAGCGACAGGGGTCGCGCCGGCCGATGCGGTCGAGGTGGCATCGATCCGTTCGGCGCCGCTCCCCGCGCTCGTGACCGAGTTGCTGAGCGCGAGCGACAACGGGACCGCCGAGGCGTTCGCGCTCGCCGTGGGCAAGGCGACCACCGACACCGGAACCGTCGCGGCCGGGACCGCCGGGATCCTCGCCCAGCTGCAGGACGCGGGAGTCGACGTCGCCGGTGTCACCCTCGTCGACGGATCGGGCCTCAGTCGTGAGAACCAGGTCACCTGCGCAGCACTGCTCCAGACCCTGGGGTTGGGCGTGCAGCCGCGGTACCGGTCGGTGGTCGAGGGCCTCGCGATCGCCGGCCAGCGGGGCACGCTGGCCGAGCGATTCGGCGGGACCGCGCTCGTCGGACGGCTCTGGGGCAAGACGGGCAGCCTCAACGGCGTCGCCGGACTCACCGGGTTGTTCGACGTGCAGGGCGGCACGGGGACGCCGCGGTTCGCGACCGTCTTCAACGGTTCGTTCGGCGAATCACAGGGCCGACAGCTGGCGGGGAGCGCTGCGGAGGCGATCGACGCCTACCCACAGTCGCCACCGGCCGAGCAGCTGGTCCCGGCACCCTGACCCGCGTGCGCGCCACGCGAACGGCGCGCGGGTTGCGTGAGGATCGCGTGGCGACGACAATCGCCCCTCATGCCCGAACGCCAGAAGCCGATCCCGCAACTCGTCGCCGAACTGTGGGACCTCGTCGTCCTCTACTTCAAGCAGGAGACGGTCGTCCCGCTGAAGTCGCTCGGCCGCTACATCGGCCTCGGCGTGCTCGGTTCGTTCCTGATGGGCCTCGGTGTCGTCTTCTGTACGGTTGCCGCGCTCCGGGCCCTCCAGGTCGCGACCGACGCGTTCGACGGAGACTGGACCTGGGTGCCGTACCTCATCGTCGTCGCCCTGCTGCTCGTGGGCGCCGCGATCACGGTGAAGGCGCTGAGCGTGGCGAAGGCGAGGGCCGTGACCAAGGCGATGGGCCGGGAGACCCCGTGACCCCCGCATCCACACCCGGCTCGGGCGCCGGCGACGAGCCGATCTCGCGCGACGTGATCGAAGCCAAGATGCGCGAGATCACCGGTGAGGTCGGCGGTGAGGTCGAGAGCGCCAAGAACCTCGCCATCACGGTCGGGGTCGGCGTGGTGGTCGTCGTGGTGGTCGTCGCGTTCCTGCTCGGGCGGCGACGCGGCAAGCGCCGCACGACGATCGTCGAGGTGCGGCGCCTGTGAGTCGTCGGTGAGTCGCGTCGCCTCGGCGGCGAAGTTCGCGGCGACCGTCGGCGGACGCCGCCTCCGGGCCCGATCGGGCCCGCTGCTCTACCTGAGCCTCGCGATGACCGGCGTGCGACTCGTCCGTCGCTTCGCGGGTCGCCGTTCCGAGTCGCTGCTCGTCACCGAGCTGCTGCCGGGTGAGGGCCTGTCGATCCGGGCGCTGCGTCGCGGCGAGTAGCTGGCCTGCGGGTAGCCTCACCCCCGTGAAGGTGCTGCTCCGCAACCCCCGCCGCGAGATCGAAGTCGTTGGTCCGATCACGGTCGTCAAGCTGCTGCAACGGCTCGACATCAACCCCGAGACCGTGCTCGTGATCCAAGGCGACACCCTCGTCACCCGCGACGCCCGTCTCGCCGACACCGACGACATCGAGATCCGTCCCGTCACATCGGGCGGCTGATGACCGGCGAGCCCGGATGAGGTCACGATGAAGTGCCGGCGTTGCCGCGGCCCGGCGGTGATCGACATCCGTCGCCACAACGCGGCGTTCTGTCGCGACTGCTTCCTGCACCACTGTCGGGAACAGGTCAAGCGGGCGATCAAGGACCACCAGATGATCGCCCCAAACGACCGCGTGCTCGTCGCGGTGTCGGGTGGAAAGGACTCCCTCGCGCTGTGGGACCTGCTGACCGACCTCGAGATCGAAGCCGACGGCCTGTACCTCGGTCTCGGTATCGGCGACTACTCCGACGAATCCGGTCGCCACACCCGCGAGTTCGCGGCCGCCCGGGGTCGTCGTCTCATCGAGGTCGACCTCCGCGACGACTACGGGTTCGACGTCCCCGAGGCCGCATCCGTCACCCGACCGCGCGCCCTGCGGCGCGTGCGGTCTGTCGAAGCGGCACCTCTTCAACGAAGTCGCGCGTCGCGAGGGCTACGACGCGGTCGCCACCGGCCACAACCTCGACGACGAAGCCGCTGTGCTCCTCGGCAACGTGTTGCGATGGGAGACCGGCTACCTCGGCCGCCAGGCCCCGGTGCTCCCCGCGGCGCCGGGGTTCGTGCGCAAGGTGAAGCCGCTCATCCGGCTCGGTGAGCGCGAGATGGCCGCCTACTGCGTGCTCACGGGCATCGACTACCAGGTCGACGAGTGTCCGATGGCCGCGGGGAACCGCCACCTCGGTCTGAAGGAAGTGCTCGACAGCCTCGAGGAACGGTCGGCCGGCGCGAAGGCGGCGTTCCTGTTCAGCTTCTACGACCGCGGTCGGCAGCACTTCCTCGACGGTGCCGCCGAGGAGCGCGAGGGCCTCGCTCCGTGTCCCGAGTGCGGGTCGCCGACCACCGGGACGCTCTGCGCCTTCTGCACGCTGCGCAACCGCGCCACCGGAGTGGAGATCCCGGTCGAGCTGGGTGTGGCCCCTTCGGCGCCCGCCCCGGTGGGCCCGACGCCCGGCGACGCCTGACATGCCGCGTCCCTTCACCCCGGGCGACCGGGTGCTCCTCATCGACTCGAAGAACCGTCGGCACCTCGTGCACCTCGCCGAGGGTGGGCAGTTCCACTCCCACGCCGGCGTGCTGGAGCACGACGCGATCCTCGGCCGGGAGGAGGGGATCAGCGTCCGCAGCTCACTGGGTGCCCGACTCATCGTGCTGCGGCCGACGCTCGCGGAGTACGTGCTCAAGATGCCGCGCGGCGCTCAGGTCATCTACCCGAAGGACCTCGGCCCGATCCTGATCCTCGCCGACGTGTTCCCCGGCGCCCGGGTGCTCGAGTCGGGGATCGGATCCGGCGCGCTCACGACCACGCTCCTGCGGGCCATCGGCCCGACCGGCCACGTCTACGGCTACGAGATGCGCGAGGAGTTCGCCGATCGGGCGCAACGCAACGTCGAGTCGTTCCTCGGCCCCGACCAACCGCTCACGGTCGAGATCCGCGACACCTACGACGGCATCGACGTGGCCGACCTCGACCGGATCCTGCTCGACCTCCCCGAGCCGTGGCGGGTGGTGAAGCACGCCGAGCAGGCACTGCGATCGGGCGGCATCCTGATCTCCTACCTGCCGACGATCCTCCAGGTGGCCCGCCTGCGCGAGGAGCTCGACGCGTCGGCGTTCGGGATGGCGGAGACGGTGGAGGTCCTCCAGCGGAGCTGGCACATCGAAGGGCAGTCGGTCCGACCCGATCATCGGATGGTCGCGCACACGGGCTTCCTCACCCACGCCCGGCTCCTCGCGCCCGACGGGTGAGGGCACGCGCCCGTGACGCCACCTTCGCGACGGCGACCACGGACACCGACCGGTGAACGTGCTCGACGCGGTCATCGTGCTGTTCGCGTTGCTGGCCGCGGTCGCCGGGTTCCGCCTCGGCTTCGTGGCGCGGGTGCTGTCGTGGGCCGGCCTCGCGGCGGGCGTCGCGCTCGCGGTGGCGTTCCTGCCCGACGTCACGTCGTCACTGACGCAGACCGAGGCCCGGACCCGCCTCGTCGTCGCGTTCGTGTTCGTCGTCGGCATCGCGTTGATCGGTCAGGCGATCGGGCTCGCGTGCGGCGGCGCGGTCCGCAAGCGCGTCAAGCTCCCGCCGGCCGGCGCCCGGCTCGACCGGATCGCGGGCGGCCTCCTCGGCGCCCTGGGCGTCGTGGTGATCGTGTGGCTCGCGATCCCTGCGCTCGCGAACGCGCCAGGGTGGCCGGCGCGTGCCGCGCGCGACTCGTCGATCGTGGGTCAGATCAACCGGGTCGCACCCGACCCTCCGCCGGCGCTGGAGGCGCTCGCCCGGCAGGTCGGCCAGACCGGGCCCGAGGTGCTCGGCCGCCTCGTCGACCCCCCGGTCACCGGGAACCCGCCGAAGTCGGGGCTCCCCCCGGCCATCGACGCCCTCGCGAGCGCGTCGACCGTGAAGGTGGAGGGCACCGCCTGCGACGTGATCCAAGACGGCAGTGGGTTCGTGGTCGCGGACGACGTGGTCGTCACGAACGCGCACGTGGTGGCGGGGGAGCCCCGCACCACGGTGATCAAGCCCGACAGCGAACGACTCGGCGCGCGCGTTGTCGCGTTCGATCCCGCGCCGCGACCTCGCGGTCCTGTCGGTTCCCGGACTCGGGCTCGAGCCGCTCACGATCGGCGCGCGCGACGTCGGCGCGGTCGGCGCCGTGTACGGACATCCCGGCGGCGGTGCGCTCGTCACGTCACCCGCGCGCATCGAGGATCGCATCACCGCGGTCGGGCGAGACATCTACGGCGACCGTCGCACCGAGCGCGACGTGTTCGTGCTCGCGGCCGACATCCACCCCGGCGACTCCGGCGGGGCGCTCGTCGACGATCAGGGGCAGGTCGTGGGCGTCGCGTTCGCGATCGACCCCGGCCGTCCCGGCACCGCCTACGCCCTCGCCGACACCGAACTGCGCGCCGCCCTCACCGAACGGGGCACCCGCACGCGGGCCGTGAGCACCGGCCCCTGCCTCGTCGGCTGACCTGCCCACCCACCAGCTCTGCACCGTGAGTCCCGGCTTCCGGGACTGAGCGTGCAGACCTGCGGGCGTCGCCTACTCGACCTCGATGAAGATGCACTCGCCGGGGCACTCCTCGGCGGACTCGATCGTGGCTTCTTCCATGCCGGCGGCGACGTTGGCGAGACCCTCGGGACCACCGGGGCTGCTGAACACCTTGTCGCCCTCCTTGACGTACGCGAGCCCATCGTCGAGCAGCGTGAACACGTCGGGGGCGATTTCCTCGCACAGACCGTCGCCGGTGCAGAGGTCCTGGTCGATCCAGACCTTCATCGGATGTCGTCCTCTCGGGATCTCTAAAGGGTTTCCGGGGTTCGAGGGTAGAACGCAGGGTGACCTCAGTCAATTTACCAAGCCGTCATGGTGTTTATGCGCATCGGGGCCCCACGCGGGGCGCTAGGTTCGCAGGTGCACCACGACTCAGCACCAGCACCGGTCCCGGGAGGTGAGCAGGATGGCTTCCGAGCACGAGCGTCGCCTGGTCGAATACGAGCAGCAGGTCGACGATCTCCAGTCACAGCTCAAGGGGCTCGAAGAGGAAGTCGTCGTGCTCCGCCGGCGGCTCCAGGACGCCCCCAAACGGGTCCGGACCCTCGAGGAGCGCCTCCTCGAGACCAAGGGCCAGCTGGCCCAGGCCGTCTCCCAGAACGAGAAGCTGTCGGCCACCCTGCGGGAAGCGCGCGAGCACATCGCGGCCCTCCGCGAGGAGGTCGAGAAGCTCACGATGCCGCCGTCGGCATACGGCACCTTCCTCGGCGCCAACGACGACGACACCGTCGACATCTTCACCGCGGGTCGCAAGATGCGGGTCGCCTACCACCCCGAGCTCGACATCACCTCGCTGCGGCGCGGGCCAGGAGATCGTGCTCAACGAATCCCTCAACGTGGTCCTCGCCCGCGGCCCGGAGATCTCCGGTGAGGTCGTGGTCCTCAAGGAGCTCATGGAGGGCGGCACCCGGGCCCTCATCGTCGGCCGGGCCGACGAAGAGCGCGTCTGCGAGCTGAGCGAGGAGCTGTCGGGCGTGAAGATGCGCGCCGGCGACCACCTGCTCATGGAGTCGCGGTCGGGCCTGCTCGTCGAGCGCCTGCCCCGGCCCGAGGTCGAGGAGCTCATCCTCGAAGAGGTCCCCGACGTCACCTACGAAGACGTCGGCGGTCTCGACGACCAGATCGACCAGATCCAGGACGCCGTCGAGCTGCCGTACCTCTACGCCGACCTGTTCCACGAGCACCAGCTGCAGCCGCCGAAGGGGATCCTCCTCTACGGCCCGTCCGGGATGCGGCAAGACGCTCATCGCCAAGGCCGTCGCGAACTCGCTCGCGAAGCGGGTCTCGGAGAAGACCGGCAACGACAAGACGCGCTCCTACTTCCTGAACATCAAGGGTCCGGAGCTGCTCAACAAGTACGTCGGCGAGACCGAACGCCAGATCCGGCTGATCTTCCAGCGGGCGCGCGAGAAGAGCGAAGAGGGTGTGCCGGTCATCGTGTTCTTCGACGAGATGGATTCGTTGTTCCGCACCCGCGGCACCGGCATCTCGTCCGACATCGAGAGCACGATCGTCCCGCAGCTCCTCGCGGAGATCGACGGCGTCGAGGCGCTGAAGAACGTGATCGTGATCGGCGCGTCGAACCGCGAGGACCTCATCGACCCCGCGATCCTGCGCCCGGGCCGGCTCGACGTGAAGATCAAGATCGAACGGCCCGACGAGAGCTCGGCGAAGCAGATCTTCGCCCAGTACCTCACCGACGACCTGCCCTTCGCCGAAGACGAGACGAAGCGCCACGGGTCGGCGGGAGCCGCGATCGAGGCGATGATCGAGTCCGCGGTCGAGACGATGTACTCGGTCGACGAGTCGAACCGCTTCCTCGAGGTCACGTACCAGAACGGCGACAAGGAGATCCTGTTCTTCAAGGACTTCTCGTCCGGCGCCATGATCGAGAACATCGTGCGACGATCCAAGAAGCTCTCGATCAAGCGGCAGATCAGCGGTGGCCAGCGCGGGATCTCGACCCAGGACCTGCTCGACTCGATCAAGCAGGAGTTCCGGGAGCACGAGGACCTGCCCAACACCACCAATCCCGACGACTGGGCGAAGATCTCGGGCAAGAAGGGCGAGCGGATCGTGTTCGTGCGCACCCTGATGAGCGAGGGCAAGGAACCGGCCGGTGGTCGCCAGATCGAGCGCGTCACGACGGGCCAGTATCTGTAGTCCCGCCCGACCGCCGTCGCATACCGTCGCAGCGGGGCACGACGGCGGCGGTAGCCTGACGCGATGGCAGTCCCGAAGGTGTGCGGGATCGAGACGGAGTACGGCGTGACCCTGCGCGGCGCGGCCGAGTCGAACCCCGTGCTCGCGTCGTCGATGCTCATCAACGCCTACGTCGAGCACCGCAAGGTCGGCTGGGACTTCGAAGACGAGTCACCCGGGCGCGACGCCCGCGGCTTCGCCCGCGAGGGTTCGGCACCGCCCGAGGTCGAGACCCACCTCGTGAACACGGTGCTCACGAACGGCGCCCGCTACTACGTCGACCACGCGCACCCCGAGTACTCCACGCCCGAGTGCTCCGACGCGCTCGAGCTGGTGCGGGCCGACAAGGCGGGGGAGCGGATCCTCGCCCGCTCGATGCAGGCGTCGCGTCGCCTGCTCGAGCCCGGTCAGGACATCCTCGTCCACAAGAACAACTCCGACGGCAAGGGCAACTCCTACGGCACGCACGAGAACTACCTCGTCGACCGGGCGCTGCCGTTCGCCGTCGCTGGTACGCACGATGCTGCCGTGGTTCGTCACCCGCCAGTTGTTCACCGGCCACGGCAAGATCGGCAGCGAGAACGGCGCGGCGGCGGTCGACTACCAGATCAGCTCGCGGGCCGACTTCTTCGAGGAGGAGGTCGGCCTCGAGACCACGCTGAAGCGTCCGATCGTGAACACGCGCGACGAACCACACGCCGACCCGCAGAAGTACCGCCGGCTGCACGTGATCGCCGGCGACGCCAACCTCTGCGAGGTCGCGACCTTCCTCAAGGTCGGCACGACCGCGATCGTGCTCGCGATGATCGAAGACGACTTCATCGACAAGGACCTCGCGATCGTCGGGCCGGTCGCACGCGATGCGCACCGTGTCGCACGACCCCACGTGTCGGGCGACCGTCGAGATGGCCGAGGGCGGGCCGCGCCACCGCGATCGAGATCCAGTGGGAGTTCCTGCGCCTCGCGAACAAGTACGCCGACGAGACCGGCCTCGAGCTCTGCGGCGGCGAGGAGGTCGGCACCGACGTCCTCCGACGGTGGGAGTCGACCCTCACCGCGCTCGAGCGCGACCCGTCGTCGCTCGACGGCACCGCTCGACTGGGTCACCAAGTTGGCGTTGCTCGACGCCTACCGTGAGCGCGATGGCCTCGCCTGGAACGACCCGAAGCTCTCGCTCCTCGATCTGCAGTACCACGACGTCCGCCCCGGCCGGTCGCTCTACGAACGTCTCGTCGCGGCGGGCAAGATCGAGCGCATGGTGACCGAGGAATCGGTGATCGAGGCCATGACCGAACCGCCCGGCAGCACCCGGGCCTACTTCCGGGGCACGCTGCCTCGCCAAGTGGCCCGAGGCCGTGGTCGCGGCGAACTGGGACAGTCTCATTCTCGACGTGGGCAGCGAACCGCTGCGGCGGATCCCCATGATGGAGCCGCTCAAGGGAACGCGTGCCTACGTCGAACCGTTGTTCAACGAGTGCTCGACCCCAGCCGAGCTCGTCGCCCGGTTGGCGTCGTAGGAGGGTTGGGATGCCCGAACGAGAGCAGAAGAAGAAGGCGGCTCCGAAGGAGCGCGTCGAGGAAGACGTCGAGGTCGCCGCGCCCACCAAGCAGGGCGAGGCGCTGAAGGAAGAGCTGGACGATCTCCTCGATGAGATCGATTCGGTGTTGGAGGACAACGCAGAGGAGTTCGTTCGCAACTATGTGCAGAAAGGGGGTCAATGACCCTCTTGTCCGGTTCGACAGTCCGGCGTTGACTGTCACACCCCCTCCGTATGCTCGAAGAGTGAAGCGATGCAAGAAGTGCGGCGAGACGAAGCCGCTCGACGAGTTCTACCGGGCTCAGGGCATGCGCGACGGGCATCGCTCTGACTGCAAGGCCTGCAACCTGGCGGCCAAGAGAGTTTGGTACGACAAGAATCGCGAGCACGCCATCGCCAAGGCGACCGCGTGGCAGCGGGAGAACGCCGAGCGATACCGCGCGCGACAACAGGCCTACCGCGACGCAGGTCGGAGCGCGACTACCGGGCTGAGCACCTCCGCTGGGCGTTCGGGCTCACCCATGAAGAGTTCGACGCTATGAGCGCAGTGCAGGGTGGCATGTGCGCGATCTGTGGGCGGGCACCGAAGGCGGGGAAGCACCTGCACGTGGATCACGACCACGACACGGGTGAGGTGCGGGGGCTGCTGTGCTTCAGCTGCAACGTCGGGGTCGGGAACTTCGGCAACGACGTCGACCGCTTGGAGCGCACCGTCGAATACCTCGAGACGCGGCCGGCGGAGCGGGCGGAGCTCGACGGGTTGGCCCGGGAGCGGGCGGGCTTGCTCTCGGGCGTAGCCTGAGGTCGTGGGATTCTCCGGTCTGAGTGGCCCGGGTTCGGGCGGCGGATCGTTCGGCGGTGAGTTCGGTCGGGCGCTGGCGCGCGAGCGCGCCGGGCGACCGATGCCGTCGCCCGCGGTGCTCGACGGGGTGCTGTCGCGCAGGCGGGTGCGCCGGCTCGAACGGCGACTCGCGGTCGCGCGGTTCTTCCGCTTCGTCCGCTGAACCGGTCGGTGCGGAGGTACGGCCCCGCTAGGCTCGCCGACCGATGACAGAGCCGTTGTTGCCGATGTTCGGTTCGGGTCCCGACCCGGGTCCGTCGTTCTCCGAGCTGCTGCGCCGGGTCGACCCGACGCAGCTCCCGCAGGCGGCGATGGAACCGCCCGGGCACGGGACCGCGCCGTTCGCCGATCACGCACGGCACGACCGTGGTGGCGATCCGCTACGCCGACGGTGTGGTGATGGCGGGGGACCGGCGCGCAACGGCCGGGTACTCGATCGCGAGCCGGTGGATCGAGAAGGTGTTCCGCGCCGACGACCACTCCGGCGTCGCGATCGCAGGCGCCGCGGGCCCGGCAGTGGAGATGGTGCGCCTGTTCCAGGTGCAGCTCGAGCACTACGAGAAGGTCGAGGGTGAACGGCTCTCGTTCGAGGGCAAGGCGAACCAGCTGTCGCAGATGGTGCGGGCGAACCTGCCCGCGGCGATGCAGGGCTTCGTGGTGGTGCCGCTCTTCGCCGGGTTCGACGAGCGCCGGGCCCGGGGCCGGGTCTTCAGCTTCGACCCGACCGGCGGTCGCTACGAAGAGCGCGACTACCAGACGAACGGTTCGGGTGGCGTCCACGCCAAGAACTGGATCAAGTCGCTCTGGCGTGAGGGCCTCACCGCCGACGAAGCGGTCGACCTCGGGATCCGGTCGCTGTTCGCGGCGGCCGACGAAGACGTCGCCACCGGTGGGCCCGACCTGGTTCGGCGCATCTTCCCGACGGTCGCGGTGATCGACGTCGACGGCTTCCGGATGCTCGACGACGACGACGGTCGCGGCCCGGGCCGCGCGTTGCTCGGCGGTCCCGAACGGGGAGGCGACGAATGAGCCAGCCGTTCTACGTCTCGCCCGAACAGGTGATGAAGGACCGGGCCGACTACGCCCGGAAGGGGATCGCCCGCGGACGCAGCCTCGTCGGCCTCGAGTGCACCGACGGCATCGTGATCGTGGCCGAGAACCCGAGCCGCACCCTCTACAAGATCAGCGAGATCTACGACCGGATCGCGTTCGCGGCGGTCGGGCAAGTACAACGAGTTCCAGATGCTGAAGATCGCCGGGGTCCGCCTCGCCGACCTGAAGGGCTTCCAGTACTCCCGCGAAGACGTGAGCGCGCGGGGACTCGCCAACGCCTACGCCCAGACGCTGGGCCAGGTCTTCACCCACGAGATGAAGCCGTACGAGGTCGAGATCCTCGTCGCCGAGGTCGGCGCGCACCCAGGCCGACGACCAGCTGTTCCACATCCTCTACGACGGCGTGATGATGGACGAAGAGGGCTTCACGGTGCTCGGTGGTCAGGCCGAGGCCATCACCGAGGTCCTGCGAACGCGACTACGCCGAGGGCATCTCGGTCGGTGAGGCCGTGCGCCTCGGCGCCCGCGTGCTCGCACCCGAGGGGCAGGATCCGGTCGCGGCCGAAGCCCTCGAGGTCGCGTTCCTCGAGCGGGCCGCTCCCGACCGTGCGTTCCGGCGCCTCAAGGGCGACGAGCTCGCCGCGCTCAGCGCCTGATCTGAATCCGCTCCGCCGGCCGATCGCCCACGGCTCAGCCGCGTTCCTGTCCACGGCTCGCTTCTTCTCGATCGCCGTCACGGACCCGGGCGATGTCGCGGAGGTGGTGCGCGCCCTCGTGCGCCGCGTGACGGGGGATCCAGATCGCGGTGTGCGCGTCGTCGCCGATGGTGAACGGCCGGTCCCACGCCGCGAGCGGGACCGCGGCGATCTGCTCGACGAGGTCGGTCGCACGACGGCGGCGATCCCGGCCAGCGCGAGATCGTGGTTGAGCACCCACGCGGGCCGACTCGGTCGCGACATCGTCGACGTCGATCGGCGGGAACGCCGGCGCCGACGCGTTGAGCACGACGGGGAGCGAACCCGCGAGCAGTTCGAGTACCTCCCGGGCGTGGACGGCGTACCCGAGCATCGACCAGCGTGCCGGGATCCGGTTGCACGCGGCAGGAGGTCGTCGGGGACGTCGGCGAGGGCCTCGCGGTAGCGGCGCGGGAACGTTCGGATCGCGTCGGTGGCGTCGGCGAACCGAGATCGCCGCTTCGTCGACGCCGCATACCGGACAGACCGCCATCAGATGCACCACCGGAATCACCATCGGCGCCAGCCTACGACCGAGCGCCGGCTCAAGGCGGGTGCCGGTGCGCCGACGCGAGGGCCGTCGAACCGAGGTCAGTCCCATGCGTTCCATCAAGTGCATCGCGGTCATCTGCGTGCTGACCGTCGGCGCCGCCGCGTGCGGCGGATCCGACGACGAGGCCGAGAACCGACGGTGGGCGAAGACCTTCTGCACGAGCCTCGACACGTGGCAGGCCGCGACGACTTCGAGCAGCGAAGCGCTGCAGGAGTACCTGAAGACCCCGAACCTCGACACGACCGCGGCGAAGGCCCGCCTCGCGCAGTACCTCGAGGATGCGACCGCTTCGACCGACCGGCTCATCCGGGAGCTCCGGAGGGCCGGGGCGCCCGCGATCGACGCCAAGCAGCGAGGCGGTCCGCACCCTCGACGACGGCACCGCCGCGGTGCAGGACGCGATCGCCGACGCCCGGACCGCGGTCGACGCGCTCCCGGTCGACGACGGCACCGCGTTCCAGACCGGCATCGAGGCGGCCAACGCCCGCCTCAGCGAGGGGTTCGCGTCGTTCGGTGATGCCCTCGACCGCATCAACCGCCTCGACGCCGACGGCGACCTGGTGAAGGCCGAGCGCTCGGTCAAGGCCTGCCGCCCGCTCTTGTCCTGAGTGCGGTGCTCGAGACCCGGTCTGGGGACAGGCCGGGCGGCCGTAGACTGACCCGGTGGAGCGGCGCATCTTCGGCCTCGAGAACGAGTACGGCGTCACGTGCACGCTGCGCGGCCAGCGGCGGCTCAGCCCCGACGAGGTCGCCCGCTACCTGTTCCGCCGCGTCGTGTCGTGGGGACGTTCGAGCAACGTGTTCCTCGAGAACGGTGCCCGCCTCTACCTCGACGTCGGCAGTCACCCCGAGTACGCCACGCCGGAGTGCGACTCGATCGCCGACCTCGTCGTGCACGACAAGGCCGGCGAACGGATCCTCGAAGGGCTCGTGCAGAGCGCCGAGCAGCGGTTGCGCGAGGAGGGGATCCGCGGCGAGGTCTACCTGTTCAAGAACAACACCGACTCCGCCGGCAACTCGCTACGGCTGTCACGAGAACTACCTCGTCGAGCGCGACGGCGACTTCGCGAAGTTCACCGACGTCCTCATCCCGTTCCTGGTGACCCGGCAGATCTACGCCGGCGCCGGCAAGGTGCTCCAGACCGCACGGGGCGCGATGTACTGCGTCAGCCAGCGGGCCGAGCACATCTGGGAGGGCGTCTCGAGCGCCACGACCCGGTCGCGCCCGATCATCAACACCCGCGACGAACCCCACGCCGATGCCGAGCGCTTCCGTCGGCTCCACGTGATCGTGGGCGACTCGAACATGAGCGAGTACTCGACGTTCCTGAAGGTCGGGGCGACGTCGATCGTGCTGCGCATGTTGGAGGAGGAGGGGAGCCCGTGGCGCGACCTCACCCTCGAGAACCCGATCCGCGCCATCCGCGAGATCAGCCACGACACCACCTGTCGCCGCAAGGTCCGCCTCGCGAACGGACGGGAGCTCTCCGCGGTCGACATCCAGGCCGAGTACCTGACCCGCGCCCAGCGGTTCGCGAAGCGGCGCGGCCTCTCGCCCCTCGAGCAGCAGGCGCTCGAGATGTGGGAGCACTGCATGACCCACCTCGAGAAGGACCCGCTCCAGCTCTCGACCGAGGTCGACTGGGTGATCAAGTACCACCTGCTCGAGGCGTTCCGCGAACGCCACGACGTGCCGCTGACCCACCCTCGCGTCGCGCTCGTCGACCTCGCGTACCACGACGTCACCCGGAGCCGATCCCTCTACTACCTCCTGCAGCGGCGGGGGAAGGTCGACCGCACCGCGCTCGATTCGCAGATCGACGAAGCCGTCACCACGCCGCCGCAGACCACCCGGGCGAAGCTGCGGGGTGCGTTCATCAAACGGGCGAAGGAACGCAAGCGCGACTACACGGTCGACTGGGTCCACCTGAAGCTGAACGACCAGGCCCAGCGCACCGTCCTCTGCAAGGACCCCTTCAAGGCGAAGGACGAGCGCGTCGAGCGGTTGATCGCCAGCCTGTGACTCAGGCGTTCCAGTTGGGGGCGGCCCCGTGACGCGTCCGAGCCTGGTGCTCGTCCACAGTCCCGTGCTCGGTCCGGCTTCGGTGCAGGCGACGGCTCGGGCCCTGAGCGGGCTCGGCTGGATCTGCATCGTGCCCTCGCTCACCGACGCCGGCTCGGTCGCCGAACACGTCGCGGCGGCAGCGGCCGGTGTCGCCGACGGTTCGGTGGTGATCGCACACAGCGGCGCCGGTCCGCTTGGTCCCCGCGATCGCCGCAACGGCCGGGGGCCGGGTCGCGGGTGCCGTGTTCCTCGACGCCCGCCTCCCGAACCGCGTCGGATCCACGCCGATGGCCGAACCCGAGATGCTCGAGTTCCTCGAGTCGCTCGCCGTCGACGGAGTGGTTCCCCGGTGGTCGCAGTGGTGGGGCGAGGAGGCCTTCGCGGCCCTGGCACCGCAGCCCTCGACCGCCGATGGCATGCGGACCGAGATGCGCCGCCTCCCGCTCGCCTTCTTCCGCTCCGAGGTGGCGGTTCCGGTGGGGTGGCCCGACACGCCCTGCGCCTACCTGCGGCTGAGTCCGGCCTACGACGGGGACGCGGAGGAGGCGCGGGCCCGGGGCTGGACCGTCGGCGCGCGTCGACGGTTCGCACCTCGACATCGCGACCCGACCTGACTGAGACCGCGGCCGCGCTCGACCGACTCCTGGAGCAACTGCCGTGACCAGCCCGCCCCTCGCGCGTCGCTCGTTCGAGCTCGTCATCTTCGACTGCGACGGCGTGCTCGTCGACAGCGAGCCGATCGCGATCCGGGTCGATGCCGTCATGCTCGAACGCCTGGGCTGGCCACTCAGCGAGGAGGAGATCATCGAGCGCTTCGTCGGTCGTCCGCACGACTTCATGGTCTCCGAGATCGAGACCGCGATCGGTCGCCCCCTACCGCCGGGCTGGGAGGAAGAGTTCCGTCCGCTCTACGAGGAGGCGTTCACCGCCGAGCTCGTCGCCGTCGACGGGATCACCGACACCCTCGACCACATCGCCACCGAGCATCCCGAGCTCCCGATCTGCGTCGCGTCGAGCAGCAGCCATCGCAGCATCCGTCGTTCGCTCGAGCTCACCGGGCTGCGCCACCACTTCGACGAGCGCATCTACAGCGTCGAAGACGTCGCGAACGGCAAGCCGGCACCCGACGTGTTCCTGCACGCAGCCGACCGGATGGGCTTCGATCCGTCGGTGTGCGCGGTCGTGGAAGACAGCGCCCACGGCGTCGCCGCGGGACGGGCCGCCGGGATGCAGGTCTTCGGGTTCGGCGGGGGAGTCACACCGGCGGAGCGCCTCGTCGGGCCCGACACCGTGGTGTTCCACGACATGCGCGACCTGCCGGGGCTCCTCGGTCTCCTGTCGTCGCGTCGGTAGCCTCACCCGGTGCCGTCCTTCCGAACCGGAGACGTGGTCGAGCTGCTCGAGGAGCGCGTCGGGCTGCAGCGCGTCCGGGTCGACTTCGGCGACGGCCCGGAACGGGCGTACGTCCTCACCCAGCTGACCGGGACCGTCGGGGTCGGCGACCGGGTGGTGGTGAACACGACGGCGGTCGAGCTCGGCCTGGGCACGGGCGGCTGGCACGTCGTGCACTGGAACCTCGCCCGCGAATCCTGGAGCGAGAAGGGGCCCGGCCACATCATCAAGGGTCGGTACACGAGCCTGCAGGCCGACGTCGGCAGCACCGAGGAGCACTTCGATCCCGAGCTCGTCGACGTCGACTCGATCGATGGGATGCCGGTCGTCGCCGCGGCGCTCCACAGTCAGGTCCCCGCGGTCGCGCTGGGGATCCGCCGGCTCGCGCCCGACGCGCGCATCGTCTACGTGATGACCGACGGCGCCGCGCTCCCGCTGGCGCTCTCCGATCTCGTCGCCACGATGCGCAGCAGCAGCCTGGTCGACGCCACCGTCACCTGCGGCCACGCGTTCGGGGGCGACTTCGAAGCCGTGTCGGTCTTCTCGGCCCTCGCGGTCGCCCGCCATGTTGCCGCGGGCGACGTGGCCATCGTCGCCATGGGCCCCGGGATCGTGGGCACCGGAACCCGACTCGGCTTCTCCGGGATCGAGGTCGGCCCGGTGCTCGACGCGGCCGACGGCCTCGGCGGCCAACCCGTCGCGTGCCTGCGCGTCTCCTTCGCCGACCCGCGACCGCGGCACCGGGGCGTGTCGCACCACACGCTCACCACGCTGCGGCTCGCCTGCCGGTCCCGCTCCACTGTCGCCCTGCCGACGCTGGGCGGCGAGCAGGAGGCGACGATCCGTGCCGATCTGGCCGGAGCCGGCATCGACCGTCTCCACGACATCGTCGACGTCGCCCCGCCCGACGTGCTCGACGCACTCGGCCCGGAGGGACTGCACGTCGTCTCCATGGGCCGACCCGCCCACGACGACCCCGCGCTCTTCCTCGCCGCGGCCGCCGCCGGCGCCCTCGCCGCCAGCCGGATCGACGGTCCGAACCTAGGATCCCGCTGAGCATGTGGAGCGAACGGATCCCGCACCGACGGGTCGCGGCCCGACCACTGAGCGGAGCGATCTGACCATGTGGAGCGAACGGATCCCGCACCGACAGGACGCGGCGAAACGAGTGAGCGGAGCGATCTGACCATGTGGAGCGAACGGATCCCGCACCGACGGCGCGGCGAAACGTGAGCGGAGCGATCTGACCATGTGGAGCGAACGGATCCCGCACCGACAGGACGCGGCGAAACGAGTGAGCGGAGCGATCTGAGATGGACAGACGGGAGCGGCTGCTCAACCTGCTCGCCGCGCTCCTCGGGAGCCGGAACGGTCTCAGCACGGAGGAGATCCTCAGCGAACGCAGCCTCGGCTACGAGGGCGCCACCGAGTCGGCCCGCAAGGCCTTCGAACGCGACAAGAAGTCGTTGCGAGCGATGGGCGTGCCGCTCGACCAGGTCGGCGCCAACGAGGAGTACCGCTACCGGGTCGATCCGGATCAGTACTACCTCCCCGACCTCGGGCTCAGCAACGAGGAGAGCGCGGCCCTGCACCTCGCGGTGACCGCGATCTCCCTCGGCACCGACGACGACGCCGCCGGGCACGGGGCCCTGATGAAGCTCGGCGGGCGCGAGGGCGATCGCGCCCAGACCATCGCCGAGCTCCCGATCGTCCCCGCCTTGGCACCGGTGTACGAGGCGACTCGCCGTCGGGCACCGGTGCGCTTCCGCTACAAGGGCGAGGCGCGTCACGTCGAGCCGTGGGGGCTCTCGTCGAAGCGCGGTCGCTGGTACGTCGTCGGCTTCGACCGGGATCGTGAACAGATGCGGGTCTTCCGCGCCGACCGGATCGAGGGTGCGGTCGACATCGGGGCCGACGCCGCCTTCGACGTCCCCGACGATTTCCGCCCCGAAGCCGAGTTGGCCGAGGAGCCGTGGCAGCTCGGTGGGGGAGATCCCGTGCCGGTCCGGGTCCGGGTCGATCCCGGACGTGCCGCTGATCTCGCGGCCCGTGCGCACCGCGCGACCGACGTCGAGTGGCAGGCCGACGGTGGGGTCGTCGTCACGCTGGCCGTCACCAACGTCGACGGACTCCGCTCGCTGGTCTTCGAGTACCTCGAGCACGCCGAGGTCCTCGATCCGCCCGACGTGCGTGCGGCAGTCGTCGCGTGGCTGGAGTCGGTCGTCGCCGCGTCGAGTCCGGCGCCCGGATGAGTCCGCGGCAGGGCGCCGAAGACGAGCTCACCCGCGTGCTCGCGCTGGTGCCGTGGATCATCGCCCATCCCGGATCGACGAAGCCGGAGATCGCGACGCGCTTCGGCGTCACCGTCGAGCAGCTCGAACGCGATCTCTGGCTCCTGATGATGGTCGGGGTCCCGCCGTACTCTCCCGGCGACTACATCGAGGTCGACCCCGAGGCGGAGACGGTCGAGATCCGCCTCGCCGACTACTTCACCCGCCCGTTGCGACTCAGTCCCCCCGAGGGCCTCGCGCTCCTCGCGGCCGGTCGGGCCCTGCTCGCGGTGCCCGGCTCCGATCCCACCGGACCCCTCGCCACCGCGATCGACCGCCTCGCCGACGCGCTCGAAGGGGTCGACCTCGTGGTCGACATCGGCGAACCGACGTTCCTCGCCGAGGTCCGCGCCGCCGCGCTCGCGGGCGAGAGCATCGAGATCGACTACTGGTCGGCCGGCCGCGACGACGTCTCGACGCGGGTGATCGACCCGGGTCCGCCGTTCTTCGCAGTGGGTCAGTGGTACACCGACGCGTACTGCCACCGGGCCGGCGACAACCGCATGTTCCGCCTCGACCGCATCCGAACCGTCCGCGCCACCGACGAGACGTTCACCCCGGTGCTCGACGATGCCGAAGGACCCCCGGCGATCTTCACCGCCGGCGACGACGACACGCGGGTGACGGTCGTGCTCCCGCCCGGCGCCGACTGGGTCGCCGAGAGCACCCCCGTCGAATCGGTCGTCGAGCTCGACGACGGGGGGCAGCGGGTGGTCCTCGTCGTCGGCGCGACTGCATGGCTCGAACGGCTGCTGCTCCAGGTCGGCCCCGGTGCCCGCATCACCGATCCGCCCGAGCTCCACGACCTCCCCGCCCGCGCGGCGCAACGGATCCTGGCGCGATATTCGGATGCGACCCGTACACCGCGAGCCCCGGGACCGTGAAAGGATGACCGGCCGTGGAGCCCAGTCGATGAGCCGGCGATGAGCGAGGGAACCGACGTTCCCGTCGGATCGCCGAGCACGTCGACCTCGGTCCCCGTCGACGACGCCCTTCCCTCGACCCTCGCCGGCAACGGCCACGGCCGTGAGGGCGCCGGAGGCGGCGGTGGCGAGGCCGACGACGGAGGTCCCGCGCACCGGGTGCGGCGGCGCGGACGTCCCCCGGCCAAACCGTTCTGGAAGGTTGCGCTCGAGTGGGGCGGCTTCATCCTCGCCGCGCTCGTGATCGCGTTCGTGGTGAAGACCTTCATCTTCCAGGCCTTCTACATCCCGTCGGAGTCGATGGTCCCGACGCTCGAGATCGGCGACCGGGTCCTCGTCAACAAGTTGAGCTACGACCTCCACGACGTCAACCGCGGCGACATCATCGTGTTCGAGGCACCCGAGGGCACGCGCACCGCCGAGATCAAAGACCTGGTGAAGCGCGTCATCGGCCTCCCCGGAGAGACGATCGCGGGCCGCCAGGGTCGGATCTACATCGACGGGAAGGTCCTCGACGAGCCGTGGCTCCCCGAGGGCACCCAATCGCGCCAGTTCCAGTGCACCGAGCAACTCGGGTGCGTCGACGGCCGCGTGCCGGCCGACTCGGTCTTCGTGTTGGGCGACAACCGGCTCCAGTCGAAGGACTCCACCTACTTCGGTCCCATCCGAGACGAAGGGATCGTCGGTCGCGCCTTCGTGCGGATCTGGCCGATCGACCGGCTCGCGTTCATCGGCCCGTCGTACCTCGTGCCGGTGCTCGTCGTCGTCGCGCTGATCGCGCTGTGCTTCGCAGTGAGCAGCCTCTGGTCCCGTCGCAAACGCAAGCAAGCGTCTTGATGGTCGAATCCGCTGCGCCGGCTCGATCGCTCACCCGCTGACAGCCCGCTGTCACTGTCCGCCGCCTCCGCTCCTTCTCCGGCCTGGGAGCTGAGAGAGCTCAGCCGGACCATTCGGCGACGGTGGCGACCATGCGGTCCACGTGGTCGCTGTACACGCCGTCGAGCTCCATGGTGAGCGCCGCCCTGAGATAGCGCACCTCCTGCACGTCCCAGCCGAACGCGGCGACGTCGAAGCGGTGGAAGAGCGTGACGAGCCCCTTCGACCAGTCGGTGTGGTGCATGTTCATCGCGTCGATGCCGATCGTCGCGAGATCCGACGCGTGGCGCTCGAGCGGCGCCGACAGGGCCTGCCGTCGACGGGAGTGGACGAGGCGGCACGGGGCGCCTTCGCCCCGGAGGTCGCGCAGGAGTCCGACGCTGGGGCTGCAGAGCCAGAGTCGGTCCGCGGCACCGTACCGGCGGGCGACTTCGATCAACGGACGAGCAACGTCGCGTGACTTCGCGTCGATCGAGAGCTCGAAGTCGGTTCCGCAGGTGTCGTAGAGGTCGGCGAGACGGGGGATCTCGAACGCCGCCAGCTCCGCCGCGGTGCTCCGATCCACCCGTACCCGACGCAGGCCCCGCCACGAGACGGCGTCGTGGACCAGCACCACCTCCCCGTCGGCGGAGAGCCACGCATCCGACTCCAGGCCCCGGGCGCGTCGCTCCAGGGCGTAGGTGAACGCGGCGAGGGTGTTCTCCCGTTCTTCGATGCGGGCACCACGGTGGGCGAAGGTGATCGGGGCCACGGGCGCTGACTGTGCCAGAAACCTCATCCCCGAATCGACCGGAGGAGGAGATCCTCGGCTCAAGGGCTCCCCGAGGCGCGCCGATGGGAAGACCAGCAGGCCAGAGAAGGGGACTCCCGGTGACCACCATCCGCCGCGAACTGCCCGAGTTGCGGCGACGTACAGCTCCGAGCAACGGACCTCGTCGTCCGGGTGTGCTCCGACGACGAGCAGGGTTCCTACTGCTTCCGGTGCCCCTCGTGCGAACAGGCCGTCTCCAAGGAGGCCAGCCGTCGCATCGTCGACCTCTTGGTCTCTTCGGGTGTCCGCATGCAGGTGTGGCGTCTGCCGGCCGAGCTGCGCGAGGCCCGGTTCGCCGGCCCCGCCATCGCGCCCGACGATCTCCTCGACTTCCACCTCATGCTCGCCGGCGACGAGTGGTTCGACGACGTGGCCGCGATGGTCCGCCGCGAACCGTCCCGGTAGGCTCGGACCATGTCGCCGCTCTGGGTCTTCGTCGTGTTCGCCGTGGTGGCGAGCGCGGGCCTGTTGCTGTTCTCGGTGCGGCGCGCGCACGACGAGATCACGCCGACGATCGAGGCGTTCGACCGGTTCCGGGCCGCCATCAGCCCGCAGGTCACAGCCCTGCGGGTCGAGACCGACGCCACCCGGATGCAGATCGCGCGGGCCAACGCCGAGCTCGACCACCGGGCTCCGCCGACCACCTGAGCCCACCCGGGGCACCCCGCGACCGGCGTCCACGACATCCAGACCCGGTCCGCGAAACGGATTCTCCGTGGGTCCTCGGTCGGCGACCCCTCGCCGCTAGCATGACGTCGGTTTCCCGGCGCTCGAAAGGAGCCCACCGTGCCGTCGCTCGGGCCCCTCGAGATCCTCGTGATCTTCATCGTGGCGCTGCTCGTCTTCGGCCCGAACAAGCTGCCTGAGCTCGCCCGTCAGGTCGGCAAGGGCCTGGCCGAGTTCCGCAAGGTCCAACACCACCTCAAGGGTGAGCTCGACGACGCGATCCACAGCGTCATGGACGACGACAAGCCGAAGGTCGCGCCCCCCGTGGCACCCGTCGAAGTACCGCCCGTCGAAGTACCGCCCGTCGAGGTACCGCCCGTCGAGGTGCCGGCGCCGATGCTCGACGCAGTGGTCGAGCCGCCCGTGCTCGACGCCGCAGTCGAGCCGCCCGCGGTCGACGCCGGGTCGACCCGGTCCGACGGGCCCGGCGACACCGGCCCGACGCCGCCTCCGCTCGCCGACGACGCGTAGGCCGGACCGTCTCCGTGAAGCTCCGTCTGCCCAAGAGATCGCCGCGGCCCGTCGGCGGCCAGATGACGATCGTCGAGCACCTCGGCGAGTTCCGGCGCCGGTTCATGATCTGCATCGTGGCGATCGTGATCGGCGGGATCGTCTGCTTCATCCTGTCGCCCAGGATCATCAGCTTCCTGGTCGAGTTCTACCAGAACGCGGTGAACGACCCCGAGAAGAAGTTGAACTTCCTCGGTCCGCTCGATGCCTTCGCGACCCGGCTCAAGATCGCCACCTACGGCGGTATCGTCCTCGCGTTGCCGGTGTGGCTGTTCCAACTCTGGCGCTTCATCACCCCGGGCCTGAACCCCAAGGAACGCAAGTACGCGATCCCGTTCGTGCTGTCGTCGATCGTGCTGTTCCTGTTCGGTGGCTTCGTCGCACTGCTGACCCTCGAGCCGGCGCTGGCCTTCCTCCTGAACATCGGTGGGGCCGATCTCCGCCCGGAGCTCACCGCCGACAAGTACCTGTCGCTCGTGGCCCTCATGATCGTGGCGTTCGGCGCCGCGTTCGAGTTCCCGGTCGTGCTGATGTTCCTGCTCCTGGCCCGGGTGCTCACGACGCAACAGCTCCGCAAGTGGCGGCGGTGGGCACTCATCGGGATCTTCGTCTTTGCGGCGGTCATCACGCCGAGTCAGGATCCCTACTCGCTGTTCGCCATGGCGGCACCGATGTACATCTTCTACGAGGCCACCATCGTGATCGGGAGATTGCTCAAGCGATGAGGCCAGGAACGGCAGGGGAGCGATGAGCCCGACCACACCCACCCCCAAGCGTGCCCGGAGCTCACGCGAGCCCTGGCGGGCGCCGCGGGACCGCAAGGAGCTCATGAAGGCGATCGGCGCCGCCGCGGCCGTGGTCGTCCTCAGCGTCGGAGCGGTGCTGTTCCTCGGTCGCGATCACCTCGGCAGCGACGACACGAGTCCCGTCACGCCGGTGCCCACGACCCCGGTCGACTCGACGCCGACGACCCCCACGACTCCCGTGACCCCCGACACCGCACCGGCGACCGGTTCCTCGACCCCGGCAGGCGAGACCCTCACTCCACCGGCCTCGTGATGCAGACCACGGGGGCGTGACCACTTCCCGGGACTCGTTCGAAGCGGCGCGGACGTTCCCGCTCGATCCGTTCCAGGTCCGGGCGCTCGATGCCCTCGACGAAGGTCGGTCGGTGCTCGTGGCGGCACCGACCGGATCAGGCAAGACGGTGGTGGCGGAGTACGCGATCGCACTGGCGCTCGACGCCGGGGCCAAG
The DNA here is from genome assembly GCA_963837715.1 of uncultured Actinomycetes bacterium. Taxonomy (GTDB): domain Bacteria; phylum Actinomycetota; class Acidimicrobiia; order IMCC26256; family JANYLB01; genus JANYLB01. The sequence continues at coordinate 1,059,319 of CAWIOF010000002.1, read as the reverse complement.
GCCTTCTACACGACCCCGCTGAAGGCCCTGTCGAACCAGAAGTACGCCGACCTGTCACGGGAGCACGGCACCGGGAAGGTCGGCCTCCTGACCGGCGACAACTCCGTGAACGGCGACGCCCCCGCGGTGGTGATGACCACCGAGGTGCTCCGGAACATGGTCTACGCCCGCAGTCCGGCGCTCGACGGCCTCCGCTGGGTCGTGCTCGACGAGGTCCACTACCTGCAGAACCCCTACCGAGGCGCGGTCTGGGAAGAGGTCATCATCCACCTCCCGCGCACCGTCGGGCTGGTGTGCCTGTCGGCGACGGTGTCGAACGCAGAGGAGTTCGCCGACTGGCTCCGAACCGTGCGGGGCGACACCACCGTCGTGATCGAGGAACGCCGACCCGTCGATCTGACCAACCTCTACCTGGTCGGGGAGAAGGGCAACGACACGTTGCATCTCCTCCCGACGTTCGTCGCCGACGACCGGGGCGAGCCCCGCCCGAATCCCGAGGCCGCCCGCCTCGACTCGCGCGGAGCGCGCGACAGCGGTCGCCGGGGTGGAGGCCAGGGTGGGGGTCGGGGTGGTGGGCATCCGGGGCGTGGCGGTCGCCTGCGTGCGCCACGCCGCGCCGACTACGTCGAGATGCTCGCGGCCGAACAGATGCTCCCGGCGATCTCGTTCGTGTTCAGCCGCGCCGGGTGCGACCAGGCGGTCGAGCACTGCGTCGCCGCCGGACTCCGTCTCACCGAGACCGACGAACGGGCAGAGATCCGCCGCATCGCCGACGCGCACACCGATTCGCTCACCGACGCCGACCTCGACGCGCTCGGTGCGGGGGAGTGGCGTCACGGCCTCGAGTGTGGGTTCGCGGCGCACCACGCCGGCCTCGTGCCCCCGATGAAGGAGGCGGTGGAGGAGGCGTTCGCTGCCGGCCTGGTGAAGGTCGTCTTCGCGACCGAGACCCTCGCGCTCGGGATCAACATGCCCGCGCGCTCCGTGGTGATCGAGAAGCTCTCGAAGTTCACCGGCGAGCGCCACGAGTTCCTCACACCGGGGGAGTACACCCAGCTCACGGGGCGGGCGGGCCGACGGGGCATCGACGATCACGGCTACGCGGTCGTCTGCTGGAGCCCGTTCGTGCCCTTCGACCAGCTCGCCGGGCTCGCGTCGCGGCGCACCTACGCGCTGACGTCGTCGTTCCGCCCGACGTACAACATGACGGCGAACCTCGTGCACCGCTACGAACCCGAGCAGGCCCGCCACCTGCTGAACCTCTCGTTCGCGCAATATCGGGCCGACGCCGACGTCGTGGCCATCGAACGTCGGCTCGAACGCGACCGCGAGCTCCTCGCCCGCCACGAGGCCGACGCCCGGTGCGAGAGGGGCGACGTGGACGAGTACCGGGCGCTCGTTGCCGCGGCCGACGCGGCTCGTCGGGAAGCGCGGTCGGGCCCGCGGATCCCGTCGGCGATCGCCGCGCTGCGTCCCGGCGACGTCCTGGTGGTGCCCCGGGGTCACGGTCGGGTCGTGGTGCTGAAGCAGGATCACGGCCGCGGGGGACCACGGGTGCTCGCACTGGGGGCCGGGCGAGAGCTCGTGCGACTCGGCCCGGCCGACTTCGACGCCCCGCCCCGGGCCGCCACGACGATCGACCTGCCCCGGCCGTACCAGCCTCGGAACCCCGCCTTCCGCCGCGCCGCCGCCGACGCCCTGCGCAAGGCCCGCCCGACGGCCGACCGCTCGGCCCCGAGCGCAGCCACCGACGCCGCCGATCCGGCCGACCACCCGGTGGCCGGCTGCCCCGACAAGTCGCGTCATCTGAAGGCCGCGACTGCGGCCGAACGCCTCGCACGCGACGTCACCCGCCTCGAGCGCAGGGTCCGGGGGCGCAACGAGAGCCTGGCCCGCCAATTCGACCGGGTGCACCGGGTGCTCGAAGCCTGGGGCTACCTCGACGGCTGGACGCTCACCGAGGGTGGTCGGCTCCTGATGCGGATCTACTCCGAATGCGATCTCGTGGTCGCCGAGGCGCTGCGGCGTGGCCTCTTCGACGGGCTGAGCGCACCCGAGTTCGCCGGCCTCGCGTCGTGCTTCTCCTACGAGCGACGCGGTGCCGACGGCGCGCCGCCGCGGGCACCGGCCACCTGGCCGTCGGTCACGGTGAGCCGTCGGTACCGCGAGATCGAGCGGATCCGCAGCGACCTCGTGACCGACGAGGACGACGCCGGCCTCCCCGAGACCCGGGCGCCCGATCCCGGCCTCTCGGCCTCGATGCACGACTGGGCGGCCGGTATGGATCTGGCCGACGTCCTCGAAGACGACGACGAGCTCACCGGTGGCGACTTCGTCCGGAACGTGAAGCAGTGCGTCGACCTGCTCCGTCAGATCGGTGAGGTCGCGACCGTCGCCGACACCGCCGCCACCGCGCAGGCCGCCGCCGACGCCTGCTTCCGTGGGGTCGTCGCCGCCTCAGGCGTGTTGCGTCAGTGAGCAGCACCGCGTGATCCGGAAGGGAGCGCCGTGGGGCGGCGAGGCGTCACGGCCGCCCGATCTCGAGATCGAGGGCGACGACGCCACCCTCGCGCGCTGCGTGGTCGAGGACGGTACGGATCGGCTCATCCGGTACCGACCCTCGACCGGGGCCGATCTCGCCCGGGCCGTCGGCCTCACGGCGGGGTCGGCGGGTACGACCGAGCTCGCGATCGACGCCCTCGAGGTGCAGGTCGACGACGGATCGACCCGCGCGGCCGTCAACGCGGTGCTGTTCGGGGTCGGTCCCGATCGGGTGACCCGATGGACCCGTCGGCGCCCGCTCGAAGTGGTGATCGACGGCCGTCCGGCCTGGAAGGGGAGGGCGACCGGCATCGTCGTGGCCAACGGGCAGTTCCTCCGGGGCCTCGACATCGTGCCGCGCGGCCATCCCGGCGACGGGCGCGTGGAGGTCCAGACCTACGCCCTGGCCCCGGGGGAGCGCGCTCCGATGCGAGGGCGGCTCGCGACGGGCACCCACGTGCCCCACCCCCGGATCGTGGAACGGTCGGGACGCACCGTCGATCTCGCCGCGTCGTCGCCGATGCCGCTGGAGGTCGACGGGGTGCCCGTGGGCGCGGCTCGACGGCTCAGGGTCACCGTGGTGCCGGGAGCACTCCGGATCCTCGTCTGACCCGCTCCGCCCGCGTCGGCTCCCATCCCCGACGGGTCGGGGAGCCACCGGTAAGCTCCCTCGTCCATGGTGTACGCGGAGGAGCGGTTCACGCCCGAGGAGGAGGCTGTCCTCCGCCCGTACTTCACGAACCTCGACCGGCCCGTCTACGCGGTCGTGAACCTCCCCGAGGTCGTGAAGGGCGCACTCTTCGCGCGGTACTCGCGCAGTCCGAAGAGCCTGCGCCGGTTGTTCCTCGACGAGTTCGTCGGCGACCTCGACCTCACCGGTGATCTCACCGTCGACGCGACGGTCGGCCTGAAGCGAGCCGAGGAGCTCTACGACCGCGTCTTCCTCGAGTACGGCGACGACTCCGTCGCGCAGCTCGGCGGTGTGCACCTCGCGTGCGAGCAGGCGTCGAACATGCTCACCAAGGTCCTCGAGTGGGGCCGGATCATGTCGTACATGGAGCAGTCGACGCGCTACATCCCCTACGACGCGCGGCTCGCCGGTCGCTACCGCTACTACCGCGATCCCGATGTGGTCGGTTCGCCACTCGGCGCGCGGTACGTCAGCGACATGGACGCGCTCTTCGACACCTACGTCTCGCTGCAACCCCAGATGCTCGACTGGGCGCGCGAGCGCTACCCGAAGCACGAAGACGACTCCGACTTCGTCTACAAGCAGAGCATCAAGGCGAAGGCGTGCGACGCCGTGCGCGGGATCCTCCCCGCGGCGACCCTCTCGAACGTCGGCATCTACGGATCCGGTCAGGCGTTCGAGGCGCTCCTGCTCCGCATGCGTGCCCACCCGCTCCCCGAGGCGCACGCGTACGCGCAGATCATGCTCGAGGAGCTGCGCAAGGTGATCCCGTCGTTCGTCGCCCGGGTCGACCGCCCCGATCGTGGCGGTGCCTGGACCGACTACCTCGAGGAGACCCGAACCGAGACGGAATCGGTGGTGGGTCGCCTCTTCGGCGACGCCGAGCCCGAACCCCGTCCTGCGGTGGTGCTCACCGACTTCGACCCCGAGGGCGAAGACAAGGTGCTGGCGGCGATCTGCTACCCGGTCACGCAGTTGCCCGAGGACCAGGTGCTTGCGCGGGTCCGGCGGCTCTCCACCGACGACCGGGTCGCGTTGCTGCGCGCCGCAGTCGGCGACCGCGACAACCGTCGCCACCGTCCCGGTCGCGCGTTCGAACGCACCGGGTACCGGTTCGACGTGCTCGCCGACTACGGCGCGTTCCGCGATCTCCAACGTCACCGCATGCTCACGATCGAGTGGCAGGGACTGTCACCTCGCCACGGGTACGACACGCCGGAAGCTGTCGTCGAAGCCGGCGTCGACGCCGAGTTCGACGAAGCGATGACACGGTCGGCCGAGCTGTACGACACACTGACGCCAGACTTCCGCGAGCAATCTTCATACGCAGTCGCGCTCGCATACCGCATCCGATTCGTGATGCAGATGAACGCGCGGGAAGCGATGCACGTGCTCGAACTGCGGAGCTCGCCGCAGGGCCATCCCGCGTACCGCCGCGTCGTCCAGGAGATGCACCGACTGATCGCGGAGGAAGCGGGTCACCGCGCGATCGCAGCCGCGATGCGGCACGTCGACCACGCGACGTACGACCTCGAACGCCTCGAGTCAGAACGCGCGGCCGAACGTCGCCGCGCGGCGCGGTGACGCAACTTTTTTCTCCGCGGCGCTGACCAGGTTCGACGCGCGGTGCCTGCAGGTCACCGGCAATGTGTCGCGCACGGTCCCGCTTGACAGCACCCCCACCTGTCGGGCGAAATGGCATCCGTCCCTGCACTCCCTGCACTTCCGGTCCTTCCGGTTCGGGAGCCGTCGGAAGGGATCAGCGGGCCGACGGGGGGTTCAGGAGACCAAGTAGAGAACGCTGGAATAACCCCGCCGCGCGGAGTGGCGCGGGCCAAACAGTGGCCCCAACGGTCTCCTGAACCACCCACCTCGTCCCGTCCGCGGGCCTGAACGGGGCCCGCGGAGCGGGCGGGGAATGCGCAGCCGTCCACAGTGGTTCGGTTGGTCGCGCGCGGGGTTATACTCCGCGCCCCCGAGGGCCCGAGCTGGGCCCCGCGGACCCCGGCGAGAGCCCCCGACCCCCGAGCCAGTGAGCGCATGACCGAAGAAGATTTCGACGACGAACCCGATATCGCAGACGAGGCCGAAGGCGAAGAGCTCGAGCTCGACGACGACGTCCTGGTCGACGACGTGCTCGTCGAAGACGCCGACGTGGCGGCCGTGGTCGACGACGTCGACGAGATCGTCGGTGCGGCCGATGTGGTCGTCGCGCCCGTCCCGGCCAAGGGAGCCAAGGCTGCGGCGGCGAAGGCCGGGGCCGACGAAGACGAAGACGATGTCGTCGACCTCGAGGAGGAGCACCACCCCGACGACATCGAAGACCCCCTCGACGTGCTCCTCAAGGAGAAGACCGTCGCCGAGCGCCTCGACGAAGACGAGCTCGACGACGACCCCGACGACGGTGAGCCCGACGACAGGGGATCGAACCGGATCACGCCCCGGCGGGCCGACGAGTTCCTCTGCTCCTCGTGCTTCCTCGTCCTGCCGTTGAGCCAGCTCGCCGACGAGAAGCGGCAACTCTGCCGCGACTGCGTGTAGCACCCCGTCCCGACGGAACCGATGCCTGCACCGGAACCGGTGGCCGATCCCGCCCGGGGGTCGCGGACCATCCTGCGGCGGACCCCCGCGTGGTGGGCCCGAATCGGAGCCGCGGTCGCATCGGGCCTGCTGCTCGCGCTGGCCTACCCGCCCTTCGATCTCGGACTCCTCGCACTCGTCGCGCTCGTGCCGCTCCTGTGGGCGTGGCACGACGCCGGACCCGGTCGTGCGGCCCTCGCCGGTTTCGTCGCCGGGATCGTCTTCTTCGGCATCACCCTGTCGTGGACGAGCAACGTCGGCCTCGTCGCGGCGATCGCGCTCACGATCGCCCAGGCCGCTTTCTGGGCCCTCTCGGGAGCTGCGGTCGGAGGACTCCGACGCCTGGGGATCCGCGCACCGTGGATCACGGCGGCCGTCTGGGTCGTGGTCGAGGCCGCACGCGGTCGCTATCCCCTCGGCGGTATGGCCTGGGCCGAAGCGGGGATGGCCCTGCACGACGCGTCGCCGGCACGCGCCCTGGCCACGTTCGGTGGCGTGCCGCTCGTCTCCTTCCTCGTGGTGGCGCTCAACGCGTTCCTGCTCGACGCCGTGCTCGCCACACGGGCCCGCGCGCCGCGACCCCTCGTCGCCGCCGGAGCAGGGATCCTCGCCGTCCTGGTCCTCACGGGCGCGGCCGTGGCCGGGCGCTTCGAACCGCACCCGAACGGTGAGCTCCGGTACGCGCTGCTCCAGGGCAACGACCAGGACCGACGACTGAACCAGGCCGAGGTCGACTCCAACTACCTCACCAACAAGCACCTCGCGCTCGCCGGGGAGCTGGAGGGCGACTACGACCTCATCGTGTTCCCCGAATCCGCGCTCGAGACCGACCCCGAGACCGATCCGACCCTCCACCAGCGCATCGTCGAGATCGCCCGCGACCACAACAGCTCGGTGCTCGTCAACGCGCTCACCTACGGCGGCGAGGGCAAGCAGTTCAACACCAACCGTCTCTACAGCCCGACCGGTCGGCTCGTCGGTTCGTACTCGAAGCAACACCTCGTCCCGTTCGGCGAGTACGTGCCGTGGGGCGGCTGGCCGCGCGACGTCATCCCGGCCCTCGCGGCCCAGGTCGCCACCGACATCTCGCCGGGTGACCGCACCGTGGTGCTCGACACGCCGTCGCACCGGGTGGGCACCGTCATCTGCTTCGAGTCGGCGTTCTCACCCCTCGTCCGATCCAGCGTCCGCAAGGGTGCCGACCTGCTCGTGGTGTCGACGAACAACCGGTCGTACCGACGCTCGGCGCTGTCGGCGCAGCACCTGGCCACCAGCCAGATGCGAGCGGCGGAGACCGGCCGGCCGGTGTTGCACGCGGCGATCTCGGGGATCACCGGCGTGATCGACGCGTCGGGTCGCGTCGTGCAGACCAACCCGCTCTTCGAGAACGCGATCGTGGAGGGTCAGATCACGACCATGACCGGGGAGACTCCCTACGTCCGGTACGGGGACTGGGTGGTGTGGGGGAGTGTGATCCTCCTGCTGGGGGCCGTCGCGACCGGGGTGACCCGCCGTAGACTGGGGCGTCGCCCGGCAGGCCGCGGCGACCCCGGCGACCCGGCCGACCCCCTCGAGGAGCAGAACGTGAGTGCGTCGTGAGTGAGCAATCGCCGGTCGAGCGGGCCCTCGACGTGGTGGTCTACGCGCCCCTCGGCGTCGCCCTCTTCGCGCGCGACGCACTCCCCGGCATCGCGGGCATGTTCGTGGCCCGCGGCCGCTCCGAGATCGAGCACCGCCGCAAGAACGTCGCGCAGCAGGTCACGCAGGCGAAAACGGTCGGACGGTTCGCGGTGCGCTTCGGCGCGCCGGAGGTGAAGCGGCGGGTCGAAGGCGGCGTCGCCAGCGCCAAGGCCACTGCGGAGACGACCCTCGGTTCGCTCGCCGCGGTTCGTGGCACCGGGTCGGGGAGCACACCCACCACCGAACCTCCGGCCGCCCCCAAGCCGCGCGCGGAAGCCGCCTGCGGCCGCGAACGGCCGCGGACCGAGCAGTCTGAACGGATCGAAGCCCGCACCCACCTCCCGGGGTGCCGCCGATCCCGAACCGGCACCGCCGGCGTCGGCCCTTCCGATCCCCGACTACGACGAGCTGTCGGCCAGTCAGGTCGTCGGTCGGCTCGAGGGCCTCAGCACGACCGACCTCGAGACCATCCGGTCCTACGAGAGTGCGCATCGGAACCGGCGGACGATCCTCGGGAAGATCGCGCAGCTCCACCAGTAATGGAGCACGCGCGCGCGGCCCGCGCCGACGACATCGGTGAGATCGCGCAGCTGGCGCACCTCCTGCTCGAAGAGCTCGAACCGACCCGCGGGGGCGCGCTCTGGGCCCGCCGCGAACGGCGCGACGGTCCCTACGAGGACACCTACGGCGCGCTGCTCGCACGCGACGACGCGTTCGTCGTGGTGGGAACCGTGCACGACGTGGTCGTCGGGTTCGGTGTGGTCCTGCTCGAGACGTTGCGCGACGGGGGAGTGCTCGGGGTCGTCACCGACCTGTTCGTCGACCCCGGCGCGCGAAGCGTCGGGGTCGGCGAAGCGATGGTGGAGCGCATCATCGGGTTCTGCACCGACCACCACTGCGTGGGGATCGACGCGTTGGTGCTCCCCGGGCACCGGGCCGCGAAGAACTTCTTCGAGGAGTCGGGATTCACCGCCCGTGCGCTCGTGATGCACCACAAGCCGACGCCGTGAACGGCGGGCGAGCCGCGCACGGGGTCGTCGAGGTCGCGGTCGGCGGCGTTGCCCGCCGCGACGACGAGCTCCTCCTGGTCCGACGGGGGCACGGCCCCGCAGCGGGGAGCTGGTCGCTGCCGGGTGGGCGCGTCGAATTCGGTGAAGACCTCCGCGAGGCACTCGTGCGCGAGATGCTCGAGGAGACGGCGCTCGAAGTCGTGGTCGAGGAGTTCCTCGGGTGGGTCGAGCGCATCGGCGACGATCCCGCGCCGCACCACTTCGTCATCCTCGATTTCCGCGTCCACCTGTTCGATCCCGACGCCGCTCCGGTCGCCGGCGACGATGCGGCCGAAGTCCGCTGGGTCCCCGTCGCCGAGCTCGTCGAGCTCACCCTGACCGACGGCCTCCTCGATTTCCTGGTCGACACCGGGGTGGTCTCCGACCCGTTCGGCTCCTGATTCCCGACACGGAGCGTGGCAATACGACAGGCGCCCCGATCAGCCGAGGCGCCGCGGGCACGCGTGAGGCACGCGAACGAGACGCGCCGGGTTCGCCCGTATTTCTACGGAATACGGACCCCGAACACTGATCGTGACGAAAGATGAAGGCTCGGTTTCTTCGTCGGATTGACACCACTTCGGGGGTGTACGCACCGGTAGAACCCGCCAATGCGGATTCGGGCGTTCCTGTTGCTCCTTGCCGTCGTGACGAGCGTCGGTGTCGTGTTCGTGGGGTGTCAGACCACCCGGGAGTCGGTGCGCCCGAAGGTCGTGGCGATCGGCGACTCCCTGATGGCCCTGGCCACTCCGAACATCGCGCGGAACCTCGCTGCGGGACACGAGCCGACGATCATCGCGAGGAACGGGCGACGGATCGACGAGATGCTGCCGTCGCTCCGACAGACGCTGCGCGACGAGGCGCCCGTCGACGCGGTCGTGGTGAATCTGGGGACCAACAACCTCATCCAGGCCGAGAGCTACGACCAGACTCTCGACGACTTCGAGCGCCTGATCGCCCTCACCGAAGACGTCCCGTGCGTGGTCCTCACGACGATCTCGACCCGCCTCGACACCTGGCGGGAAACCACCGTCGGCGCTGAGATCAACGCGCAGATCCGCCGGCTCGCCGCGAAAGATCCTCGTCAGTATCAGATCGCCGACTGGGACTCCGCCGTGCAGGCTCCCGGTGGCGCCGAGCGACTGCTCGTGGAACCCGACGGCATCTACGACGGGATCCACGAGAACCACGGCGCCGGCCGCCAGTGGTTCGCCGACGAGTACGTCGAAGCCCTGTCCCGCTGCCCTCGTCTCGACCGCCCATAATCCTCGTTATGTTAACTCGTGACCCCACAACGCCAGACCGTGCACCGTGGGTCCCGGAAACCGGGACTGAGCGTGCAGACCTGTGGCGGTGCGGCCGGGGTCAGAGGGTGTGGGGGCGGCGGTTGAGACGGCGGAAGATGGTCTTGGTCTTGGCGTAGAGCTCGAGGAACTCGGCGTACTGGGCGCCATAGACGGGCTGGGGTACCGCGTTGGGACGGTGGGTGGCCACCAGGTCGACGGCGCCGTCGATCTCGTCGACGGTGTGGTCGCCGAGGGCGACGCCGGCGAGGAGGGCGGCACCCCGCACGTTGGCGAGTACGGGGTCGGCGGCCTGCAGGACGGTCCGGTCGAGGACGTCGGCGTGGATCTGGCACCAGAGGTCGGAGCGGGCTCCCCCGCCGATCAGCGTGATGGGGTCGAGGCGACGGCCGACGAAACCCTCCACCGTCTCGAGCAGCCAGCGCGTGTTGAAGGCCACCCCCTCGTAGACCGAGCGGACGAGGTCGGCCCGGGTGGTCTGGAGCGACAGGTTCACGAAGGACGCCCGGATGGTCTCGTCGTCGACCGGGGTCCGCTCACCGCTCAGCCACGGCGTGAAGATGACCCCGCGGCTCCCCGGCGGCACCGACGCCGCGAGTGCCTCGGTTGCCTCGAGACTCCCCTCGCCCAGGCCGAGGTTCTCCTCGAGGAACGTGAGGCAGACCCCGGCGGTCTCGTGCTCGTCGGCGACGAGGTACCGACCGGGGACCGCCGACGGCAGTGAGCAGATGTTCTTGAACAGGTCGGTCTTCTTGAACGGGACATGACACGTGATCCACGACGACGTGCCGATGTAGAGGTGGGTCGCGAAGTCGGCCACTGCGCCCGACCCGACCGCGGCCGAGTGGACGTCGCCCGTGGCGGTGACCACCTGGACCGTCGGCGCCAAGCCGAGGTCGGCGGCGAGCTCGGGGCGGATGGTGCCCACCACCGATGCCGACGGCACGAGGTCGGGCAGGTGGCGCCGCTCGATCTCGGCCATCCGGAGCAGCTCGTCGTCGTAGTGGACGGCGTGCACGTCGCGGTTGTCGGTCACCCAGTGGGTGGCGATCGAGTCGTAGCTCGCGACGAACCGTCCGGTGAACTGCTGGTTGAGCCAGTCGACGGGCTCCAGGAACTTGTAGGTGGCCGCGTACACGTCGGGTCGTTCGCGCTTGATGAACAGGATGTGCGCGATCGGATCCTTGCCCGCCTGACCGGGTACCCCTGCGGTGGCCCGGATCCACTTGCGGGCCTTCAGCACGCTGTACCCCGACGCCGAGGGCGTGCCGCCGACGATCCGTCGGACCTCGGCACTCCCCCGCGTGTCCATCCAGATCACCGCGTTCATCAACGGCGTGCCGTCGCGGTCGACCGCGACCGTCCCCGACCACTGGCCCGTGCACGCCACGGCGACGACCTGTTCGACCGGGACCAACTCCCGCGCCAGCAGGCGCTTGGCCGCCTTCGTGATCGCCGCCCACCAGTCGGCCGGTCGTTGCTCGGCCCCTCCCCCGTCGAACAGGAGCAGCTCGACCGGTTCGAACTCCGAGCCGACGACCCGCCCGTTCACCTCCACGATCGCGACCTTGGGGCCCCCGGTCCCGAGATCGACGCACAGGATGAATCGTTCCGTTGCGTCCCCTCGATCGCCCACCCGTTTACGTGCTTCGGTCACTGTCCGGGGACTCCACTTCGCTCATGGGTGGGCAGGAGCACATGACGTTGCGGTCGCCGTAGGCGCCGTCGATGCGACTCACCGGCGGCCAGTACTTCGAGCCGCGGAGCTCGGCGATCGGATAGGCCGCGAGCTCGCGCGTGTAGCCACGTGACCAGGCGTCGGCGATCACGTCTTCGGCCGGGTGGGGTGCACCCCGCAACGGGCTCGACTCCGCGGTCCACTCCCCCGCTTCCACCCGGCTGATCTCGCCGCGGATCGCGATCATGGCGTCGCAGAACCGATCGAGCTCCGCGAGCGACTCCGACTCCGTCGGCTCGATCATGAGCGTCCCCGGGACGGGGAACGACATGGTCGGCGCGTGGAAGCCGTAGTCGATGAGGCGCTTGGCGACATCGTCGACGGTCACACCCGTGGCCGCGGTGATCGGACGCAGGTCGAGGATGCACTCGTGTGCGACCCGGCCCGTCCGTCCCGTGTAGAGAACCGGGAAGTGCGGCGCGAGCCGATGTGCGAGGTAGTTCGCGTGCAGCAGGGCCGCCACCGTGGCCTCGGTCAGCCCCTCCCCGCCCATCAGCGCGATGTAGACCCACGAGATCGGGAGGATGCCCGCCGAACCCCAGGGCGCCGCGGCGATCGCGCCGACGCCGGTCGTCGGGCCCGACTCCGGGACCAGCCCGTGGCTCGGGAGGAACGGGGCGAGGTGACTCCGCACCGCCACCGGTCCGACCCCTGGTCCCCCACCCCCGTGCGGGATGCAGAACGTCTTGTGCAGGTTCAGGTGCGACACGTCGGCACCGAACTTCCCCGGCTGGGCCAGCCCGACGAGCGCGTTCAGGTTCGCGCCGTCGAGGTAGACCTGCCCGCCGTAGGTGTGGATCAGGTCGCAGATCTCTGTGATCCGCTCCTCGAACACCCCGTGCGTCGACGGGTAGGTGACCATGAGGGCGCCCAGGTCGTCGGCGTGGGTCGCGGCCGCGTGCTTGAGGTCGTCGAAGTCGACGTTGCCGTCGTCATCGCACCGCACGACCACGACCCGCATCCCGGCCATCGCCGCGCTCGCGGCGTTCGTCCCGTGCGCCGACGCCGGGATGAGGCACACCGTGCGGCCGGTGTCGCCCCGGCTCTGGTGGTACGCCCGGATGGCGAGCAACCCCGCGAGCTCACCCTGCGATCCCGCGTTGGGCTGCAACGACACCGCGTCGTACCCGGTGATCTCGCACAACCACTGCTCCAGGTCGGAGAACAACTGCCGGTAGCCCGTGGCCTGGTCGAGCGGCGCGAACGGATGCATGCGCCCGAACTCAGGCCACGTCACGGGGATCATCTCCGTGGTCGCGTTGAGCTTCATCGTGCAGGAGCCGAGCGGGATCATCGACCGGTCGAGCGCGAGGTCGCGATCGGCGAGCCGACGGAGGTACCGCAACATCTCGGTCTCGGAGTGGTACCGGTGGAACACCGGGTGCGTGAGGATCTCGGAGGTCCGTACGAGCGACGGCGGGATCCCGGTGGCGCCGGTACCTTCCCACCCCTCCCCCGCCGCCCCGAACGCGGCCGCGACCGCATCGAGCACCGACGGGGTGGTGGTCTCGTCGAGCGCGACGGCCAACGTGTCGCCGTCGACGACCCGGAGGTTGACCCTGCGGATCCGCGCCGCCGCTGCGATCTCCTCGGCCCGCCCCGGTACCCGCACGCGGATCGTGTCGAAGAAGGCCGCGCCGACCACCTCGAGTCCACCGGCCCGGAGCCGGGCCGCGAGCGCAGCCGTGAGCCCGTGGACCCGGTCGGCGATCGCGCGGAGCCCGTCGGGGCCGTGATAGGTCGCGTAGAGCCCCGCGATCACCGCGAGCAGGACCTGCGCGGTGCAGATGTTGCTCGTCGCCTTCTCCCGGCGGATGTGTTGCTCCCGGGTCTGCAACGCGAGCCGCATCGCGGGGCGACCCTCGCTGTCGACCGACACGCCGACGAGACGACCGGGGAGGCTGCGCTTGTGGGCATCGCGTGTGGCGAAGAAGCCGGCGTGAGGACCGCCGTATCCGAGGGGCACACCGAAGCGTTGCGAGGAGCCGACCACCACGTCGGCACCCATCTCGCCCGGCGGGGTGCAGAGCACGAGCGCAAGCAGATCACTCGCGACGGCCACGAGCGCGCCCCGTCCTTCGCCCGCGCGATCACCGGGCGCAGGTCGCGCAGCACACCACTGCTTCCCGGGTACTGGAGCAACACCCCGAACACCCCCGCGCCGGCGAGATCGCCCGGCAGGTCGGTCTCGGGATCGCCGACGAGCACCTCGATTCCGATGGGCTCGGCCCGCGTCGCGACCACCTCGATCGTCTGGGGGTGCGAGTCGGCGTCGACGAAGAAGACGTTCCCCGACTTCGGGTTGAGCCGGTGGCACAACGCCATCGCCTCAGCCGCCGCGGTTCCCTCGTCGAGCAGCGACGCGTTCGCGATGTCCATACCGGTCAGGTCGCTGACCATGGTCTGGAAGTTGAGCAACGCTTCGAGTCGCCCCTGCGAGATCTCGGGTTGGTACGGCGTGTACGCCGTGTACCAGGCCGGGTTCTCGAGGACGTTGCGCAGGATGACCGGTGGCGTGACGGTGTCGGAGTAGCCGAGGCCGATCAGGGAACGGAAGACCTCGTTGCGGTCGGCGAGCGCCCGGGCGGCGTCGAGGGCCTCGACCTCGTCGAGTGCCGCCGGGAGCCGCAGCGGGTCCCGGGTCCGGATGGACTCCGGCACCACCTGGTCGACGAGATCGCTTGTCGACGCGAGGCCGAGGGCGTCGAGCATCGACCGCTGCTCGTTCGGGTCGGACCCGATGTGGCGGGTCGAGAACCCGGTGGAACGTCGAGCCGGTGCACCTTCGATGGCCATGGAACCTCCGAGATCCGCGTGGGGGCACTCACAGTTCCCCACTCTGTCGCGGTACCGGCTCCAGAGGTGCCTCGTCCGGGCGGTTCGGGTGCCTGAGAGATTCCGGGGAGGTTGCTCCTTCGGCGTCCACCGCATCCGAAGCTGCGGATGGACTCTCCCGCCCAGGGTCGACGGCCTTGCCACCCTGGAGAATAGTCGGCTCGATCAGTCGCGCTCGGGGGTCGCATGCACGAACGGCAGCGCCACGACGGTGGCGGGCGTCGGCGTCCCCCGGATGTCGATCTCGACCGCGGCTCCCTCGGCGAGGTCGGGCGGGACGAATGCGAGCGCGATCCCCCGTTCGAGCACCGGCGAGAAGTTGCCGCTCGTGATCTCCCCCACCGGATCGCCGCCGACGAGCACCGCGTAGCCCGCGCGGGGAAACCGGCGTCCGTCGAGCAGCAGGCCACGCAGGCGCCGGGCCGGACCTCGTTCCTTCTCAGCCGCGAGGGGGACCGATCCCCGGAACGGACCCTTGTCGAACCGAACCACCCAACCGAGGCCGGCCTGGAGCGACGTGATCCCCGGGCCGAGCTCGTGGCCGTGGAGCGGGAGGCCGGCCTCGAGTCGGAGCGTGTCGCGTGCGCCCAACCCGGCCGGCGTGATGCCCGCGTCGAGGAGCGCCCGCCAGCACGACGCCGCGACCTCGACAGGGACGTGCAGCTCCACGCCGTGCTCACCCGTGTAGCCGGTACCCGCCACGAAGCCGTCGGCGCCGTCCCACTCGAACGGCTGCACCGCGAAGCGGCCGACCGAAGCCGCGTCGGGCGCGATCGACCGCAACCGCGCCCGCGCCTCGGGTCCCTGCACCGCGAGCACGACCCGCGTCGCAGTGATGTCTTCGACCGTCGCGCCGCTGCCAGCTCCGAGCTGCTGGTCGAATCCGCTCCGCCGGCTCGACCGCCCACCCGCGGGCGTCCCGTCGGAAGTGTCCGCCGGCTCCGCGGGCGTCCCGTCGGAAGCGTCCGCCGGCTCCGCTCCTTCTCCGAACGCACTCGCGATCCGGTCGGTGTTCGAGGCGTTGGGCATCACGATGAAGTCGTCGTCGCCGACCCACCACACGATGATGTCGTCGACGACGTGGGCGTCGCCGGGATCCAGCAGGTGGGTGTACTGGGCCTTCCCCACCGCGATCCGGCGCAGGTCGTTGGTGAGGGTCTGTTGGAGGAGGTCGAACGCGCCGGGGCCCGCGACGCGCAGGGAACCGAGGTGCGACACGTCGAACACGACCGCGTGCTCGCGACACGCCCGGTGTTCTTCGAGCACACCCTCGTACTGGATGGGCATGTCCCACCCGCCGAACGGCACCATGCGCGCCCCGAGGGCGCGGTGTTCTGCGTCGAGCGGGCTGTACCGCAGTGCTCCGGAGTCGGTCACGGTCAGGCAGATTCGCGCGAACGGCCCGGAGGCGCCATCGGCCGCGGGTCGGGTTCGAGCCGCAACGGGTTCCCCGATCCGAGCCGTTCACTCAACTGCGACGGCGCTTCGAGGCCGTACTTCACGAGCAGACCGAGGTAGTCGCGCTGGTAGAGCACCTTCACCCGCACGTCGGGGTGGAGCTCCTGGAGCCGGCGCGCCTTGCGGTTCTTCTTGGTGACGAGCCGCTGGTTGAGCGTCGTGATCTCGATGTAGAGGTCGTACGTGGGGAGGTAGAAGTCGGGCGTGAACGCCTGGACCGGCTTGCCGTCGCGATCCGATTCGAGCGTGAACGTCCGCGGCTCGTAGTCCCACTCGATCCCGTAGAAGTCGAGGAGCTTGGCGAACTGGCGCTCCGAGTTGTGCGCGAATCGCGTGTGTTCGTGCGGGAGTCGCTCAGCGTCGGCGGGGTCGGCGTGGCTGATGGTCAGTCTCCTCCGGCCGCCTTGCGCCGACGCGCCGGCGCGGGCTTCGCGCCGGCGGCCTCGTCGGTGCCGACATCGAGGTCGTGGATGCTGGCGTCGAGCTCGGCCACGACGGGTCCGAGGGGGACGATGTTGAGCACGCCCTGGCCGTGACGGACCAGGTCGACGATGTCGTCGCCGGTGAGCGCGAGCACCGAACGGGAACCGTCGAGCACGAGGCTCGCGGTCGCGAGGTCGCCACCGAGGCGGTCGCGGAGGTAGTCGATGGCGACGCGCGCCGTCTTCAGTGCGATTCCCGCGTCGAGCAGGCTCTTGATCACCTTGAGCGCCACGAGATCGCGGTACGAGTAGCGGCGCTGCGTGCCGCTCCCCGCGGCCTCGGCGAGCGAAGGCGTCAGCAGGTCGGTACGCGCCCAGTAGTCGAGCTGGCGGTAGGAGATGCCCACGATGCGACAGACCTGGGGTCCGCGGTAGCCGATCTCCTCCCAGCCGGGATCGCCGGGGGCGCCGGGATCGGACGGAGCGAGCGTTCCCTGGGCCATGGGGGGCGGCAACGGGGCGTCGTCGATTCGTTTCGGCATGCGTTCGGGCTCCAGATCCGCCGGCGCGTGAGAACCACATCTCCGTAACTACCGACGTGTCACGGTATACCGGAGGCCAAGGTTCAGGTCAACGTGAAGCTGTGGTCGAGGGTCGCTCGAAGCCTCGACCTGTGATCGAGGGTACGGGAGAGTGCCCAGGTCAGGGTGCTCCGGCGCCCGCAGGTGCACCTTCGCGGGCCAGGGCCCCGAGTTGGGTGTCGGTGCCGATCGCGATGAGGATCATGCCGGGTTCGAGTCGGCGCGACGGCTCCGGGTTGCTCACGAAGGTGCCCGCAGCGTCGCGCACGGCCAGCACCAGCGCACCGGTCACCTCGCGCAGGTTCGCCTCGGCGAGCGAACGCCCCGCGAGCGGACTGTCGACTGCGAGCGTGACTTCCTCGAGCCGCATCTCGACCTCGCTCCCGGCGGAGACGACCTCCATGAACCCCGCGACACTGGGTCGCGTCGCGAAGCCCGCGAGGTGCTCGGCGCCGAGCCGCAGCGGGTTCACCACATGGTCGGCTCCGGCCCGTTCGAGCTTCGGCTCGCTGCTCGCCGAGTTCGCCCGCGCCACGATGCGCAGGTGGGGCGCGAGCGCACGGGCCGACAACACGCACGAGATCGCGTCGCCGTCGGAGTGCAGGCTCACCACGAGCACCGACGCTCGCGCGATGCCCGCGGCACGCAGCGAGTCGTCCTCGGTCGCGTCACCGGGAACGGCGAGGAAGCCCCGTTCTACCGCGCGCCGACAACGAGCTTCGTCGGCGTCGACGACGACGACCAGCGCATGGTCGGAGTCGACGCTGTGCGCGATCGACTCGCCGACGCGGCCGTAGCCGCAGAGCACGAGATGTTGCGAGATCGACTCGATCCGGCGTTCCATGCGTCGCCTCCCGAACCGGTGGACGGATCCCTCGACGAGCTCCTCGAGCGCGCCGCCGAACGTGAACAGTGCCGCCGCGACTCCGACGATCATCAACGCAATCGCGAAGACCTGGGCGCTGGTGTCGAAGGGCCGGACCTCGCCGAAACCCACTGTCGTGATGGTGGTCGTCGTCTGGAACGCGGCCTCCACGACCCCGAAGCCCTCGATGAGCCAGAACCAGAGGGTCCCGATGAGTCCGACCGCGCCGAGCAGGATGAGGCCGGCGCGGAAGCGCCGTCGCCCGTCCACTACTGAGCGAAATCCTCGGGGCGAACCTGGTCGAGGAACTCGCGGAACATCTCGACCTGCTCCTCTTCGTCTTCTCCGTCGAAGAGCACGCCGGCTTCGTCCATGACTGCTTCGTCGACGTAGATCGGCACCGGGTCGGCGTAGCGGACCGCGAGGGCGATGGCATCCGACGGCCGCGACGAGATCCGCGACGTCTTCTCGCCCTGGAGCAACTCGATCTCGGCGTAGAAGGTGCCGTCGTGGAGCTCGGTGATCGTGACCCGCTGGAGCACGACCGACACGTCGTCGAGGACGGTGCGGAAGAGATCGTGCGTCATGGGCCGGGGCGTCTCCATCCCCTGCAACGCATAGACGATGGCGGTCGCCTCGGGCGGGCCGATGAAGATCGGCAGGTACCGCTGGCCCTCTTCCTCACGCAACAGCACGATCGGCTGATTCGTGGGCACCTCGAGGCGCACGCCCACGAGCGAGACACGAATCATCGCACGATCCTCTCGTCAGCCCTCACGGACAGCACGGAAGGCCTCCGCCAAAACATCAGCCTACCACCGGGGCTCCCGAGTCCTGCGACCGGTTCACCCGGACACCTTCCCGTACAACTCGGCCACGTAGGCGGCGGGGTGCTCCCCCACGGCCGCACGGTCGGCTTCGTACACCTCGGGCAGGTTCCGGTAGAGATCGGCGTGGTGCAGCCCGTAGCCGAGGACGTAGATGTCGGGGATCTCGAGGCCCCGGTAGTGCACGTCGAGCGGGACGATGCGACGGACGGGCCGGTCGAGCAGCGCGCACACGCGGACCTGCCGGGCTCCTCGCTCCTCGAGCAGACGGAGCAGGTACGCGAGCGTCAAGCCGGTGTCGACGAGGTCCTCGACGACCACCACGTCGAGGCCCGTGATGTCGCGCTCGAGATCCTGGGTGATCCGGACCCGCCCGGAGTCGGGGGCGTAGCGCGAGATCGAGATGAAGTCGAGCGTGACCGGCACCTCGGAGATCGCCCGGGCGAGATCGGCGAGGAAGATCAGTGCACCCTTCAGCACGCACACGAGCACCACGCCGTCGGGATGGTCACGCGAGATCTCCCCGGCGAGACGCGACACGGTGTCGGTGATCGCGCGTCGATCCAGGATCTTCGACAGGCTCACTCCGCGAGCAGCTCCCGCGCCGCTTGGCGCAGGTACGCGGTGCGCAGTCCGCGTCCGAGCTTCGCGAGCTCTGCGAGCTCTTCCTGCGCGCGAGCGCGCGCCTCGGGGTTGCGTTGCCGGAGCACCGAGAGGAGCGCCTGTTGATAGAGCATCGCTTCGCGTTCGGCGAAGCTGCGGTACATGCGCAGGTGCCGCGCCTCGATCCCGTGCTTCGCGAAGCCGGCTGCGAGACGCGCCACCGCGAGCCCGTCTTCGTCGAACAACACGCGTCCGCCCGCTTCGGTCGCGGGGATGAGCAGCCCGAACGACTCCAGCTCGGTGATCTCGGCGTCGGTGAGGCCGGCTGCCTTCGCCAGTTCCTCGCGCGTGAGACTCACACCACTCGGGTCGGGCGCCAGGTCGTCGGCGCGACCGTCGTCGAGCGGGAGCGTCGGCGGGGCCGCCGCCTTCTTGCGGGTCCGACGCTTGGCTTTCGGCTTCTCCTGCGCCGGTTCGGGCTCGGGTTCCGGGTCGGGCACGGGATCCGGATCGGCGGGAGCATCGAGGTCGGCGAAGTCGGTGAGCACCCCACCGCCCAGTTCCAGTTGTTCGAGGCGGCCCTTGATCACCTTCAACGGGAGGAAGTTCTCCTTCTGCTGGTGCAGGATCCAGCGCAACCGATCGACATCGCCGTCGTAGAACTTGCGGTATCCCGACGGCGTGCGCTCGGGATCGATGAGACCCTGGCTCTCGAGGAAGCGGATCTTGGAGATGGTGATGTCGGGGAACTCCTCGCGGAGCATCCCGAGGACGTCGCCGATCGAGTGGTGTGGGCTGCCGGCCTCGACGTTCGCGCTCACGACGCGCCCACCGTCGCAGTGTGGAACGTCAGGACGAAGCGACCGACCTGGATCTCGTCGCCGCTCTGCAACACGGTCTTGTCGACCCGCTCGTGGTTCACGTACGTCCCGTTCAGTGAGCCGGCGTCGCAGACCTCGAAGTGGTCGCCGGCGCGGGTCACGACGGCGTGTCGGCGCGAGACGGTGATGTCGTCGAGGAAGATCTCCGACTCCGGATGCCTCCCGGCCGCCACCTCACCCGCCTCGATGGCGAAGACGCTCCCCGCGTTGGGTCCCCGGCGGACGACCAGCACCGCGGCGCCCTCGGGCAGTTCGGCGAGCGCGGCGACCACGGCTTCGGCACCCTCGTCGGCCGTGACCATGGGGACGCCCGCAGTGACCTCGTCGCCATCGAGCAGCGTCCCACACGACGAGCAGAAGCGCGCTCCCGGCTCGTTGCCGTGGCCGCACTGGCGGCAGTTCATGCTCGCAGGCTAGCCCCGGACCACAGGGGTCAGGTACCCCTCGACCTCAAGGGGAGGTTCAGGCCTCTTCGACCAGGGCCCGGTAGGCCGCCGCGTCCAGCAGTCCGTCGAGGTCCGACGGATCCGACATCTCCACCGCGAACAGCCAGCCGTCGCCGTAGGGATCCTGGTTGATCTGCTCGGGAGCTGCATCGAGGGCGTCGTTCACGGCCACGATCGTGCCCGCCACGGGCGCGTAGATGTCGGACACCGACTTCGTCGACTCGACCTCGGCGCAGCCCGCCATCTTCACCACGGTGGCGCCCGACTCCGGCAGGTTCACGTAGACCACGTCGCCCAGCGCATCCTGCGCGAAGTCGGTCACCCCCACCGTCGCCCGGTTGTCCTCGACCCGCACCCACTCGTGCTCCGCGCTGTACCGCAACCCCTCGGGGAAATCCATCGTCGGAAGCTAGCGCAACCGCTCTACCGCAGGAGGTGCTGGATGCGGGCCGCGTACTCCTGGGCGCGCAGGCGCGCCTCGTGCTCGCTCCCCGCCTCGGCGTACACGTGCGTCACCGGGTTCTCCGGGTCGGGCAGCACGAGCGCCCACCCGTCGGGGTACAACACCTTCACCCCGTCGACGAGCACGACGTCGCGGTCGCTCGCCCGTTCCATCATCTCGCGCATCACCGCGCCCTTCTTCTCCCAGGGCGTCGGGATCTCCTCGCGCGCGACGTGCACGGTGGGCAGACCGGCCCGGATCCCCGAGAGGGTCCGACCCGTCGCCGCGAGCAGGTCGAGGAGCTTCACCAGGGTGGCGGTCGCGTCGTAGGCCGGGAGGAACGTCGGCCAGATGAAGCCACCGTCGGGCGACGCGGCGAAGTCGACGCTCGAGGCGACCTCCATGATGTGCGCGTCGGACAACTTGGTCCACACGACCTCGCCGTCGTGGGCCTCGGCGATGTGGGCCGCCGCCTCGGTGACCGACACCGGCAACGCGATGCGGGAGCCCGGCGCCGCCTCCATCACGAGGGTGACCATCGCGAGCAGGGCACCGTCGGCGTCGAACGCCTTCCCGGTGTCGTCGATGATGACCGCGGTCTCACCGTCGGCGTCGAGCACCATCCCGAGGTGACTGCCCGAGGAGCGGACCAGGTCGCCCATGCGGATGGTGCGGGTCTGCAGGTCGTCGGCCGCGGCGGCCGCCGACGCGGTGCTCGCGAACGGGTTCACCGCGAGCACGTCGGCGCCGAGCTTCGCCAGCACGCTCGGCATGACGAGGCTCACGGCCCCGTGGGAGTAGTCGAGGACGACCTTGAACGCGGCCTCGCGGACGCGGTCGGCGTCGACCGCACCCTCGAGGGCCGACGTGTAGAACTCGAGCGCCCGGGGCGGGAACCGGATGTCGCCGATGTCGCCGGCGAACGCCCGTCGGAAGTCTTCGCGTGAGAGCAGTCGCTCGATCTTGCGCTGCATCCCTTCGTCGATGTCGCGCCCGTCGGCCTCGAAGAACCGGATGCTCACGCTGTTGGCGTCGCCGGGGACGAGTCGCACCGTGATGCCACCCTGGGCGAGGGAGTTCTTCACCTGGAAGCGCGTCAACGGGACGGTCGCGAGCTCCACGTCGTCGACAGTGACGCCGGCGAGGTTCAGGCCCCCGATGATCGAACGCTTCAGCGCGCGCGCCACCCGGCTGGTGTCGCGACTGGTCGTGACCGTCGAGCCCTTCTTCAACGCGCTCCCGTAGGCCATGGCGAGACGCACCGCCTGCTCCGGGGTGATGTCGACGTTCGCGAGCCCGCTGACCCCGCGGCGCCCGAAGCGCGTGCGGGTCCCCCGGCTCTCCCAGACGATCGACGAGTTGATCACCGCGCTCGCCTCGACCGTCTTGAACGGGTACACCTTCACGTCGGGGTTGATGAGCGTGTACTCACCGACGAAGCACTCCTCGCCGAGCACCGCGCCCTCGCGCACCCGGGCGTGCGAGCGCAGGTCGGAGGAACGTCCGATCACGCAGCCGCGCAGGTCGACGCTGGGTCCGATGTAGCCGTGGTCGTGGACCACGCTGCGTTCGATGAACGCGTCGGACTTCACCACGACGTCGCTGCCGAGCACGGTGTAGGGCTGGAGCTGCGCGCCGGCCTCGATCCGGGCGTTGTCGCCGATCACCACTGGGCCGGTCACGTGGGCCGACGGATCGAGGTCGGCCCCTTCGCCGAGCCAGACGCCGTCGGCGAGCTCGAACCCCTCGATGTCGACCCGCACCCGGCCGTCGAGGATGTCGGTGTGGGCCCGCACGTACGCGTCGAGGGTGCCGACGTCTTCCCAGTAGCCCTCCACCACGTGGCCGAGCAGGGGCTTGCCCCGCTTGAGGATCGCGGGGAACACGTCGCCGGAGAAGTCGACGACCTCGCCCTCGGGGATGAAGTCGAACACCTCGGGCTCGAGCACGTACATGCCGGTGTTGATGGTGTCGGAGAAGACCTGCCCCCACGTGGGCTTCTCGAGGAACCGGTCGATCGAGCCGTCGGGACGGGTGATCACGATGCCGAACTCGACCGGATCCTCGACCCGCTTCAGGGCGATCGAACCGAACGCCCCCGCTTCACGGTGGGCCTTCACGAACTCCGTGAGGTCGATGTCGGTGAGCACGTCGCCCGACATGACGAGGAAGGTGTCGTCGAGCTGCTCGGCCGCGTTGCGCACCGATCCCGCGGTGCCGAGGGGGCTGTCCTCGCTCGCGTAGCGCATCTGCACGCCGAAGTCGGAGCCGTCGCCGAAGTAGTTGCGGATCTGGTTGGCCAGGAACGCGACGGTCACCACGATGTCGTCGAAGCCGTGGTCGGCGAGCAACCGCACGATGTGCTCGAGCATGGGTCGGTTCGCCATGGGGAGCATCGGCTTGGGCTGATTGCTCGTGAGGGGACGGAGTCGGGTCCCCTCACCTCCGGCGAGGATGACTGCCTTCACGCTGAACCTTTCGCGTCGCGGGCCGCTCGGCCCTCTCGCAGGGCCTGTCGGGCGATGGGGATGTAGCCGGCGGCCGCCCAGTAGCTCAGGACGAGACCGCCGATGGTGAAGCACCAGGTGGCGAAGATCAGGATGTCACGCACGACGCCCGGGTCGAGCGCGTCGATCAGCAAGAAGCCTGGCAGCGCGAACATCAACGCGAGTGTTCCCGCTTTGCCGACCCACTGAACGTCGATCCGCTTCGCCCCGAGCGCGGCGAGCCAGAGCACGCCCACGCTGATGACCGCTTCCCGGGCCAGGACGACCACGCCGACCCACACCGGGATCGAACCGTCGATCAGAAGGGCGACCCCCGCCGCGATCAGCAGGATCCGGTCGGCGACCGGGTCGAGCACCTTGCCGAGCTCGCTGCCCTGGTCGTAGCGACGCGCGATCCAGCCGTCGACCCAGTCGGTCGCGCCGAGCACCGCGAGCAGGATCGCCGCCTCGACCCGCTGGTCCTCGGCCAGGAGCAACCAGAGGAACCAGGGGATGCAGAGCAGTCGTCCGAAGGAGATGAGGTTCGGGACCGTGAAGACCCGATTGGGGGGTTCGACCCCGATCGGTGTCGCCGCTGCCCCGTCCATTCCCGCACAGTACGTCAGCGCTCGAACTGGATCGCGGCCCTCCCCGCCCGGATCGGCCCGACGTGATCGGTGATCACCTGCCGGTGGGCCGGATGGTCCCGGTAGGTCTCGTAGTCGGCCTGGGTCTCGAACTCGGCCACGATGCCGAAGCTCGCGGTGTCGGGCGCGAGCCCCAGATCGGTTCCGACCGCATACCGGACGATCTCGGGGATCAGTCCGGGGAGCGCCCGGAGGCCGTCGGTCACGGCGGCGACCTGCTCGTCGGTGGCTTCGGGGATGAAGGTGAGCAGCACCACGTGCTGGATCATTGGAGCCCTCCGGACGCGCCGCCGTCGACGGGGATCGCCGCGCCGGTCACGAACCGGGCGTGGTCGGAGCAGAGGAACGCGGCCAGCGCACCGAAGTCGGCGGCGTCGCCGATCACCCCGGTGGGGACGAGCGCTCCCGCGCCCGAGGTGTCGTCGCCGTACAGCGACCGGAGCCGGTCGGTGTCGTGCAGGCCGGGCTGGAGCGAGTTCACCGTGACCCCGTGGGGCGCGACCTCGGTCGCGAGCGTCTTGAGGAACCCGGTCGCGCCGGCACGTGCCGTGTTCGAGAGCACGAGGTGCGGCATCGGCTGACGCACCGACGACGACGTGATCGCGACCACTCTCCCCCACCCCCGCTCGCGCATCCCGGGGACCGCCGCGTTGCACATCGCGATCACCGAGAGGCAGTTGAGCTCGAGCGCGCGGCGGTACTGCTCGATGTCGTCCTCGAACGTCGCGGGGCTGCCGGCCGGTGGACCACCGGCGTTGGTGATGAGCACGTCGATCCCGCCGAGCGCGTCGATCGCGCCCGCGACGAACGCGACCGCACCGTCGACGGTGCCCACGTCGCCCGGTACCGCGGTCGCACCGATGCTCGCCGCGGCCGCCTCGGCTCTCGTCGCGTCACGCCCGTTCACCACCACTTCGGCTCCCTCCGCGGCCAGCGCGGCCGCGATGCCGAACCCCAGTCCACCCGACGACGCCGCGACCGCGGCCCGTTTCCCACTCAAACCCAGTTCCATCTCACTCCTCGTCTCGACCCCGGTCCGTTGGTGCGATTGCCCACGTCCCACGTGGCCCAATCGCACCAACGTAGGAGGGATCCGGCCTCAGTGGATGGGGCCGGTGCCGTCGCGGAGAGGGCCGGCGCCGATGCGGCCGGTCCGGAGGGCGATGATCTCGGCACAGACGGCCACCGCGGTCTCCTCGGGGGTGCGGGATCCGATGTCGAGACCGATCGGGGCCATCACCCGGCCGAGCTCCGAGTCGGCGACGCCCTCCTCCCGCAACCGGGCGACCCGCTTGGCGTGGGTGCCGCGCGATCCCATCGCGCCGAGATAGCCGACCGCGGTCTCGAGCGCGCCGATGATCGCGGGGACGTCGAACTTGGCGTCGTGCGTGAGGACGCACACAGCGTCGCGAGGACCCAGACTCCCGCCGACCTCCGCCAGGTAGCGATCGGGCCACTCGCTGACGACCTCGTCGGCCATCGGGAACCGGGCGACCGTGGCGAACACGGCACGGGCGTCGCACACCGTCACCCGGTAGCCGAGGACCTTGGCGACCTTGGCCAGCGCGGCGGTGAAGTCGACCGCGCCGAAGATGATCATGTGCGGCGCCCGGGCGAACGACTCGACGAACACGGACACGCCGTCGGCGCGGGCCTCCCCGTGGGTTCCGTAGTGCCGGATCGAGGTGAGCCCCGACTCCAGCTCACCGAGGGCGTCGCGCGCGACCACCCGGTCGAGGTCGGCATCACCGAGCGACCCGATCGCGCGCGCCCCTGGCTCCACGAGCAGCTTCGCCCCGAGGTGCGGGCCGTCGACCACCGTCGCGAGCGCAACCGGTCGTTCCGTGAGCAACGCGTCGCGCAGGGCGTCGTAGACGGGTGTGTCGCTCACCAGTCGAGCGGTTCCACGAACAGGCGGATCGTCCCGCCGCAGGTGAGACCCACGGCGAACGCGTCTTCGTCGGAGTAGCCGAAGCTGATGATCCCGCGCTCCCGGTCGCCCGCGAGCACCGCGAGCGCCTCGGCCACCACCGCGCCCTCCACACAGCCACCCGACACCGAACCTGCGACCTCGCCGGCCTCGTTCACGACCATCGTCGCCCCGGGATCGCGGGGTCCCGAACCGGCGACGTCGACGACCCGCGCCACCGCGACCCGTTGGCCGGCCGCACGCCAGCGTTCGACGTCGGCGAGCACCTCCTTCATCGGGCGATGACCTCCGCGAGCTGTTCCAATGACTCGAGCGAGTGACCCTCCACGAACTCGTCGACGAAGGGCAGGGCGGCGGCCATCCCCAGCGCGAGCGGTGCGTAACCCTCGCTCGCCTTCAGCGGGTTCACCCAGACCACCCGGTGCGCCACCCGCTGGAGCCGCGCCATCTGCTCGGCGAGCACCTCGGGCTCACCGCGGTCCCACCCGTCGGACACGATCACCACGACCGCGCCGCGCGCCATCCCGCGCACACCCCACTCGTCGTTGAAGGTGTGGAGCACCGCACCGAGACGGGTACCGCCGGAGAGGTCGACGACGCTTCGGGCCGCGGCCGCGAGCGCGGCGTCGGGATCGCGCGACGCGAGCTCCGTGGTGATCCGGGTGAGTCGGGTGCCGATCGCGAACGCCTCCACGCTGCCCCGCGCCACCACGGCCGCGTGCAGGAACCGTAGGAGCGCCCGCGAGTACGGCTCCATGGAGCCGCTCACGTCGCACAGCAGCACCACCCGGCGCGCCCGGACCGAGGGAACGGTCGAGCGACGCGGCACCGCCTCGCCGCCGGCCCGCAGGGCGTTGCGCACCGTGTGGCGCAGATCAGGACGACCTCGACCGTGGGCGACGCGCCGACGCCGACGCGACTTCCGAGGTGCACCCGCGACCCTGAGGTCGGCGATGAGGCGGCGGGCTTCGTCGAACTCCGCCGGCGTGTACTCGGCGAAGTCGCGTCGGCGGAGCACCTCAGCCCGACTCCAGCGCACCGTGACGACGGGAGTCCCGAACTCCGGAGCCACGGGCTGATCGTCGGCGGCGTCGGACTCGTCGTCGGCTCCGCCGGTGTCGAACGCGACGATCACGTCGGTGGTCGCGTCGGCCACCGCGTGCAGCGGCACCGGCTCGGCGAAGAAGGCCGAGAACGCGCGGTCGTAGACCGTCACGTCTTCAGGGCGGCGGATCAACGTGGCCCGACCCGCCCAGTAGACGCTGTCGCGCGACGCGGCCCCGACTGCGACCAGTGAGCGGGCGAAGACCTCGGTGGCGCCGGCGGGAACCGTGAGCCCGGCGCCGCGGAGCACGCGGGCGAACGCGACCGGAATCGTGGCCGCGTCAGGCACTGTTCGCGATCGCTTCGGCGACGATCTCCGGAACGGCGTCGCGCACCCGTTGCTGGTCTTCGCGGTACTTCAGCACCGTCCCGAGCGTCGCGACGACCGCGGCGTCGTCGAGGTGGACCCGGCCCAGCCGAGCGAGCGCCTGCGCCCAGTCGATGGTCTCGGCGACCCCGGGCCGCTTGTACAGGTCGAGGTCGCGCAACGACGCGACGGCCGCGGCCACCTCACGCGCGAGTGCTTCCGAGACCTCGGGCGCCCGCAACCGGACGATCTCGAGCTCGCGCTCGAACTCGGGATGGTCGATCCAGTGGTAGAGGCACCGCCGCTTGAGCGCGTCGTGCACGTCGCGCGTGCGGTTCGACGTCAGCACGACGATCGGCGGCACCTCGGCGCGCAGCACGCCCAGCTCGGGAACGGTGACCGTGTAGTCGGAGAGGATCTCGAGCAGGAACGCCTCGAACTCGTCGTCGGCCCGGTCGACCTCGTCGATGAGGAGCACGGGCGGCACCGGGCCGGTCTGGTCGATCGCCCGGAGCAACGGTCGCCGGACGAGGAAGCGTTCGGAGTAGAGCTCGTCTTCGACGACGTCGGCGCCGCTCGCCTCGGCGGCGCGCAGGTGCAGGAGCTGACGCGAGTAGTCCCACTCGTAGACGGCCTGGCTGGCGTCGATGCCCTCGTAGCACTGCAGGCGGAGGAGCTCGCCCCCGGTCCAGCGGGCCAACGCCTGCGCGACCTCGGTCTTGCCCACCCCGGCCTCGCCTTCGAGCAGCAGCGGCCGCGGCAACGCGAGCGCCAGGAAGATCGACGTGGCGAGGCCGTCGTCGGCGAGGTAGCCGTGCGCCGCGAGGCCGGCACGGACCGCCTCGACGTCGACGGGCGGGGTGGTCGTCATGGCCCCGAATCGTACTGTCGGGGTCGGTCACCCCCGGTCGGCGTGGTCGCAGAGCTCCCGCTCGGCCCGGAACGGATTCCGCGGGATCACGAGGCGGGTCCGGCCGATCGACCCGGTGAGGTTCGACCAGAACCGACCCGGGGTGAGCGGTTCGGTGGTCGCCCGCCCGAGCGCGGCCGCGGCACCGCAGCGCAACGCCCGGCGACCTGCGTCGATCTCCGCCCCGTCGTACCCCAGGGTGACGCCGGGTCGGGCGCGCATCGCGAGCATCCACTCCCACGACTCACGCTTGCGGTGGCCGGCGAGCGACGGCGCGATCGCGGGCATCCGGCTGCCGTACGGATCGGCGAGGCTCTGTGCCTCCTGCACGATCACGTCGATGCCGGCCCGGTACCCGCTCACCCCACTCGCGACCGAGATCAGCGTGGTGCGGTCCGGCGTCGCGTCGAGCAGCGGAGGCTTGCCGGTGGCCGATCCGGTGACGAGCGCCCGTGCGCCCCGAGCCTGCAGCCTGCGAGCGGTCGGCCCGTCGGTCAGGTCGAAGTCGGTGGCGAGGATCGGATCGTGGCCGGGCTTGGCGATGCGCCGCATGAGTGCCGGCGCATCGGCCAGGTAACGGGTGGTGTTCGACCGCAGGAACGCCTCGGGGCGGTGCTCGATCCGCAGCCAACCGCCGGCCACCACCACCCATGCCCCCATGCCCACGAGCGGCACCAGCATCCAGCGGCGCCACGGCAGCGCCATCACCGGAACGAGGATCGCGAAGAGGCTCGGGAGGAGGAGGCGGGCATGGATGTAGTCGCCCCCGATCACGGTGATGTACAGCGCGTGGAGCGCACCGCCCACCGGGAGCGCCAGCACCGTGACGAGCGGCGGACGGACGCGCACCCGCCGGAACGCGATGCACCCACCGACCGCGGCGATCGCGATCGGGATCCACAGCCAGTAGGGCTCGACGAAGTCGAGCAACGTGTTCCACCCGTCGGTCCAGTAGACGCTGCTCGCGCTCTTGGCCAGGGCGGTGTTGGGGACGAGCGTGCCGTAGTAGCCGGCGCGGAACACCTCGTACACCGCGGGCAGCGCGATCGCTCCTACGAGGAGCCAGACGACGTCGCGACGATGCGCACGCCGGACCCATGCCATCGCGAGGATCGCGATCACCGACATGATCGCGAGGTCGGGCCGCACGAGGATCCCGAAGCCGAGCACCGCTCCGACGAGGATCGTGCGGCGCGTGCCCGACGGTTCCGGCGCCGCGCCGTCGGTGCACAGCAGGTAGGCCGTCGCGCCGAGCCAGGCGATGCTCAGGCCGTTCTCCAGACCCGACGTCGCCCAGTCCCACGATGCCGGGAGCACCGCGTAGACCAGCGCGCCGAACGGGACGAACAGGTCGGCCCGACCGCTCCCGTCGCCCGACCACAGGCGCCGGGCGCCGAGTTGGGCGAGCCAGAGCCCGAGGCCGGTGAGCAGGAGCCCGGCCCCGATCGACAGCCACTCGATCGCGACGAACGGGAGGACGGTGCGCAGCACGGTGAGGATCACGAGCCAGGCGGTGCTGGTGGCGGTCTCCACCCGCTCCCCGATGTTGAACACCGGACCGTGACCGGCGCGGATCTGGTCGACGATGCGGAAGTTGAGGAACGCGTCCTCGAACACCCAACGCTTCGCCCACCCCATCAGGAGGAGGAACGCCACCGGACCGAGGAGCAGCAGGTTCGTGACGAGTCGACGGTCGACGGCCGGGCGCATCAGATGCCGGTCGAGGCGCCTTCGCTGCGTGGGTCGACCGCCACGCCGTAGCCGTTGCCGGTGAGCTCGATCGCGTGGGCGTGGCCCATCCCGCTGTCGAACGCAGGTGCGGGACGCACGTCGTGGCCCAGCGCGGCGAGGCCTTCGACCAGCGCCGGATCGGCCCGCCGTTCGATGTGGAGGCTCCAGTCGCCCGGTTCGAGCCGCCACCGGGGCGCGTGGATCGCGGCCTGGACATCGAGGCCGCCGTCGATCCGACCACCGAGGACCTGGGGGTGGATCTGCGCCTGCGCGTCGCCGCCCATGCTCCCGAACACGAGCCACGGTACGCCGTCGCGCAACGCCATTGCCGGGATGAGGGTGTGCATCGGCCGCTTGCCCGGCGCGATCACGTTGACCGACTCGGGGTCGAGGGAGAACGACGCGCCGCGGTTGTGGAGGTTGATCCCCCACTCGGGCACGTGGAGGCCCGAGCCGAACGCGAAGAAGTTCGACTGGATGAGGCTGATCAGCAGACCGTCGCCGTCGGTCGCGCACAGGTAGGCGGTCCCGCCCCGATGGGTGACGCCTGCGGCCGGGTCGAACGCGCGTCGCGGGTCGATCGCCGAGCGGTGCGCGCCGACCCACTCGTCGCCGAGCAGGGACTCGGCCGAGCGCGGCATGTGGTCCGGATCGCTCACGTGCTCGTCGCGGTCGAGCATGGCTCGTTTCGTCGCCTCGACCATCAGGTGGGTGCGCTCCAGGGGTTCGAGCGACGCGAGATCGAACCCGTCGAGGATCCGCAGCACCTCGAGCGCGATCACGCCCTGCGTCGGCGGCGGGAGCTCTGCGACCTCGATGCCGCGGTACGCGGCGCGGAGGGGCGTGCACCACTCCCCCCGGTGCGCGGCGAGGTCGTCGGTGGTGAGGAAGCCCCCTTCGGTCTGCACCGTCTCCGCGATCGCCTCGGCCACCGCGCCCCGGTAGTAGGCGTCGGGGCCGTCGGCGGCGAGGACCTCGATGAGTCGCGCGAGCGCAGGTTGGCGCAGCACATCGCCGGTTTGCAGCCCGCCGTACACCGAACGCCACGCCGGGAACCCGCCGAAGATCATCTCGCTGCCGGCGAACGTCTGGTGGCCGGTCGGGGTGATCTCGAAACCGTCGCGGGCGAGACGGATCGCCGCGGTCGCGAGGTCTCCGAAGCTGCGGGTGCCCCACCGCTCGAGCAGGGTGAACCAGCCTTCGATCGCCTGCGGGACGGTGACGGTGTGCGGGCCCAGTCCCGGAGCCTTGCGCCCGTGGTCGAGCGAGCGGTACGGCCGCGGGACGTTCGCCCCGGTCGTGGCGTCGCGAACGGCATCGGGCGTCGACCCGGCCGGCGCCCGGCCGGCGCCGAGGTAGCCGGCGAGCTCACCGTCCCAGACGATCGAGAAGAGGTCGCCCCCGTAGCCACAGAGGTAGGGGCTCACCACGCCGAGGGCGAGGTTCGCGGCCACGATCGCGTCGACGGCGTTGCCCCCGGTGGCCAGGACCTCGGACCCCGCGGCGGTGGCGAGGTAGTGCGGAGTGGCCAACGCGGCCCGGCGATAGCGGGCGGCGGCAGCGATGCGGGGCGGGATGGCGTCCATGCCTGATCCTGTCACCCTGATGGTCGACTCCGGCTGCGGCGCCTCGACCGCTCACCCGTCCGGCGCCTCTGGAACATGTCCGGCGCCTCCGCCTGCGTCTCCGGCCTGATGGTCGACTCCGGCTGCGGCGCCTCGACCGCTCACCCGTCCGGCGCCTCTGGAACATGTCCGGCGCCTCCGCCTGCGTCTCCGGCCTGATGGTCGACTCCGGCTGCGGCCTGACGGGCGCGCGAGGATCTCGGGGTGCCGGATCCGAACGACGTCGTCGACACCCGTGTCCGTCGGGCGCTGTACCAGTTCGTCTTCCCTGCGCTCGAGGGGCGGAGCGAGCCGCTCGACGTCGTCGCCGCGCACCACGTGCTCGGCGAGCCGATCCCCTACGCCGAAGCCGCCGCGGCCGAGTACGAACCCTTTCCGCTCGGGGGCGCGTGGGGTCCGGCGTGGTCCACCACGTGGTTCCACCTCCACGGGCGTGTACCCGACGACTGGGCCGGTGAGGAGGTCGCCCTCGCGTTCGTGATCGGCAGCGCGGGGAGCACCGGGTTCGGCGCCGAAGCGCAGGTCTGGGACGACGGCCGCCCGATGCAGGGGATCTCGCCGAACCACCGTCGGTACCGGATCGCGCGGGAAGCGGGCGGTGGCGACGAGGTCGACCTGTTCGTGGAGGCCGCGGCCAACCCGAAGCCGCCGTTCGGCGCGAACGAGTGGCCCCTCCTCATGCCCGAGCCCGAGGGACCGCCGCTCTTCCGACTCAACCGCGCCGAGCTCGTCGTCGTGCAACGCGAGCTCGGCGAGTTCGCCCACGACTTCCGCGTGCTCGTCGAGCTGCTCGGCAACCTCGCCGCCGACGACCCTCGCACGGCGCGCATCCGCCACCACCTGAACGCAGCGTGCAACGCACTCGACCTCGCCGACGTCGGGGGCACGTTCCGTGCCGCGTGGCCTCCCCTGCGGGACGCGCTCGATGCACCCGCGGCGCCACAGACGCACATCGTGCACGCGACCGGCCACGCCCACCTCGACACCGCGTGGCTCTGGCCCCTCCGGGAGACGGTGCGCAAGTGCGCCCGCACGTTCAGCACCGCGGTGCGCCTCATGGACGATCACCCCGAGTACACGTTCGCGTGCTCGCAGGCCCAGCACCTCGCCTGGATGAAGGATCGGTATCCCGATCTCTTCGAGCGCATCAAGGCCAAGGTCGCGACCGGCCAGTTCGAACCCACGGGCAGCATGTGGGTCGAACCCGACTGCAACGTCCCGTCGGGTGAGTCGCTCGTGCGGCAGATCGTCTACGGGAAGCGGTTCTACCTCGACGAGTTCGGCATCGAGACTCGCGACGTGTGGCTCCCCGACGTGTTCGGCTACTCGGCCGCTCTCCCCCAGATCATGCAGCGGGCGGGAATCGACTGGTTCCTCACCCAGAAGCTCTCGTGGAACCAGTACAACGACCTCCCCCACCACAGCTTCACCTGGGAAGGCATCGACGGCTCCCGCGTCTTCACCCATTTCCCGCCGGCGGAGACCTACAACGGCGACGGATCGGTCGAGCAGCTCCGCTTCGGCGTGAAGAACTTCCGCGACCACGCGATCGCGAAGCGCTCGCTGTACCCGTTCGGTTGGGGCGACGGCGGCGGCGGCCCCACCGAAGACATCCTCGCGTCGCTGTACCGCACGCGCGATCTCGAGGGCATGCCGAAGGTCGAGTTCTCGGGACCGCGGGCCTTCTTCGAGGCCGCCGAGGCGGAGAGCGACGAGTGGCCGGCCTGGGTCGGCGAGCTCTACTTCGAGTGTCACCGCGGGACCTACACCACCCAGGCTGCCGCGAAGCTCGGGAACCGGCGTATCGAGGGCGCATTGCGCGATGCCGAGATGTGGTCGACGGCGATCGCGGGGGCGAACTTCACCTATCCCGGCGACGACCTCGAAGCCGCTTGGAAGATGTTGCTCCTCCACCAGTTCCACGACATCATCCCGGGATCGGGGATCCACTGGGTCTACGAGGACACCACGCGCGACCACGCCGCGACCCTCGCGACCGCCGAGGCGATCATCGACGCCGCGACGAACCACCTCGCGGCGGAGATCGACACGTCGGCGGCGTCGGTCCCGGTCGTCGTCTTCAACCCCGCAAGCCACGAGCGCACCGAGGTCGTCAGCGCACCCGACGGGACCCCGCTGGCCGTGGTCACCGTGCCCGCGTGCGGCCACACCGTGCTGGATCTGTCTCCCGCCGGGCGAAGCCGAGTCGTTCGGCTCCGTCGCCGCTGCGACGAACCGGCTCGAGAACGAGCACCTCAGGGTTGCGTTCGATTCCGACGGCCTGATCGTCTCGCTGATCGACAAGGAGGTCGGCCGTGAGGTGATCGAACCCGGGACGCGAGCGAACCGGTTCCAGGTTCACCCCGACTACCCGAACTTCTACGACGCGTGGGACGTCGACCGCTTCGCCTTCGAGGCGGTCACCGACATCACGGAACTCGACGACGTAACCGTGGTCGAGACCGGCCCACTGCGCGGTGCGATCCGCTTCACGCGCACGTTCGGTGCGTCGAGCATCACTCAGGTCGTGTCGCTCGCGGCCGGAGCCCGACGGCTCGTGTTCACCACCGACGTCGACTGGCAGGAGTCGAACCGACTCCTGAAGGTCGCGTTCCCGGTGACGGTGCGATCGCCGCGTGCCACCTACGAGATCCAGTTCGGCCAGGTCGAGCGGCCGACCCACGAGAACACCACGTGGGACGAAGCCCGCTTCGAGGTGTGCGCGCAGCAGTGGGCCGACCTCTCCGAGCCCGGCTACGGGGTCGCGCTCTTGAACGACTGCAAGTACGGATACGACATTCACGACAACGTGATGCGGCTCTCGCTGCTGCGGGCACCCTCGTGGCCGGATCCGGTCGCCGACCGGGGTGCGCATCGCTTCACCTACGCGCTGCTCCCCCATCGCGGCGACGTCGCCGAGGGTCGGGTCGTGGAGGAGGCACGCGAGCTCAACCAGCCGCTGCGCCTCGTCCGCGAACCGCGCCACTCCGGGCCCCGCCCACCGACCGCTTCGCTCGTGACCGTCACCGGCCTCCCGCTCCAGGTCTCGGCCCTGAAGCAGGCCGACCGGTCCGACGGGATCATCGTCCGCCTCGTCGAGGTGAACGGCCGCCGCGGCACCGCGACACTCCGCCTCTGGACCCCCGTCGGCGCCGCGCACCGCTGCGATCTGCTCGAGCGCGACGAAGAGGCGGTCGCCGTCGATCACGACGGCACTGTCGAGATCGAGGTGCACCCCTTCGAGATCACGACGCTGCGGCTCGTCCCCGCCTGACCGTGGATCGGTGCGACACGTGCTCGTTCGTGTACGCGGATCTCCCGACCCGCGACGCCGCCGGCCGGCTGCGGTCCCTCGGGGTCGACTACGCGACCCGACTCACGACGCGTTCGGCCGACGCGCTGCGCGCCCGGCCCGAGCCCGACGTGTGGTCGCCCCTCGAGTACTCGTGCCACGTCCGCGACGTGTTCGACGTGCAGCGCGAGCGCACCCTGCTCGCGCTCGCGGAGGAGACCCCCGTCTTCGTGCCGATGGGTCGCGACCAGCGCGTCGTCGACCTCCGGTACAACGAGCAGGAGCCCACGGTCGTCGCGGCCGAGCTGCAGGGCGCAGCCGGCATGCTCGCCGAGACGTTCGACGGTCTCGACGAGGCCGCGTGGGAGCGGACCGGCATCTACAACTGGCCCACGCCGACCGAGCGAGACCTCATCTGGCTCGCGCGGCACACCGTCCACGAGGGGCTCCACCACCTCCGCGACGTCGACGCCGGCCTCCACTGAGTCGGCCGGTCGCGCCGTGAGCCCCGCCGACATCCTCCTGGTCGCCCTCGCCGGTCTCGCCTGCGGGATGATCAACACGGTCGCGGGCGGCGGATCGCTCATCCTCTTCCCGGCGCTCATCGCGACGGGCATCCCGCCCCTCGCCGCGAACGTCACCAACTCCGTGGCGGGTTGGCCCGGCTACATCGGTGGAGTGGTCGGTTTCCGGCGGGAGCTCCTGCAGCAGCGCGATCGGCTGCGGACCCTCGCGGTGGTGACCATCGCGGGCGCTGCGACCGGGTCGGTCCTGCTCCTCGTGACGCCGGCATCGGCGTTCGACGTCCTCGTCCCCGCGCTCGTCCTGTTCGCGAGTGCGCTCGTCGGGATCCAACCCTGGCTGAAGCGACGCCTCGGCCCCCCGACCGAAGGTTCGGTCCACGCCCGCCGAGTGCTCCTCGTCTCGGTCTTCGCGGCGACGGTGTACGGCGGCTACTTCGGCGGCGGGCTCGGGATCATCGTGCTGGCGACGCTGACGCTCACGGTGCCCGACACCCTCCGGAACCTCACCGCCCTCAAATGTGCGGTGGCGCTGTTGAACTCGTCGGTCACCGTGGTGATCTTCAGCCTCTTCGGACCGGTGCGGTGGACGGCCGTGGCGGTCGCGATCCCGACGACGCTGCTCGGCGGCTACCTCGGAGCGAGCATCGCCCGGGTCGTGAACGAATCGGCGCTCCGGGTGTTCATCGTCACCTTCGGCGTCGTCGTCGCGATCTACCTCGCGGTCCGCTGACGACCTCGCGCGTCGTCCCGCATCACGGCGATAGGTTGCCCGCATGGACTTCTCGAACCTCGGCTCCTCCGGACTGCGCGTCTCTCGCATCTGCCTCGGCATGATGAGCTACGGCAACGACAGCGACCGACCCTGGGTGCTCGACGAAGCCGCGGCCGAACCGATCGTCAAGTCGGCCGTCGATGCGGGCGTCACGTTCTTCGACACCGCCGACACCTACTCGGCCGGCGCGAGCGAAGTCGCGACCGGCAAGCTCCTGGCGAAGTTCCTCACCCGCGACGAGCTCGTGATCGCCACGAAGGTCTTCATGCCGATGACACCCGGGGAGAACGGCCTCGGGCTGTCGCGCAAGCACATCCTGTCGGCGATCGACGCCTCGCTCACCCGCCTCAACCTCGACTACGTCGACCTGTACCAGATCCACCGCTGGGACTCCCGCACTCCCATCGAGGAGACCATGGAAGCCCTCCACGACGTCGTGCGCTCGGGGAAGGCGCGCTACATCGGGGCGAGCAGCATGTTCGCGTGGCAGTTCGCCAAGGCGCAGCACGTGGCGGAGCGCAACGGCTGGACGAAGTTCGTCTCGATGCAGAACCACTACAACCTCCTGTACCGCGAGGAGGAGCGGGAGATGATTCCGCAGTGCATCGACCAGGGCGTCGGCGTGATCCCCTGGAGCCCGCTCGCGCGCGGCGTCCTCGCCGGGAACCGGACGCGCGACGGTGAGAAGCGCACCACCCGTTCGGAGACCGATGCGTTCACCGACTTCCTCTACCACGAGCCCGCCGACTTCGACGTCGTCGACCGCGTCGTCGAGATCGCCGGTGCGCGCGGGGTTCCGGCCGCGCAGGTGGCGCTGGCCTGGTTGCTGCACAAGCCGGGCGTGACCGCGCCGATCATCGGTGCGACGAAGCCCGGTCATCTCGAGGATGCGATCGCCGCCGAGCAGCTCGAGCTCAGCGCCGAGGAGGTCGCCCGACTGGAGGAGCCGTACCTCCCCCACCCCGTCGCGGGCCACGGTTGAGCACCGTCGTGTCCGGTCCCCAGCTGCCCGAGCCGGTCGAGTTCGTCGACGACAGCCACCTCCGCGTGGGGACGACCGACTTCTTCTGCGCCTTCCCCTTCGACGACGCCCCCGCGGGCTACCTGCAGGTGATGAAGGGCCGCGAGCTGGTCGAGCGCTACATCGAGCTCGGTCGCGAGCTCGGGCCCCGTGTCGTCGTCGAGCTCGGCATCCGCCGGGGCGGGAGCACGGCGCTGCTCAACGAGCTCTATCGGCCCGACGTCTTGGTGGCGGTCGAGCTCGAGTCGAGGCCCGCGCCGGCACTGCGCGACTACATCGAGCGACGTGGCCTCGCCGACGGTGGTCCACCCCCACTACGGCGTCGACCAGGCCGACCGGACCCGTTTGCAACAGATCCTCGACGACGACATCGGCGACCGACCTCTCGACCTGGTGGTCGACGACGCCTCGCACCGATACGTCGAGACGCGCGCGTCGTTCGAACTGCTCTTCCCGCGCCTGCGGCCGGGCGGGAGATTCGTGCTCGAAGACTGGAACGGTCGGCACCTCGTCGCCGATCAGATGGCGGCAGCCCTGCGCGACTCCTCACGGCCCGACCACGACGCGCTGGAGCAACAGATCACCGCGGCGGTCGCGGCCCAGGAGGCCGACGCCGGTCGACGCGAGATCCCGTTGACGCAGCTGGGCATCGAGTTCATGATCGCCCGCGCCTCGAGCGGTGACGCGATCCGCAACGTCGCCGTGAACCGCCACTGGGTGGTGCTCGAGCGGGGCGCCGATCCGCTCGACCCACGAGACTTCCGCCTCTCCGACCTCGTCAACGACCACACCGGCTTCACCACCCCCGTCCCCGAGGAGCGCACATGATCGAGCAGGTGATCGAGCGCTGGCACGAGTACCTCCGGGGTGAGCGACCCGACGGGCTCGACGACCTCCTCGACGACGACGTCGTCTTCTACTCGCCGATCGTCTACACGCCGCAGGAGGGCAAGACGATCACGAAGCTCTACCTGCAGGCGGCGGGCCAGACCCTGCCTGGCGACGCGACGAGCCCCGAACCCGGCGCGACGGGAGCTTCCGACGGCGCGGGCGGTGGCTTCCGCTACACCAAGACGGTGCTGGCGGGCGACACCGCAGTGCTCGAGTTCGAGACGACCGTCGAAGGCAAGTACGTCAACGGTGTCGACATCATCCGGTGCAACGACGCGGGACGCATCGTCGAGTTCCGCGTGATGATCAGACCGCTCCAGGCGGTCAACCTCGTCCATCGTCAGATGGCCGCGATGCTCGAACGGATGCAGCAACCCGACTGACCGGGATCGCCCCGCCCGTCAGCCGCAGAGGCCGTCAGCCACAGACGGTGGCGTGCGCGGTCCGGATCAGGAGCAGACGGGATCGGGGCCCGTCGCTGCGGGGATCCGCCCCGAGCGCGCCCAGGGCGTTGTGCTCGATCTCCCGCCACGTGTCGCCCGTCCGCGTCGCGTACCGGCACACGCCGTACCCGTAGGCCAACAGCGTCGAGTCGTCGACGGTGGGAAGCCCCGACACCCTCACGAACAGCTCGCGCTCGGGTCGCACGGCCGCAAGGAACGCCATCTCCTCCGCGGCGACAACGGCCGCGCTCGTCTCCATCGACTGCGTCGTCCCAGTCGACTGGGCGCCGACCCGGTCGATGTCGAACCCCTCGCCGCATCCCGCGAGCGCCATGAGCACGAGCCCGCCTGCCACCGCACCGATGAACCTGCGCCGCCCTCTGGCCATCCCCGTACATCGACGGTATCCACGGGTCGCTTGACGATGGATTCGGGATCGGCCCCCGAGTTGCTCAGGTCAGGATGCGCGATGTCCGACGTAGACGATCCCGGTGTCGAACCGGCGCTCGTCGAGCAGCTCGAGCCTGGTGCTCAGTCCGCTCGGCAGCGACGGCTTGCCGCGCCCGAGGATGGCGGGGCCGATGAAGAGGTGGCACTCGTCGATCAGCCCGGCGCTGAACGCGTGCGCGGCGATCTCGGCCCCACCGACCATGAGGTCACGGGTGGCAGTGGCCTTCACGGTCCTGACGGCGTCGGGATCGAAGACCGGTTCGAGCCGGGACCTGGCCGTCGAGACTGCATCCAACGTGGTCGAGTAGACCACCTTGTCCGCCGCCTGCCAGAGCCAGGCGAACTCGGAGAAGAGCTCCGATCGGGCGGCGAACGCCGGCTCGATCTCCCAGACGGCCCTCGACTCGTAGAGGCGACGCCCGTAGAGGTAGGTGCCGACCGGCCGGACGAGATCGGTCACGAACGCGAACTGCTCGTCGTCGGGTTCGGTCCAGTCGAAGCGGCCGTGCTCGTCTTCGATGAAAGCCGTCGAGCTTCCCCTGACTCGTCAGGAGGACCGTTGTCCCCACAACTACTGCAGCAGCGGTAGCTCAACGGAAGGGACAGCGAACAACTGGTCATCACCGCGAACGGAGGGTCGGCCGACTACGCGATCCACGGGGCGACCGCCATGGTGTCGCCGCCCACGAACGGGTAGACCGCGGTGCGGTTTCTGTCGGATCCCTGTCACCGTGGCCTCCCGCTGACTACAGTCGGCTGAGGTGACTCGCCCCCCAGTCGCGCTCGGGAGGGGTCACAGGGAGGTCGGCATGAAGAAGCTCCTGCTCGTCGTGCTCGTCGCGCTCGGGTCGATGGCGCTGGCCGGGTGCGACTGGCCCCAGATCCAGGGCAATGCCGCACGCACCGGGTTCCAGCCCTTCGAGACGGAGATCGGACCGTCGACCGTCGCCTCCCTGGCGCAGGTCTGGAGCGTGCCGCTCGGTGCGACTGGCTCCTCCCCTGTCGTCGCGAACGGCAAGGTCTACGTGGGCACCAGCGACCTCGGAGGATCCGGGCGGGGCAGCATCCGCGCCTACGACGCCACGGGCCAGACCGGGTGCTCCGGCACGCCCAAGACCTGTACCGCCCTGTGGGGCGTGACGACGGATGTAGGCGTCGGCTCCTCGATGTCGGTCGTGAACGGCGTCCTCTACGCGGTCGACGGTCTCGGCGTCCTGTACGCGATCGACGCGGAGGGCCCCAGCCACTGCGGCGGTGAGTCGGCCGGCTGCCCGGTCCTGTGGGCCGCCGACACCGGCTACGGCGGCGGGGGCGCGCCGGCCGTCGTCGGAAGCCTGCTCTTCGTCGGTTCGGGAAGCAACCGTCTGTCGGTGTACGACGCGCGGGGCGTGGCGAACTGCTCCGGAACGACCCGACGCTTCTGCGCGCCGCTGTGGACGGCCACCACGAACAGCCCGATTCGGGCGGTCGCGGTGGACCGGGGTGTGGTGTACGCGGTCACCGCTGACGGCGCCCTGTACGCATACGGCGCCTTGGGTCAGACGAACTGCTCCGGAACGCCGAAGGAGTGCCAGCCCCTGTGGAGCGCCACCGCGGGAAGCGCGGGCGGAGTCCCCCGCTCACCCGTCGTCGGCGGCGGCACCGTGTACACGATGGAGGGCTCCGGCCTCCTGCGCGCGTTCGACGCGCTCGGGGTGACGAACTGCTCGGGCACGCCGACGACCTGTGCGCCGCTCTGGAGCGCCCAGGTCTTCCCACCGACCTCCGACACGTACTTCAGCCAGGCACCCGCGCTCGCCAACGGTCGGCTGTACGCATGGGACGCGGTGTACGACGCCCAAGGGATCACGAACTGCGCCGGAACCCCGAAGGTGTGTGCTCCCCTCTGGCGGGTGTCGACGGGCGGGCAGTCCCCGATCGTGGCGAACGGGCTCGAGTTCACCGGCGGATCCGAACCGCCCGGCGGCGGCGCGGTCCTCCCCCTCACCGCCTTCGACGCGAACGGAACCGATCACTGCTCGGGGACCCCCTCGGTGTGCGCGCCGCTCTGGACCGTCCCCGTCGGGCGGCTCAGCAGCTCGCCCGCCGTCGCGAACGGCGTGCTCTACGTCGTGACCACCGCGTCGTTCCCCGACACCGGGTACCTGCGTGCCTACGCCCCCTCCTGACGGAGAGGAAGAAGTGGTCGGGCTGCCGGGACTCGAACCCGGGACCTTCGGTCCCCCAGACCGACGCGCTAACCAAGCTGCGCCACAGCCCGCGAAGGGGCCACTCTAGACACCACGCTCCGGGATACCGTGATCCGATGCTCGATCACGTGTCGATCCAGGTCAGCGACCTCGCCGCCAGCCGTGCGTTCTACGAGCGCCTGCTCGCACCGCTCGGCGTGTCGGTCACGATGGATTTCGGCGCGGTGCTGGGCCTCGGGACACCCGAGTTCCCGTTCTTCTGGCTCGGGCCGCTCGAGCATCCCGACGAACCCGCGGGCCGGGCCATCCACCTCGCCT
The DNA here is from genome assembly GCA_963837715.1 of uncultured Actinomycetes bacterium. Lineage (GTDB taxonomy): Bacteria > Actinomycetota > Acidimicrobiia > IMCC26256 > JANYLB01 > JANYLB01. The sequence continues at coordinate 1,017,736 of CAWIOF010000002.1, read as the reverse complement.
TCACCGCGCCCGACCGGGAGACGGTGCGCGCCGTGCACCGCGCCGCGGTCGACGCCGGGATCGAGGTGCTGCACGAGCCCCGGGAGTGGCCGGAGTACCACCCCGCCTACTACGCGGTCTTCGTCCGCGACCTCGACGGCCACAACGTCGAGGCCGTCTGCCATCAGCCTCCGAGCCGGTGAGCGACCCACTCGACACCCTGCCAGGCGCGGAAGCCGAGGTAGAGGACGACGGCCGCGGCGAGCGCCTTGAGGTGCCACGGGATCGGGGGCGACTCCTCCTCGGCCGACTCGCCCGACACGTCCGTGTCGGGCAGGTCGAGATCGGTGGCCGGGTGCGCCTTCCCGGGGTCGACGGGGCGGCCGCAGGTCGGACAGGTGCCGTCGGCCCCGACCGACGGGGGCGAGAGGAATCGGTCACACTCGGTGCACCACGGCATGCCCGCCCATTGTCACACTTCGAATTCCGACGTGTAGCCCGCCGCTTCGAGGGTGGCGCCGGCCAACTCGTGAAACAGGGCACGATCTGCTGATGTGAACTCAGTTCGCCACGTTCCGACGGCACCCTTCCTGCGATGCACGAACTCGTTGCGCGATCGCTGCACCGTGTCGAAGTCGGTCTCCCGCACGACGTCGAGGAGGAAGTCGTCGTCCCACGGGAGCTCGAGAAAGTCGAGGAGCCGGGCGATTTCGTTTCGGGGATCGGCCTTCATCGCTTCGAAACGGATGACATGCCAGCGCCCAGCCGCCACCGACTGCTCACGCACCCGCATGCCGGACTCCACGGCACGAACCCACGTCTCGATCTGGTCCGATCGCTTCGGCGGTGCCCACGCCATGTGCCCGAGCGACGCGACGACGTCGCGTCCGTCGCGCAGTACCTCAACGATCCGCGCTCCGGGAAGTCGACGCAGCAGCTTCGCAGCATGATGGATGTGATCGGGGGTCTTCTCGACCAACACACGACCAGGCGTCCCGCCGTTCCTGACGAAATAGCCATCCAGTACCTGCTCAACGAGATCGAGACCTTGGGCGCCCAACTTGGCCCGTGCGTCGAGGATCGTCTCCAGGTCAGCGCGACTGATCCACTGCTGCGGTCCGCGCACCTCCCAGCCCTCGCCGGCACACTCGTCGTAGCGCGCCAAGATCTGCTGCCGGCGCCGACGACTCAACCCGTAGTGCTTGACGCCGCGCAGGAGTCGCATGAGGTGCGACTCTGGACCACTCACGACGAGCGGATGCATTTCGAGGATGTCGCGGATCCAGACCGTCCCCGACCGTGGACAGCCCGCGACGAACGCAGTCCAATGCGACTCGACGTACGCCGGCCGTCGAGCGCGACGCGATCGACCTCGGCGCGGCGGGGCAGGAGCGACGACAATCGGCTCACGCGCTCGGACGGTGGCCGGACGTTCTGGAGCGCGAGGACTGAGCAGTTCGGACCGCGAGGAGGGCCGACGTAGCGTGACTTCCCGCAACGCCGCGGCGTGGTCCTCTCGGGCGAGACGTCGCGACGTGATGCTCAGGATCAGCGCGGCTTCGGCCCACATCGTGAACGTCCCGTGATGCTTTGTCGTCGGGCCCACGCGCATCACACCGGTCCAATACGGCACCAGCCAGTCGACTCCACGGGCGATGGAGGAAGCGAATGATCGAGTGCTCCAGACGTCCATGCCGGTGTGATGTCCGAGCTCTGCGAGGACGCAGAAGCCGAAGAGGTTGAACGTCGAGTACTCGATGCCCGCTTCACGAGCGACTTCCGATGGCTGTGAACCGTCCGCTGCAACATGCTGCTCGAGTCGCGGGACGGTCCGTTCTGCGAGCCAGTCCTGCGCCCGCGCGGTAGCTCCGGCGGCGAGCGACGACGAGACGACTTGCACGTCAAACCACGTCGCGTGGTTGCCGCGAGCATCGTCGTCGCAGCGACCGTCCGGTGACGTCACGAGCCACTCGAGAAGGGTCGCGAACCAAGTCCGGAACTCGGCCTGCTCGGCGGCGGAGAGGACGTGCCCTCGTATCCAGAGCAGCTCCACGAGATCGAGCAGGAGGTAGCTGCGTTGGAAGTCGATGATCCCAGAAGGCGGCCCGTCGATGCCGACTGGTGTCCACTGGGCAAACTGGAGGGTCGGCGCCATGCGGGTGGAGGGAGCGATGAACCACGCTCGCACGAGTGCGAGCGCCCGCTCGCCTGCCTCGGTGTCGTGGTCGTACCAGGCAAGCAGGGTGAGTATCTCGACAGTGTCGACGAGGGTGAAGAAGCGTCCGACATCCATGGCCTCGACCATCGGATTCCGCTGACAGTCCCGGAACTCCCAGCCGCTCCCGTCGCGCGCGGCCGGATTCGGCCAGAGGTAGGTGGGGATGCTGAAGAACTGGTCGATGCGACCCCCGGGAGGCGCGTCCGCCTTGTCGCAAACCGAGAGCGGTGCCTGGAGCATCGCCGCCGGTCTCTTGGACCTGAGCGTGCCCAACGCCGCTCGATGCACGTCGCTTGGCATCGTGGCCGCGAGCTCCAAGTCTGCGAGGTCGAGAAACCTCGGTACGCGTGGGTTCACTCGTTCATCGGTCGTAGTCCGGCCGATAGTACGGAACAAGCCTGCAGCGCCGCCACGACAACGCGGCCCCAGCTGCGGCGGTCTGGGCTCAGACCGGTGGCACGCCGTGACGCTTGTGGGGGTCGTTCCGGCGGCGGGAACGGCTGAGGGCGAGGCGCTGGACCAGCTCGTCGCGAAGGTCGTCGGGTTCGACGATCGCGTCGACCACGAGCTCGGCCGCGAGGTGGACCAGGTCGACGTCGGCTTCGTACTCCGCCCGACGCTCGGCCACGAACGCGGCGCGCTCGTCGGGATCGTCGATCGCCTGGATGTGGTTGTAGAAGACCGCGTTGACCGCCGGGTCGGGGCCCATCACCGCGATCTGCGCGGTCGGCAGCGCGAGACACGCGTCGGGATCGAAGGCCGGCCCGCACATCGCGTAGAGACCGGCGCCGTACGCCTTGCGCACGATCACCGAGAACTTCGGCACCGTCGCTTCCGCGACGGCGGTGATCATCTTGGCCCCGTGGCGGATGATCCCCTCTCGCTCCACCTGGGTGCCGATCATGAAGCCAGGGACGTCGGCGAGGAAGACGAGCGGGACGTTGAACGCGTCGCAGCACCAGATGAACCGGGCCGCTTTGTCGGCCGAGTCACCGAAGAGCACACCGCCGAGGTGCTTGGGATTGTTGGCCACGACACCGATCGTCTCGCCGTCGAGCCGGGCGAAGCCGACGATCAGTTCCCGGGCGAACAGCGGCTTGATCTCGAAGAAGGAACCGTCGTCGACGAGTGCGTCGACCACGCGGTGCATGTCGTAGGCGCGGCGCTCCTCGGCCGGGACGACGTCGGCGATGCGCTTCGCGCTCGCCGCCGGGGCCGCGGCCGCGATCGCTGCGGGTGCTTCCGTTGCGTTCGTCGGGAGGTACGAGAGGTAGCGGCGGGCGGCATCGACCGCTTCGTCGTCGGAGTCGACGAGGTTGTCGCCGCAGCCGCTCACCGTCGCGTGCATGCGGGCCCCACCCATCTCCTCGAGCGTGGCGTGCTCTCCGATCACCGACTCGGCCATGCGGGGTGAGCCGAGGTACATCGAGGCGTTGCCCTCGACCATGAACACCACGTCGCAGAACGCAGGGATGTACGCACCGCCGGCCGCCGAGGGCCCGAACAGGCAGCACACCTGCGGCACCGCGCCCGACAACCGGACCTGGTTGGCGAAGATGCGCCCGGCGCCGCGCCGTCCCGGGAAGAGCTCGACCTGGTCGGTGATCCGCGCGCCGGCCGAGTCGACGAGGTAGATGACGGGCACCTGGAGCCGGAGCGCCGTCTCGGTGAGCCGCACGATCTTCTCGACCGTGCGAGCCCCCCACGATCCCGCTTTGACGGTCGGGTCGTTGGCCATCACGCAGACCGGGCGGCCGTCGACCCGGCCGACGCCGGTGACGACCCCGTCGGCCGGGAGATCGTCGGCGAGTGCGTTGGCGAGCAGACCGTCTTCGGCGAAGGAACCCGCGTCGAGCAACCGGTCGATGCGGTCGCGCACGAAGCGCTTCCCCTCCCGGGCCAGCTTCTCGGCGCCCTTGTCGAGGTTGCCCCGCCGGGCGCGCTCGGTGTGCGCCCGGATGCCGTCTGCTTCGCTCACGCCGTCAGGTTAGAGCCCGGACGAGCCGGCACCGGCTACTTGGTGATCCGAACCGGGTCACCCTCGAGCTTGGCGCTCCAGGTCGTCGTGTCGTTGACGCCGCCGCCGAACGCAAGCCGGATCTTGACCCAACAGGCGTTCGGGTCGGCGTCGTTGCACGAGTAGTCGCCCGGGATCCCCACCTTGAACTGGTTGATCTTGCCCTGGTACCCGTTGCTGCTCGACACGTTGCCGACCGAGCAGCCCGGAGCCGCAACCTCGGCACCGCCGACGCCCTTCCGGAAGGTGCAGGTGTCGAACGTCGCACCCGCAGGCGGGAGGATCGTGAGCGTCCCGATGCTGCTTGCATCCCCGATGTCGAAGAGGTCGACGACCAGGGTGTGGTTCGCTGCCGCGGTCGGGATGCGAGCGAGGTGGAACGTCGTGTTCGCAGCGGGAGCGTTCGCGTAGATCGCCATGTGCTCGTCCCCGTGCACCGTGACGTTGGTTCCCGATCCTCCGATGGTGGCGCGGACCGCGAAGCGGTTGTGGCCGTTGCCGGAGGGCGACTGCACCTGCAGGTAGTAGGTGCCGGGGGTCACGCTCACGCTGCACACCCGGGTCCACCGCCGGAAGTAGTCACGGAAGCCGACCGTCGGGCTGATCCCGGTGGCCGGAGTGTTGTTCGCCGTGAAGCGGGTCGCGAGGTTGGTCCGGACACCCGTGAACGTCGCCGGCTGGCAGCTCGACGAGTTGAGCACGGGGCTGCCCTGCGCGTTCGGCGGGATGGGGCCTTGGCCGCGGATCGTGAAGGTGGTGGTCGGTTCGTCGCCGGTGGTTCCCGTCGTGAAGTCGACGTCGCCCGTGCAGTTGGGGTTCGTGTCACCGGGGGTGTACCGGGCCGCCGGTTGACCGTAGGTCGGCGCGGCCGCGGCGATCGCGTTGAGGTCGGCGTTCGCAGCCTCACAGGCATCGCCGACGGCGACGAACGCGGGATCGAAGACCTCCACCGAGAGGGTTCCGGAGGTCTTCGCCTCGATCGCGAAGACGTGCCCGAACGGGTCGTACTCGCCCGGGCAGTTCTCGGCCCCGCCACCGCAAGTCTCCGCGGTGTACCGGTCGCCGCTCACCTTCGTTGACTGCCGACCGGCGACGTTGGCCCAGAAGTCGGGGTAGCAGGTCGTGCCGTGCTGACCGGCACAGGCCGCGGGGTCGTTGCCGAACTGGTTGGACGGGCTGCCCATGGCGACCGGCTTCAGGTACTCGGCACTCGCCGATGCCGTGACGGTGCTCTCGGTGATGCCGAGCACGCCGGCGAGGAAGTTGTCGACCGTCTTCGAGACCTTCACGTTCATCTGGCTGGGCCGACCCGAGTCGCGCTGGGCCACGGGCACGTCGGTGAAGCCGTTCCGGGCCGCGAGGGCACGGGCCTGGGTGGCTGCGTCGGACTGGTTCTCGGGCAGGTACACCGCACCGGCCAGCGCGGCGGCGTCGGCGGCCTTCTGGGCTTCGGTCTTCACCTGCTGCAGGTGGGCGATGTCGATGCCGAGCGCACCCATGCCGAGGAGCACCGTCATCATGAGCGCGAGCCAGACCAGGATCACGCCGCGCTCGGTCCCGTCGCGCCGTGTGGTCGCGACCCGGTGGCGGAGCTGGCTGCGACTCCGGGCGCTCATGCGCATCCGGTGCTCGACGTCGGCTCCAGCCGGAACACCGAGTACGGGTCGAGGGTGACGTTCGAGCCCATCCCGGGCACGAAGTTCGGCAGGGCCACGTAGGGGTGGTTCACGTTCACGTAGACGCCGACCTGGTCGTACTGGTTGGGATTGCTCACCGAGCAGTTGTTGCCCTGCGCGCTGGCCGGCCAGCCGCCACCCAGGTCGTTCGCGGTGTTGAACGACTTCGTACCCGGGTTCCACAGGAACTTGCTGCAGTTCGAGCCACAGGATCCGGGGGGTGCCGCGCTGCCGTTGTACGCGACGCGGTACACCATCACGTACTGGGGCTCACCGGCCGGGATGCTCTTGAGTGCGGCGCCGACGGCGGCCGCTGCGTTCTTGGTCAGGTCGTTCGACCGGGTGAGCGCCGAGGCGGTGCGGCCGCCCGAGCGGACCGCGGCCTGCGCCTCCGACTTGACGTTCCAGGCGATCGAGAACTCCACGATCCCGAAGATGAGCGTCATCATCAGGGTGACGACGAGGGCGAACTCGACCAACGCCGCGCCGCGCTCACCGTCTTCGGCGCGCCGCGCCTGGATCGACCGCATGATTCGTGTCACGTTCCGCCGCACCGGGCTCCCCCAGAGTTCGAAAGGCGCCTGCCTCAGGACTCCGTCCATCCTGCGGAACTGACCGAAATCGAACAATAGGTCCGGAGACCCACTTCCCTTTCAGGAGAAGGAGCGGAGTCGGCGGACAGCCGCCGCGGGCCGTGAACCGGTGGGCGGTCGAGCCGACGCAGCGGATTCGACCATCAGGAGGAGAAGGAGCGGAGTCGGCGGACACCGCCGCGGGCCGTGAACCGGTGGGCGGTCGAGCCGACGCAGCGGATTCGACCATCAGGAGGAACGGGGGCGGACGCGGATCTTGATGGGGCTCGGGCCGAGCGAGAACGACTCGCGGATCTTGCGCTCGAGGTACCGCAGGTAGGTCTGGGGCAGCGTCCGGGTGGTGAAGAGCGTGAAGGTGGGCGGGTCGGCTGCGCCCTGGGTGGCGTAGAGCACCCGGGGGCGGTGCTTGCGCTGGATCGGCGGCGGATGGGCGGCCTGGGCCTCCCGCAGCACCCGGTTGAGCGCCGCGGTGGGGATCCGCCGGTGGTAGGCCTCCTCGGCGTCGCGGAGGGCCGGGAGCAGACGTTGGGTGCGCCGTCCGGTGAGGGCCGACATCTCGAGCACCGGGGCGTAGTCGAGGAACGACATGCGGTCGGCGACGTCGATGCGGACCTGTTCCCGGTTCTCCGTGGACACGAGATCCCACTTGTTCAACACGATGACGACCGGGCTGCCCGCGGCGTCGATGCGTTCGGCGAGGCGTTGGTCCTGGTGGGTGGCGCCCTGGGTGGCGTCGATCACGAACACTGCCGCGTCGGCGCGGTCGACGGCCTGGAGCGCCCGCACCATCGAGAAGTACTCGGTCGGCTCGTCGATGCGGCTGCGGCGGCGCATCCCCGCGGTGTCGACGAAGCGCAGCGGACCGTCGGGTGTCTCGACCAGCGTGTCGACGGCGTCGCGGGTGGTGCCGGGTGCGTCGTGGACCACCGACCGCTCATCGCCGACGATGAGGTTGAAGAGCGTGCTCTTCCCCACGTTCGGGCGACCCACGATCGCGATCGAGAAGATGTGCGGCTCGTCGGGATCTTCACCGGACCCGTCGTCGGTTTGGGGCTCGGGGAAGCGGGCGACGATCTCGTCGAGGAGGTCGCCGCTGGCCCGGCCATGGAGGGCGGAGACGGGCCACGCTTCGCCGAGCCCGAGCGAGGAGAACGCCCAGAGCTCGGCCTCGCGCCGCGTGTCGTCGACCTTGTTGGCGACCACGAGCACCGACTTGCCGGTGCGTTGCAGGAGCTTCGCGACGCGTTCGTCCTCGTCGGTGACACCGACGGTGATGTCGACGACGAAGAGCACGACGTCGGCGTCGGCGATGGCGCGCTCGGCCTGCTTGCTCACCTGCGCGTCGATCGGCGCACCCTCGGCGAGCCAGCCACCGGTGTCGACGACCACGAACTCGCGACCCGCCCAGTCGACCTCGACCTCCTTGCGGTCACGGGTCACACCCGGCTGTTCCTGCACGATGGCGTCGCGCCGACCGACGAAGCGGTTCACGAGCGTCGACTTGCCCACGTTCGGACGGCCGACCACGGCTACGACTGGCTTGTCCCCGATCATGGGGTCGATCCTCTCACCGAAGGGCCGCGACGAGGGATGCGCCGTCGGTGGCGACGAGATCGACGGTTCGGGGCAGGTCGTCGATCGTGGTGCCGTCGAGGAACCGACCTTGGGAGAGGACGACATCGGGGAGCAGGACCCGTTCGCCCGTCGGGATCTCGACGAGCGCGTCGGCGACGTCGGCACCGGTGAGGAGGCCGGTCACCGCGATGTTGCCGCCGAAGAACCGGTTCACGACCGGGTGCAGCCGCACCGGCACGCCCGCGTGGGCCGAGAAGGCCGGGATCAGCGGCTCGAGCACCCGGGCGCCGTACTCGCCCGTCAGGATGGTGATCGGACCGGGACCCGGTCGCCCCGATCCCGTCCGCAGCGTCACCGGTGAGGACGTGGGGACGCGGTAGCCGTCGGGGCGGACGCCGTCGACCCAGGCGAAGAACCCGGCCTTGGGACGGGTCCCGGCGGTGTCGTCGCCGGCGAGCGCCCGGGCCACCTCGGCCTCGAAGGTGCGCGCCATGCCGATCCCGTTCTCGTGCTGCGGGAAGTCGTCGTACGCGGCCGGCTCCGGGAACGCTCGCTCGGCGAGGAGGTAGTACTCGTCGCCGGCGTACACGAGCCTCCGGCCCAGCGCAGCCGCGTACCGCTGCTGCCAGCGCTCGACGCAGTCGACGACCGCGCCGGCCTCGGTCACGGTGTGTGGGCGCATCTCGGCTTCGTTGCTGTGCGCGCTCACTCCGAGCGGGACCACACCGACCGTCGCCAGTTGCGGGAACCGGTCGAGGATCCCGAGCATCGTGTCGTCGAGCACCGCGCCGTCGTTCACCCCCGGACACACGACCACCTGGCCGTGCACCTCGGTGCCGGCATCGAGCAACTCGGCCAGCCACCGCAGACTGGTGGCGCCACGGCGGTTGCGGAGCAGGTGGGTCCTCACGTCGGGATCGGTGGCGTGGATGCTCACGTACAGCGGACCGAGCCGCTCGGTCACGACCCGTTCGAGATCGGCCTCGGTGAAGCGCGTGAGGGTGGTGAAGTTCCCGTAGAGGAAGGAGAGACGATAGTCGTCGTCCTTCAGGTACAGGCTCTTCCGCATCCCCTTCGGCAGTTGGTAGATGAAGCAGAACGGGCAGTGGTTGTCGCACGTGCGCACGCGGTCGAACACCGCCGCATCGAGCTCGAGGCCGAGGGGCTCCCCCGCCGTCTTCTCCACCGTGCAGATCTGCTCGAGTCCCCCACGCCCGATCTCGAGCTCGACGAACGGTTCGTCGGCCTGGACCTGGTACCGGATCACGTCGCGCACGGCCTCGCCGTTGACGGCCAGCAACTCGTCGCCGACCACCACGCCGGCGCGCGCGGCCGGCGACCCGGCCGCGACCGCGACGACCCGGGCCGGCTTGGTCGCGCCCGACGTGGTCATACCGTCAACTCACGGTTCGCGGCCAGCAGCGCGGCCGAGAGCGCGGTCGTGACGACCAGCCCGATCGTGAACACGAGCACCGCCTGTTGCGGACCGATCCATCCCCACATCGCTCCGAACGCGATCGAAGCGAAGAGCTGGGCCACGGCGATCCCTGTGGTGAGCAACGCGATGCCGCTGGTCCGCAGATCCTCGGGGAGGATCGCGCTCGCGAGGGCCATGAGCACCCCGTCGGTCGCGGCGTAGTAGGTGCCGAGCAGGGCGAGGATCGCGACGAGTGCCGCCGGACCGGGGTTGTCGAGCAGCAGCAACCCGTAGGCGCCCACCAGGAAGAGTTGGCCGGCGACGAACACCCGGCCGCGACCGATCCGGTCGGCGAGGCGACCGATCGGTACGGCGAGCAGGAGGTAGATCAAGGCGGTCCCGACGTAGAGCAGGGGGAAGTACTTCGTGGTGAAGTCGGTCGTGTGCTGGAACGTGAGGTAGACGAAGGCGTCGCCGATGGTGAACAGCGCGAGCAGCACCGCGGCGGTCATCACGGCCCGGACCCTGGGCTGGCGCAGGAGACCGAGCGCCGTGCGCAGTGCGACATGGGGACGGTAGCGGGGTGCGGCCGCCGGAGTGCGATTGCGGACGAAGAAGACCAGCACTCCGAGGCCCAGCATCCCGAACAGGAAGCTGATCACGAACACGGCGTCGTAGGCACGGGGGGCGGTGTCGAGCACCCAGAAGGCGACGATCGGCCCGAGCAGCGCCCCCGTGGTGTCGAGGGTCCGGTGCACCCCGAACGCCTCGCCGAGGCGGGCCTTCACGACGCTGAGCGAGATGAGTGCGTCGCGGGGTGCGGTGCGGATCCCCTTCCCCACCCGGTCGAGGAAGAGCACCCCGCTCGCGGGCACGACGGCGTTCCCGGCCGCGACGAGTCCGAGCTTGCAGAACGTCGACAGTGCGTAGCCCGCGCCCGCGACCTCCTTGTATCTGTGGCGCCGATCGGAGATGAGGCCGCCCCAGATGCGGGCGATCCCGGCGATCCCGGCGTAGATGCCGTTGACGATCCCGAACTCCAGCGGGGTGAGGTTCAGCTGGAAGACCAGGTAGATCGGCAGGATGGCGTTGACCATCTCCGACGAGACGTCGGTCAGGAGGCTGGTCATCCCGATCGCGTAGACGTTGCTGCCCACGCGGAACCACCCGCGCCGGGGTGGCGTGGGCGCGTCTTCCGAGGTGGGCGTGCGGAGGGAGGGGTACACGGCAGTACGGGTATCGGCCCGCGTGGCGTGGAGCCTGATGGCCCGTCAGGATAGGTGCGTGATCGAGCAGGTCCTCCTCGCAGAACCCCGCGGCTTCTGCGCCGGCGTCGAGATGGCCATCAAGGCACTGAGCTGGATGGTGCGCGTCTTCGAACCGCCGGTGTACTGCTACCACGAGATCGTCCACAACCGACTCGTGGTCGACCGGTTCAAGGCCCTCGGGGTCATCTTCGTCGACGACGTCGCCGACGTACCCGAAGGGGCCCCGCTCATGCTCTCGGCCCACGGTTCCGCGCCCGACGTCGTCGCGGAGGCCCGGGAGCAGCAGCGCTTCGTGGTCGACGCGGTGTGCCCTCTCGTGACCAAGGTCCACCACGAGGCCCGCACCCGCGCCGACAAGGGCTACACGATCCTCTACGTGGGCCACGCCGGTCACGACGAAGCCGAGGGCACGCTGGCCGAGGCACCCGACGCGATCAAGCTCGTCGACGGCACCGACGGACTCGACGCCGCCGCGGCGCAGGTCGCCGACCCCGAGAAGGTCGCGCTCCTCGCGCAGACCACGTTGGCGCTCCACGACTGGCAGGGCGTGATGGACGACGCCCGCGAGCGCTTCCCCGCGCTCTGGACGGCATCGCGCAACGACCTCTGCTTCGCCACCACCAACCGCCAGGCCGCGTTGTCGGTGATCGCCGACCGGGCCGACGCCGTCGTGGTGATCGGCAGCGCGAACTCGTCGAACACGCTCGCGCTCGCCGAGGTCGCGCGGACGGCCGGCTGCCCGATCGTGCATCGCATCGACGGACCCGACGACCTCGACCTGGGTTCCCTCGGGGGCGCTCGGGTGGTGGGTGTCACCGCCGGGGCGAGTGCCCCCGACGACGTCGTGACCGCCGTGATCGACAAGCTCGCGCCGAGTCGAGGAGTCGAGCTTGTCCGCGTCACCGAAGAGGACGAGTACTTCCCGCCGCCGCGCGAGCTTCGGGAGCTGATGCCGGCGATCGACGCACTCGTCGCGCTGACCCTCGGCGGCGACCCCGCGGCCGCCCGGAGCCGGGGCGGGTCGTTCTCGGGCGACCGAGCGGTGGCGGCGTCGGACGCGCTCGAGGGTCTCGCCCATCGCGCCTGACCGCGCGACGATCCTCCGGCCCGACGATCAGATCCGGCGGTTGGCCTCGTCGAACAGGGCCTGGAGCGACTGCTCGAGCTCCTCGGTGAGGCGGGTGACCTCGGCCCGGTCGACGGCCTTGGCCGTCGGACGCGGGAAGATCGGTTCGCCGATCATCACCGCGACCTTCTTGAACCGCGGGATCGCCCGACCGGAGGCGAGGATCTCCTCGGTACCGGCGATGCCGACCGGCAGCAACGGGATCTTCCGCTTCACGGCCAGATAGGCCGCGCCCTCCTGCAGGTCCTCGATCCGATCGCCGTGCCGGCGGGTCCCCTCCGGGAAGACCACCACCGGCTCGCCCCCTGCGAGCACCTGCAAGGCCGCTTTCACCGCTCCACTGCCCGCGCCGCGATCCACCGGGAAGCCCCCGAGGGTGGTCAGCAACCACGACACCGCCGCGTTCGCCCACAGTTCCTGCTTGCCCATGAACCGGACGCGGCGGCGGGTGACCGACGCGGCGATGAAGGTGTCGAGGATCGAGCGGTGGGTGGGCACCACCACGTACGCGCCCGACGGCGGCACGACCTCGGTGTTGGCGACCTTCATCCGGAAGAGCACGAAGCATCCGCCCACGAGGATGACCCGCGCGAGCTGGTAGAAGGCCTTGGAGGCGAGCGCGCTCATGGACGGTCCTCCGTGGCGGCCCGGAACCGGTCGACGATCTCGGCGACGATCTCGTCGACCGAGCGGTGGGTGGCGTCGATGACGATCGCGTCGTCGGCGGCCCGCAGGGGTGACGCCGTTCGGCCCGAGTCGAGTGCGTCGCGGCGGGCGAGGGAGTCGCGCACCGTGTCGACCTCCACTTCGCGATCGGCTGCAGCTTCGTCGAGTTGGCGCCGCCGGGCCCGTTCGGCCGCGCTCGCTTCGAGGTACACCTTGACCGGTGCCGCGGGGAACACCACGGTGCCGATGTCACGACCCTCGACGACGCCACCGTCGTGCGTCGCGACCCACTCCCGCTGTCGGGCGACGAGCTCGCTGCGCACGGCCGGGTGGGCCGAGACCGTCGACACCGACGCGGTCACGCGCGGCGTGCGGATCTCGGCGCTCACGTCGCGACCATCGACGACAACGGAGCCCTCGAGCTCCATGTGCAGGTTCGCGGCGACCGCCGCGACGAGCTCGCCGTCGGTGAGATCGATCCCCGCGTCGAGGGCCGCGACCGTGACCGCGCGGTACATGGCGCCCGTGTCGAGCACCCGCAGTCCGAGCGCCTCTCCGACTCCGCGCGCCACCGTCGACTTCCCCGAACCCGAGGGCCCGTCGATCGCCACCACTCTCGTCTCGCTCATCCACCACTCCGGAGCTGGGTCAGGTCTTCGGCGAAGCCGGGATACGACACGGCGACGGCGTCCCACCCGGCGACGACCGACGCGCCCTGCGCACCTGCGCCGGCGACGGCGGCGGCCATCGCGATGCGGTGGTCGCCATGGCTCGTCATCGCCGCGCCCTTCGGGCTCGTCCCGTGGATCTGGAGCCCGTCGGCGCGTGCCTCCACCGCGACGCCGAGGTGCGACAGCTCCTCCTGCAGCGTGGTGATCCGGTTGCTCTCCTTCACGGCGAGCTCGGCGGCACCGCGGATCTCCGTGACGCCCTCGGCGAACGCGGCCGCGACGGCGAGCACCGGGAGCTCGTCGACGATCGCCTCCCGACTCGTGATCACGGTCCCGTGCAGCGGAGCGGCCTCGACACGGATGTCGCCGAACGGCTCCCCGAGCACCTCGCCGGTGACCGTCGCCTCGATCCGCGCGCCCATCTCCCGGAGCACGTCGAGGTAGCCGATCCGCCCGGGATTCAGGCTGACCCCCTCGAGCACGATCGACGAACCGGCCACGATGGTGGCCGCGACCACGAAGAACGCAGCCGACGACGGATCACCGGGGACCTCGACCTCGAACGACGACGGCACGCCCGCACGGACCCGCAGCGTTCGGGCATCGACCCGTTCGAGGGGTGCGCCGAGTGCACCGAGCATCCGCTCGGTGTGGTCGCGACTCGGTTCGGGCTCCACGATCTCGGTCACGCCGCCGGCCTGAAGGCCCGCGAGCACGAGAGCCGTCTTCACCTGTCCGCTCGCGACTTCGAGCTCGACTCGCTCGCCCACCAGGCCGCCGCCCCGCACGGTGAGGGGCGCGCGACCGGCTTCGGCGGCACCGTCGATGAGGGCACCGAGCGCCCGCGAGGGGTCGGACGACCCGACCCATCGGCCGGCTCCGGAGGGACGCGTCGCCGGTGAGCACCGCGAGGTGCGGCACGCCGGCCAGCAACCCGGTGAGGAAGCGCAGCGTCGTCCCCGAGTTCCCGCAGTCGACGACGTCGTCGGGTTCCCGGATCCCTTCGAACCCGGCGCCGGAGATCTCCACCACTCCCGACGGGCGTGTGCTCGACACGCCAAGCGCAGCGAGCGCAGCCGCGGTGCGGCCGACGTCGTCGCCCGGAGCGAGGTTGGTGATGCGACTGGTGCCGTCGGCGACGGCCGCGAACACGAGGGCGCGGTGCGAGATGCCCTTGCAGCCCGGGAGCCGGATGCTCCCCCGCAGCGGCACCCCACCGGAGATCTCGAACTCGGCACCCGTCGACGCGCTCATGCGATCGCGCTCCACGACGGGTGGTAGCCGAGCGCGACCAGCCCGGCTTCGAACCGCTCGACCCCGGCTTCGGAGACGATCATGACGAGCACACCCTTCGGACCTTCCATCGAGTGGGCGATCTCGAGGTCGGCGATGTTGACGCCGAGCTCAGCGGCCAGCGTGGTCACCTCGGCGACCGGGCCGGGGCGGTCGGGAACCGGCACCCGCAGCTCGACGAGCGTCTCGCCCGACCGCGACGTACCCACCGGCAGGCTCCGGCGCGCGGTGCGGGCGCGTTCGAGCAGGGCGAGGAGGCCGGCCCGGTCGCTCGTGTCGACGAGCGCGCGCACGTCGTCGAGGGCGGCGCGGTAGTCGTCGAGCGCGGCAACGATCGCCTTGCGGTTCGCGACGCAGATGTCGGGCCAGATGCCGGGGTGCCCGGCGGCGATCCTGGTCATGTCGCGGAATCCGCCCGCGGCGAGGCGCAGGAGCGTCGAGTGTTCCTCACCGCTGTTGGCGGCGACGTCCATCAGCGTGGTGGCGGCGAGCTGGGGGACGTGGCTCACGACCGCCACGAGCGCGTCGTGATGGTCGGGTGCGATCGCGACGATCTCGGCGCCGGTCTGGGCGACGAGCGTCCGGATCGTCGCGAAGGCCTCCGGATCGGTCACCTCGGTCGGCGTGAGGACCCACATCGCACCCGCGAACAGGTCGGGGTCGGCGCCGTCGAGATCGTCCTGCTCCGAACCGGCCATCGGGTGGCCGCCGACGAACCGGTGCGCCTCCGCCGGTCGCCCGGCCTGCACCGCCGCGACGACCGGCGCCTTCACCGACCCGACGTCGGTCACGGCGGGTGCGCCGAGCGCCAGGGCCTCGATCACCAGATCGGCGACGGCCGACACCGGCACCGCCACGACCACAGCGTCGACGCCCTCCACCGCGTCGGCGAGCGACGGCGCGACCGCGCTGGTCGCCCCGAGCGCGCGGGCGCGTTCGGCGCGCGCCGGCATCCCGGTCGTACCCGACCACCTCGACGCCCGCGCGCGTGAGCGCGAGTCCGATGGAGCCACCGATGAGGCCGGTCCCGACCAACGCGATCTTCGGCATCCCTACTCCGGCCCACTCACTCCGGGAGGTCGTCGCGCAGCGCCCGGGCCCCTTCGAGGTACACGTGGTGCATCTCGGCGCGGGTGCGCTCGGTGTAGAGGTGCATCATCACCCGCACGCAGCGGGGCATCCCGTGGCTGATCCCCAGCTCGCGGGCGCAGAGCAAGGGGACGTCGCCGAGTCCGAGGGCCCGGGCCGCGGTCGCCGGGAACTCCGCGGTGAGATCGTCGGTGGCGGTGAAGATGATGCTCACCAGGTCTTCCTTGTCGACCGCGTTGCGTTCCAGCATCTCGGCCACGAGACGCTGCGTGCGCGAGTCGATCTGCTCCTTCGTGTTGTCGTCGCAGGTGATCGCGCCCCGGAGCGCCACGAGTCTCACGGCTTCGGACCCTACCGGAGCCCTTGCGGATCGGCCTTCTCGGACGCGACGTACAACGCGCGGATCTCGTCGTGGGCGAGGGGCCGCCACGCGCCCGGCGCGAGCCCGGGGTCGGCGAGCGCCGCGATCCGGGTGCGGACCAGGCGACGGACGGGATGCCCCACGGCGTCGAGCATGCGGCGGACCTGTCGGTTGCGGCCCTCGTGGATCACGATCTCCACCGCGGCGGTGTCGGCCCGCGACTGCACCAGGTTGACCTCGGCCGGCGCGGTGGGGCCGTCGTCGAGGGCGATGCCCTCCCGCAACCGACGGAGCGTGGCCCGGGTGGGCACGCCGTCGACCTCGGCGAGGTACGCCTTCTCGACCCCGTGGCTCGGATGGGTGAGCCGCTGCGCGAGCTCGCCGTCGTTGGTGAGCACGAGGAGGCCCTCGGTGTCGAAGTCGAGCCGACCGACTGGGAACACGCGTGGCTCGTCGGGGACGAGTTGCACCACCGTCGGGCGGCCCTGCGGGTCCGACGCGGTGCTCACCACCCCCGGCGGCTTGTTCAAGAGGTAGGTGACGATCTCACCCGACGCCGACACGGGGACGCCGTCGACCGTGATGCGGTCGTGCTCGGGGTCGACCCGTCGGCCGAGGATCGCGACCTCGCCGTCGACGGTGACCCGGCCTGCGGCGATCAGGTTCTCCGCGGTGCGCCGCGAGCCCATCCCGGCGCGGGCGAGCACCTTCTGCAACCGTTCGCCCGTGTGCAAGGGAGTGTCGGGGCCGTCGCCTTCGCTCACTCGTTCGGAGCGTCGGCCCCGGACACCTCAGCGGGTTCCGGTTCGTCGCGCAGGTACAGACCCCGCTCGAGCGCCTCGACCACCGAGGCATCGGGCACGAAGTCGACGAGCGACGGGAGATCGGAGAGCGAGTCGAGACCGAGCCGTTCGAGGAACGACCGGGTCGTTCCGTAGAGGATCGCCTGGCCAGGACCGGAGTCGGTGCCGGCCTCCTCGACGTAGCCCCGCTGGATCAACGTGTTGAGCGTCGACTCGACGTTGACCCCCCGGATCGCCGCGAGCTGGGCCCGCGACACCGGTTGCTTGTACGCGACGATCGCCAGCGTCTCGAGTGACGGGCCCGACAACCGTGCGTGCTGGCCCTCGAGCACGAAGCGCTCGACGTAGGGCGCGAGATCGGGGTGGGTCTGGTACCGGTAGCCACCCGCGACACGGGCCAGGACGAACCCACGCTGTTCCTGCTCGTACTCCGCCGCGAGCTCGGCGGCGAGCCGCTCGACCTCCTCGACGGGGATCTCGACCAGCTGCGCGAGCACGCCGGGCTCGATCGGCTCGAGTGCTGCGAGCACCACCGCCTCGATCGCCCGCTTCGATTCGGTGCCCGACTCCGCTGTGCTCACGCGTGGATCTCGTCGCTGATGCGGATCTCGGGGATCGCGTCGATCTCGTCGTCGGGTTCGTCGTCGACCTCGGAGAGCTCGACCGTCTCGTCGCCCCAGTCGGCCAGTGACGCAGCGTCGAGATCGGTGGACTCACCCTCGGCGAGGCGACTCACGTGCACGTCGGCGAAGTTCTCGAGCTGTTCCAGCTCCACCACGCCCTGCTTGTAGAGCTCGAGACAGGCGAGGAAGCGGACGATCACCTCGATGCGGTCGTCGATGCCACGCACGAGCTCCCGGAAGGAGAGCGATCCGGTCTCGGGAAGGCGGAGCAGCACCGCTTCGACCGCATCGCGCACGCTGATGCGGATCGGGGCGACGTGGTCCATCGACACCGTCGGGATCTCCCGCGGCACCAGCGCGCGACGTGCCGCGGCCACGAACGACGCGAGGCTCGTCTGTTCCAGCGGATCGGGCGCCAGGCTCCGGAACGGCTCCTCCGGTCCGGCGAGTCGGGCGAGACTCCGCAGGCCCTGGCCGAGCCGGGCGTCGAGCACCTTGGCGGCGTCCTTGAACGTCTTGCACTCGAGGAGTCGGGCCAGGAGCAGGTCGCGCTCCTCGAACCGCAGGAGCTCCTCGTCGAGCTCGAGATCCTCGGCTCCCGGCAGCAGACGGCGGGCCTTCAGCTCCACGAGCGTGGCCGCGATGAGGAGGAACTCGGTCGCCACGTCGAGGTCGAGGCTGTCCATCCGTTCGATCTCGGTGATGTACTCGTCGACGAGGCGGGAGAGCGAGACCTCCCACAACTCGACCTCCTGCTTCAGGATCAGGTGCAGGAGGAGGTCGAAGGGGCCCTCGAACACAGAGGTGCGCACCTCGTACGACATCCGGACCAGGTTATCGGAGCCCCGCTAGCCTCCGGCGGATATGGCGAGAGTGTTCTCGGGGATCAAACCGACCGGTGAGATGCAGCTCGGCAACTACCTCGGCGCGGTCCGGAGGTGGGTCGACCAGCAGCACGCCGACGCCATCTACTGCGTCGTCGACCTCCACGCGATGACGATCCCCTACGACCCGGCCGAGCTCACCGAGTCGACCCGCCGCCTCGCCACGCTGCTGCTGGCCTCCGGCCTCGACCCGGACCGGTGCCTGCTCTTCGTGCAGAGCCAGGTGCCCCAGCACGCCGAGCTGTGCTGGATCCTCAACAACGTCGCCACCTTCGGCGAGCTGCGCCGGATGACCCAGTTCAAGGACAAGTCCGCCCAACACGGTGGAACAACGCCGGAATCGGTCACGGCGGGGCTGTTCGACTATCCGGTGCTCATGGCCGCCGACATCCTCCTGTACGACACCGACGAGGTCCCCATCGGCGACGACCAGCGCCAGCACCTCGAGCTGAGTCGCGACCTGGCCATCCGCTTCAACCACCGGTTCGGCGACACCTTCGTCGTCCCGAAGGGCACGTACCCGACTGCCGGCGCGCGGATCATGGACCTCCAGGACCCGACGTCGAAGATGTCGAAGTCGGCCGATTCGCCCCAGGGCACGGTGCTCGTGCTCGACGAACCGAAGGCGATCACGAAGAAGTTCAAGTCGGCGGTCACCGACTCTGGGAGCGAGGTTCGCCACGACCCCGCCGAGAAGCCGGGCATCTCGAACCTGCTCGAGATCCTCGCCGCGGTGACCGGCCGCACGATCCCCCAGGTCGAGGCCGAGTTCGCCGGTGCCGGCTACGGCGCGTTCAAGGGTGCGGTCGCCGAGGCCGTCGTCGAGGCGGTCCGGCCGGTGCGGGAGCGCTACGAGGCGCTCGCCGACGACCCCGGCGAGGTCGAGCGCATCCTCTCGGCGGGTGCCGACCGGGCCGAAGCGATCGCGTCGGGCGTGATGGATCGGGTGCGCCGCGCCGCCGGGCTCCTCACGCGATCGTGAACGATCGTGAACGATCGTGAACGCGACTCGGCCGCGGCGGTGAGCGGGTGCGAGGCACCGTTGCTGCACCGGTCGCCTTCTTCCTGATCTCGGGATCGGTGCGGCCACCCCTCGGTTTCCACCGCGTCTGGAGGGCTTCAGCCATCTTCAGCGGCTGAAGACAGCTGAAGAGCTCCGTACGGTGCGGAAGAGGTGAGGAACTCGGGCGATCTCGGACCGGGGAGCGCGCTCAGAAGTCTCGGTCGGCGGCGTCGAGCGCAGCGAGGACCGCCGCGGGCGCGGGGAGCGACGCGAAGTCGGACCGGTGATGATGCCCACCGGTCCAGCCGACGGCGAGCGGGCTCCCGCCGGCCTCCCCGACCTCGCCGGCACCCACGACGTCGTGGCGGAGGTACCGCCCGGCACGGCCGAGCGGGCCGCGCCGGTCGGCGAGCGCGGCGCGGCGGGCGTCGCTGCGCACGAGCCAGCCGATCACGGTCGCGAGGCTGCGCCCGATCACGCCGAGCTCGCGCGTGACGCTTCCCCACATCGTGGACGAGTGCCGCCTCGACGGCGTCCGGTTGATGCGGCTCGGAGACCGACCGCGCGACGGCCCGCGCCCCGTCGATGGCATGACGGCGGTCACCGACCGGCATCGCCGCGTACAACTGCTGCTCCGCCGGCGTCAGGAAGCCGGCGGCCCACTCCTCGTCGGTGGGGGTCGGCGGTGACGGTCGGAGGGACCGGAAGAACCGGGCGACGAGGTGGCGCACCGGGTCGAGCGTACTGGCCTCCTCCCCGGACGCTCGGTAGCGTCGACGCCGCATGATCCGGAGACTGCTGAAGAACCTCGGCGTGTACGACGGCGAGGCGCCGCCCGAGACGCTCCAGCTCGAGCGCGACGGCTTCGCCGTCATCCGTGGCGCGTTGACGCCGACGGAGGTCGCCACGCTCACGGCCGAGATCGACGCGGTGTTCGACGCGGGTGAGCCCGAGCGGGGCCAGACCGACGAGTACCGCTACGAGATGTCGAACCGCAACGCGTACTGCCAGGAGATGGTCGCCCATCCCCGCGTCCTCGCCGTGATCGAACCGCTGCTCGGCGACGACTGCCACGTGATCGCCGACAAGGCCTGGCGCAACGACGCGGCGTTCGAGGGCGGCCCCTGGCACTGCGACGCCGGCCCCCACGTGCCCCGACCCGAGGGGGTTCCGTGGGACGACCGGATCCCCTACCCCGTCTTCGCCATCGGTGCGCACCTCCTGCTGCGCGATCTCGACCTCGCCGACGGTCCCACGATGGTGGTACCGGGGAGCCACCGGTCGGGTCGCCTCGCGCCGTTCGAGCAGATGACCGATCCCGATCTCACCTACGACGGCCGCCCGCCGGTCGCGCTCGTGGGCTCGGCGGGCGACGTCGCACTGTTCGTGTCCGACGTGTGGCATCGCGGACTCCCCGCCGACGGCGGGCGCGGGCGCTACTTCCTGCAGGTGCACTACGGCCGACGAGACATCGCGCAACGCATCCGAACCCCGAAGGTGAGCAACCAGCTCTCACCCGAGGCGGTGGCGCGAGCCACGACCGAACGGGCCCAGACCATCCTCGGCCTCCACGACCCCTTCTTCTACGACGCCTGACCGACCGGGCCGCGGCTCCGGAGCACAGCTCAGGAGAAGACGAAGCGGTACAGCGCCTCCTCGAACGGTCGGAGGATGGGACCGAAGATGTCGAGCCAGAAGACGAGCGCGAACAGGAGCAGGAACCCGTACTGGCGGTACTTGTACCAGTTCGGCAACCACGCGTCGGGGAGGACCCGGTCGATCAACGTCGAGCCGTCGAGGGGCGGGATCGGCAACAGGTTGAAGAGGCCCAGCAACAGGTTCGCGTAGGCGAACCAGAACAGGATCTGGATCCCGAGGGGAAGGTCGAAGATCGACGCGAAGAAGCCGTTCGTGGCGTGGTACCAGGCGCGGGCCGCGACCGCCGACCCCGCCATGAGCACGAAGTTCGTGACGGGCCCGACCAGTCCGACGTAGAGCATGTCGCGCCGGGGGTTGCGCAGCTTCGACGGGTTCACCGGCACCGGCTTCGCCCACCCGAACGCGCCGAAGCCCGCGAGGGTCATCATCGCGGGGAGGATGATCGAACCGAACGGGTCGATGTGCGGGATCGGGTTCAGGGTGAGGCGGCCGGCCTTCTTGGCGGTGTCGTCACCGAAGAACAGCGCGACCACGCCGTGGCTGATCTCGTGGAGGATGATCGCCGCGAACAGGCAACCGAAGAAGACGAGCTTCTGCTCCCACTCGGCGCTCACGTCGATGGTCGAATCCGCTGCGTCAGCGTCGGGTGGCGCAGGCGATGCAGTGGCGGGCTGCGGGCATCGCTTCGAGGCGGGCGTCGGCGATCTCGGCACCGCAGTCTTCACACCGACCGTAGGTACCGGCAGCGAACTTCGCGAGCGCGTCGTCGATGTCCTGGAGGGTCTCGCTGAGGGTGCCGACGAGGGCGTCGACCTCACCCCGTTCCGCCGTCACCTGGCCGGTGTCGGCGAAGCCTTCGTCGAAGTCGAGGTCGGCGCCCGGGCCGCGACCGAGCTGGCGCAGCTGGTCGGCGAGGCGATCGCGCTCGTCGGTCAGCTGGGTGCGCCGCGACGCGTGGGTCGGCTCGGCCATGGGCCGAGGCTACTCCCCGCCTGGCCCTCGGTGCCGGGGGTGAGCCCGGTCGTAGACGTCGCGGAGCCGCTCGGGCGAGACCTTCGTGTACACCTGGGTCGTGGAGAGGCTGGCGTGCCCGAGGAGCTCCTGGAGCACCCGGATGTCGGCGCCGTGCTCGAGCATGTGGGTGGCGCACGAGTGCCGCAGCACGTGGGGTGACAGCCGGGACGAGAGCCCGACCCGCTCCCCGGCGGCCCGGACGATCTTCCAGCATCCCTGTCGGGTGAGTCGGCCCCCGCGTGCGTTCAGGAACACCGCCTCACCGTCGGCGCGCGTCCGGGTCCGCGGGCGCTCGAGCTCCGGACGACCGGAGGTCAGGTACCCGCCGAGCACGCCGCGCGCCGTCCGGCCGATCGGGACGATCCGTTCCTTCGAACCCTTGCCCAGGACGCGGAGCAACCCGTTGTCGAGGTCGACGTCTTCCCGGTCGAGACCGACCAGCTCACTGATCCGCAGCCCGGCGGCGTAGAGCGTCTCGAGGATCGCCCGGTCGCGGAGTGCCCGGGGTCCGTCGCCGGGGACCGCACCGAGCAGGGCCTCGACCTCGGGTTCGGTCAACGCCTTCGGGATGCCCTGCGGGACCCTGGGCGCGCCGACCTCCTCCGAGGGGTCGGTGGCGGCGACGCCTTCGTCGACGCAGAACCGGTGGAACGACCGCACCGCAACGAGCGCCCGTGCGACCGACGCCCGCGCGAACCGGGGCCGGCCGTCGTCGTCGCGGGCGTCTTCGAGCGTCCGGACGTACGCGACCACGACCCCCTCGTCGACCCGGCGTGGATCGGTGATGCCACGTGCCCGCAGGAACGCCGCGTACCGGCGGAGGTCGCGTCGGTACGCGCTCAGCGAGTTCGGCGCCAGGCCGCGCTCGACGGCCAACCAGGTGTCGTACTCGTCGAGCAGGAGCGCGACCTGGTCGCGCGTGCACTGTGCTCACGGGATCCCGGGGTACTCCCCCGCCAGGTGGCGACGGGCGAGCAAGAGGCCGATGATGCTCTTCGCGTCGATGAGCTCACCCGATGCGATGAGCGCCTCGACGTCGTTCAGGTCGATCCACTCGAGCGTCATCGCCGATTCTTCGGGGCCCACCGGACTCGGTCCGGCGGTCGGCTCGATGTCGAGCGCCACGTAGATGTGGCTCAGCTCGTCGCAGAAGCCCGGCGAGTTGTAGAACTCCGCGAGCTTCACCAGCCGACCCGGTCGGTACCCGACCTCTTCGTCGAGCTCGCGTGCCGCGGTCACGTCGGGCGGCTCCCCCTCGACGTCGCGCTTGCCGGCGGGCACCTCGAGCAGGTCGCTGTCGATGCTCGCCCGGTACTGGCGGACGAGGACGGTGCGCGTGCCCGACGGGTCCACGGCCACGACACCGACCGCGCCGGGATGGCGCACGACGCTGCGGTCGTGCCGACTGCCGTCGGGTACCTCGATCTGGAGCCGCTCGACCTCGAGGTATCCCGTCGACGCAGTGACCTCGGCCCCGATGATCGAGAAGCCCCGATCGACGTGCTCCGCCGGGCTCAAGCGAGCGCGTCGGAGGTCTCGGCCTCGAGCGGCAGGCGCGGGGCGCGACCCTCGGCCCGCCGGTGCGCCGCGGCGACGAACGCCGCGAACAACGGGTGCGGTCGGTCGGGCCTGCTCTTGAACTCCGGGTGGGCCTGGGTGGCCACGAAGAACGGGTGCTCCGAGGCCGGCAGCTCGATGAACTCGACGAGCCGGTCGTCGGGCGAGGCGCCCGAGCAGACGAGGCCGGCCGCCTCGAGCCGGGCCCGGTACCGGTTGTTGACCTCGTAGCGGTGCCGGTGGCGCTCGTAGACGACCTCGGTGCCGTACGCCCGTTGCACCACCGAACCGGGAACGAGCTTCGCCGGGTACGCACCGAGTCGCATCGTGCCGCCCAGGTCGACGACGGCGCGCTGGTCGTCCATGAGGTCGATCACGGGGTGGGGCGAGTGCGGATCGAACTCACTCGAGTTGGCACCGGCGAGACCGCAGGCATCCCGGGCGAACTCGATGGTGGCGCAGTGGAGGCCGAGGCACAGGCCGAGGAACGGGATCCCGTTCAGCCGGGCGAACCCGGCTGCGGCGATCTTGCCCTCGATCCCGCGGAACCCGAACCCACCGGGGATGACGATGCCGTCGAGATCACGGAGGCGACCTTCGGCGAGGAGCCCTTCGGTGTCGTCGGACGCGATCCAGTCGATGACGACCTTCGCGCCGCAGGCGTACCCACCGTGCTTGAGCGCCTCGACCACCGAGAGGTACGCGTCGGGCAGGTTCACGTACTTGCCGACGAGCCCGATGTGCACCTCGTCGGTCGCTTCCGACACCCGCTGGACGAGTGCCTTCCACGGGCCGAGGTCGGGCGGGCCTTCGTCGAGGCGGAGCATCTCGCACACATAGTCGTCGAGACCTTCGTCGTGGAGCACGAGCGGGATCTCGTAGAGGTCGTCGGCATCGATCGCCGACACGACACCGCGTTCGGGGACGTCGCAGAGCTGGCTGATCTTCTCCTTCAGCCGGGTCGCGATCGGTCGGTCGGAACGGCAGACGATCACGTCGGGCTGGATGCCCCGGCTGCGCAGCTCGGTGACGGAGTGCTGGGTGGGCTTGGTCTTCTGCTCGCCCGACGGGCCGATGAACGGCACGAGTGTGACGTGCAGGTAGAAGACGTTGTCGCGACCGACGTCCTTGCGGAACTGTCGGATCGCTTCGAGGAAGGGGAGGATCTCGATGTCGCCGACGGTGCCGCCGACCTCGGTGATGATCACGTCGACGTCGTCGGCGGCGAGGCTGAGGATCCGTTCCTTGATCTCGTCGGTGATGTGCGGGATGACCTGCACCGTCTGACCGAGGTACGCGCCGTGGCGCTCCTTCGACAGCACCGACTGGTAGATCGACCCGGTGGTCGCGTTGCTGCGCCGGTTGAGCGGGACGTCGACGAAGCGCTCGTAGTGGCCGAGGTCGAGGTCGGTTTCGCCGCCGTCGTCGGTGACGAACACCTCGCCGTGCTGGAAGGGGTTCATCGTGCCCGGATCGACGTTGATGTACGGGTCGAGCTTCTGCATCGTGACCCGCAGGCCCCGGGCCTTCAGGAGCCGTCCGAGGGACGAGGCGGTGAGGCCCTTCCCGAGGCTCGATGCCACCCCACCCGTCACGAAGATGTGCTTCGCCAAGACCTCTACCTCCGGGAATTCCCGATCGGACAAGCTCGTCGAAACGCGTGCGTCGACGCGTCACTGACCTACGGGAAGCCGACGGTACCATGCGCCCGACCCGCTCCCGGGAACCCTGAAGGAGGCGCGTGCCCACACTCGTTGACGCACGCGTGCGCGGGATCCGACCGACGCCGACGGGCCGCCACTGGTGGCCCGACGCGGTCCTCCTGGGCCTCGCGGCACTGCTGGTGCGCATCCCGGCGTTCTTCGCGCCGACGAACCTCGGATACGACGACGGCGGATACGGCCTCGCCGCGATCGCGATGCGCGAGGGCTACGAGCCGTTCCGCGACATCTTCTCCAGCCAGGGCCCGCTCTTCCTCGCCCTCGTGCACGTCGCCGACCTCATCGGCTTGCGGACCCTCGACGCGCCCCGCCTGCTCGCCGTCGCGGCGGGAATCGTCACGACCATCGCGGTCTACGCCGCCGGTACGGAGTTGTTCGACCGTGGGCGCGCGCTGCTCGCCGGTGCGCTCACCGCCACGAGCGGTGTGCTGCTGTGGACCACCGGGCCGATCACGGGCGATGGTCCCGCGGCAGCCTTCGCGACGTCGGCCGTTGCGGTCGGCCTCGCGTACCGCCGGAATCCGACCCGCGGCAAGGCCGTGGCGGTCGGGCTGCTCATCGGCGCGGCCGTCGCGGTGAAGAGCCTGCTGGTCGGGCCCGCGATCCTCGTCGCGTGGCTGCTCGTGGTGCAGCGACGCCGAGTCGCCGATGCCGTGCTGGTCCCCGGACTCGCCGCGGTGCTGCTCGTCGCCGCCAGCGTCCCGTGGGGAATCGGCAACGTCGTCCACGACAACATCCGGTACCACCTCGACAAGACGGGACAGCGCACCCCCGGCGCCAACGCGGTGAAGCTCGTCACCACCTTCTTCCGCCGCGACACCCCGATGCTCGCGATCGGCGCCGTCGGGATCGTGGCGTCGGGCATCGCCCGGTTCCGCCGCCGACCCACCAGCCCCGACCGGCCCGCGGCGGCTGCGGACGACTCCGGCCCCCTCCACCGTCTGCTCGGAGGGACCCGCGTCGTCTGGTGGTGGGCCGGGCTGGTGGTCGTGGTCCTGCTGCTGCAGGATCCGATGTTTCGCAACCACCTCGCCGCACTCGTCGCCCCGCTCGCGCTCCTCGTCGCGATGATCCGGCCGTCGTGGACCCTCGTCGGCGTGGCGTGGGCCGTCACCCTGCCGTTCCAGGTGATCCAGCTCGAACCGTTGCTCCTCCCCCACGACTACCGCGGCAACGACGCCGTGGTCGTCGAGCGGCTGCGCGCCCTCCCCGACGACGCGTGGGTCCTCAGCGACGAACCGGGACCGGTCTGGCGGGCCGGCCTGGCCACCGATCCGTACTTCGTCGACCCGTC
Organism: uncultured Actinomycetes bacterium; assembly: GCA_963837715.1. Lineage (GTDB taxonomy): Bacteria > Actinomycetota > Acidimicrobiia > IMCC26256 > JANYLB01 > JANYLB01. The sequence goes on along the minus strand of CAWIOF010000002.1, from coordinate 991,229 downwards.
GGAGCTCCGGATGCTCCCGGGTCAGGACGCGAGCATCGCGATCACCGAGAACCGCCTCGTGCGGGCCGCGGCCGACGAGCGGGTGTGCGCGGTGGTGGTGCGCAGTGACCACCGCTTCGGGCGGTTCGCCGACCTCCCCGATCGGCTGGCGACGCTCGGCTACGAACAGGTCGAGAGCTTCGGCGGCACCCGGGGCGTCTACGTCCGCGACTGCGGACAGTGAGTGCAGGCGCGACCGCGGTCGCGGTCGGGGCGCACGCGCAGCCACCCACAGGACTGGCTGGGCCTCGGGCTCGCGGCGCTGGTCGTGCGGCTCCCCGCCGTCTTCGCGAGCCGCAGCCTGGTCTTCGACGACGGTGTGTTCGGGACGTCGGTGCTCGCGATGCGGGCGGGCGGCGCCCCGTTCCGTGAGGTGTTCTCCAGCCAGGGCCCGCTCTTCCTCCCGCTCGCCTGGTTTGCCGACCTCGTCACGCTGCGCCGCTTCGACTCGCCGCGGTCGCTCGCCGTCGCGTCGGGTGTCGCGCTCGTGCTCGCCACCTACGGCGCCGCGCTCGAGCTGACGACCCGACCCCGGGCGCTCCTCGCCGCCGGGCTCGTGGTCGCGAGCGGTTCCGTGCTCTGGACGTCGGCACCGCTCGCGGCCGACGGACCCGCGAGTGCCCTGGCGGTGCTCGCGGTGGCGGTGGCGACTGGCTACCGCCGGTCCCCGTCGACGCGACGCGCGATCGTGATCGGGATCCTGGCCGGGGCCGCGTTCGCGATCAAGAGCCTGCTCGTGGTGCCTGCGCTCGTCGCGGTCGGTCTCCTCGTGGTGTCGCGACGCCGACGCACCGACATCCTCACCGTTCCGGCGACCGCCGCCGGCGTCGTGATCGTCGCGTCGCTCCCCTGGGGCCTCGCCGACGTGGTGAACCAGTCGGTGCTGTACCACACCGATGCTGCGGGTCATCGCGCACCGCTGCACAACCTCGGCGTCGTCGCGAGGGCACTCGTCACCCGGGATCTCCCCCTCGTCGCCGCGGCAGCCGTGGCCGTGGCCGCCTGGATCGTGCACCGCGCGTCCCGCACCGGAGTCGGGGGCGGGTCAGAGGCCCGGGCGGCCGAACGACCGTCCGACGGATGGATCGATCGACTCGGCGGCGGACGCGTCCCGATCGTCGTGTGGGCGGCGCTCGTCGGGTCGGTGTTGCTCGTGGAGAACCCGCTGTGGCGGAGCCACGTGGCCCATCTCGTCCCTCCGCTCGCCCTCCTGGTGGCGACGGCCCGGGTGCGGTGGCAGGCACTCGCGGTCGCCGCCGTGGTCGCGCTGCCGGTCTGGGCGATCTCGTTGCACCCGCTGCTGTGGCCGTCGGGACCCGATGCGACCGAAGCGACGATCGGTCGCGCCATCCGGTCGCTCCCTCCGGGTGCGATGGTGATCAGCGACGAGCCGGGGATCGTGTGGCGCAACGGCCGGCGCCCACCCGACCGCTTCGTCGACCCGTCGATCCTGCGGATCACGTCGTCTCGACGGGATCTGCGGATCACCGAGGACGACGTCGTGCGGGATGCCGCGTCACCGCGGGTGTGCGGAGTCGTGCAGTGGTCGGAGGACCGCTTCGGGAGCTTCGGCGACCTGGGGACCCGGCTCCGCCGCGCCGGCTACGAACGGCGGTACCCGCGCAGCTGCCGCCGCCGCGAGCGGTCTGGCTCAAGGCTCCGTGCCGTCCCCACGGGCCTCCGCCACCGGCCTGGCCCGACCGCCGAGGCGATCGAACCAGCGCAACGGTGGGACCCGGTCGATCACCCGGCTGAACGAGACGAACTCCGCCGCGAGGTTCAGCACGATCAGCGTCACGATCACACCGTTGCGGGTGGCTCGACTGGTTCCGAGCACGACCGCGACGCCGAGCACCGCACCGAGCACGTTCGCGCCGGTGTCGCCGAGCATCAACCGCTCACGGAGATCTTCGGGCAGGACGCCGAGCGCAGCGCCCATGACGGGCGCCACCGCGATCCCGACCGCACCGGTGCCGAGCACGACCGCGACCGGCACGTACGCCACCAGCGCGAACTTGATCGTTCGGCCCGGGGCCCGGTCGAACAGGTTGCCGAGGTTCGCGGCGAGCGCGATGAGCAGCGCGTCGGCGATGACCCGCTTCCCGGTGATGAACCCCGGCTCGGCGGCCACGACGATCGCGATCCCCGCCCCGCCGACCAACTTCAGCAGCCCGGTGGTGACCCGACCCTGCGACAACGCGCGGAGGTGACCCTTGAACCCACGGTCCTCCCCTGTGCCGAGGACGTCGTCGATGAGTCCGAGCATCCCGAACCCGAAGCACACGAGCAGCAACAACGGCCGGGCCAGGTTCAGCCCGGGTTCGTCGCCGAGCCCGACGGCGCCGAGCGTCGCCCGGCCGGCCTCGACGATCAGCACCGCGGCGACGACGAGGACCCCGCCCACGACCGGGATCGTCCGGCCGCGGTAGTTCTCCCGCTGCAACGCCGGAGCGTCGAGGACCTGGTGCGCGGCGACCACGAGGAAGCGGACCGCCACGAACCCGACCACCAACGCGATGACGACGGTCATCCCGGCGGGACGGCGCGCGGTCCAGCCCCGGGGAGGCCCGTCACGGCGCGACGGGAACGAAGACGGGGAGGGCCGTGGAGGCGCCGTCGCCGTAGCCGTAGTGGCCGGCCACGGGCGGTTGGCGACCGAGATCGGATGCCGCGAGCGCCACGGCCATCCGGCCCTCGGGGAGCTCGACGTCGTCGACGGTCGAGACACCGAACACGGGTGCACCGTTGCGCAGCGGGTCGAGGACCTTCCCCCGGGTGGACGATGGCGTTGCGGTGGCGAAGACCTCCCCGACGACCGTCGGGACCCCGGCACCCGCGAGCGCGCGGGCCCCCGAGCGCAGCAGGTTCCCCGGCGCGAATCCTGTTCCCGCCAACAGCACCGCGCGCGCGTTCCGGCCGGGGAACGCGGCGAGATCGACGTCGCCGTCGCCGACGGGGTCGACCTCCACGAACCCTGCTTCGACCAGCGCGTCGAGCGCGTCGGCCGACGGGAGGGTCGACGAGGGCGTGACGTCGGTGATCGCTTCGCCGTTGTGCAAGCGGGCCGCGAGCGCGCGCCACGCGGCATCGCGCAGCGTGCCGGGCTCACGACTCGTCTCGCCGGTCGCCTGGCCCATGGCTGCGATCGCCGCGTCGTCGCCCAGCGCCCACGAGCTCTCCAACCAGACGACCGCGGGCACGACGGCCCCTGCCTGGTTCAGGACGTCGATCTGCGCCGCCACCGCGGTGGCGTCGACGCCCCGCGAGGCGAGCACGACCACGGGCACATCGGTGAGTCGACCCTCGACCACGTAGGGCTGCGATTCGCCGATGAACTCGTTCAGGCGTCCGACGTCGGCCGAGAGGATCTCCGACTCCCGCTTGCGCTCGTCGGCGCGGTCGCTCACCGCCGTGATCCGGTCGTTCAGGCTGTCGACGATCGCGCGGTCGATGACGGTCGCCCCCATGACGATCCCCACCGTGAGCGCGAGGAAGACGGCGACGAGCGAGACGAGGTGGAAGCGAAAGTTGATCATTGGTCAGAAGGCGCTGCTGATCGTGTCCCAGAGATCTTCGAGCGTGAGGCGCAAGCCGCGAAGGTAGACCTGCAGCGGCTGCGACACGATGCTCATCACGACGATCGCCATGACCGCGGCCACGACGAGCAGGAGGAGGTCGCGGCGCCGGACGCGGCTCTCGTAGAGGCGATTGACTCCCTTGGCGTCGACGAGCACCGGACCCAGACGGAGTCGCGTGAGGAACGTCGACGACATCCCGGGTCGACCCTTGTCGAGGAACTCGACCATCGTGGCGTGGGTGCCGACCGCGACGATCAGGGGCGATCCGGCCTCGAAGGCGAGGATCATGGCGACGTCTTCACTGGTGCCGTCGATCACGAACTCGTGGTACGGCACACCCCATTCCTGCAGCTGCTCTCGGCCGGGGGCCCGGCCGTCGAGGTGCACGTGGTGCACGAGCTCCGCGCCCGTCGCGAGTGCCTTCTCCGACACGGAGTCGAAGTCGCCGATGATGATGTCGGGCTTCCACCCGATGTCGAGGAGCGCGTCGGCGCCCCCGTCGACACCGATGAGCACCGGTCGAAACTCCCGGATGTAGGGCCGCAGCGCCGCGAGGTCGCTCTTGTAGTCGTGCCCGCGGACGACCACCAACGCGTGTCGTCCCTTGAACTCGGTGTGCAGGGGCGGGAGGTTCACCGGCTCGAAGGTGAGGCTCGCCTCGCGCCGGATGTACTCCAGCGTGTTCACCGCGAACTTCTCGAGCTCGACCCCGATCGTCGACCGTGCTGCTTCCATTGCGGTCTCGATGCCCGCGACGCTCATGCGGGCTCCCTCCCCCACGAGCCGGTCGCCGACGAAGATCTCGCCGTCGCGGATCGTGATCGGGGCGCCGTCGGGGATGTCTTCCATCACGCGGGGACCGGCCGAGTCGACGAGCGGGATCCCCGCCTGGACGACCCGGATCGGACCCTGGTTCGGGTACCGACCGGAGATCGACGGCGCCGCGTTCACCACCGCCGCGACCTCGGCCCCGATGAGCCCTTCGGCCGCGACCCGGTCGAGGTCCTGGTGGTTGATGACGGCGATGTCGCCGGGTTGGAGCCGCTTGGTCAGGTCCTTCGTCCGCGGGCCCGACCTTGGCGGTTCCGGCGATCACCTTCGCCTCGGCCGTGCGCGGCGGAATGCTTGCGCGCCATCACGACACCCGCGCCGCGGCGTCGGCGAGCAGCTCCTCGGCGTGACGACGCGCGTGGGTCGAGTCACCGACGCCGGCGAGCATCCGGGAGAGCTCACGCACGCGGGCGCCGTCGAGCACGAGCGACGCGTCGGCCACGGTGCGGCCGCCTTCGGTGTGCTTCTCCACCACGACCTGGGCGTCGGCGAAGGCCGCGACCTGGGCGAGGTGCGTGACGCAGAGCACGGGCCGCCGCTCGGCCAACTCGGCGAGCGCGGCGCCGACGGCCCGACCCGCCTCGCCGCCGAGCCCCGCGTCGACCTCGTCGAAGACGAACGCCGTGGCCCGTTCGCCTCCGGTGGACAGCACGACTCGCAGTGCGAGCATCGATCGCGCCAACTCACCCCCGGATGCGACCTTGGCCAACGGCCGGGTCGGCTCACCCGCGTTCGCGGCGAGCAGGAACGTGACCGCGTCGGCACCGTCGTCGCCGGGCGGCGCTTCGTCGACGGTGATCTCGAATCGGGCCGACGGCATGCCGAGAGTCGTCAGCCGATCGGTGACCGCCCGGGCGAGCGGCGCGGCCGCAGCACGCCGGTGCCGACCGAGCGTGGTCGCCGCCCTCTCGGCCCGGGCCAGCACGGCCGTGCGTTGCGCTTCGAGGTCGGCTGCACGCGTCTCGTACCCCTCGAGATCGGCCAGTCGGGTCCGCACCTCTTCCCCGTAGGTGAGCACCGCTTCCAGCGACTCGCCGTACTTCCGTCGGAGCTCGTGCAGCCGGTGCCGCCGTTCCCGCACCTCGGCCAGTCGCCCCGGATCCAGTTCGAGGCGCTCACCCACCAGTCGGAGCTCCTGGGCGAGGTCGGTCAACTCGCTCTGCAGGGCGCGGACCCGTTCGGCGAGCTCCGCGAACGGCGCCCGATCGGCCAGGGCCCCGGCCGCGGCGCCGATGCCGTCGAGCGCCGGTCCGTCGAGACTGGTGCGCGCCCGGGCCAGGGCATCCCGATGGGCTTCCGCGTTCGCGAGGAGCTCCTGCTGTTCGGCCAGGGTGTCGTCTTCGCCCGGATCGCTGATCGCCGCGGCGTCGATCTCCTCGAGCTGATAGCGCAGCAACCCGATCTCCCGGGCCCGGGTCCGTTCGTCGCCACCGAGCGCACCGAGCGCGTCGTCGATGTGATGGAGGTCGGCTCGCGCGGCGCGGTACTCCGCCAACGCGGTGAACGCGGGCTCGCCTGCCGCATGATCGAGCGCCAGCCGCTGCTCGGCGGGCGTGAGCAGCGAGTGGTGCGTGTGCTGGCCGTGCAACTCGACGAGTTCCGCGCCGCGTTCGGCCAGTTCGGTCGCGGTGGCGAGGCGGCCGTTGATGTAGGCCCGGCTCCGAGCGCCTCCGGCGGCCGCGACGACCCGAGCCAGCACGACTTCGTCGCCGTCGGCAGCCACGAACCGACCCTCGACCCTCGCTTCGGGCGCGCCGTCGCGCACGAGTCCCGGGTCGGCTCGGCCCCCGAGGAGCAGCTCGAGGGCCCCGACGACGAGCGTCTTGCCCGCACCCGTCTCGCCGGTGATCGCGGTGAGGCCCTCGCCCAGCACCACTTGCAGCTCGTCGATGATTCCGAGGCTCTCCACCCGGAGCTCGACCAGGACCGCCGAACCCGGATCGACGTCGGTCCCCCGGCTCACCGGTCGGCCAGCCCGAACTTGGTCTTCAGGATCTGGTGGAAGTCGCGGGGTCCGAACGTCACGATCCGGATCGGCGTCGGGCCTGCGGTGCACACGACGACATCGCCCGCGGCGAGTGGTCCGACCTCACGACCGTCGAGCGTGAGCACGGCGGCCCCTTCGTCGGTGACGGTGAACCGCAGTTCCTCCTCGGGGTCGAGCACCAACGACCGATCGAACAACATGTGCGGCGACACCGGTGTGAGCAACAGGCAGCGGTGCCGGGGCGACACGATCGGACCGCGGGCCGAGAAGGAGTACGCGGTCGAGCCGGTGGGGGTCGCGACGATCACGCCGTCGGCCGCGTAGCTGGTGAAGAAGCCACCGTTGATCTCGACGTCGAGTCGGACCACCCGGCCGTGGCGGGCCTTCTCGATCACCGCCTCGTTGAGGGCCGACCACCGACCACCCGCGATGCCCGGAGATTCGACCTGCACGTCGAGCGCCATCCGCTCCTCGACCCGGTAGTCGCCGGTGATGACACGTTCGAGCGCGTGGTCGAGGTCGACCGGCTCCACCTCGGTGAGGTAGCCGAGTTGGCCGACGTTCACTCCCAGCACCGGGATCCCGGCATCGGCGACGAGGTCGACGGTCCGCAGCATCGTGCCGTCGCCCCCGAGCGAGATCGCGAGATCGAGACCCCGGGCGAACTGCTCGGCATCGACCCCGAGAGCCTGCAGCGCGGCGCGGTCGGCGCAATCGGCTTGGGGCACGACGACCTCGAGCCCGGCGGCCACGAGGCTCCGCGCCGCGTGCTCGGCCAGGTTGAGCGCCTCGGCGCGCTCGCGGTGCGGGACGACCCCGACCACCCGCAGCGGATCGGCCCGGTTCACGACGCGTCACCCGCGGCGACAGCGTCGAGGGTGGCGGCGTCGACCCGCACCACTCCGGGTCCGGGCTTGCGGGCGTGGGCGAGGAACTCGCGGTTCCCGTCGGCACCCCGCAGGGGGGAGCCCATGACGTCGGTCGTCTCGATGCCCGATTCGGCGAGACCCTCGACCACTGAACCCAGGACATCGCGGTGCACCGCCGGATCCCGCACGATCCCGCCCCGTCCGACCCGTGCCCGGCCCGCTTCGAACTGCGGTTTCACCAGCAACACGAACTCCGCGTCGGGGGTCGTGAGCCGCACCAGCGCCGGCGCGACGAGCACGAGGGAGATGAAGGACAGATCGGCTGTTGCCAGCTCGGCCGGCGGACCGATCTCGGCCAGTTCGAGGTGGCGCAGGTTCGTACGCTCGAGGACCCGCACCCGAGGATCCTCGCGCACACTCCAGGCCAGCTGCCCTCGACCCACGTCGACGGCGACGACTTCGGCCGCGCCCCGTTGGAGCAGGCAGTCGGTGAAGCCACCGGTGGAAGCCCCGGCGTCGAGACATCGACGACCCGAGACGTCGACGCGGAACCGCTCGAGCGCGGCCGAGAGCTTCTCACCACCGCGGGAGACGAATCGGGGCGGCGGACCGGTGACGACGATCGGCTCGCTCCCGTCGACCATCCGGGCCGCGGTCCGCGCCGGCGAGCCGGCCACCATGACCGTTCCGGCCTCGATCGCCTCGACGGCGACCCGACGGCTGCTCGCGAGACCCCGCCGGACCAGCTCGGCGTCGAGCCGGCGCCGCACGGGCTACGCGCCCGATCTCGACGTCTTCTTCGTCGCGGCCTTCTTGCCCGCCGACTTCTTGCCCGCCGACTTCTTGCCCGCGGCCTTCTTGGTCGGGGCCTTCTTCTTCGCGGTCTTCTTCGTGGTCGTCTTCTTGGTCGCGGCCTTCTTGGTGGCGCTCTTCGTCTTGGGCGCGGCCTTCTTCTTTGCCGCGCTCTTCTTCTTGGCCGGGGCCTTCTTCTTGGCCGGCCCCTGCTTCGGCGCGATCCGCGACTCGAGGCGGGCGAGGTCGTCCTTCGTCGCGATGCCGAGGGTCTTGACCTGACGCTGGATCTCGCGCCGGACGACGTCGAGCATCTCGTCGGTCCGTCGGCGACTCTCGTCGACGAGGTCGTCGACGAAGCCCTGGACCTGTTCCTGGGCGAGCTGGCCCTGGCCGACCAGCTCCGCGGCGCGGGCGCGCGCCTGGGCGCGCGTCAGCGCCACGAACTGGGTTCCCGCGTCGAGGTACCGACTCAGATCGGGACGCTGCGCCATCAGTGGACTCCTTCGGTGAGCAAGCCCACACGCTACCGTCGGTCGGGATGGTGATCCCGCTTCACGACGACAATCCCACCTCTCGTCGCCCCGTCGTCACGATCGTCCTCATCGCGCTCAACCTCCTGGTCTTCGCGCTGATCCAACCGCACGACGGCAGCGTCGACGAAGCCCGGTTCAACTACGAGCATGCGGCCATCCCGTGCGAGATCAGCCAGGGTTCGCCACTCACCGTCGACGAGGTCACGATCGGCGAATGCGACGATCCGGGCCTCGGATCGCCCGAGATCTTCCCGGCGAAGAACGTCTACCTGGCCGGGCTGGCGTCGATCTTCCTCCACGGCTCGTGGCTGCACGTGTTGGGCAACATGCTCTTCCTGTGGGTCTTCGGCAACAACGTGGAAGACCGACTCGGCCACGTCGGCTTCCTGATCTTCTACCTGTTCGTGGGGGTGGTCGCGACGCTCGGGCATGTCGCGGCCGATCCGAGCGCGACGGTGCCCGTGGTGGGCGCCTCGGGTGCGATCGCGGGGGTGATGGGCGCGTACCTCGTGTTCTGGCCCCGCGCCCGCATCCACAGCCTCGTCTTCGTCGTGCTGCTCCCCCTTCCCGCGGCGCTCGTGCTCGGGATCTGGTTCGTGTTGCAGTTCGGGACCGATGCGAACTCCAACGTCGCGTGGGTCGCGCACGTCACCGGGTTCGTCGCCGGGGTGCTCGTCGCGCTCGTGCTGCGCGCCGCGGGCGGCCCGCTGCGCGGCATCGCACTGCCGAACCGCCCGGCCGGTCCTGGGGGCTTCCCCGACTCCGACCCGCCACCCTTCAGCAATCGAGTCGACCCCTGGGGTTAGCTCGAGAGCAGCACGCGGGCGAGTTCCGCGAGGTCGGCGGCGACGTAGGCCGGCGCGGGATCGACCGGCACGGGTTCACCGCCGCCGTCGCCGTCGCTGATCCCGGAGAGCACGAGGGCGAACGGCCACCCGAGCGCGGTCGCCAACGCGCCGTCGGTCGACGGGCGGTCCCCCACCATGAGCGCGGGACCGTCGGTGAGCTCGCCTGCGAATCTGGCGCGGACCAGCGCCACCGTCGGGTGCTCGGGCTTGCCCGCGACCTCCGGGGACCGTCCGGCCGCCGTCGCCACCGCGGCGACGATCGCCCCGTTGCCGGGAAGGAGGCCGTCGGCGCCGGGGTAGGTCGCGTCGACGTTGGTGGCGACGAACCGCGCACCGGCGCGCACCGCGGCCGAAGTGCGGTCGAGCTCGTCGAAGTCGAAGGTCGGGTGGAACCCGACGACCACGGCATCGGCCGGTCCCCGATCGACCACCGCGTACCCCTCGGCCTCGAGCGCTTCGATCACACCGAGCCCCGCACACGCGAGCACGCGCGCCCCCGGCCCGAGCTCCCCTCGGAGCAGGGCGGCAGCGGCCTGGGCGCTGGTCACGACATCGTCGTCGGTCGCGTCGACTCCCATCGCCTCGAGTTGGTCGACGATCGAACCGGGCGTCCGACTCGAGTTGTTGGTGAGGTACGCGATCCGGTGTCCCGCGGCGCGGAGTGCGCCGATCGCTTCGGCAGAACCGGCGATCGGCTCGTGGCCGAGCCAGAGCACGCCGTCGAGATCGCAACAGATGAGCCGACTCACGTGAAGGCGCTCACCGCATGCGGAGGGCGCGGTCGAGCGCGCGGCGGTAGTCGGCGGAGTCGGGCCGCATCGCGACAGCGAGCTTCAGGTGGCGGCGGGCGCCGACCTGGTCGCCCCGCCGGACCAGGCAGAGCCCGAGCCCGAAGTGCGCGTAGTCGTTGACGGGATCGAGCTCCACCGAACGCTCGAACTCCGTGGTCGCCGCGGCCAGGTTGCCGGCCCGGTAGTACGCACGCGCGAGCGTCTCGCGCACGCTCGGGGTGTCGGGCTCGAGATCCCGGGCCCGCTCGAGGGCGACGACCGCGGCATGCGTGTTCGCCTCCGAGAGCAACCGCGATCCCTCCTGGTACGCCTGGAATGCCCGGTACCCGTCGTCGTCGTACCCGTCGTCGTTGCTCGCTCCGAGATCGGCGTCCATGGGATGCTCCGGATGGGTGTGCGAGAATCGTCGCGTCTTCGAAAGCTTCGGCGGCGTGCCGCCTCGAAGGGAACCTCGACGTGCCCCGATTTCTTCCGTTCCGCGGCTTGCGATACACCACCGATGACCTCGCCGCGGTGGCCGCACCACCCTACGACGTGATCGACGACGACGAACGCGCCGCGCTCGCCGACCGCCACGTCCGCAACGCGGTCCAGCTGATCCTCCCCGACGGCCCCGCCGAGTCGCGGTACGAGACCGCCGCCGCGCTGCTCGCCGACTGGCAGACCGAAGGGTTCCTCGCCACCGACCCGCAGCCCCGCTTCTACGGCTACCGGATGCGCTTCCGCGACGACACCGGCCGCGAACGCACCACCGACGGCATCCTCGGTGCGCTGGAGCTCCCCGAGGAGGCGGGCACGGGCGACGTGCTGCCACACGAACGCACGCTCCCGAAGGCCAAGAGCGACCGCCTCGCATTGCTCCGGGCGACGCGGGCGAACCTCGATCCGATCTGGGGACTCTCCCCCGGTGCCGGGCTCAGCGCGCTCGCCTCGGGAGGCACGCCGCTCGCGACCTGCACCGACCGCGAGGGCGTCGAACACTCCGTCAGCGCGATCGACGATCCCGAGGCGGTGGCGGCGATCGAACGCGCGGTCGCCGGCTCGCCCGTCGTGCTCGCCGACGGTCACCACCGCTTCGAGACGGCGATCAACTACCGCAACGAACAGCGCGCGGCCGGTGTCGCCCACCCCGGCGACGTCGCGATCATGTGCCTGATCGTCGAGCTCGCCGACGACCAGCTCTACGTCGAACCCATCCACCGGCTCCTGAGCAGCGTCCCCTCCGGGTTCGATTTCCGCGCGACCCTCGCACAGCACGCCACGCTGCGCGATGCGGGACCGAACACCTCCGAGGGTGTCGCCGCCTTGTCGGCCCGCATGCGGACCGAGGGCGGACTCGGTCTCGTCGACGGGTCGGGCCTCGCGTTCGTGGCCCCGCACGACACCGACCCGGGCACGAGCGACGCGGCCAGGTTCGAGACCGCGGTCACACCCGCGCTGCCCGAGTCGGTCGACGTCTCCTACCGCGACGACGCCGCGACGTGCGCCGCCCTCGTCGACAAGGGGGTCGCCGGCGCCGCGGTGCTGCTGCGCCCGGTCACCGTCGCCCAGATCCGCAGCGCGGCCGACGCCCGTACCCGCATGCCGCAGAAGACCACGTTCTTCGCGCCCAAGCCGCGCACCGGCGCCGTCTTCCGCCTCCTCGACAACTGAACCCCCCGTTCTGGTCATGTCCCCGGTTGGACTGCAACCCGTGAGATGACCAGAACGAGGGCTGGGCTAGTTGACGTCCCAGACGGGGGCGGACTCGAGCAGCTTGCGGAGATCGCCGGGGCCGGAACGCTCCTGCGCCGCGACGAGCTGCTGTTGCACCTGGGTCTCGTAGGTGGGGCGGCTGATGTCGCGGAAGATCCCGACCGGGGTCGGTACCGTGGGCTGGTTCGCGAGCCGAGACAGGGCGAACGCGACGCTCGGGTCGGGTCGGTGCTCGTCGTGGACGAGCAGGGCGTCGGCTCCGACGTCGGCGACGTTCACCACCTCGGCCTCGCCGTAGGAGTTCAGGCGGACACCGAGCTCCTTGTCGTCGCCGAAGCGGATGGGTTCACCGTGTTCGAGCTCGATGAGCATCCCGGCGCGGATGTCCTTCTTGAGGATCTGCGTCGAACGCACCGTCGTTGAACACGTTGCAGTTCTGGTAGATCTCCACGAACGCGGCGCCCTGGTGGTCGTGGGCCCGTTTGAAGACCGACTGCATGTGCTTGCGGTCCATGTCGTGGGTCCGGGCCACGAACGTCGCCTCCGCGCCGAGCGCGAGCGACAGCGGGTTGAACGGGTAGTCGAGCGAACCGAACGGTGAGCTCTTCGTGACCTTGCCCATCTCGCTCGTGGGTGAGTACTGACCCTTGGTGAGGCCGTAGATCTGGTTGTTGAACATCAGGATCGTGAAGTTGACGTTCCGCCGCAGCGCGTGGATCAGGTGGTTGCCACCGATCGAGAGGCCGTCGCCGTCGCCGGTGATCACCCACACGTCGAGCTCGGGCCGCGCGATCGCGACGCCGGTGGCCACGGCGGGCGCCCGGCCGTGGATGCTGTGGATCCCGTAGGTGTTCATGTAATACGGGAACCGGCTCGAGCAGCCGATGCCCGACACGAACACGGTGTTCTCGGGCCGGACGCCGAGCTCCGGCATCATCAGCTGCACCGCGGTGAGCACCGAGTAGTCGCCGCAGCCCGGGCACCAGCGCACTTCCTGGTCGGACGAGAAGTCCTTCTTGGTCAGCGCGACGGCCTCTCCGGCCACCGCACCGCTTCCGTTGGCCTCAGCCATTGGTCATCTCCCGGATCTTCGCTTCGATCTCGGCCGCCCGGAACGGGATGCCCTGCACCTTGTTGAGCGACACGGCGTCGACGAGGTACTCGGCCCGCACCAGCTTCGACAGCTGCCCGAGGTTCATCTCGGGGATCAGCACCTTCGGGTACCGCCGGACCACGTCGCCGAGGTTGGCGGGGAACGGGTTCAGGTGCATGAGGTGCGCCTGGGCCGCCTTGCCGCCCGACTCGCGGATCTTGCGGATCGCCGCCTTCGTCGACCCCCACGTGCTGCCCCAGCCGAGCACGAGGAGCTCGGCGTCGCCCGTCGGGATCGTCGACCTCGACGAGCGGGATGTCCTTCACGATGCCGGCGATCTTGTCGGCGCGGAGATGGACCATCAGCTCGTGGTTGTCGAGGTCGTAGTTGACGTTGCCGGAGCCGTCCTGCTTCTCGAGCCCACCGATGCGGTGCATCAGCCCGGGCGTGCCGGGGATCGCCCACGGGCGGGCGAGCGTCTCGGGATCCCGGAGGTAGGGCCAGTAGTTCCACGTGCCGTCGGCTTCTTCGTGGTTGAAGTCGGTCGCGAACGGCACCGAGATGTCGGGGAGGGTGTCGACGTCGGGGAAGTTCCACGGCTCGGCGCCGTTGGCGAGGTACCCGTCGGTGAGCAGCATGACCGGCGTGCGGTACTTCACCGCGATCCGCACCGCCTCGAACGCGGCGTCGAAGCAGTGGCTCGGCGAGTACGCGGCGACGATGGGCAGTGGCGCCTCACCGTGTCGGCCGTACATCGCGAGGAGCAGGTCGGCCTGCTCGGTCTTGGTCGGCAGGCCGGTCGACGGACCGCCGCGCTGCACGTCGACGAGGAGCAGCGGCAGCTCCATGCTGATCGCGAGGCCCATCGCCTCCGACTTCAGGTCGACACCCGGACCCGACGTGGACGTGACCCCCAACGCACCGGAGAACGCGCCGCCGATGGCCACGCCCGCGGCGGCGATCTCGTCTTCGGCCTGGAGCGTGCGGACCCCGAAGTTCTTGTGCTTCGACAGCTCGTGGAGGATGTCGGACGCCGGCGTGATCGGGTACGACGCGCACAGCACCGAGAGCTTCGCCTTCTCGGCCGCGGCGATGATCCCGTACGAGAGGGCGACGTTGCCGCTCACGTTGCGGTAGCGGCCCGGCGGGAGCTGGGCGGGCTGGACCTCGAACGGGTGGTCGAACAGCTCGGCGGTCTCGCCGAAGTTGTACCCGGCCTTGAATGCAGCGATGTTGGCGTTGCGGACGAGCTCCTTGCCCGCGAACTTCTGCTCGATCCACTCGATGATCTGCTCGGTCGGGCGCGTGTACATCCAGGTGATCAGCCCGAGGGCGAAGAGGTTCTTGGAACGCTCGGCGTCGCGGGGCTTCACGCCCAGGCCCTCGCAGGCGAGCTTCGTGAGCGTCGTCATCGGGACCGGGTACACCCGGTAGGCCGCGAGCGTGTCGTCGTCGAGGGGGTTCCCCGCGTACCCGACCTTCTCGAGGTTGCGCGGTTCGAACGCGTCGGTGTTGGCGATGATCGAGGCACCGGGCGGGAGATCCGACAGGTTGGCCTTGAGCGCGGCCGGGTTCATGGCCACGAGGAGGTTCGGTACGTCACCCGGAGTGAGGATGTCGAAGTCGGCGATGTGGACCTGGAAGCTCGACACCCCGGCGATCGTGCCCGCAGGGGCGCGGATCTCGGCCGGGTAGTTCGGCAGCGTCGCGAGGTCGTTCCCGAAGCTCGCGCTCACGTCGGTGAAGCGGTCGCCCACGAGCTGCATGCCGTCGCCGGAGTCGCCCGCGAAGCGGATGACCACCCGCTCCAGCGTCTCGGGGCGCCCTCCGGGTGGATGGGCCGCGGAGGGGGTGGTGGTCGAATCGGTGGTCACGCCGTTGTGCCCCTGTCGTTGTGTTCGCTGTTCGCTGTGTTCCGTCGGGAAGCCCGGTCATGCCGGACACGTCCGAGAACCGATTCTAGTGGCGCGCGGACCACCTCCTCGGTACCGGGTCCCCGGCGACCTCAGCCCCCGCCGTCGACGAGGGCATCGAGCGCCCGCTCGGCCCTGCGCAGGGCCTGGGTCAGCTTGCGCCGGTCACCCGCGGGGGCCACCAGGTCGGCCTGGACCTCGACGCGCGATCCCGGCGCCGCCGCCCGCGGCCCGGAAGAACCGCCGGACGACGCGTCCGACCACCACCACCTCGGTGCCGGCCGCGAGCGCCTCCACCCGTGCGGGTGGATCCCACACCGCGACGGGGACCGAGGTGGCCGGGCCGTCACCGCTCCGCACCCGTACGGAGAACGCGGCGAGGCGGGTTCCCGATGCGAGCACCCGCAGCTCGGGCTCCGACGAGCACTCGCCCCGGATGAGGCACAGGTTGAGCGCGGCCACCGACGGGCTCGGGGCTGACTTCACAGCAAGGGTCTTTGCGGACATCGCGTTGGCTCCCTGGTCGACGGACAACTCAGGGGGAAGGCGACGGGGGAGGTCGGAACGGACGCTACCGGGAGGGTGGGACAGCGAACTCGCGAAGAAGACGGAGAAAGCGTGCGAGGTCGAGGGTCCCGAGGTGCGAGAATGGCAGGTGCTCCAGGTACGGCAACTCTCGGTCGAGGTCGGCGGACGGACCACGCTCCTCGACGCGTCGTTCAGCCTCCGGCCCGGCGACAAGGTCGGCCTGGTCGGCCGCAACGGCGCGGGCAAGACGAGCCTCCTGAAGGTGCTCTCGGGTGAGGCACCCGCGGCCTCCGGGGTGGTCCTCCGACCCGACGACCTGGGCTTCCTCCCCCAGAACCCCCGCCCCCGCGGCGCGGGTGTGGAAGCGACCGCGATGTCGCACGTGCTCTCCGGTCGTGGCCTCGATGCCGCCGCGGCCCGGGTCGAGAAGTTGCGCCTCGTGGTCGAGGAGACCGGATCCGAACGCGACGCCGGCCGCTTCTCGATCGCCGAGGAGGAGTTCCGTCACGCCGGGGGCTACGCCGCGGATGCGCAGGTCAGGCGGATCGCGGCCGGTCTCGGACTCAGCGACGATCGCCTCGACCTCCCGATCGACGCGCTCTCCGGCGGCGAGCGGCGCCGGGTGGAGCTGACGCGGATCCTCTTCGCCGGCAGCGAGGCGCTGCTCCTCGACGAACCGACCAACCACCTCGACAACGACGCCAAGCATGTGGCTCATGGGCTTCCTGCGCACCTACCGCGGCGCCCTCCTGGTGGTGAGCCACGACCTCGAGCTGCTCGACGCGTCGATCACCCGGGTGCTGCACCTCGACGAGGGCGAGATGGTCGAGTACAAGGGCACGTACTCCCAGTACCGCACCGCCCGGGCGGCCGACGAAGAGCGCCTCGCCCGACTCGCGACCCGCCAGGGCGCCGAGATCGACCGGCTGAAGAAGCTCGCCGACGGCATGCGCGGCCAGACCGCCAAGCGGGCCCGGGCCGCCAAGTCGATCGACACCCGCACGGCCCGCCTGCAGCGCGACGCCGTCACCGGGCCGAAGAAGGAACGGTCGATCGCGGTGAAGTTCCCGACGCCCCCGCGCCCCGGTGCGGTGGTGCTCGAAGCCGAGGGCCTGCGGCAAGGGATTCGGCGGTCCGCCGGTCTTCTCCGACGTGTCCTTCGACGTGGGCCGCGGCGAGCGCCTGCTCATCCTCGGGCTGAACGGCGCCGGCAAGACCACGCTGATGCGCCTCCTCGCCGGCCGCGACCACGCCGACGACGGCACGATCACGTTCGGCCACAAGGTCTCGGCCGGCTACTACGCCCAGGAGCACGAGGGCATCACCGCAGGTCGGAGCATGATCGACCACATGCGCGAGTCTGCCGACGTCTCCGATCAGGATCTCCGCGCCCTCCTCGGGATGTTCGGCCTCAAGGGCGACATGGCGTTCCAGGACGCCGGCACGCTCTCGGGCGGCGAGAAGACGAAGCTCGCCCTCGCCCAACTCGTCGCCGGCCGGCACAACCTGCTGTTGCTCGACGAACCGACCAACAACCTCGATCCCCCGTCGCGCGACGCCGTCGGCCTCGCGCTTCGGGAGTGGCCGGGCGCGATGGTGCTGGTCAGCCACGACACCGAGTTCGTGGCCCGCCTCGAACCGCAGCGCGTGCTGCTCATGCCCGACGGCGACCTCGACGCCTGGTCCGACGACCTCATCGAGCTCGTCGCCCTCGCCTGACTTCTGGTCGGATCCGCTGCGCCGGCTGACTTCTGGTCGGATCCGCTGCGCCGGCTCGATCGCTCACCGACGCGTGTCCTCCGCGACGCGTCCGCCGGCTCCGCTCCTCCTCCTGGCTAGCGGAGGGCGCTGAGGCGTTCGGCGACGTCGGCGAAGGTCTTGTCGTGCTGCTGGATGCGGCGGAACAGCTCCCGGGCCCGGGGGGTGTTGCCGGCTCGCTCCTCGAGATCGGCGAGGGCGTACCAGAGACGCAGGTGGTGTTCCTTGGGCCGCTTCACGTCGGCGGTGCGCTTGCTCAACACCGCGATCGCCTTGTCGATCTGGCCCTGGTCGGCGAGGTCGCCGGCGCGCACGATCCGGCCTTCGGCGACGAGCTCCGACGACGGCGACACCGCCGCGAGCTCGGTCCAGAGCTCCTCGACCCGCTTGTGGTGGCCGAGGGCACGTTCGCAGTCCATGAGCACGGGGTGCTGATCGGCCGACGCGGTGAGCGCCACGTACTTGTCGAGCTCCTTCGCCGCGGCCCGGTAGTTGCCCAGCCGGTAGAGCGCCACCCCGAGGAGCTCCCGCACGCTCGGCGACTCGGGGACGGCGTCGCGCACGGGCTCGAGGATCCGCACCGCGACCCGATTGCGGTCGTGGGCGAACGCGTCGGCGGCGTCGACGACCTGCTCGTAGAGGCGGGCACCCTTGCGGCCGCCGAGCCGCACGATCTCGGCCTTGACGTCGGGTGAGCCACCGGCCTTGCGCGAGCGTCGCCGCGGCGGTGCGGCCGGGTGGGCCACGGTCCGCCGCTTGGCGGTGCGCTTCGGTTGGGCCTTGCCGTGGACGATCCGCAACCCGGCCGACTTCGGCTTCTCGGCCTCGGGCGCGTCGTCGGGCGCCCGCCGGGGTCGGCGGGGCGGCGCCTCGTGCGTGAACGGACCGAACCCACCCGTGGGCTCAGGCTTCGCCGGCGACCGGTCCCGTGACTCGCCCGCGCCACGACGGCTCGGCGCGCCCGATCGCTTGGGCGAGTCGGACCGGCCCCCCGACCGGGGCGGCTTGCCGCCCTGGCGGGCGTTGCGTTCGGGCTTGCCTCGACGTTCGCCGGCCACGGTTCTGCTCTCCTCGGGGTTCGGGGGATCGTACCGGTCCGGCGTCGCGACTCCGGACGCGACGAAAGCGCCCGACGGGGCGCTTTCGTTGAGAAATCCCGGCGGCGACCTACTCTCCCGGGGGGCTACCCCCCAAGTACCATCGGCGCTGGCGGTCTTCACGACCGTGTTCGGAATGGGAACGGGTGTTTCCCCGCCGCAATTGCCACCGGAAATCAGTTGTCAGAGGGTTGCAGCCGTCGTCCCTGACGGGACGTCCCTGACGGGAGACGGCGCGAGTCCCTCGAGGACTCCATAGCGAGCACGAACAACAAAGATCCCAAGCCCTCGGCCGATTAGTACCGGTCGGCTGAACACCTCACGGTGCGTACACCTCCGGCCTATCAACCTAGTCGTCTACTAGGGGCCTTACCCGGTTAACCCGGTGGGAGATTTCATCTCGAGGCAGGCTTCGCGCTTAGATGCTTTCAGCGCTTATCCCTTCCGAAGGTGGCCAACCAGCCATGCTCCTGGCGGAACAACTGGCACACCAGAGCTTCGTCCGTCCCGGTCCTCTCGTACTAGGGACAGCTCCCCTCAAATCTCCTACGCCCATGGAGGATAGGGACCGAACTGTCTCACGACGTTCTAAACCCAGCTCGCGTACCGCTTTAATGGGCGAACAGCCCAACCCTTGGAACCTGCTTCAGCTCCAGGATGCGACGAGCCGACATCGAGGTGCCAAACCTTGCCGTCGATGTGGACTCTTGGGCAAGATAAGCCTGTTATCCCCGGGGTACCTTTTATCCGTTAATCGACCGCGCTTCCACACGCCACGGCCGGGTCACTAAGTCCTGCTTTCGCACCTGCTCGACTTGTTGGTCTCGCAGTCAAGCTCCCTTGTGTCTTTGCACTCGACGCCTGATGGCCGACCAGGCTGAGGGAACCTTTGAGCGCCTCCGTTACTCTTTAGGAGGCGACCGCCCCAGTCAAACTGCCCACCTGACGCTGTCCCCGACCCGGATCACGGGCCTGGGTTAGAGCCTCACTACAAACAGGGTGGTATTTCAAGGTTGTCTCCACCGAAGCTGACGCCCCGGCTTCCCAGACTCCCACCTATCCTACACAATTTGTACCGAAACCCAACATCAGACTGCAGTAAAGGTCCACGGGGTCTTTCCGTCCTTCCACGGGAAACGAGCATCTTTACTCGTAGTGCAATTTCGCCGAGTCTCTGGTTGAGACAGTAGCCAAGTCGTTACGCCATTCGTGCAGGTCGGAACTTACCCGACAAGGAATTTCGCTACCTTAGGACCGTTATAGTTACGGCCGCCGTTTACCGGGGCTTAGTTTCAGGGCTTCGCCTTGCGGCTAACTCTTCCACGTAACCTTCCGGCACCGGGCAGGCGTCAGTGCGTATACATCGTCTTACGACTTAGCACGCACCTGTGTTTTTAGTAAACAGTCGCTTGGCCCTGGTCTCTGCGGCCTCCTCGAGCTCCGGACGCGAAGTCCTTCACCCTACTGAGGCCCCCCTTCTTCCGAAGTTACGGGGGTAATTTGCCGAGTTCCTTAACCAGAGTTCTCTCGATCGCCTTCGTATTCTCTACGTGCCCACCTGAGTCGGTTTGGGGTACGGGCACCGTGTCAACTCGCTAGAGGCTTTTCTAGGCAGCATGGGATCAGTCACTTCACCTAAAACGGTTCGGCATCGCGTCTCGAGGTTACGCCCGACGGATTTACCAATCGGACCCTCTACCCGCTTACCCCGGGACAACCAACGCCCGGGTTGACCTACCCTCCTGCGTTCCCCCATCGCTACCCGTCAGGAGACTGGGACAGCTTCGACCGAAGTCAGCCACTGATCAATCTCCATTGGGTTGGACGCGGACACGGTGGTACAGGAATATCAACCTGTTGTGCATCGACTACGCCTTTCGGCCTCGCCTTAGCTCCCGACTAACCCTGGGCGGATGAGCCTTCCCCAGGAACCCTTGGGCATTCGGCGGAGGGGTTCCTCCCCCCTCTTTCGCTACTCATACCGGCATTCGCACTCGACCACGCTCCACGTCTGCTCACGCAGCCGCTTCATTGCCGAGGTCGACGCTCCCCTACCCATCCGTACTTGCGTACGTATGACGCAGCTTCGGCTCTGTGCTTGAGCCCCGTTACATTGTCCGCGCAGGACCACTCGACCAGTGAGCTATTACGCACTCTTTCAAGGATGGCTGCTTCTAAGCCAACCTCCTGGCTGTCTGGGCAATCCCACATCGTTTACCACTGAGCACAGAATTTGGGGCCTTAGCTGGCGTTCTGGGCTGTTTCCCTCTCGACCATGAAGCTTATCCCCCATGGTCTCACTGCCACGTTCTGGAGTATCGGTATTCGGAGTTTGGTTGATTTCGGTAAGCTTGTAGGCCCCCTAGACCATCCAGTGCTCTACCCCCGATACTGAACACGTGACGCTGCACCTAGATGCATTTCGGGGAGAACCAGCTATCACCGAGTTTGCTTGGCCTTTCACCCCTATCCACAGGTCATCCCCCAAGTTTTCAACCTTGGTGGGTTCGGTCCTCCACGAGGTCTTACCCTCGCTTCAACCTGCCCATGGATAGATCACTCGGCTTCGGGTCTACCACTCGCGACTATACGCCCTATTCAGACTCGCTTTCGCTCCGGCTTCCCCTCTCGGGTTAACCTCGCCACGAACGGTAACTCGCCGGCTCATTCTTCAAAAGGCACGCCATCACGGCTGCCGACCGAAGTCGACAACGACGCTCTGACTGCTTGTAAGCCAACGGGTTCAGGTACTATTTCACTCCCCTCCCGGGGTACTTTTCACCTTTCCCTCACGGTACTCGTGCACTATCGGTCGCCAGCTTGTACTTAGCCTTACGAGGTGGTCCTCGCAGATTCACGCGGGCTTTCCCGGAT
>CAWIOF010000002.1:0-967500 GCA_963837715.1 uncultured Actinomycetes bacterium | reverse complement strand
GAGCGAAGATGCCCGCACTGGCTTTTGGCATCACTATTCCGTTTTCAAGGAGCCGCTGTCCGAGACCGCCGCGAGCAAGCCGCAACGCTCGGACCGACACTCGATCCATCTTCCCGGGGGCCGTGTCTGGCTGGTGGTCCGGCACGAGTTGCGCGCCAGACCGCCGGGGAGGGAGGCCGTCCGTGTCAATCCGCCTGAACGGAGCCTTGGGAGAGGCGCCGAAGGGCGGACCTGTAAACCTACCGAGTGGTGCCCCCACTGTCAAGAACCCGGGTTCCGGGCCTGATCTCCAGGCCGGCTGCCGGATCGTCGAGCGCGTGGTGTACCAACGGCGAAGGGAACTGTACTGCACGCGACGCGTTCAGACTGGGACCGGACGCCGGAAATCTCAGTGGAGTCTCAGCGAGCCCGCCGTGTCACCCGGTGCCGTCACCCGGTGACGACGATGCGGGCCCAGTTCCGCTTCCCCACCTGCACCGTCGCGCCGTCGACGGCGTCGGTCACGGGCAGGTCGGGGTCGGTCACCTTCACCCCGTCGATCCGGACCGCCCCCTGGTCGACCTGGCGACGGCCTTCCTTGTTCGACTGCACCAGGCCGGCCTGGTTGAGGAACGGGCCGATCGGCATCGGGAGCTCGGCCCGGGCGATCTCGACGTCGGCGACCTCGGTGGGCGCGTCGTGCTGCTTGAAGACCCGGTCGAACTCGCCCTCGGCGGCCGCACCGCTCCCCGGCGGGTGGTACAGCTCCACGACGGTGCGGGCGAGGCGTCGCTTCACGGCGTTGCGCTCCGCACCGGCACCCGCCCCGAACTCGGCCACCGCGGCATCGACGGCGTCGGGGTGCCAGCCGGTGGTGAGCGCGAGCCAGCGGGGCACGAGCGCGTCGGGGATGCTCATGATCTTGCCGAACTGCTCGGCCGGCGGCTCGGCGATCCCGACGTAGTTCCCGAGCGACTTCGACATCTTCTGCACACCGTCGAGCCCCTCGAGCAGCGGTGTGGTCATCACGACCTGGGGGACCTGGTCCGCCTGCTCTTGGAGCTGGCGGCCCATGAGGTTGTTGAAGAGCTGATCGGTCCCGCCGAGCTCCACGTCGGCGCGCACCTCGACGGAATCCTGGCCCTGGAGCAACGGGTAGAGCAGCTCCATCACCGAGATCGGCGCGCCCTCGGAGTAGCGCTTGGCGAAGTCGTTGCGTTCGAGGATCCGGGCGACGGTCGTGCTCGCGGTGAGGCGCAACACGTCTTCCATGCCCATCCCGGCGAGCCACTCCGAGTTCCTCCGGATCTCGACCCGATCGGGAGAGAGGTCGAGAACTGCGCCGACCTGGTCGATGTAGGTCTCCGCATGGGCATCCACCTCCTCTCGGGACAGACGCGGCCGGGTGGCCGACCGGCCGGTCGGATCGCCGACCATCGCGGTGAAATCACCGATGATGAGCACCGCCACATGACCGAGGTCCTGGAACTGTCGGAGCTTGCGGAGCACGACCGCGAAGCCGAGGTGGATGTCGGACGCGGTCGGATCGACCCCGAGCTTGACCCGCAGGGGCGCGCCCGAGACCCGGGACCGCTCGAGCCGGGTCCGCAGGTCGTCGGCGGTGATGACGTCGACGCAGCCGGCGGTCAGGATCCGCAGTTGCTCGTCGATCGGCGTGTCGGTCTGGTCACCCACCCCCAGAACGTACCAAGTGCCCTGAGAACAACCGGTGAGGCTGGTGCGCAACAATGTTGCCGGTGAGGAACCGAGCTGGGACCCGGCGTCGCCGGCGCATCATCGCCGTCGCCTCGGTGACGGCGATGCTCGCGATCGCTGCGGGGTGTCAGTACACCGCCGACCTCGATCTCCCGGTGGCCCAGGCGGAGTCGACGAAGGTGCTCGCCTCCGACGGCTCCCTGCTCGCCAACCTCCACGCCGAACAGAACCGCGACCCGGTCGCGCTCGCGGCGATCGCACCCGTGCTGCGCGATGCCGTGGTCGCGATCGAAGACTCCCGGTACTTCGATCATGACGGCGTCGATCCGCGGGGCATGGTGCGCGCCCTCACGCGAGACATCGAGGCCGGCACCGCGGAGGAGGGCGGTTCGACCATCACCCAGCAGTACGTCCGGGCGGTGATGCTCGACACCGACAAGACCATCACCCGCAAGCTCCACGAAGCGGTGCTGGCGATCCAGCTCGAGCACAAGTTCTCGAAGCGCGAGATCCTCCAGCGGTACCTGAACACCGTCTACTTCGGCAACGGCGCCTACGGCGTCGAGGCCGCCGCGCAGGTCTACTTCGCCGCGACCGGCGCGCGACGTCGACCTCCCGCAGGCCGCGCTGCTCGCGGGGATGATCCAGGCACCCAACCGCACCGACCCCTTCACCGACCCGGCCGGCGCGCAACTCCGCCGGGACGTGGTGATCGACCGGATGGCCGAGCTCGACCGGATCGATGCGGCCGCCGCCGCGGGCGCCAAGGCCACCCCACTCGCGGTGGGCCCGGTCCCGTCCACCCCGCGCTACCCCGCCGCCCACTTCGTGGAACAGGTGAAGCGCCAGATCGTGCACGACCCCGCGATCGCGCCCGCGATCGGGCCCGACGAAGCAGCCCGGGAACGTCGACTGTTCACCGGTGGTCTGCGGATCGAGACGACGCTCGACCCCGGACTCCAGGGCCTCGCGGAGCAGGCCGTCGCCCAGGTGCTCCCCGATCCCGCGACCGACCCCGAGGCCGCCGTCGTGTCGGTCGACCCGACGAACGGTCACGTCGTGGCCTACGTCGGTGGCCGCGACTACTTCGGCACCGCGCCGTCGGCCCAGTTCGACCTCGCCGAGAACGACAGCGGCCGCTCGTCGGGCTCGGCCTTCAAGCCGTTCGTGCTCGCAGCCGCCCTCGATGCCGGCATCCCGCTCACCCGCACCTACAAGGCGCCCGGCGAGATGACGATCCCGATCGAGGGCCAGGCGCCGTGGGAGGTCGCGAACTACGAGGGTAAGGGCGACGGTTCGCGCATGGACCTCACCGAAGCCACCGTGAAGTCGGTCAACACCGTGTACGCCCAACTGATGATGGACGTCGGACCGCAAGCCGCGGTCGACGAGGCGAAGCGACTCGGGATCGTGACCACTGCGCTGGAACCCGTTCCGTCGGCGGTCCTCGGCACCAACGAGGTCACTCCGCTCGACATGGCGAGCGCGTACTCGGTGTTCGCCGGCGACGGGCTCCGTGCCGACCCGGTGTTCATCACCCGGGTCACGACGCGCGACGGCACCGTGCTCTACGAGGCGCCCGCCGCGCGCCACCGCGTGCTGTCGACGCTCACGGCCCGGCAGCGTCAACGAGGTGCTCCAGCAGGTCGTGACCGACGGCACCGGCGTGAAGGCCCGGATCGGTCGGCAGGTCGCGGGCAAGACCGGGACCGCCGAGGACTACTCCGACGCCTGGTTCGTGGGGTACACGCCGGAGCTGAGCACGGCGGTGTGGGTCGGGTTCCCGGGCGACACGGCATCGATGGTTCCCCCCGCCACCCGGGTCACGGTGACCGGTGGGACCTGGCCGGCCGAGATCTGGCAGTCGTACCAGGGCGCCGCGCTCGCCGACCGACCCGCGACCTCGTTCGGCTCCGTCGAAGACGCCGAAGCCGACGCCCGCGACGCGGCGAGGGGTTCCACGACCACCAGCCGCCCAGGTGCGCGCCTGCCGTCGGTCGTCGGCATGCGTGAAGCCGACGCCCGGCGCGTGCTCGCGTCGAGTGGCGTCGCCATCGAGACCGACACCAGTCCGAGCAACCAGTACCCACCCGGGGTCGTGCTCCGTCAGTCGCCGGCCGCCGGCACGGTGCTGCGTCGCGGTGACGACACCGTGACTCTGACGCTCGCGATCGCGCCGCCGCCGACCACCGCCGTCCCGAGCGTGCTCGGGCTGTCGGCCGACGACGCCCGCCGCCTCGTCGAGGCGCGCGGGCTCGTGCTCGACGTCACCGAGCTCGCCGAGCCCCCACCCGGCGACACCCTCCGCGCCGGTCGGGTGTGGAAGCAGTCGCCCGTCGCCGGGAGCACGGTCGACGTCGCGAGCTCCGTGCAGATCTGGGTCAACCCCGCGGTCGCCACCCCCGCGCCGACTCCCGCGGCGACTCCCGCGCCCCCGGTGGTTCCGTAGCCGCGCGACCCGCGACGAATCCCCGCCCTGGTTCAAGATCGGGCGGCTGTCCTGCCGATACCCCCGGTGACGGATCGACAGCAGCGGGTCGTACGGAAGGCGGGGAACCGTGGCACCCCTCAGCGCGCAGGATGCAGCGCACCTCCTCAGGCGAAGTGGTTTCGGCGGCGGCTGGGGTGCCCCGCCGAACGACCTCACCACACTCACGGGCATGGAGCTCGCCGACGCGGTCGAGTTGATCCTCAGCCCGATCAACGTGGCGTCGGATGCACCGCCGGCCGAGTACTCCGACCCGAACAAGGCCGACTGGGAGCGGGTCTGGGCGCTCACCCTCTGGTGGTTCGAGCGCATGCGGACGGGGCGTGTGACCGGCCGGACAGCCGGGGCACCGCAGGCGAGTCCGCTCCAGGAGAAGATGTCGCTCTTCTGGCACAGCCACTTCGCGTCGAGCCAGGAGAAGGTCGGCAACGCGACGCACATGTACGACCAGCATCACGCGTTCCGTTCGCTGGGTCTCGGGAGCTTCCAGGACCTGTGCCTGGCGGTCACGACCGTGCCGCACGCCTGCGAGGCGATGCTGCGGTACCTCGACAACGACCCGAACGACAAGCGGAACCCGAACGAGAACCTCTCCCGGGAGCTCATGGAGCTGTTCACGATGGGGGTGAACAACTACACCCAGGACGACGTCACCGCCGGCGCCAAGGCGTGGACCGGGTACAACATCGACGACACCGACACCGGGAACCACACGTTCCGCTACTACCCGGAGCGTCACGACACCACCATGAAGACGCTGCTCGGCGTCACTGCCGCGTGGGACGGCCCCGGCATGGTCCGACACCTCTGCACCGGGACTGCAGTCAACCCTGTCACCGGTGTGGCACCGTCGATCACCACCAGTCGGTACCTCGCCCGCAAGATCTGGAGCTTCTTCGCCTACCCCGTCAACTCGACCGACCCGCTCGTCGAATCACTCGCCGCGAACTGGCGCACCAACGGCCTGAACGTGACCGCCCTCCTGCGCGACGTGTTCACCCGACCCGAGTTCTTCTCCACGCAGGCCAGGCGGGGGCTCCTGCGTTCGCCGGTCGAGTTCGTCGCCGCCATCCTGCGGTCGACGGGCCTCACCATCCACCAGGTGAAGCCGTGGGACATCGGTGAGATGGGCCAGCAGCCGTTCTTCCCACCGAACGTCGCGGGGTGGAAGCAGAACAGCTACTGGCTGTCGACCTCGGCCGCGTGGTACCGGGCGAACTACCTCCACAACACGGTCCGGTGGGCCCTGAACAGCCGGCCCGCGCCGAAGTTCCTCAGCGCGACCGGACGCGACGCAGCGGGCAACTACCCGATGACGCCCGAGCAGGCAGTCGACACCGCGCTCCAGACCTGCGGGATCACCGAACCGGCTCCCGGGACCCGCTCCCGACTCGTCGCGTGGGTCACCGCCCAGCGCGTCGCGACAGCCCGCCCCACGTACGAGTGGGTCGAGCTCCAGTGGCTCAACCTCGCCACCCTCGTGTTCCTCAGCCCCGATTTCCAACTCGCATGAAGGATCTCCGATGACGGCCGAGATGTTCGACGAAGCTGCGGACGCACGACGACGCCTCTCCGTTCCCGCCGGTGGACCGAACGGGATGTCGCGCCGGAAGTTTCTCCAGGCGCTCGGACTCGGAGCCGGGGCGGTCGGGGCCGGAGCCGCGATCGCGGGTTCGAACGTGCTCGAACGACTCGAGGCCTTCGGGGTGAGCACCACCGCGCCCGACGACGGGATCCTCATCCTCGTCATGCTCGACGGCGGCAACGACGGCTTGAACACCGTGATCCCGTACGCCAACGGCGACTACCGGACCCTCCGACCGGGCATTCGCTACGACGCGCCGGGCACGGGGGCCAACGCCGCACTCGACATCGGCGTCCCCGGGTACGGGCTGCATCCGTCGCTGGTCCAACTCCGCAACCGCTACGCCCAGGGCCAGGTCGCGATCGTGAACGGCGTCGGGTACAACCCGCCCGACATGAGTCACTTCACGTCGATGGGCTACTGGATGAACGGCTGGGCCACCGCCCCGCCGAACACGTACGGGAACGGTTGGGTCGGCCGGTACCTCGACACGCTGGTCGGCGCCTCGAGCGAGGAACTGCTCGGCGTGAGCATCGGCCAGTCGGTTCCGCTGCACATGGTCGGGGCGGTCGCTCGCGCCGCGGGCCTGCCCACCTATCTGAGCGACGCGTTCGGCATGGATCGCCGAGAGACCAGCGACGTGCGGCTCTTCGACACCGTCGGGGGGTACTCCACTGCCGGCACCGGGCTCGACCAGTGGGGCGACAGCTACGCACGCACCATGAAGGGCGTGCTCGACCTCGCCGTCCGGGTGCAGCCCGCGTACGCCCAGCCGAACGACACCGACGACGACATCGTCCGCCAGCTCCGGCTCGTGGCCCGGCTCATCAACGCGGGGCTCGGCACCCGGGTGTTCCACACCCACCTCGGCGGGTTCGACACCCATGCCGACCAGCGCGGCCAGCACGCGAACCTCCTCGGCGACTTCGACCGGGCGATCTCCGCGTTCTACGCGACGCTCCAGCCCCAGCACCTGAACAACGTGACGATCCTGACGTTCTCCGAGTTCGGCCGTCGGCCCGAGGAGAACGAGGCGGGCACCGACCACGGGACGGCCGGCGTCAACTTCCTCATCGGGTCCAACGTCCGGGGTGGGATGCACGGGACGCCCCCGGGCCTGGCCCGGGCCGCCCGGGATCGCTACGGGAACCTGGTCCCGACCGTCGACTTCCGTTCGGTGTACGCGAACGTGCTGCGCGACTGGATGAAGGTCGACCCGTACCCGATCCTCGGCGGCCAGTACCCGTCGATGGGTCTCATCGCGCGGGCGCCGAACACCGACCCGCCCGGCACCTACGTCCCGCCGCCCCGCGAGCCGACCGTGCACCGCACCCGCCGCACCCGGGTGAAGTCGGGTTAGCCGAGCCAGTCGGCTTGGATCTCGAGGCGGGTGCGGGCCACCTCGATCTCGACCGCCACCGGTTGCGGACCCGCCCCGCCGGGGGTCGTGCGGCGGGCCACGGCCGCGCCGGGTTCCAACAACGCCAGCGCGTCGGGTCCGAGCGCGGGCTCGGCGAGCACGAGGTCGGCAAGGGTCGCCTCACCCGCGAGCGATCGCCGGACGAGGGCACCGACGAGCGCGTGGGCATCACGGAACGGCATCCCCCCGCCCACGAGGTGCTCGGCGAGGTCGGTGGCGGCACCGGTGGGACCGTCGGCGGCGGACCGCATGCGGTCGGGATCGAACTCGCACGCGTCGAGCAGGCCACCCAACGCCGCGAGCGCGGCGCGCAGGGTGTCGAGCGCGTCGAAGAGCGGCTCCTTGTCGTCCTGGAGATCGAGGTTGTACGCGAGCGGGAGGCCTTTGAGCGTGGCGAGGAACCCGGCGAGGTCACCGATCAGCCGACCCGCACGACCGCGGGCGAGCTCGCCGATGTCGGGGTTCTTCTTCTGCGGCAGCATCGACGACCCGGTGGACCAGGCGTCGGGCAGGCGGAGGAAGCCGAACTCGTCGCTGGCCCAGAGCACGACCTCCATGCCGATCCGGGAGAGGTGTACCTGCGTGAGCGTGGCGACGAAGAGCGCTTCGGCGACGAAGTCGCGGTCCGAGACCGCGTCGAGCGAGTTGTCGAACCGGCCCGTGAAGCCGAGGTCGGT
Source organism: uncultured Actinomycetes bacterium (assembly GCA_963837715.1). Classification (GTDB taxonomy): domain Bacteria; phylum Actinomycetota; class Acidimicrobiia; order IMCC26256; family JANYLB01; genus JANYLB01. The sequence continues at coordinate 959,635 of CAWIOF010000002.1, read as the reverse complement.
GGCCACGCCGTCGACGTCGAGCGGCAGGCTCGATCCGGCGAGCGCGCCGGCGCCCAGCGGCGACACGTCGGCCCGGCGGAGACAGTCGCGCCAGCGGTCGACGTCGCGCGCGAGCGCGAAGAAGTGCGCGAGCAGGTGGTGCGCGAGCAGCACGGGCTGGGCCCGCTGGAGGTGGGTGTAACCGGGTAGGTAGATGTCGTCCGCGGCGACGGCTCGCCGCAGCAACACCTGCTGGAGGCGGTCGATCGCGCGGGCGGTGTCGTGCCCCTCGCGGCGCAACCAGAGGCGGAGGTCGGTCGCGACCTGGTCGTTGCGGCTGCGGCCGGTGTGGAGCTTGGCGCCGGCCGGACCCGCGAGCTCGGTGACCCGACGTTCGACCGCGGTGTGGATGTCTTCGTCGGTCTCGGCGATGCGGAACGTCCCCGCGGCGAACTCGGCCTCGACCCGGTCGAGCGCGCCCAGCACCGCGTCGCGTTCGCCGGTGTCGATCAGCCCGACCCGCGCCAACATCGTGACGTGCGCGCGTGAACCCGCGACATCGTCGGGGGCGAGTCGGACGTCGAAGCCGATGCTGCGGGTGAACGCGAGCATCTCGGGCGCGGGACCGTCGGCGAAGCGGCCGTGCCAGAGCGGCTTGTCGCCGCCGCCGGTGTCGTCGTCAGGCCGGCCCGCTTCGCTCGGATCAGGCACGGGGATCGCCCGGGGGGACCACCGGCTCTTCGAGCCGTTGCCGGCGGGCCCACGTCTCGACCGAGAGCCCCCAGAGCCGCACGAAGCCGGCGGCGTCCTCGTGGCGGAACGAGTCGTCGGCCTCGTAGGTGGCGAGCTGGTAGTCGTAGAGGCCTCGAACGGCTCGACGCCCGGCCGCGAAGCACCGACCCGGCTCGAGACGCATCCGCACCTCGCCCGTCACGTGACGCTGGGTCGAGTCGACGAAGGCATCGAGCGCGTCGCGCAGGGGTGAGAACCAGAGCCCGTCGTAGACGAGGTCGGCGTATCGGGGTTCGAGTCGCGCCTTCTCGCGCATGACGTCGCGCTCCTGGGTGATCGCCTCGAGGTCCTGGTGGGCGATGATCAGCGCGAGCGCGGCCGGGCACTCGTACGTCTCCCGGCTCTTGATGCCCACGCGGCGGTTCTCGACCATGTCGATCCGCCCGAACCCGTAGGCGCCGATCACACCGTTCAGCTCGGTGATCATCGCGTGCAGGGGGGTCGGGATGCCGTCGAGGGTCACCGGCACCCCGCGGTCGAAGCCGACCACGAACTCGTGCGGCTCCCGCGGGGCGTCGGCGATCGCCGCGGTGATCGTGTACACGTCGACCGGCGGCGCCACCCACGGGTCTTCCATCTCGCCGCACTCGATCGCCCGCCCGACGAGGTTCTCGTCGACGGAGTACGGCTTCTCCTCGGTGACGGTGATCGGGATCTCGTGTCGGGCCGCGTACTCGATGGAGTCGCGGCGGGTGAACCCCCACATCCGGACCGGGGCGAGCACGTCGAGATCGGGTGCGAGCGCGCGGACGCTCACCTCGAACCGGACCTGGTCGTTCCCCTTGCCGGTGCAGCCGTGGGCCACGGCGTCGGCACCGAACTCCCGCGCCGCCGCCACGAGGTGACGGGCGATCACCGGTCGCGACAGCGCGGAGACCAACGGGTACTTGCCCTCGTAGAGCGCGTTCGCCTTGATGGCGCGGGCGACGTACTCCGCGGCGTACTCGGCCCGGGCGTCGACGACGACCGCCTCGACGGCACCGGCCGACGAGCGCACGTTGTCGGATCGCCTCGAAGTCGCCGCCCTGGCCGACGTCGACAGCCATCGCGACGACCTCGACGCCCCACTCCTCCTGCATCCACCGCACACACACCGAGGTGTCGAGACCACCGGAGTACGCCAGCACCACTCGTCTGGTCGGCTCCGTTGCGCCGCCTCTATCGCTCACCTGTTCGCACCCTTCTGTCGGTGTCCGGCGGCTCCACTGCGCCTCGCCCGCTTCATGGCTTCCCTCTCACGCTAGAGACCGGCGAGGCCGGCGAGGCGTTCGGCGATCGTGGCGCCGCCGACGTGCTCGGCGCACACGATGATCATGGTGTCGTCGCCCGCGACGGTGCCGAGCACCTCGGGGACGCCCGCCCGGTCGAGGGCCGAGGCGACGACGTGTGCCGAGCCGGGAGGGGTCCGCAGCACGACGACGTTGCCGCTGTGCGACACCTCGACCACGAACTCCCCCATCACCCGCCGCAGATGGTCGTCGGCACCGCCGGAACGGTCTTTGCTCACTTCGGGCACCGCGTAGGCCATCGTTCCTCCGGGGATGCGGACCTTCACCGCACCGAGCTCCTCGAGGTCGCGGCTGACCGTGGCCTGGGTCGCGACGATGCCCTCGGAGGCGAGCAGCTCGACGAGCTGGCCCTGACTCGACACCGGTTGCTCCTCGAGCAGCCGACCGATGCGGTGCTGGCGTTGCGGCTTGCCGAGCGTGGTCATCCGAAGCTCCCGAGCAGGTGGGCGAACAGCGCACGGGCCGCGTGCATCCGGTTGGTGCCCTGCTGCCAGACCAGCGACGCCGGTCCGTCGATCACCTCGCCGGCGACCTCCTCGCCCCGGTGGGCCGGGAGGCAGTGCAGGAACTTGGCCTGGGTCCCGGCCGCCGCCATCAGCGCGCCGTTCACCTGGTAGTGCGCGAACGCGATCTTGCGGACGCCGGCTTCGTGCTCCTCGCCCATCGAGGTCCACACGTCGGTGTAGACGACATCGGTGCCCGGTACGGCTTCGTAGGGGTCGGTGACCAGTTCGATCGTGCCGCCCAGGTTGCGGGCGCGGGCGATCACCTCGTCGTCGAGCTCGTAGCCGGGAGGCGACGACACCACCAGATCCACGCCGCTCAACGCCGAGGCGAAGGCGAGCGACGCGGCCACGTTGTTGCCGTCGCCCACATAGACCACCCGCCGTCCCTCGAGCCGGCCGAAGGACTCACGGATCGTGAGGAGATCGGCGAGGGCCTGGCACGGATGGGCCCGGTCGGACAGGAGGTTGACCACCGGGACGTCGACCACCGCCGCCATCCGCTCGAGCACCGTGTGGTCGAACACCCGGGCCGCGATGACCGCGCAGTACCCGGCGAGGATCCGGGCGACGTCTTCCGCCGGCTCGCGGGTGTCGATCCCGACCTCCTCGGGTCGGATGTAGATCGGATGCCCCCCGAGGCCGACCACCGCCATCTCGGTCGATGCCCGGGTACGGGTCGACGGCTTCTCGAACAGCAGCGCGGCGCCGAGTCCGGCCAGCGGCTTCGGTACCGCCTCGGGATCGGTCTTCCACGCCAGCGCGTGGTCGAGCACGGCGCCGAGACGAGCCGGATCGAGGTCGTCGACCTCGAGGAAGTCGTGACCAGTGGGGTTCACGCGAGCACCTCCGAGAAGATCGCAACGGCCGCGTCGAGCTCGGCGTCGGTGACGAGCAGCGACGGAGCGAACCGGATCGCGGTGGGGGTCACCGCGTTCACGACGAGTCCGGCGGTCAGGCACGCCGCGGCCACCTGCTTCGCGTCGATGCCTGCATCGAGCTCCGCGGCGAGGAGCAACCCCTCACCCCGGACCGCATCGACGCCGGCCACCGCGGTGAGCTGGTCCCGCAACCGGGCACCCGCCCGGGCCGCCCGGGCCGGGACGTCTTCGGCGACCATCACGTCGAGAACCGCGCGCGCCGCGCTCGCCGCGAGCGGCTGGCCCCCGAAGGTCGTCGCGTGGTCGCCGGGCGCGAATGCCTCGGCGACGTCGGTACGGGCCCAGCAGGCGCCGATCGGCATGCCGTTGCCGAGCGCCTTCGCCATCGTGACGATGTCGGGGCGCACGCCGTCGGCGTGCTCGAACCCGAACCACTTCCCCGTCCGGCCGAGGCCGGTCTGCACCTCGTCGACGATGAGCAGCATCTCGCGTTCGTTGCAGAGTGCCCGCACGGCTTCGAGGTATCCCGGTGGCGCCGGACGCACCCCGCCCTCGCCCTGGATCGGTTCGAGCATCACCGCGCAGACGCGGTCGTCGATCGACTGCTCGAGTGCGTCGAGATCGGCGAACAGCACCTGGCGGAACCCGGGCGGCAGCGGCTGGAACCGCTCCTGCTTCTCGGGCTGGCCGGTCGCCGCGAGGGTCGTGAGGGTCCGGCCGTGGAACGACCCGTAGGCCGAGACGACGTGATACCGCTCGGGCCCGCCGTTCGTCTGGCCGTGGCGACGGGCGAGCTTGATCGCAGCTTCGTTCGCCTCGGCGCCGGAGTTGGCGAAGAACACCTTCCCGCCCCCGCCGAGGAGCCCGTCGATGCGTGCGCCGACCTCGGGCTGCACCGCGTTGTAGTAGAGGTTCGACACGTGGAGCAGGGTGCGGGCCTGCTCCGCGATCGCGTCGGCCACCACCGGATGGGCGTGGCCCAACGACGTGACCGCGAGGCCGCCGAGGAAGTCGAGGTACTCGGCCCCCTCGGTGTCGTAGAGCCGCGTCCCCTCGCCCCGCACGAACGCGACGGGCAGTCGCGCGTAGGTCTGCATCACGTGCTCCGCGTCGAGCGCCACCAACTCGTCGAGGGTGGTCATGGCGTCACCATCGTGCCGATGCCTTCGCGGGTGAAGAACTCGAGCAGGAGGGCGTGCGGGGTGCGCCCGTCGAGGATGTGGGCGCGCGCCACGCCGTTGCGCAGGGCCTGGATGCACGAAGCGACCTTGGGGATCATCCCCTTGTCGAACGAGCCGGAATCGGTCAGCGCGGTGAGCTCGTCGATGTCGGTGTGCGAGATCAGCGAGCCGACGTCGGCGAAGTCGCGGTACAGGCCGGCGACATCGGTGAGGTAGACGAGCTTCTCGGCTCCGAGGGCCTCCGCGATCGCACCCGCCACCGTGTCGGCGTTCACGTTGTACCCCTGGCCCTCGGCGTCGACGCCCATCGTGGCGATCACGGGGATGAGCTCCTCCCGCAGCAGGCGGACGACGATCGACGGATCGATCTCGCGGATGTCGCCGACGAACCCCAGGCGTTCGTCGCGCACCTCCGCGGTGATGAGCCCGGCGTCTTCGCCCGAGAGCCCGACCGCGTACGAGCCGTGGCGGTTCAGCGACGCGACGATCTGTCCGTTCACCTGACCGACGAGCGCCATGCGGGCGATGTCGACGGTCTCGGCGTCGGTCACCCGCAGGCCGTCGACCCACTCCGGCTCCTTGCCGAGTCGACGCATGAGCTCGGTGATCTGGGGTCCCCCACCGTGCACCACCACCGGGTTCATCCCGACCACGCGCATCAACACGACGTCCTGGGCGAAGAGGTCGGCGAGCGCGGGATCGTCCATGGCGTGACCGCCGTACTTGATCACGACCGTCTTCCCCGAGAACTCCCGGATGTACGGCAGCGCCTCGGCCAGCACCTCCGCTTTCTCGATCGTCGCCTGCGAGACCCCGCTCACGAGGTTCCCCGGTTCTCGTCGATGTAACCGTACGAGAGGTCGGTGAACACGACCGTCGCCTCGCCGCGACCGAGGTGGAGCTCGCAGTCGATCACGATCTCCCGTTCCGTCATCGACGCGGCGATCGCGTCGGCGTCGTGGGCGGCGGCGATGCCGTCGCGACACACGACGATGCCGTTGTAGGAGATGTCGACGCGGTCGGGGTCGAGGGATGCTCCACTCGCGCCCAGCTCGGAGAGCACCCGGCCCCAGTACGGGTCCTCGCCGTTGAGCGAGCACTGCACGAGCTGGCTCCCGGCCACCGCACGAGCCGCGAGCCGGGCCTCGGTCGTGGTGCGGGCCCCACGAACGTGGACCCGGGCGTGCTTGGTGGCGCCCTCGGCGTCGGCAGCCATCTGCGCAGCCAGGGAACCGCACACCTCGGCGATGGCGTCGGAGAAGGCGTGGAACGCTGCGCCCCCGACGCCGATCGGTGGTCCGGCGCCCATCGCGGCGCCGTTGGCGAGCGCCAGCACCGTGTCGTTGGTGCTCGTGCACCCGTCGACGAGCAGCTCGTGGAAGGACCCGTCGACCGCGCCGACGAGCGCGGCGTGGAGCGCGCGGGGTTCGACCGCGGCGTCGGTCGTGACGACGGCCAGCATGGTGGCCATCGCCGGTGACAGCATCGCCGCGCCCTTGGCCATCCCCCCGACCGTGATCGTGGCCCCGTCGACCTCGAAGGTCGCCACGGCTTCCTTGGGCACGGTGTCGGTGGTCAGGATCGCGGTCGCGGCCGCGTCGCCGCCGGGTGCACCCGGCGCGAGCGACGCTGCGAGCTCCGGGATGCCCGCTTCGATCGGTGCCATGGGCAGCGGGATGCCGATGAGTCCCGTGGAACACACGAGCACGTCGCCGGTCGCGATGCCGAGACCGGCGGCGGTGAGCTCGCACATCCGTTCCGCGTCGCGACGCCCCGGCGCCCCGGTGGCTGCGTTCGCGTTGCCGGAGTTGAGCACGACCGCCGCGGCGCGGCCGTCGCGGAGGTGGTCGCGACTCACCAGCACCGGCGCCGCCGTCGCGAGGTTGGTCGTGAACACTCCGGCCGCGCTCGCCGGCCGCCCGTTCGCGGTCGCGACGATCGCGAGGTCGGGGTCACCCGACTCCTTGATGCCGGAGGCGAGACCCCCGGCGACGAATCCCTGGGCTGCGGTGACGCTCACGGGTAGACCCCCACGACGCTCAATCCAGTACCTTCCGGGAGCCCGAGCAGCAGGTTCGCGGCCTGGACCGCCTGGCCCGACGCGCCCTTGACGAGGTTGTCGATCGCCCCGAGCGCGACGACCGTTCCGGTGCGTTCGTCGAAGCGGACCGTGACGTGCGCCGCGTTCGGCGCCACGCGTCGCCTTCGTGGCGGGCGGCGCGTCGACCACCGCGACGAACGGTTCGTCGGCGTAGAACCCGCGGTACCGCTCGAGCAGGCCTTCGGTGCTCAGCCCGGGTGCGGCCGGCTTCGCGTACGCCGTGGCGAGCAACCCGCGCGTCATCGGCGCGAGGTGCGGGGTGAAGAGGACCTGCACGTCGGCGCCCGACACCTTCGACAGCACCATCTCCATCTCCGCGGTGTGGCGATGCGACAGCAGGCCGTAGGCCTCGACGCTCTCGTCGATCTCGCCGAAGTGGGTGCGCAGCGAGAGCCCCCGACCCGCGCCCGAGACCCCGGAGATCGCGTCGACGTGGATCCCCGTCGGCTCGACCAGACCGTCGGCGAGGAGCGGCGCCAACGCGAGGACCGAGGCGGTCGGATAGCAGCCGGGCGCCGCGACGTGGGCGTGGTGGGTGATCTCGTCGCGGTAGAGCTCCGGGAGCCCGAACGCGAACTCGTCGAGGAGCTCCGGCGCCCGGTGGACCGCCCCGTACCACTGCTCGTATGCGTCGGCCGGGAGCCGGAAGTCGGCGCCGAGGTCGACGACGTGGCCGACGGTCCCGACGAGCTCGGGGACGACCGCCTGCGACTCCCCGTGCGGCAGGCCACAGAACACCACGTCGAGGCCGGCGAGGTCGCCCGCCGCGAACGCCTCGTAGCGCAGCTCCGGGTACGCGACCCCGAGCGACGGGTACACGTCGGCCACGCTCGCGCCCGCGTTGGTGTTGGCGGTCGCGTGGACCACCTCGATCTCGGGGTGCGCGTGCAGGATCCGCAGGAGCTCGGCTCCTGTGTACCCTGACGCGCCGACGACTCCGGCACGATACGCCATGACGCATACCATACACTCAGATGCATACTGAGGCGGCACCGTTCGGTGGCGCCGCCGCCGGGACGCCGCTCGGGCCATTGCCCTTCCACGTCTCCCGGGCGGCCAACGAGCGCTACTGGCGCTCCGCCGGCGTCGACCACGCCCTCCTCCGGGCCGGCGCCCTCTACCCCCCGATCGCAGCCAACCTCACGATCCTGCTGTTCCAGACGGTGGCACCGAGGCCGCTCCTCCACACTGCGCAGCACCTCGAATGTCACCGGTCTGCGCCCGCCGACCAGGATCTCGAGGTCCACGGGCGACTCGTCGAACGATTCACCAAGCGGAGCCGCGACTACGCCGTGGTCGAGGCCGAGGTGTTCCTCGCCGACGGCGCCCCGCTCTGGACCTCGGTCGCCACGTTCTGCGAGGTCGGGTGAGCACCACGATCCGGTCGCTCACGCTGACCGAGGAACTGCTCCGCGCCTACTCCCGCCGCGGCAACTTCCACTCCGAGCCCGACGAAGCCCGCCGCATCGGCCTGCCCGGACTCGTCGCACAGGGGATGCAGGTCGCCGGCCCCGCCTACGGCATCGCCCTCGACGCGTGGGGAGGCGACTTCCTCGCCCACGGCGTGATCGACCTGAAGTTCGTCGGCATGGTGGTCGACGGCCAGACCGTCGACGCCGAGGTCGATCTCGAGGAGCACACCGCCGCAGCCTCGGTGACCGTCGTCGACCACGGCACCGGCGCGATCGTGGTCGTCGGGGCGATGCGGGGGCAACCGTGAGCGCCGGCCTCGAACACCACCCGTGGAACGCCGGGTTCTCCTGGCTCGAACACGACGGCCCGTTCCGCACCATCACGCCCGAGCAGGCGCGCACCTACGACACCGACGGCTACTTCGTGATCGAAGACGCATTCGATGCCGACGTGGTCGCCGAGGTCGTCGATGCGCTCGCACCACTCGACCGGGAAGTCGTCGAGTTCCTACGCACCCGCCCCGACGGTCGGTTCGACATCGCGGGCATCGACACGGTCAGCATCACGCTCCACCCGGCGCTCCGTTCGACAGTGCTGCGCGACTTCTGCGCCGCGCCCCTCTTCGCCGACCTCTGCCTCGATCTCGTCGGCCCCGACGCCAGGCTCTACTGGGACCAGGCCGTGTACAAGCAGCCGCGCGGGGCGGAGCCGGTGCTCTGGCATCAGGACAACGGGTACACCTACGTCGAGCCGCAGGCCTACCTGACGTGCTGGGTTGCGCTCACCGACGCGACGCCCGACAACGGCTGTGTCCGGGTGGTGCCGGGGCTCCACCGCGAGGGAACGCTCGCCCACCGGGCCACCCCGATCGGCTTCGAATGCTTCCCCGACGACGTGGCCCGCGGGGCCGGAGCGGTCGCGGTGCCCGTCCGCGCCGGGAGCGTGATCGTCTTCAGCTCCCTCACCCCCCACGCGACCGGCCACAACGCGACCGACGACGTCCGCAAGGCGTACATCCTCCAGTACGCACCCGACGGTGCCGTCGCACGCCGCGGTGACCCGTCGGGACCAGCGGGTCGGCGCGAACCCCAGACCGACCCGCACCGCCAGTTCCTCGTCGCGAGTGACGGCCGACCGGTCAGAGGAACTCAGGAAGGTCCGGGATCCCGAGGCTGAGCTCGTCGTCGAGGAGTCGGCGGAGCTCTGCGGTCACCCGGGCGCTCTCGGGATCATCGAGCGGATGTCGCTCTTTCTCAGCAGCTGTCGAGCAACATGCCCGCTTCGGTACCATCGTCGCCTGCGTTGCGACCGGTGCGAGGCTCGAGGGGGAAGGCGCTGATGTCCCACGTCCGATGCGCTCGCGGCGAGCTTCCGATCGCCGATCCGGGACTCCACCGGGTCGGCGGCGACGAAGGAGGCGCCCGGGGTCCGAAGCAGTTGGCCATGCTCGAGCACTTCGGGCTGGAGCCCGCTTCGGCGGTACTCGAGGTGGGGTGCGGTCTCGGTCGCCTCGCGTACGAACTCGCCTCGTACCTCGATGCCGACGGGCGGTACACCGGATTCGACATCTCGCCCGAGGCCGTGGCTTGGCTCAACGAGCACTACGCCCCGAGACTGCCGGGCTTCCAGTTCGACCTCGCCGACGTGTCGAACGCGCGGTACCGGCCCTCGGCCACCCTCACGCCAGCGGAGGCCAAGTTCCCCTATTCCGACGACTCGTTCGACGTGGTGTGCGCCTTCGAGGTGTTCATGCATGTCCCGCTGGCCGGCGTCAGGAACTACCTCGCGGAGATCGCACGCGTCCTCCGCTCGGGTGGGACAGCGGTGCTCACGTTCGTGGTGATCTGGGACGATGAAGGCGAGCTGCTGCACGCCGGTCGTCCTTTCGAGGCGATCGGTGGAGGCGTGTACACGCGATTCCCCGACGAGCCCGGGAAGTCGATGGCGTACGACGCGGAGTTGATCCGAGAGATCCTCCGTCCGGACTTCGAGATCGTCGCGGAGATCTGTGGGCTCATGCACGGTCCGTGGAAGCCTCGCCCGCCGGGACCGGTGCACAACTGCGATGCCATCGCACTGAAACGGAGATAGCCCGTCTCCTCCAGCCACCCGGCAGAGCGGGTCGCGACATCCGGCAATCTAGGCTTGGAGAGATGGATCTCTCCGAGGTGATGCGCACGGCCGGTGCCGCCCGGGAGTTCACTCCCGAACCGGTGGAGCCTGCGGTGCTCCACCGCGTGCTCGACCACGCCCGCTTCGCGCCGAGCGGCGGGAACCGGCAGGGCTGGGGCGTCGTCGTCGTGCAGGACCCGACCGTCCGGTCGGCGGTGCGCGACCTCTGCGTGCTCGGATGGCGTGAGTACATGGCTCACGTCGAACAGGGCCTCGTGCCGTTCGCCCCGACCGACGACGGGCGCTGGACCGGCCCCGCAGTCGATCTCGACGCCGCCCGCGCCGTCGAGCGCCCGGCCGCGTTCGTCGACACCCTCGACACCGTTCCGGTGATGCTGGTGGTCACCGCGCGCCTCGACCAGCTCGCGGTGCTCGACAACGGCCTCGACCGTCAGAGCATCGTCGGCGGCGGGTCGATCTACCCGTTCGTCCAGAACATCGTGCTCGCGGCCCGCAACGAAGGGCTCGGCGCGGCCGTCACCACCTTCCTCGTGCGCCAGGAACCCGCGGCCCGCGAGCTCCTCCACATCCCGGCCGGCGTGGCGGTCGCGTCGCTGGTCGCAATGGGGCATCCCGTGAAACAGGTCACCAAGCTCCGCCGTCGGCCCGTCGAGGAGTTCGCCCACGTCGACACCTTCGACGGCCCGCCCTTCACGGCCTGAACCAGATCACCCGGTGAGGCGGGCCTCGAGGCGGGCGCGGAGGTCGGCGGGAATGGGCTCCGGGGTGTGGGAGCCCGGCTGCACCGACACGTAGGTGATGGTCGCGGTGCACGCGGGCTCGCCGACGGTGGTGGCGGTGTAGCGGAGGTCGAGGCTGGTCGTACCGAGTCGACTCGGGGCGACCGCGATGGCGACCGGTTGATCGAAGCGGGCCGGGCCCTGCCATTCGAGTACGGCCTTCACGAGCATCACGTCGAACTCGGTGAAGAACGCGACGTCGGGCTCGTAGCCGATCGCCTCGAAGAACCGGGTGCACGCTTCGTCGAAATACGTGAGCCAGTGCGCGTTGAACACGACCCCCTGCATGTCGACCTCGGCGTAGCGCGGCCGGATCGTGTGCACGAACGATGCGCCGTCAGCCACGCAACTCGGCGTCGTGGGTCGAGACGACCGCGTCGATCGCGCCCTGGCGGAGCGATCCGACCTCGTCGTCGGTGAGGGTGCGCTCGGGCGACCGGTAGCGGATCGCGAACGCGAGGCTCCGACGACCGGGGCCGAGCGCATCCGACCGGAACTCGTCGAACACCCGCACGTCTTCGATCAACCCCGCCCCCGTCGCCCGTAGGGTCGCGAGGATGGTGGCCGCTGCGATCCGTTCGTCGAGCACGAACGCGAGGTCGATGGTGGAGGCCGGGAAGCGCGAGAGGGCGCGGAAGGTCCGGTCGCGACGGGCGCCGGCGAGCAGCGCGTCGAGATCGAGCTCGAGCGCGACGACGGGTACTTCGGTGTCGAGCGCGTCGGCGGCGAGCTCACCCGCCCCGCCGACCGCCACCCCGTCGAGCACCAGCGCTGCGGCGCGGCCAGGAGCGAACCCGGCGACATCGGCCGCGACGAGCTCGAGCGACGCGAGGTCGAGCGCATCGGCGAGGGCCCGCACCGTGTCGGCGAGGTCGGAGACGTCGACCGGACGGTCGGGCTCCACGGGTCGCCGCAGCACGGCTCCGGCGAAGACGACCGCCAGCGCGTCGCGCTCGTCGGGCAGCAGGGCTCCGGCGGTGGGAGCGCGGAAGATGTGGCCCATCTCGAACAGCGCCAGGTCGGTGAGACCCTGGGCCGCGTTGCGGTCGACCGCGGCGAGCAGCCCGGGGAGGACGGCCGGACGCAGGATGGCTTCGTCGGCCCGCAGCGAGTTCACCGCTTCGACCAGCCCCTCGACCGGGAGGCCCAGCTTCGTCAGCTGGGCCGGTGCGATGAGCGGGACCGACACCGCCTCGGAGCAACCGAGGCCGACGAGCACATCGGCCACGAGCCGACGATCGCGTTGCCGCGGCGTGAGGCCTCCGGTCTGACCGGAGACGTTGGGGAGCGTCTGGGGGATCGTCGCCAACCCGACGCGCCGCGCGACCTCCTCGACGAGGTCGATCTCGCGTTCGAGGTCGGGGCGCCAGGTCGGCACCACGGTCCCGAAGTCGGGTCCGTCGCCTTCGACCTCGATTCCCAGCGGCACCAACGCGTCGCGGACCGCGCTCGGTTCGAGGTCGAGGCCGAGCAGCTGGTTGACCCGATCGGTGCGGATGGTGATCCGGGCGCGCTCGACGGGATCCGGGTAGTGGTCGATCGCGACGGGCGAGACGACCGCGTCGGCGTGCGCCGCGAGGAGCTCGCAGGCACGGACCGCCGCGCTCGCGACCGCATCGGGATCGATCCCCCGCTCGAACCGGTGACTCGACTCCGAGCGCAGCCCCGTCCGCTTCGACGAGCGTGCGATCCCCATGGGGTCGAAGTACGCGGCCTCGATCAGCACCGACGTGGTGGAGTCGGACACCTCGGAGTCGCCGCCGCCCATGATCCCGGCGAGCGCCTGGGGTCGGTCGTTCGCGTCGCAGATGACGAGGTCCTCGGCCGTGAGCGTGCGCTCGACGCGGTCGAGGGTCGTCAGTCGCTCGCCGTCGACCGCGAGTCGCACCCGGATCCCCCTGCCACCGAGCCGATCGAGGTCGAAGGCATGCAGCGGCTGGTTGCGTTCGAGCAGCACGTAGTTGGTCACGTCGACGACGTTCGAGATCGGGCGCATGCCGGCGAGGGTCAGGCGACGGGCCATCCAGGCGGGCGACTCCCCCATCGTCACCGTCGCGACCCGCGCGACGTAGCGCGGGCAACGGTCGGGCGCGTCGACGACGAGACTCACCTGGTCGCCGGTGGGCGCGCCCGACTCCGTCACCTGTGGACTCGGCACCTCGAACGGGAGCGAGAAGTGCGCCGCGAGCTCCCGGGCGATGCCGACGATCGACATCGCGTCGGGCCGGTTGGGCGTGATCGAGAGGTCGAACACGACGTCGTCGAGGTCGAGCGCCTCGCGCACGTCGAGGCCGAGGTCGGTGTCGGCGGGCAGGGCGAGGATCCCGCTGTGGTCCTCGCCGAGGCCGAGCTCGGTCGGCGAGCAGAGCATCCCCTCGGAGACGATCCCGCGGATCTCCTTCGCCTCGAGCGTGATGCCTCCGGGCAGCGTGGCGCCGGTGGGCGCGTACGCGACCACCATGCCGGGCTCGATGTTCGGCGCGCCGCACACCACCGTGATCTGGCCGAGGCCGAAGTCGATGTCGGCGAGGCGGGCCCGATCCGCGTTGGGATGGGGCCGCACGTCGAGGATGCGCGCGACGATCACGCCACCGAGCTCGCGGCCGGGTTCCTCGATCGCCTCGACCTCGAGGCCGAGGTGGTCGAGCGCTTCCGCGACGTCGCGCGCGTCGGCCTCGATCGGCGTGAAGTCGCGGATCCAGGAGAGCGGGGCGCGCATCGTCAGTACTGCTCGAGGAAGCGGATGTCGTCGTCGAAGAACGTCTTGATCGGTTGCACGCCGTACTTGATCATCGGCATGCGCTCGATGCCGAACCCGAACGCGAAGCCCGAGTACTCCTCGGGATCGATGCCGACGTTGCGGAGCACGTTGGGGTCGATCATCCCGCAGCCCCCGAGCTCGATCCACCCGGTGTGCGAGCAGACCCGGCACCCGGCGCCGCCACAGAACGGGCAGCTCACGCCGTACTCGGCCGACGGTTCGGTGAACGGGAAGTACGAGGGCAACAGGCGCGACCGCACGCCTTCGCCGAAGTAGGCGGTGGTGAACGCCTGCATCGTCCCGGCGAGATCACCGAAGGTGATCCCGCGGTCGACGGCGAGACCCTCGATCTGGTGGAACACCGACGAGTTCCGGGGGCTCGGCGCCTCGTTGCGGTACACGCGGCCGGGCATGATCGAGAAGATCGGCGGCGCCTGCGTCTCCATCACCCGGATCTGTACCGGCGACGTGTGGGTGCGGAGCACGACCTGTTCGGGCTCACCGAGCTGCACGTAGAACGTGTCCTGCATCGCGCGGGCCGGGTGGCCGGGTGGGAAGTTCAGCGCCTCGAAGTTGTGCCAGTCGTCTTCGACCTCGGGGCCCTCGGCGACCTGGTAGCCGAGCGCGACGAACACGTCTTCGAGCTCCCGTTGGGTCTGGGTGATGAGGTGGAGGTGGCCCCGGCGGCGGCCGTGGGTCCCGAGGGTGAGGTCGAGCGCCGGACCCCGGTGCGCGGCGGCCTCGCGCTCGATCGCGGCCTTGCGTGCGTCGAGGGCCTCGGTCACCGAAGCGGTGAACGCCTTGACCGCCGCGCCCACGACCGGCTTGCGGTCGTTGGGAAGGTCCTTGATGCCGGTCTTCACCGTCGCGACCGGCGACTGCTTCCCCGTCAGCGAGCGACGCAGCGCGTCGATCTCGTCGACCGACGCAGCCGCCGCGATCGCCGCACGAGCGGCGTCGAGATCGAGGGAGGCGTCGAGCGCGGCGTCGTCCATGGGCGCCCGAGTCTAGAGATCGCTCCCCCTGAGATCGCTGATAGTTGCCCCGCGGCGGCGACCTCCCCCGGTGCGGAGCGCTGACGCCGGGCTTCGAACAGGAGGATGCTCCCCGCCATCGCGACGTTGAGACTCTCGGCCCCACCGGACATCGGGATCGTGACGAGGTCGTCGATCGCCGCTTCCACGTCGGCGGGGAGACCGTGGGCCTCGTTGCCGAGCACGAGGGCGACGGACCCGGCCAGGGCACCCGGGTCCGTGTACCGCGTCCCGCCTGATGCGCCGGTTCCCAGGCGGCGACGCCCCGCGCTGGCGAGGACACCGAGCGCGACCCGGAGGTCGTCGATGACCGCGATCGGCACCCCGAAGATGGAACCGGCCGACGCGCGGACGACCTTGGGCGAGAACACGTCGGCGGTGCCGGGCCCGACGACGACGCCGACCGCGCCCGACCCCTCGGCGGCCCGCACCAGGGTGCCGACGTTGCCGGGATCCGAGACCCCGGCGAGCACCAGCAGACAGCCGCCCTCGGCGAAGTCGTCGGGCGCGACGACCTCGGGGCGCGGCGCCACCGCGAGGATCGGCTGTGGGGTCTTCGTGGTCGCGACCCGTTCGACGAGGCCAGGCGCGAGTCGTTCGATCGCGCAACCGGACGGCAGCCCGTGGGGAACCGCGCCGTCGACCGGCACGAAGACCGCCTCGAGGCCGACCCCCCGCTCGAGCGCGTCGAGCACCGCTCGCGTCCCCTCGAGCACGACGACCGACGCTTCCGCCCGGGCGGTCGGGTCACGCAACAACGCCCGGAGGCGCTGGACCTTCGCGTGCTTCGGGCCGAGCGGCACTACGCCGCGTCGAGCGCCTCGCGCGCGGTGGAGACGAGGGCACCGAACGCGCCGGCGTCGCGGACCGCGATGTCGGCGAGGACCTTGCGGTCGACCTCGACCTCGGCAGCCTTCAACCCCGCGATGAAGCGCGAGTAGCTGATGTCGTTCTGGCGGCAGGCTGCGTTGATGCGCACGATCCAGAGCCGGCGGAACTCGCCCTTGCGGGCGCGCCGGTCACGGTAGGCGTAGACGCCCGAGTGCATGACCTGCTCGTTGGCCTTGCGGAAGCTCCGGCTCTTCGCGCCGGAGTAGCCCTTCGCGGCCTTCAGGACGGAGCGGTGGTTCTTCCGCCCGTTGACGGAACGCTTGACGCGCGCGCCATGTCAGGCCCTCCCCAGCATCTTCTCGACGTGCTGCTTGTCCTTGCCGACGACCTCGGTCTGACGGCCCAGGCGACGCTTGCGGCGCGACGACTTCTTCTCCAACAGGTGGGAGCGGTTCGAGTTGCGGCGCCGGATCTTGCCGGTCCCCGTGACCCGGAAGCGCTTGGCGGCTCCCCGGTGTGTCTTCTGCTTCGGCATCACTGTGCTCCTGCGGAGTCGGTCGCGGGTGCGACCGCCTCGGTCGTGTGGACCTCGGGTGCGGGTACGTCGGGTGCGGGTACGTCGGGTGCGAGTGCTTCTGCTTCGAGTGCCGGTGCCGCGGGCGCCTCGGCTGCGAGGACCTCGGTCTTCGGCGCTGCCGCCTTGGCCTTCGCCTTCGCCTTGGCCGACTTGCTCGCCTTGCTCACCGGCTTGCGGATCGGGTTGAGCACCATGGTCATGTTGCGACCGTCCTGGCGGGGCGACGACTCGACCGTGGCGAACTCGGCGACATCCTCGGTGACCCGCTGGAGGATCTTCAGACCCAATTCGGGGTGGAACACCTCGCGACCACGGAACATGATCGTGAGCTTCACCTTGGCGCCCTCACCGAGGAAGCGTTCGACGTGCTTCATCTTGGTGACGTAGTCGTGGCCGTCGATCTTGGGCCGGAACTTCATCTCCTTGATGACGACGTTCGTCGTCTTCTTCCGCGACTCCTTGCGCCGCTGTTCCTGTTCGTACTTGTAGCGGCCGTGATTCATGATCCGACAGACCGGTGGATTGGCGTTGGCCGCTACCTCGACCAGATCGAGCTCCTGCTCCCGGGCGACGGCGAGCGCCTCCGGCAGCGTTCTCACACCCAGCTGGGTCCCGTCGGAATCGACGAGGAAGACCTCCCGGGCACGGATCCGATCGTTGATTCGAGCGTCGTCGGTAGAAATCTGTGCATCACCCCATGGACTCGGTTCCGACTGCAGACGCGCAGACGGCGGACACGGGAAGCGTCCGCCGCAGGATCCCGGGTCGTGCGCTCGCGCGCACCACACGGTGATCGAATGGAGACGACCCGGACTGCGAGGAGCGATCCCGACCCGAGGGGCGGGGGCACCGGCAGCCAGGTGGGGTCGGTGCGTCCAGTTCGCACGCGCCGATCCACTTCCCAGTTAAGTTGTGACCGTGAGGATAGCAGCGTGAGCAGCATCTGGACCCCCGGTGGCGAATACCAACCCCAGGAGGAGCCCGAACCCCCCGCCGGCGGCGGTGGTCCGGGCGACGCAGAACGGTACGTCGACGAGACCGGGGCCGAGCTCGACGAAGAGCAGGTCAGGCAGGCCCTGGCCCAGCTCGCGTCGACCCCGGTGGCCGCGATCCTCAGCGATCACGCCATCCGGTTGCACGAACTGGCGGTGCTCCACCTCGGTCTGAGCGCCGAACGGATCGAGTCGTTGGCGGAGGCCGGCCTGGCGATCGACGGCATGGCCGCGCTGGTCGACGGGCTCGGTGACCGCCTCGGCGACGCGTCCCGCCCCCTCGCCGACGCCCTTGCGCAACTCCGCCTCGCGTTCGTGCAGGTGACGCAAGAACGGGGCGCATAGCGGCCGTGGCCCTGCGCATCGAGGACTACGCGCTCATCGGCGACACCCAGACCGCGGCGCTCGTCGGCACCAACGGCTCGATCGACTGGTGGTGCGCCCCGCGCTTCGACTCCGCGTCGACGTTCGCGGCCATCCTCGGCGACGAACGCCACGGGCGCTGGCGCATCGCACCCGCCGGTGGCCTCCAGTCGACGACCCGGCGCTACCTCGACGACACCCTCGTGCTCGAGACCACGTTCGTCACCGACGACGGCACGGTGAAGGTCACCGACTGCATGCCGATCCGCCAGCGCAGCGTCGACATCGTCAGGGTCGTCGAAGGCGTGTCGGGCCGGGTGCCGATGCGGCTGGATCTCTCGATCCGGTTCGACTACGGGTCGATCGTGCCGTGGGTCCGCCACCTCGACGGCGACCTGCGTGCCGTCGCGGGACCCGACGCCGTGATCCTGCGCACGCCCGTGCGCACCCACGGGGCCGGGATGGAGACGATCGCCGACTTCGTGGTCGAACCGGGCGACTCGGTGCCGTTCGTCCTCGCGTGGCATCCGTCGAACACCGAACCGCCGCGTCCGCTCGACGCGTCGCGCGCAGTGAAGGACACCGCTCGGTGGTGGCGGAAGTGGGCCAAGCGTTCCCAGTACGAGGGTGAGTGGCGCGACACCGTCACCCGCTCCCTCATCACACTGAAGGCCCTCACGTATGCGCCGACCGGCGGGATCGTGGCCGCCCCGACCACCTCGCTGCCCGAGTGGCTCGGCAGCGTGCGGAACTGGGACTACCGGTACTGCTGGGTCCGCGACGCCACGTTCACCCTGCTCGCGCTCATCGAGGCGGGCTACATCGAGGAGGCGAACGCCTGGCGCGACTGGCTCATCCGGGCCGTCGCCGGCTCGCCGTCGGACCTCCAGATCATGTACGGCGTCTCGGGCGAACGACGGCTCACCGAGTTCGAGCTCACGTGGATGCCGGGCTACGAGCAGTCGAGCCCCGTGCGCGTCGGCAACGCCGCCTCGGAGCAGTTCCAGCTCGACGTGTACGGCGAGCTCTTCGACGCCAACTTCCACGCGATGGAAGCCGGGGCCGATCCCGACGCCGACCTGCTGAGCATCCAGATCGCCCTGCTCGAGTGGCTCGAGGGCGCCTGGCACCGACCCGACGACGGCATCTGGGAGGTCCGTGGGCCGCGTCAGCACTTCGTGCACTCGAAGGTGATGGCATGGGTCGCGTTCGACCGCGCCGTGCGGGCCTGCGAGATGTACAAGCTCGACCACGCGTCGGTGAACCGCTGGAAGCACCAACGCCAGGAGATCCACGACCAGGTCTGCGCCGAGGGCTACGACACCGAGAAGCACGCCTTCACCCAGGCCTACGGATCGAAGCGCATGGACGCCGCAGTGCTCATGATGCCGCTCGTCGGGTTCCTCCCCGCGACCGACGAGCGGGTGGTGAACACGGTCGGCGTGATCGAACGCGAGCTCATGCACGAGGGGTACGTCGCCCGCTACGACACGACCGGCGTCGACGACGGCCTCCCGCCGGGCGAGGGCGTGTTCCTCCCGTGCTCGTTCTGGTACGTCGACAACCTCTCGCTCATGGGCCGACACGACGAAGCCGATGCGATGTTCCGTCGCCTCGCGGGCCTCGCCAACGACGTCGGGCTCCTCGCCGAGGAGTACGACCCGGTCGCGAAGCGTCAGCTCGGGAACTTCCCGCAGGCCTTCACCCACATCCAACTCGTCAACTCCGCGTTCAACCTCTCGCACGCCGCGAACAACGCCGCCGCCGGCGATGCGACCGACGCCGGCCCGCCTGTTGCCACGGGCCCCGCCGCGTCACGCGCCCGGCGCACGCACCAGGACGGCGGCGCGCACGCGGCGCGCCACGGCTAGCTCGTCAGCTTCACCAGCCGGCCCGCCTCCCAGCGGCCGAGACCACCGGGAACGACCACGAACTCGACCGGGACACCGACGTCGATCGTGCGCGAGTCGTCGACGATGCGCGTGCAGTGGAACGGGAAGTCGGTACCGTCGTCGGCCACCACCACGCCCAGGCCACGGTGCGCGTCGAACTCGGTGACCCGCCCGCGGCGCGGACGGGTCGTCCTAGTGGACGATCTTGGCAATGGGAAGCTCGATGATGTCGGTCGCACCGCTCTCCTTCAGCGCCGGGATCAACGTGTTGATCTCCGACTTCGCGACGACGGTCTCGACCGCGAATGCTTCGTCGCCCCAGAGCTTCGAGACGGTCGGCGCCTTGAGGGCCGGGAGCAACGCGATCACGGTGTCGAGCTGCGCGGCCTCCACGTTCAGCTTCACCAGCACGCGCCCACGCGCCTCGAGGGCCCCGGTGAGCAACGTCTGGAGCTGCTCCATCGCCCGCCGCTTCTCGGGGTCGTCGTGCGCCTCCGGGTTCGCGATCAGCTCGGTGTAGCTCACGAGGATCGTGTCGAGCACGGTGAGGCCCGCGGCCCGCAGCGCCCGACCGGTCTCGGTGATCTCGACCACCGCGTCGGCGATCTCGGGGATCTTCGCTTCCGTCGCCCCGTAGGAGAGCGACACCTCGGCGTCGACCCCGTTCTTCTCGAGGAACCGGCGGGTCAGCTCGGGGTACTCGGTGTGGACCCGAACGCCGGCCGGGAGATCCGACACCTGCTGGTAGGTCGCGTCGCCGGCGACGGCCAGGACCATCCGGATCGGACGGGCGGTGGCCTTCGAGTAGTGCAGCTCGGTGAGGCTCACCACCTCGGAGCTCGTCTCCTCGATCCAGTCGCGTCCGGTGACGCCGAGATCGAACAGACCCTGGGCCACGTAGCGCGGGATCTCCTGGGGCCGCAGGATCGTCACGTCGACGACGCGGGGATCGTCGATGGTGGCCCGGTAGTCGACGTCGGAACCGCGCTGGACGGTGAGATCGGCGTCTTCGAACAGCTGCAGGGTCGCCTGCTCGAGCGAGCCCTTGGGAAGCACCAACCGCAACATGGTCTGCAGTCTTACTCGGCCGGAGCCGGGAGCTGGGCCAACAATGCGGCCATCTCGATCGCGGTGAGCGCCGCTTCCTCGCCCTTGTGCCCCACGGCCCCACCGATCCGGGCCTCCGCCTGGGCGAGGGTGTCGGTGGTCAGCACGCCGAACACGACCGGGATCCCGGTGTCGAGGCCGACCCGCATCAGTCCGGCGGCGGTCTCGCCGGCCACGAAGTCGAAGTGCGGCGTGTCGCCCCGGATGACTGCCCCGAGCGCCACGACCGCGTGGTGACCCGACGCGAGCTGGCGGGCGGCCAGGGGCAGCTCGAACGCGCCGGGGACCCAGACGATCGTCGGATCGGCCACCCCGTGGTCCGCGAGCACGCGCCGCGCACCGTCGAGCAACGGCTCGGTGATGTGCAGGTTGAACCGCCCCACTGCGACCGCGATGCGGAACCCCGATGCATCGAGCCCGTCGGGTGGTGCGGCGTACTCCCCCACGGTCAGCTCCCGCCCAACTGCTCGTCCTCGATGTCGAGGAGGTGACCCATCTTCTGCTGCTTGGCCCGCAGGTACGCGATGTTCTCCGCGGTCGGCACGGTGGCGAGGGGGACGCGATCGACGATCTCGAGGCCGAAACCGTCGAGGCCGCCGTACTTCGCCGGGTTGTTGGTCATGAGGCGCATCGTGGTCACGCCGAGATCGACCAGGATCTGCGCGCCGATCCCGTACTCGCGCGAGTCGATCGGCAAGCCGAGGTCCTCGTTCGCCTCGACGGTGTCGCGACCCTCTTCCTGGAGTCGGTAGGCCCGCATCTTGTGGCCGAGGCCGATCCCGCGCCCTTCGTGGCCCCGCAGGTACACGACGATCCCTTCGCCCTCGGCGGCGACCTGCGCGAGCGCGGTGTCGAGCTGCACCCCGCAGTCGCAGCGAAGGGAACCGAACACGTCGCCGGTGAGGCACTCCGAGTGCACCCGCACGAGCACGTTCTGCTTGCCCGCGACCTCGCCCCGCACGAAGGCGATGTGCTCGACGTCGTCGAGGAGCGACCCGAACACGTATGCGGTGAAGTCGCCGTGCTTCGTGGGGATCCGGGCCTCCGCGACCCGCTTCACCAACTTCTCGCGCCGACGCCGGTGGCGGACGAGGTCGGCGATCGAGATCATGAGGAGCCCGTGTTCCTCGGCGAAGACCTCGAGCTCGGGGAACCGGGCCATCGTGCCGTCGTCGTTCACGACCTCGGCGAGCACGCCGGCCGGATTCAGACCCGCGAGCCGGGCCAGGTCGACCGCGGCCTCGGTGTGCCCGGCCCGCTTCAGGACTCCACCGTCGCGGTAGCGCAACGGGAAGATGTGACCGGGTCGGGCGAGATCGTCGGGGCGGGTCTGCGGGTCGATCAGGGTCCGGACGGTGGTGGCGCGGTCGGCCGCGGAGATGCCGGTCGTGGTCCCGATCCGGGCGTCGACCGACACGGTGAACGCCGTGCGGTGCTGCTCGGTGTTGTTCGACACCATCAGCGGCAGCTGCAGCTCGTCGCAGCGCTCACCCACCATCGGCATGCAGATCACCCCGCTGGTGTGACGGACCATGAAGCCCATCGCTTCGGGCGTGATCTTGTCGGCGGCCATGATCAGGTCGCCTTCGTTCTCGCGATCGGCGTCGTCGACCACCACCACCAGCTCGCCGCGGGCAATCGCCGCGACCGCGGGCTCGATCTCACTGAACGGCATCGGGTTCTCGCTTCCTCGTGAGCAACCGCTCCACGTACTTCGCCAGCACATCGACTTCCAGGTTCACCGTGTCACCCGGGTGACGGACCCCGAGCGTCGTCACCGCGAGCGTGTGAGGGATCAACGCGACGGCGAACCCGTCGTCGTCGACGTCGGCCACGGTCAGGCTCGCGCCGTCGACCGTGATCGATCCCTTCTCCACCACGTAGCGGGTCAGGCTCCCCGCCCGGACCGTGGCCGGTACGTCGACCCGCAGGCGGGTCGAACCGTCGGGCAGCTGCTCCCGCTCGGCCACCATCCCCACACCGTCGACGTGGCCCTGCACCACGTGACCACCCAGGCGATCGGTGAGCCGGACCGGCCGTTCGAGGTTCACCGGATCGCCGACCGCGAGCGTCCCGATCGTGGTGCGGTCGAGGGTCTCGACGATCGCGTCGGCCGCCCACCAGTCGGGTCCGAACTCGACCACGGTCAGGCAGCAGCCGTTGACCGCGATCGACGCGCCCAACTCCGCGTCGTCGACGACGGTGGTGGCGTCGATCTCGATGCGCACACCACCCTCCTGGGGGACGATCGCCCGCACCGTTCCCAGTTCCTCGATGATTCCCGTGAACATCAGGCCGGCTCCCAGGTGAGCCGCGCGTCGCCGTCGAGGACGGTCGCGTCGACGAGTCGCCACCGGGATGCATCAGCGAGCGTCGCCGGACCGGGACCGGCGAATGCGGCGAGACCCTTGGAACCCAGGACCACGCCCCCGGTGTACGCGACCATCCGGTCGACGAGGTCGGCGCGCAGCAGCGACGCGTGGATCGTCGCGCCACCCTCGAAGAGCGCCTCGAGCACGCCTTCACGACCGAGCAGCGCGAGGGTCTCGGCGAGGTCGACACCACCGTCGGTCCCGGCCGGTGCGACGGCCTCGACCTTGGCCCCTGCCGCCCGCCATCCGTCGACCGCGTTCGCAGGGGCATCGGCGGTGGTCACCACGAGCGTGGGTGCGACCTCCGGATCGAACAGAGGGCCCGTCGCCCGGACCCTCCCTCGGGCGTCGAGCAGGACCCGCATCGGCTGGCGCGCCGGTGCCGGATCGCAGTCGCGGGCGGTCAGCGTCGGGTGATCGGCGATCGCGGTCCCGGACCCGACGACCACCGCCTGCGCGTCGGCGCGCAGTCCGTGACCGTCGGCCCGAGCCGCGGGTCCGGTGATCCACTGCGACGATCCGTCGGCGGCCGCGGTGCGACCGTCGAGGCTCGTGGCCGTCTTCACCACTGCGAAGGCGCGTCCGGTGCGGCGGTGGTGCAGGTAGGGCGCGAGGTCGTGCGTGACCCGGTCGGCACCGATCCCGACCTCGACGGCGATCCCGGCGGCGCGGAGCCGCTGGATCCCCTGGCCCGCGACCCGTGCGTCGGGGTCTTCGAGCGCGACGACGACCCGGCCCACCCCGGCCTCGATCAGGGCGTCGGCGCACGGCCCGGTCCGCCCCTGGTGCGAGCACGGCTCGAGCGTGGCGAACACGGTGGCGCCCCGGGCGTGCTCCCCCGCGGCCCGCAACGCGACGATCTCGGCGTGGGCACCGCCGGGCGGTTCGGTCGCCCCGGTTCCGACGACCACGCCGTCGGCGACGACGAGTGCCCCGACCCAGGGATTCGGAGCGGTGCGACGGCGCGCGGACCAGCCGACATCGGCCGCCTCCGCCATGAGCTCCAGCTCGTCTCGCATCGTCGTCCCTTCCGCCCCGGGATCCGGGCAGGCGACGACGAATCGGCGCGCGATCAGCACGCCGGGCCGTCCTCTCCCATCCGGACTCTCACCGTCGGCTCCGGAATTCAGAGATGGTCGATACCGCTGCGCCGCTCTCTCACCGGATCAACCCGGACGCTGGCTGCGCCGGGTTCGCGGGCTCTCACCGCCGGTCGGGACTTGCACCCCTACCCCGAGGACATTCAGTTGTGTCCTCAGGGTACACCGATCCGGCCGGAATTGGAACACGTTCTAATTCTGACCGCCCCACGGGAGCCGAAGCGAGCCGTCGGCACGACTGGTTCCGTCGCAGGTCGGCGAGCGGGCCCGAGCGGCCTGCGCCGAGGCGCAGAGCGGGATCAGTGGGGGCGGCCGCCGGCGAGGAGGTCGAGGGCGTGGGGAACGGCGGGGAGGACGATCTCGAGGGCCTCGACCGCGCCCGAGGCGGAGCCGGGGACGTTGCAGACGAGGGCGGCGCCGATCGAGCCGCACACACCCCGCGAGAGCATCCCGAACGGCTTCCCCTCGGAGTTGCTGGCGGCGCGGATCGCCTCGGCGAGGCCCGGGGCCTCCCGTTCGATGGCAGCGCGGGTCCCCTCGGGGGTCAGGTCGCGGGGTCCGAAGCCGGTCCCCCCGGTGGTCACCACCAGGCCCGCGAAGCCGTCGGTCAACTCCCGGAGCGCGTCGGCCACCGAGTCGACCCCGTCGGCCACCGCCCGCTGCTCGACGATGTCGAAGCCGGCCGCGCCGAGGCGGTCGACGAGCGCGGCGCCGGACCGGTCGTCGCGGGTGCCCGCGATGACACCGTCGGACACGGTGAGGACCTTGGCGGCCGGCCCGGGAGTCGATGGGGCCACTTCACCGCTCCCGACGGTCGACCTCGAACGCGGAGCGACCATGGCGCTTCGCGTGGGCCTTCATCTCGGTCGCGATCACCGATGCCTCCCACTGCGTCCGGATCGGGCGCTGGGTGGTGGTCGCGACGCCGATCGAGAGTGACGTGAGGAGGTAGCGGTGCAGGTTGCCGCGCCGGTCGGCGACCTCGATGTAGCCGTTCGCGGCGTCGGTGTCGTCGTAGAGGGCGGGGATGGACCGGTCGAAGCGCTGGATCGCATCGATGCAGACCTTCTCGGCGACGTCGGGATCGCTGAGCAGGACGAAGTCGTCGCCACCGACGTGGCCGGCGAAGCTCGGCTCCCCCGGATGGAGCGCGAGGGCTTCGACCAGGATCCGGGCCGTGAGCTTGATGACCTCGTCGCCGCGGAGGAACCCGTAGTAGTCGTTGAACGCCTTGAACTCGTTCAGGTCGGCGTAGAGCACGGCGAAGCGCGCGTCGGGGTGGGACACGAGTCGTTCGAGCTCGCTCGCGATCCGGAAGTTGCCCGGGAGGTGCGTGAGTGGCGAGAGGTCTCGCATCTGGCTCGTCCGCCGCAGCAGACTCCGCACGCGGGCAACCAGCTCGGCCCGGTCGGCCGGCTTCGCGAGGTGGTCGTCGACGCCCGCCGCGAACCCCGGGAGCTTGTCGCTCCCGTCGGCGGAGCCGAGCAGGATCACCGCGGAGTTGACGGTGCGGACATCGCGGCGGAGCTCGGCACACACGTCGAGCCCGTCGCGTCCGGGGATCGCGGCGTCGACGATCGCGACCGAGGGCTGGAGCTTGCGGGCCTGGTCGAGCGTGTCGACGCCGGTCTGGGCGATGAACACATCCCACCCCTCGACCGAGAGGCTGTGCTCGAGCTCCGTCGCGACCTCGCTCTCGGCCGCGGCGATCAGGATGACGTCGGCCACGCCGCCTCCCGGATCCGACGGGCGGCCGCGGCCGGGTCGTCGGAACGGAAGATCGCGCTGCCCGCCACCAGGATGTCGGCCCCGGCGGCGGCCGCAGCAGGAGCGGTCTCGACGTGGATCCCGCCGTCGATCTCGAGCTCGACCGAGAGGTGGTGCTCGTCGACGATCCGACGAGCCTCGGCGACCTTGTCGAGGACCTCGGGGATGAACGCCTGCCCACCGAACCCGGGATGGACGCTCATGAACAGCAGCACGTCGATGTCGCCGATGAACGGCAGGACCGCGTCGAGCGGCGTCTCGGGGTTGAGCGTGAGGCCCACCCGCAGGCCGAGCCCGCGCATGCGCTCGAAGAGGGGACGCGGGTCGCCGAGCTCGACGTGGATCGTGCACCCGTCGGCGCCGGCCGCGGCGAAGTCGTCGAGGAGGACGCCGGGGTTGTCGACCATGAGGTGGCAGTCGAGGTAGAGCTCGGTCCGCTTGCGCAGCGACTTCACGACCGGCGGACCGATCGTGAGGTTGGGTACGAAGTGGCCGTCCATGACGTCGACGTGGAGCAGGTCGGCTTCGGCCGTGACGCGGTCGACTTCGGCGGCCAACTCCGAGAAGTCGGCGGACAGGATCGACGGTGCGATCTTCACGAGGGCCAGCCTAAGTGGTCGACTCCCACTGCATCGCCTCGACCGCCCACCAGTTCACGTCCTTCGATCACGTCCGGCGATTCCGCTCCGTCTCACCCTAAACCAGGGGTGGGACGCGCACGCAGGCGGAGGACGAACATGCCGTCGGTGCCGGCGCTGCTCGGAAGGAGCAGCGCGCCGCGACCGTGGGGTCGCCACGGCGGACCCGGTGGCGGGAGCGCCTCCAGGTCGGCGAGCGCGGTCTCGGCCCATGCGTCGACGCCCAACGTCTCGACCGCGGTGAGGGTGCACACCGAGTACACGAGCACCCCACCGGGGCGCACCGCGGCCGCTGCCACCTCGAGCAGTTCGCGTTGGAGCCGGGCGAGCAGTTCCGGCGCGTCGGCCTCGATCCGCCAGCGCGCCTCCGGTCGGCGTCGGAGCACGCCCAGTCCGGAACAGGGTGCGTCGAGCAGGACCCGGTCGAAGCTCGCCGGGCGGACCGGCAGGGCCCGCCCGTCGGCCACCAGCGGAACCACCGCGTCGAGGCCGAGGCGGGCCGCGGCCTCGGCGATGCGCACCACACGTCCCGCGTTGACGTCGAGGCCCACCACGGACCCGACACGACCGTCTGCACTGACCCGCTCGGCGATCCCGGTGGTCTTCCCCCCCGGCGCGGCCGCGATCTCGAGCACGCGGTCGCCGGGGCTGCGGATCGAGCGCGAGCACGACGGCCTGGCTCGCCTGGTCCTGGGGGGTGGCCCGTCCCTCGGCGACCGCGGGGAGTGCAGCCGGATCGCCGATGCCCGTGACCGTCAGCGCATCGGCGAGCAGCTCGCCGACCTCGACGCGGATCCCCGCCGCGTCGAGCTCACCGGCGAGACGGGTCGGGTCGGTGCGGTGCGGGTTGGCCCGCAGGGTGACCGCGGGCGGCCGGTTGTCGGACTCGAGCACGGCGACGGCGTCGTCGACGCCGAGGTCGGCGATGAGTCGGGCCGCGATCCAGTCGGGATGTGAGGTGCGGATCGCCACCGACTCCACGTCGACGCCCGAGGGCAGCTGGACACGGCGGTCCGGTGGCGGCGAGCCGACGGAGGACCGCGTTGACGAATCCCTTCGCCCGCGGGTTCCTCCGGCCGATCGCGGTCACGGTCTCCCCGACCGCCGCATGCGGGGCGACCCCGGCGACGCAGTTGGTAGGCCCCGACGCGCAGCGCGGCCC
Organism: uncultured Actinomycetes bacterium; assembly: GCA_963837715.1. GTDB lineage: Bacteria > Actinomycetota > Acidimicrobiia > IMCC26256 > JANYLB01 > JANYLB01. Next base: position 931,988 of record CAWIOF010000002.1, on the reverse strand, counting down.
GGGCATCGGGGTCGAGACCGTCGACCGGGCGGCTGAGGAGCGGCCCGAGGAGATGGTCGAGCGCACGCTGCTGTCGCAGCGTCGAGTACACGAGGTCGGTCGCGAACGCCCGGTCGCGGCCGTCGAGGCCGCTCCCCCGCAGGAGCGTCGGCAGCAGCAGGTTCGAGAACGCGCCGTCGTCGACCCGCACGAGCGCTTCGATCGCGAGATCGCGCGCCGTCATCGGAGCCCGTTCACCCGATACCGAACTCGGGCAGCTCGAGCCGGAGCCCGGCCTGCCAGGCCGACGCGTCCATCCGCGCCTTGCCCTCGGGCTGCACCTCGTCGAGCACCAGGCGGCCGCCGTCGACGTGGGCCCGCCACACCTTCACCCGCTTGCCGGCCAGCTCGAACCACGCGCCGGGCCGGGGGTTGCCCGCCCGCACGATCCGGTCGAGCGCAGCGACCGGGTGGCCGGGATCGATGCGGAACTCCTCGACGGTGAGCTTCTCCGCGTAGGTCGGCGTCGCCCGACTGCGGCACGGGTTCCGACGTCGGCGATGTCGGGGAGCGTCGTCACGAGCAGGTCGGTCCCTGCGGCCACGAGGTGCTCCCGGAGCGCGCCGGCCGTGACCGTGGGCCCGATCGGCACCCGCACGGTGGCGAAGACCGGTCCGGTGTCGAGGCCGGCCTCGACCCGCATCACCGCGACGCCGGTCTCGGCGTCGCCGGCGAGCATCGCCCGTTCCACCGGCGCGGCACCGCGCCAGCGCGGCAGCAACGAGAAGTGCAGGTTCACGAATCCGAGCGGGAGGGCGTCGAGCAGTGCGGTCGGCAGGATCTGGCCGAACGCGACGACCACACCGAGCTCGGCGCCGGAGGCCGCGACGTCGTCGACGAGCTCGCGCGCTCGCTGCGGGGTCCGGACCTCGATGCCCAGCTCCGTGGCCGCGGCCTTGACCGGACTCGGCTCGGTGGCCGTGCGGCGACCCCGACGCCGGTCGGGCTGCGTCACCACGAAGGCGATGTCGTGCCCGGCGTCGACCAGCGCTCGCAACGGCGGCACCGCGTCGTGCGGTGTCCCGAGGTAGATCAGTCGCAGGGTGCCGGCCTCAGAGTCGCGGTCGGCTCCTCGACGCGGGCGGGAAGGGGCTGTCGAAACGACCGGCGTCGACGAGCTCACGGTCGCGCAGCTCCCGGAGGGCCACCTTGCGCTGATCGGCATCGAGCCGGTCGAGCACGAGGATGCCGTCGAGGTGGTCGATCTCGTGCAGGAACACGCGGCCGAGGAAGTCGTCGTCTTCGACGATCACCTCGTCGCCGTCGAGGTCGATCCCCTGCACGACGACCCGTTCGGCCCGCACGACCTCGAACGAGAGCCCGGGGACCGAGAGACAACCCTCTTCGTGGCTCCACTCCCCCGACGTCTCGGCGACGACCGGGTTGACCATCACCTGGGGACCTTCGCCGACGTCGTAGGTGAAGAGTCGCTTCTGCATCCCGACCTGCGGTGCGGCGAGGCCGACGCCGGCCGCGTCGTACATCGTCTCGTACATGGTGTCGACGAGACGGGCGAGCGCGCCGTCGAGCTCGGTGACCTCACGGGCCCGCTGCTTGAGCACGGGGTCGCCGAACTGGCGGATGGGATACGTGTCCACGCGGCCAGGATACCAGCGGGTCAGACCCGCAACGGATCCACCTCGACCCGCAACCGACCGTGGCCCCGGGCCTCGCGGACCGACCCCGCGAGCGCGTCGCAGAGGTGCCGCGACGTCGGGCGCCTGCGCCAAGGCCCGCTTGCCGACACCCGCCTCGACCGGACCGAGCACCCGGATCTCCTCGGCCCCCCGGAGCGCGGCGACGAGGGCGTCGACCGCCGCGGCGGCTCCGCTGACCTCGGCGAGGCCGCCGAACGGGGGGTAGCCGAGGTCGCGCCGGCGCGTCTCCTCGGGGACCCGCACGAGCTCGGGGTCGCCGTGCCGCACCGCCTCGATCACCTCGTGGTCGGGCACGCGGGTCTGGATCAGGAGCCGGCCCGGCCCTGCACGCGGTCCGACGACCCGGGCTGCCCGCACCATCAGCCAGACCGCCTGCTCGGCCGCGTGCACCCGCGGGGCGAGCAGCTCCTGGTCGGCATCGAGGAACGCGACCAGCCGCACCGGGCGGCTCGGGTCGTGGGGCACGCGGTGCAGGACCGCCTCGGTCCCGACGAGCACGTCGGCCGCCGGGATCTCGGTGGTTCCCGCTTCGACCTCGGCGATCGAGGCGCGCGGGAGGAGCGCCGAGAGGTCGTCGCGGAGCTTCGCGATCCCCGGCCGGACCGCCTTCATCCGGGTGGCATGGCAGTGCAGGCACACCTTGGGCCGGGTCGTCGAGCACCGCGGGCACGCGAGGAGCCCGGCGTCGGTCTCGATCACGGCCGCACCGCACGCCTCGCACCGGGTCAGCTCGCCGCAGGCCACGCACGCGAGCAGTCGGGCCCGACCCTTGCGGTTCAGCACGCACACCGCCCGGCCTGCGGTGAGGGCGCGGCGCAGGGCGTCGCCGAGGGGGATCGTGAGCAGGCCCACGCCCGGCGGTTCCTCCCGTCGGTCGACGACCTCGACCACCGGCCAACCGGCCCGCTCGTCGGGCCGCGAGGGCCGGAGCACGTCGTCGGCCGCGGCGATCGCGTCGAGCGTCGGGGCCGGGGTGACGAGCTCGACCCGGGCCCCCGCCCGTCGGGCCCGTTCGATCGCGACGTCGCGCGCGTGCCACGCCGGTGCCCGTTCCTCCTTGAGCGCTTCGTCGCCCTCGTCGAGCACGACGAACGCGGCGAGGTCGGGCACCGGGGCCCAGACCGCCGTGCGGCCGCCGACCACCACGCAGTCACCGGCGAGCGATCGCCGCCACGCCCTGGTCCGCTCGGCCGCCGACTGATCCGACCGCACGACGGCGACGTCCCGCCCCGTCGCGGCGAGGGCCCGCACGAGTGCACCGGTCCGCCGAGCGTCCGGCAACACCACGATCGTCGAGCCGGACTCGGCGAGCAGGCTCGTGACCAGCCCGCCTCGGGGCGACGCCGGCGCCCACCGGTGCACCCGCACACCGCCCGCGGCGCCCAGGCGTGATGTGGAGCGAGCGAGCGATCCGGCCGACTCGAAGGCCCCGCGAGCAGCAGGGAGCGGAACGATCGAAACGATGTTCTCGGGGGACGCGACGCGGAGGAACGCCACGACCGGGCCGGCCCAGCGCCATGCAGCCCAGTCGGCGAGCGCCACGAGCTCGGCCGGCGGACCCGTCCCCACGACCTTCGCGAGCGGACGCAGGCGCGCCGGGTCGGTCTCCGACTCGACATCGGTCGCGACCACCCAGCCCCGCACCGACCGGCCCTGCAACGGCACCCGCACGATCGTGCCCACGTCGACCTCGCGCCCGTCGGGAACGAGGTAGTCGAAGACGCGATCGACCGCCGGCAGATCGGGTCGGACCCGACAGATCCTCAAGGCATGCCCGGACTGCGCCTTCGGCGCCGGGCCGCTCGGGCCTCGCTGCTGCGCTCGCTCAGGCGAGCGCTTCCGCGGCCTTCTTGAACGACTCGGCCTGCTCGGTCCGCTCCCAGGTGAAGTCGCGGTCGGGGCGACCGAAGTGCCCGTACGCCGCGGTCTTCTGGTAGATCGGCCGACGGAGGTCGAGGCGCTCGATGATCGCGGCCGGGCGGAGGTCGAACTGCTCCTTGACCAGCTCGCCCAGCTTGAGCGGATCGATCTCGGAGGTCCCGAAGGTCTCGACCATCACCGACACCGGGTGGGCGACGCCGATCGCGTACGCGACCTGCACCTCGCACCGGCTCGCGACACCCGACGCGACCACGTTCTTGGCCACGTGGCGCACCGCGTAGGCGGCGGAACGGTCGACCTTGGTGCAGTCCTTGCCGGAGAAGGCGCCGCCGCCGTGGCGGGCCATGCCGCCGTAGGTGTCGACGATGATCTTGCGACCGGTGAGGCCGCAGTCGGCGTGGGGGCCGCCGAGCTCGAACGTGCCGGTGGGGTTCACCCACACGTCGAACGGGTCGTCGGCGAACTGCTCGGGGAGCATCGGTCGGATGACGTGCTCGAGGAGGTCGGGCGTCATGAGCCCGTCGCGGTCGATCCCCGGTGCGTGCTGGGTGGAGATCAGCACGGTCTTGAGTCGCTCCGGGACACCGTTCACGTAGTCGATCGTCACCTGGGTCTTGCCGTCGGGACGCAGGTACGGGAGCGTGCCCGACTTGCGGACCTCGGCGAGGCGGAAAGCGAGCTTGTGCGCGAGCCAGATCGGCATCGGCATGAGGTCTTCGGTCTCGTCGCAGGCGTAGCCGAACATCATCCCCTGGTCGCCCGCGCCCACCTCGTCGAAGCGGTCGCCGGTACCGGCTCGCTGCTCGACGGCCTTGTCGACGCCGACGGCGATGTCGGGCGACTGGTCGTCGATCGACGTGATGACGCCACAGGTGTTGCCGTCGAACCCGTACGACTCCCGGTCGTAGCCGATGCCACGCACGGTGTCGCGCACGACACGCGGGATGTCGACGTAGGCCTGGGTGCTGATCTCTCCCGCGACGACGATCAGGCCGGTGGTGGCCATCGTCTCGCAGGCGACCCGGCTGTTCGGGTCCTCGGTGAAGATCGCGTCCAGCACGGAGTCGCTGATCTGGTCGCACATCTTGTCGGGGTGGCCTTCGGTGACCGACTCCGAGGTGAAGGTGTACGTCTCGTTCATGGGTCCTTCCGGATGAATCGACGAACGACGCGATCCAGGATCGCGTCGGCGAGCTCGTGCTTGGTCTGGAGCGGCTGCTCCTCGACTGAGCCCGTTGAGTCAAGCAGGATCGCCCGGTTGGTGTCGACTTCGAAGCCGGCATCGGGCTGGGAGACGTCGTTGGCGACGATGAGATCGAGGCCCTTGCGTTCGAGCTTTCCGGCCGCGTTCTCGAGGAGATCGTCGGTCTCGGCCGCGAAACCGACCAGCACCTGACCGGCCGGCTTGGTCCGTCCGAGGTCGACGAGGAAGTCGTGGGTGGGCTCGAGGACGATCTCCGAGAACCCTTCGTCCTTCTTGATCTTCCGCTCCGGTGGCGCTTTCGGCCGGAAGTCGGCAATTGCCGCGGCCATCACGATCACGTCGGCGGCCGACGCGCGGGGCAGCACCGCGGCCTGCATCTCGGCGGCAGTGGCCACCCGGACCACCTCGATCCCGGCGGGAACGTCACGCTCGGTGGTGGTCACGAGCGTCACCTCGGCGCCCCGACGGGCCGCGGCTTCGGCGATCGCGTGGCCCTGCTTGCCCGAGGAGCGGTTCGTGATCACCCGGACCGCGTCGATCGGCTCCCGGGTCCCCCCGGCCGTGACCAGGACCCGCGCCCCGACCAGGTCGCCGGAGACGGCGAGCAGCTCGGTGGCGGCCGCGACGATGCGTTCGGGCGCGGCGAGACGGCCTGCGCCGGAGTCGCCACCCGCGAGCCGACCCGATTCGGGTTCGACCACGTGCACGCCCCGACGCCGGAGGGTCGCGAGGTTCTCCTGCACCGCTGGGTGCTCCCACATCTCGGTGTGCATGGCCGGCGCCACGACGACCGGAGCCCGGGTCGCGAGCAGCGTGGCGGTGAGCAGGTCGTCGGAGATGCCGGCGGCGTACTTCCCGAGCAGCTTCGCGGTGGCGGGGGCGACGATCACGAGATCGGCCCGCTGCCCGAGCCGGGTGTGCGGAATGGGGTCGTCACCGCCCGAACAGGCTGGTCCGGGCCGGTTCCGACGCCAGGGCCGAGAACGTGAGCGCGCCCACGAACCGCTGCGCGTCCTCGGTGAGCACCGGGGAGACGAACGCGCCCGCGTCGACGAGTCGCCGACAGATCTCGACCGCCTTGTAGGCCGCGATCCCTCCTGCGACCCCGAGCACGATCCGCCGACCTGCGAGCGTGCTCATGGCCTGGTCAGCTCGCGGAGTCGTCCTCGACGACTTCGACCTCTCTCGACCTCGGGCTCGACGACCCGGGCCTCGATCTTGCCCCGGGAGATCTCCTCGAGGGAGATCGTCAACGGCTTGCCCGACACCGACGTGACCTGCGGCGGGACGAGCTTGCCGAGGCCTTCGCCGAGCTGGTTGTAGTAGTCCTTGATCTCGCGGGCCCGCATGGCGGACAGCGTCACGAGGGTGAACTTCGAATCGACCTTGTCGAGGAGCTCTTCCATCCGGGGCTCCATCAGTGACGCGCGGCGCTCGGCCATCAATCTCCCTTTGCGGGTGGTGCGGGGGTGCGGTGAGGGTTGCGGTGACCCGTGAGGATAGCCGCCACCTGCTCCACCGCCGGTTCGAGGCGGTCGTTCACCACGACGGCGTCGAAGCGGTCGGCGAGGGCCTCCTCGGCTTCCGCCTCGGCGAGTCGCCGGTCGATCGTGGCGGCGGTGTCGGTCCCCCGCCGCTCCAGGCGCTCCCGCTGGGCCTCGCGGGACGGGGGCCGCACGAACACCAGCACCGCCTCGGGGAAGGCGTCGCGGACGGCCAGGGCACCCTGCACGTCGATCTCGAGGAGCACGTCGTCGCCGGCGGCGAGATGCTTCTGCACCGGTGCCCGCGGCGTCCCTTTCAGGTCGCCGTAGACGTCGAACCACTCGAGGAAGCCGCCTTCGGCGATGAGCGACTCGAAATCGGGCCGGGACAGGAAGCGGTAGTCGCGACCGTCGACCTCACCGGGCCGGGGTGGCCGCGAGGTCGCCGAGATCGAGTACCAGAGACTGGGATCCCGCTCGAGGAGCTCCCGGACGATCGTGCCCTTGCCGACCCCCGAGGGGCCCGCCAGGACGAGCAGGACCGACAGAGCCTCGAGCGCGACGGGAACTCGGAGAGCAGCGCCTCGCGCTGGTTCCGGCCGAGACCGCGGAGGCGGCGACTCTCGCTGATCTCGAGATCGGCCATGATCCGGCGGGCGCGCACCTTGCCCACACCGGGCATCGACTCGAGCACGCTGACGACCTTCAACTTGGCGAGGATGTCGTCGCGGTCGCCCTGCTCGAACAGCTCGCTCAGCGAGAGGGAGCCCATCTTGAGCTTCTCCTTCACCTCCGCGCGAACTCGCCGCGCCTCCGCGGCTTTCGCGAGCGCAGCGGTGCGCTGTTCGGGCGTGAGTGTGGGCGGCAGTGGCATATGCGAAAGACCTCCGCGAGAGCGTCAGCGGGCGAGCGGCTCAGTATAGGCAGCGTCTCCCCGTGGGCAACCTGGGCCGCGCGCGCGATTCTCACTGCGTTCTCGCTCGGAGCTCGGTCAGACCACCGCGAGGCCGGATTGCGCCGACTCGGTGACGCGCGCCGCGGCACCTTCCGGGTCGGGTGACGCGGTCACCGTCCGACCGATCACCAACCACTCGGCGCCCGCGGCGAGCGCCGACTCGGGCGTCGAGACGCGCGACTGGTCGTTGGCGTCGTCGCCCGGAAGTCGGACGCCGGGCACGAAGGGCAGGAGTCCCGACGCGCGCGACGTCGCCTGCTTCCGCGGCCGCGCACACGACACCGTCGACGCCACGCCTCGCGTGCGATCGCGAGTCGCGCCGCGAACGCGTCGGTGTTCACCTCGCTCGTGAGCACCGTGACCGCGAGCGTCACCGGCGGCGGCGCGTGAACATCCCGGGCGCCCTCGTTCGCGCCCGCGACCGCGGCGCGCAGCATCTCCACACCGCCCACCGCGGGGAAGTTGATGAAGTCGACCCCGTGACGGGCGTGGGCCCGGGTCGCCCGCTCGATCGTCGTGGGGATGTCGTAGAGCTTCACGTCGGCGAAGACCCGGAACCCCAGCTCGTGCAAGCGGTCGAACACCTCCGGGCCCGCTTCGGCGAACAGCTCGTGGCCCACCTTGGCGATGCCGAACCACGGCGCCAGCCTCCGGGCCAGGGGCAACGCGTCGTCGAGTCCGCCGACATCGAGCGCCAGAGCCAGGCGGTCCTTCACCAACTTCATCGCAACCCTCCGGTCAGATCCGACACCTTCGCCACTCCCTGTTCGCTGCACCACGCCACGAGCTCGCCGACGATGCGCAGCATCGCGCGCGGCTCGCGGAACGTGATCGTCCCCACCCCGACCGCCGTCGCGCCCGCGAGCAACATCTCGACCGCGTCGAGCCCCGACGCGATGCCGCCCGTCCCGATCACGGGGACGCCGGGATGCACCCGCGTCACCTCGTGCACCGCGCGCAGCGCGACCGGCTTGATCGCGGGTCCGGAGAGCCCGCCTCCCCCACCACCGAGCGCGAGCACGCGCGCGTCGGCGTCGATCGCGAGACCGAGCAGCGTGTTCACGAGCGTGAGACCCGTGGCGCCCGCGTCGATCGCGGCACCCGCGATGTCGACGATCTCCCAGGTGTTCGGTGACAACTTCGCGAAGACCGGAGTGGCGCCGACCTCCGCGACCACCGCACCGATCGCAGCCCGCGTCGCTTCGGTCGAGTGGGCGAACATCCGCGCGCGGTCTTCGACGTTCGGACAACTGACGTTCACCTCGACCGCGAGCAGGTCGTCGAGCGCGGGGCCGAGTTGCTTCGCCGCGAGCGCGAAGTCGTCGACGGTGCGACCCCACACCGACGCGATGACGCGCGCGCCGCGCGCGAGCAGCAGCGGGAGCTCGTGCGCGACCCAGTGCTCCACTCCGGGGCCCTCGAGCCCGACCGAGTTGAGCATCCCCGAGGCAGTGGTCCGGAGGCGGGGCGGAGGGTTACCCGGCCACGCGTAGGGCGCGAGCGACTTCACCGTGACCGCACCGAGGCGGCTCGGATCACACACCCGGGCCACTTCGTCGCCGTGGCCGAACGTGCCCGATGCGGCAACGATCGGGTTCGCCAGCTCCACCGACCCCAACCGCACGGTTGTGTCGACCTCCGGGAACGACCCGGTTCGGCGTCGCCGGCGCAGGATATGGCTGTACCTGCGACGCCAAAGCGGTCCCGGGGCGGGGGGCGTCATACGTCGAGGCGCATCTGGCCGTCGCGGTGGTACTCCTGCAGGGAGTGCACGGCGACCTCGTGGGTGGCGGACTCGGCGATGCCCGACGCGGCGGCGAGCGCGGCCGCGACCGTGGTGAGGCACGGGACCCCGTGGGCGATCGCGGCCCGGCGGATGTGCATCCCGTCGGCGCGCGGCCCCCGACCCCGCGGGGTGTTGACCACCAGGTCGACCTTGCCCGACGCGAGGAGCTCGACCGCGTCGGTTCCGACCGCCTCGCCGACCTTGGCCACGACCTGCTCGACGGGCAGCCCTTCGGCCTGCAACGCGGCCGCGGTTCCGGCCGTCGCCGCGATCTGGAACCCCAGCTCGACGAACCTCCGGGCCGCCGCGAGACCTCCCGCCTTGTCGCGGTTCGCGAGCGAGAGGAACACCGTTCCCTGCTCGGGGAGGCGCGAGCCGGCCGCGGCCTGGCTCTTCGCGAACGCGAGTCCGAAGCTGCGATCGATCCCCATGACCTCGCCCGTGGAGCGCATCTCGGGCCCCAAGACGGTGTCGACCTCGGGGAACTTGTTGAACGGCAGCACCGCTTCCTTCACCGCGATGTGACCGCCGTCGGCCGGGGGACGGAGCAACCCCTCGGCCCGCAGCGCTGCGAGGGTGGTCGCCGAGCATCACGCGCGACGCCACCTTCGCGAGCGGCACGCCGGTGGCCTTGCTCACGAACGGCACGGTCCGGCTCGCGCGCGGGTTCGCCTCGATGATGTGCACCTGGGCGTCCTTCACCGCGTACTGCACGTTGAGGAGCCCGCACACGTCGAGCGCCTCGGCGAGCGCGCGGGTGTGCGCTTCGATGGTCGCGACCGTCGCGGCCGGGAGCGACGGCGGCGGGATCGCGCACGCGGAGTCGCCCGAGTGCACCCCCGCCTCTTCGATGTGCTCCATCACCCCGCCGATGAGCACCTCGCCGGCGGAGTCGCGGATCGCGTCGACGTCGACCTCGATCGCGTCCTCGAGGAACCGGTCGACCAGCGCAGGACGCTCGGCCGACAGCCCACCTTCGCGTCCGAGCGTCCCCGACTCGGTGAGCTCTGCCATCGCGGCCGCGAGCTCGTCGGCGTCGTAGACGATCTGCATGGCGCGACCCCCGAGGACGTACGAGGGTCGGACGAGCACCGGGTAGCCGATGCCGGTGGCGATCGCCTGCGCCGCCTCGACCGTCGCCGCCGTCCCGCCGGGAGGTTGCGGGATGCCGAGGCGCTCGCAGAGCGCGTTGAACTCCTCGCGGTCCTCGGCGAGGTCGATCGACGCCGGGCTCGTGCCCAGGATCGGGATGCCCGCGGCTTCGAGCGCACCCGCGAGCTTGAGCGGCGTCTGGCCACCGAGGGCGACGACCACCCCCGCGAGCTCGCCGGCATCGGCGAGCGCGTCGCAGACGTTGCGCACGCCCTCGACGGTGAGCGGCTCGAAGAAGAGCCGGTCGCTGGTGTCGTAGTCGGTCGAGACCGTCTCGGGGTTGCAGTTGACCATCACCGTCTCGTAGCCGGCATCGGAGAGCGCGAACGCGGCGTGGACGCAGCAGTAGTCGAACTCGACGCCCTGGCCGATCCGGTTCGGACCCGATCCGAGGATCACGACGGCCGGGCGGTCGAACGGGGCGACCTCGTCGTCGTCTTCGTAAGTGCCGTAGTGGTACGGGGTGCTCGCCGCGAACTCGGCCGCGCAGGTGTCGACGGTCTTGTAGGTGATGCGGACCCCGGCGGCGAGGCGGGCGTCGCGCACCGAGTCACCGGTCACGGGTGCATCGTCGGTGGTCCAGAGGCGGGCCAGCTGGCCGTCGCCGAACCCCATCCGCTTCGCAGCCCGCCAGTCGGCCCGGGTCATCGATGCGAGCGACATCCCGGCCAGCCGGGTGCGTTCCTCGATGATCTGGTGGAGCTGGTCGAGGAACCACGGGTCGATGCCGGTGACCTCGTGCAGGCGTTCCACCGACACGCCGCGGTCCAACGCCTCCGCGACCACGAAGGGGCGGTCGGCGGTGGGGACCGCGGCGAGGCGCACGACCTCGTCGGTGTCGACGTCGTCGAGCCGCTCGTCGCCGGGATCGAAGCCCTGGCGACCCGTCTCGAGGGATCGGAGGGCCTTCTGGAACGACTCCGAGAACACGCGGCCGATCGCCATCACCTCGCCGACCGACTGCATCTGGGTACCGAGCACCCCGTGCGCGCCGGGGAGCTTCTCGAAGGCCCACCGCGGGATCTTGGTGACGACGTAGTCGATCGTGGGTTCGAAGCTGGCGGGCGTCTCGCCGGTGATGTCGTTGAGGATCTCGTCGAGCCGGTACCCCACCGCGAGTCGGGCCGCGATCTTCGCGATCGGGAACCCGGTGGCCTTGCTGGCCAGCGCGCTCGGAGCGCGACACCCGGGGGTTCATCTCGATCACGATCATCTCGCCGTTCTCCGGGTTCACCGCGAACTGGATGTTCGAGCCGCCGGTGTCGACCCCGATCCGGCGGATGCAGGCGAACGCGGCGTCGCGCATGCGCTGGTACTCGATGTCGGTGAGGGTCTGCGCAGGGGCGACGGTGATCGAGTCGCCGGTGTGGACCCCCATGGGGTCGAGGTTCTCGATCGAGCACACGACGACCACGTTGTCGGCGTGATCGCGCATCACCTCGAGCTCGTACTCCTTCCACCCCGCAACGCTGCGCTCGATGAGGATCTCCGACACCGGGCTCTCGGCGAGGCCGTTCGCGGCGATGGCACGCATCTCGTCGGGATCCTGCGCGATGCCGGTTCCGCCGCCGCCGAGGATGAACGACGGTCGCACGATGAGCGGGTACCCGACCTCGTCGGCCACTTGCATCGCCTCGTCGAGCGTGTAGGCCAGACCCGACTTCGGCACGCCGAGGCCGATCTCCTGCATCGCGACCTTGAACTTCGACCGGTCTTCCGCGGTGTGGATCGCCTCGACGCTGGCGCCGATGAGCTCGACGCCGTACTCGGCGAGCACGCCGGCCTCGTCGAGCGCGATCGCGAGGTTCAGGGCGGTCTGACCGCCGAGGGTCGGCAGCAGGGCATCGGGACGTTCCTTGGCGATGATCCGGGTGAGGCTCGGTACGTCGAGCGGCTCGACGTAGGTCGCCTCCGCGAACTCGGGGTCGGTCATGATCGTCGCCGGGTTCGAGTTGACGAGCACGACCCGGTACCCCTCGTCGCGCAGCACGCGACACGCCTGGGTGCCCGAGTAGTCGAACTCGCAGGCCTGGCCGATGACGATCGGGCCGCTGCCGATGATCATGATCGTCTCGAGGTCGGTGCGACGGGGCACGGGTCAACCGGCTTTCGTCATGAGGTGGAACCTGTCATCAGGTCGGTGAACGAGGTGAACAGGTACGAGGCGTCGTGGGGGCCGGGACCGGCTTCGGGGTGGTGCTGCACGCTGAACGCGGGCACGCCCCGCACCGCCAGCCCTTCGACCGTCCCGTCGTTGAGGTTCACGTGGGTGACGTCGGCGCCGCCGGGCACGGTGTCGGCCTGCACGACGTAGTTGTGGTTCTGGCTCGTGATCTCGACCTGACCGGTCTGCTCGTTGCGCACCGGGTGGTTCGCCCCGTGGTGCCCGAACGCCAGCTTGTGCGTCTCGGCGCCGAGCGCGAGCCCCATGATCTGGTGCCCGAGGCAGATGCCGAACACCGGGACCTCGCCGAGCAGCGCGGCCACGGTGGCCGCCGCGCCCGCGACCGCAGTCGGGTCGCCGGGGCCGTTGGAGAGGAACACGCCGTCGGGATTGCGCGCGAGCACGTCGGCCGCGGCCGTCGACGCCGGCACCACCTCGACGTGGCACCCGGCGCTCGCGAGGTGGCGCAGGATCGTCGTCTTGATGCCGAAGTCGTACGCGACCACGTGGAACGGCGCGTCGGGGTCGCCCACCGTGTACGGCGCGTCGGTCGTGACCTCGGCGACCAGATCGACCCCCTCGGTGGTGGGCGCCGCAGCGGCAGCGGTCCGAGCCGACGCTTCGTCGGGACCGAACCCGCCGGGCATCGACCCGGAGTCGCGCAGGTGCCGGGTGAGGCGACGGGTGTCGATCCCGGTGATGCCCGGCACGCCGTGCTCCCGCAGGTACGAGTCGAGATCCCCCGTCGACCGCCAGTTGCTCGGCCGGCGGGCGAGGTCGCGCACGATGATGCCCCGACAGAACGGACGACGACTCTCGGCGTCGTCGGGGTTCACCCCGTAGTTGCCGATGTGCGGGTACGTGAAGCTGATGATCTGCCCCGCGTAGCTCGGGTCGGTGATGATCTCCTGGTAGCCGGAGAGCGACGTGTTGAACACGACCTCCCCCGTCGCCACCGCGTCACGCTCGGCGCCGACGAGCTCCCCCTCGAACAGGGTCCCGTCCCCCAGCACCAACACCCCGTCACGCCTCCTTGATGGTCGGCTCCGCTGCGTCGGCTCTCTCGCCCACCCGCTCGAGCTCCCGCGAGGGGATGTCCGCCGACTCCGCTTCTCCTCCGGCGTCATCGGGTGGCCTCTCCGTCGATCACGACGGGTTCTCCTCGCAGCAGGGTGTGGCGGACTCGGCCCGTCAGCTTGCGGCCCGCGAAGGGTGTGTTGCGGGAGCGGCTCGCGAGCTTGTCGGCGTCGACCTCCCAGGCCAGGGCCGGGTCGATCACGCAGAGGTTCGCGGCCGCGCCCGGGGCGACGGGACCGCCGTGACCGCGTTCGGTGAGGCCGGCGATCGCCGCGGGGCGCCACGAGAGCAGCGCGAGCGCGTCGACGAGCGAGAGCACACCCGGTTCCACCAGCTCGGTGAGGGTGAGCGCGAGCGCGGTCTCGAGGCCGAGCATCCCGGGCGGTGCCTCCTCGAACGTCCGCTCCTTCGCCTCGGGCGTGTGCGGGGCGTGGTCGGTGGCGATGGCGTCGATGGTGCCGTCGGCCAGGCCCTGCTTGATCGCGTCGATGTCGGCGTCGGTGCGCAGGGGTGGATGGACCTTGAAGGCCGGGTCGAACGAGGCGCAGCAGGCATCGGTCAGCGTGAAGTGGTGCGGGGCGACCTCGGCCGTCACCGCGACTCCCCGTGCCTTCGCGTCGCGCACCAGGTCGACCGCTTCGGCGGTCGAGACGTGCAGGAAGTGCACCGGCGCACCGGTGAGCTCGGCGAGGGCGATGTCTCGGGCGATGATCGTCGACTCCGCCGCGCCCGGCCGGCCCGGGATGCCGAGCCGGCTCGACCACGCGCCCTCGTGCATGTGGCCGCCGGCCGCGAGCGACGGATCCTCGGCGTGCTGGGCGAGCACCGCCCCCGGCAGCGAGCGGGCGTACTCGAGCGCCCTCCGCATGACCCCCGACTCGGCCACGCACGCGCCGTCGTCGGTGAAGATCCGGACGCCGAGGCCGTGGAGCTCCCCCATCGGCGCCAGTTCATGGCCCTCGCGTCGCTTGGTGATGCAGCCCGAGGACACGACGTCGCAGGTGGAGATGGCGCCGCGAGCGAACACCGACTCGACCACCGCGGCGTCGTCGAGCGGTGGCGTGGTGTTCGGCATCGCGACCACCGCCGTGAACCCTCCGAGTGCCGCGGCGCGGGCACCGGTCTCGATCGTTCTCCGCCTCTTCGTCGCCCGGCTCGCGCAGGTGCACGTGCAGGTCGACGAGGCCCGGGGCGACGACGCACCCACTCGCGTCGAGCTCGCGATGGTCACTGCCTTCGGCCCCGGTGAGGTGCTCCCCCACCTCGACGATGCGGCCGTCGGCGACGAGCACGTCGGCCGTCCGCTCGCCGCCGGCGTCGACGATGCGACCGCCGCGGATGAGGAGCGTTCGTGGAGAGGACGTGTCAGGCAACGGGACCTCCCGATCCGAGCAGCGTGTAGAGCACGGCCATGCGCACGGCGACGCCGTTCGCGACCTGTTCCGCGATGAGCGACACCGGGCCGTCGGCGACCTCGGCGGAGATCTCGACCCCGCGGTTCATCGGGCCGGGATGCATGACCAACGCATCGGCGGGGAGCCGGGCCGCGCGTGCGGCGGTGAGGCCGTAGCGGCTGGTGTACTCCCGGAGCGAGGGGAAGAGTGCCTCGCTCTGGCGCTCGAGTTGGATGCGCAGGAGGTACAGCACGTCGACGTTCGGCAGGACTTCGTCGAGGTCGTAGCTCACGGTGACCGGCCAGCCCTCGAGCGACTCGGGCAACAACGTCGGCGGCGCGACGAGGGTCACGTCGGCACCCAACGCGGTGAAGGCGAGCACGTCGCTGCGGGCGACCCGGGAGTGACGGACGTCGCCGACGATCGCGATCCGGCATCCGTCGAGCCCCGACGGTCGGCGCCGACGCAGGGTGAGCACGTCGAGGAGGGCCTGGGTCGGATGTTCGTGGCAGCCGTCGCCTGCGTTGACGATCGCGGCGTCGATCCACTCGGTGATGCGGTTCGGCGCACCCGCGCTGCCGTGGCGGACGACCATCGCGTCGATGCCCATCGCCTCGATGGTCTGCACGGTGTCGCGCAGGCTCTCGCCCTTCTTGACCGACGACGATCCGACCGTGAAGGTCATGGTGTCGGCCGAGAGACGCTTCGCCGCGGTCTCGAACGACAGTCGGGTCCGGGTCGACTCCTCGTAGAAGAGCGACACCACGGTCTTGCCCCGCAGCGCCGGGACCTTCGGGATGTCCCGGTGCGTCACCTCGATGAACCGCTCCGAGAGGTCGAGGATCTGCTCGAGCCCGGTGCGGTCGAGATCGTCGATCGAGAGCAGGTGCCTCACGCCGCACCCCCCTCGGCCGGGCCCCACAGCTCGATCACGTCGTCGGCGACGGCATCGGTCTCGTGGAGCCGGACGCGCACGTCTTCGGCTTCGCGGGTCGGGAGGTTCTTGCCCACGAAGTCGGCCCGGATCGGCAGCTCCCGGTGCCCGCGGTCGACCAGCACCGCGAGCTGCACCGCCCGGGCCCGACCGAGCTCGGTCAACGCGTCGAGTGCGGCGCGGATGGTCCGGCCGGTGAAGAGCACGTCGTCGACCAGGACGACCACCTTGCCGCCGATGTCGACCGGGACCTCGGTCGCACCGAGGGGCTGGACGGCCCGCAGCCCGATGTCGTCGCGGTAGAAGGCGACGTCGAGGGTGCCCACCGGCACGACGACCTGCTCGAACGACTCGATCGCGGCGGCGATCCGGCGGGCGATCGCGGGGCCTCGCGTGTGGAGGCCGACGAGGATCAGTTCGTCGGCACCGTGGTTGCGTTCGACGATCTCGTGGGCGATGCGGGTGTGGGCGCGACGGAGGTCGTCGGCGGAGAAGACCTCGGTGCGGAGCACGAACTCATCGGCCGGGCCACTGATGTTCGGGGGGCCGGCGGCCGGCTCGGCGGTGTTCGACGCGCGCGCGGCGCGGGTGCTCTCGGGCATCGGTGCTCCTCCGTGGGGACCTCACAGGATCCCCTTCACGGTCGCTGGAACCTTACTCCACCATCTCCTACTCGAACAGCACCTCGAGGATGGTGCCCTGCAGCATCGTGAGCCAGTCGTAGACGAAGAACGGTTGCGACGCGGGATCCGCGGGATCGAGGAGGCTCGGATCGTGGTCCTCGGTGATCCCGAGGGTCACGCCCAACGCCAGGCGGGCATCGTTGAGCGCCGACAGCCAGGCTTCGGTCTCGGCGCGGTCGAGGGTGAGCTTCGCGTCGCGGTCGGCGTCGGCGACACGCTCGAGCGTCTCGGCGAGCACGGCGAGGGCCGCCGACTTCTCGGCCACGAGATCGGAGTGGACCATGTCCTGCCAGTTGTGCTCCGCCTCCTCCTCCGTCGGGTCGAGGTAGGCGCGGGGGAACAAGCCGGTCGCGGACGGGATCCGTGCCCTCGCTCGCGGGCGGACCCCCTTCGATGACGGGCGCGAGCTGGGCCGGGAGGGTCTGCAACAGCGCGACCTCCTCGGGCGAGAGCTCGAGCACGACCCCCTTGCGGCGCTTCTTCACCGACGCCATCAGGGCGTGTCGCGTTCCATGGTGGCCCAGAGGCCGTGGGCATGGAGCCGGCCGACGTCGCCTTCGGCCTTCTCTCGGGTCCCGCTCGCCACGACCGACTTGCCGTCGTGGTGCACCTCGAGCATCAGCTTCGTCGCCTTCTCCCGCGAGTACCCGAACAGCTTCTGGAAGACGAACACCACGTACGACATGAGGTTCACGGGATCGTTCCACACGATCACCAGCCACGGCGTGTCGGTCTCGATGCCCTCCTCGAAGTCGGGTTCCGCGCCGAGCTCCTCGAGCTCGACCTCGGCGGGCGCCGCCGGCGACGTCGCCATCATCGGGCGGCGCGGGTCACGACTGGGGCCCGGGAGTGGCGGGGGCCGAGCGCACCTCTTCGGCGATCCGGCCGAGCATCCCGTTCACGAACCGGCCGGAGTCCTTGGTCGAGTACTCCTTGGCCAGCTCGACGGCCTCGCTGATCACGACACCGGTGGGGGTGTCGGGCACGTAGGCGAGCTCGTAGCAACCCAACCGGAGGACGGCCCGGTCGATCACCGGCATGCGTTCGAGCGCCCAGTGCTCGGAGTACCGACGGAGCAGCGCGTCGATCTCGTCTCGGTGCTCCTCGACGCCCCGAGCGAGCGAGACCGAATACGCGTCGGGCGCGGTCGGGAGCTGGGCGAGCAACGCGTCGAGCGAACCCGGGCGTTGCTCGAGCTCGTAACACAGTTCGAGCGCCCGTTCCCGGGCCAGGCGGCGCGGCCGCATCGTGGCGCCGGCGCGCTAGGCGCGCGCCAGGTACTCCCCGGTACGGGTGTCGACCTTGATCGTCTCACCGGTCTCGACGAACAACGGCACCTGCACGACGAGGCCGGTCTCGAGCGTCGCAGCCTTGCGCGCACCCGACACGCGGTCGCCGGCGAACCCCGGCTCGGTGTCGGTGACCACGAGCTCCACCGCGGCGGGGAGCTCCACGCCGACGACCCGGTCCTCGAAGGTCGGCAGGACGGCGGAGTTGCCCTCCTTGAGGTACTGC
Source organism: uncultured Actinomycetes bacterium (assembly GCA_963837715.1). Lineage (GTDB taxonomy): Bacteria > Actinomycetota > Acidimicrobiia > IMCC26256 > JANYLB01 > JANYLB01. Next base: position 914,062 of record CAWIOF010000002.1, on the reverse strand, counting down.
GCGGCCTCCCCGAGGTCGGCCGGATCGACCTGGACCTGGTCGTAGGTGTCGTTGTCCATGAACACGAAGTTGTTGCCGTCGCGGTAGAGGTACTGCATCTCGCGCTTGTCGATCATCGCGAGCGGCACCTTCTCGTCGGCGCGGTACGTCCGCTCGATCACCGCGCCGGTCCGGAAGTTCTTGAGCTTCGTGCGGACGAACGCACCGCCCTTACCCGGCTTCACGTGCTGGAACTCGGTGACGGTCATGAGGCCCTCGGGGAGGTTGAGGGCCATGCCGTTCTTGAGATCGTTGGTGGAGATGCTCACAGGACGAGTTCCTTCGGGGAGTTGGTCAGCACGCGCGAGCCGACACCGTTGCTCGTGACGACGAGGGTGTCCTCGATGCGCACGCCTCCGATGCCGGTGAGGTACACGCCCGGCTCGACGGTCACGACGGCGCCGGGGGCCAGGGTATCAGTCGAGGTCGAACCCACCCGGGGCGCCTCGTGGATCTCGATCCCCACCCCGTGGCCGGTGCCGTGCACGAACGCGTCGCCCCATCCGGCGTCGTCGATGACCGCGCGGGATGCACGATCGACGTCGCCGCACGAGACACCCGGTCCGACGGCGACCGAACCGGCCGCCTGGCTCTCGAAGACGACCTCGTAGAGCCGCCGGGCATCGGGACCGGGGTCACCCACGCTCACGGTGCGGGTCATGTCGGAGCAGTACCCGTCGACGATGCAACCGAAATCGATGACCACGAGCTCACCCCGGCCGATCACGCGGGTCGACGGGCGGGCGTGCGGTTTCGCGCCGTTCGGGCCCGACGCCACGATCGGATCGAAGCTGTTGCCCGACGCCCCCCGCTCCCGCATGCCGAACTCGAGGGCGATGGCGAAGTCGAGCTCGGTGGGACCGTCGGCGAGGGTGGGGAGCAGCGCTGCGAGCGTGTCGTCGGCGATGGCGCACGCAGCTTCGATCCGGGCGACCTCGCCGGCGTCCTTCAGGATCCGGAGCGACTCCACGACCTCGGTCGTGGCGAGCAGCTCCACCCCCGGGAACCACTCGTCGGCGAAGGCGCGTTGCTGGGCCCACGTGACTCCATGGGCCTCGAGTCCGAGCCGCCCGACCCCGGCATCGGCCACCGCCGCGCTCACGACGTCGCGCTGGAGCGCCTGCGTGCCTCCGATGGCGACCCGGGCATCGACGCCCGCCGCGGTCAACTGTTCCGACGCCTGATCGCGGTATCGCCCGTCGGTCACGAAGAGCGCGTCGGCCGCGGTCACGAGCAGCATCCCGGCGCTCCCGGTGAAGCCGGTGAGGTACCGCACGTTCGGGAGCCGGGTGACGAAGAGCGCGTCGATGCCGGCGGCGTCGAATCGACCGCGCAGGCGACCGAGCCGCGCGCCCACGTCCATCGCGGGAAGCGCCGCGCGCTCGGCCGGACTCATGTGGCCTCCAACTTCGAGCAGGCGGCGTCGACGGCGAGGCGGTACCCCGCGCGTCCGAACCCGGCGACCACGCCGGTCGTGTACGGAGCGACGACCGAGTGCCGGCGCCACTCCTCGCGGGCCGACGGGTTCGAGAGGTGCAACTCGACCTTCGGGCCGTCGAACGTCGCGAGGGCGTCGGCGATCGCGTAGGAGTAGTGCGAGAACGCGCCGGGGTTCACCACGATCGCGACGCAGCGACCCCGCGCGTCGTGGATCGAGTCGACGAGGTCTGCCTCGCGGTTCGACTGGACGTGTTCGACGGTGTGCCCGCGCGCCGCCGCGGCGTCGGTGGCGTCGGCCACGCACTCGGCGAGTGTGGCGGTGCCGTAGATCGCCGGTTCGCGTTCGCCGAGGAGGTTCAGGTTCGGGCCCGAGAGCAACAGGATGATCGCCATGACGCCTCAGCTTCCCACGCCGACGCCGTCCACCCCGACCGCGGCGAGGGCGCGCTCGAGCGCGAGGGCGGGCGGGTCCTCGACCCGTTCGAGGCCGTTCGGGCCGGAGAGGACGAACGTGAGACCGCCCCGCGCCTTCTTGTCGCGCCGCATCAACTCGATCAGCGCGTCGGGCTCGAGCGCCCCGCCGTCGGGGACCTCGGTGGGGAGACCGAGCGATGCCACGATCGCGTGGTGCCGGTCGACCGCGTCGGCGCCGACCCGTTCCATCGCCTCGGCGAGCCGGACCGCGAACATCAGGCCCACCGCGACCGCTTCGCCGTGGGTGAGGGAGTAGTCGCCCGCGGTCTCGAGCGCGTGCGCGAAGCGTGTGGCCGTAGTTGAGCGTCGCCCGGATCCCAGTGCGTTCCTGCGGGTCCGACGCGACGACGTCGGCCTTGATCGCAGCACAGCGGGCGACCAGATCGGCGAGGACCTCGGGATCGCGGTCGAGCACCGCGCCGCCGTGCAAGCGGAGGATGTCGATGATGCCGTTCGGGTCGGCGACCACGTCGCCCATGAGCGCGTACTTCGCGACCTCGCCGAGGCCGGACCGGTACTCCCGTTCGGGGAGGGTGGCGAGCGTGGTGGTGTCGGCGAGCACGCCCGCCGGTTGGTGGAACGCGCCCACGAGGTTCTTGCCCTCGGGGAGGTTGACGCCGGTCTTGCCGCCGATCGCGGCATCGACCATCGCGAGGAGCGTGGTCGGTGCCTGCACGACCGTCACGCCGCGGTGATACGACGCGGCGGTGAAGCCGGCGACGTCGCCGACCACTCCCGCCACCCAGCGCGACGACGGCGTCGTCGCGCAGGAGACCCCATCGCGCGAACCGCCGGGCGAGGCTCTCCACCGTTGCGAGGTTCTTGGCGTCTTCGCCGTCGTCGATGAGGAACACCTCGCTCGCGGGGAGCGACCTTCGTCAGCTGGTCCGCGTACTCGCGACGGCGATCGGCGCCTGACTGACGATCGCCACCCGACGACGGTCCCCCACGAGGGTTGCCGCCTCGGCCAACACGCCCGGCCCCGACGACGATCTCGTACGCCGGCTCCAGCCCGACCGACACGACTCGTCGGTTCGCCCCGGCTCCGGCCCTCGATCGCTCACCCGCTTCCGTCCCGTGCGGGACGTCCGGGCCTCCGCCTGCGCTCACTGGTGCTTCCCGTACTCGGCGAGCACACGTTCGACGACCTCGTCGACCGTGAGGGAGTCGGTGTCGATCGTGGCCTCGGCGACGGCGGCGTAGGTTCCGGCGCGCAGGGTGGAGAGCCGTTCGAGCGTGACCTCGGGGTTGCCGTTCGCGAGCAGCGGGCGGGCCGAGGTCGAGCCGATCCGGTCGGCGAGCACGACGGCCGGCGCCCGGAGCCACACGACGTGGCCCGAGGTCTGGAGCCGTCGCCGGTTGTCGGGATCGAGCACCGCGCCACCGCCGCACGAGATGACGACCGGGGTCGGCGCGGCGCACGCGTCGGCGACCGCCTGCCGTTCGACGGCGCGGAACCCGATCTCGCCGACGGTCGCGAACAGTTCGGCCACCGTCTGGCCCGATCCGGCCTCCACGAGCTCGTCGGTGTCGACGAACGGACGATCGAGCACCTCGGCGCACCGCTTCCCCACCGTCGTCTTCCCCGACCCCATCAGGCCCACGAAGATCAGATGAGAGGGGTGGTGATCCCCCCCGGGGGCGCTCACAGGTTCGCGACGAAGGCGTCGTGGTTGCGGACGAACTCGGCGAGCGAGTCGCCACCGAACTTCCGCAACGCCTCCGACGCCAGGACCAGCGCGACCATCGTCTCCGCGACCACGCCCGCCGCGGGGACGGCGGTGACGTCGGTCCGTTCCTTGAACGACACCGTCTCCGCCTTGGTCTCGACGTCGACGGTGCGCAGCACCGGCCGGTTCAAGCTGGCGAGCGGCTTCATCGCGGCCCGGGCCACGAGCAACGCACCCGTCGTGATGCCGCCCTCGGTCCCGCCACCGCGGTCGGAGGCACGCTCGTAGGTGTCGTGCTCGGTGTCCCAGAGGATCTCGTCGTGGGCTTCGCTGCCGCGCCGGCCGGCGATCTCGAACCCGTCGCCGATCTCGACACCCTTCATGGCCTGGATGCTCATGAGCGCCTGCGCGAGCAGGCCGTCGATCTTGCGGTCCCAGTGCACGTGCGAACCCAGGCCGATCGGCACGCCGTGGCCGAGCACCTCGACGACCCCACCGAGCGAGTCACCGACCTTCGCCGCGGCCTTCACCGCGTCGATCATCGCGGTCTCGGCCGTGGGGTCGAAGCAACGGACCGGCGAGTCGTCGATGCGGTCGAGATCCGACGGACCGGGGCGGGCCGCGTCGGCAGCGACCCGGGCGTCGCCCATCTGGATCACGTGGCTGATCACGGTCGTGCCGAGTGTGGCGAGGAGCGCCTTGGCCATCGCGCCGGCGGCGACCCGCGCCGCGGTCTCGCGTGCGCTCGCCCGTTCGAGCACGTTGCGGGCGTCGTCGAAGCCGTACTTCTGCATCCCGACGAGGTCGGCGTGACCGGGCCGCGGTGCGGTGAGCGGCTTCTCGGTGACCCCGGCGCCGGGCGACATCTCTTCCTGCCACTTCGGCCATTCGGTGTTGTGGATCACGATCGCGACCGGAGAGCCGAGGGTGGTGCCGTGGCGCACACCGCCGAGGAACTCGAGGTCGTCGCGCTCGAAGCGCATCCGGGGTCCCCGCCCGAACCCGAGCCGGCGGCGCGACGAGCTCGCTGGCGATCTCCTCGATGTCGAGGGGAAGACCGGCCGGGCAGGCCCTCGACGATGACCGTGAGGGCCGGGCCGTGCGATTCACCGGCGGTGAGCAGGCGCAACATGGGCACGAGTGTACGGGAGCACCCACCCCGGACCGGGTGCTCTTCCGCCCGGTGACGGCGACGCCGCGTGCTACTTCAGCGTCTGCTGGCCGGTGCAGAGCTCGAACGGCGTGTCGCCGTACTGGAACTGGCCGCAACCGCTGGCCGCGTCGAGGCTGACGACCCGGTAGCTCGTGGCGAAGGTCTGGCCCACCACCACCGTGTGGACGGTGGAACCGACCTGGACCCGGGCCACGGTCGTTCCGGTCGCGTCGCTCACCTCGAGCACCGAGACCGGCGTCCCGGCCGCCGGTGCCTGCGCCTCGGGGATGATCGGCGGCGGGACCACATCTCCGTCGGAGGTGTCGAGGGGTGGGCTCGTCTGCTCGGTCGTCGAGCCGACCGACGTCGGCGCTGTCGGTCACGAGCGGCTGGAAGGGGTTCTTGGTGGTGAAGACGTCGAACGACTGGTTCGGCGTCGACGGTTCCCCGGGTGCGGTCGTGGTCGTGGTCGTGGTCGACGCGGCCGGAGCACCCGACGGCGCGGGCGCGGCCGTCTCGGCACTGTCGCCGCCGCCGCCACCACCGAGCACCTTCATGGCCAGGAACGCGACGATCACCAGCACGCCGATGCCGGCGATCACGATGAACGGCTTGCTCACCTTCGGTGTCGACTCGGCCATGGCTACGACACTCCCGTGCCGGACGATTGCGTCGCCGGCGCCGGTGTCGGCGCAGGGACGGCACCGGGTGCAGCCGGTGCGATGGTCGCGGACGTGTACATCTTGGCCCCGAGCGTGACGCTGAGGGTCGGCGCGCCCGAGTCGGAGGTCGACGTCGACAACGTCTGGGAGCCCGAGGACCCGGCGCTCCCCGAGGTGTCGGTGCCGCCGGCCGAGAGGTTCACCGTGTCGGTGACGACGAGCCGCTTCAGGTTCTCGAGCCGGTTCAGGTAGTCGAGCACCTGGAAGAACCCTCCCTGGACCTGGATGTTCAGCACGATCTCGCTCGGACCGCCGGTGAGGCTCGCGACCGGCGGGGTGGGCGCGATCGACAACCAGTCGACGCCCGAGTCGGCCGCCGCGGTGTTGGCCTCGAAGATGAACTCGGCGAGGTCGGGGGTCGCCGGGATCGCTGCGTTGAGCTTGTCGAGGTCGGCCTGCTGCTGGGGCCGGTTCGCGTCGAGGTCCTGCAGGCGGGCGAGCGTGGCCTCGAGGTCCTGCTGCTGCCGCTCGGCCGCGGCGACCTCGTCGTTGGTCTTCGAGACCTCGCTGCTCTTCGGCTTGTAGAAGAGGAAGAACCACACGAGGATCACGGCGAGCGCGCCCGCCACGATGGCGATGATCACGTTGCGCTTCACGGCTGCCCACCTGCGTCGGTTCCGGCTTGATCCTGGCCCGTGAACTCCTCGAGTCGGTTCGACTTGGCCTTGTCGGTGAGGGCCGCGTTCGACGTGAAGTTCACGACGGTGCGTCCACCGAGCTGCGTGGCCGACGCGGTGGGCACCCAGAGGTTCGAGTACGACGGGATGTCGCTCACCCGCGTGATCCAACTCGAGATCGACGTGAAGTCGAGACCGGTGGCGGTGAACGACACCGTGCCCGCGAGCGCTCCGGCAACGGGCGTGGTGGCCGTTGCCGGGTGTGGCGGTCGAACCGGAGATCCCCGCCGCGGTGTTGGCGGCGGCCGAAGCGGCTGCGGGATCGGTCGTGACCGCGCCCTGGAAGGCCGTGAGCCAGGTGTCGTCGGGAATGGTGCGCGCGATCTCCTGGAGCATCACGGCCCACGACACGTCGGTCTGCAGGATCGTGGTCACCTGACCCTGGATCGCCTCGATCTTGGCCTGGTCCTGCTGGGCCTCTGCGAGCTCGTCGATCTGCGACTGCAACTTCGCGTTCGTGGCCTGTTGGTTCGAGAGGTCGTCCTTCGCGTTCGAGAGTCTGCGACTGCTTCTGGAAGCTCAACAGGCCGAGCAGCAGGAGCAACCCGAGTCCGACCGCGCCGAGCACCAACGCGAGCTTGCGGGTGTCGGTCGGGTTGGAACCCCGGTCACTGCCCGAGAGGTTGATGCGCTTGCCGCCGGGCGAGCCGCCGAGCGCGAGCCCGATCGGCACCGGCAGGTAGGGATCGAGCGCAGCCACCTCGTCGGGCGGGAAGCCGATGTCGCCGACCTCGACGCCCTCGCGCGGCTGGGCCTGCTCGACCGGAACGCCGAGCACCCGCGAGAGCCCGTCGACCACGCCGGGTTGGAGCGAGACACCACCGGTGACGGTGACGCGCAGCAGGCGGGCCGAGCCCGGCTGGGTGCGCCAGTAGTCGAGCGAGCCGCGGACCTCCTCGAGCAGATCGGAGAGCGGACGTTCGAGCGCGGCAGTGACACGCGGTGCGAGCTCGGGCGGCGAGTTCTCGCCCTGACGCTTCAGCGCCTCGGCGGTCTCGAGGGTGAGGTCGAGGTCGCGGGCGATCGCTTCGGTGAGCGACCGACCACCGGTTCCGAGCATGCGCACGAACCGCGGCAGACCACCCTCGTGCACGACGATGACGGTGACGCCGCCACCGATCGACACGATGCCCTCGGCACCGGGACCGTCGGGGGCGACGCGACGGCCGAGCGCGCGGACGAGTGCGAGCGGCACGAGGTCGACCGCCGCGACCTTGAGGCCCGCGGCGCGCACCGCACCGATCATCCGGGCGACGGTCTCCTGGTGGGCCGCCGCGACGAGCACCCGGTTGGTGCCGGTGGCACCCGGGATCGCCTCGGTGGGTTCGTCGGCCGGCGGCAACGGGTCGAGGCCGGGGATGCCGCCCTCGGCTCCCCCTGCACCCGGGTCGCCCGCCGCGGGCGCAGGGTCGGCGAACGGGGAATCGACCGGGGGCGGTGCCGGCGCCACGAAGCCGTCGGCGTCGGGGCCGGGAACCGACTCGAGCACCTGGAAGTCGAGCACGGCGTCGTCGAGCGGGATCGGGATGAGCTCCTGGGCCTGGAAGCGGATCGCGCTCGGCGAGATCGGCGTCGGGCATCGCCGGCAGGTCGACGGTGCGCACGATCACGCGCGGTCCGGCGATGCCGACCCGGACCTCGCCCTTCTTCAGACCGAGCTCCCGCCAGAGCCGCTGGATCGCCGCGGTGACGGCGCCGGGGTCGAGGACCTCGCCCTCGCGCATCGCGTCGAGCGGCAGCGCGACCTGGCCGAAGGCCCGCAGCGTGATGGTGTCGTTGAACTCGACGTCGGCGACCCGCACCGCGTTGGTGCCGATGTCGAGGCCGATCACCCGTCGGGAAGCCATGCCTAGTTCCCGCCCGCTCCGGCCTCGTCGGACCGCGGGATGTCCGCCGGACGTGCCAAGTCCACGGACTCGTGGCCGACCACGGACTCGTGGCCGACCATCCGGGCGTCGAGGTAGCCGGTGAGGTCACGGCGACGGATCCGGAAGTGCTTGCCGACGCGGATCGCGGGGAGCTCCTCCGCCTTGATCAACCGGTAGACGGTCATGGTGGAGACCCGCATCGCCTCCGCCACTTCCCGTACGGTGAGCAGTCCGTCGGGCGCGAACATTGTCACGCCAGTATCCCCTCGTTGACTCGAGGCACAGTAAGCCTCATCTTCAACAATCGTCAACATGGAGCGCAGCTTGAGTCCCGCCTATGCATCCGTGCACACGGACTCCATCGGCATCCCCGGCCACAAAAGCTGAGCCCCGACAACGGCGTTGTCCAACCGTTGGGTCGAATCCGCTGCGCCGGCTCGATCGCCACCACTCCACCGGCCGCGTCGAGTCCGCCGGCTCCGCTTCTCAGCGGCCCTGGGAGTACCAGCCGAGGAGGGCGGGGCCCCAGATGATCGCGATGAGGGTGCCGGCCGCGAGGAACGGCCCGAAGGGCACGTGGTCCTTGCGGCTGCGGAGGTGCGTGGCGATGAGCAGCACCCCGATGAGGGCACCGAGCAGGAAGCCCAGGAACAGACCGAGGAACACCTCACCCCACCCGAGCCACCCCAGGTACAGGCCGAGCACGAAGGCGAGCTTCACGTCGCCGAGACCCATGCCGCGGGGCGAGATGACGTGCAGCACCCCCAACGCGAGGAACGCCGACGACTCCCCCGAGGATGGCGCGGACGAAGTCGTCGCCCGCACCTTCGACGAAGGCGGCGATGCCGAGGAGCACGAGGCCGGCACCCGCGAGCGGGAACACGATGCGGTTCGGAAGAGGTAGTGCTCGAGATCGATCACCGACAACGCGAGGAGCGCGGCGGCCAGGACGAGGTACGCGGGCAACGCCCACGAGTCGGCGAACGTGTAGCCGATCACACCCCAGAGCACCGCGCAGCCGACCTCGACCATCGGGTAGCGCACCGGGATCGGCTCGCCGCAGTTCCGGCACTTGCCCCGGAGGACCAGCCACGAGACCACCGGGATGTTGTCGCGCGGCGAGATCGGCTGGTCGCAGCCCGGACAGTGCGACGGCGGCGCCACGATCGACTCGTGCCGGGGCACGCGCCAGATCACGACGTTGAGGAAGGAGCCGACCGCGAACCCGAGGATCACGCAGACGACCACCACGAATGCGGTCATCGCTCCCAGGTCTCGGAACGCTACCGGCCCCGCCTTGAGCCCGGGCCCGTTTCCAGCCGAGGTCTGCACCGTGAGGCCCGGATTCCGGGACTCAGCGTGCAGACCCCACGCCTGAGGCGGAGGCGGAGGCCGGGCGGACGCCTACAGGGAAGCGGTCCAGGTGCCGGAGGCGGGGTCGAAGTCGTCGGCGGCGCAGCTCGGGGCCTGGTCGACCTGGTATCGGGCGGCGGCGTCGCCTTGCTGCACGACTGCGAAGCAGCGGCCCGACGCCGAGCCGGTCACGAAGAGCAGCCACGCATCGGTGCCGCTGCCGCCGGTGCGCGACCGAGATCTCGTGTGTCCGAGCCGTTGCCGGGCGTGGATCCGTCGACGAACGTGAGCTCCGGCTCCTGCGTCGTGCAGGCACGGCCGGGGTCACGCCGGCGAAGGTCTCGTCGGTCCGTGAACACGGTGCGCGCCGACGACCGCACCGTCGCGCGAACAGCGCCTGCGCGCGCGGTCGGCGCTCTTGTCGCGCGCGCCGACGTACGACGGCATCGCGATGGCCATGAGGATCCCGATGATGAGCACGACGACGACGAGCTCGACGAGCGTCATCCCGGCTTCGCGGCTCGGTCGGTCGGGGTCGGATTCGTTGGGGGAAGTGCGGATCTCGTCCATGAGGTCCCACGAAGGTGGTGCGTGCTCCTTACCAGCCGCTGCTGCTGAACGCTCCGGCGGCTGGTGGGTTCCCGCCGTCGCACGCACCCCCGGAGTTCGGGACCTTGGCGAAGGTCGTTCCGCCGGTGTCGCTCGTGTCGTCGCGGATGAAGTAGCAGGTGTCGGACGCCGACAGCGCGGCGGCGGTCCACTGCTCGGCGGTCATCACGCCGAGGCTCACTGTCTTCGGTCCCGTGCGAGTCGGTCCCGGCTGCGACGAAGGTGATCGACGGCTCGTTGGCCGTGAGCGCAGCCGGGGTCGCGAGCGTGTAGTCGTTGGCCTCGGTGAAGGTGACCTTGGCCGACGTGAGCGCGTTGCGGAGGCTCGACTGAGCGGCTCGGTCGTTCGCCTTGGTCCGTGCCCCCAGGAACGTCGGGATCGCGATCGGCGATCAGGATCGCGATGATCAGCACGACGACCATCAGCTCGATGAGCGTGAATCCGTCTTCGACTGTCCCGTCGCTTCCATGCAGTCGACTCGGGTCGTCTGCATTCCATGCACCCACGCTTTCGTGTCGCATCGGTATCGACATCGACCGCACCAGCTTGAGCGACGCTGGTGTCGACCGAGCGAAGAGGCCCGGGGCGAATCGCCCCGGGCCTCTCGTCGCTCGCGTTGCCTGGATCAGCTACCAGCCGTTGGCGCTGAACGTGGCGGGACCGGGTTCCGGCGCTGCACGTGCCACCGTGCCCTCCGCCCGCCGACCTTGGCGAACGTCGTACCGTTGCCGCCAGCACCCGAGTTGTCCTGGATGTAGAAGCACGTGTCCGACTTCGACAGCGCCGCGGCGGTCCAGACCGTGGCGGTCGGCGCCGCTCGACGCTCACCGTCTTCGGGTCCGTCGACGGTCCAGCCGTCGGAAGACCAACGACGGCTCGTCGGCCTGCAGCGCTGCGGCGACCGCCAGGCACGTAGCTGTTCTGGTCGGTGAACACGGACTTCGCCGCGGTCAGCGCGTTCCGGAGGCTCGACTGAGCCGCTCGGTCGTTCGCCTTGGTGCGTGCACCCAGGAAGGTCGGGATGGCGATGGCGATCAGAATGGCAATAATCAGCACCACAACCATGAGCTCGATGAGGGTGAACCCCTCTTCGTTCTCCCGACGATCCCGGATGGACTTGAGCATCGTTTGCATCGCATCCCTCCATGGGTCGGATGTCTCAACCGGCAGTCCACGTGTGTGGACTCACCAGAATCCGTATCGGCAGTGAGATTCCGCCCTTGAGCACCGCCGGGCGCGTTGTCGGGACGTTGGGCCGGCGCTGTGCTCGCGTGGTCCGTTCACCCACCCTCCGTGCCATCTCCGTCCGGAACCTGGCGATTCGCCCGATCCTGTGACCACGGGACGTGAAGTTCCACGCCGGGGCTCAATCAGTGGCGATCCGTGGCCGATCGATTGGACGTGAGCTGGTGGGCGACATCCGGAGACGAGCATGACGGCGCGGCCGAGGCCGACCCGACGCGGGCCGCCGCAGATGTCGATACTGGAGGCATGGGCGGCGACGATCTCCTGCCATCCGCGTCGCGGGATCGCTCCGCCACGCCGGGGCCGGCACCCGCGGAGGAACCCGCGACCGAGCCCACCGAGAACGGGGCGACCGGCCCTGCTGCATCACTCCCTCCCCGATCCGACGTCGCCGCGGAGATCGAGCGGTTGCACCGCGACACCGTCGAGGCCGCCGCCGCCTGCGACCGGTCGCCGTCTTCGGGCAAGCTCCGCCGTCGGCTGAAGTCGGCGCTCCAGGCCGAGGAGCTCCAGCTCCACCGCCTCGGCTTCCCGTCGTACGACGCGTACGTGGCGAGCACCCGAGTCGTGGCCGAGCCCGAACGACAGCCCACGCCCGCGGCATCCACGATGGCGCGCGCCTCGATGATCGAGGCCATCGTCACCCCCGACCGCGCCGCGCCCGAACGAGCCGCGCCCACACCTGCGCCGCCGGCACCCGCGCCCGAAGCCGTCGTGCCCCGACTCGTCGCACCCGTTCCCGAGATCGCCGACGTCCCCGAGATCGAAGACGTCCCCGAGTTCGACGACGCCCCTGCGATGAACGACGTCCCCGAGATCGACGAGCGCGAGGAGCTGCGCATGGAACGCGACCTGCTCGATGCCGCCCGCGCCGAGGTGGAGACCGAACGAGCGAAGCTCGCCGACACCCGCGCCGAGCTCGCCGATCAGCGCACCCAACTGGCACGAGACCGGGCGGGCCTCGCCGCCGGTCGCGACGCCGCCACCGAGTCGCGCGTCGCCTCGGAGAACGAGCGCTTCCGCGCCGAGCTCGACCAGGTCCGCGCCGAGCTCCGTGAGCTCCGCACCGAGCTCCAGGATGCGCAGGTCGACCGCGACCGCGTCCGGACCGAGCTCGACGCCTCCCGCGCCGAGACCAGCCGGGCCCGCTCCGACGCCGACGGGGTCCGCGCCGAGGTCACCCGACTCACCGCCTCGATCGCGGCCACCGAGAGCCGAGTGCAGGAAGCCGAAGGTGCACGCGACGAGGCCAAGGCACGGGCCACCACCGCGGCACAGGACGCCGAAGTGGCCCACGCCGAAGCGCAGGACGCGGCGCGGGCGGCCGAGCAGGCCCGCGCGACCGCCGATGCCGTCGCCTCCGACTTCGCCGAGGAGCGCGCCGAGATCGAACAGCTCCGCACCGAGGCCGCCCTCGCCCTCGCCGCGGCCGAAGCGCAGCGGGCCGACGCCGAGATGGCGCGACTCGCCGCCGAGCGCGCCGCGGCCGACGCGGAACAGGCGCAAGACGACGCGGCGCGTCTCCGTGACGACGCCACCCGAGCCGCCGCGGAGGAAGCCGACGCGATCCGGCGCCGGGCCCGCGACGACTCCGAGGAGATCCGGGCTGAAGCCGAGGTCACCGCACGCGGGATCCGGGATCTCGCCCAGGAGGAGCGCCGCCAGGCCCTCGACGAAGCCGAGCTCCAGATGCGAGCGTCGATCGCACGCGGGAGCGCACCGCCCCCCGACGCGTTCGCGCTGGGCGAGCAGGCCCGTCTCACGGTCGACCTCGACCGGCTCACCGCCGAGATCGCGGTGCTCGCCGAATCGCGCCAGCATGCCGAGCTCGAGATCGAAGAGGTCGAAGAGCAGCTCGCACTGCTGCAGTCGAAGCAACGCCGGCTGCAGACGACGATGGAACGGGAGCGGGAGCAGTTCCGTCGCGAGCGGGAAGCGGTCGAACGATCGCTGGCGAGTGCCCGGCGCGACGCGGCCACACTCGCGGCCGAGACCGCGGCGTTGGTCGAACGGGTGCGCGACGAAGCCCGCACCGATGTCGCCGCCATCGAGGGCCGGATCTCCACCGTGGCCGACGACGCCGTCTCCCTGCGGAACCGGCTCGTCGGCTTGCGCGACGAGCTCGACGCCCAAGCCCGCCGGTCCCGGTAGCCGCCGGTTCCCGACGCCGGCGTGGTTCGGGCGTCGCCCGCGGATGCTCAGGTCGGGAGTGGCCGGTGCCGATGGAACTCCGTGACCCAGGCTGATGCGTCGACGCCGGAATCATCACTCCGCTGGCCACCTCCCGGCGCCCGCCCGAGGATCGGCGAGATGCTGCTCGACGAGGGCCTGATCCGGCCCGACGACCTCCAGGCCGCGCTCGAGCTGCAACGGCGCACCGGACTCCGCCTCGGCGAGACGATCGTCACCCTCGGATTCGTCTCTTCGTTCGACGTCGCCCGGGTGCTCGCCCGCCGCCTCGAGGTCCGCTTCGTCGACCTCGACACCGTCGAGATCGATCCTGTCGTCGTCGGTGCCGTGCCCGAGGAGGTGGCCCGGCGGTACCGCGCCCTCCCGATCGAACGCACCGAGTCCGGGGTCGTGGTCGTCATGTGCGACCCGCGCGACGTGTTCGCGATCGACGACCTCCGCTCGCTCCTCGGCGGTCCGGTGCTCCCGGCGCTCGCCGACCCTGGTCAGATCGACGCTGCGATCGCCCGCGCGTGGTCATCCACCGCTCGCGCGACCGCGGCCACCTCGCGACCGGGCGACGGGTCCGTCCGCGCCACGGTCGACGACACGACCGACCCGACGACCGGTCCGACGACCGACCCGACGACCGCCGACGACCGCCCGACGACCGGTCCGACATCCGACCCGACCATCGGTCCGATCGACGCGCCGGTCGACACGCTCGTGCACTCGGTGCTCTCGGAGGCGATCGAACAGCACGCCACCGACGTGCACTTCGAGCCCGGTCCCGACGGCGTGCAGGTCCGCTTCCGGGTCGACGGGATCCTGCGTCGGATCGAGGGGGCGCCGCCGGCCGGCCACAGCTCCGCGATGAGCGTGATCAAGATCCTCGCCGGCATCGACGGGAACCAGCGCGGCCGGTCCCATCACGGCCGGTTCTCCGTCGCGCACGGTGATCGCACGGTCGGCGTGACGCTGTCGACGCTTCCGACGTCCGACGGCGAGGTCGCGGTCCTCCACATCGACGACGAGACGCCGCAGGGACGCGAGCTCGGATCGCTGGGAATGACTGCGCAGCAGCGCACGACCTTCGAGCGTGCCTTGCACCGCCCCCAGGGTCTGGTGGTGGTCGGCGGGGCGTCGGGATCGGGGAAGCGGACCACGATCGAAGCGGCGCTCGTCGCGCTCGACCGACCCGATCGCAGCCTCGTCGCCCTCGATACCACCCCGGGGCGCAGTCGGCGCGGGACTGCGTTCGACGGGGTCAAGCACGTTCGGGTCGACCCCCGGACCGGGACCACGGCAGGAACCGCGATCCAGGCCGCGATCCGGGCCGATGCCGATGTGATCCTCGTCGGCGCGCTCGACGACCCGGAGGCCACCCGCGCCGCGGTCGACGCGGCCCGGGGCGGACGGCTCGTCCTCGCGACGGTCGACGCGCCCCGTGCGGCGGCGATCCCCCTCCGTCTCGTCGACCTCGGGATCGAAGCGTTCCTCGTCACCTCGGCGCTGACCACCGCGGTGGCCCAACGCCTGGTCCGCAAGCTCTGTAGCCGCTGCTCCGAGGCCCACGAACCCGACGACGCCGAGCGCGAGCACGTGGGCCTCCCCGACGACCTGGTCGACGCCGGATCCATCCGCCGGGCCGTCGGGTGTGAGCACTGCGGCGGCACGGGGTACCGGGGCCGGCTCGCGATCTTCGAGGTCATGCCGATCACCGACTCCGTCGCCCGGGTGGTGGCCGCCGGCGGGACGAGCCGCGACGTCGAGCGGTGGGCGATCGCCGACGGCATGGACACCATGCGCATGTCGGCGTTCGGACGTGTCGCCGACGGAGTGGTCAGTCTCGACGAGCTCTCACGGGTGATGGGGGGAAGCAACCTCTGAGCGGCACGTCGGGTCGACTCCGCTGCGCAGGCTCGACCGCCCACCGGTTCACGTCCCGTGCACCGTGTCCGCCCGCTCCGCTCCGTCTCCTTCGCACTCGTGGCACTCGAGCTCGAGGGTTGCGTGGCCGATGCCGAAGCGGTGGTCGAGCATCGCCTTGAGCTCCTCGCCCCGGAGCTGCGCGTCGTGCAGGCTCGGCTCGCCGTCGAGCACGACGTGGGCGGAGAGCGCGGGCGTGTCCGACGCGAGATCCCACAGGTGGAGGTGGTGCACGGCATCGACCCCCGCCGTCGCCGCGAGCGCCTGTTCCACCTCGCCGACATCGAGTCCGCGTGGCGTCCCCTCGAGGAGCACGTGCACGGTGTCGCGCAGCAGTCCCCAGGTCGACCAGAGCACGAGGAAGCCCACGAGGATCGACATCACGGGGTCGACCCAGTCGGCCTGGGCGATCACCACGGCGAGGCCGGCGACGATCGCAGCCACCGATCCCGCGGCATCGAGGACCATGTGCAGGTACGCGCCCCGCATGTTGAGGCTGCGGCCCTGGGCCCGCCGGAGGAACAGCGCGCAGCCGACGTTGACCGCGAGACCGATCGTCGCCACGACGACCACGCCCGCGCCGTCGACGTCGGCGGGTTGGCCGAGCCGGTCGATCGCCTCGTAGAAGATCCATCCGGCCGCGGCGACGAGCAACACGCCGTTCACGAGCGCGCCGAGGACCTCGGCCCGTTGGAGGCCGTAGGTGTGCCGGGCCGACGCCGGGCGGAGGATCAGCGCCTGGGCGACCAGCGCGATCCCGAGACCGACGACGTCGGTCCCCATGTGCAGCGCGTCGGCGAGGAGCGCGAGGGAGTCGAACGCGAAGCCGCCGATGATCTCGACGAGCATGAACGCGCCGTTTGCGGCCAGCGCCCACCACAGGACCCGACGCCGCAGCGCCGCCGACGGCTCACCGCCGGAGCTGATCGCGCCCAGCCCGTGGTCGTGCCCGTGATGACACTGCCGACACGGTGCCACCCGACACGTCGCAACCCGGGACCGTCCACTGCGGTCGATCGTACCGGGGTCACGGGTCCTCGACCTCGGGATCAGGCTCGCGGCGGGGCAGGTACCGCCAGCCGAGCACGAACGCGCCCGCGGCACCCACGGCACCGACCAGGAGCGCGACCCGGGAGCCGTTCGCGAACACGTCGTCGGACGCGTCGGCGACCTCGTCGGAGAGCGGGTTCGCCGGTGCGATGCCGGGATGAGCCTGCGGATTCGCCGACTCGCTCACCGATGTCACGACCCGGTCACGCTCGGCGGCGTTCGGGATCGTCTGTTCGAGCGCGGGACCGAGGTGACTGCCGAGCCAGAGCGCGACGATCGAACCCATCACCGCGAACCCGACGGTCGAACCGAGGCCGCGCTGCGCGCTCAGCATCCCCGACGCCATCCCGGCGCGATCGTCGGGCACGCTCGCCATCGCGATCCCCGTGGTCGCCGGGATGCACAATCCGAGGCCGACGCCCATGAACACGAGGCCGACCTCGAGGCCGACGATCGACACGCCGAGCATCGCCGCGATCACCGTGAGTCCCACGGTCACGCTCCCGATGCCGACGAGGCTCGGCGTGCGGGGGCCGACCCGCTCGACGATGTTGCCTTCCAACACCGAGGTGAACGGGCTCGGCAGGCTGAACCCGAGCATCAGCAGGCCGGCCACGATGGGCGAGTAGCCCTGCACGTTCTGGAAGTACTGGGTGACGACGAGCAGCATCCCGTAACCGCCGGCGAGCGCGAAGAACACGATCACGATCGCGGTGGTGTACGTCGAGCGCGGCGAACAGCCGGACGTCCATCATCGGCTGCCGGGCGCGCAGTTCGTAGAGCACGAGCGCGGTCAGCGACACGATCGCGACCGCGAAGAGGCCGAGGATCGTCGGCGACGTCCAACTGTCCTGCGGCGCTTCGATGAGCCCGTAGCAGAGAGACCCGAAGCCGACCACGAAGAGGGCCTGACCCGGCCAGTCGAGTGAACGGGGTTGCGGATCGCGCGACTCGACGACACCCATGGTCGTGAGCACCACCGCGAGGATGCCGATGGGTACGTTGACGAGGAAGACGCTCCGCCAACCGATCGTCTCGGTGAGGAACCCACCGACCGTCGGACCGAGGGCGAGTCCGAGGGTCGCGACCGCGGTCCACAACCCGATGGCCTTCGCCTTCACCTTGGCGTCGGGGAACGCCGCACTCACGATCGCGAGCGAGGCGACGTTCACCGCGGCCGCCGCAGCGCCCTGCATCGCGCGGGCGACGACGAGGAACGGCGTGCCGGGGGCGAGGCCGCACGCCGCCGACGCGAGCGTGAACACCACGAGGGCGACGACGTAGACCCGGCGGCGACCGTACCGGTCGGCGATCGCGGCCGCGGTCATGATCGAGACCGCCATGGCGAGGGTGTAGGCCGCGACGATCCACTGGAGATCGGATTCGCCACCACCGAAGTCGCGCTGGATGTCGGGCAACGCGACGTTCACGACCATCGCGTCGAGGAAGATCATGAACAACCCGAGCCCGGTCGCGGCGAGGGTGACCTTCTTGCCCGCGAACGGTGAGGGAGTCTGCACCGACGCGGGCGCCGTCGCTGTCATCCCCGAGATTCTTACCGCGCTACTTGATGAGCTTGATGATGTTGAAGAGCGGCAGGTAGAGGCTGATGATCATGCCGCCGACCATCACACCCATCACGACGATGAGCATCGGCTCGATCAGTGATGTCAGGGCGTCGACCGTGGCCTCGACCTCCGACTCGTAGAAGTCGGCGATCTTGTCGAGCATCTCGTCGAGGGCTCCGGTCTCCTCACCCACGGCCATCATCTGGACGACCATCGGGGGGAAGACCTCGTGCTGTTCCAGGGGCCGGGCGATCGAGTCGCCGCCCTTCACGCCGCGTTGGCAGTCGTGGACCGCGTCGGAGACGACGGTGTTCCCGGCGGTGTCGGCGACGATCTCGAGCGACTCGAGGATCGGCACCCCGGCCCGGGTGAGCGAGCCGAGGGTGCGCGAGAACCGGGCGAGCGCGGTCTTCTGCACCAGACCACCGAAGATCGGGACCCGCAGCTTGGCCGCGTCCCAGATCGCGCGGCCCTTGTCGGTCTTGATCCACCGGCGGAACCCGAACCCCCCGGCCACGCCGAGGAGGATGAGGATCGGGAAGAACGTCCGCACGATCTTCGAGAGCTTCAACAGCAGCTGGGTCGGAGCCGGGAGCTCGCCGCCGAGGGACGCGTAGATCGTCTCGAACTGCGGGACGATGAAGATCAGCATGATCATCGCGATCGAGAACACCACGATCCCGACCATCACCGGGTAGGTCATCGCCGACTTCACCTTGCGGCGGAGCTCGACCTGCTTCTCGATCGTGTGGGCAAGACGCATCAGGACGGAGTCGAGCGTTCCCGACGACTCCCCCGATCGCACCATCGCCACGAAGAGGCGGTTGAAGACCTTCGGGTGTCGGTTCAGCGCGGCGGAGAGCGACGACCCGCGCTCGACGTCGATGCGGACCTCACCGAGGACCTTGGCCAGCTCCTTGTTCTCGGTCTGCTGGGCGAGGATCGCCAACGACCGCAGGATCGACAACCCGGAGTTGATCATGGTGGCGAACTGACGCGCCATCACCGAGATGTCCTTCAGCGGCACCCGGTTGGTGAGGCCCGGGATGTTCAGATCGGCGTTGAGCTTGTTCTCGTTGCGCTTGCTGATCGAGATGGGCGTGTAGCCCATCGACCGCAGCTTCTCGACCACCAGCGCCTGGTCGTCGGCCTCGAGCTGACCCTCGATGACCTTGCCGACCTGATCGCGGACCTTGTACGTGAACGTCGCCGGCATGGTCGCTCCTACGCCGCGCTCGTGACGAGCCGGCGGACGTCTTCCTCGTGCTGCGACCGTTCGAGCGCCGACTCCATCGAGATTCGTCCGGACCGCACGAGTCGGGCCAGCTCCTGGTCCATCGTGACCATCCCGTACTTCCCGCCCGCCTGCATCATCGAGTAGATCTGGTGGACCTTGCCCTCCCGGATCAGGTTCCGGATCGCAGGCGTGGCGACGAGCACCTCGGCCGCGACGGCCCGGCCGGTTCCGCCCGCGAGCGGGATCAGCTGCTGGGTGACGATCCCCTGCAACGACGCCGCGAGCTGCACCCGGATCTGCTGCTGCTGGTGCGACGGGAACACGTCGATGACACGGTCGATCGACTGCGGTGCGTCCTGGGTGTGCAGCGTCGCGAACACGAGGTGACCGGTCTCCGCCGCGGTCAGCGCGGTCTGGATGGTCTCGAGGTCACGCATCTCACCGACGAGGATGACGTCGGGGTCCTGGCGCAGGACGTGCTTGAGTGCGGCCGCGAACGAGTGGGTGTCCTCCCCCACCTCGCGCTGGTTGACGACCGAGCGCTTGTGGGTGTGGAGGAACTCGATCGGATCCTCGACCGTCATGATGTGGACGGCCTTCTCGCGGTTGATGATGTCGACCAGCGAGGCGAGCGACGTCGACTTCCCGGAGCCGGTCGGGCCGGTGACGAGGACGAGTCCTCGCGGCAACTCAGCGAACGTCTGTACCGACGCCGGCAACCCGAGCTGACTGAACTCGACGATCTCGAACGGGATGGCACGCATCACGGCGCCGACGGCGTCGCGCTGCAGGAACACGTTGATGCGGAAGCGGCCCTTGCCGGGCAGGCTGTACGAGGTGTCGAGCTCGAGCTCGTTCTCGAACTTCTCGCGCTGCTTCTGTCCGAGGATCGCGTAGATCATCTCCCGGATCTCGGAGCCGTTCAGCACCGGCATGTCGGGCATGGCCCGCAGCTCGCCGTGCACCCGCATGATCGGCGGTGAACCCGACGCGAGGTGGAGGTCGGAGCCACGCGATTCGACGAGCCGTTCGAGGAGCGTGTTGACATGGAGACCCTGGTCGAAGTCGTCCTCGACGTCGCCGAGCGCGGCGCGGCAGCGGCGGCGCGTCGGGATGCGACGGGCCGTAGACGCTCTCGATCGCCTGGGCGAGCTCGTAGCGACCCGCGGCCGCGGGGATGATCTCGTAACCGGTCGCGGCGCCCACCGCGGTGACGGCGTCGTCGTCGCCCGGCTCCGCGAACGCGACGACGAGCTTCGCGCCCTCGAAGTCGACTCCGATCGCGAGCCGCTCGCGCGCGATCGTCGGCGGGCACGGTCGTGGCCGCGTCGGGGTTCAGCGGACTGTCGGTGAAGTCGACGAACCGGAGCGACAGCGCCTCGGCGATGGCCGCGGTGATGTCCTTCTCCCCCACCAGGTTGTGGCGGAGGAGGACGGCCGGGAGCGGATCACCGGTCCGACGGGCCTCGGCGATCGCGACCTGGAGGTCGTCGCGCGACAGAACGTGCCGGTCCACCAGGAACTCGCCCAACACCCTCTGCTGACTGCCCAGCACCTGTTTCCCTCCGTGGTCGTCCGAGCCTGTATCGGCAGCGGAAGGCCATTGCCTGAGCCGGAACCCGATCAGATCCCGCGGGCTCAGGCGACGACGCGGAAGACCTCTTCGAGGCTGGTCTGGCCCATCCCGACCTTGCGGAGTCCGTCTTCTCGCATCGTCAACATGCCCTGCATCACCGCGGTCTTCTGGATGTCGTCGGTGGACCGCCGTTCGATGATCAACCGCTCGATGTCTTCGGTGATGAGCATCACCTCGTGGATGGCGAACCGGCCCCGGTAGCCGGTCCGGCCGCACGACGAGCAGCCGATGTGGTGGTACAGCGTCGGCCATTCGTTGGGTTCGAGGTCTTCGACCCGCCAACCCGCCTCGACGAGCTCCGACTCGGTGGGCTGATAGGCCTCCTTGCACCGGTCGCAGAGGCGCCGGGCGAGTCGCTGGGCCAGCACGCAGTCGAGCGCGCTGGTCACGAGGAACGGCTCGACGCCCATCTCGACGAGTCGCATCGGCGTCGAGGCTGCGCTGTTGGTGTGCAGGGTCGAGAGCACGAGGTGCCCGGTGAGTGCGGCTTCGATGCCGATCACCGCGGTCTCGCGGTCGCGGATCTCACCGAGGAGCACGACGTCGGGGTCGGCGCGCAGGATCGAGCGCAGCGCGGTCGCGAAGCTCAGCCCGGCGCGGGCGTTCACCTGGATCTGGTTGATCCCGGCGAGGCGGTACTCGACCGGGTCCTCGATCGTGATCACGTTGCGCGACACCTCGTTGAGGATGTTGAGGGTCGCGTAGAGCGTGGTCGACTTCCCCGATCCGGTCGGGCCGGTCACGAGGATGGTGCCGTAGGGCTTGGTGTACGACTCCTGGTAGCGGACCATCACCTCGGGGAGGAAGCCGAGCTCGTCGAGGCTGAGCACGGCCTGGCCCTTGTCGAGGATCCGCATCACGACCTTCTCCCCGTAGACCGTGGGGAGCGTCGCGACGCGGAGGTCGATCGGCTTGCCTCCCACCGTCAGGGAGATGCGGCCGTCCTGCGGGAGCCGCCGTTCGGCGATGTCGATCTCGGCCATGACCTTCAGGCGGCTGATGACGCCGTTCTGGATCGACTTGGGCGAGTGCATCACCTCGTGGAGCACGCCGTCGATCCGGAACCGGATGCGCAGGTCGCGTTCGCCCGGTTCGACGTGGATGTCGGACGCGCGGTCCGACACCGCCTGGGTGATGAGCAGGTTGACGAACTTGACGATCGGCGCGTCTTCGATGATCTCGCTGAGGCTCGGCGATGTCGTCGCCGGGACCGAGCTCGTCGGCAGCTTCCTGCGCGACCGTGTCGACCTCGCCGTCGAGGCGGTGGAACCGGTCGATCAGCTCGGCGAGCTGGCCCGACGTCGCGACGACCGTGCGGATGTCGGCGCCGGTGATCGCGCGGATGTCGTCGACCGCGAACACGTTCGACGGATCCGCGATCGCGACGACGAGCCGGTGCTCCTCCCAGAAGATCGGCAGCGCCTGGTACTTGCGGGCCAGGTTCTCGGGGATGAGGGTCGCGACCGACGCGTCGACGCTGACCTCGGAGAGATCGACGAACTCGAGTCCGACCTGGGCCGCGAGGGCACGGACGAGATCGACCTCGTTGACGTAGCCCCGTTCGATCAGGACGCGTGGAAGGGGCTTGCCCGTCTCGGCCTGCTCGGCGAGCGCGGCGTCGAGCTTCGCCCGCGGGAGCAACCCCTGCGAGACCAGGAGTGTCCCGAGCTGATTCCCTTCGGACACGCGTACGGCTCCAGTCGGACGGCCGCGCCAATGGGCCTCCTGGCACGAGATATCGGCGCGCCCGGGGTCGGGCTGAAGCGATCAGGTGTCGCGGAGCGAGGAGAACATGCGCAGGAGGGCACCCCGGTCGGGGGCGGGCTCGTCGTCGTCGTCTTCCTCGACTGCCTGATCAGGTGACTCGTACTCGTCGGCGACCACCTGGGCGGCTTCGCCGGATTGCTCCGCTTCGCGCGCTTCGGCGACGTAGTCGCGCAGCCCCGACTCGGCCGTGGGATCGACCGCGTAGTCGCCGTCGGTGAGGCCAGCCGGCGACGACGGCACCACGAGACCCGGCACCTCGGGCAGGTCGGCGAGTTCGGGTTCGACGTACTGCGGCTCGACCGCCTCCGGCTCTGCGTACTGCGGCTCTGCGTACTGGGGCTCCGCGTGCTGGGGCTCGTCGAAGGTGGCGGCGGTGGGTTCGGGTTCGGCGAACGCCTCGACCTCCGGCCCCGTCTCCAGCGCTGTCTCGACCACTGTCTCGACCGCTGTCTCGACCACCGGCTCGACCACCGGCTCGACCACCGGCTCGACCACTGGGGCCGCGGGCTCGGGGAAGGCGGCCGCAACCGGATCCGCCTCCGTCGCCACCATGGGCTCGAGGTCGGGGTCGCCGGTGAGGACGAGCTCGTCGACCATGGTGCGGGCCGGGTCGGTCGGCACGACCACCGCGCCGGCCTCCACCAGGTCCTTCAACACCTTGCACACCTCGAGGACGCTGCGGCCCACGGCACGCGCGATCTCCCGCACGTTGCGCTCGCCGTCGACGACGCGCAGCACCCGGAACCCGGCCTTGTTCAGCACGACCCGGTCACCGTCGAGGTCGTCGACGACACCGGGACGGCACTCGAGCGACGGGAGCACGGCCTCGATCGCGAGCCAGTCGCGTCGGAGCTGCTGGACCTGCTCGACGATCGGCGCGACCTCGCTTCCGCCCCGTACCGGCCACGGCGGGAACCGGTCGCTCTCGAACTCGAAGAGGCCGGTCTCGACCCGGAACAACGCGAAGCACACGTCGATGAGCCGGGCCTCGAGCTCCTCGGCCGACTCGACCGGGCCGTTCAGGTCACCGGCCTCCGCCGCGCTGAAGCGACCTCCGGCGAAGTAGAGGACGCCCCGGCTCTGCGGATCGCGCACTTCGAGCGCACCCGTCTTGCGGGACTTCTCCACCAGCTCGAGGATCTCGGGCAACGAGAACGTGTCGAGGGTGCCCTGCAGCGACAAAGGACCGGCTCCTCCCTTCTCCCGGATTGTCGGCAGAACAGGGCCCAACCCTTGAGGAGAAGCAGCAGAGTCGGCGGACAGTTCCCACGGGCCTCAGCCGGTGGGCGATCGAGCCGGCGGAGCGGATTCGACCATCACGAGGAGAAGCAGCAGAGTCGGCGGACAGTTCCCCCGGGCCCTCAGCCGGTGGGCGATCGAGCCGGCGGAGCGGATTCGACCAATCAGCGGGCGACGGCCGCTTCCATCGCCGAGAGGGGCGCATCGAGCCCCGTGAGCAGGGTGAACGCGAGCGCGGCCTGCCCGACGAGCATGCCGAGCCCGTTCTCGGCGGTGGCACCCCGGGCCCGGGCAACCGCGAGGAGCGGGGTCTCGGCCGGGTGGTACACGGTGTCGACCACCACGTGGCGGGGCCCGATCAGTGCCGGATCGAACGGCGGCGGCTCACCACCCATGCCGATCGGCGTGGCGTTCACGATCACGTCGCAGCGGGCGACGAGCGTGGCGAGGTCGCTCCAGTCGTGGGCCTCTGCGCCGGTCGCGAGCTCGGCGGCCGCGGCGGCGGCCTCCTCGCGACGGGCGGCGACCATGACGCGGGCCCTGGCCCGTCCGAGCGAGAGCACGATCGACCGGGCCGCGCCCCCAGCTCCGAGCACCAGGATCCTCGCAGCCGCCGGGTCCACCCCGAGGCGCGCCAACGAGCCGAGGAACCCGGCGCCGTCGGTGGAATCACCGAGCAGGGTCCCGTCGGGCCGGACGACCACGGTGTTGACCGCGCCGAGTGCAGCGGCGTCGCCCGTGAGCGCGTCGCACGCGTCGGCCGCATCCGACTTGTGGGGCATGGTCACGTTCACCCCGGCGATGCCGAGCGCGGGGAGCGCACGGATCGCCTCCCGGCCGCGACCCGCGGGAACCGGCAGCCCCACGTAGACCCAGTCGAGTCCGAGCGCGCGGTAGGCCGCGTTGTGGATCGCCGGAGAGAGCGAGTGCGCCACCGGATCGCCGATCACCCCCGCGACCCGTGGTCCGCGTGACTCAGCTCACCGCGTTCGCCGGCGCTCACAGCAGGCCCTTCTTTCGGGCCGCGTCGACGTTGCGGAGGTGCTCCTCGTAGGTCTCCGAGAACGCGTGCTTGCCGTTGGCGTCGGACAGCACGTAGAAGCGATACGGAACGTCGGCCGGGTTCATCGCGGCCCGCAGCGAGCTCGCGCTCACCGTGGAGATCGGGGTGGGCGGCAACGCAGGTATCTGGTACGTGTCGTACGCGGGGTTGCCGACCGTGGCGGCGTACTGCGTGGTCGCGTCGATCTGCAGGGGCATCCCGGCCCGCAACCGGTTGTAGATCACCGCGGCGATCAAGGGTCGGTCCTCGTCGAGCTTGGCCTCGCGTTGCACCAGCGACGCCACGATGATCACCTCGTACGGCGTGATGCCGAGCCGGGCCGCGGCGTCGACGATCCCGAGCTCCGTGGCGCGATCGTCGAACGCGTCGGACCATCGCCGCCGTGAGGCCGAGTTCGGTCTGGTCGGGCGGCACCGGATACGAGTCGGGCCAGAGCAGGCCTTCGAGCGTCTTCACGTCGACGGGCTCGAACGCCGACCGGACCTCGCCGTCGGTCGCGATCCCCAGGAAGCGTTCCTTCGAGAACCGCTTGATGCCGGCCACCCGGTCGCCGACCTCGTCGAGGGTCAGCCCCGGGAGCACCCCGACCTGGGGCGCGACGGCCGGGCCCGACTGCATCGCCGCCGCCGCGTCGCTCACGCCCATGTTCTTCTGCAGCTCGTAGACCCCGGCCGTGAACCGGGAGTCGCGCTCCCACAGACGGAACACGAGCCCCGAACCGACCACACCAGTGCGAGCGAGCTCGTCGCCGATCTGGCTCGTCCCCCATCCCGGCTGGACCGTCACGACGACCCGCTCGCCCGGCGCGCCCCGGGGATGCACCTGGAAGTAGACCCACGCCCCCGCCGCGAGCACCGGCACGAGGAGCAGCACCACGAGGAGACCCGACGACGACCGCGATCCTGCGCCCGTGGCGGGGGGATCGACGTCGGGTGCGGGGAGAAGGTGACGGGGTCGGTGGCTCCAGTTCCGTGGTGCTCACGATCTTGCCTCGAGGTAGCCCTGGAGCATGACGGCAGCGGCGACCTTGTCGACGACCTGCTTGCGGTCCTTGCGCCGGACCTTGGCGTCGATCAGGGTCCGCTGCGCGATCACGGTGGTGAACCGCTCGTCGTAGGTCTCGACCGGCAGGTCGGGGCCGGCGACGGCCTGCAGCTCGTCGACCTCGGCCAGGGTGGCCCGTTCGGCCGGCCCCTTCTTCCCCGACAGCGCGCGCGGCAGCCCCACCACGATGCGGCCGGCCTCGACCTCCCGGGCGACGTCGACGATGACCCGATGATCGACCGCGTGCGCCGCAGCCCGTTCGAGCACCCGCAGCGGGCTCGCGGTCACACCGAGCGGGTCGGAGAGCGCGAGCCCGATCCGGCGCGACCCGAGGTCGACACCCAGGATCCGACTCATGGCGTTCCCGAGTCGACGGGCCCTCGGCTCATCCGCCCTCGACTCATCCGGTCGAGCCTACGGCCTCCTCCGCCAGTTTCCGTGCCACGGCGACGGCTTCGTCGACCCCGGCCGGGTTCTTTCCGCCGCCCACGGCGAGGTTCGCGTCCTTGCCGGTTCCCCCCTGCAGGATCTTCGCCGCCGGCTTCGCGATCTCCGCGGCCGACGCCCCGCCCTCCACGAGATCCTTCGACACCGCGACCACGATCGCGGGCTTGGTGCCGTCGGCGCCGACGCCGGCGAGCACGACGACCCCGGAGCCGAGCGCGTCTCGGGTTGCGATGGCGAGTCGCCGGAGGTCTTCGTTCTCGAGCCCGTCGCGGCGCTGCGCCACGACACCGTCGACGGCCGCCGCCGCGATATCGCCCGCCTCCGCGCCGGCCTGGCGGGCCCGGGCCGTGTCGAGCTCGGTCTGCAGCTCCTTCACCTGGGTCAGCAGCTTCTCGACCCGCTCCGAGATCTCGCCGGGCGCAGCGTGGAGCAGCTCGGCCGCGGTGCGCAGCTGGAGCTCTTCGTCGTGGATGCGGGCGAGGGCGACGTCGCCCGTGACCGCTTCGATCCGACGCAGGTTCGAACCGATCGACCCTTCGCTCACGATCTTGATCGGGCCGATGAACCCGAGTGCGTGCACATGGGTGCCGCCGCACAACTCGATCGAGTGCTCCCCCGCCTCGAGCACCCGCACCACGTCGCCGTACTTGTCGCCGAAGAACGCGATCGCGCCGAGCTCGGCCGCGTGCTCCTTCGACGTCTCGTAGTGACGCACGGGCGCGTCGGTGATGATCTCCTCGTTGGCGAGCTGCTCGACCCGATCGAGCTCCTCGGTCGTGACCGCCTCGAAGTGCGAGAAGTCGAAGCGCATCCGGTCGGGGCCGACGTGCGAGCCCGCCTGCTTCACATGGGCGCCGAGCACCTCGCGCAGCGCCCAGTGCAGCACGTGGGTGGCGGTGTGGTTGCGCCGGATCCGGTCGCGCCGCTGCGCTGTCGATGCGCGCGACCACTTCGTCGGCCTCGGCGATCGTGCCCTGCTCGACCGTGCAGCGGTGCAGCACGAGTACGCCGGGGAGGGCGTACTGCGTGTCGAGAACCCGGAGCCGGACCGCGCCGTCGGCCGACTCGATGATGCCGGTGTCGCCGACCTGGCCACCCGACTCGGCGTAGAAGGGCGTGCGATCGAGGAACACGTCGACCGTCGACCCCGCCTCGGCCCGTCCGAGTCGTTCGCCACTCCCGCCGCCGTCCGCACCGGCAGCCGAGCCCGCGCCGACGAGTGCCAGCACCTTCGCACCTTCGGTCACGACCTCTTGGCGGCCGGTGAACTCGGTCGTGCCGTTGTCGTCGAGCAGCTCCCGGTACAGCTCCACCGGGACGCCCGCCCTCCCCCCGTCGGCCTTCACGGCGTCGCGGGCGCGGGTCCGCTGTTCCTGCATGTTGGCGGTGAAGCCCTCGGTGTCGACGGCCCGGCCGCGTTCCTCCGCGATCTCGCGGGTGAGGTCGATCGGGAAGCCGAGCGTGTCGTGGAGGAAGAACGCTTCGTCGCCACCGACGTCGCCGCGCTCCACGATCTTGTCGAGCATCTCCACGCCGCGCGCGAGCGTGGAACGGAACCGCTCCTCCTCGCGCTGCACGACCCGCTTGATCGACTCGTGCTGCTTGGCGATGTCGGGGTACGCGCCACCCATGACCGCCACGGTCGCGTCGACGAGCGCAGGGGTGACGAGGTCGGTGACGCCGAGCAGGTAGGCGTGACGCACCGCCCGTCGGATGATCCGGCGCAGCACGTAGCCGCGTTCCTCGTTCGAGGGCACGATGCCGTCGCCGACGACCATCGTCATCGTGCGGCCGTGCTCGGCGAGGATGCGCAGGCTGACGTCGCGATCGGTACCGGGGAAGGTCCCGTAGGTGACCCCGGTGACCTGCTCCGCGGCTGCGATGAGCGGCCGCATCACGTCGGTGTCCCACACCGTCTCGGCGCCCTGGAGGATGGCGAGACAGCGCTCGAACCCGGCGCCGGTGTCGATGCTCGGGGCGGGCAGGGGCACGAGCTCGCCGTCGGCCCGCTCGTCGAACTGCATGAACACGAGGTTCCAGATCTCGACGAACCGGTCCTCGTTGACCGCCGGACCACCGCCGGGCCCGTGGGCGGGGCCGAGGTCCCAGAAGATCTCGGAGTTCGGGCCGCACGGACCGGTGTCGGCCATGCGCCAGAAGTTGGTGTCGTCGCCCAGGCGCTGGATCCGCTCGGGCGCGAGACCGACGGTGTCACGCCAGATCTCGGCCGCTTCGTCGTCGTGCTCGTGGACCGTGACCCAGAGGCCGTCGGGGTCGAGACCGAAGACCGAGGTGATGAGCTCCCACGCCCACGGGATCGCTTCGGTCTTGAAGTAGTCGCCGAAGCTGAAGTTGCCGAGCATCTCGAAGAAGGTGAAGTGCCGGTTGGTGCGACCCACCTCGTCGAGGTCGTTGTGCTTTCCGCCGGCCCGGACGCACTTCTGGACCGACACCGCCCTCCGGTAGGCCGGGGTCTCGTCACCCACGAAGTAGGGCTTGAAGGGAACCATCCCGGCGTTGGTGAACAGCAGGCTGGCGTCGACGGGGACGACACTCGCCGACGGCACGACGGTGTGGCCCTTCTGCGCGAAGAAGTCGAGGAACGCGACCCGGAGCTGGTCGGCGGTCATGTGCTGCAGGTCGGGGGTCGGCGGGCTCGGCACGGGCGCCAGTCTACGGCCGGTCGACGCGGCTCCCGTTCGAGATCTGCCCACCCGCGATCTGCCCACCCGATCTGCCCACCCGCGATCTGCCCACCTGCGATCTGGGCGTTGAGCTCGGCTTCCCGCTCGTGCATGGCGGTCCGGCCCTCGGAGACGGCCGCTTGCACGTCGCGCCGGAACGCGTTGGCCTTCCGACCGGCGTCGCGCAGCTCCGGGGTGGTGTGCTTGTCGACGGTGTTGCGCATCGTCTTGTAGGCGTAGACCGACGCGCCGATCCCTGCACCGAAACCGATCGCCACCCACCGCACCCGCTTGAACATGGCGCTCCCTACCGTCGGGCCGTCGGCGTGCCGGCAGCGGGCTTCGAGCGACGGGCTGCGTGCTCCGCTCGCCGTTGCGCATGCGCTTGACGGCGCGCCGGGTGCCGGTGCCGATGGCCAGTGCCTTCACCACGGGACTCGACACGGTCCGGGCCGCGAGGCGCGATGCACCGTCGAGGCGCTGACCGACCAGGTCGGCCGCGTCGAGGACCGCGCCGACCCGGTCGACCTCGCCCGCGGCTTCGCGCGCCAGGTCGCGCATCTCCTCGACCGCGGCGATGCTCTCGACGCGGAGCTCGTCGATCGAGCGCTGCAGGTTCCGCAACGTCGCGGTCAGCAAGGCGAGGACGACGAGGAGTCCCCCGGTGAGCACCGCCACGGCGACACCCAGCGTCGCGGCGGCCCAGTCACTCGCGCTCATGGCTCTCCTCGTGCTCGGGGGCTTCGGGGGGCTCGATGTTCTCGACCGCCGGACCGACGTCGCGGCCATGACCGGTGGGAATCCAGTACCGACGACCGGCGACCTCCGACGGGCGATAGTCCTGGGGGACCCACCCGCTCGGATCGTCGTGAGGATACCGGTAGCCCTCCCCGTGACCCAAGGCCTGCGCGCCGGGGTAGTGGGCGTCGCGCAGGTGGGTGGGGACGCCGCTCGTCGTGCGGTCCCGCACGTCGGCGAACGCCGCGCCCAGCGCGGCGGTGACGGAGTTCGATTTCGGGGCCCGGGCCAGGTAGACGACCGCGTGGGCGAGGTTGAGCTGGGCCTCGGGCAGGCCCACGAACTCCACCGCCCGGGCTGCGGCGTCGGCGACCACGATGCCGTTCGAGTCGGCGAGCCCCACGTCTTCCGAGGCGAGGATCACGAGGCGCCGGGCGATGAACCGGGCGTCTTCGCCGGCGTCGAGCATCCGGGCCAGCCAGTAGAGGCCGGCATCGGGATCGGAGCCCCGGATGCTCTTGATGAAGGCCGAGATGACGTCGTAGTGCTCGTCGTCGCCGTAGCGCAGGGCCCGCATCGCGAGCGCAGCTTCGGCGTCGGGGAGGGTGATGGCCGTTCGGCCCGACTCGATCGCGAGACCGGCCGCGACCTCGAGCGACGTGAGCCCGTGGCGGGCGTCGCCCTCGGCCCGGTCGACCAGGTGCTCCAGCGCGTCGGGGTCGATCGTCAGGCCGCCTCCCCCGCGAGCCGCGTCGCCGAGGCCGCGACCCGGTTCGACGAGGGCCCGCTCGAACAGCACGAGCAGCGCGTCGTGGTCGACGGGCTCGAGCCGGAACAGCGTCGAGCGGCTGAGCAGCGGCGCGGTGAGCGAGAAGAACGGGTTCTCGGTGGTCGCCCCCACCAGCACGATGAGCCCTTCCTCGACGTGCGGGAGCAGCGCATCCTGTTGGGTCCGGTTGAAGCGGTGCACCTCGTCGAGGAAGAGGATCGTCCCTCTCCCCTGCTCGCCCAACCGCTCCCGGGCCCGCTGCACCACCTCGCGGACGTCCTTCACGCCGGCGCTCACCGCGCTGAGCGGTTCGAACGCCTTGGCCGTGGCGCCGGCGATCAAGCGGGCGATGGTCGTCTTGCCTGTCCCCGGTGGTCCCCAGAGGATCACCGACGACAACCGGTCCGACTCGATCAGCGTCCGCAGCGGCTTCCCCGGCCCGAGGAGATGGGCTTGGCCGGCGACCTCGTCGAGCGACCGCGGCCGCAACCGGGCCGCCAACGGCGCCCGAGACCGCATCCGGTCCTCCGCCGCACTCGCGAACAGATCGTCACCCACCAGTTGCATCCCGAGCCATCACGCCACCCTCCCACCCCCCACCCCGTTGGTGCGATTGCACATCGCTATCCGGCGACAATCGCACCAACGTGTCCAGGGTGACGCGTGCTGCGTCGGCGTCGGTCATCCTCGAGGTGAATCGGAGGAGGGTCCAACCAGCGGCGACGAGGTCGTTCGCCCGTGCTCGGTCGCCGTCGAACGCGGTCCGCGTGTGGTGCCACTCCCAACCGTCGATCTCGATGGCGAGCATCACCTGGGGGTACGCGAGATCGATTCGATACTTCTTCTTGCCCGATCGGACCCGATGCTCGAGCACCGGTTCGGGGCAGCCATGCGCCACGAGACCTCGAACGAAGCGCATCTGGAGGGTGCTCTCGCCCGGGTCGTACCCCGGAAGCCGAAGGGCGAGCACCGCGCTGGATCTTGTTCGGGATGCCGCCCGGGAGCGGGGCGGAGGCCCGCCACGCAGCGGCGGAGCATCCTCGAGCTGGAGGATCTTGCCTCGGATGCCGTGGTCGGTCGCAACTCCGAGTTGGGCGACCGAGAGCCGGCCCGAACTGTCGACCAGCGTTCGGCTCGGACGAGGTCACCGGAATCCCTCGCGACCGTCGTGTGCTCGTCGGCGAGGAATCGGTTCGTGCGGTGCGTGACCACACCGTCGAGCCGTCGCTGGTCGCGCCGGGCGGTGCTGACCTCCAGCTGGTCGCGATCGAAGTTCGGGAGTCCCCAGAGCGCGCCGGCAGTGGAGTGCGACGCGACCGCGCCGTCGCCTGCCGCCAGCACCGCAGCCATCACCGACTGCTCCCAGCTCGGCGGCGTCCCTGCGATCGCGTACACGCCCCTGGCGGATCTGCCGTCCACCTTCCCGATTCGACGCGTCGTTGGATCTGCTGCGGGCTGAGACCTTCCGCGAGCGCCTGGGCATGGGTCACCAGGCCCCATTGCCGCTCCGCGACGTCGTTCCGTCGACATCGGCGAAGACTTGCACCGGGGCCTGGGACACCCACACCCGTTGGTGCGATTCGCCACCGGATAGCGACGACTATCGCACCAACGGCCTGGGGTTGGGCTCAGGGCTTGCGGGGTCGGAGTTGGAGGCCGAGGTCTCGCAGTTGGACCGGGTCGATGGGGGTGGGGGCGCCGGTGAGGGGGTCGGCGCCCGACTGGGTCTTGGGGAAGGCGATGACCTCGCGGATGTTCTCCTCGCCGGCGAGCAGGGCCAGCGAGGCGGTCGGTGCCGAAGGCGAAGCCGGCGTGGGGCGGCGCGCCGTAGCGGAACGCCTCGAGGAGGAAGCCGAAGCGCTCGGCGGCGGTCTCGTCGGAGATGCCGAGGAGGGTGAAGATCTGGCGTTGGACATCGGGCGTGTGGATCCGGACGCTGCCGGAGCCGAGCTCCCAACCGTTGAGCACGAGGTCGTACGACAACGACCGGACCTTCAGCAGGTCCTCGCCCTCGGCGGTCGCGAGCAGTTCGAGGTCGTCGGGGTGCGGCATCGTGAACGGGTGGTGCGCCGGGATCGGGCTGCCGTCGTCGGTGAGGCCCTCGAACAGCGGGAAGTCGTCGATCCACGAGAAGTGGAGGCCACCCTCGTTGACGGGAGGACGGGCCAGGTCGAGGCGGAGCGCGCCGAGCACCTCGCTGACCATCCGGGGCGCACCCGCGACGATGAGGACGAGGTCGCCGTCGACCGCACCGAGCGTGCGGAGCAGGTCGCCCTGCTCATCGGCCGACAGGTGCTGGATCCCGTTGCCGACCAGCGCACCGCCTTCGACCTTGAACGACACCAGGCCCATCGCGCCGAGCGCCTTGGCCCGGTCGATCAACCCGTCGCGCTTGTTCCGGCCCATGTCGCCCCGACCGGGGACGCAGATGCCGCGCACGGCCTCGGCCTGGAAGGCGCGGAAGCCGGTCGAGGCGAACACCGTGGCCAGGTCGGTGATCTCGAGCCCGAAGCGGATGTCGGGCTTGTCGGACCCGTACCGGTCCATCGCGTCCTGCCAGGTCATGCGGGAGAACTCGCCCGGTCGTTCACCGGTGACGGCTTCGACCGCAGCGCCGACGGCCTCGGTCACGACAGCCTGCACGTCGGCGGCGCCGGCGAAGCTCATCTCCATGTCGTACTGCATGAACTCGAACTGGCGGTCGGCGCGCAGGTCTTCGTCGCGCAGGCACCGGGCGATCTGGAAGTACCGCTCGAGGCCGCCGACCATGAGCAGCTGCTTGAACAACTGCGGACTCTGCGGCAACGCGTAGAACTCGCCCGGGTGGAGGCGTGACGGCACCACGAAGTCGCGTGCACCCTCCGGCGTCGACGCGATGAGCATCGGCGTCTCGACCTCGACGAAGCGTTGCGCGTCCATCGAAGCCCGCAGCGCGTGGTTCACCGTTGGCCCGCAGGCGCAGGTTGCGCTGCAGCGACGGCCGACGCAGGTCGAGGTAGCGGTGCTTGAGCCGGAGCCCCTCGTCGACGTCGGCGGCGCGACCGTCGAGCGGGAAGGGTGGCGGCTCCGACTCGGCGAGCACCTCCACTGCGCTCGCGGCGAGCTCGACCCGGCCCGTCGGGAGCTCGGGGTTGACCGTTCCTTCGGGTCGGGTGCGCACGTCGCCGGTGATCCGCACCACGTACTCGGACCGCAGCCGCGGCGCGCCGGCACCACCGGGCGACTCGGGGTCGATCACGACCTGGACGAGCCCGGACGCGTCGCGGACGTCGACGAACAGCACGCCGCCGTGGTCGCGGTGGTTCGCGACCCAGCCACAGATGATCACCGACGCACCGACGTCGTCGACGTCGAGCGTGCCGCACTCGTGGGTCCGCATCACGGGCGGGACCCACTCGCGCGCTCGTAGAGCCACCCGACGACCAGTTCCCGCGGCACCTTGTGCTCCTCTCCCGTGCTGCGTTCGCGCACGGTCAGTTCGGAAGCGCCCGATTCGAGCACCACGGTGAAGCGTGCCCCGTGACGCGCCGCCAGCTTCCATTGGGCCTTCTCCGAGCGCCCGCCGTACGCCTTCTCGACCGTGAGCCCCTCGAGCCGGAGCTCGTGCAGGACGATCGCGGCCTCGGGGTCGTCGTGTCGACCCGGAGGTCGACGACGAACACGTCGAGCGGAGCGGGATCGGCCCCGAACACCGCTTCGGCATCGCAGGCGAGCAGCGCCCGCTCGATGCCGATCCCGAATCCGATGCCCGACACGTCGGGTCCACCCATTGCAGCCGCGAGGCCGTCGTAGCGGCCACCACCACCGATCGCGTCCTGGGCCGCGTCGAGCGACTCGGCGGCGAACTCGAACGTCGTGCCGGTGTAGTAGTCGAACCCGCGGACGAGGCGCGGTTCGAGCTCGAAGGGGATCCCCAACGCCTTCAGGCCGGCCTGCACCTGTTCGAAGTGCGCGGCGGCCTCGGCCGAGAGGTGCTCGGGGAGCTGCGGGGCGCGCTCGATGACGTCGACCACTGCGGGGTTCTTCGAGTCGAGGATGCGCAGCGGGTTCTCGGCGAGCATCCGGGCGAAATCGTCGCCCAGCGCGTCGGCGTGCGGGGCAAGGTACTCCCGCAGGCGCCCGACGTAGGCACTGCGGCTCTCGCGCGTCGCCCATCGAGTTGAGCTTGAGCCGGATCCGAGACAGGCCGAGCGACGTGAAGAAGCCGGCCGCCAGGTCGATGACCTCGACGTCGAGATCGGGATCGGGCGCGCCGATGACCTCGGCGCCCACCTGCCAGTGCTGGCGGTAGCGACCCTTCTGCGGCCGTTCGTAGCGGAAGTTGGGCGCGGAGTAGAAGACCTTCCACGGCTCGGTCGGACGGTGCTCGACGAACGCCCGGACCACCGACGCGGTGCCCTCCGGCCGCAGCGCGAGGCGGCGGTCGCCCTTGTCGGTGAACTCGTACATCTCCTTGGTGACGACGTCGGTCGACTCCCCCACCCGCAGGAACACCTCGAGGTGCTCGAAGATCGGCGTGACGGCGAGTCCGTACCCGAACCGGTTCGCCCGGCGCGCTGAACGCGTCGACGAACGCCGCGAACCGGTGCGACGCCGGTGGGAGGATGTCGTGGGTGCCCTTCGGCGCGCGGAAGACGTCACGCGGGGAGGTTCGTTCGCCGGACACGGGAGTCGAGCCTACCGGCCGACCCGTCGGGGAACCGACCCATTCCCGGCTCCGTCGGGAGCCCCGATCGCCTCAGGCCGGCAGGCCGGAGGGGTTGACGATCTCGGCCCAGGTGTTCGCGCCCCAGGCCGCGGCGATCGGGTCGAGGAACTTCGGAGGCGACAGGTACTTCAGACGGTTGTCGTAGGTGTACGCCTTGGCGTAGCCCGATGCCACGTTGCCACCCGAGTTCGTGCCGACCGCGCCCCGATACCGCTGCGCGATCGCGCCGTTGATCGTGAGGGTGCCCAACGGGGCACCCGCCGACCACTCCTGGACCCGGAACGAGTGCGCGAGCGACAGGATCGCGCCGTCGACCCGTGCGTTGTTCAGGGACGCACCCCCGACCGGCGAGCTCGGGCTCGTGATGTTGCACGTCGAGCTCGAGCCGCCCGTCGCGCAGCTGATCGGGTGATAGATCTGGACGTAGTTGTTGGCGATGAGGCCGAGCAGATCCGTTCCCGAGAGACCCCCGCTGTACGTGACGTTGGCGACGACGTTGACGTTGTTCTCGGATGCGATCGTCAGCTGACCGTTCAGAGCGCCCGACAGGAACACGTCGCCGTCGCGGCAGCCGTAGGTGGCGGTGTCGTTCAGGACCGGGTACCCCAGCGGATGCGCGCGCCTCGGCTGCGAACCGATTCCTCCGTAGCGGACGCCGGTCGAGTTCGACGCGTTGTACGGGCAACCGGACGTGTAGTTCGGGTCGCTCGAGCTCGACGGCACGCTCTGCACGTAGATCACACCGTTGGTCGGGAGCGCACCGAGACCGTTGGTCGGGCACCCGTTGTTCGTCTGTTTCGAGAACGGCGAGTCGACGGTCATGGTCCCGCTGGAGTTCAACGTGATGCGGGTCGGGCCGGTGTAGAGGCAGCCACCCTTGCCCGCAACGGTCTCGGCCTTCAGTGCCGCGTTGCTCGGTGGCATCGTGAGCGGGGTCGCGTACGCGGGATCGCCGGCGTTGGCCACGACGGGGTTGTTCCCGCTGCAGCCCGAGTTGCCGCGCCACCGCGGGGTGTTGTTCCAGCTCGAAGTCGTCTTGCCGTTGAAGTGCGGGGTGCCGCAGATCATGAGCGCGTCGTTGGTGTGGACCGGACCGTTGAGGTTGTCGGCGCTGATGAAGTTGATCGCCACGCACTGGTTGGAGCCCTCGAGCCGACCCTCGGCCCAGTGCTTCGAGCAGTTGGTCTGCGCCCAGGCCGCGGTCGCCGAAGACGAGTTGTTCGGGTACGTCGCCGGGTCGATGGTCTCGAAGTCGGTGAAGTAGAGGTAGTCGATGAAGCTCCGGCGCCGCAGCGTCGACTGCACGGTGCGTTCGACCTGCTTCACCCCCGAGCGGCCGGTCGACGTGATCACGATCGTCCCCTGCGTCGCGAGCTGGGTGGTGTCGACCGAGTAGTGGAAGCTCGACTCGTTCGCCGGGCCCTGCGACCGGTTGCCACCCGGTGAAGGCCGCGTTGCCGTCGGTCGGGACGTTCGTGGCCGAGTACTGCGTAGTAGTTGCTGTTCTCGTTGAGGCGGAAGACATAGTCGTCGATCCCGGCCTCGGCGGCGGTGAGGGAGGCGTTCCAGTCCTGGTCCCGACGCGACGCGTTCTGTGATCCCAACCCGTACGCGACCGCAGCCGTGCCGAGGGCCATCAGCGCCATGGTCGCGAGCAACACGGTGATCAGCGCGAAGCCGCGGTCGTCGCCCTGGGAGTCGCGTCGGCGGAAGCGTTCGATCATGCTCTCAACCCCCTGCCGTGGCGAAGTCGACGTTGGGGAGCCGCACCTGGTTCACGAGCGTCGTGTAGTTGACGTTGTAGGCCTGTGAACGCTTGATCGCGAGCTCGATGCGGACCGAGTGGACCGCGAGGCGGTCGGCGGCCGAGAGCGGGACGTTCGTCAACTCGTTCCGGTCGTCGTCGTAGTACCGGAAGATGGGTCGGTTGACGGGATTCGCGACGTAGCGACCCACGAAGCGGACGGTCTTCGCGCCGTTGTAGGTGTAGTCGGGCGCGGAGCCGGCGTCGGGCGCCTGGACCTCCTCGATCAACTGGGTCGAGGGGTCGACGAACATGTGGATCTTCCGGGGTCCGACGGTGCCGACGATCGGGTTGAGGTTCCCGTAGAAGGTGATCTCGCGCTTGTCGGCCAACACGAAGGGCGAAGTCCCGGCGCTGAGCCGGGTCGCGGTGCGGACGTCCTTGGTCGCGACGGCCATGAGGGTGCGCCCCTCGTCGAGGTTGACGAGGCGCTCGGTCCCGCCTTCGAACGCCGACCCCATCGAGCCGATGCCCTCGTAGACCACGACCAGCACGACCGACAGGAGCGCGAGCGTCGTGAGCACCTCGAAGAGGCTCGCTGCGCCGCGTTCACCGGCGGCCCGGCGCGCCGTGGCCCGGCGCAGACGACGGATGATCCGACCGGCCGTCATCAGATCTGCACCGAGACGAACGTGACGGCCGCACCGGTCGGATCGAGGGTCACCGTGGGCCAGGATCCGACCGGCGAGTGACCGGGCACCCGGAGCTGCCACGTGCCGTACGGCAACGCGGCGAGCAGCGTGGCGACACCGTCGGGAACGGTCCCGAGGGTGATGGTCTGGCCCGACGGGCACCCCGCGTCACTCGCGTGCACCGCGACGATGTCGTCGGGACCATCGGTCCCGAACTCACTGAACTGCACGTCGACCGTCGCGAGCGGGATGGTGGCACTGGTCGTCGTGTTCCGGGTCACCGACAACGCATCCGCTCCGTTGTCGGCGTCGGCACAGGCTCCCGCGACCGCGGTGTAGCCGGTGCTCGAGGGGAACAGGAACGAGAGCGTGCGGGTCGTCCCGGTCCCGGAGAAGGTCTTGGTCCCGGTCGGGAGGAAGTCGGTGTTGCCGAGCACGATCGGGATCTGCGCCCAGCTCGCCGAGGGGAGCGTCCCACCACCGGCCGCGGTCAGGCGTCGCGGAGATCGTCGCGGCCTGGTCGTAGTCGAACGCCACCGCGGTCGATCGTCCCGGCGGTGACCCCTGCGGTCTGGGTCGGGTGCTCGACACCCTGCCGGTCGACCCACCCGGTGCTGCCGAGTTGCACGGTGTACGAGCCCGGCGGGATCTGCGTCGAAGAATCCGCAACCCTCCGCTGTCGTGGACACCGACTCGTTGACGCCGGGTCCGACGAGGGACACGAGCACTCCTGCGACGTTCTCGGGCGCCACACCGGGATCACGGTCGGAGAGCTTCACCGCCATGTTGCCCCGCGACGGATCGAACGAGCCCACCGGCGGCGTGATCACCGTGTTCGACTGCACCGGCGGGATCGAACCCATCGCGTTCCACCGCACCCGCACCGTCGCCCGCAGGATCTGGGGATCGGCGCTCAACCGAGTCGCACGCGCTGGTGGTGCGCGTCGGTGGCGACGAAGTCGAAGCTGCGCTCCACCTGGTACCCCACGCCGTCGACCGTCTTCGTCGCGGTCGTCAGACCGCTGAGCGGCAGCGCGCCGAACGCGGTCTGG
Source organism: uncultured Actinomycetes bacterium (assembly GCA_963837715.1). Classification (GTDB taxonomy): domain Bacteria; phylum Actinomycetota; class Acidimicrobiia; order IMCC26256; family JANYLB01; genus JANYLB01. The sequence goes on along the minus strand of CAWIOF010000002.1, from coordinate 875,275 downwards.
CGGATCTCGTCCATCTCCTGGCTGGCCAGGTTGGCGGCGACGCTGCGGTTCCGGTCGTTGCGGATCAGGTTGAGGCCCGAGCTGGCGGTCGACGCGATGCCGCCGGCCATCACCGCGAACACGCTGATGGCGATGACCAGCTCGATGAGCGTGAGCCCCGCTTCCCGGTCTGCGCCTGTGACCGACGGGCGCGCGCGGCGGAGCCTCCGTCGGGTGTTCGGTCGTGCACGCCCTCGTCGCTCCATCCGGGCTCCGCGTTCCATCGCCTGCCTCACCCCCCGGTATCGGCATCCGGGGGGCTCGATCTTGAACGACGTGTGAAACCGGACGAAACGCCTTGATGGTCGAATCCACTGCGGCGGCTCGATCGCCCACCACTTCGGCCGCCGTGCGTGGCTGTCCGCCGCCTCCGCTTCTTCTCCTGGTCTCGACTGGAGGTTCGGCGCTCAGCTCTCTGCGACAGCGCTTGCGGTGGCGGCACCCGGGAGGAGCCGGTAGGCGTCGTAGACGGAGTCGACCCGCTTGATCGCCTGCATCAGCGACTCGAGGTGGCCCGGATCGGCGAGCTCGAAGTCGAAGCGGAACTTGGCGACCCGGTCGGCGCTGGTCTGGCTGCTGCACGACAGGATGTTCACGTGATGCTCCGACAGCACCTGGGCGACGTCGCGTAGGAGCTTCGACCGGTCGAGCGCCTCGACCTCGATCGACACGACGTAGGTCGACGGCTGGTCCTGGTCCCACTCGACTTCGATGAGCCGCTCGTGCTGGGTCGCGAGACCGGTGGCGTTGGCGCAGTCGGCCCGGTGCACCGACACTCCCCGCCCGCGGGTGACGAACCCGATGATCGAGTCGCCGGGCACCGGCGTGCAGCAACGCGAGAGCCGGACGAGCACGTCGTCGAGTCCTTCGACGTGCACACCGGCGCTGCGTCGGAGCGTGCGCGACGGCCGGCGGGCCGTGATGGGGATCTGTTCCTCTCCCCCACGCAGCTCGCGGGCCACGCGCTGCGCGACCGCACGCGCCGACACGTGACCCTCGCCGATCGCGGCCTGGAGGGCCTCGACGTCGGCGTAGTGCATGGCGGTGACGACCTCGGTGAGCACCTGCGACTTCGCGAGCTTCTGCACCGGCAGACCTTCACGCCGCAGCTCGCGGGCGAGCTCGTCGCGCCCGGCGTCGACGGCGTCGACCCTGCGCTCGCGGGAGAACCACTGGCGGACCTTGCTCTTGGCCCGGGGGGTGCGGGTGAACTGGAGCCAGTCCTGGCTCGGCCCCGCCCCCTCCACCTTGCTCGTGAAGATCTCGACGGTGTCGCCCGACGCGAGGGAGGAGTCGAGGGGGACGAGCCGGCCGTTCACCCGGGCGCCGATGCAGCGGTGCCCGACCTCGGTGTGGATGCTGTACGCGAAGTCGACCGGCGTGGCGCCCGTCGGGAGCGTGATCACGCGCCCCTTCGGCGTGAAGACGAAGACCTCACCCTGTTCGAGGTCGAACTTCAGCGACTGCATGAACTCGGCCGGGTCGTCGGTCTCCGACTGCCAGTCGACCATCTGCTGCAGCCACGCCAGATCCTCGGCGGGCGAGACCTCTTCCTTGTAGCCCCAGTGCGCGGCGACGCCGAACTCGGCGCGGCGGTGCATCTCGCGGGTGCGGATCTGCATCTCGACCGGCTTGCCCTGCGGCCCCACCACGGTCGTGTGCAACGACTGGTAGAGGTTGAACTTCGGCATCGCGATGTAGTCCTTGAACCGGCCCTGCACCGGCTTCCACAACGCGTGGATCGATCCGAGCGCGCCGTAGCAGTCCTTCACCGAGTCGACGATGACGCGCACCCCGACGAGGTCGAGCACCTCGTCGAACTCCCGGCCCCGCACGATCATCTTCTCGTAGATCGACCAGTAGTGCTTCGGTCGGCCGCTCACCTCGGCATCGATGCGCAGCTCGGTGAGGCGCTCCCGGAGCGCGGCCAGCACCTTCTCGAGGTACTCGGCCCGCTCCGGCGACTGCGTCGCCACCATCTGCTCGATCTCGGCGTAGCGCTTCGGGTGCAGCACCGCGAACGCGAGGTCTTCGAGCTGCCACTTCACCTCGGCGATGCCGAGGCGGTGCGCGAGGGGTGCGTAGATGTCGATGGTCTCCTGGGCGATGCGCAGCTGCCGGGCCGGTGGGAGCGAGGCGATCGTGCGCATGTTGTGGAGTCGGTCGCACAGCTTGATGAGCAGGACGCGGATGTCCTTGGCCATCGCCACGAGCATCTTGCGCATCGTGGCCGACTGTTGGGCCTCCCGCGAGTCGAACTGGAGGCGGTCGAGCTTGGTGACGCCGTCGACGATCGTGGCGACGTCGGCTCCGAACTCGCGCTCGATGTCGGCGAGGGTGAGTGTGGTGTCTTCCACCGCGTCGTGGAGGAGGGCCGCGGCGATCGTGACGTCGTCGAGACCGAGGCCGACCACGATCATCGCGACGCCGAGCGGATGGACGATGTAGGGCTCGCCCGACCGGCGGACCTGCTCGGAGTGCGCGGCGCGGGCCGTGCGGAAGGCGCGCTCGATCAGGTCGGTCTCGGCTTTGCGGTGCCGTCGCCGGTAGGCCGCGAGCAGCGGCGCGAGCGTCGCGTCGACCGGCTGCCGTCGCCACGGCAGCTTCGACTTCTTGTCGGATCGCCGGTCCGGGCGACCGTCGTCGACTCCGGGGGGCCCCGGAGGTCCAGCCGGCAGGCTGGTCGACAGGCGGGTCTCGGCAGTGCTCACGTCGGTCCCAGTCTAGGGGCCATCGCAGTGTCCCCCGGGTACCGAACCGGAGAAGGAGCAGAGTCGGCGGACGCGCGCCGCGGGTCGCTACCAGGTGAGCGGTCGAGCCGACGCAGCGGATTCGACCGTCAACGTCGCTTGCGGCGCCGGGCCTGACGGGGACGGGCGGTGAGCTCCGATGGTGGCGCGGCCACCGTGGTGGTGGTCGCGGCCGCGGTGGTGGTCGGCGCGGTGGAACCGGCGTCGGCGGTGACCGGCACGGGCGCGTCGGCCAGGGTGGCTGCACCAGCGGCGCGCGCGGTCCGACCCTGGGACCGCTCGCGCAGGGCCCGCATCTTGGGTTCCCGCTCCCGCCACTTGGCGAGGATCGGTGTCGCCACGAAGATCGACGAGTAGGCCCCGGTGATGAGGCCGACGAACAGCGCGAGGCCGAAGTCGCGCAGGCTCAGCGCGCCCATGATGTAGGAGCCGACGACCAGCAACGACGTGACCGGGAGGAGGGCGACGAACGACGTGTTGAGCGACCGGGCCAGCACCTGGTTGAGGGACCGGTTCACCATCTCGGAGTAGGTCAGGCCCTTGGCCGTACCCAGCAGGACCTCGTTCTCCTTCACCTTGTCGAACACGACGACGGTGTCGTACAGGGAGAAGCCCAGGATGGTGAGGAACGCGATCACGGTCGCGGGGGTGACCTCGAAGCCGGTGATCGCGTAGACGCTGACCGTGATGAGGATGTCGTGGATCACGGCGATGATCGCCGACGCAGCCATCTTCCACTCGAACCGGAACGAGAGGTAGAGCGCGATCACGAAGAAGAAGACGATGAGCGCCCGGAGTGCCTTCTCGCTCACCTGGCGGCCCCAGGTGGGCCCCACGTCGTTGATGCTGACGTCGGCCGGGTCGATGCTCGCGTACTTCGCCAGCCCCTCGGTGACCTTCGTCTGCTCCGAGCGCGGCAGCGTCTCGGCCTGCACCCGGGCGCCGTTGTCGTTGACGATGATGACCTTGGCGTCGCCGAGGTCGAACTCCTTCATCACGTCGCGGATCTCACCGGGCGACACGCTCTGGCCCGACGCGGCGGTGAACTCCCACGAGGTGCCGCCCTCGAAGTCGATCCCGAGGTTCAACCCACCGCGGGCGAAGAACGCGATGAGACCGGCGGCGAGGACGATCCCCGAGATCAGTGCCCACCGCCAGGTGCGGCTCATGAACTGGTAGTTGGTGCGCTCGTGGTAGAGGTCGCGCAGCTGACTGCGGAGGCTCACGGCGCCACCTCCGCGTCGGCGAGGTCCTTGCGGGCGATCACCGTTCCGGTCACGTCGAGACCGGCCGCGATGCCGACCTTCGGGGCCCGGACCAGCGCCCGCTCACGCGCCATGATCGAGACCAAGGGGTGCATGAAGAAGTACGAGATGATCAGGTCGAGCAGTGTCGAGAGGCCGAGGAAGAACGCGAAGCCGCGGACCGAGCCGATGGCGAGCCAGTAGAGGACAGCCGCTCCGATCAGGGAGACGATGTCGGCCGCGAGAATCGTGCGCCACGACCGGGCGAACCCGCGATCGACCGACGAGCGGACGGTCTTGCCCGTCCGGACCTCGTCCTTCAGGCGTTCGAAGTACACGACGTAGGAGTCGACGGTGACACCTACCGACACGATGAGGCCCGTGACCCCCGCGAGCGTGAGGGTCAGACCGATCGTCTGACCCAGGTACGAGACCAGCGAGTAGACCGCCATCCCCGTGAGCGCGAGACCCAGGATCACGACCGCACCGAGCAGTCGGTAGTAGGCGAGCATGAAGAGCGCGACCAGGAACAGACCGATGAGGCCCGACACGATCCCGGCCCGGAGCTGGTCCTTGCCGAGCGACGGCGAGACGCTCTGGACCCGCTGGTTCTCGGCATCGAACTTCACCGGGAGCGCGCCGTAGCGCAGCACGAGCGCGAGGTCCTTCGCCTCCGATTCGGAGAAGCTCCCCGAGATCGTGGCCTTGCCCCCGAACGACTCGAACGCCTGGTTGCCACCCTGGATGACGGGCGCGCTCTGCACGACGCCGTCGAGCACGATCGCGACCTGCTTCTGGAAGTTCTTCTGGCCGAGCTCGTCCCACTTCCCGCTCCCGGAGTCGGTGAAGTCGACGTTCACGGCCCAGCTGCCCTCCTGGAACTGCGCCTTCGCGGAGTTGATCGCCTTCCCGGTGAGCTCCGAGGGACCGAGCTGGTAGCGCTCGGGCGCCTTGTCGCCCTCCTTGCGGCCGGGCAGGACGACGGTTGCGCCGGGGACGTCTTCGGCCGGGCTGGTGGTCGGGATGTCGGATCCGTCGGTCGTCGGCGCGGTCGCGGTCGCGCCGGCGACCGTGGTCGTGGTGGTGCTCGTCGCCGTGGCCGGGTCGTACGGCGGGAGCGTGTTGAGCACGGGCCGGAACCGCAGCTCGGCGGTTCGACCGATGATCCGCTCGGCCTTGGCCCGGTCCTTCACGCCGGGAAGGTCGACGACGATCGAGTCGCCCTGGCGGCTGATCTCCGGCTCGGCCACGCCGAGCCCGTCGACACGGCTGCGGATGATCTCGAGCGCCTGGTCGATGGAGCCGCTCTTGGTGCCCGAGACCGGGTTGAGGGTGACCGAGATGCCGCCCTGCAGGTCGAGACCGAGGACCGGGGTCGTCCCCGAGATCAGCGTCGCCGCGAAGGCACCGCCGATGACGACGAACGTGAGGACCAGGTACCAGACGTTTCTGCGCACGGATCAGTCCGTCGAGTCGAGTTCGGTCGGCGGGGCGTCGAGCGCGTCCGGCGGATCCACGAGGGGGGCGTCGGGCCGGCGCCGCTGAGAGACGGCACCCCGGGCGAGGGTCACCACGACACCGGGGGCGATCTCGAGCTGGAGCGTCGCGTCGTCGAGGCGCGTGACGGTGCCGTGGATCCCTGCGGTCGTCACGATCTCGTCGCCGACGGCCATCGCGTCGACGAGCGCGCGATGGGCGGCCATGCGGCGCCGTTGGGGCAGCACGATCAAGAGGAAGAAGGCGACGACGAGGATCGCCAGATAGATGAGTGCTGCAGTCATGCGGGTGCCGACGCTAGCCGAACAGGGGCATCTCGGGACCCTCGGGCGGCGCCGAGATCCCGAGGTGCGTGTAGGCCGCCACCGTCGCCCGGCGGCCCCGGGGAGTGCGCTCGATCAGGCCCTCTTTCAGGAGGTACGGCTCGTAGACGTCTTCGACCGTCTCCGGCTCCTCCCCGACCGAGACGGCCAGCGTGGTGAGACCCATCGGACGTCCCGCGGCCCGGCACAGCACGGCGAGGATCGCCCGGTCGAGCTTGTCGAGGCCGCGCTCGTCGACCTCGAAGAGCGCGAGCGCATCGCGGGCTACGACCGCGCTGACGGTGCCGTCGGCGCGCACCTCGGCGTAGTCGCGCACCCGTTTGAGCAGTCGGTTCGCGATCCGGGGCGTTCCCCGGGCCCGGCGGGCCATCTCCTCGGCGCCCTCACGAGCCAGCGGGACTCCGAGGATCCGAGCCGCGCGGTCGATGATCGCGACGAGATCGGCGGGCTCGTAGTAGTCGAGCCGGGCCACGAAGCCGAACCGGTCGCGCAGCGGTCCGGTGATGAGACCGGTCCGGGTGGTGGCGCCGACGAGCGTGAACCGGGGCAGGTCGAGCCGCAGCGAGCGGGCCGAGGGGCCCTTCCCGATGACGATGTCGAGCTGGAAGTCTTCCATCGCCGGGTAGAGGACCTCTTCGACGGCGCGGGGTAGCCGGTGGATCTCGTCGATGAAGAGCACGTCGCCGTCGTCGAGGTTGGTGAGGATCGCGGCGAGGTCGCCGGCCCGTTCGAGCGCAGGTCCGCTCGTGACCCGCAACGCGACCTGCATCTCCCCCGCGACGATGCCCGCGAGCGATGTCTTGCCCAAGCCGGGCGGCCCGGCGAGCAGGAGGTGGTCGACGGCCTGGTGCCGCTGGCGCGCCGCGCCCAGGAGGATCTCGAGGTGCTCCTTCAGTCTTGGCTGGCCGACGAACTCCTCGAGGGACCGCGGCCGGAGCGTCGTCTCCTCGGCCGCTTCGACCGGGTCGGCCGACGCGGTGAGCAACTCCTCGCGGCCCATCATCGCGAGCCCATCATCGCGAGCCCATCATCGCGAGCCCATCACGTTCGCACCGCCAGTTGCTTGAGCGCCGCGCGCAGGAGCTCCTCGGCGGGTTCGTCGTCGGAGAGGCCCGCGACCGCGGACCGGATCTCCTCGGGTGCGTAGCCCAGCTCGCTGAGCGCAGCCCGGACCTCGGCGCGCGCGCTCGGTGCTCCAGCTTCGACCTCGGCGAGATCCACATCGGGAACGTCGAGGCGAGACTTCAGGAGCACCATCAGCTTCTGGGCTGTCCGCTTCCCCACCCCGGGCACGAGGGTCAACGCATCGAGATCGCCGTCGAGGAGGACGCGCCGGAGCGCGCCGGGCGAGTGGACCGAGAGCATCGCCAGGCCGAGCTTCGGCCCGACACCGCTCGCGCCGATCAGGATCTCGAACGTGTCGCGCTCGTCGCGCGTCGGGAACCCGAACAGGACCATCGCGTCCTCCCGCACGTGGAGGTGCGTGAACAGGAAGGCCGGGCCCCCGGGAGCGAGGCCCGGCACCGCGCCCGAGGGCACGAGCACGCGATACCCCACCCCGCCGACCTCGACGAGCACCTCACCCGCGACCGTCCGCTCGATGACGGTCCCGCGGACCGAGCCGATCACCGGGACCTGCTCACTGGAACCTGCTCACTGGAACCTGCTCACTGGGACCTGCTCACGACCTGCTCACTGGCGTTCGTCTCTCGCGACTGCCGCGGCGACCGCGCGTTCGAACCCTCCGGTGCCACCGACACCGCCCGGTGCGGCGGCCGCACCCGCCAACGGCATGCGCCACAGGTGACAGAGCGCGAGTGCCAGCGCATCGGCGGCGTCGGGCGGACGGGGTGGCGCGTCGAGGCGGAGCAACCGGGCGACCATCGCCTGGACCTGCGCCTTGTCGGCCGCGCCGTCGCCGGTGACGGCGAGCTTCACCTCGTTCGGGCTGTACTGCGTCACCGGGATCCCCATCCGGGCCGCCGTCGCGAGCGCGAGGCCGCTCGCCTGCCCGACCGACATCGCGGTCCTCGCGTTCGTCTGGAACAGCACCCGTTCGACCGAGACCGCGGCCGGTTGCACCTCCGCGAGCAGCCGTTCGAGCTCGACGGCGAGCGCGGCGAGCCGTTCCGGCAACGGATCTTCGGGGGCGGTGCGGATGACGCCACAGGCGAGCGCTTCGGCCGTACGGCCCGCGGCGAGGCGGACGACTCCGTACCCACAGCGGGAGAGGCCCGGGTCGATGCCGAGCACAGAACCGTCGAGATCAGAACCGTCGAGATCGAACACCGGTTCGATCCTAGGAGCTGCGCCGGCGCCTTCGACGGATACCGAACACGACGACCAGCAGGAGCACGAGCAGCCCACCCACGGGGAGCAGGCGCTTGCCGACCGATTGGCCGCTCACCGCGAGGAGATCGACCGGCGCGGCCTCGGGCGCGTCGATCCGACGGACCTGCGGCGCTTCGGGCGCCGCAGGCGCCGACGCGGGCGTGGGCGGCGTGGCGACCGCCGGCGCCGGTTGCGGCTCGGGCTGGGACTCGGGCTGGGGCGCGGGCTGGGACTCGGGCAGGGGCTCGGGCTGGGACTCGGGCTGGGGCTGCTCACCCGAGAGGACGTCGCGCTCGAGGTTCTCGACGAACTGGGCGAGGAGCTTGCCGGAGACGTCGTTGATGACGCCGCGCCCGAACTGGGCGACCTTGCCGGTGATCGCGAGATCGGTCTCGACGCTCACGAGCGTCTGGTCTCCCTCGGCACCGAGAGACAGCTTGATCGTGGCCGAGGCGTTGCCCTGGCCCCGGGTGTCGCGTCCGGAGGCAACGATCACGGCGACGTGTTCGGCGTCGTCGGTCGACTCGAACGTCGCGCTGCCCTTGTACTGCGCGGTGATGGGCCCGACCTTCACCTTGACGATGCCGCGGTACTCGTCGCCCTCGATCTCCTGGAGCTGTGCGCCCGGCATGCACGGTGCGATGCGCTCGATGTCGAGCAGGAGTCGCCACGCGTCGTCGACCGGCAGTGGGACCCGGAACTCCTCGAAGATCTCCATCAGTGCTCCTTCTCGAGCGCGGCGAGCGCCTCGGCGGTGTCGACGTCGACTGGATCACCCGTGTCGCCGCACTCGACGTCGACGACCGGATGGGTTCGCATCAGCTGGCGGGCACCTTCGTCGCCCTGCAGCGCCCGCGCCTGTGGCCAGAGCTCCCGACCGATGAGCACCGGATTCGCGCGCACGCCGTTGTACGTGGCGGCCGCGAGCACCGCGCCCGCATCGTACGCGGCGCTGAGTCGTCGGTACGCCTCGGCACCGATCCGGGGTTGGTCGGCGAGGCCGACGCAGACCGCGTCGACCTGCTTCCAGCCGTCGAGGAGGTCGAGCGCGGCGCGGAGGCTGTGCGCGATGCCGCGACGCCACCCGCTCGCCCGGGTGACGATCACCGCAGCCGACGCCTGGCGCGCGACCCGGTTCCCGTCGTGGCCGACGACGAGCACGATCGGGCGCAGGGCCGAGTCGACCGCCGCACCGAGCGCCCACGCGACCAGCGGTCGGCCGTGCAGGTTCGCCAGCGGCTTCGGGCCCGACCCCTCCCCGGCGAAGCGCGTACCGCTCCCCGCCGCGAGGATCGCGACCGCCACCGTCACCCGGAGACGGCTTCGATCGCCCGACGGACGAGGACCCGGGCCAGGTGCTCGCGGTACTCCGGGCTCCCGTTGAGATCTCCCGGCGGCTCGGTGCCGTCGGCGGCGAGCGCAGCCGCGTCGGCCGGGTTCGCGCCCGAGGCGAGTGCGGCTTCGACTCCCGTCGCCCGCAGCGGGGTGCTGCCCATGTTCACGAGCGCCACGCGCGTTGCTCCCCCGACACGGGCCGCGAGCGCACCGACGATCGCGTAGTCCTGCGCCCGACGGTTGAACTTCTCGTACGCGAACCCGTTGGTGCCGGTCTTCGGGACCCGGATCTCGGTGAGCAGCTCGTCGGGTGCCAGCGCGGTCTCGAGGAATCCCTCGAAGAACTCGGCGGAGGGGATGTCTCGGGTGCCGGCCGGACCCTGGGCCACGAGCGTCGCGTCGAGCGCCAGCAGCACCGCGGGGAGATCCGACGCCGGATCCCCGTGGGCGATCGAGCCGCCGATCGTGCCGCGATGGCGGACCTGGTTGTCGCCGACCTCGGCCGCGACGGCGCGCACCACTCCACACTCCGCAGCGAGCAACTCGTTCGTCTCGAGGTGACGGTGCGACGTCAGCGCGCCGATCGCGACGTGGTCGCCGCCGTCGCGGACGTAGCTCAGATCGTCGATTCGGCCGACGTCGATCAGCACTGTCGGCACCGCGAGCCGCAGCTTCATGAGCGGGATCAGCGACATGCCCCCGGCGAGCAGCTTCGCGTCGTCGCCGTGCTCACCGAGGAGCGCCACGGCTTCGTCGCGCGAGCCGGCCCGGACGTAGTCGAACCCGGCCGGGATCACGAGCTCACCCCCGACTTCGACGTCCCGTTCGATGCCGCGGCGGCCAGCACCGAGTCGACGATGTTCTGGTAGCCGGTGCAACGGCAGAGGTTGCCCTCGAGGCCGAGCCGGACCTCGCGTTCGGTCGGGTTCGGGTTCTCGTCGAGGAACCCGACGGCGGCCATGACCATCCCGGCGGTGCAGTACCCGCACTGGAGGCCGTGATGCTCGTGGAACGCCTGCTGCACCGGGTGCAGCTCGTCGCCCGGCGCGAGGCCCTCGATGGTGGTGACGCTGCTGCCGTCGGCCTGGACCGCGAGCATCGTGCAGCTCTTCACGCTCTCGCCGTCGACCAGCACCGTGCACGCGCCGCAGCTCGACGTGTCGCACCCGACCTTCGTCCCGGTGAGACCGCAGTCCTCGCGGAGGTACTGCACCAGGAGCACGCGCGGCTCCACCTCGTGATCCTGCGCGCCGCCGTTGACGCTCATCGATACCTGCATCCCCGCATCATGCCTCACACCGGACGGGCGGCGGGCGGGCCGACGGCGCGATCTCGCTTCCGTCGGGGCGGAACCAGCGAGGTCGCGCGTGCTGCTCGCGGTCGATGCGGAAAGCGCGGGTGTGGTGCAGCCGGTGATGGCGCCGACACAGCAGCGTCAGATTCTCGATCTTGGTCTCGCCACCCTTGGCCCAGTGCACGAGGTGGTGCGAATCGGTCCAGTCGGGTGGCCGGTCGCAGCCCGGGAAGGTGCAACCGCCGTCGCGGGCCTCGAGGGCCCGACGCATCCCGGCCGGCACCACTGGCGTCGCTCGGCCGATGTCGAGTGGTTCGCTCCTCGGCCCGGAGATGACCCTGCTGATCGAGGCGTCGCAGGCCAGGCGCCGCAGAGCGTCGCTCGACAGGAGTTCTCCGTTCCCCATGCGCGCGGGTCGACCCGCGCGGGCTTCCAAGGTGTCGAGGCCGGCGACGATGCTCAGCTGGGGCCGCCGGTTCGCGGTTCCCATCGCGCCCCGCAGGTAGCGGTCGCACAGGTCGACGAGTGCGTCGACCCGCCGCTGCGACTTGGTCCGGGCCGGTTCACCGGGACAGTCGGTCGACCTCGCCATGAGATCCTCGAGCGCCTTCTCGACGATCGCGCCCCCCTCGCGGTCGAGCAGCCCGTCGAGCGCGCGCATGCCGTCGAGCAGCGAGGACAGATGCAGCCGCCGACGTTCGTGATCGGCGCTTCCCCGTTCCCGGCCGACGACCGCGCGCCAGTGCTCGACGACCCGCCTGGTCTCAGCCGGCCGCAGCGACCGGGCCTGTTCGACGAGCACCTCCTCGGCCTCACCGAACTCGGGAACATCGGCGGCGTCGGCGAAGACGCGCACGTGTTCCACCGAGACGGCTCCGTCGGCGAGGGCCGCGGCGACCACCGGTTGGTGCTCGAGCCGGCGACCCAACCGGACCTGCGCACTCGCGTGGAGTGATCCTGGAGCGTCGCCGCCGCGACCCACGCACCCGCCGAGGACGCACCGTCGAGCTCCCACTCACCGGAGTGATGGAACGCAGCGAGCGTCGCGAGCCAGATCCCGTCGAGCTGACGCCGGTTCCGGTCGAGCTCGCGCACCCGGTCTGCCAGCTCGGGCCCGGTCAGGCGCGAGAGGTCGACCGTCGCCTCCTCGTCGAGCACAGAACGGAGGTTGCTCATGCGCGCGGTCCTTCCCCGGATCGAGAACTGTCGTGGTCACGGGGGAAGCCGCCGTCCGCCGTGGATGGCGAACGTATGTTCGATTCTGACCGATCCGCGCTCAGGAGTCAACCCCTGGCCGCGAGAATGTCGGTGTGGGCGCGAAGGACTGGCACAGATGGCACCGGCCCTACGACGATTCCGAATCGAGCCTCTTCCGGCGTCTGACCGCAGTGCAGGGCCGGATCCGCACCGCACTCGACGTCGCACCACCGGGCCGGATCCGAGTACTGAGCGTCTGTGCGGGTCAGGCACGTGACCTCCTCGGCGCACTCGACGGACATCCCCGCGCGGATGATGTCTGTGGTCGCCTCGTGGAGCTCGATCCCCGCAACGTCGACGAGGCGAGGCGCTCGGCGGCGGCCGACGGACGGACCGGAATCGAGGTGATCGAAGGCGATGCCTCGTTCACCGACGTCTACGACGGCGCGCACGCCGCCGATCTCGTGCTCGTGTGCGGAGTGTTCGGCAACGTGACCGACACCGACGTGGAACGGACGATCCGACGCGCTCCCTGCCCTGTGCGCGGAAGGGGCCACCGTCGTCTGGACCCGGCACCGGAGAGCGCCGGATCTCACCCCGAGCATCCGGGAGTGGTTCGCCGATGCCGGGTTCACCGAGATCGCGTTCGACTCCCCCGGCCCGGGCCGGTTCGCCGTCGGCGCGCACCGGCTCGTGGGCGAGCCGCAGCCGCTCCCCGACCCGCCGCAACGCCTCTTCACGTTCGTCGGGTACGACGAGTTGCTCAGCCCTTGACGTTCCTACCCGCTGATGTCGGGCCCGGCGCGCTCGACGGTGATGCGGATCATCAGACGCTGGTCGCGCGCCATCGCCGCCCGGTATTCGTCCCAGTCGGGGTGCTCGCCCGACAGCGACCGGTAGTACTCGACCAGCGGCTCCATCGCGTCGGGGAGCGACTGGATCGTCGCGGTGCCGTCGAGCTGCACCCAGTCGCCGTAGAACCCGTCGCTGATCACACACAGCGACGCCCGCGGGTCGCGGCGCAGGTTCTTCACCTTGATCGCGGTCTCTCGAGTGCTGATGACGACCTGACCGTCGTGCACTCCGCACGCCACGGGCGAGAGCTGCGGCGTACCGTCGCGCCGGAACGTCGACAGGATCGCGTGGTGGTGCTCATCCACGAACGCAAGTCCGGCGGAGACGTCCATCAGCCGCGCGCCATCAGGCGTAGGCCGACGCGAGGACGTCGTCGGGGATGTCGAAGTTGGCGTAGACGGCCTGGACGTCGTCGTGCTCCTCGAGCGCGTCGATGACCCGCAGGACCGACTTCGCCGCGGAGGTCTCGTCGAGCTCGATCGAGGTGCTCGGCAGCATCGTGAGGTCGCCGCTGGTGACGGTGATCCCGGCCGCTTCGAGCGCGGTGCGCACTGCGTGGAGCTCGACCGCCGGCGAGGTGACCTGCCAGGTGTCGCCGAGGTCGGTGATGTCTTCGGCCCCGGCGTCGAGCGCGGCGAGCATGAGGTCGTCTTCGGTCGCAGCCGCCTTGTCGACGATCACGATGCCCTTGCGCTCGAACTGCCAGCTCACCGCGCCGGGTTCGGCCAGCGAGCCGCCGTTGCGGGTGAAGATGTTCTTGATCTCGGAGCCGCTGCGGTTGCGGTTGTCGGTGAGCGCCTCCACGTAGACCGCGATCCCGTGGGGGGCGTACCCCTCGTAGTTCACCTCTTCGTACGTGACGCCCTCGAGCTCGCCCGTTCCCCGCTTGATGGCGCGTTCGATGTTGTCCTTGGGCATCGACGAGTCGCGTGCCTTCTGCACCATGGTCCGCAGCGTCGGGTTGCCCTCGAGATCTCCCCCGCCCGTCCGCGCCGCGACTTCGATCTGACGGGCGAGCCGGGCGAAGACCTTGCCGCGCGCGGCGTCGGCCGCGCCCTTCTGGTGCTTGATCGAGTGCCACTTGGAATGCCCGGACATCAGTTGCCCCCTGCTTCGTCGAGGAACCGTCGGTGGAGCCGGAGATCTCCCGAGAGCTCCGGATGGAAGGTCGATGCCCAGATCGCACCGCTGCGGACGAGCACCGGATGGTCGTCGTGCGAAGCGAGCACGTCAACCGTAGGGCCGTACCGCTCCACGACCGGCGCGCGGATGAACACCCCGGGGAACGCCCCGCCCTGGAGGTCGGCGATCGGAAGCGGGGCCTCGAACGACTCGCGTTGGCGCCCGTAGGCGTTGCGGCGCACGGTCACGTCGAGGAGGTCGAGCGGGCGCTGATCGGCTCGGCCGTCGAGCACGTCGTGCGCGAGCAGGATCAGACCCGCGCAGGTCGCGAACACCGGCATCTCCGCGGTGATCCGGTCGCCGAGCGGCTGCCGGAGCCCCGACGACTCGACCAGTTTCGTCATGGTGGTCGACTCGCCTCCGGGGAGGAACAGCGCGTCGACCCCGGTCAGGTCGTCGGGGGTGCGGACCTCGATCGTCTCGACGCCGATGGCGTCGAGCACCTCACGGTGTTCGCGAAACGCTCCCTGCAGCGCGAGGACACCGGCCTTCATCGGCGCGCCACCCTGGCGCCTGCGGGGTCACGAACTACCAACCGCGCGCTACCAGCCGCGTTCGGCGAGCTTCACGTCGAGGGTCGAGATCTCCTCGCCGGGCATCGCCTGGCCGAGGTTCGTCGACACCTTCGCGACGATCGAGGCGTCGCGGTAGTGCGTGGTCGCCTCGACGATCGCCTTCGCCATGATCGCCGGCTCGTCGCTCTTGAAGATCCCGCTCCCGACGAACACTGCCTGTGCTCCGAGCTGCATCACGAGCGACGCGTCGGCAGGCGTGGCGATGCCACCGGCGCAGAACATCGGCACCGGGAGTTCACCGAGCGCGGCGACCTCACGGACGAGCTCGACCGGCGCGCGGTGATCCTTCGCCGCGGCGAACAGCTCGGCTTCGTCGGCCACGGTGAGTCGGCGGATCTCGCTCAGGATCGTGCGGAGGTGGCGGACCGCTTCCACGATGTTGCCGGTGCCGGCCTCACCCTTGGATCGGATCATGCACGCACCCTCGGAGATGCGCCGCAGCGCCTCGCCGAGGTTGGTCGCGCCGCACACGAACGGGGTGGTGAAGGCCCACTTGTCGACGTGGTTCGCCTCGTCGGCCGGGGTGAGCACCTCGCTCTCGTCGATGTAGTCGACACCGAGCGACTCGAGCACCTGGGCCTCGGCGAAGTGACCGATCCGGCACTTGGCCATGACCGGGATCGTGACCGTGGCCTGGATCCCCTCGATCATCGCGGGGTCGCTCATGCGGGCCACGCCACCGTCGCGCCGGATGTCGGCCGGGACCCGCTCCAGCGCCATCACGGCGACCGCGCCGGCGTCTTCGGCGATCTTGGCCTGCTCGGGGGTGACGACGTCCATGATCACGCCGCCGCGCAGCATCTCGGCCAGGCCCCGCTTCACACGGGAGGTGCCGGTTTCACGTGCAGTTTCGCTCGACTCGGACATGGTTCGAGTCTACCGGCCACCGCTCCCCCGGCTTGATCGGAATCCGGCCCGTGAGATCAGCCGGGGCCGCTACTCATCGTTCTGCTTGTTCTTCTTGGCCTTCGTCGTCGACGTCGACGCGGTCGGAGGCGGTGTGGCCGGGGGCGGAGGAGCGACGACCTGTGTCTCGGCACCGAAGGCGGCGAGCTCTACCCAGGTGCGGCCCGGTGCGAGCGCGATGGGCTTGCCCGCGGCGTCGGTGTAGGTCGCCGGGAGGCTCGCGTCGTCGCGGGTCCACGTGCCCTTGGCGAGCTTGCCGTCGGTGAAGACCCAGACCTCGCCCGAACCGGTCACGGTGCCGGTCGCGCCGGACGCGCCCGGCTCGGGGTCGTAGGTGGTGAACTGCACGACCACGTTCGTCGGCGCGATCTGAACTCCCGACGCCACCATCGACGGCTCACCCTGCACCGAGCGCAGCCAGGTCCCTGAGGTGGGCTCCCAGGTGTAGCTCGGGTTGTAGTCACCGTCGTTCGATTCAGCCACCGTGAACGACTCGACGGGTTCGCCGGCGAACTCCTTCCCGGCTGCGAGGTACGCGAACAGCGGCTGGGGCGGGACCGGTGCCCCGCCGAAGGTGAGGAGTCGTTCGGGATAGCCGTACAGATTGTGCGGTGCGGAGCGGGAGCGCTCCCGGAACATCGCGTCGCCCGCCGCCGACTCGTCGATCGGGATCAGGCTCGGGACGGAGCTGATGCGCTGGATCTCATCGGGGATACCGCCCGAATACGCGAAGAGGCCGCCGAGCTGCTGCGCGAGCGACGCGTCGATCGGGCGCACCGACCGGATCGGCCCGACCGTCTCGGGAAGCGTCGAGTTGAACACGGTGAAGAACCGGGTGATCCCACCGTCGACGACCTCTTCGTAGACGACGTCGGCGGCCTCGATGCCGGTCTGGGGCCGAGCTTCGGGGGTGTTCTCCACCTTGATGATCAGCGCCGGCCGAGTGAGGCTCGCGCCGCTCGGGTCGGCCAACCCGGTGAGGGGTGCGATCGGCGGGGGCGGGAGGGTCGACGTGGAGGTCGAGGTCTCCTTCGACTTCTCCGTCGCCTTGTCGTCGCCGCCGCCGCCACAGGCCGCCGCGACGAAGGCGGTGACGACGAGCAGCGCGACCAGGCCCCTCCGAGCTCGCGAGATGCCCATCACATCGCCTTGAGCGCGGCGATGCGCTCGTCGAGCGGAGGATGCGTGTCGAAGGCACGGTTGAGCCACGAGGCCTTCTTCCCTTCCTTCGGGGGGTCACGGTCGAGGGGTGACTCGATCCAGAGCTGCGCGGTCGCGCGGGTGGCGTGGTGCACCACGGCCTTGTCGCCCTGGAGCTTCTCCAGGGCGGAGATGAGTCCGGGCGGATACCGGGTGAGCTGCACCCCGCTCGCATCGGCGAGGAGCTCCCGACGCCGGCTCATCGCGAACTGCATGAGCTGCGCTGCGAACGGTGCGAGGAGGAGCAGCGCGAGCGCGAGGATCGCGACGATCGCCCCGACCGGGCTGTTGTCGTTGTTGTCGCGACGTCCGCTCCGGCCGCCCCACCACATGAACCGCAGGCCGAGATCGGCCATGAGCGCGATCGCCCCGACGGCGGTGACCGCCACCGTGGTGACGAGGATGTCGTAGTTCTTGACGTGCGACAGCTCGTGGGCGATCACGCCTTCGAGCTCGACGCGGTTCATCATCTCCAACAGACCGGTGGTCACCGCGAGCGCCGCGTGCTTCGGGTTTCGTCCGGTCGCGAATGCGTTCGGAGCCGGATCCTCCACGATGTACAACCGCGGCTTCGGAAGGCCCGCCGCGATGCAGAGGCCCTCGACGAGGTTGTGGTAGCGGCGGTACTCGGTCTCGTCGGCCGGCTTGGCCCGGCTCGCGGCGAGCGCGATGCGGTCGGAGAACCAGTACGAGCCCCACGCCATCGCGATGGCGATGACGATCGCGACGGGCACGATCGCGTAGCCGAACTGGAAGAGGAATCCGAGCGCGGCGACCACCGCGGCGATCAACACCACGAAGATGAAGAGAAGGAAGAACGTCCGGCGCTTGTTGCGCGCGATCTGCTCGTACAGGGCAGTGACCTATTCGTGAGAGACGGTGGTGCGCGAGTGGGGCGCGGGCCGAGAGCTCGACCTTGCTAGAACTCGACCTTCACGGGGCCGGTGGCCTCCGGGTCGCCTTCGAAGTACTCGCGCTTGTCGAAGCTGAACATCCCCGCGAGGAGGCTGCGGGGGAAGGTCTGGATGTTGTTGTTGTAGGTGAGCACGCTGTCGTTGTAGAACTGCCGCGCGTAGGCGATGCGGTCCTCGGTCGACGTGAGCTCTTCCTGCAGGTTCAGGAAGTTCTGGTTCGCCTTGAGGTCGGGGTAGGCCTCGGCGACGGCGAAGAGGCTCTTCAGGGTGCCGCTCAGCGCGTTCTCGGCTTGGGCCTGCTGAGCCGGCGATCCACCCTCCTGGGCGCTGATGGCGTTGGCCCGTGCCGCGGTGACCGCCTCGAAGGTCGACTTCTCGTGCGCGGCGTAGCCCTTGACCGTCTCCACCAGGTTCGGGATGAGGTCGTAGCGACGCTTCAGCTGCACGTCGATCTGCGAGTACGCGTTGTCGATCCGGTTCCGGGACCGGACGAGGCCGTTGTACATGACAACGACGAAGATGGCCACGATCACGATGATCGCGACGATGATGAGAGCAGGGATCACGCGCTGGCTCCTGGCCGGGCGGATGGGAACGGGAGGAGTCTACGACCTCCGCTCCCCCGGAGCGCACGCGACCGCCGACTCGTAGACCGGCACAAAACGCTCAGCGAGGCTGAGCATGGAGAAGGCGGCCGTCCGCCGCTCGCCCGCTTCGGCCAGTTCGGCGCGCCGGTCGGGATCGTCGAGCAGACGACGGAGCGCGTGGCGCAACGACTGGGCATCGCCGGGCGCGGTCATGAGCGCCTCGACATCGGGGCGGGCGACGTTGCGGTACCCCGGGATGTCGGAGGCAACCACCGCCGTGTCGGCGGCCATCGCCTCGAGGAGGACCACGCCGAACGACTCGCCCGAGATCGCCGGCGCACAGAAGATCGCCGCGCCGCGCATCCGTCGTGCCTTCTCGTCGTCGGTGATCCGCCCGAGCCATTCCACCCCCGCGACCCCGCGAGCGCGCAGCGCGACGGTCTCGGGTCCGTCGCTCGCGACCCACAGCACGGCGTCGCGCTCGATCTCCTGCCACGCGTCGAGGAGCACCCCGAGGCCCTTCCGGGGCTCGTGACGACCGACGAACAGCACCGCGGGGACCGACGACGGCCACGGTTCGGCCTTGGCGAAGGGAACGACGTCGACCCCGTTCGGCAGGACCCAGTAGCTCCCCCCGAGCGACTCCTGCGCGGTGCGACGGGCGTCGTCGGACACCGCGGTGCGAATCGTGAGTCGCTTCGCGACACCGGCGGCGGGCTTGTGGAGGTAGCGGTAGAAGGAATCCCGTCGTTCGGCAGCCATGTGGAACGTGCCGACGGAGGGGATCTTCGTGCCGAGCAGCGCCGCGGTGGTGGGACCGGGCACGAGCGGTTCGTGGAGGTGCATCACGTCGGGCGCGAAGCTGCGGAGCGCCTCGAGCGTCCGCTGCGCGGCGACCTTGCCCGGCGCGATCGGTGAGATCGATCCGTTGCTCTCGACCTTGGTGCTCGGACCGATCGACATCACGAACGGCGCCGGCGGCGGGCCGTCGCACGGGGCGAGGACCCGTGCCTCGTGGCCGAGCTCCCGCAGCGCGCGCGCCAACCCCAGGACCTGGCCCTGCACCCCGCCCGGGATGGAGAGCGAGTACGGACAGATCATCGCGACCTTCACCGGGGCGCCTTGATGGGGGGCTTCACGGTGTGGGCACGTGGTCGCTCGGCCAGTTCGGCTGCATGACGTGCCACTGCGTCGGTTCGGCGCGGATGTACTCCTCGAACCGCTGCGCCACGGCCTGGGTGATCCGGGCGATGTCTTCGCGCAAGCGGCCCTCACGTTCGGTCGGGATCGGCGGGCCGATCCGGGCGAAGTGGCCACCGTGCGGGCGGAAGTAGACGACCATCGGGATGAGCGGGGCACCCGATCGCAACGCGAGCGTGGCCGGCCCGGCCGGAAGGGTCGTCCGCTCCCCGAAGAACTCGACCTCGACGCCGTCGCCCGTGATGTCGCGATCCGACATGAGGCACACGGCCGAGTTGGCCCGCAGCGTGAGTGCCACGGCCCGGCCGGCGTCGGGACCGAGCGCGATGACCTCCATCCCCGCGTCGCGCCGGACGCGCACGAACCAGTCGAACAACTCCGGCGGTTCGACCGCCTCCACCACGACTGCCGCGGGGCGACCCATCTTCCCGGCGAACCAGCCCGCAGCGAAGTCGAAGCCACCGAGATGCGGGATCGCGAGCACGACGCCGTTGCCGGCTTCGAGTCCCCGCTCGATGTGATGGAACCCCTCGGTCTCGAACCGGGCCTGGACCGACGCAGGGTCGCGCACGTCGAGCGGGAGCCGGAACAGCTCGAGCCAGTACCGCCCGTAGGACGCGAACGCCTCGCTGGTCGCGCGTCGGAGGTCGTCGCCCTGCAGCCGTCCGTCGGTGGCCCGCACGAGGTTCTTCTCGATCAGGCGGCGGCGGCCCGGCATCGCCACGGCCGCGGCTCGACCGAGCGCACGCGCCGTCGGTTCGGCGACCGGGGTCGGCAGCGCCTGCGCGAGCGCGGCGGCGCCGCGGTAGGCGAGGTACGCCGGATGGGGCACCGCGTCAGGGCCGGGTGCGGCGCCGGGCGGGTCGGGTGTGCGTCGGGCCCCGCCCCTCACCCGCAGCCCGCCGGGCATCCCACCACGCCGTGAGGCTCCGCGCCTCGTCGCCGGCGGCGAGGCCGAGTTCGTCGTCGTCGTCGGTCCGACGGTGCCGCACGAGGCGCAGCCGCCGCACCCGGGGCGCGGGCGTGTCGCTCGCCTGTCGCCACACGACGACGAAACGCTGGATCGCGGTGAAGGTCATGAGCACGACCATCAGCCACAACACGGGGACGAGGACGTTGAACATGAGGCCGACGCCGAGGAGCACCATCCGCTCGGCCCGTTCCATCAGGCCGCCCTTGGCCGAGTAGTCGAGTGCCTCGGCGCGGGCGCGCTCGTAGGAGATGAGCATCGCGAGGGCCGCTGCCGCGAACGCGAGGACCGGGAGGTGTGCGCTCTCGCTCGCCAGGTACCAGGCGCACCCACCGAACACGACGGCGTCGGAGACCCGGTCGGTGACGGAGTCGAAGAACGCGCCCCGTGGACTCGCCTCGCCGCTCGTGCGGGCGACGCTGCCGTCGAGCAGGTCGATCAGGCCGCTCGCGACCAGACCGAGCACCGCCCACCGGAGCTCACCGATCGCGATGAGCCACGCGGTGATCCCCGAGCACACCAGACCGACCACCGTGAGGATGTTCGCGGTGATGCCGATGCTGCGCAGGCCCTTGCCCACGGGCGCGAGCGCCTTGCCGACTCCGGTGCGGAGCCGCGCATCAAGCATCGGTGCTGCCCGAGGCTCGGGCGGGTGCAAGACCCGGAGCGAGGCCGGAAACGGGGCCGGAGGTGCAGCCCGTCACGGAGTGTGGTTCCTTCATGGCGGTCCGATCACGGTAGCACGGGGCTCCCCGCCCGAGAGGCTCCCTGGACACGGTGCTTACACTCGCCGGGAGACTCCCCGACGCTCGTCGGAGCGCCGGAACACACGGAGGGGGTTGGGTGTGAAGACCTTCCCGACGGCAACGTTCCCGACGGACAGGATCCGAAACGTCGCCCTGGTCGGGCACGGCGGATCCGGCAAGACCACCCTGGCCGAGGCGCTGCTCGTCCACGCCGGCGCGATCGCCCGCCCCGGCCGCGTCGAGGACGGCACCACCGTGTGCGACTTCGACCCAGAAGCCGCCCGACGAGGGATCTCGGTCTCGCTCACCGTCGCGCCGTTCGAGTTCGACGGCCACACCGTCAACCTGATCGACACCCCGGGCTACGCCGACTTCGTCGGCGACGTCGCCGCCGCGCTGCGCGTCGCCGACCTCGTGGTGTTCGTGGTGTCGGCCGTCGAGGGCGTCGAGGTGCAGACGGAGTTCGCGTGGCGCCTCGCGGCCGAACGGGGCATCCCGCGGGCCATCTTCGTGAACAAGCTCGATCGCGAGCGCGCCTCGTTCGATCGGACCCTCGAGCAGCTGCAGGATCGCTTCGGTGCGGGCGTCGCACCACTCGAGCTGCCGATCGGGGTCGAGGCGGAGTTCCGGGGCGTGATCGACCTGCTCGACGACTCGGCTGTCACCTACGAACCGGGATCCACCACGGGCGCCGAGGGACCGATTCCCGATGATCTCGTCGACACGGAGCACGCGGTCCACGATGCCGTCGTCGAGGGAATCGTGGTCGCCGACGACGACCTGATGGAGCGCTACCTCGCCGACGAGACCATCGCGGTGAAGGAGCTGGTCCACGCGCTCGCCGGTGGGATCGCCGACGCGACCGTCTTCCCGGTGCTCTGCGGCAGTGCCACGAAGCAGATCGGCATCGACCGGCTCGCCCGCTTCATCGTCGACGAAGGGCCCGCGCCCGCGGTCGGCGACGCCGACGCACCGGCGGCGCTGTTCGTGTTCAAGACCCTCGTCGATCCGTACATCGGCCGCATCAACCTGTTCAAGGTCCTGCAGGGGACCCTCGACCACGATGCGGTGCTGGTGAACGGTCGGACCGTCGCCGACGAACGGCTGCACCAGCTCGTCCGGGTGCGGGGCAAGGAACAGGAGCCGGTCGACCGTGTCGTGGCCGGCGATCTCGCCGCGGTCGCCAAGCTCGCGGGCACCACCACGGGCGACGTGCTCGCCGTCCGTGGAACCGACATCCGGGTGGAACCGTTCGTGCACCCGCAGCCGGTCCTCGCAGTCGCGATCCGCCCGAAGGCGAAGGCCGACGACGACAAGCTGGTCACCGCGCTCCATCGACTGCTCGACGAGGATCCGAGCCTGCGGATCGAACGGAACCCGGAGACGCATCAGACGCTGCTGTGGGGCATGGGTGAGACGCACCTCGGCATCGCCCGCGAGCGCCTGGCCCGCAAGCTCGGGGTCGAGATCGAGACGGAACCGGTGAAGGTGGCATACCGCGAGACCATCACGGCGACCGCCGAGGCGGAGGGGAAGTACAAGAAGCAGACCGGCGGTCACGGGCAGTTCGGGATCGCGTGCATCCGGGTGGAACCCCTCGCACGCGGCGCCGAGTTCGAGTGGCACGACGCGGTCGTCGGTGGCGCCATCCCGAAGAACCTCATCCCGGCGGTGGAGAAGGGCGTGCGCGAGACGATGGAGCACGGGGGCGTGCTCGGATTCCCGGTCGTCGACGTGCGCGTCACGTGCTTCGACGGCAAGGCCCACAGCGTCGACTCGTCGGAGATGAGCTTCAAGATGGCCGGCTCGATCGGCTTCAAGGAGGCGATGGCCCAGGCGGGGCCGATCCTGCTGGAACCGGTGAGTGAGCTCGTCGTGATCGCCCCGGAAGCGAGCCAGGGCGACATCCTCGGCGACCTCAACGCGAAGCGCGGCCGGATCCAGGGGGCCAGCGCCGTGGGCGACGGTGAGGTCGAGATCGTCGCGACCGTGCCGACGTCGGAGATCGTCCGCTACGCCATCGATCTCCGTTCGATGACACACGGTCGCGGCCGCTTCGAGGCGACCCACTCCCACTACGACCCCGTCCCGCCCCACCTCGCCGATACGGTGACAGCCTGACCGTTGTTGGCCGGGCGGCGTCGCAGCCGCCATACTGCGGGTTCCACGGACCGGGGGGACGTCATGGGGGCCAGGATCACGGGCGCGCGCGCAGGGATCGTCGGACTCGCGCTCGCGACGGTCGTCGCCGCGGGATGTTCGACGATCAGCTACCCGAGTCCGGGACGCAGCATCACGCCCGCCGACCCGCTCACCACGTCGATCACCGCCCACCCGAAGGGTGCGATCGTCGTGCCCGAGGTCCCGCTCGCGGGCGAGGGTCAGCTCCAGCTGAACGTGTCGGCTCCGGGGACCGCGTGGACCGAGCGCGACCGACACGTCGGTCGTCGTCGAGGCGTCGATCGACGGCGGGGTGCCGCAGACCTTCGTGCTGTTCGGCGCGGCTGCGCCGACCACCTACACCGGGTTCACCGGCCCGCTCACCACCGGCGCTCACCAGCTCACCGTGAGCGTGCGCGCCGACCTGTCGCCGACCAGCGGCACACCGACCGTCCTGGTGCACAACATCGACCTCACCGTCGTGCCGCCCACCGACCCGGGGTACCTCGGTATCGCGCACGCACCCGTGCTCTACGGGCGCGGCGTCAGCGCGCACAGCGACACCCCGCTGTTCCAGTACGTCGACGACACCCCCGCCGCCGGCGGTGGTCGTCGCCTCGAGTACACGACGATCTGGAGCAACGAAGACGCCGGGACGGGGGTCGCGCCGATCCTCCTGTGGGGCGGCTACGGCCGCACCACCGACATCGAGACGACCGCGATCGTGAACGTCGACGCAGCCGGCGCGGTCACGTCGGCGACGTTCCAGACGTGCGCGGCCTGCCCACCCGACTACCCCGAGAACCAGGTCGGCCTCGACCACAGCTACGCGACGTTCGCCGGCACGTACTTCGGGGGCCACCCGGTCCTGCGGGTCGCGACCGGGAACAACGTGCTGTCCGACACCGGCACCACCGCGTTCCGGTTCCACCAGGGTCTCGTGCCCGCGCCGCTCGCCGGTGAGGTCCGGGAGTCGGCGATGGACCCCTTCGCGCTCGGGTACCGGGTCATGGGCGAGGAGCTCCAGCGCGAGCAGGCGGGCTACAACACCAACCCGCTCGCCACCGCGCCGGGCGACGCCCGCCAGTACGCGATCGTCGATCTCGACACCACGCCGGTCGGCACGAAGGCGGTGGGCGTCGAGCTCCAGGTCGCCGGCGACACCCGGTGGTACGCCAACGACTTCGGCTTCGGCGGGACGGTCTTCTACACGTCGGGGCACAGCCGCACCGCGGTCAAGCTCCCGCTCGACTGGCATGGCAAGGCCGTCACCGGCGCCCGTCTGCGCCTGTACCCGACCACGCCGGCACCGGTCGTACCGCCGACCGTCACGGTGCAGTCGTTCCGCGTGCTCGAGACGATGAGCAACTACGCGACCCGCTACGTGTCGGTGCCCGCGCCGTCGGTCGTGGTCAACCCGTAGACCGACCAGTCTTCGGGGTTGCGCTCGGTGTACTCCCCCATCACGTGGCCGTCGACGGCGTCGAGCTCGACGAGGCCCCGGAGGCTGGGCGGATCGTCGGCGCTGTAGAGCAGCATCCGCCACGCGGGACGGCTGAGGAGGCCGCGCCACGCGAGCTGCGCCGAGGCATGACCCACCGGGAAGCCGACGGTCCGCGACGCGACCGCGAGCGCTTCGGTCTGGTCGACGGCGAGGTGCCATCCGGCCGCGAAGCTGTAGACACCGATCAGCCCGACGAGGATCGCCGCCGCGAGCAGTCCCCGGTTGCCGCTGACGAACCAGCCGAACAGCGAGATGCCGGCGATGCCGAAGTAGAGGTACGCGGCGATCCGGCGCCGCCGGATGTCGGGGAACGTGTACGGACCGACGTACGCGGTGACATCGAGGTCGTCGGGCAGCGCGTCGCTGTACTGCTCGGCGGCGGCTCGGGGGTCGGTCGGGTCCTCGGGACTCACGACCACGAACCTATCCGGCGAAGGCGGCGCGGAGCTTCTCGTAGCTGTGCCGGAGCGACTCCGGGAGCACCCTGGTCTCGGCGACCGCAGTCATGAAGTTGGTGTCGCCGCTCCACCGGGGCAGCCCGTGGACGTGCAGGTGGCCGGGGACTCCGGCACCCGAGCCCGGCCCGATGTTCATGCCGACGTTGAGGCCCTGCGGCGCGTAGGCCGCCTCGATCGCGGCGGCAGCCCGTTGGGTGGCGTGCATGAGCGTCGCGGCTTCGCCGGCATCGAGCTCAGTGAGGCGCGCTATGTGGCGGAGCGGCACCACCATCACGTGGCCCGATGTGTAGGGGAACGCGTTCATCACCGTGAACGTGGTGTCGGTGCGTTCGAGGATCATCGCTTCGTCGTCGTCCATCGCCGCGAGGGCCTCGAAGAGGCACTCACCGTCGCGCCGCTTCGTCGTGACTCCCTCGATGTACTCCGACCGCCACCCGGCCCAGAGTCGATCGAGGCCGCGTCCCCGATGGTTCGCTTCGGGTCGGGCTCTCGATCGCTCACCCGCGCGGCCACCCTCCGGGCCCTCCGAGGCCTCGCCTGCGCTCACGCGCTCAGTTCCGTTCGAGGAGCCGGGCCGCGAGACGGGCGACGAAGTCGTCGACCGTCACGTCGCGCTCCGGTCGCTCGCTCCCGCGTTCGTTCACGCCCACGGTGCCGTGCTCGGCGTCGGAGTCGCCGACCACGAGCACGTAGGGGATCTTGTCGGTCTTCGCCTTCCTGACCCGCGCCCCGAGGGTGTCGGCGTGCGCGTCGAGGACCTCGATGCGGTACCCCTCCGAACGCAGGCGGTCGGCGATGCGGAACGCGTAGGGCTCGTGGCGGTCGGCAACAGGGAGGAGGCTCACCTGCACCGGCGCGAGCCAGAACGGGAACGCCCCCGCGTAGTGCTCGAGCAACACCGCGAAGAAGCGCTCGATGGACCCGAAGAGGGCCCGGTGGATCATGATCGGTCGGTGCCGCTCGTTGTCGGCGCCCGTGTAGTGCAGGTCGAAGCGCTGCGGGAGCTGGAAGTCGAGCTGGATCGTCGACATCTGCCAGGTCCGCCCGATCGCATCGCGGATCTGCACCGAGATCTTGGGCCCGTAGAACGCGCCGCCGCCCTCGTCCATCACGAGCTCGAGCCCGGCGTCGACCCCGACCTGACGGAGCGCCTCGGTGGCTTCGTCCCACTCCTCGTCGGTCCCGACGGCTTTGCCGGGCGGCTTCGTCGAGAGCTCGAGGTAGAAGTCGTCGAGTCCGTAGTCGCGCAGGAGTCCGAGCACGAACTCGAGCGCTCGGATCAGCTCGGGAACCACCTGTTCGCGCGTGCAGAAGATGTGGGCGTCGTCCTGGGTCATCCCCCGCACGCGGGTCAACCCGTGGACCACGCCCGACTTCTCGTAGCGGTAGACCGTGCCGAACTCGAACAGCCGAAGGGGCAGCTCCCGGTAGGAACGGGTACGGCTGCGGTAGATCAGGATGTGGAACGGGCAGTTCATCGGCTTGAGGTAGTACTCGGTGCCCCCGTCGAGCTCCATCGGCGGGTACATGCCGTCGGCGAACCAGTCGAGGTGACCCGAGATCTCGAACAGGTCGCTCTTGGTGATGTGCGGCGAGTTCACGAAGTCGTACCCCGCAGCCTCGTGGCGTTCGCGGGAGTAGTCCTCCATCACCTTGCGGATGATCCCGCCCTTTGGATGGAAGACGGCGAGGCCGGAGCCGATCTCGTCGGGGAACGAGAACAGGTCGAGCTCCGCGCCGAGTTTGCGGTGGTCGCGCCGTTCGGCTTCCTCGAGCCGGGTGAGGTGCTCGGCGAGGGCCTTGTCGGATTCCCACGCGGTGCCGTAGATGCGTTGGAGCATCGGACGCTTCTCGTCGCCCCGCCAGTACGCGCCGGCGACCTTGGTGAGCTTGAACGCGCCGAGCCGGCCCGTCGACGGCACGTGCGGGCCCCGGCAGAGATCGACGTAGGCCTCGGAACCGTCGGAGTGGACGTTGCGATACACGCCGACGGTGCCGTCGGCGCCGACCTCGGTGGCGTCGTCGCCCGCGGCGGCGCCCTGCTCCTCGACCCGCTCGATGATCTCGACCTTGTACGGCTGGTCGGCGAACAACGCCTTGCCCGCGACGGAGTCGAGCTCGTCGCGCACGAACGGCTGGTCCTCCTTCACGATCTCGCGCATCCGGGCCTCGATGCGCTCCAGGTCGGTGTCGGAGAAGTGCGCACCGTCGGGGAGCTCGAAGTCGTAGTAGAAGCCGTCGGAGATCGACGGGCCGATCGCGTACTTGGCCCCGGGGAAGAGGTCGAACACCGCCTGGGCCATCAGATGCGACGCCGAGTGCCGCAGCACCTCGCGACCGGGCTCGGAGTCGGCGGTGACGATGGCGACCGTTGCGTCGTGGGTCAGGGGCCGGCCGAGGTCGACGAGCTCGCCGTCGACGGTCGCGGCGATTGCGGCCTTGGCCAGGCGCTTGCCGATCGACGCGGCGACGTCGTACGACGTCGACCCCTCGGGCACCTGCTTCTCGGAGCCGTCGGGAAGTGTGATCGTGACCTGGTCAGCCATGGGCCCGAGACTACCGGCGGGCTACATTGCGCCCGGCCCGTTTCGGGCTCGACGACTCGAAGGGGAGCACCGGCACATGGCCAAGGCGACGGCAGAGCTGCGGATGAAGGCGTCACCGGCCGAGGTGTGGGAGGTCGTGCGCGACTTCCACGGCCTCGGCGCCTGGATGCCCGGGATCGACGCCTCCCGCTCCGAGGGCGACGACCGAATCCTCTCGATGATGGGGATGGAGGTCCGCGAGCACCTCGTGAAGCTCGACGACCCCGGCCGGGCGATCACGTACGCCATCACCGATGGCGCGCCGGTCGAGACCCACGAAGCGACGATCACCGTCCTCGACGACGAAGGCGGCTCGCGGGTCACCTGGGACGTCGACGCCACCCCCGACGACATGGCCGGCCTCATGCAGGGCATCTACCAGCAGAGCCTCGAGGCCCTGAAGACCCACGTCAGCGGGTAGGAGCACCAGCCCCCGTTCTGGTCATCTGTGGGGTTGCCCTGCAACTCCGGAGGTGACCGGTACGAGGGTTTTCGGGTCAGGGCTGCGTGAGATCGACGCCGATGAGTGCAGCGAGGTCGCGCAGGACCTGGGGTGCCGTGGGGTCGTCGCCGCCTGAGAGGACGGCGTCGGCGAGCTCTCCGAGCGCCTCGATGGCACGGGGCGCGTCGAGGTCGTCGTCGAGCGCGGCGCGGACGCGCGTCGCGAACGGGCGGGGATCAGGTCCGTCGGGCGCGACCGCGGCCGCGACGAGACGGTGGAGCAGCGCGACCCCTTCGTCGATGTCGGTGTCGTGCCACTCGAAGCCCGAGCGGTAGTGGTGCTGCATGAGCGCGAGACGGATCGCGCGGGGATCGTACGACTCGAGCAGGTCGCTGATGAAGACGAGGTTGCCGAGCGACTTGCTCATCTTCTCGCCCTCGTAGGCGACCATCGCCGAGTGCATCCAGTGCTTGACGTAGGGCTCCCCGGTGACCGCCTCGCTCTGCGCCACCTCGCACTCGTGGTGGGGAAAGATCAGGTCGGTGCCGCCGCCGTGCAGGTCGAGGGTCGGGCCGTGCTCGCGCATCGCCATCGCCGAGCACTCGGCGTGCCACCCCGGTCGGCCGACCCCGAAGGGCGCCCGCCATGCGGGTTCGTCGGGGAGCGAGGGCTGCCAGAGCACGAAGTCGAGCGGCGCACGCCGGTGCGGGTCGTCGGGGTTCCCGCCGCGGGCCCGCGCGAGCCGCACCATCTGGTCGTTGCTGTAGTGCGACACCTTCCCGAACCCGGGCGACGTCGACACGTCGAAGTACGCGGTGCCGTGGGTGAGGTAGGCGTGACCGGAGTCGAGGAGCCGCTCCACCATCGCGATGATCGCGTCGATCGAATCGGTGGCCCGCGGCTCCGCGTAGAGCGGACGCATCGACAGGGCGTCCATGTCGGAGTGGAACCGCGCGATCTCCGCCTCCGCGAGCTCGAGGTACGGCACCCCGAGCTCCCGCGCCTTCGGCAGGATCGAGTCGTCGACGTCGGTGACGTTGCGCACCATGCGCACCTCGTGGCCGAGCTCCTCGAGCCGCCGGGTCAGGAGGTCGTAGGTGAGGTAGGTCGCGGCATGTCCGAGGTGGGTCGAGTCGTACGGCGTGATGCCGCACACGTACATCTTGACGATCGGACCGGGGGTGAACTCGACCAGCTCGCGTCGGGCGGTGTCGAACAGCTGCATCGGCACGGGTCGGCCTGCTCCCCCGCCTAGATCCCGCTCAGACGCAGGCTGGCCTTGCCCTTGTGCCGGATGTTGATCGTGAGGAGCACCGCCGCGAACGTCTCCATCCCGACGGCGTTCTCGAGCGAGCCGCCGTCGAACGCCCGGAGATCGGGGATGTCGCTGATCACGTCCATCAGGAGGTGGCGGGCTTCGTCGTCGTCGCCACACGCGACGACGTCGCTCTCCATCTTGCGGTCGAGCTGGACGAACTCCGCCGCCGGCACCAGGTGGAACCCGGTGACGACCCGGGAACGCCAGAGGAGCGCCTGCATCTCCTTGGCGATCGATCCGTGCGGCGGGAGGACCGCGTTGAACTCGTCGCCGTTCTTCACCAGGTTGTTGGCCATCGACACGACGATCTTGTCGGCGAGCTCGTCGGCGAAGTACTTGGCCGTGGCGAGCGCGGCATCGGCGTGGACTGCCAGCACCACCATGTCGGCGTTGCAGGCAGCCTGGTTGTTCGCCGGGGTGATCCGCTCGACGCGGTCGCCCCACTTCTCCCGGAGCCCGTCGATCACGGCCTCGGCCTTGACCCGTTCGCGTGATCCGGCCAGCACGTCGTAGCCCACATCGGCCAACCGGGCCGCGAGACCTCTCCCGGCCGGACCCGTTGCCCC
This sequence comes from uncultured Actinomycetes bacterium, assembly GCA_963837715.1. Classification (GTDB taxonomy): domain Bacteria; phylum Actinomycetota; class Acidimicrobiia; order IMCC26256; family JANYLB01; genus JANYLB01. The sequence goes on along the minus strand of CAWIOF010000002.1, from coordinate 845,097 downwards.
CAACACCCCGATTCTCATGGGGGGATCCTGGCACGGACGCGCGACCACCCGGCAAACCCGCACGCTCGCCTCCCGGTGCTCGCTACCGTGGACCGATGACCAGGTACGACACGATCGGGCGCACGTACACCGCGACCCGTCGGGCCGACCCCCGCATCGAAGCGCGGATCCACGACGCGCTCGGCGAGGCCAGGACCGTCGTGAACGTCGGTGCCGGGACCGGGTCGTACGAGCCGACCGACCGGTTCGTCGCCGCGGTCGAGCCGTCTCCGGTGATGATCGCCCAGCGCGCCCCCGCGTCGGCTCCCGCGGTCCGGGGCGTCGCCGGGGCCCTCCCCTTCCCCGACCGCACCTTCGACGTCGCCCTGATGAGCCTCACGATTCACCACTGGCCCGACTGGCGGGCCGGGCTCGCCGAGGTCCGTCGGGTCGCGTCACGAGTCGTGATCTTCACCTGGGACCCGACGATGGAACGCGACTTCTGGCTCGTCGACGAGTACCTCCCCGAGCTCGCGGGCACCACCGCGACCGACGGGCCTCCCCTCGACGAGCTCGCCGACGCCGTCGGCGGGGCGCGCATCGTGCCGGTCCCGGTGCCGGCCGACTGCACCGACGGCTTCTTCGCCGCGTTCTGGGCCCGCCCGGAGGCGTACCTCGATCCCACGGTGCAGGCCGGGATCTCGTGCTTCACCCTCTTCGACGAGGCATGGTTCCGCGCCGGCATCGCCCGATTGGAAACCGACCTCGCGTCGGGTGCGTGGGACGAACGCCACGCCGCGCTGCGCGAGGCGCCCGAGTACGACTGGGGCTATCGGATCGTCGTCTCCGACTGAGGGCGGCCCGCCATCGCGGGCCGTGGCAGGCGAACCAGCACGGAGAGGCCGCCTGACTCGCCTGGCGCGAGCTCCACCGAGCCGCCGTCCGCTTCAGTGAGCTCACGCACGATCGCGAGGCCGAGTCCCGCTCCGGCCGACTTCGCGCCACCGGCCCGCCAGAAGCGGTCGAAGGCTCGCCGCCGAGCGGCTTCGCTCATGCCCGGACCTTCGTCCTGGACCTCGATGAGCACGTTCGTCGGCTCGACGGTGACGTCGATCGAGACCGACGACCCTTCGGGCGCGACCTCGATCGCGTTGTTCAGGAGGTTGTCCAGCACCTGTTCCAGCCGACCCGGTGTGCCGATCGCCATCGTTCCGGTGGCATCCACCACGTGGTGCAGCGTCACGCCTCGCTCTCCCGCGAGCGCGGACCACGCCTCGGCACGCCCGTGGACCACCGTCGAGACATCGAACTCCGCCGGCGTGCTCACGAGTTGCTCCGCCCGGGCCAACTCGAGGAGCCCGTCGACGAGTCGCGAGAGCCGCGCCACCTCCGCGAGCGCACCGGTGACATCACCTGCGGCATCGGGATCGTGGACCTCTCCTTCCAGGTTCTCGAGCCGCAGACGCAACGCCGCGAGTGGAGACCGGAGCTGGTGCGACGCGTCGGCCACGAACGCCTGCTGCGCCTCGACCAACCGCTCGAGATGGGCCGCGGTCCGATCGAACGATGCCGCGAGGCTCCGGACCTCCCTCGGACCGCTCCCCACCGACGCCCGGACCGAGAGATCGCCGGCGCCGAGACGCGCGGCGGCGGATTCCAGATCAGCCAACGGTCGGACCACGGAGCGGGCCAGCACACTGCTGACGATGAACACCACGCCGAGCACGACCACGGCCACGATGCCGAGCAACACCCAGTTGCGCCGGATCCGGTCGTCGACATACGACGTCGGATAGCTGACTCGCACCACTCCGATGACGTCGACACCGTCGACGATCGGGGCCGAGGCGTAGAGCAGGCTCGACCCGAGCGTCGTGCTGAAGCGCGTCCCTGTCGCCTCCCGCCCCGCGAGCGCCCGGGCGATCTCGGGCCGGTCGGCGAAGGTCCGCGTGCCCGCAAGGGGCGGATCGCTGTCGACGAGCGCGGTGCCGGCGCGGTCGGTGATCACGACCCGGCCGCCGATCTCGGCCTGGTAGTCGTCGGCCAGTGCCTGGAGCGCGTCGATCTCGTTTCGCTCGATCAGCTCCTCGGCCCGGATCGAGAGCGCGAGCGCGTCGTGTTGCACACCCGTCGTCAGGTCGCGACGCTCCAAACGGGCGAACGCGACGCCGAGCGGGATCTCGAGCACGACCAGGACGAAGAGCGTGATCGACAGGTAGCTGACCAGGAGTCGGCGACGCACGACTCAGCGCAACGGTTCGTCGACGCGGAGCCGGAACCCGACGCCACGCACGGTCTCGACCAGCGTCGGATCTCCGATCTTCTTGCGCAGCGATGCCACGTGGACATCGAGCGTCTTCGTCGGTCCGTACCAGTGCGCGTCCCACACGGACTCGAGGATCTGTGATCGGCTGTACACCGCGCCGGCATCCTCGGCGAGCAGCGCGAGGACGTCGAACTCCTTCGGGGTCAGCGCAACGTCGGCGCCTTCGACGGTGACCCGGTGCGACCGACGATCGAGCTCCACGGCACCGAACTTCTCGACCGGGTCCTCCGCGTGCGGACCCCGGCGGCGCATCACCGCCCGGATGCGGGCGACCAGCTCGCGGAACCCGAACGGCTTGACCATGTAGTCGTCGGCGCCGAGCTCGAGGCCGACGACCCGATCGAACTCTTCGCCGCGCGCCGTGACCACGATGATCGGGACGTCGGACCGATCGCGAAGCTGTCGACACACCTCCATGCCGTCGAGATCGGGAAGGCCGAGATCGAGCAGCACGAGATCGACGGGTGGCGCCGCGATGGCTTCGGCGCCGGACGCAACCCGAACCACGGTGAACCCCTCGCGCTCCAAACCGCGCGCGAGCGGTATCGCGATCGCGTCGTCGTCTTCCACGATGAGCAGCTCCACGCCCGACACTCTCGCGTGCGTCACCGGCGCGCCGGGGACCCTTGTCCGAATCTTTGCCTTCCACTGGGCTTTCTCGGCACCGGGATTCCGTACCGTCGTCAGGACACAGACTCAACGGAGGACACCATGAACCGACGAAAGCTTCTCGCCACCACTGGAGCCGTCAGCCTCACTGCTGCGGCTGCCGTCGTCGCGATGGGGGCCAACTTCGGGCTGTTCGGCCTGACTGACGCGAGTACCGATGTCGGTCGTTTCCAGCCCGTCACCGCGACCTCGTCGACGACAGCGCCCCCGGCCGTTCTCTACCTCGACGTGCAAGACCCTCCGGTCGCGACCTCGGGGGTCTCGGGAGGCGCAGGCGAACCCGCGAGCGGGCCAGCCGGCTCCACTGCAGGTCCCGCGTCCTCGGCGTCGACTCCTCCTGCCGCGTCCGCCGATCCCGGTCACGAGCGTGACGACGACGCCCACCATGAGGAGAGCGACGACGCCGAACACGAGTCCGAGCCCGAGCACGACGATGACTGAGCGGAGGCGCCGCGCTCACCCGGCTGCTGCAAGCCGGATCATCGTCGCCGGCATGAGCGCCGCCGGCCTGTTCGCGACGGTCGGGGTGATGACCCTCGCTGCGCGCGGCTCGGAGGTGGCAACTCCGGTCGTCGCCGTGTCGTCTGCTGCCGTCGCGCCCGGCACGCCACCGGTACCGCCACCCGTCGTGATCGTCGTCCGCCGCCACCACCCCGCGCCGACCGCTGGCGCGGGGTCCGCACCTGGTCGGGCCTCGGCCTCGACCGGCGGTTCGACGAAGGCGGCATCGGGCACTGGCACAGTCTCTTCAGGCGCGGCCGCAGCAACGGCGACCGCCCCGGCGGCAACCTCGCCGGCGCCGACGACGCGGAGCGCCCCGAGTTGACGTCGACGCGAACGCTCGGGCTCCGGGAGCTCCGGACGCGCGCGATGGGCGCCGACGTCCACGTCGCAGTCGTCGGTGGTGAGGGACCCGGACCGGACGTGGCGATCGCTCGGATACGCGAGCTGGAGTCGCGATGGAGCCGGTTCCTCCCCGACAGCGAACTCAACCGGTTGAACGCCGCCCAGGGATCGCCGTGCGTCGTCTCGGTGGAGACCGCTCGAGCGATCGCTCGATCGGTCGAGGCCTGGGAGTTCACGGGCGGTGCGTTCGACCCGACCGTGGACGTCGCGTCCATCGGCTACGACCGCGACTTCGCCGCGCTCTCGCACCTCCACCGGCACTCGACCGCGCCCGTGATCCCTCGTCCGGCCACCGGATGTCGAGGAGTGGAGCAGATCGGTGGACGGGTGATCCGGCTCCCGCCCGGAACCACGCTCGACCTGGGCGGGATCGGCAAGGGTCTCGCCGCCGATCTCGTCGCCGAAGAGATGCTCGCAGCCGGCGCCGCCGGGATCTCGGTGAACATCGGAGGCGACGTCCGCGTGGCGGGCTTCCCACCCGACGGATCCGGCGGCTGGGTGGTCGGGATCGACCTCGACCCTGAGCGCGACGTCACGCTGCAAGTCGCCCTCGCCGACGGTGGGGTCGCGACTTCGAGCCGCCTGCGCCGCCGGTGGAACACCACCGAGGGGGACCAGCACCATCTGCTGGATCCTTCGACCGGTCGCCCCGCCCGGGCCGGTTGGACCGCAGTGAGCATCGTTGCCCGCGAGGCCTGGCTCGCCGAGGTCCTCACGAAGCTCGTCTTCCTCACCGGGCCGGACCGGCTCGACCTTCCTTCTGGGGCGACGGGTGCCGCGCTCGCCGACGACGGTCACGTCGTGACGTTTCCCGACTTCGAGGAGTACCGGCGATGAACGAGCAGCTGTGGTGGTTCGTCGCTCGTGCCAGTGGAATGGTGGCGTGGGTCCTGGTCGCGGCGGCGATCCTGTGGGGCCTCTCGCTCTCGGGTCGGATCACCCGCCGCCCGCGACCGGCGTGGGTGCTCGACCTCCACCGCTTCCTCGGTCTGCTCGCCGTCGTGTTCACCGCTGTGCACCTCGCCGGCCTCGTTGCCGATTCGTACGCGCACTTCGGGCCGGCGGAGTTGTTCCTTCCGCTCGCATCGTCGTGGCGACCCGGGCCGGTCACCTGGGGCATCGTCGGGTTCTATCTCCTCGTTGCGATCGAGGTGACCTCGCTGCTGATGCGGCGGCTCCCCCGCCGCCTGTGGCGCGGTGTGCACCTGACGAGCTACGCCCTGTACGTGGTCGCGACCGTGCACCTCTTCACCGCCGGGACCGACGCCGCCAATCCGATCGTGCAGTGGACCGCGCTCGCGGTGAGCGTCGTCATCGTGAACCTCACGGTCGTTCGGACCTTCAGCCGCCCGGAGCGCCCCGCAGCGAACCGCTCGGGGCCCCGAACTCTCGTGGGGATGTCAGCCGGATTGCAGGACGCCGCGGCGGGAGTTGGCCGACATGAGCGAACCGCGCGAGCGCCAGCTCAGGGTCGACACGATCGACGCGGCTGAGGTGATCGAACCGATCGAGAGGAACGACCCCGCGGAACCGACCGACAGGATCGACCCGACGGAGCCGATCGAGAGGATCGATCCCACGGAGCCGATCGAGAGGATCGAGCCCTTCGAGGCGATCGAGAGCGTCGATCGCTCCGACCAGAGGGTCCACTTCGACGTGTCCGACCCGTGGCCGTTCATCCGGCGACGAGGCGCTCGCGCCAGCGGTCGTGCGACACGTCGGCGACTGCGGTCGACGCGACGAAGTCGTCGAGCACCGCCGCGAACCGTTCGGGGTCGGTGCAGTGCGGGTAGTGACCGGCCCCCTCGAAGATCTCGAGGCGGCTCCCGACGATCGCCTCGTGCGCCTCGAGCGCGTGGGCGAGCGGAATGATCGGGTCGTGATCGCCCCACACGATGAGGGTGGGGACGTCGGACGCGAGGTAGAGCTTGTCGTTGGCGCTGACCCGCTGGCCCCGGATGTCGACGACCGAGCGCAGCGTGTGGATGAACGCGCCGCGCGTCTCGGCATCGCCGAGTGACTCGAAGCTGCGCAGGATCTCGGCCACCGCGGGATCGGGGCGGATGCCGAGGCGCCCGATCCACGAACCCAGCTTCTCGCCGATCGCGTTGACGGTGCCGTTGCACGCGATCGGGAGGACGTACTCGGACCCGGGGAGGGTGAGGAGACGCAGCAGCGGACTCACCTCTTCGCCCAGTCCCCCGCTGCCGACGAGCACGAGGCGCTCACATCGCTCGGGGAACTGGTAGGCGAATTGCATCGCGATCCCACCGCCGAGCGACTGACCGACGATCGTCGCCCGGTCGTGGCCGAGTGCGAGCAGGAGGTCGCGCAGGAGACTCGCGAATGCACCGAGGGAGTAGTCGCCGCGCGGCTTCTCGGATTGGCCGTGGCCCAGGAGGTCGGGCGCGATCACCGTGAAGGATCGGGCCAGCGGCTGCATGACCGGTTCCCACGTCGCCGAGCTCCCGGCCATGCCGTGGATCAGCAGGAGCGGCGGACCGGAGCCGGCGGTCCGGTAGCTCACGTCGTGGCCGTGGATCGACAGGTGCTGCAATTCCGTCATGGCGTGAGGTTATGCCGCGTCACGCGATGCAGTCGGCTCCGAGGAGGACGCGGAGCTCGGCGAAGAGGCCGTTGCGGGCACCGACGAGGTGCTCGTCGCCGAGGCGGAGCACGGTGGTCTTGTCGGGGGCTTCGAGGTGCACGAACACGGGGCTGTCGCCGGGATGCGACTCGAGGATCTCGCGGAGCTGCGCGGTCTTCGCGGGGTCGAGGGCGCCCAACTTCACCCGGAGCCGCACCGGGGGCCCACCGTCGAGGACGAGCTCGGGCCGGGTGATCTCCATCACCATGATCTTGGGGGTGTCTTCGCGGGTGTCGAGCCGACCCTTGACGCAGATGATCGCGTCTTCTTCGAGGAGCTCGCCGTACTGGGCCATCGTCTTCGGGAACACCATCACCTCGAGCGCGGCGCCGAGGTCTTCGAGCACGAACGTGGCCATGAGGTCGCCGCGCTTGGTGTACTTGCGCGAGTACGCGGTGACGACGCCGCCGACGGTGCGCAGCTCGCCGTCGCGCATCTCCTTGAGCTCCGACAGCGTGCAGTCGGTGTACCGGCGCAGTGCCCGCTCGGCACTGAGCATCGGGTGCTCGCTCACGTAGAGGCCGAGCATCTCCTTCTCGAATGCGAGGCGGTCCTTCTTGCCGAACTCGAGGTCGGGGATGGCCACGCGGTCGACGAACCCGCCCTCGGCCTGTTCTTCGACGGAGTCGCCGAAGAGGCTCATGATCCCGGCATCGCGTTCGCGGCGCCGGGCGACCGCTCGCTCGACGATCCCCTCGAAGACGGTGCAGAGACCCTGGCGGGGGTGACCGAGGGAGTCGAACCCTCCCGCCTTCACGAGCGACTCGATGGTGCGCTTGTTCAACGCGACCGGATCGACGCGCTCGCAGAAGTCGAAGAAGTCGGTGAAGGGGCCACCCTCCTCGCGCGCGGCGACGATGTGGACGACCACGCCCTCGCCGACGTTGCGCACGGCCGAGAGCCCGAACCGGATGGCGCCGTCTTTCACCACGAAGTCGCTGTCGGACGAGTTGACGTCGGGGACGAGCACGTCGATGCCGAGCTGGCGGCACTCGTTGAGGAAGACCGCGGTCTGGTCCTTGTTCGCCTTGACGCTCGTGAGCAGCGCGGCGAGGTACTCGTGCGGGTGGTTCGCCTTGAGGTAGGCGGTCTGGTACGCGACGAGGCCGTAGCCGAACGAGTGCGACTTGTTGAACGAGTAGTCGGCGAACGGCTCGATGATGTCGAAGTAGCGCTCGCCGAACTCGCGCGTGTGACCTTGGCGCTCGCAGCCGTCGACGAACTTCGAGCGCTCGGCGCGGATCAGCTCACGGATCTTCTTGCCGGTGGCCTTGCGGAGGTTGTCGGCTTCTTCGAGGGAGTACCCGGCGAGCGTCTGCGCGGCGCGCATCAACTGCTCCTGGTAGATCATCAGGCCGTAGGTGGGGCCGAGGACCTCCTCGAGGTCGGGGTGGTCGTACGCGACCGGCTTCCGCCCGTTCTTGCGGTCGGCGTAGTCGTTGTGCATGTTCTGGCTCATCGGGCCCGGGCGGTAGAGCGCGATGAGCGCGGCGACGTCTTCGAAGCTCGTGGGCGCGAGCCGCTGCACGAGCGCGCGCATCGGCCCGCCTTCGAGCTGGAACACGCCGATCGTGTCGCCCTTGCGGAGCAGCTCGAACGTCTTGGCGTCGTCGAGCGGCACGTGGTCGATGTCGGGCCGGACCCCGGTGCTGCGCTCGACGAGATCGAGGGTGACCTCGATCACGTCGAGGTTGCGCAACCCCAGGAAGTCCATCTTCAGGAGCCCGAGATCCTCGACGCCGTGCATCTCGTACTGGGTGACGATCGGCGCGTCGTCGATCGAGCCGCCGGGTTCAGGCTTGCGCTGGATCGGGAGGTACTCGGTGAGCGGCTCGCGGGTGATCACCACCGCGGCGGCGTGGATGCCGTCCTGGCGGCGGAGACCCTCGAGACCCTTGGCGACGTCGATCACCTTCTGCGCGTCGGGATCGACCGCGTAGAGGTCGCGCAGCTCGCTCGCCATCTTGTAGCCGTCGACGTGCTTCGGCTCCTCCTCCAGGCACGCGTAGAGCGGCGTGTCGCGTCCCATGATGAGCGGTGGCATCAGCTTGGCGATCTTGTCGCCCAGCGCGTAGGGGTAGTCGAGCACGCGGGCGGCATCACGCACCGCGGCCCGGGCCTTGATCGTGGAGAACGTCACGATCTGGGCGACGTGGTCGACGCCGTACTTCTGCGCCGCGTACTTGATCATCTCGCCGCGGTACCGGCTGTCGAAGTCCATGTCGATGTCGGGCATCTGCTTGCGACCAGGGTTCAGGAACCGCTCGAACAGCAGGTCGTACTTGATGGGGTCGATGTCGACGATGCCGAGGGAGTACGCGACGCACGAACCCGCCGCGCTCCCCCGCCCCGGTCCGACGCGGATGCCGCGCTGGCGGGCGTACCGGACGAGGTCCCAGACGACGAGGAAGTACGCCGAGAACCCCATCTCCTGGATCACGCCGAGCTCGAACTCGAGCCGCTCCATCACCCGGTGCTCGGGCGCGGTGCCGTAGCGCTCCTTCGCGCCCTCGAACGTGAGCTGGCGCAGGTAGGAGTCCTGGGTCTGGCCGGCCGGGATCGGGAACTCGGGAAGGACCTCCTGGTCGAACGCGAGCTCGAGGTCGGCCGCGCGCTCCGCGATCCAGAGCGTGTTGTCGCACGCCTCGGGCACCTCGTCGAACAGCACCCGCATCTCGTCGGCGCTCTTCAGGTAGTGCTGGTCGCCGTGGAAGCGGAAGCGCTTCTCGTCGTGGATCTTGGCGCCGGTCTGCACGCACAGCAGCGCGTCGTGCGACACCGCATCGGCTTGGTGGGTGTAGTGGCTGTCGTTGGTGACGAGCAGTGGCGCGCCGACCTTGCGTGCGATCTCGACGAGCTTCGGGTTCGTCCACTGCTGGTCGGGGATGCCGTGGTCCTGGAGCTCCACGAAGAGGTGGTCGCGCCCGAAGATGTCCTGCAGCCTGCCGGCGACCGCGAGCGCGCCGGCGTCGTCGTTGCGCAGCAGCGCCTGCAGCACCTGACCGCCGAGGCATCCCGTGGTCGCGATGATCCCCTCGTGGTGGTTCTGCAGCAGCTCCCAGTCGACCTTGGGCTTCTGGTAGTAGCCCTCGAGGTACGCGCGACTCGAGAGCTGGATCAGGTTCTTGTAGCCCGTGAGGTTCTCGGCGAGCGCGGTGAGGTGGTAGTAGGCCTTGCGACCACCCTCGACCTCACCGCCGGAGTCGTCGACCTGGCTCCCGCGACGCGCCGGACGCTCGGTGCGGTGTTCGAACGCCTGGTACAGCTCGGTACCGATGATCGGGGTGATGCCGGCGTCGCTGCGCGGCGCGGTACATCGGCAGGACGCCGTACATGTTCCCGTGGTCGGTGATGCCGATGCCGGGCTGACCGTCGGCCGCGGCCGCGGCGACCACCTCGTTGACCCGCGACGCGCCGTCGAGCATCGAGTACTCGGTGTGCACGTGGAGGTGGACGAACGAACGGCGGCCCGGCGACAAGGGACCCATTGTCGCAAGGTCTCCCCAGAACTACAAGCGTGTCATTCGTCCACAGGATGATGCACAGCCCCTGTGGACAAGAATGTGGTTCGCTCCGCTCACCTGGTGCCCCGGGCGGCGACGAACGGGACCAGCATCTCGTCGGCCGTGATCGAACCGTGGCCCGCGAGCAGCTGCGCCTCGCCCGGCAAGGTCGGGTCGACGAACGCCACGGGGTCGCGCGCCGCGAGCACGACGTCGCCGATCCGCCGTCGGACGCCCGCGGTGACGGGCCCCGGACCGAGCCAGCCTTCGTCGAGCACCTGCTCCCGCGACCAGACCCAGGCCTGGTCGCCGTACTCCCGACGAGCTTGCGCGCAGAGCTCGTTGACCGCGCCACGCCGGGCGTAGAGGTAACGGAACCGACCGTCGCCGGCGTAGTCGTCGACCAGCGGCGCAACCGCGTGGAGGTCGACCTGGCCCTCCTTGCCGAAGTGCACCTGGCCGTGATCCGACGTGACGACGAGCGCGGCCGAGCGGGGCAGGGCGTCGAGCATCCGGCCGACGAGATCGTCGACGAAGACGAGCTCCTCGCGGAAGTAGTCGTCGAGGAGGCCGAACTGGTGGGCCACCGAATCGACACCCGGGTAGTAGGAGTAGACGAACTTCTCCCCGCTGCCGACGAGTCGTCGAGCGTGTTCGACCAGCGTCGAGACGGCCCGCCACCCCACGAACCGCACCCCGCGGAGGTGGGCCTCGGTGAAGCCGGTCGTGGAGAACTCCGACTTGGTGATCACCGGCACCGGTCGACCGGCGAAGGCCTGGTGGCGCTGGACGGAGAAGGGATCGGGCGCATGGCGACCATCGGATCGCCGCCAGCTCAAGACGTTCAGGACCCCACCGTCGACCCGCATCCGGAACCCGACGACGCCGTGCTGCGACGGCGCGAGACCGGTCGACAGCGACGTGAGTGCCGCCGAGGTCGTCGACGGGACCACGGTCGTGATCGGGCCCCCCTCCATCGCGCCCAGGCGCGGCAACGAGGCTCGATGGGTCTCGAGCGCGTTCCAGCCGAAGCCGTCGAGCACCAACAGGACGACCGCGGAGGCGCCGGTGACCGCCGGGGGGAGCCACGCGGCACTGTCGGGTGCGGGCTGTCCGCCCACGAGCGTGGGGATGATGCTGGTGAGCGCGGCACCACCGTAGGCAGGACGAACTCCCTCTACCTGCCCCGATCGCGCATGCATCCACCGAGGGTATCGGTCCGGTGCGGCACCGTTCGCGGATGCAGTGTGCGAGCATGGCGGCTGTGACGGGGTGGAACCGGTGAAGGTGTCGACGCGCGGCGACTACGCCGCCCGAGCGCTGCTGTCGCTCGCGCTGCACGGTGACGACCGACCCACGTCGGTCAAGGAGATCGCCGAACGCACCAATCTCCCCCAGCCCTACCTCGAGCAGATCCTGCTCGCGGTGAAGGGGGCGGGGCTCGTCCGCTCGAAGCGCGGCGTCGGCGGCGGGTACCTGTTGGCGCGTCCACCCGAGCAGATCAACCTCGCGCAGATCCTCGCCGCGGTCGAGGGTCCGCTGACTGCGTTCGTCGGTGAGCACGACCACTGCGAAGGGCACTGCGTGTTGCAGGAGGTCTGGGTCCGCGTCTCCGAGGCCGACCGCGAGCTGCTCGAACGCCACACGCTCGCCGACCTCGTCGGCCGCACCCGCATCGGCCACGCCGAAGCCGGCATCACGCCCTGACGACGGTCGAATCCGCTGCGGCTCAGGAACGGAGGTGGGCGAGGAGCTGCTCGAGCTCGGGGGGTAGGGGTTCGCTGATGCGGACCTCGTCGCCGGTCACCGGCTGACGCAGCGCGAGCTCCGCCGCGTGGAGGAACGGACGGTCGAGCGTGATCGACGGTCGCGTCCCGCCGTAGGTCGCGTCGCCGACCACCGGGTGTTCGATCGCGGCGAGGTGCACCCGGATCTGGTGGGTGCGTCCGGTCTCGAGGCGACAATCGAGCAGGCTCGTGACGGGGTCGGTGAACGCCTCGAGCACGTGGTACCCGGTGCGGGCCTCGCGTCCACCCGCCCGCACGGCCATCCGGGTCCGGCGCGCGGTCGAGCGGCCGATCGGCGCGTCGATCACCCCCCTGCTCGCGTCGGGGACACCCCAGACCAGCGCGAGGTACCGACGTTCCACCGCCCGGTCGGAGAGTTGCTCCACCAGCGCGTCGTACGCCACCTGCGTGCGAGCCACGACCATGAGGCCACTCGTGTCACGGTCGAGCCGGTGCACGATCCCCGGTCGGGCCGGGTCGCCGACTGACGCGATCTCGGGGTACCGGGCCAGGAGACCGTTCACGAGGGTGCCGTCGGGCTGACCGGCACCCGGGTGCACCACGACACCCGCCGGCTTGGCGACGACCAGGATGTCGGCATCCTCGTACCGGACCTCGAACGGCACCCCGGCTTCCGGTTCCGGGAGCGCGGCGACCGCCGGTTCGGCGAGGAGCTCCACCGACTCACCTTCGACCAGGCGCCGACTCTTGGCCACCGGACGCCCGTCGACCAGCACCGATCCGGCTTCGCACAGCGCAGCCACGTCGGCCCGGGTCCAGCCGACCAGCGTGGCCACCGCCCGGTCGACCCGCTCCCCCGCCAACGCGGGCGGAGACCTCGAAACGCTGGCTCCGGCGGCTCCGCGCGCGCTCCGGCGGCTCCGCTGCGCTCACGCCTCGCTCGGTTCGTCGGCGCCGGTGGGGGCAGCCGAACGGAAGCTCGCGACGAGGAGGAGGACGATGCCGATCGACAACGCCGAGTCGGCGACGTTGAAGATCGGCCACCAGCCGACGCTCACGAAGTCGATCACCTCGCCGCGCAGGAAGCCCGGGGACCGGAAGAAGCGGTCGCACAGGTTGCCCGAGCGCGCCGCCGAGGATCAGGGAGAGCGCCACGAGCATGAGCCGGTCGTCGGTTCGACCCACCATGCGGATCAGGTAGACGGCCACACCGATCGCGACGAGCGCGAGCAGCGGGGTGACCCCCGCGCCCGACACGAAGCTGAACGCGCCCCCGGGATTGCGCGCGAGTTGCAGCACCACGGTGTCGCCGATCACGTCGATCGGACCGTCGCTGAGCGCCGAGACCGCCCACACCTTCGTGAGCTGGTCGAGCACGACGACGGAGACGACGATCACCGCCGCGAGCACCCGTCGGTTCATGCTGGGACTCCTCGCCGGGTCGGCCGGCGCTCGGCTAGCGCCTGCGCTCCCGCGCCGACTTGCAGTCGACGCACTGGTCGGCCCACGGGATCGCGTCGAGCCGGGCCATGGTGATCCGGCGGCCCGCGGGTGTGCAGAGACCGTACGTCCCGGCGTCCATCCGCTCGAGGGCGGCCCGGATCTCGTCGACCGTCTGGCGCGCGGTCGCCGAGAGGAGGAGGTCGCGCTCGCGTTCCACGCTCACGGTGTCGCCCTCGCCCGACTCCTCGTCGAACTGGGTGTCGCCCTGTTCGCGTTCCGATGCCAGTTGATCGGCCTCGGCGCGCAGGTCGTCGGCCTGCCGGGTGTGCTTGGTCATCTCCTCCTCGAGGAGGGTGCGCAGGCGTTCGAGGGTCTTCGGGTTGATGTTCGGCTTCTGGGGTGTGACGACGATCCCCGACAACGGACAGAACACCGCACCCTTGGGCAGCTTGACCTCTTCGCGCGCGTAGATCGACTTCGGCGCGACCATCACCGGAGCGGGCTTGGCTTCTTCGGCGACCGCCTTCACCGGAGCCTTCTTCGCCGTTCCCTTCGCGGGTGACGCCTTCGCGGCGGGACCCTTCGGTGCCGGCTTCTTCGCTGCGGTCTTCTTCGCCGGCGCCGTCTTCTTCGTTGCCGGCTTCTTCGCCGCGGGCTTCTTGCCGGCGGCCTTCTTCGCGGGCACCGACTTCTTCGCCGCGGGCTTCTTGACCGCGGCCTTCTTCGCCGGCGCCGACTTCTTCGCCGCAGCCTTCTTCGCGGGCACCGACTTCTTCGCCGCGGCCTGCTTCGCCGCAGCCTTCTTCGCCGGCGCCGACTTCTTCGCCGTCGGCTTCTTGCCGCTCGCCGCCTTGGCCATCTCTTCTCCGGTCCTGTGGTGCTGCGGGGGGGTGGTTCGGAACGTGACTCGAGCCGTCACACTCGAAACCCCGGGCTCGCCGTGGCCTGCGCCGGTTCAGGGCGCGCCGACGGTCCGGAGCCGGGGAACGGCGGAGTTTAGACATGTCACGCGCCTGTTTCAACGAATGGCGGCTCGTTCCCGTGGATCGCGGTCGGCCGCCGGTAACGTGGGCCGGATGGCCTTCGCGCCCGTCGACCGCATCCTCGATCTCCCCGAACTGGAACAACGTGTCCTCGCGCGCTGGCGTGAGGACGACGTCTTCGCGGCCAGCCTCCGCAAGCGGGCGGGGGCCCCGCGGTGGGTGTTCTACGAGGGCCCGCCGACCGCCAACGGCCGCCCGGGCCTCCACCACGTCCTGGCCCGGTCGTTCAAGGACCTCTTCCCCCGGTTCCAGACGATGCGGGGCCACCTCGTCGAGCGGAAGGCGGGCTGGGACTGCCACGGCCTGCCCGTGGAGGTCGAGGTCGAGAAGGAGCTCGGGTTCTCCGGCAAGCCGATGATCGAGGAGTTCGGGATCGAGGCCTTCAACCAGCGGTGCCGGGAATCGGTGCACCGCTACGTGGAGGACTGGTCGGCGCTCACGAGCCGGATCGGGATGTGGCTCGACACCTCCGACGCCTACTGGACGTTGTCGAACGAGTACATCGAGAGCGTCTGGTGGCTCTTCCACGAGCTGTGGGACAAGTCGCTGCTCTACGAGGGCGTGAAGGTCGTGCCGTACTGCGGCCGGTGCGGCACCGCCCTGTCGAGCCACGAGCTCGGCCAGCCCGGCGCCTACCAGGACGTCACCGAGGCCTCGGTCTACGTCCGCTTCCCCGTCGGTCGGGGCCGATTTCGACCTGCTGGTCTGGACGACGACCCCCTGGACCCTGGTGTCGAACGTCGGCGCGGCGGTCGGACCCGACGTCGAGTACGTCCGGGTGCGGGGCACCGACGGGCGCCGCGACGTCGTGCTCGCGGCGGGCCGGGTCGCAGCGGTGCTCGGCGACGACGCGGAGATCGTCGGGCCGGTGGCCGTGGCCGACCTGATCGGCCTCCACTACGACCGACCGTTCGACTTCCTCGCACCACCGGTCGGACCCGACACGCCCGACGTCGACCCGTTCCGGGTGGTCGCAGCCGACTTCGTGACCCTCGACGACGGATCGGGCATCGTGCACCTCGCACCTGCGTTCGGCGAGATCGACCGCGAGGTCGGCGACGCCGAGGGGCTGGGGATGCTCAACCCCGTGGGACCGGCGGCCCGGTTCGAAGCCGTCGTTCCCGCGCCGTACGCGGGACAGTTCGTGAAAGACGCCGACGCGCAGCTCATCGACGCGCTCGCCGCGAGCGGCCGCCTCGAGCGCGTCGTCGACTACACGCACTCCTATCCCCACTGCTGGCGGTGCAGCACCCCGCTGATCTACTGGGCGAAACCCGAGTGGTTCGCGCGCACTTCGGCCCACAAGGCCGACCTGCTCCGTGAGAACGAGCAGATCGGCTGGCACCCGGAGCACATCCGCGCCGGCCGGTTCGGCGACTGGCTCGAGAACAACGTCGACTGGGCGCTGTCTCGCGACCGGTTCTGGGGCACGCCGATCCCCGTGTGGCGTTGCACCGACTGCGCGCACGACGTGTGCTTCGGCTCCGTCGCCGACCTCGGTGCAGCCGCCGGCCGCGACCTCTCCGAGCTCGATCTCCACCGCCCGTTCGTCGACGACATCCGCATCGAGTGTGCGGAGTGCGGCGGCGGGTCGTACCGGGTGGAGCCGGTGCTCGACGCGTGGTTCGACTCCGGTTCGATGCCCGCGGCGCAGTTGCACCACCCCTTCGCAGCGGGCGACGACTTCGAGACGCGCTTCCCCGCCGACTTCATCTGCGAGGCGATCGACCAGACCCGCGGCTGGTTCTACTCCCTCCTCGCGGTGAACACGCTCGTCTTCGGGCGTTCGCCCTACCGCAACGTGGTGTGCCTCGGTCTCATCGTGTCGGCCGACGGCCAGAAGATGTCGAAGTCGAAGGGGAACGTGATCGACCCGTGGTCGATCATCGACGCTCGCGGTGCCGACGCCCTCCGCTGGTACCTGTTCTCGGCCGGATCACCGTGGAGCACCCGACGCGTCTCCGAGGAAGGCATCGACGAAGCCGCCCGTCGGTTCCTGCTCACCTTGTGGAACACCTATTCGTTCTTCGTCACCTACGCGCAGCTCGACGGCTGGGAGCCCGACGCCGCCGCCGCCGAGCCGGTGCACGCGATGGACCGCTGGGCGCGCTCACGACTCGATGCCACCGTCGACGAGGTCACCGACGCGCTCGAAGACTTCGACGTGCTCCGCGCCGCGCAGGCACTCGAACACTTCGTCGACGAGCTGTCGAACTGGTACGTGCGGCGGTCACGGCCCCGGTTCTGGAAGGCGGCAGATCCGGTCGCCCACGCGACGCTGCACCACTGCCTCGTCACCGTGGCCCAGCTCCTGGCCCCGTTCTGTCCCTTCATCGCCGACGAGCTGTGGACCAACCTCACGGGTTCCCCGGAGTCGGTGCACTTGAGCGACTGGCCGTCGGTCGACGACACGTCCCGCGACGCGGGGCTCGAACGCCAGATGTCGGTGGCGCGCGACATCGTCTCGCTCGGCCGTGCCGCCCGGGTCGAGTCGAAGATCGAGACCCGTCAACCGCTCCCCCGCGCGCTGGTGCTCCTCCCCTCGGGCGTGTCGATCGACGGACCGGTGGTGGCCGAGATCGCCGACGAGCTGAACGTCAAGGCGCTCGAGCCGGTGACGAGCCTCGAAGGTCTCCTCGACTACACCGTCGTGCCGAACTTCCGCGCCCTCGGCGCGCGCCTCCGCGACCGGATGCCGGCCGTGAAAGCCGCGCTCGGCGACGTCGACGGCGCCACCGTGCAGCGCGCGCTCGACGAGCACGGCGTGTTCGTGCTCGAGCTCGACGGCGGCCCCGTCGAGTTGGGTCCCGACGACGTCGAGGTCCGCGCCCAACAGCACGAAGAGCTGGCGCTGGCGCGCGACGGCGCAATCGCCGTCGCGCTCGACCTCCGGCTCGACGACGCTCTCCGCCGCGAGGGCACCGCCCGCAAGCTCGTCCGGGCGCTCAACGATCATCGCAAGGCCACCGGCCTCGAGATCGCCGACCGCATCCGGGTCACGCTCGCCACCAGCGGCACCGTGCTCGACGCCCTCGTCGAACATCGCGACTGGATCGCAGGCGAGATCCTGGCGGTCGAGGTGACGGTCGATGCGCTCGACGACGGCGCAACGGTCCCGGCCGGCGCGATCGTCGAGATCGACGGCACCCCCGTCGGCATCCGCCTCGAAAAGGTGTAACTCCCGATCAGCAGGAGAAGACGCGGTGCCGGCGGACGCGCGCGAAGAGTGCGTGCACCAGCGAGCGATCGAGCCGGCGGAGCGGATTCGACCGTTATCTACGCCGCTTGAAGACGTTGCCGAAGCGGCCGTCCTGGTCTTCGTCGAGGCTGACCTCGCCGTCGTCGGGTCGGGGTCCGAGCGGGCTGTCGTCGCGGACCGCTTCCCGCAAGGACGCGAAGAACGCGTCGTCGTCGAGCACCTCGGCCTCGATCGGCGCTCCGGCCGGCGGAGCCGACGAGAACGGCGGCGCCTTGTCGAGCTCGATCGTGCGCTCCCCCTCCGACGGCGACGGCATCGACGCCGGCGGGGTGTCGACGCGGCCGACCGGCGGCACGGGGGTGAACGGCGGCACGGACGCGACCGGCGGTGCAGCAGCCGGAGCGGGCGCAGGCTCCGCTGACGCCGCGGGACTCGGCGAGGCGCTCGGCGATGCGGACGCGGCGGGCGTGAACGGCGCGGCGGCGGGACGGGGCGACGGCTCGACCGGGGACGAACCGACGGGCCCGGGCGCGCTCGGCGACGACGGTGCGGCAGCGGGTGGAGACGCGACCGCCGGCGGTGCAGTCGGTGGCTTCATTGCAGCCGGGGTCGGGGTCGAGTTGCCGGCTGCCGGGTTGTTGGCGGGGATGTCGACCTCGTGGAGGCGCGGCCGCGGCGCGTCGATCACCGGTGGGCGCGCCGCGAGCGTGTCGAGGTCGCGCTCGATGGCGGAGCGCAGTCGGGCGCGGTAGTCGTTGGCGAAGCGCTCGAGCTGCTCGACGTCGGCGAGGAGTGCCTCGCGCCGGGCACCGAGGTCGAGGACCTCGGCCTCGAGCCGCTGACGCTCGCCCTCGGCGACGCGGCGCGCGTTCGCCTCGGCTTCGCTGACCACCCGGCGCGCGTGGGTGTCGGCCTCATCGGTGATCCGGCGGGCCTCGGTCTGGGCTTCGGCCACCGCTTCGTCGGCGGTGCGCTGGGCGAGCACGAGGGTCCGACGGAGCATGTCCTCCGTCTCGCGGCTCGCGGGCTCGACCTGAGCGGCCTGGGTCGCCTGCGCGGTCTGGACCTGGAGCGCGTCGGTCCGCTCGGCGAGTTGGCGAACCCGTTCGTTCTGGGATTCGATCGTGGCCGCGGCGCGTTCGAGCAGGTCGTCGACGTCGTCGCGGTGATAGCCCTTCCACTCCGTTCGGAAGTCGATCTCGCGCAGTTCCCGGGGGGTCACGTCCATGCCACCCATGCTAACGGCGGTGCCACCCGACGGGGAGGCAATCCCGGGGCCCTGGTCCCGGTTTGTCTCAGATGCCCCCGCATCCGAGGACGACACCGCGGATGATCTGGATCCCGAGGAAGAGCACGAGGAACGACACGTCGAACATGCCCATCGGCGGGATCATGCGCCGCAGCGGGGCGAGGACCGGCTCGGTGAGCTGGATCAGCACGTTGCCGATCGACGCCCAGATGGTGCCGGGCTGGATCGGGAACCACGAGAGGATCGCGCGTCCGAACAGCACGACCATGTAGACGAGCAGCAGCTGGCACAGGAGATAGGTCACGCGAGGGCGGTCATGGGTCGGGTGTGGTTCAGGTGCGGTAGAGACCGCGAGCCTGCAACCGCTCCTTCTCCTCTTGGGAGACCTCGACGTTGCTCGGCGTGAGCAGGAAGACCTGGTCGGCAACCCGCTGCATCGATCCGCCCACGGCGTAGGCGAGGCCGCTCGAGAAGTCGATGAGCCGACGTTGCAGATCGCGCCCGAGGCCCTGCAGGTTCAGGATCACCGGCTGGTTGGCCTTCAACCGGTCGCCGACCTCCTGCGCGTCGTTGAAGCCCTCGGGCTCGACGACGTGCACGCGCGACGGCGACGTGGCGATCGCGCGGATCGATCCGGTGCGGGGCGGGTCTTCGCGCTCGCGCGTCGACTCCCGGGGAACGGCGCGGACCGTCGGGGCGGGATCGGCGACGCGCGGGTCGACTGCGACCGCGGTGTCGCCCGCCGGCTCGACGCGACGCGAGTGCACCGGCGCGTGAGCGGCCGGCTCATCGTCTTCGTACGCTTCGTAGCCGTCGTAGTCGTACTCGTAGCCCTCAGGATCGTCCTGGAGGCCGAGATACACCATCGCCCGGCGCCACATGGAGGCCATGTCGCTCCTTCCTCATCGGCAGACTATCTCCGGGACCACCCGAAGTGGCGGCTATGCGGCCCTCACGCCAGTGGTGGCCGGGCGCCGAAGATCGCCCGGCCGACGCGCACCATCGACGCGCCCTCCTCGACCGCGATCTCGAAGTCGCCGCTCATCCCCATCGAGAGATCCGTCGACCTCGAGGCGGGCCCCGAGCTCGCGCAGCGCGGCGAACCACGGCCGGGGGTCACCGGTTGCCGGCGGCACCGTCATCAGGCCGCTGACCTGCAGCTCGAGGGCTCGGAGCGCGTCGACGAGCTCGGGTGCAGCCTCGGGATCACAGCCGCCCTTCTGCTCCTCGCGGGCGAGGTTCACCTCCACGAGCACGCGTGCGCCGGGCGCCCGGCGGGCAATCGCGACGCCGAGCTCGGCCCGGTCGACCGAATGCCACACCGTCACCCTCGGCGCGAGCGCCGCCACCTTGTTGCGTTGCACCCGACCGAAGAAGTGCCAGCGCGGTGGCGGCACGACGCCGTCGAGCTCGGCCGCCTTGGCGACGAGCTCCTGGGCCCGGTTCTCGCCGTAGTCGACGAGACCCGCGGTGAGCGTGGTCGCGAGCACCGACGCGGTCACGGTCTTGCTCGCGCCGACGAGCAGCACCGAGTGCGGATCCCGACCCGCCCGCTTCGCCGCCGCCTCGATCCGCTCGCGCACCGACCCGAGGTTCTCGGCGACCCCTCCGCGACTCACGTCAGCACCGCGACGACGGCCTGACGACCCGTGATGCCATCGCGTCGGTACGAGAAGTGATCGGGTGACCCGGCCGTGCACACGTCGACGTCGTCGAGCACGTCGACGCCCACGAGCTCGAGCGACCGCCGCACCGCGAGCGGGACGTCGAGCGCAGGCGCGCCGTCGGCGGTGCGGGCCGCGACTTCGTCGCCGAGACGCACGGTGAGCCGCGCGAGGAGATCTGCACCGAACTCGTAGTGCGCGGGATGGATGCACGGGCCCAGGGTGGCCCGGACCGGTCCCGTCCCCTCGGCGCGGAGCACCTGCACCGCGTGCTCGATCACGCCGGCCTCGAGCCCCGGCCAGCCGGCGTGCACCACCGCGAGCGCGGAGTCGTTCGCGAGCGCGATCGGTGCGCAGTCGGCGGTCAGCACCACGAGCGGGCGTCGGACGACGTTCGTCACCGAGGCGTCGGCCTCGGCCGGCGGGTCGGTCGGTCGGTCGTCGGCGACCCCCGTTCCGTGGACCTGGCGCAACCAGACCCAGGCCTCCGGCTCGGGCGGCACCGCGGCGTCTTCCTCGGCGAGTCGTTCGGCGAGGGCGCGACGGTTGGCCGCGACCCGACCGGGGTCGTCGCCCACGTGATCGGCGAGGTTGTTCGACTCGTAGGGCGGCGCCGACGAGCCGCCCCACCGGTCGGTGAACCACACCCGCGCCGGCCCGAGCGTGCGCCGGATCACCGGACCGTGGAGTCGGTCAGCGGAGGAACTCGGGAACGTCGAAGTCGTCGTCGCCGAGGTCGTCGTCTTCGCTGCTGCCGAACACGTCTTCGTCGTCGCGGAGGCCGAGGGGTGCGTCGGTGCGACGCTCACCCTCGTACCGGTCGAAGCCCGCGGCGATGACCGTGAGGCGGACCTCGTCGCCGAGCGCGTCGTCGATCACGGCCCCGAAGATGATGTTGGCGTCGGGGTGTGCGGCCTGGGCGATGATCTCCGCGGCCTCGTTCACCTCGAACAGACCGAGATCCGACGGGCCCGACACGTTGAGCAGGATGCCCCGGGCGCCCTCGATGCTGGCCTCGAGCAGCGGGCTGGAGATGGCGGCGCGAGCCGCGTTCACCGACCGGCCGTCGCCCGACGCGTAGCCGATGCCCATGAGCGCGGAGCCGGCATTGGTCATGATCATCTTCACGTCGGCGAAGTCGGTGTTGATCAGGCCGGGCGTGGTGATGAGATCGGTGATGCCCTGCACGCCCTGGAGGAGGACCTCGTCGGCCATCTTGAACGCGTTCAGCATCGAGGTCTTCTCGTCGGAGACCTGGAGCAGGCGGTCGTTCGGGATGATGATGAGCGTGTCGACCTTCTCCTTGAGCCGCTGGATGCCGCTCTCGGCCTGGACCGACCGGCGACGACCCTCGAAGGTGAACGGACGGGTCACGACGCCGATGGTGAGCGCGCCCAGGTTCTTGGCGATCTCGGCGATGATCGGAGCGCCGCCGGTGCCGGTGCCGCCACCCTTGCCCGCGGTGATGAAGACCATGTCGGCGCCCTTCAGCACCTCTTCGATCTCCTCCCGGTGCTCCTCGGCGGCCTGGCGGCCGACGTCGGGGTCGGATCCTGCGCCGAGCCCGCGGGTCAGCTGACGACCGACGTCGAGCTTCACGTCGGCGTCGCTCATGAGCAGGGCCTGCGCGTCGGTGTTGACGGCGATGAACTCGACGCCCTTCAACCCGGCGTCGATCATGCGGTTCACGGCGTTGCACCCGCCGCCGCCGACGCCCACCACCTTGATCACAGCCAGATAGTTCTGCGGCGCAGCGAGCATCGGGGGGTCCTCTTCTTCGGAGATGTCCTGGGGATGACCGGGGAAGTACTGGGAACGAAGTACCGGGAACGAAACACTGGGAGCGAAGTACCGGGAACATGGGGAGAACTGCTCCAGGCTCGCACAACCCTCGACCTGAAGTTGAACTTGAGAGTTATGTCAACCTGTGGTAATGGTAAAGACTGTACCCCTCGACTGCCGCAGGGTCAACGACCCGCGCCCGTGCGCGGACCCGCGGCGACCGGCTCATCCGTCGCCTGTGGCCGGGGCCGAGGGAACCCGTACGTCGAGGTAGCCGACGGTGTCGTCGAGCGCGGCCAGGACGGCGAGCGCGGCGAGGCCCTTGGTCCGGACGTCGGTCGGCGCGCCGAGGCGCACGGTGTCGGCCGTCGCCCACCCCCCCTGGCGGGGCCGCAGCCCGAGCGTGACCTCGCCGTCGTCGACCGTCACCGACCCCACCTGCGCCCGCAGCGCAGGGGGCAGCTCGGCGAGCAGCGTGACAGCGCGCACCGGTGACACGCGCTCCCCCACATCGGGGAGCACACCGAGGCCGCGGATCTCGGGAAGGGTCGCCGCAGGCGACTCCCCCTCCTCGATCACGCGTCCCTTGGCATCGACGAAGACGACCCGACCCGGACGGGCACCCCGACGCACCGGCAGCGCCACCCACGCGGCCGGGTCGCGCTCGGTCACCGCGATCTGCACCGTCCCCGGATACGACCGGCTCACCTTCGCCGACGCGATGAGCGGCAACGCCTCGACCCGGTCGCGCACCGCTCCGGTGTCGACGAAGGTCAGGGCATCACCTCGCGAGACGCCCGCGGCCGCGACGATCTCGGCCGCCGGTACCCCACGAGTGCCCGACACCTCGACGTGGTCGACGTCGAGTGCGGGCGATTCGAGTGCGAGCCACACCAGCCCGAGCAGCCCGAGAAAGGCCACCGCGAACAGGATGAGGCGCAGCCGACGCTGACCCTGCTCCCGCGTCACCGCGATCCGGCGGGCCCGGATACGAGGGTCGATGGGCTCGCGTTCAGCTTCGGGACGCGGGGGTGCGACCGTCATCGGGCACCCCCGAACCCGACGAGCCGGAGCTCGGGCTCGAGGTGGATCCCGGTTTCGGCCTCGACCCGTTCCTGCACCGTCAGCACGAGGTCGCGGACGTCGTCGGCCCGGGCACCCGGTTCGGCCTGGATGAAGTTGGCGTGCTTCTCGCTGACCGCCGCGCCCCCGGACCGGAGGCCCTTGAGCCCGCACGCGTCGATGATGCGGCCGGCGGAGTCGCCCGGTGGGTTGCGGAACACCGAGCCGGCATTGGCGCCGCCCGGCTGGTGCTCCCGTCGCCAGCGCACGATCTCCGCGACCCGGGCTTCGCACGCCTCCGGGGCGTCGGCGGTGACAACGAACTCCGCCCGCACGACGAGGTCGGTGTCGCCGAGGTCGGAGGTGCGGTACCCGAACCCGAATGCGTCGGCCCGCCGTTCCACCGGCCGGCCGTCGGTGCCGAGATCGGCCACCCACGCCCGGACCAGCACCTCGCGGGTCTCCCGGCCGTGGCCCCCGGCGTTCATGCGTACGGCACCGCCGACCGAACCCGGGATCCCGACGAGGAACTCCAGACCCGACCGACCCGCCGCGGCCGAACGTCGCGCGAGCACCGGAAGCGCGACCGCACCGCCGGCCACGACGGTGTCGGCCTCGACGGCGACGTCGTCGAAGGAGCCGTCGAGCACGACCACGAGTCCCGCGAAGCCCGCGTCGGCGACGAGGAGGTTCGAGCCCCTCCCGACGACCAACACGGAGGGCCGCAGTTCCGCGACGACCTCGGCCACCGCCGCGAGCTCGGCCTCGCCGCCGATCTTCACGAGCGCGGCGACCGGCCCGCCGAGGCGGTAGGTGACCAGGTCGGCGATCGAGGCGTCGGCGGTCACCCGCAGCCCGCGCGTCGCGAGCGACTCGGCCAGTGTGGTGAGCGCCATCACGCCGCCCCCCTCACGGGCCGGCCTTTGCGACCAGCTCGTCGGGCAGCGTGGTGAGATCGCCCGCCCCGAGCGTGAGGAGGAGATCGCCCGGTCGGAGGTACGGGGGGATGCGCTCGGCCAGCTCCGTGCGTCGGGGGAAGTAGGCGACGGGCAGCGATGGGTGCGCATCGAGCACCGCGCGGAGGAGCAGGCGGCCGGACACTCCCGGGACCGGGGCTTCGCCGGCGGAGTACACGTCGGTGAGGATCAGCTGGTCGGCGCCTTCGAACGCGTCGGCGAACTCGGGCCAGAGGCGGCCGGTCCGGCTGTAGCGATGAGGCTGGAACGCCACGACGACCCGGGGCCATCCGCTCTCGCGGGCGGCGCGGATGGCCTGGACCACTTCACCCGGAAGGTGCGCGTAGTCGTCGACGAGGGTGACCCCCGCGGCCTCACCCCGGAACTGGAAACGTCGCGCCACCCCAGCGAACGCACCGAGAGCGTGGGCGACGGCATCGAACCCCAAGCCGAGCTCGGTGGCCATCGCGGCTGCGCCCGCGGCGTTCAACGCGTTGTGTCGGCCGGGTACGGGGAGCGCGACGGACCCGAGGAGCTCGTCGCCGCGGTGCAACGTGTACCGGCTCCCGACCCGACCGGGGACGTAGTCGCTGATCCGGTAGTCGGCATCCTCGGACCACCCGTAGGTGATCGGACGGAGCCGCCCGCCGTCGTGGTCGTGGGCGTGCTCGGCGACGATGTCGCGCAGGATCGGGTCGTCGGCGCAGACCACCTTCGGGCCCGGGACCCGGGCGAGGAAGTCGGCGAAGGCACGGACCATGGTCGCGAAGTCGCCGTAGTGGTCGAGGTGGTCGGGCTCCACGTTGGTCACGATCGCCGCCTCGACCCCGAGCTCCAGGAAGGTGCCGTCGCTCTCGTCGGCTTCGACCACCATCCACTCGCCGTCGTCGAACGCGGCGTTGGTCCCGACCTCGTTGAGCTCACCCCCGATGATGAAGCTCGGATGGGTGCCCGCTCCGCGCAGGATGAGCGCGAGCATCGACGAGGTGGTGGTCTTGCCGTGGACCCCGGCGACCGCGATCCCGCGCGTGGTGGCGACGATGGCCGCGAGGACCTCGGCCCGACGCAGCACCGGGATCCCTGCGGCCTCCGCGGCCCGGACCTCGACGTTGGCGCGCGGCACCGCAGTGGAGATGACGACCGCATCGGCGTCGGCCGGGACGTTGCCGGGCGCGTGACCGACGGACACGTCGACGCCGACGAGGCGGAGCCGGTCGAGGCCAGGTGACTCCTTGAGGTCGGAGCCGCTCACGCGGTGACCCATCCCGGCGAGCACGAGCGCGATCGCGCTCATGCCCGCGCCGCCCACGCCCACGATGTGGACGTTCGTCGGAGCCGTGAGCGCGAAGCGGTCATCCGGCACGGGCGACCTCCTCGACGAGGTCGGCGAGCCGATCGGCGGCATCGGGCCGCCCGAGCACACGCGCGGCCTCCCCCATCGCCGCGAGCCGCTCCGGTCGGGCGAGCAACGGGGTGAGGTCGGCGTCGAGACGGGCTGCGTCGCACTGGTCGTCGGTCACCAGGAGCGCGGCTCCCGTGTCGACGAGGGTCCGCGCGTTGTGGGTCTGGTGGTCACCCGGAGATCCCGGCAGGGGCACGAGCACCGACGGGACGCCGGCCACGGTGAGCTCGGCGACAGTGCTCGCACCCGCGCGCCCGACCACGATCGCGACCCGCTCGAGGAGCCCCGGCACGTCGTCTTCGTACGCGACGAGCTCGTAGTCGAGTGCGTCGTCGGCTCGGCGGAGGTCGTGCAGACGGCGCGTCGATTCCTCGACGTGGGTCGGTCCGCACACGTGGTGCACCGCGACGTCGGCGCGGTCGCGCCAACGGTCGTAGAGGCCGAGGGCGGCGCGGTTCACCGTGCGGGCGCCCTGGCTCCCACCCATGAACGCGACCAACGGCGGGGTCTGCGGATGACGCTCCACGGTGCGGAGCTCGGCCCGCACGGGATTCCCGACGAGCGTCGCGCCGCGCAGGACCGTCGTCGGCAACGAGGTCGCGGCGTGGGCGCCCAGCCGCACGCCGATCCGGTTCCCGAGGCCGGGGGCGGCGTCGCGGTCGTGCACGACGGTGGGCCGACGGAGCAGGCGCGCCGCGACCACGGTGGGGAGTGCGGCGTAACTGCCGAACCCGACGACGACGGCGGGTCGGAAGCGCCGGACGAGACCGATCGCGCGGAACGTCGCGACGATCGCCTCCCACACGGTGACGACGTTGGCCAGGGTCAGCTTCCGCTGCAGGCCGCGTCCGGGCAGCAGGTCGATCGCGTAGCCGGCCTCGGGGACGACCGTCGCCTCGAGGCGGCCCCGCGCGCCGACGAACCGGATCGACGCCCGATCGTGCCCGCGGGCCACGAGCGCGTCGGCGAGCGCGAGCGCCGGGTAGAGGTGACCGCCCGTGCCGCCCGCGGCGAGCACGGCGAAGACGTCGCCGCTGCGGTTCCCGCGGCTCATCGGCCTCCCGCTCGGTTCCGGGGGGTCGTCGAACGCCCCGCGGCGCTCCGGGCCGGAGACTGCGTCGCCGCACCCACGGGCGTCTCGTGCCGGGCGACGTTGGCGAGGATCCCGGCAGCCGCCATCGTGAACACGAGTGCCGAACCGCCGAACGACACGAACGGGAGCGGGATGCCCGACACGGGGAGGAGTCCGACCACGGCGCCGATGTTGATCACGGCCTGACCGACCACCCACGCGGTGATGCCCGCGGCGACGAGCATGCCGAAGCGG
This sequence comes from uncultured Actinomycetes bacterium, assembly GCA_963837715.1. Taxonomy (GTDB): domain Bacteria; phylum Actinomycetota; class Acidimicrobiia; order IMCC26256; family JANYLB01; genus JANYLB01. Next base: position 818,192 of record CAWIOF010000002.1, on the reverse strand, counting down.
TCGGGGGCGCGCAGCGCCGCGCGCGTGCCCAGGGCCGCGAACGCGCCGAAGAGCGCGACCACGAGCAGACAGCCGAGCAGGCCGAGCTCCTCACCGATCACCGCGAAGATGAAGTCGGTGTGGGCGTTCGGGAGGAAGAGCCACTTGGACCGGCCCGCGCCGAGGCCGACGCCGGTGAGGCCACCGCTGCCGATCGCGATCAACGACTGCGTGATCTGGTAGCCGGTGTTCGTCTTGTCCTTCCAGGGATCGAGGTAGGCGAACATCCGCGCCCGGCGGTACGGCGCGGCCATCGCGAGCCCCGCCGAGAGGACGACGACCGCCGAGGCGAGCGCGAGCAGGTGTCGGGCCCGGATCCCGCCTGCGATCAGGACGGTGGCGACGATGATCGTGAGCACCATCGTCGAGTCCATGTCGGGTTCGAGGAGCACCAGCACGGCGATCACCGAGAACATCAGGAGCACCGGGACGAGCACCCGACGCCAGTTGTCGAGCTCCTGTTGGCGTCGGGTGAGGAGGTCGGCGCTGAACAGGAGGATCGCGAGCTTCGCGATCTCCGACGGCTGGAACCGCCAGGCGCCGAACCCGAGCCAGCGCCGGGAACCCGACACCTTGATCCCGATGCCGGGGAGCAGCACGACGAGCAGCAGCACACCCGAGATCAGGAGGAGCGGGACCGCAAGCGTCCGCCACCGTCGGTAGTCGATCCGACTCCCGACGACGAACGCGACGACACCCAGCACCGTCCAGAGGAGCTGCCGTTCGAAGAAGTACCAGGCGGAGCCGTAGTTGTTCAACGAGCTCACCGACGACGCCGAGAGCACCATGACCACGCCGACCAGGTTCAACACCGCGACGGTGGTGAGGAGGAGCACGTAGCCACCGGGCCGCAGCCGGCCGGCCTGGGACCAGCTCGCCCGCAGCGCGGCGATGCGCTTGTTCCCCAGGCGGGGAAGGGTGATCGCGCTCACCGCGCGCGCCGATGCCGGTTCGCGGGGGTCACCGGGGGCGGGTCAGGGCCGTGCACCGCACCAGCCTGACCGACCCGACCGACGAATTGGTGGAACCCATCAGTCGAGGACACCGGGGAGGCGGATGAAGTCGGCGTAGAAGATGCCGAGACCGAGCGCGACGCAGATCCCGGCGAACAGCCAGAACCGGACGATCACAGTGAACTCCGGCCAGCCCCCCACCTCGAAGTGGTGGTGGATCGGCGCCATGCGCAGCACCCGTCGGTTGAAGCCCCGGAACGCCACGACCTGGGCCATCACGCTGAGGGTCTCGAGCACGTAGAGGCCACCGATCACCGGGAGGAGCAGGTGGACGTTGCTCACGAGGGCGACTCCGGCGAGTGCCCCGCCGATCGCGAGGGATCCGGTGTCGCCCATGAAGACCTTCGCGGGGGCAGCGTTCCACCACAGGAAGCCGGCGCACGCGCCCATGAACGCACCCGACACGATCGCGACGTCGAGGGCCCCCGCCGGGAGCACGTTGTAGATCTCGGGATGGCGGAACTGCCAGAACCCGATGATCACGAAGGCGGAGAACACGAGGGTCGCCGAACCGGCGACGAGGCCGTCGAGACCGTCGGCGAGGTTCACGCCGTTCGTCGCCGCCATGATGATGAAGATCGCCCAGATCGTCCAACCGAACACGCCGAGATCGAAGTCGAAGACCCGGGTGAACGAGAGGTGGGTCGACACGTCGACGTAGCGCAGCGCGAGCAGGACGAACCCCGCCGCGACCACGAGCTGGCCACCCGTCTTGCCCCGCTTGCGCAGACCGAGGTTCCGGCCGCGTCGCACCCCGAGGTAGTCGTCGACGAAGCCGACGATCGCCATCCCGACGATCAGGAACATCAGCGTCACACCGGTCCGGGCGAACTTCACCTGTTCGGTGCGGATGTGGGCGACGAGATACCCGATCACCGCGCTCACGACGATCGCGATGCCTCCCATCGTGGGCGTTCCCGCCTTCGCGGCGTGGGGGTGCTCGATCGGACCGTCGTCGCGGATCTGCTGGCCGATGCCGCGCTTGCGCAGCGACTTGATGAGGAACGGCGTGCCGAACACGCAGAGGAAGAAGCTGGTGGCGGCAGCCATGAGCAGTGCGATCACGAGACTCGGACCTCACCCGAGACGAGCCCGTGGGCGACGACCTCGAGCCCGACCGCGCGGCTCGCCTTGACCAGGACGGCGTCGCCCGGTCGGACCAGGCCGCGGACCGCTTCGAGCGCCGCGGCGGCATCGGGGACCTCGATGGTGGTGAGGCCACGTCCACGCGCCACGTCGGCCGCGGGACGCGTCCCGGGCCCGACCGCGACGAACACGTCGACTCCTGTCGCGGCGGCGAGCGCACCCACCCGGGCGTGCTCGTCCTCGCTGTGCGCGCCGAGCTCCAGCATCTCGCCGAACACCACGATCCGCCGCCCGTCGCGCTCGAGGTGGGCGAACGACTCCAACGCCGCCGCGACCGACGACGGACTCGCGTTGTACGCGTCGTTCACCACGGTGACGCCGGCGGGCGATCGGTGGAGCTGCATGCGCCAGCTCGCGGTCGTCGCGTGCGCGAGTCCCGTCGCCACCTCGGCGATGGGGACGCGCAACGAGAGCGCCGCCGCCGCCGCCATCGCCGCGTTCTGGACCTGATGGATCCCCCGCACCCCGAGCTGCACCGCGGTGCCGCCCCAGGGGGTCTCGAGCACGAATCGGGGCCGCAGCTCGGCGTCGAGCTCGACGCCGTGCGTCCGCACGTCGGCATCGGTCGCGCGGCCGACCCGCAGGACCCGGGCGCGGGTCCTCGCGACCAGCTCGGGCGTCGCGGCGTCGTCGGCGTTCACCACCGCAACCCCTGCGGCCGGAAGCGCTTCGAGGAGCTCGCCCTTCACCTGCGCGATGCCGCTCGGACCGCCGAGGTGCTCGGCGTGGGCAAGACCGACGTGCGTCACGATGCCGACGTCGGGTCGTGCGATCGCGCAGAGGTCGGCGATGTTCCCGGCGAAGCGTGCTCCCATCTCGGCGACCACCACCTCGGTTCCGGGAGGTGCGCCCAGCAGGGTGAGCGGCAGGCCGAACTCGTTGTTGAACGAACCCTCGCTCGCGTGGACCGCGAGCGAGGTCGCGAGCGCGGCCGCGGTCAGATCCTTGGTGGCCGTCTTGCCCGCCGACCCCGTGATCCCCACGACTGTGGCTCCGGCGAGCCGGGTGCGGGCCCACCGCCCGAGGTGACCGAGCGCGGCGAGCGGATCGGGAACCACGATCCACGCGCCCGCCGCCGCGGCCGCTGCGTCGGCGGGCACCCGATCGACGAGCGCGACCGCCGCTCCCCGTTCGAAGGCATCGACGACGAAGTCGTGTCCGTCGCGCGCACCCTCCAGCGCGACGAAGCAGGCGCCGGGAGCGAGCGTGCGGGTGTCGAACGAGAACGACGTCGCGACGCGATCGGCCGGACCGCCCTGGAGCGCACCGCCCGTGACCGCTTCGATCTCGGAGAGCGTCACGTCCATGCCAACGACTCCAGTTCCTCGAGCGCGACCACACTGTCGTCGAACGGCACGGTCTGCGTACCCGTCGTCTGCCCCGACTCGTGGCCCTTGCCCGCGATCACCACCACATCGCCCGGACCCGCCTCGCCGATCGCGAAGCGGATCGCGTTCCGACGATCGAGCTCGAGGACAGGGCGGATCGCGGTCGAGGCGACACCTTCCACGACCCCCGCGGCGATCGCCGCGGGATCCTCGGAGCGGGGGTTGTCGGACGTGACGACCACGACGTCGGCGTGGAGTCCGGCGACGCGTCCCATCTCGGCACGCTTCCCGCGGTCACGATCACCACCGCACCCGAACACCACGACGACGCGACCCGTGGAGCCGGTGAGCTCGTGGCCCGCGATGAGCAACCGCTCGAGGGCATCGGGGGTGTGGGCGTAGTCGACGAGCACGGTGAACGGCTGGCCGCGCTCGATCCGCTCCATCCGACCCTTCACCGGGGTCGCGCCGGCGAGACCGGCGCCGATCGCGGCCAACGGCAACCCGGCGCTGAGGGAGATCGCTGCGGCAGCCGCGGCGTTCTCGACGTTGAACCGTCCGAGCAGTGAGATTCGGATCGCCTCCGAACCCTCGGCGGCGATCAGGGTGCCCTCACTGCCGGTCGAATCCGTGCGGATCCCGACGATGCGCACGTCGACGTCGGAGCGAGTGTCGTCGGCGTCGAGCGCGAACGTGCGCACCGCCAAGCCCGCGGCCCGGGCGCGTGCCGCAAGTTCGGGACCACGCGGGTCGTCGACGTTGACCACCGCGGCGGAACCGAAGTCGGGGCTGAAGAGCCGCGCCTTGGCCTCGAAATATCCATCGAGCGAACCGTGGAAGTCGAGGTGATCGCGGCTGAGGTTCGTGAAGCCGACGACCGCGAACCGGGTGCCGTCGACCCGGTGTTGTGCGAGCGCGTGCGACGACACCTCCATCGCGACCGTCGTCACGCCTCGCGCCCGCATCTCCGCGAGCAGGCGCTGGAGCTCGGGTGCCTCGGGCGTGGTGCGCGCCGCGGTCAGCGTGCCGATCACGTCGGCCGTCTCTCCCGCGGCCCGGGCGATTTCCCCGACGAGGTGGGCGGTGGTCGTCTTGCCGTTGGTCCCCGTGATCCCGACGACGCGCATGGCGGCCGACGGATCGCCCTCGGCGTGGGCCGCGACCGGGCCGATCAGCCGACGGACGTTCTCCACCCGGATCTGGGGAACCGGGAGGCCGAGGACCCGCTCGACGAGCAGCGCCGTCGCGCCTGCGTCGACCGCCTCCGGCGCGAACCGGTGACCGTCGGCCGACGCGCCGCGGATGCAACAGAAGAGGTCGCCGGGGCGGGTCTGCCGGCTGTCGTGGGTGACGGAGACGATCTCGACATCCGTGTCCCCAACGTGTTCCAGCACGTCGACACCGCCGAGGAGGTCGTGCAGCAGCACGGTGGTCCTATCCGCTCGGGGAGGCGTGCATCGTACCGGTCGCCACCCGGATCATGCCCCTTCGGCGTCGGTGGGTGCTGCGCTCGGCGCCACCTGCTCGAGCCGGAGGGCGTACTGCATGATCCTCGAGAAGACCGGCGCTGCGATGTCGCCGCCGTAGATCTCGCCCGCGGGGGCGTCGACCACCACGATCGCGGCGAACCGCGGCGATTCCACCGGTGCGAATCCGACGAACGACGCGACGTACTGGCCCTCGTCGTAGGGCGCCTTCTTGGCCGTTCCGGTCTTGCCGCCCACGGTGTACCCGGCGACCGCGGCCTTGGTGCCCGTGCCGTCGGCGACGACACCCGCGAGCATCGACCGGAGCTTCGCCGCGGTGTCGCTCGACACGACCCGCCGGCCCGACCGTGGCAGCTGCTCCTCACGATTGCCCTCGGAGTCGATCGTCGCGGCGATGAGTCGCGGCGGCCGTGAGACACCGTCGTTGGCAAGGGTCGTGTACACGTCGAGCATCTGCATCGCCGTGACCGCGATGCCCTGACCCGTGGGCACCGTGCCCATGACCGTCGACGAGTGACGGTACGTGTCCTGGTCCGGGAGCAGGCCCGACGACTCACCGGGGAAGTCGACCGCCGTCTTCGACCCGAACCCGAAGCCGCGCATCGCAGCGTCGAGTCGGTCGGTCCCGACCTGCTGGCCGATCATGATCGTGCCCACGTTCGACGACTCACGGAGGATGTCGGCGACACTCATCGTCTCGACACCGTGCTCGTGGGAATCGTGGAAGTCCTTGTCGCCGATGTGGATGGTGTCGGCCACGTCGAACGTCGTGTCGGGCGTGACCTCGTCGGCCTCGAGTGCTGCGGCCAGAGTGATCACCTTGTTCGTCGAGCCCGGCTCGAACACGTCGGTGAGCGCGCGGTTCTGCTCCTCGTTCGTCGCCGGGTGCGCGGGGATGTCGACGCCCGCTTCGTCGACGCTGGGACCGTCGACGGTCGCCATCGAGAGCACGTCGCCGGTCTGCACGTCGACGATCACGGCGGTGCCCCCCTTCGCGTTTCGCGCGTTCGACCTCGGCGACCAGCGCCTGCTCCGTCTCGTACTGCAACGACTGGTCGAGCGTGAGCACGAGGTCGCTCCCCCGTCGCGCCGCATCGCCCCGACGTTTGCCGTTCGGGATGTCGCGGCCCTGTGGGTCACGTTCCAACGAAACGAACCCCGCCTTGCCCCCGAGCGCCTGTTCGTGGCCCGACTCCAGGCCACCGAGACCGTCGCCGTCGACCCCCACGAATCCGAGCACCGGCGCGGCGAGCGAGCTCGACGGGTAGAACCGCTTCGACTCGGGGATGGCGGTGATCCCGGCGAGGCCGAGGGCCTCGACCTTCGACGCGGTCCGGTCACCGACCTGCCGGGCGACGTAGGCGAACGCAGCGTCGTGATCGGCGAGTCGGCGACGGAGTGAACGCTCGTCGACGCCGAGCACCGGCGCGAGCTCCTCGGCGTATCCCGCGGGGTCCGGCACGACGCTCGGGTCGGCGACGATCGTCTTGACCGGCACGCTCACCGCGAGCTCGTCGCCGTTGCGATCGAAGATCGCGCCTCGTTCGGCAGGGAGGGTGATGGAACGGACCCGCTGTTCGAGGCCGAGCTCGGTGTAATGGTCGGCGCTGATCGCCTGGAGATCGACGAGGCGGAGCCCGATCAACCCGAACCCGATTCCCATCACTCCGAGCAGCGCGAGGAGCCGCACCCGTGGGCGCGCGGGTCGGACCGTCTTCGGGCGGGGAACCGCGCGCAGGCGTGGGGTCGAGGTCGCGGTGCGGGGCGCGCGCTTCGACGTTGCCGCCTTCCGCGCGGTCGCGCGCTTCGCTGCGCCCTTCGGACCTGTCGGCTTGCGGGCCGGCGCCTTGCGCGCTGTCGGCTTGCGGGTGGCCGGTTTGCGAGCAGGTGCCTTCTTGGCCGGCGCGCGCCTCGGGTCCGACTTCGGGGCCGGGGACCGGGTCGACGCGGTGGAACCTCGCCGCGACGTGGAGGTGCGGGCATCGTTGGCCGCACCTCCACGTCGCCCTCCACGAGCTGCGGTGGACCCGGACGTCGACGACGCCGGGCGGCGAGAGGCTTGGGTGGTCGGCTGCTGGGTGCGCTTCTTCGGCGGGGCCTGCTTCGCGACCTGCAGGCCAGTGCGCGCCCTCAGCGACGTGGCCGCGCGCGGACGACGCGCCACGGACGGGGTGGCTCGGGTGGTCGAGCCTCCGGATGCGTTCCGGGCCCGGGTCGCTTGCGGCGGAAGTGGGGTCGGTCGAGGTTCACGGCTGCGCGGCAAGGTGTCGCTTCACCTTCTCCCATTCGCCACCGGGCTCGCCGGTAGAGGTTTCGATCGGCTTCGACGAGCCGCCCGCGCCGACCGGAGTCACGTCGATGGGGGCGGTCACGTAGGTGATGTCGTCGGCGCGCTCCATGCCGAGCTGCTCGGCCCGGGCGACGATGCGCGCCGGTGCACCCAGTTGGGCGACGCTGAGACGGGCGTGCTCGTAGCGGCGCTGCGCGACGGCGGTCTGGCGCGACAGACGATCGAGTTGGAACTCGCTCTGGGCGAGCACCACGTGGAACGCAACAGCGATGAAGACGCTGAGCGCGGTCACGGTGCCGAAGCTCCACACCGCGATCCGGACCCGTCGGGCGCGGCGACGCGCGTTCGCGTCGACGACGGTGAGGTGACGGGGCGCAGGACGGTTCCCCGGCTCGCGTCGGGGCGCGGGACCGGTACGTGATCGACGACCGGGACCGGTCGGCTGGATCGGAACGGCAGCGGATCCCCGACTCACGGAACCTTCTGGACCGCTCGGAGTCGGGCGCTCTCGGCACGCGGGTTCGCGGCAACCTCGGCGTCACTCGGACGCAACGGCTTGCGGGTGAGCAGACGGACGACGGGCTCGGCGGACTCGGGCTGGGGCAGGTGCGACGGGACGTACGGCTCCACCGCGCCCGAACCCGACCACGCCGCGAACCGTTGCTTCACGATGCGGTCCTCGCCAGAGTGGTACGCGAGCACGAGCGCCCGTCCACCGGGCGCCAGGAGGTGCACCGATTCGTCGAGACCCTGCTCGAGGTGCTCGAGCTCCCGGTTCACCTCGAGCCGGATCGCCTGGAACGTGCGCCGGGCGGGGTGTCCGCCCTTGCGGCGGGCCGGCGCGGGGATCGCGGTCTTGATCGCGTCGACGAGATCGCCGGTGGTCCGCAGCGGTCGGGCCGCGACGATGGTCTTGGCGATGCGTCGGCCCCAGCGCCACTCACCGCTCGCCACGATGAGGTCACCGAGGACGTTCTCGTCGTAGGTGTTGACGACGGTGTCGGCGGTCAGCTCCTGGGAGTTGTCCATCCGCATGTCGAGCGGCGCCTCTGACCAGTAGGAGAAGCCGCGCTCGGTCACGTCGAGTTGGGGGCTACTCACACCCAGGTCGAACAGCATTCCCACGATCTCTCCCTCGTTCAGTCCGTTTGCCCGCACGATCTGGGTCAGGTGCTCGAACCCTCCGTGCACCACCCGCACCCGCTCGCCGAACCCGGCGAGCTCCTGACTTGCTGCTTGCACTGCGACCGGATCCCGGTCGATCCCGAGGATCCGGGCCCCCGGATGCGCCTCGAGGATCTGTCTGCTGTGGCCGCCCCCGCCGACGGTTGCGTCGATCACCCAACCCGGCGGGACCGGGACCAGGAGCTCGACCACCTCTCTGCTCATCACCGGCCGGTGTTCGAACGGCAACGTGACCTCGTCTTCCCTCGTCGCTGTCCTCGTCGCTGTCCTTCCGTCGGCCGGCCGGCCGTCGGTCTCGGGCTTGCCACCAGCCCCCCGGTCGGTCGATGCCGTCCGGATTTCTCCCCGGAACGGCTCGGTCAAAAGCGGGCGGAGTAGGGGCCTTCAACCGCGCCGGCCAGGGGGCTGGTGGCAGGTCCGAGACCTGCTGGTTCGTGGTGCTACATGAAGTCGTCGAGTCCTTCTCCGGCGCGGATCGCGGCCGCGCCCTTCTCCTCTTGCTCCCGCCATCGGGCGGCGTCCCAGATCTCGAGGTGCGAGAACGCGCCGACGATGAAGACGTCGCGCTCGAGCTCCGCGTACTCGCGCAGGGCCTGCGGGATCGCGACCCGGCCCTGCTTGTCGGGGACGACCTCCTTGGCGCCGCCGAAGAGCGCACGGGCGGCAACCCGCTCCCGCTCCCCTCGCTTCGCCTTCTCGTGCAGGTCGGCCGCCATCTGTTCGAACTCCTCTCGGGGATACACCCAGAGGCACCCGTCGAGACCCTTCGAGACGACCGCACCGCGCGCGAGCTGATCCCGGTAGTCGGCGGGGAGGATCACCCGCCCCTTCACGTCCAGGGAGTGCTGTGCCTCTCCCAGGAACATGCCGAAAACCCCTCGTGTCGGCGCCGCGCCCTCCCCCGAGAGCTCTCAGCGCACCCCTTCACTCCACTACGCGCCACCATACGCCACCATTCCCCACCCGTCAACACCCTCACCCCCCACTTCTCACCACTGGCTCCACTTGCTCCACTCGCTCCACTCGCGCTCGAAGTCAGGCCTCGAGTTCGGCGCGTCGCAGTCCTGTGAGGACCAGAACGCGCCGAACTCAGCGGCGATCAGGCCGAGACGGCCTCGGGGGCGACGGTGGGGTCAGCGGGGAGCCAGCGTTCCCAGCTGGGGTCGACGGCTCCGACCGTGGCCACGATCCACAGATGCGCGTGCGGCGCCTCCGGCGGACGGCGCAGCACGAGCTCGGTCTCCGAGAGGAGCCGGTCCTCCTTGCGGGCGTTGCAGCCCCGGCACGAGGCGACCACGTTGTCCCAGGTGTGCAGGCCGCCCCGCGACCGGGGGACGACGTGGTCGACGTTCTCGGCCGGGCGGTGGCAGTACTGGCAGCGGTGGCCGTCGCGGGCGAAGATCGCCCGGCGGGAGACCGGGACCCGGGTGCGGAACGGGACCCGCACGTAGTGCACGAGCCTGATCACCGTGGGGACGGGGAACGTCGCCCGTTCGGAGTGGAGCTCGTCGGCGTTGCGCGAGACGATCTCGGCCTTCTCCTTGAGCACGAGGACCACCGCGCGCCGGACCGGCACGACGCAGAGCGGCTCGAAGCTGGCGTTGAGGAGGAGTGCTCTTCCCAAGCCGTCGAGACCTCCGTCGGATGCCGTCGCCTGATCCGCTGGTACGTGGTCCGGCGCAGCTTACCGGCGGCCCGGAAGGCTCATCACGTCGACCGGGCCAACGAGCGGCACCACCGCAGGTACTCGACCACGTCGCGGGCGTCGGGAGGCCGGGCGTCGGGAGGCCGGGCGTCGGGAGGTGCGGAACCCGCCGAGGATCCCGCCACGCCACCCTCCTGGGTCGCGACCCGGAACGCCACGTAGCCGGGGTCGGGCACCGGCAGGTACGGCGCCCGCCGCCACCAACCGGTGGGGCTGAGCCGGAACACCTGGCCGGCTGCCGTCGCCCACAGCTCCGGATGCCGGGCCACCGCGGCGACCACCACGGTCCAGGATCGGGCGGGCTCCGTACTGCTCATGTGCCGAACCTACCTGCGGCCCGCGGTGTGCCGCGGCGGCGTCGACCCGTACAGTGACGTGATGGCCCAGCCCGTCGAATCCGGCACCGCCACCCCGTCCGACGCGGCGCAGATCTTCCCCGCGCTCCTCGCGAACGTGGAACGGGTCATCCAGGGCAAGCGCGACGCGATCCACCTCGCGCTCGTCTGCCTGCTCGCCGAGGGCCACCTGCTCGTGGAAGACGTCCCCGGCGTCGGCAAGACGTCGTTGGCCAAGGCCATCGCCCGCTCCATCGGCGGAACGTGGCGACGGATCCAGTTCACGCCCGACCTCCTCCCGTCCGACGTGACCGGCGTCTCGATCTGGAACCGGGCGACGGGCACCTTCGAGTTCCGACCCGGGGGTGTGTTCGCCCACGTCGTGCTCGCCGACGAGATCAACCGGGCATCGCCGAAGACCCAGTCGGCCCTCCTCGAGGCGATGGAGGAACGGCAGGTGAGCGTCGACGGGATCACCCACCCGCTCCCGCCGCCGTTCCTCGTCATCGCGACCCAGAACCCCATCGAGCTCGAGGGCACCTATCCCCTGCCCGAGGCCCAGCTCGACCGGTTCCTCATGCGGATCCGGATCGGCTATCCCGACCGCGACGCCGAGATCGCCATCCTCGAGGCCCAGGGCCACTCCGTCGCGGCCGAAGACCTCGAGCCGGTCACCTCCGCGCGGGAGATCGCCGCGGCAACCGCGACGTTCGATGCGGTCCACGTCGCGCCGAGCCTCCGCGCCTACATCGTCGGACTCGCCGACGCGTCGCGTCATCACCCCGACCTCGACCTCGGGATCAGTCCGCGGGGCGCGCTCGCGCTCCAACGCGCGTCGCGTGTGCTCGCCGCGACCCTCGGCCGGTCCTACGTCGCGGCCGACGACGTGAAGCTGCTCGCGCCCCACGTGCTCGCGCACCGGCTGCTCCTCGCCCCCGACGCCCGACTCCGCGGCGTCACCACCGAAGACGTGCTCGCGAACCTGCTCCGGTCGGTTCCGGTCTCGCCCGACGCCTGACTCCGACGCGGTCGACGGGAACGATGCGCGCCGGCTCCCGACGGATCGAGCTCACCCGCCGGGGGTGGTCGCTCTGCGGTGCCGCGTGCGGACTCGTCATCACCTCGCGCCTGCTCGGCGTGATCGAGCTCCTGGTGCTCGGCGTCGTCGGCCTCGGCCTCCTCGCCGGCGCCCTGCTCTGGGTCCGCGCCCAACGCCCCCTGCTCGAGCTCGGTCGGAGCGTCGCCCCGACCCGCGTCCACGTGGGGGGTGAGGGCCGGGTCGATCTCACGATCACCAATCGCGGGAAGACGGCCACCCCGTTGCTGTCGGTCGACGAGCGGTTCGGCGACGGACGGCGCGCCGCGCGCTTCCTGTTGCCACCCGTCGGGCCCGGCGACTCCGCCCGAGCCGCTTACCGCATCCCGACGGTCCGACGGGGCAACTACGCGATCGGGCCGATGATCACGAGCCTCTCGGATCCGTTCGGACTCGCCCAGACCTCGGGCGAGTTGGGTGCCGTCGACGAGGTAACGGTGTACCCCCGCATCCACGACCTCGCGTCACCGCCGCTCGGGGGTGGCGGCCTCCGGACGTCGGCCGACGCGGTCCGGGCCCGGTCGGTGAGGCTCGACGGAGACGAGTTCGCCGCGCTGCGCGAGTACGAGATCGGCGACGACCTGCGCAAGGTCCACTGGCCGGCAACGGCGCGCACCGGTGAGCTGTTCATCCGCCAGGACGCTTCGTACCGTGAGCCCCACGTGATCGTGGTGCTCGACACCCGGGCCGACGCCCACGACGACGAGTCGTTCGAGGTGGCGGTCGAGATCGTCGCCTCCCTCCTCGTGCGGCTGACACGCGACGGTCGCCGGGTCGCGGTCCGCACGACCGGGGGCGCCGTGCTCTGCTCAGCCGACGACGGCGCGGTCGGGCTCGACCGGCTCAGCGCGGTCGGGCTCGACCCCGCGGCCCGGGTGCTGGACCCCGGGGTCGGCGCGGGCCAGTCGCTCGTCGTGCTCGTCACCGGCGCGGTCGACCCGAACGACAGTGAACCGCTCCGCCGTGCCGTGCAACCCCACAGGCCGGTCCTGCTCGTCACGACCGGCTCCCGCGACACGCCCACCCCCCCGCCCGGTGGCGTGACGCGCATCGACATCGGCGATCGCGACATCGCCGAGGCCTGGAACCGCGCCGTGCTCACCTCCTCCCATGCGTCGAACTCCCACGCGTCGATCTCCGCGTTCGGCGCAGGGTCGCGCCTCTCCATTCCGGGGTCCGGGTCGGCATGAGTCGCGAGGCGATGACCGACCGGTCGCAGGAACGGGCTTCGACGCTCGCCCTCGCGGTGCTGAGCGCGGTCACCGCGCTCGCGTTCGAACGGGTGTTCCGCGACGGCTCGTACCTCCTGACGGCGCTCGGCGCGGCGGTGCTCCCCCACGCCATCGGCTGGGTCGGTCGGCGACGTCGGTGGCACGCGGCCACCCCGATCGTCGTGTCGGTGCTCGCCCTCGGGTGCTACGTGACGTGGACGGCGGTGGGCTCGACGACGTTCTTCGGACTCCCCGGTGCCGACACCCCGCACGCGATCGCCTCGACGGTGCGCGACGGCTGGGAGGTGTTGCGCACGGGCGTCGCGCCGGTGCCGACAACCACCGGCGCGGTGCTCCTCACCGTGATCGCGCTCTGGGTCATGGCGACGAGCGCCGACGCGCTCGCGTTCGCGGGCGAGGCACCCCTCGGCGCGATCGTCCCGTCGCTCGTGGTCTTCGTGGTGGCGTCGAGCCTCGCGCCCCGGGAGCTCAGCGGATGGTCGACCGGCCTCTACCTCGCGGCCGCCGCCGTGTTCCTCGCGGTGTGCCATCGCGACCTCCTCGAACGACGCCGATCATGGTTCACCGCTCGCACCGTGTCGGGGCACGGTCGGGCGCCGCTCGGAGTCGGTGCCGCGCTCGCGGCGTTCGCCATCCTCGTCGGGCTCGTGATCGCCCCCGCACTCCCCGGCGCCGACGCCGACCCGATCCTCGAGTACAAGAGTCCATCGGGGGGTGTGGGTCGCTACGAGAGCTCCAACAACCCGCTCGTCGATCTCGCCGCCCGCCTCGGCGCACCGTCGACCGACGAGCGCTTCACCGTCGTGTCGCCGCAACGGCTGTACTGGCGCCAGGTCGCGCTCGACCGGTTCGACGGCACCCAGTGGACGCTCGAGAGCAGCAGTCGGCCGGCGTCGCGCGTCCTCGACGGAAGCGACGGAAGCGACGGAAGCGACGACGATCCCGGCACCGTCGAACAACGGTTCCGGCTCACCGGGATCACCGAGCGTTGGCTTCCCGCGGCGTACGAACCGGTGCGGATCAGCCTGCCCGACGCCCGGGTCCTCCCGGAGTCGCTCACGCTCTTCAACGCCGACGCCGCGGTGATCGGCCTCGAGTACGAGGTCGCCTCCCGCGTCCCGCCCGCCGATCTCACGCGCGCCGAGATCGAGTCGACCACCGATCCGCTCCCGGATGCGGCCGAGGTGTTCCTCGAGCTCCCCGACGACTTCCCGGCCTCGGTCCGGCGGACGGCGCGTCAGGTGACCGCGGGCGCATCGAACCCCTACGAGCGGGCCGTCGCACTCCGCGACTTCTTCACCGGTGGCGCCTTCACCTACGACCTCGACGTCCCGGCCGGGAGCAGCAACGGCGCGATGGAGGAGTTCCTCGAGATCCGGCGCGGGTTCTGCCAGCAGTTCGCCGGGACGTACGCGGCGATGGCCCGCGCGCTCGGCATCCCGTCGCGGGTGGTCGTCGGCTTCAACCCGGGAACCTACGACGAGGCGACCGGGCGGTTCCGGGTCACCGACGCCAACGCCCACGCATGGGTCGAGGTGTGGCTCGCCGGCGTCGGTTGGACGCTCATGGAACCGACGCCCGCCGGCTCGCAACCCGGCGCCACCGACGCGGGGATCGGCCTGCCCGCCCGGGTGGAGCCGGGCGACCCGACCGCCACCACCCCCACGACCGTCGCACCGCCGGCCGCGACCACGCCCACCGCGGCGCCGCCGGTCACGGGAACGGGCGGACGCGTCACGGTCGACAGTGACGGCGGTGCATCGACCGACGGCCCCGACCGGACCCGATGGATCGCGGTCGGTCTCGCCGCGGTGGTGTTCGGGGTCCTGCTGTTCCGGATCGGCCGGGGCTGGCGCCGACGGGCGCAGCGGAGGACCCTCCGCCGCAGCGCGGCACCGCGCGCCGCGGTCGTCGGCGCCTGGGCCGAGGCCCTCGACCGACTCGACGAGCACGGGATCCCGACGGCACCGTCGGACACACCCCGCGAAGTCGTCACCGGTGCCGCGGCTCGACCCGAACCGGTGCCCGACGCACAGGCCGCGTTGCAGCGGCTCGCCGACGCGACGGCGCTCGCGCTCTGGTCGGGAACCGAACCCGGAGCCGGCGACGCCGACCGGGCGTGGTCCGACCTCGAGGAGCTCGAGCGGTCGCTGCGGGATCACACCCCGCGCGGCACCCGGGTCCGGCGCGCGCTCGGTCGACTGTTCGCCCCGGTCGACGACCCACCCGACACCGCGGTGGTGCGGGAGCCCGCGGGCCGCCGATAGGTGTCCTCGGCGCTACCGTGCCGCGGTGGCACCCACCGCGGCGAGGAACTCGCGACGGTCGGTGTCGAACGCGAGCACCCGGGCCCGCACGTCGACCGCGAAGTGGTCGACGTCGACGAACAACACGAGCTGACCACCCCGGAGCACATCGAGGATCTCGCCGTCGCTCCGACAGGCCCACACCCGCTCGCCGTCGGTGAGCAGCCGGAGACCCGAGAGCTCCTCACCGGACTCGACGAGGTGCTGGACCGCCCGTCGGACCCGCGCCAGCGAGAGCCCGGCGTCGAGCAGCGCGGCGACGACCCGGATCGCGAGCAGATCCCGGAAGCCGTAGCGGGGGCCGTCGGCGCCCGCCGCGGGACGGATCAGACCGGCACGATTCCACGCGTCGAGTTGGGAGCGGGAGCAGTTCGTGACCCGCGCCGCCTGGGGTGCCGTGAGCTCCAAGGCGCGATCAGGGGTTGTCGTCGCGACGGAACTTGTCGCGCCAGCTCGCGCCGTCGCCGAAGAACCGGGTGAGGGCTCCGCCGCGCACGGAACTCGTGAGGTTCTGCATGCCGGCCCGACCGAGCTTGCGGGCGTTGCGCTCGATCACGAGTGAGCAGCCGAGCATGATGAGGAACCCGACGATGGCGAGCCAGGTCGTGCTGAGCGTGAGCACGAGGAGCACGAGGCCGGCCACGAACCCGACGGCCGCCCACCGGATCATCCGGGCCGCGTGCCGGTACAGGGTGGTCTCGGAGACCTGCTGCACCAGCGCGGGATCGGTGGCGGTGAGGTTCGCCTCGATCTCACTCAGGATGCGTTGCTCTTCCTCGGATAGGGGCATGAACCTCGGTCGCCTCTGCCTTCGTGCCCCACCTGCCGACCCGGAACCGGGACCGGCGCAGCGAGTGCTCCGCCCAACGTCGTCATTCTCGCGCACCGCCGGGGACCGCTCAACGCGGCCCACCGTTTCCGGCGCCTCGTCGGCGCCCTGGAGGGTCAATCGGCGCCCGAACCGCCCGGCTGGAGCGCGATCGGCGCCCCTCCCCCGGCGGCCGAACGGTAGGCCGCATCGACCAGGCGGTGCGCCGCCAGCGCGACCTCGACGTCGGGATGGCCCCGGGCATCGGCACCCTCGGCGGCCAGCGCCACCAGGAAGGCCCGGGCCGGCTCGGCGTAGGCCGCGAGCGACTTCGCGAGCACGTCGGGGAGCCGGAAGCGGGAGGCGTACCCGGGCGGCTCCCCCTCGATGACCTCCGACCCGTTGGAGGTCTCGACGTGCAGCGGGCCGAGGTAGTCGTCCTCGGTCCAGCAGAACGCGTCTTCGAGGAGGACCTCGAGCCGACGGGTCGAGGGCCGGGTCATCACCTGGTGCCAGACCGACACGAGGGTCGCGACGGTCCCGTCGGCGTAAGCGAACCCCGCATTCACCGCGTCTTCGATCCCGGGATGGGAGCAGTGCGACGCTGTGCGTGCCGTGACCTGCTCCGGGTCACCGAGGATCCAGCGGATGACGTCGACGTCGTGCACCGAGTGCTCGATCAGCGCGCCACCACCCGCCTTGGTCACGTCGGACCGCCACGTCGAGCCGTACATGCCCTGGTTCGGGAAGTACTGGTCGTCGCGCAGCGTCACCGCCATCGGTCGGCCGTAGCGACCGCTCGCCACGATCTCGGCCGCCGCCGCGAACACCGGTGCGTGCCGCAGCACCAGGCCGACCTGATTCGGGACCGTCCGGAGCAACCCGGCGACCGCCTCGCAGTCGTCGAGCGTCGGCGCGAGCGGTTTCTCACAGAACACCGGCATTCCCCGCGCGACTGCCGCCTCGACCGCGGGAAGGTGTGCCGCGGTCCAGGTGCAGATCCACGCGACGTCGGCTCCGTCGCACGCGTCCTCGATGCCGGCGACCGCGGTGGCTCCGTGCGGCACCGCCATCTGCTCGGCCCGACTCGTGTCGGGGTCGTAGGTCGTGACGACCCGTGCCTCGATCTCGCCGACGTCGAGCAGCTGCTTGAGCGCGAACGAGTGGACGGTTCCGATGTGGCCACATCCGATGAGCGCGATCCGCATCAGCCGTCGCCTCCGGCGTCGGGTCCCCATGGTGTGCCGCGCCGGCCGATGCGCATCCCACTGCCGTCGAGCAGCGTCGCGGGTCCGAGGGCGTCGTCGCCGAACCGTTCCCGGACCCCGTCGACCGCCTCCTCGAGCGCGCGTCGGTTCGGGCCCGCGCCGGTGCTGCCACCGGGCGTCGGCCCGGCACCGGTCCCGAACGGGAGGGTGGTCTGGACGGCGGTGCCGTCGACCAGCTGCTGGGCCGAGACGCCGAGGAGCCGGACGCCCGGCGCACAGTCGACGTCGTCGAGCAGCGTTCGGGCCTCGGTCTGGATGTCTCGGGCCAGGTCGGTCGGTTCCGGGAGTGTGTGCGACCGGGTGATCGTGCGGAAGTCGCCGAACCGCACCTTCAGCTGGACGGTGCGGGTGGCCTTGCCGGAGGTGCGCAGACGCATGGCGACGCGTTCGCTCATCCGCACGACCTCGCGCGCCAGGTCGCCGCGGTCGGTGAGGTCGTGGGCGAACGTCTCTTCGTGCCCGATCGACTTCACCGCCCGCTCGGTCTCCACGGGCCGGGCGTCGTCGTTGTGGGCGAGCGCATGGAGATGGCGACCGTGGGCGTCGCCGAGGGCCGCGACGAGCGCGGGCTCGGGGATGGCCGCCAGCTCGCCGACCGTGTGGACCCCGAGGCCCTCGAGCCGGGCGCGGGTCGCGGGACCCACGCCCCAGAGCCGCTCGACCGGCAACGGATGCAGGAACGCGAGCTCGGTTCCGGGTTCGACCACGAGAAGGCCGTCGGGCTTGGCCAGGTCGCTCGCCAACTTGGCGAGGAGCTTGGTGGTCGCCGCGCCCACCGACGCCACCAGTCCGGTCGCCTCCCGAACGTGGGCGCGGATGGTTGCCCCGGCCTCGGGGCCGGGACCGTGGGCCCGGCGGACACCCGCCACGTCGAGGAAGGCTTCGTCGAACGCGATCGGCTCCACCAGCGGCGTGTACGACCGCAGGATCGCCATCACCTGCGCGCTCGCGGCCGAGTAGGCGTCGAAGCGCGGTGCGACGAACGCCGCGTGGGGACACGCCCGCCGCGCCCGCGCCATGGGCATCGCGGAGTGCACGCCGTAGACGCGTGCTTCGTAGCTCGCAGCGGCGACGACCCCGCGGTTGCCGAGGCCGCCCACGATCACGGGCCGACCCCGCAGGTCGGGATCCGCGAGCTGTTCGACCGACGCGTAGAAGGCATCGAGGTCGAGGTGCAGGATCGACGCGTCGGTCCGGGCCGCCACTCCTGCTCCTCCTACTCGACCGTCACGTGGAGGACCTCGAAGTCGTCGAGACTCGACCCGCGCACCGCGTACCGGTAGCCCCGGCTGTCGGTCGGGCCCCAGCGACCCTGCATCCAGTCGACGAGCGGTTCCCTGACCCATTGGAGGCACGCCGCGAGTCGGTCGGCGCACACGTCGACCGGGAGGAACGCGGCTTCGATCACGATCCCGTCGGGATCCTCGACCGTGAGCTCGCCCTCGAACGCGACCGCCCGGTGGACCTCGCAACGCATCCGCCACCCGAGGTCGACCGCCTCGGCGTGGACCTCGTAGAGCGGACCCTCCCACTGCGAGACCCGCAGGCCGGTCTCCTCCTCGACCTCGCGCGTCAGGCCGTCGAGCACGGAGGCGTCGGTGGCGTCGATCACGCCCCCGGGCGTGCTCCAGTCGGTGCTGCCGCCGCGCCGACGGTTCAGGACGAGCAGGAACTCACCCTCCCGCTCGACGAGCGCCGAGGCCACGACCCACTCGCGCACGCGCTCGACCATCACGGGCCTCGGTGGAGGATCCGGTCGCGTACGGCCCACCACGCGACCAATGCGAAGGCCTCGACGACGATCCGGCCCGACATCTTCGACGTGCCCTGCTCCCGATCACGGAACTCGATCGGCAACTCGACGATCTCGCCACCGGCGCGTTGGACGCGGTACGCCATCTCCACCTGGAATCCGTACCCCTCGGCGCGCACGTCGTCGAGCGGGAAGCTCGTCAACGCCTCCCGTGAGTAGACGCGGAACCCCGCGGTCGCATCGCGGACCCGCAGACCGAGGAGCGACCGGGCGTAGAGGTTGCCCCCCTTCGAGATCACGAGTCGGTACCAGGGCCAGTGCGGGATCGAGCCGCCGGCGACGTAGCGCGAGCCGATGACGAGGTCCGCACCCCGCTCCGACGCCGCGAGGAGGGAGGGAAGGGCGTCGGGATCGTGGGAGAGATCAGCGTCCATCTCGACGAAGGCGTCGTAGTCGCGCTCGAGTCCGAGGCCGAAGCCGGCGCGGTAGGCCGAGCCGAGCCCCGACTTCGCGGCGCGGCGCAGCACCTCGATGCCGCCGAGCTCGACCCCGACCTTCTCGGCCAGCTCGGCCGTCCCGTCGGGGCTGTTGTCGTCGACCACGAGGATGTCGGCCTCGGGGACCGCGGTCCGGACCCGCCGCAGGACCACCTCGACGTTCTCCGACTCGTTGTAGGTCGGCAGCACGACGAATGTCCGCATCGGCGCGGAGCTTACCGTCGCGCCCTTCTCCTACGATCGACGCTGTGGAAGACGCCGACCCGCCGCCCGGACTCCCGACCCGCGGCATGCTCGTGCTCGCGTTCGTGGGCGTGGTGGCGGCCGGTCTCCTCGGCGCGTTGGCCGCCTACGGCATCGTCGACGTCGACTGCCGGGGGGAATGTCCGACGAACGCGGCATTCGCGGCTGTGGTCGGCGCCCTCGTCGGCACCATCGGCGGCGCAGTCGTCGCGATCCTCGTACTGCGGGCCCGCGCCCTCTGGCGCATCCCCCACGACGAGCCCTGACTACTCGAACGTGAGCTTGCGGAAGGATTCCGCGAGGTCGACGCCAGCGGCGCGGCCGGCCTCCTCGGCCTGCCCGCGCAACCACGTGCGGAACCACGGTCCGGTCTCGACCAGCTGACTCTCGTGGCACAGCAACGCGTCGACCTTGCGGTCGAGCACATCGGAGATGTCGATCCAACAGTTCGGCTCGAGGGTGCCCGAGAGGTAGGCGGTCGACACCTCGTGGACCACCAACCCGTCGCCGAGTTGGTCGGCGAAGTAGTGCGGGTTCCCCGATGCCGGCGCGATCGCGTCGAGGGTCGCCCAGCCGGTGACGCGGTGGTCGCGGTGGTTGAAGTAGTTGTCGCCGAAGAACACCGAGGTCGGGTCGGGGCACAGCACCGCTTCGGGCTTCAGCTCCCGCACCGTCCGGACGATCGCGGCCCGGAGGTCCTGGTCGTCGGGAAGCTCGCCGTCGGAGTAGTCGAGGTGGAGGTGGCCGGCGAGCCCGAGTGCCGCGGCCGCGGCGGCGGTCTCGGCCCGGCGGCGCTCCGCGAGCTCGTCGGGATCGGTCGCGGGATCCGAGGATCCCTTGTCGCCGCGGGTGGTGACGAGGACCCACACCTCGCTGCCGGCCTCGGCCCAGCGGGCGAGCGTGCCGCCCGCGGAGATCTCGGGGTCGTCGGGATGCGCGTACACCGCGAGCGCACGAGCCGGAACGGAGGCGTCGACGCCGGCCACGTCAGCCGTTCCGCATCGGGCGGATGAGGCCCTCCTGCATCACGGTCACTGCGAGCACACCGTCCTGGCGGAAGATCTCACCCTGGGCGAGACCGCGGGCCCCGTGGGCGATCGGGCTGTCCTGGTGGTACAGCAACCACTCGTCGGCCCGGAACGGCTGGTGGAACCACATCGCGTGGTCGAGGCTCGCGACCATGAACTGACCGTCCTGCCAGTTGACCCCGTGCGGGAGCATCGCGGTGTCGAGGATCGTGAGGTCCGACGCGTAGGCGACGATGCAGTCGTGGAGGAGCGGATCGTCGGGCAGCGTGCCGTTGGTCCGGATCCACACGTCCTGGTTCGGTGGACGCGGGGCATGGTCGAGCCACGACGGCATCTCGGTCGGCCGGGTGTCGATCGGACGATCGCGGGTGAGCCACTCGACCACCTCGGGCCCGAACTTGTCGAGGAACGGCTCGAGGCGCTCGCGGTACGTCGGCAGCGATTCCGGCGCGGCCACGTCGGGCATCGGCGTCTGGTGCTCGGGGCCGTCTTCGACGATCTGGAACGACGCCTGGAGGTTGAAGATCGCCCGACCGTGCTGGATGGCCACGACTCGGCGGGTCGTGAAGCTCTTGCCGTCGCGGATGCGGTCGACCTCGTAGACGATCGGCACGCTCGGGTCGCCGGGGCGCAGGAAGTACGCGTGGAGAGAGTGGACCGAGTGCTCGGCTTCGACGGTGCGGCCGGCCGCGACGAGCGCCTGGCCCGCGACCTGCCCACCGAACACGCGCTGCATCTTCTCGTCGGGGCTCACCCCCCGGAAGAGGTTGACCTCGAGGGCCTCGAGGTCGAGCAGTGCAATGAGATCATCGAGCGCCGTCCCCATCCGACGAAGGTAACCGACTCCCCTGGTCGAATCCGCTCCGCCGGCTCGACCCCTCACCCGCGCCTGTCCCATGACCGAGTCCGCCGGCTCCGCTTCTTCTCCTCTGCCTACTGCTATCCGAAGAAGACGCTGGCGACCTCGTAGAGCTTCGGGTCGACGGTCTTCAGCTCGCGGATCGCGTCGTCGATCGGCACCCGCACGATCTGGGCGCCCTGCAGCGCGACCATCGTCTGGAAGTCGTGCTCGTGGGCGGCATCGATCGCCTCGACTCCGAGGCGGGTCGCGAGGACCCGGTCGTAGGCGGTGGGCGTCCCCCCACGGAGCACGTGACCGAGGATGGTGACGCGCGTCTCGAAGCCGGTGCGCTGCTCGATCTCGTCGGTCACCAGGTTCGCCACTCCCCCGAGGCGCACGTGACCGAACTCGTCGGTGCCACCGGTCTGGAGGCTGAGCGTTCCCTCCACCGGCTGCGCACCTTCGGCCACCACGACGATCGAGAAGTTGGCGCCCCGCTTGTGCCGGTGCCGGATCCGCTCACAGACCTCGTCGATGTCGAAGGGCCGCTCGGGGATGAGAATGATGTCGGCGCCGCCCGCCAGGCCCGAGTGGGTGGCGATCCACCCCGCGTGCCGGCCCATCACCTCGACGACCATCACCCGGTCGTGACTCTCGGCAGTGGTGTGCAGCCGGTCGATCGCATCGGTCGCGATCTGCACTGCGGTGTCGAAGCCGAACGTGTAGTCGGTCGCCGACAGATCGTTGTCGATCGTCTTCGGGACCCCCACCACCTTCGCACCGTCGGCCCCCAGCTTCGCCGCGACGCCGAGCGTGTCTTCCCCGCCGATCGCGATCAGCGCGTCGATCCGTTCCCGCTCCAACGTGTCGAGCACCCGCGCCACACCGTCGTCGGTGCCGTAGGGGTTCGTGCGCGACGAACCGAGGATGGTGCCGCCGCGCGGCAGGATCCCGCGCGTCGATGCGATGGTGAGGTCGACCGCTTCGTCTTCGATCACCCCACGCCAGCCGTGGCGGAAGCCGAGCACGCTGTGCCCGTAGACCCCTTCACCCTTGCGGACGATCCCACGGATGACCGCGTTCAGGCCCGGGCAGTCTCCCCCACCGGTCAGCACTCCGACCCTCATGCGTGTCCTCCCTCGGTCCCGACCCCGACGCCGGTAGCGTGTCGATGATGACCCGCAAGACCACACTCGTGCACCTCCGGCGCGCCACCGAGGCGCTCCTCCGCCCCGACGAGACGTTCGTGACCGGCTGCGCGGTGTGGATGGCCGACCAACGGCCCAAGATCCCGCTCTTCCTCACCGGCCGCGCGATCTACGTGCTCGGGATCACGAACGAGCGCGCCCTCGTCTTCGACACCCCCCGTCGGAGCCGACCGCTCCTCGAAGCCGATCTCCTCATGCAACGCAAGCTCGAGGCGTTGGAGCTGCTCAGGGTCCGGACCCGTCGACCGATGCTCCAGCTCCAGATCTCCCCCGCACCGGGGAGGGTGGTCGTCCTGGAGTTCCGCCCCCGCGACCGCGCCGTCGCCCACCAACTCGTCGACCTCCTGCGGGAACACGGAGGAGCGGACGCACTGGAACCGCAGGTCGCGACCGCCGGAGTCGTCCCCGGGTGAGCGAACGCAGCGGAGCCGCCGGACAGGCCCGAGCAGGAGCCGAGCTGGTGGGCGATCGAGGCGGCGCAGCGGAGTGAGCCATCAAGGCGATCCGGTCGTCCTGGCGATCGACGCGGGGACCACGGGAGTGCGGGCGTTCGCGGTCGACGGAACCGGGATGCCGCAGGCGTGGTCGTACCGGGAGTTCCCGCAGTACTTCCCGCAGCCGGGATGGGTCGAGCACGATCCCGAGGAGATCTTCGCGGCGACGCTGGTTGTACTCGGCGAGGTGGTGCGCGACCTCGAGGCCGCGGGCCGTGCGATCGTCGCGATCGGGATCACGAACCAGCGTGAGACCACCGTCGCGTGGAGCCGCAGCACCGGCGAGCCGCGGCACCGGGCGATCGTGTGGCAGGACCGGCGCACGGCCGAGCACTGCGACGAGCTGCGGGCGGCCGGGCACGAACCCGAGGTTCGGGCCCGTACCGGCCTGGTGCTCGATCCGTACTTCTCGGCCACGAAGGTGCGGTGGCTGCTGACCGAAGGGGGCGTGGCCGCCGACGACGACCTCCTCGTCGGCACGATCGACTCGTGGTTGCTGTGGAAGCTCACCGGCGGCCCCGGCGCCGGCGCCGTGCACGCCACCGACCCGTCGAACGCATCGCGCACCCTGCTGTTCGACATCGGCACGCTCGCGTGGTCCGACGAGCTGTGCGACCTCTTCGAGGTTCCCCCCTCGTGCCTCCCGACCGTGCTGGCGAACTGCGGCCGCTTCGGCACCACCGATCCCGCGTCGGCCGCCGGGCTCCGGGTGCCGGTGAGCGGCATGGCGGGCGACCAGCAGGCCGCGCTGTTCGGCCAGGCCTGCTTCGAGCCCGGGATGGCCAAGAACACCTACGGCACCGGGTCGTTCGTCCTCCTCAACCTGGGCCCACACCTCCCCCCTCCCGTCGACGGGCTGCTCACGAGCGTCGCGTGGACGATCGGCGACACCACCACCTACGCGATGGAAGGCTCCATCTTCGTGACCGGGGCCGCGGTGCAGTGGCTGCGCGACGGCCTCGGGATCATCGCGAGCGCCGATGAGACCGGCCCGCTCGCCGAGAGCGTCGCCAGCACCGGCGGCGTGTACTTCGTCCCCGCGTTCACCGGACTCGGGTCCCCCTACTGGGATCCCTACGCCCGGGGCGCGATCCTCGGCCTCACGCGGGGAAGTGGGCGCGCCGAGCTCGCGCGGGCGGCGGTCGAGGCGATGGCGTACCAGACTGCCGATGTCGTCGAGGCGATGACCGCAGCCAGCGGCGCGCACGCGGCGGAGCTCCGCGTCGACGGAGGCGCGAGCCAGATGGACCTCCTGTGCCGGTTCCAGGCCGACCTGCTCGGGATCCCGGTCCGACGCCCGGTGATCCAGGAGACGACCGCGCTCGGCGCGGCCTACCTCGCCGGTCTCGCCGAGGGCGTGTGGGACACACCGGCCGACGCGGCCGCGGCGTGGCGGGAGGAAGCCGCGTTCACGCCGTCGATGGCGCCGGAGGAGATCGCGTCGCGTCGCGCGGGATGGTCACGCGCGGTGGAACGATCGCGCGACTGGGCCTGAGTCGACCGACCCGCGGCGCGGTCAGCTCGCGAGCGTCGCGAGCCGCACGGGGAGGTCGACGACCTCGGGTGACGTGTCCGACGGACGCCCCTCGCCGGCCGAGCCCTTGGTCGCGTAGGTGTCGACGTACTCGTAACCCGACAGCGACTGGATCTCGTACATCAGCTCATCGGTGAGTTGGCGCAGGGCGAGATGGTCGTCGACCCGGCCCTCGTAGTGGCGCAGGTCGATCGGTGCCCCGAAGCGCACGGTGACGGTGCGGAAGAACCGGGGCATCTTCGAGTCGGTCGGCTGGATCTCGTCGGTTCCGACGAGACCGACGGGGACCAGCGGCGCGCCCGTGCCGAGCGCGAGTCGGGCGACGCCGGTGTGGCCCCGATGGAGGAGGCCGTCGCGGGTGCGGGTTCCCTCGGGGTAGATCCCGAACTGGCCGCCACGTTCGAGCACGTCGGTGGCCGCGTCGAGCGCGCGCTGGCTCGCACTGCCGCCTTCACGCCGGATCGGGATCTGGCCGACGGCCCGGAAGAACCAGGCCGAGCGCGGGTCGTCGAAGTACTCCGCCTTCGCCACGAACGTCATGCGCCGACGCAGGACCAGGGGCAGGAAGATCGAGTCCATGAACGACCGGTGGTTCCCGGCGTAGATCACGGGGCCGGCCGCGGGGATGTTCTCGCGGCCTTCCACCCGGACGCGGAAGAGGCCGTAGAGCACTGGCGTGAGCACGGCCTTCAGGAACCAGTAGGTCACGCCCGGGAGCGTAGGTGACGAACGGCTGACTGGCTACGGGTGCTTCGCCGGTTCGGCGGTCGACCCGCCTGCGCTCGGTCAGGCGGCGACCGTGTCCGGCGCCGCCGCGGGAGCACCCGACGCTCGAGGGCCGTCAGCATCATGTGCTCGGCGGCCCGCCGTTCCAACTCGGCCCGGGCATTGGCCTCCGCACCGCCACGGCCCTGGAACCGCAGCCAGACCCTGATCTGCTCGACTCGCTCCACCACTGAGACTCCTCGTCGCTCCCGATGGATGGCCTGACGTGCTCCGGCCCTGCCTCCCTGCGACCCCGACTCCCACGTGCCAGCATGCGCTCCCGAGGTTGCGCGCCGCGCGCCGACGGGTTGCCGGCACGCGAACCCCCGCTGACGATTGGCTGAACGCCTGCGCTCCGGGCGCGTGCCTTCTTGACCGCCCGGTCAAGCCGCTCGTAGCGTCGCGCGCCTTGACCCGGAAGCTCACACAGCGCGGGAAAGACCGCCGCCACCAGATCATGGCGGAGTCGACGCGCCTGTTCGCCGAGCGCGGCTTCCACCCGACCTCCGTGTCCGACATCGTCACGAGCATCGGCGTCGGCAAGGGCGTCTTCTACTGGTACTTCTCCGGCAAGGAGGAGCTGCTCGCGCAGTTGCTCGAAGCCGCGCAGCTCGACCTCCGCCGCCGTCAGCAGGGCGCGATCGGCGACGAACCCGACCCGGTCCGGCGCATCGAGCTCGGCATCCGCGCCTCGATGCAGTGGTTCTCCGAACACCGCGACTCGCTCACGCTCTTCCAGTTCGCCGCGACCGAGGAACGGTTCGCGCCGGTGCTGCGCGCCGGCCAGGAGGTCGCCGTCGACGATCTCGTCCGCCACCTGAAGGAGGCGATCGGCTCCGGCCGCGCCACCGACCAGGATCCCCACGTCGTCGCCTACGCCATCCTCGGCGTGGTGCAGCAGCTCGCCGCGCACGTTCTTGTTCAGCCGCGCGGAGCCCGTGGAACGCGTCGCCGACGCCGCGGTCGCCTTCTGCCTCCACGGCCTCGAGGCGTGACCGACGCGAACGGACCCCCGGCCAATCGGGGGTCCGCTCAATGGCCTGCGGCGCGGGGAGGCTCGTACTGCCCCATTCCTCAGGATGGATCGATCGTACGGACCGCACCCATGGGTCGGGGGGCCCAGGCCCTCACGACGGCCACACGAAGGGAGATCCGTGCAGATCCCGCGACGTCGACGGGATGGAGCTCGAAGTCTGCGCCCCGGCCGATCTAGCAGAGGAGAGCTAGCCGAGCTTGGTGAGGGCCTTCTTGATGCCACGGACGGCCTGGCCGATGCGCTGCTCGTTCTCGACGAGCGCGAAGCGAACGAACCCTTCGCCCCCCGGACCGAACCCCATCCCGGGTGAGACCGCGACCTTGGCTTCGCGTACGAGCATCTTGGCGAACTCGAGGCTGCCGAGCTCCTGGTACGGCTCGGGCACCGGCGCCCAGACGAACATCGTGCCCTTCGGCTTCTCGATGTGCCATCCGGCGCGATCGAGACCGTCGATCAGCGCGTCGCGGCGGCCCTTGTAGATCTCGTTGACCTCGAGCGGGTAGTCGGGCGCTTCGTTCATCGCCACGATCGACGCGATCTGGATCGGCTGGAACGTGCCGTAGTCGAGGTAGCTCTTGAGCTTCGCGAGCGCGGCGACGCACTCCTCGTTGCCGACGAGGAACCCCATGCGCCAGCCCGCCATCGAGAACGACTTCGTGAGCGTGTACAGCTCGACCGCGACGTCGGTCGCGCCGGGAACCTGCAGGATCGACGGCGGCTGGTAGCCGTCGAAACCGAGGTCGGCGTACGCGAAGTCGTGGACGAGGATCACCTCGTGCTCACGTGCGAAGTCGACCATGCGCTGCATGAAGTCGAGGTCGACGCACGTGGTCGTCGGGTTGTGCGGGAACGAGAGCACGACCACGCGCGGACGGGGCCAGGAGTCTTCCCAGGCCTCGAGGAGGTTCTCGAAGAAGTCCTGCTCGGGGCCGAGCCGCACGTGACGCACCTCGGCACCCGCGAGGATCGGACCCCAGATGTGAATCGGGTACGACGGGCTCGGCACCAGGGCGGAGTCGCCGGGGCCGAGGAGCGTCCACATCAGGTGCGAGAAGCCTTCCTTCGCGCCGATGCTCGTGCACGCCTGGGTGTCGGGGTCGAGCTCGACCCCGAACTTCCGCTGGTACAGGTCGGTGATCGCGAGGCGCAGCTTCGGGATGCCGCGGCTGGCCGAGTACCGGTGGTTCTTCGGGTTCTGGACCGCTTCGCACAGCTTGTCGACCGCGACCTTCGGGCTCGGGACGTCGGGGTTGCCGAAGCCGAGATCGATCACGTCTTCCCCACCGCGACGGGCCTCCATCTTCAGCGCGTCGATCGCGGCGAAGACGTAGGGCGGCAGGGCGTTGATCCGGCGAAACTCCATGCGGATCACGGTACCAGCCACCCCTGCTCGCCCCCGGTAGCTTTGCCCCCTTGACGACGAGCATCGACACGCGCGCGATCGACACCCTGCTCCTCGACGTCGGTGGGGTGTTCCTCCTGCCGTCGCCGGAGCCGATCATCGGGGCGCTCACGCGCGCGGAGATCCCCGTCGACCCCACCCGCACCGATCGTGCGCACTACGCCGGCGCGGCGTCGTCACCGGTCGACATCGACCCGAACGGAAATTGGGACGACGAAACACCCATGGCCGACTTCTGGCGGGCGTACCTCGTCGCGTTCACGACCGAATGCGGCGTGCCGGCCGATCGGATCGACGAGGCCATCGAGCACCTCGCGAGCGAGTTCGCGACCGACGGGCTGTGGATGCGTGTCATTCCCGGGTCGATCGACGCGCTCCGGGAGATCGCCGCGGCCGGGATCCGGCTCGGTGTCGTGTCGAACGCCGGCGGCACGATGGCCGACCGCTTGCGCGAGCTCGAGGTCCTGCAGGTCGGCGCGGGGATGGGTGTGGAGGTCGAGACGCTCATCGACTCCGGGGCAGTCGGGGTGGAGAAGCCCGACCCGCGGATCTTCCACCTGGCGCTCGAAGCCATGGCTGCCGTGCCCGAACGGACCGCGTACATCGGCGACATGCCCCGCTTCGACGTGGTCGGCGCCAAGCGAGCCGGCCTGCGCCCGTTCCTCATGGACCCGCACGGGTTCCAGCACCGCATGGCGTGCGAGAAGCTCACCTCGCTCGCCGACGTGCTCCCGCTCCTGGGCTGACCTGAGCCCGACGGCGCTGTGGCGTCAGGTGCTCGCGCCGACCTCGTAGGGCTCGGCGTAGAACTGCGAGTACCACTTCCGGAACTTCACGATCGGGCCGTCGGTGTCGGCCAGCGCGGGGACCGGGAGGAAGGTCTTGTTCTCCCAGATCGGCTGGTCCTCCTGGATCTGCTTGTTGATCTCGCCGACGAACGCCTTCGCCACCGATGACGTCATCTTCGCGTCGTCGAACTTGCGGACCGTGAAGTTGAACCGGACCTGGGTGGAGTTCGCGTCGATCGGCGTCGACGTCGCCACCAGCAACGCGTCGACGATGCCGGTGAACCACGTCTTCGCGATCCCGGGACCGAAGCTGTAGACGTCGATCCGACCCTCGGTGACGCCGCGGGGCGTGACGTAGGTCTGCTTCGACAACATCGTCGCGGTGTGGCCCTCGGTCTCGTAGCTCTCGCACTCGGCGACCTGGTCGGTGCCGTGGACGAACCGGAAGTGCGCGGGGTCGACGGTGTTCTCAGCCATCTCCTGCAGGATCGTGCCGATCGTGAAGCTCGACTTGAAGTAGTCGGAGAACTCCGGCGTGCCGACCTCGGCGAACACCGGTACGTCCCACAGGGGGGCGATCTCGTCGGGGTGGTACCACGCGAAGACGAGGTCGTTCGCGACCACCACCGGGTAGGTGCGGACGTGGGCCTTGCGGTTCAGGCGGTCGCTGTAGGGGATGTTCGTGCACGCGCCGGTGCCGTCGAACGTCCAGCCGTGGAACGGGCAGCGGATGCACCCGTCTTCCACCGCGCCGCCGACGCCGAGGTGCGCGCCGAGGTGCGGGCAGAACGCATCCTGGAGGTGGAACTCCCCCGCTTCGTCACGCCAGAGCACCAGATCGCGGCCGAAGTACTTCAGCGCGGTCACGCCACCCGGCTCGAGGTCCTCGGGCGCGGCGACCTGGTACCAGGAGTACGGGATGGGGAACGGGAAGCGCGGCATGCCAAAAGTAGAACACGTTCCCATTCGGCGTGCAAACGAGCCGTCAGCCGCCACCGCAGGCCCTCAGCCGGGCCAGGAGATGCCGGCGAGCACGCCGCCGTCGATCACGAACTCGGCACCCGTGCAGTACGAGCTCTCGTCGGACGCGAGGAACACGACCATCTGCGCGACCTCGTCGGCCTCCCCCACCCGGCCGAGGCTCGCGAGCTTCGCGAGGTACGGACGCGGGTTGAAGCCGAGCACCTCCTTCGAGGTCATCGGCGTGGCGATCGCGCCGGGGTGCACCGAGTTCACCCGGATCGCGTCCTTGCCCAGCTCGAGGGCCGCGGTCTTGGTGATGCCGCGCACCGCGAACTTGCTCGCGACGTACGCACCGGTCGCGGGCGCACCCGCGATCCCGTTGATCGACGAGAAGTTCACGATCGACCCCGCACCGCGGGCGCGCATCGGGGCGAGCACCGCCTGCATGCCGAGCAGCGTGCCGAAGAAGTTGACGTCCATCATCTTCCGGAACGGCTCGACCGGGCCGTCGAGCGGGCTCATGCCGGTGATGCCCGCGCAGTTCACGAGGATGTCGATGCCGCCGAACGCCGTGACGGTCGCGTCGACCGCCGCGACCCACGCGCCTTCGTCGGTCACGTCGAGCACCATCGCCGCGGCCGCGTCTCCCAGTTCGGCCGCGAGCGCGGTCGTCGGATCGACGCTCACGTCGGCGAGCATCACCCGCGCGCCCTCGGCCACGAACATCCGGGCCGTCGCCGCGCCCATCCCGCTCCCGGCACCCGTGACGAGCGCCACCTTCCCGTCGAGCCGCCCCATCGCACTCTCCTCCCCGACCGTCCACCGCCCCAGCGACGGGGGAAGGCGCTACTCGGGCTTCTGGTTGCCGACGACCCACATGCTGAAGAACTGGGAGCCGCCGCCGTAGGCCTGGCCGAGCGCCTTCCCGGTCTTGAGCGGGACCTGGTAGTCGCCGGCCCGCTCACGCACCTGCTGGGCGGCTTCGCCGAACCGGATCATCCCCGAGGCGCCGATCGGGTTCGACGACAGGACGCCGCCCGATGGGTTCCACGGGATGTCGCCGTCGGGTGCGGTGGCGCCGGCCTCGGTGAGCTTCCAGCCGTCGCCCTCCGCGCAGAAGCCCAGGTTCTCGAGCCACATCGGCTCGTACCAGGAGAACGGCACGTAGACCTCGGCGACGTCGAAGTCCTCGCGCGGGTTCGTGATCCCGGCCTGCGCGTACACGTCGGCGGCGCAGTCCTTGCCGGCCTGCGGGCTCACCTGGTCGCGACCGGCGAACATCGTCGGCTCCGAGCGCATCGCGGTGCCGTGGATCCACGCCTTCGGGCTCGACGACGCCTCGGCGACATCCTCGCTGCCGATCACGAGCGCCATCGCGCCGTCGGAGCTCGGGCACACGTCGAGGTACCGGAGCGGGTCCCACAGCAGGAACGACTCCTCGACCATCTTGAGGTCGATGTCGGGGAGGTGGAGGTGCGCCTTCGGGTTGCGCAGTGCCGCGAGGCGGTCCTTCACCGACACGAGGTGGCCGATGTGGCGCGGCGCGCCCGAACGGGCCATGTACGCCCGGATGAGCGGCGCGAAGTAGCCGCCGGCACCGGCGACGAGCGGGGCCTGGAACGGCATGGAGACCGTGAGGCCCCAGGTCGCGTTGCTCTCCGACTGCTTCTCGAACGCGACGGTGAGCACACGTTCGTGCACGCCTGCGGCGACGAGCTTCGACGCGACGATCGCGGTCGACCCGCCGACGCTGCCCGCGGTGTGCACGCGGAGCATCGGCTTGTTCGTCGCGCCGAGCGCGTCGGCGAGGTACATCTCGGGCATGACGACGCCCTCGAACATGTCGGGGGCCTTGCCGATCACGAC
Organism: uncultured Actinomycetes bacterium; assembly: GCA_963837715.1. Classification (GTDB taxonomy): domain Bacteria; phylum Actinomycetota; class Acidimicrobiia; order IMCC26256; family JANYLB01; genus JANYLB01. The sequence goes on along the minus strand of CAWIOF010000002.1, from coordinate 786,536 downwards.
CGCGTCGATGTCGGACCAGTCCATCCCCGCGTCCTCGAGCGCCTCGACGGCGGCCTCGCGCACGAGGCCGGCGATCGACACGTCGTGGCGGGCGGTGACGTGACGGGTCTGGCCGACCCCGATCACTGCAGTGCGACGGCCGGCCATCAGCTCACTTCTCCTTCGAGGACACACACGAGGTTCTGTTGCAGGCACGGCCCCTGGGACGCGTGGGCGACGCCGCGGCTCACCTCGCCCGACGTGATGCGGGTGGCGACCTCACCGATGCGGATGAGCCCGGTCGCCATGATCGGGTTCGCGCCGAGCGGTCCGCCCGACGGGTTCACGGGAACGTCGGGCCCGAGGCCGAGCGCGGCCCGCAAGATCGGCTCCTCGTGGCTGAACTGCGCGTGGAGCTCGGCGACCTCGACCGGACCGTCGGCCACCCGCGCGGCCTCGGCCGCGAGTCGGGTCGACTCCGACCGGGTCAGGTCGCGCACGCCGAGCGCGAGCGGCTCGATCCGGTGCTCGATCCCCCGGATCCACGCGGGTCGGGTGCTGGCCTTCCGGGCCAGGTCTCCCGCCGCGAGCACGATCGCGGCGGCGCCGTCGGTGACGGGCGCGATGTCGGAGTCGCGCAGCGGCACGTGGGTGACGGGCTCGGCCAGCAGCACGTCGGCGCCGGCGTCGCGGCCGGCGATCGCGTGCGGGTTCCCGAGCGCGGCCTTGCGGGTGCGCGACGCGATCTCGGCGAGCTCGCGCTCGTTCGTCACGTCGGCGGCGATCGCCGCACACGCCTGCAAGGCGGCGAGGTCGACCGTCGACGGCCACAGCGGCGCCACCGTGTACGGGTCGTTCATCAGGTTGAAGATCTCGTGCACGTCGCCGAGCGACGACTTCCCGAACCCGTAGATCAACGCCGAGTCGACGTCGCCGACCTGGATCGAGATCCACGCCTCGTAGAGCGCCCACGCGGCGTCCATCTCGACGTGGCTCTCCTTGATGGGCGGCCACGCCCCCACCGCGTCGAGGCCCTGCACGAACGTGAAGGGCCCGCCGGAGAGGTAGTCGCACGAACCCGACACGGTGAACCCGATGTCGTGGCGCGCGATCCCCGATTGCGCGACCGCGTCGCGCACGACCGGGATGATGAACTCGACTTCGTTGCGTTCCCGGTCGTGATCCGCGATGTTCTGCGCGAACCCGACCACTGCGACGTCTCTCATGGCGCGCTCCGCTCCGCCGCCTCGACCGCCCACCGGTCGAGATCCTTCCCGCCCCGTCCGGCGGCTCCGTTGCGCTCGCTGCTCATGCGTACTCCCGGTAGCTCTCGTAGGGGGCGTCGGGTTCGCCGCTCGGCTCGAACCACTTGATGCTCGCGGCGCTCGGGATCAGCTCGTCGGCCCAGACCGCCTTGACCCGCAGACCCATGCGGACGTCTTCGGCCGGCAGACCCTGGATGAGCCCGAACCATGCGGTGTTGGCGCCGTCGAGCAGGATCTGCGCGCACACGTAGGGGATCTCGGGGGCGAGCTCCGAGAGGCCCGGCACGTTGACCACACAGAAGGTGGTGACGGTCCCGCTGTCGGCGACCTCCACCTCGACGGTGGTCGGCTCACCCGTCGTCGGGTCGGATCCGCGGGGCGGCACGTAGACCTGCTCGGAGTCGACCGCGCGCTGACCGATCACCTTGCCCTCGGCAAGACCCCGCAGGTACTTGCTCGGCGCGATCCCCGCGTTGATCTCGTACTCGAGGCGGGTCGGCGTGACGATCCCGGTGACGGGCTCGGCGTCGGGAGCCGGCGTGGGGACCACGAGCGGCTCGGAGCCCTCGGGCACGAAGGCCTCGATGTCCCTGATCGAGCCGACGCGCTCGGTCCGCCAGCGCGGCTGCACGCGCATCCCGACGCTCATCGCATCGGCGTCGTCGACCGCGACCGCCTGGAGCAACGTGGTGTCGGCCCCGTCGAGTTGGATCAGCGCCCACGCGAAGGGGCGGTCGAGCGGTTGCTTGCCGACCCGCGGCTCGGCGACCCAGGTCCACGACGTGACGACACCGGCCGGCCCGACCTCGACGAACTCGCTGAGTGCGGCTGCGGTGTACGGGTCGTACTCGGTCGGCGGGACGATCACCTTCCCGTCGCTGCCGCGGATCCCCTCGAAGCGCCCGTCGCGCAGGCTGGTGAGGAACCGGCCCACGACGGGGCCCGTCGAACGGGTGTAGCCACCCGGATACTCGAGGACGTGTTGCTCCAACAGGACTTCGGACACTGCAGTTCCTTTCACCGGGGATGCGCCGCGGGCGGGCGTCGGGCGTCGAGGGGGTCAGATCGCGCGCTCGCGGCCTTCCCAGTACGGGTCGCGGAGCTTGCGCTTCAGGAGCTTGCCCGTCGGCTCACGCGGGAGCGCGTCGGAGAAGTCGATCGTCTTCGGCCACTTGTACTTCGCGAGGCGGGGCCGGAGGTACTCGAGGAGCTCGTCGGCGAGCGCGTCGCTCGGCTCGTTGCCCGGCGCGAGCTCGATCACGGCCTTGATCTGCTCACCCCAGTCGTCGTCGGGGATGCCGAACACCGCGGCGTCGGCGACCTTCGGGTTGGTGAGGATCTCGCCCTCGATCTCGGCCGGGTAGATGTTCACTCCGCCCGAGATGATCATGTCGGACTTGCGATCGCAGAGGAACAGGTAGCCGTCTTCGGTGAGGTAGCCGATGTCGCCGACGGTGAAGAACCCCTCGAGCCGGTTCTCCTCGGTCTTGGCCTTGTCGCCCTTGTACTCGAACTGCGCGGTGTCCATCTTCATGTACACGGTGCCGGGCGTCCCGGTCTCGACGTCGTTCATGTCGTCGTCGACGATCCGCAGCGTGGAGATCGGCCAGGCAGTCCCGACCGTGCCCGGGTGCTCGAGCCACTGCTCCGGTGTCGCGAGCGTGCCGCCGCCCTCGGTGGCCGCGTAGTACTCGTAGATCACCGGACCCCACCAGTCGAGCATCTTGCGCTTCACGTCGACGGGGCACGGCGCGGCCGCGTGGATCGCCCACTTCATCGACGACACGTCGTACTTGGCCCGCACGTCGTCGGGGAGGGCGAGCATCCGGTGGAACTGCGTCGGGACCATGTGGGTGTGGGTGACGCCGTACTTCTCGATCTTCTCGAGTGTGTCCTCGGGCTGCCACTTGTCCATGAACACGAGCGTGTGGCCGGCGTGCAACGCGTTGCCACCGAAGGTCGTGACCGCGGTGTGGTAGTTCGGCGACGTCACGAGGTGGACGTTGCCGTCCTGAGGTGGGATGCCGAAGAGCATGAGGAACAGCGAGTTCATCTCGGCGCTCACGTCGACGTCGGCATCGGGCAGCGTGCGCCGCACACCCTTCGGCTGGCCGGTCGTGCCCGACGTGTAGTGCATCGTGACTCCGGGCCGACGGTCTTCCGGGGTGGTCGTCGGTTGACCGTCGAGCAGCTCCTCGACCGGGCGGAAGCCGGGGATGTCGCCACCCACCGAGAACCGCGCCTCCTTCGGGAAGTCGAGCTCGTCGACGGCCGCAGTACCGGCCTCGGCGTAGCGCGGGTGGACGAAGACGGCCTTCGCCTCGCAGTCCTTGATGATGTAGGCGATCTCGGGGCCGGTCAGGTGGAAGTTGATCGGCGTGAGGTAGATGCCGGCCTGGGTCGCGGCGAGGAACAGCTCGACCGGCGCGACTCCGTTCGGGAGCACCTCGGCGATGGCGTCACCGGGCTGGAGGCCGAGCGATCGCAGCCCGTGGACCAGTTGGTTCGAGCGGGCGAGCAGCTCTCCCGCGGTGTACTCGGTGCCGTCGGGGTCGACGACCGCCAGGTACGACGGGTCTTCGGTCGCGTGTACCCAGAACCCACCGGCCATGCGTGTTCCCCCTCGGGTTGTGTCCTCAGTGCCGAACCAGCCAAGTAGAACACGTTCTATTCGCGCCCTGCAAGGCGCCGCGCTCGTCCTGCTCGACTCAGCCCGGGATCCGGTAGAGCCCGAGGTCGGCAGGGTGGTCGCCGTCCTGCTCCGGCCCCAGGCGCGCGCGGGCCAGCAGCTCCCAGCCTCGCGAGTCCGGCGTGTCGGCGACGAGGTCGGGCGGGGCGATCGCGAGGCGCGCCCGGACGGACCCACCGTCGGCGGTCCGATCGGCCCCGTACGCGAGACCCTGGTCGGGGGGCACCTCGATGGGGATCCCGTGACGCTCGAGCTCCAGCGCGAGCCCGACCCCCACCGACCGGGCCCGGGGCTCTCCGAACGCGTCGAGCACCACGGCGCCGCGACCGTCGGCGACCGCGCGCCGCGCCGCCGCCGAGAACCGGCGCGTCGCCGCCGCCTGATCCGGCCGGACGACCTCGACGGACGCGGCGCCGGCGGCCACCACCACCGCCGCGAGGCCGAGCAGGCCCACGAGCACCGGCAGCGCGACGCGCGTGGCCCGGGCCCGGGCCGGCGCGGCCACGGCACACCAGAGGCTCCAGACCGCACCGATCCACACCAACATCGCCGGGCCCCAGACCCACACCACGAGGTACGGGAACATCGGACCGCTGAGTCGACCGAACGAGATCGTCGCGGCCACGAGGGTGAGACCGACCGTGACGTCGAGTCGGACCGCTCGCCACTCCCCCCGGACACCCGCCACGATCCCGGCGCAGGCGAGCGCGAGCAGGCCCGCGGGGAACGCCGCGGGCCCCGCGAGCGCGACTTCCCCCACGAACGCGTTGAACGGGGTGGCACCCGTCGCCCACGGCATCCGCCACGACAGCGCGTGCGCCACGACGTGCCAACCGTCGGCCAGTCCGTGCACCGGAACCGAGGGATCCCGACCGAAGTGCAGGACGAGACCGAGGTTGCCGGGATGATGCGTGAACTGCTCCACCGCGGGGAGCGCCCACAGCACCGCGCCGACGACCGCGGCGGCTACGAGGGTCGGGGCGAGCGACCCGAGGTCGCGCCGCGACCGCACGACCAGCCCCACCACCGCCCAGACCAGCAGGACCCCCACCGCGCCCGCGTACCCGACGTGGGCCTGGACGAGGAACGACCCGACTCCGACGGCGACCGGCAGCGCCCAGCCGTCGCCCTCGAGCGCCGACCACGCCACGAGCACCAGCACCACGAGCGGAAGCACCGTGACGATGGGGTTCCACACATCGCGCAGGGCGGATCCCCCGAGTGCGCCGATGAGCAGCAGCGTCCCGATGAGCAGCAGCGCCATGAGCACGAGGCCCCCGCGGCGCCGGCCCAGCCACCCGATCGAGACGACACACGCCGCGTTGAGGGCGAGCGCCGTGAGGGGAACGGCGATCAGGCCGGCGCCGAGGAGCCGGTACGGCACCGCGAACAGGTAGAAGAGCGCAGGCCCCGGGTGGTACCAGCCGAAGCGCGAGTACGGGCCGACCAGCACGGCCCGGGTTCCCACGTCGCGGATCTGCAGCTCGATCAGCGCCTGGTCGGAGGTGGCGCGCATGATGTGCCACTGATCGAACGTCGCGACCACGACGACACCGATCGGCACGAGCGCGAGGGCGACACACCCGAGCGCGATCCACCGGGCGCGCCGCGTCGCGGGGTGGTGCTCCTGGATGGTTCCCGTCACTCGGGGGTGTAGGTGACCGGCATGTGCTTGATGCCGCTGATCAGGGTGGAGCGGAGCCGTTCGACCTCGCCCGCGGGCCGCATGTCGGGGAGGCGGGTGAGGAGCTCCCGGAACATGACCTCGATCTCCATCTTGGCCAGACTCGCACCGAGGCAGTAGTGCGGGCCGCGGCCGCCGAACGCGATGTGTGCGTTCGGCGAACGGCCGACGTCGAAGCGCTGTGGCTCCGGGAACACGTCTTCGTCGCGGTTCGCGGCCGGATACCACATGGTGATCGCGTCACCCGCGGCGATCTCCACGCCGCGGATCTCACCCGCCTGGATGGCGGTGCGTCGGAAGTACTGCACCGGGGTGACCCACCGCAGCATCTCGTCGACCGCGGTGGGGAGCAGCCCGTCGAGGTCAGCCACCAGGCGATCGCGTTCATCGGGCGTCTCCATCAGGGTGAGCATCCCGCCCGAGATCAGGTTGCGGGTCGTCTCGTTGCCGGCGACGGCGAGGAGGAGCACGAACACGTTGAACTCGATGTCGGAGAGCTTCTCGCCCTCGAGGTCGGCGGTGATGAGCGTGGTGACGATGTCGTCGAGCGGCCGGGCCCGACGCGCGTCGGCGAGGCTCTGCGCGTACGCGTACAGCTCCATCGCCGCCATCTGGCCGCGCTCGGGAGAATCCGAGTACTCCGGGTCGTTCGCGCCGATGAGCCGGTTCGACCAGTCGAACACCTTGTGGCGATCGTCGTAGGGGATGCCGAGCAGCTCGGCGATGACCACGAGCGGCAGCTCGGCGGCGAAGTCGACCACGAAGTCGACGGGTTCGTCGCTCGAGGCGACCCGGTCGACGATCGTTCGGGCCGCCGCGGTGATGTGCGGCTCCATGCTCTTGATGACCTTCGGGGTGAACCCACGCGCCACGAGGTTGCGCAGCCGCGTGTGCTGCGGCGGATCCTGGTTGAGCATCATGAGCTCGGCGCCGCTGCCGTCCTGCGACTCCATGAGCGCGCCGTGGGCCGCTGAGGAGTACGTGGCGACGTCGCGCTCGGTGGCGATGATGTCGGCGTACTTGGTGAGCACCCAGAACCCGGGCTCGAGCAGGTTCGTCGACGGGTGCCAGTAGACCGGCTCCTCGGTACGGAGGTAGGTGTAGAAGTCGTGCGGCGCACCGCCGACGAACGAGTCGGGATCGGTGAGATCGAGCGCGGTGACCGGCATCGTGTCCCCCTCGGTCTTGCCCTCCGTCTGGCCCTTGCGTCGACAGGGAGCCTAACCAGCACGACGTAGAATCGGTTCCACCTTCCCGGAGCACCCGGGAGCCACCCACGAGGAGCCCGCCGAGACCCATGGCCGACCTGCTGCCGATGAGCACGAAGCACTGCACCGTCGAACGTGAGGGACACGTCGTCACGCTGACGATGAACCGGCCGGAGGCCCGCAACGCGCTCAGCCCCGACATGCTCGTCGGTCTCGCCGACGGCTTCACCTACGTCGACGACACGCCCGAGATCCGGTGCGCGATCCTCACCGGCGCGGGTGGCACGTTCAGCTCCGGTGCCGACCTCAAGGCGATGGGCACACCGTCGGAGGACCCCCACGTCCGCCAGCGGATGGCCGAGGAGCAGAACCTCCACTGGAAGGCGCTGCTGCGCGACTACCGGTTGCGCAAGCCGCTCGTCGCCGCGGTCGAGGGCTACGCGGTCGCCGGTGGCACCGAGATGCTGCAGGGCACCGACGTGCGCGTCGCGGCCGAGACGGCGATCTTCGGGGTGTGGGAAGCGCGCCGCGGCCTGTTCCCGCTCGGCGGGTCGGCGGTGCGCCTCCCCCGCCAGATCCCCTACGCGCAGGCGATGGACATCCTGCTCTCGGCGCGACCGGTCACCGCGCACGAAGCACTCCAGATCGGCTTGGTCTCGCGCCTCGCGCCCGAGGGTCACGCGCTCACGGTCGCCAAGGCAGTCGCCGAACAGATCGCGGCCTGCGGTCCGCTGTCGACGCAGGCGATCCTCCGCGCGTTCCGCGAGACGGAGGGCATGCCCGACGCCGAGGCGATGCAGGTCCAGGACACGATCGGCTGGGAGGTGTTCGCCTCGGAAGACGCGCAAGAAGGACCGCTGGCGTTCAAGGAGAAGCGCACCCCGAACTACCAGGGAAGATGAGACGCGTCGGACAGTCGCAGGAGGCCGAGAACCGGTGATGATCGAGACGGCGCAGCGGAGTCGACCCGGGAAGGCGTCCTAGATGAGCGAGGCCGCTCCAGGGTTCGCCGACGCACCCGAGTTCGCGACCCCTGAACGGGCCCGCGTCGCAGAGTCGTTGCGCACGCTCATCGACACCCTGATGCGCAACGACGACGCCACGCCCGAAGCGCTGGCCGCCGCGGCCGAGGTCGTCGACCGGCTCACGGCATCGCTCGGCGGTGACCGTCGGTCCGACGGCGCCGGGTACCGCCCGCGCAGCCACGACGACTACCTGCCCCGCAGCCCCGTCGTCGGCGACGCCAGTCCCCTGTCACCCCGGCTCGACTGGGAGGTCGTCGACGGCCGGGTGCACGCGACCGGCCGATTCGGCGCCGCGTACGAAGGACCCCCGGGCTACGTGCACGGAGGCATGGTCGCCCTCGCGTTCGACGAGGTGCTCGGCATCGTGAACATCGCGAACGACAACCCGGGGATGACCGGCACGTTGAAGGTGCGCTACCGCCGCCCGACCCCGCTCTTCACCGACGTGCGCTTCGAAGCCTGGGTCGAACAGGTCGAGGGTCGTCGCATCCAGTCGCTCGCGCAGCTCTGGGCCGGCGACACGCTCTGCGCCGAGGCCGACGGCCTCTTCATCCAGCCTCGACCCGAGCTGGCCGCGCAGTACTTCGGCCCCCCGTCCGACTGATCCGATGGATCGCCGCTCGTTCATCGGCCGGGCCGCTCGGCTCGGTGGCGCCGCAGCTCTCGGCGCGGCCGGGCTCGCGGCCTGCGACGACCGCCGCGATTCCACCGCGGAACGCGCGCTGTCGGTCCCCCGGGTGCTCGACGGCAAGCCGGGCGATTCCCCCATCGACACGATCGTGATCGTGATGATGGAGAACCGTTCGTTCGACCACTACCTCGGGTGGCTTCCCGACGATCCCGCGTACCTCGAAGCCGGCCGCCGGTCCTACGGGCGCCGCTTCCACGTCGCCGCCGACAACGACCTCGTGTACGCCGACGCCTCGGGCGCGCTCGTCAACACCGCCCCCGTCCCGAAGGAACCCGACGAACCCCAGCCGTTCCGTGGGTGCGACAACCCGATCCCGGGACACGGCTGGTTCTCGGGTCGAGCGCAGCGCGACAAGGGCTTCCTCGCCGAGGGTACCGGCAACGACGAGTTCGCGATCGGGTACTACTCCGACGTCGACGTCCCGTTCTACGGCGAGCTCGCCCGACGGTTCACCGTCGCCGACCGGTCCTACGCGTCGCTCCTCGCCGGGACCTTCCCGAACCGCCAGTACCTCCATGCGGGAACGTCGCTCGGCCTGAAGGACGACCCCGTGCCGCTCGAGGCCGGGATGTTCGCCGGCCCGACGTTCTGGGACCAACTCCGCGCCGCCGGGGTCTCGGCCCGCTACTACTACACCGACCTCCCCGTGCTCGCGCTCTGGGACACCCGCCACTTCGACCGGATCTCGTCGATCGACGAGTTCTACGACGACGCGGATCGCGGCCGGCTCCCGCAGGTCGTGATGCTCGACCCGGGGTTCGGCGGCAACGCGCGCTCCGACGACCACCCCTTCGGATCCATCCGCATGGGCCAGCGGTTCACCCGATCCGTCTTCGACGCGTTCGCGCGGTCGTCGCACTGGGAGCACGGACTCTTCGTGCTCACCTACGACGAGTGGGGCGGCTTCTTCGATCACGTCAGCCCGCCGGTGTTCCCCGACGACCGCGCAAGCGAGCTCGATGCCGACAACTTCGCCCAGGCCGGGTTCCGCGTGCCGACGATCTTCGCCTCCCCCTACGCGCAGCCCGGCTTCGTCGACCACACCGCGTACGACCACACCTCGATCATGCGCTTCCTCCAGTGGCGGTTCCTCGGCGCACCGGCCACGGGTGCGGCACCGACCTCGGGTGGCCCCTGGTGGCTCACGCTCCGGAACCGCCATGCCAACAACCTCGGATCGGCGCTCGTGACCGAGCCCCGGGTCGACATCGGGTTCGACCTGGAGACGCCGCTCGCGCGGCCCCAGCCCGGCTGCTTCCCCACCGTGATCGGCGGCAACGACCCCGGCAGCATCCCGAACGGCCCGCAGCTCGAAGGCCTCCGCGCCGAGCGCTTCCTCCCCGCGGTCGAGACGCCCTGGATCTGAGAGCACCGGATCCGAGAACTTCGGACCGTCGTGCGATCGAACCTGGAACCGGTTCTCGCAGTCGGCGTACCCTGCCGCCGTGGTCACGGCCCGCGAGCAGCGCCCTCTCGAACCCGTCCCCGACGACGGCGCGCCGGTCGGCCGCGCCGCCGACACCGCCGCCCGTCGTCGTCGCCTCCTCGAAGCCGCGACCGAGCTCGCGTCGGAGGGCGGCTACGACGCGGTCCACATGCGGGCCGTCGCGTCGCACGCCGGGGTGGCGTTGGGAACGCTCTACCGCCAGTACGCGAGCAAGGACCAACTCCTCGTCGCGGTGCTCGTCGACCAGGCCGACACGCTCCAGCACACCCTGATCCGACGACCGGCGCGCGGCCGCACGAGTGCCGATCGCGTCGCCGACGTGCTCGAACGCGCCTGCCGGGCCCTCGAGCGCGAGCCTCGACTCACCGCCGCGATGGTGACGGCGCTGTCGTCGACCGATCCCGGTGCCGCGTCGGCGGTGCTCTCCGTCGAGGAACGGCTGCAGACGATGATGGCCGACGCGATCGACGGCGCCACCGTGCCGCAACTCGACGCGGTGCTGCGGACCCTCGGCCACGTCTGGTTCTCGGCGATGGTGTCGTGGGTCGCAGGCAAGACTGACGGCGCCCGCATGCGCGCCGACCTCTCCTCCGCCGCCCACCTGCTGCTGGCGTGACTTGGAGCTCGGGACCCTGTCCGCCGGCTCCGCTTCTTCTCCTGACCTGATCCTCAGGGGTCCTGGAGCAAGGGCATGACCAGGTCGCCGAGGTGGGTGGCGTTCTCGGGGTCGGACGAGTCGATGGGGCCGACGATGACCCACTCGGCGCCGAGGTCGGCGTAGGCCCGCAGGCCGTCGGCGACGCGTTGCGGCCCACCCACGAGGACACCCGCGCCCACGTCGAGGCGCTTCGCCTTGTCGTCGGCGCGCTCGTCGGTGGTGTCGAGCACCACGAGCCCGCCCCACGACAGCGTCAGGGCATCCGGGTCGCGACCGGCTCCGGTGGCGAGTCGGCGAACCGCCGCGGCCTCCGACTCGAACGTCGACAGATCGGCACCCCACCGGTTCCACCCGTCGCTCCGAGCCGCGACCGGGCCGATGGCCGACGCGCTCCCGCCGACCCACACCGGGTAGCCGCGCCCGGAGAGGGCAGCGACGGTCGCGTCGAGCCCCGCGACCCGCTCGGCCCGGGTCCCGAACCCCAATCCGTAGGTCTCGTTCTCGCGTCGACTCTCCGAGTCGCCCGCACCGACCCCGGCGACCACGCGATCGCCGCTGATCCGCTGGATGGTGTCGAGTGCCACCGCGAGTGTGGCCGGCGGACGGAGCGACGCCCGGGCGACGAACGTGCCGAGCGCCACCCGACTGGTCTCAGCCGCCACGGCACCGAGCAGAGTGGTGCACTCGAGCGCCGGCCGCATCCTGCCGTCGGCGCCGGTGCGGAACAGGTGGTCGTAGGCGAACACGCCGTCGACCCCGGCCGTTTCGGCCGCGACCGCGACCGCCGAGCGCGATCTCCGGATCGTCGCGGAACGACGGGAGCGTGAGCCCGACCTTCATCCGACGAGCTCGCGCGCCATCGCCGCCGCGCCGATCGTCCCGGCCCGACCGCCGAGCTCGGCCGCGACGATCGACGGCGTCGGTCGGTACTGCGCCCCCTCGACGTGGCCGTCGAACGCAGCCCGGACCGGGCCGAGCAGCAGATCACCCTCTTCGACCAGGCCACCCGACACCACGATGAGCTCGGGGTCGAGGATGTTGGCGAGGCCGACGAGACCGACCGCGACAGCGGCTGCGTAGCGATCGATGAGCGCGAGCGCGTCGGGCGCACCGGCGCGGCCGGCCTCGGTCACGTGCGTGCCGACCACCGCCTCGGGGTCGCCACCCGCGGCCTTCAGCACCATCGGCGCGTCGCCGAGCCGGGCCGCGTCGCGGGCCATGCGCCCGAGCGCGGTTCCCGACGCGACCGCTTCCCAGTGCCCCGTCTCGCCGCACGCGCACCGCGGCCCGTTCGGATCGACCACGAAGTGTCCGACCTCGGCCGCGAAGCCGTGGGCACCCCGCAGGACCCGACCGTCGCTCACGATCCCTCCGCCGACACCGGTGCCGAGAGTGATCACGAGCGCGTCGCGGACTCCCCTGGCGGCACCGTGCACCAACTCCCCCCACGCGGCCGCGTTGGCGTCGTTGTCGACGACCGTGGGCAGGTCCGTCGCGGCGGCGATCTCGGCCCGCACCGGCGTACCCAGGAACCCGGGGACGTTCGGGGCGTAGTGGATGACACCGTCGCGGTCGACCATGCCCGCGGCACCCACGCCGACTGCAGCGACGTCGTGCTCGGACCGGAGCGTCGCGACCGACGTGAGGATCTGGTCGCGGATGGCAGGCCAGTCGTTCGCCGGCGACGGCGCCCACTGCCGCGCGAGCTCCACGCCCCCGGCATCGACGACCGCGGCGCGCACGTTCGTCCCGCCGATGTCGACACCGATCGTGAGCATCGTCAGGCCGTCACTCGAGGTCGATGTTCTGGACCCGGGGCGCGTCGGGACGAACCGACGGACGAGCGGACGGCGCGTCGTCGAGGTGGAGGTCGCCGTCGAGGTCGATGCCGAAGTCGAAGTCGGCGGGAGCGGCGGGATGCTCGGCGGCGAACGTGGCCCGCTGCTCCGCGAGTGAGCGTTCGAACGCGTCGACGACCACCTTGATCGCGAGGGTGAACTCGTGGGCCGCGTTCACCAGGTGCTCCGCCGCCTCGGGCCCGGCCTCGGTGAGTGCGCTGATCAGCGGCCCGACGGCGCTCCCCGGCGCGCCGAACAACGGATCGCCGGCGCCACCGAAGATCGGGTCATCGGCCCAGTCGTCCCAGCCGTCGTCACCGGCGTCACCGACGTCGGACTGGTCTCCCTGCGGCTCGGCCGCGGGTTCGTCGACCGAGAAGAGCGGGTTCCGACGCGGGGCGCCGGGATCACGCAGTGCCATCAGACCTCCACTGGGTGGGGCTCGGCCCGGTGCCGGGTCGGGAACTCGATCTCGAGGCGTCCGCCCGCGAGCCGCGCCGCACCGATGGGGCGACGGTTCAGGCTGTCGGGCAACGCGACCGCTCGGCGGTAGGCGCCCACCGCGACGAGCAGCTCACCGTTGCGCCGACCGAGCTGGATCTCGTTCCGTTCCACCCCCGGGAGCGGGAGCGACAGGACGAGGGTGTCGCCGACGGTGGTCACCCGCATGGGGTCGATGGTGGCGAGGCGGGCGACCGGGTCGCGGTCGGCGTAGAGCGCGGCACCGAAGTCGTGCAGCCGATCGGTGCCGACGAGCTCACCGCGGGCGAGCTCCACCGTCAGGATGGGAGCCGGCGAGAACGCGTCGCCGATCTCGATGAGGTGCTCGGCCTCGACCGCGCGCCATTCGTCGAACCAGGGATCCGACACCGCGCTCGGCAGCAGTCGGTTCACGATCACCGAGTCGACGTGGTACCCGAACAACGACAGGTAGGTGAACGTCCGTCGGGCTTCGGCCACGACGAGCCGTTCCGCGTTCACGACCAGCCGCGCGCTCGTGACCTCGGGATCCGTGAGGAGCTCCCGCACACCGTCGAGCCGGGCGGTGAAGCGGGCGACCGCGTCGAAGACCTTGTCGGACGCGATCGGCACGTTCATCATCCGGGTGAGGAACGGTCGGACCGCTCGGGTGATCCCACGCTGCGCGGGGAACACCCGGTCCATGTACCAGCCGATCACATCGGGGAGCGAGAGGAGTCGGAGCGTCTCCGCGGTGGGGGCGCAGTCGACGACGACCACGTCGTAGTCGCCGCTGGTGGCGAACCGTTTGATGTCGGCGAGTGCGAACACCTCGTCGAGGCCGGGGACGACCGCGAGCTCCTCGGCCTCGACGGGATCCGCACCGGCCCAGTCGAAGAGGGTGACGAGGTACTCGCGCACCGCATCCCACGACTCCTCGAGCCGGGCCCGGGCGTCGAGTTGGATCCCGTGCAGTCCCGGTGCCACCGGCGTGACGGCGTCGCCGAGCGGTACGGCGAACGCGTCGGCCAGGGAGTGCGCGGGATCGGTCGAGCACACCACCGTGCGCAGTCCGGCGTCGGCGGCACGCAGGGCAGTCGCCGCCGCGACCGTCGTCTTGCCGACCCCACCCTTCCCGGTGACGAGCAGAATCCGAGTCGGCGACTTCACCCCTTCTCGATCTCTTTCTTCAGCTCGCGCAGCGCAGTCCCCATGATCATGCCTGCGGCGCGGCGTTTGATGAGGCCGGGCAGCGGCGCCGAGAGGTCGACGGTGAGGTCGTAGTGCACCTTCGTCCCGTCGCCCTCGGGTTCGAAGCGGTAGGAGCCGTCGAGGCGTCGGAGCATGTCGCCCTCGACGAGCTTCCACGACAGCGCCTCCGGTGCCGCGGAGTAGTCGTACTGCAGCGTGTAGTGGAAGCTCTTGCCCAGGCCCGCGGCCCGGTACTCGACCTGGGAGCCCCGCCCGGCTTCGTCGCGGCTCACGATCGTCGCCTGCTTCACGTCGCGAGCCCACTCCGGGTACTGCTCGAAATCGATGACCACCTCGAAGCACCGCGCCGGTGTTGCCTTGACGCTGATCCGTTCATTCGCCTGCTCGGCCACCCGATCTCCCTTCTCGTGTCGCCCGCTCGCCCGCGCTCCGGGCCACCTTGGATCGGGCGGGCCGGGGCGCGGTGGACCCTCGGGCCGGGAACGTTCCGTGCCGAGCGGCCCACAGACCGGCAAGGCCGAGAGGGAGCATAGGGACCAGGAAGCCCGCGGGGGCGCGAAACCCCGTGGCCAGGGCGATCACCACCGACAGTGCCAACGATCCGAACAGGTGCTGCTTGACGGGCGTGGGCGCCGAACCCTGCAGGAGGAACAGGTTCGCCACGGCGACGTTGTCGCCCCGGGCGCTGCGCACCAGACCGAGTCCGAAGGCGTAGGTCCACACGCCGAGCGACGCCAGGAACAGCCCGAGCGCGACCACGACCGAGACGGGTTCGAGTGCGGTGACGCCGAGCGCGACGGGGACTGCCGTGACCGCGAACAGCGCGTCGGAGGCCCAGGAGACCTCGATGATCCGTCGACCCTCGCGCGGCACCTGCATCGACACCGAGGGTAATCCTCAGGTCGGGAGGTTCGGCAACGCGTCGAGGGCACCGGCGGCGACGGGTGCCAGTCGGGCCGCGAGCGTGTCGTAGGAGAACTCGGCCACCGCACGGGTCCGGGCGGCCGCACCGAAACGGCGACGGATCGGCTCGTCGTCGAGCAGCCGCTGCAACGCGCGGCGGACCTCCGTCTCGGAGCGGGGATCGACCACGAACCCGGTCTCGCCGTCGACCACCGCCTCGTGCGACCCGCCGCTGCGGCCCGCGATCGCCGGGACACCCGCCGCGGCCGCCTCGAGGAACACGATCCCGAAACCCTCCGCTTCGAGGCCGAGCCACCGGTCCCGGCACACCATCGCGAACACGTCGGCGCTCGCGTACAGCGCCGCGAGATCGGCGTCGGGGACCCGGCCGAGGAACCGGACCCGCCCACCGAGCCCGCGCCGGGTGACCCTGGTCTCGAGTCGGCGCCGGTCGCGACCCGCGCCGGAGATCGCGAGTTGGACCGAGGCGTCGAGTCCCGCGAGCGCGTCGATCACGATGTCGAAGCCCTTGCGGGGCACGAGACGGCTCGCGCCGAGGATCAGGGGCCGATTCGGGTCGAGGCCGAACCGGTGCCGGGCCGCGGCGCGGGCATCGACGTCGAGCGGTCGGAACCGCTCGACATCGACTCCCGGTGGGATCACGACCCCGCGCACCGGCCGGCCGGCCGCGTGCACGACCTCGCGCGCGGGGTACTCCCCTGCCGCGACCACGCCATCCGCCGAGCGGAGCACGGCGCGCGCCGCGAGGTTGGGTCCGGGGACGCGCCCCGGGAGCGTGATCTCGGCGCCGTGCGCGATCACCAGGTGCGGCGCCGCCCGCAGCGACCTGCCGATCGCGCCGATCGGCAGCATCGGATCGACGAAGATCGTCGCCGCGCCGACCTCCCGGGCGAGCCCGTCGATCCGACGCGCCAGGCCCGGTCGCGGGAGCAGCACCGGTTCCCGGACGCGGACGACGCGGAACGGTTGTGCGGCGTCGAACGCGGCTGCGCCCTCGTACGGCGTGGTGAGCACCGTCGCGTCGGGGAGGCGCTTCCACAGCTCGAACAGGTACGACTGGATCCCGCCGAGCTTCGGGGGGAAGTCGTTGGTCACCAGCAACGAAGGCACATCGAGACCCTACGGCCGACCTCCGACCGAGGTCTGCACCGTCAGTCCCGCCTTCCGGGACTCACCGTGCAGACCCGTTGGTGTTTCGCTCACCCGCCGCGGCCTCCGTGGCCACCTCCGCCGGCTCCGCTGCGCTCACGGGGGATCGGGTTCGAGGTACTGCTGGGCAAGCTCGGCGGCGGCATGGTCGGCCGGGGCACCGGGCCGGGCGCGCGGGTCGATGCCGCTGCGGAGCAGCACCAGCCCCGCGATCGCGAACACCGCGCCGCCCGCGAACGCTCCCCGGTACCCGGCGAACGCGGCGATCGCGCCGAGGACGAAGGCGCCCAGACCCTGCGACAGGTCGAAGAAGCTGCTCATCGTGCCGACGACCGAGGCGCGTTCGCTCTCGCTCACCCCCGTGAGCGCGAGCGTCATGATCGCGGGATAGAGGAGCGACATCCCGGCCGCGAAGACCGCGGTCCCGACGATCAGTCCGACGACGCTCGGCCACGCCGCGATGACCAGCATCCCGAGCGCGCTGACTCCGGTCGCCCAGGTGCCGGCCCGGAGCGATCCGAGTCGATCGGGAAGGCGGGCGCCGACGATGCGGATCACGAGGATGAGCGCGCCGTAGAGGAAGAGGATGCCGCTCGAGTCGTCGAGCCCGATGTCGGACACGTACAGCGGCACGAACGCGGCGAAGCCCGCCAGGCTCACGAGCCCGAGGAAGAGCACGAGGCCGGGAGCGAGCGCGGAACGGTTGATGAGCGGCGGTCGCTCCGACTCCGTGGCGTCGGTTCGCAGCGCGACGACGTCGCGCGTGCTCAGCCCGATGACCGCCGCGAGCGCGGCCAGCCCGGCCGACACGAGCCACACCGCGTCGAACCGGTCGTCGCCGAGCAGCGCCTCGCCGAGCGCGGGGCCGAACGCGAGCCCGCCGTAGACGGCGACCGACCAGTAGCTGATCGCTTCACCCCGGCGGTCGACGGGTGCGAGATCGGTGACGAGGGTCCCGGCCCCGACGAAGAACGCGGCCTCGCCGATCCCACCGAGCACGCGCACGGCGAGCAGGGCCGCGAAGCTGGTCGACGGGACGTAGAGGACCGCCGAGAGCGAGACGATCAGCGCGCCGCCGACGATGAGGGCGCGACGACCGAAGCGGTCGCCGATTCGACCCGCGAGGGGCCGCAGCAGGATGGCGCCGAGGGAGAACGCGCCCACCGCGATCCCGACCGCGACGCTCCCACCGCTCAGGCTGTCCTCGACGTAGAGCGGCACGACCGGGAGCAACATGCCGAGCGCCAGGAAGTACGCGCCGCCCGAACAGATCACGAGCACGAGGCGGAGGGTCAGCAGCTGCTCCCGCGGCGCGGGTGCTGGTCCGGGGGTCGGGGCGGGCTCCGTCACCGACCGTCAGTCTGCGGCGCGGGCGTGGGCGAGGGCGTCGGCGTAGCTCACCCGGTCGGCGATCATGCGCCGGTACTGCATGAGGTGGCGCGGCCGACTGAACGAGAGCGCGCCCACCAGTCGGTCGTGGCGGCCGAACAGTGCGACGAACTGGCGGTCGGAGAGCTCGCCGTGGACGATCTCGAGGTCGTCCGACGGACCGAACCGCCCTGCGCACTGGATCTTCACGCCGTACTGGTCGGACCACACGAACGGCACCGGCGCGAACGGCTCGACCGTCTCGCCTGCGTCGCGTCGCACGAGGCTCTGCGCCGCGTACACGCCCTGTTCGGCCGCGTTCGTCCAATGCTCGAGCCGCATGACCTCGCCGTCGAACAGCGGGTTCGGCCACCGGCAGATGTCGCCGGCCGCGACCACTCCGGGCGCCGCGTGCAGGGTCTCGTCGCACAC
The DNA here is from genome assembly GCA_963837715.1 of uncultured Actinomycetes bacterium. Taxonomy (GTDB): domain Bacteria; phylum Actinomycetota; class Acidimicrobiia; order IMCC26256; family JANYLB01; genus JANYLB01. Next base: position 768,508 of record CAWIOF010000002.1, on the reverse strand, counting down.
GACGCCGTCGTCGACGACCAGCCCCGAGGTCTCGAGCCACCTGGTCTCGGGCCGTACGCCGACCGCGACGAGGAGCACGTCGCACCCGATGGTGGCACCGTCGGCGAGCCGAATGCGTTCGACGCGCCCGTCGCCCTCGACCGCCTCGAAGGTGACGCCGAGTCGCAGGTCGACCCCTTCCTCCACGTGCAACTCGCCGAGCCGGGCCCCGATCCGCTTCCCGACGCCCCGGACCATCGGCTGCGGGAGTGCTTCGAGCACGGTGACCGCCAGCCCGCGACCCCGACACGTCGCCGCGACCTCGGAGCCGATGAACCCGGCCCCGATCACCACGACCCGGGCACCCGCATCGAGTCGCTCCCGCATGGCGAGGCAGTCGTCGAGGGTGCGGAGGGTGAACACACCGTCGAGCGCGGGCACCGCGGGGAGCGTGCGGGGCGTGGAACCGGTCGCCATGACCAATCCGTCGAACCCGAGCCGCGTGCCGTCGGCCAGCTCAACCTCACGGGAGCCGAGGTCGAGCGCGGCGGCCGCGACCCCGAGGTGCAACTCGAGTTCGAGCTCGTCGTAGGGCTGCTTGCGGAGGACGGTCCGATCCCGCTCCCACTCCCCCGAGAGGAGCTCCTTCGACAACGGCGGACGGTCGTAGGGCAGATGCGGTTCGGCGCCGACGAGGGTGAGGCGCCCGTCGAACCCCTCGCGCCGCAGGGTCTCGACCGCACGCAGGCCGGCGAGCGACGCGCCGACGACGACGATGGAGCGCATGACCGGGACCGCGGCGGGAACGGTTCAGCCGTCGAGCGAGATGGCCTGGGTGGGACACATCCGCACGGCTTCTTCGACCAGGGCGCGCTGCTCCTCCGGCGGCTCCTCCTGGAGCACGTAGAGGAAGTTGTCGTCGCGCACCTCGAAGATCTCGGGTGCGATCCCCATGCAGACCGCGTTGCTCGTGCACTTGTCGAAGTCGACGACGATCTTCATCGTGGGGGGTCCTCCTGCCGGGTCCTGCGGGTGCGCCCGCACCCTACCCGGTGATAAGAAACCTGACGTTCTCGTCAGAGTCGCGCTCGCCGGAGTTGCGGCGTTCCCGGGAGAGTCCATGTCCGAACCGAACCTGCCGGTCGACGTCTCCGGCCGACCGCTCGCGCTGCGCGACGTCGACCTCGACGTGTTCCTGCACCCGAAGACGATTGCCGTGATCGGCGCCTCGGAGCAGTCGCGCAAGCCGAACACCGCGATGACGCGCAAGTTCGAGAAGTGGGCTGCCGACCACGATGCCGCGTTCTACCCGGTGCACCCCGAGTACGAGACGGTGCTCGGTCACCCGGTCTACAAGTCGGTCTTCGACATCCCCGGTGAGCTCGACCTCGCGATCGTGCTCACCGGCCGCGCCGTCGACACCTTCGAGCAGGTGCTCGAACGGAAGGCGAAGTTCGCGGTGATCTTCGCCGCGGGGTTCTCCGAGACGGGCAGGGAGGGCGAGAAGCTCGAACAGCGACTCACCGACCTCGTGGCATCGGGCGACGTCCGCCTCCTCGGCCCCAACACGAACCTCAACGCGTTCGAGACGTTCCGCGACGATCTCGAGGGTCCGTCGATCGCGCTCATCACCCAGTCGGGTCACCAGGGCCGACCGGTGTTCCAGGGCCAGGAGCTCGGGATGCGCCTCACCCACTGGGCACCCACCGGCAACGAGGTCGATCTCGAGTTCGCCGACTTCTGCCGCTACTTCGCCGACCAGCCCGAGGTCGGGGTGATCGCCTGCTACATCGAGGGCTTCAAGGACGGTCGTTCCCTGATGCTCGCCGCCGACCACGCCGCGAAGCTCCGCAAGCCCATCGTGATGGTGAAGGTCGGGCGCACCGACGAAGGCCGGTCGATGGCCCAGAGCCACACCGGTCACCTCACCGGCTCCGACGCGATCACCGACGCGGTCTTCCGTGAGTTCGGCATCACCCGGGTCGACGGTCTCGACGAGCTGCTCGAGGTGTCGGCCGCGCTCGCCCGCACACGCCCGACGGGCGGACCACCGAAGTGGGGCAAGGCCGGGCCCGGGGTCTGCGTCTACGCGATCTCCGGCGGCACCGGCGCACACATGGCCGACATGGTCGCGGCCGCCGGCCTGCGGCTCCCCCACCTCACCAAGACGACGCAGCAAGCGCTGCACGACGGCCTCATCCCCCCGTACCTGCGGGTCAGCAACCCGGTCGACTCGGGCGGCCCCCCGGTGGCCGACTCACGCGGGCGCAAGATCATCGACGCGATCCTCGCCGACAAGGCCGTCGACATCCTCGTCGTGCCGATCACCGGCGCGGTGGTCACGTTCAGCGACCCGTTCACGCGTGACCTGATCGACGCCGCCAAGACGACCGACAAGCCGATCTTCGTGATCTGGGGCTCGCCTCCCGGGACCGACGACACGTACTACAAGCGCCTGCTCGACGGCGGTCTGCCCACCTTCCGCACGTTCGGCAACTGCGTGGCCGCGCTCCGGTCCTACGTCGACTACTGGACCTTCGCCCGGCGTCACCGCTCCCCGTTCCGCGACGCGCCGCTCGAACCATCGGCCGCCGCGGGCAAGGCGCGCAAGATCCTCGCGCTCGCGGAACCCGGCGAAGCCCTGTCGGAGCACTCGTCGAAGCAGCTGCTCAAGGCCTACGGGATCAAGGCCAGCCGCGACGTGCTGTGCACCTCCGCGACCGCGGCGGTGAAGGCCGCGACGTCGCTCGGGTACCCGGTGGTGATGAAGGTCTCATCGCCCGATCTCACCCACAAGAGCGAGCTCGGACTCGTGAAGGTCGGCGTCGGTTCCGCGAAGGACGTGCGCGCCGCCTACGACGACCTCATGAAGAAGGCCAAGCGCGCCGGCGGACGCGGTGTGCGCATCGAGGGCGTGCTCGTGTGCGAGCAGGTCGGCGGGGGCGTCGAGGTGGTCGTCGGGGTGTCGCACGACGAGCTGTTCGGACCGGTCGTGATGGCCGGTCTCGGCGGCGTGTTCGTCGAGGTCCTCAAGGACGTGACCTTCCGGGTGCCCCCGTTCGATCGCACCGAGGCCGACCGGATGCTGCGCGAGCTCAAGGGATTCCCGATGCTCGAGGGCGTGCGCGGCGCAGCGCCCGCCGATCTCGATGCGCTCCTCGACGTGATCGTGAACGTGCAGCGCCTCGCCCTCGACCTCAGCGGCGAGATCGCCGAGCTCGACATCAACCCGATCGTCGTGAAGTCTCGCGGCGCCGTAGCCCTCGACGCATTGGTGGTTCGCGCATGAGCGCCGACAGCTCACCCGACTTCGACAAGCCGAACTTCGACCAGCTCGCCGACGAGGAGCTCGTCGCCGAACAGACCGACGGAGTCCTCCGGCTCACGATCAACCGGGCCGACAAGGGCAACGCGATCCCCTGGTACGTGCGGGAGCGGCTCATCCAGCACTTCCTCGACGCGCACGTCGACCTCTCGGTGCGGTGCGTGGTGCTCACTGCCGCGGGCGACCGCCACTTCTGCACCGGTGCCGACCTCAGCGTGCCGAACCCGATGCCCCAGAACCCCGAGGGCGCGCCCGACCGCCCGGTCGGGGTGGCCACGAACATGATGCGACGCGGCTTCGAGCGACTCATGGAGACGATCCTCGACTGCCAGAAGCCCGTGATCGTCGCGCTCAACGGCACCGCCGCCGGTGGTGGTTCGTTGCTCACGCTCGCCGCCGACCTCGTGGTCGCGGCCGACACCGCCCGCCTCATCCAGGTGTTCGTCCGCCGGGGCCTCATCCCCGACGGCGGGGTCGCGTACCTCCTCCCCCGCCTCGTCGGCATGCACAAGGCGAAGGAGCTCATCTTCTTCGGCGACGACCTCTCCGCGGCCGACGCGGAACGGCTCGGCATCGTCAACAAGGTCGTGCCGGCCGCCGAGCTGCGCGCCGCAACCGACGAGTGGGCGACCCGCCTCGCCAGTGGACCGACCAAGGCGATCGGTTGGTCGAAGCACCTGTTGAACCTGGCCTTCGAGGTCCCGCGCTCGCAGCACCTCGAGACCGAGGCGATGCTCGTCGAGATGAACACCCACACCGAGGACTCGAAGGAGGGCGTCTCGTCGTTCATGGAGCGCCGCCAACCCACCTGGCAGGGCTGGTAGCCGGGTGGCGAGCCCGCTCGCGGCCGACATCCTGCGCGGCCGTACCGCCGTCGTCGGGATCGGCCAGACCACCCTGGGCAAGGGGCTCCGAGACACCGAGCTCTCGCTCGCGTGCCAGGCGGTGTCGCTCGCGCTCGACGACGCAGGGATCGCGCCCGCAGAGGTCGACGGACTCGCGTCGTTCACGCTCGAGCACGACCGTGAGGTCGACGTCGCCCGCAACGTGGGCCTCGGCGACATCACCTGGTTCTCCCAGGTGGGCTACGGCGGCGGTGCCGCGTGTGGCGTGGTCGGCCAGGCGGCGATGGCCGTGGCGACCGGGCAGGCGAACGTGGTCGTCGCGTGGCGAGCCCGCAAGCGCGCCGACGCCGCGAGTCGACCGTGGGCACAGGTGAGTGGACGCCTCGCGGGGAACCACCAGTGGACACGACCGTTCGGCCTGCTGCGCCCCGTCGACGAGATCGCGATGCTCACCCGCCGCTACATGCACGAGTACGGCGCGACGCGCGACCACCTCGCCAACGTCGCGCTGGCGTTCCGCAAGCACGCGAACCGCAACCCCGTCGCGGCGATGTACGAGAAGCCGCTCACGCGCGAGCAGTACCTCGACGCTCGGTGGATCTCCGAGCCGCTCTGCCTCTTCGACAACTGCCTCGAGACCGACGGCGCACTCGCGGTCGTGATCACCTCGGCCGAACGGGCTCGCGACCTCGCGACCACACCGGCCTACATCCACGCGTTCGCCCAGGGCATCCCACCGCAGCATCAGACGATGACGAACTTCTTCACCGACGATCCCCTACGCGGCCCCGCGTGGGCGTGTGCGTCACGGCTCTGGGGCAATGCCGACGTCGGCCCCGCCGACGTGAAGGTCGCCCAGCTCTACGACGCGTTCAGCCCCCTCATCCCGCTCTCGCTCGAGGGCTACGGGTTCTGCGAGCGTGGCGAGGGCGGCTCGTTCACCGACGACGGCAACCTCGAGTGGCCGAACGGGCGCCTCCCCACAAACACCGCAGGAGGCGGCATGAGCGAGGCCTACGTCCACGGCTTCAACCTCGTGCTGGAGGGTGTCCGCCAGATCCGCGGGACGTCGACGAGCCAGGTCGACGACGCCGACGTCTCGCTCGTGACGAGCGGTGAAGGTGTGCCCACGAGCGCCCTGCTGCTGACGGACGCGCCGTGAGCGACCTCCTCCTCCCCGACGTCGACGACCCGACCTCGGGCCCGTTCTGGGCCGGGACGGCACGCGGTGAGCTGCTGGTGCAGGCCTGCGGAAGCTGCGGTCGGTGGCGCATGCCGCCCCGCCCGATGTGCCCGCACTGCCGGTCGATCGACGTCGAGTGGGTCGCAACATCGGGTCGGGCGACCGTGTGGTCGTTCGTCGTCGCCCATCCCCCACTGCTCCCCGCGTACGCCGAGTTCGCGCCCTACAACGTGATCACGGTCGCGCTCGACGAGGATCCGCTGATCCGCTTCGTCGGGAACCTCGTCACCGGGCCCGACGGTTCGATCGGCGGGATCGACGCTTCGACCATCGAGATCGGCGAGCCCGTCGAGGTGGTCTTCGCCCGGATCGACGACGTCGCCCTCCCGAGGTGGAAGCGCCGCTGACCCCCCGGTCGCGACCGGGGTATGTGGAGCGAACGACCGCCCGGGACGAATCGACGCCCCGCGACACGTCGTGAGCGGAACGATCCAAGACGACGCGAAGCGGCGCCGGCCTCACCGGAGGGGGGACTTCCGGGAGATCGGCGCCGACTTCGGTGGTTCGCTTTGGGGGGATCTGGGTCAGGCGGCCTGACGCTCGGTGTCGAGCTGCACGGCTTCGTCGCCCCGAAGGACCTCGAGCGTGCGCTCCCACCGGAGTTGGCGGGCGATCCAACGGACTGCCTCGCGGTCGCTCACCTGGGGCTTGGTCTGCGGTGCTGCGTTCATCGCACCTCCCTGACTCTTCTCGGCTGACTGATCTCTGGGCGCCCTATACTGGGTGCCGCAACACTGAGAGTAAACACTCTCAGCGTATCCACTGTCAAGTCATGTGACGACAGTCACAAGCTCCACCACCGGGCAGCGCTCTCCGACTGCCACGTCCGACTGGGGGTAGGTGTGTCCGACGAGTCGGCCGGCGACCTGCGCATCGACGACCTCGCCCGCGAGAGCGGCCTGACCGTCGACACGATCCGCTTCTACCAACGCGAGGGACTGCTCCCTCCTGCCGAACGCGTCGGCCGCACCAAGGTCTACGGCGCGGTCCACCGGGAGCGGCTCGAGCAGATCCGCGACCTGCAGCAGCGCCGGTTCTCGCTCGCCGCGATCAAGGCGCTCCTCGACGCCGACCGGCCCGGCATCGTCGACGGCATCTTCGGCGGGAGCGGCGCCGACTACTCACTCGAAGAGGTGGTCGAGCGCTCGGGGGTCGATCCGGTGCTCGCCGACCGTCTCCACGAGTCGGGGCTCCTGCGCGACCCGGCCGAGTTCGGGCGCTCGGCCTACGACGGGGCCGACCTCGACCTCCTCCACGCGGTGGCCGACATGGGCCGCCTCGGCCTCCCCCACGACGTGATCGTCGAGCTCGCGAAGATCTACACCGAGGGCGTCGAACGCATGCAGTCGCAGGTGCTCGACCTCTTCACCGGCAAGCGGGGCCCGGGCTGGAAGGATGCCGACGAGCTCCGTGCGTTCCAGACCGGCGCGGCCGCCTCGGCGGGTGAGCTGCTCCCGACCGTCACCCGCATGGTCGAGTACGTGCACCAGCGCACCCTGCAACGCCTGACCCTCGGCGCCATCGAGACCGGCAACCTCAAGCCCAACGCACCGACCTGACCTGCCGGCGCAGCGGATTCGACCATTCAGCCGGAGAAGTAGCGGAGCCGGCGGACACCCACTCACAGGATCTCAACGGGTGAGCGATCGAGCCGGCGCAGCGGATTCGACCATTCAGCCGGAGAAGTAGCGGAGCCGGCGGACACCCACTCACAGGATCTCAACGGGTGAGCGATCGAGCCGGCGCAGCGGATTCGACCATTCAGTCAGTCAGGTTCCAGATGCGGCGGGCGTTGCCGCCGGTGATCTTGAACCGGTCGTCTTCGGGCAGGTGGCGCATCGTGTCCTCGATGGTCTTGCGCGAGTACGGCCAGTCGTTGCCATGGTGGGGGTAGTCGCTCGACCACATCATGTTGTCGACGCCGACCTCCTGGCGCAGCGCGATCCCGGCCCGGTCGGTGATGAAGGTCGCCGCGTTGTTGCGGTACCAGTAGGTCGACGGCGGCTCACTGATCGGCAGCTGGCCCCAGGCCCGGTTGCGCCAGTAGCGGTCGTCGAGGGCCTCGAGCAGGTGCGGCAACCAACCGACGCCGGTCTCGATCCAGCACATCTGCAGCTGCGGGAACCGCTCGAAGACGCCCTGGAAGAGCATCGCGGTGATGTTCCCCGCGGCCATCGAGAACACGTGGCTCATCCCGCCGATCGCCTTGGCGCGGGCCGCCTCGGTGTCCATCTGGTAGAGCTGGTTCCCCGACTTCGCCGCAGCCTTACGGCCCGCGGCGCGCTGCGAGCGACTGATGATGTTGATGTGCACCGAGATCGGTATGCCTTCGTCGCAGGCCGCGGCCCAGAACGGATCGTCGTCGGGCGACAGGCCGCCCTTGCCCGACGGCCAGTTCGAGATCACCACGCCCTTGGCGCCCCGCGCCTTCGCCTTGCGGAGCGCGTCGATCGAGGTGTCGATGCCGAGCGACGGGATCTGGGGCAGCCCGATCAGCCGCTTCGGATCAGGGGCGCAGAACTCCTCCAACAGGAAGTTGTTGTAGGCCTCGACTCCGGCCAGCACGAAGTCGTCGTCGTCGTCGCCGAGGAAGTGACTCATCGTGCGCTGCGGCGCGAACAGCACCTCGGCCCAGACGCCGTCGGTGTCCATGTCCTTCAGGCGTTCGCCGCCGTTGTAGCAGCCCGCGCGCGCTTCCTCGTAGGTGACTCCGAACCATCGGAAGTTGTCCCACGCCATCCCCGGAGTGGCGACGAGGCCGATCGGATCGGGGTCGCCGCCGACCGCGGTTTGCCACGCGTCGCCGCCTTCGTGGTCCTTCACGAGCTTCGGTGCCTTGTCCCGGAACTTCTCCGGCAGCCAGTTCGCCCAGATGTCGGGCGGTTCGAGGATGTGACAGTCGGCGTCGACGATGCGGTCGGGCATGGGTGTCGTCCTCCGGGAGGCGGTCTGCCCCAACAGTAGGCTGACACGGGCGTCAGGGACAGGCTGCTTGACCGAGGATCGACGGGAGCATCGCGACGTGGCGACAGCGCTGTTGCAGGGCCTGCGGGTGGTGGACCTCGCCGGCGAACCGGCAGTGATGACCGCGCGGATCCTTGCGGATCTCGGCGCCGACGTCGTGCGGCCCGAGCTCCCGGCGGGCGATCCCGCTCGGGTCGACGGACCCCGGTTCGCAGCATGGAACGCAGGGAAGCTGTCGGTGACGGTGCTCGGCGCCGACGATCCCGACCTCGTCGCGTTGCTCGCCGCGGCCGACGTGGTGATCGACACCCCCGGGTTCCCCGGTGCGTTCGCCGTCGATTCCTCGCTCGCGCCCGACGCGGTCTGGGTGCGCGTGACCCCGTTCGGCCTCGACGGCCCGCGTGCCGGCTGGCGGGCGAGCGATCTCGGTGTGATGGCGGCGAGCGGGAACCTCTTCTGCACCGGTGATCCCGACCGAGCGCCGGTTCGCTGTGCGGAACCGACCGCCTATGCGCACACCGGTCCCGAGGCCGCGTTCGCCGCACTCAGCGCGCTCGCGAGCGGCCGCCCACAGGTCGTCGACGTGTCGATGCAGGAGGTCGTGTTCGTCGCCAACATGGCCACGCCCGCGCGCTTCCCCCAGACCGGGTTCCGCGGTGCTCGACGCGGCGCCAACATCGGCCGCACCCGCGAGATCTGGCCGACCCGCGACGGGTTCGTGAGCTTCGGCCTGCGCGGCGGCAAGGCACGCGTCGCCAGCCTCGAGATCCTCACCGGCCTCGTCGACACTCCCGCGCTGCGCGCCATGGACTGGGCCACGTACTCCCCCAACGCCGCCGACGACGACACCCTCCGAGCGATCGAGGCCGACGTCGCCGCGTACTTCGCGGGCCGGACGATGCAGGAGCTGTACGACATCGCGTGCGAGACGAACCTCATGCTCGCACCGACCAACTCACCGCGCGAGGTGTTCGCGAGCGCGCAGCTCGAGTCGCGCGGGTTCTTCGGCCCCGTCGGTGCCGACGCACGCTTCCCCCGGTCGTTCGCCGTCGTCCGCTCCGCCGACGGCGAAGCCGCGCCCGCCGCCCCGTCGGCCCCCGCCCCCGAACCCGGTTCCACCACCCTTCCCGACGCGTTGGGTCACTTCGGCCGCTCTGAGCGGCCGAACCGACCCAACGGGGTGGGGACGGTGGCGCGCGGTGCGCCGGCGTGGGACGGGTTGAAGATCCTGGAGTTCGGGTCGGGGGCGGCGGGACCGATCGCGACCCGGTACTTCGCGGAGCACGGGGCGACGGTGCTTCGGGTCGAGAGCACGAGCCGGCCCGACTTCCTCCGGGTGTACGCGCTCGGGCCGAAGAACCCCCACGGCCTCGAGGGGTCACCGATGTACGACGGGCTGAACGTCGGCAAGCGCAACGTCACCTTCAACCTCAAGCACCCGAAGGCGGTCGAGCTCGTCCGGCGGCTCTGCCTGGAGTGGGCCGACGTGGTGGCCGAGAACTTCGCGCCGAAGGCGATGCGCGGTTTCGGACTCGACTACGACTCGCTCGTGGTCGACCGACCTGATCTCGTGATGGTCAGCGCCTGCCTCAACGGCCAGACCGGCCCGCACAAGGACTACCCGGGCTTCGGCGGCCAGGGTTCGGCGCTCTCGGGCTACAACTGGCTGACGGGGTGGCCCGACCGCGAGCCCGTCGGACCCCACGGCACCATCACCGACTCGCTCGCGCCGCGGTTCGTCGCGACTGCACTCGCAGCCGGACTGCTGTACCGCGAGCGCACCGGTCGCGGGACGTACCTCGACGTCAGCCAGGTCGAAGCTGCGCTCTACACGCTCTCGCCGTGGCTGATCGCCTACGCGCGCGACGGCGTGACCGGAACCCGCACGGGGAACGACAACCCGAACGCGAAGCTCCACGGCGTGTTCCCCTGTGCCGACGAAGACGGCGTCGACGACCGGTGGATCGCGATCGCGGCCTGGACCGACGCCGAGCTCGCTCGGGTCCACGAGATCACGGGGCCCGACGTCGGTACGTGGACCGCGACGCGATCCCGCATCGAGGTGGCCGAGGCGTTGCAGGCCGTCGGGGTGGAGGCGGTGCCGGTCGCCGACTTCGGCGACGTGCACGACGATCCGCAGGTCGCGCACCGTGAGCACTTCGTCGCGCTGACCCATCCCTTCCTCGGTGCCGGGCTCTACGAGCGCAACGGCTTCCGACTCTCCGACGCGCCGAGCGGGTACGAACGCCCGGGTCCGACCCTCGGTCAGGACCAGGACTGGGTCCTCGACGAGCTCCTCGGCCTCGCACCGGCGGAACGCGACGAGCTCGCGGCCGACGACGTGTTCAGGTAGCGGCCTCCGGCCAGTCGACCGTCGCGTAGACGTACGGCGGGAGCACCCCCTGGGCCGGGGCCACCCGCTGGTCCTCCACGGTGGGTTCGGGTCGGAGCCCGGCCAGGGCGAGGCGGAGCCCGACGACGACGAGCTCGAAGTCGGCCACACCGTCGACGTCGCGGCGTCGGAGGTACCGGGCGCGTGATGCCGCGCTCGCGCCGGCCATGTCGGGATTGACGGCACCGTCGAGGTTGATGACGGTGCGATCGATCCCGTAGTAGCCGAGTGCACCGCTCTGCCACCCGGCGATGGTGCTCCCGAGCGGCACGGCGCGCAGGACCTCCCGGACGGGCTCCCGGTAGCCGGTGAGCGCGTCGAACGCACCGCCCGTGCGCCCGGTCACCGGCGTGCGCGTCTCGGTGCTCGTCCACCCTGCGTCGACCGACAGGGCCGCGAGCAGCACGACGCCGAGCGCGAGCCCCACCGCGACCCGCGCCGGCGCGACGGGACGACGACGCACGAGCCCCGCCGAACCCACCGCGATCAGCACCGCGAGGATCCACGCGACGGGGGCGAGGTACCGGGTGAAGAACCACGTGACGCCGAACCACGCGTAGAACGTCAACAGACACGCCGCGAACGCGGGGAGGACCGGGAGCAGCGACCGAGCGACCGCTCGACCGCTTGCGTCACGGGCGTCGGGCGCGGGTCGGCGCCGGAGGAGCGCGCCGGTGAGCGCCACGAGCGCGACGACGAAGACCCAGAAGACCACGGCCCCGAGCAACCAACGGTCGATGAGGACGGAACGAGCCCGGTCCCACACTCCGAACGGTCCGCCGACCACGGCGCCGGCCGCCAGGGTCATCGTCTCGCGGGTGAACGAGCCGAACGGCGCGAGCTCGTGCACGGCCGCGCCACTCGTCGGCACGGGAGATCCGAAGGTGACCGTGCACCAGATCCACCAGGGACCGAGCACCGACGCACCGGCGATCGTCGCGGCGACGAGGTGCCGCCGGGGCCCTCGCCACACCTGGATCGCGGCGAGCAGGCCGACGAGCGCGAGCGCGTCGATCCGGGCGAGCACCGCCAGCGCCGCGACCGCACCGACTGCGATCCACCATCGGCGCTCGTCGCGCGACGCGGCGTGGATCCAGATCGCGACCAGGCTCACCTGGAGGAAGATCGCCAGCGACGTCTCGAGCCCACCGAGCGCCATCGAGATCGCGACCGGCGACACCGCCCAGATCGCCGCCGCGACGACCGCGGCCACGCGTCCGGCGAGGCGTCCGGCGACCCACGCGAGCATCCCGATCGTGAGGGTGTCGACGAGAACGAGGAACAGGAGGTCGATCCGGAGCGCGGCGTCGGGAGCGTCGGTGAGCCAGAAGACAGGCACCAGCAGGAACCCGAGCAGCGGTTGGAACCCACTGGTGAGGGTGCTTCCGTCGACGGTCGGGCCGAGCCCGTCGGCCAGCGACCGGGCGATCGTGAGCGTGTAGTACGTGTCGTCGGGCACGAACAGCCGGTCGATGACGGCAATCGGGCGCGTGAGCAGCACGAGCCTGAGCACGAGACCCCCGAGCGCGAGGACCACCACCGCGAGCACGGCACCGTCGACCCGGCGCGGCCGGGCGACGCTGCCGGCGACCGGTCCTGCCTCGATGCTCCCGGCGGCGCCCAAGCCGATTCTCCCCGACCGGCGGCGTCACCGACGCCGCGCTCGGCGAACGTAGCCGCAGCGCGGCGATCGGCCCCGGAAGGTCGGCACCACGACCTGACGCCCCGTCAGATCGCGGGACTATCCTCCGGACCCGATGGACCTCACCTTCTCGGCCGCCGACGAGGACTTCCGCGCCGAAGCCCGGGCCTGGCTCGGCGATCAGCTCAGCGGGGAGTTCGCGATCGTCCGGGGCCGGGGCGGACCGGGCGACGAACACGAGCTGTTCGAGGAACGCCACGCCTGGGAGCGCGCCCTCGGCGCGGCCCACTGGACCTGCCTCTCCTTCCCCGAGGAGTACGGCGGTCGCGAGGCCACCCTCCTCCAGCAGGTCATCTTCTACGAGGAGTACGCCCGCGCCGGCGGACCCGGACGGGTCGGGATCGTCGGCGAGGGACTGATCGGGCCGACGATCCTCCACTTCGGCTCCGACGAGCAGCGGGCCCGGTTCCTCCCGAAGATCGCGAGCGGCGAAGAGCTCTGGTGCCAGGGGTACTCCGAGCCCAACGCCGGCTCCGACCTCGCCAACGTGCAGACCCGCGCCGAGCTCGTCCCCGGATCCGACGGCGACGAGTGGAGCATCACGGGCCAGAAGACGTGGACCTCACTCGCGCAGTGGTCCGACTGGTGCTTCGTGCTGTGCCGCACCGACCGGGAGGCACCCCGCCACAAGGGCATCTCCTACCTGCTCGTCCCGATGCATCAGCCCGGGATCGAGATCCGGCCGATCATCCAGCTCACCGGCACCTCGGAGTTCAACGAGACGTTCTTCGACGGTGCCCGCACCGCGGTCGAGAACGTGGTCGGCGACGTGAACGGTGGCTGGCGGGTGGCGATGGGCACGCTCGCGTTCGAGCGTGGCGCATCGACACTGGGCCAACAGCTGACGTTCGAACACGAGCTGCGCGCGATCACCGAAGCCGCGCAGAAGAACGGGGCGGCATCCGATCCGGTCACCCGGCAACGCATCGCCGACGCGTGGATCGGTCTGCGCATCATGCGCTACACCGCACTCCGCAGCCTCAGCGCGATGGGGAGCGGCGAGCTCACCCCGCAGACCGCGATCCACAAGCTGTACTGGGCGAGCCTGCACCGCACCCTCGGTGAGCTCGCGGTCGACGTCCTCGGTGCCGACGGGATGATCGCCGACGGCGTCCCCGTCGACGGCACCCCCGATGCCCGTGGCCCCTACGAGCTCACCGCCGAACAGCGCCTGCTGCTCTGGACGCGTGCCGACACGATCTACGGCGGGTCGAACCAGGTGCAACGCAACATCATCGGCGAACGGGCCCTCGGCCTCCCGCCCGAACCCAAGGTGACGAAGGGACGAAGGTGACGAAGTGACGAGCCCGACACCACCTGCCTATCCGGAGGGCAAGGCGCTCCTCGAGGGCAAGACCGTCCTCGTGACCGCAGCCGCGGGGACGGGGATCGGGTTCGCCACCGCGCAGCGCTGCGCGGAGGAGGGCGCGCGCCTGGTGATCAGCGACGCGCACGAGCGGCGGCTCGCCGAGACCGCCGACAAGATCGGCGCCGCGGTCGTCGCCTCGGTCGTCTGCGACGTGACCGACGAAGCCCAGGTCCAGCATCTGTTCGACGAAGCGGAACGCGTCACCGATGGTCTCGACGTGGTCGTGAACAACGCCGGTCTCGGTGGTCAGGTCGACCTCGTCGACATGACCGACGAGCAGTGGCTCAAGGTCCTCGACGTCACGCTCAACGGCACGTTCCGGTGCATGCGGGCCGCCCTGCGGCTGATGACGCCACGGGGCGCGGGCGCGATCGTGAACAACGCGTCGGTCCTCGGCTGGCGGGCCCAGGCCGGCCAGGCCCACTACGCCGCGGCCAAGGCCGGGGTGATGGCGCTCACGCGCTGTGCTGCCATCGAAGCGGCACCCTCGGGGGTGCGGGTCAACGCGGTTGCGCCGAGCCTCGCGATGCACGCGTTCCTCGCCAAGACGAGCAGCGAGGAGCTGCTCACCGAGCTGACCGCCCGCGAGGCCTTCGGGCGCGCCGCTGAGCCCTGGGAGGTGGCGAACGTGATCGTGTTCCTCGCGAGCGAGTACTCGTCGTACATGACGGGTGAGGTCCTCTCCGTCTCGAGTCAGCACGCCTGATGGTCGCGAAGCAGAGCCTCGGCGCGACGGGCACGCCGTTCACGATCCCGCTCGAGCAGGGCAAGATCCGCGAGTACGCCACCGCGATCGGCTCGACGCATCCGGAGTACCTCGACGTCGACGACCCGGTGGTCCCGGCTCACTTCCTCACGACCACGTTCTTCTGGGAGGGCGACACGGGGAACCCGTGGGACCAGGTGGAGATGTCGCAGCAGCGAGGCATGCACGCCGAACAGGAGTACGTCTTCCACGGCGAGCCGCCCCGCGCCGGCACGTTGCTCACCGCGACGAGCCGGATCGACGCGATCTACGAGAAGACCAGCCGCAGCGGGACCACCCTCACCTTCGTGGAGATGGTCACCGATTTCCGCGACGTCGACGGCGTCCTCGTCGCCGAAGCCAAGATGACCGCGGTGGAAACGAGCGCAGCGGAGTCGCCGGACAGCACGAGCGGGACGTGAATCGGTGAGCGATCGAGGCGACGCAGCGGAGCGACCCATGGAGCCGGTGAGTGATCTCCCCGCTCCCCCGCCGCCGCTGGTCTTCGGGCCCATCACCCGCACCGACATCGTCCGGTACCAGGGCGCGTCGGGCGACTTCCAGCCGATCCACCACGACGAGCCATTCGCGCGCGAGGCCGGCTACGACGCCCCGCTCGTGGTCGGGATGCTCCCGGCCGGACTCGTCACCACGTGGGCGACCGACTGGCTCGGCCCGCGCAACGTGCGGCGATCGCGGGTGCGGTGGACCGAGCGGGTGTGGCCCGACGACACGTTGACGGTGGACGGCGAGGTCGAGCGCGAGTACGAAGAAGACGGGCAGCAGCGCGTCGACCTCGCGCTCCAGGCGAAGAATCAGGAGGGCACTGTCGTGGTCAGGGGCTGGATGACGTTCGTCGTGTCGTAGCCGATGACCACCGCCTCCAAGCGCGTCCTCGTGGTCCTCGCGGCCGCGCAGTTCCTCATGGTCCTCGACCAGGCCGTGATGAACGTGTCGATCAGCCAGCTCGTGGCCGACTTCGACACCGACGTCACCACGATCCAGGCCGTCATCACCTTCTACTCACTGGTCATGGCCGCGCTCATGATCACGGGCGGCAAACTCGGCGACCGATGGGGTCGCAAGCGTGCGTTCACCATCGGCATGGTCATCTACGCGACGGGTTCTGCGCTCACTGCGGTGTCGTGGACCGTCGGCTCGCTCGCACTCGGGTGGTCGGTCCTGGAGGGGATCGGCGCGGCGCTGGTGATGCCCGCGATGGTCGCACTCGTCGCGACGAACTTCGAGGGTCGCGCCCGGGCGGCCGCGTTCGGTGTCCTCGGTGGCGTCGCCGGTGCAGGGATCGCGGTGGGCCCGATCCTCGGCGGGTGGATGACCACGAACCTGAGCTGGCGGCTCGTCTTCGCAGGCGAGGTCGTGGTCGCGATCGGGATCATGTTCGGTGTGCGCTACCTGGCCGACGAGGTGCGCGAGGGCCCCCCGACCGAGGTCGACTGGGTCGGCAGCGCCCTCTCGGCTGCCGGACTCGGCCTCGTCGTGTACGGCGTGCTCCAGTCGAGCAGCTGGGGCTTCCTCCGACCGCGCAACTCGCCGATCGAGCCGTTCGGCTTCTCGCTCACGCCCGTTCGTGATCGCCGCGGGTGGCGTGTTGCTCGCGCTCTTCGTGCAGTGGCAGCACCACCGGGAACGGGTCGGTCGGGAGCCGCTCGTGCGGCTCGCGCACCTGAAGATCCCACCGCTGCGCAGCGGGCTGTCGATGTTCCTCGCCCAGAACCTCATCATGATGGGCGTCTTCTTCATCGTCCCGCTCTACCTGCAGATCGTGCAGGGCTTCGACGCCTTCGAGACCGGGCTGCGGATGCTGCCGGTCTCGGTCACCCTCTTCCTCACCGCCACGCTCGCACCCCGGCTCGCAGCCCGCGTCAGCCCGCGACTCGTCGTGCGACTCGGACTCGTCGTCCTGCTCGTTGCGTGCGGCTTCCTGCTGACCGTGATCGATCCCGACATCGACACCGGCCCCTTCCTCGCCGCAATGGCCGTGCTCGGTGTCGGGATGGGACTCCTCGCTTCCCAACTCGGCAACGTGGTGCAGTCGTCGGTCGACGAGTCCGCCCGCAGCGAGGCCGGCGGGCTGCAGTTCACCGCGCAGCAGTTGGGCGCGGCGCTCGGCACGGCACTCATGGGCGCGATCGTGATCGGCGGTCTCGCCACCGCCGTCGGCACCACGATCACGTCGGATGCCCGAATCAGCGACGCCACCCAGCAGCAGGTGTCGGTGCAGCTCGAAGCGGGTGTGCCCTTCATCCCGGCCGACGACGTGCGGGCCGCGGCCGACGACGCCGGCCTGCCACCCGGGGAGACCGACGCGATCGTCGAGGCCTACGAAGAGTCGCAGCTCGACGCGTTGAAGGCCGGTCTCCTCTTCGCGGCCTTCGTCGTGCTCGTCTCGTTCCTCGGCACCCGGAGCCTGCCCGGGGCGCCGCTCCAGGCGCCCGAACCCATCAGTGACGCAGCGGACCAGACGGGCTAGGTTCCGCGCCCATGGGTTGTTGCCTCATTGCCGCGCTGCTCGCCATCGGACCCCGGTTCGCGTTGTTCCTCACCTGGATCTTCACGAACTTCGTCGACCGGGCGTTCAGCGGCTTCCTGCTCCCGCTGATCGGCTTGATCTTCCTGCCGTGGACCACGTTGTTCTACGTGTTCGCCTACGTGCCGGTTGCCGGAGTCAGCGGGATCGGCTGGTTCTTCGTCGCCCTCGGGTTCTTCTTCGACATCTCGGCCTACGCCGGCGGCGGGCGCGCCCAGAAGCAGCGCGCGAGCGCCTGATTTCTGGTCGCATCCGCTGCGGCGACTCGATCGCTCACCCGTTCCGGGTCCCACGCTTCGCGACCGCCGCCTCCGCTTCTTCTCCTGCCTCGCCCAGATGTCCTCGCCCAGATATAGGGTGAGCAGCTGTATCTGACGACCCATCAGAAAGCGCGAGATGCCGATCACGAGCACGGTCGACGAGCACGGCGTCGCCGAAGTCGTCATGGACAACCCGCCCGTGAACGCGCTGGGCGTGGCCGGTTGGTTCGAGCTCGCTGCGATCGTCCGGGGCCTCGGTGAGGATCCTGCGGTCCGAGTCGTGGTGCTGCGGGCCGAGGGCCGCGGGTTCAACGCCGGGGTCGACATCAAGGAGATGCAGGCCACGGAGGGCTTCGACGCCCTGATCGGCGCCAACCGGGGGTGTTACGCCGCGTTCGCCGCGGTGTACGAATGCGCGGTCCCGGTGATCGCGGCGGTGAACGGCTTCTGCCTGGGCGGCGGCATCGGCCTCGTCGGCAACGCCGACGTGATCGTCGCGGCCGACGACGCCACCTTCGGGCTCCCCGAGGTCGACCGCGGCGCGCTCGGCGCCGCCACCCACCTGGCGCGCCTCGTCCCCCAGCACAAGATGCGGGCGATGGTCTACACGAGTGCGACTGCGACAGCCGCCGAGCTGCACCACTACGGCTCGGTGCTCCGCGTCGTCCCCCAGGCCGAGCTCCGCGGCGCCGCGTTCGACGTCGCGAACCAGATCGCGGCGAAGAGTCCGGTCGTGATCCGAGCTGCGAAGGAATCGCTGAACGGCATCGACCCGATCGACGTGAAGCGCAGCTACCGCTTCGAGCAGGGCTTCACGTTCGAGCTCAACCTCTCCGGCGTCGCCGACGAGCACCGCGACGCCTTCGTCACCAAGCGGGAGACCGACACCTCGAGATGAGCCATGCCCGATAAACGGACCACCGAAGAAGACGTCGTCGCCGAGCTGCGCGACGGCATGACCATCGGCGTGGGCGGGTGGGGTTCCCGGCGCAAGCCGATGAGCCTCGTGCGCGCCATCGCCCGCTCGTCGCTGCGCGACCTCACCATCGTGAGCTACGGCGGACCCGACGTCGGGTTGTTGTGCGCGACGGGCAAGGTCACCAAGGTGGTCTACGCGTTCGTGTCGCTCGACTCGATCCCCCTCGAGCCGCACTTCCGGGTCGCCCGCCAGACCGGCGCCGTCTCGACGCTGGAGCTCGACGAAGGCATGTTCCTCCTCGGCCTCCAGGCCGCCGCGTGGCGGGTGCCGTTCCTGCCCACCCGGGTGGGCCTCGGCTCCGACGTGCTGGATCGTCAGGACGAGATCCGCACCGTCATGTCGCCCTACGACGACGGCGAGACGTTCGTCGCCGCGCCGGCCCTGCGCCTCGACGCCGCGCTCGTGCACATGCACCGCGGCGACGCCGGCGGCAACGGCCAGTACCTCAACGTCGATCCCTACTTCGACGACCTGTTCTGCATGGCAGCCGATCGCCGGTTCATGAGCGTCGAGCAGGTGCAGAGCACGGAAGACCTGCGCTCGAACGGGCCGGTGCAGACCTTGAAGATCAACCGGCTGATGACCGACGGGATCGTCGAGGCGCCGTTCGGAGCCCACTTCACCGAATGCGTCCCCGACTACCCGCGCGACGAAGCGTTCCAGAAGGAGTACGCCGGGAGCGCCAAGACCGCGGAAGCGTGGGACGCCTGGAAGGCGAAGTACCTCGACTGCGGCGACCACGACCAGTACCGGAAGGTGGTGGGACTCACATGAGTACCGCATCGGATCTCGTGACCCGCTCCGAGTACTGCGTGATCGCGGTGGCGGAGTGCTTCCGGGGCGACGGCGAGATCCTCGCCAACCCGATCGGCACCATCCCGATGATCGGGGGCCGGGTCGCGCGCGCCAGCTTCGAGCCTGATCTCGTGATGACCGACGGTGAGGCGACGTTCGTGAGCGGTCCGTATCCCGTCGGCGCCACCGACGCGGTGAAGGTCGTCGAGGCGTGGAACCCGTACCGGTCGATGTTCGACATGGTCTGGTCGGGTCGGCGGCACGTGATGATGGGCGCCTCCCAGATCGACCGGTTCGGGAACCAGAACTTCGCGTTCGTGGGTTCATGGGACCAGCCGAAGGCGCAGCTCCTCGGGTTCCGGGGTGCGCCGGGCAACACGATCCAGAACACCACGTCGTACTGGATCCCGAACCACTCACCCAAGGTGTTCGTGCCGAAGGTCGACGTGGTCACCGGTGTGGGCTACGACCGGGCCGCAGCCCTCGGTCCCGAGGCATCGCGCTTCCACGAGATCCGCCGGGTGGTCACCAACCTCGGGGTGCTCGACTTCGCCACACCCGACCACACGATGCGCCTCCACTCGGTGCATCCCGGTGTGAGCGTCGACGAGATCGTCGCCGCGACCGGGTTCGACCTGGTCGTGCCCGACGACGTGGGCACCACCCGCGATCCGACGCCCGACGAGCTCGAGCTCATCCAGCGCACCGTCGACCCCCACACGCTCCGGGAACAGGAAGTCCCCACCCCGTGAGCATCCTGGCCGCCCCACTCCGGACTCCGGCGTGTGAGCTGTTCGGGGTGGAGTACCCCATCGTGCAGACGGGGATGGGGTGGGTCGCGGGCGCGCGGCTGACTGCGGCGACGAGCGCGGCGGGCGCGCTCGGCATCCTCGCGTCGGCGACCATGGACCTCGACGAGCTCCGCACCGCAATCCACGCGGTGAAGGAACGCACCGACAAGCCGTTCGGCGTGAACCTCCGCTCCGATCAGCCCGACGTCGACGACCGGATCAAGCTGATCGTGGGCGAGGGCGTGCGCGTCGCGAGCTTCGCCCAGGCCCCCGGCGAACGACTCGTGAAGCAGCTCAAGGACGCCGGCGTGGTCGTGATGCCCACGGTCGGGGCCCGGCGCCACGCCGAGAAGGTCGCGGCGTGGGGCGTCGACGCCGTCATCGCGCAGGGTGCCGAGGGCGGTGGCCACACCGGCACCGTGCCCACGAGCCTGCTGCTCCCCCAGGTCGCCGAGGCGGTCGACATCCCCGTGCTCGGCGCAGGCGGCTTCTTCGACGGGCGCGGGCTCGTCGCCGCGCTCGCCTACGGCGCGGCCGGGATCGCGATGGGAACGCGCTTCCTCCTCACCCGCGAGAGCACCGTCCCCGACGACGTGAAGGCGGTCTACCTCGCGACGCCCGTCACCGGAACGGTCGTGACCACCGCGATCGACGGTCATCCGCAGCGCGTGATCCGCACCGACGTGATCGAGCACCTCACCGGCTCCGGTCGCCTCACCGCGCTCCCCCGCGCGTTGCGCAACGCGTTGGAGTTCCGCAAGCTCACCGGAACCTCGGTCGGCGATCTCGCGAGAGGGCCTCGCCATGCGGAAGAGCCAGGACCTCAGCCTGGCTCAGCTCGCGATGGCTGCGAACGCGCCGATGCTGACCCGGGCCGCGATGGTCGAGGGGCGGCTCGACGCGGGGATCCTGCCCACCGGGCAGAACGTGGGCGTGATCGACGAACTGCCGACCGTGGCCGAACTGATCGCACGCATCATGGAGCAGGCCGACGCAACGCTGCGCCGCCTGGATGGGAGCACGACATGACGAAGCCGCGAGTTCCCGCGGTCGACGGGTGGTTCACCACCGCCGACGAACCGGAGCTCCTCGCGAGTCGGGGCGCCGAGACGGGGAGCGTCTTCTTCCCGAAGAGCCTCGCCTTCTCCCGGAACCCCGCCGCACCGGCCGAAGAGCTCGAGGAGACGACCCTCGGCCGACGAGGTCGGGTCTGGTCATGGACCACGAACCACTACCAACCACCGGCGCCCTACGTCGCCCCCGATCCGTTCGTCCCCTACACCGTGGTCGCGGCGGAGCTGCCCGATGAGCAGATGGTCGTGCTCGGCCAACTCGCCGCGGGCGACGACCCCGCCGACCTCACCGTCGGGGCCGACGTCGAGCTCGTGCTCGGGACGCTGTACGAAGACGACGAAGCGGAGCACCTCATGTGGAACTGGAAGCTCGTATGAGCGTCGACGGTGTCGCCGTCCTCGGGGTCGGGATGCACCCGTGGGGGAAGTGGGGCAAGAACTTCGTCGAGTACGGCGTCGTCGCGGCCCGCGCCGCGCTCGACGATGCCGGCGTCGACTGGCGCGACGTCCAGTTCATCGCCGGCGGCGAGACGGTGCGCAACGGCTACCCCGGCTACGTCGCCGGCGCGTCGATCGCCCAGGCCCTCGGCTGGCAGGGAGCACCGGTCTCCTCGTCGTACGCGGCGTGCGCCTCCGGCGCGACGGCACTCAACTCGGCCCGCGCCCAGATCCTCGCCGGTCTCGTCGACGTGGCCCTCGTGGTGGGTGCCGACACGACCCCCAAGGGGTTCCTTGCGCCCAACGCCGGGGAGCGGGGCGACGACCCCGACTGGCTGCGGTTCCGCCTCCTCGGGGCGACGAACCCCACGTACTTCGGCCTCTACGCGTGGCGCCGCATGGAGGTGTTCGGCGCGACCCAGTCGGATTTCGCGAAGGTCAAGGTGAAGAACGCGTGCCACGGACTCCACAACCCCTACGCACGCTTCCGCAAGGAGGTCACCGAGGCCGACGTCGCGGCATCACCGATGGTGTCGGATCCGCTGCGGCTGCTCGAGATCTGCGCCACGAGCGACGGCGCCGCCGCGATCGTGCTCTCGAGCCTCGAGTACGCGAAGTCGAAGGGCACGAACGGACCGGTGCGGATCGCCGCGGTCTCGACCGTCACCCCCAGCTACCCGAACACCGTGATCGAGATGCCGAACTTCGCGACCGACTCCGCCGCCGGTGTGTCGCTCCCCGAGCGCACCTACCGCGACTCGATCGCGGACGCGGCCTACGAGCAGGCCGGCCTCGGCCCCGACGACATGAGCCTCGCCGAGGTCTACGACCTCTCGACCGCCCTCGAGCTCGACTGGTACGAGAACATCGGCCTCTGCAAGGAAGGTGAGGCCGAACGGCTCCTCAACGACGGCGACACCACCATCGGCGGGCGGGTGCCGGTCAACCCGAGCGGTGGGCTCGCCTGCTTCGGCGAAGCGGTCCCGGCCCAGGCGATCGCCCAGGTGTGCGAGCTCACCTGGCAGCTCCGGGGCCAGGCCGGCGACCGCCAGGTCGACGGCGCGACCGCCGGCATCACCGTGAACCAGGGTCTCTTCGGCCACGGATCGTCGGTGATCGCGGTCCGGTAGGCGGGTTCCCCCGGGGTCCGGCCGCGGGGTCCGGTCGCGGGGTCACGACGGGTGGGCGTGGTGCGCGGCACAGACGCCGCCCACGGTCTTCGTCGTGAGGCGGATCCCGGCGTCGCGCAGGCGCGGCGACCGCGCCCTCGGCGACGGGATCACGGCTCTGTTCCACGTCGCCGAACGGACCGCACCGGTTGTCGGCCATCGACACGTGGAGCATCGGCGGCAGCACCTTGAGCGTTCCCTCGGGCAGGCACACGCCCGAGGCGTCGAGGTAGCCGCTGAGCCGCATCGAGTCGTCCCAGCACAGGTTCCCGTGGTCGTGCCAGCTCGCGCCCTGGACCGCCGGCACCTCGCTGGCGGTCGTGCCGAAGGGCGTCACGTACATGGCCGCGATCAGCTTCGTCGTGCCGTCGGCGCGCGCCGCGTAGACCAGCGCCTCGGGTCGGCGCGGATCCAGGGTCCCCGCCTGGTCGACCCACTTCCAGTTGACGTAGTGCAGGAACGGGCCGTCGCCGATCCACCGGAACCCGTCGGCCTCGGCCTGCTCGGGGTCGCGCCAGCGGGCCGCGCCGAGTCGGGTCTCGGCCACCAACTGATCTGTCCGGCGTTGCGCGTCCCGGACGAAGCTGCTCTGACCCGCAGCGTCGTGGTCGTGCCCGCCACCCGCGTCGTGGGCACCGGCGTCGTGCGCCGCACCCCCGTGGGCATGACCCCCGCTGGTCGCGGCGAGACCCGGCACCGCCGCGATCACCACGAGCGCGACCACCGATCCCGCTGCGAGTGGGCCGATGCGACGGTAGGAGGGCAACAGCGAGCGGGGCGAGAGCAGGTACGCGACCGACACCACGATCGCGGCCTCGAGCACGGCGCAGACCACGTCGGGTGTGCCGAACGGTTCGACCGCCTCGAGGCTCCCCAGTCCGACCGTGCGGCTCGCGACGTACGCGAGCAGGGCCGCGAGGTTGACGAGCAGGCCGATCACCAGCACGCCCGTCCGGGGCCGGACCACGACCACGAGCGCCCACGCGCCCTGCACCAGCGCCGTCGCGACGAACAACCGACCGAGGAGTCCGTCGTGTTGGGCGGCGACCGCGGCGTGGATGAGCGCAGCCCCGAGTGAGAGCGCCGCGAGCACGGGCGGCCAGCCGGTTCCGACGGCCGGGCGTGACGGTTCCGCGTGCTCCCGCACCGCTGCGTCGTCCCGAGCCGTTCCGATGGCCATCCTCCCCTTTCCGTTCCCCACGCCCGACCGGGGTGGACGGATCGTACCGGCCGGGTCGGATTCGGGCGGGCCTCCCGGCATGGCGCCACCTAGTGTGGGCGGCCGTGACCCAGCATTGGAACCTCGCCGACCTGTTCGAAGCCGTCTCCGACGCGGTCCCCGACCGGGAAGCCGTGATCGCCGACAGTCGTCGCATCACCTTCCGCGAGCTCGACGAACGGACGACGCGGTTGGCCCACCACCTCGCCGCCAACGGAGTCGGGCCGGGCGACCACGTGGGCATCTACGTGTACAACGGCACCGAGTGGATCGAAGCGATGTTCGCGGCATGGAAGATCCGGGCCGTACCGATCAACGTGAACTACCGCTACGTGGAGGCAGAGCTCCGCTACCTGTTCGACAACGCCGACCTCGTCGCGCTCGTCCACGGTCGCGAGTTCATCCCCCGGATCGCCGCGGTGCGGTCCGACTGCCCGAAGCTGCAGACCTTCGTGTCGATCGACGACGACTCCGACGACGACCTCTCGATGATCGGCGCGGTCGAGTACGAAGGCGCCCTCGCGGCGGCGTCACCCGACCGCGACTTCCCCGCCCGATCGGGCGACGATCTGTACATCCTCTACACGGGTGGCACCACCGGGATGCCGAAGGGCGTCATGTGGCGCCAAGACGACTACTTCAACTCCACGATCGGCGCGCTCATGCGCATGGGCGGCGCGCCGTTCGAGTCATTCGACGAGGTGATCGAAGAGGCGCGCAACGCCGGGGGCACGGTCGGCTTCCCGCTGGCACCACTCATGCACGGTGCCGCGCAGTGGGTCGCGACGATGCTGTTGCTCCAGGGCAACAAGCTGGTGTTGTCGTCGGCGCGCAAGCTCGATCCCGTCGCCACCTGGCGCACGATCGAACGCGAGAAGGTGATGACCACCAGTCTCGTCGGCGACGCGATGGCCCGCCCGCTCATCGAGGCCCTCGACGACCCCGCCCTCGCCGACATCGACCTGTCGAGCTTCTTCGTGATCGGTTCGGGGGGTGCGATCCTCTCGCCGACGGTCAAGGAAGCGATCGCCGCCCGGCTGCCGAACGTGCTCGTGATCGACTCGCTCGGTGCGTCGGAGACCGGCTACCAGGGCACGGTCGCCGGTTCTGATTCCACCGGCAAGCCACGCTTCGCGATGGGCGAGCACACCACCGTGCTCGACGACACCGGCACGCCGGTGGTCCCGGGCGACGAGGTGATCGGTCGCCTCGCACGGCGGGGCTACATGCCCCTCGGCTACTACAAGGACCCGGAGAAGACGGCGGCCACGTTCGTGGAGATCAACGGCGAGCGATGGGCGCTCCCGGGCGACATGGCGCGCGTCGAGGCCGACGGCACCATCACCCTGCTCGGGCGCGGATCCGTGAGCATCAACTCCGGCGGGGAGAAGATCTATCCCGAAGAGGTCGAGCTCGCACTGAAGTCGCATCCCGACGTGTTCGACGTCGTCGTCGTCGGCGTGCCCGACGAGCGATGGGGCGAGCGGGTCGTCGCGGTCGTGAAGGCGCGCCCCGACGCCACCCCCGACGCAGGTGAGCTGGCCGACCACGCGCGCAAGTCGATCGCCGGGTACAAGGTGCCGCGGGCGATCGTGGTGGTCGACGAGATGGTGCGCTCGCCTTCCGGCAAGGCCGACTACCGGTGGGCAAAAGCCACGGCCGTGGCCGACGCCGAAGCCGGTCGCGGCGCGCCCAGCACGACCTGACGGCGAAGCACCCTCCGTCATGGAACACCCGAAGGCGGCGGCGACGTCGCGCATCCCCGTACTGCTCTACGTCGCGGTCGCGGTCGAGGCGCTCGGGTACGGCGGGATCTTCGCGCTGCTCGCCGAGCTGCAGGACAAGTACGACCTCCCCACCTCCGGCCTCGGCCTCATCGGCGGCGCGAGCTTCCTCGCCGGTGTCGTCGCGCAGGTCTCCCTCGCCCGGTACGCCGACCGCGGGTACACCCGCCTCCTCCTCCGAGGCGGTCTGGCCGTCGCCGCCGCCGGGATGCTCTGGTTCGGGCTCGCGACGGAGCTCTGGGAGTTCGTCGGGGCCCGGATCCTGCTCGGACTCGGCTCGGGGGTGTTCATCCCCGCGACCCGGCGGGTGGTGGTGAGTCGGGCCGGCGACCGAGCCGGTGAGGCCCTCGGCCGACTCGCGAGCGTCGAGGTCGGCGGCTTCATCGCCGGGCCGCCGATCGCTGCACTCATCGCGGGCGTCCTCGGCCTGCATGCACCGTTCATCGTCTTCGCCGTCGCGCTGGCGGTCACCTCACCGGCCGTCGCCCGCATCGAGGAACCCCCGGTGGAACCTCAGGGCGACAAGCGGGTGGTCCGACTCCTGCTGCGTCGACGCGGCGTCCTCGCCGGACTCTCACTCGGTGCCGCACTGTTCCTGTCGATCGGAGTGTTCGACGCGATGTGGGCCAAGTACATGAGTGACCTCGGTGCGAGCACCGCGGTGGTCGCAGCCACCCTTGCGTTGTTCGCGCTCCCCCTCGTCGCGCTGAGCCCGTTCGGGGGCCGCCTCGCCGATCGGCGCGGCCCCGTCCGCAGCGGTGTACTCGCGCTCGTCGTCACCGTCCCCTGCATCGCCGGCTACGGCTTGACCGGCTCCATCATCTTCGCCTCGGTCCTCGCGCTCGTGCACTCGGTCTGCGATGCCGTCACCACTCCGGCCGGCCAGGCTGCGGTCGCGCGGGGCGCCCCTGCGTCCCAGGCCGCGGCGGGCCAGGGCCTCTACGGCGCCGTCGGTGCGGCCGCCGCCGCGTTCGCGGCGTTCGGTGCCGCGCCCATCTACGGCTGGGCGGGTCCGGAGGCGATGTGGATCGTCTGCGCCGGGTTCGTCGGCGCCCTCGCGGTCGCCGCGTTCCTCCTCGGCCGCGGCACCGCCGTCGACGACCCTCGCTGAGCACCCGGGCTCGTGGTCAGTTGTGGCCGTCGCGGACGACGAGGGCCACGACGCGCATGGTGATGATGGTGGCGAGGAACATGCCGGAGTAGCCGATGGCCTCGAGGGTCGACGAGTCGCGTCCGTTCGATTCCTGTGCCGAGGCGAGCAGGAGGAGAGCCGAGACCGCCAGACCGATGATGCCGACGGCGGCGAGGATCGCCCGGTTGAGGAGCGTGCGGACGAAGATCGCGTCCTCGGGATCGGCGTACCGCCGGCTGCGGATGCTGAGCTGCCCGGCGCGGAGCTGGTTGGCGATGGCCTCAGCGGAGTCGGGCAGCGTCCGCAGCGACGGAAGGCTCCGGAGGAGCTCCTGTTGCAGCTGCTCCTGGAGCTCGTCGGCGTCGCCCGGTGCGAGCATCGGCCGGGCGAGTTCGGTCGCGTGCGTCGCGGTGGAGTACCCGGGCGCGAGCGTTCGCAGCGTGCCGTCGAGGGTGAGGAGGGCCCGGGCCAGCAGGGTGAACGAGTGCGGGACGCTCAGGTGGTTCCTCCGCAGCACACCGATCATGGCCTGGAACATCGAGACGTCGAGGCCCCCGCTGCCGACGTGGACCGCGAGGAACTGCGCCAGATCCGACTCCAGTCGACTCACGTCGGCGCCGGGCGACGGGGGCGCGATCGCGAGCACAGCTCGGCGGAGCAGCGCGGGGTCGTTCAACTGGGTCGCGAGCAGCATCCCGCCGAGCGCTTGCAACGTGACTGCGTCGAGCACCCCGGTCGAGCCGAAGTCGAGCAACGCGAGTGTGCCGTCGGTCTCGACCAGGATGTTCCCGGGATGTGGGTCGGCATGGAACACGCCATCGGTGAGCATCTGCCCGAGGAACGACGCGAGGAGCCGGTTCGCCAGTTCGGTGCGCGACACCGGCACCGCGTCGACCGCTGCGTTGTCGGCGATCGAGCGGCCCGACACCTCTTCGAGCACGAGCATGCGGCGGGTCGAGACGCGCTCGTACACCGTGGGGATCCGCACCCCGACGTCGTCGGCGCGGTTCGCCCGGACGCGCGACTCGGCTCGCGCCTCGGCGCTGAAGTCGAGCTCCTCCTCCACCGCATCGGTGAACTCACGCACGAGGCTCACCACGTCGACCCGCAACCCGATCGTCGTGCGGCGCTGGAGGAAGCCGGCGAGCGAGAGCATCGCCTGGGTGTCACGCGACACGATGTCGGCGATCCCCGGACGCTGGACCTTCACCACCACCGGCTCACCCGTCGCGAGCACCGCTCGGTGCACCTGGCCGATCGAAGCCGCCGCGAGGGGTTCCCAGTCGAACGACGAGAAGACCTCCTCGACCGGCCGCCCGAGCTCCTCCTCGACGACGGTGCGGATGCCCTGGGCCGACTCCGGGGCAACGCCCGACTGCAGCTCAGTGAGCTGTTCGATGAGGGGAGCCGGCAGGAGATCGCCACGGGTCGAGGCGACTTGGCCGAGTTTCACGAACATGCCGCCGCACTCCTCGAGCGTCGCCCGCAGGCACGGCCCGAACGCGGGATCAGCGAGGCCCGCGACCGAAGCGAAGCGCCGGTGCAGCAGCCCCTGACGTTTGGCGATGCGCAGGACCTGCTGGAACCGCAGCGGTGGCGCGAGCGTGCGTCGGATGCGCTTCACCGGGCGCGGAAGGTGCGGGAGACGACCGAGCCGCTCCTCGCGGCGTCCGACGGGCCGGACTCGCGACGAACTCCCACGCGATCGCGAGCCCCATCGTCGAGATGATCGAGAACGCCGCGACGCGGATCGCGAGCTCGAACGTCGACGGCAACCGGCCCTGGTACGACGCCGCCGCGAGGAGCACGCCGAGGGTGACGCCGAGCAGGCCGGTGATCACGCTGCGGAGCGCGCTCCGACGGATCCCGAGCAGTCGCGAGGCGAGCCAGGCGAGGAGCAGCACCGGGATGATGATCCCGATCAGCCCGAAGACGTCGTCGACGACGATGGTCATGGTCGACTCCTCTCCGCAGGCTCGACCGCCCACCCGAGCCCGGCCCGCGCCGCGTGTCCGCCTGCTCCGCTCCTTCTCGCCGTCATGGATCTCGTCGTTCCACGATGAGGCCTCCGATGAGGAGCAGTCCGAGTGCCCAGGCGGCGTAGACCGCCAGGGCCACGAACCAGGGCGAGAGGAACGTGTCGCCGCCGATCCCCGGCACCGCCGCGAACGACGCGCTGAACGGCAACACCGATCCGAGGTCCTCCGACACGAACACGGTCACGAGCGACTCGAGCACGAACATGTCGATGAGCACGGCCGCGATCCCGAGGGCCGGATTGCGGGTGATCGCACCGACACCGATCCCGAGAACCACCGAGACCGCCGCCACGACCACGTACGCCGTGATCGTCTCGGCCAACCGGGCGTCGAACGGGATCGAGCGATCCTCACCGGCGAAGACGATGCTCGCCACGGCGAACGAACCGACGAACGCCACCGACGCGGTGGCCGCACCGATGCCGATGCCGAACGTGGTCTTCGCCACGAGCACGCGGGTGCGGTTCGGCACCGCGGTGAACGTCGCCCGGATCGTCCCGAAGCGGTACTCCTGGCCGATGAACTGGATCCCGAGCACCAGGAGGAGGATGAAGACGAACGTCGAGCTGACCGCGAGGGTCTCGACTGCGGGATGGCGACCGTCGTCGGCGCTCGCGGCGATCCCGGCGATGAGCAGTGAGAGCCCGACCGCGAGGCCCGTGAGCACCCAGGTGCTCCGGACCGATCGGAACTTGATCCACTCGGCCCGCAGGAGGTGCGTCACTCGGCTCCCCCGGCCCGGAACTCGCGCGAGTCCGAGGTGAGGCGCAGGTAGGCGTCTTCGAGCGACGGCTCGCGCGGGGTGAGCTCGTGCAGCACGATCCCGTGCGCGGCGGCCAGTTCGCCGATGGCGACCGCGTCGAGCCCGTGCACCTCGATGCGCCCGCTTTCGGCGGTACCGGCCCCTGTGGGCGCGTCGTCGTACGGACCATCGGTCGGCGCGGCCCGGTCGGCCGTGGCACCGCGGCCCCGGATCAGCTCGGCGAGCCGGGCCGCGTCGGGCGACACCACCGTGACCACGTCGCGGCCGCCGGTTCCGAGCACGTCGTGCAGCGAACCCAGCGCGAGGAGTCGGCCTTTGCCGATCACCACCAGGTCGTCGACCACCTGACCGAGCTCGGAGAGGAGGTGACTCGACACGAAGACGCTGTGACCCTGATCGGCGAGGTAGCGCATGAACGTGCGGATCCAGATGATGCCGTCGGGATCGAGACCGTTCGCGGGCTCGTCGAGGATCACGACGGGTGGATCACCGAGCAGCGCGAGGGCGAGTCCGAGTCGTTGCGCCATCCCGAGGGAGAACCCACCCGCCCGGCGGGACGCGACGTCGGCGAGTCCGACGAGGCCCATCACCTCGTCGACCCGGGAATCGGGGATGCCGTTCGACGCTGCGTACATGCGGAGGTGGTTGCGGGCGGAACGACGAGGGTGGACCGCCTTCGCGTCGAGCAGCGCGCCCACGGAGCGCATCGGATCGGGGATCTGGCGGTACGGGAGGCCGTCGAAGGTCGCCCGGCCGGCGTCGGGCCGGTCGAGCGCGAGCATCATCCGCATCGTCGTGGACTTGCCGGCGCCGTTGGGTCCGACGAAGCCGGTGACCGCGCCGGGACGCACCGAGAAGCTGAGATCGTCGACGGCCACGGCCGAGCCGAACCGCTTGCTGATCCCCGCGACCTCGATCTGCATCGGGGGGAGCGTAGATCGTGGGCCGATTCTGACCGCGTGTCAGATCGGCTTGTAGCCTCCGGATCCGCATGGACCTCACATGGAGCGTCGCCGAGGAAGCCTTCCGGGCCGAGGCGCGCGCCTGGCTGGAGGCCAACGTTCCCGCCGCGCCCCTCCCGTCGGGCGACACCCGCGCAGGCTTCGCCCTCCACCTCGAGTGGGAGCGAACCCTCTTCGACGCCCGGTGGGCCGTCGTCTCGTGGCCCGAGGCGTACGGCGGCCGCGAGGCGAGCATCTGGGAGTGGCTGCTCTTCGAGGAGGAGTACTACCGGGCGGGCGCACCCCAGCGGGTCACCCAGAACGGCATCTTCCTCCTCGCGCCCACGCTCTTCGAGTTCGGCACCCCGGAGCAGCAGGACCGCTTCCTCCCGAAGATGGCGAGCGGTGAGGAGACGTGGTGCCAGGGTTGGTCGGAACCCGACGCCGGGAGCGACCTCGCGGGCATCAGCAGCCGGGCCGAGCGCGACGACGCGGGCGGCGGTTGGCGGCTCACCGGCCAGAAGACCTGGACCACCCGCGGCGCGTTCTGCACCCATCTGTTCGGGCTGTACCGCACCGACCCCGCCGCGGAACGCCATCGCGGGCTCACCTACTTCCTCCTTCCCCTCGACTCCCCCGGTGTGACCGTGCGCGGGTTCGGGCGACTCGACGGCGACGAAGGCTTCGCCGAGGTCTTCTGCGACGACGTGTTCGTGCCCGACGCGATGGTGCTCGGCGAGGTCGACCAGGGCTGGAAGGTCGCCATGGCCACCACCGGCTCGGAACGCGGCCTCACCCTCCGCAGCCCCGGTCGGTTCCTCGCCACCACGGCGCGCCTCGTCGAGCTCGCCGCGCGAGCGCGCCGTCGACGATCCGCTCGTGCGGCAGCGGGTCGCGCAGGCCCAGATCGCCGCCGAGGCGTACCAGCTCCAGACGCTCGCCACCGTCACCAAGCTGAGCGCCGGAGAAGCCGCGGGCGCGGAGTCGAGCCTCACCAAGGTCTTCTGGTCGGAGCTCGACGTGCAACTCCACGAGACCGCGCTCAGCCTGCTCGGCCACGACGCCGAGCTCGACGACACCCCGTGGATGAAGGGCTGGCAGTTCGCGCTCTCCGGTCCGATCTACGCGGGCACCAACGAGATCCAGCGCAACGTGATCGCCGAGCGCGTCCTCGGCCTCCCGCGGAAGTAGACGCCATGCGCTTCGCGTTCACCGACGACCAGCTCGCGTTCCGCGACGCAGTCCGCGACCTCCTCGCCAAGGAGTCGCCGCCCTCGGCGGTGCGCGAGGCGTGGACCAACGACACCGGCCGGACCGCGACCGCCTGGAGCGCACTCGGCGAGATGGGTGTGCTCGGCGCGCTCGTGCCCGAAGACCGGGGCGGACTCGGACTCTCCGAGGTCGACGTCGTGCTCCTCGCCGAGGAGACCGGCCGCGTCGCGCTCCCCGAGCCGTTCGTGGAGCACGCGCTCGTGGGTGCGCCCCTGCTCGCGACCGAGGCCGCGGCCACCGGGGCCGTGACCGTGACCGCCGGCGATCCACTCGTTCCGTACGCCGACACGGCCGACACGATCGTGCGGCTGGGCCACGAGAGCTTCGTCGTGGCCCGGTCCGCCGCCGAACTCACCCCCCACCGCTCCGTCGACCACAGTCGCCGCCTGTTCGAGGTCGCTGCGTCGGGCGCGTCGGAGGCACTGGAGCGCGACGCGGTCTCGACCGCCTATTGGCGGGGCACGCTCGGCTTCTCCGCCCAACTCGTGGGCCTCGGCCACCACCTCCTCGCCACGACGGCCGAGTACGTGATCGAACGCAAGCAGTTCGGCGCACCCATCGGTTCGTTCCAGGCGATCAAGCACAAGCTCGCCGACGTGCGGATCGCGCTCGAGTTCGCGGCACCGCTGGTGTACCGCGCTGCGTACTCCCTGTCGGTCGCCGACCCGGCCGCCCGCACCCACGTCTCGATGGCCAAGGCCGCCGCAGCCGACGCCGCGGGCCTGGCCGCCCGCCATGCCCTGCAGTGCCACGGGGCCATGGGGTACTCGTTCGAATACGACCTCCACCTGTGGATCAAGCGGGTCTGGGCCCTCGCCGGCGCGTGGGGTGATGCGACCTGGCACCGCGAGCTCGTCGCTCGCGCGATCCTTGACCCCTGACCCCCTGACCCCCGGAATCCCGACGCCCGGAATTCCACCCGAGTTCGGCGCGTTCTGGCCCTCTGAGGACCGAAACGCGCCGAACACCGCGAACCTGTGACCCGAGAGTTGGAGCAGCTGATGCCCGAGGCCTACATCGTCGACACCCTGCGCACCCCGGTCGGTCGCCGGGGCGGCGGACTGAGCGGTGTGCACCCGGCCGACCTCGGCGCCCACGCGATCTCGGCCCTGATGGACCGCACCGGCATCGACCCCGCGGCGGTCGAAGACGTCTACTTCGGGTGCGTCGACGCAATCGGCCCGCAGGCCGGCGACATCGCGCGGACGGCCTGGCTCGCCGCAGGCCTCCCCGAGGAGGTGCCGGGGACGACGATCGACCGGCAGTGCGGCTCGAGTCAGCAGGCGGTGCACTTCGCGGCCCAGGCCGTGATGAGCGGCACCAACGACGTGATCGTCGCCGGTGGCGTGCAGAACATGAGCCAGATCCCGATCTCCTCGGCCATGACGATGGCCGAACCCCTCGGCTTCACCGACCCGTTCAGCGGTTCGGAGGGCTGGGTCGCCCGCTACGGCACCCAGGAGGTCAGCCAGTTCCGGGGCGCCGAGCTCATCGCCGAGAAGTGGGGCGTCACCCGCGAGGAGATGGAGGCCTTCGCGGTCGAGTCGCACGAGCGCGCGCTCCGAGCCCAGGCCGAAGGACGGTTCGACCGGGAGATCGTCCCGTTCGGCGACGTGACCCGCGACGAAGGACCGCGCGAGCCCAACTGGGACAAGATCCGGTCGCTGCAGCCACTCGTCGAGGGTGGTCGGCTCACGGCCGCGCTCGCGAGCCAGATCTCCGACGCCGCGACCGCGATGCTCGTCGTGAGCGAATCCGCGCTGGCCACGCACGGACTCACACCCCGGGCGAGGATCCATCACCTCAGCGTGCGCGGCGACGACCCGATCTTCATGCTGAGCGCCCCGATCCCCGCGACCGCGTACGCGCTCGAGCGCACGGGAATGTCCCTCGACGACATCGACCTGGTCGAGATCAACGAGGCCTTCGCGTCGGTCGTGCTCGCGTGGCAGCGCGAGACGGGCGCCGACCTCGCCAGGGTCAACGTGAACGGCGGGGCGATCGCACTCGGTCATCCCCTCGGGGCGACGGGTGTCCGGCTGATGACCACCCTGCTGAACGAGCTCGAACGCACCGGCGGCCGCTACGGCCTCCAGACCATGTGCGAGGGCGGGGGCCAGGCCAACGTCACCATCATCGAGCGTCTGTAGGCATCGAGCGTCTGTAGGCATCGAGCATTGAGCGCCTCTGACCTGATCGCGCGCAGCGCGGTTCCGGATGCGAAGATCCGTCGCTCCGACCACCGACAGTGAAGACCTGACGCGGCGCACTTGCGGAACCCGGCGCGACGCGCGAGAAAGATCAGTCGGACCTCTGCCCCTCCTCCCCCAACTGGAGCAGTTCATGGCGTCACCCGAAGCATGGTTGGAGCTCTACGAGAGCTATCTCGGAGAGCGCCCGCCCGACGAGACGACGCTGCGCACCCTCGCCTACAAGGCCTGTGAGGGCGACTCGCTCGCCCTCATGAGCGGGATGCTCCACACCATCCGCGATCTCTCCGAACAGCTCGCGCAGTTCTACGGCAACGCGCCCCAGGACGTGCTCCGCATGGAGGTCTTCCTCCCCGTCGCGCGCTAGCCCGCAGGAGATGCAGGCGCAGGCGCCGGACGCGCACCCTCAGGGCGCGGACAGGTGAGCGATGGAGGCGCCGGAGCCGGAATCGACCATCAAGCTGGCGTTTCGATCGCGGCGTACCGGTCGAGCA
Source organism: uncultured Actinomycetes bacterium (assembly GCA_963837715.1). GTDB lineage: Bacteria > Actinomycetota > Acidimicrobiia > IMCC26256 > JANYLB01 > JANYLB01. The sequence goes on along the minus strand of CAWIOF010000002.1, from coordinate 734,037 downwards.
GCGGGAGCACGACGTCGCCGGGAGCCGACGGGAGGTTGAGGACGACCTCCTCGATCCCGAGCGTCGCGTAGTACTCGAGCTTGCCCGGCTCGGGGATCGATCCGAACGGCACGATCTGCAGCGACGCCGGGTCGCGCTCCGCCGCCTCCGCGGCGGCGTGGAGATCGTCGAGCGCGGCGCGGATCCCCGCGCCGCCGATCGGGATCCAGCCGTCGGCGTACTCGACCACGTGTGCGAACAGCTTCGGCCCCGCCGCGCCGCCGATCAGCACCGGCGGCCCGGGCCGTTGGACCGGCTTCGGCCACGACCAGCTCGGGGCGAGGTGCACGAAGTCGCCGTCGAACGCGGCTTCGTCGTCGGCCCAGAGCGCGCGCATCGCGAGCATGTGTTCGCGGGCAACGGCGCGTCGCTCGGGCATCGTGTGGCCGTGGTCGGCGAGCTCGTCCTCGTTCCAGCCGAACCCGACTCCGAACACGAACCGGCCCCCGCTCAGCAGGTCGAGCGTGGCAACGGCCTTGGCGGTGACGATCGGCTCCCGCTGCGCGACGAGGCAGATGCCCGTGCCGAGGGTGATGCGGTCGGTCACCGCGGCCGCGCCGGCGAGCGCCACCAACGGGTCGAGGGTGCGCTTGTACTCCTCGCGCAGCTCGGCGTCGCCGGTGGGTGGTGGCGTCCGGCGCGACACCGGGATGTGCGTGTGCTCGGGGAGGTACATCGAGGCCAGCCCGCGCTCCTCGACCGCGCGCGCGAGCGTGATCGGGTCGACGGATCGATCGGTGGCGAACATCGTCACTCCCAGGCGCACGGCGGGTACGGTACGCCCTCCATGGGAATCTGTGAGGGACGCGTCGTCATCGTCACCGGGGCCGGCCGTGGGATCGGCCGCGGTCACGCACTCGAATTCGCCCGCCAAGGGGCCAAGGTCGTGGTCAACGACCTGGGCGCCGAGCTCGACGGCTCGGGTGGCTCCACCGGGCCGGCCGGCGAGGTGGTCGACGAGATCCGGGCCGCGGGCGGCGAGGCGATCGCGAACGGGAACGACGTCGCCGACTGGGATGGCGCCCAGGCGATCGTCCAGTCGGCGATCGACGCGTTCGGCGGCCTCGACGTGGTCGTGAACAACGCGGGCTTCCTCCGCGACCGGATGGTCGTCGGGACCAGCGAAGACGAGTGGGACGCCGTCATCCGCGTTCATCTCAAGGGCCACTTCTGCGTCACCCGATTCGCCGGGGCCTACTGGCGGGAGCAGTCGAAGGCCGGCGCCACGGTCGACGCCCGGGTCATCAACACCAGCTCGGGAGCCGGCCTCATGGGCAGCGTGGGCCAGGGCGCGTACTCCGCCGCGAAGGCGGGGATCGCCGCGCTCACGCTCGTCGAGTCAGCCGAGCTCGGCCGCTACGGGGTGACCGCCAACGCGATCGCGCCCGCGGCGCGCACCCGCATGACCGAGGCGGTGTTCGCCGAGACCATGGCCAAGCCCGACGACGGCTTCGACGTGATGGCACCCGAGAACGTCGCCCCGCTCGTGGTCTGGCTCGGCAGTGCCGACTCCCGCGACGTGACCGGGCGCGTGTTCGAGGTCGAAGGCGGCATCCTCTCCGTCGCCGACGGCTGGCAGCACGGCCCGAAGATCGACAAGGAACGTCGGTGGGAACCCGACGAGGTCGGGCCCGCAGTCCGCGACCTCCTCACCCAGACCCCCGCCCCCACCCCCGTCTACGGCGCGTAACCCCAACCCGGGGCGCGGGTCAGCTCAGGCGTTCGACGATCATGGCCATGCCCTGGCCGCCGCCGACGCACATGGTCTCGAGGCCGTAGCGGCCGCCGCGGTCCTCGAGTCCGTTGATGAGCGTCGTCATGATGCGCGCTCCGGTCTGACCGAACGGGTGACCGAGGGCGATCGCACCACCGTGCACGTTGAGCTTCTCAGCCGGGATCCCGAGGTGCTTCGCCGACGGGACGACCTGGGCCGCGAACGCCTCGTTGATCTCGACGAGGTCGATGTCGTCGATCGTGAGTCCGGCCCGGGCGAGCGCGGCGCGGCTCGCGTCGACGGGACCGAGGCCCATGATCTCGGGGTCGAGGGCCGACACCCCGCTCGACACGATGCGTGCGAGCGGCGTGATCCCGAGCGCCTCGGCGCGGGTGTCGCTCATCACGACGACCGCGGCGGCACCGTCGTTCAACGGGCAGGCGTTGCCGGCTGTGACCGAGCCGTCGGGACGGAACACCGGCTTCAGGCCCGAGAGCTTCTCGACCGTCGTGCCGTCGCGCGGGCAGTCGTCGACCGACACGACCGTACCGTCGGGTGTGGTGATCGGCGTGATCTCCCGCTCGAAGAACCCGTTGCGCTGCGCCTCGACCGCACGTTGCTGCGACCGGGCCGCGAACTCGTCCATCTCGTCGCGCGTCACGCCTTCGATCTCGGCAACGTTCTCCGCGGTCTGACCCATCGCGATGTAGACGTCGGGCAGACCGTCGAACGGAGTCCAGGTCCCTCCCCCACCCTCGGCACGGGCCTTGCTGCGGGCCATCGCGTCGCCGTGCGCGGCCTTGTTGATCGTGCCGGGCATGCCGTCGGACTTGCCCTGCGCGAAGCGGCTGACGCACTCGACACCCGCGGCGATGAACACGTCGCCCTCGTCGGCGCGGATCGCATGCGCAGCCATGCGGATCGTCTGCAACGACGACGAGCAGTACCGGTTGACCGTCGTGCCCGGGACGCCGCCGAGGCCGGCCTGGATCGCGACGACCCGGGCGAGGTTGTAGCCCTGCTCCCCGGCCGGCTGGGCGCAGCCGAGCATCAGGTCCTCGATCTCGGTCGGGTCGAGGCCGGGCACCCGGGCCAGTGCGGCCCGCACGATCGTCGCGGCCAGGTCGTCGGGGCGCACGTCGACGAGCGACCCCTTGTTGGCGCGCCCGATCGGGCTGCGGGCGGTGGCGACGATCACGGGCTCGGACATGCGGGTCTCCTGAGGTGGGGCCGGACGGAGACACCCTATTGGCCCCGGCCGGCGTCCTCGCCCGGGGGCGTCCTCATCGGGCGCAAGGGGTCGCTACCCTCTCGACCATGCGCACCCGCGGTGCGGACGAAGATCTCGTCGTCGTCGACCTCGACGATCCCGACGAGGTGGAGAGTCGGGGACCCGACGCCGGGCGTCGCCACTTCGAGTACCACTACGCCGAGCTCCCCTTCGGCCTCGGCACCGTGCCCCGCCGGATCGAGCCCGATCCGTGGTACGTCCGACCCGGCGTGCTGCTCTGGATCGTCATCGCGCTCCTGGGCCTGCTCGCCCTCGCGGGGAGCGACGACGAGACGTCGGGGGCGCCGGCCCGGCCGGTGTCGCAGCACACGTCGCCGCTGACTGTCGCGACCGGAGTGCACCTCGCGCTCTATCACGTCGGGTCGTGGATCGAGCTCGACGTCGATCACCGCACGCTTCGACCCATCCCACCCCGCTCGCTTCCTCCCGAGCTCGCGGCCCTCGTCGACCGGGCGAACGACCTCGGCCAGCTCCCACCCGCGACTCCGCGACTCCCGCCGCAGTTCGAGGGTCGCACCGCATGCATCGCGTCGGCGACGGGGGTTGTTGCGCAGGGCGCCGACGGGCTGACGGTACGCCTGGCCACCCCGGAGCAGTGTCAACTCCCGGAACAGCCTCCTCCCGCCCTCGGCTGGCTCAGCACCTGGACGCCCGATGGGCGGTTCGTGTTCGTGGCGAGCGGGCCCGACCTGCTCGTGATCGATGCGATCGAAGACGGGTTCGTCCGGCGCATCGATGTGGACCTCCCGCCGTTCGAAGCGGTCGTCGCGCTCTGACTCCTAGGCCGGCATGAACGCGCCGCCGTCGACGCACAGGACCTGGCCGGTCACGAGCTTGGCGTCGTCGGAGGCGAAGTAGACCGCGGTGCCCGCGAGGTCTTCGGGCTCGAGCTTCTTCTTCATCGCCGACATGAACTCGGGGATCATGTCGATGAACTCGGGCGGCACGATCTTCTTCGTGGCCTCGGTCATGGTCACGCCGGGGGCGATGCAGTTGACGGTCACGTTGTACGGACCGAGCTGACCGGCGAGGAACTTCGTGAGGCCGATGATCCCCCACTTGGTCTGGCTGTAGCTGAACGCGCTGACCTCGTGGAACTCACCCATGTCCATGGGGATGTTGTAGGTGTAGGCCGCGCCCGACGACTGGTTGATGATGCGGCCCCCGCCGTTCTTCACCATCACCGGCGCGCACGCCCGGGCCATGAGCCACGAACCGTGCAGGTTCACCGAGAAGATCTTCTGCAGGTACGAGTAGTCGTTGTTGGCGTTGTCGATGTCGTAGTAGATCGCCGCGTTGTTGATCAGGATGTCGATCGTGCCGTGCTGAGCCTCGACCGCGGCCGCGCACGCGTTCGCCGACTCCTCGCTCGAGATGTCTGTCTTCACGAACGTGGCGTCGCCCTGACCGGCGAGTCGCTCCATCGCCGTTGCGGCGCGAGTCTCGTCGAGCTCCGCCACGATGACCTTCGCCCCCTCGGCGAGGAACCGTTCGGCGTAGGCGAGGCCGATGCCCTGGCCCGCGCCGGTGATGATCGCGACCTTGTCGTCGAGACGACCCATGGTGATGCTCCCTCGGAGATGTGGGTGACCGGGCGGGGAACCGCGGGCGCGGTGCCTACTTGCGCTTGCGGGCGATCAGGTTGAACGTCTCGGTGACGACGGGTGCGCCGTCGGCCGCGTCGGTCCACTCCGTGGTGATCACGATGAAGGTCATCGTGGCGGCGTCGGTGTCCTTCTCGTAGATGTCGACGACCTCACCCCGACCGTCGAGCACCATCCCCACCTCGACCGTCTGGTGGTAGGTGAACTCCTGTTCTCCGTGCAGCACGAGCGCGCCCTGGCCGAACAGCTCCCCCATCACCGTGTGCATGGGGTTCTCGCCGCCGGTCGGGTCCTCCGGCTGCTCCTCCGCGAACGATCCCCAGAACGGCAGCGCGAACGTGAACGTCGGTGGCGCGGGGATGTTCCCGAAGCCCGCCGCCTTCGCCGCGGCAGCGTCGTGGTAGACGGGGTTCTCGTCGAGAACGGCATCCGCGAACGCCGTGACCGGACCCCGCTCGACGCGCACCCGCTTGGCCGTCGTGGGCTTGCCGATGATGCTCGTGTCGACCGCCATCTCTCACTGCTCCGCTCGCTCGTCGGTCCTCGGCGCGCACCGCGGGAATGAGCGATCCGCTCGTTCCCCACAGCCCGTCGCCCCTTGGCGTCACGTCGGGGACGTTGATTATGGTGACGCCGGCGTCAGTTTTCATTTCCGGGGAGGATCGCGCAAATGGGCATGCTCGACGGCAAGGTGGCCATCGTCACGGGGGCCGGCAACGGAGTCGGTCGCGGCGAGGCGGTGATGCTCGCCGACCACGGCGCGAAGGTCGTCGTGAACGACCTCGGCACGTCGGTCACCGGCGACGGCGCCGACCAGAAGGTCGCCGACCAGGTCGTCGAGGTCATCAAGAGCCGCGGGGGCGAGGCGATCGCGAACGGCGACAGCGTCTCCGACTTCGACGGCGCCAAGCGCATGGTCGAGCAGGCCGTCGACGCATTCGGCGGCCTCGACATCCTGGTGAACAACGCCGGCGTGCTGCGCGACAAGATGATGTTCTCGATGGCGCCGGAAGACTTCGACGCCGTGCTCAAGGTCCACCTCTACGGGGGCTGGAACACGATGCGCCACGCATCGGAGTACTGGCGAAACGAGTCGAAGGCCGGCCGCCAGCCGAGCGCCTCGATCGTCAACACGGTCTCGAGCGCCGGGCTCCAGGGCCAGGCCAGCCAGATCAACTACGGCGCGGCGAAGGCCGGCATCGCCGCGATGACGATCATCGCCAGCCTCGAGCTCGGCCGCTACGGCGTGCGGGCCAACTGCATCGGTCCCGGCGGGTTCACCCGCATGGTCGGCCAGGCCATGAAGGACATCGAGATCCGCAACCCGGAGGAGTACGAGACGTTCGACCGCATGAACCCGGGGAACTCCGCCCCGGCGGTGGTGTGGCTGGCGTCCGACGACTCCAAGCCCGTGACCGGTCAGGTGCTCCGGATGGTCGGCAACTCCCTCTGCGTCTACAAGCCGTGGGAGATGGGCGAGGAGTTCTTCGCCACCGACAAGGAAGGCAACGCGACCCAGTGGGACCCGGCCGACATCGGACGGATCCTCGGCCGCTACCACTTCCGGACCGCCAACCCGGGCATCGACGCACAGCAACGGCGGTAGTTTCCGCGCATGCAAATGTGGAGCGAGCGGAGAGCGAACCGGAGATGGAGCGCGCCGCGCGCCAGCCAGCGAGCGGAGCAGTCGTGACGTCCTTCGAGTTCGAGACCCTGCGGTACGAGGAGCGCGACGGCGTCGCGTTCGTCACCCTGAACCGGCCCGACCGCCTCAACGCGTTCAACTCGCTGATGCAGCGGGAGCTGAAGGCGCTCTGGCGGGGTCTGCGGCGCCACGACGACGTGCGGTGCGTCGTGCTCACCGGAGCCGGCGAGAAGGCGTTCTGCACCGGCATCGACCGCATGGAGCAGATGGGCGGCGACACCGACGACACGACCGACGATTCCGTCGTCGGCTCGGGCTCGACGCCGTTCATGTTCAACGACCCGGGCGACAACATCGGCCCGAAGAGCTGCGACCTGTGGAAGCCCGTCATCGCGGCGGTCAACGGCATGGCCTGTGGCGGCGCGTTCTACATGCTCGGCGAGGTCGAGTTCATCATCGCGGCCGACACGGCGACCTTCTTCGACCCGCACGTGACCTACGGCATGACCGCGGCCTACGAGCCGATGCACATGGCCGGGATCATGCCCTTCGGCGAGATCATGCGCCTGTCGCTGCTCGGCAACCACGAGCGCCTGTCGGCCACCAGGGCATACGAGATCGGCCTCGTGTCGGAGGTCGTGCCCGCCGGCGACCTGCAGGAGCGCGCCGGCTGGGCCGCCCAGGTCATCGCCGACCGGCCCGCACTCGCGATCGAGGGAACGGTGCGCTCGATCTGGGCCGCGCGGGAGCTCGGCCAACGCCAGGCGCTCCGACTCGGGTACGCGTTCGTGGCCATGGGCACCAGCCAGGAATCCATCGCCGAGGGCCAGCAGGTCTTCGAATCAGGGAAACGCATCGACTGGAGGCTCCGCTAGATGAGCTCACGCCGGGTTGCGATCGTCGGCGCCGCGCTGTCCGACTGTGGGCGCGTCGACACGAAGTCGCCGTTCGAGCTGCACTACCAGGCCGCGAGCCGGGCGATCGCCGACGCCGGCCTCACCAAGGCCGACATCGACGGGTTCGCGTCGAACGGCATGGGCACGCTCGCGCCGGTCGAGGTCGCCGAGTACCTCGGGGTCTTCCCCACCTGGGTCGACGGCACCGGCGTCGGCGGCAGCACCTGGGAGTTCATGGTCGAACATGCAACTGCTGCGATCCAGGCCGGCCACGCCGAGACCGTCGTGATCGTGTACGGCAGCACCACCCGGTCCGACCTGAAGGCGGGCCGCCGCAGCGCGAACCTGAGCTTCGGCGCGCGCGGACCCGTCCAGTTCGATGTCCCGTTCGGCCACACCGTGATCTCGAAGTACGCGATGGCGACCCGCCGCCACATGATCGAGTTCGGCACCACGCTCGAGCAGCTCGCCGAGGTCGCGGTGTCGACCCGGTACAACGCCGGCTTCAACCCCGACGCCTACTACCGCGACCCGATGACGATCGACGACGTGCTCAGCGCCAAGATGGTCGCCGATCCCCTCTCGAAGCTGCAGTGCTGCATCCGCTCCGACGGTGGTGGAGCAGTCGTGCTCACCAGCGAGGAGCGGGCGAAAGACCTCCCCAAGCAGCCGGTGTGGGTGCTCGGCACCGGTGAGGCGACGTCGCACAGCACGATGAGCCAGTGGCCCGACTTCACCGAGTCGCCGGCGAAGCAGTCGGGCAAGCTCGCGTTCGAGCGGGCCGGCCTCACCCCCGACGACGTCGACATCTGCCAGATCTACGACGCGTTCACGTCGATGGTGATCATGTCGTTCGAGGCGCTCGGGTTCTGCGCCAAGGGTGAAGGGGGTGCGTTCGTCGAAGACGGCCGGATGCGCCTCGGCGGTGCGCTCCCCACCAACACCGACGGCGGTGGGCTGTCGAGCTGCCACCCCGGCATGCGGGGCATGTTCCTGCTCGTCGAGGCGGCGAAGCAGTTGCGTGGCGAAGCCGAGGGTCGCCAGGTCCCCGACGCGAAGATCGCCTGCGTGAACGGAACCGGCGGCTGGTTCAGCTCCGCCGGCACGACCCTCCTCGGAGTCGAGTAGGCCGCCTCGACGTCGAGGGGCCTCAGGCCGTGGCGCCGAAGAAGCCGCGGTCGACGAGGTGCGCCACGGTGTCGAGGGTGACGTCGTCGTCGAGGTCGAGGCTGCGCGACGACACGGCGTAGTTGAACCGCTCCAACATCGCCATGAGCGCGTTCACCGAGGTCGCCACGTCGACGGGCTGCGGCGCGCCCTGAGCCTGGAGACGAGCCGCGAGCCCGTTCGCGATCGCGGTGTAGGCCTTCACGCCGGCGCGGGCGACCTCACGGTCGGGCACCTGGTCTTCCATCCACGCCCGGATCACCACGCCGTAGGCGCGATAGATGGCGAGGAACTCCGCGAGGAACACGCGGAGCTCGTCGAACCCGAACTCGTCGCCCTCGCTCGCCACGAGCGAGTCGGCCAGTTCGAACAAGGAGTCGGCGCATTCGACCGCGAGCGCGCGGAGGAGGTCTTCCTTGTTGGCGAAGTAGAGGTAGAAGGTCCCGTGCGACGTACGCGCTGCCCGGACGATGTCGTCGACGCGGGCAGCGTGGTAGCCGCGCTCGGCGAAGACCCGGAGGCCCGCGTCGGACAGCCGCCGCATCGTGCGTCGACCCTGCGCCCGGAGCTCCCGCCGCCGCGCCGGGGTGCCGGTGACCGGCTCGCGCTTCGGTCCGGTTCGAACGGACGACCGCGACGGTTGGCGCGGTGATTTCGGTTCTGCCACGTGCTGACCCCAGGGACGAGAAGCGCGAACGTTACCCGCGGGGATCGATCGGGCCAGACGGCTGGATCGGTGGCGTCACCGACCGCCGCCGTCGGATCCCTTGGTAGGTTCCGCCACCGTGCTCCCGGCAACGACACGTGCGGCCGGCCTCCGGTTCGGGGCGGCCACGGCGTACTTCGCTCCCGACGGCTGGCCGATCTCCTATCGGGACCTCGACCGACTGTCCGACGAGCTCGCCGTCGGCTTCACCCGACGCGGGGTGCGCGCGGGCGACGTCGTCGCCCTCGTCCTCCCGCCCGGGCCCGAGTACCTCGTCGCGTATCTCGCCGCGGCCAAGATCGGAGCGGTGACGGCCGGCGTGAACCACCGCCTCACCGCCGCGGAACGCACCCGGGTGCTCGAGCGGGCCGGGCCGCGGGTGGTCCTCACCGCGGGCGGAGCCGAGCCCGGTGACCACGAGGTGATCGACGTCGGCCGGGCCCCGGCGCTCGACCAGCTGTTCGGAACGCTCCGGGCCGCCGGGGAGTCTCCCGAGGACCGGATGCCCGATCCCGACGAGCCCGTCGCGATCATCTTCACGTCGGGCACGACCGGGATCCCCAAGGGCGCCGAGTACCGGCACCGCCAGATCGACTGCATCACCGCGACCGACGTCGGCGACCGGTGGGGCGGTGGCGCCCGCACCTTCACCGGCACGTCGTTCGCGCACCTCGGCTTCATGACCAAGCTCGAGGGCAACCTGCGGCGCGGCGGCACCACGTTCATCACCGAGCGGTGGACCGCCGCCGACGCGCTCCGCCTCGTCGCCGAGCACCGGATGACGAGCGTCGCCGGAGTGCCGGCCCAGCTCGCGCTCATGCTGCGCCGACCCGACTTCGACGACTACGACCTCTCGTCGGTGCAGTTCGTCACCGTCGGGGGAGGTCCCGTCACGCCGGGCCTCGCCGAGGAAGCCCGGTCCCGCTTCGGCGCGGCGTTGGCCACGCGGTACTCGTGCACCGAGGCCGGCATCGGCCTCGGCACCGGGTTCGACGATCCACCCGAGGACGCGGTCGTGAGCGTGGGGCGGCCGCATCCGTCGGTCGACGTCGTGCTGCTCGACGACCACGACGTGCCGGTCGCGACCGGCGACGTCGGCGCAATCTGTCTCCGCTCCCCCGCGGTGATGGCCCGGTACTGGCGCGACCCCGAGGCGACGGCCGCGGCGTTCACCGCCGACGGCCACGTCCGCACCGGCGACCTGGGACGGATCGACGACGCCGGTCGGCTCCGGCTCGTCGGCCGGAGCAAGGAGATGTACGTGCGCGGTGGCTACAACGTCTACCCGGTCGAGGTCGAGGCCGCGCTGTCGACGCATCCGCGGGTCGGCGCCGTCGCGATCGGCCCCCGGCCCGATCCGGTGATGGGCGAAGTCGGAGTCGCCGTCGTGGTGGCGAGAGATCCCGACGATCCGCCGACCCTGGCCGAGCTCCGCGAGCACGCCGTCGACGGGTTGGCGGGCTACAAGCTGCCCGAGGTGATCCGCATCGTCGATGCGCTCCCCATGACCGCGATGGACAAGCTCGACCGCCGCGCCCTCGGTGCGCTCGTCGCCCCCGAGCCTGACGCCGACGTCAGCTAGCTTCCTGAGATGGAGTTGGAGTTCACGACCGAGCAGGAGGAGCTGCGCGACTCCGTGCGGGCGGTGCTGGCGCGGGAGTGCACCCCCGGCTTCGTCCGGACGGTCGCCGAGCAGCGCACCGCCGGCGTCACCGTCGACTGCGAGCCCCTGTGGTCGCACATGGTCGAGCTCGGTTGGCCCGCACTCACGGTGCCGGAGGCGGCGGGTGGCCTCGGTTTCGGGGCCGTGGAGCTCGCGGTGCTCGTCGAGGCCCTCGGGCAGTCGATGGCGCCGGGCCCACTGCTGCCGACGGTGTCGCAGTACGTGCCGGCCGTCCGAGAAGCCGGGAGTGCCGAGCAACACGAGCGGTTCCTCCGCCCCGTCGCCGAAGGAGGAAGCACCGGCTCGCTCGCCGTCGCCGATCGGGTCGGCGTGGTCACGACCGCGCGGCGCGACGGCGATCACTGGGTGCTCTCAGGCGAGAAGCACCTCGTGCTCGAGGCCCCCGCGGTCGACGCGTTCGTCGTCGTGGCCACGACCGACGGACCCGAGGGCGAACTCGGTGCGTTCGTGGTGGCCCGTGACTCGCCGGGGTTGACGATCGAGCCGGTCCGGAGCCTCGACCCCACCCGCGGGATCGGATCGGTCGTGCTGCGCGATGTAGCGGTCGGGGCCGGCGGCGTGCTCGGTGCCCCGGGACCGGAGACCGCGGCGGCGATCAGCCGAGCGGTGCAGGAGGCCACGGTCGCACTCGCGCTCGAGACCGTCGGGACGACCCAGTCCATCTTCGACATCACGCTCGCCTACGCGAAGGAACGCGAGCAGTTCGGCGTGCCGATCGGATCGTTCCAGGCGATCAAGCACAAGTTCGCCGACATGGTGATCGCGATCGAACGGGCCCGAGCGACCGGCTACTTCGCCGCGCTCACGATCGCCGAGCGCGACGACCGGGCCGCCATGGCCACGTCGATGGCGAAGGCTGCGGCCGGCGACGCCCAACGGATCGTCGGCAAGGAGGGGATCCAGATCCACGGTGGCATCGGCTACACGTGGGAGCACGACATCCACCTGTACGTGCGGCGGGCCAAGGCCGGAGCCGCGCTGTTCGGCACCGCGACCGATCACCGCGCCGCCGTCGCCGATCTCCTCGACTGGTAGCGGGAACAGGCGCTACAGCACGTAGGCGAACAGCGCGACCCAGAGGATCGCCAGGACGAACCCGGTGGCGATCGCGTTGCGGTGGGTGTCGAAGATGATCCGCGGGCCACCGGGCTTGGTCCCGCCGAGGAACCCGAGGGCGTTCGCCTCGAGCAGTGCCCACACGATGATCGACACGGCCCAGAACGTGGCCCGGTTCCCACCGCTCGGCTCAGCCTGCGCGGTGTACGGGAAGTGTGCGGTGCCGACCATGAACAGCAGCATCGGGATCGAGAAGATGGTGTTCATCCGGGAGGCCATGAGCCCCTGGCGTCCGGCCGCCGCGGCGGCGGGATCGGCCTCGCCCCCGGCCTGGACGTTGCGGGCGTTCGCGATCACGATCTTCTGCTTGCGCCAGATCACGCCCCACACGTTCAGGAACATCGTGAGGCCGAACAGGATCCCGAGCGAGATGCTGATCCCGGGCCGGGTCTTCATGAACTCGGTCTTGTAGTCCTCGGTGAAGTAGAAGAGCAGGAAGCCGGTGACGACGGTCGCGACCGCGGCCCACCGGAACCACCACAGCGTCCGCCAGGTGAGCTTGTCCATGGCGTTGTTGCGCGCGGCCGGGTCCATCTCCGCGAAGGCGGGCACCTGCACGAAGTTGAAGAAGTACAGGAGCCCGATCCACGTGACTCCCACGATGACGTGCAGCCAGCGCGTGAAGAACTGCCCGCTGTACTTGGTCCAGAAATCGAGAGCCGCGGCCATCACCGACGAACCCATGGGTACCCCCTCTGTCGAAGCGCGGCCGAACGTAGCACCGTCGCTCTGAGTGGGCAGGGACCGCCGGCAGGGAGCGTCAGGGAGTGAGGTCAGCCGACCGGTAGTCGGGGCGGCCGGCAGCGTCCCATTCCTCCCAGAAGTCGAAGAACACCTGGCCGAACGGATCCTGGTCCTGCAACGGCATCGAGCCCCGACGGACCGTGAAGTCCATGGGCGCGAGCTCGGTCGCCCGCTCGAGGTGCGCGCGAGCCGCTTCGGTCCGGCCGGCCCGGTGCAACCAGGCCCCGAGGCGACGCTCGGCGCGGGCTTGCTGCAGGTCGTCACCGGGGAGGTACTGGTGGTCGCGCACCGCATCGCCGTCTTCGGGCAGCTCACCGTCGCGCACCCAGCGGCGGAGCTGGTCGTGGTGGACGGTCGAGTCCATCTTCGTGAACTCCTTGTAGAGGTCGTCACCCGGTGCGATCACCGGCGCCCGCACGACCCGGTCGTGCTCGTCGATCCAGACCACCGAGGGCACGTTGACCACGCCGTAGAGCTCCGTGAGTCGATGATCGGCGTCGATGAGCACCGGGAACGTCGGGGTCGCGGCGTCGACCCACTCCTGGGCCGAGCCCGCCTCGTTGTCCATCGAGATCGACACCAGTTCCAGACCCTCGGGCGCCAGTTCCTCGTGGAGGGCCTGCCAGGCCGGGAGGTCGTAGCGGCACCCGCACCACGACGCCCACGTGACGAGGATGCGTTTGCGACCGCTGTACTCGGAGAGCGCGACCGGCGCGCCGTCGAGGTCGGCGAGGGTCACGTCGGGTGCCTCGAGCGAACGCAGCCGCTCGGCGACGGTCCCGGCCGACTCGCCGACCACGATGACGCCCTCGTCGACGTCGATCGCGTGGGGCCGCCCGAGTGCCGACGCGAACGCGGCGAGGTCGATCTCGCCCCGATCGGGGTCGCCGGCGAGCAACGAGTCGCGGTCCTGGACCGGGACGCACACGTCGTCGCGGCAGAGACCCTCGGGCTTCAGCTCCCAGCCCGTCGCGGCGGCGAACGCCGCGGCGTCGGCCAGGAGGCGGGAACCGTCGGACCGGGCGACGATCTCGTGTTCGGTGTCGGTGATGATCGTGGCCACAGCGCCTCCTCGGGGAATGCCCGAGGCTACCCAGCCCCGGACGACGTCTGGCCGTCGTCGGTCTGAGACCAGTCGGCTCCCCCACCACCGGCGATCGCTTCTGCGTTCGCGACCGACGGATGCGTGACCCCCGCAGGTCCCTGGCCGAACACCTCGAGGACGTTGCGCGTGATCTGGATCACCGTCGGGTTGTAGGGCGAGCCCTCGGCGGGTGGATCGTGCTTGCTGACCCAGTAGTTGGTACCGGTCGCGAACACGCCCGCGCCCGACGGCGCTGTGTAATACGTCATGTCGGCGAAGCTCCGGCGACCCCGACAGGTCACCGGCGAGTGGGCGAGGATCTCGACGTTCTCGGGAACCCCCGGCGCCGGCGACCACCGGTCGTACTCGGAGCCGACCACGATCTCGAGTCGTTGGCCGTCGGTCACACCGGTGTTGGCGAACACCCATGCCGCGGCGTCCGACACCACCATGTCGGCCGCGACCGGGTTGCACTCGTACTGCTGGCCGATCAGCGTGTTCTCCGGGCGGTTCACCGGCGATTCCCGGAAGCTGACGGTCGTCTGGTCGGGATCGGTGGCGCGGATCGGGTCCGCGCTCGTGCGGTAGTTCAGCTGGTGGCGGTCGGGCCCGTTCGCCGACGGTTCGAAGCGGATCTGGCGGTAGCCCATGTTGGCGCCGAAGAACGCCAGGTTGACCCCGCTGTCGCGGGCCACCTCCATGCCGTCGCGCATCGCCTTCGACCAGTACTCGTCGTGGCCCATCATCAACACCGCCTTGTGCTGGAGCAGGAGCGCGGGGTTGCGGTGGATGTCGACGTCGGTCGCGTAGGTGACGTCGAGACCCCACTCCTCCATCCGCCGGAGCAGGGGGAACTCGTTGCCGAGGTAGTCGCCGGTGCCTTCGGTCGACGCGTAGGGGCGGTCGAACGACACGACCTGCGCCCGTGAACCGCCACCCTGGCAGTGGTACAGCGAGCACCCGCCCCAGTCGTTGTACGCCTGCCAGGTCGTGACGGCATTGACCACGAGGTACGCACTCGGCTCGGCGTCGGCTCGCAGCGTCAGCGGCACGAGCTGCTGGTTGCCCGACGACCCCACCAACTTCACGAGGTAGTCGCCTTGGATCCAGCTCGCGTCGGTCGGCAGGATCACCGACGGCGCCCACTGCGCCTCCACCATGTTGGTGACGGGATCCTCGATCGGATCGGCCTGCACCGCGCCGGGGATCTCGGGCGACTGCCACACCAGCCGCGCGCCGAGACCCTGGTACCAGCCCATCCGGTACACCTCCGCGTGGAAGGTGGGATCCTCCGTCGACACCGCGATCGGAACCTGCTCCCCTGCCTGGGCACTCACCGTCGTGGCGTACCCCTCGATCGCGCCCGACGTCGACTGCGACACCTGCCAGGCCGTCGTCCCCGGCCACTGGTTCTCGAGGTAGACGCGGGGCGAGGTGATGCCGATCCGGGCGGGGATCTCGGGGAGCGTCGTCGAGGTGGTCGTGGTCGACGTCACGCGGGGTGGCGGCTCGCCCGATGCTTCGGACGATCGCAGCGGGCTGAACCATGAGCCGGCCGCGGCGATGACGAGGACGACACCGACCACACTGGCCAAGACGAGCGCGGTTCGGCGACGCACAGCGCGCAGGGTATCGGGCAGAAGCCACGTTTCGTGACACCCGGCCCGGGGGCCGCCCACCCAGAACGTCGCGTCGGGTCGGGGCGGACCCCGACTAACCTCGACCTCCGGCGCGTCGGACGCGTCCTGGTGGCGTAGCCGAGTGGTTCAGGCAAGGGCCTGCAAAGCCCCGTACGCGGGTTCGATTCCCGCCGCCACCTCCAGATCCACCGTTTCGGGCGGCGACCGGCCCGCCCGGCCGTCGTGCGGGACCGGACGGTCCCGGTCTTGCGTCGCGCGTCCTGAATCGCGAAGCGGCGAGAGCGGGGCGCGCTGCCTCAGCTGGCTCGGTGCTTGCACACGCGTCAGGTGGTCCGGTGTCGGATCCACCAGAAGGTGGTTGCGATGACGAGTGCGGAGAGGCCGACGAAGATGAGGAGTTCGAGCCCCTGCAGTTGCCAGAAGGAGCTGGACGGGATCGCCCGGGTCAGGTCGTGGATGCCCCGCTCGTGCGCGCAGGCCGCGAGCGCCCGGTCCACGTCGGGGGTCGCACGAGTGATGTGGCACACGGCGGCAAGGCGGTTCTCGAGGTCGTGGCCGGTCACTTGGTGGCCCGCTGCGTCGACGGTGCGCGTGGAGAGTGTCCAGCCACCACGGGGCCCGGGTCCGAACGGGTCGGTCCGGAACGTCGTCGCGGAGAGCAGGTGCGGACGGAGGAGCTTCTGGACCGCCAGACGGACGACGAGGAAGGCCGCGAGCGTGGCCGCCATGGCGGGCAGCGTCCGACGGGCGACCGCACCGATGAGCACGCCGACCGTGAGAGCGAAGAGCGTGTATCCGATCGAGACGAAGCCACGTTGAGCGAAGTTGGCGGGGCTGATGCGGCTTGCGGCTGTCGCGTCGAGGGGCGCACACCACCAAGTGAACGCAGCCGCGAACGCTCCAACGACGACAACCGACACCGCGACCGTGAGTGCGAGCTTCACGGCGAGCCATCGGTCTCGAGTGATGCTCTGTGTCCACACCAGTCGATGCGTGTGTGCTTCGAGTTCGCTTGCGATCATCGGCGCACCCCAGAACGCGCCGAGCACCGCGGGAAGGCCGATGAGGGCAGTGCCGAGCAAGCGAAGCCAAACATGGAAGCCAGTGAGTTCATGCGTGCCCGAAGGGCTGTACACGTCGATGAGGTGGGATCGGGTAGCTACCAGTGCAACCACCACGACGACGAGTGCTGCAGTGACGACGGCCGTCTGTGCTCGCAACTGCCGCCAGGCGAGCCACGTCATGCGACGCCCTTCACGCTGCTGAGCGTCGGCTGCTCTGCAGTCGGTTGCGCCATGTAGGCGAGCACGATCTCCTCCAGACCGACGCGCGCCGCGGTCCATGTCGGATCGAGAGGCCGTTGGTCGCCCTGAACGAGGAGCGTGGTCTGGCGGGAAGAGTCCGAGCGTGCGACGACGGAGTACTCGCTCGGCTGGTCCGGTCGGAGCCGCGGAGCGGTGATGAGGAGGTGCCCACCGAGGATGTCGTCGATGTCGCCGGCCAGTCGAACGCGCCCGTCGGCCAGGACAACGAGGTGGTCGGCGACCCGTTCGAGGTCGCTGATCAGATGGGACGAGAGGACGATGCTGAGCCCGTCGGCCGCGAACTCCATCAGGTCTTGGAGGAACGCCCGCCGCGCCAGCGGGTCCAGGCTCGCGAGTGGCTCGTCGAGCAGCAACAGGTCGGGGCGCTTGCCGATTGCCATGGTCAGCGCCAGTTGCGAACGTTGACCTCCCGACAACGCAGCCGTCTTCTGCTTGGGATCCAAACCGACCTTGGCGATCCGCGCTTCAGCGGCAGCCATGTCCCACGAAGGGTTGAGCCGTCCACCCAGGACGAGGTGGTCGGCCACGGAGAACGACCCGTAGAGGGGGGCGTCCTGTCCGACGAACCCAACCGTTGCGAGATGGTCACCCGTGTGCCCTGGGGGAACACCGAGCACCCGGACCTCTCCCTCGCTCGGTTGCAGCAGGCCAACCGAGAGGTGGAGAAAGGTCGACTTGCCGGCACCGTTCGCGCCGACGAGCCCGACGACCTTTCCGGTGGGCACACTGACGGAGGTGTGGCGGAGCGCCCAGCGCCCCCCGTAGCTCTTGCCGAGGTCGGCCGCCTCGATCGCAGTGGTCACGCTGCGCCCTCGTCCGCGAGCGTCCCGCGGAACGTGTCCTCGAACAGCGCAGCGATGCTGTCGTCGTCGAGGCCCGCACGGCGGGCCTTCGTGAGCCAACGGTCGAGTTCCTTGCGAAGGGCCTGGTGCGCGGCGAGCGACGAGCCCGCGAGCGATCTCGTGATGAAGGTCCCGACGCCGGGGCGACCCTCCGCAAGCCCGTCATGCTCGAGCTCGCGGTATGCCTTGAGCACGGTGTTCGGGTTGATGGCCACCGCGACCACCACCTCCTTCACCGTCGGGAGCTGATCCCCCTCGCGGAGCAAGCCGAGTCGCAACGCCTGTCGCACCTGGTTGACGATCTGCCGGTACGGAGACACACCCGACTTCGAATCGATCCGGAACTCGATCATCCACAGTCCATTCACCTAGGAGTCTAGGTAAATAGTGGATTGGGTTCCAAGCGCCTACTGTCGCTCACCGAGGCGGCTGAGGAAGTCGCCGGCTTCCTGCTTCGATCGCAGCACATGGATACGAGCGTGCGATCCGTGCTGCGAGGCCATCGCGATTGCATGGGCGGCTTCCCCATGGCGGTTGCGGCAGCACTTCAGCGCGCCTCGCCACTCGTCGCCCAGGCGTTGCGCCGCAGAATCTTCGCAACCATCCGGCATCTGCGCGCCCGCGGGCCGGCGGACACCCCGTCTGAATGCTCGGGCGGCGCATCTCCACCACGGCGTGTCGAGCACGACGATCGTGTCCGCTCGCTCGAGCCGGAGGGGAAGCGTCTCGGGATAGTTGCCGTCGGCTATCCACGCATCGCCGGCAAGCGCCTCCCGCTGCTTCTCCTCCCACTCCTCCGGGGTCGGCCTCGACCAACCCGGCTTCCAGTACAGAAGGTCGAGGTGGATCAGCCCCAAGCCGGTCTTCGCGGCAAGGGCACGCGAGAAGGTGCTCTTCCCCGCACCCGTCATCCCGTCTACAACGACACGCCTGCCCACGAGGTCGAGCGCGGAGATGTCGGGCACCCTCACAGCTTGGCCGACGGTCGGGAGAGTGGAAGGTACCGGGGCTTGATTCGTCCCGTTGTCGGAGCTGGAGCGGGCAGGATGGGCGTGTGTCCGTCACACAACTGAGGACCACGGATCGGCTCGTACTCGAACCGATCGGCCCGGAGCATGCCGACGATGTCTGGACGTTGCATCAGGACGCGGTGATCGTGGAATGGTACGGCGGGACGTGGTCGAAACAAGACGCTGCCGTGTTCTGTGAGGGATGCGCCATGGCGTGGGTTCACGATGGCGCGTGCAAGTGGATCGCGTACGAGCGACACACCGGCGAGCTTGTCGGCCGGGGAGGGCTCTCTCGCCTGCCGCCCGACTCAGACCAGATGCGATCGATCGCGGCTCTGATCGTCGACCCCTCGTGGGCGAAGGACCGGCTCGAAGTGGGGTGGGCGGTGCTCAGTTCGTTCCGCGGTCGGGGTCTCGCCACCGAGATCGGAAGAGAAGGCCTTCGATTCGCCGCTGAGGTGCTCGGGACCGAGCGTGTCGTCTCGTTCACCGAACGCCACAACCGGGCGTCACGCGCGGTGATGGAACGCCTCGAGATGCAGCTTCGCGGGGAGATCCGCACCGACGGCCTGGTCGAAGGCGACACCAGCACGGTCCACGCCGACGCGCCGTTCGCCGTGTACACGACGGAGTGAGGCAGCCACCGAACCGACCCCGTTCGGCCACGGTAGAGTCGAGCCGTGACGCCTGACGCCCGTGTCAGCCGCGCGACGGCCGGATCGGTTCGGATCCGTGCGGTCGGCGCGGCGTTTCCCATGTTCCGCCTCCCCGCGGCCGCGGTCGCCGCGGCCTGGGGTCGAGGTGGTGGCCGGGGCCAGACCTCGGTCTGCGCCCACGACGAAGACGTGCTGACCCTCTCGGCCGAGGCTGCCGGCCGGGCGCTCGCGAGCGCCGGGATGGATGCCACTGCGATCGACGGCCTGTGGTGGGGCACGAGCCGGCCCCCGTTCGCCGAGGGTCCGAGCCACGCGATCCTGGCCGCCGCGATCGGTCTCGAACCCAACTCGAGCGGCGCGCTCCTGTCGGGCTCGCCGCACTCCGGGATCGAAGCCCTGCTCGGGGCCGTCGACGCGATCGCCGCCGGATCGGCCCGCACGGCCCTCGTCGTGGCCGCCGACGCGGTGCGCCCCGGCCTCGGCTCCGGGTTCGAGACCCGGGCCGGCGCGGGTGCGGCCGCGTACGTCCTCACCGCCGCCGACGTCGAGAACGCCGCCACCGACGACGGCGCGGTGCTCGGCGCCCGCGTCACCCGCACGCACCCGTACCTCGACCGCTACCGCGGCGATGGCGAGCGCACGACGCGTGACGTCTACGACGCCCGGTTGTTCCGCGAAGAGATCTTCCTGCCGCCCGTGATCGAGATCGGCGAGCACCTCGCGGCGCTCGAACCCCGCGTCTGGTCGCTCCCCGACCCCGACGGACGACTCGGCGGCATCGCGGCGACCACGTTGGGCGCACGCGGCGCCGTGGCGTCCGACGCAGTGTCGCAGGCAGTCGGCGACACCGGTGCGGCGGCCGCGCTGCTCGGTGCGATCGCGGGCCTCGACGCCGCGGGCACCGTCGCCGTGGTCGCGATGGGGGGCGGTCGCACCACCGGGATCACGCTCGTCGCCGATGTCGCCGTCCCCGGCGCCGCGACGCTCCACCATCTCCTCACCGAGGGCACCGAGACGTCGTATCCCGAGGTGCTCCGCTCGCGCACCGAGCTGGTTCCGGTCGGCGAGAGCGTGCCGATGGGGGTACCGCCCGAGAGCGCGATGTTCGTGCGCGGCGCCACCGAGATGCTCAGCCTCCTCGCGGGCCGGTGCACCGAGTGCGGCACCCTCAACACCCCACCGTCGATCCACCCGATGTGCCTGTCGTGCGGCGGTACCAAGTTCGACGTCGTCCCGCTCGCCCGCCGCGGCGTGGTCCACACCTTCGTGGTGAACCGCACCATGCCGGCGCCGTTCGTCGCTCCCCTCGGCATCGCGGTGATCGACCTCGACGACGGCGCCCGGATCATGCTCCAGGTGGTGGGCGACGGATCCGACCTCGAGATCGACAAGCCGGTGGAGCTCGTCCTGCGGCGGTACGCGCACGAGCGCGGCGTCCCGGTCTACGGACTGAAGGCCCGCCGGCTCCCCGACCCACCCGAGGATCCCGAAGACTCCGATCCCACCACCCGCCCGACGACTCAGGAGCAGTAGCGCGATGGCGTGGAACAAGGTCGCGGTCGTCGGCGCCGCGCTCATCAACTTCGGCGAGCTGTTCGAGCAGAGCTACGAACACATGGCGGCCGGTGCGTTCCAGGCCGCGTGCGGAGCGGTCGACAAGGGCTTCGACCCCTCCCAGGTCGAGGCTGCGTTCGTGGCGACCCAGCGCGGCACGCTCTGGGGCCAGGAAGGGATCGCGGGTAACACCGTCCCGAGCGCGATCGGCCTCGCCGGCATCCCGTGCACCCGGATCGAGAACGCCTGCCCGTCGGGCTCGGATGCGTTCCGGGTCGGGGCGATGGCCGTCGCGAGCGGCGTCCACGACGTCGTGCTCGTGATCGGCGTCGAGAAGATGCGCGACAAGTCGACCGAGGAGGGTCTGCTCTCCCGCGCCGCGGGCGGGCACCCGATCTTCACCCGGGGCGAGACCGCGCCGGTGTTGTTCGCACCGTTCGCCACCCGGCACATGCACGAGTTCGGCACCACACGCGAGATGCTCGCGTCGGTGGCGGTGAAGAACCACTACAACGGTGCGCGCGATCCCTACGCCCACTTCCGCAACGAGATCACGATCGACGACGTCATCAAGTCGCCTCCCGTCTGCACGCCGCTCCACCTCCTCGACTGCTGCCCGCAGACCGACGGCGCCGCGGCCACCATCCTCGTGAGCGCCGAGCGCGCCGCCGAGTTCACCGACAACCCGGTGTTCGTCGCGGGGTTCGGGGTGGCGACCGATCACCCGTACCTGCACGAGAAGTCGACGTTCACGTCGCTCACCGCCACCGTGGCGGCCGCGGAACGCGCGTACACGATGGCCGGGATCGGTCCCTCCGACATCGACTGCGCGGAGGTGCACGACTGCTTCACCATCACGGAGATCCTCGACATCGAAGACCTCGGGTTCGTCGAGAAGGGCAAGGGCGGCATCGCGTCGCTCGACGGCGAGACATCGTTGACGGGCCGGATCCCGGTGAACACCTCGGGCGGTCTCCTGGCCAAGGGTCACCCGATCGGGGCGACCGGGGTCGCCCAGATCACCGAGTGCTGGTGGCAGCTCCGGGGCGAAGCGGGCGAACGCCAGGTCGCGACGAAGAACGGGTTCGCGCTGCAACACAACGTCGGAGGCCGTGGCTCGGGCGTCTCGGTCGTGAACATCCTCACGACGAACCGGTGAGGACCCGCTCGTGACCGTGCACGTGGTCACCGGCGACGATCACGTCTGCCGGATCACGCTCGATCGGCCCGAGGCGAAGAACGCGCTCTCGATCGAGATGCGCGACACGATCGTCGACGCCGTGCGTTCGGGTCGGGCCGACCCGAACGTCCGGGCGTTGCTGATCACCGGAACCGCCGACTCGTTCTGTGCCGGGATGGACCTCTCGGCCTCGACGGTCTCCCAGGCCGGGGGCGAGGGCTTCGCCACCCGATCGACGTCGGAAGCCCTGCGCGTCGGCGTGCAGTCGTTCGTGCGCGAGCTCTGGGAGCTCGACAAGCCGACCGTCGCCGCGGTCAACGGTGTCGCGGTGGGTCCGGGTGCCCACCTGGCGCTCGCGTGCGACTTCGTGCTCGTCCACGAGTCGACCCGGTTCATCTGGTCGTTCGCCAAGTGGGGTCTGGTGGTCGACGCCGGGGGCGCCTATCTGCTCCCCCGTCTCGTCGGACTCCCCCGAGCGAAGGCGATGGTGATGCTCGGCGAAGGGGTGACCGGTGCCGATGCGGTGACGACCGGGCTCGCGTACCGCTGCGTCGACCAGGCGGAGCTCGCGGCCGAGGCCGACGCACTCGCGGTCCGGCTCGCTGCCGGACCCACCCGCTCGCTCGGTCTCTCGAAGCAGCTGTTGAACGCCAGCTTCGAGACCGACCTCCCACACTCACTCGATCTCGAAGGGGCGTACCAGTCGCTCGCCACGACGTCGTCCGACCTGGTCGAGGGAATGGCCGCGTTCAAGGAGCGCCGCGATCCCCGCTTCACCGGCGGGTAGGTGTGCGGTTCCCCCGGATCAAGTCCCTGCGCGACGTCGACGCACTCCGCGCCCGACTCGTCGAGCTCGAACTCGATCTTCCGTGCGACGACACCGCGCTGAGCGACGCCGAGGGTTCGCCCCTCGCGCAACCGCTCGCGCTCGGACCGGTGAACCGCTGGGTGGTGCAACCCATGGAGGGCTGGGACGCGGGCACCGATGGTGCCCCGACCGAGCTCGTCACACGGAGGTGGGAGCGCTTCGGTCGATCCGGTGCAGGTTGGGTGTGGGGCGGCGAAGCCGTAGCGGTGACCGAGGGCGGTCGGGCGAACCCCCACCAGCTGCTGCTCGACGACACGACCGCTCCCGCGATCGGCGACCTGCGGGCCGTGCTGGTCGCGGCCGCAGAACCGGTCTTGGGCTCGACGCCCTTGGTCGGCCTCCAGCTCACCCACAGCGGACGGTGGGCCCACCGGCGCCGCCGGACCGCCTTCCGTCACCACGCGCTCGACGAACGGGCCGGAATCGACGATCCCGATGCCGTGCTCACCGACGACGAGGTCGACGGGATCGTCGCCGCCTTCGCACGCGCCGCGGCGCTGGCGCAGCACGAGGGTTTCGCCTTCGTCGACGTGAAGCACTGCCACGGCTACCTCCTGCACGAGTTCCTCGCCGCGCGCACACGTCCCGGCCGCTACGGCGGGCCCGCGCTCGCCGACCGGACCCGGCTGCTCGAAGCGGTGGTCACCGCGGTGCAGACCGCGGCACCGGGACTGCCGATCGGCGTCCGCCTGTCGTCGTTCGATCTCGCTCCGTACGGCGGCTTCGGCGTCGACGACGTCGACGAGCCGCGTGCGCTCGTCGGTCGTCTCGCAGCGCTCGGGGTCACGATGGTGAACGTGACCGGCGGGAGTCCGTACTACGTCCCGCACGCGCAACGGCCGGCCGCGTTCCCCCCGTCCGACGGCTACGCCCCGCCCGAAGACCCGTTGTGCGGCGTCGCCCGGTTGTTGCACGCGGCGCGCGACGTGAAGGCGGCGGCGCCGGAGCTCACGGTGGTGTCGTCGGGGTGGACCTACCTCCAGGAGTACCTCCCCCACGTCGCCCAGGCGTGCGTTCGCGACGGGTGGTTCGACGCAGTCGGCCTCGGCCGCATGATGCTCTCGTACCCCACGTTCGCCGCCGACGTGCTGGCCGGGACCGCCCAGGATCCGGAGCGGGTGTGCCGGACCTTCAGCGACTGCACCACCGCCCCCCGCCACGGGATGGTGTCGGGCTGCTTCCCCCTCGACCCCTTCTACCGCGACCGCCCCGAACGCACCGAGCTCCTCCAGATCAAGCGCCGGGCACGGAGCGCAGCGAAGTCGCCGGACACACCCGGACGGGATCCGCGTCGGTGAGCGATCGAGGCGATGCAGCGGAGCGACCCGACACGGGAGTCGGATCGCCTGTGAGCGACCTCGCGGATGCGTTCGCGCGACTGGAGCGCGGCGCGCGGCGCGTGCACGGGATCTCGGCGACGCTCCTTCCCTTCACGCCCGACGGCGCGATCGACTTCGACGCGTTGGCCGGCCACGTCGCGCGCACGAACGCCGCCGGTCTCGACGTCGCCGTGAACATGGACACCGGGTTCGGTGATCTCCTCACCTCTGCCGAACGCATCGCGGTGCTCGACGCGACGAGCGCGACCCTCGGGTCGGGCGCCCGCTTCTATGCCGCGGCGATCGCCGATCCGACGGCACCGGACCCGATCCCGAGCTACCACACGGCCATGGCCGAGATCACGGGGCGCGGCGGGATCCCGGTGATCGTGCAGAGTCGCGCGCTGCACGGCCTCACGCCGGTCGATCTCGCCGACGCGTACACACAGATCGTCGCCGGCTGCGAGGAGGCGATCGCGTTCGAGCTGGGGTCGATGTTCGCCGCGCACGGAGAGATCTGGACCGACGACGGCTACGCGCGGATCCTCGACCTCGCTCCGATCGTGGGCGCGAAGCACTCGTCGCTCGACCGGGCAACGGAACTGCGTCGCCTCGCGGCCCGCGACCGCGCCCGACCGGAGTTCCGGGTGTACACGGGCAACGATCTCGCGATCGACATGGTCGCCTACGGCAGCGACTACCTGCTCGGCCTCTCGACGTTCGCGCCCGAGGCGTTCGCCGCCCGCGACCGCGCGTTCGCCGCCGGTTCGCTCGACTTCCTCGCCTGGAACGATGCGCTCCAGCACCTCGGCAACGTGGGCTTCCGGGCTCCGGTCCCGGCGTACAAGCACTCCGCCGCCATGTTCCTCCACCTCACGGGTGGGCTCCCCCACGCCACGATCCACCCGCTCGCGCCCCACCGCGAACAGCCCGAGGCCGATCGGGAGCTCCTCGCCGACTGTGCGCGACGGCTCGACCGCCTCACGCCGTGAACCCGGTCGAGCGACCGAGCGCGCGGGCGGTCGTGACGACACCCGACTGGGAGGTCCTGCTCATCCACCACGGCGATCCTGCGTACCGGGGAGTGACCGCCGGGAGCGGGAGGCAGGCCTGACGCCGACGTCACCCGTCGAGTACCGTCACCCTCCGTGGCCGGGGGGCGGATGCGAACTCGTGCAATCGGTGTCGTCGTCGTGGCCGTGGTGGCCCTCGTTGCGGCGTCGTGTGCGTTCATCATCCCGACGCCGGGACCTCCCGGCGAAGTGCTCGACGGGATCGACCTGAGCCGGCCGCGGATCGTCATGCGGCCGGGCGATGTCGCGACCGTCGTGTCGAGGCTCGGCCGCCAGCCCTACACCTCGCTCTACCAGCAGTCGTTCAACAACGGCCGCTCGGCCGACGGCGTCGCGCTCGACGATCATTCGATCGCGGCGGAACGGATCAAGTCGCGGGCAGCCAAGGAGCTCGCCTTCCAGTACGCCGTGGGCTCCACGGTCGTAGGCGGCGCCGTGGTCCCGTTCCCCGATGCCGAGTCGCGCCAGGCGGTCGGCGACCGCGCCCGGCAACTGCTCCTGTCGATGTACACCCGGAGCCGACTCGAGGTGCCGCCTCCCCTGGGTGGAACCGACCGCGACATCAACACGAGTGAAGAGCTGCTCCAGTGGGCCACCGCCTACGACACGCTCGTCGGCGCGGGGTACGCGTTCGGTGCCGACGACCAGCTGATCCGCACGTCGCTCGCGGTGCTCGCCGGTGCGCTCTACCGCGACTTCAAGACGCCGTCGCTCGCGTCGAACTACACGACCGTGCTGCCGAACAACCACCGCTCGAAGTCGGCCGCCGCGCTCGGCGTGGCCGGGATCGTGCTCGCCGAGTACCGGCCGGCTCCGGCGACCGACCCGAACGGCTACTACGACCCCGCGGCGTGGCTCGAGTTCGGCATCGACCAGGTCGACCTGGTCGAGAACTGGCTCTACGGGACGGGCGACGGCGGCTACGGCGAGGGCCCGTACTACCAGCGGTACGGCGCGCAGAACCTCCTCCCGTTCCTGCGGGCGTGGGACCGGCTCACCGGCGGCCGCGCGGTCACGATCGGTGGCACCACCATCCCGTCGCTCTACCGCCACCCCTCCTACCAGGCGACCCAACGGTGGATGCTCGACATGACCCTGCCCGACGGCTCGATGGCACCCGTCGACGACGGCAACCCGGGCCGCACCTACTACTTCGGTCTGGCACCCCAGGACAGCCCCGAGGCCGACGCGTTCGCGTGGCGATGGGCCAACGCGGTCACGCCCTACGACACCGAGGGGAGCATCAGCCTCGCGGCCGACACGATCGTGGCCTACGACGACACCGCGGTCTCCCCGGCGCCGCCGTCGGGCTCGCCGACCGCGTTCTACACCGAGGCCGGCACCGCGATCTTCCGCAGCGACTGGGGACCCGACGCCGTGGAGAGCGTCGTCCTCGGTGAGCACGGTGCGGCCGCCGAGCTCGGGCGCGACCGCGACGGTCTCGGCCGCGCCGCGTCGGCCGCCCACGAGCACCCCGACTCCGGGAGCTTCATGCTCTACGCGTTCGGCGAACGGCTCCTGCTCGACCCCGGCTACCTGACCTTCCCGACCCGCAACCTGGTCAACAAGGCGGCCGACCACAACATCGTGCTCGTCGACGGGAAGGGCCCCGAAGACCCGTTCGTGCCGTCGATCCAATGGGCCGCCGACCCGGCGGGCTCTCCGAACGTCGACGGTCAGGCCACCGTCTCCGACACCTTCGACACCAGCTTCCTCGACGGCGCCCGGGTGACGAGCCGGTACGGGTCGTCGACCGCCCGTGCGGCCGACGTGTCGCGCCGGTTCCTCTTCGCCGACGACCGGTACCTCGTGGTCGACGACACGCTCGACGGCGCGGGAACGCCCGACTCGACCTTCACCTGGCTGCTCCACGGCAACGGCGGCGGCTCGAGCGGCGGGACCTTCACCGCGGCACCGACCGGGGGCCGGTGGCAACAGGGCGGTGCCCGCGTCGACGCCGCGGTCGCGACCGACGCTCCCGACCTCACCTTCGGCACCACCACCGCCAACCACGAGGCACCGGGCAACGTCCTCACGACGCACACCGCGTTGCAAGCGAGCGCGACCGGCACCGACGTCACCGGCCTCTCGCTGCTCTACCCCACCCGCACGACCGATCCGGAGCCGGCCGTCAGCACCGGTACCGGCACTCCCCAGTCGCCGCTCCACCTCGTCGACGCGGCGGGCGACCGGATCGTCGACGTCGCCCGCGATCCGGGCGGCGCCGGGACCACCGGGGTCCTCCGCCTCCTCGACACCCACTCCGACGGAGCGCTGCGCCTCGCGTACGCACGGAACGCGACGACCCTCGCGGCCGACGGTGTGTCGGTCACCACCGGCACCCCCGGAGACCTCGGCGTGCGCGTCTCGGCCGGCACCGCCGAGGTGCTCGCCGACACCGGCGACGACACCGTCCTCGTCAACCCCGGCTTCTCGGTGCAGTCGGTCGACGGCGCGTGCGCAGCCACTCCCGCGCCCGGCGGCGCGACCCTCGTGCAGCTCGGACGGAACCGCCACTTCACGCTACGCGCCGCGCCCGGCAACGGCGCGCCCGCCGCCGATCCCGGCGCAGATGTCGACACCACCCCGGGCAGCATCGTGACCCTCGGCGGCGACGCGAGCTGCGACCCCGACGGCGACGACCTCACCCCCTCGTGGCGATTGCTCTCCGCGCCCGCCGGGAGCGACTGGGACCTCGACGCCACCACGACGTGGACGCCTCAGCTCCACGCCGACCGCCCCGGGCCCTACCGGGTCGAGCTCGTGGTCACCGACGAGCACGGCCACCGGAGCGACGCGATCGAGACGACCGTCTGGGCCGGGACGCGCTGCACCGGGGACCGCCTCGAGTGGAGCGATCCCGCCTGCCGCCCCATCGCCGGCTGACCCGAGCCCCCGTTCTGGTCATGGTCCGGGTTGGGCTGCAACCGCGCCCATGACCGGTACGGAGTGGGGTGCGACGACCGCACCCGTTATTGTCTGACGTCCGCGTCAGGTTCGACGGGGTGTCACGTTCCGAGGGGGGTCCATGGGTCTGTTCGACGGCAAGGTCGCGATCGTCACCGGCGCGGGTCGCGGGATCGGCCGGGCCGAGGCATTGCTGCTCGCGGCCGAAGGTGCCGCGGTGGTCGTGAACGACCTCGGTGGTGAGTCGACCGGCGAGGGTGCCGATCAGCGACCGGCGCAGCAAGTGGTCGACGAGATCGTCGCCGACGGAGGTCGAGCCGCCGCCAACTACGACAACGTCGCCGACTGGAACGGCGGCCAGCAACTGATCGCCCAGGCCGTCGACGAGTTCGGCGGGCTCGACGTGCTCGTGAACAACGCAGGGATCCTGCGCGACAAGATGAGCTTCAACATGGACGAAGCCGAGTGGGACTCGGTCATCTCGGTCCACCTCAAGGGGCACTTCGTCACCAGCCGCTTCGCCTCGGCCTACTGGCGGCAGCGTTCCAAGGAGACCGGGAGCCCGGTCGGCGCCG
Source organism: uncultured Actinomycetes bacterium (assembly GCA_963837715.1). GTDB lineage: Bacteria > Actinomycetota > Acidimicrobiia > IMCC26256 > JANYLB01 > JANYLB01. Next base: position 705,398 of record CAWIOF010000002.1, on the reverse strand, counting down.
CGATCGTGAACACGGCGTCGGAGTCGGGCCTCTACGGCAACGCGGGCCAGGTCAACTACGCCGCCGCGAAGGCCGGCATCGCGTCGATGACGATCGTGATGGCGCGTGAGCTCGAGCGCGTCGGCGTGCGCGTCAACGCGATCGCACCCGTCGCCCGCACCCGGCTCACCGAGGCTGTCGCCGGCGACTACATGAACGCGAAGGAGGGCGAGTTCGACAAGTTCGCGCCCGAGAACGTGGCCGCGGCCGCGTGTCTGGCTCGCGTCGGATCTCGCCGAGGGTGTGAACGGTCAGGTGGTGAAGGTCGGCGGCGGAGTCGCCCAGATCCTGCAGGGCTGGCGGCCGCTCACCGAGGCGACCGCGACCGACGTGTGGACCATCTCGGCGATCAACGACCATCGCGACACGCTGTTCGCGAAGTCCGACCCGGGCGTGGCGCCGTTCTTCTTCACCGTCGACGACTGACGCTCCCGTGCACCTGGCCTGGGGTCCCGACGAGGAGGCGTTCCGCGCCGAACTGGTGACGTTCCTCGACGAGCACGCACCACCCGAGACCCGCGTCCAGCGCGACTTCGCGGCCGAAGCCGACGGCGAGGACCTCATCCCGCGGTGGGCCCGCGACTGGCAGGCCACCCTCTTCGACCACGGCTGGATGATCCCCGGGTACCCGCCCGAGTTGGGCGGCCGGAACTGCACGCCTGTGCAGACGCTCGTCTACCTCGAGGAGATGGCGAGCCGCGGGATCCCGCGCTCGCTCCACTTCCCCGGCTACGCGATCGTGGCCCCGAGCCTCCTCGAGTTCGGCGACGACGATCAGCAGCTCCTGGCGCCCGCGGCGATCCGCGGCGACACGATCTGGTGCATCGGCATGAGCGAGCCCGACGCCGGCTCCGACCTCGCCGCGCTGTCGACCCGGGCCGAGGTGCACGACGACCACTTCGTCGTCACCGGCCAGAAGGTGTGGACGAGCTACGCCACCCACGCGCAGATGTGCTGCTGCTACGTCCGCACGAATCCCGACGCCCCGAAGCACAAGGGCATCAGCCTCCTGATCGTCCCGATGGACACCCCCGGGATCGAGATCCGGCCGCTGCGCCACATCAGCGGCTCGGCCGGGTTCGCCGAGGTGTTCTTCACCGACGTGGTGGTGCCACGGGAGAACCTCGTCGGTGGCCTCGACGACGGGTGGCGCCTCACCCAGGGCTCGCTCGCGCACGAACGCGCCGGACTGTGGGTGGAGGGGGTCGCGCGTCTGGAGCAGAGCATCGACGGACTCGTCGATCTCGCGAAGCGGCGGGGCTGCGCCGACGACCCGATCGTTCGGCGACGCATCGCCGAGGGCTACCAGCGCGCCGCGAGCCTGCGGGCGCTCGGGTACAAGGGGTTCACCAGCTTCGCCCAGGGCAGCTCGGCCCCCGAGCACTCCTACATGAAGATGGCCACCTCCGAGCTGGGCAAGGCGCTCTACGAGCTCGGGATGGAGATCCAGGGTCCCTACGGCCCCGTCACCGACGAGATCCGCGGCGAGGAGAGCGGCCGGTGGGTCGACGCGTTCTTCGTGAGCTTCGCCAACACCATTGCGGGCGGATCGTCGGAGATCCAACGCAACATCATCGCCCAGCGCGTCCTCGGACTGCCGAGAGGCTGACGATGGACTTCGCCCTCACCCCCGACCAGGAGCTCCTCCGCGACACCGCCCGCGGGCTGCTCGCGCGCGAGTGCCCGCCGGCGATCGTGCGGGCGCACCGCGACGATCCCGCTGCGGCCGAACCCTTGTGGAACCACCTCCGCGACTTCGCGGCCCTCGGCGCCGCGTCCACGGTCGACCTCTGCGTGTTCGTCGAGGAGCTCGGATTCGTCGCCGCGCCCGGCCCGTTCTTCGCCACCACCGCGCTCTTCCAACCCGTACTCGCTGCGATCGGTTCCGACCTGGTCGACGCGGCCGCCGCGGGCTCGCTCACGGGCACCGTCGCACTCGCCGGCGCCGACGGGCTCTGGACCCCCAACTCCGATCCGGTGAAGACGTTCGTCCTCGACGCCGACGTCGTCGACATGGTCGCGATCGTCGACGTGGTCGACGGCCGACCATCGGTCACGCTGGTGGAAGGCGCCGCGCCCCGGCGGGTGGAGACCGTCGACTCGTCGCGACGGGTGTTCGAGATCGACGTCGTCGAGGGTGAGCGGGTGCGGGTCGACGCGGCCACCCTCGCGGCACTGGTCGACCGCGCCACGGTCGTGCTCGCCGCGGAGCTCGTCGGCACCGCGCGGCGCCTGTTCGACATGTCGCTGCAGTACGCGAAGGAGCGCCACCAGTTCGGCGTGCCGATCGGTTCGTTCCAGGCGATCCAGCACAAGCTCGCCGACATGTCGCTCGACGTGGAGCGGGCCTGGAGCGCGGTCTACTACGCGGCGATGGCCCTCGATGCGGGCGACGAGCTCAGCGACGACACCCGGGCCCGGGCGGTCCACGTCGCGAAGGCGGCCGCCGGTGAAGCCGCGAAGCGGGCGGCCAAGGACGGCATCCAGATCCACGGTGGCATCGGGTACACGTGGGAACACGACCTCCACCTGTTCATCCGCCGGGCCTACGCGTCCGAAGCCCTCCTCGGCCCCACCGCCTGGCACCACGACCGCCTCGCCGACCTGCTCATATAGCGTTTGCGCTCTCACCACATAGTGATTACGCTCTGGAGATGCCGCAGGATCGCCCCGACCCACGAACGCTCAGCCGACTCCGCACGGGCCTGCTGGTCCGGGAGGCACGGACGATCGCCGGGCTGACCCAGGCCGAACTCGCCGTCGCGGTCGGAACGAAGCAATCGGTGATCTCCCGCTGGGAACGGGGCGTCGAAGAGCCCAGGATCGCGACGCTCGGGCGGATCCTGCGTGCGTGCGGCCTCGAAGCGGATCTCGCGTTCCGTCGCCTCGACGACGTCGACCGGGCCCAGGTCCGGGGCACCATGCGCCTCTCACCGAGCGAACGTCTCCAGCAGGTCGAGGAGCTGTCGGAGCTCGTCACCACTGCTCGAGCGGTCCCCCTCGGTGCCTGATCGACTCCGCGCCCGGGAGCTCCTCGGCACGCTCGTCGAGCACCACGTCGACTTCGTGCTCATCGGCGGCTTGGCCGGCGTGTTGCACGGGTCTCCCGCGATGACGAACGACGCCGACGTCTGCCCCGATCGCTCCCCCGAGAACCTGGAGCGGCTCGCCCGCGCGCTGCGGGCCATGCACGCGCGGATCCGTACCGAATCGGAGGCCGACGGCCTCGCGTTCGCTTGCGATGCAGTCTTCCTCAGCCGGATCGACACCGCGCTGAACCTCGTCACCGACTTCGGATTCTTCGACCTCGCCGTGCGCCCGGCCGCCTTCAGGGGCGGCTACCCGGAGCTGCTCCCGCATGCGGTCGAGTACGACCTCGACGGATTCCGGGTCAAGGTCGCGTCGCTCGCCGACATCATCGCGTCGAAGGAAGTGGCCAACCGGCCCAAGGACCGCGCGACCCTGCCTGTGCTCAAGGCACTCGAAGACGAGATCGCCGAACGGGAGTCGCGCGAGCAGTGAGCCTCCTAGTCTGAGGCGATGGCTCAGCTCGTTCCCCAGACACTCGACTGGATCACCCGGGCCCCCGTGCAGGCGAGCGGGGTCTCGACGTCGACCGCGTCACCCGACGCGGTGTTCGCGGTGCTGGCCGACCACGAGCGCTGGGTCGAGTGGTTCCCGAGCCTGCAGCGGGTCGACGTGCTCGGGCCGGCCGAAGGCGTCGGCGCGCGTCGGCGGGTGAAGATCCCGATGTCGTGGGTCGAGGAGGAGTTCATCGCGTGGGACCCGGGGGTGCGCTGGGCGTTCACCGGCACGGCCGCGTCGCCCCGGTGGACGCGCTCGCTCGTCGAGGACTGCCGGCTGACCGCCCGCCCCGACGGTGGAACCGACATCAGCTACACGATGTACCTCGAACCGGTCGGGCCGATGGGTTGGATCATGCAGCGGTCGATCGGCCGCGTGCGCGACACGATCCAGCAGGCCATGCAGCACCTCGCCACCCGCGCTTCGGCCACGAACCGCACCTGACCTCTCGCCGCCGAGGTCTGCACGCTGAGTCCCGGAATCCGCAACTGACGGTGCAGACCTCGCCGTTCGGCCGGTCCGCGCCCTCAAGGCCCGGGCGCGAGATGTCGTCAATAGCGGGATGGACCCCTACGTCGTGCTGGGCGTCGACCGGGTCGCGGGCCCCGACGAGATCGAGGCCGCGTTCGCCCGCCGCAGCCGACTGCACCACCCCGATTCGCAGTCGACCGATGCCGAGCGCGCCGCGGCCGAGCGCTACCACGCCGAGCTCGCCGACGCGTACCGGGCGCTCCTCGGCACCGCCCCGCATCCAGCAACCGGCGACGCGTCGGCACGAGGAATGCCGCAGGGCCGGAGCGGTGCATCGCTGGCCACCGACACCGCCGTGCGACCCCCGACCCGGGCACCGTCACCGGCTCGCGGCCTGCTCGTGGTCCTCGGGACGCTCCTCGGCGCCTACCTGGTGCTCCAGGTGTCGGTCACGATCGCGCCGGGTTTCGGGGGACTGATCCTCGGGATCGTCGGCGCCCTCGCGCTCGTGAGCTTCGTGCTCGTGCGCGAGCACAACCGGAGCTGATCCGCCCGCGCGAACATCTACGGGTGGAACCGTCCGCTCCCATCGACACTGCCGACCTCGTCGACCGCCTCGGGCTGGAAGCGCACCCCGAGGGCGGTCACTACCGCCGGACGTTCCTCGATGCCGACGGCCGGGCCAGTTCGATCCTGTACCTGCTCGGCCGGGGCGAGCAGTCGCGCTGGCACCGCATCGACTCGGTCGAGATCTGGAACCACTGCGGCGGCGGCGGGCTCGACCTCTCGATCGCCGCGGCCGACGGCCGCGTCGAGTCCGTTCGCCTCGGTCCCCCACCCGCCGGCCTGCCGCAGGCGATCGTGCCCGCGGGCGCCTGGCAACGTGCCTCGGCACCCACCGCGCCTGCGCTGGTCAGCTGCGTCGTCGTCCCGGCCTTCCGGTGGGAGCACTTCGAACTGGCACCGGAGGGATGGGAACCGGGCCCGTGAGCCGGTAGGCTCTGACACGCACGTCAGGTTTCTACGACAGGTTCCGTTGAGCAACACCGGGGGCGACAGATGACCGATGTCGACATGGCCCGACTGGCAGGACATCGGGGCCGACTCATCGACGGGCCCGACGTCGACATCGTGACCGCGGAGGTGATCCGGGGTGCGATGGAGACCATCTGCTTCGAGATGGCCGTCTACGTGAGCCGCACCGCCACCACCCCGATCCTGAACCAGAGCAACGAGCGCAACGCCACCATCCTCGACGCCAAGGGCCGCCTCGCCGCCCTGTCGGTGGGGATCCCGCAGTTCATGCTCACGAGCACGCTGCCGGTCCGCTTCGCACTCGACTTCCTCGGCGAAGACGAGTTCCGCGAGGGCGACGTGTTCGTGGCCAACGATCCGTACCACGGTGGCGGTCATCTCCCCGACTACAACGTGTTCGCACCGGTGTTCGCCGAGGGAGACGACGGCGTCCGGCGGATGGTGCTCATCGCCAGCATCCAGTGCCACCACGGCGACACCGGTGGTGGCGTGCCGGGTGGGTACAACGTCACCGCGGGCGACATCTGGGGCGAGGGCGTGCGCTGGCCCGCGGTGAAGGTGATCGACCGCGGCGTCGAACGCCGCGACGTGCTCTACGCGCTGCAGACCAACAACCGGATCCCCACCTACATCGGCGACCTGCGCGCGCAGATCGGCGCGGCCCAACTCGCGTGCGAGCGGCTCGAACGGCTCATCGACCGCTACGGCGCGTCGGTCGTCGAGGGATCGGTCGACCACATGGTCGACTACGCGGCGCGGCGGTTCCGCGAGGAGGTCGCGGCCTGGCCCGACGGCGTGTACGAGGCCGACGCCTACGTCGACCACGACCCGCTCGGCAACCCCGACATCCACCTGCACGTGAAGATCACGGTGGCCGGCGAGAAGCTCACCATCGACTACACCGGTTCCGACACCCGCCAGGAGATCCAGGCCTGGTCGACGTTCGGCAACACCCGGGGCTACACCGTCGGCCAGATCGCCTCGATGATGGATCCCGAGATCCCCAAGAACGAAGGCTTCTTCGACCAGATCGAGCTGATCGTGCCGAAGGGGTGCGTGCTGAACCCGCACCCCGACCGGCCGGTGAGCGCAGGAACCCACCACCCCGGCGCCGACGTCGGGGAGGTGATCGCGGTCGCGATGCAACACGTGCTGCCCGACAAGGCCGTGCCGCAGACGTACAAGACCGGCATCCCCACGATCATCGTCGGAACCGACCCGCGCACCGGCGCGACGTTCACCGACCACTCGGCCGAGGTGTACGCAGGCTGGTGCAACGCCGGCAAGGGCATGGACGCCTGGGGCGCACAGAACGCGAGCTTCGGCAACCTCTGGAAGGCGACGGCCGAGATCAACGAGAGCCTCTACCCGCACATCCAGTGGAGTCGCGACTACCGCACCGACTCCGGCGGCCCCGGTCAGTGGCGCGGCCTGTGCGGGAGCCACTACGAGAAGGAAGTGCTCGCCGACGCGAAGGTCTACACCTACGTCGTCGGGATGAAGTACCCGATGCCGGGGATCTGCGGCGGCGAACCGGGTGAGCCGAACCGGATGGTGATCCGCTACGGCTCCGACGACGAGTTCGTGGTGCAGCACACCGCCGACTGGGTGCCGATCTCGGCCGGTGAGCGTGTGATGTACGACTACGGCGGCGGCGGCGGGTGGGGCAACCCACTCGACCGCGATCCCCAGGCCGTGCTCGACGACGTGCTCGACGAGTACGTGAGCCACGACGCGGCGGCACGCGACTACGGCGTGGTGCTCACGGGGACCCTCGAAGACCTCACCCTCGCCGTCGACGAGCGCCGCGACCACCGAGCTCCGCGCCTCCCGCCGCTGATGGGCTACCGGGTCGGGGTCGATGTCGGGGGCACGTTCACCGACCTCATCTGCGTGACGCCCGACGGCGTGGTCGTCCTCGACAAGACGCCCACCACGCTCGACGACCAGTCGACCGGTGTGATGAACGGCCTCGCGCTCCTCGCCGAGCGGTTCGCCACTCCCCTGGCCGACTTCTGCCGCGAACTCGACATCCTCGTGCACGGCACCACCACCGCCGACAACACGATGATCGAGATGAACGGCGCGGCCACCGGCCTGCTCGTCACCGAGGGACACCGCGACGAGATCGAGATGCGTCGGGTCCACAAGGAACAGATCTGGGACCCGACGTACCCGGCCCCGCTCCCGATCGCCCGGCGTCGGGCGCGCATCGCGATCCCGGAACGTGTCGACTTCGAGGGCAACGAGATCCTCCCGCTCGACGAAGACGCCGTGCGTCGTGGCGTCCAACGCCTCCGCAAGCTCGAGGTCCGTTCGATCGCGGTCATGTTCCTCTTCTCGTTCGTGAACCCGGCGCACGAACGCCGCGCCGCCGAGATCATCCGCGAGGAGTACCCCGACGTCGAGCACATCTCGCTCTCGCACGAGGTGATGGCCCGCGGGCCGGAGTTCGAACGGACGTCGACCACGCTGGTGAACGCCTACGTCGCCCCGCGCATCGCGTCGTACGTCGGGCACCTCCAGGAGAAGCTCCGCACCGCGGGCTACGGCGGCCCGTTGCTCATCATGCAGTCGACCGGTGGCGTGATGCCCCCCGAGTACGTGTCTCGTCGGGCGGTCTCGTTGCTCGCGTCGGGCCCGACCGGTGGGGTGATGGGCGCCGCCCTCGCGGCGACGCGAGCCGGCGTCGGCGACTTCGTGGCGGTCGACATGGGTGGCACGAGCTTCGACCTGTGCCTCGTGCGCGACGGCCGGCCCGAGATCAAGACCGACTGGAACTGGCGCTACCGGTACTACATCGGCCTCCCGATGGTCGACGTGCAGAGCGTCGGCGCGGGCGGCGGTTCGATCGCCCGGGTGCGCCAGGGTGCGCTGCTCGTCGGTCCGGAGTCGGCCGGCTCGAACCCTGGTCCGGTCTGCTACAGCCGGGGCGGCACCCGGCCGACGGTCACCGACGCCGACGCGGTGCTCGGCTACCTCCCCGCCGACGGCTTCGCCGGTGGTCGCATGAGCCTCGACCTCGGGGGCGCGCGCGCGGCGATCGAGCGCGACGTCGCCCAGCCGCTCGGCATCGACGTGGTCGAGGCCGCGTGGGGAGTCGAGCGGATCGTGAACGCGAACATGGCCGACGCGACCCGCCGGGTGCTCGCGTCGCACGGCGCCGACGCCCGCGACCTCGCCCTCATCGCCTACGGCGGCAATGGTGCCGTGCACGCGTGGGCCATCGCCGCCGAACTGGGCATCGACCGCATCGTCGTCCCCCGCGCCGCACCCGCGTTCTCTGCGCTCGGCGTGCTCGTCGCCGACTACGTCGTCGACTTGCTCCGGGCCTACGTCGTGCCGCTCTCCCAGGTCGACATCGGTCGGTTCCGTGGCCTGCTCGCCGACCTGCGTGACGAGTCGGCGAAGGAGCTCGAACCGACCGGACTCACCACCGACCAGGTCGACATCGGGGTGTTCGCGGAGATGTGCTATCCGGGACAGAACTTCGACATGAGCGTTCCCGCGCCAGAGGGCGACGCGCTCGACGAGCCGGCGTTGCTCGATCTCGCGGAGCGGTTCCACGACCAGCACGAACGCGAGCGCGGCTTCTGCTTCCGCAACCAGCAACCGCTGCTCCGCGGCGCGCGCCTGGTCGCCCGCGGGACCACGCCGAAGCCCGATCACTTCGCGGAGCCGGGCTCCGAGACCGATCCCCAGCAGGCCCGTACCGGCAGCCGGGCCGCGTACTTCGGCACCGAGTTCATCGACACGCCGGTCTTCGACGGCACCCGCCTCGCCGGCGGCATCTCGATCACCGGCCCGGCCCTCATCGAGGAACCGTTCACCGTGGTCGTGGTCCCGCCGGGCACGACGGCCCGCCTCGACGATCTCGGCAACTACGCGCTCACCCTCGACTGAACCCCGTGGTCTCGGGGGATGCCCGGCGCCGCGGCGCGGTCGGATCGTAGGCTCCACTGATGCTCCTGGCGCAGGATCGCGAGGCCACACCCAGCGGCCTCACCCGGATCCCGGCGCTCGATGGCCTGCGAGGCGTGGCGGTGGTCGCCGTGATCGCGTTCCACGCGGACCTCACCTGGGCGTCGGGTGGGTTCCTCGGCGTCGACATGTTCTTCGTGCTCTCCGGGTTCCTCATCACCTCGCTGCTGCGCTCGGAGCACACGAGCAACGGGGCCGTCTCGCTCCGCGGGTTCTGGTCGCGCCGGGCTCGTCGCCTCCTTCCCGCGCTCGGGTTCCTGTGCCTCGGGATCCTGGCCTTCGGCCTCGTGTACTCGGATCATCCGAGCCTCTCCGGGCTGCGGGGCGACATGTTGTCGAGTCTCGGATACGTCGCGAACTGGCACTTCATCGCGCAGGGCGGTTCGTACTTCGGAGCCTTTGCGCCGTCGCCGCTGCAGCATCTCTGGTCGCTCGCGATCGAGGAGCAGTTCTACCTGCTCTGGCCGCTCGCCTTCCTCGTCGTCGTGCGGCTCCGACGACCGGCGGTCTTCGTCGGCGCGGCCGCCGCGGTCTCTGCGGTCCTCATGGCCGTGACCGTCGACGGCGCGAACCCGTCGGTGGCGTACTACGGCACCCACACGCATGCGCACGGCCTCCTCCTGGGTGCCGCGCTCGCCTTCGTGACGATCCGGCCGTCGCGGTGGCTGTCACGAGCGGGAGTCGTTGCCGCGTGGGCGATGCTCCTGTGCGTCGTCTGGTTCGACGGGACCAGCGTGTGGGTCTACCGAGGCGGGCTCTTCGCCTTCGAGCTCCTGACGGTCGTCGTGATCGCCGCCTGCCTCCAACCGCGGCCGACGGTGGTCACGAGGACGCTCGCCTGGAGACCCCTGCGGGCCGTCGGTCTGGTGTCGTACGGCCTCTACCTCTGGCACTGGCCGGTCTTCGTGCTCGTCGACGGGCAGCTCGTCGGCATCACCGGCTCACCGCTCCTCGCCCTGCAGGTGACCATCACCGTCGCGTTGACGCTGTTCTCGTACTTCGTGATCGAGCGACCGTTCCGCCGGGGCACACTTCCCGGCGGGCACCCGCTGGCGTTCGTTCCCGTCATCGCCGGAGCACTCGTCGCGCTGTTGTTGTTCGTGTCCGCGTCGCTCGATTCGCCGATGGCGAACGCGGCCCGGCTGGTCGAGCAGCAACAAGACCTCTCCCGAGCCAACCCGGGCACGCTCCGGGTCCTGCTCGTGGGCGACTCGGTCGCCGAGACGCTCGCCCCGGGCATCGCAGCCGCGGCGCGACCCCTGAACATCGAGATCGTGTCGGGAACGGAAGCGGGCTGCGCCCTCGACTGGAAGGTCGCGAAGCTGCGCGGGCGCGACGGCCGGTGGGTCGGGATACCGACCGTCGGCGCCGGCGATTGCCGGTGGCCGCGACGGTGGCCGCAGCTCCTCCGCCGGTACCGGCCGGATCTCGTGCTCATCAACTTCGGACTCTGGGACACGAGCGACCATCGCGTCGGGCCGAAGACCTACCGCTACGACACACCCGCCTGGCGCGACCACATGAACGCCGTGGCGAGTGACGCGGTACGCGTCGCCGGCCGAGACGGCGCCGAGGTCGGCTTCATCCTGAGCGGATCGCTGTTCTCCGGGATCGGTCCGCTCAACGACCTGTTGACCGAGGTCGCGGCCCGGGACCGCAGTCCCGTCTTCGATCTCAGGCCCATCGTCGACGGCCGCGGCACCGACTACCGCTGGGACGGGGTCCACTACTCCGCCTTCGGATCACGGGCGGTGGGCGAGCAGATCGCCGCGTGGATCGCCGGTCTGCCGCACCCCCCGCCGGCCGCCGAGGGGTCCGCCCTGGAATAGCGCAGGGTGCACCCGGGATTGCACGGTGGTGACGCTCGCACCCACGTGTGACGCCGAGACGAAGGAAAGCGAGCCACCATGCCCCTCGACGACGACGTGATCCGCTTGGCCAAGGGCAAGAACCTCGCCACCGTCGTGACGCTGATGCCCGACGGGCAACCGCAGGCGCTGCTCACGTGGATCGACACCGACGGCGACGAGGTTTTCGTCAACACCGAACCGCAGCGGCAGCGGTCCCGCAACGTCGCCCGGGACCCGCGCGTCACGGTGTTGATCCATTCGGCCGAGAACCCGTGGGACTGGGCCGAGGTCCGCGGCCACGTCGTCGGCACCACGACGGGCCAGGTCGCCCGGGACCACATCGACGAGCTGTCGAACCGCTATCTGGGCCGCGACTACGCGAATCCCATCGGACCCGATGGACGGATCATCCTGCGCATCGCCGCCGACAAGGTCAACACTCCCGCCACGATCGCCCGCTGACCCCGGGGTCGGCGTCGGCTCAGGGGGCGAGGACTTCGCGCAGGGCTTCGAGTTGGGCGGGTGTCCAGCGTTCATGGAGCGCGGCGCGGGCGACGTCGTCGGCAGTGGCCGCCGCATCAGTGGCGAGGGTGGCACCCACCTCGGTGATCCGCACACGGGAACGGCGGGCATCCTGGGAGTCGCGCTCGCGCTGCACCACGCCGATGCGTTCGAGGGGCCCGAGGCGGCGGACGACCGATGAGGGCGTCATCCCGCGGGCGATCGCGAGGTCGGCAACCGGGAGTCGGCCGTCGGGTGCGTCGCGGAGCACGAGGAGCAGCCCGAGATCGTCGAAGCCGACGCCGTGCCACGAGCCGAGCGAGCGCTCGATCCGGGTGGCGACCGCGGCATTCACCCGGGCGAGATCGAGCGCGGTCGTCAGGTCGTCCACGGGAGCGACGATAGCCAGCCGGCCCGCACCTGACACCGCCGTCAGCCATAGACTCGCCCGCCGATGGCCGCCGAGCTCCGTTTCCTCACCCCGACCGAGCACGAGGTCGTCGCCGCGGCGGCGGAGCACCTGATCCCCGCCCTCCGGTCCGATTCGGGCGGTGGGCATCCGGGCGCCCGGGTCGGCGGTGCGGCCGACTACATCGATCGGCTCCTCGGTGCGTTCGCAGTCGACCCGCCGCTCATCTTCGCCGGGGGTCCCTTCTCGGGTCGGGCCGGTGGGCGCGCCTCGTTCGTCGACTTCACGCCGTTGAGCGCGCTCGAGGAGCTCGCGTGGAGGACCCGGATCGAGGGGTCCCGGGGAATCGCCGACCGCGAGTTCAACGGTCCGGTCGTCGGCTGGCAGGAGACCTACCGCAGCGCGCTCGCCACGTTGGGCGACGACTTCCCCGCCGTCGACGACGACGAGCAGGAGCGCCGGCTCACCGCGCTCCCGGTGTTCCGCGACCTGCTCTACACCCACGTGTGCGAAGGGCTGTACGGGGCACCCGAGTACGGCGGCAACCCCGACGGCTCGGTGTGGCGCGCGATCGAGTTCCCCGGCGACGTGCAACCGCGGGGCTACACCGACGACGAGGTCACGAATGCCTGAGTGCGACGTCGTGATCGTGGGCACCGGACCGGCCGGGGCGACCGCGGCCGAGGTGCTCACCGCCGCGGGATGGTCGGTGATCATGCTCGAGAAGGGCCGCAACCACCTCCTCTCGCTCGACGCGCCATTCGAGCCGCTCGGCCACGTGTCGAACGACGAGATCAAGTTCCTCCGTCGCCACTACCTCGGCCCCGACCCGTTCCTCGAACCTCGCACCTTCCGACGCCGCGAGGCCGACGGCGACCGACTCCTGACCGGAGAGGTGAACAACCTCCCGTCGACCGTCGGCGGTGGCGGGTTCCACGCCGACGGCAAGCTCCCCCGCTTCCGCGAGGTCGACTTCCACGCGCGCTCGGAGCTCGGCCCGATCGACGGGGCCGAGATCGCCGACTGGCCCTTCGGCTACGACGAGCTCGAGCCGTACTACGCGGCCGCGGAACGCGCGGTCGGGGTGGCCGGCGACCACACCGAGAACCCGTTCGCGTCGTGGCGCGCCGATCCGTACCCGATGCCCCCCGGCCCCGACATGTACTGCGCCGTCCTCACCAGCGAAGCGGCCGCGAACCTCGGCTACCACCCGTACCGCGCGCCGACGGGCGTGAACAGCGTCACCTACGACGGGCGACCCGCGTGCAACAACTGCGGGTTCTGCGGCTTCTTCGGGTGCCCCATCGACGCAAAGGGTGATCCGGTCGCGCCCTTGCGGCACGCGCTGCGAACCGGGCGCTGCGAGATCCGCACCGAGTCGATCGTCGCCGACGTGCTCCTCGACGGCACCGGCCGCAGGGCCACCGGCGTCCGCTACCTCGACGCCGACCTCGTCGGGCACGAGGTGTCGGCCCGGCACGTGATCCTCGCCGGTGGGGCGTTCGAGACACCCCGGCTGCTTCTGCGCAGCGGCCTCGGCAACCCCGACGTCGTCGGCCGGCACCTCATGTTCCACTTCCAGACCCTCGTGCTCGGCATGTTCCCGTTCCGCCTGCACGGCCATCGCGGCCGCTCGGTGACGCACCTGATGGACGACCCGATCGTGTCCGACGAGCCCGCGCGTGGCGGCGGCGCGCGAGGCAGGTCTCCCCTACTTCCGGGGCGGGATCGTGGAGCACGGCGCGGCCGGACACCCCGTGATGGAGGGCATGCACCTTCCCCAGGGTGCGTTGCACTCGCAACTCATGCTGGACTCGATGACCCGCGACCGGATGGCCGTGTTCACCATGCAGGGCGAGGATCTCCCCGTCGCTTCCAACCGAATCGACCTCGATCCCACGGTGCGCGACGTCTACGGCTTCCCCGCCGGTCGCGTCACGTACACGCCCCACCGTCACGAGATCAGCTGCGCGCAGCACTGGGCGCCGCGACTCGAAGCGGTGATGCGCGAGGCCGGTGCCGAACACACCTTCTGGGTGACATCCCCGCCCATCGAGGGCTCCGACGCCGATCGCCCCGGGTTCGTGGCTCCGATCTCCCGCCACATCATCGGCAGCGCCCGCATGGGCGACGATCCCCGCACGAGCGTGTTCGACGCGTGGCAGCGCCTCCACGGAGTCGAGAACGTGGTGTGCACCGATTCGTCGGTGTTCCCGACGTCGACCGGCTACGGCCCGACCCTCACGATCGTGGCACTCGCGATCCGCGCGGCGCGCGCGCTCGCCGGTCTCGACCCGCTGCGTTCCTCGGGTCCGGCGCTCTGATCAGCCTCGCTCGGCGCGCTACTTCGGCGCGTCGCCCGGCTTCGGATCGTCGGGCTTGGTCGCGAAGACGCCCTTCAGCTTGTCACCGGCGTACTTGAGCTTGTCGCCCGCGGTGTCGCCCGCGTCGGCGAACGTCTCGTTCAGCGCCTCGCCCATCGAGTTGAGCGCGCCCTTGAGCCCGTCGCGCACCTCAGGGTCTTTCACCGCGCCGCTCACCGACGACACCGCCTGGTCGATCGCCCGACCGAGCGTGTTCAACGCATCGGTCACTGCGGCCTGGTCGACATCGTCGGACTTCGTCGCCGACGACTCCCCGGCGGCGCGCTTGCCGTGCTCCTTGAGCTTGTCGCCGACGGCCGCGAAGTGCAGCCCGACCTTCATCCACGCTTGCTTGCCCTCGTCGCTCATCGCATCTGCTCCATGCCACCACTGTCGCGGCGTCAGACGAGGAACCGCTCGTCGACCGCTTCGGCATCACGCGACCGGGGGCGGGCCCCGGACGACGTGGCGAGGGCGACGATGCAGAGCGCGACCGCCACGAGCAGGACGACGATCCCTGTCCCGCGGACGGTCGAGGCGATCGAGCCCGCGTCGTGCAACCGGTTCAGGTGCTCGGGGCCGAGCACAGCCGCCCAGTCGTGCTCACCACCGATGAGTTGGAGCTCCTCGAACGGCGCGTCGGCGATGTAGACCGACGCCTCCTGGAAGTTGGTCGCGGCCCACGCCAGACACGCCGCGCCCGCGAGCCGGTCGCGACGCCAGGCGACGAAGTACACCGCGAGACCGACCGGCACCAGACACTGCATCACCGAACCGGCCGCGGCGGTCACCACCGGGCCGACGAAGGCCACCAGGTAGCAGACGAGGTGGCCCAGCTCGTGGAAGCCGAGGTTCACGAACGCGAGGAGCGGGATCCGGTCACCCCGCCCGAACGCCCACCACCCGGCGAACGCGCACCACGCGAGACACACCCCCGCCTGCCAGGCCCGCACCGCTCTCCACTCCGTGACGCGCTCCACGACTCTCTATCGGCCAGGTGAACCGAAGTCCGAAGCGAGCCGTCCGCTCCGACTTGTCGAGCGCCCCCGTCGGCGAGCGGGGCCCGAGCGGCCTGGCCCGCAGGGCCGAGAGCGGAAGTCCGAAGCGAGCCGTCCGCGCCGACTTGTCGAGCGCCCCCGTCGGCGAGCGGGGCCCGAGCGGCCTGGCCCGCAGGGCCGAGAGCGGAAGTTACGCGGCTTCGAGCTCGCGTTCGGGCTCGGGTTCCGGCTGCGGGCGACGCACCCGCTCCGGCGGCCGGCGCAGGTCCTTCACGATGCCGACCCAGCTCAGGGCCTTGAGGCCGTAGTAGGTGGCGTCGATCTCCCACCAGAAGAAGCCCTGGCGGGCCGAGCTCGGGTAGTGGTGGTGGTTGTTGTGCCAGCCCTCGCCACCGGTCAGCAGGGCCACCAGCAGCGAGTTCCGGCTGGTGTCGGTGGTGTCGTACCGCCGACGGCCGAACACGTGGGCGACCGAGTTGACCGTGAAGGTGGAGTGCCAGAGGAGCACCGTCGACCAGAAGAAGCCGACGACCAGCCCGCTCCACCCGCCGATGAGGTAGCAGACCACCGCCAGGCTCCAGGGAGCGACCCAGTCGTGCTTGTCGAGCCAGACCAGCTCGGGGTAGCGGGAGAAGTCCTTGATGCCGTCGTACTTGGTCGGGCCGTAGCGGTCGCAGAGGATCCAGCCGACGTGGCTCCACCAGAAGCCCTTGCGGGGCGAGTGGATGTCGTTGTCGGTGTCGGAGAAGCGGTGGTGGTCACGGTGATGGGCGGCCCACCACAGCGCCCCCTTCTGGGCCGACGTCTGGGCCCCGAAGGCCATCACGAACTGCGAGACCCGGCCGAGCTTGTAGGCCTTGTGGGAGAAGTAGCGGTGGTATCCGGCGGTCACGAAGAACATCCGGATCCAGAAGAGCGACAGGCACAGCACGACTGCGGTGAGGGTCACGCCGGTGAACCAGGCCGCGAGGCAGGCCACGTGGATGAGGAAGAACGGGATCGAGCTGACCCAGTTCACCCGCTCGTCGGGGGCCCGATGGAGGGTGCCGCGCGCGATCTCGGGGACGGGATGATCGCCGCTGCTCATTCCGATCCATCCTACCTACCGGTAGGTAGGCAAAGCCAAGCACCCTCCCCGCGTGGGAGGATGTCGACATGTCGCAGTCCTCCACCTCCCTGGCCGTGCAGACCGTCATCTTCGACTTCTACGGCACCCTGGCCCGATCGACGCACTGGATCTCGATCCCCGAGGTGCTGGGCGAGCACGGCGTCGAGGTGACCGACGACGCGATGCGGCGCTACTTCGACGGTCACGACGGCGCGGAGCACGTCGAGCACTCGCAGAGCCGCGACCACTACCTCGCCTGGCAGCGCCACCGGATGGAGACGATGCTCTCCGAGACCGACGTGCACCCCGGCGAGTACGACCAGATCGTCGCCAAGCTCCGGGAGGGAACGGCGACGCGCGTGCTCGAGCGCTACCCCGAGGTCGTCGACGTGCTCGCGACGCTGCGCGATCGGGGCCTACGGCTCGCGATCTGCTCCAACTGGGACTGGGACCTCACCGAGGCGATCGACGAAGCCGGCATCGCCGGCGCCTGCGACGTGGTCGTGTCGTCGGCATGGGCGGGCGCCCGCAAGCCGCACCCGCGGATCTTCGAGACGACGCTCGCCGAGCTCGACGAGCCCGCCGACCGCTGCCTCTTCGTCGGCGACACCTGGATCCCCGACGTCGAAGGGCCCCGTGCCGTCGGCCTGCGGCCGGCCTATCTCGAGCGTGACGGCCACTGGCCCGATCCGGGCGCACCCGTCGACGCGGCCCGACGGGCGGCAGTCGGCCGACTGCATCCCCGACCTCACCGGGGTCCTCGACCGTGCTCGACGGACTCGACGTGTCGAGCCGGGCGGTACCGTGATGGGCGCCAGCGCCGCGGTCACCGCCGAGACGGAGGAGCACGGTCGATGCACGAGACCGGAGACGAGGGAGCGGGTGCGGCCGACGTCGTGAAGCGGCTGCGGGCCGGCTTCGAGTCGGGTCGGACCCGACCCGTCGACTGGCGCGTGGCGCAGTTGCGACGACTCGAGGCGATGCTGCTCGAACGCGAGACCGAGTTCCTCGACGCACTCGCGGCCGACCTCGGCAAACCCGAGATCGAGAGCTACGTCACCGAGACCGCGTTCACCCGAGCCGAGATCGACTTCGCGCTCGCGAACCTCGACGTGTGGGTCAAGCCGGAGAAGATCTCCGTGCCACTGACCCAGCAGCCTGCGAAGGCGCAGATCGTGCGCGAGCCCCTCGGCGTGGTGCTGATCATCGGTCCGTGGAACTACCCGGTCCAACTCGTCCTCGCGCCGCTCGTCGCCGCCATCGCGGCGGGGAACGCCGCGGTGATCAAACCCTCGGAGCTCGCACCCGCGAGCTCACGCGTGCTCGCCCGGCTGGTGGCCGAGTACCTCGATCCCGAGTGCATCGCAGTGGTCGAGGGTGCGGTCCCCGAGACCACCGCGCTGCTGGCGGAACGCTGGGACCACATCTTCTACACCGGCAACGGCACGGTCGGACGCGTGGTGATGGAGGCCGCGGCGAAGCACCTCACGCCGGTCACGCTGGAGCTCGGCGGGAAGAGCCCGGCCATCGTCGACAGGCACGCGAACATCCCGGTCGCCGCGAAGCGGATCGCGTGGGGCAAGTTCGTCAACACGGGCCAGACCTGTGTGGCTCCCGACTACGTGCTCGTCGACCGCGCCGTCGAACAGCCGTTCCTCCAAGCACTCGCGTCGACGGTGCGGGGGTTCTACGGCGACGACCCGCGCTCGAGCCCCGATTACGGCCGCATCGTCAACGACCGTCACTTCGCCCGGTTGCAGGGCCTCCTCGACTCTGGCGGCGAGCCGGTCGTCGGCGGCGTGGGCGACGCGGCCGAGCGCTACCTCGCCCCCACCGTGCTCACCGCGGTCGACCGCGACGCCCCGATCATGCGCGAGGAGATCTTCGGACCGCTCCTGCCGGTGTTGCCGGTCGACGACGTCGACGAAGCCATCGACTTCGTGAACGAACGCGACAAGCCCCTCGCGCTCTACGTCTTCTCCGAGGTCGACAGCGTGGCCGAGCGGGTGATCGCCTCGACGAGCGCCGGCGGAGTCGCGGTGAACGCCACGGTGCTGCACCTCGCCGTTCCCGGGCTCCCGTTCGGCGGGGTCGGTGCCAGCGGGATGGGGGCGTACCACGGTCGGGCCGGGTTCGAGACGTTCAGCCACCGCAAGAGCGTGCTCAACCGCCCCACGCGCCTCGACGTGCCGGTGACGTATCCGCCCTACTCCGGGTGGAAGCAGAAGCTCCTCCGCCGTCTGCTCTGACGACCCGAGGAGACGACGCCATGGCAGGGAGCGACGAGCACCTCGAAGACGGTTGGGGACCTGCGAGCCCGCTCGACGACACCGTGCTCCGCGCCTACGTCACGGGCTTCTCGGGGTGGCTCGTCGATCTCGGTCGCGCCCTCGGCGCGCGCTTCGTCGACCGATCCGAGGTCGGAGCGCTCGACTCCGGCTCCGGGTTCTTCCTCGCCAACGGATGTGTGCTCCGCCGACCGGTGCGCGATCACGAGTGGCCCTCCATCATCGGGGAGCTCGGGGCGTTCTACGACAACGGTCACGGCGGCCCCTGGGCGCTCTTCTCGCCGTGGCCGACGCCCGACCTTTCCCTGCACCGGCTCGAGCTGATGGGTCACCCGCCACTCATGCTGCGACCCGCCGGAGGCACCGCCCCACCCGATCCCGAGGGCCTCGAGATCGTCGAGGCGCACGACGACGCCACGATGCGCGACTTCGCCCAGGCCCTCGCCGACGCCTATCCCGCGCCCGACGGCGGCTTCTTCGCCACTCGGCGGGTGCTCGACGCACCGGGCACGCGCTGTTGGGTCGGATACGTCGACGGCCACCCAGTCGCCACATCGGGCGCGCATGTCCACGGCGGGTGCGTCCAGGTCGACTGGATCGCCACCCATCCCGACGTGCGTGGTCGAGGTATCGGCGCCGCGCTCGCCTGGCGGGCGACGCTCGCCGATCCCGACGCGCCGGCCGTGCTCCTGGCGAGTGACCCCGGGCAACCGGTGTACGAGCGAATGGGATACCTCCGGATCGCGCGCTTCACCGGTTGGATTGGCGCCCGCGAGTGAGGCGTCTGCTCCCCGGGAACCTGTCGCGAGGTGTCGCGACCCGTGCCCGGCGCGCATCTGGCGCCAACAGTTGGCCGTACGCAGAGGTGGGGTCAGATCAGTAGCAGCGGAGCTCGACGAGGTTGCCGTCGGGGTCGCGCACGTAGACGGAGCGGCCCATCCCGCGGGCACCGAACACCTCACTCGGTCCGCTCGCGACGTCGAACCGACCCGAGGCGACGAGCGCGTCGAGGTCGGTCGCCTCGATCACGAGGCAGACGTGGTCCACGTTGCTGCCCGTCGGCGCCGTGGCGAGGAAGTCGATGATGGTCCCCTCGTCGATCCGCGCCGACGGGAAGAACACCTCGCCGCGGCGGAACTCGTCGAGCCGCACCGGCTCGAGGCCGAGCTCGTCGACGTACCACCCGATGGCCCGTTCGACATCGGCGACGTTCAACACGATGTGGTCGAGTCCGATGACCCTGGGCATCAGCCCCTCGCCTTCTGTCGGGCGCGGAAGGTGCGGGCCTTGTTGCGGTTGCCGCACTCGGCCATCACGCACCACTGACCCGACCGGTTGCGGGAGTGATCGTAGAACGCCCACCCGCAGGTGTCGGCCCGGCAGACCTTGAGTCGTGACCAGGTGCCGTCGGCCATCGCACCGAGCACCACCGCGACGATCTGCGCGAGCGCGCCGTCGACCCCACTCCCCTCGCCCGCAACCACGACATGACCTTCGACATCGAACCGGGGCGTGAGTCGGAGCCGATCGGAGGCGTCGTTCAACACGTCGACAGCGGCAGGGTCGAGCGGCTCACCGTTGTTCGAGAACAGCAGACTCCGCAACGCCTCGCGCGCGGCCTTCACCCGTTGCAGCTCACGCGCCGTGACCGACGTGCCGGCGGGCGCGAGATCGTGAGCCACCAGCCACCGAGCCAGCGCCTCGGGCGAGTCGAGATGCTCGATCTCGTCCTCGACCTCGTTGCTGTTCACGAAGTCCTGCACCAGCACGAGAGGTTCGGGCGCAGGTGGACGCTCGGCCATGGCTCCATGGTACCAGCGTTCCCCCTTGACTGGTTACGTCACCGCTGTCAGACTGATGCTGGTTACGAGGAGAGGAGCCCATCGTGCCCATGCACCCGAGCGGCGTGACGGCGATCGTCGAGGACCAGCTGCACGAAGCCCACCAACGGGCCCGTCGTGCTCACGCGGCGCGGGATTCCGGCCCGTCCCGAGTCGGGCACGTCGAGCCGGCCCGCCGGCGTGTCGGTCTCGCCGTCGCCCGCCTCGGCCTGAGAATCGCCGGCGTCTACCTCAGCCCTCGCCCCACCTGACCGACCCCGGCAGCGTCAGGTCCGGATTCCGGACCCCACGCTTCCAACCTCGGTCAACAGTCAGCGGGGCAAGCCGAGGATGCGGTCGCCGATGATGGTCTTCTGGACCTCGGAGGTGCCGCCGGCGATCGAAGCCGCCTTCGACCAGAGCCACTGGCGGGCCCAGGGGCCGCTGAGCGGAGCGGCCGGTCCGAGCACGTCGAGCGCCGTGTCGGAGAGGTGTTGGGTCATGTCGGTCCACGCGAGCTTCACCCAGCTCGACTCCGGACCGGGTTCGAGCCCTTTCGACAGTCGCGACAGGGTCCGCCAGTTGTGGAGACGAAGGATCCGCAGCTCGACGAACGACTGCGCCAGGGCATCGCCCCGCGCGGGCTCGTCGAGCGCGCCGTTGGCAGCTGCGATCGCGTAGAGCTCGTCGAGGTACACCTCGTGCACCACCTGCTCCTTGAACGGGAACGACGTACCCCGTTCGTGGGCGAGTGTCGTGTTGGCGACGGCCCATCCCTGGTCGAGTCCGCCCACGAGGTGGTCGGCGGGCACGAAGCAGTCGTCGAAGAACACCTCGTTGAACTCGGCCTCGCCGGTGATCTGCACCAGCGGCCGGATCTCGATCCCCGGCGCGGTCATGTCGACGACGACGTAGCTGATGCCGCGATGCTTCGGCGCCTCGGGGTCGGTGCGGACCAGGGCGATTCCCCAGCGCGGCGAACTGCGCGTAGCTGGTCCACACCTTCTGGCCGTTGAGTCGCCAGCCGCCGTCGTCGGGCGACGCGGTGGTCGTCAGCGACGCGAGGTCGCTCCCCGCGCCGGGCTCGCTGAAGAGCTGACACCAGATCTCGTCGGCGCTGAGGATCGACGGCAGCCACCGCTGCTTCTGCTCCTCGGTCCCGTGTGCCAGCAACGTGGGGCCGGCGAGGTTGATCCCGACCCGGTTCACGGGTTGTAGCGCGCGTGAGCGGGAGTACTCCATGTTGAAGATCGCGACCTCGACGGGTGACGCGCCCCGACCGCCGTAGGCACGCGGCCAGTGGATCCCGACCCACCGGTCGGCGGCCAGCTTCGCCTGCCAGGCCCGACCCCACGCGACCTCGTCGTCGAGCGAGTCGAACCCGGGCGGCAGCTCGAGGTTCGTCGCCAGCCACTCGCGGATCTCGACCGCGAACGCCTCCTCGTCGGGGGTGAAGCTCAGGTCCACGGCATCTCAGAGGTCCCAGAACCGGGTGCGGCCGTACTGGTCGAACGACCGGGCGAGTGCCGCTTCGTCGGCGGCGGTGAACGGCCCATAGGCCGCGTCGCCCCGGTTGCGCACGAACACGGGATCACCGGTGACGAGGTCGGACCGCCACTTCTGGGTGACGAGGGCGCGCTTCACGATCTTGTTCGTCCCCGTCGTCGGCGGATCGCGCAGGATCCGCACGTAGCGGGGCCGCCACTTCGGGCCGATGTCGTCGCGGGCGTCGAGCCAGGCCGCGAACGCGGCGCCGTCGAACTCGGTGTCGTCGCGCAGCACGAGACCGGCCATGGCCTGGTCGCCGGCCTGATCGTCGGGAACCCCGTAGACCGCTGCGAGCACGACGTCGGGGTGGGCCCGGAGCGCCTCCTCGATCGGCCCGGCCGGGAAGTTCTCACCGTCGACGCGGATCCAGTCGGCGTTGCGGCCCGCGAAGTAGAGGTAGCGGTCGGCGTCGAGGTACCCGAGATCCCCCGACCAGTACCACCCGTTGCGAGTCGTGTTCGCCGTGGCGTCGGGGTTGTTGTAGTAGCCCTCGAAGGGCCCGGAACCCTTGGTGTTCACGATCTCACCGACGCACTCCTCCGCGTTCACCAGGCGGCCGGAGGCATCGAAGCGCGCCACCGCCTTCTCGGTTCCCTGCTCGTCGACGACCTGCACACCCTCCCCCGCGCGGCCGAGCGCGCCGGGACGTGACTCACCATCGCGATTCACCGCGACCCCGCCCTCGGTCGCGCCGTAGGCATCGATCACCTCGACACCGAAGCGACGGGCGAACTCACCCACGATCTGCGGCGAGCCCTCGTTGCCGAACGCGACCCGCAGCGCGTTCTCCGCGTCGTCGGGGAGCTCCGGCGTGGCGAGGATGTACGCGAGCGGCTTGCCCGTGTAGTTGAAGTAGGTCGAGCCGTAGCGACGGACGTCGGGCAACCAGCCGCTCGCGCTGAACTTGCGACCCAGTCCGACCGACGCGCCGTAGACGATCGACGGAGCCCAACCCACCTGCACCGCGTTCGAGTGGAACAACGGCATGCACACGTAGCCGACGTCGTCGGGACCGAGATCCATGATGATCCCCATGCGGTTCCCCGTGACCATCAGCCGTCGCTGCGAGCAGATCACCGCCTTCGGAGCGTCGCTGGTCCCGCTCGTGAAGATGAGCGCCCAGATGCCGTCGACATCGGGATCCGCGCCGGGATCGGTGTCGGCCACTCCCGCGAGCGCGTCGTCGAGCGACTCACCGACCACGAGCACCGGCGGGAGCCGGTCGAGGATTGGCGCGAGCAGTTCGAGGTGCCGGGCCTCGGTGACGACGAGGCCGCAGTGCGTCTGCTGCACGTCGCGCAGGAGGTGCTCACCCCGCCGGGTGTGGTTGAGCCCGACGATCGCCGATCCGGTGAGTGCAGCGCCACCGAACGCGAAGAGGTACTCCGGGATGTTGTCGAGGAGCACGGCCACGTGCGGCGGTGCACCCACGGGGAGGTGCGCACCGAAGAGGTTCGCGTACCGGCACGACTCCGCGACGTACTCGGCGTGGGTCCAGATCCGGTCCTCGAACCGGACGGCCGGACGGTCGCGGATCGACGGGTCGGTGGCGTTGCGGCGGAGCAGCGCGGCCGCGTTCGGCGCAGGGAGCGGCGCCTGACCCGGAGCGGGAACGGCCCGCGACGCGAGCGGCGGGGAACCTGACATCGGCGTCACTCTAGGCGCCGTCCGCGCTACGGTCCGGCGGTGCCCGCAGCTCCCGATGCGCTCACGACCGACCGACTCGAGCTGACCCGGATCACGCCCGCCGATCGGGACTTCCTCGTGAGGCTCTGGGCCGATCCCGCCGTCGCCGCGACCCTCGGCGGGCCCGTGCCGTCGGATGTCCTCGAGGTACGGATCGCCCGACTCGTCGGTCACTGGACCGACCGCGGCTACGGGGCCTGGATCATGAACACCGTCGACGGGCCCATCGGGTACTGCGGCCTCGGGCCCACCGACGTCGGTGGAGCCGGTGGCGTCGAGCTGCTCTACGCGCAGCTGTCGACCGCGTGGGGCCACGGCTACGTCACCGAGGCGGCGCGGGCGGTGCTCGACGTCGCGTTCGACCCTGTCGACGGGCTCGGCCTCACGGAGGTCGTGGCGTTCACCCTGCCGACGAACCGCGCTTCTCAGGCGGTGATGGCGCGATCGGGCTTCACGTTCGCCGGCGACGTCGAGCACGCCGGCCTCCCCCACGTCCTCTACCGCACCCGACCTGAGCCCACCTGATCAGACCCGATCCCGCCCGCCCCAACCCCGTTCCGGTCATGTGCGCAGTTGGCCTGCAACCACACAGATGACCAGAACGAGGGGTTCAGGTGCGGCGGAGCCAGACGGCCATGCGGCTGGGACCACGGTTGGCCCAGGTGAAGTACGGGATCGCGACCAGGGTCACGTCGCGCTCGCGCACCGCCCGGTCGAGCAGCGGTTGGTACAGCGTTCCCCACGTGTCGTCGGGAACCGTCCCGGGCAGCTGGAGCACCACGATGCCGTCGAGCAGGTTTGATCGATGCTGCACCACGATCTCGTCGGACCGTCGGATCGTGAGCCCGGCCACGAGCGGGTCGACATCGGGGTTGTCGGGGCTCTCGACGCAGTAGACGAGCGGACCGCGACGCAGCGCGACGCTCCCCCGGTTCTCCGCGACGCGTGGGGTTGCACGCGAGCAGCGCCGGGCGAACGTCGAGGTCGATGACGACGAGGTCGCCCGCCGACCACCGGGCCCGGATCTCGAGGTACTCCCCCGCCACCGGCCGGGTCGACCAGGGGGCACCGTTCACGGCCACGACCGTGCGCGACGACCACGCCGGCACCCGCAGGAACAGTGAGCGCTCGGCCTCGGGATCGGCGCCGGGCGCCGGCTCGACGTGCAGCTCCACGCGTCCCTCCCACGGGAACACGGTCCGCTGCTCGACGCTGAGGCCACCGGCCTGCACGCGCGACGCGCCGTAGAGGTGCACCCACAGGCCGGCGTCGCTCTCGCCGTAGCAATAACCCGGGATCGAGGCGAGGAGGCGGGCGACGTTCGGCGGGCAGCAGGTGACGTCGCGCCACGGCAAGCGGCCGAGCGGGAAGGGTCCGGCCATGTCGAACGCGAACGTGTTCACCTCCCACGGGTCGGGTTCGGGGGCACCGCTCGCGGCCAACGGGTTCGCGTAGAACCATTCGTCGCCCGCGAGCGACACCCCGGCGAGGAACGCGTTGTGGAGCGCGAGCTCCATCTGGTCGGCGTACCGCGCGTCGCCGGTGCGGGCGAGCATGCGCCAGGCCCACTGGGCGACGGCGACCGCCGCGCACGTCTCCGCGTACGCGCCCTCGTTGGGGAGCTCGAACGGTCGGCCGACCGCCTCACCGATCCAGCGGCCGCCGATCGCCCCGGTCACGTACGAGCATTCTTCGACCATCTGGGTCCACAGTCGGTCGAGTGTCGCGATCGTGTCGGCGTCGCCGGTCTCGAGCGCGACGTCGGCGAGTCCCCCGGCGAAGTACGCGGCGCGCACGGCGTGGCCCACCAGACCGACGTCGGCGTCGAGGTCGACGCGAGCGCACAAGGTCGTCGCGAGTGCGAGGTACCGGTCGTCGCCGGTCTCCCGGTACAGCTCGACCAGGGCCATCTCGACCCCGGGATGCGCGTCGGTGACCGATCGCCCGTCGGCCCCCAGTTCGGAAGCGGTCAGGTCGGCGAAGCGACGGGCCGCGTCGAGGAGTGCGCCGTGGTCGCTGACGCGGGCCCGGGCGATCGCGGCCTGGAGGAGGTGACCGGCGCAGTAGAGCTCGTGCGACCAGTCGAGGCCGGCGAACTGCTCCTCGGGGCCGAACGCGGTGTCGAGGTACCCGTCGGCCCGTTGTGCCCCGACCACCGTGGCCGTGACCTCGCGCAGCCGGTTGTCGAGCTCGGCGTCGGGGTATCCCGCGAGCGACCACGCGGCCGCCTCGATCCACTTGTAGAGATCGGAGTCGGAGAACCAGAAACCCTCGCGCTCCTCACCGCGGAAGTTGGCGACCACGCCGTGCTCCTCGAACCGCTCGAGCAGTCGCGGGATCCCGGTCGTCCGGCTCGCGGTGACCCGCTCCTGCCAGAGTCCCTCGAGCAGCTCGACAGCACCGACCGGTACCGCGTGCACGACCGCGTGGGGGCTCCGACGGGTGTCGGTGACTCGACTCATGGGGTCCCATCATGTCCGTAGACTCGACGGCGTGGTGCGATCCGCGATGACCTGCGGGAACAGCTGATGGAAGATCGGCGCACGCACGCGCTCTACCTCGAGATGACCGATCTCGACGCCGCCGACTACGCCGGCGCCCGGGTCCCGGAGGTGCGCGGTGGTTCTGGCGTCGAGCGCGCGACGTGGTGGGCGAACGTCGTCCCCGACCGGACCGACCTCCCGCGCGCACTCACCGAGTTCTCGCTGCTGGGCCTGTACGAGGTCGACGACACGTTCACGCCTCCGCCACCTGCCGCCGGGATCACCGGGTACCACTTCGTCGCCACGGCCCGGCCGGGCCAGGGTTGCCTCACCGGCCGGCCGACGATCGGGCTCTCGTTGGTGCTGATCAGCCCCCAAGAACCCGAGCAGGCCCAGGCCCTGCGCGACTGGGGCGACTTCGTCCACATCCGCCACATCGCGGCCGCCGGCGTCCCCGGCTACGCGATGATCACGCCCTACGAGCACGCCGACGGCGCCGATCCCCGGTTCCTCCACCTCTACGAGATCGACCGTGACGATCCCGAAGCGGTGTTCCAGTCGATGACCCCACTCGTCGCGCAGCGCTTCGGCGGGCACAACACCGCCGGCTACCGGGCCTGGGCGCAGAGCCCGGAGCTGCGGATCATCTACGTGAACACGTTCCGTCTGCTCGGGTCGAGCGACGACGACACGCCCGCCGCGTGAGCGACTTCTTCACGGTCGTCGGGAACCAGCGGGCGTGTCGCTCGTTCACCGGTGAACCGGTCCCCGACGACCTCGTCGAACGACTCCTCGAAGCTGCGACCCACGCACCCAGCGCCGAGAACTCGCAGCCCTGGGTGTTCGTCGTCGTGCGCGATCCCGAGACGCGCGCGCGGATCGGAGCCATCACCGCCGACGCGTGGGCGAACGCCGGACGCGAGTTCTCCCGCGAACGACTCACCCCGGGCTTGTTCGCGGCGGTCGACCGGGGCGCGACCGGCGGCGTGAGTGACGCCCCCGTGCTGGTCGTCGTCGCCGGCGACACGACGCACTGCCTCGAGGCCGCGCTCGCGGCGTCGCTCTTCCCCGCGATCCAGAACCTGCTGCTCGCCGCGAACGCGGCCGGGCTCGGCAGTGCACTCACCACCCTCCCCACCTTCGCCGGCGACCTGGCGATGATGCTCGGCCTCCCCGACCACGTCCGGCCCGTCGCGGTCGTCCCGATCGGACATCCCGCACGACCGCTCGGACCCCCACGCCGCGCGCCCGTGGCCGAGAAGGCCCACCGGGAACGTTTCGGAACCCCCTGGTCAGGAGAAGAAGCGGAGCCGGCGGACAGGAACCGCGGGCCGGGGGCGGGGTGAGCGATCGAGCCGGCGCAGCGGATTCGACCGGGGAGATGTCTCAGTAACCCTCGGCGGGGTCGACGACGTGCAGGAGCGGTTCACCCGACACCTGCCGCAAGAGGTTCTGGATGAAGAGCTCGAGCGCAGGGTCGAGCCCCGCGGGCGATGCCCACGAGACGTGCGCGCTGACCCGGACCGCCGGGTGCGCGTAGAGCCAGTGCCCGTCGGGTAGGGGTTCCGGGGTCACGGTGTCGAGGGTGGCGAGCGCGACGCGGCCGTCGTCGAGCGCGTCGCGCAGCGCGTCCTGATCGACGAGTGACCCCCTGGCGATGTTCACGAGGTGCACGCCCGGCTTCACCCGCGCGAAGGCGTCGGCGTCGAGGAGGTGACGCGTGCGATCCGTCGCCGGCGCAGCCAGCACCAGATGGTCGGACCAGGCCAGCAGGTCGTCGATCGACGGGACGACCTCCACCCCGGCCACCGGGCTCGGCGCCGTGGTCCGTCGCGTCGCCCGCACGTGCATCCCGAACGGGACGGCCCGTTCGGCGACGGCCGCGCCGATGCCCCCGAGCCCGACGAGGCCCAGGTTCCGGCCGTGGAGGCCACCGAGGTCGGCGAAGTTCCAGTGCTCCGGCGGTTCGTGGATCCACACGTCGGGCAGGCGCTTCTCGAACGCGAGCATCGCCGCGAGCACGAACTCCGAGATGGGGACCGCGCTCGCACCACGCGCGCAGGTGACCGTGCGGCCGTCGTACATCTCGCGCGGCACCTTGTCGACGCCGGTGCCCGAGAGCTGGACCCACGGCACGCAGGCGGCGAACTCGAGCGAATGCGGGCCGTAGCCGCCGAAGAAGACGTCGGCGGTCGTACCGGGCTCCGGGGGCTCGGCGCCGACCGTGATGATCTCGGCGTCGGGCACTGCGTCGCGGATGCGGGCCGCGGCGTCGCGTCCCATCTCGTTGAGGATGCGGAAGGTCACCCCGCTGAATCTACGTCGTTCGATGAGGGCGGCCGGCCCCACACCCGCTCGAACCTCGGCCCTCGCGGGAGCGCATCGGGCGACTGCTATTTCTTGTCGTGCTGCATACCGGTGGGCATCGTCATGCCGACCTGCTGCAGGTGCTGACCGAGGACACCACCGAAGTTCTCGGCCACGCCCGCGACGTCCCAGCCGCCCTCCCGCCACATCGACGCGACGGGCTTCGGGTGCTGGAAGATCGTGTACGCGAAGTCGGTCCGGCCGACGACCTGACCGTTCACGTGACCGGCCTCCTCCGACGCGAGGTACGCGACGATCGGCGCGTTGAGCGCGGGGTCGGCCTCGGGCGGCGGCGCGGTGCCCGTGCGCTCGAAGAGCGACGCGGTCATGCGGGTGGCGCCGGCCGGGGCCATCGCGTTGACCGTGATCCCGTACTTGCCGAGCTCGATCGACCAGATGAACGTCATGCCCATGATCGCGGCCTTCGCCGCGCCGTAGTTGGTCTGGCCGAAGTTCCCCCGGAGACCGGCCGACGACGTGATGTTGATGATGCGGCCGTACCCCGCGTCCTTCATGATCGGCGCCGCGTGGCGGGTCGTGTTGAACGTGCCCTTCTGGTGCACGGCGACCACGGCGTCGTAGTCGTCTTCGCTCATCTTGAGCAGCGAGCGGTCGCGCACGATGCCGGCGTTGTTCACGAGGATGTCGATGGTCCCGAAGGCGTCGACGGCGGTCTGGATCATGCGACCCGCACCGTCGAAGTCGGTGACGGAGTCGTAGTTCGGGACCGCTTCGCCGCCGGCTTCCTTGATCTCCTGGCACACCTGGTGCGCGGGGTCCTCGTCGGTGCCCTGCCCGTCGAGCGACACGCCGACGTCGTTCACGACGAGCTTCGCGCCCTCCGACGCGAGACACAGCGCGAACTCGCGACCGATGCCCCGGCCCGAGCCGGTGACCAGTGCCACTCTTCCGTCGAGCAGTCCCATCGTGCTTCGTTCCCTTCGAACTAGACCGCGGCGGTCGCGGTTCCGGTGAGCTTGACCTCGCCCTCGGCGTTGGCCGCCTGGAGATCGAGGTCGACGGTGTCGTCGTGTACGGCGGTGACCGTGGCGGTGAAGGTGAGCGTCTCACCCGGCCAGACCTGCTTGGCGAACCGTACCTGGATCCGCCGCAGGGCCTCGGGTCCGAGCCAGTCCTTCACCACCCGGGCCATGAGCCCGGCAGTGAGCATCCCGTGGCCGAACACCGACGGGTTGCCGACCTGGGCTGCGATCGTGTCGTCGTGGTGCATCGGGTTGAAGTCGCCCGACGCGCCCGCGTAGCGGACGAAGTTCGTGCGGGTCAGGTTCTCGATGACCAGCGGTGGTGCGGAGTCGCCGATGGTGATGGACGGGCTCATCGGGGGTCCTTTCGTGACACGCGTGTCAGGAGGTTCTAGCCTGATCCGGATGGCTCGGTCGAACGACGCGCCCCGGGGCGCGCCCGGCACCGGGCAACCGCGTGAACTCCGGGCCCGCGGGCAACGAACCCGGCGCAAGCTCCTCGACGCCGGCGTGACCGTGTTCGCGGCGCGCGGTTACCACGCGGCCCGGGTCGACGACATCGTGAAGCTCGCCCGCACCTCGCACGGCACCTTCTACCTCTACTTCGCGAACAAGGAAGAGCTCTTCCGGGCCCTGGCCGCCGACGTGGCCGTCGAGATGACCCACCTCGCCGAGGCCTTCCCCGCACTCGAGCCGAACGCGAAGGGCACGCGGGCGCTCGGCGAGTGGATCGCGGCCTTCGCCGAGCTCTACCAACGCTCGGGGCCGATCATCCGGGCCTGGACCGAGGCCGAGATCGGCGGGAGTGAGTTCGGGCGGCTCGGGACCGACACCCTCGCCGGGTTCTCCTCGATCCTCGCCCGACGGATCACCGAGGCCGATCCGCCCGGCATCGACCCGTTCGTCGCTGCGCTGGCGCTGGTCGCGATGACGGAGCGGCTGAACTACTACGCCCTCACCGAGCAGGTCGACCTCGACCGTGAGGCCATGGTCGAGACACTCACTGCGGTGACGCAGCGCTCACTCTTCGGTTCCTGACTCGGACCCGTCGGAAGTCGACCCACCCGGGTCGGTGGAGTCGGCGCCGGCGATCATCTGCTCGGCGAGGTCGCCCAGCTCGTCGCTCGGGCCGTCGAACACCACCTGCCCCTTGTCGAGGAGCACGACGTGGTCGGCCAGTCCGAGCGCGTGGTGGACGTACTGCTCGACGAGCAGCAACGACGTTCCCGCGGCCCGGATCTGCTCCAGGTTGGCGTACACCTCGTCGACGACGATCGGCGCGAGACCGAGCGAGAGCTCGTCGGCGATGAGGAGCTTCGGGGGCTGCACCAGGACGCGCGCGAGCGCCAGCATCCGTTGCTCCCCGCCCGACAGGGTTCCCGCGAGCTGACCCCGCCGTTCACCGAGCCGGGGGAACAGCTCGTACGCGCGGGCGAGCGCTTCGACGACGCCGCGCTTGCCGAGCTCGGCCCGGAACGCCAGGTTGAGGTTCTCCTCGACCGTGAGCGACGCGAACACCGACCGTCCCTCCGGTGAGTGCGTCACCCCGAGCCGGGCGATCTGGTAAGCGTGCGCGTTCGTGACGTCGACCCCACCGAGCTCGACCGTGCCCGCGGTCGGATGCAGCAGGCCGGAGCACACCCGCGCCACCGTGGTCTTGCCCGCACCGTTCGCGCCCAGCAGCGCGACCACCGAACCCACCGGAACCCGGAACGACACGCCGAACAGCGCGCGGAACGGTCCGTAGCCGGCGTCGACGTCTTGCAGTTCGAGCACCGGGAGCGTGGAGTCGCCCCCGACTGGGGTGGCCGCAGTCGTGCCCTGGGTGCTCACGAGGTCGATCCGTTCGGCGAGACCTCGACGGTGTCGTCGGGTCCGACCTCGCCGAGGTAGGCGCGCCGGACCGACGGATCGTTCATCACCGTGGCGGTCGGTCCCTCGGCGATCAGGGTGCCGAAGTCGAGGACGTAGAGCCGCGTCGCGAACCGTTGCACCATCTCGACGTCGTGTTCCACGAGCAACACCGCGGCGCTGCGCTCCCGCTGGACGGCCTCGAGCGTCTCGGTGAGCTCGGCGGTCTCGTTCCGGTCGAGGCCCGACGACGGCTCGTCGAGCAGCAGCAGCTTCGGTTCGGTCATGAGCGCGCGACCCACCTCGACCAGGCGACCCCGGCCGAGGCTGAGCGACTCGACCGGCTGGTCGACGACGTCGGTCAGGCCCAGCAGCTCGAGGGTGCGGTCGGCCTCTTCGCGGTCTTCGGGGCGGGGTCGGTCGAGTCCGAGGATGTCCTTCCAGAGCCGGCCGTCGCCCCGGCGCGCCCGGGCCGCCACGAGCAGGTGCTCGAGCACCGTCATCCCCGCGAAGAGCTCGATGCGTTGGAACGTCCGACCGAACCCCAGCCGGGCCCGGCGGTACACGGGCCACCCCGTGAGCACACGATCGTCGAAGGTGACCGACCCGGAGTCGGGTCGGAGGATGCCCAACAAGCAGTTGAACAGCGTGGTCTTCCCCGCTCCGTTCGGACCGATCAGGCCGACCGCCTCACCCGCGTCGACCCGGAGCGACACATCGTCGAGCGCGGTGATGCCCGAGAAGGTCTTCGTCACCCCGTCGGCGACCAGCAGGCTCACGACGACCTCACGGTTCCACCGGGGCCAGGGCCGGAGCCACCGGCGGGACGTTCTCGTCCGACGGTGGCGCGGGCGGCCCCTTCCGGAAGCGATCGAGATGGCGTTCGGTGAACGCCATCGATCTGCGCTTCTGGTGCTCGAGCACACCTTCGGGATGCCTCGCGTACGTGATCGCCCCGAAGCCGAAGAACACGAACTGGAGTCCGACGGGCAACGGTCCGAACTCGTGCCAGGGCTGAATGAGGTTGAGGAGCCCGGGCAACCACTGGCTCAGGAAGATCGGGAACAGCATGAAGCTCATCCCGGCGTTCACGGCACCTTCGACCGTCCGCGCTCCGAGCGAGACCACGATCACGACCCAGAACAGGCCGATGAAATAGCTGTAGTCGATCGGCCGGGCCTGGCCGTTCTGCACCGCGAGCAGTCCCCCACCGAGTCCGGCGATCGCGGCCGAGAGTGCGAACGCCGTGATCCGAGCGCGGCGACGCGTTGATCCCGATCGACGCGGCTGCGACTTCGCTGCCGCGCACCGCGTCGAGATAGCGCCCGGTCGTGCCGCGCCGAACGAGGATCACGAGCACCGACACGATCACGAGGATCACGATGCACAGCACCAAGAAGGAACGCTCACCCGCGAAGGAGATCGGGCCGATCGAGGGCCGACCGAGCCTCACCGAGCGCGTCCCACCGCTCACCCACCCGAGCGGCTGCAGCACGTTTTCGAACATCAGGGCGAATGCAAACGTCGCGAGGGTGAGGAAGATGCCGCCGAGCCGGAGCGACGGGATGGCGAGCAGGGCACCCACGATCGCCGCGATGACCGCGCCGATCACGAGCGCGAGCAGGACGGGCACGTCGTACTGCTGCGCGAGCTGCGCGGCTCCATAGGCACCGATCGCGGCGAAGGTCGCCTGACAGAGCGACACCTGACCCGCCATGCCGGTGATGACCGTGATCGACAGGAAGATGGTGCTGTAGATGACCGCCGATTGGAACGTCAGTACCCAGTAGTTGCTCAGGACGGTCATCAGGAAGAAGAACACGGTCCCGCCGACGGCGACGCCGAACGCGCGCGTCCCCCAGGTCATCGCCGCGCTGCGGTCGAGGGCGGCGAGGCCGGGCGGTGGCGGGTCGACGCCCGACAGCGGATCCTTCACCTCGGCGCGCGAGCGCAGTCCGGGCCAGAACAACAGGAGCAGGAAGAGCGCGATGAACGGCAACGACGGGCGGAGGCCCTGGGTGAAGACGCTGTCGGACGGCAGGTACCCGGCGAGCAACCCCTGCATCATCCCGAGCAGCAGGCCACCGAGGAGCGCGAGCGGGATGCTCGTGAGTCGCCCGAACGCGGCCGCCGCGATCGCAGCCACGATGACGGTGGTGTAGTTGGTCCCACTCAGCCGAGCAAAGAGCGGACCGAGCAGCACGCCGGCGAGGCCGGCGAGCATGCTCGAGAGCATCCAGGCGAACGCGCCGAGCCTGTCGGCGTTGATCCCGTTCAGCTCGGTCATGCGGGGGCTCTCCACCACCGCCCGCATGCGCAGCCCGAGCGCGGTGTAGCGGAACAGCAGCCCCAGACCGACCGCGACGACCACGAGTGCGACCATCGTCGCGAGTTGATCACCGTCGAGGTCGTAGCCGAACACGCGGTAGAGCCGGGGAAGGTCGAACTCGTCTGTGGGCCAGACCCCCACCACCGATGTGACCGACGATTCGTCGAAGAAGATCTTCACCATCTCGGGGATGGCGACGAGCAGCCCCAACGACGTCACCAGACGCGCGATCGCCGGGGCGGTGCGCAGATGTCGGAAGAGGGCCCGGTCGAGGATCAGCCCGATGATCGGACCGACGATCACGACCGAGAGGATGAACGCGGCCCAGATCGGCCACCCGTGCTCCGTATGCGCGACGTAATACACGACCGCGCAGACGTACGCCTGGGCGCCGAACGCAAGGTTGAAGACACCCGACGTCTTGTAGGTGAGCACCAGGCCCACCGCCACGAGCGCGAACACGCAACCGAACGGGAGGCCACGCAACGCGTACTGGATGAACTCGTCCACGTGGCCCCGCTCGGTTCAGCGCTCGGACTCGGTCGTCAGCCCTCGTACTTCAGAGGGTTCTTCGGGACGCTCGAGACGTCGTTGTCGAAGCACGGGAAGAACTTCCCCTTCTTGAGGAAGATCGGCTTGAAGGTCCCGTTCGACGCGACCTTCGTGTAGGCCCCCGGGCAACCGATCTGGGGATCCGACTCGGTGTGCGCCGTGCTCCAGTCCGTGGGCGGGATGAGCCCGTCCGCAGTGAAATCCGGCCCGGTGTTGATCCCGTCGATCACCTTCTGGCGGGTGAAGTCGGGGCCGGCGAGCTGCAGGCCGGTCACGAACTGGTCGGCGTTGATCCAGCCGGTGATCGAGTTGGAGGTGACGGAGCCGTCCGTCTTCTTGATCCACTTGGCGTACTGCTTGAGGCCAGTCGGCTTCTGCTTCGTCTCCAGCGGAGCGAAGAGCGTCGACACGATCGAGCCCGCGAAGAGCTTGCCGTTCTTCTTCATGAACTCGGGGTCGTAGCCGTCGGGGAGGTACTGGATCGCGTCGAGGCGTTGCTTGCGCATCTCCTTCGCCAGGTTGAACGTCGCGTTCGTATCCATACAGGTGGTGACGAAATCGACTCCCGCCTGTTTCATCTTGTCGACCTGCACGCTGAAGTCGACGTTGCCGAAGGCGAGCGAGGTGTCGGTGAACGCGATCTTCGCCGCGCCGTCGTACTCCTTGAACGAGTTCTCGATGCCGTCGGCGCAACCCTTCGACTGCGGCACGGCGTAGGCGAGGACGGCGACGTTCTTCTTGCCCAGCTTCTTCGCAACCCACGGCAGTGCGACGCCCGGACAGTCGAAGCACAACGAGCCGCGGTCGCCGAACATGGCGTCCTTGTTGCTCCACTCCTCGTTGTAGTTGATCCCGAATGCCGGGATCCCCTGAGCTTGGAGTACCTCGGCTCCGCTGAAACCGGCGATGTTGGCGACGGGCAGGACCGCGAACACGTTGTCCTGGTCGATGAGCGCCTGGACCTCCTGCTTGTTCTTCAACATGACGTCGTCGCGCTTGGCGACGAGCTTCAGCTTGCGCCCGTAGATGCCGCCCGCCTTGTTGATCATCGCGAAGTAGGCCTTCACGCCGTCGTAGGCGGTGACGTACTTGCCCTGGGTGGCGTTGGTGGTCGAGGTGACCCCGCCGACCCGGATGTCGGAGTCACTGACCCCGGGCTGATCGACCGCAGGCCAGCCGCCGGCCGGCTTCGTCGTGGTGGTGCTCCCCGAGTCGGCTGCGGTGGCCGTGCCACCGAACCCGGCTCCGAGCGTGAGCACGAGCACCGTCACCCCGGTGACGAGCACGGCCAGACGCCGCCTCGGGCCCGACTGACGCGGGTGCTTCCCCATTGACCTACCCCCCGTTCGAGCCCAGTCGGCGCAACGCCGCCGGGCAGTTCCCTAACACTAACGTCAGGTTCGACGTTGCACCACGACACGCTCCGAAAACTGTCGCCCGTGAGAGGATCGTGTGATGCCGTTCACCCTGGTCACCTTCCACGCCCACCCCGACGATGAAGCTATTGCAACCGGCGGGATCATGGCGCGCGCGGCAGCCGAAGGGAACCGGGTCGTCCTCGTCGTGGCCACCCGGGGTGAAGTAGGCGAGGTCGACGACGGGTTCCTCGCGTCCGGCGAGAGCCTCGCCGAACGCCGGATGGTCGAGACGCACCGCGCCGCCGAGGTGCTCGGAGTCGCGCGCGTCGAGTTCCTCGGATACGTCGACTCGGGCATGGAAGGCGAGCCGACGAACGACGCCGAGGGTTCGTTCTGGTCGGCCGACGTCGAGGAAGCTGCGGGCCGGCTCGCCGCGATCCTCACCGAGGAGCAGGCCGACGTGCTCACCGTGTACGACGACCACGGCGGCTACGGACACCCCGACCACGTGCAGGTGCACCGCGTCGGCGTGCGCGCCGGTGAGCTCGCCGGGACGCCGCGGATCTACGAGGAGACGCTCAACCGCGATCACATCCAACGCCTCATGTCGGCCCGCCCGGCCGACCTCGCCGCCGGCGACGACGCTCCCGACCCGTCCGACTTCGACGAGATGGGCTCGCCGGAGTCGGAGATCACCACCACCGTCGACGTGCGCGAGTTCGTCGATCAGAAGCGCGCCGCCATGCGCGGCCCACGCGAGCCAGATCCCCGAGTCGTCGTTCTTCCTGCAGATGCCCGACGAAGCGTTCCGCGAGGCGTTCGGCTGGGAGTGGTTCATCCGTCGCGGGGTCCGACCCACGACCCACGAGACGAGCCTCTTCGAAGGACTCGACGACTGATCAGGATTCGACCATCACGTGGCGCTTCCCTCTGCTGCTTTGACGAGGTCGGCGAGGGCGCCGGGGAAGGCGTCGGCGAGGTTCCACAGCTCCGGTACCGTCTCCCGGCAGGCCATGAGACCGACGTCGATGGAATCGAGGTAGCTGAGCACGGTCACGTTCAGACCGGCTCCGTCGAAGACCGGTCCCATCGGGTAGAGCGCGACGAGACGCGAACCGGCGATGTAGAGCGGGAAGGTCGGACCGGGGACGTTCGACACGACCAAGTTGTAGATCGGCGGCATGCGCTCCGCGAGCCGGAGCCGACCGTACAGACGCGCGCCACCCGACAGCACCGTGGGAGCCAGGAACTCCGCCCACTCCTCGAGCGTCTCGCCGCCGATGTCGCGGTGCACGAGCTTCGCCCCGCTCATCACCTCGCGGACCGCGAAGAGTCGCTCGACGGGATCATCGAGCTCGGTCGCGAGCCGGGTGAACATCGCCGACACGCGGTTGCCCATGTTTCCGCTCTGGTCGACCGACCGGACCGACGTGGGGATCACCGCGACCAACGGCACGTCGGGGAGCTCACCCCGCGCCTCGAGATACCGCCGCATCGCGCCCGCGACCACGGCCAGCACGACGTCGTTGACGGTGACGCCGAACGCTTCGCGCACGACTTCGACATCGGCGAGCGATGCCGACGCGAACGCGACCTGACGATGGGGCGTGATCGAGGTGTTGAACGGCAGCCGCGGCGCGGTGAACGGCACCCCGGCCTGGACCGGGTTCTGGCGGATGCGCGTCACGAGCCGCACCGCGGAGCCCGACAGATGCTGAACGGCCTTCACCATCTTCAACGGCTGGCGCGCGATGGAGACCACCGACGCCACGACCATCTCGACGTCGGACGGCACGCGTTCCGCCTGCCACGCGACGGGCTCACGGCGTTCCGCCGGGTGGGGTTCGAGATCGACGAGCTTCGCGAGCACGTCGACACCGGAAGCGCCGTCGATCGCGGCGTGGTGGACCTTGGCGATGATCGCGGAGTGCCCGTGCTCGAGGCCTTCGGCCACCCACAGCTCCCAGAGTGGTCGCGTCCGGTCGAGCTGACGCGACGCGATGTCGCCCACGACCTCGGCGAGCTCGCGGGTCCGCCCGGCGAAGGCACTGCGACGCGACGCACGTGGTAGTCGAGATCGAAGCCGGGGTCCTCGACCCAGAGCGGGTGGTGGAGCGAGAACGGCACCGTCACGAGCCGGCGTCGGAAGGCGACGATCTGGTCGATCCGCTCCGCGACGAGTCCCCGCAGGGTGTGGGCGGTGAACCCACCCTCGACCTCCGAGGGGTCGAGGATCACGGCGGCCATCACGTGCATGTGGTTCGAGGGGGTCTCGAGCTGGAGGAACGCAGCATCGAGGCCGGTGAGGCGCTGCACCACGTCATTATGCCCCCGGGCTCACCCCTGCGGCCCCGGGTCGGGCAGAATATTGCCGTGATGCCGTGGATCTATCTCGCCGTCAGCGTGCTCGGGCTCTGGTTCACCGTGAACGCCCTGTGGCCGTCGCACCGTTCCGAGCTCGTCGGCCCGAGCTTCTTCGCCGGGTGGCTCACCGGCGAGCTGGCGGGCTTCCACATCTTCTGGCAGGCGGTGGCCACCGGCGTGTTCATCGCGTTCGGTGCGCTCGACGCGTGGCCGGGGTGGCTCGGCCTCGTGCTCACCGCCGTCTCGTGGGCGGGGCTCGTGTGGATGATCGCGATCGCCCGTCGGAGCGGAGAGGTCATCGAAGACGCCCTCCGCGCCGCCCTCGGCGACGGTTACCGCGATGAGATCGCGCCGGGGCGCGCCGAGCGCCTCGCGTCGTCGCTTTCGCGCAAGAAGCTCCTCCTCCCGTTCAACCTCCGGGACCGGCGGGTGAAGAAGATCAAGAACATCCGCTACGCCGAAGGTGCCGGGAAGCGGCACCTCCTCGACATCTACACCCCCCGTGAGCGCGGCGAGCGCGCGCCGGTGCTGCTGCAGATCCATGGCGGCGGCTGGGTGATCGGCGACAAGTCGCAGCAGGGCCTCCCGCTCATGCTGCACCTCGCCGCCGAGGGGTGGGTCTGCGTCGCGAACAACTACCGCCTGAGCCCGAAGGCGACGTTCCCCGACCACCTCGTCGACTGCAAGCAGGCGCTCGCCTGGGTACGCGAACACATCGCGGACTACGGGGGCGATCCCGATTTCATCGTCGTCACCGGAGGCTCTGCCGGTGGCCACCTCGCCGCACTCGTCGGCCTCACCGCGAACGATCCGGAGTTCCAGCCCGGGTTCGAGCACGTCGACACCAACGTCGCCGCCACGGTTCCCTTCTACGGCGTGTACGACCTCGTCGACACGTTCCAGAGCCCCGACGGCAAACCCGTCGACACGTGGCTCGCCAAGCGGTTCATGAAGACGACCATCACCGAGAACCGCGCCGCGTTCGAGTCGGGGTCCCCGCTCCACCACGTGCGGGCCGACGCTCCGCCGTTCTTCATCGTCCACGGCGACCAGGACAACCTCGTCCCGATCCGGCAGGCCCGGGCCTTCGCCGCGGCGCTCGGCGCGGTGTCGGAGCAGCCGGTCGCCTACGCCGAGATCGCCGGCGGCTCCCATGCATTCGACGTGTTCCACTCGATCCGCACCGGGAACGCGGTGAACGGCGTCGACCGCTTCCTCGCCTGGGTCTACTCCGCCTACTCTGCCGCGCTGCTCGAACGCGGCGTCGATCCTCCCGACCCGCAGGTGAACCCGGCCGACCCGCAGGTGAACCCGGCCGACGACGCGATTCGGGTCAGCCGGAACGCTTGAGCCGCCACAGCGGCGCACGGCGGACCGTGATCGACCGGTCCGACGACCACATCGCGTACGGCGCCATCACCAGTCCGGCCAGGGCCACGAGCGGCTTGTCGTAGTTGACCCGCCAGCCGGCGAAGTCGCGCCAGGCCTGATCCCGGTCGGCCACGACCGGGACACCGGCGGCAGTCATCCGGTCACAGAGCTCGTCGAACTCCTCGCGCACGATGCTGATCGGGTCCGTCGGGCTCGGGTCGCGGTCGAACTCGATGCCGAAGAAGTCGGCGACCGGCCGCAGCGCGAGGAACCCGGACCGGATGAGCAGCGCCGCCTGCGGCTGGCGGGGCACGTCGATCGTCGAGAGGTGGAGCGCCGCGGCGTCGAGGACCGCACCGGCTGCGGTGATCCAGGAGCGGTTCGCCTCGGGTGAACGGAAGAACACGAGCAGGCTGAGCGACGTGTGGGTCTCCTCGACCTCGTTGAACCACAGCTGGTACTCGGACCACAGGTCGTCGAGATCCTCGAGCCAGCCGATGAGATGCGCGCGGATGAGCAGGTTCTCGGCCGACGGGGGCGTCCCCGCCCGCACGCTCATCTGGGCGACGAGCACCTCACGGCGCGAGAACGTGCCGTAGATCGTCGGCAGGTACGCGATCAAGAGTGCGAGCAGTCCCAATCCGACGGCGGCCTCCGAGAACGCGAGCGCGACCCCGGGGATGTCGTACGGCTCGAGGAAGCCGAGGGTGAGCAGCGAGGAGCCGCTGGTCCGGAACGCGTCGCCGAAGCCGGCCACGTCGACGGCGCGGAACATGAGCGTGTAGCCGGCCAGCACGAGCGCGATCCACACCATCGGCAGGAACAACAACGACAGCGGCGCGTAGAGCGCCATGATCCGGTCCCGCTGCTCGTAGGTCTTGGCGAAGTGCAGCGGCAGGTCGAACACCCGACGCACGCTGAGGAACACGATCCGGGTGAGGCGGACGACCGAACCGCGGGGGAGCACGAAGGAGCGGATCGCCGCGTCGAGCACCCACAGCACGAGCAGCGCGCCCGCGGCGAAGAGCAAGACGTCGAACAGCGCGCGCATCGGGAGAGCTTCGCACTCCCCCGGCCCCACCGGGAGCCTTCGGTAGTCTGCGCACCGCCGGAGCGATGACCCGGCCCGTCGGACCGCGTCTGGGAGCACTGCGCCGTTGAGCACATCCGCGGGTCTCTGGCGACGGTACGTCCGGCCGACGATCATCGTCGTCGTCTGCGTCTACGTCCCGCTCGGACTGTTGCTGCTCGCGGCGAAGCAGGCCGCTCCGGATCAGCACGCCTCGGCCCTGATCCGACCCGAGTTCGACCCGGCCGACTCCCTCACCCGCGGCAGCCTCTGGGTCGCGGGCCTCGCCGGGTGGGTCTGGGCCGCGGCCGCATGCCTCGTCGGCGTGCTCCGAGCCCGCGGCCACCCGTCGCTTGCGCCGATCCGCCGGCTGCTCGCCGGGGCCGGGCTCCTCACCCTGCTGATGCTCGCCGACGACCTGTTCCAACTCCACAAGCCGGTGTTCCCCGACGCGACCGGCCTGCCCTCGGTCGTGCTCCTCGCCGTCTACGGCCTCGCCGTCGCGGCCTGGGTCTGGTCGAACCGGGCCGCCATCGCCGCCACCGACGCCGGGGTGCTGGTGGTCGCGCTCGCGTTCTTCGCGCTGTGGATCGTCGTGAAGGTCGCACCCGGCGTCCCGGGGAAGACGTCGGTCGCCGCCGGCGCCAAGCTCTGCGGCATCGCCGGCTGGGCCGCCTACCTCACGATCACGTGTTGGATGACTCGCTCCGCTGCGTCGCCTCGATCGCCCACCCGTTGACACCCCACGCGGGCCCCTCCGGCGACTCCACTGCGCTCGTTGTCGACTGCCGCTGTCACTCGTCGCCGTGGGGGCGGCGGCGGTCTCGCTTGACGTCGCCGCGGCGCTTCTTCTGCTCGACGCGCTGCTTGCGCGCCCCGGCCGACGGCTTCGTCGCGCGGCGGGGCCGGTCGACGTGCAGCGCGGCGTCGAGCCGCTCGCGGAGTCGCTCGAGCGCGAGCTCGCGGTTGCGCGACTGCGAACGGGCGTCGCTCGCCGCGGCGCGCACCACCGGCCCGAGGCGTTCGACGATCAGTTCCTTCGCCCGGTCGCCGAGGCCCCGCGAGGCGAGCACGTCGAAGCGCACCTCGACCCGGCTCCGGGTGACGTTCGCGTGCTGCCCTCCCGGCCCGCCCGACGTGTCGACGCGGAACTCGAGCTCGTCGAACGGGATCACGGCCGTCTGGTTGATCCGGAACCGCCGCTCACCTGTCACGGGGTCGACCAGGTCCCGTGCACGGGCCGACCGTCGGGTGCTCCGGCGAGCAGGTGCTCGGCCAGGCCGGGCGCAGCGACGGGCGGGTCGGCGACGAGCCGCAACGGGATCTCGCCCGCCCAGACCGGGAAGGCGAGGTCGTCCGTCTCGTCGTCGGGTGGACCCGAGCTGACCTTCGCGGACCAGACGTCGACCGGGAGCCGGACCACGAGTGTCTGGCGGAGCTCCGTCGGGTTCGGCGCCCGGACCGCGTCGGAGCGCCCGGGGACGAGCCGTTCGAGCAGGGACTCGAACACCCGGGCCCGCGCCTCGGGGTCGGTGACCGTCTCGGTCTCGCCCATCACCATCACCGACCGGTAGTTCATCGAGGTGTTGAAGGCCGAGCGGGCGAGGACGAGCCCGTCGAGGATCGTCACCGTCACACACACCCGGGCCCCCGATCCGAGCGCCCGGACCAGTCGGCTGGCGACCGACCCGTGCAGGAAGAGGTCGGCGTCGATCCGGGTGTAGGCCATCGGGAGCACGTAGGGCCGGTCGTCGGCGGTGAACCCGACGTGGGCGACGAGCCCGGCGTCGAGGATCGCCTCCACGTCGGCCCGCTCCACGACCGCGAGCTCGGGCAGGCGTCGGACGGTGGTGTTCCAGTCGCCCGGCCCGTCGACGGTGTCGTCGGAGCGTGGTTCGGTGGGCTGGTCGGAGACCGGATTCGGCATGACGAAATGGTCGCGCGCGCCGACGACCCGGGGGTTGCCTATGTTTGACAAGGGCACCCGAGGTTCCTACCTTGCGTGTCACACGTCACACTTCACGACGTCCGCCACATCCAGCAGTTTGTCCAGCAGTTGTCCATCTGTACGCAGGCGGGCCCCCACAGCGGGCCCGCGATCGGGGGAAACGCAGTGCCGAACAGCACGCGACGGGCGCCGTCAGCGCTCACGTTCTTGACCATGCTCTTCGCCCTGGTGCTGGTCGCCGCGGCGTGTGGCGGAGGCAGCGACAGCAGCAGCGACGGCGGTGGCGGCGGTGGCGGCTCGAGCGAGGGGACGCCGGTCGAGGGCGGCACCATCACCTACGGCCTCGAGGGCAAGACCACCAACTTCTGCCTCCCGCGGGCCCAGCTCGCGATCTCGGGCATCGAAGTGGTCGAGTCGGTCTACGACACCCTCACCCGGCCCACCACCACCCCCGACAAGTACTCGCCGTACCTGGCGAAGTCGGTCACACCGAACGACGACTACACCGAGTGGACCATCGTCGTCCGCGACGGGATCAGCTTCCAGAACGGTGAGCCGCTCAACGCCGACGCGGTGAAGCTCAACATCGACTCGTGGCGGGGCGAGGGCCCGGTCACCAGCGTGCTCCTCCTCAGCTTCGTGTACTCGAACATCGCCGACACCGAGGTCACCGCGCCCGACACCGTCGTCGTGAAGATGACGAAGCCGTGGGTCGCCTTCCCGGCCTACCTGTGGACCACCGGACGCGTCGGCATCGCCGCGCCGGAGCAGCTCAACTCGGGCACCGAGTGCGACACGAAGATGATCGGGACCGGCCCGTTCAAGCTCGACAGCTTCAACCCGGCCACCGGCGACGTGAGCGTCTCGAAGAACGCGTCGTACTGGCGCAAGGACAGCAACGGCAAGCAGCTCCCCTACCTCCAGGGCATCAACTTCAAGCCGCAGGAAGAGAGCAGCCAGCGGGTGAACGGGCTCCAGGGTGGCCAGTTCGACATCAGCCACTTCAGCGGCGGCAAGGATCTCGACCAGGTCAAGAACCTCGGCAACGGGATCCAGACGGTCCTCGAGCCCGACGGCCGCATGGAGATCTCCCAGATGCTGCCGAACGTGGAGAACCCCCCGTTCAACAACCTCGACTGCCGCAAGGCCATCGTCGAGGGCGTCGACCGGGAGGCCTTGAACCAGATCTCCAACAAGGGCAGCTCACGACTCGCCGATCAGGTCTTCGACACCAAGATCATGGGCTACGTCGACAACCCGGGCTTCCCGAAGTACGACGTCGACGCGGCGAAGAAGAGCATCAGCAAGTGCAAGGCCGCCAACGGCGGCCAGTTCGAGTTCGACCTCCAGTCGACCTTCGACCAGGACACCCAGGCCCTCGCGGCCGAGACG
This sequence comes from uncultured Actinomycetes bacterium, assembly GCA_963837715.1. GTDB lineage: Bacteria > Actinomycetota > Acidimicrobiia > IMCC26256 > JANYLB01 > JANYLB01. The sequence goes on along the minus strand of CAWIOF010000002.1, from coordinate 661,649 downwards.
AAGCGGCAGCTCGAGGCGCTCGGCGTCACGGTGAACCTGCCGTCGCCGGTCGACCAGGCCCAGATCATCAACCTCGCGGTCGCAGGCAGCGTCGACGCCTTCTCGTGGCGGAACTACCCGGGCCAGGACCCCGACACGCTCTACGTGTGGTTCTACGGGGGCTCGATCGTGAACTTCAACCACATCAACGACGAGACCATGAACCAGGCGCTCGACGAGGGTCGCTCGAACCCCGATACCGACGCCCGCACCGAGGCCTACGAGACCTTCAACAAGCGGATGTCGAGCCAGGCCTACAACCTCTGGACCTGGTACACGCAGTGGTTCCTCGGCGCCGCCGGCGACGTCCACGGCTTCGTGGGTCCGAACCTGCCGAACGAGGCCGGTGCGCCCGGCAACCAGGAAGCGGTCGACATCCTGGCCGGGTACCACCAGCTGCTGGGCATCTGGGTCGACAAGTAACGGTCGCCCCGGACCCAGGAGCACACCCTTCATGACGACGACGCGAGCCGGAGCAGCACCCACGGGAGGACCTCGATGAGGACCATCCTGATCAAGCTGGTCCGGCTCGTGATCGTCGTCTGGATCATCACGCTGTTCTCGTTCACGCTCATCAAGCTGACGGGCGGGAACAACGACCTCGTCTCGAAGATCATCCCGTTCGGCAGCGAACAGCAGAAAGACATCCTGCGCGAGGACCTCGGCCTGCAGGACCCCTTCTTCACCCAGTACTTCCGTTGGCTCGGCAACTTCGTCACCGGCGACTTCGGCAACATCTACACCCCGAACCCCCAGCCCGTGAGCGAGACGGTGGCCGAAGCCCTGCCGGTGTCGCTCGAGCTGATGATCTACGCCCAGGTGCTCGCGCTCGTGATCGCGATCCCTCTCGGCGTCGCCACGGCCTACCGGAACGGGACCAAGTTCGACCGGGGCACCAACACGGTCGCGTTCGGCCTGCTCGCGCTCCCGAACTTCGTGGTCGCGTTGCTCCTCGCGATCTACGTGGGCGCAAAATGGGGGTGGTTACCCACGCAGAGCAACCTCATCCCGTTCCCGCTCAACCCGATCGACAACTGGCAGTACATGCTCATGCCCACGATCGCGCTCGCGCTGGGCCAGATCGCGATCTACATGCGGCTCCTGCGCTCCGACATGATCGCGACCCTGCAAGAAGACTTCACCACCACCGCGAAGGCCAAGGGCATCCCGACGCGTCGTGTGCTGTTCCGCCATGCGCTCCGGCCGTCGAGCCTCACCCTGCTGACCGTTGCCGGACTCAACGTGGGTGCGCTGATCGGTGGCGCGGTCGTGGTCGAACGCATCTTCAACCTGCCCGGCATCGGCAGTCGTCTCACCGAGGCGATCCTGTCGCAGCAGTACGTGGCGGTGCAGAGCTACGTCGCGCTGATCGCGATCTTCTACATCCTCATCAACTTCTTCGTCGACGTCCTGTACACCGTGCTCGACCCGAGGATCAGGCATGCCCGAGCAGCCGCCTAGCCCCGGGGAAGACCTCGTCGAGGCTCTCGTCGACGACGAGATGCGTGAAGACGTCGCGCCCGACGAAGCAACGATCCACACGGCCGCGGTCGAAGCCGGACCGGAGATCGAGCGGATCCGCAAGCACAAGGGCAAGGGCCTCGGCTTCTCGGCGTGGCTCGCCATCGCCTGGCTGGCGATGCTCATCGTCGTGGGCTTCGCCGCACCGATCCTGCCCATCCCCGACCCGGTCGCCGACGCCACTCCCGCGTTGGCGCGTCAGGGGCCGACCGCCGACCACATCATGGGGCTCGACGGCAGCGGCCGCGACGTGTTCTCCCGGGTGATCTGGGGGATGCGCAACTCGCTGTTCATCGGGGTGGTGTCTGTCACCATCGGGTTTGTCATCGGTGGCTCCCTCGGGGTGATCTCCGGCTACTTCAAGGGCAAACTCGGTGGGTTCATCGGCGCGTCACTCGATGTGCTCCTCGCGTTCCCGCAGCTCATCCTCGCCCTCGCGATCGTCACGTTCCTCGGCCGCACCGTCCCGAACGTCACGCTCAGCCTCGCGATCGTGTCGATCCCCGTGCTGGCGCGGATCGCGCGCGCCTCCACCCTCTCGTGGTCGGAGCGTGAGTTCGTGCTCGCGGCGCGGGCCCAGGGCGCGAAGCACTTCCGCATCATGCGCCGGGAGATCCTGCCGAACGTGCTCCCCGCGATGTTCTCGATCGCGCTCCTCGGCATCGCGGTCGTCATCGTCGCCGAGGGCGGCCTGGCCATCATCGGCGCCGGCGTGAAGCCCGACGTGACCACGTGGGGCAACATCATCGTGAGTGGCCAGGGCGACCTGCGCGACGCATCGCACATCGTGCTGTTTCCCTCGTTCTGCATCTTCTTCACCGTGTTGGCCCTGAACTTCCTCGGCGACGTGGTCCGGGCGAAGTTCGACGTGCGGGAGAGCAGCCTGTGAGCCGCTTCCGGCGCCGCCAGAAGGGCACCGTCGAGGCCGACGCCCGCTACCCCGCGCAGCCGCTCGACGGGCCGCTGCTCGACGTCGTCGACATCCGCACGCACTTCCAGACCGGCCGCGGCCTCGTGCGCGCCGTCGACGGTGTGAGCTTCTCGCTCGAGCGGGGCAAGACCCTCGGAATCGTGGGCGAGTCGGGCTCGGGCAAGTCGGTGCTCTCCCGTTCGGTGATGGGCCTGCTCCCGAAGAAGAACCTCGTCCGCGAGGGCAGCATCCACTTCGAGGGTCGCGACATCTCGAACCTGCCGAACGACGAGCAGCGCAAGCTGTGGGGCTCCCAGATGTCGATGGTGTTCCAGGACCCGATGACGTCGCTCAACCCGGTGATGAAGATCGGCAACCAGATCACCGAGTCGTTGCTGTTCCACCTCGACGTGTCGAAGTCGTTCGCGAAGGAGACCGCGATCTCGCTCCTCCAGTCGGTCGGGATCCCGGAGCCCGAGCGGAGGGTCAAGCAGTACCCGCACGAGATGTCGGGCGGGATGCGGCAGCGGGTGATGATCGCCATCGCGATCGCCTGCGGACCCAAGCTCCTCTTCGCCGACGAACCCACGACCGCGCTCGACGTGACGGTGCAGGCCCAGATCCTCGACCTGCTCTCGGCGCAGCAGCGCGAGCGGTTCATGGCCATGATCCTCGTCACCCACGACCTCGGCGTGGTCGCCGGGCGCACCGACGAGATCGCGGTGATGTACGCGGGCAAGATCGTCGAGAAGGCCCCCACCCGCACGCTCTTCTCCGAGATGCGGATGCCCTACACCGAGGCGCTGGTCCACTCGATCCCGAAGCTCGCCGACCCGAGCCACACCCGGCTCAACGTGATCCCCGGGCGGCCGCCCGACCTCGTGAATCCCCCGACGGGCTGCAACTTCAGCCCCCGGTGCCCGTACGCCCAGGACAAGTGCCGAGAGGAGGAACCGCCGTTGCTGCCCGCACCGGCGGTTGGTCACGAGTTCGCGTGCTGGTTCCCGGTGGGGAGTCCCGAAGGTCGGGCGGCGCTCGAGCGCAACATCGCCGAGGGGCGCACGTCGGCATCGACCTCGACGGCCACGCCCGCGGGCACCAGTACGCCGGCGGTGACCTGATGGCCGGCAGCGGGACCGCCCACCTCCGCGGCTCCGAGGAGTCGCTGCTGCGGGTCGAGAACCTCGTGGTCGAGTTCCCCGCCGGCCGCGGCAACACGGTCCACGCCGTGTCCGACGTCAGCCTCGACATCCTCGAGGGCGAGACCCTCGGTCTCGTCGGCGAATCGGGCTGCGGCAAGTCGACCACCGGGCGCGCCATCATGCAGCTCCCCCGCCCCACATCGGGCGACGTCATCTTCGAGGGCACCAAACTCGGCGCGCTCTCCGGCGAGGAGCTGCGCCGCACGCGCACCCGGATGCAGATGATCTTCCAGGACCCGATCTCGTCGCTGAACCCGCGGCGGCGGGTCAAGGATCTCGTGGCCGAGGGTCTCAACATCTGGAAGATCGGCGACGAGGCCTCGCGAACCGCGAAGGTGCGGGAGGTCCTCGAGGCCGTCGGCATCGACCCCGACGCGGCCGGCCCGCGCCGTCCGCACGAGTTCTCCGGTGGCCAGTGCCAGCGCATCTCGATCGCCCGGGCGGTCGTCACCGACCCCCGACTCATCATCTGCGACGAACCGGTCTCCGCGCTCGACGTGTCGGTGCAGGCCCAGATCATCAACCTGCTCGAAGACATGAAGACCCGCTACGGACTCACGATGATCTTCATCGCCCACGACCTCGCGGTGGTGAAGAACATCAGCGACCGCATCGCGGTGATGTACCTCGGCAAGCTGTGCGAGGTCGGCAACCCCGAGGAGATCTACGCCGCGCCCGCGCATCCCTACACTGCGGCGCTCCTGTCGGCGATCCCTGTCCCCGATCCCGAGATCCGGCCCCGCGAGATCCCGGGCGTCAGTGGCGAGATCCCGTCGCCGCTCGCCCCGCCGAGCGGATGCCGCTTCCGCACCCGGTGCCCCCGCGCCGCCGACGTGTGCGCGTCGCAGGAGCCGGTGATGCGCGAGGTGGCGCCGAACCACTTCGTCGCCTGCCACTTCCCCATCGCCCCCGGCGAAGATCCCGCCCTCCAGACCGTCGACGCCGCGTAACCCCCTCTCTCACCACCTGTTTGGCGTCGCTGGTCCAGCCATATCCTGCACGTGCGACGCCAAAGTGGGTTCCGGGGCGCTCAGAGCTCGATCGTTCTCGTCAGGTCGACGGACTCGAGGAGTCGGCGGTCGTGAGTGACGAGGAGCAGGGTGCCGGTGTACCCGTCGAGTGCGGCTTCGAGTTGCTCGATGGCAGGCAGGTCGAGGTGGTTCGTCGGTTCGTCGAGCACGAGGCAGTTCGACTCCCCCGCCGCGAGCGCTGCGAGGATCGCCCGGCTCCGCTCCCCCGGTGACAGCACCGCCGGTGAGCGACCGACCGCGTCGGCGTCGAGCCCGAGCTTGGCGAGCTGCGACCGGGCTTCGGTGACGAGCAGACCGGTGCTCGTGCAGAACGCTTCGAGCAGTGGCCGGTCGGTCGCGAGCACCGAGCGGGCCTGGTCGAGCGTGCCGAACCGCACCCCGGGCCCGACCCACCGGGTTCCCGCGTCGAGCGGTTGTTCGCCGAGCAGTGCCCGCAGCAGCGTCGTCTTGCCACTGCCGTTGGGTCCGACGATCGCGAGCCGCTCCTGCCACTCGACCTCGAGATCGAGCGGGCCGAGTGTGAACGAACCCCGGTGGATGATCGCGTCGTCGAGGCGGGCGACGACCGCGCCGCTGCGCTCCCCCGTTGCGAACACGAGGTCGAGCTGCCACCCCTCCCAGGGCTTGTCGACCGCGCGGGCTTCGAGCCGTTCGCGCGCGCGGTCCGTCTGCTTCGCTTTCGACGCCTGCTTCTCACTCGACTGCTTGTTCTTGTGCCGGATGAACTTGTCGGTCTCGCCGCTGCGCTTCACCGCTCGGACGCCCTGCTCCGACCACTCACGCTGACTCTGCGCCCGGGTCGCGAGGGTGCGCCGCTCGGCCTGGTACTTCTCGTACGCATCGGTCTGCTGACTCCGGGCCAGCTCGCGCGCCGCGACGTAGTCCGACCAGCCCCCGGCGTACTCCACCGCCCGGTGCGAGTGCTCCTCGATCTCGAGGATGCGTTCGACGGCCCCGTCGAGGAACGCCCGGTCGTGCGACACGGCCACGACCGCGCTCGGCGTGTCGCGCACGAACCGTTCGAGCCGGTCGAGGCCGGCGAAGTCGAGGTCGTTGGTGGGCTCGTCGAGGAGCAGCACGTCGAACCGCGCCAGGATGATCACGGCCAGCGCGGCGCGGGCCGCTTGTCCGCCCGAGAGCGCACCCACGGGTACCGCGAGCCGGTCGACCGGGAGGCCGAGATCGGCGCACACCACCGCGGCGCGGACGTCGAGATCGTCGCCCCCCAGCGCGAGGAACCGTTCGAGGGCCTCGGTGTACGCGTCGACCTGGTCGGGATCGGTCGCGAGCGCGTCGGTGAGTCGGTCGAGCGCGCTCGACGCTTCCTCGACACCGGTCCGCCTCGCGAGGTAGTCGAGCAGGAGCTCGTCGGGGCGGGCGTCGGGTTCCTGGGGCAGGTACCCCACCGTGAGTGCTGCCGGCGCACGCTCGACGCGTCCGCCGTCGGGCGGATCGATGCCTGCGAGCACACGCAGGAACGTCGACTTGCCGATGCCGTTCGGGCCGACCACACCGACGCGTTGTCCCGGACCCACGGTCAGGGAGACCGCGTCGAGGATCGTGCGGCCGCCGCGATGGACGGACACCTCACGTGCGACCAGCATCCGGGCACCCTACCGATCGCACCGCGACACCGACTCCGCCATCACGCGTCGGTGCACCCGGGCGGGGGGACACCCGGGTGCACCGACGGGGGCGGAGCAGGAGCGGAGCCGGTAGACACCCATCACGGGCCGTGCACGGGTGAGCGATCGAGCCGGCGCAGCGGATTCGACCGTCAGGCAGCCTCCAGGGCGACGTCGAGGACGTCTTCGACCTTCGACGCGATGTGGAACGTCATGACGTCGCGCACCGCTTCGGGCACGTCGTCGAGGTCGGGCGCGTTCCGGGCCGGCAACACGACGGTGGTCAGCCCGGCCCGTTGTGCCGCGAGCACCTTCTGCTTCAGCCCACCGATGGGGAGCACCCGTCCTTGCAGGGTGACCTCTCCGGTCATGCCCACATCGCTGCGCACCGGTCGCCCGGTGAGCAGGCTGACGATGGCCGTCGTCATGGTGACGCCGGCCGACGGGCCGTCCTTCGGCACCGCACCCGCGGGGACGTGCAGGTGGAACCGGTGGCCGCTCAGCAGGGTCGGGTCGACCCCGAGCTCGGCTGCGTGGGCCCGCACGTAGGAGAGCGCGATCTCGGCTGATTCCTTCATCACGTCGCCGAGCTGGCCGGTGAGCGTGAGTCCGGGCTCTCCGGGTGACCCGGTCGGGACCGCGCTGGCCTCGATGTAGAGCACGTCGCCGCCGATGCCGGTCACCGCGAGTCCGGTCGCGACCCCGGGCACCGACGTGCGATCCTCGGTCTCCTCGGCGAGGAACCGCGCCCGACCGAGGTGGGTCCGAACGTCGTCGGTCTCGATCGCAACGGGCGGCTGCACCGCGTCGGAGGCGACCTTCGCGGCCACCTTCCGCAGCAGCTTGCCGAGCTCCCGCTCGAGATTCCGTACGCCGGCCTCTCGGGTGTAGTCGACGACCACCGAACGGAGCGCGTCGTCGGACACCACGACCTCGTCGCCGAGGAGACCGTTGCGCTCGAGCTGACGGGCCAGGAGGTGGTCCCGGGCGATCGCGACCTTCTCCTCCTCGGTGTAGCCGTCGAGCCGCACGATCTCCATGCGATCGAGCAGCGGGCCGGGAATCGTCTCCATGACGTTCGCGGTCGCGAGGAACAGCACGTCGGAGAGATCGAGATCGACCTCGAGGTAGTGGTCGCGGAACGTGTGGTTCTGTGCAGGGTCGAGCACCTCGAGCAGCGCACTCGTCGGGTCGCCCCGCCAGTCGGCGCCGAGCTTGTCGACTTCGTCGAGGAGCACGACGGGGTTCATCGTCCCCGCCTCCTGCAGCGCCCGGGCGATGCGGCCCGGGCGGGCACCGACGTAGGTGCGCCGGTGTCCGCGGATCTCGGCTTCGTCGCGCACGCCGCCCAGGGCGAGCCGCACGAACTCGCGTCCGGTTGCGCGGGCGACCGACTCGCCGAGGCTGGTCTTCCCCACGCCGGGAGGGCCCACGAGCGCGAGGATCAGACCGGCGCGCTGGTCGGGCAATCCGCGCTCGGCGCGCAACTTGCCCACCGCCAACGCTTCGACGATCCGTTCCTTCACGTCGTCGAGGCCGGTGTGGTCGGCGTCGAGCACGGCCCGCGCCGCGACCACGTCGACGGCGTTGTCGGACCGGACCCCGAAGGGGAGCTCGAGAATCGTGTCGAGCCACGTACGGATCCAGCCGTGCTCGGGGTTCTGCTCACCGGTGCGCTCGAGGCGGTCGATCTCGCGGTCGACCGCGGTGCGCACGTCGTCGGGCAGCTCACGCTCGGCGGCGCGCTCGCGGTAGTCGTCGACACCGCCGGAGCCGTCGTCGTCGCCCAGCTCCTTGCGGATCGCCGCGAGCTGCTGGCGGAGGAGGAACTCGCGCTGTTGGCGCTCCATCCCCTCACCGACCTCGGTGCGGATCCGATCCGCGACCTCGTGCTCGGCGAGCATGTCGCGCGCCAGGCCGGCTGCGCGCTCGACGCGCGTTTCCACGTCGACCGTCTCGAGGAGCTCGAGCTTCTGTTCCGTGGGCAGGTCGCTCCACGCCCCGAAGCCGTCGGCGAGCGCGCCGGGCTCGGTGGTGGTGCGGAGCAGCTCGGGGAGCCGACGGGAGCGACGGCGCTCACCGAGCACCGACAGCACGCCGCGCAGCTCCTTGCCGAGGTCGGCCACCTTCTCGGACGCGGGCTCGTCGATCACCTCGTGGGCCTCGACCCAGAGCGACGCGCCGGTGCCGGCCACGCCGGCGCCCAGGCGGGCCCGGTGCTGGCCGCGCAGGATCGCGGCCGCGACCCCGTTGGGGAGCTCGCCCGACTCCTCCACCTTCGCCACGGTGCCGACCCGCGCGAAGCGGCCGTCGACCCGGGGGACCAGCAGCAGGCGACCGTCGGCACCCTCGGCCGCGGCGACGGCCGCGCGGGCCTCGTCGGTGTCGAGGGTCAGGGTGGCGACGGTGTTGGGCAGCACGACACCGGTGTCGAGGGGCAGCACCGGCAGAGCGAGGACGTCGAGCTCGGGCATCGGGGTTCTCCGTTTCGCGATTACAGGATTACGCGAGGTGGAGAACCGAGCCGAGCCGTGACCTATTCCCGACCCACCCACCTGGGTATCGGCCCGGGCGAGTGCGAGCAGGAGCGGAGCCGGCGGAACGCGGGCGTGGGCGCAGAACCCGGTGGGCGTTCGAGCCGGCGCAGCGGATTCGACCCGGCAAGCCAGCTCAGCCGGGGAGCTGGGCCTTGATGGCTTCGACGATCGACGCGTCCTCGGGCTCGACCGTCGGGCTGAAGCGACCCACGACCTCACCACTGGGGCTGACCAGGAACTTCTCGAAGTTCCAGCGGATGTCGCCGGTGTGGCCGTCGGCCGAGTCGGGCACTTCGACGAGCTGCTCGTAGAGGGCGTGGCGGTCGTCGCCGTTCACCTCGATCTTCTCGAACAGCGGGAAGCTGACGCCGTAGCTCGTCTCGCAGAAGGTCTTGATCTCGTCGGACGTCCCCGGCTCCTGGCCCATGAACTGGTTGCACGGGAAGCCGAGCACCTCGAACCCCTTGCCCCCGAACTCCTCGTGGAGCTTCTGGAGGCCGGCGTACTGCGGCGTGAGGCCGCACGCCGACGCCACGTTCACGAGCAGGAGAGTCTTGCCCTCGTAGTCGTGGAGATCGGCGTCGGCGCCGTCGAGGTCGTTGATCTTCGCGTCGTAGATGGCCATCGGGGTTCCTCCGGAGGGGGCGAGTGGTCGGCGGACCCGCAGTCTACGGAGTGCGCGCCTTGCGGACCTGTCCCGCCATGTACCGCTCGACCACCGGCCCGACCAGGCCACCACCGCGCAGCAGGAACGCCGTCGGGACCTCGGCCGTGATGTCGGCGTGGTCCTTCTCGATGCCTCGCACGATCTTCGCCGCGACCCTTCCCGGGGCCATCACCTTCACCGTGCTGCTCACCGCCACCGTCTCGGGCGGCTTCGTCTCGTTCTCGCGGGCGAACCCGGGGGTGTCGGTGTCGGGAGGGTACGCGCACGACGCATGGATCCCGTGTGGCCGCAGCTCGGCGCGCAGCGTGTCCATCAGCCCGCGCACCGCGTACTTCGCGGGCGCGTACGCGGAGTATCCGAACACGCCGATCAGCCCCGCGGCCGACGACACGCCGACGATTGTGCCCGTGTGCCGTTCGATCATCGACGGGACGACCGCGCGCACGCAGTGCAGCGTGCCGAAGTAGTCGAGATCCATCTGAGCCCGGAACACCGCGAGGTCGAGCTCCTGGAAGTAGCCGGGTCGGGCCTCCCCGGCCGACGCCACGAGCACGTCGCATGGGCCCTCGGCCTGTGTCAGCTTCGCGAACCCGGCGTCGACCGCGTCGGGATCGGTCACGTCGATCGACGCTGTCTGCACCGCCCTCGTCTCGCGCATCGCCGCGGCGAGCCGACCCCGGTGGCGCGCCACGAGCGACACCCGCGCACCCCGCTCGACGAGCAGCCGGGCCGTCTCCAACCCGATCCCCGACGACCCACCCGTGACGATCGCGTGCTTCCCCGAGACATCCATGGCGGCAGTCTCCCCCACCCCCATCGCTTTGGCGTCAACAACCCCCTCCCAGCGGGGGTTCCTGACGCCGAAGCGCGCTTGGTCAGGGGTGGGTCATGTCCTCGGGCTTGAGGGCGGCGTCGAACTCCTCGGCGGTGAGGTAGCCGAGCGAGAGGGCGGCCTCACGGAGTCGGGTCTTGTCCTTGTGGGCCTTCTTGGCGATCTCCGCGGCCTTGTCGTAGCCGATGACCGGGTTCAACGCGGTGACGAGCATGAGCGAGTCGGCGACGTACTCGGCGATCTGCTCTCTATTGGGCTCGAGGCCTTCGATGCAGAACTCCCGGAAGTTGTCGCACGCGTCGGTGAGCAGGTCGACGCTGTGCAGGAAGTTGAAGATCATCACCGGCTTGAACACGTTGAGCTCGAAGTTGCCCATCGAGCCGGCCATGGCCGTGGCGGTGTCGTTGCCGAGCACCTGCACGCAGACCATCGTCATCGCCTCCGACTGCGTCGGGTTCACCTTGCCGGGCATGATCGACGAGCCGGGCTCGTTCTCGGGCAGGATCAGCTCCCCGATCCCCGCGCGCGGCCCGGAGCCGAGCCAGCGGACGTCGTTCGCGATCTTCATGAGACTCACCGCGAGGGTGCGGACCGCACCACTCGCGAACACGAGGTCGTCGTGGGCGGCGAGCGCGGCGAACTTGTTCGCGGCCGAGCGGAAGGGCAGGCCGGTGAGCTCGGCGATCATGGCGCCGGCCCGATCGGCGAACTCGGGGTGGGTGTTGATGCCGGTGCCGACGGCCGTGCCGCCGATGGCGAGCTCGTAGAGCCCGTCGACGGTGTGCTCGAGGCGTCGGAGGTCGGCGTCGAGCTGGGCGACGTAGCCCGAGATCTCCTGGCCGAGCGTGAGCGGCACAGCGTCCTGCAGGTGGGTGCGGCCGATCTTCACGATGTCGGCGAAGGCTTGGGCCTTGGCGTCGAGCGCGTCGCGCAGCCGCCGGACCGACGGGAGGAGCCGGTGCAGGACCTCCTCGACCGCGGCGATGTTCATCGCGGTGGGGAACGTGTCGTTCGACGACTGCGACATGTTCACGTGGTCGTTGGGGTGGATCGGGTCCTTCGAGCCGCGTTCGCCGCCGGAGATCTCGATCGCCCGGTTCGAGATGACCTCGTTGACGTTCATGTTCGTCTGCGTGCCGCTGCCCGTCTGCCACACGTAGAGCGGGAAGTGATCGTCGAGCTTCCCGGCGATGATCTCGTCGGCGGCCTGCACGATCAGCTGGGCGTACTCGTCGGGGAGCTTGCCCAGGTCGCGGTTGACCAACGCCGCGGCCTTCTTCAGCACGGCCATCGACCGGATCACCGCGCCGGGCATCTTGTCGTCGGCGACCGAGAAGTGGTGCAGCGACCGCTGCGTCTGGGCACCCCAGTAACGGTGCGACTCCACCTCGATCGGGCCCATGCTGTCGGATTCGGTCCGCGTCTCTGCCATGGAACGAAAGGTACCGCGGGAGGCGCGACTATCCGAAAGCGGCGCCCGGCACGCGCCCCACCCTCTCGTAGGATCTTCGGCATGCCGAGCCCTCAGACCGAGACCTACGCGATCGCCGACGAGTACGTGGACCGGGCCGCTGCGCTCGATCCGGTGACTGCGACCTTCGAGGGCCTCACCGGCCACGACGAGGAGATGACCGACTACTCACCCGACGGGTTCGAGGAACGTGCCGAGTACGCGCGCACCGGCATCCGTCGCCTCGATGCCGCGGTCGGCACGTCGGACGCCGATCGCCTCGCGGCCGACGTGATGCGCGCCGATCTCGCGCTCGAGATCGACCAGTACGAGGCCGGTGAGCACTTCCGGCTGCTCCGGGTGCTCGGCAGCCCGGTCCAGTACGTCCGGCAGTGCTTCGATCTCATGCCGACCGACACCGAGCACGACTGGGAGGCGATCGCAGCCCGCCTCGGCGTCGTCCCCCAGGGCCTGTCGTCCATCCAGGCCACGCTGGAGGAGGGGGTGCGCCAGCACCTCGTCTCACCCCGCCGCCAGGTCGTCGCGTGCGTGCAGCAGGCCGAGACGTGGTCGGGCACCGACGCCGACGGGAGCACGCCGTTCTTCACCGGTCTCGTCGAACGCTTCGACGGCACGGGGATCGCGAGCCCGGCGCTGCGTGCGACGCTCGCGCAGCGGGCCGAGCGCGCCACCGCGGCCTACGCGGCGTTCGCCCGCTACCTCGTCGATGACTACTCAGCCCACGCCGACGCGCCCGATGCGGTCGGCCCCGACCGGTACGCGCTCTTCTCCCGCTCGTTCAACGGCATCGACCTCGACCTCGCCGAGACGTACGCGTGGGGCTGGGACGAGCTGTACCGCATCGAGCACGCGATGCGCGAGGTCGGCGAGCGGATCCTCCCCGGTCGTCCGCTCACCGAGGTGATCGCCCACCTCGAGTCGGATCCGAACCGCGCCGTCGAGGGGGTCGACGCGTTCCGGGCCTGGCTCCAGGACCTCATGGACTCCACGATCGCCGAGCTGAACGGCACCCACTTCGACATCCCCGAACCGGTGCAGGCCGTCGAGGCCATGATCGCCCCGCCCGGAGGTGCCGCGGCGATGTACTACACCGGGCCGTCGGAAGACTTCAGCCGACCCGGCCGCACCTGGTACCCGACGCTCGGCAAGACGCGCTTCCCCCTGTGGGGCGAGGTGTCGATCTGCTACCACGAAGGCGTGCCCGGGCATCACCTGCAGATCGCGCAGGTGCGCTACCTCGCCGACAAGCTGAGCCGCTACCAACGCACGCTCGCAGGGTCGTCGGGTCATGCCGAAGGGTGGGCCCTCTACGCGGAGCGGCTCATGGGTGAGCTCGGCTACCTCGACGACCCGGCCTACGAGCTCGGGATGCTCCGGGCCCAGGCGATGCGCGCGGTGCGCGTCGTCGTCGACATCGGGATGCACCTCGAGCTGCCGATCCCTGCCCGCGAGCGCTACCACGGCGGCGAGACCTGGACCCCCGAGCTCGCGCTCCCCTTCGTGATCGAACGCTCGTGGTTCCCGGAAGACTTCATGCGCTCCGAGGTCGACCGGTACCTCGGCATGCCCGCGCAGGCGATCAGCTACAAGGTCGGCGAGCGCGTGTGGCTCGGCGCACGCGACGCGGCGAAGGCCCACGCCGGCGCGGCGTTCGACCTCAAGGAGTTCCACCGCCACGCCCTCGACCTCGGCCCCATGGGCCTCGCCCAACTCCAACGCGAGCTCACCCCCAGCTGATCCAAACCCCGGGCCCGTTGGGACACTTTGGCCGCCACCCGCGGCACAACTGACCCAACGCCGGGCGGGGGGTGCCGGGTGGGGGTTGAGCTACGGGGCAAGGGGGCGGTTGGTCCAGGTGCCGTCGGGGCGACGGAACCAACCGCCGGCGGCGAGGGAACCGCCGTCGGCGTGGATGGTCGTGCCGGTCACGAACGCCGAGAGGTCGGACGCGAGGAACAGTGCACAGCCGGCGATGTCTTCAGCGGTGCCGAACCGGCCGACGGGCACCCAGCTGGGGATCAGGTCCCGCTGCTCCTCGGGCACCCACCGGCTGTACGGGACCTGCAACGACTCGACCAGGTCGGGGGCGATGGCGTTCACCCGCACCCCGGCAGGGCCGAGCTCCAGCGCGAGGCTCTTGGTGAAGCCGGTGATCGCGGCCTTGAACGCCGAGTAGACCGCGCGCGACGGGATCCCCCGGAACGCCTCGACGGTCGACACGTTCACGATGCTCCCCCGACCGGCCGCGACCATCGCCGGAGCGAGGATCCGGGTCGACAGGAACACGTGGTGGAGGTTGACGCGGTACAGCGCGTCCCACTCGGCTTCGTCGCTCTCGAGGAACGCGCCCCGACCGCCGAGATAGTGCCCGACGTTGTTCACCAGCACGTCGACGGCGCCGACGCGCGACGCCATCGCCTCGACCTCCGACCGCTCGCGCACGTCGACCACCTCGGCGACCGCGTCGCCGCCGGCCGCGACGATCGCGGCCACGGTCTCGACTGCGCGCGCCTCGTCGATCTCCGCGACGACCACCCGCGCGCCGTTCGCGGCGAACAGCTCCGAGACGCCGCGGCCGATCCCTCCCCCACCACCGGTGACGACCGCGACGCGGCCCGGGAGGAGGTCGCCCATCCCGGTACCGATCAGACCCGGCCGGTCGCGACCGCCGCGGCCTCGGCCGCGTCGAGCTGCTCGGCGACGATCGCCAGGCCGCCGTCCCAGAAGCCGGGGTCGGCGAGGTCGACGCCGACGATCTTGCCCAGCTCCTCCGGCGGGAGTGATCCCCCCGCGCCGAGCATCTCGAGGTAGCGCGGCACGAAGTCGGGCCCGTCTTCGGTGTACTTGCGGTACACCGAGAGTGCGAGCAACTGACCGTAGGCGTAGGCGTACACGTATCCCGGAGTGCCGATGAAGTGCGGGATGTAGCTCCACCAGGTGCGGTACCCCTCGGTGATCTCGACGGAGTCGCCGAGCATCGCCTCCTGCGACGCGGCCCAGAGCTCACCGAACCGCTCGACGCTCAGCTCGCCCTCCTCCCGCCGGGCGGTGTGCACCGCATCCTCGAACCGGTTCATCGCGGTCTGACGGAACACCGTGGCGATCTGGCCCTCGAGACTCTCGGCGAGCAGCGCGAGCCGGGCGTCGGGGTCGGTGGTGGCGTCGAGGAGTCTGCCGAACGTGACCGTCTCGCCGAACACCGAGGCGGTCTCCGCCAGCGTGAGCGGTGTCGTCTGGTGGAACACCCCCTGTTCCCGTGCCAGGTAGGCGTGCACACCGTGACCGAGCTCGTGCGCGAGCGTCAGGACGTCGCGTCGTTGCGCGGTGTAGTTCAGCAAGAGGTAGGGGTGGTGCGACGGCACCGTGTACGCGCAGAACGCACCGCCCCGCTTCGCCTCCCGCATCGGCGCGTCGATCCACGGTTCGTCGAGGAACCGGCGCACGACGTCGGCCATCTGCGGCGAGAACGAGTCGTACGCGTCGACGACGATCCGCGTGGCTTCGTCCCAGCCGAACTCGGCCTCCGCCGAAGCGACCGACGCCATGCGGTCGTAATCGGCGAGCCGGTCGATCCCGAGGAGCCGGGCCTTCAGGGTGTACCAACGCTGAGGGATGTCGTACCGGGCCTGCACCGCTTCGACGAGCGCCTCGACCGACGCGTCGCTGGCCTCGTTGGCGAGGTTCATGCTGGCCAGCCAACCGTCGTAGTGCCGGAGCCGGTCGTCGGTCGCCTTGTCGGCCAGCAACGTGTTGAACACGAACGCCCGCGTCCGCAGCCCGGGCGCGAGCCCCGTGGTGACGGCCTCGGCCGCGGTCTTGCGCAGCTCGCGGTCGGGCGACTGCAGGAGCGACAGCCCCTGCTCGAGCGGCACGTCGGTGCCGTCGAGATCGAGCCGGATCACCGAGGTGAGCTCACTGAACAACCGACTCCACGCGCTCGCGCCGGTGACCGACTTCTCGGTGAGGACGCGCTCCTCCGGTTCGGTCAGCAGGTGCGGGATGTACCGCCGGGCCGACCGGAGGAAGTGGCGGCAGAAGGCCAGCCGGTCGTCGGCCAAGAGTTCGTCGACGCGGTCGTCGGGCACCTCCGCCCACTCGAGCTCGAAGAACAGGATGCGCGTGGAGAGCGTCGTGCTGCGTTCCTCGACCCGCTGCATGAGCGCACCGCGCACCGGATCCGACGTGTCGACGGAGAACGCGAGGCCGGCGTAGGAGCCGGCCCGACCGATCTTGTCGTTCAGCTCCGCGAGCTCGTGCATGAACGTCGCGAGCCCCTCGGCGTCGAGGCCGGCGATGGTGCCGCGACGCGCTTCGAGGGCGTCGACGAGCACCTCGGCTTCGTCGAGGAGCGCGTCGACTCCTTCCTGGCCCCGACCGTCGACGAGCGGTTCGAGGTCCCACGCGACATCCGCCGCGGTGCGGTCGGCTTCGGCAATCGTCATCTCGGTCTCCATGGGTGCTCGGGGGGCTGGCGGTCGGGGGCTGGCGGTCGGGGGCTGGCAGTCGGGGGCTGGATCAGGGATCGAGGGCCTCGGGAAGCGGCTGGGCGTGGACGACGGTGAGGGTCGTCGTCGCGCGGGTGAGTGCCACGTAGAGCAGCCGCAACCCTGCGGGATCCGGGGCGACGAGCTCGACGGGTTCGACCACGACGACATGGTCGAACTCGAGTCCCTTCGCGTCGAGCGGCGTGACCACGGTGACCGGTGCGTCGAGCGCGTCGGTTGACCCGGAGATCGCACCGACGTCGGCGAGCTCGGCGACGATCGCCCCGTGCATCACCTCGGGCGCGATCACTGCGACCTTGCCGCCGCGGGTGAGGGCCAGCCGGGCCGCTTCGCCCACCACCTCGGGTCGGTGCTCGACGTCGGTGGCGAGGAACCGGGGATGCTCACCGGTGCTGCGCACGGCCCGGGTCGGCTCCACGTTCGGCGCCGCGACCGTGAGGATCCGGTGTGCGACCGCCATGATCTCGGCCGGCGTCCGGTAGTTCACCGTGAGCTGCACGACCCGGGAGCCGGCACGCGGTCGGAGCTGCTCGATCACGGTGTCCCAGCCATCGGCGGCGCCAGGCCGGCTCGCCTGCCCGAAGTCGCCGACGAGGCTCAACGAACCCGACGGGACCCTGCGCCCGACCATCCGCCACTGCATCGGCGTGAGGTCCTGGGCTTCGTCGACGAGGACGTGGCCGTAGGTACGGAGCTCGCTCGCCACGGGCGGCGCGTCGACGACGGGATCGCCGAACCGGGCCGCGAGGGTGGCGGCGTCGGTGTAGCCCTCGAGCCCCATCTCCTCGACGACACGGCTCGCGGTCCGCAGCGCTTCGTCTTCTTCGATCCCCTTGCGGCGCCCCCGACGCGATCGGGCCTCCTCCACCGGACCGAGCAGCGCTTCGGCTTCGTCGACGAGGGCGACATCGCCCTCGGTCCACGGCGTGTCGCGGAACTGCGGGGTCCGCGGCCGGAACAGCAGGGCCTCCTCGGCCGCGGTGAGGACGCCGGCCGACGCCGAGTGAATGAGCTGCGGGAACCCGAACAGGTCGCGCACGAGCTCGGCCCCCGTGAGCACCGGCCACATCCGTTCGAGCGCTTCCCGGACCTCGGGTCGACGCCGCAGCTTCTGGCGCAGCTCCGCCTCCCACTCGGGCGGGGGCGCCTCCCCGCGCGCCAGCGCGCCGGCCACGGTCGGGTCGAGGAGTATCGAACCGTCGTCGTCGGTCTCGGTCTGGAAGAGCGGTTGGCCACGGTACGACTCCGCGGCCGCGTTGCGGTACCGGCGGATGAGCACGTCGGTGAGGAGTGCGGCGACGTAGGGGCGGCGGGCGTTGTGTGTCCCCCGTCGTCGCTTGGCCCGCCCGACGATGCGCGAGGAATCGCGGCGGCTGATCCGCAACGCGAGGCCGTCGACGAGGAAGTTGATGTTCCGCGGCAGTACGTGCTGACGATCGGCGACCGCCTTGTGGATGACCCGCTCCATGCGCACGTCGCCCTTGACCGCGCCCGTCGCCGCAGGCTCGGTGGCCCGGGGTCGGGCCTCGGGTCGGAGCGTGGCGAGGGTGGCGAGGTGCACCTCGTGCTCACCGAGTGACGGCAGCACCTCTTCGATGTACCGCAGGAAGACCGGGCTCGGACCGAGGAGCAGCACCCCCTGGTTCTGGAGCTGCCGGCGGTAGGTGTAGAGGAGGTACGCGGCGCGGTGCAGCGCGACCGCGGTCTTGCCGGTACCGGCGCCACCCGCGACCACCAGCACACCCGCGAGGTCGGAGCGGATCGCTTCGTCCTGCTCCGACTGGATCGTGGCGACGATGTCGTGCATCCGGCCGGTGCGTTCCTGGTCGAGGGCGGCGAGCAGTGCGCCCTCCCCCACGATCTGGAACCCCGCCTCCGACGCCGCACCGGCATCGAAGACCTCGTCGTCGAGGCCGATCAGATCGGCGCCGTGAGTGACGAAGTGACGGCGCCGGATCACGTTCATCGGTTCGATCGCAGTCGCCCGGTAGAAGGGCTCCGCGACCGGAGCGCGCCAGTCGATGACGAGCGGGGTCCGATCGGTGTCGTCGACCGCGAGCCGACCGACGTACAGCCGGGGCTCACGATCGGGTCCGGGCTGCAGGTCGAGGCGGCCGAACACCAGCGACGCGTCGCCGATGTCGAGGGCCGCGAGCCGCCGGTGCGTGACGTCCTGGGCGATGTCGCGCTCGAGCCGGGCCTGGTGCGTTCCCCCGCGCTGCACGTCGGCGTAGGCCTCCGACACCCGGCTCGCAGATCCGCGCATCGCGTCGAGCCGCGCGAGGGCCTTGTCGACGTAGCGCTGCTCTGCTGCCAGCTCGGGGTCGGGCTCGGACACGCGCTTCTCCGGATCGAGGGAGCCTCTCAGATTAGTCGCTCGTCGGCGACGCCCATCCGGCTCAGAGCTGTCCGGGGACCGTGACCTGATCCGCGTCGACGAGCAGCACCCGGGCCCCCAACTCCAGGGAATCGACGTCGATCCCGACCCATCGACCCCCGAGGTTCGGGACGGGCAGGTCGTCGGCTCCGAGCCGCCGTTCGAGGGCCCGGATCACGCCGCCGTGGGTGACCACCACGACCCGTCGGCCCGGAGCGGTGCCGGCGATGTCGGTCAGCGCGACGAGCGCCCGCTCGAGCAGGGGTTCGTCTTCTTCCCACCCCACCGGGCGCCGGTGCTCGGCCAGGAACCCGGGCCAGTCTGCATCGATCTCGGCCCGGGTCAGGCCCTCCCACTCGCCCGCGTGTCGCTCGCGCAGCCTCGGATCGATCGCCCGCGTCCCGCGGCCGGCCCCGACGAGGTCGGCGGTCCGGGCCGCACGACGGAGGTCGGAGCTCCACCACACGTCGATGCCCCCGACCTCCGGCGACTCGGCCGCGGCCCGGGCCTGCTCCTCACCGAGTGCCGAGAGCGGCGGATCGGCCTGACCCTGCCACCGCCCCTCCGCGTTCCACGTCGACTGCCCGTGCCGGACGAGCAGGATCTCCGTTCGCTCCGCTGCGCTCACTCGTCTTCGTCGGCGGCGACCAGCTCGAACTCGCCGTTGCGGAACACGAGCGACGCGGGGCGACCCTCGAGCGGCGGCCGGAGCCCACCCCGCTGGGGGTCGACGTAGACCCTGATCGTGCGGCGGCCCGAGCCGGTGGGGATCGAGACGCGGTCGCTCGCACCCCACTTCAGCGACGAGGCGGGCAACGTGACCGACTGGTACTCGCCGAACTTCTGCCGTCGCCCGGGCGGGCCCGTGAGCGATTCCTGGACCCGTTGCGCGGTGGGCGTGAGCAGACCGGCCGGGACCTTGAACCGCTCGGACTCCGCCTTCACGATCGCCTTGAGATCGGCGCCACCGTCGACCCGTTGGTCGAGCGCGGCCGTGCGCGCCGCGTTCGACGCGAGGTTCACCCGTTGCAGCGTCGACCGCAGGAGGTCGTGCTGGTCGGGGTCGGGAAGGAGGCGGATGCTGTCGGACACGGCCCCGATCGTTGCCGATCGAACCCCCTCGGGGCGAACGCGTTCCGAAACGACCGGAATCTCAGCGCCGCCGGGGGCTTCAGGTGTGCGGTTCGGCGACGAGCTTGCCCCAGGTACCCCGGCTCGCGAGCTGACCGAGCGCGGCCGGCACCTCGGCCATCGTCACCACCCGGGAGATCAACGGATCGATCAGCCCCTCGGCGTGCAGCCGCATCAGTTCGGTGTGGGTGGCGCGGATGCGTTCGGGTTGGCGGATGTTGTAGAGACCCCAGTGCACACCCACGATGGAGTAGTTCTTGATCAACGCGTGGTTCGTCGGGGCGTCGGCGATCCGACCGCCCGCGAACCCGATCACCAGGATCCGACCCTCGAACGCGACGCACTTGCGCGACCGGTCGAAGGTGTCGCCTCCGACGGAGTCGTAGATGACGTCGGCGCCCTGCCCGTCGGTCGCATCCTTCACCGCGTCGACGAAGTCGTCGGCGCGGTAGTCGATCACGAGGTCGGCGCCGAGATCCCGGCAGACCTCCACCTTCTCCGGACCACCCGCGGTCGCGATGACCCGCGCGCCCGCTGCCCGGCCGAGCTGGATCGCCGCCGACCCCACGCCACCGGCGCCCGCGTGCACCAGTAGCGTCTCGCCCGGCTGGAGGGCGGCCCGGCGGTGCAGCGCGAGATGTCCGGTCTGGTACGTCACGTGGAGCGCCGCGGCGGCGTGCCATCCCATCGAGTCGGGGATCTCGAACACGCCCCCGGCCGGCGCGAGCGTGCGCTCGGTGAACCCGCCGTGGCCGAAGGTCGGGATCGCGAGGACCCGCGTGCCGACGAGCCCGGGATCGACGCCGTCGCCGACCGTCGTGACGACCCCGGCCACCTCCGCGCCCGGGGTGAACGGCAGCGGCGGCTTCACCTGGTACTCACCCCGGCACATGAGCACGTCGGGGAAGTTCAACGACGACGCAGCGACGTCGATCGTGACCTCACCCGGTCCGGCCACCGGCGGCTCGACGTCGTCGAGGCGGAGCACGGCTTCCGGCTCGCCGAGCTCGTGGACTCTCCATGCGCGCATGCCCCGGATCGTATGGTGAACCCGACTCCATGACGAGGACGACAGCACGAGGGGGAACCGATGGGCGAGTTCAGCCGGGACGAGATCGAGCGTGAGTACGCGAACTACCGGGCGGTGGCCGCGCAGGCCGGGGCATCAGGCAACTGGGATCCCTGGGCCGACCTCTTCACCGACGACGCCGTGTACGTCGAGCATCTCTACGGCCGCTTCGAGGGTCGGGAGGCGATCCGCGCGTGGATCTCGTCGACGATGGCCGAGTTCCCCAACAACGAGATGACCGAGTTCCCCGCCGACTGGTGGGTCGTCGACGAGGAGAAGAGCTGGGTGGTGTGTGCGGTGTGGAACCGCATGCAGAGCCTCGGCGACGGTGAGGTGTACGAGGCGATCAACTGGTCGCAGCTGACCTACGCGGGCGACGGGAAGTGGTCGTACGAGGAAGACATCTACAACGTGTCGGAGTTCGCCGATGCCGTCGGCGCCTACCTGCAGGCCCGGAAGCGCCTGAAGGGTTGACCCGCGCGTCGTCACGCGTGGACGGGAGGGCGACGGTCGGCCCACGGCGCGGCCTCCTCGAGCTGTGACGCGACCCGGATGAGGAGGTCCTCGCGACCGGTCGCGGCCACGAGCTGCACGCCGATCGGCAGGCCGGAGGAGCTCACGCCGAGCGGTAGGGAGATCGCCGGCTGCCCGGTGATGTTCCACGGCATGAGGAACTGGGTGATCTGCGCCATCACCGGCAGCGACTGCGCGAGCGGGACGTCCGGCGAGATCACGCCCAGCTCGGGCGGGAGGATCCCGATCGTCGGAGTGACGAGCAGGTCGTGGTACTTCCACCATGCGGCGAGCCGCCGCGAGTCGGACTGGAGCCGCTCGACGGCCGCGAGGTAGTCGGGGCCGCTCACACTTCGGCCGATCTCGGCCGTGGTCCAGTTCGTGGGCTCCACGTCGGTGGGCCCGATCGGGTCGCCGGTCCGCTCGCTCCAGCGGTCGAGGTCGCGGGCCACGGCGGTGGCGAACACCGGGAAGAACCCGGCGTTCACGTCGTCGTCGAGCGCGGTCGGACCTCCTGCCTCCACGCGGTGTCCGAGTCGCTCCAGCAGGCGACCGACGGCGTCGACCGCGGCGACGATCTCCGGGTCGACCGCGGGCATCCCGGCGATCGCGGCGGTGCGCACCGCGATCGACCGCGCACCCGGGTCGGCACCCACTTCCGCCGCATACGGCCGCGTCGGCGCAGGTGCGGTGTACGGATCGCCTGGCATCGGACCCGTGATCGCGTCGAGCACGGCCGCGGTGTCGCGCACCGAGCGGGTGACGACACCCTCGTGGGTCAGTGGCCCCCAGAACTCGCCGAAGCCCGGGCCGAGCGACGTGCGGGCCCGGGTCGCCTTCAGCCCGACGAGCCCGCACTCGCTCGCGGGCGCCCGGATCGAGCCGCCCATGTCGTTGGCGTGCGCGACGGGCGCGAGCCCCGCGGCCACCGCCGCGGCCGACCCGCCGCTCGAGCCCCCCGTCGAATGGTCGAGGTTCCAGGGGTTGCGCGTCGCGCCGTAGGCGAGCGGTTCGGTGGTCACCGACGTCGCCAGCTCGGGGGTGTTGGTCTTGCCCACGAACACGAACCCCCCGGCGCGGAACTTCTGCGCGAGGTAGGTGTCGGACTCCGCCGTCCACTCCCGGTCCTTGAGGAACTGCATGCCGCAGTGGTACGGATCGCCGGCCGTGTGGCAGACCGCGTCCTTCACCAGGAACGGGACGCCCCGGAAGGGACCGTCGGGGAGCGGCGCCGTGTCGGTGGCGGTCGCGGCAGCGGCCTGCTCCTCGAGCGAGTGGATGACCGCGTTGATCTGTGGGTTGACCGCCTCGATCCGCTTCCGGGCCGCCTCGACCAGCTCGGCCGGGGTGACCTGGCCCGAGCGAACGAGATCGGCCTGGGCGGTCGCATCGAGGCTCGCGAGCGGATCGACCATCCGTGGAACCTACAACCGGCGCTCAGGATCGGGCCGGGAACAGCCGAAGGCTTCGGGCGACTTGCCTGCGCCCGCAGAGATGGGAGAATGACGAACTTGTCCACCATCGAGACCTCCCCGGCTCCTCCTCCCTCCCCCGCGCCCGAACGGCGCGGGCTGCGTCGCGGCGCCATCACGGTCGGTGTGATCGCGATCGTCGTCGCCATGGTCGGCGCCGGCTGGCTGTACGCGACCACCCAGGTCGACACCGCCGGCGCGTCGGGAACGTTCCTGCGCTCTGTCCCGAAGTTGACCGTCACGAGTGACCCGGCAGACGGCGCGGTCGACGTCCGTCCCGACGCGACCGTCACCGTCACCGCCGAGTACGGCCGCATCGTCGCCGCGGAGCTGCTCGACGACGCCAACGCCTCCTCGACCGGTGTCATCGCACCCGACGGGGCCACGTGGTCGTCGGCCGGGAGCGCACTCGCGACCGGATCGCACTACCGCGTCAACCTGCAGATCGACACGCCGCGGGGCGTGAAGAACCACGTCACGTCGTTCACGACGCTCACCCCCACCGAGACCGTCTCGGCCCAGGTCTCGCCCGGTGACGACGAGACGGTCGGCGTGGGGCAGCCGATCATCGTGCGGTTCTCCGACCCCGTCGCCGACAAGGCCTCAGTCGAACGCCGTCTGGTCGTCACGCCGTCGACGCCCGTCGTCGGCTCGTGGCACTGGTTCAGCGACACGGAGGTCCACTACCGGCCCCAGCAGTTCTGGCCCGCGAACATCACGGTCGACGTCGCCGCGAACCTCGCCGGCGTCGACTTCGGTGACGGCGTCTGGGGCGACCAGAACATCACGACCCACTTCACCATCGGCAACGCGAACGTCAGCACCGTCGACCTGCAGACCCACCGGATGATCGTCACCACGAACGGCCAGCAGGTCGCCGACATCCCGATCAGCGGCGGCAAAGACGGCTTCCCGACCATGACGGGGACGCTGCTCGTACTGAACAAGGCCTCGCACGTGGTCATGGACTCGTCGACCAACGGCATCCCGCTCGACTCTGCCGACGGCTACCGCACCGAGGTCGACTGGGCGACGCGCCTCACGAACAGCGGCATCTACGTCCACGCCGCGCCGTGGTCGGTGGGCTCGCAGGGTTCCGCGAACGTCTCGCACGGATGCGTGAACGTGTCCGATCAGTGGGGCAAGTGGTTCTACGACCTCAGCCAGCCCGGAGACCCGGTCACGATCAGCGGCGGACCCCGGCCCCCGTCATCGACCGACGCCGGATCACGCGACTGGAACATGAGCTGGGACGAGTGGATCGCCGGCAGCGCCCTCGCCGGTATCCCCATCAGCTGACCCGGACGCGATTCGGCCGGCGGCACGCGTGCGCACCACCGGCCGAACGGTCACAAGGAAGTGCTAGCGGCGCTTGGTCGTCTTCTTCGCCGGCTTGCGGGCGACGGTCTTCTTGGCGGCCGGCTTGCGAGCCGTCGTCTTCTTGGCCGGAGCCCGCTTCGCGGGGGCCTTCTTGGCGGCCGGCTTGCGGGCCGTCGTCTTCTTGGCCGGAGCCCGCTTCGCGGGGGCCTTCTTGGCCGGAGCGGCCTTCTTGGCGACCTTGCCGGTGAGGGCTGCGTCCTTGAAGTCCTTCAAGGGAGTGATGCGGGCGACGCGCTTGGCCTTGATGCGGATCGTCTCGCCGGTGGCGGGGTTGCGACCCATCCGAGCCTTGCGGTCGATGCGCGCGAACTTGGCGAAGCCGGTGATGCGCACGGGATCGCCCTTGGCGACGGCTTCGGTCACCACGTCGATGAACGCCTGGAGCGCGGCATCGGCGGATCGGCGGTCGGTTTCAGTGCGCTCGGCGAGTGCGAGCACGAGTTCTCGGCGGTTCAAACGAAGCCTCCTGGGAGATGATCGGAAGCGTCAATATTGCACCGATGCCCGGCGTCGACACGGATTTCGCCCGGTTTTTGTTGGGTTTTTTACGCGTGGCGAACCGACCGACCCCAGGAACGCCCGGAAACCGGGCGTTTCCGGGCCGGTTCGGAGTCGGCGACGGTCTGCGAGCCGCCCGCGTTGACGCGGCTGTGCACGCGCGGCACGATAGTTGCACTTGAAGTGCGACTAGTTCGGGGGTTGATCGTGGACGTCGTCTTGCTGGGCACCGGGAATCCCCTCCCCCACCCCGATCGGGCGGGACCGGCCACCCTCGTCCGCGCCGGAGGGTTGCAGTTCCTCGTCGACTGCGGCCGGGGAGTGCTCATGCGCCTCGCCGCGGCCGGCGCGTTCCCCGGGATGCTCACGTCGGTGTTCCTCACCCACCTCCACTCCGACCACGTCTCCGACTTCAACGACGTGCTCACCACCCGATGGGTGATGTCACCGGTCGAGGCGCCGCTCGACCTCGTCGGTCCGACCGGAACCGACCGGTTCGTCGAACGGACCCTCGCGATGCTCGACGACGACATCGGCTACCGCCTCGCCCACCACGACGACCTCCAGTGGCGTCCGGGCGCGAACGTCGCCGAGGTGAGCGACGGCATCGTCTTCGACCGCGACGGCGTCCGCGTGGTGGCCGCTCCGACCGACCACCGACCGGTGCATCCCACCGTGGGGTACCGGTTCGAACACGACGGTGCCGCAGTCGCGATCGCCGGCGACACGATCCCGTGCGACGGCCTCGACCGGTTGTGCGCCGGCGCCGACGTCTACGTCCAGACGGTCATCCGGCGCTCACTCGTCGAGAGCGTTCCGATGGCCCGCTTCCAGGACATCCTCGACTACCACTCCTCGGTCGAGGATGCGGCCCGGACCGCGGCGCGGGCCGGAGTCGGCACCCTCGTGCTCACCCATTGCGTCCCGCCGCCGCCGCCGGGCACCGAGGGCGAGTGGATCGCCGAAGCTGCCGCCCACTTCGACGGCGAGATCATCCTCGCCGACGACCTGCACACGATCTCAACGGTCGAATCCGCTGCGTCGGCTCGACCGCCCACCAGCTGACGGCCCACGGCGCGCGACCGCCGACTCCACTTCTTCTCCTGCTCGACGGTCGAATCCGCTGCGTCGGCTCGACCGCCCACCAGCTGACGGCCCACGGCGCGCGACCGCCGACTCCGCTTCTTCTCCTGCTCGACGGTCGAATCCGCTGCGTCGGCTCGACCGCCCACCAGCTGACGGCCCACGGCGCGCGACCGCCGACTCCGCTGACTTCCCACAACGCTGCGATCGCCGACTCCACTTCTTCTCCTATGGTCACGGGTGTGCAGATGACCCGGCTCCGGATCCTGGCTGTCGTGGGGGCGATCGCGCTCCTGGGGGCGTGCAGCAGCTCCGACGACTCCGACGACTCGACCACACCCGCGCCGGTGAAGCCGCTGTCGGTGCTCGTCACCAACGACGACGGCTACGACGCACCCGGCCTCGATGCCGTGGTGACCCAACTGCGCACCCTTCCGGGCGTGACGGTCACCGTCGTGGCCCCGGCGACGAACCAGAGCGGGAGCGGTGGCAAGACCACGCCGACGCCGCTCACGGCCACGAAGACCTCGACGTTGAACGGGTTCCCCGCGGTCGCGGTCGACGGGTACCCCGCCGACTCGGTTGCGTATGCACTCGAGAACGAGTTCGAGCAGAAGCCGGATCTCGTGGTGTCGGGCGTCAACGAGGGTCCGAACTTCGGGCCCCTCGCCGCGGTCTCGGGAACGGTCGGCGCCGCCGAGAAGGCCGCGTCGGTCGGGATCCCCGCCGTCGCGGCGAGCCAGGGCCTCGGCGACCCCGAGCCCGACTACACGAGCGGCGCCAAGATCGTGTCGGGATGGGTCGCGGCCCACCGGGCCGAGCTCGCGGGAGGTGAGGCTGCAGTCGTCGTGGTGAACCTCAACGTCCCGACCTGCAGCGCGGGCACCTTGCGCGGCGTGAAGCAGGTGCCACCGGCGCCGACGCTCGACGGGGCCACGGTCGGCGCCGTCGACTGCTCCTCGACCGCCACCAACCCGAAGACCGACACCGAGGCGTTCGGCGACGGCTTCGCCAGCGTGACCACCCTGCAGGCCGACGGCGCGCCCACCACGAGCACCACCGCCTGGACGTCGAACTGACGCCGCTCGGCTCAGAGTGAGTCGAGGAGCGTCCGAACGAGAGTCTCCACGTCGCTGACGCGAACCGGTGCGAGCACCGACACCTCGGTCGTCCCCGAGAGCGCGGCGACCTCGGTGACCGTGCCACCCGGCTCTTCGCGTTGCATCGTGAACGCGGCGTCGCCGAGGCCGGTGATCGCCGAAGGAGTCTCTCCCGACGGGCCGGGTGACTGCGCGGTCGCCGCGAAGTCGGCGGCGCTCACGCCGGTCTCGAACCGGATCACGACTTCGTCGCCACCGGCCGTGGTGTCGTAGGTGCAGGTGCGGATCGAACCGTTGACGTCGTCGGTCGGGCTGTCGAGACCGGCCTTGAGTGCCTGATCGACCTCGGAGGCCGACGGGCACGCCGGCGGCTTCGACGCGTCGCTGGGCTTGCCCGACGTCGACGAGCTCGAGGAGCTCGACGAATCCGAGCTGTCCGACGAACACCCGACTGCCGCGAAGGCGAGCACGAGGATCGCCGACGCCACGACGAGCAGTCTCCGAACGTGGGATGCAGTGATGTCCATGACGACCCCTATCGACAGCGTGGGAGCTCGACCAAAGGTCGAACCGTACCCAGACTTCCGATCGGCCGGGGGGACCTCGTGTGGCACAGTCACGACGTAGGTCGAGGACCCGAGTCGAGAGGCCACCATGCCGAGACACAGCGAGCGCCATCGGGGCGGACGGGTCGGGGCGCTGCGGGCCGGGGTGCTGGGCGCCGACGACGGGATCGTGTCGACTGCGAGCCTGATGATCGGTGTCGCCGCGAGCGGCGCCGGGCGCGATGCGATCCTCGTCGCCGGCCTGGCCGGCCTCGTCGCGGGCGCCATGTCGATGGCAGCCGGGGAGTACGTGTCGGTCAGCTCCCAACGCGACGCCGAGCTGGCCGACGTCGCCCGGGAGCAGGCCGAACTGGTCTCGAGCCCGGCGTCGGAGCTCGACGAGCTCGCGCACATCTACGAGGCCCGCGGGGTCGAGGCCTCGCTCGCACGGAGCGTTGCGATCCAGCTCACCGCGCACGATCCCCTCGGCTCCCACCTCCGCGACGAGCTCGGCTTCAGCGAGCAGATGCGTGCCCGCCCGATCCAGGCTGCAGTCGTGTCGGCATCGGCGTTCACCGCCGGTGGCGCCATCCCCGTGCTCACGCTGCTCGTCGTGCCGGCATCGGTGCGGACCTGGGCCATCGCGGTGGTGGCGCTGGTGTGCCTCGCCGCTGCGGGTGCGATCGCGGCCCGGGCCGGTGCATCGTCGGCGACGCGCGGTGCAGCGCGGGTCGCCCTCGGTGGAGGTGCCGCGATGGCGGCGACGGCGATCATCGGGCGACTCATGGGGGCCGCGGGGATCTGACCGACGACCCGGTGCAGCCCACGGTGCCGTGCGGTCAGCCGATGTCGGCGGCGATGCGGAAGCCGATGTTCCCCGTCGAGCTGTCGGGTTCGCTGCTGTAGCGGGCCGACACGCGGTAGCGCCGGCAGTACGAGAGGTGGCAGAGGTAGGAACCGCCGCGCAGGACCCGGCGATCGGAGCGGTCGGGACCCCGTGGATCACGGACCGGGCTGCTCGCGTAGTAGTCGGGATCGAACCAGTCTTTGCACCACTCCCAGACGTTCCCGGTCACGTTGTACAGCCCGAAGCCGTTCGGCGGGAACGCGTCGACCGGCGCGGTCCCCGCGAAGCCGTCGGCGGCGGTGCCGCCGCCCGGGAACGTGCCCTGGAACACGTTCATGCGGTGCTCCCCACCCGGTTCGAGGTCGTTCCCCCAGGGGAACGCAGTCGCGGCGCCGCCTCGGGCCGCTCGTTCCCATTCCGCCTCCGTCGCCAGGCGCGCACCGGCCCACGCGCAGTACGCCTGCGCGTCGCGCCACGAGACGTGCACCACCGGATGATCACCTCGCGGCCCGACCTCCGACTCCGGGCCTTCGGGGTGCAGCCAACTCGCACCCTCGACCTGACGCCACCACGGCGCGTCGACCACTCCCGCGGTCGGGGGGAAGTCGTCGGGCAGGAGCCCCGCGAACACGAACGACCAGCCGTAGCGCTCGGCGTCGGTGCGGTGACCCGTGGCGGCGACGAACGCATCGAACTCGTCGACGGTCACCGCGTACGCCGCGATGCGGAACGGCCCGAGCTCGACGTCGTGCACCGGCCCCTCGCCGTCGCCCGGATACGCCCACACGGAGTCGTCGCCCATCCGGAAGGCTCCGCCCGGAACGGTCACGAGCGGACCGGGAATCGCGGGTGCCCTCGCACTTGATCCGTCGCTGGGCGGGAGCGGGTCGGCGTGGTCGCCGGCCGGGGCACAACAGGAATCCGGTGTCACGTTGCTCTCCGCATCCGACCAGCGTACGGAACCGCTACGTCGCGTCGTCGTCGGGCGCGACCGGCCCGGGCGACCGGCTCCTGCCCCGACCGAGGTTCGAGACGAGCAGGGCCACCACGGTCACGAGGTAGATCTGACCGAGAAGCGCCTCGAGCACGGCGACGGCCCGACCGAGTCCGCCGGCCGCAGTGAGATCGCCGTAGCCGACCGTCGTGAGCGTGACGTAGCTGAAGTAGAGGAAGTCGGCGGTCGAGTCGGCCCCCTTCTCGACGAAGAACGGACCGGCGGTCGTATCGTTGATCGCCGTGAAGAGGAACGCCCAGAGCATGCCGAGGAGCACGTAGATGCAGATCGCGCCGAGCACCGTGTGGACGTCGATCACCCGTCGCTTGGCGATCGACCATCCGATCGCGATCGGCGCGGCCCCCACGAGGAGCACGTCGAGGATCGCGATCGCGCCGCTGTCGCTGAACGCCGTTCCCATCGTCGCCAGCGAGACGATGAGGCCCGCGCCCGCGATCACGGCAGCGATCAGGATGATGACGTGCCGGACGCGCGACGCGAAGAGTGCAGCCAGCAGCGTCGCGCCCTCGAGGAGGACCGAGACCGGTCGGACCCAGTTCCCAGTGGGTCCCGCGGCCAGGAACACGAAGGTGACCAGGAGCAGGAACAACACATACCCGAACCGGTACCCGGGGAGCCGTTGCTCGAGCGACATGCCAGAACACTCGCGCGCCGGAAGCTGGTCGACGAGGACGCTGGGCTACGAGCTGAGCGCCTTCGCCTTGAGGCTCTGGAACTCGGCGTCGGTGATGGTGCCCTTGTCCTTGAGCTCGGAGAGGCGCGCGATCTCCTCGGCGGGGCTCTTCGTGGTGCCCGCGGCCTGGCGGATGTACTCCTGCTGGGCGGCGTCCTGCGCCTGCATCGCCTCTTCCGCATGCTCGTGCATCTTGTGCCCACGGGCGATGAGGTACACGAACACCCCGAAGTACGGGATCACGAGCACGAAGATGACCCAGATCGCCTTGGCGAAGCCGCCGAGGTCGCGGCTGCGGAAGATGTCGGAGAACACCGCGATCAGCAGCCAGATCCAGATGAAGAAGCAGACGAACCAGATCATCGACCACAGCACCTGACCGGTGCCCCATTCGCTCGCCAGCATCGCCGTCACGCCTCTCGTGTTGTGAACTCGGTCCTCGGGTCTCGATCGCAGCCCGACCGCCCCGCATCTTGCCCCAGCAGCGGCCCCACCGCCATCACCCGGATCGGATGATTCGAGTCACGGCGCCGTCCGACTACGACCCCGCGCTCTCCTCGGGGAGGAGACTCTTCTGGTCGAGGGTGTAGAGCAGCGCGAGCGACGGCAGGATGATCACCGCGGCGAGGCCGAAGACGACGAGCACCGTCCAGAGGGTTCCGTCGGGTGCAGCCGCCTGCGACACCTTCAGCGACGTCGGCAGGATGTACGGCCACTGGGCCACTCCCCAACCGACGACCACCGATGCGACCGCGCCGACCGAGAGCAGCCGGGCACCGTGATCGGCGTTGCGGACCAGGAGGAACAGGGAACCGACCCCACACACGCCGGAGATGATCACGAGGGGCAACGCCCGCGAGGTGAGACCGTCGAACAGGTACTCCGCGTCGGAGTGGAACACGATGATGCCGATGAACGCGACGATCCCCGCCACCACACCCGCGCCGATCGCGCGGCGACGGAAGTAGTCCTGCATCGCGCTGTCGTCGAGCCGCTTCGCATCCCACGTGAGGTACACGGCCGAGAGGTACGCGCACACGGTCACGGCGAGCACCCCGCCGACGATCGATGTGGGGTTGACCCAGCTCGTCCACGGGTCACCGGCTTCCCCTCCCGCAGGGATCCGACCCGACGCGATGGCACCGGCCACGGCGCCCATGCAGTACGGCACCAACACCGACGAGAGCGCGAACGCGGCCCCGAAGTTGCGTTGGTCACGGGTCCGGAACACCGCCTTGCGGAACGCGAAGCTCGAACCGCGCAGGACGATGCCGAACGCCGCGAGCGTCAGAGGAACGAACACCGTCAGGGTGATCGAGGCGAAGGCCTCCGAGAACGCGGTCCACAGCACGACGAGCGAGAAGATCAGCCAGACGTGGTTCGCTTCCCAGACCGGTCCGATCGAATGGTCGATGAGCGCACGGGCGCGGGCGCCGCGCTCGGCACCGCCGGCGGTGAGATCCCAGAAGCCGGCGCCGAAGTCGGCGCCACCGAAGAGCGCGTAGGCCGTGATGCCGAAGAACAGGACGACGGCGACTGCGTCGGCGAGGGTCACCGGGCGCCGATCTTCTCGGGCTCCGCCGCGTCGCCGGGAGGCGCACTCGGCCCGTAGGGCACGTCGGTGTCGTCGGGCGGCCCGTCGCCACCCGGCCCCTGTTCACGGAACCGGCGGCTCATGCCCCGCAGCACGAGGACCGTCGTGACACCGACGCCGACGTAGAGGACGACGACCGCCAGGAACGTGATCCACACACCGGTGTTCCCCGTCGCGGCGTCTTCGACCTTCATGTAGCCACGCACGATCCATGGTTGGCGGCCGACCTCGGTGACGACCCAGCCGGCCTCCATCACCATCACCGCGAGCACGCCACAACAGGAGGCGATCCAGAGGAAGAGCTTCGACTTCGGGATGTCGCGACGGAACAACCACGACAGCGCCCACCACAGGGCGAGCAGCGAGAGCAACGTGCCGCCGCCGACCATCACGTCCCACGCGAGGTGCACGGTGTTGGCCTGACGCACCGTCGGCTGCTCGTCTTCGGGGAACGCGTTGCGTCCCTGGACGACCGTGTCCTTCCCGGTGCTCGGATCCGAGAGCCACGACGCGAGACCCGGGATCGGGATCCCACCCTCGACCTCGGTGCCCTCGGAGTTGAACTGGCCGAGCAGGGTCTCGGGCACGTCCTTGCTCGTCTCCGGTACCAGTTCGATCGCGGCGAACTTCTGCGGTTCGTTGTTGTAGACCCACCGGGCGAGCGAGTCCCCCACGCCCATCTGGATCACGATCGCGATCGCGCCCACCGTGAACGGGATGATGAGGCCGAGTCGGTGGTAGCGGTCGCGCCGGCCCCGGAGCATCCCGAACGCGTAGACCGACGCCACCAGGAACCCGCCGACCACGTACGCCGCCACCAACATGTGGAGCGCTTCCAACGGCATCGCCTTGTTGAAGATCACCTCGACGGGGTCGACGTCGACCACCTTGCCGGCCGAGTTCAACGTGAAGCCCTGAGGTGCGTTCATCCACGCGTTGGCGGCCACCACCGCGACGCTGCCACCGATCCCTGCGATGACGATCGGCACGCCGGTCCAGAAGTGGGCCCACGGCTTCAAACGCCGCCAGCCGTAGATGTAGATCGCGACGAAGATCGCCTCGGTGAAGAAGAAGAGCCCTTCGAGGGTGAACGGGATCCCGAAGGCGTCGCCCCACTGGCCCATGAACTTCGGCCAGAGCAAGCCGAACTCGAACGTGAGCACCGTGCCGGTGACCGCGCCGACCGCGAACGTGACGGCCATGTACTTCGACCATCGCTGCGCGAGGAGGAGTGCGTCGGAGTCGTCGTGCTTGATCGCCCGGTAGTTGGCGATCATCGTCATCGCCGCCCACGAGACGCCGAGGGGCACGAGGATGATGTGCGACGCGAGCGTGAACGCCATCTGCGCCCGGGCCCACGGAACGGGATCGACCGCGAGCAGTGGGGGCAGAGCCTCGAGGGTCATCACGACCGTGAGTCTGACCGGTCGAGGACCAGGGCGAAAGATGCGGCGAACCGGTCGCCACGACGCACGACCGGTGCCGTGCCGTCGACCAGGGCATTGGTTGCCGCGGCCATCGGCTCCAGCGCGACGAAGGGCTTGCCGGGCGGCACCCACACCTGCGCGAACGGGTACCCGACGCCGCATCTGAGTTCGAGCGAGCGACCTTCGTCGTGCTCGATCACGAGGCGCCGGACGCGAGTGAGGCGGTAGCCGTCGTCGAACGTCCGCCGTCCGATGAGGTCGGCTTCGGCGGGTTCCGGGGTCGTGGCGCCGGTCGGGATGCCCGTAGCGTCGAGGGCCAGGTGTCGCCGACTCGGGAGCCGGAGGCGCCAGCGGTGGCGGGGAGCACCGGGGAGGCGGAGGTAGGGGTGCCACCCGAATGCGACCGGTACCCGACGGCGCCCGGTCGGCTCGATCGTCGTGTCGACGCGCAGGCGCGATTCGGAAGCGACGGCGGTCACCTCGATGCGATGCGGGAACGGGAACGCCGGGCCGTCGACTTCGGTCGACGCACGCACGCGTGCGGTGTCGCCCGAGGTCCACAGCCGGTCGACGGACCAGTCGGGTCGGCCCACGAGGAAGCCGTGGATCGGGAGACCGTTGTCGTCGACGGAGAGGGGCAACCCGTCGAGGTCGACGGTCACACCCGCGGCGCGGTAGATGCGCCCCGACAGTCGGTTCGCCCACGGGGCCAGCAACGGGAGCCCGGTCGTGTGTCCGGCCCGCAGCGCGTCGAGCCCTCCGGGGAGCGAGAGATGTTCCCCACCCCGGTGCCGCAACGAGACGCCGGCCATCCCGAGGCCCGGGGCGAACGTCGCCGACAGCGGGCCCGCGGTGAGCTCCACCGCTGGTTCGCCGCGGAACCGCCGTTCCTCTGCCCGCACTCCGACACCGGTCATCGCTTCCCCTTGGGCCCATCCGACTCGTGTCGGAAACCGAGCGGCGGCATCGAACTCAGCCGGATGTGTCTTCGTGGGCTTCGAGCACTCCCGCCTTCACCGCGGCGATGACGGCATCGAAGTCGAGTTGATTCTGATCGGCGTAGGCGTCGGCGAAGCCCGCCACGGCCCGGTCGAACATGTCGCCGGTCCCGAGGTAGCTCGCGATCGCGATCCGGTCGCCCGATCGGGCGTGGGCCCGGGCGAGCGTCGTCCCGCACATCTGGCTGAAGATGCCGAGGACCTCCGGCTCCATGATCTCGATCTGGGGCGAGAACTTCCCGTCCCACATCTGGCGGACGTAGAAGTCGTGCTCCGACCCATCGGGATGCTGGAAGCGGTCCCACCCGAGGAAGATGTCGCTCGACGACTGCATGAACCGCTGCCCCTCGACGACGCGACGACCGTGGTTGGCGTACACGCTCTTGCCCACGTAGGGCTCGAGCACCGACGCCTCGGCCTCCTTGATCTGCAGGAACAGCGGATCGTTCTCGTCGCGGCCCAACATGAGGACCACCCAGCACCGCGTCCCGACGCTCCCGACCCCGACCACCTTGCGGGCGACGTCGACGAGCTCGAACTCCTCGACCAGATGGCGGCGGTCGGGTTGGAGGCTCTGGCGATACTCACGGAAGCCCCCACGGAGGAAGTCGCGGAGCTGCTGAGCGGCCACATCGGGCATGAGGTCTTCGAGCCGCACGATCAACGGGGGGTCGCTCGCGATCCGGATCTCCCCGTCGACCTGACCGGTCAACTTGGCGAACGCCTTCACGCTGTCCTTGCCCCGCGCCTTGGCAAGGTTCTTCTCGAACCGCTTGAGCACGGCGTCGGAGAGCTGCTCGCGGAAGTGGTCGAAGATGTCGTGCTCGTCGAGACGCGTGTACCAGAGGTCGAGGTTGCGGGTGCCTGCGAGCTTGCGCATCTCGTCGCGGTACGAGCGGACGACCCTCCGGACGATTCGCTTGCGCGTCTTGTCGTCGAACTCCCGTGCCCGCGCCGCGATCTCGAAGCTCGCCGCGAGGCGCTTGACGTCCCACTCCCAGGGGCCGGGCAACGTCTCGTCGAAATCGTTGACGTCGAAGACGATCGTCCGGTCCGGCGCGGCGAAGCCGCCGAAGTTGGCGAGGTGGGCGTCGCCGCAGATCTGCGCCCGGAGCCCGGAGTCGGGCGTCGTGGAGAGATCAGCCGCCATCACCGCGGCCGCGCCGCGGTAGAAGGCGAACGGTGACGCGGTCATGCGGGCATGCCGGATCGGGATCAGGTCCGGGACGCGAGTGGTGGCCTGCTCCAACAGCACGTCGACAGGAGACCGACGATCCGACGACGGCTCCCACGGCTCGTGACTCGCCCGGGGTACGACGGCGCGCGCCGCGCGGCCCTGCTCGGCACGCGCCGGCGGATCCGGGTGGTCGACGATTCGAGACGAGGAGGTGGCAGGCATGGCCCCATCGTGCCAGCTGCACCGGGAGGTGTCGTCATCCCATACGGATGAAGGCCACCGGACGAACGGCGATTCGGCTGAAGCCTCGGGCCGAACCGGCCGATACGTCGACGATGAGCACCGTTGCGCACGCCGTCGACGCGACCCCGAGGGCCGCCGACGACACACGCGGCGGCGCGGAAGCGATGGAGTCTCGTGAACATCGGGATGCTCGTGGGCGTGCTGGTGGCGCTGGCGATTGCCGTGTCGAGCATCAGCGGCGTCGATTGGGCCAGCATCGAAACGGAGTTCGAGCACGCGGCCTGGGGCTGGGCCCTGCTCGCGTTCGTCCTCTATCCACTCATCCCGATCGCGTGGGCCACCGCGCTCATGGGTTGCGTGAACGCCGATGTCCCGTTCGTGCCCACCGCGCTGGTGTCGCTCGCGGCGACCTTCCTCAACCTCATCACACCGAACGGCATCGGCGGGTCCGCGCTCCAGCTCGACTACCTCCACAAGGAGGGCGTGCCCGTCGCGTCGGGCACAAGCGCGTTGGTGCTCAGCACGGCGGTCGGCGGCGCGATCGAGACCGGACTGTTCCTGCTCGCGGCCGCGCTCACCGCGACATCGCTCAGCGCCTACGACCTCGGCGGCAGCGTGTCGCTCGGCGCCATCGCCCTGGTCGCGGCCGTGATCGGTGTGATCCTCCGGATCCCGAAGGTCCGCCACCGGGTCGTCCCGGCCGCCGAGCGGGCCGTGACCGACATCGGGGCCGTGCTGCGCAACCCGAAGAAGGGGATCCAGCTCTTCGGCGGCGATCTGGCCGGCAACCTCCTCTACCCGGCGCTGCTCGGAGTGTGCCTCCTCGTGTTCGGGCACTCCCTCAGCTTCGCCCAGCTCGTCGTCGTGGAGGTGGGGGCCGGCATGCTCGGCAATCTCGCGCCCGTCCCGGGCGGCATCGGGGTGCAGGAAGCCGCGCTCACCGCGGGACTCACCGCGTTCGGGATCGACGCGAACACCGCCCTCGCCACGGTCATCGTGTTCCGGGCCATCACGTTCCTGCTTCCTCCGGTCTTCGGCTTCTTCACGCTCCGCGGCCTCCGGGCACGGGGGTACGCCTGAGCCGGCTCCCCTCCCGCTCACCCGATCTGGTTGGTGCAACGCGCCGCCGACACCCGTAGCCTCCCCCTCGTGACCGAGCCGACCGCCACGAGCGCTGCCGTCGACCCACCGAAGCGATCACTCGCCGAGCGCGTGCCGGTCCCTGTCGATGCCGGGGTCCCCGAACGCCGACCCGGCGACGCGGTGCGGTTGGTCGTCGGGATCGTCGGGACGGTGCTGGCCGGGATGTGGGCCCAGACCGGGAACGACGTCGACGCGAACCTCTTCGCCGTGGTCAACGGCCTCCCGGATGCCCTCGACGGCGTCGCGAACGTGCTCGCGGCGCTCGGCTCGATCTGGTTCGTCGTCGCGGTGGTCGTGGTGCTGCTCGTCGCCCGGTGGTTCCCCGCCGCACGCGATGTGGCGGTCGCCGGCGGCGGCGCGTGGTTGATCTCCCTCGGCCTGAACGAGCTCCTGGGGACGCGCTCGGCGGGCTCGCTCGGCATCACGGTACGGACCGGCGACGGCCCCGCCTTCGCGGCCTCGACCGTCGCGGTCGCACTCGCGCTCCTCCTCGCGTTGTCGCCCTACCTCATCCGCCCACTCCGGCGGGCCGGCGCGCTCCTGGTGGCGCTCGTCGCGCTCTCGGCCATGTACCTGGGCACCGGATTGGCGTCCGATGTGCTCGGTGGCCTGTTCCTCGGACTTGCGGCGGGCGCCGCGGTGCACGTCGGGTTCGGCGCTCCCGGCGGTCGGCCGTCGGCCGCGCAGATCGCCGAAGCACTCGCCCAGCTCGGGTTCGCCGTCGCATCGATCGACCTGTCCGATCTCGGCGTGCCGCGCACGACCGTCATGGACGCGACCCTCAGCACCGGTGATCGAGTCCGGGTGGTCGCGCTCGGGCGCGACCAACGCGACGGCCAGTTCACCGCGAAGCTCTTCCACCGGTTGCTCTACAAGGATCCGGGCCTGCCGGTGTTCGGGAGTCGCCTGCAACAGGTCGAGCACACGGCGTACGCCCTCATGGTCGCGGATCGGGCCGGCGTACGTGCGCCCACGGTCCTGAAGACGGGTGTCGCGGGGCCCGACGCCGCGGTGCTCGTGACCGACGTCCCACCGGGCCGGACGCTCGGTGAGCTCGGCGACGCGCTCACCGATCCGCTCCTCGCCGCGATCTGGACCGAGCTCGGCACGTTGCACGCGGCCGGGGTCGCGCACGGCGACCTCGGGCCAGACGGGATCCTCGTCGACGACACCGGGGCGATCGGGTTCGCGGATCTCGACTCAGCCGACGTCACCACCGACGACTACTGGCGCAACCGCGACGTCGCCACCCTCCTCACGACCACCGCGTTGATCGTCGGCAACGAGCGAGCGGTGCCCGCGGCGCTCGCTGCGGTGGGCCCCGAAGCGCTCGCCGCCGCGATCCCCCTGGTCCAACCCGCGGCACTCCCGAAGGGCATGGGCCGCGACCTGAAGCACTTCGCCAAGGTGCTGAAGCAGCTGCGCACCGCCACCGCCGCGGCAGCCGGCGTGGAAGACGTCGCGCCCCTGAAGGTGAAGCGCCTCAGCCTGGTGAACATCGGCATGCTCGCCGGTGTGCTGCTCGCACTGGCGATCGCGATCCCGAGTCTCGAGGGGATCGACTGGACGACGGTGCAGCAGCAGTTCGAGACCGCCGTCTGGGGGTGGGCCGTGCTCGCCCTCATCCTCTACCCGCTGGTCCCGGTGTCGTGGGGCACCGCCCTCATGGGTTGCGTCAACACCGACCTACCGTTCATCCCGACCGTGCTGGTCCAGCTCGCGTGCACGTTCCTCAACCTGATCACGCCCAACGGGATCGGCGGCACCGCCCTGCAACTCGACTACCTCCACAAGGAGGGCGTGCCCGTCGCGTCGGGCGCGAGCGCGATGGTTCTCAGCACGGGCGTCGGCGGCGCCATCCAGATGATCCTGTTCCTCATCGCGGCATCGCTCACCGCGACCTCGCTCAGCAACTACGACACCGGCGGCAGCGTCACCCTCGGAGCCATCGCGGTCGGTGCCGCGCTCATCGGGATCGTGCTCGCGATCCCGAAGGTCCGGGGCAAGGTCGTCCCCGCAGTCACGCGCGCCCTGCACGACATCTGGGCGGTCCTGCGCAATCCGAAGAAGGGCGCCCAACTCCTCGGCGGCGACACCGCGGGCAACCTCATCTACCCCGCGCTCCTCGGTCTGTGCCTCATGGCGTTCGGGGTGCACCTGAACTTCGCCCAACTCGTCGTCGTCCAGGTCGGCGCCGGGATGCTCGGGAACCTCGCCCCGGTCCCCGGCGGCATCGGGGTCCAGGAGGCCGCGCTCATGGCCGGACTCACCGCGTTCGGCGTCGAGACCAACACCGCGCTCGCCACGGTGATCGTGTTCCGGGGCATCACCTTCGTCCTGCCGCCGGTCTTCGGTTACATCACGCTGCAGGCGCTCCGTCGCCGCGGCTACGCCTGACAGGATCACACCCATGGCCGACGCAGCACCGGAACCCACGACCCCCACCCCGTCGGAGGCGATGCCCGATCCGGTCGAGCTGCTGCAGAGCAGGAGCTACGTGGTGCTCCTGGCCATCGGGGCGATCATCGGGGTGCCGGTCGCGACCTTCGCGTACTTCTTCTTGAAGCTGATCTCCAACGCGCAGGAGTACGTGTTCGAGACGCTCCCGACCGATCTCGGCTTCCACACCGCACCCGAGTGGTGGCCCGTCCCGCTCCTTGTGCTCAGCGGGCTCCTCGTCGCGGCGGCGATCAAGTACCTCCCGGGCACTGGGGGCCACTCCCCTGCCGACGGCTTCCACGCCTCCGGCGCGGTGCCGCCAATCGAGCTCCCCGGGATCATCCTCGCGTCGTTCGCGACGCTCGCCCTCGGTGTGGTGCTGGGTCCGGAAGCGCCGCTCATCGCGATCGGCAGCGGTCTCGGCGTCCTCGCGATCAACCTGCTCAAGCGCGACGCGCCACCGATGGCCGCCGTGATCGTGGGTGTGGCCGGCAGCTTCGCCGCGATCTCCACGCTCCTGGGCTCACCGATCGTCGGTGCGTTCCTGCTCATGGAAGCTGCCGGTCTCGGCGGCGCGCTCCTCGGCGTCGTGCTCGTGCCCGGCCTGTTGGCAGCCGGAGTGGGTTCGCTCATCTTCGTCGGCCTCGACTCGTGGACCGGCTTCGGGACGTTCGGGCTGGTGACGCCCAAGCTTCCGCCCTCGGCTTCGCCGACGGGCGCCGAGTTCCTGTGGGCGATCGCGATCGGCATCATGGCCGCGGTGCTCGCAACCGGGATCAAGCGTCTCGCGCTCGCCCTCCGTTCGGTCATCACCGGCCGGAGCCTGCTGCTCACCCCAGTCGCCGGGCTCGCGATCGGCCTCCTCGTGCTGCTCTTCACGGCGACCACGGACCAGAGCGCGTCGTTCGTGCTCTACTCCGGCCAGGACCAACTCCCAACCTTCCTCGAAGGCGCAGCGGGGTGGACGGCCGGTGCGCTCGTGATGCTCATCGCCTGCAAGGGCCTCGCCTACGGGATCTCCCTGAGCAGCTTCCGGGGCGGCCCCGTGTTCCCCGGCCTGTTCATCGGCGCGGCCGGCGGCGTCGCGCTGTCGCACCTCGCCGGCCTCCCGATGGTCGCCGGCGCGGCGATGGGCATGGGTGCCATGACCACGGCGATGCTCGGGCTCCCGCTCACGTCGGTGCTGCTCACCACCCTGTTCCTCGGCTCCGACGGCATCACCCTCATGCCGGTCGTGATCGTCGCCGCGGCGGTCTCCTACGTCGCCTCGGCCCGCCTGACCCCGCCCGTCGCCGCGGAGCCCGCAACCCCCGCGCCTCCGCCGCCCGTCCCGTAGCGATCGGGAGGCGCCGTCGAGCGCGCTCGTGGATCCGTAGGCTCCCCCTTCGTGACGAGGACCGGGTACGTCGAGATCCCCGAGGGATGGGTGCGCGAGCAAACGGGTCGGCTCGGCCCCTTCGTGACGCGCGAGGTGTTCCGACGGCCCGACGGCTCGATCGTCGAGTGGGAGTCGCGGCTGCACCGCAAGCTGCACAACCGTCTCGACCGGAGCCGGGGCTCCACCTGGTGGGCACCCGGCGCAGTGGGCTGGTGGATCGGCGTGCTCTTCATGATCGGCTCGACCTGCTTCGCACTCGGCGCGCTGCCGGGATACGTCGACGCGGTCGGGACCGATGCCGACAACATCACCTTCTTCGTGGGTTCGCTCTTCTTCACCTCCGCGGGCTTCCTGCAGTACCTCGAGGTCGCGAACGCGTCACGCGCCGCGACCGGGCCGACGCGGCAGCGTGTCCGGCTCTTCACCTGGGAACCCCGCCGGATCGACTGGGTCGCGTCGACG
The DNA here is from genome assembly GCA_963837715.1 of uncultured Actinomycetes bacterium. GTDB lineage: Bacteria > Actinomycetota > Acidimicrobiia > IMCC26256 > JANYLB01 > JANYLB01. The sequence goes on along the minus strand of CAWIOF010000002.1, from coordinate 620,745 downwards.
GTGCAGCTCGCCGGGACCCTGTTCTTCAACCTGAGCACGTTCCACGCGATGCAGAGCGGCCTCGACGCCACGGCGGCGAACCAGCTCGTGTGGCGACCCGACGTCTACGGCTCAGCCTGCTTCCTGGTCGCCAGCGGACTCGCCTGGCTCGAGATCGGCCACCGGTGGCTCTCGTGGCGACCACACGTCGTGTCGTGGTGGATCGCCTTCCTCAACCTGGGCGGATCGGTCGCCTTCGGCGTGTCGGCCTTCGCGGCGAAGGTGGTGAGCTCGAGTGGCGAGCTGCGCAACGTGGAGCTCGTGAACCTCGGGACGTTCCTCGGGGCGGTGGGCTTCCTCGTCGGCGCCTTCCTGCTCCTCCCTGAACGGACCGGGCCTGAACGGACCGGGCCTGAACTGACCGAGCCTGAACTGACCGGGCCTGAACGGACTCGGCCCGAACGCACCGGCGACGAAGCAAGCTGATCAAGATCCACGGGTCGCCGGCCGATACGGAGAGGGTGAGCGAAGCGGAGCCGCCGGACACTTCCCACAGGTCGTCCGCGGGTGAGCGATCGAGGCGGCGCAGCGGAGCGAACCATGAGGGCGCGCGGGCGTTCTGGGGCCGCAACGCCCCCGGTGGCACCGGCTCGCCGACACCGGCCTGGAACAGCTTCGTGCGGGTCTTCCACCGGCCGGAACGGGTCGACCCGAGCCTCGTATACCCGCTGCCGCCCGAGTACCTCGAGCTCCACGAACGCGTCTAGTCGAGGAGGCTCGGCGCGGGTGCTGTCGCGAGCCTCGGGAACATCGGGCCACCGAAGGCATCGCCCGGTTCGAGTCCGTGGTCGGGAGGCAACGGCATCGTCGCCGGTCGCGGGTCGTAGCGCACGCCGTCGCCGAACCAACGCGTCGCGAGCGCGCGCCGACGTCGGGAACCGTGCTCGTTCCCGCTCGATCCGTGCACGATCAACGGGTGGAAGATCAACACGTCGCCGGGTTCCATCGGCCACGACACGAGGTCGTATGCCGTGCGGTCGGCATCGACGTCGGGCGGATCCTCGAGCGCGGGGTCGACCATGAACGCGTTGTGGTCGGGCGTGATCGCCTTGTAGCGGTTGGGCCAGCGGTGCGATCCGCGGACGTACTCGAGGCCGCTCGACTCGCGCGTCACCGGATCGAGCGGCATCCAGATCGAGCAGACCTGGTCACCGACGACCGGCCAGAACGTCAGGTCGTGATGCCACGGAGTCGGCACCTCGGCGCCTGCCTCCTTCACGAAGACCTGATCGTAGAAGAAGGTCACCCCGTCGGAACCGAGGACCCGACGCGCGAGTGCCGCCGCGGGCGATTCGAGCACGAACGCGCGGTAGTCGTCGTCGGTGAGCCACATGAAGATGTCGTTGAGGTACCCGCGTTCGGGGAGCGAGATGAACTCGCCCACGGCCGACGGTGCCGCGAGGTTCCGCTCGATCGCCGCGCCGACCCGTTCGAGCCACACCTCGGGGATCACAGCCGGACAGCAGACCACTCCGTCGCGCTCGAAGCTCGCGACTTCGTCGTCGGTGAGGTCTCGCAGCGCACCGGATCCCATGCCCCGCCTCTCCTCCACCGCGACCGGTCGTCGGCCCGATGCTAGGGCCGGAGCGCCGTGCTGGGCGAGCCTGCGTCGGACCCGCTACCGTCGGCTCCCGTGGCCCGGTCGAAGAACCCCCTGCACAAGTTCGAGAGCAAGTCGGTGACGGCCGAGGCGCTCGTCGCCCACCAACGCCCGGTGACGAAGTCGGACCTCCGCTCGAAGCTACGGGAGATCGGGGCCTACGCCGACGAGACGGATTCGCCCGTGCTCGCGCTGGCCGAGATCGCCGCCGAGGAAGCGGTGGTCGAGTCGGCCGAGCACGAGGCGACGAAGCAGCTCGGTCCCGTCGGCGTGCTCCTCCAGACGGTCCCGAAAGCGCAGCTCGCGATCGCGATCGGCTTCACCACCGTGATCATCATCTACAAGATCGGTGAGCTCATGAGCCGGCCCCGCGGGCCCCAGGTCGAGGTCCGCAAGCTCACCTTCCCGGTCGCGACCTGAGCATGGACGTCTACGAAGCGCTCTACACCACTCGCGCCATGCGCAGGGTCCGGCCCGATCCCATCCCCGAGACCGTGCAGGCGAAGATCCTCGACGCCGCGATCCGCGCGCCGACGGGAGGGAACGCACAGAACTGGCGGTTCCTGCTCGTCGACGACGCCGACGTGATGGCCGGCCTCGGTCCGATCTACCGCGAGTGCCTCGGCCAACTCTGGGGCTCGATCTACAAGAGCCAGGTCGAGGCCGCGAACGCGGCACCCACCGAACCTGCGAACGTGCAGTTCCTCAAGGTGCAGCGCTCGGCCCAGCACCTCGCCGACCACTTCGAGGAGTACCCGCTCCTCCTGTTCAGCTTCGTGCAGTTCGACCCGACGGGCGGCTCGATCCACCCTGCGACCTGGTCGGCGATGCTCGCGGCGCGCGCCGAGGGTGTGGGCTCGTCGATGACGTCGGTCTTCATGTTCCAGCTCGATGCCGTGCTCGACCTCCTCGGGGTACCGAAGGACGAAGGCTGGATCTTCTCGTCATGCGTCACCTTCGGCTACCCCACCGGCCGCTGGGGCGTCGCCCCGCGCCGCCCCGTCGACGAGGTGTCGTTCCGCAACCGGTGGGGCGAGCCGGTCGGCTTCGCGGTGCCCGAGCCGCTCTGGCCGGTCTGAGCGACTCGCGAGCTCCGATCCGTCAGCGACAGGATCGGTTCCGCTGCGTGCACTCCTTCGGATCGACCGGGTAGTCGGTGAAGACGACGCTGATGGTGTGCCGGTCGGAGGGCCAGTTCGCGACGTTGAGCGTCTGGGGTCGGTCGGTCTCGCCCCTGGGAACATTGCGTACCGTGATGGTGCCTGAGGCGTCGGAGGAAGCAGGCAGGAAGACGTCGACGCCGCTCTGGAACGGTTGCGCGGCGAAGTACGGAAGGGCAGCGAGCGTCGACTGTCCCGGCGTGGCGGCGTCGTCGTGCAGGTGGAGCCCGATCGTGGAATTGCCGACAAAACCGGCGAGCACGTTCACCGCACCCCTGTCGCCGGTGCTGACTTCGAGGAGGTCTCGCTGGTCGCCGTCGAGGTCGGGATCGTCGCCGGCGTACCACTCGCGCATCCGGATCGCGACGATCGCGGCGTGGTCGGCTCCGACGTTCGTGTTGGCCCGGGTCGCACCTTCGGGGTCCGACGAGAGCAACCGCAGGAGCCGGCTCTCCCGCACCGACGGCTGGAGGTACAGGTGGTGCCGAACCGGTGAATCAGGTGCGGAGAGCTCGTACTCGTAGTGCGCGCCCGAGACCGCGTGGAAGGGGCCGAACGCGCCGTCGTCGCCGAGCAGGAACGACGTGTCGGGCCGACGTCTCGTGCGGGCCCCGGTGTCGGGATCAACCCTCCAGATGGCGAGGGTCGCGCCGGCCCGACCCGTGTTCGCCGGAAAGTTCACGGCTCGGCCGGACAGCTCGACCCTGCCCCGCTGGGGGACGATGTCGACGACCGCCGGCTTCTTCCCCACGAGGAACTCGTACTGCAGGGCGAACGACTCCTTCGAAGTCGCGACCTCGACGTGCGACTGGCCGGGGAATCGGGCTTGCGTCGGCGCGATGCACGGCACGACGGCGGGGCAGCCCGAGCCGTCGATCGCGACGTACTTCGCGATCTTCGCGGCGCGTGCCGGATCGCTCAGATAGAGCGAGGCGACGAAGGTTCCTCGCGAGTGACCCACGAGGTACACCTGCTCGGAGTCGAACCGAGCTCGCGCCTCGTCGATGACCTGGTCGACACCGTCGACGTACCCGGCGATGTCGAAACCCGCGCCGTCGTGGTCGAAGGCGACGATCCGTTCGAGCGGATACCCGTTGGCGGCGAACCGTTGCGACTGGGACTCGTACTGCTGGGCCGAACCCGCGAACCCGTGCACGAACACGATGGGCAGCGCGACGTCGTCGGAGAGGCGTGGACGCGGGTTGACGGCACCGGGACCCCCGAACCCGACACATCCCGCGAGCACGACGAACACCACGAGCGCGACCACGCCGGTTCGGACCTTCGCACGAACTGTCATCAGGTTCCCCCTGGTGGCCGGGTCTCCCCCGGTCACCGGATCAGAGCACAGTTCGATCACGAGGGTCGAGCGCGACCCCCTCTGGCCGCGGCGCAGTCGACGCACACCGTGGTGACGGGTCGGGCGAGGAGTCGCTCGAAGGGAATCCGCCGTCCGCAGCCGGCACAGGACTCGAACGGCGCGTGCTGCAGTCGACGCTGCGCCGCCTCGATCTCCACGAGATGGAGGCGGGCCTCGTCGAGCAACGCCGTGATCTGTGCACGCTCGTAGCCGATCGTCTGACCTTCCGGATCGTGCTCGTCGTCGGCGTTGGAGCCCTCCGACGCCGCGACGACCGCGTCGAAGTCGCGGGTCAGACCTGCAACCCTCCGCTCGGTCTCCTCGCGGGCGATGATCAGCTGCCCGGCCAGCGCGGCGCGTTCCTCGGAGTTCAACGAGCGGCCTGGCGCGTCGCGGTCCTCCCAGAGGCTCGGGCACGGGCGCGTGCGATCCACAGCCCGCCGACGACCGCGAGCACGATCACACCCACCACGAGGGCGGCGACGATCGTCGGACTCGGGATCATGGCCAGCACCGCCAGGCCGCCGAGCACCACCACCACCGACACCGCGGCCGCGTGCGCGACGACGAACCCCACAACGGAGTCGGGCGGCTCGGCGTCGGTCGTCGCCCGACCGCCCGGCGAAGCGGGCCGCGAGCGCGATACCGATACCCAGGACCAATCCGATCAGGAGCGCGCCGCGAAGATCACGGACCACGGTGTCGAAGAACGCCGTGGACGCCGGCACCGAGACCGAGGTCGTGTCGATCCAGTCGAGGAACTCCTCCCGTCCGATCCGCAGCGCCACGAGCACGACCGCCATCGCGATCGTGAGACCGATGCCGAGTCGGGCGAGCACCCTCCGCCGATCCGGTGCGGCCACCACTGCACCGATCGCGCCCGCGAGGGTGAGCAGCGACAGCGGGAGCGCGAGACCGTCGAGGGTCCGGAGCGTGCGCTGGATCGGTTCCACGAGCGGACCGTCGACCAGCACGATCTCGGGATCGAGCCGGCGGATCCGATCACCCGACAGGTGGAAGCCCGCCACGCCGACACCCTCGATCCGCTGGGCGACCTCCTCCACGAGCGGTTGCAGGCTGATGACCAACTTGTCGTCGGCGACGCCCGCCCTCACCTGCGACGAATCGCCAGAGAACCACGTCAGCGCCTCGGCGTGACCCTCGCGGTTGAGGCGATCCCAGAGTTGCGCGAACTGGTCGCTCCGCACGACCCGGGTCGCCGCTTCTTCCGCGGCCCGGTGGCCCGCAGCCAGCGCCTCCTGGTCGAGCCGCCTTCGCAGCGCGCCGGCATCGGGGTCGGGATCGAGTCGGCGTTCGAGCTCCTCGTCGATCACCGCGACGGTCCGGTGGATGAGCGCCCGCTCGATCGCAGCCTTGCGGGCGAGTGGCGACACCGTGGCCACGTAGCCGTCGGTGTCGTAGATGGTGCGGTGGACCCAGACCGCCGAGACCGCGAGCGGCGCGAGCACACAGGTCACGACGACCAGGGTCGTCGCCACCACCGACCGCGCCTTCATCCGGCGACGTGGATGCGGGTGAGGGTCGTGAACGAGCACCAGTACAGGTCGCGGTCGAACCCCGGGCACGGGAACACGACCGACTGCACCGGACTCCCCGTCGCGACACGGGCCTGCTCCGCTCCGGTCTCGATGTCGAGCACGACGACGTGGTCGGTCATCGTCTCGGCGTCGTGGTCGCCGGTCACGAGCTCACCGGTGTCGGGGAAGCGCAGGGGATGACAGGCGTGGTGCTGCTCACGGGACCACAACGGCACCATCGTGTCGCCACTGAAGGAGAAGGCCGCGAGCACGCCGTTGCCGCTGTCGTACCCCACGGCGATCTCACGGTCCGGGTCGATCGCAGGAGGGTTGGCGACCACGCCGAGGGGCAGACCGCAGATCTCGGTGAGCTGCACCGCGCCAGTGGCGAGGTCGGCCCGCACGAGGTGGAGCGGCGCGGTCGAGATCCCCTGACCGCGGAACGTACCCGCGTACCGCTCGCTCCCGTTGCCGTTGTCGAGGAACCAGGCCGCGCCGGCATCGAGCACGGCGTCCCAGCCGTAGCCCTGACCGTCGATGGTGCGGTACTTCGGCCGGAAGTCGTCGTCGAGCTCGAGATGCGTGCCGTCCCACGCGATCCGGAACACGGTGGTGTCGCCCACCGCGTAGACGTCGTTCCCGTCGGCCGACAGGCGCGCCACCGACCGTTCGGGGAGGGCGAGACGGGCCACGATGTCGAGTCGTTCGGGTTCGAGGACGAGGAGCTCGGCCGCCTCCGACGGTGGGTCGGTCCCACCCGGAAGGGTGCCGCCGAAGTCCTTGGTGACGATGCAGCCGTCGTCGAGTACGACGAAGCTGTTGTACGGCCGATCGCGAGGGAGCTCCCGGCTGACGATCGGGACGGTGTCGGGGCCGAGGCGGTGGGCGTGGCGACCGAACACGACGTAGAGCGACCCGTTCGCGTGGACCGCCATCCCTCCCGGCCAGGTTGGTCCACCGGCCAGGTCGGGCGATCGTTCGATCACGTCGAGCGACTCGGGATCGAAGCGTTCCACCCACGAGATCGCTTCGTCGCCCCCCGTGTGACACAGGAGGTAGGCCTCACCGGGATCGCGCAGCACGACCATCGTCGCGACCATCGCGTCACGCGACGTCGCCACGAGGTGCTCATCGGGACCGATCCCGAGCCCGCGCCCCGACCGGGGTACCTCGGTCCGCCGGGGCCCGCCGTCTTCCCCCGGCCAACGACTCGGCCAGTACGTCACACCGGCGCTTCGACTGCGAGCTGCGGGGACCGGGGGGCGGGTTGGTGGTCGTGCAGGTCGGCGAGGAGGTCGTCGCGCAGGGCGCGCAGCGTCGGATCGTCCCACCGGTTGTCGAACTGGTGGGGATCGTCCTCGAGCTTGTAGAGCTCGCCCTCGGTCCCGTCGTGCACGGTTCCGGGCGCGTAGGTCGTGCACACCCAGCCGTCGCGCGTGATCGTGCGCAAGTGCACCCCCACCCCGAACAGCTCGCTGTCCCACTCGGTGAGCACCCGCTCGAACCCACGGGCATCGGCGTCGGTGTCGTCGGCCGGCAACGCCGATCCCTCCATCCAGGTGGGCGCCTCGACACCGGCGATCGCGCAGAAGGTCGGAGCGAGATCGACGAGTCCCACCGGCGCGGTCACGACCGCAGGTGTCACGTTCGCCGACGGCGCCGGCCGCCAGATCAGCGGCAGCCGCATCAATCCGTCGACGTGGTACGGGCCCTTGAACAAGAGTCCGAGGTCACCCTGCAACTCGCCGTGGTCGGTCGTGAACACGACGTCGGTGTCGGCGTCCCACCCGCGGGCGGCGACGTGGCCGAGCACGCGCCCGAGCGCCTCGTCGATGAGCTCGCACTCGATCGCGTTCCGGGCGTTGACCTCGCGCACCTGGTCGGCGGTGAGCGTGGCCGGCACCCAGTCCTTCGGTGCTTCGTAGTTCGAGACCAGGGTGCCGTCGTACCACTGACGCCAGTGCCTGGGCTTCGCGTCGAGGATCCGTTCGCGATCGGCCGCCGACTCCGGATACGCCGCCGGGAGGGGGACGTCGCGCCAGTCGATCCGGTGCATCTCCGATTCGGGCGGGTCCCACGGGTGGTGCGGGTCGGGGAAGCTCATCCAGCAGAACCAGTCGGCATCGGTGTCGAGCGAGTCGAGCCAGGCGATCGTGCGGTCGGCGACCCAGTCGGTGTGGTACCAGTCGCGCGGGATGGGGTTGTGCTTCACCTGCGGTGCGTCGGTGTCGCCGCCTCCGGCGGCATTGACCTCGAGCGAACCGTCGAGCGGCGCGTAGTACATGCCCACGGCCTCGGGATGGTGCTCGAGGAGCCACCGGGCGTAGTGCAACGGTCCGGCGGCGCCGTGGGTCGCGAACTCGAGGTGCTCGAAGCCGCGGTGCGGACCGACCGTCCCGTCGGGCCACGGCTCGAGGATGGTCTCCTGTCCCGAACCGGCGAGGGAGTTCTCCGGGAACCGGGCGAACGGGTCGAGGAACGGCTCGAAGTGGGCCTTGCCCACGAGCGCGGTCTGGTAGCCGGCGCGCTGGAGCACGGCCGCGACCGACGGGGCGTCGGCCGGGAGCGGGACACCGTTCATCCACACACCGTGCGTACTGGGGTACTGGCCGGTGACGATCGTCGACCGCGACGGCATGCACACGACCGACTGCGGGTGGGCCCGCTCGTAGCGGATCCCGGCGCTCGCGAGGGCGTCGACCACCGGTGTCCGGGCGAGCGCGCCACCGTTGCATCCGAGGGTGTCGTAGCGCTGCTGATCGGTCGTCACGAGCAAGACCTTGCGTCCCATCAGGAGCCCTTCACACGGGTTGGCGGTTCGGCACGCGCTTCCATCTGATCTCGCAGTTCCACGAGCGCTTCGGCCGTCGCGGCGCCGATCACGAGCGCCATCGTGCGGGGATCGGCGTCGGTGGAGTACACGACGAGGCACGTCTCGTCGTGGAGATCGATCACGTCGATGGTGCCGAGGTGGTTCCGGAACACGCCGACGGTGATGCGGTACTGGAAGCGCCGCAGGATCGGGTCCTGGGTGATGATCTCCTCGGGCATCGAGATGCCCGAGCCGAGCGTGATGACGCGCGTCGTCCCGTCGACCGTCGACGCGACGATCCCGGGGAACCAGTCCTGGATCACTCCCGGATCGGCGATGCGATCCCACACCTCGTCGGCCCGACGGTGGATTCGGATCTCCTTGCGGACCGACGCTCCGCTCATGCGCGCTCGACCGGGAGCACGAGTCAACCGGCCTTGCTGATGACGTCGTCGCCGTACCGGGCGAGCCCGGCGGCGGTCTCGCCGAAGAAGAGGAACGACGGCAGGATCACGCGGTCGGTCCCGATGTCGGCCAGCGCCTTCACCTCGTCGAGGGCGTGCTCTCCGATCGCCCCGTTCCCGCCGGTCGTCATCTCGATCTTCGAGCCGTCGCGACCGTGTTCGGCGGCGGTGTCGCGCACGAGCGTGAACAGTCGGTCGAGCTCGGCGTGGTCGCCCTTGGCGGGGAAGAACCCGTCGCCGAGGCGGCCGGCCCGCTTCGCCGCGATGTCGGTGTGGCCCCCGACGTGCACCGGCACCGAACCCTGCGCGGGCTTCGGGGTGAGGATGCAATCGGTGAAGTCGGTGAAGTCGCCGTGGTACGACGCCTTGTCTTCGGTCCAGAGGGCGCGCATGGCCGCGATGTGGTCGTCGGTCCGACGGCCGCGGTCGCCGAACGGCACGCCGATCGCGTCGAACTCCTCCTCGAGCCAGCCGACGCCGATGCCGAGCTCGAGCCGTCCACCCGACAGCTGGTCGAGCGTCGCGAGCTCCTTGGCCAGCACGACCGGGTTGCGCTGCGGCACGATCAGGATCCCGGTCGCGAGGTGGATCCTCGACGTCGCGGCGGCGAGGTACGCGAGCCAGATCAACGGATCGGGGATCGGTGACTCCTCGGGTCCGGGCATCTTGCCCGATCCGCTGTAGGGATAGGTCGACTCGTAGCCCGACGGCACGACCACGTGCTCGACGGTCCACAGTGACTCGAACCCGGCTGCCTCCGCCGCCTGCGCGAAGGCCACCGCGTTGTCGGGCTCCACGAACGGACCGATGTTGGCGAACGCGATCCCGAACTTCATGCCCAACCGCCCGCGTAGGCGACGAACTGACCGGTCGTGAAGCCGCTCGTGCCGTCGAGGAACACGGCGCACATCGCCGCGCACTCCTCGACCGTCCCCAGGCGGCGCATCGGGACCACCGCTTCGAGCTGCTTGCGGATCTCGGGGTCGGTGCCACCGGTCGCACGCAGGAACTCGGGGAAGTCCATGAAGTTCGTGCCGAGCGCGTTGACCTGCACACCCTTGCGCGCCACCTCGTCGGCGACGTTGCGCACCAGATGGTTCGCCGCTGCTCTCGCGGTGGAGTACAGCGGAGCCCCGGGCGTCGCCCGGGCGCCCGTCGCGCTCGTGACGATGAGCACCTGGCCGTCGCCGCGCTCGACCATCGGCGGCACCACTGCCTTCAGGAAGTGGTACGGCGCCTCGAGGCATCCGGCCACCACGGTACGGAGGTCGTCGACGGTCGACTGGAGGAACCGACCGGTGACGACCCGCCCCGAGAACGCGCAGGCGGCGTCGATGCGGCCGAATCGGGCGAGGGCCGCGGCGACGAGCCGCTCGGACGCGGCCGGATCATCGAGCTCGCGCACGTCGTCGACGACCTCGACTGCCGCGCCCGCCGCCTCGAGCTCGTCGACGAGACCCGGTTCGGGGTCACCGATCACGAGGTCGTGGCCCCGTGCGGCGAGGAGACGGGCCAGGGGCGGTCCGATGTAGAAGTCGGCGTTGGCGACCAGGGCCACCCGTCGCTCGGCCGGTTGCGCAGATCCGTCGCCCATGGTGCTCCCCTCGGTTCAGTCACGGAGCCTGCCACAAGTCCGCCGCGCGCCGGGTCCAGGAGTTTGACCTCTCCGCTCCCGAATTCCTACTGTTCCGCTCGACAAACTTGACGACGAAGGGACGCGTCGGTGGATTGGTGGGTCGCCCTCGCGGGCCTCGGCGTCGGCTTTGTCGTCGGCCTCACCGGAATGGGCGGCGGTGCGCTCATGACCCCCATCCTGGTCCTGGGATTCGGCATCCAACCGCTCGCGGCGGTGTCGAGCGACCTCGTCGCTGCGCTCGTGATGAAACCCTTCGGCGCCGGCGTGCACCTCCACCACGGGACGGTCAACCTCAAGCTCGTCCGATGGCTCTGCCTGGGCTCGGTACCCGCCGCGTTCCTCGGGGCGCTGCTGCTCGAGTCGCTGGGCGAGGGTGTCCAGGACAACCTCGAGATCGTCCTCGGGATCGCACTGCTGCTCGCTGCGTCGAGCATGGTCGCTCGGGCCGTGATCCAGAAGCGGCGTGGCATGACCGTCGGGGAAGACGGCGCGCAGCACGACATCGCGGTGCGCGCGTTCCCGACGCTGATCGTCGGTGTGATCGGAGGACTGGTCGTGGGGATCACGTCGGTCGGCTCCGGATCGCTGATGATCGTCGCGCTGCTCCTCCTCTACCCCGCGCTCACCGCCGGCCAACTCGTCGGTACCGACCTCGTCCAGGCGATCCCGCTCGTGGCGGCGGCAGCGCTCGGCCATCTCCTGTTCGGCGACGTCCAGGTCGAGCTGACGGGCGCGCTGCTCGTAGGCGGGATCCCCGGCACCTACCTCGGTGCGCGACTCTCGTCGCGCGCACCCGACCACATCATCCGCCCGGTCCTCATGGTCGTGCTCCTCATCTCCGGCCTCAAGTTGCTCGGCGCATCGAACGCGAGCGTGCTGGTCACCGCCGCGATCGCCGCGGTGCTGGGGGTCGTCGTCGCGATCCGGGCGATGCGACGCCCCTCCGACACCCTCACCCCCTGAATCACGTCAGCGGCGACGGGCGACGTCGCGGGTGCGGCGAGCGACCTCTCTGTTGGCTGCCGCGGCGCGGTCCTTGGCGGTTCGCGCCTCGAGCCGTGCCGCTTCGAGCTCGCTGCGCAGCTTCGCGACCCTGGCCTCGGCTTCGGTGACCGCCGCGGTTGCGGTCGCCGCATCCTCCGTGGCGCCGCGCAGCAACTCCTCGGCGCGCGCCAGCTCGTCGGCCGCCCGGCGACGCGCGTCGTCCTTGCGCTGCTCCTGCTCCGCGGCTCGTTCCTGTTCCCGATCGGGCTCCCGTCGCGTGTCGGGCCGGCGGCGGGGTTCGGCCCGGTCGGTTCGGCGAGCTCGACGCTCCGCGAGGACACGAGCCGGCACGACATCGCCGCCGGCGAGATCCTCGGGGAACCCGGTCGCGGCGACCTCCGTCCGTTCGAGGCGCCCCGAGCGCAGCTGGGCACCGAGCTCGTCGTCGACTGCGGCGCCCTGGAGGGTCGAGAGGATCTCCGCCCGGGCCGCTTCGCCCGTTGCACCGAGCATCGCGACCGTCGCATCGGCGGCATCGGTGAGGGCCCGACGCTGATCCCGCGTTGCGTCGCGTTGTGAGCCCGGCTCACCGGCGAGCGCCCGGGCCTGCGCGACCCGCAGCTCGGCCGAACGGTCGAGCAACGCTTCGATCAGCGCCGGGTGCCGGCGGGCGAGGGCGTTGAGCGCTGCGGCCGACTTGGTCGGACGTCGCGTCGCCATCAGCCGACGGGCGGCCGCGGCATGTCCCTGAGCCCGCAGGCCGGCGACCAGACGCTTGCGTGTGGCGACGAACTCGTTCGGATCACTCGCGAAGAGGTCATCGAGCGCCGACTCGAGGGCGGCATCGGTCTCCTGCTCGTCGGCCATCCCCCGAGCGTAGGACCGCCCGTGACGCGTCGTCCGCGAGACTCTCCGACATGGACGCCGCGCAGCCCCCGCGCGAGGAGGTGCTCCACGGAGGGGTCGGCAATGCTGGTCGCGTCGTTCGGATCGGCGACGAGACCCACCGGCCGGCCGGATCCCAAGCGCCGACCGTCCACGCCCTGTTGGCCCACGTCCGCGCCTCGGGGTTCGACGGCGTCCCCGAGCCGCTCGGGATCGGCGCGGGCCGGGAACGCCTCCGCTTCGTTCCCGGCGACGTCCCGACTCCTCCCTTTCCCGACTGGTCGCAGACCGACGCCGTGCTCGCGAGCACCGCATCGCTCCTGCGTCGGTTCCACGACGCGACCGTGGACTTCGTCGCGCCCGCCGACGCCCGGTGGGACCGGGAGCTGGCCGATCTGCAGGCCGGGGAGGTGATCTGCCACAACGACGTGTGCCCGGAGAACGTCGTGTACCGCTCCGGGTTGGCGGTCGCCTTGCTCGATTTCGACTTCGCCGCCCCCGGTCGCCGCGTGTTCGACCTCGCTTCGCTCGCCCGCATGTGCGTCCCGATCGACACCGACGGCGACGCCGCGCGCACCGGACGCCGTGGCCTCGATCCCTTCACCCGACTGCGGGTCGTCGCCGACGGATACGGGCTCTCCACCGATCGGGCCGAGCTCGTCGACGCGCTTGCCGACCAGATGCGGGGTGGGGGCGCGTTCGTGCAGCGGCGCGTCGACGCGGGAGATCCGGCCTTCACCGAGATGTGGAACCAGATGGGAGGAGCCGAACGCTACCGGCGTCGGGAACGGTGGTTCACCGTGAACCGGCAGCGGTTCCTCGACGCACTCAGGTGACTCCCGCCGGGATCGAGCCCAGCGGCTGAGGTCAGGCGTGCAGCCGCTCGGCGAACTGCGTGCCGGCGAGCAATTCGATCACCTGGCCCTCGGGATCGGCCACGAACACCGCGCTCGGCAGCCGTGATTCCTCGAAGATGGTCCCCCCGTGCTCGAGCACCGCCGCGCACGCGGCGTCGAGGTCGTCGACGCCGACCGACACGTGGGTCAGCCCCGGTTCGATCATCGATCGCCCGCGGGCCGGGAGTGGCTCGGGGTCGGTGAAGCCGAGGAGCTCGAGCACGAACCCGTCGCGGCGCAGGTAGACCGCCCTGAGGCCGACGGGACCGGGGAGTCGCAGCAGCGTCGCCGACTGCTCCCCGCTCACGTCGATGTCGAGGACCTCCTCGAACCCGAGCGCGTCGACGTAGAACGCACGAGACCGGTCGAGGTCGCGGACGCACTGCCCCACATGACTGAAGCGAACCATGGGCCGCGAAGCTAGCCCGCCCTGAGGGCGTCCCCGCTGCCGGCACGGCGGCGCGACGCACGTCGGCGCGTGCCACGATGGCTCCGTGTTGCTCCACGACCTCGTCGCCGATGCCGCGCGTCGCGCGCCGAACGGTGTCGCGCTGGTCACCGACGCCGGTGCGTGCACGTTCAGCGAGCTCGACGCGCGGGTGCGTGCCGTCGCCCGCGGCCTCGGCGCGATGATGGAAACGGGCGATCGGATCGCGATCCTCTCCGAGAACCGGGCGGAGTACGTCGAGTGCTACTCCGCGGTCCCGCGCGCCGGGTGCGTGCTCGTTCCGCTGAACCATCGGCTCCATCCCGAGGAATGGGGCACGGCACTCGCCCGTTCGGGGGCCAGGGTCCTGATCGCCGAAGCCGAGCTGCTCGCGCGGCTCGGGCCGGGAAGCGCTCGGGCCGCCGGCGTGGAGACGATCATCGGACTCGACCAACCCGGTGAGATCGACGAGCCCCGCGACCCGGTCGATCTCCCGTACGAACACCTTCGCCGCACGACCGACGGACCCGGTCCACTTCCTTCCCCTCCCGATCCGGCACCTCCGGATGCGGCTGCGGTGGCGTGGCTCGTGGGCACGAGTGGAACCACCGGTTCGCCCAAGCTCGCCCAGCTCACCCACGTCGGACTGCTCGCGGCGGTCGCCTCCACGCTCGCGGCCCGACCGGTGGGGCCCGCCGACACCCTCCTCACCCCCTTCCCCTTGTGTCACGTGGCCGGGTACAACGTGTTGGTCATGCACCGCTGCGCCCGTCCGGTGGTGCTCATGCGTCGCTTCGACCCGGCCCGCATGGCCTCGCTGGTGCGGGAGCACAGCGTGACCATGCTGTCGCTCGCTCCGACGATGATCTCGATGCTGCTCGACTCGGCGGCAGTGCACGACGACGACCTCGCGACGATCCGTGCGTTGGGGTACGGCGCGTCGTCGATCCCGGCGCCCGTGCTGCGCGCGACGGTGGCGCGCTGGGACTGGGATCTCTCGCAGGGCTACGGGATGACCGAGCTCTCGGGCAACGCCGTGTTCCTCGGCCCCGTCGAACACCGGCAGGCCGCGGCCGGCGACGAGCGAATGCTCCGGGCCGCCGGTCGTGCGGCGCCCGGCGTCGAGGTGCGGCTCGCGCCGGAGAACGCCGAGATCCTCGTGCGGGCGCCCCAGGTGTTCGCGGGGTACCACGACGACCCCGCGGCGAGCGCCGCGGCGCGGGTCGAGGGGTGGCTGCACACCGGCGACGTCGGCCGGATCGACCCCGATGGTCTCCTCACGGTCGTCGATCGCCTCAAGGACGTGATCGTGAGCGGCGGCGAGAACGTCGCATCGCGGGAGGTTGAAGACGTGCTCCACCGTCATCCCGGGGTCGCCGACGTCGCGGTGATCGGGGTTCCCGATGCCCGCTGGGGAGAACGGGTCACCGCGGTGGTCGTGCCCCGCACGGGCGCGTCGGTCGACGAAGACGAGCTCTTGGCCCTGTGCCGAGCCCACCTCGCTGGATTCAAGACACCCCGGGCGGTGTCGTTCTGCGCCGAGCTCCCGCGCAACGCGGCCGGCAAGGTGCTGAAGCAGCAACTCCGCGCCGAGTTGGCACCGGACCCCGGGACCCGGTGATCCGCGCCAAGATGGCGAAGACCTGATCCAACCGGCGGCACGGAGACCACGCATGGACACTGACCGGACCCCCGAAGACGACGACTTCAGCGAGGTGCTCGGCATCGACGACGACGCGCTGCCCCGCACCGACCGCGACGAAGACGAGCAGGAGGCCGCCGACCTCCTCGAGGTCGACCAGGAGGAGCTCGCGGAGCTCGGTCTGGTGCTCGACGATCCCCACCAACCCGTCGACGAGTGAAGCGACCGTCACCCCGGGCCCCTACGTGACGAACGAGCAGCCCTGGATCCGGTACCAGGCACGGGTGCGCGCCGCGGGCGGCTCCGCGCTGTTCGTGACCCGCGCGGCCGCCGCGGCCGCCGTCGGCGGTCACCTCCGGATCCACGTGTACCAGAGCGACGCGCCGTTCCCGAACCTGTTCCTGCCGCTCGAGGGGCCTCCCCACGTCTGCACGCCCGATCCCGACGGCGCGATGCACCTGCCGGAGGACCACGTGCATCCCGTGCTCTTCGACGTCGTCGCGCTCGCGGCGCGGCTCCCCGAGTGGCTCGGTGACGCGGCCGCCGGCCCGGTCTACGTCGACACCGGTTCTCCGCGCGCCTTCGCGGTGATCCGGGCGGCGCTCCCCGGCGTGGAGCTGCGCGACGCGTCGCTGATCCTCGGCCCGGCCGAACGGTTCACCGCGACCGCGCCCGACATCGCCGACCGCCCGGTGGTGACGTCGGCCCGGCGGGCCCGGTTCCTCGACGCCGCCGACCGCCTCGCCGTCGACGCCTGGTTGCTGCGAACCCCCGAGGCCGCGCGCGCCGCCGGCGAGGATGCCACCACCGAGATCAACCCGTCGACCCTCCCCCACGCGGGCCGGATCGCGCTCGACCGGATCGCGCTCGACGACCTGGCCCGGCTGTCGGCCACCCGGCCCGGCATCGAGTGGATCGACGCGGCCCCGCTCGTCGCCGCGGCGGCGTTCCCCCGCAGTCGGGCCGAGCTCGCGACCCTCCGCGATGGCTCGGCGCGCAGCGAACGCGCACTCACCGAGGCGCTCGCCGCCGTCGAGGTGGGGATGACCGAACTCGACGCGCAGGAGATCCTGCGCGCACGCGCGAGGGCGGTCGGTCTCCGCGCCGATCACATCGACCACGTGTGGCGGGTCCTCCCCCGCGACCGATCCGACGTCGGGTGGCTGCGCGGCCCGTGGTCCGGTCACGCGCCGTGGACGCAGCTCACGGGCGACCGACCGCTCGCAGCCGGCGACCACCTCGCGATCGACCTGGGCTTCTGGTTCGACGGCGCGATGACCGACGTCGGCTGGACCGTGCTCGTGGGCCGGGAACCGTCACGCGACGAAGCGCGGCTCGCCCATCGGTGGCTCGAGGTCGCCGATCGCGTCACCGACGCGATTGCACCAGGCGCCACCGCAGCCGATCTGCGCACCGCGGCCCTCGCCGGCTGGCCCGAGCCGAACCCGCCGTGGCCCTTCGGCCTCTACGTGGCCCACGGCCTCGGCTTCGGCGGCGTCGAGCTGCCGTTTGCCGGCACCGACCTCGGGATCGGAGCCGAGCGGGAGATGCCGCTCGTGGAGGGCCAGGTGATCATGGTCGAGCCGTACGTGTTCCGCGACGGCGTCGGCGGGTACCGCGCCGAACGCTGCGTGTGCGTCACCGCCGATGGAGCCGAGGTGTGGACCGAGCTCCCGATCGAGCGCTGGGGGCGCGTGGCCTGACCCCGACGTTCAGGCGGCCGAGCGCTCCAGGATGTGCACGCCGCACGACGAACCGAGCCCGATGACGTGGGCGAGGCCGACGCGGGCACCTTCGATCTGGCGGTCGCCCCCCTCGCCGCGGAGGTGGGTCGCCACCTCCCAGATGTTGGCGATACCGGTCGCCGCGATCGGGTGCCCCTTCGACTCGAGCCCACCCGACACGTTGACCGGCATCGCGCCGGTCCGCCACGTCGCGCCCGACTCGAAGAAGTCGACCGCGCCACCCTCTTCGCACAACCCGAGGTTGTCGTAGTGCACCAACTCCGCCGTCGCGAAGCAGTCGTGGAGCTCGACGAGATCGAGGTCCTCGGGACCCACCCCGGCCTGCTCGTAGGCCATCGCTGCCGCGTTCTTCGTGAGCGTGTTGACGTTCGGCAGGACCTGACACCCCTCTTCGTAGGGATCGCTGGTCAGAATGGATGCCGAGATCTTCACCGCGCGGCGCTGCTGGGAGAGCGACAAGGTCTTGAGCTTCGAGTCGCTCACCACCACGGCTGCGGCCGCACCGTCGCAGTTCGCGGAGCACATGGGCCGCGTGTTGGGGTACGCGATCATGACGTCGCCCATGATCTCTTCGAGGCTCATCCGCTTCTGGTAGGCCGCCATCGGGTTCAGGGTGGAATGGGCGTGGTTCTTCTCACTGATGCGCGCGAACAGCTCGAAGCTCGCGCCGCCGTATCGGTGGCCGTACTCCTGACCGATCTGCGCGAACACGCCCGGCATGATCTCGGTGCCGATCCGACCGTCGACCGAAGCCACCGCGCCGTAGCGGCCCTTGCGGGTCCACGTGTCGGCGTCGGACGACCGGGAACCACCGGTCAACAGCCCCGCACCCGACAGCTTCTCCACCCCGACCGCGAGACCACAGTCGACCTCACCGGCCTTGATCGCCATCACCGCGGTCCGCAACGCCGTCGCGCCGGTCGCGCACGCGTTCGACACGTTGTAGACCGGGATTCCCGTCTGGCCGATCTGCTTCTGCAACTGCTGACCCTCGGCCGCGCGCATCAGGTTGCCGAACCCGAGGATCCCGACGTCGCGCATCGACACCTCGGCATCGGCCAGGGCACCGAGCGCCGCCTCCGAGGCCAGGTCGATGGCGTCGTCGTTCGGGCGCTTGCCGAACTTGGTCATCGTGATGCCCAGGATCCACACGTCTTCAGCCATGATCAGCCCTCTCGGCTCAGGGGAGCGAACGCGAACCCGATGGCTTCGGTGCCCGCGGTGTCGGTTCCGATGGGGAACGTCGTCAGTTTGACCTTCATCCCCAGTTGCACGTGCTCGGCGTCGGGCTCCACGTCGACGACGTTGGCCCGCACGCTCGTTCCGCCGCAGTCGATCACCCCGGCAACGAACGGCACGGGGATGCCCGGAGCCGCGAACGCCACGATCGTGAACGTGCGCAGCTCACCCTCGGTCGGGAGGTCGGCGGAACGGAACTCCGTCGCGCTGCACTCCGCGCACGCGTTGCGGCGGTCGAAGAACCGGGCGCCGCACGCCGTGCACTCGTGGGCCACCAGGTGCGGCTCGTCGCCCAGCACCAGGTAGTCCACCAACGAGATCTGTTCGGTCACGCCCACTCCCTCGGTCTCGGTCGCATCATCGACCCGAGTTCGGTCGATTCGCGGTAGATACTCGCCCCCGGCGCGCATCGGAACAAGTCGGCAGCGTCACGGGGCGAAGGTCTCGCCGACCAGCTCCTCCGACCGGGTCCACAATGCCGCGGCGGTGTCGGGATCGAGCGCGTAGCGCATCACCCCCGGGGCCACGAGCTCGCCATCGCGCACCGGCGCGACGGCACAGTCCTCGCAGTACCGGCCGCCCACCTCGTCGGCATCGGCGACGAACCCGGCCCACACCGTCGTCGCCGCGCCCTGCGGGACCGTCTTGAACTCCACCTTCCGGGCACTCAGTCGCTCCGAGAGCACGCCGAGGGTCTCGTCGGTGAGGTGGCGACCGAGCTCGGTGAGGATCCCGCCGGGGTGGACTGCGGTGGCGCGCACCCCGCGATCGCGCAGGCGCCGGTCGAGCTCGACGGCGAACAACACGTTGGCGGTCTTCGCCCTCCCGTAGGCGACCCACGCGTCGTAGGGCGTCCGCTCGAAGCCAGGGTCGTCGAGGCTCACGTCGCTGTAGCTGTGCCCGGCCGACGAGAGCGACACGAAGCGCGCGGGTGCACCGGTGAGCAGCAGCGGCAGCAGGCGGTTCACGAGCACGAAGTGGCCGAGGTGGTTCGTGCCGAACTGGAGCTCGAAGCCATCCGCCGTCGTCCCCTGCGGGCAGGCCATGATCCCCGCGTTGGCGATCAACACGTCGATGCGGTCGTGACCGTCGGCGAGGAACGTGTCGGTGAACGCACGGATCGACGCCAGCGACGCGAGGTCGGCCTCGTACAGCTCCACCCCGGTCGCGCCCACTTCGTCGAGGTTCCGGCGCGCCTTGTCGACGTCGCGCACGACGCCCACGACGGTGGCACCGTGCCCGGAGAGGGCCCGGGCGGTCTCGACGCCGAGGCCGGCGGAGGTGCCGGTGATCACGACGTTCACACCCGTGAGGTCGCGGCCGTCGAGGACGTCGTCGGTGGTGGAGTCGTGGCCGAAGGCGCTCATGTGTCGAAGTTCATCGAGGTGGTCACGGGTTCCCATTCGTCGACGGTGGCGGTCCATGCCGCGGTCTTCTCACGGTACGCCTGGAGGACGTCGCGACCGAGGAGGAGTCGGAGCGGCGGGTCGTCCATACCCACGATCTGGAGCACCGCGGCCGCGAGCTTGGCCGGGTCGCCGGGGAGGTGCTCGCCGAACGCGGTGATCAGCTCCTTGCGCTCCGCGACGTGGGCGTAGCCGTCGACATCAGCGGCCTGGTGGATCGACCGGGTGATGTAGTCGGTCTGGAACGCACCCGGTTCGATGGCGCTGACCTTGATCCCGAGCGGCCCGACCTCCTTGGCCAGCCCCTCGGTGAGCGCCTCGAGCGCATGTTTGGTGCACGAGTAGTAGGTGTTCGGCGGGTTGGTGACGATCCCGGTCATGGAGCTCACGTTCACGATGTGCCCGCTGCCCTGGGCTCGCATCCCCGGGAGCACCGCCTTGATCATGTCGACCGCGCCGAAGAAGTTGGTGTCGAAGAGGGCCCGCACCTCGGCGTCGTCGCCCTCCTCCACGGCGGAGAGGTACCCGTACCCGGCATTGTTCACCAGCACGTCGAGGCCACCGAATGTCGCGTGGGCACCGCTCACCGCGTCGTGGATCTGGGCGCGGTCGGTCACGTCGAGCGCGACGCCGACGGCGCGGCCCGGGTGCGCGTCGACCAGGTCCTGCACGGTCTCCGGCCGGCGGGCGGTGACCACCACCGAGTGACCCGCGTCGAGCGCGGCGAGGGTGATGGCCCGTCCGATCCCGGTCGAGCAACCCGTGACCAGCCACCGGCTCACGACGGCACGGCCTCGGGCAGGCGCCGGGCGTACGCCGCAGCCCGTTCGGCGAGCTGCGCGGCGCGCTCGTCGGCCGCGACCTCGCGGGTACCGGACGGGAGCACCGACTCCAGGTCGGCCAGCTTCACGACCTGGCCCGACGCGGCCAACCCGTCGGTCGGACGTTGGCCCGGGAACTCCGCCATCCGCAGGGTGAGGATGCCTTCGGTCAGCCCGCAGGGGTCGACCCAGTTGTGCACGCCGGGATCGGCGTTCGCGAGCACGTAGGTCCAGGTGCCGTCGGCGTTGGGTTCCGACTGCGCCTTGTTGAGGCTGCCGGTGCGGTCGACGATCCCCATCGTCGTGCCCCACACGTTCGAGATCGGCACGGTGAAGTACCGGGCGCCACCGTCGTGCACGTCGATCACGAATGCTTCGTCGTCTTCGAGGCGGAAGTGGCCACCGACGTACACCTGGTTGCGGAGCGCGCCGCCCTGGTCGGCGGAGTGCGCGAGGTGGAAGCGGTTCGGCTTCCCCATCGTCATCCCCTTCGACAGGCTGTGGCTGAAGTCGGCGAACTTGCGCATGTACTCCGCGGTGCGCCGGGCCTGCTCGTCGTCGGTCAGGGGCGCCGACGGCTCGGGACCGAGGCGGACGATCTCGAGCCAGTTGGGATCGTCGGACGCCCAGTCGAGCATCACGTCGCGGATGTAGAACTCGTGGGCCTTCGGCGTCGACTGCACGTGATTGGCGCGCCCGTTCGCGGGATCGGCGTCGACCGTGACGACGAACGAGCCGTCGGCTTCGGTCACGAGGTCGTGGCCGTTGAGCAGGCCCTCCGTACCCATGCTGTCGTCCCAGAGGGTGAAGTAGTTCTCGGTCATCCGGTGCTCGCCCACCCGGCCGCGGATCTCGTAGCGCTCGTCGGCCGAGATCGGGATGACCCGGTAGATCGTGTCGGGGTTGTCGATGCCCCATCGCGTCCCGGGAATGCGCAGGCCGTCGACCTCGTGCTCGAGCCGGGTGATGCACGTGACCTTGGGATGGTGGGGATCCTGGTTCGACGACCAGATCGTGGCCGAGAACATGACCTCTTCGAAGGCCCAGTCGAAGCACTCCCGCATCACCGGCGAGGGCTGCTCCTTCTCCAACCAGTCGGCCCGGACCGCTTCGCGAGCCTCGGCCACCACCGGGTGCTCCCAGATCCGCAGCGCGGCCTGCTCGTGCTCGTGCTGCTCGGTCGTCGCCACCGGATGTCCCTGCATCGGCGCAGCCTCGCGTGCCGGAACGCGTCGCGCATCTACAGGAACTGGCTGGTGTAATCGGCGAACCGCTCCCGGATCTGCCCCGCGGTGAGTCCGAAGTCTTCCGCCGAGTAGCGGTGGAGCGGGAGCGTGTCCCGTTTGGCGTCCTGCGCGATCCACGCCTCCATCGCGACGACTGCATCGTCGGTGAGCTCGAGATCGACGGCGGCGAGGATGCGCGCCGGCGGTGCCGATCGGATCGGCCACGGCATCGACGAAGGCGACGTCGCTCACCTGCCCGGCCGGGATCCGGGACCGGGCCGCGACGGCCCGATCGCACGACCAGCCCATCCGCTCGATCCACTGGCGGCCGACCTCGTGGGGGTCGACCGTGTCGCAGTGGGTGCGCCACAGCGTCGTGTTGAGCGACGCGCCCGACGGGATCACGTCGACCGGGTCACGGTGGGTGTGCACGATGTGGGCGTCGGGGAACTCCGCCAGCAGGGTCTCGAGGTAGCCGAGGTGGGCCGGCGTCTTGAGGACGAACGGGCGCGGCCCTTCACCTCGCTGCCGCTTCTGCCACTGGAGCAGCTGGAGCATCCTCCGGAGCCAGCGGTACGCCGGCGCGAAGTCTTGGGTGTCGAGCCACGACCGGTAGCGGGGCACATCACACGACGCCTCCGGGATGTGCGAGAGGAAGGCGTCGGCCAGGAAGACGATCTCCTCCTCGGCCTCGTGCACGTAGGTGGGATGGATCGCGAACAGCTCGGTCGCGAACGTGCGGGTCTGCTCCTCCCGTGCCTCGGCGTCGGCGATCCGGGGGTCGGCGGCCGCGGGGTCCCAGCCGGGTCGGGGCGATGGCTCCCCCACCTCCCAGCCGTAGGCGCACGCGAACCGAGGGTCGCTCGCCAGCACCCGCTGGAGCAGTGTCGTGCCCGAGCGCATCATGCCGACGACCACGATCGGCGCGGCGATCGGTTCGTCGAGGATCTCGGGGTGGGCGCGTCCACCATGCCTCGGCCCGGAGCCGCTGGGACAGGCTCCGGAGCAGGGTGCCGCGCATGATCATCGCGCCGAGGTCGTTGAGCGGCGCCGTGCGCAGCGAGTCGAGCAACTCCCGCAACGGATCCAGGAACGGCTCGGATCCGAAGTCGTCGGAGCCGGCCACCCGCCGCGCCGAGCGCGAGCAGCCGTTCCTCGTCGAACGAGTCACTCCCGGCGGTGGCCACCGGCGCATCGTTACCATCCCCGCGCATGCCTGACAACGCCCGTGAGCCCGACAACGCCCGAGTCATCGAGAACCTCGTCTACGCCTACGCCGAGCGCATCGACGCCGGCGACCTGGCGGGAGTGGCCGAGCTGTTCCGCAGCGGCCGCATCCAGGCCGCGCCCGGCATCGTGTTCGAGGGTGCCGACGCGGTGCGCGGCCTCTACGAGAGCGCGACCCGGCTCTACGAAGACGGCACGCCCCGCACGAGGCACGTCACCACCAACGTGACGGTCGAGGTCGACGACGATGCCGGGACCGGCGCCGGCGCGCTCGTATTACACCGTGTTCCAGCAGACCGACGAGCTCCCGCTCCAGCCGATCATCGCCGGCCACTACCACGACACCTTCCACGTGGTCGACGGGCGGTGGGCCTTCGACACCCGCGAGATGTTCGTCGACCTCACCGGCGACCTGAGCCACCACCTGCTGTTCGAGCTCCGGTGACGCGATTCCAGGGGAAGGTCGCGCTCGTGTCGGGCGCCGCGAGCGGGATCGGTGCCGCGGTCGTGGACCGGCTCGTCGAGGAGGGCGCGGCGGTCGTGCCGTGCGACATCACGCCGATCGACGGCGGTGTGTCGTGCGACGTGCGCGACGCCGACGCCTGCCACGCGGCCGTCGACGAGACGCTGGAGCGGCACGGTCGGCTCGACGTGCTCGCCAACGTCGCCGGAGTCGCCGCCGGCAACCGGATCGAGAACGTGACGCCCGACGAGTGGCGCCGCGTCATCGACGTGAACCTCACCGGCACGTTCCTGCTGTCCCAGGCCGCGTTGCCCGCGCTGCTCGAGAGCACCGGAACGATCGTGAACATGGCCTCGGTCGCGGGCATCACCGCCACGCCGTACAACGCGGCCTACTGCGCGTCGAAGGGGGGCGTGATCATGCTGACCAAGTCGATGGCGCTCGAGCTGGCGAAAGCCGGCGTGCGCGTGAACGCGGTGTGCCCGGCGTCGGTCGACACGCCGTTCCTCCACGGCTTCGAGCTGCCCGCCGACGCCGACCTGCAGCTGCTCATGCGGTCGGTGTCGCCGATGGGTGGGCTCATCGACCCGACCGAGGTGGCCGCGGCGGTTGCCTACCTCGCGTCGAGCGACGCGGCCACGGTGAGCGGAACCACCCTCGTGATCGACGGCGCCGCGAGCGCCTGACGCCACGATCCGCGCCTCGACCTCGGGTCTTCGGATCCCGCGAGCTGCCGCCGGTGCAAGCTCAGCTGTCGTGACGCTGGAGGAGCTCGATGCTGTAGCCGTCGGGGTCGTTCACGAACGCGACGGTCACCGGCCAGCGATCGAGCCGCTGGGGTGCCATCGTCGACGTGGCGCCCCACTCGACGGCTCGGTCGTGGGTCGCGACGCAGTCGTCGACGTTCATGTAGATCTTCCAGAGCGCGAACCCGTGGTCGACGGGCTGCCCACCCTCGTACCGCTCGGCCAGCTGGAGGCGCCCACCACCCTCGGCCGCGGCGAGGTGCGCCTCGTGCACGTCGTCGATCTCGGTCCGACCCTGGACCTCGAGGCCGATGATCTCGGTGTAGAAGCGGATCGAGCGCTCGATGTCGCTCACGTAGATGCAGTACTGCCCCACAGTCGTGGCCATCCCGTCACCCTAGGACTGCAGAGCCTCCGCGCGCTCGGCTCGCCATACGTCGTAGGTTGCCGGGATGGATCTCGGGCTCGCGGGTGCTGCTGCGCTGGTCAGCGGCGGCACCAAGGGCATGGGACGCGCCGCCGCGGAGTCGCTCGCACGCGAGGGCGCGCGCGTCGCCGTCGTCGCACGCTCCCCTCGTGCGCTCGCCGAGACGGAAGCCGAGCTGCGTGAGCTGGGCAGCCCCGACGCCATCGCGATCGCCGCCGACCTCACCGACGCGGCGCAAGTCACCGCCGCGTTCGCGACTGTCGACGAGCGCTGGGGCGAGCTGAACGTGCTCGTGAACGTGGCCGGTCCGGTCGAGGTCGGCATCAAGCCCTTCGAAGGCCTCGACGACGACGAGTGGGTCGCGACCTTCGACATCGGGACGCTGAGCGCGGTCCGGTGCGTCCGGGCTGCGCTCCCGCTGCTCCGCCGGGCCGGCTGGGCGCGCATCGTGAACGTCTCCGCACATTCCACCAAGCGACAGTCGCCCGCGATCGTCGCGTACACCGCGTCGAAGGCGGCCCTCACGAGCCTCACGAAGAACCTCTCCCTGTCGCTCGCGCCCGAGGGGATCCTCGTGAACTGCGTGTCGCCCGGATCGTTCAACTCCGCGGGCATGCGGGGATACATCGAAGCCCTTCCACCCGAGCGCCACGCCGATCCCGACGACCTGTACGACGTGATGCGGGTGATGACCGAGGACTTCGGTCACCCCGCACACCTCGGCCGCGCCGGCGACCCCGCCGAGATCGGTCCCGTCATCGCGTTCGCCGCGTCCCGGCTGAACACCTACATGACCGGAGCCGATCTCAACGTCGACGGCGGCTCCGACTTCACCTGACCTTCGTGGGTCGGCCACGCCTCGGCATGTTCGGCCGCCGGGAAGATCACGCCGTCGCGATCGGGTCGATCGGTGAATCCCGTGCCTGCCGAGCGGCTCAATTCCGGACCCCTGCGGGCGCAGATGATGGTCCGAACTCGACCCCGCGAACGGGGAACATGGAGTGATGGACTCGCGTACCGACGCCGACGTGATCACCTCCTCGTTGGTGTCGCCGGCTGCCTTCGGCGAGCTGTTCGACCGGTACGCGACGACGATGTTCAGGTACCTCGTGCGCCGGGTCGGTCCCGTCGATGCCGACTCGTTGCTCGGAGACCTTTTTCGCATCGCCTTCGAGAAGCGGGCGACCTTCGACACCGACCGAGCGGAGGCACGGCCGTGGCTCTACGGCATCGCGAGCAATCTCCTGGCCCGCCATCGCCAGGGAGAAGCCCGCCGCCTCGACGCGACGGCTCGACTGATGAACACGTCAATGACGACCGCCGACCCGTTCTCCGAGGTCGACGCCCGGCTCGACGCCTCGCGACTCTGGGCCGCAGTTGCCGCCGCGATCGCGACGCTGCCGCCGGGTGAACGCGATGCGCTGCTGCTCTTCGCGTGGGAGGGCATGCCGTACGACGAGATCGCCGTCGCGCTCGAGGTGCCGGTCGGCACGGTGCGTTCGCGGCTCAATCGAGCGCGTCGTCGGCTCCGCGAACTCGTCGACGAGAACGGAGAAGAAGAGGTGACCGTCGGCCTTCGCCCCGACCGGGTGCTTCCGGTCGACGAGGGCGACCCAGGACTGTTCACACGAGAGAAGGAGAAGCTCATGGCCACCATCGGAGCACCAGAGTCCCAAACGGCGGCGTGGAGCCGGACGCCGGCGATGTATCCGCGCCTCACCTACTCGGATGAGGTTGCCGCGCTCGAGTACCTCACCCGGGTGTTCCAGTTCACGGAGCGGCGCGAAGCCCGAATGGAGAGCGACGACGAAGAAGGGATGCTCGCATGGCTCGAGTTCGGCGACGGCGTTGTCATGATCGGCCGCGCGACCACAGCCGCTCGCGACGTCCACCACCTCTACAGCCCCGGTGACGTGGGCCACGCGACAGTGATGATCAATGTCACCGTCGACGGCATCGACTCCCACTACGAGCACGCGCTCACGGAGGGCGCCACCGTCACGATGCCGATCGAGGACGCCTTCTACGGCTACCGGCGCTACGAGGCCGACGATCTCGAGGGCCACCACTGGCACTTCAACGAGTCGCTCGAGGCGATCCTGGCGCGCGAGCACGACCACGACTGACGATCCGCCGCCGGACCTGTGGCACATGTGCCCCGGTTCCGAGAATGCTCCGAGCTCGTCCTACTGTGAGATCTACCGGGAGCTCCGGTAACCGAGGAGGCGCTCGTGATCGCGTCGGTGCACATCTGCGACAGCAACCCCTTGCGCAACCTGACCCGTTCGATTCCGAAGCCGGCGTCCGTGCCCGGTCTGCGGTGGTCGCACCGGGCGCTATGCGGGGAGCCGTCCCCCGGCACGCGGCCCGACGTGCAACTCGGCCGCGGTGGACTCGTCGCCTGGTGGGACGACGACGACGCGCTCGACCGGTTCCTCGCCGAAGATCCGAAAGCCGCACCGCTCCGCGAGGGCTGGTCGGTCCGGCTCCGGCCGACCCGGACGCGCGCGACCTGGCCCAACGCCGACTTCGACCCCTTCCCCCAGGAAAACGAACGACACGACGGCGTGCACGCGGCGATCACCCTCGGCACTGCGCACCTCCCCACCTTCCCGCGTTTCCTCAAGGCGTCGTCGTTGCTCGAGGAGCAGTTCATCGCCGACGAGAACGGCATCTGGGGTCTGGCGATGACCCTTCCGCCGCGCATCGTGATGACGCTCACCTTCTGGGAGGACCAGGATGCGACCGACGCCTACACCCGGTCCGGCGCCCACGCGGAGGCGATGAAGCGGCACTACGACTTCCCCACCGACACCCACGAGTTCGTCTCCGAGGGCGGGTTCTTCGGCTTCCAGCCCTACGCGCTGACCGGACGACTCGAGGGCAAGAACGCCACGCCGGCACGACTCACCGGGTAGCGGCTCGCTCCGTGCCTCGTGATCAGCTGCGGGAGAACTCCCGCAGGACGCGACCCGGGCGGGCGCCGGTGTGCTCGCCCTGCTCGGTGACGATCTCGCCGTTGACGAGCGTGACTGCGTACCCGGACGAGCGCACGAGGAGTCGGCCGGCGCCGTCGGGGAAGTCGTTCACGTAGGTGGGATAGCCGACCTCGAGGCGGGCCGGGTCGAACACGTTGATGTCGGCGTAGCCACCGGTGCGCAGCGTGCCCCGGTCGATCAGCCCCAACGTCGCGGCCGCCTTCGCGGTCAGGCGGTGCACCGCCTCGGGCAGCGACACCAGGTTCCGCTCGCGGCACCAGTACGAGAGGAAGTGCGTCGGTGCGTCGGCGTCGCAGATCTGGCCGGCGTGCGCGCCCGCGTCGCCGCCACCCGGATAGATGGCGTCGAGGGCGAGGAGGTCGCCGAGTGCTTCGCGGTTGCGGTGGAAGAACCAGAGGTTGAACAGTTCACGACCCTCGCTCTCCAGCAACCGGTCGATCACCAGCTCCACCGGATGGACACCCGCGTCGGCGGCCAGGTCGGCGACGGAGCGACCTCCCTCGACGTCGTACCGCGGGACGTCACCCGCGCCGAGCGGATGAATGTGCTCGGGGTCGTAGATCAGGCCCTTCGCCACTCCCTCTTCGATGAGGCCGGCCCGGATCTCGTCGTCGCGCAACGCCGCGACGCGCGCCTCGATCGTCGGCAGCGACATCACCGCCCGCCAGCGGCTGCCACGAACCGGCGGCACCTGCGCGAGACCGGCGAGCGACCCCGACGGACGGGTCATGCAGTAGCCGGTGATGCGGCCCGCGTTGGCGCGGGTCTCGGTCAGGAACCCGTCCCAGAGGTCGACGACGCTGCGGTCGCCACTCTCGTCGTTGCCCGGGCTGGTGGCGAAGAGCACGTCGCCCGCGCGCTCGGCCATCGCCCGCAGGAGCTGGAACTCGACCCCGGCACGGGTCTGGAAGTCGAGCACGGCCTGGAAGATCCCGCGCCCGGCGTCGTTCATGCCGTCGGCGAACGCGAGGTGCTCGTCCATCGAGGCGAACGTGCCCGGAACCGGGCGACCGTCGGGCACGACGTGGATCAGGATGCGCGACGTCGAGTACCCGACCGCCCCGCCGGCGATCGACTCGCCCACGATGTCGCGCATGCGGTGCAGCTCGTCGGGCGTGGGCTCCTCCTCGCCGAGGGAGCGGTCGCCCATCACCTGGTAGCGGACCGCGCAGTGCCCGACGAGCGAGACGACGTTGAGCGCAGGTTCCATCTGCTGCACCGAGTCGAGGTACTGCGGATGCGTCTCCCAATCCCAGGGGATGCCCCCGAGGATGGCGTCTCGCGGGATGTCTTCGACGCTCTCCATCATCTCGGCGAGGTAGGCGCGGTCGTCGGGCACGGCCGGCGCGAACGTCACACCGCAGTTGCCCATCAACACCGTGGTCACGCCGTGCCACGAGCACGACGTCATGAACGGATCCCAGCCGACCTGGGCGTCGAGGTGGGTGTGCAGGTCGACGAACCCGGGCGAGACCGTGAGCCCGGTGGCGTCGATCTCGCGCACCGTCGAGGCGTCGGCGAGGTCGCCGATCGCGGTGATGCGGTCTCCGTCGACGGCAATGTCGGCGCGGATGCCGTCGGCGCCCGTCCCGTCGATGACCGTGCCGCCGCGGATGATCAGGTCATGCGCCATGGGTGCTCCAGAGGTCCCCCCGGGAAGGCTGAGCGCCCGTCCGGATCCTCCCGAACCCTACGCGATCCGGTCAGGGCGCGACCTCGAGCGCGGCCCGGTCCCAGCCGCCGAGCGTTGCCGCGGCCTCGTAGGTGCTCTCGAAGAACTCGAGCAGCAACGCATCCGGGTCGGGAGCGGTGCGGACGGCCGAGTACGGCAGGACGAACTCGCCGAGCGCTTCGTCGTAGGTCGCGGCATCAGGAGTGACGGGCCAGGCCGCGAAGCCCTCGGGCTCGGGATAGGCGTACGAGTAGAACGCGCCCTCGGCACTGCCGCCGGGCCAGAAGCCGCAGCTGCTCACCTCGTGGCTGTACGCGAGCTCCATGACCCAGTCGGCGCAGTTCGGCGCGCCGCCGGCGTGCTTCGGCGCAGGTCGACCCGAGAATCGCGTCACCGCGAGGTCGGCCGCACCCCAGAAGAAGTGCACCGGACTCGACTTGCCGACGAAGCCACCGCGGAACCGGGTCATCACCCGGTGCGACTGCACCAGCGCGCGCCAGAACCGCTGCACCGCGGCGCCGTCGTACGCGCGGTGCTGCTCGTCGTCGGCGAACGGGATCGCCTCGACCACCTCCACCGGACGGGGAAGGATCGTCACCTCGACACCGAGCTCGCGCAGCGCTGCGAACGTGGCCGCGTAGAAGTCGGCGACCGAGCGGGGCGCCAGCTCCACCTTCGCGCGGCGGCCGTCGGACGTCCGGAGTTCGAGCACGTGGTCGATCAGGTCGAACTCGATCTCGAGCCCCGTCGTCCCCGCGTGCATCAACGACGTGGTCAGGCCGCGCGACGACACGTAGAGCGGGACCTGCCACCAGTGATTGCGCATCGGCTCGAGCGCGAGCCGCACCTTCCCGACGATCTGCGTCCACATGTGGAAGGTGGCGAGCGTGTCGTCCCAGGCCGAGAGCGTGAGCTCGGGCCAGGTGCCGGCAGTGGAATCGTCCATCGACGTGCATCCTCTCGGCTGTCGGTCCCGTTGTCCCGAGTCCAGCACATGCACGGACGATGGCAGCGTGGGCTCCGGAATCCCGACGTGATGCAGCCGACGTCCGGAACACGAGCGGACGCGAGCGGGCCGCCCACTTGAGTGGGCGGCCCGTCTCTGTGGTCGTACCGGCGAGGTCTGCACCGCGGGTCCCGGATACCGGGACTGACGGTGCAGACCTTTGGTGCCTGCCGGTTAGCTGCAGCCGGAGGTGGCTCCGCAGCTCGGGCAGGCATGGCACGAGCCGGCGCGCTGCATGATGTCGCCGCAGACGTGGCAGAGCACCGTCTCACGTTCGCGGACCCGGGCCGACGGGGCGGCCGGGGGTGGCACCGCAGCCGCCGGGGCCGGGAGTGCCGCCGACGGGGCCTGGTCCTCGGGACCGAGCACCATCTGGCTGTCGGTGCCGATCGCCGCGGCCTCCTCGACGCCGGGGAGCGTCGGCTGGATGCGTTCGCTCACCGTGAGGATGCCGAGGTCATCCCGCTCGCTCTTCGTCAGGTAGTCGACGGCGAGGCGACGGAAGATGTAGTCGACGAGGCTCGTGGCGATGCGCAGCTCGGGGTCGTCGGTCATGCCGGCGGGCTCGAAGCGCATGTTCACGAACTTGTCGGCGAAGGCCTGGATCGGCACGCCGTACTGGAGCCCGAGGCTCACCGAGATCGCGAACGCGTCCATGATCCCGGCGAGGGTCGAGCCCTGCTTGGCGACCTTGAGGAACACCTCACCCGGTCGGCCGTCTTCGAACTCGCCCACCGTCACGTAGCCGTGGCAGTCGGCGACCCGGAACGAGAACGTCTGGCTCTTGCGCCGACGCGGGAGCTTCTGGCGGACCGGCTCCTGCACGATCACGTGCTCGACGATCCGTTCGACCTCCTGCGTGAGGGGCGACTCCCCGATCCCCTGGCCGGCGGCGGTCTTCTTCTGCGTGGCCATCGGCTGCGCGACCTTGCAGTTGTCGCGGTAGATCGCGACCGCCTTGATGCCGAGCTTCCACGCGTCGATGTGGATCTGCTCGACGTCTTCGACCGAGACGTCTTCGGGCATGTTCACGGTCTTGGAGATCGCGCCGGAGATCCACGGCTGCACCGCACCCATCATCTTGACGTGACCGGTGTAGTGGATCGTGTTGTCGCCCATCGAGCACGCGAACACGGGGAGGTGCTCCGGGTTGAAGGCCGGCGAACCCATGATCGTCTTGTGCTCGTCGATGAACGCGATGATCTGGTCGATCTGGTCGGGCGAGTACCCCAGCCGACGCAGCGCACGCGGGATCGTCTGGTTGACGATGTACATCGTGCCGCCACCCACGAGCTTCTTCGCCTTCGTGAGGGCGAGGTCGGGCTCGATGCCGGTGGTGTCGCAGTCCATCGCGAGGCCGATCGTGCCCGTGGGGGCGAGCACCGTGGCCTGCGCGTTGCGCACACCGTGACGCTCGCCGAGCTCGACTGCTTCGTCCCAGGACCGCTGCGCGGCGCTCAGCAGCTCCGGCGGCACGAGCTCCTCGTCGATCTTGGCCGTCTCGGCGCGGTGCATGCGGAGCACGTTGAGCATCGGCTCCTCGTTCTCGGCGTAGCCCGGCGTGCGGACCCATCCGGCTCGCGGTGCGCGCGCTGGTGGCGTAGGCGTGGCCGGTCATCAGCGCGGTGATGGCACCCGCCCACGCCCGGCCCTCGGGCGAGTCGTACGGGAGACCCTGCGCCATGAGCAGGGCGCCGAGGTTCGCGTAGCCGAGACCGAGCTGACGGAACTTGCGGCTGTTCTCCGCGATCTTCTCGGTCGGGTAGTCGGCGTTGCCGACCAGGATCTCCTGGGCGGTGAACACGACCTCGATCGTGCGCCGGTAGCCCTCGACGTCGAAGCCGCCCGCACCGGAGCCGCCATCGTCGAGGAGGTACTTCATCAGGTTGATGCTGGCGAGGTTGCAGGCCGAGTTGTCGACGTGCATGTACTCCGAGCAGGGGTTGCTGGCGTTGATGCGACCCGAGTTCGGCGACGTGTGCCAACGGTTGATCGTGGTGTCGAACTGCATGCCCGGGTCGGCGCACTCCCACGAAGCCGGAGGAGAACTGGCGCATGAGCTCGCGCGCCTTCATCGTCTTCACCGTCTCGCCGGTCTTGACCGTCTTGAGGAACCAGTCGCGGTCGTCGATCACCGCCTGCATGAAGTCGTCGGTGACGCGCACGGAGTTGTTCGCGTTCTGGTACTGGATCGAGTGGCTGTCGCGCCCGTCGAGGTCCATGTCGAAGCCGGCGTCGCGCAGGGCGCGCGCCTTGTGCTCCTCACGGGCCTTGCACCAGACGAACTCCTCGATGTCGGGGTGGTCGGCGTTGAGGATGACCATCTTCGCGGCACGACGGGTCTTGCCGCCCGACTTGATGGTGCCGGCCGACGCGTCGGCGCCCCGCATGAAGCTCACCGGGCCGCTGGCCGTGCCGCCGCCCTTCAGGTGCTCGACCGACGATCGGATCCCCGACAGGTTGATGCCCGAGCCGGACCCACCCTTGAAGATCGTCCCTTCCTCGCGGTACCAGTTGAGGATGCCGTCCATGGTGTCCTCGACCGCGAGGATGAAGCACGCGCTCCCCTGCGCGGGCACGCCCTTCACGCCGATGTTGAACCACACCGGCGAGTTGAAGGCGGCGCGCTGGTGGACCATGACGTACTTCAGCTCGTCGCGGAAGGCGTTCGCCTCCTCGGGGCCGGTGAAGTAGCCGTCGCTGATGCCCCAGTCGGCGATGGTGTCGACGATGCGGTCGATCACCTGGCGCAACGACGTCTCGCGCTCCGACGTGCCGAGGGTGCCCCGGAAGTACTTCTGGGCGACGATGTTGGTGGCGTTCTGCGACCACGACACGGGGAACTCGACGTCGGCCTGGAAGAAGGCGTCGGTGCCGTCCTTGTAGTTCTGGATGCGGGCGTCGCGCCGCTCCCACTCCACGGTGTCGTACGGGTCGACGCCCGCCTCCGTGAAGTGTCTGCGGATCCCGATCCCGGTCTGGCCGGCCCCGTGCTGACTCGGTGCCATCTCCTCGGACTTGCTCGCCATTCGGCTCCCTCTCCCCTGTTCGATGCCGCTCACCGCCGGTCGGTCCTTGCCCGTCGGTGCTGATCGCAGCGCTGATGTGGTGCCGTCACTCCGCCCGGAGTCCAGGAATCCCGGTCGACACCCACAACATCTAGTGCGCTCGATGAAGTGGGGGCCGATCCACAAGATGTTGTGGTCGCGTCCGTCCGTGCCGCGAGATGGAGGGTAATTACACCACCGTAGTTCCGCCACGTCAACGGTGAATCTCTCGGAAACGGGAGGAGAACGCCCGGACGACCCAGCTGACCAGGCGAGCCGACCCAGCTGACCAGGGAGCCGACCCCGCCGATCAGGCGTCGCGCCGCTTCGGGGCCGTCGTCTTCTGCAGGAGGCCGACCTCGCGCTCGAAGTCGGCGACGTCTTCGAAGCCCTTGTAGACCGACGCGAAGCGCACGTAGGAGACGGGATCGAGGGTGCGGAGCCGTTCGAGCACCGCGAACCCGACCTGGTCGGCTCCCACCTCGGCCCCCACGGCGCGGAGCCCCTCCTCGACCTCGGCGGCGACCGCTTCGATCGTCGCCGCGTCGACCGGCCGGTTCACCGCGGCCTGGGAGATCCCGGCGACGACCTTGGCCCGATCGAAGGGCTCCTTCTGGCCTGAGCGCTTCACCACGAGCAGCGGGACCTCGTCGAAGCGCTCGTAGGTCGTGTAGCGCCGACCGCAGGCCAGGCACTCCCGACGGCGCCGGATCGCGACGCCTTCGTCGGTGAGGCGCGAGTCGACGACCTTGTCGTCGACCTCGTGGCAGTACGGACACCGCATGCCCTCACTGTATTGGAGTGACATCGGACCGAAACCCGTGCCGGCCGGCCTCACCCGCGGAGGCGGATGACCTCGCCCGGCCGGAGCGGCGCGTTGTCGCGCTCCCGGGCGAGCTCGTCGACGACGGGACGGGGGTCGGCTCCGGGCACGAGTGCCTGCGCGATCGACCACAGTGAGTCGCCCGGCTGCACGACGTAGCCGTCGGCTGATTGCGAGGCGGGCGGACGTTCGGGGGTCACGAGGGGTGAACCCCCGAACGTTGCGCCCACCTTCCCCACCGCGACCAGGATCCCGAGCACCACCACGACGGCGAGGAGACGCCGGCGCAGGTAGGTGGCCCGAGTGGTGCGGGGGGAGCACCGGACGGCGGCGCGGGGCTCGCCGACCAGCGCGAGACGCGGCCGTGCGGGGGCACGACCGATCTCGATCTCGCGGAGCTCCTCGAGCTCCTCGTACTCTTCGAAGTCGTACCGGGGGTGCATCAACGCGGCCATGGGGAAGGTGCTCCTTGAGATCCGGGGGGAAGCTCCGGGGTCGTGTTCGCAGTGGAACACGAGGGTGGGACAACAACGCCGGTCGCCCTGCTGTCGGCTCGGGGGCGGAACGGGTGTTCGCCTCGAGAGAACCACGAACGCCCGTTCGAGTCAAGGGAAATTGCGAACAGGTGTTTGTACCGAACGCCTGATCGTGTTACCTTCGCCCGAACCGCCCAGGAGGTACGGCATGAACCCCCCGCGATCCACTCCTTCCCACATTTCCAGCCCGCCCACGTCGACCTCGCCCGCATCCGCTGCGACAGCCAAGGCCCGTCAGGCCAAGCGGGCCGAGGCCCCGGAGCTCGCCGCCCTCACCGGCCGCCAGCGCCAGGTACTCGAGTTCGTCGACACCGAGGTCCGGAGGCGGGGCTACCCGCCGAGCGTGCGCGAGATCGGCGAGGCGATCGGGCTGTCGTCGAGCTCCACGGTCCACGCGCACCTCGCCGCGCTCGAATCGAAGGGGTACCTGCGCCGCGATCCCACCAAGCCCCGTGCCATCGAGGTGTGCTTCGACCCCGAATCCGGCGCGACCGTGGATCGACGTCCCGTACGTCACGTCCCGCTCGTCGGCGACGTCGCCGCCGGGACCGGTGTGCTCGCGGCGGAGAACATCGAGGAGACCTTCCCGCTCCCCGAAGACTTCACCGGCGACGGTCAGTTGTTCATGCTGCGGGTCCGCGGCGACTCCATGATCGAGGCCGGAATTCTCGACCGCGACTACGTGGTGGTCCGCCAGCAGGACTCCGCCGACGCGGGCGACGTCGTCGTGGCCGGGATCCCCGGCGACGAGGCAACCGTGAAGACGTTCCTGCGCCGCAAGGGCAAGATCGTGCTGCGGCCCGAGAACCCGGCCCTCGAGGAGATGATCTTCGATCCGTCCGAGGTCTCCGTGTACGGCAAGGTCGTCACCGTCATGCGGAGGCTCTGACCGCGACATGGCCACGGTCCCACCCCGGGTGACGCTCATCACCCTCGGGGTCGACGATGTCTCCCGTTCGACCGCCTTCTACGAGGCGCTCGGATGGCCGAAGTCGTCGGCATCGGTCGAAGGCGTCGTGAGCTTCTTCCAACTCGGCGCCAACGCGCTCGGGATCTGGAGTCGTGCCGCCCTCGCCCGCGAGGCGGGGATCCCGATCGGCCAACCCGGAGCGGTGGCACTCGCGATCAACGTGGCCACCGCCGACGACGTCGACGCCACCCTCTTCGCAGCGCGGTCGGCCGGCGCCACCGTGCTCCGACCGGCCGCCGACGCGCTGGAGTTCGAGGGCCGGTCCGGGTACTTCGCCGATCCCGACGGCCATCCCTGGGAGGTGGCCCACAACCCCGGGTTCCCCCTCGACGAACACGGCCAGGTCACGCTGCCCTGACCGGCGCTCGGCTCAGCGGCGGACCGCGACCACGACCGCCTCGGCATCCGAGACGAGCACCTCGGTGGCGACGAGATGGGGATGGTGCAACCAGACGTCGCGCGCGGAATCGCCGGCGCGGGCAAGACCGGTGTAGTCGTCGAGGACGATCGTCGCGCCTGCCGCGAGCATCGCGACGGTCGCGTCGACCTGTTCGAGCTTCGGCACCACGGTGTCGCAGAACAGGAGGTCGAACGGCGCGTGGGCGGCCAGCTCGGACCAGTCGCCGGAGAGCACCGTCACGTTGCCGAGGTCGCCGAACAGCTCGGCGCTGCGGTGGGCGAGCCCGTGGTCGTGTTCGACGGTCACCAGTTCCGCGTCGGGCTCGAGGGCACTCGCGATCCACGCTGCACCCACGCCGGAACCGGTCCCCAGCTCGCCGATGCGGCCCCGCCGGACCCGGGCCGCGAGCACGTGCAGCAGCCGGCCGGTCCCGGGGCTGCACGACTGCTCGAACCCGGCTGCGTCGGCGACGGCGAGGGCCTCCCGGACCAGGGGCGGCACGTCGTCGCGACTCACCGACCCGTCGGTCACGGACGCGCCGGACCGAAGCCGAGGAACTGCGCAAGGACCGCGTGGCAACCCTCGACCGCTTCCCGGGTGACGAACTCGCCCTGGGTGTGGGCGATCTCAGGATCGCCGGACCCGAAGTTGAGCGCGGGGATCCCGTGTGCGGCGAACCGGGCCACGTCGGTCCACCCCAGCTTGGGTCGGACGGCGAGGTCGAGGGTGCCGATGAACTCGGCGACCAGGGGGTTCATGAGGTTCGGTGGCGCTGCGGGCGACGCGTTGAGCATCTCGATCCGGTCGGCGCCCGCGAGGAGGACCTCGGTCTGCTCCCGGGCATCCTCGATCGAGAACGCCGGTGCGAAGCGACGGTTCACCACGATCGCGCACGAGTCGGGCACGACGTTGTTCGCGACACCGCCCTCGATCCGCACGACCTGGACCGACTCCCGGTACCCGAGCCCGTCGACCGATACGAGCTGCTCCTCGACGGGGCGTGCCCCGTACGCAGCGAGGCGGCTCAACACGTCGGCGGCACGGTGGATCGCGTTCTCCCCCATCCACGGTCGCGCCGAGTGCGCCCGGGTGCCGTCGAACTCCGCCCGCATGTGGAGGGTGCCCTGGCACCCGGCCTCGACCCATCCGCCGGTTGGTTCGAGGAGGATCGCGAGGTCACCGGCGACGAGTTCGGGATGGTCGCGGAACAGGATGCGGAGGCCGTTGAACTCGTCGGCCACCTCCTCGGCGTCGTAGAACACGAGCGACAGGTCGAAGCGGGCGTCGGCGGCGTGCTCGGCCAATGCGAGGAGCACCGCGATCCCACCCTTCATGTCGGCGCTGCCGAGCCCGTGCAGGGTGTCGCCGTCGACGCGGGGAGTGGCGTTCCCGTTCGCCGGAACCGTGTCGAGATGGCCGCCGAGCACGATCCGGCGATCGTGGCCCAGCTCGGTGCGGGCCACGATCGTGTCGCCCACGCGAGTGATCGCGAGACCGGGGGCCCTGGCCCGCAGACGCGCTTCCACGAGGTCGGCGATCTCGGTCTCGTGGTGGCTCTCCGACCGGACCCCGACGAGCTCGGCCGCGAGTGCGAACACATCCGTCGGAGTGGGGGTCGGGGCAGGCGTCATGTGGCGGCGCCGTGCTCCCGCAGCACGTCGTTGAGCTTTGCCTTGTCGTGGCGTTCGCCCTCCGTGAGACGCTTCACGACGAGCACGCACGGGAGGCCGAAGTCGCCACCGGGGAACGAGCGGGGCCGGATGGCCGACACCGCGACGCACCAATCGGGCACCGCACCCCGACCGAGCTCTGCGCCCGTCTCGGCGTCGATCACCGGGATCGAGCCGGTGAGGATGCAGCCCGCGCCGAGCACGACGCCGTTGCCGACGGTGGCGCCCTCGGCGACGATGCACCGCGACCCGATCACGGTGTCGTCGCCGATCATCACCGGAGCGGCGTTCGGCGGCTCGAGCACACCCCCGATGCCGACGCCACCGGAGAGGTGCACCCGCTCACCGATCTGCGCACACGACCCGACCGTCGCCCAGGTGTCGACCATCGTGTCGGCGCCCACCCGCGCTCCGATGTTGGTGTAGCTCGGCATCAAGATGACGCCCGGCGCGAGGTACGCACCCCAGCGCGCCGACGCGCCGGGCACGACCCGCACCCCGGCGCCTTCGTAGTCGTGCTTCAGCGGGATCTTGTCCCGGTACTCGAACGGTCCGAGCTCCTCGACGGTCATCGACGTGAAGCGGAACAGCAGGAGGATCGCCTGCTTCAGCCACTGGTGGACGACCACCTCGCCGCCGCTCAGCTCGGCGACACGGGCCTCACCGGTGTCGAGGAGGTCGATCGCGGTCCGCACCGCGGCTTCGGCTTCGGCCCTCGGCATCACGGCATCGAGGTCGTCGCGACCCTCCCAGAGGGCGGTGATGGTCTGCTCGAGATCACTCATGGTGCTGACCTTACCGAGACGGGGCCACGTCGACGGCTCGCGTTCAGGCACGCGGGCCGGAGGCGGCCGGACCAGCCCGCTACGACGCGCGAGCAGCCGACGCGTCGAAGCGTTCGACCAGGAGCTCCAGCCGATCGAGCGGCTGCGTGAGGGAGAGTCGCACGTGGTCGGCTCCGGCCGGGCCGTAGAGGTCGCCGGGGGCGACCAGTGTCCCGGCGTCGGCGAATCGCGCCGCGAGCTCCCAACCGTCTTCCATGCCTTCGTCGCCGCGCAACCACAGGTAGAAGGTCGACGGGCCACCGTCGTGGACGATTCCGTGCGCCTCCAGTGCGGCGAGCACCAGCGCACGACGTTCCGCGTACCGGACCCGCTGTTCGTCGACATGGGCGTCGTCGCCGAGCGCCGCGGTCGCCGCCGCCTGCACGGGCGCAGGCACCATCAGTCCCGCGTGCTTTCGCACCTCACCGAGGTACCGCACGAGCTCGGGATCACCCGCAACGAATCCCGCGCGCAGGCCGGCCATGTTCGAACGCTTGGAGAGCGAATGGACCGCGAGCACGCCGTCGAGACCCGATTGCAACACCGTCGTCGGATCGGCAGGCGCGCCGTCGGGGTCAGCCGTGAACTCGGCGTAGCACTCGTCGCCGGCCACGACGATGCCGCGTTCCCGCGCCCACGCGACGACCGCGGCGACCCGCTCCGCACCCATCGATGCGCCGGTCGGGTTGCCCGGGTCGTTGAGCCACAGCAACAGCGCGCGATCGGCGTCGTCGGACGCGACGCGATCGAGGTCGGGATGCCAATCGGTGTCGAGCGGGACCGGCACCGGCCGGAGCCCTGCGAGCCGTGCACCCATCTCGTAGGTGGGATAGGCGATCGCGGGGAACAGCACGGTGTCGCGCGCGGGATCGCGCAGGTGCAGCACCTGCGGCAACGACGCGACCAGCTCCTTCGTGCCGACGCACGCGATCACGCCGTCGCCGTCGACCTCGACGCCGAACCGGCGTCTGATCCATGCGGCCGCCGCGGCGCGGAGCGCGGGCGTGCCGATCGAGGGCGGATATCCGGTCGCGCCGGCCGCGGCGTCGACGAGGGCCTGCACCGCGACCTCGGGCATCGGGTCGACCGGCGTGCCCACCGAACAGTCGACGACCCCGCCCGGCATCGCGTCGGCCAGGCGACGGAGAGCGGTGAGGCGGTCGTGCGGGTAGGGCGGGGGGACGAACCCGGTGGTCGGCGCCTCCATACGAGAATCAGCCTAACGGCACCGCAACCCCACTCAGACCACAGGAGAAGGAGCGGAGCCGGCGGCCACGTCGCGCGGGCCGGACCCGGGTGAGCGATCGAGCCGACGCAGCGGATTCGACCGTCAACAGGAGAAGGAGCGGAGCCGGCGGCCACGTCGCGTGGGCCGGACCCGGGTGAGCGATCGAGCCGACGCAGCGGATTCGACCGTCAACAGGAGAAGGAGCGGAGCCGGCGGCCACGTCGCGGGGCCGGACCCGGGTGAGCGATCGAGCCGACGCAGCGGATTCGACCGTCAGGACGCCAGTTCGAACTCCCGGAAGCGGGTCACGCTCTCCTCCGGCAGTCGCGCCCGGATTCGCGTCCCGGTGTCCTCGTGGACCTCCACGAGCACCTCACCTTCGCGATGGAGGGCCGCGATCACGTCGCCCCGGTCGTAGGGCACGACGAACTCGACCACCCGGGCGAGCTGACGCAGGCGCCGTCCGAGTCCTTCGAGCAGCTCGCCGACTCCCGCGCCAGTCGCGGCCGACACCGCCAGCGATCCCGGGTGCGCCGCCGTGAGTTGCTTGACGACGTCGGGATCGGCACGGTCGATCTTGTTGAACACCAGCAGCTCAGGAACCTGATCGGCGTCGATCTCGCGGAGCACGGTGTGCACCGCTTCGATCTGACGGACCGCTTCGTCGTAGTCGGTCGCGTCGACGACGTGCAGGAGCAGCGCGGCATCGACCACCTCGACGAGGGTCGACCGGAACGCCTCGACGAGTTGGTGCGGCAGTCTCCGCACGAAGCCGACAGTGTCGGATGCGAGCACGGTCTCACCGCCGGGGAGGTGGACCTGACGGACCGTCGGGTCCAGCGTCGAGAAGAGGCGGTCCTCGACCAGCACGTCGGAGTGTGAGAGACGGTTCAGCAAGGTCGACTTGCCCGCGTTCGTATATCCGACGAGCGCAACCGCGGAGCGGGCGCCGCGTCGGCGCGACTTCCGTTGCGTGTCGCGACTCCGGCCGACCTGCTGCAGCTCCCGCTCGAGCTTCGTGATCCGGCTGTCGATGCGGCGACGGTCGATCTCGAGCTTCGTCTCACCCGGACCGCGCCGGGTGCCGATGCCAC
This sequence comes from uncultured Actinomycetes bacterium, assembly GCA_963837715.1. GTDB lineage: Bacteria > Actinomycetota > Acidimicrobiia > IMCC26256 > JANYLB01 > JANYLB01. Next base: position 579,733 of record CAWIOF010000002.1, on the reverse strand, counting down.
CGGCCTGCTGGCTGAGCTCCTTGCCCCGCCCGCGCAGGCGGGGCTTCAGGTACCGGAGCTGGGCGAGCTCGACCTGGATCATCCCCTCCTGGCTGGTCGCGTGCTGGGCGAAGATGTCGAGGATGAGCGCGACGCGGTCGACGACGTCGCGCTCGAACTTCTTCTCCAGGTTGCGTTGCTGCGCGGGCGTGAGCTCGTCGTCGAAGATCACGAGATCCACGTCGAGCGCTTCCGCGAGCTGACTCAGTTCGTCGGCCTTGCCCGAACCCACGTAGGTGGCGGGATCCGGGACGTCGCGCCGTTGGAGCTCGGAATGGAGCACCTCGGCGCCGGCGGTGTCGGTGAGGAGCGCGAGCTCCTCGAGGCTCGCCTCGGCTTCCTCGATGTCTCGCGTCCCGATGGTGGTGCCGACGAGCAGCGCCGTCTGTTGGACGACCTCGAGGTCGACCTCCGTGGCGGTGAGCCGCCTCCGTTGTCTCCCGGCTCGGGGCTCCGATGCGCTCACTGGATCTCCAGGTCGACGTCGAAGACGTGCACGACGGGGCCGCCGAGTCGGATGGTGGCGCCGAGGTCGACGGTGAGATCGCCGCCACGCTCGTGGACGGTGACCCGGGTCCCCACCAGCCCCCTGCGGTGCGCAACTGCGGCGGCGGCGCAGGCACCGGTCCCGCAGCTCAAGGTCTCGCCCACACCGCGCTCCCAGGTGCGGACGGTGAGTGCATCGGTCTCCCCCGGCGTCGGGGAGACGAACTCGACGTTCGTTCGGTTCGGGAAGCGGACGTCGTGCTCGAGGCGCGGGCCGTGCTGGGTCACCCGGGCCGCGTCGGGATCATCGACGAGCAGCACGAAGTGAGGATTGCCCATTCCCGCCGCGTCGCCCCGGTAGGTGGTGCCGTGGAACTCGGCTTCGAGATCGAACGGGCTCGACGCCTCGAGCGGGATCGCGTCGGGATCGAACGTGACGGGACCCATGTCGACGGTCGCGGCGACGACCTCGCCCGTGCCGGGGTCGACGACGAGATCAACTTCGCGACGACCGCCGCCGGTGTCGACGACGAGCTGCTGCCCGTCGCCGAACCCGAGCCGGCGGGCGACCCACGCGAGGCTCCGGATGCCGTTGCCGCTCATCTCGGCGAGTCCACCGTCGGCGTTGTAGAGGGTCATCGTGCAATCGGCGCCGCCCGACCCCGGCCCGAGTGCGATGAGCCCGTCGGCGCCGACCCCGCGGTTGCGGTCGCACAGCGCGATCGCCCGGCCCGGCGTGACCGGGTCGGTGGTGACCAGGAAGTCGTTCCCGGTGGCATGGAGCTTGCTCAGATGCATCACGACGTCGACCAGCCTGCCAGGAGTGCGGGGAGCAGAGCGCTGGGATTGTTCCCCGTCCCGAACCAGGTGATGCGCGGATCCCGCCGGAACCACATCCGCTGGCGCCGGGCGAACGCCCGGGTGCGACGGACGGTGAGGTCGAGCGCCTCGGCGATCCGACCCGGATCGGGCCGCGACCCGGGCGCACCGCCACCCGGCCCGAGCGCGTCGAGGACCTCCCGGTAGCCGATCGCCTGGCGGGCGGTGCGGGACAGATCGGCCGGCATCTCCGCCAAGCCGGCGACCTCCTCGACCAAACCACGCGAGCGCATCGTCTGAGCTCGAGCTGCGATCCGGTGCGCGAGGACATCACGGGGAAGCCACAGCCCGATCATGCGGACCGGGAACACGGTGGGGCCGTAGGCATCGACCCCGGGGCCGAACGACGAGAACGGGCGGCCGGTCAGCCGGATGACCTCGAGCGCGCGCACGATGCGGCGCACGTTGTGGGGGTCGATGCGGGCGGCGCCGGTCGGGTCGGCCGCCACGATCTCGGCGTACGCGGCGGCGACCCCGCCCGGTTCGGCAGTCCACGCCTCGAGCTCGGCGCGCAGTGCGAGGTCTTCACCGGGGAACTCCAACGCGTCGACAACGGCCTGCACGTAGAGACCAGTGCCCCCCACGAGCAGCGCGCGGAGTCCGCGGGTCTCGATGTCGGCGACCGCCGCGCGCGCCGCCTGCTGCGTGCGCACGACCGACCACTCCTCGTTCGGGTCGACCACGTCGATCAGGTGGTGCGGCACGGCCGCGAGCTCGTCGGGGCTCGGCTTCGCCGTGCCGACGTCCATGCCCCGGTACACCTGCATCGAGTCGAGCGAGACGATCTCGATGTCGCCGAGTTCCCGCGCGATCGCGAACGCGAGGTCCGACTTGCCCGAGGCGGTGGGTCCGACGATCGCGAGGTGCAGGGTCAGCCCGCCCGCACGGGGATGCGAACGCGGGCGGTCTCGCCGCGCAACCAGTGCGGAGCCGCACCGGTGATCCGCACCGGATGCCGACTGCCCGCCGGGGCGTCGGCGGTGAAGTGCACGAGCTTGTTCTGCCGAGTCCGCCCCGCGAGCACCGTCGGGTCCTTCTTCGACGGTCCGTCGACGAGGATCTCCTCGACGCGGCCGATCCGTGCCTCATGATGCTCGAGGGCGTGGCGCTCGACCACCGCGGTGAGCCGTTCCATCCGCTCCCGGATCACGTCGTCGGCCACGAACTCGTCGGTCATCTCGGCCGCGCCCGTTCCGGCCCGGGGTGAGAACACGAACGTGTAGGCGGCGTCGTAGGCCGCTTCGTCGACCACCTCGAGGGATCGCGCGAACTCGGCTTCGGTCTCGCCGGGGAAGCCGACGATGATGTCGGTCGTGACCGCGAGATCCGGGATCGCAGCGCGAGCCGCGCGGAGTCGTTCGAGGTAGCGCTCGGCGGTGTAGCCCCGGTGCATGCGGGCGAGGACCGTGTCGCTCCCCGACTGCAGCGGGAGATGGAGGTGCTCGCACACCGACGGACACTCGGCCATCGCTGCGATCGTCTCCGGCCGGAGGTCCTTCGGATGGGGTGACGTGAACCGGATGCGGTCGATGCCGGGCACCGCGTCGAGGGCGCGCAACAGGTCGGCGAACTGGGGTCGGTACTGGCCCGCACCGAGATCACGGCCGTAGGAGTTCACGTTCTGTCCGAGCAGCGTGATCTCGCGCACGCCGTCGGCCGAGAGTCCTTCGACCTCGCGCACGATGTCGCCGAGCCGTCGGCTCACCTCGGGGCCCCGCACGCTCGGCACGATGCAGAACGTGCACGAGTTGTCGCACCCGATCTGGATCGTGACCCACGCCGAGTGGATCGCTTCCCGACGCGCCGGCAGGGCGCCGATCTCACCGCCGGCCCACGCGCCACCCGTCGAGGGATCGTGCTCCTCTGCGATCTCCACGATCGACGCTCCGGATCGGCGGGCCTCGGCGAGGAGCGTCGGAGCGCGCCCGAGGTTGTGGGTGCCGAACACGACGTCGACGTGGCCGGCGCGCTCGACGATCCGGTCGCGGTCCTTCTGCGCGAGACACCCGCCGACCGCGATCTGCAGATCGGGGTTGGCGTCCTTCAGGGCCTTCAACCGCCCGAGGTGCCCGTAGAACTTGTTGTCGGCGTTCTCCCGGATGCAGCAGGTGTTCAACACGATGACGTCGGCTTCGTCGATCGAGTCGGTAGCTTCGAGTCCGTCGGCGACGAGCATGCCCGCGACCCGTTCGGAGTCGTGCTCGTTCATCTGGCACCCATAGGTGCGCACGTGGAAGCGGCGGGGCGCCGGGGCGGTCACCCGCCAAGTCTAGGAGCGGCGACGTCGCCCGAGGCTGCGCTAGGGCCGGCTCTGACCCTTCATCGCTTTGTGGATCGCCTTCCACTTCTGCTTCTCCGCGGCCGCCAACTTCGGATCGACCGACCGGGCCTCGTAGGCAAGCTCCCGCTGGAGCTTGTCCCAGCTCTCGAAGCGGGCTGGGTCGATCCGACCGTCGGCCAACGCCTCCTTCACCGCACACCCCGGTTCGGAGTCGTGCGCGCAGTCGCCGAACCGGCACGAGTCGACGAGCTCCTCGATCTCCGGGAACGTGAGCGCGATCCCACCTTCGACGTCCCACAGGCTGATGCTGCGCACCCCGGGGGTGTCGAGGAGCACCCCGCCTCCCGGGACCGGCATCAGCGATCGGAACGTGGTGGTGTGACGACCGCGATGGTCGCTCTCGCGCACCTCACCGGTGACCGCGACGTCGTTCCCGACGATCGCGTTCACCAGCGTCGACTTCCCGACTCCCGACGGGCCGAGCAGCACCGCGGTCAGCCCGGGCCGGAGCGCGGCCGTCATCTCGTCGATCCCGGAGCCGGTCTTCGCGCTCACGACCATCACGTCGACGAGCCCGATGCGATCCCGCACCGCCTCGCCCTCGCCTTCGGCGTCGTCGGTGGCATCCGACTTGTTCAGCACCACGACCGGGCGGGCACCGCTCTCCCACGCGACCACGAGCTCCCGCTCGATCCGATTCGGGCTGGGCTCCCGGTCGAGGCCGACGACGATGAACGCGACGTCGACGTTGGCCGCCACCACCTGCGGACGCGGGATCGGACCCGAACCCCGCTTCGACAGCTCCGACCAGCGAGGCAGGATCGCGTCGATCGAGGGAAGGCCTTCCGCGCGCGGTGGACGCAGCGCGACCCAGTCGCCCACCACCGGGAGCTCGTCGCTGGTCGCGGTGACCATCGCCTCGGCCGTCGCGACCACCGACCGGTCGCGGTCGACCCGCGCGATGCGGCCCGGCACCAGGTCGGCGTCGGCGTAGGTGGCGAAGAGGGCGACGACACGCTCGTCGGCACCGTACGGCGCCAGCGCGGCGAGGGATTCGGTCACTCCGCCACGGTAGGCCGGGATCGAAGAGCCTTCTCACGTTTTCACGGTCGACCGCCCGTTCGGCCTGCGAGACTCCCCGATCGTGCAGGTATCCGGGGGTGAGTTGGCACTGTGTCTGGCGGTCGTCGCCCTCGGCGCGTTCGTGCAGGGCAGCCTCGGCTTCGGGTTGAACCTCATCGTCGCGCCCGTGGTCGCGGTGCTCGTCCCCGACGCGGTCCCGGGTGGCGTCGTGCTCCTCGCGCTCCCGCTCACCATCTACATGGTGCTCCGGGAGCATCGTCACATCGATCGGCGTGGTGTGGCCTGGGTGATGGTCGGCCGACTCCCGGGGGCCGTGATCGGTGCCGCCATCGTCGTGCTCGTGGCGCCCGATCTCCTCACCGCCGTCATCGGCGTCGCGATCCTCTTGGCGGTCGCGTTGAGCCTGGTCCATCCGCATCTGCGGGTCACCCCGACGACCGCGAGCGCGGCCGGGCTCACCGCGGGCGTGATGGGTACCGCCGCCGCCATCGACGGTCCCCCACTCGCGCTGCTGTACCAGAACCACCGCAGCGAGGCGATCCGCGCCACGCTCGCGACGTGCTTCGTGCTCGGCACCCTGATGTCGACCGCCGCGCTGATCATCGCGGGCGAGCTCCGGTGGGAGCAGGTGGTCTTCACCCTCACGCTGCTCCCCGCACTCGGCGTCGGGTTGCTCGCGAGCATCTGGGGCGCACGCCATCTCGACGGTCGCTCCCTCCGACCGGCTGTCCTCGCGTTCGCGTCGATCGCCGGCGCCGCCGCGATCATCCGCGGCCTCGCCTGAGCCCGACGCCCCCGTTCTGGTCATCTCTGGGGTTGCAGGGCAACCGTGTGCATGACCGGAACGAAGCTCGACGCGAAGCGGCCCGGAGCGGCATTGGCGCACGCTCCGGGCCGTTCGCGATGGCTTCCGGTTCAGTAGCCGTCGATCTTGCGATGGATACGGTGCTCGGGGCACCGCGGATCAGAGATCGGCAGGTGAGTCCTCTTCGAGGAGGATCTCTTCGCCCTCTGCTGCCTTCTCGGCGTCGAGCTCCTCGTCGGGGATGACCAGCTGACGGATCTTCTCGCTGATCTCCACCATGAGGTCGACGTTCTCGGAGAGGAACTGCTTCACCTTCTCCCGACCCTGGCCGAGCTGCTCACCCTCGTAGGTGAACCAGGCGCCCGACTTCTTCACGATGCCGAGGTCGACACCGACGTCGAGCAGGGAGCCCTCGCGGCTGATGCCCTTGCCGTACATGATGTCGAACTCGGCCTGCTTGAACGGCGGGGCGACCTTGTTCTTCACCACCTTGACCCGGGCCCGGTTCCCGATCGCGTCGGGCCCGTCCTTCAGGGTCTCGACCCGGCGGATGTCGAGCCGGACCGACGAGTAGAACTTCAGCGCCCGACCGCCCGGCGTGGTCTCGGGTGATCCGAACATCACGCCGATCTTCTCCCGCAGCTGGTTGATGAAGATCATCACCGTGCGGCTCTTGTTCAGGTTGCCGGTGAGCTTGCGCAGCGCCTGGCTCATGAGGCGGGCCTGCAATCCCATGTGGGAGTCGCCCATCTCGCCCTCGATCTCGGCCCGGGGCACGAGCGCGGCGACCGAGTCGATCACCAGCACGTCGAGCGCGGCGGAGCGGATGAGGATGTCGGCGATCTCGAGCGCCTGCTCACCCGTGTCGGGCTGGGAGATCAAGAGGTCGTCGACGTTGACCCCGATGGCTTCGGCGTACACCGGGTCCATCGCGTGCTCGGCGTCGATGTAGGCGCACACCCCGCCGTTGCGCTGGGCCTCGGCGACCACGTGCGTGGCGAGCGTCGACTTCCCCGACGACTCGGGACCGAAGATCTCGACGATCCGCCCCCGGGGCAGACCACCGATGCCGAGGGCGAGATCGAGGGCGAGGGCGCCGGTGGGGATGGCCTCGATCCCGACGTGGCCACGCTCGCCGAGTCGCATGATCGACCCTGCCCCGAACTGCTTGTCGATCTGGCCGAGGGCCATGTCGAGCGCCTTGCCAGCGTTGTCTCGGTCCACCGGTGCCTCCTGGATTGTCTGGCTGGAATCATTGGCCGACGGGTGTCTGCCTGCTGTCCTGTCGCACCGTACGGGGAGGGTGGGACAGGTATCCGCCTGCGCATCACATGCGTGGAATTCCACGCGTGTGAGCAGGGTAGGACGAACACCCGTTCGGGTCAAGCATCCACCTCGATGGTCGAATCCGCTGCGCCGGCTCGATCGCTCACCCGTGCCAGTCCTGCGGAGCGTGGCCGCCGGCTCCGCTCCTTCTCCGCGCGTCAGCTTGATTCGAGGCGGAGCCGGAGGAGGTTCAGGAGGGAGATGGTGGAGAACTGACGGATCCGTTCGCGGTCGCCGGGCAGGATCGTCGAGACCGCATACGTCGGGTGCCCGGGTACGGCGATGCCGAACCACACGGTGCCGACGGGCTGGCCCTCCTGCTCCGTCGGACCGGCCACACCGGTCGCGGCGATCCCGACGTCGGCGCCGAGCACCCGCTGCGCGGCCTCGGCCATCTCCCGTGCCGCCTCCTCGCTCACGACCTGCTCGGCGGTGACGCCCGAGCACCGAGCGCTTCACCTCGGTCGCGTACGACGCGACCGAACCGCGGAAGACCCGACTCGCGCCGGCGACGTTCGCGATTCGGGCACCGATCAGCCCACCGGTGAGCGACTCGGCCACCCCCAGGGTCCACCCGTGCGCCTCGCAGAGCCGGAGGACCTCCGACTCCATCGTGTCGTCGTCGACGGCGAAGATCAGCTCCCCGAGGATCGAACGCAGCTCCCGTTCCTCGGTCTCGATCAGGGCCTCGGCCTCACCTGCCGTCGGAGCCTTCGCCGTCACCCGCACGACGATGCCCTCGATGCCGCGGGCGAGGAACGCGATCGTCGGGTTGGTCTGCGCCTCGACCCGGTGCGCGATCGTCTCGGCGAGGCCCGACTCCGACGCGCCCCACGTCTTCAGCGACCGTGACACGATCACCGACCGCTCCCCCGAACGTTCCAACACGTCGGGCAGCACCTGGTCGGTGATCATGAGCTTCATCTCGTAGGGGACGCCGGGAACCGCGTAGACGACTTTCACGCCGCCGGGCCCGTCGACCTCGGCTCGGACGCCCGGAGCGGTGCCGATCGGGTTCGGGATCACCGACGCGCCGACCGGTACGTCGGCCTGGCGCAGGTTGTTGGCGGGCATGTCGCGCATGCGGGTGCCGAAGAGCTTGCGGATCGTCTCCACGAGCTCCTCCCGCCGCTCGAGCTCGACCCCCATCACCTCGGCGATGGCTTCCCGCGTCACGTCGTCGGGTGTGGGACCGAGACCACCGCACACGATCACCGCGTCGGCCCGCTCGAGCATCTCGCGCAGCGTCGACACCATGCGGGGCAGGTTGTCGCCGATCTTGCGGTGCTCGTAGGTGTCGATCCCCGCCGCCGCCAGCTGCTCCCCGATCCAGGAGCTGTTGGTGTCGACGATCTGACCGAGCAGCAGTTCGGTACCGATGGCGAGCACGTCACAACGCATGGCCCGGGATCCTACGGCGGCCCGGGTGCCGGTCGGCTCCGCCGCCGTTCAGGTCGGTTCAGCGCTCAGGCGTCGGTCAACCGCGCGCGCAGCCAGTCCATCATCACGGTCTGGTAGTCGGCCGGCGAGGCCGGGTCGGTGTTCAGCAACCCGACCTTGTTCGACACGACGTGAGCCGAGCAGTCGGGCACCGCGTCGTTGTCGACGCACAACGGGAGGTTCTTCGACCGGCTCGACGGCCCCTGCCCGGCGATCACCAGTCGCATCGGCTCGTGGATGCAGTCGGTGTAGCCGAGCGTCACCGTCGACCCGTCACGCAACGGGCACGCGACCGGCGGTGCACCACAGGTGTTCTGGTCGCCGTGGTTCCACACGTGGAGGATCGGCACCGTGAGGCGACCGTCGTTCACGAGCTTGTCGGGTTCGTTCGCGATGTTCGCCAGGTCGGGGTGCACCCGGGCCGAGATGCCCGCGGTCCGTTCCGCGCTGTTGTCTTCGGTGCAGATCCCCGCGGCGTTGCCGGCCTGGAACGCCTCGACGTTCACGACGCTCGCGTCGGCGATGATCCCCGCCGGCGCGATCCCCTGCTGCTGCAGGGCCCACGCGACGCCGAACGTGCCGGCCGAGCCGGCGCTGCCACCCTGGAGGAAGAGCTTCGTGGTCGGGTACTGCGCCTTGGTGAACTGGATCGCGGCCTTCGTCGAGATCAGCCCGTTCGTCGTGCGGGGCTTGCCCGCGGAATTCAGGTTCGGGTTGTTCGGATCGGTCGAGTCGAGCCCCGAGTAGAGGTCGTGACTGCAGTACGAGACCGCGAGCATGCGGAACCCTGCTGCGTCGGCGCGCACCTTCGCGAACAGCCCGTTGTTGGCGAGCTTCTGGATCAGACCGGCGGCGTTCTCCTCGGTCTTGACGTTGCTGTTGGGGATCGGGTTCCCGGCGGCATCGAAGTAGCCGGCACCACCTCCGTGCATGTGCGTGAGGAGCGGCCGCGCCACCGTGGCCGACGAGCCGACCTTGGTCCCGATCACGAACGTCTGGAAGCCACTGATCGCGCACGGGTACGCGCTGTTGCGGTAGTAGTCGTACTTCCACCCGCCCTGCGTCGTGGTGCTCACGAACTGGATCGAACCCGTGTTGCCCACCGTCGAGAGCGGCAGGATGCAGCCCGCGCCGATCGCCAGGAGCACGAAGCCCAGGATCCCGAATCGTACGAGTTGCTTCACGGTTCCATTCCTCCGGTCAGACATCGGCGAGCCGGGCGAGGACCCAGTCCATCATCGCGGTCTGGTAGTCGGACGGCGCGGTCGGGTCGGTGTTCAGGAGGCCGCCCCGGTTGGCGACCACGTGCGCCGAGCACTCGGGCTCACCCACCGGGGTGACGCAGAGGCCGAGGTTGTCGGACCGGCTCGTCGGGCCCTGGGCCTCGATGGCGAGGCGCATCGGCTCGTGGATGCAGTCGGTGTAGCCGAGCGTCACCGTCGACCCGTCACGCAGCGGGCAGGTGACCGGCGGTGCGCCACAGGTGTTGTGGTCGGCGTGGGTCCACACGTGCAGGATGGGGACGGTCAACCGCCCGTCGGAGACGAGCTTGTCGGGCTGGTTCGCGGGATTTGCGAGGTCGGGATGGACCCGGCCGGCGATGCCCGCGACGCGTCCCGGGTCGTTGTCTTCGGTGCAGATCGCGGCTGCGTTGCCGGCCTGGAACGCCTCGACGTTCACGATGCTCGCGTCAGCGATGATCCCGGCGGGCGGGATCCCCTGCTGCTGCAACGACCATGCGACACCGAACGTGCCGGCCGACCCTGCGCTCCCCCCGTGCACGACGAACTTCGTCGTCGAGTACTGGCTCGTCGTGTACTGGATGGCGGCCTTCACCGCGACCAGGCCGTTGGTCTTGCGGAGGTTGCCCGCGGAGTCGACGTTCGGGTTGTTCGGATCCGTCGAGTACAGGCCCGAGTAGAGGTCGTGGTTGCAGTACGAGACCGCCATCATCCGGAACCCGGCCGCAGAAGCTCGGACCTTTCCGACCAAGGTGTTGTTGTTGTTGTTGTCGAGGCGGTTCACGAGCGACGCGGCACTCTCCTCGATCTTCTGCCCCTGGCTCGGCACCGGGTTGCCCGCGGCGTCGAAGTACCCGGCTCCACCTCCGTGCATGTGGACGAACAGCGGACGCGCCTCGCCTGCAGTCGATCCGACCTTGGTCGCGATCACGAACGTCTGGTATCCGCTGACCGAGCACGGGAGGTACGTGTTGCGGTAGTAGTCGTACTTCCACCCGCCCTGGGTCGACGAGCTCACCAACTGGATCGGCGGGGTGTACCCGGCGGTCGACAGCGGGAGGACGCACCCCGCGCCGATGGCCAGCAACGCGCAGCCGAGTACCACGAACCTGATGATGCGCCGCATGGCGTGCTCCCCCCTGGAGGTCGCCGGATGTGTTCCCAGACGACCACGGCGACGCTAACGTTTCGTTAGTGCCACGTCAAGGTCGTGTGAGGTGAGAACCTGGGCGCCATGACCGGACCGGCACCGGAGCCGCGCGAACGCTCCACCCGCGACGCCCTGATGGACGCCGCCCTCGATCTCCTGGAGGAGCGGGGGGTCCTCGCCGGACTCAACCTCCGCGAGGTCGCCGACCGTGTCGGCGTGACCCCGGCGAACATCTACCACCTGTTCGGTTCCCGTCAGGACCTCCTCCGGGCCGCGCTCCAGCGCGAGACCGACCAGCTGGCGGAGGCAGTGGCCCGCGTGGCTCCACTCCCCTACGTCGACCGACGGCTGAACATGTTCGACACCATCGTGAGCAGTCCCCGCCTCGCCCTCACCGCCCTGCTCGCGCTCGACGGCGACGCCGACTACCGCCCGTTCCCGTTCCTCGACCTGACTCGTGCCCGGTACGACAGCCAGGTCGAGGCCGGCGAGCTCCCCGCCGGCCTCGACGTGGAGGCCGCGCACGTCGTCGGGCTCGCGACGTCGATCGCGGTCGCGATCTACGGCGCCGCGGCAGCGCGGCAGCTCGATGTTGATCCCGACGCCTTGGAACAACGACTCCGGGCGGTCTTCGGACAGATGCTCGAGGCGTTGGTGGCCGAGCCACCCGCCTGAGCAGCGGCTCCGGGGGTTCAGTCGGCTCGGGCTTCGACCCAGCCGCTGCGCACGATGTCGAGCGCCGAGATGATCGTGAGCGCGACCGCGGTCCACACCGCGACGACCTGGAGCGCGTGCGCGTCGGCCGTGGGTGGGAACAGCACGATCCCGACCGCGAGCATCTGGATGAACGCCTTCCACTTGCCCCACTGGCGGGCCGGGAGCGAGATCCCCCGACGCGCCGCGAGCGATCGGTAGACCGACACGAACGCCTCGCGTGCGGCCATCAGCGCGACCGGGACCCACCACACGTCGCCCCGCACGACCAGCGCGATGAAGCCGCCCAGGATCAGGATCTTGTCGGCGAGGGGATCGAGGAACGCGCCCGATCGGGTCGTGCCGTCGCGCCGGGCGAGCCAGCCGTCGATTCCGTCGGTGGAGGTGAGCAGGAACCAGAGTCCGACCGTGAGCCAACTTGCGCCGCGATCGGCGATGAGGAGCAGGGTGGGGATCGCGAGGACGATCCGGGCGCCGGTGACGAAGTTCGCCGGCGTGGCGACCGCGTTGGTCCCGAACCGCCGCGCGCGGGCCGGTGTGGCCGAAGCGCTCATGGCGCCACCGTCGCCGCGGTCCCGATGGGAGCGAGGACGCGAGCTTCGAGATCGGGACCGATCGCGCCGGTGACCTCGGCGGTGACGATCGCGCCGGGTCGGGCGAAGTCGGCGCCGTGCAGTCGCACGACGCCGTCGATCTCGGGCGCCTCCCGGTGCGTACGACCGACGACCACGTCGGCGTCGTCGTCGTCGTCGTTCGAAGCTCGCGGCCCCGAGTCGACGAGCACCTCCACGACGGTCCCGATGAGTGTGTCGCGCGCGTCGCGCGTGATCGGGTCCTGCAGGTCGCTGCACTCGCGCAGCCGCTCGGCCGCGAGGTCGGCGGCGACGCTGCCGTCCATGGTGGCCGCGGCGGTGCCGTCCTCGGCCGAGAAGGGGAAGAAGCCGGCCCAGTCGAGTCGGGCCTCGGCGAGGAAGCCGAGGAGCTCGGCATGGTCGCGCTCGCGCTCGCCGGGGAAGCCGACGATGAAGCTCGATCGGAACGCGGCCGTCGGCTCCGCGGCACGGATCCCGGAGATCAGGTCGAGGAACCGGTCGCCGTCGCCCCATCGCTTCATCCGGCGCATGAGCGGCGCCGACGCGTGCTGGAGCGAGAGGTCGAAGTACGGCACGACGGTCGGCAGCTCGAGCATCGTCGCGACCAGGGGGTCGCGCACCTCGCTCGGGTACAGGTACAGCAGCCGGATGCGCCCGAGCCCGCGCGTCGAGAGCCGGTCGAGCCGACGGAGCAGCGGCGCGAGCGCACCGGGCGCGTCGACGTCGCGGCCGTACCAGGCGAGGTCCTGGGCCACGAGCACGATCTCGGCCACTCCCCCGTCGACGAGCGCGGCGACCTCGGCCTCGATCGACTCCGGTGTCCGGGAACGCTGCTTGCCGCGGAACGACGGGATGGCACAGAACGCGCAGGCCCGGTCGCAGCCCTCGGCGACCTTCACGTAGGCCCAGGGTGTCGAGGGCGCGGGGCGGGCCAGTTCGAGGAGGTCGCGGACACCGGTTGGCTTGCGACCGCGGAGCACGACCTCGCTCAGTGACCCCTCACCCGCGAAGCCCACGACCGCGTCGACCTCGGGCAACGCCGCGGCCAGCTCGTCGCCGTAGCGCTCGGCCAGGCACCCGGTGAGCACGAGACGGGCCCCGGGCTTGCGGGCGTCGGAGAGCACGAGGGCGGTGTCGATCGACTCCTGCCGGGCCGCTTCGACGAACGCGCAGGTGTTCACGACGACCAGGTCGGCCCCGGAGACGTCGGCGCTGGGCTCGAGGCCGTCGGCGAGGAGCGAAGCGACGATCTTGTCGGAATCGACGGCGTTCTTCGGGCAACCCAGGGTCTCGACGAAGAAACGCGGCACCTCGGGATCCTACAAGGGCGCTGTCCCTACACTCTCGGCCGTGAACGCAGGCGGAGGTCCGGAGGCTGATCATGGAACGGAAACCGGTGAGCGATCGAGGACCGCAGCCGGAGTGAACCATGTTGAAGGCGTCGCGGAGCCCGGATGGGGGCCCGTCGCCGATGCGTTCGTTGCGAACTTCGCCGATCGGGGCGAGGTCGGTGCCGCGTGCTGCGTCTACCGGTCCGGTCGGCCCGTGGTCGACATCTGGGCCGGACTCGCCGATCGGGCGACCGGGCGACCGTGGGCGCGCGACACCCTCCAGCTCGTGTTCTCGACCACCAAGGGCGTCACGGCGATCTGCGCCCATCTTCTCGCCCAGCGCGGCGAGCTCGACCTCGATGCTCCGATCGCCGACGTGTGGCCCGAGTTCGCGACGCAGGGCAAGGGTGCGATCACCCTGCGGACGGTCATGGCGCACCGCGCCGGACTCGCCGCGATCGACGGCGACCTCACCCTCGCCGAGGTGGCGGCCCGCGAACCGGTCGTCGCGGCGATCGCGGCCCAGGCGCCGAACTGGGAGCCGGGAACCGCGCAGGGGTACCACGTGCGGTCGTACGGGTTCATCGTCGGTGAGGTCGTGCGCCGCGTGACCGGCCGCACGCTCGGACACTTCCTCGCCGACGAGATCGCGGCTCCACTGGGTCTCGACTGCTGGATCGGGCTCCCCGCGGCCGAAGAGCACCGGGTGGCACCGATCGTCCCGCCGCCGGCCGCGGTCCTCGACGGCATCGCCGCCTTCTACCCCGCCGACACGCTCGCGGGACGTGCGATGCAGGGGCCATCGGGGCTGTTCTCCTACAGCGACATGTGGAACACCGCGGAACTGCATGCGGCCGAGCTGCCGTCGTCGAACGGGGTCACCGACGCCCGATCTGTCGCGCGCCTCTACGCGGCGACCGTCGGCCCGCTGGGCGACCCACCGGGCGCCGGGAGGCGCCTGCTCGATGCTGCGACGGTCGCCGACGCAACGCGCGAGCAATCCGACGACACCGACGTGATCACGGGCTTCCCGATGCGGATCGCGACCGGCTTCATGCTGGCGCCGACCATCGGACCCGTGGGCGCGACTGCGTTCGGCCACTCGGGTGCGGGCGGCTCACTCGGCTTCGCCGATCCCGACGCCGAACTCGGGTTCGGGTACGTGATGAACCGACTCGAGTTCGGCACGGTCGACTCCCGTGCCCACCTGCTCGCCGCAGCCGCCTACCGCTGCCTCGCCTGAATCCGACCGGTCACGCCTGGGAGAGCCAAGAGAAGAAGCGGAGCGGGCGAACACGCCCACGCAGGAGTTCAACGGGTGAGCGATCGAGCCGCCGCCGCGGATTCGACCATCAAGCAGGAGAAGCAGCGGAGGCGGCGGACACGCCCACGCAGGAGTTCAGCGGGTGAGCGATCGAGCCGCCGCAGCGGATTCGACCATCAAGCTCTGCTTCGCATCTCTTCGAGCTCTTCGCTCGTCATGAGGACGGAGCGGGCCTTCGAGCCCTCCGACGGGCCGACCACGCCGCGTTGCTCGAGCAGGTCCATGAGGCGGCCCGCCCGGGCGAAGCCGACACGGAGCTTGCGCTGCAACATGCTCGTCGAGCCGAGGCCGCCGGTGACGACGAGCTCCATCGCCTGGTCGAGCAGGTCGTCGTCGCCGTCCATGTCGCCGCCGGGACCACCGGAACCCGTCGCGGTGTCCTCGGCGATGCCCTCGACGTAGTTCGGCTGGCGCGCCTGGCGCCGCCAGTGGGCGACCACCTTGCGCACGCACTCCTCGTCGACCCAGGCGCCCTGGATGCGCTGACCGAGGCTCGATGACAGCGTGATCATGAGCATGTCGCCCTGACCGACGAGCTTCTCCGCCCCGGCCTGGTCGAGGATGACCCGGGAGTCGGTGACGCTGCGGACCTTGAACGCGAGTCGGCTCGGCACGTTGGCCTTGATGAGTCCGGTGATCACGTCGACCGACGGACGCTGGGTCGCGATCACGAGGTGGATCCCGACGGCGCGGGCCATCTGCGCGAGGCGGCAGACCGCGCTCTCGACGTCACGCGCCGCGACCATCATGAGGTCGGAGAGCTCGTCGACGACCACGAGGATGTAGGGCAGGCGGACGTAGTTCTTGCCGCCGTGCGGATCTGGATCTTCCTCGGTGGGGAGCTCGCCGCGGTCGAACATCGCGTTGTAGCCGTCGATGTCGCGCGTGCCGACCTCCGCCAGCATCTCGTAGCGCATCTCCATCTCGCGCACGGCCCAGTCGAGCGCGTTCGCAGCCTTCTTCGGGTTCGTGACCACCGAGGTGAGGAGGTGCGGGAGACCGTCGTAGCGGCCGAGCTCGACCCGCTTCGGGTCGACGAGGATCAGGCGGACCTGCTCGGGCGTGGCGCGCATGAGGATCGACGTGACGATGCTGTTGATGCAGCTCGACTTCCCGGCCCCGGTCGTTCCGGCGATGAGGAGGTGGGGCATCTTGGCCAGCTCGATCATGACGTCGCGTCCGGCGATGTCTCGCCCGAGCCCGACCTCGAGCGGGTTGGTGGCCTTGCGGGCCTCTTCGCTCGCGAGCACGTCGCCGAGCGTCACGAGCGGACGTTGCTTGTTGGGCACCTCGACGCCGATCGCACTCCGCCCCGGGATCGGGGCGAGGATGCGCACGTCGTGGCTCGCCATCGAATAGGCGATCTCCTTGTTCAAGCTCGTGACGCGGCTCACCTTCACCCCGGCGGCGAGCTCGAGCTCGTACCGGGTGACGGTCGGCCCGACGGTCATGCCGATGAGGCTCGCTTCGACGCCGAACTCCCGCAGCGTGGCCTCGAGCACCTGTCCACCGGCCTGGACGACGCGCTGGTCGACCTTGCCGCCGGTCCCGCGCGCCAGGATCGTCTTCGGCGGGAGCTTCCACACCGGCGGTCGGTGGCTCGGGCCGAGATCGATCGCGAGCTGCGACATGTCGTCGTCGGCGGCCGGATCGAGGACGGGCACGGGCACCGCGGGGAGATCCTCCGCCGCGAGGTCGGCATCGTCGGGTTCGGGCTCGTCTTCGACGAGATCGACGACCGGTTCGGGTTCGGGTTCCGGCTCCGGCTCACTGTCCGCGAACTGGTCGTAGAGCTGCGCGGCGGTGACTCGTCGGGCCGGCCCGGTCGGTTCGGGATCGGACGCGAGTACGTCGCCGTCGTCGACCAGCTCCGCGGTGATCGCATCGGGTTCGAGCCAGTCGCGGATCGCGTGCACGACTGCGACCGTCGCCTTGGAGATCGCGGCCAGGACCTGTCGGAGCGGGATGCCGGGCGCGAGGAGCGCGCCGAGGATCGCGATGCACAGGAACACGACCCCGGCCCCCAGGTCACCGAGACCCGAACGCACCGGACCGCCGAACGCGGCTCCGAGCAGGCCGCCCGCGCGTCGGAGCTCATCCGACGCAGCGTCGATCGCCGGGCTGCTGCCCGTGAGGTGCAGGAGTCCGGTGATCCCGATGACGAGCAGCGCGATTCCGAGTCCGATCCGCAGGGGTGCGGGCGCCGGCGCTTCTTCGTCGTCGATCCGACGCGGCGCGAGCACGAGCACGGCAGCACCGAAGCACGCGACGGGAACGAGGAACGCTCCCCCACCGAGGAAGAACGTGATGCCCGACGCGAGCGCGCGTCCGATGGGGCCGACGAGGTTGGTGGCGAGCGCGAGGGCGGTGAGCGCCCCGAACGCCATGAGGAGGATGCCGACGACATCGGCGGTGTGACTGCCGAGCTGGCGTCCGATCGCCTCACGGGCGCGGACGGCGGCCGAGGGACGGGCGGGGCCCCGACGGGTGGTCGTCGGCCGACGACGCGCCTTCGGGGCGCGCCGCTTGGCGGGGGCCCGCTTCTTCGTTGCGGTGCGGCCCTTCGATGCCGACGAGGGGCGGGGCTTCGAGCTGCTGCGCTTGCGGGGGGTGGCCACGGGGGCAGATTAACAGTGGCAACACCAGTAACACAGGGACCACCAACCACACAGGGTGGTCAGGAGAAGGAGCGGAGCCGGCGGACACCCTCCACGGGAGCTGAACCGGTGAGCGATCGAGCCGGCGCAGCCGATTCGACCATCAGGCAGGAGAAGGAGCGGAGCCGGCGGACACCCACCACGGGAGCTGAACCGGTGAGCGATCGAGCCGGCGCAGCCGATTCGACCATCAGGCAGGAGAAGGAGCGGAGCCGGCGGACACCCACCACGGGAGCTGAACCGGTGAGCGATCGAGCCGGCGCAGCGGATTCGACCGTCAAGGCGGCGGGACGTGCTTCTGGAACCAGTCGTGTTCCTCGGAGACCCGCATGCCGACCCGTTCGTACAGGCGACGGGCCCCGTCGGCCTCTTCGGCGTCGACCTCCACGACCACCCGCATCTGGCCGCGGTCGCGCAGCGCGGCGAAGGCTTCGGTGAGCAGGGCCTGGCCGACGCCCCGCCCCCGCCACGGCACCTGTACCCCGACGCTGCTGACGTAGCCCGTCCCCCCGACGTCGTAGACGAGGATCGCCCCCACCACGGGCCGGCCCTCGCCGTCGGTCGCACACGCGACCCGCCAGAGCTTCGGGTCGAACGCGGGGTGCCGGACCCGGAGGTCGAGCCACTCGTCGACGCGCCGGCGCGAGTACCGAGCCCGGCCGAGGAACGCCTCGTCCATCACCTCGCGCACTGCATCCTCGTCGGTCCGCGGATCGAACTGCCGCACCACGATGTCGGGCGACACCGCGGCCGCGGCTTCGGTTTCGCGCCGGGCCAGGTCGACCTTCAGACGAAGGCGGGTGTGCACCGGCTTGTAGTCGCGCCGTTCGAGCAGGTCGCGCTTCGCGGTGTTGGCC
Source organism: uncultured Actinomycetes bacterium (assembly GCA_963837715.1). Lineage (GTDB taxonomy): Bacteria > Actinomycetota > Acidimicrobiia > IMCC26256 > JANYLB01 > JANYLB01. The sequence continues at coordinate 561,527 of CAWIOF010000002.1, read as the reverse complement.
CGCGACGCGTACATCCCGAGGGTGACCTCGCGTGCCAGCGATCCCGACGCGATCTCCACCGCGCGGGTCTCGATGAGGTCGATCAGCCGGCCGCCGAGACCCCGGCCGCCGTACTCGGGCGCGACGAACGCGTCGGCTTCGAGTTGGGTCCCCGGCTCGGCCTGCCACACGAACGCGTACGCGACGAGGCGGCCGGTCGGACCGACGAGGACCCACGCGTCGCGCTCGAGTTCGAAGCGCGGCCGTTCCCAGTCGTCGAGGAGGTCGTGCTCGCTGAAGTCGGGCTCACCGAAGTCGGCGATGTCGTGGGCGACGACGACCGCAGCGACCTCGGGCGCGTCCCGCGGGCGCGGTGCTCGCAGGCGGTACCCCGGGGGAAGGTCCATCACCCGGCGAGGGTACTCAGACTTCGTTCACAATGCGGGGGCGTAGCCGCCGTCGACGGGATACACCTGGCCGGTGATCCACTCCCCGGCGTCGCTGCAGAGCAACACCGCGAGGGGTGCCGGGTCGGCGGGGGTCCCCACCCTCCCGACGGGATAGGCCCGGGCGAGCTTCGCCTCGAGCGCGGGATCGGCGTCGAGCGCGTCGGCCATCTGACCGTGCTTCATGGTCCCCAGCGCGATGCAGTTCACGGTCACACCATCGCGTCCGACCTCTGCGGCGAGGCCTCGGGAGAAGCCCATGGCGGCGGCTTTCGCCGCGCCGTAGACCACCTGCTTGCGCTCCCCACGCCTGCCGGCGTCGGAGACGATCGTGAGCACCCGACCCCACCGCTGCTCGATCATGTCGGGGAGGTACGCGCGGGTGACGTTGAGCACGGCCGCGAGGTTCAGGCGGATGAGCGGATCCCACTCCTCGGGCCCGGTCTCCACGAACGACTTGATCGGGAAACCCTCCACCGGGATCCCCGCGTTGTTCACGAGGATGTCGAGCGATCCGGTTGCTGCGTGCATCGCGAGCACGGCGTCGCGGTCGGTGACGTCGGCCACGACTGGATGCGCGGTGAGCCGTTCGGCTTCGATCTCGGCACACACCTTCTCGGCGCGGTCGAGGTGCACGTCGTTGACCCAGACCTCGGCACCCGCGCGCGCCATCTGGATCGCGATCGCCCGACCCACTCCCCCGCCCCCACCGGTGACGAGCGCCGTGCGACCGGCAATGAAGTTCGACCAGTCGCGGATCGTCGCCATCTAGGAGCGTTCCGACACGGGCGGTCAGACTTCCATCACGACGGGGATGACGGTCGGGCGACGCTTCGTCTTGTCGTGGATGAAGCGTCCGAGGCCCTTGCGGGCGTGTCGCCGCATGGTGTCGAGGTCGGTGATGCCCTCGTTGGTCGCGTCCTCGATCGACTTGAGCACCGCCTGCCGCGCCTCTTCGAGCAGTTCCTCGGCTTCGGGGGCGTAGACCCAGCCGCGGGTGACGATCTCGGGCCCGGTGACGACCTCACCCGACTTCTTGTCGAGGGTGACGATCACGACCACGACGCCTTCCTCGGCGAGGTTCTGGCGGTCGCGCAGCACGCCGTGACCGACGTCGCCGACGATCCCGTCGACGAACTGGTAACCGGCCGGCACCGCCCCACGCTCGACCTCCATCCGATCCTTGTACAGGGTCAGTCGGTCGCCGTCTTCGCAAACGATCGTGCTGTCCTCGGCGACGCCGCTGGCGATCGCGAGGCGCGCGTGGTTGATCATGTGGTGGTACTCGCCGTGCACGGGAACGAAGTGGTCGGGCTTCGTGAGGCTCAAGATGACCTTGAGCTCCTCCTGCGAGGCATGACCTGAGACGTGCACCGGTGCGTCGCCCCCGTGGATCACCTCGGCCCCGGCCCGCCACAGCGCGTCGATGACTCGCGTGACGTTGACCTCGTTGCCGGGGATCGCGTGCGCCGAGATCACGACGACGTCGGTGTCGCCGATCTTCACGAACTTGTGCTCGCGTGCAGCCATGAGCGAGAGCGCGCTGAGCGGTTCGCCCTGGGAACCGGTGCAGATGACGCACACCTGGCCCGGCGGGAGCTTCGCCGCCTCGGAGATGTCGATGACGCTCTTCACCGGGACGTCGAGGAGACCCATCTCGCGGGCGAGCGTGACGTTGTTGACCATCGAGCGTCCGAGGAACGAGATCTTGCGGCCGGCCTCGAGTGCGGCCTCAGCCACCTGACGCACCCGGTGGAGGTGCGACGCGAAGCTCGCGACGATGAACCGACGGTCGGGGTGGTCACGGAACACCGTGCGCATCGCGTCGCCGACCGTCGATTCCGACGGGGTGAAACCAGGGCGTTCCGCGTTGGTGGAGTCGGACAGGAGCAGCCGAACCCCGCCGTCGCGCTTGGCGATCTCACCGATGTGGGCGAGGTCGGTGGTGCGACCGTCGACCGGGTTGAGGTCGAGCTTGAAGTCGCCCGTGTGGAGGATCGTGCCGACCGGGGTGTGGAACGCGATCGCGAACGCGTGCGGGACCGAGTGCGTGACCGGGATGAACTCACAGTCGAACGGCCCGATCTGGATCCGCTCGCCGTCTTCGACGGGGATCATCTGCGTCCGGCCCATCAGGCCGGCTTCCTCGATCCGGTTCTTGGCCAGGCCGAGGGAGAGCTTCGAGCCGTAGATCGGCACCGAGAGGTCGCGCAGCAGGAACGCGAGTCCGCCGGCGTGGTCTTCGTGGGCGTGAGTGAGGAGCACGCCCTCGACCCGATCCGCGTTCTCCCGGAGGTAGGTGAAGTCGGGGAGCACGAGATCGACGCCGGGCATGTCGACTTCGGGGAACATGATCCCGCAGTCGTCGACGAGGATCCGGCCCTCGACCTCGATGCACATGCAGTTGCGGCCGATCTCGCCGAGACCGCCGAGGAACACGATCCGGACCGCGTCGCCGCGGGCACTCTTCTTGCGTTTCCCAGCCGCCATCGCTCGGAGGCTACTCGGGGTTCGCGATGCCGAGGCGATCGCCGAACGCGCGCCGGCTCAGATGGTGCCGACGGGGATGGGTACGACCGAGACGGCTGTGTCTCGGTTCGTCGGCATGAGGAGGGCCACGGCGGTCGCGCCCGGGTTGGCCCGGGCCCAGATCCGTCCCGGCCAGGTGATGCTCAGGCGCACCCTCCGGGTTTCGCTCCGACCGAGGTCGACCAGCGGGCCGAACGCGACGAGCACCGGAGTCCGCCCGCCCGGCCAGAACCCGAGCACGACAACGAGCGCGCCACACCGCGCGGCCGTGCGCCGCGGGCAGACGAGATCGACCTCGCCGGTGCCGGTGGAGATGCGGTCGCGACCGGGCCCCGCCTCGAGCGGCGTGGTGAACGAGGCTGCCCTCGCGTCGAGCGTCTGCTGGAGCAGCTTCGGCTTCCCTGTGATGAAGCCGTCGACGCCCATGTCGAGGAGGGACTCGTAGCTCGCGGTCGTGTCGTCGTCGTCGCCGTTGAACCAGACGTAGACGGCCAGATCTTGGGCGTGGGCATCGGCGACGAACTGCGGCGTGACCACTTCGATCCCGCTGTAGGTCGGGGGGACCTGCAGGGATGTCGCCCCCGGGAGCGGGCCCCGGGTCGCGAACCAATTCGTCGTGGTGCCGAGGCCCGGGCTGGTGTCGATCCCTGGGGCCACTTCCTTGAAGTGATCGAGAATGGTGTCGTCGAACGACACCACGACCACGCGATCGGCTGCGCCGTATTCCTCGATCAGGGCCGCGAGCGCGTCGGCGGCTGCGAGACCGTCGGGACCGTCCTTGATCTCGATGTCGAGGAGCCGATCCGGGAACCGCTCGAAGATCTGTCGCAGCGTAGGAATCGCGAAGTCGTCGGGCCGGTACCCCAGCGGTGGCGCGACGGCGCCGGTTCGGACGCCCCGGAACGCGTAGTCGGAGGCGGGTCGGTCGTGGCAGCTCCAACAACCGGGGACGAACCAGTAGGCGTTGTCGAGGGCCTGCAGCTCGGCTGCGGTCATCGACGCGACCGCGCCGGTGCCGTCGGTCGTGCGGTCGACGGTGTCGTCGTGCACCACCATCACCTGGCGGTCGGCGCTGAGGCGGATGTCGAGCTCGAGCATGTCGGCACCGACGGCCACGGCGCGCCCGTAGGCGTAGCGAGTCTCGTGGGGTGCCTCGAGGTCGCCGCCTGCGTGCGCGATGTTGAGCGGGCGGCGCGCGCTCCAGACGTTGCCGGCGGTCGCAGGGGCCGAGACCGCAGGCGGGGTTGCAGAGGCAGCTTCGGGCATCGCGCCGACGATCGCCGCGCATACCGTCAAACCCACCAGAACCGTCCTGAGCCGCATGGCGCGTAGGCTAAGCGCCCCGCCCGACTCGGCGCCTCCCTACGCGGACTCGCGGTCCTTGGCGACTTCGTCGAGCGTGGCGTACTCGTCGGCCGTGTCGACCCAGTCCTCGAACTGGATCACGCCCAGCTCGGTGAACTTCTGGCGCAGCCAGCCGTCGCCCGCGTCGAGCAACCCGAGCTTCTTGCAGTTCGGCACGATCTTCGAGAAGAGGAGCGACTGGAACATGACGCGACCCTCGTCCTGGATCACGAGACTCATCGCCTCCTTCACGTCGACGCCCATCTTCTCCCACACCTCTTGCTGGAGGAAGCGGTCGCGCATGCGCACCGCGGCCTCGAACGCGAACTCCTGACGCTCCCGGATCTCGCTCGAGTCGAGCTCCTCGTAGAACTCCTTCAACGAGAGCACCCCGAACGCGACGTGGCGCGCTTCGTCGCTCATGACGTAGCGCAGGAGCTTCTTGAGCAGCGGCTCGGTCGTGAGCTGGTGGATGAAGCCGAACGCCGCGAGCGCGAGCCCCTCGACCATGATCTGCATGCCGAGGTACGTCATGTCCCACCGGGTGTCCATGATGATGTCGTCGAGCAGCATCTTCAGGTGGGCATTGATCGGGTAGTGCCCCGACATCTTCTCGTTGAGGTAGCGGGCGAACACCTCGACGTGGCGGGCCTCGTCCATCACCTGCGTCGCGGCGTAGTACTTGGCGTCGATCCACGGCACCGTCTCCACGATCTGGGCGGTGCAGATGAGCGCACCCTGCTCGCCGTGGAGGAACTGCGAGAGCGTCCAGTTCTGACCCTCGATGCCGAGCTGGATCCACTGGTCGTCGGTCCACGACTCGAACGCGGTCCCCTTCAGGTCGATGCCGCCCGAGAACGGGCCGTTGATGTTCGCCTCGGCATTGGCGAGCACCTGCGCCTCCTGGTCGACCGTGATCGACCAGTCGAGATCGGTGCTGGCGTTCCACTGCGACGTCTTCGCCTTCTCGTAGAGCTTGATGAGCGGCTGGCGCGACTGCTCGTAGTCCCACGTGAACAACGTGTCGGAGTTGGCCCGGATGACGTGCTGGAGCTCGTCGACGTCGCTGTTGGTGATCGACAAGATCGCCTCGAGATCGTCGAGCTCGTCGCGACCGATCATCTCCTGGTTCGTTGCCATGTGGAACTACCCCCTGGTGGAATGGGACGCGGTGACGGAGAGGCCGGGAACGACGAAGTCGTGCACCAGCTCCCGCACCTGTTCGGAATCGGTCATGGAGATCGGTGCGTCGTCGGCGCCGAGATAGGCGAGGAAGACGCGCGTGCACCACTCCGCGGCGCGCTCGGCGCGCTCGGCGGGGAGGAAGCGGGCGAACGTGGGTGTGAGCGAACGCGCCGTGTCGGCGAGGAAGCGGTCGCCTCCCTCGAACGTGACCGACGGGAGCAGGGCTTCGGGCTCGTGCGCGAGCACGAACTGGAGTGCTGCGTCGGCGGTGAGCAGGTGGGCGGCAGTCGTGGCCATCGCGACGAGTGCTGCTTCGAGCGTGGAAGCGCCCGCCGCGGCGCGGTCGATCGTGGCGATGATGCGCTCCCCTTCCCGCTCGACCGCGCTGAGGAGGAGGTGCTGCTTGCCACCGAAGTAGCGGTAGACCGTGGCCCGGGCGCAGCCGGCCTCACGGGCGACGTCGTCGAGCGTGGTCTTGGCGACGCCGTAGCGGGCGAGGCACACGAGCGTCGCGTCGAGGATCCGGTCTTCGGGCGTTGCGGTCATCACCTGAGACAATAAGGCGATAACTGTCTCATGATCAATGTGTCGCGCGTCACACCGCGAGCGCATCGGGGGTGAGGACCCCGACCAGGAGGTCTTCGCGGACCAGGCGACGGACAGCACCGGGATCGGCGAGGTTCCATCGTCCTGGTGACCCGATGAGCGAGAGGAGCATGCGGGCGACGAAGTCGGCCGCCGCAGGCTGGTCGAGCCCCGCCCGGAGGCGCCCCTCCCGCTGCTCGCGCTCGAGGAACGGGACCAGGTAGGCGGTGATGAAGCGGAGGGGCCGGTGCTGCTCGGTGGTCATGAGCGGGAGCAGGCGCTCGGGTTCGGTGACCAGGATCTTCTGCAGCACCTCGTGCTCGCCCACCGCCCGGTGCGCGAACACGAGGCCCCCCTCGACGAGGCTGGCGAAGTCGGCCGCGCCGGCGACGGCCTCGGCGAGCGCGCCGAAGAACCGCCCCATCTCCCAGGCGACCACCTCGCGCAGCAGCTCGTCCTTGCCTCCCGGGAAGACCCGGTAGACGGTTGCGCGCGACACGCCCGACTGCTTCACGACGTCCTCGACGGTGGTCTTGCCCAATCCGAAGCGTGCCACGCACGCGTATGCAGCCTCGAGCAAGCGCTCGCGCAGCGCGGGATCCGCAGCCGGCACGGGTGCCCCTAGAGCTGGAGCAGGGCGTCGAGGCCCACGGTCAGTCCCGGGCGGTCGCCGACGCTGCGGATCGCGAGCAGCACCCCCGGCATGAACGAGGTGCGGTCGGTCGTGTCGTGGCGGATCGTGAGCGTCTGGCCGGTGGTGCCGAGGATGACCTCCTGGTTGGCCACGACTCCGCGCATGCGCACCGCGTGCACCCGCACGTCGGACGGCCCGAGGCCACCCCGTGCGCCGGGCAACACCTCGTCGGTGGTCGGGTCCTTCGCCCACTCCCCCGATGCCGCGGCCATGCGCTCAGCCGTGAGCATGGCGGTGCCCGAAGGCGCGTCGGCCTTGGCGTCGTGGTGGTACTCGATCACCTCGGCGGTTTCGAAGTGGGGCGCGGCGAGCTCTGCGAACCGCATCATGAGCACCGCACCGATCGCGAAGTTCGGCGCGATCACGGCGTTGACCCGGCCCGGTGCGAACTCCTCCCGGAAGCCGTCGAGATCGTGGGCGGTGAAGCCGGTCGTACCGACGACGGCGTGGATGCGCTGCTCGGCGCAGTACCGGAGGTTCTCCCGGGCTGCGGCGACGACCGTGAAGTCGACGGCGACCTCGACTCCTGCCTTCTTCATCGCGTCGGGCTTGGCCGAGACCTGGACGTCGGTGCCCCGTACGCCGAGCTGGTCGAGGTCGATTCCCGCCCGTTCCGGATCGACCGCGGCGACGAGCTCGAGATCCGGCGCATCGAGCACCGCCCGACACACCGTCGCCCCCATGCGCCCACCCGCACCGAACACCCCGACCCTGATCACGCAGGCGAGCCTACCCAGCCCCCTCGCCCAGGTTTCGTCTTGCCGCCGGGTTCGGCGAGGTTCGTCGCCGGGGTCGTGAACCCGACGGAGCGACCGTCGCCGTTGATGTCGGCGTTCGTCGACGGACTGTCGGACTGGGTCGACCCTGCGCCGACCCTCACCCGCGTCGTGGCGTACTGACGATCACGGTCGAAGACGTCTTTGCCGCGAGCGGACTGCGCGTGGGCTCAGCTCACGAGCAACGAGAAGGGAGCCGCGGCGCCGGTGAGCGCGCCTGCGCCGGTGCCCGCGAGCCACACGATCACGGTACGACTTCCGGTGGCAGCCGTCGGGGCCACCGACACGGTGAACTTGACCTGCTCCTCGCTCACGATCGTCGTGCCGGTGAGCGTGATCCCGTCACCGAAGATCGCGGTCACCCCCGGGAGGAAGTACGTACCGTTGACCGTGATCGTTGACGAGAAGCCCCGCTGCGCGCCCGCCGGCGACGTCGACGTGACCGTTGGTCGCGGGTTCCCGACGACGAAGACGTCGGGATCAGCCCCGTTGGCGTCAGGCGTGACGATGTCGGTGGCGCTGGAGTAGAACGCGACGTACCGGCCGTCGGCGCTGACCGCACCCGTGCTGGCACCGCTGGTCTGGGCGAGCTGTTGGGTCGTCGACTCGCGCGTCGTCCGATCCTTCACCCGGTCGTAGACGAACACGTCGAATGCTCCGTTCGTGTCGGCCGGCACGAGGTTCGACGCGGCCGACGCGAACACCACGTAGCGACCATCGCCGCTGATGTCGACCTGGTCGACCGAGTCGACGTCGCCGTTGGCCTCCGCGGACCCGATGCCGCCGTCGACACGGTAGGTCAAGGCGAGGCTCCGGTCTCGGAGGAACGCGTCGTAGTGCCCGTTCGTGTCATTCGCGACGAGGTTCGACGCGAGGGATCGGAACGACACGAACCGGCCGTCGTCACTCACCGCGCCCCCACCGCTGCGCTCGGTCGCCTGAGCCCCCACGGTGGTGACACTGACGCGGGTCGTGATGCCGGTGTTCCGGTCCTTCAGGAACACGTCGTCGAACCCGTTCGTATCACCGGAGACGAGGTCGCTCGCGGCCGACGTGAACACCACCAAGCGCGCGTCGGGGCTCATCGACGACTCGAACGAACCCGCGTTCGGATCGGCCCCGCCCGTGTCGACGCTGAGCCGCGTGGTGGTGGCAGCCTGGACGTCGCGAAGGTAGATGTTGGAGAAGCCGGTGTTGTTGTCGTTCGCAACCATGTTCTTGGCGAACGAGTCGAACGACACGTACCGGCCGTCGTCGCTCACGTCGGGATGCCGGCTGATGTTGTTCGCCGGCGTCGCCGTGCCCGACGCCACCGAGACGCAGGTGATCGTCCCGGTCGCGGCGTCCCAACGGAACACGTCGGAAACCCCGTTCGTGTCCCCGGTGACGAGGTTCGAGGCATCCGACTGGAAGACGACGAAGCGGCCGTCGGGTGTGATCTGAGGGTCACGGCTGTCACCGTTCGGCTGCACGGCGCCGGTGACGACGCGCCTCGTCTCCCCAGTGAGGTTGTCGCGGCGGAAGATGTCTGTTCGCCCGTTCGTGTCCCCCGGGACGAGATCGCTCGCCCCGGAGGCGAACACCGCGTACCGACCGTCCTTGCTCAGGGCGATGTATGCAGAGCCGCGCTCACCCTGCTTGCTGAGGTACCGGCTCTGCAGCTCGGTGGTGTTCGATGCCACCACCCGGGCGAACACGTCGAACACCCCGTTGGCGTCGGGGCCGGCGAGGTTGGTGGCCGCCGAGGTGAACGCGACGACTGCACCGTCGGCACTGATCGACGAGATGTCGCTGTAGGCGTTCCCCGTGGTTCCCGACGTCGAGCGGCTGAGCAGGACCGTCGTGCCCGCGGTTCGGTCGCGCCGGAACACCGAGCCGTACGCCTCGCCGCCGAGGGTGGACGCGGCGCTCGTGAAGCTCACGTATCGGCCATCGGCGCTGATCGCCGGGTCCTGGCTCGTGGCGTTCGACTGGCTCCCGTTGGTCGCCACGCTGACCCGCGATGTGGTCGCGAGTTGCCGGTCGCGCACGAACACGTCGAGCTTGCCGTTCGTGTCACCGGTCACGAGGTTGGCCGCCAGCGAGACGTACGCCACGAAGCGTCCGTCGTCCGAGATCTCCGGCTCCTGCGAGAACCCGCCTGTGGCCTGGGCGCCACCCGTGGCCACGTTCACCCGCGTGGTCGTTCCGCCGGTGCGGTCCCGGACGAACACGTCGTTCTCGCCGTTGGTGTCGCCCGTGACGAGGTTCGTGGCCTGGGACATGAACGCCACGAACCGCCCGTCGGCACTGATCGTGGGGCTGAAGCTCCGGCCGTTCGCCTGCGCGCCCCCGGCGCCGACGTCGACCCGGGTGGTCGTTCCCGTCTGGCGGTCGCGGACGAAGATGTCGTCCTCACCGTTCGAGTCTCCAGCCACCAGGTTCGTGGCGTTCGACACGAAGGTGATGAAACGACCGTCGGAGCTGAGAGCAGGGAACTCGCTGTAGCCGTCGGCCGCCTGGGCGCCTCCCGCACCCAGGTTGACCCGGGTGGTCGTCCCGGCCTGGCGGTCGCGCAGGAAGATGTCGGATGCGCCGTTGGTGTCACCGGCGACGAGGTTCGATGCGTCGGACGTGAACACGACGTACCGGGCGTCGGGCGAGACACGGGGCGAGTAACTCCCGTTCGTCCCCGCGGCCTCGGCGCTCGTCACGCTGACCACCTCGACCGTGCCGACCGAGCGGTCTCGGAGGAAGACGTCGGTGACGCCGTTGGTGTCACCGGCCACGAGGTCGGGGGCGCCACTCTCGAAGGCGACGAAGCGGCCGTCGCCGCTGACCGATGTGGCGTCGCTGCTCCCTGACGCCGTCGACGCCCCCGTCGAGGTCGGCGAGCTCGACTCGCTCACCCGGGCCACGAACGCGCACCCTGATGCCAGGGTCGCCAGCACGAGGCCGACGAGACCCACTCGGACGACGAGACGACGCTGCTGCATGGTGGTGCTCCTTGCTTCGCTCACGGATCGGTCAGGAGCCGGGCTCGGGTCGGTGCGTCCGGCAGTTCCGGGTCGTCGCCCGAGGTGATGAGGAGCTCCCGCAGCTTCGCGTCGGCCAGGATCAAGAGGGACCCGACAGCGGCCGTGTCCACGTCGAGCGCGTCGCCCACCTCGGCGGGCGTCGCTCCGTCGAGGCGGAGCCGCAGTGCCGTGGCGTAGGACGGCGGCAGCAACGAGAACGCGGTCACGAGGTCCCGGCTCATCCGGCTGGTGGCGACGCGCTCGACGAGCATGCGACGTGGTCGTGGGTGCACGTTGCGGAGGCCCACAGCATCTTCATCACGCAGACCAGACTCCGTCCCAGGGGTGACGCCCGCTCCGGACCGTACCGAGCCCGATCGCTCCCGGCTCGCGTAGTCGCTACGCGTTTCCGTCGGGATCCAGGACCAGTCGGAGTTCCTGCCGGCGGTTCACCCCGAGCTTGGTCATCGCGCGGAGCAGGTGACCCTCGACCGTGCGGATCCCCACCCCGAGCCGCGCGGCGATCTCCTGGTTCGAGAGGTCGTGGGCGGCGAGCTGCGTCACCTCCCGCTCCCTCCGGGTCAGCTCGGGCAGGTCGACCAACTGCGCCAGCGCCGGAGTCCGGACGCCGGGACACTGCGCAGCCAAACGAGACGCCGTGGCCGCGGCGCGGTTGGCCCGCGCTCGTTGCGCGGCTCGACGATGGGCGGTGGCTGCTTCGGCCGCGGCCTCGGCGGCGAAGAGGAGGGAGCCCAGGCCCTCGAACGCCGCCGTGACCTTGTCGAGCGCGACACCGTCGGCGGCGATCAGCGCGCGAGCGTGGTCCGCAAATGTCTGGTGGTGCGGCAGCTGGCCCGTCGCGCAACTGGCCTCGATGCGCTCGACGACGGCGCTCGGATCGGCACCGAGGCGCACGGCCTCGTGAAGCATCAGGCCTTCGGCGAAGACGTCGCCCGCCGCGCGCGCGTGCGCCGCGGCGTCGACGAGGATCCGGACCGGAGCGTTCAACTCACCGTCGGCCGCCGCCGCCCACGCCTGCCCGAGGGCGACCTCGTGGTCGAAGAGGTGGACCTGCCACGTGATCCGGTCGAGCTCGTCGATCGCGCGGCGTGCCGACGCGGGGTCGCCGAGCTGCCCGGCGACCTGAGCCATCATCCCGAGGCACCACGGCAGATAGCCGGCCGGGTCGTAGACGCGCAGCGCCCCGACCGCCTCGCGGAGGAACGCGCCGGCGACTCGGAGGTCACCAGCCGAGAGTGCCAGGCGGGCGAGCACGAGCGACCCGCTGGAGACGATCTCGTTGTCGCCCTCGACGATTGCGGCATCGCGCAGCGGAGTGAGGAGCTGCTCTGCCTCCTCGGCGCGGCCGACGCTGAACAACGCGGCGAGGAACTGGGCGATGACCCACCCCACGCCGCGCGGCAACTCGGAGGCGTGGTCGAGCGCGACGGGCAGCAGGCTCTCGCACAGGGCGAGCGCGTCGGCCGGACGACCGTGCCGGGAGAGGCCGGCCGCGCCGGCCGTGACGGCACGGAGACGAGCCAACGGGTCGGCATCGGGGTCGGATGCGATCATGACGCCGAGCTCCGCCGCCGGCCCGAGCTGCCCCGCCGCGAGCATGACCGCCGACCGGAGCGCTTGCACCCGTTGCCGTGCGTGGACGCCGCCGGCGTGTTGCGAGATGCGGTGCAGCGCACGCTCGGTCTCGGCCGTGTGCCCGAGTCCCCAGTACCCCGCCTCTGCGAGCACCATCGCGAGCCGAGCGAGCAGCTCGTCGGAGAGCCCGACCTCCTCGATCAGCTCGGCGTTCGCGAGCGCGTCGGCGAAGTGGCCCCGGACCAGACACGCCTCCGCGAGCACCAGGCGGGCCCGGTCCCCCCCACCGGCATCGAGTGCGGCACGCACCAGCCGCTCGCCGAGGCGTCCGTCGAATCGCTTCGTCGCCAGCTCGGCCGCATACGTCAGGATCCCGGCATCCGTAGCGATCCCGCCGTCGATCTGCCACACCGCGTGCCGCAACACCGCGAGGTCGCCCCCGGACCCCGGATCGACTGTCTCGGCGAGGAACCGGCACCAGCGGGCATGCTCACTCGCTCCCAAGGTGCTCCGCACGGCGTCGGCGAACAGCGGGTGGTCGAGCTGCAACACCGTCCCGTCGTCGTTCGATGCGCGCTGGACGAAGCCCCGGGCACGGAGCGACGCGACTGCGCGCGCCACGCACGCCCGCTCGACGGTGCGCTGATCCAACGCTTCGCCCACCGCGAGGAGATCGACCACCGCCCGCTCCTCGTCGTCGAGTCCGGCCAGGCGCAGCTCCACCAGCTCGCGCAACCTCGCACCGACGCGGACCTCCCCTCGCCAACGCCACAGCCCGCTCGTCGCTTCGAGGGTCCCCACGCGTACGGCCTCGGTCACGACCTCACGCAGGTAGAGCGGGTTCCCGCCGGTGGCGCGCCACAAGCGTCGTGCCGTCGCGGTCTCGACCTCGCCACCGAGCACGTCGAGCAGGAGCGCGTCGACGTCGGCGACGCTCAACGGCTGGAGATCGAGCCGTTCCGCGATCCCGTCGCGCCAAAGCGCCGTGATCGCGTCCTCGACCGGTTCGCCCGCCCGGACGGCGACGAGGAACACCACCTCGTCGGTGACCGCGAGGTGGTGGATCAGTGCGGCCGACAGTGGATCGAGCAGCTGGGCGTCGTCGACCGCCACGACGAGGCGGTGCCCGCCCGCCCGTTCGGCCACTGCCGAGCGGACGGCACGGAACAGATCGAGCGGCTCCGTGGTGACCGGCGCGTCGTCGGGAAGGAGCGACGCCACCGCGGCGAGCGGGAGCGACTGCGCCGAGCGCGTGCCGACGATGCTCTGGGTCGCCACGCTCGCAGCCGCCGCGCGAGTCGCCGCCCGGATCAGCTGGGTCTTGCCGGTGCCCGACGGCGCCACGACCACCACACCCCGCCCGTCATCCAGGAGATGACCCCGCAACAGGTCCAGCTCCTCGTTCCTGCCCACGAGGGGCCAGCCCGCCATGTGGACATCATGTCCGGTCCGAACGTGGTCCTCGTCTCGTCCGGACCCCACCGACTGCCGGAGCCCGGCCGCAGCCTGGGTTGGGGTCAGACGAAGTCGGTGGCGTCGAAGGGGCCGACGACGGTGAGGGTGCGGTCGGTGCCGCCGAAGACACGGTCGATGACGCGCGCGACGTCGGCCGGGGTCACTCCGTTCACGGCGTCGACCAGCTCGTCGAGCGTCGGGATCTCACCAAGGGTGAGCTCGCTGCGGCCGAGGCGGTGCATGCGGCTCGACGAGCTCTCGAGCCCGAGCGCCATCGAGCCCGTGAGGTGGCCCTTGGCCGCGTCGAGCTCGCGGTCGGTGACCCCTCCGTCGGCGACGACGCGGTCGAGCTCCGCGTTGAGCACCCCGAGCGTCTCGGTGACGCGAGCGGGCGTCGTGCCGGCGTACACGGCCATCGCGCCGATCTCCTCGTAGGCGGCCCGGTACGCGTACACGGAGTACGCGAGCCCGCGCTTCTCACGCACCTCCTGGAACAACCGTGACGACATACCGCCACCGAGCACCTGGTTCACGACGGTCAGCGCGAACCGGTCGGGATCGTCACGCGAGAACGCGCGGAGCCCGATCGCGAGGTGGGCCTGTTCCGTCGGACGTCGGAGCACCTCGAGCGGGCGCGACGGTGGGAACGGGCTCATGACCCGAACCGGTCGGCGGGCATCGGCATCGGTGCGGGCCGCGAGGCCTGCTTCGACGAGCTCGACGACTTGAGTGTGTTCGAGGTTCCCGGCCGCGGCGACCACCACGTTCGACGGGTGGTAGTGCTCGGCGTGGTACTCGACGACCGCCTCGCGCGACATCGCCGAGATCGATTCCGGTGAACCCAGCACCGAGCGGCCGAGCGGGTGGTCGGGGAAGACCGCCTCCGCGAGCAGGTCGTGGAGCAGCTCGTCGGGCGCGTCGTCGCGCATGTTGATCTCTTCGAGGATCACCTTGCGCTCGGCGTCCATCTCCTCCGTGTCGATGGTCGGCGACCAGACGACGTCGGAGAGGATGTCGATCGCGAGCCCGAGCCGTTCGTCGGGGACGCGCACGTAGAACGCGGTGTACTCGTGACTCGTGAACGCGTTCATCTCTCCGCCGACCGATTCGACGGCCTCGGCGATCTCGAGCGCCGAACGCGTCGGGGTGCCTTTGAACAGCAGGTGCTCGAGGAAGTGACTCGCGCCGGAACGCGGATCGTCTTCGTCGCGCGCGCCGGTGCCGACCCAGAAGCCGACCGTGACGGAGCGCAGCTGGGGCAGCGAGTCGGTGACGACCCGCAGCCCCGAGCTGTGCTGCGTCCTGCGAATGCCTGGATCCATCGTCTTCAGTCGACCGGCCGGATGCCGGCCTGAAGGGTCAACGACGCCGACGACGGCCTCCGCCGCCGCCCGCCCGGACGACCGCCACGGTCGCCGCCACCGCTCCGACCGGCTTCGGCCGGACCGAGCTCACCGAACTCCTCGGAGGCCTGACCGTCCCAGAACTCGTCGAACGAGGCGCGGTCTCGGTCGCCACCACCGGAGCCGGCGTCGGAGCTGCCGCCGCCGTTCCCGGAGCTGGCGTTGCCTTCGCGGGGCGCCCGCTCGGGACGATCACCACGGTCGGATTGCGGCTGACGCTCGCGACGGGGCGGACCATCGTCACCCTTGTCGCCACCACCGGAGTCGCCGCCTTCCCACTCGTCGCCGACGAGCGAGAGGGAGAGCTTGCCCTGGTTGTCGATGTCGTCGACGCGCACCGTGACCTCGTCGCCGAGGTTGAGCACGTCTTCCACCCGGTCGACCCGCTTGCCGCGACCGAGCTTCGAGATGTGGACCAGACCATCACGGCCCGGGAGGATGTTCACGAACGCACCGAACTTGGTGACGTTCACGACCTTGCCGGTGTAGTCGACACCGATCTCGGCGGTGGGCGGGTCGAGGATGAGCTCGATGCGGCGGGTGGCCTCTTCGACCTTCTCGCCGTCCTTCGAGCCGATGCTGACCGTTCCGACCACGCCGTCGTCGCTGACCGCGATGTCGGCGCCGGTCTCCTGCTGGATCGTGTTGATGACCTTGCCCTTGGGCCCGATGACCTCGCCGATCTTGTCGATCGGGATCTCGAAGCTGATGATCTTCGGGGCCGACGGCCGCACGTCGTCGCGGGGCTCCGCGATGGTGGCGGTCATGACCTCGAGGATCTTGAGGCGGGCGTCCTTCGCCTGCGCGAGCGCTTCCTTCAACACGTCGGCGGGGAGCCCGTCGATCTTGGTGTCGAGCTGCAGCGCGGTCACGAACTCGGAGGTGCCGGCGACCTTGAAGTCCATGTCGCCGAACGCGTCTTCCGCACCGAGGATGTCGGTGAGGGTCGTGTACTTGCCCTCGGCGAACACCAGACCCATCGCGATGCCGGCGACGGGCGCCTTGATCGGCACACCCGCGTCCATGAGCGAGAGGGTCGATCCGCACACCGACGCCATCGAGGTGGAGCCGTTCGACGCGAGCACGTCGGAGACGATGCGCAGCGTGTAGGGCCATTCCTCCTTCGACGGGATCACCGGCAGGAGGGCCCGCTCGGCGAGCGCGCCGTGGCCGATCTCGCGGCGCTTCGGCGAACCGACGCGACCGGTCTCACCGGTGGAGAACGGCGGGAAGTTGTAGTGGTGCATGTAGCGCTTGCGGTCGTCGAGGCCGAGGGTGTCGACGATCTGCTCCATGCGCGACATTCCGAGCGTCAGGACCGAGAGGACCTGCGTCTCGCCCCGCTGGAACAGGCCGGAGCCGTGCACGGTGTTGAGCAGTCCGACTTCGGCCGAGAGCGGACGGAGGTCGGTGAGGCCACGGCCGTCGATGCGGACACCGTCGGTGACGATGCGCTTGCGCACGACCTGCTTCTGCAGCGAGCGGAACGCCTTCTTGACCTCACCGCCGCGACCGGCGAACTCGCCGGGCTCGTCGGGGGTGCCGAGCAGCGCGAGGGTGAGACCCTCGAGGATCTCGTCGAGGCGGTCGTTGCGCTCCTGCTTGTCGGCGATGAACATCGCCTCGGTGGTGTTCGGCGTGGCCTGCGCGGCGACGGCTTCGAACACATCGGGCTGGTAGTCGACCCGGGGCTCGTAGGCCTTCGGCGCGATCGGACCGCGGGCGAGGATGACCGCGGCGACGAGCTCCTGCTGGAGGTCGATGGCCGTGCCGATCCATCTCCGGGCCTCTTCGAGACCCTCGGCGATGACGTCTTCGGTCACCTTCGGGGCGCCGGCCTCGTAGAGCTCCCAGCTCTTCTCGGTTCCACCGGCCTCGACCATCATCACGGCGATCTCGCCGGCGTCGGTACGACGCCCGGCGACGACGAGCTGGAACGTCGACTCCACGCCTTCTTCGTACGTCGGGTGCGCGATCCACACGCCGTCGTGGTGGGCCATGCGCACCGCACCGATCGGGCCGTTGAACGGGATCCCCGAGATCATCAGCGCGGCGGACGCACCGTTGATCGAGATCACGTCGTGGGGGTTCACCTGGTCGGAACCGAGGATGGTGGCGATGACCTGGACCTCGTTGCGGAAGCCCTCGGGGAAGCTCGGGCGCAACGGGCGGTCGGTGAGGCGACAGGTGAGGATCGCCGCCTCGCCGGGACGACCTTCACGACGGAAGAACGACCCGGGGATCTTGCCCGCGGCGTACATGCGCTCCTCGACGTCGACCGTGAGGGGGAAGAAGTCGATTCCCTCGCGGGGCGTGCTGGTGGCGACGGTCGACAGCAGCTCAGTGTCACCGACCTGCAACAGGACGGCACCATCGGCGAGTTGGGCGAGCTTGCCCGCCTCGAGGGTCAGGGTGAGCCCGGCCGCGTTGATCGGACCGGATACTCGAATGGCGTCAGTCATCAGGACTGCGCTCCTCTCAGCCCATCATGGGCATTGGTGCGAGGGGCGGCGGTTCCCAGTTGTCACGGCCCCACCGGCGACGTTGCGGACCCGATGGGTCCGGCCGGCTCGGGCGGTGGCGACTGACAACCCCCGTCACGCTCGCGTGGTTACGCGAAACGAGGAGCGGCGATCCGCTCCTCGAGGGTGCTACCGACGGAGGCCGAGCTTCGCGATGAGCGCCCGGTACCGCTCGACGTCGTTGCGTCGGAGGTAGTCGAGCAACCGACGCCGCCGGCCGACGAGCATGAGCAGACCTCGGCGCGAGTGATGGTCCTTCTTGTGGACCTTCAGGTGCTCCGTGAGGTGGTTGATGCGTTCGGTGAGGAGCGCGACCTGCACCTCCGGCGAACCGGTGTCGGTTTCGTGGAGGCGGTGCTCAGCGATCGTGGCAGTGGTATCGGGCATGCGCGAGGCGAGACCTTCGTCTACAGCGGGGTGCTCGTCGGACGTTCCGACGAACCCGGGGAGCATAACATGCACGCCCCATGTAAGGCGGGACGGGCTGGATGGTCGACTCCGCTGCGCCGCCTCTCTCGCCCACCCACTCCTGACCCGCCGCCCCGTTCCGGCGCCTCCGCTACGTCTCCTCACCCACGATCCGGCGGGTGGCGTCGACGTCACGCTGCATCTGCTCGATCAGCGCGTCGATCGAGTCGAACTTCTCCTCGCCCCGGAGCCGCTCGACGAACCCGACCTCGGCGGCCTGGCCGTAGAGATCGCCGGTGAAGTCGAGGACGTAGGCCTCGAGCAGGGGGACCTCGGCGCTCTCGTAGAAGGTCGGACGTCGGCCGAGCGAGATCGCCGCCAGGCGGGTGATGCGGTCGGCGCCGGCGAAGGTCCCGGCGTAGATCCCGTCGGCGGGGAGGCACAGCTCCGGGGCCACCGCGAGGTTCGCGGTGGGAAAGCCGAGCTCACGGCCTCGTTGGTCGCCACGCTCGACGGTGCCGCGGACCGCGTGCGGGACGACCGAGGAGCGCGGCCGCGCCGACGACGTCGCCCTCCGAGAGCAGGCGCCGGATCCGCGTCGACGAGACCGGCTCGCCCCCGACTCCCTCGGGAGAGACCAGCCCGAGGCCGATGACCTCGAAGCCGTGGACCGCACCCATCCGTTCGAGGAGCGCGACGTTGCCGCCCCGCCGGTGTCCGAAGTGGAAGTCGGCCCCGACGACCACGAGCCGGGCGTGCAGCTGCCCGACGAGCGTCGCCTCGACGAACTCCTCGGCCGTCTCGGTGCTGCGCGCCTCGTCGAACGTGAGCACGCACACCACGTCGACGAGGCCGGTTGCCTCGAGCAGTTCGAGCTTCTGGTCGAGGGTCGTGAGCAGCTTCGGCGCGGAGTCGGGCCGGACCACCTGCGCGGGATGGCGGTCGAAGGTGACGACCGCGGCTTCGAGGTCGCGCGCGCGGGCGAGGTCGTTGACCAGCCGGAGCACCTCGCGGTGACCGAGGTGGACGCCGTCGAACGCGCCGATGGTGACGACACTCCCCCGTCGGGCCGCGACGTCGGCGTCGCGGGCCACCTTCACGTGCTCACCACCACGGCGGGCTTCAACGCGGCACCGCGCCGTTCGTACACGGCGAGCAACGAACCGGAGGGACCGACGACGGCGAACGGACCCGCAGCGTCGGGATCGACCGGGAGTCCTGCAGCGGGGAACACCGAGCCGTGGGCCACCGCCCGGGCGATCTCGTCGTCGGCGGCGAGCGGGTCCAGGTCGCGCACCGCGTCGAGGGGCGCGAGGAGCAGACCGGCCGGATCGGCCTCGATCGCCTCGAGGGAATGGGCCTCGTCGAGGGTGAACGATCCGACGCTGAGCCGACGCAGGGTGCCGACGTGGGCGAACCCGCCGAGGGCCGCCCCGAGGTCGGCCGCGAGGGCCCGGATGTAGGTCCCGCTCCCGCACTCGACCACGATCGTGGCGACCGGGTACGGGCCGGGTTCGAGCGCCTCGACCTCGATCCGGTCGATGCGCACCCGACGCGGCGCCCGTTCGACCTCTTCGCCCGCGCGGGCGATCTCGTGGAGGCGCCGACCACCGATCTTCACGGCCGAGACCATCGGCGGCACCTGGTCGATCTCGCCGATGAAGCGTCGGCTCACCTCGACCAGGGATTCCCGGTCGACGGTCATGGGTTGACGGTCGACGACCCGACCCGCAGCGTCGAGCGTGTCGGTCGCGACGCCGAAGACGACCTCGCTCCGGTACGACTTGCTCTCGATCGAGAGGAACCGCATCAGTCGCGTCGCGCGCCCGAGGCCGACGAGCAGTACACCGGTTGCGTCGGGATCGAGGGTTCCCGCATGTCCGACCTTGCGCTGACCCGCGGCCTTGCGTACCCGCGCCACGACGTCGTGCGACGTGCATCCGCCGGGCTTGTCGACCACCAGCAATCCGTCGAGCACGTCAGCACCCTAGGTTCAGGCGCGTGGGAGGGATGCCTTGATGCGGGCGACGACCTCGGGGATCGGGTCGGAGCTCGTGAAGCCGGCCGCGAACCGGTGGCCGCCGCCACCCTCCCGCTCGGCCACCCGGCACACGTCGATGTCGCCGAGCGAGCGGAGGCTCACGCGGACGGTTCCGCCCGGTTCCTCCTTGAGGACGCAGCTCACCTCTGCCTCGGCGGTCCGCCGGACGAGATCGATGAGGCCTTCGGCTTCGTCGATCGTCACTCCGTGGCGTTCCAGGTCGTCGACGGTGACCGACGTCCAGACGAAGCGTTGGTCGGCGCACAACTCGGCCCGGCCGAGCACCTCGGCCACGAGCTGGAGGTACGCGAAGCGGTGCTCCTCGAACAGCGTGCGACTCAGGCGCTCAACGGGAACGTCGTACGCGAGGAGCTCACGGGCGAGGTCGAACACCTCCGGCGTGGTGGTCGCGTACTGGAACCGTCCGGTGTCGCAGACGAGCGCGGCGTAGAGGCAGACCGCGGCTTCGTGCGCGAGGTCGAGGCCGAGCTCCTGCATGAGCCGGCGCACCACCACACCCGTTGCGGCGGCGTCGGGGTCGATCACGTTGACCGAGCCGTAGCGGTCGTTCGACACGTGGTGGTCGAGCACGATCAGCTCTCGCGCGGCTTTCGCCGCGGGCTCGAGATCGCCGAGGCGAGCCGTCGAGCCGCAGTCGAACGTGACCATCAGGTCGGGTTCCGTCGGGAACGTCGCCGGGAGGGACGAGGAGCTCGAGGCCGGGGAGCTCGCGGTAGTGCGGGGCCACCAGGAAGGGGCTCGGGAACGAGGCGATGCTGTTCCGACCTGCGAGGCGGAGGGAGTGGTGCAGCGCCAGCATGGAACCGAGTGCGTCGCCGTCGGGGCTGACGTGACACGCGAGCGCGACGACCGGTGCGTCGGCGATCAGCTCGGCTGCCCGCTTGAGCGCGGCCCCGGTGCCTTCACCCGACTCGTTCATGGCGCTTCCTCGTCGTCGAAACCGGGAGGTCGCTCCCCGTCGCGCAGTTCGCGGAGGATCTGCTCCACCCGCTGACCCTGGGCGATCGAGGGATCGACCTTGAAGTGCAGCTCAGGAAGGTACTTGAGGCGAACCTCCCGGCTCAGCACCGAGCGAAGGTGTCGGGTCGACGACACCGAGCGCGGCCGCGGTGGCGTCGACCTCCTCCTCGGTCTGCTGGGCACCCTTCCGCCCGAGCGCCGAGTAGTAGACGTTGGCGTGCCGGAGGTCGCGGCTCACTTCGACGTCGGTGAGCGTGATGAACCCGAGGCGCGGATCTGAGAGCCGCTCGATCTCTTCGGCGAGCACCTCGCGCACCACCTCGTTGACCCGCGCCGTGCGGGGGTACTTGCGCGGCGCACGGCCTTTGCTCACCGATCGCCCAACATGGAATCGGCGGGATCGAGGTACGCGACCTCGGAGTCGAGGAGCTCGACTTCCGGCGCGCTCGCTACGAAGCGCTCGACGGAGTCGAGCACCTCCCTGAGGTGACCATCGCTGCTCGAGACCACCGCAACCCCGATCGTCGCCCGCTGCCACTGGTCCTGATGGTCGACCTCGGCGACCGACACCTTGAACCGGTGCCGGAGTCCGTCGATGATCGGCCGGACGGCCGCGCGCTTCGCCTTCAACGACCGGCTCTGCGGAACGTGGAGATCGAAGCACATGGCACCCGCGTGCATCACCACTGGTCGCTCCGCTGCGCCGCCTCTATCGCCACCAGCTCAGCTCCTGCTCTCGCGCGTCCAGCGGCTCCGCTGGGCTCCTGATCACGAAGCCGTGCGGACGATCTCCTTGACGTCGAACGTCTCGATGAGATCGCCGGGCTTGAGGTCCTGGTAGTTCTCGAGACCGATACCGCACTCGAAGCCCTCCCTGACCTCTCGCACGTCGTCCTTGAAGCGTCGCAGCGAAGCGATCGAACCCTTCCAGATGACCGTGCTGTCGCGGAGGAACCGCACCTGCGAGCCACGGGTGATCGTGCCGTGGCGCACGAAGCACCCGGCGATCTTGCCGATCCGCGGCACGCCGAAGATCTCGCGGACCTCGGCCTCTCCGGTGACGACCTCTTCGAACTCGGGCTTGAGCATGCCGAGCAGCGCGTTGCGAGACGTCGTCGAGGACCTGGTAGATGACCTCGTAGAGGCGCAGCTCGACCTTCTCCTGCTCGGCGAGCTCACGCGCCGGTCGGTCGGGTCGCACGTTGAAGCCGATCACCGTTGCGTTGGAGACCGCGGCGAGGTCGACGTCGGACTTGGTGATGCCGCCGACGCCGCGGAGCACGAACGAGAGCCGGACCTCGTCGTGCTCCTGGTCGAGCTTGCGCAGCGCTTCGGTGAGCGCTTCGAGCGAACCTTGCATGTCGGCCTTCACGAGCAGGTTCAGTGTGGCGACCTCGCCGCGCTGGACCATCGCGAAGATGTCTTCGAGGCGGGCGCCGCCCGCGAGCATCATCGGGTGCGAGAGGTCCGAGACCCGACGTCGATGCGCACGTGCCTCGGCCACTGCACGGGCGACCTTCTCGTTCGGCGCGACGCGGAGCTCGTCGCCGGCGAGCGGCGTGTCGTCGAGACCGAGCACCTCGACCGGGGTCGACGGGCCGGCTTCGGTCACCGAGTTGCCGCGCTCGTCGAACATCGCGCGGACCTTGCCCCAGCCGCCACCGGCGACCATGGGCTCGCCGACGCGGAGCGTTCCCCGCTCGATGAGCGCGGTGACCACCGGTCCGCGACCGGGGTCGAGGTTCGCCTCGAGCACGAAGGCCCGGGCCGGTGCCTTCGGGTTGGCCCGCAGCTCATCCTCGAGCTGCGCGTCGGCGACGAGGATGAGGCTGTCGAGCAGCTCCTCGACGCCGATCCCCGCCGGCGCGGCGACGTCGAGGACGAGGGTGTCGCCACCCCACTCCTCGGGCACCAGTTCCTGCTCGGAGAGCTGCTGACGGACCCGGGTGGGGTCGGCGTTGTCGCGGTCGGTCTTGGTGACCGCGACGACGATCGGCACCTCGGCCGCCTTGGCGTGGTTGATCGCCTCGATGGTCTGGGGCATCACGCCGTCGTCGGCCGCGACCACGAGGATCGCGATGTCGGTTGCCTCGGCACCGCGGGCGCGCATGGCGGTGAACGCCTCGTGGCCCGGGGTGTCGATGAAGGTGATCTTCCGACCGTCGCGCTCGACCTGGTAGGCGCCGATGGCCTGGGTGATGCCACCGGCCTCGCCGGAAGCGACGTCGGTGTGACGGATCGTGTCGAGGAGCGTGGTCTTGCCGTGGTCGACGTGACCCATCACGGTCACGATCGGCGCGCGTGGCTCGAGCAGCGCTTCGTCGTCTTCTTCGTCTTCGCCGAGCATCGCCTGCAGCTCGAGCTCGGCTTCCTGGCCGGGCTCGACGAGGAGGATCTCGGCGCCGAGCTCCTGGGCGATGAGCTCGATCATCTCGTCGGCCAGCGATTGCGTCGCGGTGACCATCTCGCCCGCGTCGAACAGGATGCGGACGATGTCGCCGGTCTTGCGGTTCAGTCGGGGCGCCAGCTCCTGCACGGTGCTGCCCCGCGGGATGAGGATCTCGCCCTCGGGGATCGGAACGTCGTCGGGTGTGAGTGACGACAGCGACGCGGGGCCGAGGTCCTCGAAGTCGCGACGACGCCGCTTCTTGCGTCGGGGCCGCTGACCCTGCGGACCGGGCCGACCACGGTTGCCCCCTCCGGGACCACCACCGGGACCGCCGCGTCCACCGCCGGGACCGCCAGGGCCACCGCCGGGACCGCCGGGGCCACCGCCGGGACCGCCGCCGAAACCACCGGGACGACCGCCACCGCCGCCGAAACCACCGGGACGACCGCCGCCACCGCCACCGCCGCCGAAGCCGCCGGGACGGCCCGCGCCGGAACCCGTGCGCGGACCACCGCCGCTGCGTTGACCGGGAGGCGGCGGGATCGGACGACCACCGGGAGGCGGTGGGATCGGCTTCCCCGATGGACCGAGCAGGATCGGCGGGGGCGGCGCCGGAGTCGCGTCGGCTGTCGGTGCAGTCGGAGCTGCAGCTTCCGCCGACGCGGCGACCGGCTCGGTGGCCGGCGCGCCGGGCGCGGGAGCACTCGGGGCAGGGGTGGTCGGCGCAGGCGCGGGTGCCGACGCCGCAGGGGCGAGGGGTTCGGGCGCGGCCGGCGGCGCCGGCGCTGCGGGAGCAGGGCGAGGCGGCGGGGGCGGGGATGCCGCAGGCGGCGGGACGGCCGGACGGAGCGGCGCCTCGGGGGGCATCGGCTTCGAACGCACCACCCGGTGCGCCGGCGCAGCCGGTTCCGCACTCGGGTCGGGCGC
The DNA here is from genome assembly GCA_963837715.1 of uncultured Actinomycetes bacterium. GTDB lineage: Bacteria > Actinomycetota > Acidimicrobiia > IMCC26256 > JANYLB01 > JANYLB01. The sequence goes on along the minus strand of CAWIOF010000002.1, from coordinate 537,271 downwards.
GACCGGAGGAGTGTCGTCGGGCGTGATGAGCGGGCGCCCGGAACGGACCCGGGCGGGCTTCTCCGTCTTCGCCGGCTCCGCCTTGTCCTTGGCGGCCGGCTTCTCGTCGACGATCGGCTCGCGCCGAAGTCCCTTCGAGTCGGCCAGCCGGCGGACGCGGTCCGCGGAGGGGTTGTCGATGCTGGAGCTGTGGCTCTTGACGCCGATCTTGAGCTCTTCGGAGAGCTCGAGCACCACGTGGTTCTCGACGCCGAGCTCCCGTGCGAGCTCGTAGACCCTGATCTTCTTGGTGGCCAAGTCTCTGGTCCCTACCGTTTCTTGTCGTCGCTGTCGAACAGTCTCGCGCGAAGTGCTGTGATCTCGGGGTCCGGGAGCGGTGGGCGCCGGAGCGCCCGCCACAGTGCCCCCCTGCGCAGGGCCGCCTCCCAGCAGTCCCGGGAGCCGGTGCAGAGCCATGCGCCCCGCCCGGGACCCGGGCCCTGCCGCACCGATCCATCGGGTGCGGCAACGAGGCGGACGAGCTCCGCGGGTGCCGCGACCCGCCGGCACCCCACGCAGGTTCGCCTCGGATTACTCGACGGTCGTCCCCTCGACCGGTTGAACCTCTCGTGGTGCCGATTCCTCTTCGGTTTCTGCCGATGCGACCGATTCCGCGGCCGGAGCGGGTGGTGTCGGGGCCTCGGGTACAGGAGGCGGTGGCGTGATCGACGGGGCGGCCGCTGCCGCGGGTGCCTCGGCCGGTGCAGGAGGAGTCGGTGCAGGCGGGGCGGGCGCGTCGCCGCCACCCTCGGGCGCGGCGTATCCGGCGGCGGCAGCGGAGATGGCCTCGCCACCCTCGGCCGGCTGCCACTCGAGCTCACCACTCGCGTTGGTGACCCACTCGCCCTCGGCGTAGTCGACGCCGCCGCCGGCTTCTTCCTCCGCGAGCTGGGTCTCGCTCTTGATGTCGACGCGCCAGCCGGTGAGACGGGCCGCGAGGCGGGCGTTCTGGCCTTCCTTGCCGATCGCCAGCGACAGCTGGAAGTCGGGGACGATGACCTCGGCGGTACCGGTGTCGGGGTGGATGCGGACCTCACGGACCCGCGCGGGCGCGAGCGCCTTCATCACGAACTCCGACGGCTCGTCGCTGTAGGGAACGATGTCGACCTTCTCGCCGCGCACCTCGTTCACGACCATGCGAACGCGCGAGCCGCGGGCGCCGACGCAGGCGCCGACCGGGTCGACGTTGTTGTCGTTCGACGAGACCGCGATCTTCGTGCGGTGCCCGGGCTCGCGGGCGATGGCCTTGAGCTCGACGACACCGTCGACGATCTCGGGTACCTCGAGCTCGAACAGTCGCTTCACGAGACCGGGGTGGGTGCGGGAGACGACGATCTGCGGACCCTTGGCCGTCTTGCGGACCTCGACGATGTACGCCTTCAGCCGGCTGCCGTGCTCGTAGCGCTCGTTCTGCACCTGCTCGGCCTGTGGCAGCAACGCCTCGACCCGACCGAGGTCGAGGAGCGTGTAGCGCTGGTCGGTCTGCTGGATGATCCCGGTGACGATGTCGCCCTCGCGACCGGCGTACTCCTCGTACTTCATCTCGCGCTCGAACTCACGGATGCGCTGCAGGATCACCTGCTTCGCGGTCTGCGCGGCGATGCGACCGAAGTCGTTCGGCGTGTCGTCCCACTCGCGCACGACGTTGCCGTCTTCGTCGAGCTCCTGGGCGATGACGCGGATGTCGCCGGTCTCGACGTCGACCTCGACCTCCGCCTCCTCGGCGGCTTCGGGCATGCGCTTGTAGGCCGTGACCAGCGCGTCGGCGAGCGCCTGCAGCATGATCTCGACCGAGATGCCCTTGTCGCGCTCGATCGTCTCGAGCGCCTCCATCATGTCCCTGTTCATCGCGTCGCTACCTTCTTCTTCGCGCTCTTCTTCTGGCGCCCGCCGGAGCCGGGCTTGGGTGCCGGACCCCACTCGAAGACCGTGCGGGCGGCCACGATGGAGTCGTAGGTGATCCGGACTGCTGCTCCGTCGACGTCGACGGTGCAGGCGGCGTCGTCGGCGTCGGCGAGGACACCCCGGTGTCGGATCGCATCACCGTCGGGCTCGCCCGGATCCGTCGTGCCCGAGATCGTCTTGATCGAGACCGTGGCGCCGATCGCCCGCCGGAAGTGCGTGGGCGTGCGGAGGGGCCGCTCGAGGCCGGGGCTGCTGACCTCGAGGCTGTACGAGCCGGAACCGAGGTCGGGCCCGGTCTGGTCGGCGGCGTCGAGCGCGGCCGAGACCGCCTGGGTCGCCGCGGTGAGCGCGTCGAGATCGACGCCGCCCTCGCGATCGACGGTGAGCTGGAGCGTGCGGCCGTCGACCGTGAGGTCGAACACCTCGAGGTCGAGCGACTCGACGATCGGTTCGACGACTGCTCGCACCGCTTCCACTCGCATCGCTCCACCTCCTTCGCTTCTCAAGCTGCTCATCGTGGGGACGTCTGGCTCCGGGCAAGAAAAAACGTGGGCATTGGGCCCACGCTCGCCTCGCCCCTCCGACTCTCGGATGGACCCAACTCGTCGGACAGAACCTGGTGAGTATACCGGAGTTCACCTGGAATTTCCTGCCGCGCTCCGTGGTCGTCCGTCCGCGTTCACCCTCAGGTTCGTTGCGTTCTGGTGCGATATGGACCGAAACGCAACGAACTCGGAGTGTGGAGGCGTCTAGGCGCCGAAGACGTCGCGGAGCTCGGCGGGGACGACCGACTCGAGCTGCGCGTACGTGCACGACGCCGGCTCGCGATCGGGCCGCCACCGCTGGAAGCGGGCGGTGTGACGGAAGCGGTCGCCCTGCAGGTGCTCGTACGCGACCTCGGCGACGAGCTCGATGCGGACCGGCTCCCACGAGAGGTCCTTGCCGCCCGTCCATCGGCTCTGCGCCACCCGGCTTGCGGCCCTCAGCGTGCGCGGCGGGGTCGGCCCACTCGCGCCAGGGATGCGCGTCGAGCGCGCCGACGCGATACGGCGCGAGCTCGCCGAGCAGCTCGGCCCGCCGGGGCGCGGCGAAGCTGCTCGCCACGCCGACGTGGTGGAGCATGCGCGTCGTCGTCGTACAGACCGAGGAGCAGCGAGCCGACGCCCGGCGCCGTCCTTGTGCACCCGGTAGCCGGCGACGACGCAGTCGGCGGTGCGAAGGTGCTTCACCTTGAGCATCGTGCGCTTGCCCTCGCCGTACGGCCGCGTCGAGCGGCTTCGCGACCACGCCGTCGAGGCCGGCACCTTCGAAGCGGCCGAACCAGTCGCGGGCGACGTCGGGATCCTGCGTCGCCGGCGTGAGGTACACCGGTGGCGTCGCGGACCCGAGCATCGACTCGAGTCGCGCCCGCCGCGTCGGAGAACGGCTGCTCCCGGAGGTCGTCGTCGCCCTCGGCGAGCAGGTCGAACGCGACGAATGCCGCAGGGGTCGCCTCCGCGAGCGTCGCGACACGACTCGCGGCCGGATGGATCCGCAGCGAGAGGAGATCGAAGTCGAGGCCGGCGTCGGTGGCGATCACGATCTCGCCGTCGACCACGGCGCGGTCGCCGAGCGCGGCGCGCAACGGGTCGATCAAGTCGGGGAAGTACCGGGTGAGCGGCTTCTCGTTGCGACTCCCGAGCTCGACGTCGTCACCGTCGCGGAACACGATGCAGCGGAAGCCGTCCCACTTCGGCTCGTAGAGCAGTCCGGGAGTCGTCGGGAGCTCGCGGGCCAACTTCGCGAGCATCGGCGACGACCGGCGGGTTGACGGGCAGCGCCATGGGCTCAGGCGCGGGCGAGCGCGGAGACGACGGCATCGAGCTGGAGCTCGTCGCGCTCGCCGGAGGCGCGCACCTTGCGCTCGACGACCCCGCGGGCCAGGCCCTTGGTGCCGACGACGAGCTGCACCGGGACGCCGAGGAGGTCGGCGTCGGCGAACTTCACGCCCGGCCGCGCGTCGCGGTCGTCGTAGAGGACCGCGTAGCCCGCCGACTGCAGCTCGGAGTAGAGCGAGTCGGCCGCCTGCGCCGACGTCGCCGAGGGCCAGGAGGTGGACGTCGTACGGGGCCAGGGCCGCCGGCCACGTGAGTCCGTTGTCGTCGTGGTGCTCCTCCGCGACCGCGGCGACGATGCGACTGATCCCGATTCCGTAGCACCCCATCACCATCGGGTGCTGCTCACCGGCGTCGTCGGTGTAGTTCGCCCCGAGTGCCTCGGTGTACTTCGTCCCGAGCTGGAACACGTGACCCGACCTCGATGCCCCGGTCGATGCGCAGCGCACTCGCCGCAGCTCGGGCACGGATCGCCGGGCTCGACGACCACGATCTCGTCCCAGTGGGTGGGGGTGAAGTCGCGTCCGAGCACGGTGTCGGTCGTGTGGTGGTCGGTCTCGTTCGCGCCGGTGACCCAGCCGTGAGGGGCGCGCACCGAGGAGTCGGCCACCACGACCGTGGCGCCCGCGAAGTCGGGACCGATGTACCCCTTCGGGAGCTCCCGCTGCGCCGCGAAGTCGGCGTCGCCGAAGAGGCGAACCGATCGGCCGGGCAGCGCCCGCTGGATCGCGAACTCGTTGACCTCGCGGTCGCCGGGAACGAGTGCGAGGCCGAGCTCGCCGTCGACGTCGAACGCGATGCACTTCAGCAGCAGGTCGGGGGATGTGCCGAGGTGCTTCGCGACCTCGTCGATGCCGGGGAGGTCGGGGGTGTGCACCTTGGTGCGGGGACCGGCTTCGGGCGGGGCCGGCGCCTCGACGGTCGACTGGCGGACCGCGGCTTCGGTGTTGGCCGCGTAGTCGCAACTCGCGCACCACACGAAGGCGTCTTCGCCCACCGCGGCCACGGCCATGAACTCCTGGCTCGTGTCGCCGCCGATCTCACCCGACTGGGCCTTGACCGCCCGGAACGTGAGCCCGCACCGGGTGAAGACCTGGCCGTACGCGTCGAACATCGCGTCGTAGGCGGCCTGGAGGCCGGCCAGGTCGCGGTCGAACGAGTACGCGTCCTTCATGAGGAACTCGCGCGCCCGGAGGAGGCCGAAGCGGGGCCGGAGCTCGTCGCGGTACTTCCAGTTGACCTGGTAGAGGTTCACGGGCAGGTCGCGGTAGCTGGTGTACTCCCCCGCCACCGTCGTGGTGATGAGCTCCTCGGCCGTGGGCGAGAGGGCGAAGCCGGTGCCCTTGCGGTCCTCGAGCTTGAACATCAGCGGGCCGTACGACACGTCGCGCCCCGTTCGCTCCCAGAGCTCGAGCGGCTGGGCGATCGGGAGCAGGACCTCCTGGGCACCGGCCCGGTCCATCTCCTCCCGCACGATCTCCGACACCCGCTGCAGGACCCGGACCCCGAGGGGCAACCAGGAGTAGAAGCCGGACGCGACCTTGCGGATGTAACCGGCCCGGACCAGGAGCCTGTGGCTGTCGACCTCGGCATCCGACGGATCGTCCCGCAGGGTCCGGAGGAAGAGGCGGGACATGCGCATGCTTCGAACCTAGCTGCCGATGGGCCGATTTTCCGTTCAATTCCCGGGGTTTCGGGGCTTCCGCGGTCCCTCCGTCATCTCCACCACACCGATCGAGTTGATAAAACCCGACCTCGATTGCTGGCAATTGGTCGGGGAAAGGGTTACGATCCACTCGTGATTCGAACGACCGGCGCTCCGAGCATCTCCATGGGCCGTACCCCCCATGAGCTGCACGACGAGATGTGTATGCCGGCTCGCGCGATCGCGCGGCTGAACCCCAACAGCCCCCGCGCCCCCGTTCCGCCCCCCGCCCTTTTCTCCGACGCGCCCCGCGTCCTGGGAGTCCCTGATGGCTATCAACCTCGTCGAACTGCGTGCCCTTCCCCTCGATCCGGAGGTGGAAGACGAGCTCGTGCGGTTCGAACGGGCCGTCGAGCAGTACCTCGCCGGTGAGATCGACGACGACGTCTTCCGGGTCGTGCGTCTGAACCAGGGCGTCTACGGCCAGCGGCAGGGCGGCCACAACCAGATGCTGCGGGTGAAGATCCCGTACGGCAAGGTCACGCCCGACCAGCTCGAGATGCTCGGGTACGTCGCCCAGGAGTTCTCCCGGGGCTGGGGTCACCTCACCACCCGCCAGAACGTGCAGTTCCACTTCGTCCCGCTCGAGCGCACGGTCGAGGCGCTGCGGCTGCTCGCCACCGTCGGCCTCACGTCGCGGGAGGCGTGCGGCGACACGGTCCGCAACGTCGCCGGTTGCCACCTCGCGGGTGCCTGCCCGACCGAGGTCCTCGACATCACTCCGTGGGCCGAGGCCACCGCCCGCCTGTTCCTGCGCAACCCGATCGCCCAGCGGCTGCCGCGGAAGTTCAAGATCAACTTCTCGGGGTGCGCGACCGACTGCGGCCAGGCCATGTTCAACGACGTCGGCGTGATCGCGGTCAACCGCACACTCCCCGATGGGCGTACCGAGCCCGGCTTCAAGATCTTCCTCGCCGGTGGCCTCGGCGCCAACCCGCACCCGGCGCAGGCCTACGAGGAGTTCACCAGCCGCGAAGACCTGCTCCCCACCATCGAAGCGATCCTGCGCACGTTCGACCACTACGGCAACCGCGACAACAAGCTGCGGGCGCGCATGAAGTGGCTCGTCGACACCATGGGCATCGACGAGGTGCGCGAGCGCATCACCAAGGAGCGCAAGTTCCTCCGGGCGTCGGTCACCTGGCCGGGCGGCCTCCCCGAGACGGTCCTGCGCGACGGCGACCGTCCCGCCGGCAGCGGCACGACCGTGTCGGCCGACACCGCGTCGCCGGTCACGTTCTCGGGCCTCGAGCCGTTCCCCCGCTGGGATCTCGCCAACGTCGTGCGCGGTCGCGCCAACGGTTCGGTGAGCGCGTACGCGTGGTGCCGTCTCGGCGACATCACCACCGAGCAGTTCCGGGGCCTCGCACAGATCCAGCGCGACTTCGACACCGACATCCGCATCACCAACCGCCAGAACTTCGCGCTGCGCGACCTCGAAGAAGGCCAGCTCCTCGATCTCTGGAAGCGCCTCGCCGAAGTCGACATGGCCGAGACCGGCGCCGAGCTCGCCCGCGACGTCGTGAGTTGCCCGGGCGCCGACACCTGCAACCTGGCGGTGACCCAGTCCCGTGGGCTCGCAGCCGACATCGGCACCGCGCTCGAGAGCGCAGGGCTCGCCGAGGTCGGCGGCATCAAGATCAACATCTCGGGTTGCACCAACAGCTGCGGCCAGCACCACATCGCCGACATCGGCTTCCTCGGACTCGAGCGCCGCGCCCACGGGCGGGCCGCGCCCGGGTACCAGATGCTGCTCGGTGGTCGGCTCGGCAACATGGAGATCGGCTTCGGCGAGAAGGCCACGAAGCTTCCCGGCCAAGGTCGCGTCGCAGGCCGTCGTGCGGGTGGTCGGTCGCTTCGCCGACGAACGCTCGGCGGGTGAGACGTTCTCCCAGTGGCTCGACCGCTCCGGTGGCGCGGCGGCGGTGGGGACGACGCTCAAGGAGCTCGACAAGTTCCCGACTCCCGAGGAAGCGCCCGACTACTTCGTCGACTTCGACGAGACCGGCCCCTATGTGGCCGATGTCGGCGAGAGCGAGTGCGCGACATGACCGCCATCCACGACACCCTCACCGACACGTCCGACATCGACCGGGAGGCCGTGGGCGTGCCCGACCTCGCCGAACTCGCCGAGGCGTCGCGCCGACTCGAGACCGCACCTGCGTCGGCCGCGGTCCGGTGGGCGCACGAACGGTTCGGGACCGGCGTCGTGCTCGCCGCGTCGTTCCAGGATTGCGTCCTCGTCGATCTCGCGGTGAACGAGGTGCCCGACATCGAGGTCGCGTTCCTCGACACCCAGTACCACTTCGCCGAGACGCTCTGGTACGTCGAGCAGGTGCGCAGCCGCTACGACCTCAACCTCAACATCGTGAAGCCGAAGACCGACCTCGATGACATGTGGCACAGCGACCCCGACGCGTGCTGCGGGATCCGCAAGGTCGAGCCGCTCAACCGGGCACTCGCGGGCAAGGCAGCCTGGATGAGCGGGGTGCGCCGAGTCGAGACGCCCGCCCGGGCGCAGACGCCCATCGTGAGCTGGGACCTCGGCCGCGGCCTCGTGAAGGTGAACCCCATCGCGTCGTGGACCGACGCCGACGTCGACGGGTACATCCGCGACCGTGACCTCCCGGTCCACCCGCTCGCCGAGCGCGGCTACCAGTCGATCGGCTGCTGGCCCTGCACCCGCCCGGTCACCGAAGGTCAGAACGCCCGCGACGGCCGCTGGGCCGGCTCCGACAAGATCGAGTGCGGCCTGCACTAGACCCGCTCTGACACAATCGGAGCCGTGCCGGTCCATGACGTTGCTGCTTCGGGGTTCGACGCGCAGGCCGACGCGTACGAGCGTGCCCGCCCGTCGTATCCGCCCGATGTCGTCGACTGGCTCGTCGAGAACCTCCGGATCACGTACGGTGCCCGGGTCGTCGACCTCGCGGCCGGGACCGGCAAGCTCACCCGTCTCCTCGCGCCGTACGGCTCCAACCTGATCGCGGTGGAGCCGGTCGAGGGAATGACGCGGCACCTGTGCGCCGCCGTACCCGACGTTCCGGTCGTGTCGTCGACAGCCGAGACCCTCCCGTTCGCCCGCCACTCCCTCGACGCCGTCACGGTCGCGCAGGCGTTCCACTGGTTCGACGCCGACGCAGCGTTCGCCGAACTGCACCGGATCCTTCGTCCCGGTGGCCGGGTCGGTCTGGTCTGGAACGCGCGCGACCGCAGCGTCGACTGGGTCGACCAGGTGTGGGGAATCATGGATCGCGTCGAGAAACGGGCCCCGTGGCGTGAGCACGAGGAGTGGAGTGAATCTGCCCTTGGTACTCGGGCCGGCTTCGGGACGTTGCACGAGGCGACCTTCCGGCACGAACACCTCTTGAGCCCGTCCGACGTCGTGACACGCGTCCAGTCGGTGAGTCACGTCGCGGTGCTCGCACCCGCCGAGCGGGAACGGGTGCTCGAGGAGGTCCGGACCTTGCTGGCAACCCATCCGGAGACGAAGGGGCGCGCCGTCGTCGGGATGACGTACCGGGTCGACGCGTATTGGTGCGAAGCCGAGTCTTGACCCGCCGCGACCAATTCGCCGTTGCCGCCGGTCGCGCCGCCGGGTGGATGTCACGCGTGACCGGTCGCGGCGCGGGCGCTCACGTCAGCGGCCGGATCATGCTCAAGGTCCAACCCGACCTGCTCCACGACCTCGCCGTTCGCGATCGGGTCACCCTGGTCTCGGCGACCAACGGCAAGACGACGACGACTGCGCTGCTCGCCGCGGCACTCGGCGCCGCCGGTCGACCGGTGGTCACCAACCACACCGGGGCGAACCTCGTCGCCGGTGTGGTCGCCTCGCTCGCCGCACCCCATCCGCCGTCGGACGCGATCCTCGAGGTCGACGAGCGGGTGTTGCCGCTGGTGGTCGATCCGCTCGACGCGGAGCTCCTCGTGCTCGGGAACCTCAGCCGCGACCAGCTCGACCGGTACGGCGAGGTGCGCAGTCTCGCCGACCGGTGGCGCGAGGTCGTCGCCGCACATCCCGACATCCCCATCGTCGCCAACGCATCCGATCCGCACGTTGCGTTCGCAGCGGCGTCGGACCGCACGGTCTGGATCGATCTCGGTGGTGGGTGGCGGGGCGACGCGGCGACCTGCCCGGCCTGTGGCCGTCTCCTCGGCTGGACCGACGACCCTGCGACGGGTCACGACACGTACTCGTGCCCCTGCGGGTTCGCCGAACCCGCCGCCGACATCCGCCTCGTCGGCGACGTCCTGCACCTCGGTGACCGTGCAGTCACGATCGACCTCGCGCTGCCCGGCCGGTGGAACGTCCTCAACGCAGCACTCGCGATCACCGCCGCCGCCGAACTCGGGGTCGATCCCGAGGTGGCCGCGACCGCGGCGGCGGCAGTCACCACGGTCTCCGGCCGGTACGCGACCTACCGGCTCGCCGACGGGCGACCGGCACGCGTGCTCCTCGCCAAGAACCCGGCCGGCTGGAGTGAGGTGCTGGCGTGGCTCGACGAGCGCGAGAACGGCGTGGTGCTCGCCGTCAACGCACACGTCGCCGACGGGCGCGACACCTCGTGGCTCTGGGATGCACCGTTCGAACGGCTGCGCGACCGGACCGTCGCCGCGTCGGGTGAGCGGTCGCTCGACGTCGCGGTCCGGCTCGACTACGACGGCGTCGTGTGCGTCGTCGAAGCCGATCCCATCGCGGCGGCTGCACTCGTCGGCGGACCCGAAGTCGACATCGTGGCGTCGTACACGCAGTTCACCGCGCTGACGCGACGCCTCCGATGAGGCGGCGCCCGTGACGGAATCCACCGTCCGCATCGGTCTCGTCTTTCCGGAGCTCCTCGGGACCTACGGTGATCGGGGGAACGCGGTCGTGCTCGTCGAGCGCTGCCGCCGCCGCGGGATCGCGGCCGAACTCGTCTCGGTGGCCGCCGACGAACCGCTCCCCGACTCCCTCGACCTGTACTTGTTCGGCGGGGGCGAAGACGACCCGCAGTCGCTCGCGTCGGAACGCATGCGCGCGTCGGCCGGAGCCCTCGCACGGGCACAGTCCTCCGGGGCGGTGGTGTTCGCGGTGTGCGCGGGGTTCCAGCTGATCGGTGCGAGCTACGAGACCGGCGACGGCGAGATGCTCGACGGCCTCGGCCTGGTCGACATGCGCACCGTCGGCGCGTCGCCCCGCCTGATCGGCGAGGTCGTCGTGCACCCCGAACCGTCGACGCACCTCCCGCGGGTCACCGGGTTCGAGAACCACGCGGGTCGCACGACCCTCGGGCCAGGGGTCCGGCCCCTCGGCCCGGTCAGCGTCGGTGGTGGGAACGGCGTCGGGGGCGTCGACGGCGTGCTCGGCGACCGCCTCGTCGGTACCTACCTCCACGGTCCCGTGCTCCCTCGCAACCCCGCGCTCGCCGACTTCCTCCTCGGCTGGATCATCGGCCCCGACGCGTCGATCCCGATCGACGACCACCTCACCGACGGGCTGTACCGCGAGCGCCTCGCCGCCGCGACCGCCACCGGCTGGCGCGCCCGCCTCCGGGATCTCCGCACCAACCGCGGCTGAGGAAGCGACGAAGTCGCAAGAGCGGACTAATCGGTGAGGTCGCGGATCTTGCTGATCTTGACTGCGGTCTCGTTGACGTCGGTTCCCTGGTCGGCGAGCAGCTCGGCGCGCGTGGCGGCCGCCTCGGCCTCGGCGCCTTCGTCGGCGTCGGCGAGGACGGCGTCGAAGCCCTCCTCGACGATCCGCTCGGCCTCGGCCACGAGGGCGGCGACCATCTCCGACTCGGGGACGACGCGCACGACCTTGCCCTTCACGAACAGGTGGCCCTTGCCCTTGCCGGCCGCGATGCCGAGATCGGCTTCCCGCGCCTCACCGGGTCCGTTGACCACGCAGCCCATCACCGCGACCTGCAACGGGATGTTGCGGTCGGTGAGCGCATCCTGTGCTTCCTTGGCCACGCGGATCACGTCGACCTCGGCCCGGCCACAGCTCGGGCAGGCGATGAGATCGAGGCCCTTGCGCTCCCGGAGCCCGAGCGACTCGAGGAGCGTGCGGCCGGCGCGTGCCTCCTCGACCGGATCGGCGGTGAGCGAGTACCGGATGGTGTCGCCGATGCCCTCGGCGAGCAGCGTGCCGATCCCGGCGGTCGACTTCACCAGACCGTTCGGCGGAGGGCCGGCTTCGGTCACCCCGAGGTGCAGCGGATGGTCGGTCGCTTCGCTGAGCATGCGGTACGACTCGATCATGAGCGCGACGTTCGACGCCTTGACCGAGATCTTCACGTCGTCGAAGCCGACCTCTTCGAAGTAGGCGAGCTCGCGCATCGCCGACTCGACGAGCGCTTCGGGAGTGGCGCCGCCGTGGCGCGCCGCGATCTCCGGATCCAGACTTCCCGCGTTGACGCCGATGCGGATCGGCAGGCCCCGGTCCTTCGCCTCACGGGCGACGAGCTTGATGTGCTCGGGCTTGCGGATGTTGCCCGGGTTGAGCCGGAGTGCGTGGACGCCCGCTTCCATCGCGGCGAGCGCGAGCTGATGCTGGAAGTGGATGTCGGCCACGATCGGGACCGGTGAGCGGGGAACGATCTGCGCGAGACCTTCCGCGGCGGCTTCCTCGTTGCAGGTGCAGCGCACGATGTCGCAGCCGGCACCGGCGAGAGCGTAGATCTGTGCGAGCGTGCCGTCGACGTCGGCCGTCTTGGTGGTCGTCATCGACTGGACCGACACCGGCGCGTCGCCCCCGACCGCGACGCTGGGCCCGGGCGCACGCCCGAGCACCACCTGCCGGGTCTTGCGCCGCTCGAAGATCATCGGAGCGAGAAGGAGCGGAGCCGGCGGACACCAACCGCGGGACTCGAACGGGTGAGCGATCGAGCAGGCGCAGCGGATTCGACCATCAAGATGCTCATGATCCGGTGATGATCTCACGGATGTCGAGGAACATGGTCGACACACCGAACACCAGCAGCACGGCGAGGACCATCGCGGTGACGGGAACCAAACGCCGGTAGTCGACCTGCACCCGGCGACCCTTCACCTTCGAGGCGATTCCCTCGTAGCAGGCGATCACGGCGTGGCCACCGTCGAACGGCAGCAACGGGATCAGGTTGAAGAGCGCCAGGAACAGGTTGATCGTGGCCACCAGGAACAGCAGCGTCCAGATGTCGCCCTGGACGATCTGGTCGCCGATGCTCACGATCCCGATCACCGATCGCGGCCGTTCGACGTCGACCCCGGCCGGCGCCTGAGGCTGCGGTCCGGCTCGGGTGACGTTCGACACCTGCTGCTCGACGCCCGACGGCGAGAAGATCCGGGCGATTCCCTGGCCCGTCGCCTTGGTGCCGTCCCACATCATCACGACCGACTCGCGCATCGCACCGAACAGACCCAGCGACGCGCGTGCCTCACCGGGTGCGATGCCGACGAATCCGGTCGGGTCGCTCTCACTGCGCGCCTCGGGAGTCGCTTCGAGCACGACACGATTGCCGTTGCGCTCGACGACGAACGTCGTCGCCTCCCCGGCGCGGGGCTGGATCAGGCGCGGGACGTCGTCCCACTCGTCGACCTGCCGGCCACCGATCGAGAGGATGCGGTCGCCCTCCTGGAAGCCGGCGACCGCGGCCGGGGCCTTGTCGGTGACCGAGTTGACCGTGGTGTTCGGGCCCTGGGCCTCACCCACCCGGAGGAGCACGAAGAAGATGAGCACGAACGCGATCAGCAGGTTCACGCCGATCCCGGCGAGGATCGTTGCGAGGCGCTTCGGGAACGACGCAGCGCGGTAGGTGCGGGCTTCGTCTTCGGGTTCGACCTCTTCGATGCTGTTCATCCCGATGATGCGCACGTAGCCACCGGCCGGGATCGCCTTGATGCCGTACTCGGTCTCGCCGCGCCGGAACGACCAGATGCGGGGTCCGAACCCGAGGAAGAACTCGGTGACCTTCATCCCCGACTTCTTCGCCACGATCATGTGCCCGGCTTCGTGGAGCATGACGGTGAAGATGAGGCCGACGATCAACGCCACGGTGACGGCCAGCGAGGGCCGGACCAGCACCAGCAGGATCAGGCTCGCGGCGATGAGCGCCGCGACCCAGATCGCAGAACGCGTCTCGACCCGATCCTCGGTCTCCAGGGGATCCTTCAACCCACTGCCTCCGTGCGCTTCACGCCACCCGGGCGATTGGCAATCGTCTTCTCGGCCCGTTCGCGGGCCACCCGGTCTGCTTCCAGAACGCCTGCGACGTCATCGACGTTCCCGACACCTTCCTGGAGGGCCGCGTCGACGATCTCGGGGATCGCGGTCCAGGGAATCGCGCCGTCGAGGAACGCGGCGACGGCCACCTCGTTGGCGCCGTTCAGCACCGCCGGCGCCGCCCCACCGGCGCGACCCGCCGCGTAGGCGAGGGCCAGACACGGGAAGGCGTCGAGATCGGGTGGTTCGAAGGTGAACTCGCCGATCTCGGTCCAGTCGATCGCGCCGAAGGGCTCGTCGAGACGGTCGGGCGCCCCGAGTGCGAGGCCGATGGGGAGTCGCATGTCGGGCATCGAGAGCTGGGCGATGGTGGCGCCGTCGGTGAACTCCACCATCCCGTGGATGATCGACTGCGGGTGCACCACGACGTCGACGCGGTCGTAGCCCACCCCGAAGAGCTCCTGGGCCTCGATGACCTCGAGTCCCTTGTTCATCAGCGTCGAGGAGTCCACCGTGATCTTCGGGCCCATGCTCCACGTCGGATGGTTCAACGCGTCGGCGATCGTCACGTCGGCCAGTTCGGCCCTCGTCCGACCCCGGAACGGTCCGCCGCTCGCGGTGAGGATCAGGCGTGACACCTCGCGTGGCGCACCCGAGCGGAGGGCCTGGTAGAGCGCCGAGTGCTCCGAGTCGACGGGAACGATCTCGCCGCCACCCTTCGCCCGGGCCGCGGCGACGACAGGTCCGCCCGAGATCAGGCTCTCCTTGTTGGCGAGCGCGAGGCGCTTGCCGTGCTCGAGGGCGGCGAGGGTCGCAGGGAGCCCAGCGAACCCGACCACCGCATTGAGCACGACGTCGGCTTCGGTGAGCGCCGCGAGCTCGGGGAGAACCTCGGGGTGGTCGCCGGCCAGGACCGCCCGGTCGGGCGCGACACCGAACGCCAGACGCTGCGACTCGAGCAGATCGGCGTTGCGGCCGGCCGCGAGGGCGACGACCTCCCACCGGTCCCGGTGGCGAGAGATCACGTCGAGCGCCTGGGTTCCCACCGAACCCGTCGACCCGAGGATCACCACCCGCTGCATGGCACCAGTCTCCCACGCCGCAGCGAGCCCGCCTGAGCGCGGCGGTTCAGCCGATCTTCAGGTACTGGGCGAGGTAGAAGGCCGCCGGAAGGCAGAAGAGGATCGCGTCGAACCGGTCGAGCACCCCGCCGTGGCCCGGCAGGAGGGTACCGAAGTCCTTGATCTTGAGATCCCGCTTGAGGAGCGACTCACAGAGGTCGCCGAGCGGGGCCATGATCGCCACCACCACACCCAACGACAGAGCGTGACCCAGATCGGTCCAGGGAGTGATCCGGTTGACGATCACCGCGGCGACCACGATCGACGCGGTCATCCCGCCGAGGAGACCTTCGAGCGTCTTGTTCGGGGAGACCTTCTCCATGAGTGGCGTCTTGCCCAGCCACGAACCGACCAGGTACCCGAACACGTCGTACGCGACGGCACAGAGCACCACGCCGAGGATCAAGCCGACACCGTTGGGCGAGACGAGCAGGAGCCCGGCGAAACCACCGAGCACGCCGATGTAGGCGTAGCCGAACACCGTGACCGCGACACTCACGACCGCTCGGGCCTCGACGACGTCGAAGAGGTACCAGAGGAGGCTGAACACGGTGAGCAACGCGAGCATCAAGGGAAATGCCGAGAGGCCGACCTTGTACGCGGCGAGGGGTGTGGTGACCGCGGCGAGGAGACCGAGGATCGTGGCCGGATGGAACCCGCGCTTGCGCAGCGCCTCGTAGAACTCGAACGCCGCGACTCCGACGATCACCGTGGCGAGGACCGCGGTCGAGCCGCGGCCGAAGTTCAGACAGATCAGGGCGGCGATCGCGAGGACGACGCCGACGATCACCCGGGTCAGCAGGTCGTTCCCGGCCGGCAGCGCCAAGCGTGATCCACCCGCCACCGGGCCGCCGGGCCCGTCGGACTCGGCACGCGTCGCGGGAGTCGATCCCGAATCAGTCAGTCGGGGTCGGGTCAGTTCGCCGGTGTCGGCGCCGACGCGGATCGGCGCCGATGCGGACCCCTCGTCGGCAGTCGTCGTCGGACGGTCGGTGCTGATGCGGAGTCGCCGGCGTCGGCGCTGGGCGACGCTCTTGTCGAACTCGGCGTCGTCGTCGCCCTTCGGCGCGAGCGCGCCGAGTGCGGGTTCGTCGTCCTTGAGCCCTCCGGGATCGGAGAAGTCGGCGTCGGCCCAGTCGCCGGCGCCGGAACGGAACCGGGGGGCACCACTCGAAGCGGCCGACCAGGAGTCGAGCTCTGCTTCGGCGTCGGGGTCGTCGATCGTGTCCGACTCCGGGAGGATGATCGGGACCTCGCCGGTGGGCGGTTCGGTCCAGTGCGGCAACGGAACCGGTCCGCTGCCTTCGTCGCTGACGTCGATCACCACCGGTTCGTCGGCCGAGCTGCTGTCGGCGGCTCCCCCACTGAGGGGATCGGTCGTGCGTTGGTCGCTCGCGTTGGTCTCGGCCACGATGGCGGAGATCTCCCCTCGGAAGGTGATGTCGTCTTCGTCGTCTTCCACGACGGTGAGCGCGGCCTCGAGATCGTCGAAGTCGGGTTCACCGTCGTCGCCGGTCACCGGACGAGGGAACCGGGCTGCCGGCCGCACGGACGGATCGGGCCGCGGCGGGACGTCGCCGAATCGCGGCGTGTCACCCCCGAGACGCCGCGCGACCTGGCCGCCGTCGAGGGCAGCCTGCGCCTCCTTGGCGCCGAGGATCCGAACGCCCTCGGTCGCGGTGGGCGGCCGGGTCGGCCCCGGGTCTGCTTCGGTGTCGTCGACCTGATCGTCGCCGGCCTGGTCTTCGTCGCGCCGGTCGGTCACTGTGCCCCCTCGCGTGGCCCGCCAGCTCTCGCGCGGCACCGCCCAGGGTAATCCCGCGGGTGCGGGCGAAGGGGGGAGGCCGGCCCGAAGCCGTCGGATCCGTGCATCAGACTTCGAGCAGCTCCTGCTCCTTGTGTTGGAGCATCGCATCCATCTCACCCGTGGTCTCGTGGGTGAGCTTCTCGAGGTCCTTCTCGATTCGATCCAGTTCGTCGCGTGAGAGATCGCCGTCCTTCTCGAGATCTTCGAGATCACGTCGGGCCTCACGGCGGATGTTGCGGACCGCGACGCGTCCGTCTTCCGCGCGGCTCTTGACCACCTTCACCATCTCTTTGCGTCGCTCCTCCGTGAGCGGCGGGAACGACAGGCGGATGATCACGCCGTCGTTCGACGGGTTGATCCCGAGGTCGCTCTGCTGGATGGCCTTCTCGATCGCCTTGATCGCGCTCTTGTCGTATGGCGATACGACCAGCACGCGTGGTTCGGGAACGCTCACGCTGGCGAGTTGCTGCAGCGTGGCCTCCGATCCGTAGTAGTCGACCTTCAGCTTCTCGATGAGGCTCGGCGCGGCGCGGCCGGTGCGCACACCCGCGAACTCGTCCTGGAGGTGGGTGATCGCGCGACGCATCTTGTCGCGACAGTCGGAGACGACCAGGTCGCTCATCTCGCTCATGCGTCGCCGATCCCGGTCGTCACGAGCGTACCGATCGGGTCGCCGACGAGAGCCTTGCGGATGTTGCCCGGTTCGGTGACGTCGAAGACGATGATCGGCAGGTCGTTGTCGAGGCAGAAGGTGATCGCCGTCGAGTCCATCACGTCGAGGCGGCGGTTCAACACCTCGAAGTGGCTGATCTGGGTGAACTTCTCCGCGGTGGGATCGAGACGGGGATCGGCGCTGTACACCCCGTCGACCCCGGAGTGCGTCCCCTTCAGGATCGCTTCCGCACCGATCTCGGCCGCCCGCAGCGCCGCCGTCGTGTCGGTGGTGAAGTACGGGTTGCCGGTTCCCGCCGCGAAGATGACCACCCGACCCTTCTCGAGGTGTCGGAGCGCACGCAGCGGGATGTAGGGCTCGGCCACCTGGGCCATGGTGATCGCCGTCTGCACGCGGGTCGGCTGGCCGACCGCTTCGAGTGCGTCCTGCAGCGCCAACGCGTTGATGACCGTCGCGAGCATCCCCATGTAGTCGGCGCGCGCCCGGTCCATCCCGCGCGTGGCGCCGCTCATCCCGCGGAAGATGTTGCCCCCACCCACGACGATCGCGACCTCGACGCCGAGGTCACGACGGGCGTCGGCGACCTCCTGCGCGATCCGCGCCACGACCACCGCGTCGATCCCGAAGTGGATCGACTCGTCGGCGAACGCCTCACCGGAGAGCTTGAGCACGACCCGCCGATATCGGCTGGTGGTCATCGCGGTGTCCTCTCTCTGGCTTTCGTCTTACTCCTCGCCGATCTTCACCCGGGCGAAGCGCCGAACGGTGGCATCGGGCCCGAGATCGGCGAGCAGCTGCTTGACGGTGGTCTTCGGCTCCCGCACGAACCCCTGTTCCACGAGCGCGACGTCTTTGAAGAACCCGTTGAGGCGGCCCTCGATGATCTTGGGCAGCGCCTGCTCGGGCTTGCCCTCGTTGCGGCTGAGCGCCTCGAGCACCTCGCGCTCCTTCGCGACGACGTCGGCCGGGACGTCGTCACGCGTGACGTACCGGGGCGCGGCGCTGGCGATGTGGAGCGCGATGTCGTGCGCGACGGCCTTGGCCTTCTCGTCGCCGGGCGCGACGCCACCCAGTTCGACGATGACGCCGATGGTGCCGCGGTCGTTCTGGATGTGCTTGTACCCGTCGAGGAGTCCGTCGGGCGACTCGTAACGCACCACGCGGCCGAGCTCGAGCTTCTCCCCGAGCTTGGCCGAGAGCAGCACGAGGAACTCCGCGACCGTGGAGCCCTCGTAGGCCTGCTCGGCGAGGTTGTCGTCGCCGTTGGCGACGACGTGCTGCGCGAGCGCGGTGACCGCCGCTTTGAAGTCGGCGCCCTTGGCGACGAAGTCGGTCTCGCAGTTGAGCTCGACGAGCGCACCGGTCGTGCCCGCCACGACCACGTCGATCGCGCCCTGGTCGGCCGCTCGACCGGCACGCTTGCCGGCGCCGGCGAGACCCTTCTCGCGGAGCCAGTCCTTCGCCTTGTCGGCGTCGCCGTCGCTGGCTTCGAGCGCCTTCTTGGCGTCCATCATCCCCGCGCCGGTCGCCTTGCGCAGCGCGGCGACGTCTTTCGCGCCGAACTCAGCCACTGCTCTCCTCCGATGTTCCGGCACTCTCCTGCACCTCGGCCGTCGCGGCCGCACTGTCCTTGGTGACGTCTTCAGCCGGCGGAGTCGAGGTGTCCTTCTTCGACTCCTCGGTCGCAGCCAGGAGACGCTTCTCTCGTTCGGCCTGCGCCGCGGCCGCCTCGGAACGGGCCCGGGCCTGCTGTTCGGCGCGGGCCTTCTCCTCTTCGGCGCTGAGCGGCTTCGGCTTCGGCGGCGCCGCCACGTCGGCGGCCTTGGTGCCGGGCCGGGCGCCCTTCTTCTGCGCCAGGAAGCGACCCTCCTGGCACGCGTCGGCGAGGACGCGGCACATGAGGTTCGCCGAACGGATCGCGTCGTCGTTGCCCGGGATCACGAAGTCGATCACATCGGGGTTGCAGTTGGTGTCGACGACCGCGACGACCGGGATCCCGAGACGGTTCGCCTCGGTGACCGCGATGTGCTCCTTCTTCGTGTCGATCACGAAGAGTGCGCTCGGGAGTCGCTCGAGGCTCCGGATGCCGCCGAGGTTGCGCTGGAGCTTGACGACCTCCCGCTTGACCTTGAGGCCTTCCTTCTTGATCATCTGCTCGGTTTCGCCGGTCTGGACCATCTTCTCGAGCTCTTTGAGCTTTCCGACCCGGGTGTGGACGGTCGAGAAGTTGGTCATCATCCCGCCGAGCCAGCGGAAGTTCACGTACGGCATGCCGCAGCGGTCCGCTTCGCGTTGGATCGGCTCCTGGGCCTGCTTCTTCGTTCCGACGAAGAGCACGCTCCCACCGTCTTCGACGGTCTTGCGCACGAACCGGTACGCGGTGTCGATCCGCTCGAGGGTCTGTTGGAGATCGATGATGTAGATGCCGTTGCGCTCACCGAAGATGAATCGCTTCATCTTCGGGTCCCAACGACGCGTCTGGTGACCGAAGTGGACTCCGGCCTCCAGCAGCTGCTTCATCGTGACGACAGCCACGGGTGTACCCCTTCCATTGGTTGGAACGTCCGCCCGCGTTCGCGCCCCCGCTTCAGGTGCGGAGACGACCATGGACTGCCGACGTGGTTCCCGGGTGGTGCTCGGGACGACGGCCACGGGCGTGTGAGATCTCGGTCGAGAACGGCCGAGTCGGAGCGGAGTGTACCGGACGGACGGCGCGTCCCTCAGGGCCGGGAGGGGGCAATCTCGATCTCCAACGCGTCGATCCGCCCGGGCTGGGTCCACCGCCAGCCCACGAGCACCCGGTCGCCGACCGCCGCGATCCCCTCCGGGAGGCCCTCGGGATCGGTCCTCCGGTCGACCACCCCACCCCGGGACCGGTCGAGGATGACCAGTTGCTGACCCTCGTTGCGGATCACGACGGCCTCGGCCGTGAGGAGGAGCCGCCCACCCAGGGCGGGAACACCGGTCTCGGTGCGCCAGCGGAGCGCTCCCGTGCCGGAATCGAAGAGGCTGACGGTGCCGTGGTGGTCGACCACGCCGACGACGCCCTCGGGCCCGCCGGCGCCGGCGACACCGGGGACGAGGCCCGGCTCGAACGACGCCGGGACCGGTGCCTGCCATCGGACGGAGCCATCGGCCAGGCTGAACGCCCGGACCGAGGCGGAGTAGTCGCCGTCGCCCGCGGCGATGATCACGGTGTCGCCCGCCACCGCGGGGCTGCCCGCCATCAGTTCGACCGGCTGTTCCCAACGGATCACCCCCGAGACGCCGTCGACGGCGCGGACCGTCGATGCGGTCCCGTCGGTCCACACGGCCACGACCGTGCCCGTCCCGGCGTCGCGCTCGATGCGCCCGTCGACGGTGCCCGCGGCAGCGATCGACCACAGCCGCGCTCCGGTGCCGGCGTCCCGGCCCGAGAGGGAACCGTTCGGTCCGGCGGTCACTCCCACTGCTCCACCGGCCGCCGCAACGGATGGCCGCGGCACGAGCGCCACTCCCCCGGCCCCGTCGCCCGGATCGCCGTTCGCGTCGGTGCGTGCCTCCGCTTCCCATCGGACCGCACCGTCGGCGCGGTCGAGCATCACGAACCGGTCGCCGGCGCTCACGAGCACCGAGTGGGCGTCGACTGCGGGCTCGATGAAGGGATGCAACGGACCCGAGACCTCCGTCTCCCACTGGAACGACCCGTCGCCCGACGCGAACGAGGACACGAACCGCCCGCCCGAGACGACGACCACACCCGAGTCGTCAGCCGAGAGCTGCGACGGCCAACCCCGAACCGCCTCGGACCAGTGCACGGTGACCCGCGCACCCGGCCGAGGCGGCCGCGCGGCCCGATCGGGGTGACCCGGCATCGAGGTGTCGACTCCACTGCCGCCGGCGAGGCCGAGGAGCAAACCCGCGCCGAGCGCGCCACACGCGAGCACTGCCCCCAGGGCTGCTGCCACGCGTTTCACGGAAGGATCCGATCCGCGAGCTGTCCGGCGGCGCCTGCGACCGCGCCGGCGACGTGTTCGAGGCGCGTGATCACCAACGGCTCGAGCGCGCCGCGCACCGCTGTCGCGGCGGTCGGACACGGTGGTGGTCGCCCTTCGAGCGCGAGGCGCACCGCGGCGAGCGCCTCGTCGTCGTGGGTGATCGCGCCGTGATCCTGTACGCCGAACGGGTCCACCACCACCTCCGTGGACCCGGGCACCGCGGTCTGCGACGCGGGGACCACCACATCGTCGACCGCACCGATGGTGGTGAAGTCGATCTGCTCCGGAAGCCGGTGGCGCCAGAGCTCCCGGATGGTGCGGGAGTTCTCGCGGAGGTCTTCGAGCGCGGGTGCGTCGACGGGCAACCCGAGATCGGAGACGGTCGTGAGCGCGTCACCGCCGGTCTCGCTCGCGCCGACCGTGTCGGCGGCGGTTGCGAGCGGAGCGCCCTGGTGCGGCGACGAGAGTGTCACCACCGTGCCGATCGGCGGGAGCGTCGGATCGGCCGCGTCGTACCCGTGCTGCAGGAACTCGTCGACGACGACACCGCCCTGTGAGTGGGCGACGAGATCGATCTCCCGGCCCGGTTCGCGCGCGTGCAGCGCGCGCAGTTGGTCCGCGAGTTGATCCGCGGCCCGCCCGATGCGGCCGTGCGTGTCGGCCGCGTCATAGGCGCCACCGTCGACCGCGTAGGAGTACCAGGCGATCTCGTCGGCGTGGTACCCGAGCGCGTCGGGAGGGAGCCCGAACGTCGTGCCCGTATCGCGGTCGGTCGACGAGTTGATCCCTCCGACCGCCATCAGCAGATGACCCGAGCCACCGGTTCCGTCGGCTTCGGGTGGAGCCGCGGTGCAGTCGAGTCGGCTGCGGGCGGCCGCTACGAGGCGGTTCGCGGCCGTTTCGACGTCGGCGGCGCCCGGGAGGCCGCGGGCGAGTTCGGCCCCGCTGTCGGCGGCGTCGCGGAGCCAGCCCCCGACCGCGTCGGCGACACCGCCGGGCCCGAGGTCGTTGCCGCCGGAAGCGCCGAACCGCTCAGGGAGGAGCCCGGCGACCGAACGGTCGCCGAGGTCGAGACCGTTTCGCACTCCGAGGGCTTCGACCGCCCACGATCCGACGCGCTCGCTCCCTGCGTTGCGAATCGGCGCGAGGTGGACGATGCGACTCAGGTCGGTCGGACGGAAGAGCAGCATCGGGTCGAGGTACTCGTCGCCGTGCCGGAGCCCGAGATGGAAGCCGGGCGGATGCGGACCCGACGGCCCTCCGGCCGTGCCGAGAAGGTCACCGCGCGCCACGGGGTCGCCCCGACGGACCGCGACCGTCGCGAGGTAGGAGTACGACGTCCGCAGATCACCGGGATGGGCGACGACGACGTGCAGCCCACCCGCGACCGATCCGGCGAAGCTGACGATGCCGTCGCCCGCCGAGCGCACCGGAGCACCCGCAGCGACGTCGAAGTCGACGCCACGGTGCCCCGCGCCGTACCGCGAGGCGGGCGCGTCGAAGCCTCGGACGACCGGCCCCGTGACGGGGAGCGACCAGCTCCCCGACAGCGCGAGACCGTTGTCGTCGTCGGCCCGCGCCGAGACAGACGGGGTGACGACGATCGCAACGGCGACGAGTACGACACCGGCGGCTGCGAGCGCGCTCGCAGACCTGCCGCGGAACCAGGACCGATCCATCGGGTTCTCTCCCGCGTCGAACGACACGACACGGGGAAGCCGATGGAGGAAGTTCCCGGGAGACTAGCGACCGGGCCGGCCGATGACCAGGGCCCGGCTCGGGGGTCGACTCAGGGTGTGCGTTCCCGCTCCGGTTCGACCATGCGGGATCGCAGCTGGAGGATCGCCTTCGTGTGGATCTGGCAGACGCGGCTCTCGGTGACACCGAGCACGTCGCCGATCTCCGAGAGCGTGAGTCCCTCGTAGTAGTAGAGCGTGAGCACGAGGCGCTCGCGGTCGGGCATGCGGTTGATCGCGTCGGCGAGGACGTGCTTCATCTCGTCGACTTCGAACGCGGCGACCGGGTCGTGGGCGCGGTCGGCGACGGTGTCGCCGAGGGTCGCCGAGCCGGTCCGCTCTCCCCCGACGGTGAGCAGCTCGTCGAGCGCGACGAGACCGACGAACGAGATCTGCGACAGGTTCTGGGCGAGCTCGGCTTCGGTCATGTCGAGCTCGTCGGCGACCTCGGCGTCGCCCGGGGTGCGCTTCAGCTCGTTCTCGAGCTTGGAGTACGCGCGCTCGATCGAGCGTGCTTTCGACCGGATGGACCGGGGCACCCAGTCGATCGACCGGAGCTCGTCGATGATCGAACCCTTGATGCGCGAGATCGCGTACGTCTCGAACTTGAAGCCGCGCGCGGGATCGAACTTGTCGATCGCGTCGATCAGGCCGAAGATCCCGTAGCTCACGAGGTCCGACTGCTCGATGTTCTGCGGAAGGCCGGCCGCTACACGTCCGGCGACGAACTTCACGAGCGGCGAGTAGTGGAGGATCAGACGCTCTCGCGCCTCCTTGGTGCCGCCGTCCTTGTAGTCGCGCCACAGCTCGGCGACCATCTCGGCGGCTTCACGCGCCGCGGTCTCGGTCATCGGATCATCAGGCACGGGGATGCGTCTCGTCGTAGACGGCACGGAGCCGATCGGTGGTCAGGTGGGTGTACACCTGGGTCGTCGCCAGGTCGGTGTGGCCGAGCAGTTCCTGCACCACCCGCAGGTCGGCGCCGCCTTCGAGCAGGTGGGTCGCGAACGCGTGGCGCAGCACGTGTGGGTGCATCGTGCGCCCGTCGGGCAACGGATGGCGCTCGAGGATACGCCGGGCATCGCGTGGCGTGAGCGCACGGCCCCGGGTGTTCAGGAACACGCGATCCGCAGGCGTCTCGGGGCCGACCAACTCGGATCGGCCCAGTTCGAGGTACTCGCTCAGCGCCAGGATCGCAGGCTCGCCGAGCGGGACCCGTCGGACCTTGGACCCCTTCCCCAGAACCGTGAGCACTCCCCGCGCCGGGTCGCAGCCCTCGAACGTGAGCCCGCAGCACTCGGCGATCCGGAGGCCCGCGCCGTAGAGGATCTCCATGACCGCGAGGTCGCGGCGGGCGATCGCGCCCGCCCGGAGGTCTCCGCTGCCGGCTTCGGGAAGCGCCGCCGCCGCAGCCTCGAGCATCGCGTTCGCTTCGTCGACCCGCGGCACGCGCGGGAGGCGGGCCGGACCCTTCGGCGCGCGCAGCGACCGGCCGGGGTCGGTCTCGACGACACCGTGCCGGCGCAGGTACCGCAGGTACGAGCGGAGCGCAGCGGCCTTCCGGGCGATCGAGCGCTTCGCGAACCCCCGGGTGGTGAGGTAGGCGAGATAGCGGCGCAGCGTCGCGTGATCGAGTGCGGTGGGATCGGCGCAGCCGCCGCGGCCGGCCCAGGCGACGAACTGGCGAACATCGCGTCCGTAGGCCTCACGGGTGTGCTCGCTCGACGCAGTGAGCGACGCGACGTAGCCGTCGATCTCCCAGGTCTGGGTGGTGGCGCTCATAGCCGTACCCCCGCTCCGGGCACGGAGCTGCTCGCAGATCGCATCCGCCTGCCGTGTCGAACCTGTGCTGGGAACCTGTGCTCGTTGCCACCAGCCCTCGTCACACCGTGACGCAAGGGTGCAGGTTACCAACCCCGGGGGTGGTCACGAACCGTCTTGGTACCGCAGGTCCTGTCCCACCCCTCCGGTACCGTGCGCCCCAGCCGTCGAGGCACCCCGGCTGAGCGACCGTTCCAACCACTTGCGGGCCCTCCGTCCGATTCGCACGATTCCACGAATCACGGGGGTCACCATGCTCGCAATACTCCGCAGCGCGACGTTGGTCGGCATCGACGGCCGGCCGGTGCGCGTCGAGGTGCACGTCTCCACCGGCCTCCCCGCGTACCACGTGGTCGGTCTGCCCGACGCTTCCGGTCGCGAGTCGCGCGAACGCGTGCGTGCCGCACTGCTGTCCTCCGACCTCCCCTGGCCGATGCAGCGGATCACCGTCAACCTCGCGCCGGGTGGCCTGCGCAAGACCGGTGCCGGGTTCGAGCTCGCCGTGGCGATCGGCCTCCTCGTCGCCGGTGAGGCACTCCCCGACTCCGTCGTCACCGACCTGGGCGTGCTCGGCGAGCTCGGGCTCGACGGATCGGTCCGCCGGGTCCCCGGCGTGCTCGCGCTCGTCGACGCGCTGCGGCGCGCCGGGGTACGCCGGGTGGTCGTCCCGCTCGCGAACGCCGCCGAGGCCGCGCTGGTCGACGACGTCGAGATCTGCCCGGCCCGCACCCTGGCGGAGCTCCGGGCGTGCCTGAAGGGCGAAGCGGAGTGGCCCGAGATCCCGGCGCTCCCGCCGCCGTCGCCTGATCGGGGCGACGGCGCCGACACCGACGAACCGCTCGACCTCGCCGACGTGCGCGGCCTCCCCAACGCGCGGCTCGCCCTCGCGGCCAGCGCCGCCGGCGGTCACCACCTGCTCCTCGTGGGGCCGCCCGGAACCGGCAAGACGATGCTCGCCCGGCGCCTCCCCACGATCCTGCCCGAGCTCACCCGGGAGGCAGCGCTCGAGGTCACCCGCATCCACTCCGTCGCGGGCCATGCCCCCACCCACACCCTCGCGTCGACGCCACCCTTCCGCGCACCGCACCACACCGCCTCCACCGCCGCGCTCGTCGGTGGCGGCAGCGGGCGACCCAGCCCGGGCGAGGTCACCCTTGCCCACCACGGCATCCTGTTCCTCGACGAGCTCGGCGAGTTCGCGCCGTCGACCCTCGACGCGTTGCGCCAACCCCTCGAAGACGGCGTCGTCCGCATCGCCCGGCAGGGGATGACACTCGCCTTCCCGGCCCGGTTCGTGCTCGTGGCGTGCACGAATCCCTGCCCCTGCGGGCTGGGTGCACGGGCGTGTCGGTGCGACCGCGCCCAGCGCTCCCGGTACGGCCGACGGCTCTCGGCGCCCCTGCTCGACCGATTCGACCTGCGCCTCTCGATCGAACCGAGTGAGCTCGCCGAACCTCCGGGTGTGCCCTCGGCGATCGCGCGGGAGCAGGTGATGATCGCCATCGAACGACAGCGGGCTCGCCTGGGTGGAACCTCGTGGTCCCACAACGCGCGCATCCCCGCCGGTGCGCTCGACCGCTTCGTCCCGCTCACCGCCTCCGCCACCGAAGCGTGGCTGCTCCTCTCCGGTGCCCGTGAACTCACCGGTCGCGGGTCGGCGCGCATCCGACGGGTGGCCCGCACCCTCGCTGATCTCGACGACCGCGACGAGATCACCGCCACCGACGTCGCCACCGCCTGCGTCCTCCGCGCCGACATCGTGGCCTCGTGACCACCCGACCGATCACCGCGGCGGCCGTCCTCACCGGGTTGCCCGACATCACCCACGCCCGGTTGCGGGCCTTGCTCCGGCGGTGGTCGGATCCCGCAGAGGCGCTCGCCGCGGTGGCGCGGGGCGCGACCGCAACCTGCTTCGACCCACCGGTCGGCGGCACCACGTTGCGCGAGTGGCGCGACTTCGTCACCGATGCACGTCGGATCGCATCGATCGAGACGATGGTCCAGGCCCGGGCGACCCGGGTGCTCCGGGCCGCCGAGCCCGGCTTCCCGATCGATCCCGACCTGATCCCCGACCATCCCGCCCTGTTGCTGGCCGAGGGCCAGCGGCTCGACGCGCTCGACGCACCGCGGGTGGCGATCGTCGGCACCCGCGCGGCAACACCCCACGGTCTCGACGATGCGCGCGGACTCGCCGCCGATCTCGCCCTCGCCGGGGTCACCGTGGTGAGCGGACTCGCGATCGGCATCGACGCGGCTGCCCACCAGGGTGCGCTCGACGCCGGAGGCCTCACCGTGGGTGTGGTCGCCACCGGGCTCGACATCGAGTACCCGCGGCGTCACCGATCGCTCTACGCCGACGTCCGTGGGTCGGGTCTCGTGCTGAGCGAGTCGGGCTTCGGGATCCGGCCCGAACCCCGACGGTTCCCGGTCCGCAATCGGATCATCGCGTCCCTGGCCGACATCACCGTGGTCGTGGAGGCGACCGCCCGCGGCGGGGCGCGGATCACCGCGGAACACGCGATGCGCTACGGCCGCGACGTGTTCGCGATCCCCGGTTCGCGCCGCAACCCTGCGGCCGAGGGCTGCAACGAGCTCATCCGCGACGGTGCGCACCCGCTCCTGCGCAACGACGACGTCCTCCTGCGGCTCGGATGCACGCCCGGATCCCGTCGCCGACCCGACCCGGTCCCGATCCGGCTCCCCGTCGAGGGGGACCCGGCCAGGGTCCTGGCCGCGTTCGGCGGTGAACCGGCGACCCCTGACCAGCTCGCCCACCGCTGCGCCCTCGACGTCGGCGCTGTCGCCCTGGCGCTCTGCACCCTCGCCCGCGACGGATGGGCCAGCTCACAGGGCGGGCACTGGTGGCCGGCCTGAGTCCCCGACTGGTGTTCAAGCGATCCGGTCGAGATGCCGAAGCATCCGGTGTGACCTTCGAACGGTGCCCCTACGACGCGACCCTGATCAGCGCCGAGGCCTTCTCGGGTGGCTCGCTCATGCTCACGTGCGAGCGCTGCGGCGCCGCGTGGGAAGCCCACAACAGCCTCGTCCGGCGGGTCATCGAACCCGCGTGGGAAGAGGTACAGGCCGCCCAGGCCGAGCTCCGCGACGACGCCACGACCGGCGCCGACCCCCAGCCCGCCTGACGCCCTCGATGGCCGAATCCGCTGCGTCGGCTCGACCGCTCACCAGCTGACGTCCCGCGGCTCCAGTCCGCCGACTCCGCTGCTTCTCTCGCTGCCGGCGCTATTCGCCGCGGAAGCTGGGATCCCGCTTCTGCGCGAACGCGAGCATCGCCTCGGTGGTGTCGGCGGTACGGAACATCAGCGACTGTGCGATCCCTTCGAACTCGAGCGCGTCCGACATCGACACCGACAGCGACTGGTTCAACAACCGCTTCGTGACCGACAACTGGATCGGCGGGAGCGCCGCGAGCTTCCCGGCGACCGAACGGGCCTCGTCGAGCAGCGCATCGGCCGGCACCACCCGGTTCACGAGTCCGATCTCGGCCGCTTGCGAGGCGTCGACCGACTCGGCGAGGAAGATCAGCTCCTTGGCCCGGTGGAGCCCGACGAGCCGGGGCAGCAACCACGACCCGCCGAAGTCGACGACGAGACCGCGCTTCGAGAAGATCTCGATGAACCGGGCGCGCTCCGAAGCGATCACGATGTCGCACCCGAGCGCGAGGTTGCACCCGGCGCCCGCGGCGACGCCGTTCACCGCGGCGACGGTCGGTTTGGGGAGCTCGTGGAGCCTGAGCGCGCAGCGGCCCACGAGCCGCATGTAGTCGACCGAGTCGCCCGGGCCCTGCGTCGCCCCGATGGCCGACGAATCGGTCAGGTCGGCACCGGAGCAGAACCCGTCGCCCTCGCCGGTGATGAGCAGCACGCGGTCGTCGCGGCGCACGGTCACGTCGTCGAACACCGCGAGCAACTCCCTGAACATCAGGTGGCTCATCGCGTTCTTCTTCTCGGGCCGCGTCATGGTGAGCGTGACCACACCATCGGCACGCTCGACCCGGAGCGTCTCGTAGGTGGGGCTCGGGTCGTCTGTCATGGCGGGTACCGTACCGGCGTGGGCTACAACCCGTTCCGCAAGCGCGTCTCCCGCGGGAGCGACATCCTCGTGGTGGGAGCTGCGCTCGCGGTGATCGTCGGCCTGCTCGTCTGGGCGCTGCTCCCACGGTGATGGCGCCCCGTTGATCGACCCCGACGACGTCGAGGTCCGGCACATGCAGCCGTACCAGGCGGTGAAGACGTACCGCTGCCCCGGTTGCGACCATGAGATCCGGCCCGGGACGGGCCACGAGGTCGTGGTCCCCGTCGACGCGCCGGACCTCCGCCGGCACTGGCACACCCCGTGCTGGGCCCGGAACGTCCGCAGTCGCGGGCGACGCTAGAAGGCGCCTTCCATCACGTCGACGACGGTCTCACCGTCGGCGCGCACCAGCACCGAAGCAACGTCGAAGCGCACCTCCCGCACGACCGGCTTGTGCTCGTCGAGCCACCGGCCCGCGAGCACGCGGATTCGTTGGCGCTTCTCGCGTGTGATCGACTCGATCGGCGCGCCGAACCGGTCGCTCGATCGGGTCTTCACCTCACAGAAGACCAACACCCGGTCGCGCACCGCGACGAGGTCGAGCTCGCCCTGGCGGCATCGCCAGTTGCGATCGAGGATCTCGTAGCCCTCGGCGAGGTAGAAACCGACGGCCAGGGCCTCGCCCCGGGCGCCGAGCACCCGTCGGCCGTCGGGACGCGGGTTCTTGCGGGTAGCAGGCATCTTGGCTCCTGACGCGTCGCCGCGGGCGGCTCAAAGAAGACAGTCGCTGGAGAAGAAGCGGAGACGGCGGGCTCTCGACGCGGAACCCGAACTGGTGGGCGGTCGAGCCGGCGCAGCGGATTCGACCATCGGTCAGGCGTCTTTGCCCGCGAGCTCCTCGATGTTGACGTCCTTGAACGTGACGACCTTCACGTTCGCGACGAATCTGGCCGGGCGGTACATGTCCCAGACCCAGGCGTCTTGGAGCCGGAGCTCGAAGTAGGTGCGGCCGTCCTGGTTGCGGGCGTCCATCTGCACCGAGTTCGTGAGGTAGAAGCGACGTTCCGTCTCGACCACGAACGAGAACATCGGGAGGACGTCGCGGTATTCTTTGTAGAGCTGGAGCTCGATGTCCGTCTCGTACCGCTCGAGATCCTCGGCGCTCACGAGAACGATTGTAGGCCCGGAGCGGAGGACCCCACGAGCCCCTCGCCCGGTGCGGGGCAGGACCTCAGACCCGCTTCTCCTTGATCTTGGCGGCCTTCCCGATCCGATCGCGCAGGTAGTAGAGCTTGGCCCGCCGGACGTCGCCCCGGGTGACCACCTCGATCTTGGCCACGATCGGCGAGTGGACGGGGAACGTCCGCTCGACACCGACCCCGAAACTGACCTTGCGCACCGTGAAGGTCTCCCGCACGCCGCTGCCCTGACGCCGGATCACGGCACCCTGGAACACCTGCACGCGCTCGCGATTTCCCTCCACGACCCGGACGTGGACCTTCAACGCGTCGCCGGGGGCGAACTCGGGGATGTCGTCGCGCAAGCTGGCGCGATCGACGAGATCGGTGGGATTCATGGCGCGACCGTCCTCAGAGGGGGCCCGTACGGGCGGGTGGAGGAAGTGAACTCTAGCGGATCGGGATCATCCGTGGTCGAGTCCGAACTCGCCGAGGAGCTGCTGCTCCTCACCGGTCAGGGGTCGTCCGGCCAGCAGGTCCGGGCGGCGGTCGAGGGTCCGCCGCAGCGACTGGGCCCGGCGCCAGCGGTCGATCCGGGCGTGATCGCCCGAACGGAGGGCCTCCGGCACCTCCCAGCCCCGGAACTCTGCCGGTCGCGTGTAGTGGGGGTACTCGAGCAGTCCGTTGGGCCCGAACGACTCGTCGACCGCCGAAGATTCGTTTCCCATCACGCCGGCGACAAGCCGGGCGACGGCTTCGACGACCACGAGCGCCGCCGCTTCACCCCCGGACAGCACCACATCGGCCACCGAGAGCTCACCGTCGCACACGTGATCGGCCACCCGTTGGTCGACCCCCTCGTAGCGGCCGCAGACGAGGGCGAACCCCGCCCCGGTCGCGAGCTCGCGGGCCATCCGTTGATCGAACCGGGTGCCCGATGCTCCGAGCAGGAGGATCGGACGCAGGGGTTCGGCCGCCTCGATCGCCGCGATCAGCGGCTCGGGGCGCATGACCATCCCGGCGCCTCCGCCGAAGGGCGCGTCGTCGACGCTGCGATGCCGATCGGTGGTGTGCTCGCGCGGGTCGTGGATCCGGATGTCGAGGATCCCCGCCTCGCGCGCGCGCCCGAGCAGCGAGGTCCGCAACGGCGCGTCGAGGTACTCGGGGAAGATCGAGAAGAGATCGACCCGCACGTCAGTCGCGCCGGTTGACGTCGACCAGTCCCTCCGGCGGATCGACGATCACGACGCCATCGCGGTGCTCGACCACGAACACCATCGGAACCAGGAGGTCGTCGCCGATCACGAGGATGTCGTGCGCGGGGTTGGCGTCGACCGCGGTCACGGTCCCGAGCGAGGCACCCTGCTTGTCGTGGACCGCGGAGCCCACGAGCTCGTGGAGCCAGAGCTCCCCCTCGGGGAGCGGCCCGAGCGGATCCGCGGTGAGGATCTCGCCGGTGAGCGCCTCGGCGCCGGTGCGATCGACCACGCCCTCGAACCGGACCAGCCACCGACCTTTGTGTTCGCGTGACGCAGTGACGACCAGTGGACGGTCGCCGACATAGAGCGTCGTTCCGGGCGTGACGCGCTCCGGACGATTCGTGTGGAGCGTCACCGCCATCTCGCCCACGATGCCGTGAGCCCGCCCCACACGTCCCACCTCGAGGCGCGTCATCGGCCGGACGTCGGGCCTGACGGTTCACTCCGGCTGCGGTCCTCGACCGCCCACCGGCTCATGTTCCGGGACCGGTGTCCGGACCTCCGCCTGCGTTCACTCCAGTACGTCGACGTTCGCCTTGACGCCTTCGGCGGTTCCCGCTGCGCGGACCACCTGGCGCAGCGCCTGGATCACGCGACCCCGCCGGCCGATCAGTCGGCCCATGTCGTCGGGGCTCGTCCGGATGAGCAGCATCACCTCGCCGCGCCGTTCCTCGACGTCGACTTCGATCGCGTCGGGCTCGTCGGCGATGTTGCGCGCCACGTGCTCGACGACCGCTCGGCACTTCCCACCGCTGATCCGGTTGCCCTCGGGCGCGACCTCGTCGTCGTAGTACTCGTCGGCGTCTTCTTCGATGTCGTCGCTCACTCCGCGCTCGCTTCCGTCGCGTCGGCCTCGGGTGCGTCCGCTGCGGGTGCGTCGGCGACCTCAGCCTCGGCCGGTGCTGCGGCCGGCGCGTCGGCAGCTGCCGCGGCGCGGGCCTGCGCCTTCTTGGAGAGCTTCGGCGCAGTGCGCTTCGGACCGGTCTTCACGAGCGCGGACGACTGACCCCGCTCCGTCTGGTACCGCTCCCACACGCCGTTCTCGGCGAGGAGCTTCTGTACCTGGTCGGTGGGCTGCGCGCCCTTCTTCAGCCACGCGATCGCCTTCTCGTCGTCGATCGTGAAGAACGACGGCTCCTGGCGCGGCGCGTACTGGCCGATGATCTCGATGTACCGGCCGTCGCGCGGGGAACGGCCGTCGGCGACGACCACGCGGTACGACGGTTGCTTCTTCTTGCCTACCCGCATCAGGCGGATCTTGACTGCCACAGAACGCCTCTCTCGTCGAGCTCAGTCCGGACTCGGAGATACCGGACTCAGTGCTGGAACTGCCACCCAGACAGGACTGGGGAACGCGCGAGGCTACATCCCCGGGATCTGGAGCTTCGGACGCTTCCCGGAAGCCATCGATCTCATCATCTGCTGGACCATCTTGAACTGCTTCAGCATGGCGTTCACCTCCTGGGTGGTGGTGCCGCTGCCCTGCGCGATCCGGAGCCGTCGGGAGCCGTTGATCAGCGACGGGTCGTTGCGCTCGGCGAGGGTCATCGAGCAGATGATCGCCTCGACCCGGGCCAGCTCGCCGTCGTCGAGCTCGGCGTTCTTCAGCTCCTTGGGGATCCCGGGC
The DNA here is from genome assembly GCA_963837715.1 of uncultured Actinomycetes bacterium. Taxonomy (GTDB): domain Bacteria; phylum Actinomycetota; class Acidimicrobiia; order IMCC26256; family JANYLB01; genus JANYLB01. Next base: position 504,326 of record CAWIOF010000002.1, on the reverse strand, counting down.
ATGAGCTTCAGCACGTTCTGGAGGGGGCCCATCTTCTTCACCTGGCGCATCTGGTCGAGGAAATCGCCGAGGGTGAACTGACCCTTGCGGAGCTTCGCCTCGGTCTGCTCGGCGACCCCTTCGTCGAAGACGGCCTCCGCCTTCTCGATGAGCGTGAGCACATCGCCCATCCCCAGGATCCGGCTGGCCATCCGATCGGGGTGGAACGACTCGAAGTCTTCGAGCTTCTCGCCGGTCCCCACGAACAGGATCGGCTTGCCCACGACCTCCTTCACCGAGAGCGCCGCGCCACCGCGGGCGTCGCCGTCGATCTTGGTGAGCACCACGCCGTCGAGGCCCACGGCGTCGTCGAACGCGGTCGCGACGTTGACCGCTTCCTGGCCGGTCATCGCGTCGACCACCAGCAGCGTGTCGTGCGGCTGCACGATGTCGCGCACCTGGCGCAGCTCGTCCATCAGCGCCGTGTCGACCTGGAGCCGACCGGCGGTGTCGACGATCACGACGTTCTTGCCGAGCCGGGCCGCTTCGTCGTGCACGCCCCGCGCCACCGCGACGACGTCGCCCCGCCCCTCGGCGACCGCGTCGTCGGGGGCCGAGAACACCGGCACGTCGAGGCGCCGCCCGAGGACGCGCAGCTGCTCCACCGCGGCGGGACGCTGGAGGTCGGCGGCGACCAGGAGCACACCGAGTCCCTGACTCTTCAGCTGCCGCGCGAGCTTCCCGGCGGCGGTCGTCTTGCCCGAACCCTGGAGGCCGCAGAGCATCACGACCGTCGGCGGCTTCGAGCTCATGGTGAGCTTGCCGCTGTCGCCGCCGAGGGTGGTGATCAGCTCCTCGTGGACGATCTTGATGACCTGCTGGGCCGGACTGAGGCTCTTCGCGACCTCGGCACCGTTGGCCCGCTCCTTCACCCGGCTGATCAGGCCTTTGACGACCTTGACGTTGACGTCGGCCTCGAGGAGCGCGAGACGGATCTCCCGACAGACCTCGTCGACGTCTTTCTCGGTGAGGCGACCACGGCTGCGGAGGCGGGTGAAGATGCCGTCGAACCGGTCGGAGAGGGAGTCGAACATGGGGCCGTCATGCTACCGGCGCCGGGCCGGTAGCATGACCGTCGCACGAGACCGGCGCCCGGCGCCGGCGTGATGTTGGGGGAGATGCAGATGCGCCGCCGTCCGTTGGTCCTGTTCGTTGCCGCGCTCGTCGCGGTGGTCGCCGCCGGGTGCCTCGCCCCGCCGACCGGCCCCGCGCCGCTCCGCTACCGGGACCAGGTCTTCACTGCCGTCACGACGACAGCTGCTGTGACCTACGCGACCGCCACGAGCCGTCAGACCGGGCTGCCGGTCACACTGCAAGCCGACATCTACCAACCCACCGGCGACACCGTCACGAGTCGTCCGGCGGTGATCTGGATCCACGGTGGTGGCTTCAGCGGCGGCAACCGGACGTCGCCCGAGATCGTCGACGAAGCGACGACGTTCGCGAAGAAGGGCTTCGTGAACGTGTCGATCAGCTACCGCCTCTCGCCCACCGGCTGCTCGGCGGCGGCAGCGACGGTCGAGTGCGTCAACGCCATCATCGACGCACAGACCGACGCCCAGTCGGCCGTCCGGTGGCTCCGCGCGAACGCTGCGACCTACGGCGTCGACCCCACCCGCATCGCGATCGGTGGGACCTCCGCTGGCGCGATCACCGCGCTCAACGTCGGGTTCAACGGCGACAACCCGCGACCCGGTCCGCTCCCGGAGGTCTCGTCGCGCGTGAAGGCCGCGGTCTCGCTCTCGGGTTCGGCGGTGCTCGGAGGGATCAACTCCGGTGATGCCCCGTCGTTGCTGTTCCACGGCACCAGCGATGGCGTGGTCCCCTACTCATGGGCGAACGACACGGTGAACAACGCCCACGCGGCCGGGCTGCTCTCGTACTTGATCTCCTGGACGGGCGATGGGCACGTCCCCTACGCGCAGCACCGGACGCAGATCCTCGACCTCACCACGAACTTCCTGTACTCCACGATGGGCCTCGCCACCGCGAGCCGCTAGGAGGAGCTCGCCACCACCGCGGTGTGCACTGTCAGGCCCGGAATCCGGGACTCACCGTGCACACCTGCTCGGTGATCGGCGGTTCGACCGTTTGGGCGTCAGCCTTCGAACAGCGCCGCAACGAACTCGGTGGGCTCGAAGGCCATGAGATCGTCGGCCGATTCGCCCACGCCCACCAGCTTCACCGGGATCCCGAGCTCGGACTGGATCGCGAGCACGATCCCGCCCTTGGCGGTGCCGTCGAGCTTGGTGAGCACCACGCCGGTCACGTCGACCGCGTCGGCGAACTGTCGGGCCTGCGCGAGCCCGTTCTGACCGGTCGAGGCGTCGACCACGAGCAGCACCTCTTTCAGCGCGCCCGGTGTGCGGTCGACGATCCGGCGCAGCTTCTTGAGCTCCTCCATGAGGTTCACCTTCGTGTGCAGCCGTCCCGCCGTGTCGACGAGCACCAGATCGGCATTGCGACCTTGCGCCGCGCTCATGGCGTCGAACACCACCGAACCCGGATCGGCACCGTCTTGACCCCGGACGAGATCGGCACCGACCCGGTCGGCCCAGGTCGCCAGCTGCTCCGCCGCGGCCGCCCGGAACGTGTCGGCAGCCGCGAGCACGACGGTGCGACCCTCGCCCGTCTCGCGCTGCGCGAGCTTGGCGATGGTGGTGGTCTTGCCGACCCCGTTGACGCCGACGAACATCCAGACGTTGGTCTCGCCGGCCGGGCACGCGAGCCCGCGGTCGCCGACCTCGAGCAGCGACGCGAGTTCGGCGCGCAGCACTTCGCCGACGCCGTCGACCGTCGTGATCTTGTCGGTCGCGACCCGGGCCTTCACGTCGTCGAGGATGCGCGTGGTGGTGGGGACCCCCACATCGGCGAGGATCAGCGCTTCCTCCAGCTCGTCCCAGGTGTCGTCATCGATGCTGCCCCCACCGCGCAGGGCGCCGAGCGCACCTGCAAACGCGGCTCGGGTCTTGCCCAGTCGGTCGCGCAGCCGGGGCTTGACCCGCGGCGCTTCGGGCTCGGGTTCCAGCTCCTCGGGTTCCAGGACCTCGGGTTCCGGGACCTCCGGCGGCGCTTCGACGAGCGGTTCGGCCTCGGGGACCGCGACCACCGGCGGCAACGTGTCGGGGAGGAGCGGGAGCTCCTCCTCGGGGATCCCGAGGTCGCGGGCGATCTGGTCGGTCCGGCGACGGGCCCGGCGCGACGCGCCGATGCCGAGGCCCACGAGCGCGAGCCCGAACACGATGATGACGACGACGATGAGGATCTCGGACACGGCGGCGGAACCTACTTCTCGGGAGTCTGGGTCTCGGGTCGGGCTTCTGGAGTCTGGCCGGGCATGACCGTGATCTGCTGCGGGAGCGGGTACGTGTACCCCTCGGCATCGAAGGCGCGCTTGATCCGGGCCCGCAGCTCGCGAGCCACCCGCCACTGCTCGAGGGGCTTCGTCTTGACCACGAGCCGGATCAGCACCCGGTCAGGACCGACTTCCTCGACGCCCCAGACCTCGGGTTCCTCGAGGACGACCCGTGCGATGTCGCGGTCGTTCGCGACCTCGTCGGCGACACGTGCGATCACCGCGGTGGCCGCGATGACGTCGGTGTCGGGAGTGATCGCTACGTCGAGCACCGCCCGCGACCACTGCTGCGACTTGTTGCCGACCCGCCGGATCTCGCCGTTGGGAATGTGCCACACGGTGCCCTCGACGTCGCGGAGACGCGTCGTGCGGAGGCTGACTCCTTCGACTGTTCCCGTCGCCTCACCGGCGTCGATCACGTCGCCGACGCCGTACTGGTCTTCGACGAGCATGAAGATGCCCGAGAGGAAGTCGCGCACCAGCGCCTGGGAGCCGAAGCCGATCGCCACACCGAGGATCCCGGCTCCCGCGATGAGCGGCGCAAGGTTGACGCCCAGCTCGCCGAGCACCATCAGGACCGCGGTCGCCCACACCACGACCGACACGACGCTGCGGAGCACCGCGCCGATCGTCTCGGCCCGGAGCCGCCGGCGCACGCTCGGCACCGGGCCCGTGTCGAGGAACGCCAGGCCGGTCCGCCGCCGGAGGGTGTCGATCTTGTCGGACGCCGTATCGGCCGACAGACGCCTCACCATCCGGCCGATGAACAGTCGGCTCACTCGCACGACGACGAACGCGATCGCGACGATCATCACGATCCGAAGGGGCGTGGTGAAGTCGTCGGCGATCTCGGCCGTGCGCTGACTGCCGGTGATGTCGTACGCCACCGAGCAGAGCCACGACTGCTTGCCGGGTACCCCGCACGCGGCAACCTTCTCGACGGCCGACGACGGCGAGACCGCGGCGAGCACGGGATTCAGCACGGTGAGATCAGGTGTTCGCCAGCTCGTTGCTCATGCGCTGGCTCACGACCCGGCTCGAACCGCCCGGCGGCATCGAGACGCCGTACAGGCAGTCGGCGGCTTCCATCGTGCGCTTCTGGTGCGACACCACCAGCAGCTGGGCCTCGTTCCGGAACTCGTGGACGAGATCGAGGAAGCGATGGAGGTTCACGTCGTCGAGCGCGGCTTCGACCTCGTCCATCAGGTAGAAGGGCGAAGGCCGGGCCCGGAACACCGCGAAGAGGAACGCGAGCGCGGTGAGCGACCGCTCACCGCCCGAGAGAAGCGAGAGTCGGCGGACGTTCTTGCCCGACGGGCGGGCTTCCATCTCGATCCCGGTGTCGAGGATGTTGGTCGGATCGGTGAGCGTGAGCCGACCCGATCCTCCGGGGAACAGCGTGGAGAACAGTGCGGTGAAGTTCTGTTCGACGTCGGCGTAGGCCTGCTCGAACACCGACACGATCTCGATGTCGACCGCCTTGATGACCCGGCTCAGTTCGCGACGTGAGTTCTTCACGTCTTCGAGTTGGCCCTGCAGGAACTCGTGGCGCTCCTTGAGCGTCTCGTACTCCTCGAGCGCGAGCGGGTTGATCGGTCCCATCAGCTTGATCTCGCGCTCGACCTCGCGCGCACGGCCGGCGAGCGTCGTCCCCTCTGGTACCTCGGGGGCGGGCGCCGCGAGCGCGATCGCCGGTTCGACGTCGAAATCGGTTCGCAGTCGCTCCACCGCGTTCTCGAGCCGCATCTTCGTCTCGGCTTCTTCGACCTCCCGGCGCTGTGTCTGCTCGCGCAACCCGGCCAGCTCACCTTCGAGCGCCCGGCGTTCGGTGCGGAGGGCTTCGAGCTCGGCTCCCGCCGCACTCGCGGCCTCGGTCCGCGCCCGTCGACGCAGTTGGACCCGTTCGTGGACCTCGTCGGTCGCGGCCCGGTGCGCCGCGAGTCGCTCCGCGAGTCGGGCGTAGTCGTCGGCGCGCTGGGAGAGATCGGCCCGGGCCCGCTCGGCATCCGCCTGGGCCTGCGGGTCCTGGGCTGCGAGCCGAGCCTCCACCCCGGTCAGACGACCGGCGAGCATCTGGCGCCGCTGGCCGCTCGCGGCCAGCGCCATGTCGACCTCGCGGCGCTGCCGGACGACCTCCGCGGCGCGTGCGTCGAGGTCGTGGCCGCTCTCGACCACCGCGGCGCGGGCTGCCCCGACGGCCGCATCGGCCGCCACGAGCGCGACTCGTGCTGCTTCGGCGTGGGCGAGGGCTTCGTCGAGCGCGGCCTGGGTGACGGCACTCGCGCCGCTCCCCCCCACCCGCCAGGGGCCGCGACCACCGAAGCGATCGCCGGCCGGCGTGACGACGGTGATCTCCGGCTGCGTCAGCGCGAGATCGAGCGCGGTTCCCCACGGCGCGTCGACCAGCACCGCTCCGGCGAGCAGCTTGGCGAGCGCGGCCTCGACGTCGGGTCGCATCGCGCGCACATAGTTCGCGAGCGGCTGGGTTCCGGCCGGCGCGAGCTCACCCTGCACCGGTGCCTGCGCGTCGGCCACGAGCAGCAGGGCGTCGAGATCGCCGTCCTTCAGCCGTGCGAGCGCGGCTTGCGCGGCGGGGCCCCGCTCCACCACCACCGCGCGCATCGCCTCACCGAGGGCCGCGGCGACTGCTGCTTCGGCTCCGGGCTCGATCTCGAGGTGATCGACCAGCGGCCCGATGACCCCGGCGACCCCGTCGAGCGCCTTGGCGCGGGTCGCGCCACGCGCGTCGTCGAGTGCGAGCGCCAGGGCTTCGGATCGGGCGTCCCACCGGTGCGACTCGGCGTCGGCCGCACGACGCGCCTCCTCGGTGGCGCGCAACCGCGACTCCGCCCGACTCCGGGCCTCGGCGACCGCGGCGCGCTCCGCCGCGAGCTCCGTTTCCGCTGCTTCCGCCGCGGCCCGGCGGGTCTCCAGCTCGGCGGCTTCGAGCTCGACCCCTTCGAGCTCGGCACGCGCCGCCGCGGCGTCGGCCACGAGCGTCTCGATCACGCCTTCGTCGGCCGCGGCCGCGAGCTCTCGTTCGAGTCCGCGCTGCTTCTCGGTGACCAGCGCGGCGAGGCCGCGAGTGCGTTCACGGAGGGACCCGACGCGTACGAGCGCGTCGTTCAGTTCGTCGTCGCCCAGACGCGAGACCGTCTGCTCGCGTTCCATGACCGACACGTCGAGCTCGCGGAGACGATTCCGGATCTCGCGATCGCGGGTGCCGAACCCGGTGCCCTGTTCCCGGAGCCGCTCCAGCCGGGCCTGCAGGCCGGCGAGCTCGTGGCCCGCGAGGTGGAGGCGGATGGCACGGACCTCGTCGACGAGGCCGTCGTGGCGGCGTGCGGCGTCGGCCTGGCGCTGGAGCGGCGCGAGTCCACGTCGGACCTCGCGCAGCAGGTCGTTCAGTCGGAGCAGGCTGCCCTCGGTCGCCTCGAGTCGCCGCTCGGCCTTCTCGCGACGCTTGCGGTACTTCAGGATCCCGGCCGCTTCCTCGATGATGGCGCGCCGGTCCTCGGGGCGGGAGTTGAGCACCTGGTCGAGCTGACCCTGCCCGACGATCACGTGCTGCTGCCGGCCGATCCCGGTGTCGGAGAGCATCTCCTGGATGTCGAGCAGCCGGCACGGCGCGCCGTTGAGCTGATACTCCGACTCACCGGTGCGAAACAACAGACGGGTGATCGTGACCTCGGAGAACTCGATCGGCAGCATGCCCGACGAGTTGTCGATGGTGAGCGACACCTCCGCGCGACCGAGCGACGGGCGGTCCGACGTCCCCGCGAAGATCACGTCGTCCATCTTCGTTCCGCGCAGCGAACGAGCGCCCTGGGCGCCGAGCACCCACGCCACCGCGTCGACCAGGTTCGACTTCCCCGAACCGTTCGGCCCGACGACCACGGTCACGCCGGGCTCGAAGTCGAGCACGGTCTTGTCGGCGAACGACTTGAACCCCCGAAGGGTCAGTGACTTCAGGAACACGCAAATCCTTCGGGTCGTCGGGGGGAAGTCAGGGAACCTGAGCGTAGCGATCGGCAGCCCGGTCGCGAGGGATCACAGCTGATGGTCGAATCCGCTGCGCCGGCTCGACCGCCCACCCCTGTTCGGGCCCGCGTCGACCGTCCGCCGACTCCGCTCCTTCTCCTACCGAACCCGGAATCCGGAGTCGCCGACGGGTGCCTCATCGGTCGTCCGGACCGACGTCACCCGGGCCCGCGACGGACCCTCCCCGCACCAGGTCACCAGCCGTTCCACTGCGGCGGGTGGTCCCTCGAACACCCCTTCCACGGTGCCGTCGGCGCAGTTCCGCACCCACCCGCTCACCCCGAGCGCCGCCGCCTGCTCCCGGCACGATTCGCGGAACCACACGCCCTGGACCCGGCCCGCGACCACGACCCGTCGGCGGACCGTGGCCGGGGTCACACCTGGCAGGCCTCGCAGTAGAAGGTCGAACGACCCCCCACCTTCGTCCGGGCGATCGGACGACGGCACCGGCGACACGCCTCGCCCTCTCGGGCGTACACCTTGTGGTGCAACTGGTACTGGCCGGGCTCGCCGAACAGGTCGACGTACTGCTCGTCGGCGAGCGACGAACCGCGGTACTTGACGGCATCCTGGAGCACCTCGCCGATCGCGCGGTAGAGGCGGCGGATCTCCGACGACGACAGGGAGTCGCTCATGCGGTCCCAGCGCAGACCGGCGGTGAAGAGGATCTCGTCGCTGTAGATGTTGCCGATCCCGGCCATGAACTTCTGGTCCATGAGCAGCGCCTTGAGCTTCGTCTTGCGGGCGCGCAGCATCTCGCCGAAGTAGTCCCAGGAGACGGCGGTCTCCAAGGGGTCGTAGCCGAGGTGCGCGAGCTCCTCGACCTCCTTCTCGATGTCGTCGGCGTGGGTGACGAACATCTCGCCGAACGTGCGCGGGTCGACGAAGCGGAGCTGACCCCCCTGGGTGAAGGTGATCACCACGTGGGTGTGCTTCAGCGTCGTCGTCGCGCGCGCTCTTCGCCCGACGCAGTTGACCCGACATCCCGAGGTGCACGACGAGCGCGTCGCCGCTGTCGAGCGCGACGACGAGATACTTCCCGCGTCGCTCGACCCCGGTGATCTTCTGTCCCTCGAGCGGCGCGGTGAACTGCTTGCGCTGACGGTGACGGCGGACCGCCCGCATGCTGCCCGTGACCTCCGCCCCCTTGATGCGTTTGCCGACGACCTCCTTCTCGAGGTCTCGGCGCACCACCTCGACTTCAGGCAACTCCGGCATCGTGTCCCCCCGCCCCATTGGTGCCGACGACGTCGGCGGTGTCGTGGTTTCGCAACCACGCCCAGGCGGCCGCGGCGGCCGCCTGTTCTGCTTGTTTCTTCGAACGACCTTCGCCCTCACCCCGCGCGACCCCTCCGACCAACACGGTCGCGAAGAACTGCTTGGCGTGGTCGGGTCCTTCGTCGCGCACCTGGTACCGCGGCAGGCGTTCGAACCGCCGGGCCGCGAGCTCCTGCAACAGGCTCTTGTAGTCGTGCTCACCGGGCCCCGCGGCGGCCGCGTCGATCCTCGCCTCGAGCAGCGCGAGCACGACGCGCTGCGCGGTCTCCCAGCCACCGTCGAGGTAGACCGCGGCGATCACCGCCTCCAACGCGTCGGAGAGGATCGACATCTTGGCCCGTCCACCCGAGGCGTCTTCGCCCTTGCCGAGCAGCAGCGCCGGTCCGAGATCGATGGCCTTGGCCACCTCGGCCAGCACCTCCGCGTTCACCACCGACGCCCGGATCTTGGCCAACTCACCCTCGGGCAGGAGCGGGTACCGCCGGAACATGTAGTCGGTGACGACGAGACCCGAGCACGGCGTCGCCGAGGAACTCGAGCCGCTCGTTCGACTCCACCGCCGAATGCTCCGCGCAGTACGAACGGTGCGACAGCGCGAGCCGAAGAGCGCGGGGTCGTCGAACCGCGCGTCGAGCCGGACCTGGAGGTCATCCACGTCGGGTCTGCTCCGCGTCGGGTGGGCCGACGGCCGGATGCACACCCTGAGCCCGTTCGAGGCGGGCCGACACGACGTCGACGAGATCGCCGACCGTCGCGACGTCGGCGAGATCGTCGTCGGCGATCGCGAAGCCGACCGTCCGTTCGCCGAGCTCCTCCTCGATCGCTTCGACGAGGTCGATGAGCGCGAGCTCGTCGGCGCCGAGGTCGTCGACGAGTCGGGCGTCGAGCGCGACGTCGGCGTCGGCGAGCTCCAGCACCTCGGCCGTGTTGAACCGGACGCACCGCACGACGTCGTCGGGGCCGAGCCGGTCCCGACCGACATGGGTCTCAGCCGGCATCGGCCACCATCGGAGTCGTGGCTCCTGCCGCGGCGCCGGAGATCGCACCGGCGATGTGACCGACGACGTCGGCCGCCACGCACTCTGCAGCGACCTTCACCGCGTTCACGATCGCTCGGGCCGACGACGAGCCGTGCGAGATCACGCACACCCCGTCGATCCCGAGCAGCACCGCGCCACCGGTCGCATCGGGATCGAGCTCGGCGGCGGCGGCGAGCAGCAGCGGGGCGACGACCGACCCCGGCCTCCTTGGCCTCGGGCGTCGACTCGAGCACGCCGAACACGAGGCCGGCGACCTGACGCAGCGCACCCTCGAGGGTCTTGAGCGCGACGTTGCCGGTGAAGCCGTCGGTCACGACGACGTCGGGCTCGGTGGCCATGAGGTCGCGACCCTCGACGTTGCCGACGAACCCGGGAAGCGGCTCGAGCAGCGAGAACGCGCGCTTGCGCAGGTCGTCGCCCTTGCCGGCCTCCTCGCCGTTCGAGAGGAGCCCGATGGTCGGCGCGTCGATGTCGAAAGCGGGCCCGCGCGTACTCGCTACCCATGCGGGCGAACTGGAGGAGCCACTCGGGGTCGCAGTCGACCGTCGCCCCGCCGTCGATGAGGATCTGCGGGTGCGACCCGGGGACCGGGATGGGCACCGCGATGCCCGGCCGCGCGACGCCCTTGATCCGGCCGCACCGGAGCAGCGCGCTCGCCATGGTCGCGCCGGTGTTGCCGGCTCCGACCATCGCGTGCGCCCGTCCGTCGCGCACGGCCTCGGCGGCGCGCACCAGCGAGGAGTCCTTCTTCGTGCGCACCGACGACGCGGGATCGTCGTGCATCGCCACGACCTCGCTCGCGGCCAGGACCTCGACGCCGTCGGGAGGACCACCGGTCGGGAGCAGGGGTCCGATCGCGTCGGGCCGGCCCACCAGCAGGACGCCGACATCGAGCTCCTGTACCGCCTGGAGCGCGCCCGCGACGATCTCGCCGGGCGCCCGGTCGCCGCCCATGGCGTCGACCGCAACCGTGCAGGCACGTCCCATCGGAAGAGGGAGAGAGAGCTAGTCGACCTCGACGGCCTGGCGGCCCCGGTACCAGCCGCAGTTGCCGCACACCACGTGCGGCAGCTTCACCGCGCCACAGTTGGGACACAGCGAACGAGCCGGTGCCTCGAGTCGCCAGTTCGACGCGCGTCGGGTGCGCGTCTTGGCTCGGGGGGTCTTGCGCTTCGGGACGGCCATTGCCTCTCCTTGCGTTTCAGATCTGCAACTCGCGCAGGGCATCCCAGCGCGGGTCGGGTGGATTGGGATCGCAGTCGCACACGGTGTCGTTGCGGTCGGCGCCGCACACCGGGCAGAGCCCGGAGCACTCGGCCGAGCAGCGCGGTGCGACGGGGAGCTCGAGCAGCACGGCGTCGCGCACGGCGATCTCGAGGTCGATCTCGTCGCCGTCGAGGCCGTAGGTCTCGCCCTCGAGCGGTTCGGCTTCGAACAGCTCCGAGATCGGGCAGTCGAGCTCGCCCCCGACCTCGACCAGGCAGCGGGCACAGGGCGCGGTCCAGCGTCCGCTGACCCGACCCCGCACGACGATGCCGTCGGGGATGCGCTCGAGCTGGACGTCGGTGACGAGCGGCACCGCCGGATCGAGGCGGGTGGTCCCGACCCGGGCGTCGCTCAGTTCGGGCACCTCGATCCGCACCTCGCGTCGCGACGCGGGCTGGTGCAGGAGGTCCGCGATGGCGAGACGGAATGGGCTGGCGTTCATATGAGGTTCATCGCCTTCGGGCGGCAGCGCAGGAACAAGATGGGCGAGAGCGAGGGTGGCCCCGGCCTCGACCGGGCCGCGCGGGGCGCGCCGACCGGCCATCGTAGCAGTTCAGCCCCATTTCCCAGGATCTGGTTTCGAGCCTGGGACCGGGGAAGTTCGCCGGACTCGACCGGCTAGACCTGATCCTGGTCGAAGAAGGCGCTCTCGCCGGATTCGTCGGCTTCGTCCGCGGCTTCCGGGAGCTCGACCACGACCTGGAGCCGCTCCCGGCCCTTCTGGACCGCCTGCATCGTCCGCTCGAGCACGACCTCGAACGACGCCAGCTTCTGGTCGACGTAGTCCTCGGCCTCGTGCTGGAGTGCCCGGGCCGCGGCCTCGGCGTCGTCGATCACGGTCCGGGCCCGGCGACGGGCCTCCCGGACGACCTCGCTCCGCTCGACCATCCGCTCGGCCTGGAGTCGGCCGGCCTCCACGATCTCGTCGGACTCCCGGCGGGCCTGCACGAGGAACTCCTCGCGCTCCTTGAGCAGCCACCGGGCGCGCCGTAGCTCCTCGGGAAGGCCCTCGAGCGCCTCCTCCACGAGCGCGAGCACTTCGTCGCGGTTGATGAGCACCGATGCCGACATCGGCATCGACCGACCCGATTCCACGAGCTCGCGGGCCTGGAGCAACGCGGCCTCGGTGTCGGGGTGGTACTCGGTGTCGAGCGGATCGGCTTCGGGTTGCTCCACGTCGGTCATGTTTCTCCCTCCAGGAACCGCTCGTTCAGCCGTTTGGCGACGAGCGGCGGAACCATGCTCGAGACGTCGCCGCCGAAGCGGGCGACCTCCCGCACCAGGCTCGACGAGAGGAACGAGTGCTGCGGGCTCGTCGAGATGAAGAACGTCTCGATGCCCGACAGGCGCTGGTTCATCTGCGCCATCTGGAGCTCGTAGTCGAAGTCGGAGACGGCTCGGAGCCCCTTCACGATCGCGTCGGCACCGTGATCGCGGGCGAAGTCGACGAGCAGGCCCTTGAAGAACTCGATCTGGATGTTCGGCAGGTGCGCGGTGACCTCGCGCAGCATCTGCTGGCGCTCGTCGAGCGTGAAGAGCGACTGGGCCTTCTGCGGGTTGCGGATCACCGCGACGATGACGTCGTCGAACTGACGAGACGACCGCTCGATGATGTCGAGGTGACCGAGGGTGACCGGGTCGAAGGATCCCGGACACAGGGCAGTGGACACGCGGTGAGGTCTCCTGTTCACGGAACGAGACGCGCGAGGACGGTGACGATGGTACCGCCCGAGGCCCGTTCCCACGTCGCATCCCACCCCGACGGCCAGGCCGGCCGCGGCTCGCCGGCCGCGCCCTCGACCACGATCCGGGCGTCGGGCGTCGACCATCCGGGCCTCGCGAGGTCCCCGAGGACCTTCGCGATGGCGCCCGGCGGCTGGGCGTACGGGGGATCGAGGAACGCGAGATCGAACGGCGCCTCCGGGGGCGGCGGCGTCGCGGAGCACGGCCTCGACCGACCGACGGACGACCCGGGCCCGCTCGGTCATCCGGGTCGACGCGAGATTGGCCCGGATGGCAACCGTCGCCGGTTGGGCCCGGTCGACCAGCACCGCGGCGCGGGCACCGCGCGAGAGCGCCTCGATCGCGAGCGCCCCGCTCCCCGCGTAGAGATCGAGCACCGACGCGTCGTCGACCCGGCTGCCGAGCGCGGAGAACAGCGACTCCTTCACCCGGTCGGCGGTCGGCCGCGTCCGGTCACCCTTCGGCGCGACGAGCCGAAGTCCGCCCGCCTCCCCCGCGATCACCCGCACGCGCTGCTCCCGTCCCCGTCAGCTCTTGAAGAGGAACTCGACGTCGTCGCCGAGGAGGTCCTCGACCTCTTCGCGGAGTGGTGCGTGGCGGGCGAGGTCGGGATCGTCGTCGAGGATCTCCTCCGCGACCTTGCGGGCCCACTCGACGTACCGCGCGTCGCGGGGGATGCGGCCCGAGCTTCAGGTCGCCGAAGCCCGCCTGCTTCTCGCCGAACACCTCACCTGCGCCTCGGATCTCGAGGTCCCGTTCGGCGAGCAGGAAGCCGTCGGTGCTGTCGGCCATCGCCTGCAGACGGGCCTCGCCGTCGGGCGTGGCCGGGTCACCGAAGAGGAAGCACCACGAGGTCCCCCCGCCGCGGCCGACACGACCGCGCAGCTGGTGCAGCTGCGAGAGCCCGAAGCGCTCGGCGCCGTCGACGATCATCACGGTCGCGTTCGGCACGTCGACGCCCACCTCGATCACGGTCGTGGCCACGAGCACGTCGACGTCACCGGCGCGGAACGCAGCCATGCCGGCCTCCTTCTCCGCCGGCTTCATCTGGCCGTGCAGGAGACCCAAGCGCAGGCCGGCGAGCTCTTCGGCCCCCAGACGCTCGAACTCGGTCGTCGCGTCCTTGGCCTCGATCTTGGGTGATCCCTCCACCAGCGGGCACACCACGAACGCCTGCCGCCCGGCCGCGACCTCGTCGCGCAGCAGTTGGTACGCCCGCTCGCCGCGCGACCGGATCCGGCCCGATCCACGAGGTCGTCACCGGCGTGCGCCCGGGTGGCATCTCGCGGAGCTCGCTCTTGTCGAGGTCGCCGTAGATCAAGAAGGCCGCGGTGCGCGGGATCGGCGTCGCGGTCATCACGAGCACGTCGGGGACCGGCGCGCCCTCACCGCCGCGGGCCCGCAGCATGGCGCGCTGCTCGACACCGAAGCGGTGCTGCTCGTCGATCACCGCGAGCCCGAGCCGCGTGGATCGGCGCGTCGCCGTAGAGCAGGGCGTGCGTGCCGATGAGGAGATCGCACTCCCCCGCTTCGAGCTCGGCGACGAGCCGACGACGTTCTGCCGCCGGGGTGCGGTTCGTGAGCAGCCGGGTGGTCACCGGCCGCTCACCGGTGAGCGTGCCCTCGGCTCTGACCGTCAAGCCGGCGAGCATCGCGGTGCTCGAGAGGTAGTGCTGCTCGGCGAGCACCTCGGTCGGCGCCATGAGCGCGCCCTGGTAGCCACCCTGCACCGCCGCGAGGAGCGCGGTGAGCGCGACGACCGTCTTGCCCGAGCCGACGTCGCCCTGGAGCAAGCGGTGCATCGGCGCGTCGGACGCCATGTCGCCGAGGATCTCGTCGATCGTCTGTTGCTGGTCGCCGGTGAGCGGGAACGGCAGAGCCGGCGTGGAACTCGGAGACCAGCGCACCCCCCGCGCCGTCTCCGGCGACGGTGTGACGGATCCCCTGTTGCTCCGCCTCGATGGCGCGCTTGCGGGCCACGAGGCCGACCTGCATGCGCAGGAACTCGTCGAAGCGCAGGCGACGTTGGGCGCGGCGCGATTCCTCGAGGTCCGCGGGTTGGTGCACCTTCTCGAGCGACCACCCCCGCTCCATGAGCTTGAGCTCGCGCCGCACGGGCTCGTCGAGCGGGTCGGCGATCCCACCCTGCCCGCGCACCCAGTCGAGCGCCGACGCCACGATCTTGCGGAGCTGCCAGGTGAACACGTCGGCCTTGCCCGACTGCGGGTACACGGGAACGACCGTGCCGGTGTTCTCGCCGAGCTTGCCGAGCACGTCGACGACCGGGTTCGTGAGCTGACGCTTGCCCTGGTACTGCTCGACCTTGCCGAAGAACGCAGCCTCGGTGCCGATCGGGAGCTGACGTTCGCGCCAGGCCTGGTTGAAGAACACGACGTTGAGCAACGACGTACCGTCGTACACCGCGGCGTCGACGATCGCCCGACCCTGACGACTGCGCCGGGTCGCGATGCGTCGGACCTCGGCGAAGATGGTCGCCTCCTGGCCGATTGCGAGCTCGGCGATCTCGGCCTTCACCGTGCGGTCGTGGTAGCGGCGCGGGTAGTGCTGGAGCACGTCGAGCACGCTCTCGATGCCCATGAGCGAGAGCCGATCGGCCAGCTTCGTGGTGACGCCGAGCTTCGAGACCGGCACCGCCCCGAGCTCGCGGAGCGTCTGCGCGCCCGTCGCTACTCCACCCCGATGAGGTACGGGTAGAGCGGCTGACCGCCGTGGTGCACCTCGATCTCGAGCTGGGGGAAGTGGTCGGCCACGTACTCGGTGATCCGGGCGGTGTCGGCCGGCGGCGCGTCGGCACCGATGATCACCGTGACGAGCTCACGGTCGTCGTCGATGAGCGAGTCGAGCAGCGCCCGGGCCGCGTCGAACGGCGACTTCACCGATGCCTGGATCCCGTCGCGCTCGATCGACAACCAGTCACCGGCGGTGATGCGCCCGCACTCCGCGATGCTGTCGCGTACCGCCTGCGTGACGGCACCGCAGTTGACGCGTCCGACCGCTTCCTGCATGGCCTCGACGTTTGCCTCGATCGGGGCGTCGGGGTCGTAGACGATCAGGGCAGCGAGGCCCTCGATCACCGCGAGGGTGGGCACGACCGCGATGTGCTTCTCGGTGAGGTCGGCCACCTTGCTCGCGACCGGGACGATGTTCGTGTTGTTCGGCAGCACGATCACCGAGTCGGCCGGGCACGCCTCGACCGCTTCGAGGATCTGCGCCGTCGACGGATTCATCGACTGGCCGCCCGCGACGATCTGCTGCACGCCGAGGCTCGACAGCAACCGACGGATGCCCGTCGCCCACTCCCACCGCGACCACGGCGGTCGTGACGATCTTCGACGGCTCGGTCGGCACCGATCCACCCGAGTGCTGCTGGACCCAGTCCTCCTCCTCGAGCTGGCCGACCTGCTCGATGAGATCGGTGACGCGGATCTTGTACGGCCGCCCTGCGTCGATCCCCGCCTCGACCGCGGCGCCGATGTCGTCGGTGTGGACGTGGCAGTTCCAGGTGCCCTCGCCGCCGACCACCACGATGGAGTCGCCGATCGCTCCCCAGGTCTCCTTGAAGGCGGGGATGGTGGAGTCGTCGGCCTCGAGGAGGTACATCACCTCGTACCGGAGCTCGGAACCCGGCTTCGGCCGACGCGGTGGGCCTCGACCGACGCGCGGTGTCGCCACGAACTGGGGCTCGGGGATGGGGCGTCCGGCCACGACCTCGAGCATGGCGTCGAGGAGGAGCGTGAACCCCTTGCCACCCGCGTCGACGACTCCCGCCTCCTTGAGCACCGGGAGCAGCTCGGGGGTCCGCAGCACCGCCGCGTCGGCCGCGACGCGCACCTGCTCGAGCAGTCCGTCGAGCGCGGTCTCGCCGGCGTCGCGGCAGCGTTCGGCCGCCTCGGCCGACTCGCGGACCACCGTCAGGATCGTGCCCTCGATGGGGCGGAGCACCGCGGCGTACGCCGCGTCGGCGGCCCTGCGCAGCCCGGTGGCGATGTCGGCACCACCGACGGACTCCAGCGGCGAGAACGTGTCGGCGAGACCCCGCAGCACCTGCGAGAGGATCACGCCCGGAGTTGCCCCGGGCCCCCATCAGCGACCCGTGCGACACCGCCCGGCAGACGTCGGGCATGTGGGCATCGGGCGAGGTGTACGCATCACCCAGCTCGGCGCACACCGATTCGAGCGTGAGGGCCATGTTGGTGCCGGTGTCACCGTCGGGGACCGGGTAGACGTTGAGCCGGTTCAGCTCCTCCTGGTGCGAGCGGAGGGCGTCACGGAACCGGACGACGATCTTGGCGACATCGGGGGCAGCGAGCTGCTCGAGCGAGGACACGACTCAGGATCGTACCGGGCGGACCGGGACGGTCGGCGTCTGCCTGCTACTCTCGTTCCTTCCTCCGCAGGCGCTTCCACGCCCCGGGGTGTCCAACCGCTTCGAGTCACCCGAGAGGTCTGTGTCATGGCATCCGTCTGCGACGTCTGCGGCAAGCAACCGCAGTTCGGCAAGCGCCTGAGCCACTCCCACCGCCGTACGAACCGGCGCTGGAACCCGAACGTGCAGCGCGTCCGCGCGATCGTGAACGGCTCGCCCCGTCGGATCCACGCCTGCACCGGCTGCCTCAAGGCCGGCAAGGTCCAGAAGCCGTAGGGCCGGAGTCGTGCAGGGCGTCGTCCGCACCTTCGATCCGCTCTCCGGTGAAGGCGTCATCCTCTCCGACGCCGACCGCACCGACTTCACGCTGGCTGCCGACGCGCTCGAGCACTCCATCTTCCGGATGCTCCGCCAGGGCCAGCGCGTGAACTTCGACCTCGACGACGCCGGCCGGGCCACCCGGGTCCGCATCGGCGCCGAGATCGACATGGGCTACTCCGGCGACATCTAGTCGGGTCGAATCCGCTCCGCCGGCTCGATCGCTCACCCACTGGAGTGCCGCACGGGTTCTGTCCGCCGGCTCCGCTCCTTCTCCCAGGCGCTCGTCTGACTGGCTCGCCTGGCGACGGGCCGATAGGCGACACTCATGAGATGCTGAACCGCTGGTCGGACACAGATGCCCGAGCCTGCACCGATCCGCTGAGCGAGCGCGCCTACACCTCCCGCCTCCTCGGGGTCGACCCCGAGCTGGTCATGCACGGCGGCGGCAACACGTCGGTCAAGCTCGTCGGGGACGACATCTTCGGTCATCCGGTCGACCTCCTCTACGTGAAGGGGTCGGGCTCCGATCTGGCCACGATGTCGGCCGACGACTTCGTGCCCGTCCGGCTCGACCACCTCACCGCGCTGGCGGAGCTCGAGACGCTGAGCGACACGGAGATGGCGGAGCAGCTCCGGATCGGCACCGTGCGCGCCGGGGCGCCGGCGCCGTCGGTCGAGGCGATCCTCCACGCCTGCCTCCCGTTCCGCTTCGTCGACCACACGCATGCCGACGCGGTGTTGACCATCACCAACACGCCCGGAGGCCGCAAGCGCATCGAGGAGCTCTACGGCAGCTCGATGGTGATCGTCGACTACGTCATGCCCGGGTTCGACCTCGCCCGTCGGTGCGCGGAGGAGTTCCCGGCGCAGCGCACCGACGAAACCATCGGCATGGTGCTGATGAACCACGGGATCTTCTCGTTCGGCGACACCGCGCGGGAGTCGTACGACCGGATGATCGAGCTGGTGGCGATGGCCCAGGAGTATCTCGAGGCCCACGACGCCTGGGAGCTGCCGACGCAGCCCATGCGGTCGACGAGCTCGCGCCGTGTGGAGCTCGCGCGGCTCCGGGCGACGATCTCAGCGGCCGCGGGAGTCCCGATGGTCATGGAGTCGACCCGGACGCCGCGCGTCGGTGCGTTCGTCGGCCGCCCCGACTTCGCCGACCTCGCCACCCGCGGCCCGATGACTCCCGACCACGTCATCCGCACGAAGCGCCTGCCCCTCGTCGGCCACGACGTCGACGCGTACGTCGGCGCCTACGAGGAGTTCTTCCGTCGGAACGAGACGCGCACCACCGAAACCCTCACGATGCTCGACCCGGCGCCGCGGATCGTGCTCGATCCGGACCTCGGGCTCCTCACGATCGGACGCACGGCGAAGGACGCCGCTGTCGCGCGTGACATCGCGGTCCACACCATCGACGCGATCGAACGCTCCGCCGCCCTCGACGACTGGCAGGCCCTCCCCGAGGGCGACCTGTTCGACGTCGAGTACTGGTCGCTCGAGCAGGCCAAGCTGCAGAAGCAGGGCGCTCCCCTCCCGCTCGCCGGCGACGTCGCCCTCGTGACCGGCGCGGCATCCGGGATCGGGCGGGCGACCGCCGACGCGCTGCTCGCCGCCGGCGCCGCGGTCGTCGGCGTCGACATCGACGCGGGCATCGACCAGACCTTCACCCACCCCGGGTTCCTCGGAATCTGCTGCGACGTCACCGACGACGACGCGATCGATGCCGCACTCGAGGCGGGGACCCTCCGCTTCGGCGGCCTCGACGTGCTCGTGCTCAACGCCGGGGTGTTCCCCGCATCGAAGCCCATCAACGAGCTGACGTCGGAGGAGTGGCGACGCGTCATGGCCGTCAACCTCGACGCCAACCTGTCGCTCCTGCGCTCGGCCGGTGAGCTCCTCGCGCTCTCGCCCCGGTATGGCCGCGTCGTCGTGAACGCCTCCAAGAACGTGCATGCGCCCGGCCCGGGCGCTGCGGCGTACTCGGCGTCGAAGGCCGCACTGACCCAGCTCGCCCGGGTGGCCGCCCTCGAGTGGGCACCCCAGGGAGTGCGGGTGAACATGGTCCACCCCAACGCGGTCTTCGACACCGGCATCTGGGACGACGCAACGATCGCGTCGAGGGCCTCGAGCTACGACCTCAGCCCCGAGGCCTACAAGACGAACAACCTCCTGGGTGTCGAGATCACCAGCCACGACGTCGCCCGGCTCATCGTCGCCCTGTGCTCGCCTGCCTTCATGAAGACGACAGGCGCCCAGATCCCCATCGACGGCGGCACCGACAGCGATACGATCTGATCTGGTCGAATCCGCTGCGCCGGCTCGATCGCCCACCTGTCCACGTCCCGAGAACACTGTCCGCCGGCTCCGCTTCTTCTCCACCTGAATGGTCGAATCCGCTCCGCCGGCTCGATCGCCCACCTGTTCACGTCCCGAGAACAGTGTCCGCCGGCTCCGCTTCTTCTCCTGTGAGTTCGTCCCGGTAAGCTCGACTGCACCATTTCACCCGCCGAAGCGCTCGACGGCGAGCGACCAGCGGGGATGACAAGGAGCGTCGAACCGTGACGGCAAGCGTCGACACCGCCCCGCCCACCACGAACGAGCGCCTCACCCGTTGGGTCGAGGAGATGGCCACCCTCTGTGAGCCGGCCCGGATCCATTGGTGCGACGGCAGCGAGGCCGAGGCCGAGCTCCTCTGTCGGCAGCTCGTCGACGCCGGCACGTTCACTCCCCTCGCCGACGACAAGCGCCCGAACTCCTACTGGGCCAGCTCCGATCCGAGCGACGTCGCCCGGGTGGAAGACCGCACCTTCATCTGCTCCGACGACGAAGGCGACGCCGGTCCCACCAACAACTGGAAGCCACCGGCCGAGATGCGGGCCAAGCTCCACGACCTCTTCTCCGGTTGCATGCGCGGCCGCACCATGTACGTCGTGCCGTTCAGCATGGGCCCGCTCGGTTCGCCGCTGTCGTACATCGGCGTGGAGATCACCGACTCGCCCTACGTCGTGGTGAGCATGCGCACGATGACCCGCATGGGCCAGGGCGCGCTCGACGTGCTCGGCACCGACGGCGAGTTCGTGCCGTGCATGCACTCGCTCGGCGCGCCGCTCGCCGACGGTCAAGCCGACGTCGCGTGGCCGTGCAACGCCGAGGAGAAGTGGATCGTGCACTTCCCCGAGACGCGTGAGATCTGGTCGTTCGGCTCCGGCTACGGCGGCAACGCGCTCCTCGGCAAGAAGTGCTTCGCGCTGCGCATCGCGTCGGTGATCGCCCGCGACGAAGGCTGGCTCGCCGAGCACATGCTGATCCTCAAGCTCACCGCGCCCGACGGCCGTGAGCGCTTCGTCGCGGCGGCGTTCCCGTCGGCCTGCGGCAAGACCAACCTCGCCATGCTCGTGCCCACCACCCCTGGGTGGAAGGCCGAGATGATCGGCGACGACATCGCCTGGATGAAGTTCGGCGACGACGGCCGCCTCTACGCGATCAACCCCGAGTTCGGCATCTTCGGCGTCGCACCGGGAACCAATCGCAAGACCAACGCCAACGCGATGGACACCCTGAACGAGAACACCGTGTTCACCAACGTGGCCCTCACCGACGACGGCGACATCTGGTGGGAGGGCATCGACGACCCGGCGCCGGCGCACCTCACCGACTGGCGCGGGCTCGACTGGACCCCCGACACCGATGCTCCCGCGGCCCACCCGAACGCCCGGTTCTGCGCGCCGGCGTCGCAGTGCCCGGTGATCGCCCCGGAGTGGCAGGACCCGAAGGGTGTGCCGATCTCGGCGTTCCTCTTCGGCGGCCGGCGCGCCACGACCGTGCCGCTCGTGTACGAATCGCGCGATTGGCAGCACGGCGTGTTCATCGGCGCCACGATGGGCTCCGAGAAGACCGCGGCCGCGATCGGTGGGCTCGGCGAGCTCCGTCACGACCCGTTCGCGATGCTTCCGTTCTGCGGCTACAACATGGCCGACTACTTCGCCCACTGGATGGGCCTCGCGGCGAGCAACGACCCCGCGAAGCTCCCCCGGATCTACGGGGTGAACTGGTTCCGCAAGGGCGCAGACGGCAAGTTCCTGTGGCCCGGGTACGGCGACAACTCCCGCGTGCTCGAGTGGATCGTCGATCGGGTCGACGGCAAGGCCGACGGTCGGGAGACCCCGATCGGCGTGGTCCCGACCGAAGCCGACTTGAACCTCGACGGGATCGACGCCTCGGCCGAAGCTGTCGCCGCGGCGCTGCAGGTCGACGAGGGCGAATGGCGTTCCGAGGTCGTGAACACCCGCAAGCACTTCGACGACTTCGGTGACCGTCTCCCCGGGGAGCTCCTCGAGCAACTCGCGGCGCTCGAACAGCGCCTCGGATAGCCGCAAGCCCCCGTTCTGGTCACCTCCGCGGTTGCAGGCCAACCCCACAGGTGACCGGAACGAGGGTTCGGTGCTAGCAACCCACCCATGAGTGAACGCATCGAATCGATCCTGCGCGACGCGACCGTCGAGGAGAAGGCCGCGAGCGTCGCCGGGACCGACCTGTGGAACACGCCAGGCTTCCCCCGCCTCGACGTCCCCGGCTTACGGGTCACCGACGGCCCGAACGGTGCCAGGGGTCCCCGGTGGACCGGCCAGGGTGCGCTCTGCGTGCCGTGCGGGTCGGGCCTTGGTGCGACGTGGGATCCGTCGCTCCTCGAACGCGTCGGGCGTGCCCTCGGTGAAGAAGCGCGGACCAAGGGCGCGCACGTGTTGCTCGCGCCGACCGTGAACCTGCACCGCCATCCCCTCGCGGGGCGGAACTTCGAGTGCTACTCGGAGGATCCCCACCTCACCGCCCGCCTCGCAGTCGGGTTCGTGCGGGGCGTGCAGTCGAACGACGTGGGCGTGACCGTGAAGCACTTCGTGGCGAACGACTCCGAGTTCGAACGGATGACGATCAGCTCCGAGGTCGACGAGCGCACGCTGCGTGAGATCTACCTCGTGCCCTTCGAGGCGGTCGTGAAGGAAGCCGGCGCGTGGGGCGTGATGTCGGCGTACAACCGGCTCAACGGCACCTACTGCAGTGAGCACGAGTGGTTGCTGACCACGGTGCTGCGCGACGAGTGGGGCTTCGACGGGTTCGTCATCTCCGACTGGTTCGGCACCCACAGCACCGGGCCCGCCGCGAACGCGGGACTCGACCTCGAGATGCCCGGTCCGGCGCAGTGGTTCGGGCGCAAGCTCGTCGCCTCTATCGAGGCCGGCGAGGTCCCCGCCGCGACGCTCGACCGGATGGCGGGCAGGGTCCTCGAAGTCGGTGAACGCACCGGCGCACTCGCCGGTCTCGGCAACGACGACGCCCGCTCGGTCGACAACCCGGCGCACCGAGCGCTCGCGCGCGAGACCGCTGCCGCGAGCTTCGTGCTGCTCCGCAACGAGGGCGACCTGCTCCCGCTCGACGCGTCGACCGTGGGGTCGGTGGCACTCATCGGGTCCGGCGCCGACCAGGCGTGGATCATGGGTGGCGGGAGCGCGTCGCTCACACCCCACTACTCCGTCACTCCCCTCGAAGGTGTGCAGGCAGCCGTCGGCGACGACCTCGACGTCCGGTTCGCCCGGGGTCCGGCGACGAACCGCACCATCCCACTCGTCGATGGTCGCCGGCTCCATCCCGCGGCCTCCGGCGAGCTCCCGGTCAAGCTGGAGTACCACGCGACCACCGACTTCTCCGGGCCCGTCGTGCTCACCGAGACGCTCCCCAGCACCCGCCAGATCTGGATGGGTCACTGGACCGACGTGTTCGACGGTTCGCAGTACTCCGTCCGGGCGACGGCAACCCTCGAAGTCGAGGAAGACGGCGACTGGACCGTCGGTCTCACGACGGTCGGACCGTGTCGCGTCCTGCTCGACGGTGAGGTGGTGGTCGACGCGTGGACCGACCGGCCGAGCGGCGAGTCGTTCTTCGGGTTCGGGAGCAAGGAGATCCGGGTCACCGTTCCCCTGCGCCGCGGTGTGGCCCAGGCGCTGCAGATCGACTACTCGTCGGAGGGTACGAGCATCCTCGGTGGCTTCGCGATCGGTGCCGCGCCACCCGAGCGGACCGACGCCTTCGACCACGCGGTCGCGACCGCACGAGATGCCGACGTGGCGATCGTCGTGGTGGGTACCGGGCCCGACTGGGAGAGCGAAGGTCACGATCGCGAGACGATGGACCTCCCCCGCGACCAGGCCACCCTCGTGCGCGCGGTCGCCGCGGCCAATCCGCGCACGGTCGTCTGCGTCAACGCGGGTGCTCCCGTGACCATGGACTGGGCCGATGTCGTCCCGACCGTCCTGCAGTGCTGGTTGCCCGGTCAGGAGTGGGGGAACGCGCTCGCCGACGTGGTGCTCGGAGCAGTCGAGCCCGGCGGCCGTTTGCCGACGACGCTGCCCGAGCGGCTCGACGACTCGCCCGGCTTCCCCGACTACCCCGGCGCCGACGGCGAGGTCGCATACAGCGAAGGCGTGTTCATGGGGTACCGGGGCTACGACACCCACGGCTACGACCCGACGTTCTGCTTCGGGCACGGCCTCGGATACACGACCTTCGCGTACGGACCGGCGAGCGTCGACGGAACGACGGTCTCGCTCGATGTGACCAACACGGGATCGCGCGCTGGTTCCGACGTCGTCCAGTGCTATGTGGGCGACGTCGAGTCGTCGGTGTCGCGCCCGGTCCACGAGCTCCGCGCGTTCGAGAAGGTGCACCTCGAGCCGGGTGCCTCGCGAACCGTCGCGTTCGCACTCGACGACCGCGCGTTCGCCTTCTGGTCCGACGCCGGCTGGGTCGTGGAACCCGGCGCCTTCACGATCCGCATCGGAGCGTCGTCACGCGACATCCGGGCCGAGGCGACCATCGATCACCCCGGGACCACGCTTCCGGTGTGAGCGGGCCGTCGCTACGATGCGGCCGGGTTGGGTGACGGCGGAACTCCCTGGGGGCGAGATGGCGGTGCGGGCGTACGTGCTCATCCAGACCGAGGTCGGGCGGGCGGTGAACGTCGCACGCGAGGTCGGGGCGATCGCCGGTGTCGTGTCGGCCGACGACGTGACCGGCCCCTACGACGTGATCGTCGTGGCCGAGGCGAAGACCATGGACAGCCTCGGCCAGCTGGTGGTCTCGAAGGTCCAGGCCGTCGAGGGAATCGTCCGGACGACCACCTGTCCGGTGGTCAACCTCTGACGCGTCTCAGGTCGGTTCGAGCTGGGTCAGGATCCGCTGGAGGACGATCCAGACGAGCGCGGTGTCGTCGGTCTCTGCATGGGCGCGGCGGAACCGCGCGACGGCGAGCGCGATCTCGGTGAGATCCCAGCCCAGCCGGTACTGCTCGAGGGTCGCGGCCAGCACGGGGCGACCCGTCCTCGCGGCGTAGGTCTCAACGACCCGACCGTCGTCGTCGGTGAGCATCCACAGGTCGCGCTCGGGTGGCGCCACCAGCGTGGTGTCCCAGTCGATCAGCACCCAGCCCGCGTCGGTGCGGATCGTGTTGCCGACGTGCGGCTCCCCGTGGGTGAGGACCGACCGCTCCGGCCGAGCGAGTGCTCCCCGCACCAGCTCGTCGAAGCGCCGGAGCTCCCGCGCGACCCCGGCGGCTCGGTCGGCGAGGAGCGTCCGGGCCCGTTCGGCATACGGCCCCCCATCCCAGGGACGGGTGACGTCGTCGAGCGCCCGTTCGAGCTCGTCCCGCTCCTGGAGCGCGAAGTCGTCTATCGGCGCGAGATCCCGGACCTCCTCCCGCGCGTCGTGGACCGCCATCACCCGGTCGAGCACCGCGAGCCGGTCGGCCAGCGAGGAGTAGCCGCCCCAGTCGTGGACCTGTCCGGCGACATGGGGGTACAGCGCCATCGTGAACCGGTCGTCGACCCTCCGGACGACGGCGCCGTCGCGATCGGGTACCGGCGCGACCACGAACTCGAGGCCGCCCTCGTGCAGGGCGCGCGCGGTGCCGAGGGAGGCGCGCAGCCGATCCCATGCGGCCGCGCGTGACTCGCGGGCCGACCACACCTTGGTGTCAAGGTCGTCGGCGGTGACGAACCACCGGTCGCCGTCGGCGCCGTCCGCGCGCCAGTGATGGCTCCCGAACCCGACCGGGAGGTACTCGATCGCGTCGGCCGCGATGCCCCAGCCAGTGGCCAACTCGGCGACGACCGACCGGTCGGTGATCCCGTCCGGCGGCGTCCGCACGTGCGACGACCGTCCGCTCTCAGCGACCGTCGCGCTGGCGACCGGCCCGGGCGGTGCGGCGGGCGTGGCGGGCCAGTGCGAGTTCCACGAGTCGGTCGAGCAGCTGTGGGTACGACACGCCTGACGCAGCCCAGAGTCGGGGGTACATCGAGATCGGCGTGAACCCGGGAATGGTGTTCACCTCGTTGACGACGAACCCGCGCTCGTCGGAGTAGAAGCAGTCGACCCGGGCCATCGCCTCGAGCCGGCAGGCCTCGAACGCCCGGGCCGCGAGGTCGCGGACCTCGTTGGTGCGCTCGGCACCGAGAGGCGCCGGGATCAAGAGCTCCGCGGCGCCGTCTTCGTACTTGTCGGCGTAGTCGTAGAACTCGGCGCCCGGCACGATCTCGCCCGGCACCGACGTCGCCGACGGGTCGTCGCCGAGCACCGCGACCTCGATCTCTCGGCCGGTCACCATCTCCTCGGCGATGATCCACTCGTCGAACACGAGCGCAGCCGCGATCGCGGCGTCGAGCTCGGCGCGATCGTGGGCCTTGGTGACGCCGACCGACGACCCCATGTTCGCCGGCTTGACGAAGCAGGGGAAGCCGAGTTCGCTCTCGACCCGGTCGGCGAACGTGACCGGGTCGTGGCCGTCGCGGTGCACGAGCGACGCCGCGATCGGCAGGCCCGCGGCCACGAACGCGCGCTTCATCATCACCTTGTCCATGCCGACGGCCGAACCGACGACCCCCGACCCGACGTACGGGAGATCGGCGAGCTCGAGGAGGCCTTGCACCGTGCCGTCCTCCCCGTAGGGGCCGTGCAGGAGCGGGAACACGACGTCGACCGGGCCGAGCCTCGACCCGGCCGACAGCGAACGACCGGTCGCGAGCTCCCCGACGTCGCCGACCAGCTCACCGTCGATGTCGAACGCCGCCGGGAGCAGGGCCGGGGCTGCGGCGATGGCTCGTTTCGCGGCGTCGGCGAGGAGCCACTGCCCATCGGTCGTGATCGCGACGGGGACCACCTCGTAGCGCTCCGGATCCAGCGCTCGCGCCACCGAAACCGCCGTGGCGCGTGAGACGTCGTGCTCCGCCGACCGACCACCGAACAGCAGCAGCACCCGGATCCGATCGGTCATCGCTCCCCCATCAGCTCGTCCCGACCTGGAGGATCGCGCGGATGGCGAGACCCATGATGAACAGCCCCCCGAGGCCGTAGAGCAACTCCCGGCGGCCGTTGCCCTTCATCGAGCTGCGGTACTGGTAGAGCAGCCCGACAGTCACGAACGCGACGAACCCGTAGAACATGTGGAATCGGGGCACGGCCGTCGCGTACGCCTTGTCGCCGACGACGAGGATCACGCCGAGCAGGATCTGGACGAGGATCGCGATCTCCGCGGAGATCGTGGCGATCCAGACCGGCCGCCCCCGCAGCGGACGCCACTTCCACGCGGCGAGCGCGTACGCGCCGGCGAGACCGTTCGCGACCAGCGCGATGTAGCCCCAGACCCGGTGGATGTCGAAGATGGTTTCGATGGCCGACGCCTCAGGCCGTCACAGCACGGCGTCGTCGGCCGCGGAGAACGCGGTCTCGTCGCCCCGGAGCTGGTTCTTCAGGATCTTGCCCGCGGGGTTGCGCGGCAACGGCTCGTCGCGCAGGTCGACGTGCTCCGGGACCTTGAAGTTGGCGAGCCGGTCGGAGCACCACGCCCGGATGTCGTCGCGCCCTGCCGTCGAACCCTCGCGCAACTGGACGACCGCCTTGACCTCCTCGCCCAGCACCTTGTGCGGCACGCCCACGACCGCGGCGTCGACCACGTCGGGATGCTCGAACAGCACCTGCTCGATCTCGACGCAATAGACGTTCTCACCGGCGCGGATGATCATGTCCTTGGCCCGGTCGACGAGATCGAGGAAGCCGTCGGCGTCGAGCCGCCCGATGTCGCCGGTGCGGAACCATCCGTCGGGCGTGACCGCCTCGGCCGTCGCTTCGGGTCGGTTCCAGTAGCCGCGCATCATGATCGTCGGACCCCGCATCCAGATCTCACCGGTCTCGCCGGTCACGACGTCGTTCCCCTCGGGATCGACGACCCGCAGCTCGACGGTGGGAACCGCGCGACCGACCGACCCCGGGTGGGTGCGGTAGTCCTCACCACTGTTCGACGTCGCCACCGACGCGGTCTCGGTGAGCCCGTAGGCGGTGGTGAGCGTGCTCCGGACCGCGGGGAACCGCTCGTGGATGCGCTGCACCAACTCGGGTGCAGCCGGGGCACCGCCGTAGCTCGCCCGGACGACCGACGACAGGTCGTACTGCTCGAAGTTCGGCGACTCCACGATGCGCCACATGATCGTGGGCACCCCACCGAACGAGGTGACCTGCTCGCGCTCGATCGTGGCCATCGCCAGGTCGGGGTCGAAACGACCGGGAGGCATGAGTACGAGCTTCGCGCCCTGCGCGTAGTTCAGCGTCATCGTCGAGAGGCACCCGGTCACGTGGAAGAGCGGCACCACCAGGAGCGTGGTGGGCCGGAGGCCGCGGGTCCTCTCGGCCGCCGACGATCCTCGGCCGGCGGTGGCGATGCCGACGCAGAAGATGTTCTGCAGGTTCGCGATCGCCTGGCGGTGCGTGAGCGTCGCACCCTTCGGCTTTCCGGTCGTCCCCGAGGTGTAGAGGATCGCGAGGAGGTCGTCTTCCTCGACGTCGACCTCGGGTAGCACGCCGGGATCGGCGCTCTCGAAGAGCGCCGTGGTCGGCTCGGCGCGACCATCGGCCCTGTCGAGACCGGTGACGAAGATGTGCTCCAGGTCCGGCAGTCGATCCGCGACCTCACGCGCGATCGCCCATCGCTTCTCGTCGCAGAAGAGGACCCTGGTGCCGGAGTCGGCCAGGCCGAACTCGAGCTCCTCGGCTTTCCACCACGCGTTCAGCGGGACGCAGACCGCACCGATCGACGCGCAGGCCCAGAACATCACGACCCAGTCGATCGTGTTCGCCGACAGCAACGCGATCCGGTCGCCCGGCTCCACCCCGCGTGCGATCAGCTCCGTTGCCGCCCGTCGCACGAGCGCGTTGTGGTCGGCGTAGGTGAGTCGGCGGTCACCCTGCACGAGGAACTCGGCATCGCCCTTCGTGTCGCCCTGTGCCACCAGCTCGCGCATCGACCGCATGCGCGATCGGTACACCTGGAGCGTCGTCCCGAGCACCGGCTCGGTGACGATCTCGAACGGCCCGCCCGGCGCGGTCAGCTCGGCCAGCGCAGCGTCGCGGCTCGTCACGATGCGGTGTTCTTCGCGTACTCGTCCTGTTCGACGTCGAAGCTCCAGAGCTCGGCGTTGGTGCTCACCGGTCCGTCGGTGTTGTGGGCCTTGTGACCGTGCTGGAACGCCTGGCTGCTGACCCATGCGTCGAAGTCGGCTTGCGTCGTCCACCGCGTGTAGACGAGGAACACGTCGCGACCGTCGGTGGGCTTGAGCAGCTCGAAGGCCTCGAAGCCATCCATCTTGGCGACCTCGCCGGCGCGGGCCGCGAAGCGGGCGAGCAGGTCGTCGGCCCGATCGGCCGGGACGGTGATGGCGTTGATCCGGACGACACTCATCGTTGGCGCTCCTTCATCGGCTGGGGAGGCGATTCTTCCTCACCGGTGCGACCGCGGTCAGACCGGGCGTCGGGCCGGCGCGGCCCGGGTACGTCAGCGCTCTTCGCGGAGGAACCGCTCGATCTCCGAGGCGAGCTCGTCGCCGCTCGGGAGATCGGCTTCACTCGCGACGTCGAGCTCCCGGACCATCTCGGCAACGTCGGGACGCTCGGCCAGACCCTCTTCGACCCGCGCCGCGTAGGCATCGGCCTGATCGTCGAGATCACCGTGGTCGAGCGTGATCCCGGCCAGCTCACCGACCCGTTCGAGCAGCACCTTGATCGCCGGGGGCGACGGATTGCCGGCCACGTAGTGCGGCACCTCGGCCCAGAGTCCGATCGCGGGGATGTCGGCCTCGCCGAGCGCCACCTGGAGCACGGTCTGCACGCCGGTCGGGCCGTTGTAGTCGACTCGTGTGGCACCGAGATCCTCGACCAGTGCGTGACTCGTCGCCGTGGCCATGACCTTCACCGGGCGGCGGTGTGAGACCGCAGCCGGGAGCCCACCGAGCAGCAGGGCCTGCTCCACGCCGAGTCGCGCGGCCGCGTCGACGATCGTCGTGGTGAACTCGAGCCATCGGATCGAAGGTTCGGGCCCGGTGCACACGACGATGTCGCGACCACCGACCCGACCGGCGACGAGCTCGACGGCGGGCCACTCGATCTCGCGCGTCACGCCGTCGACGAGGTGGACGGTCGGACGGGTCTGCTGCAGGTCGGCGATCCCCTCGAGGTCGATGCGGGCGAATCGCCGCGCCCCCTCGAGCTGCTCCACGAGCGCGGCGACGGTGCCCGCACCGGCGAGCCCGGCGTCGATCCAACCGGTGAACGCGACCACCAGGACGGGGTCGCGGAGCTCGGGCCACACCTCTACTTCCAGCACGGGTCCACTGTAGGCGGGCTCCTCGCCCACTTCGGCCCGCCCGTGGCCCGACCCCACGGGCCATGGTCCCTGTAGGTTCTCGACCATGTTGGTCCGCATCTTCACCGAGCCACAGCAGGGCGCCACCTACGAGCAGCAGCTCACGGTGGCGCGCACCGCCGAGGAACTCGGCTTCGACGCCTTCTTCCGGTCCGATCACTACCTGCGGATGGGCGACGGCGACCCCGGCCCGGGCCCGACCGACGCCTGGATCACCCTTGCCGGCCTCGCCCGCGACACCATCGACGATCCGTCTCGGCACGCTCGTGAACTCGGCGACCTTCCGCCTCCCGGGGCCGCTCGCGATCTCGGTGGCCGAGGTCGACGCGATGAGCGGCGGACGGGTCGAGCTCGGACTGGGCGCGGGCTGGTTCGACGACGAGCACCGCGCGTACGGCATCCCGTTCCCGCCCCTCGGCGAACGGTTCGACCGGCTCGAGGAGCAGCTCGCGATCGTCACCGGCCTCTGGTCGACCCCCGTCGGCGAGACGTTCTCGTTCGCCGGCGAGCACTACCCGGTCCACGAGTCGCCCGCGCTGCCGAAACCGGTGCAGGACCCTGTCCCGGTGATCGTCGGAGGTGGCGGACCGCGCCGCACCCCTGCGCTCGCGGCGCGCTTCGCCACGGAGTACAACCTCGCGTTCCCCGCAGCCGACGTGTTCGGATCCGCGG
Organism: uncultured Actinomycetes bacterium; assembly: GCA_963837715.1. Taxonomy (GTDB): domain Bacteria; phylum Actinomycetota; class Acidimicrobiia; order IMCC26256; family JANYLB01; genus JANYLB01. The sequence continues at coordinate 473,439 of CAWIOF010000002.1, read as the reverse complement.
TCGAGCGGGTGCAGGCTGCGTGCGAGGCGATCGACCGCGACCCAGCCTCGCTGCGGTACTCGGTCGCGCTGGTCGTGTGCTGCGGTGAGACCGAAGCCGACGTCGAACGGCGGGCGGCGCGCATCGGCCGCGCGCCCGACGAGCTGCGGGCCAACGGCGCCGCAGGCACTCCGGCCGAGGTCGTCGACAAGATCCGGTCCTACGAAGCGGCCGGAGCGCAGACGGTGTACCTCCAGGTGCTCGACCTCGACGACCTCGAGCACCTCCAGCTGTTGGGTGGCGAGGTCCTGTGGGGGGTGACGGGATGAAGTTCGGTGTGCACACCGGCCTGCAGAACACGTCGATCGACGAGCTGCGCCCGCTGTGGCGACAGATCGAAGGACTCGGGTTCGAGTGGATCTCGATCTGGGACCACTTCTACGCGGCCGACGCATCGGGAAGCCCGGTGTGCCTCGAAGCGGTCGCCGCGCACGCGGCACTCATCGAGGCCACGACCCGCGTGCAGTGCGGCAGCCTCGTGTACTCGGTCGGCTACCGCCATCCCGCGATCCTCGCCAACGCGATGGCCACCCTCGACCAGATGGCCGACGGCCGGGTCGTGCTCGGCATGGGCGCCGGTTGGGCCCAGATCGAATACGACGCCTACGGGATCCCGTTCCCGCCCGCTCCGGTGCGCCTGCGCCAGCTCGACGAGGGCATCCAGTGCGTGCGCGGCCTCCTCACCCAGGACGTCACGAACTTCGACGGTGAGTTCTTCACCCTGGTCGACGCTCGCTGCGAACCGAAGCCGGTCCGGGAGCGCCTCCCGATCTGGATCGGCGGCGGTGGCGAGAAGGTCACGCTGCGGATCGCCGCGCAGCACGCCGACGGTTGGAACGTGCCGTTCATCTCTCCCGACGACTACGCCCGGAAGGTCGGCGTCCTCGGTGAGCACTGCGAACGCGCCGGACGCGACCCGTCGTCGATCATCAAGGCCGTGAACGTCGGGCTCGCCTACAGCGAGGAAGACCTCGACGCCCAGTTCGGCGGAGGAATGTCGCAGTTCGTCCGGCCCGGGGTGCTCATGGGTTCGACGCAGGAGATGATCGACCAGATCGGCGCCTACGGCGACGCCGGCGCGGAGTGGGTGATCATCGCCCGCCGCGCCCCCTTCGACGCCGACAGCATCGACCGCTTCGCCGCCGACGTCCTCCCCACCTTCACGTGACCCGCCCCACCCCCGACCCCAGCCCCGTTGGGTCGATTGTGCCGACCAGAGCGGCCGAAGTGACCCAACGGATCGGGGCTTGGGCGGGGTGAGCGAGTCGGAGTTCCGGCTCGATCCGCTCACGCGGGAGTGGGTGCTGGTCGTCGGGAACCGCCAGGACCGGCCGAACCTCCCGGCCGCCGCGGGGTGCCCGTTCTGCGTGGGTGGACTCGAGGCACCCGACCCGTACGAGGTCCGGGCGTTCGAGAACCGCTGGCCTGCGCTGTCGCCGGGCGCGCCCGATCCCGGCTGGCGGCGTTCGACGGGCCCGGGCCGCTGCCGGCCCGCGGCGCGACCGAGGTGCTCCTCTACTCCCCCGACCACGACGCGTCGCTCGGTTCGATCGGCGTCGCGGGCGTCCGCGCGGTCGTCGACCTGTGGGCCGAGCGGACCGTGGCCCTGCTGGCGCGACCGGAGATCGAGTACGTGCTCGTGTTCGAGAACCGGGGCCGCGAGGTCGGCGCGACGATCGACCATCCCCACGGTCAGGTCTACGGGTTCCCGTTCGTGCCGCCCGTTCCCCGCCGCGAGGCCGAGGTCGCGGCCGCGCACGGGTGCCAACTCTGCTCGACGGTGCCCGCGGAGCTCGCCGACGGGACGCGCGTCGTCGAACCGCCACGGCGACTGGGTCGCGACGGTGCCCGTACGCGTCGGGCCACCCCTTCGGTGCGCTCGTGGCTCCGCTCGGTCACATCGTCTCACTCGACGATCTCGACGACGCCGGACGCGACGACCTCGCAGCCACACTCCACGATCTCGTCGCCCGCTACGACCGCCTGTTCGACCGCCCGTTCCCGTACCTGCTGTGGGTCCACCCCGGCGTGCACCTGCACGTCCACCTGGCGCCACCCCTCCGCAGCGCCGACACCCAGCGCTACGTCGCGTCGGCCGAGGTCGGCACCGGGACGCTGCAGAACCCGGTTGCTCCCGAAGCAGCCGCCGCCGCGCTGCGCGACGCCTGACGCGGCTCAGGCCGGCTGGGGGGCCTCGTCGCTCCGACCGGTGCCGAAGCCCTTCCGCTTCTTGGCCTTGAAGGCGCCGGCGATCTGGTCCTCGGTGAAACCGGGCGGGACGGTGCCGCTCGATGCGTACCGGTAGAGCGCGGTCTGGAAGACCACGCTCGAGTGCCGACGTGACGATCATCACGCCGACGAGCCAGATCGTGCCGAGCACGATGGCGGCGACGATCAACGCGGTCACACCGGACGCGAACAGGAGGAACGCCACCGGCAGCGCAACGAGGATCGCGAGCAACGTGACCACGCCGACCCCACCCTGACCGATCACGTTCTCGCCCCATGTGCGCCTGAACATCGAGGCCGATTCCTTGATCGCGGAGCCCACCGAGACCTGCTCGAGCACGATGAGCGGGAGCACGAGGAACGTCACCAACGACCATGCCATCCCGATGAGCCCGATGACGATCCGACCGAGGAAGCCGGCCCGCTCCTCGATCGCCCTGATGATCAGCGAGACGGTGGCGGTCACGATCGCCCACGGGAGGATCACGCCGGCGCGCGCCCGCGCCGCGGCCAGCGCGGAGCCGAGGGTCGGGTCGCGACCCTCGAGGCGCTCGTTCGCGGCCCACACCAACGCGGTGTTGAAGAAGATCGTCACGTAGGCGAGCACGAAGTACGCAAGGGCGATGAGCACGTAGCCGGGGATGCCGAGCTGGAAGCTCGACGAGCCCGTGCTCGTCGTGTCACTCCCCGTGAGGAAGATCGGGACCCCGAAGCTCGCGGCCACGATGAGCGAGCAGATCCCGGAGATGACGGGGAGCCACAGGAGCTCCTTGTCGCTGCTGAGGACGCCCCAGGAGGCCTTGAGCAGCGCGAATGAACGGCGGAGTCTCATGGCTCCAGTATCGACCGGACGGGCGCACACTTGACCGCGGCGGAGCGGCGCGGGGGCGGGGCGCGGCCGGTAGCCTCCGACGGTCGGGCAACACGAGCATTCGGGAGAACATGCTCTCGGGGGACATCGAGGTACTCATCGGCTGGGATGCGCTCGCGGCGCGCACCGGTGAGATCCAGACCCTGCATGACGCGATCGGAACGCCGGTCGACGCCCGCCTGCCCTGGCTCGCAGTGTGGGCCGACGGTCACCCCGACCGCACCATCGTCACGCTCGTGGCTCGCGCGGCCGACGGCACCGTCGACGCGGTCGCACCGCTCGCCACGCGGTCCATCGGACCGGTCCGCAGCGTCGTCGCCGTCGGGCAGGGATTCACCGATCACTCGAGCGTCGCCTGGCGCGATCCATCCTCGGCCGCACGACTCGGCCGCGCCGTGCGCGACTCCCTGGCGGATCTCCACCGGCCGTGGCAGCTCTGGCTCGAACGTCTGACCCCCGGCCCCGGACTCGACGCGTTCGCCACGGCCCTCGGCTCGGTGCACGAACTGGAAGCCGGCCCGGCTTCACCCCAGGTGCACTTCGGAATCGACCGCGAACCCCGGAGGTACGAATCGGCGAACACGCGCAAGTCGCTGGCGCGCATGCGCAACCGCCTGATCCGCGACGGCCGGACGCTCACGGTCGAGGTGCTGTCCGATGCCGACGCGATCCTGCAGGCACTCCCGCGGGTGCTGCGAGCCCATCGAGAGCGCGACCTGCAGCTCCGCGACTGGTCGGAGCTCGACCGCGGCGCTGCCCGGTCGCACTACGTGGGCGTCGTCGCCACCCTCGCCGGCGCCGGAGCGATCCGCCTCCTCCTGGTGAGGATCGACGGTGAGCTCGCTGCGTACGTGCTCGCGATCGTCGACGGCGACACGCTCCGGATCTACGACAACCGGGTCGTGCCCGGGTACCTCGACTACAGCGCGGGCGCCATCGCGAACTCCGAGATCGTGCGGTATGCCCTCTCCGACCCTTCGCTCGTGTGCCTCGACTGGGGGGTCGGCGGAGCTCGTTACAAGCTCAGCAGCGCGACGTACGCCGCCCCGACGCGGAGCCTCGCCGCGTGGTCGGCCGGTCCGGTTCGATCCGCCTGGCGGACCGGGCTCGGAGTCGCCCGCCGAGCCCGCGAGCTCCGCGACCGCGCCACGACGGGTGCCCGGATCCGACCGTGACCGATCGGTTCGACGACCTCACCGCCGCGCTCGGCGGCGATCCGGAGACGGTGCGGTTCCTGCGCGCGCCGGGACGCGTGAACCTCATGGGCGACCACACCGACTACAACGACGGACTCGTCCTCCCGCTCGCGATCGACCGTGACTGTGTCATCGCCTACCGGCCCACCGACAGCGGTCGCGTCCGGATCCGATCGTCGGAGCTCGAGGGAACGATCGATCTCGCGGCCGTCGGCACCACCGCGCCGATGTCGGTCGAACCCAGGTGGGGTCGATTCGTCGCCGGTGCCGTCGCGACGCTCACCGATCGCGGTGTCGCACCTCGATGGACTCGAGGGCGCACTGTCGTCGACGGTGCCGGTGGGCGCGGGGTTGTCGTCGAGCTCGGCACTCACGATGGCGCTCGTGCTCGCGATGGCCGACACGGCGCACGCACCGACCTCGGGCCCGGTCGATGCCGCCCGCATCGCGCTCGATGCCGAGGTCCGGGCGACGGGCGTCCCCGGCGGCCTGATGGACCAGCTCACCTCGCTGCTCGGACAGGTCGGGTGTGCGCTGCGCATCGACTGCCGCTCGTTCACCGCCGAACCCGTGCCGCTCCCGACCGAGCTCGCGGTGCTCGTCGTCCACTCCGGTCGGCCGCGAGCGCTCGCCGACAGCGAGTACGCGGCCCGGCGGGCGGCGTGCGAAGCCGCGGCCGCTCGCCTCGGGATCGCCGCCCTGCGCGACGCATCACCCGACCAGGTGCGCGACGACCCCATCGCCCGGCACGTCGTCACCGAGAACCAGCGGGTCGACGAGACCGCAGCCGCTCTCCGCGCCGGTGATCGAGACGCCCTCACCCGACTCCTGCTCGCGAGCCACGCGAGCCTGCGCGACGACTTTCGGGTCTCCACTCCGGAGCTCGACGCCCTCGTCGAGGCACTCGTCGGTGCCGGCGCATTCGGCGCCCGGCTCACCGGCGCGGGTTTCGGTGGCTGCGTCGTGGCGCTCGCGGCTCGCGACGACGTCGAGCGCGTGGCGAACGAGGCCTCGGCGAGCTACCGGACGGCGACCGGCCTCGAACCCCAGGCCTTCCCGGTGCACGCCGTCGACGGCGCCGGCCCCGTGACGCGCTGACCGCTCCGCTCCGTGCAGCGCGGAGCTGTGCGGGCGCTCCTCCGGTTCTGCTCCTTCTCCTAAGCTCAGCCGGGCATGGAGTTGCTGCCGGCCGATGGCCCGCTCCCGACGGGGGCACCCGTCTCGGTCCACTCCGAGTTCGAACCGGTGGCGGTCGCGACCTCGGTCCCCTGGTCGGTCACCCCCGCCGACGCCCCGGCGTCGGGTGCCGGTCGCCTCATCGTCGACCTCGGCGGACGCTGGGAGCGCGCCGCCGACGAGACGGCACCCACCTCCTTCCCCGAGCCGGGCACCCGTGCCCACGCCGGCGTTCCCGACGCGCTGTCGTGGCGCAAGCTCGTCGTACCCGACAACTTCGGCAGCGACGACGAGTTCTCGGCCTACTTCGGTCCCATGTGGTACCGACGCCGGTTCGCCGATCCGTGGGCCGGTGCCGACGGCCTCCCCGCGGGCCGAGTCCGACTCCGGTTCCGTGCCGTCGACTACCTCGCCGACGTCTGGCTGAACGGTGAACACCTCGGCCACCACGAAGGCGCGTTCGCACCGTTCGGCTTCGACGTGACCGACCGGCTCCGGCGCGACAACGAAGTGGTCGTGTGCGTCCAGGATCCCCTGGAACCGCTCGACCCGTCGAAGTACTTCTTCGCGCACCGCAAACGGGTGATCAAGGGAACCCTGAAGTACCACGACAGTCGCCCGGGTGGACTCCCCGGCCGCATGACCGGCCCGCTCGTCGAGGGATCCGACCCGTGGGTGTGGACTCCGGAGTGGGGCCAGTCGATGACGACGGCCGGCATCACCGGAACCGTGGAGTTGGTCCGCACCGGCATCGCCACGCTCGACGCGGTCTTCGTCACGCCGCTCGACGACCCGCGTGACCCGGGCGACCCGGGCGGCCGGGTGCAGGTCGCGGCAATCATGACCAACTCCACCCGGGCCCCGCTCGGGGCAGTCCTCCGACTCGACGTAGAGGGCGATCGGGCCGCGGCTGCAGTCACGCTCGAACCCGGAACGGAGCGGGTCGATCTCCAGGTCGACCTCGCACACCTGACGCGCTGGGAGCCTGCGCACTCCACCCGTGGCGGTCCCGACACCCATGAGCTCCGGGCCACGCTCGAGGTCGGCGACGTGGTCACCGACCGCTGCACCGTGGAGTTCGGCCTCCGGACCGCGCGGATCGCGACCGGCCCCGACGGTCGACCCACCCACCTCGAGGTCAACGGAGACCCCGTCTTCGTGAAGGCGGTCAACTACATCCCGTGGCAGCACTTCGCCGACGTCGGGCGCAGCTTCTACGACCGGGACATGCGCATGATCACCGAAGCGCACGGCAACTCCGTCGGGATCCATGCGCACGTGCAGTCCCCGCACGCGTACGACGCCGCCGACGCCGCCGGCGTGCTCGTGTTCCAGGACTTCCCGCTGCAGTGGTTCTACGACTCGGGCACCGAGACGAACCCCAGCTTCGTCGACACCGCCTGCCGCCAGATCGCGGAGATGGCGTACCTCCTCCACCGACACCCGAGCGTCGTCTACTACGCGTGTCACAACGAGCCGCTCCGACAGTTCGTGCCGACCGCACCGGCCGACGACACACCCGAGCGCGACCTCGGTGAACGACACCTCGATGCGGCGCTGTTCCGCACCCTGCGGGCGATCGACGAGTCTCGCCACGTGCACGAGGCGTCGGGCATCGGCGACGACGTCCACGACTACCAGGGCTCCCTGCTCGGTGGATCGTTGTACCGGGTCGGCGAGCAACCGGCCTGGTTCGTGAGCGAGTACGGCTTCTGGACGATCGGACCGCAGTTCGCGAGGTTCGGTGACCCACCGATCTGGCCCCCCGACGAAGCGCTCCTCCGCGAGTGGGTGAGTCGACTCTCGTTCATCGGATCGACCGTCGCCTTCGCCGGCCGCCCCGAGCGGTATCCGTCGCTCGCACGGTGGGCCGAGGCCACCGAGGCGTACGGCGCCGCGCTCGCCAAGTACCAGACCGAGTGGTTCCGAGCGCACCGCGGCGCGCCGTTCATGGGCTACCGCTGGCACTTCTGGTCCGACTGGTGGGGCTACGCCGGGGGCGGTCTGGTCGACGTCGATCGCGCGCCGAAGCGCACCTACACCGCGTTTCGTGACGCGAGCCGTCCGTTGCTCGTGATCGGCACCGTCGACGCGTCCGTGGTGCAGGCGGGGACGACGTCGGTGCGCATCGTGGCGGTGAACGACCGCGCCGAACCGAACCACGGCCAACTCGCGTGGGCGGTCCACGACGCGACGAGCGCCGTGATCACGCCCGACCTCGACGGTGCCCGGATCGGTCTCGCGATGCCGCCCGACAGCGGTACGTCGGTGGCGATCGAACGCGCCCGGGAAGCGGTCGTGGACCAGGGAACCCTGGCCCTGATGGTCGACGCGGGCGCGACCGCGCGAACTCGGCACCGTCGAGATCTCGCTGGAGCCGGGCCAGTCGCGCACACTCGTCCTGCGGTGGGACGATCCACGCACCGGCGCGGAGGAGAACTCCGTGCACCTCTGTTGCGTCGCCGACGGCCTCGAGCTCGGACCCGGGCTCTCGGAGATCCCGTGACCGAGATCATCCGCACCGGCGAAGTCGAGGTGGAGCTGCGCGACGACGGGACGTGGTCGGCGGCCTGGGATGCCTCGGGCGTGGTGCTCGACGCAGTCGCGGCCCGGATCGATCTCACCTCACGCGATGTCACGAGCCGCAGCGCCGACGGAACGTGGCGGGTCGACGGACTGCGCGCCCGCTGGGATCCGAGCGGGGACGCCCTCTGGATCGAACTCGAGCTCGATGCCGACATCGTCACGGTCGAGTCGGGTTACCGCGCCATCCGGCAGGAGACACTCGGGCTCCTCACGCCGATCGTCGCGGTGACGGAGCTCGACCAACACGCGCAACTCGTCGACGGATACGACTCCTGGGCCTATGCCGGCGTGGTCGCCGGCGGCCACGCCGCCGATTCCTGGTGGAACACCGCGTTCGTGGACCCCGGCGGTCGGGCGCTCGTGATCCAGGCCCTCGGGGCACATCGGTTCGCGACCAGAATCGCGCTCACCGACGAACTGCTGGTCGTCGAATGCGGCGCGACCCCACCACTGGAGCTCGTCCCCGACACCTGGGGCTACGAGGTCCTCGAGCCGGCCCCCCTCGTGCTCCCGCTCGCAGCCGGCGACGAGGTCCGCAGCGAACGCATCGCGATCGCGGCCGGCACCGACGCCGTTGCGCTCGTCGACCGCCTGGCCGCGCGTGCGGGAGCGGTCGGCTCGGCCCGACGCTGGCCCGGCGCACCCATTGCGGGCTGGGAGAGTTGGTACCACTACGGCCACGCCATCGACGCCGAGGCGTTGCTCGCCAACGCACGCGTTCTCCGAGACCGGTTCGGCGATCGGCCCGACTTCGACGTCGTACAACTCGACGACGGTTGGCAGGTTGCCCACGGATCGTGGACACCCAACGAACGCTTCCCACCCGACCTCGCCACGTTGACCGGGTCGCTGCACGAGATGGGCGCCCGCGCCGGCCTCTGGCTGGCGCCGTTCATGATCACGCCCGACGCACCCGGGGTCGCCACCGAACACCGCGACTGGTGCCTGGTCCACTCGTCGGGTCACACCCTCAGAGACCGTCACGGCCTGTGGGGTCTCGATGCCTCGCATCCCGAGGCGCTGGCGTGGCTCCACGACCTCGGCGCGCAGGTCCGCGCCTGGGGTTTCGAGATGGTGAAGCTGGACTTCCTCTACCTCGGCGCGCAGGAGGCCATCCGTCACGATCCGTCGGTCACCGGTACGGAGGCGCTGCGACGGGGACTGCGGGCGTTCGTCGACGGCCTCGGCGACGACATCTACGTGCTCGGCTGCGGGATGCCGATGCTCCCCGCACTCGGCCTGTGCCACGGGAACCGCATCGGCCCCGACCTCGCGGCGCCGGTCCTGCACCGCGAGCTCGGGCCTCAGCCGCTCACCGACGGGTGGTCGGGTTGGCATGGGGTGGCAGTGCAGGCCCGCAACGTCGCGGCCCGATTCGCGCTGCGGCACTGGTTCGACTGCGACCCCGACGTGGTGCTCGCGTGGGGATCCGACGGCTCGACCCCCGATGGCTACTCCCTCGTGGAGTCGCGGACGCTCGCGGTGCTCGCGGCCCTGTGCGGCGGGCCCTACTTCCTCGCCGACGATCTCACCGCGCTCGACGACACCGAACGTGCCGTCCTCGAGGACGCTGCGATCCTCGACCTCGTCGGCGGAGGCGGGTTCTCTCCGGCTGACCTGTTCGCGACTCCCGAACAACCGGAGCCGGTACACGCGTTCGCGGGCGCGCGTGGCGTGTCGTCCACCTGGACGGTGCAGCGGGGAGACGAGGCGATCGAAGCCACGTTCAACTGGAGCGACGAGACCGTCGGCGGGATCCCCGCCCACGGCGTACACCTCGCCCGGATCGACCGATCCCTCGGGTGACCAACTCCGAGTACGTCGAGCGGATCATGACCGCGCGGGTCTACGACGTCGCCCGGGAGTCTGCGCTGGAGCTCGCGGCCGGACTCTCCGCGCGGTCGTCGAACACGGTGCTGCTCAAGCGCGAGGACCAGCAGCCGACGTTCAGCTTCAAGGTGCGCGGTGCCTACAACAAGATGGTCGGCCTGACCGCGGCCGAACGGGCGCACGGTGTGATCTGTGCGTCGGCCGGCAACCACGCCCAAGGCGTCGCGCTGAGTGCGCTCCGGCTCGGATGCGTCGCGACGATCGTGATGCCGACCACCACCCCGACAGTCAAGATCGATGCTGTCGCCGCGCTCGGCGGCCACATCGTGCTGCACGGCGACACCTACGCCGACGCCGCGCTGCGGGCTGCGCAGCTCGAGGCCGAACACGGTTCGACGCTCGTCCACCCGTTCGACGACCCCGCGGTGATCGCCGGGCAGGGAACCGTCGCGGTCGAGATCCTCCGTCAGCACGAGGGCCCCATCGACGCGGTGTTCGTCCCCGTGGGTGGCGGCGGACTGATCTCGGGGATGGCGGTGTACCTCAAGTCGGTGCGGCCCGACATCACCGTGATCGGGGTCCAGGCGGCCGACTCCGACGCCATGGCACGTTCCGTCGCGACCGGTGTCCGGATCGAGCTCGACGACGTCGGGTTGTTCTCCGACGGAACCGCGGTGCGACAGGTCGGGACCGAGACGTTCCGCCTCGCCCGTGAGTTCGTCGACGAGTTCGTCGTCGTCGACACCGACGAGATCTGCGCTGCGATCAAAGACGTCTACGAGGAGACCCGCAGCACCCTCGAGCCGGCCGGCGCGCTCGCGATCGCCGGGCTGAAGCAGTTCGTTCACGAGCGGGGCCTGCGGGAGAAGACGCTCGTAGCCGTCGCGAGCGGGGCGAACATGAACTTCGACCGCCTGCGCTTCGTCGCAGAACGCGCCGAAGAGCACGAGACGCTGTTCGCCGTGACGATCCCCGAGGTCCGAGGAAGCTTCCTGCGCTTCTCCGAGCTCGTGGGCGCGCGGTCGGTGACCGAGTTCAACTACCGGATCTCCGACGCCGACCAGGCCCACGTGTTCGTGGGCGTCACGACCGGCGACCGCGCCGAGTCCCCTGCGATCGCCCGGCAGTTCACCGATGCCGGCTTCGACACGATCGACCTGTCCCACGACGAGCTCGCCAAGGAGCACGTCCGGCACATGGTCGGCGGCCGCAGCCCACTCGCGCACGACGAGCGCCTCTACCGGTTCCTCTTCCCGGAACGGCCCGGCGCGTTGATGCGGTTCCTCTCGAGCATGCACGCCGACTGGAACATCAGTTTGTTCCACTACCGCAACCAGGGGGCCGACTACGGGCGCGTCCTCGTCGGCCTGCAGGTCCCCCACCGCGACGACACCGCGTTCGCCACCTTCCTCCAGACGCTCGCGTACCCCTACACCGACGAATCCCGAAATCCCGTGTACCGGCTCTTCCTCCGCTGAGCGCACCGCACTCGGCGCGGTGCCCCGGCGGTCAGGGTCGGAGGCGCTGCCGAAGGCGTTCGACGGCGGCGGGCGTGCGGACGCCCCACCAGAACAGGTCACGGCCGTCGACGAGGACCGGCGTCGCGCCGGCGACCTCCGCGCGCACCTCGGCCTCGTGGCGGGCCTTGAACGGGTAGGGCTCGTCGGGGAGCACGACCACGTCGGGGCGGTACATCGCGACCTCGTCGAGTGTCACGACCGGGTAGCGATCGGATTCGGTCGCGAACACGTTCGTGAGACCGAGCAGGTCGAGCACCGACGACCCGTACGTGGATCCCGACGTTGCCGTCCACGGCCGTCGCCAGACGAACGTGCACACTGATCGGGGATCCGGATCCCTGGCCGCCTCCTGGTCCTGGAGCCACGCGTCCCAGACGTCGGGCTCGAACGGAGGAGGCGTCGCGATCTCGCAGGCATCGGCGAGCGCGCCGATCGCGGGTCCGACGTCGGCGACCGAGCGAGGCGACATCGAGTGGAGCGGGATGCCGGCATCGACCAGGCGGGCCGCGTCCTCGTACCGGTTCTCCTCGTCGTTCACCACGACGAGGTCGGGCTCGAGTGTCACGATCGCGTCGACGTCGGGATCCTTCGTCCCCCCGACCGTCGGGATTCCCGGCTGCTCGCAGAAGCGGGAGCAGGCGACCGGTTCGATCCCGAGGGCGCGCAACGACTCGGTCGCCGACGGGACGAGCGAGACCACCCTCACCCGCGACTACATGCGCTCGAGCAGTTGGGCTTTCTTGGCCTCGTACTCGTCGGCCGTGATGTGCCCCTGGTCGCGCAGTTCCGCGAGGTCCTTGATCTGGTCGGCGACCGAGGGTGCAGCCGCCGCGACGGGTGCGCCCTGCACGGGAGGCATCGACCAGCCGGCCTGGCGCTTCGCGTTCGTCTCCATCTGCCGGTAGATCTCCTGCTGCACCGCATCGGGGTGTCGCACGTTCTCGAAGTGCGACTGACCGTCGCGTCCGGCCGACTCGATGCTCAGGTCACCGGCACCGATCGCCCGTTCGAACAGGCGCTGGCTGAAGTCGATGTTGTTGATGCGCTCGAGCGGGATCTCCGTGCCCCGCTTCGACACGATGCCGGACCGGGAGATGACCCGTCGATCAGTCAGCACGAAGTGGGTGTACGTCCACCGCAGGTAGTCGAGCACCACCATGCCTGCGAACACGACGAGGCCGAGAGCCAGAGGCCAGCCCAACCAGCTGGTCCAGTTGCTGTCGCTGAGGAACCCGAACCAGGCGATGGCCGCGACGAGCAGGATCGTGCCACCGATGAGGTCCCTGAAGAAGAACCACCAGTGCGGCTTGAGGTCGAGGACGACGGACTCACCCTCGTTGATGAGTTGCGGAGGATAGGGAGGCACGACTTCAGCCTACGACGCTCCGCCCACCGGACCGAGCACCCGATCGGTGTAGGCGTTCGCGAAGCGCCCGTCGGGATCGAGCGCCGCCCGCAGGGTCTGGAAGCGTTCCCACTCGGGGTAGCGAGACGCAAGGGTCGTCGCCGACTGGAAGTGCAGCTTCCCCCAGTGCGGTCGACCGTCGTAGTCGTCCATGATCTCCTCGACCCCCCGGAAGTACTCCTCGTACGGCCGACCGGCCGACACGTGCACGGCGACGTACGCCGTGGTGCGACCGTTCGCCATGCTCAGCGGGATGTCGTCGGCAGCAGTGACCCGGAGCTCGACGGGCATGTCGACGGTGAGGTGCCCGCGCTCGACGAGCGCGCGTACGCGGAGCAGCGCTTCCGGGAGATGGACTTCCGGGATCCCGTACTCCATCTCGACGAACGGAACGAGCCGTCGGGTGCAGAACACGTTGGCACTCGTGTCGACCTTCCAACTCGGGCCGATCCCACGCGCGACCCACCGCATGATGCCGGGAACGAGTGACGACCGCATCCGGCCGACGTCACGCATCGCACCGAAGACGTAGTTGCCGAACAACGTGTCGCCTCGCCACTGCCGGTACCGCGAACGGACCTGCACCGGTTCGTCGGTGCGGTTGTTGCACTTCATCGTGCACACGTCGGTGTACGGCCACCAGTACCCGTCGACGTGTTCGTTGGCCGCGGCAGTCGCGGCGAACGACTCGACGACCTCGTCGACCGAGTACGGACGTTCCTCCATCCGAAGTCGGAACGCCGGGACGCATTGCAGGGTGTACCGGGTGATGATCCCCAACGCTCCGAGCGACACCCGCGCGCAGTGGAAGATCTCCGGCTCCTCGTCGGCCGAGCAGGTGAGGACCTGGCCGTCGGCAGTGACGATCTGCATCGCCCGTACGAACGTCGCGAGCCCGCCGAACTCCCGGCCCGTCCCGTGGGTGCCGGTCGCGAGCGCACCGGCGACGGTCTGGCGGTCGATGTCGCCGAGGTTCGCGAGCGCGAGGCCGCGTTGCCGGAGCTCGCGGTTGAGGTCGAAGAGGCGCATCCCAGCCTCGACCGTGACGGTGTGGAGGTCGGGATCGTGACCGATGATCCGATCCATCCACTTCAGCGTGACAAGGCGTCCCGTCGTGCAGGCCGCATCGGTGAACGAATGCCCTGCGCCCACGGCCTTGACCGGTTGGCGGGCCACCCGGGCGGCGCGCACCAGCTCGACCACGTCGTCGACGTTCGCGGGCTCGTCGACCACCTCCGGCTCACACCGCTGGTTCCCGCCCCAGTTACGCCACGGCGCGCCCCGATGGCTCGCTCCGGCTGCGGCCCTCGATCGCTCACCCACGCCCGTCCCGCGTCGACCGTCCGGGCCTTCGCCTGCGCTCACGCCCACCCCAGCTCCTCGAGCCGATCGTCGGACAGACCGAAGTGATGACCGACCTCGTGCAACACGGTCGTTCGGACCTGCGCGGCAAGATCGGCTTCGTCGCGTGCAACCCGTTGCAGCGAACCCTGGAAGATGGTGATGCGGTCGGGCGCGGCGAGCTCGTAGCTCATCGGCCCGCGCCGGGTGAGGTCGACACCCTCGTAGAGGCCGAACAGCATTCCGTGCCCGTCGAACTGCTCCGCGGTCGGCCACTCCTCCACGAGCACCACGACGTTGTCCATCTGCGCGCCGAGCTCCTCGGGGATCGAGTCGAGCGCGTCGCCCACGAGCTCCTCGAAGCGCGCCCGAGACACCACGACTCCCGCCATCGCAGGAACGTACCCCGACCCGGTCGCATGCTCCTTCGCCGGAGGCCCGAGCCCAGCCGTGCAACATGATCGCAACACGAAACTGCTTGACCCGTGGGGCGCGCATCTCTACGATCGACAGACCGGTTGCACATACGTCACCGAGCGGTCCTCCGGGATGGTTCGGGGTCGTGCAGCCGGGAGGACACTCCAGGGTGTCCGGGGGTGGCGGAGGCCCGCGAGGGCGTTCGTTGCCGGCTGGTTGCGACGGCGCAGCGCCCACCCGGGTGCGAGGCCGGAGCACCGGGCCCGGATCGTCGGGAGTGGCCGAAGGAGCGCAATCCGGCCGGTGGGCAACCTCCGGGCGAGGCGTTCCGGCGAGGTGGGGCCCCGAGGAGATCGGAACTGCTACGCAGGGATGACTACTCGGGGCCGCTTCGCGTGCACCCCACCCGATGCGCGCGACATCCGATGGATACCGTGGCCTCGTGACCGACCCGCTCCTCGTCCGCCTCGACGGTTCCCAACGTGAGGCCGTGACCGCCGCCGCGCTGCCGCTCGCGATCCTCGCCGGCGCCGGATCGGGCAAGACGCGCGTGCTCACGCACCGCATCGCCTGGCAGTCGCGCGAAGAGCACATCGATCCCGCCCACGTCCTCGCGCTCACCTTCACCCGCAAGGCCGCCGGTGAGCTGGTCACGCGGCTCGGCCGCCTGGGCGTGCGCGACCGCGTCACCGCGGGCACGTTCCACGCGATCGCGCTCGCCCAGCTCCGCGCCCGCCAGCGCGACCGCGACCGCCCGATGCCCACCCTGCTCGACCGCAAGGTCCGACTGCTCGGCCCGATGTTGCGCGAAGCCGGAGGACCTTCCGGCGCGGAAGGCGCGGTCGCGGCGATGGAGGTCGCCAGCGAGATCGAGTGGGCCAAGGCCCGGCTCGTCGGACCCGACAGCTACCCCGTGGTCGTGAACGCCTCCGGCCGCGAACCGCCGCGGCCGCTCTCGGAGATGACCGAGCTCTACCGGACCTACGAGGAGACCAAGCGTCGTCGACGCCTGCTCGACTTCGACGACCTCATCATCTGGTGTGGGACCACCCTCACCACCGACCAGGAGTTCCGCGACGCGCAGCGCTGGCGCTTCCGACACATCTTCGTCGACGAGTTCCAGGATGTCTCGCCCGCGCAGCTCCAACTCGTGAAGGCGTGGCTCGGCGATCGCTCCGATCTCTGTGTGGTCGGCGATCCCGACCAGGCCATCTACAGCTTCGCCGGTGCCGAGTCGTCCCACCTCACCGGGTTCGCCGAGCTCTTCCCCGGAGCAACCGTCGTCCGGCTCGACGCCAACTACCGGTCGACCCCGCAGATCCTGCGCGCCGCACGGGCGGTGCTCGAAGACGGCACCCGCCAACCGCTCCCACCCGTGCGGGTCCCGCAACCCGAAGGCCCGCTCCCCACCATCACGACCTACGACACCGACGACGAAGAAGCGCGCGGCGTGGTGCGGGCACTGCGGCGCGCGCACGACACCGGTACCCCGTGGAAGCGCCTCGCGGTGCTCTACCGCACCAACGCGCAGTCGGCGGTGTTCGAGGTCGCGTGTGCCGCGGCATCGGTCCCGTGCCGGGTGCGCGGCGCGGGCCGGTTCCTCGAGCGACCCGAGGTGAAAGCGTCGGTCGAGGCGCTCAAGGCGTCGGTGAAGGCCGCGCCGGGTACCGCGTTCGCCCACCAGCTCGCTGATCTCGCCGAAGACGCCGCCGAGCTTCCCGAGGAACGACGCGAACACGTCGACGCGCTCGCCCGACTCGGCCACGAGTACGTCAACGCGGAGGGCGGCGCGGGATCGCTCGACGGGTTCCTCGCCTACCTGAACACCGCGCTGCGGGGCGAAGACGGCCCCGAGACCGGCGAGTCGATCGAGCTCCTCACGTTCCACCGGGCCAAGGGACTCGAGTTCGACACGGTGTGGGTCACCGGACTCGAGCAGGGCCTCGTCCCGATCTCGTTCGCGGCCACCCCGTCGCAGCGGGCAGAGGAACGTCGACTGCTGTACGTCGCGTGCAGTCGCGCCGAGCGGGCGCTGCATCTGAGCTGGGCCCAGGAGCGCACGATCGGAGTCCGGGTGGCGCGCCGTCGGCCGAGTCCTTGGGTCGCCGTGATCCACCAGGCGATCGCCGACGACCCGGCCGCCAATCGCCCGCCCGTCGACCCACGTGTGGAGCTGGCCAAGGCTCGGGCGCAGCTGCGGGCGACGAGCCGGGCCGATCCCACCGTCCTCGCCGCGCTCGCCGAGTGGCGCAGCACCGTCGCCCGCGCGCACGACATCGACCCGAGCGTCGTGTGCACGAACGCCACCCTCGACGAGCTCGCCCGAGCCCGCCCATCGACCCGGGCCGCGCTGCTCTCGGTCCCCGGCATCGGTCCGGTCGAGGTCGACCGGTACGGCGCCGCGATCCTCGAGGTCCTCGCCGCCCTGGCCGCGCCGGCTCCCTGAACCCGCCGACCGACGGTTGACCCGAGCGCCGGATCGGCGCACAGTGAGTCAAGGAGAAGAAGCGGAGTCGGCGGACGCGCACCCACAGCACTGCAACGGGTGAGCGATCGAGCCGGCGCAGCGGATTCGACCAGAAGAAGAAGGAGAAGAAGCGGAGTCGGCGGACGCGCACCCACAGCACTGCAACGGGTGAGCGATCGAGCCGGCGCAGCGGATTCGACCAGAAGAAGAAGGAGAAGAAGCGGAGTCGGCGGACGCGCACCCACAGCACTGCAACGGGTGAGCGATCGAGCCGGCGCAGCGGATTCGACCAGGAGTCCGGAGGGCACATGGCACGTTCGACCTACCCCCTCTTCCCCACCGACGACGGCTGGCCCTATCCCGATGCGCCCGCCGACGAAGCCGGCGTCGGGGTCGTCGACGACGAGCTCGACCTCGATGCGCTCGAACTGCAGGTCGATCCGCGAGCGTTCGGCGATCTCTCGCCCGTCGAGTGCGACGCCCTGACCCGTCGCTACGGCTTCGATTGCGACGCCGAGTCGATGAAGGAGCTCGCCCGCTCGCTGGGCTGCTCCCACGCCGAGGCGCGCGACCACCTCGGTCGCGCGCTCGACAAGGTCCGGAGTCGACTGGTGACGCTCGACCCCTGAGCGACCCCGCCGGGCGTACCGTCTTCGGGTGCACACCTACGACGACCTCACCCAACGGATCGCCACTGCGTGCCTCGACTACGCCATCGAGCGGTTGCGGATGGATCCGGTCACGCTCGATGGCCCGCTCCCCCTCGCCGCGCTGCGGGAACAGGCAGGAACGACGATCACCCGAGAGGGCCGGGAGCCCGAAGACGTCGTCCGCGAGTTCGTCGACATCCTCGCGCCGGCGTGCATATCCACCGACAGCACACGGTTCGTGTCGTTCATCCCCGCGGCACCGACGAAGGCCGCGTTGTTGTTCGATCTCGTCGTCGGCGCGTCGTCGGTCTGCGGCACGTCGTGGCTCGAAGGTGCCGGCGCGGTCTACGCCGAGAACCAGGCGCTGCGCGTGCTCGCCGACGCGGCCGGCCTCCCGGCCGCGGCGGGTGGATGCTTCGTGTCGGGCGGATCGATCGGCAATCTGTCGGCGCTCGCGGTGGCTCGCGACAGCGCGGCCGCGGCGCGTGGTTCGCGCCCGGCCCGCTGGCGCGTCGCCGTGGGTGAGCAGGCCCACTCCTCGATCGCGTCGGCGCTCCGACTCCTCGATGTCGACGCGCTCGTGGTTTCGTCCGACGACCACGACCGCCTGACCGGGCCTGCGCTGCGCCAAACGCTGGCCGCCGACGACGACCCCTCGTCGATCTGTGCTGTGGTCGCCACCTCGGGCACGACGAATGCCGGGATCGTCGACGACCTCGCCGGGATCTCGGCGGTGACCCGTGAGACCGGGATCTGGTTCCACGTCGACGGCGCGTACGGCGCGGCGGCGCTCCTCGCGCCGAGCGCGCGTGCCGCGCTTCGCCGGGATCGAACACGCCGACTCGTTCGTCGTCGATCCCCACAAGTGGCTCTTCGCCCCGTTCGACAGTTGCGCGCTGCTGTACCGCGAACCCGAACGGGCTGCGGCCGTCCACGCGCAGGAAGCGTCGTATCTCGACGCGATCCACGGTGGCGACGACTGGAACCCGGCCGACTACGCGTTCCACCTCACGCGCCGCACCCGCGGGTTGCCGCTGTGGTTCTCGCTCGCGGTGCACGGGATCGACGCGTACTCGGCCGCGATCGAACGCACCCTCGACCTCGCCCGCCACGCGGCCACGCGCATCCACGCCGCCCCCCACGTCGAACTGGTCCGCGAACCCGAACTGACCGTCGTCGTGTTCCGGCGCCCGGGCTGGACCGAGGCCGAGTACACGTCGTGGTCGGCCCGGCTCCTGCAGGAGCAGGTCGCGCTGTGCCTCCCGACCCGGTGGAGGGGCGAGATGGTCGCCCGCGCCGTCTTCCTCCACCCCGAGTGCCCGGAGTCCTTCATCGACGAGCTCCTCGCCACGATGACCTGAGCGGCCCGGAACCAACCGGTCCGCCCGATCCCGGCCGGTCCGTTCGGCCCATGTGGACCGACGGGGTCGTCGCTACCCTTCGGTGAATGGATCCGGTCCGCCAGCTCCACGAGCACCGACTGGCGAAACCGAGACTGCGCGGCTGGTTCCACCAGATCGCCTTCTTCGTGTCGATCCCGGCCGGCGTCACCCTCATCGCACTCGCCGGCGGCGCGGCGGCGCGGGTCGCGGCGATCATCTTCGCGGTGAGCCTCACCGGTCTCTACGGCGTGAGCGCCGCTTACCACCGGGGCAACTGGTCGGTCGGGGGCGAGCGGGTCATGAAGCATCTCGACCACTCGATGATCTTCGTGCTCATCGCGGGGTCGTACACGCCGATCACGTTGCTCGCCCTCCGCCCCGCGTGGGGCATCACGATGCTCGCCCTCGCCTGGACCGGCGCCGCGATCGGAGTGCTCGTCACGGTCCTGCGCCTCGAGCGGTGGCACGGGGTCGGCTTCGTGATGTACCTCGCGCTGGGTTGGCTCGCGGTGATCGCGACCCCGCAGCTGATCCACTCCCTCTCCCGCGTCGAGCTCGGACTCCTCGTCGCGGGCGGCCTCCTCTACACGGGTGGTGCGGTCATCCTCGCCCGGAACCGCCCCGATCCCCGCCCCGCGGTGTTCGGATACCACGAGGTCTGGCACACCTTCGTGATCGGCGCCGGGATCTGCCACTTCGCGCTGGTCATGCTCCTCGTCCGACCCTGACCGGGTCGCCGTCCCTCGCACCCGAGCAGGTGCAACGATGAGGCGGTGACGGGGCGCAGACCGGTGAGGATCGTGGCGCTCGTCGCGTTCGCGCTGGTCTCGCTCGCCGGGGCGTCCGCGGCTCCCACCCTCCGCGCCACGGACGACTCGGGCCACGACCCGGTCGATCGGGTTCTCATCGTGTCACTGCCCGGCATCGGGTGGACCGATGTCGACGACGGGCAGACCCCGAACCTCGACCGACTCTTCCGGCGGTCGGCGATCGCGAACCTCTCGACCCGCGCGCCAACGCTACGAACCGATCTCGCCGCCGGCTACGCCACGCTCGGATCAGGCGACAAGGCGATCGGTACGTCGACCCCCGTCGACGGCGAGGCCTTCCAGGTCGACGAACCCTTCGGCAGCGGGACCGCAGCCGAAGCCTTCTCCCGCCGTACCGGTCGCCGGGCGGGCCGCGGCATCGTGCACCTCGGCGTCGCCGCGATCACGGCCGCGAATGCGAAGAGCCTGTGGGATGCAGACCTCGGCACGCTCGGTGCCGCGCTCGCACGCGGCGGCTACTCACGCGCCGTGATCGCGAATGCCGACATCGATCCGAACGAGCTCCTCGTCCCGTCGCTCGGATCGACGTGGCACCGCGAGGCAACGCTCGCCCTGATGGAACCGGGTGGCACGCTCCCCGCCGGGAGGGTCGACGACACGTTGCTCGAGTCCGCACCCGACGCCGGGTTCGGCGTTCGGCTCGACCGCGCGCACGTGCTGGATGCGTTCGACGATGTCTGGTCCGATCGGACCGTCGTCCTGGTCGAGGCGTCCGACCTCGCACGAGCCGATTCCTACGCCCCGGCACAGAACTCCGCTCAGCGCCTCGAGTCCCGCGCGCAGGCGCTGCACGACACCGACGAACTCGTCGGCGCGTTGCTCGATCGCGTCGAACCGGATCGCGATGCTGTGGTGGTCGTCGGGCCCGCGCCGCGTGCGACGGACCGCAACGCGCTCACCGTCGTCTCCGTCGGTGCTCCAGGCTTCCAGGCGGGCATGCTCCGGTCCCCCACCACGCTGCGGTCCGGCTCGGTCCAGCTCATGGACGTCGGCCCGTCGGTGCTGGACCTCGTCGGCATCGAGCGACCCGACTCGATGCGGGGGCGACCCGTGGAGGCCTCCGGGTCGGGCAGCCTGGCCGAACGTCGCGCGTCCCTCGTCGACACCGACGCGGCCGCGTCGTTCCGCGCCGAGCTGCGTGACCCGCTGACCCGCGGCTTCGTCGCGCTCCAGATCCTGCTGGTCGCCGGGGCGCTCTTCGTGCTCATCCGGCGCTCGCTCCGGGGCACGACGATCCTGACGTGGTTCGCGCTGTCGACCGTCGGGCTCGTGTCGGTGGTGTACCTCGCCCGCCTCGTGCCGTTCCACGAGATCGGGTTGGCTGCGTACTTCGCCTTCCTCGCCGTCACGAGCAGTGCCCTCGGGCTCGCGTTCCTCCTCCTCGCTCGGAGACGCGGCGCGGTGGAATCCCTCGTCGCGGGCCTCGGCACCCTCGTGGCCGTCTTCGTCGTCGATGTCGTCACCGGCGCGCACCTGCAGTTCAACAGCGGCTTCGGGTTCTCACCCGAGGTCGCGGGCCGGTTCATCGGCCTCGGCAACATCAGCTACGCCTTCCTCGCCGCGGCGGCGGTGTTGCTCGCGGGGCTGCTCGCGCACCTCGTCGGTGGGCGCGCGGGTGCGTGGGCCGGGATCTCGGTGCTCGTCGTCGCCGTCGTCGTCGACGGGGCGCCGTTCTTCGGCGCCGACGTCGGAGGGGTGCTCACGATGGTCCCCGCGTTCTCGCTGACCGCTGCGATGCTGCTCGGCCGAAGGATCCGCGCGGGCGCGGTGGTGGCGCTGTTCGCAGTCACCGCTGTCGCGATCTCCGTCGCGGCAGTGATCGACTCGCTCCGGCCCGCCGCGCAACGCACCCACCTCGGACGCCTCGTGGAACAGATCGGGGGCGAAGGCTCCTCGGCGTTCACCTCCGTCGTGGTCCGCAAGCTCGACATGAACCTGTCGACACTCGCGTCGTCGGATTGGCGGCCCATCGTGATCGTGGTGCTCGGACTCGTGGCCTACCTCGCGTGGTCACGCGATCACCACCTGCGGCACCTGCTCGCCGCCGTGCCCGAGATGCGCGCGTCGCTCGTCGGCCTCGCGGTGGTCGCCGGGCTCGGGTACGCCCTCAACGATCAGGGCATCGTGATCCCGGCCGCGATGCTCGCGATCCTCGGTCCCGTGCTCGTCACCCTGGTGGTGCCGCGACCGTCGGAGCGCCGGCCGGAGCCCAGGGCTGCATCCACGGCGTCGCCGGTTTCTCGAACGATTCGCGAAACTCCCTGCCTCGCCACGGGTCAGGTCGACACGCCGGCGGTACCCTGAGTCCATGCCCCTGGACCTGTCCGACAGCGAGTTGTCCGACGAGGAACTGACCGAGATCGCCCTCGCGGCCGATCCGGAGTCACCGGTCGCCGACGACGCCGTGAGCCTCTGGGAGCTCCAGGGCGCCGGAGCGACGCCGCTCCTGCCGCAGTGGTACATGCCGGCACCGGCAGGCGGTGGGCGTCAGGTGCGCGACTGGCGGCGGTGGGTCATCCCCGTGGTGATCGCCGCGTTCGTCGTCATCAACGCCTACGGGCTCTGCAGCACCTACGGCCAGGTGACCTTCGGCTGAGTGCCGGGCCCCGTCAGGGCTTGTGGACGAGGTACTTGTCGCCGGCGGGCGACTTGGTACCGGCCTTGCCCCAACGCTCGGCTCGCCACGACCACCCGAGGGTGACCCGGTTCGAGACGACCTCGGAGCGACACGACTCGCAGAGACGCATCGTGGTGACGTGGACCGTCTTGCCGGTGTCCTTGTTCAGGAGGACGCCTTCGGTCGGCACGAGCGCCGTGGTGGCCTTCTCGTCGCAGAGCACGCAGACGGGAGGGAGGAGTTCGGAGAAATGAGCCTTGCTTCCGGCGCGCATCCGACCATTGTACCAGCGACCCGCCACGGTCGTCGCACGCGTTCCGGCCCCCGGGGAGTGCGTTCCGCTCGCCTGCTAGCCTCGGCGAGCTTGCTCGGAGCTGCGCTTCGTGCGCGATCGAGTCGGCTGATCATTTGCACGCACATCACAGGAGCAGCACTCAACATGGCAACGGGTACCGTCAAGTGGTTCAACGCCGAAAAGGGCTTCGGCTTCATCTCCCGGGAAGACGGCGACGACGTGTTCGTCCACTTCTCGGCGATCCAGGGCAGCGGGTACCGCTCGCTGGAAGAGGGCCAGAAGGTCGAGTTCGACGTCGCCCCCGGTCGGAAGGGCGAAGAGGCGCAGAACGTCCGCGCCGTCTGAGCACCGAGCACGCGGGCCCGCAGCGCCCGTCACCCGTTGCGAGGAGGGACGCGAACACCGCGACCCTGAGTTGAGGAGGTGATGAAGGAGACGCCCGACCGGGTGTCTCCGGAGTCGCCTCTTCGGCGCGTCCGCTCATCCCACGGGTCGGTGCACCGACACCACATAGCCACCGTCACCCGGGAACGGCTCGGCGTTCCAGGTCGCGTAGCGCCCCCTCGGCTCGAGCCCGACGGCAGCACAGTCGTCGTCGTAGTCGACCACGTCGTACCCGCGACCGAGTTGGAACCCGGCGACGAGCATGCCGGTGGGCGCGACGTGGCGCGCACAGCCCGCGACGAGCTGCGGCCGCGTCCCTTCCGGCGTGAAGAGCGGCACGTTGCCGGCCATCACCACCACGTCGAACACCCGCTCGAGGTCGACGGTGGCGACATCGTGTTCAACCCATGTCAGCTCCGGTGCCCGCGTCCGTGCGGTCGCGAGCATCGACGCGTCGGCGTCGACGCCGACCACCTCGATGCCATGCCGCGCGAGCTCGATCGCGACCCGTCCCGTTCCACAACCGGCGTCGAGCACCGACGTCGGCGCAGGGTCGAGGCGCCGCACGAACGCGGCCTCACCGTGGACATCGTCGCCGCTCGCCGCGATCGCATCGAAGCGCCGCTGATAGTCGTCGCCCTCCCAGACCATCACCCACGGTAGAGCCGGCGACCGCGAACCTGGGGCGATGGGCATCACCCTGTGCGTCCTGCTCTGGCCGAACGAGGGTCGCGAACGCGAGCTCCTCGCATACGAGGACAAGGTGCTCACGCTCGTCCCCGACCACGGGGGCCGTGTCGTCCAACGGTTCCGGACCCAGCCCGGGTCCGGGCCGCTCACCCAACCGTTCGAGGTCCACGTGATCGAGTTCCCGTCGGAAGCCTCGCTCGACGCCTACCTGACCGACGACCGCCGCACCACGCTGGCCCAGTCTCGAGACCGGGCGATCGCCCGCACCGAGGTCCTCCGCGTCGACCCCGTCTGAGCGCTCCCGCTGCGACACCCTCTTCCGGGGACGGTGAGCCGACCGACCCATGCGTCGGCACCCACGACCCGCGACTGTGGTCACTGAACCCGGGGGGAGGGTGGCGTGTCGACCGATCAGTGCGATCCGCGTTCGACGGGGAATGCAGGACGCGAGCTGGCCCGCACCCGCCGGTTGCACGCCCGCCGGTTGCACGCCCGCCGGCTGGTGGTCGCATCGGCGCTCGTCATCGCCCTCGCCACGGCGGGGTGCACCATCACGTCGGTGCAGCCGCTCGCCGGCCCGGGACCGGAGAACGTGACCTTCGCGTACGACTGCACACCCGTGGCGGTCCCGGTCCGGGCCGTGATCACCGGCGACTGTCCGCTCGCCGCCAGGCCTGGACCACAGTTCCGCTACCTGCAGTTCACCTGGGCTCCGGTCGACGGGGAGTGGTACGGCACGACGCCCACGCAACGGGCCCCGTGGTACCAGCCGGTGACCGATGCGACCGACGGCGACGGGCTCCAACACACCGACGGGCGCACCTGGCAGTACCTAGATCCCAGTCGGGCCACATTCCAGAACTGGGCCGTCGCCTACGTCGAATCGATCAGAGCGCGCGGCTTCGACGGCGTGTTCATCGACGTCGGTGGCCGGGCACTCGAGGGACCGGCGCGCAAGCCGACGTCGTATGTCGCGTTGTTGTCGCGCATCGCTCGCGTCCTGCCGATCGGCTTGAACTACACGGCGTCCGGTGACCCGCTCCACTCGAGCAGCGGCCTCGCGCTTCCCGTGTCCTGGGTGCTCCACGAGAACGCCACCGCGGACCTCGGCCTGATCGTGCGCGATGCTGCCGCTCCCAACGGACGCATCGTCGCGATGGGCAAGTCGCTCTCGGCGATCGGCTCACCCGGGAAGGCGACGGAGATGACGTACCAGTGGGCGCTCGCGAAGGTCTCGGGCCAACCCGTCGCGATCAACACGGGGACCGATCAGTGCGGCGGGATCGGTACCGTCGGCGGAAACAACGGCTGCAATCGGATGGGCCAACCGTCGGAGTTGACCGGAACACGGCTCGGCGCGGCCGGACACATCGCCTTCTCGGGGACGACCATCACCCGGACGTTCGCCAACGGAACGGTACGCGTCGACCTGGCGACGCGTACCGCAACGGTGTCGTGAGCGCGGCCGGTCAGCAGTCGCGCCACAGACCACGACCCGAGCGCCGCGCCTCCAGTTCGCCCTCGAGCATCGCCCGGGCGTGGCGCTCGTTCGGCGGGATGACGAGCAGGCGTGCGTAGCCGAGGCGCAGGAGCTCGTCGTCGAAGCGTTCACCGTCGATGAGCACGTAGGCGAGCCGACGACCGTAGATGTCGTGGGTCTCGCCCGGCGTCTCGTGGCAGTTCGTGTACCTGCGCCAGATCTCCGGGGTGGCTCGACCTGGGCGACCTCGTTCCCGGGACGGGCGCTGTCGCTCGGCTGCGGCACCGTGACGGTCACATCGTCACAGCTGGCCGTTGGCGCCGACGAGCGCGCCAATCCGGGCGTCGGAGAAATCGCGGGCCTCGCAATCGACGATCCTGCCGGAAGCGTCGACCCGAAGGAGAGTCGGCACTGTGGTGACACCGAGGTCTGCGAGCAGCGACCGCTGAGATGCTGCGTTGACCGTCCGGTGCTCGACTCCCGAGCTGGTCAACCGGCTGCGGAGGTTTGCGCAACGGGTGCAGTACGGGGCCGTGACGACGACAAGGCCAGGCGGGAGCTCGAAGGACTTGTTGCGCGGCACCTCTGTGCGATCGGGTCGGCGCCGGACCAGCAGGCCGAGCAAGGCGCCGCCCGCAAGGACGGCAGCTGCGATGAGCATTCGTTCGATCGGGCTCATGCTGTCTCTCCGATCGGCGACCGGTATCGGAGCCAGCCTCGCCTAGCTGCCCATACGACCAGTTCACAGGGGACACACGCACCGACGACGACCTCGGCGGCGAGTGCGCCGCACACGAGCAGCAGCCCCGCCCACATCGCCATGGTGTCCATGTCCAAAGCGATTGCTGCTGCGATTCCAGCGAAGTTCAGTGCCGCCAGCCCAGTCGAGACCCGCGCGGGCCTCCCATCATCGAGCCAACGCTGCCCGCTCCCGGCTGCGAGCCGGTCCCAGAGGCGAAGGATGAGCGCCCCGCTCGGCCAGATCGCAGCCGAGATGCCGAGCACCACGGCGGCGAACGCCAGAGGGACCCAGGACATGGTGACGAACGCGGCAGCGCCGAGGAGCGCCTGCACGGCGAGTTGGGCGAGATGGCCACGACGATCGATCAGCGCAGGAGTCATCGAATGCTGACTATAGTCATCAGACGATGACTAAGGGAACTCGAGACCAGCTGGTCGACAGCGCACGACGGCTGTTCGCGTCCCGGGGCTTCGCGGCTACCACCATCGGGGACATCGAGGAAGCGGCGGGATTCACGCGTCGCGGCGGCACCTTCTACCGGCACTTCGAGACCAAGAACGACGTCCTCGACGCGATCGTCGACGACCACGTTTCGCAGGTCCGAGAAGTCAAACGCCTCCGGGACTTGTACCCGCTTGCGGATCGACGATCGGAGCTGCTCTTGCTCGGGCGGCTCCTTCTTGCGGAGCTCGACAACGAGGAAGCCATCCATCGGATCCTCGACAAGGAAGGCGACCGGGTCGACGCAGCGCGACGGGAGATGACCGAACAGATCCTCCACAACGGCTATCGGAATCTCGTCGAACTCTTCACCGGCTGGCTGAGCACCGAAGTCGACGACTGCGACGCTCTCGTCGTCGTGCTCATCGGCGGGCTGGTCAATCTCCGACGGAACCGCTGGACCTTCGGCGCTGTTCCACTCGACGTCGACGACGATCGCGCCCTCAATGTCTGGGTGGGTCTCGCAGAGTCAGCAATCAACGCACCGCGCAGCTGACGGAAGGGTCCACGGTCCACCCCGCCACCGCAACCGGATGTGCTGGTCGGAGTCGAATCCCGGGCACCCCCCATGGTGCCCGATCCCGGTACGGCGTGCTCGCGCTCAACACGCGCCCCACAAACCTCGACGGGCTCGCCGGGCTTCGAGCTCGGCGTCGAGCATCACCCGCGCGTGGCGCTCGTTCGGCGGGATGACGAGCAGGCGTGCGTAGCCGAGGCGCAGGAGCTCGTCGTCGAAGCGTTCACCGTCGATGAGCACGTAGGCGAGCCGACGACCGTAGATGTCGTGGGTCTCGACATCGTCCTCGAGCTCGACGTCGCGACCCAGGAGACGCCGACGTGTGTACGCCGCGGCCTCTGGCCCGAAGCACTCGACGGGCTTCGTCGGGTGGTGCGTCTCGGGCGTGTCGACACCGAGGATTCTGATCGTGTCGGTGGTGCCCGACGCGAAGCGCACCTCGACGGTGTCACCGTCGAGGGTACGGACGACCGTTGCGGAGGTGGAGCCGTGGGCGCTGCGGCCGAGCCACCATCCCACGGCCGAGCTCCCGGCCAGGACGGTGACGACGAACGCCACGATCACGGCCCGGGAGCGGACCATGGCCCCACAATAGTGCCGGCACGGCCACCGACCAGGGTGGGGATGCCCCGGTGGGAGACCGGTCCTTCACTACCGTGGCCCCGATGCGAAAAGGCCTGGCGTTGCTCGTGCTCGTGGTGCTCGTCGGGTTGGCGCTCGTCCTCGTCGTCACGAGCCGCCCCGAGCTGAACACGGCCCGCGACGCCACCGAGTCGACGTGGAACCCGCTCATCGCCCCCCTCAACGCGCGCTACGCCGCACTTGCGGTGCTCGTCGACCAGACCGACGCCGCGCTCCAGGCCACCGGGGAAGGCACCGTCGACGAGGCCGGCATGAAGGTCGCGCTGCAGCGCTGGACTGCAGCCACCAAGTCGGACGACTCGAAGAAGATGGTGGCCGCCGCGAACGAGTTGGAGGCCCGCGTCGGCCAGTTGCGGGCGGTGCTCAACGCGTCGGTGCGACTCAGCCAGACTCCCCCGGTGGCAGAAGCCCGGACCGCCTTCGACCAGACCGCGGCGCCGGCCGAGCTCGTGGCGGCGTACAACGAAGCGGTGCGCAAGTACCAGCGCACCCGGGAGAGCACGGCACGGCGACTCGTCGCCCAGGTCTTCGGCTACGGCCCGATCCCCACGTTCGAACCCTCACTCGCCACCTGAGCGCTCGTCGTCCGGGCGGGTCGAGCACGACCCGACGTCCCCGACGATCCAGGGCCGGATCGCTAGGGTGACCAGGTGCCGCGCTCGTCCACCCGACAGGCCCCGCAGCCTGTACCCGTCTACGTCTCCCGGCTGACCAAGCTCCCGCTCCTCGACATCGGGGGCGCACCGGTCGGTCGGCTCGCCGACGTCGTGATCCTGCCCCCGACCCTCCTGGGTGCGCCCCGGGTGATCGGGTTCGTCGCCGGGGTGGAGCGCCGTCGGATCTTCGTGAACGCAGCCAAGATCGAGAGCCTCGACACCGGTGGGGCGCGCCTGCGCGCGGCGGCAATCGACCTCCGCCACTTCCGCCGTCGCGGCGGCGAGCTGCTGCTCCAGGAAGACCTGCTGAACCGCCGCATCGGCGACGAAGTCGTCAACGACATCGGGCTCGTCGAGTCCGAAGCCCGCGGGCTCGGCTGGGAGGTCGCAACCGTCTCCCTCCGGTCACCCCGGCCGATCCGGCGCCGAGGTCGGTCGCACACCGTCGCGTGGTCGTCGGTGGTGACCCTCTTCGATGCCGGACCGATGGCCCGCGAGATGGCGGGCCTGCGCGACCTCCACCCGTCCGACCTCGCCGACCGACTCCGAGCCCTCCCACTCGCGCAGCGCCAGGCAATCGCGTCGGCGATGGACGACGAATGGCTCGCCGACGTGCTCGAGGAGATGGACGAAGACGAGCAGGTCGAGATCATCGCCAGCTTCACCCACGAGCGCGCAGCCGACGTCCTCGAGCAGATGCAACCCGACGACGCCGCCGACCTGCTCGGTGAGATGGACGCCGCCCTGCGGGTGAAGCTCCTCGGCGAGATGGAGCCAGAGGAAGCGGCGCCGGTCCGACGGTTGCTGCTCTACGACGAGAACACCGCCGGCGGACTCATGAACCCGGAACCGGTGGTGCTCCGGCCCGACTCCACCGTCGCGGTCGCGCTGGCCCGCATCCGCGACGCGTCGGTGCCCGCTGCGCTCGGCGCGCAGGTGTTCGTGGCCGAAGCCCCGATCTCGACGCCCACCGGTCCGTACCTCGGCGTCGTCGGCTTCCAGCGCCTGCTCCGGGTACCACCCGGCACCGACCTCCGCGACTGCATCGACGACGACGCCGCCAAGCCGATCGCGCCTGATCTGCCCGAGACGTCGGTGGCGGAGCGCCTCGCGGCCTACAACCTCATGGCGCTGCCGGTGTGCGACGAAGCGGGTCGTCTCCTCGGCGCGGTCACGGTCGACGACGTGCTCGACCGGGCGCTGCCCGACAACTGGCGTGAGGAGCACACGTGAGCCCCCGCCGGCGGATCCGAGGCGGCGACGACTTGAGCACGCCGCGCCGGGCGCGGCTGTCGCTCGGCATCCACTACGACCCCGACGCCTTCGGCGAGTTCTCCGAGACGATTGCCCGGACCATCGGGACCGCCCGGTTCCTCGTGATCCAGACCGTCATCGTGATCGTCTGGATCCTGGTGAACGTGGCGATCTCGGGCCTGCGCTTCGACCCGTACCCGTTCATCCTCCTCACACTCGCGCTGTCGCTCCAGGCCGCCTACGCCGCGCCGCTGATCCTCCTCGCACAGAACCGCCAGGCCGACCGCGACCGCGGGGAGACCGAGCGTGACCGCGAGGTCAACTTCCGCACCCAAGCCGACGCCGAGTTCGTCACCCGGGAGCTCGCGTCGATCCGCCTCGCCCTCGCCGATGTCGTCACGACCGACGATCTCCGCGACGCCATCGACCGCCTCCACCGCAAGCTCGAACCCGGCGACGCCCAGCCCGACAGCTGAACCGTCCGACCCCCGATCCGCTGAGTTCGTGACGATTCCGTCGGCATACGACGGACACGTCACGACACGGGACGGTGCGGGGGTGGGAGGAAAGGGCGGAGGAACGGGTCGGTCAGCGGGGGTCGCCGAGGCGGCCTTCGTTGCCGCGTTCGATGCGGGCGATCTCATCGATCGGCGCGACTCGCCAGAAGGCGCGGATGGTGGCGTCCCAGTCGGCCAGCATCGCGGCGCCCCGGGCCGAGCCGGTGAGCTCCCGGTGGCGTTCCACGAGGTAGCGGAGGTCGGCGCGCTGCTTGTCGTCGGGGATCGCCGCGTCGACGAGCTGGCGGTTCAGGCGCGTCGTGAGGAGTCCGTCGGGGTCGTAGACGTAGGCCTCGCCGCCGGTCATCCCGGCACCGAGGTTGTATCCGACGGGGCCGAGGATGACGACGGTGCCACCGGTCATGTACTCGCACGCGTGGTCGCCGGTGCCTTCGACGACCGCCGTCGCGCCGCTGTTTCGGACGCAGAAGCGCTCACCGACGCGACCCGCGACGAACACCTGGCCGCCGGTCGCCCCGTAGAGCACCGTGTTGCCGGCGAGGACCGGGTCGCCGGCGTCGTCGACGGGTGGTCGCACGATGACGCGACCACCACCCATGCCCTTGCCGAGGTAGTCGTTCGCCTCGCCGTGAAGGTGCAGCGTCACACCCTCGCCGCAGAACGCACCGAAGCTCTGGCCCGCGGAACCGGTGAATCGGGCCACGACCGAACCGGCCGGAAGCGCCTCTCCCCACTCGAGCCCGACGGCCCCGCCGAGCGACGCACCGATCGTGCGGTCGGCGTTGGTGATCTCGTAGTCGAGCTCGATGTCTTCGCCCGACCACAGCGCGGGGAAGCCGTCGGTGAGCAGACGATCGTCGAGGCTCGAGCGCGGCCGCTGGATCGGAACACCGGCGACGAACCGGCGCGGTGCGGTCGCGTCTTCCGGTACGCCCAACAACGGCGAGAGGTCGAGCGTGTCGGCCCGTTCGTTGTCGGTCACGCGCTGGCGGAGCAGCTCGACGCGTCCGATCGCCTCGTCGACCGACCGCAGGCCCAACGATGCGAGCAGCTCGCGCACCTCTTCGGCGATGAAGAGCATGTAGGTGGCGACACCCTCTGGCGTCCCCGTGAACTTGGCCCTGAGGTTGGGGCGCTGGGTGGCGATCCCGGTCGGGCAGGTGTCGCGGTGGCACGCCCGCACCATGATGCAGCCCTCGGCGAGCATCGCCGCGGTCCCGAACGAGTACTCGTCGGCGCCGAGCAGCGCGGCGATGAGGACGTGTCGGCCTGTCTTGAACCCGCCGTCGACCCGGAGCTTCACGCGATCGCGCAGTCCGTTGTCGATGAGGGTCTGCTGGGCCTCGGCGAGGCCCAACTCCCACGGCAGACCGGCGTTCTTGATCGACGACAGCGGTGACGCGCCGGTCCCGCCGTTCGCACCGGAGATCTGCACGATGTCGGCGAGCGCCTTGACCACACCCGCGGCGATGGTCCCCACGCCGGCTTCGGCGACGAGCTTCACCGACACGTCGGCGGTCGGGTTGACCTGCTTCAGGTCGTAGATGAGCTGCGCGAGATCTTCGATCGAGTAGATGTCGTGATGGGGCGGTGGCGAGATGAGCCCGACGCCGGGCTGGGTGTGCCGCAGGCGGGCGATCTCGCCACTGACCTTGTGGCCCGGCAGCTGACCACCTTCACCCGGCTTCGAACCCTGCGCGATCTTGATGTTCAGCTCGTCGGCGAACATGCAGTACTCGGGCGTGACCCCGAATCGGCCCGAGGCGATCTGCTTGATCCGGGAGTTCTTGTCCTGCGCGCTCCCCCGCGTCCGGTAGCGGTACGGATCTTCGCCGCCCTCGCCGCAGTTGCTCTTGCCCCCGATGAGGTTCATCGCCATCGCGAGCGTCTCGTGCGCCTCCTTCGACAGGGACCCGTGACTCATCGCTCCGGTCGAGAATCGTCGGGTGATCTCACTCGCGGGCTCGACCTCGTCGATCGGCACCGGCGCCCCGCCGGAGGCGAAGTCGAGCAGGTCGTTCAGCTCCACGACCGGCCGGCTCTCGACGAGCCCGGCGAAGGTCTTGTAGAGATCACCCCGGCCCTCGCCGATGGCGCGCTGCAACACGTGAGCGGCGCGTACGTCGACAGGGTCGGGCGCCGGGGGCGGCGGCGGAACCTGGGCCGCCGACTCCAGGAACATCACGCGACCCTGGTCACGCGCGGGCGCGAGCGGCACCGTCTCGAGCTTCTCGGTGCCGCTCGACTCCTCGGTACCCGAGATCCCACTCACATCGTGCAGTGCCTCGAACACTTCGGGGTTGTTGGCGTGATACTCGCCGCCGCGCTTGCGGAAGCGGAACAGACCCGGTTCGTCGAGCACGACGTCGTCGACCATGTACCCGGCCTCGTGGCGCGCGATCGCGTCGGCACCGAGCGCCTCGAAGCCGATCCCTCCGACGGTCGACGTGGTGCCCGTGAGGCACAGGTCGATCACCTCGGGCGCAAGGCCGAGTGCTTCGAAGATCTGCGCCGCGCGATACCCGTCGACGGTGGAGATCCCCATCTTCGAGAAGATCTTCAGGACGCCATCTTCGAGCGCGGCCTGCAACTTCGACTGCGCCTCCGAGGCGTGGAGCTCGCCGAGCTGGCCGTCGTCGGCGAGCGCGGCGACGGTCTCGAGGGCGAGACGGGGACAGATCGCGTCGGCGCCGTAACCGAGCAGCGCCGCGACTGCGTGGGTGTCACGCGCATCGCCACTGTCGATCACCAGCGCGGCGTTCTGTCGGCGATGGACCCGGACGAGTCGATGATGCACCACTCCGGTCGCGAGGAGCGACGGGATCGCGGCACGGGTCGCATCGACCCCGGCGTCGGACACGACCAACACGCCGATCCCGTCGTCGACCGCGCGCTCTGCGTCGGCGGCGAGCCGCTCGAGTGCCCGGTGCAGTCCGGCGGGTCCTTCTCCGACAGGGAAGGTGGCGTCGAGCCGCTCGGCGGTGAACGGCGAGTGGTCGGGATCGAGCAGGGTCGCCACGCCCGACGGATAGAGGAAGAAGGTGGGGAGCTCGAGGAGCCGCGCCGCCTCGGGACCCTCGCTCAGCAGCGGCCGGCGCGGGCCGAGACACGTGCGCAACGACATCACGAGCCGTTCCCGGAGGTGATCGATCGGGGGGTTGCTCACCTGGGCGAAGCGCTGCTTCAACGCGTGGAACAAGGGTCGCGGCCGCGCCGAGGCGGTGGCGAAGGGAATGTCGTCACCCATCGAGAACGTGGGCTCCTTGGCGTCGGCGGCCATCGGCTTCAACACCATGGCCACCTCCTCCTTGGTCACGCCGTACGCACCCTGGTGCGCGAGGAGCGCGGCGGGATCGGGCGTCTCGTCGAGAGGCTTGCCCGACGAGAACGGCCGCAACCCGTCGGCGGCCCACTCCGCGTACGGAGCGCGCCCCGCGAGCCATCGCTTCACGGTGTCGTCGCCCTGGACACCACCGGCATCGGGATCCACACAGAGCATCTCGCCCGGGCCGAGGCGGCCGCGCCGCACCTTGCCGTGCCCCTCGATCGGCACCGCCCCGGTTTCCGACGCGCAGACGACGAGCCCGTCTTCGCACGACTGCCAGCGCATGGGCCGCAAGCCGTTGCGGTCGAGCGCGGCGCCGACCCGCCGTCCGTCGGTGAACACGAGACCCGCGGGTCCGTCCCACGGGTCGCTCAAGCAGGCGTGGTAGCGGAAGAAGTCGCGCACGCCGGGCGCGAGGTCTCGCTGACCTTCCCAGGCCTCCGGCACCGTCATCGCGATGGCGTGCCGGACGTCGCGTCCGCCCCGCATCAGGAGCTCGATCGCAGCGTCGAGCTTGCCGGAGTCGGAGTCGTCGGGGTCGAACAGCGGCCGGAACTGCTCCTCCGGGCCGAGTCCCGCGGCCTCGGTTCCGAGCACACCGCGTGCCACCATCCGGTTCTCGTTGCCCTCGACCGTGTTGATCTCGCCGTTGTGGCAGAGGAGACGGAAGGGCTGCGCTCGTTCCCACGCGGGCATCGTGTTGGTGGAGAAGCGGCTGTGGAAGATCGCAAGCGGCGCCGCGAAGTCGTCGGCGGCGAGATCGGGATAGAACGCAGTGAGACGGTCGCTGATCACGAGCGCCTTGTAGGTGACCGTGAGGAAGCTCCAACTCGCGAAGTACGCACGCACGTCGGCAGCGCGGCAGAGGGCTTCGGCGGCGCGCCGGGCCCGGTACGCGCGCCGTTCCGCCTCGGCAACCTCCACGCCTCCCGGGCGGACGAGGAACGCCTGACGCATCGCGGGGAGGTCGGCCCGGGCACTCGCACCGATCTGCAGCGGGTCGATCGGGACGTCGCGCCACCCCGCGAGCTCGATGCCCTCGGCGGCGCATGCGTCGGCGACCGCGCGCTCGGCGACGGTCCGGCCGGCTGCGTCGTCGAGATCGAGGTACGCGTTGACGATCCCCAACCGCTCGGCCGGCAGGTCGCGCCCCGTCGCCTCGTTGGCGACACGGCCGAAGAACTCCCGCGGGATGGGGACGAGGATGCCCGCGCCGTCGCCCGAGAGGCCGTCGGCAGCGATCGCACCCCGGTGCTTCACGCACGCGAGACCGGTGAGGGCGAGCTCGACGATCTCGCGGCTCGGCGCACCCGAGGTGTGGGTGACGAAGCCGATCCCGCACGAGTCGAGCTCGGCGTGCCGAAGGTGGCTGCGCTCGCGGTGACTCACTGTTTCAAGCTCCGTTTCGCTCTGAGACCCGGCTCTGGCACGGGAGATCAAGGGAGCGACGGCGCTGTCGCGAGGCGACGAGCATAGCCCTCGCGTGGGGCCCTCCAGCATCGGATTCGAACCGGGGCTTCGCGGGAGGGCTGCTACAACAGCGTCGATGAACCCATCAGATTCCCTCGTCGCGATCCTGGGTGGCGGCCAGCTCGGACGCATGCTCGGGCTCGCGGGTGTCCCGATGGGGGTGACGTTCCGGTTCCTCGACCCCTCGGCGGAAGCGGGGGCCGCCGCGGTCGGTGAGTTGGTCGTCGGTGAGCTCGGCGATCCGGTCGCGGTCGCCCGGGTCGCCGACGGCGCGACCGCGCTCACCTACGAATGGGAAGGCGTGCCTGCTTCCGTGGTTCGCCCGCTGGTCGCCGCGGGTGTCGCGGTCTGGCCACCGGCCGACGCGCTCGAGGCATCCCAGGACCGGCTCGTCGAGAAGCAGCTGTTCGGATCGCTCGGGATCCCGGTGGCCGAGTTCGCGCCGGTCGACGACGCCCCCTCCATGGCGGCGGCTCACGCCGCCGTGGGCCCGAGAGGCGTGTTGAAGACCCGCCAGGGTGGCTACGACGGGAAGGGTCAGGTCGCCATCGACGAGTCGACCGATCTCGACGCGGCGGTCGGAGAGCTCGCATCCGCCGGTCCGTTGATCCTCGAGCAGTTCGTCGACTTCGACCGTGAGCTCTCGATCATCGCGGTGCGGAGCCGGAACGGGGAGGTCCGCTGCTGGCCCCTCGTGGAGAACGAACACCGGGGCGGCATCCTGCGGACGTCCGTCGCGCCTGCACCCGACTCGGCGCAGCTCCAGGTCGTGGCCGAGCAGGCGATCGGTGCGCTCATGGAACGGTTCGCCTACGTGGGCGTGCTGACCCTCGAGCTGTTCCAGGTCGGGGATCAGCTCCTGGCGAACGAGATGGCGCCACGGGTGCACAACTCCGGGCACTGGACGATCGAGGGCGCGGTCACGAGCCAGTTCGAGAACCACATTCGGGCCATCCTCGGTTGGCCGCTCGGTGCCACCGACGCGATCGGCGTGAGCGCGATGGTGAACTGCATCGGCGCGCTCCCCGACCCCGCCGGCGTACTCGCCGTACCGGGCGCGCACCTCCACCGCTACGGCAAAGCGCCGCGACCGGGGCGCAAGGTCGGTCACGTCACCGTCGTCGCCCCGGACGCTACCGAGCGCGAGGCGCGGCTCAATGCCCTGCGAAACGGGCTCCCCGCCGACGAAGGCTGACGAACCGCGCCCAACGAACTTGGGTGAATCTTTACCCTCTCGCGCTCGGGCGATGGTCTCCGTCCTGCCGATACCCGGAAGGAAGGATCGCGACGAAGGGATCGAGGATGCGGCACGGGACGAAGCTCGCCACGACGGTGGCCCTCGCACTCACCATCTCCTCCGGCATTGCCGCCGTCGGCGCCACCACCGGCCTCCTCGCGGCAGGGCCGGAATCCTCACCCGGCTCAGCTCGGGTGATCGACGAGACGAACGATGGCGGCCGCGAGACGCTTCCGATCGAGACGCAGTCGGGCACAGAGCCCGGCACTGCGGGCCGGACGGGGGGCCGTGCTGCTCCGGGAGCCCTGGCAAGCGAGGCGGCAGAGAACACAGTCGTGCCGGCACCGATCTCAGCGCCGATTCCCGCGACGGTTGCCACCGGCGGTGCGGCGACGGCGCCGGGCGAGGACGGCGCTCAACCCGCCCCGCTCCCGACGACGACGACGACTCCGAGCAAGCCCGCGGTCGCCCCGCCTCCCCCCGGCCTCGATTGCCACGGGAGCGACGACGGGATGTCGGAGGCCGAGAAGCAGGCGCGAGAACGTGCGTGTGAGGGAGCCCACGACGATGACTGAGCCGACGGACCGCCGCAGGCCGCGCACGCGCGGGCACGCGGCACTCTCCACCCGGATCGTGATGACCGGAGCGAGCGTCGCGGCGATGTTCACGATCGTGACGGCCCTCGCCGTGAGCGCACCGGCGATCGGCCGGGTGAATCGCGCCGCGGTCGTGGCAACCACCTCGCCGACGCCGGCCGGAGCCGCGCCGCCGCCCCAAGCCCCGACCACGGGCCTCGTTCCGGGCGCTGTCGCTGCCACCCCCGGCGACGCGACCGGTGCGCCGCTCGGCGCTGGGTCGAGTCCCGGCGCGGTGGGAGCCCCGGTCGTGCCGAGCTCCGGCGGGCCGGCGAGCGAGTCCGTCGTGTCGTCGGCCCCGGTTGCGTCGCCGATCCCTCCGCTGCCCACACCGGCGGCTGCGGCCCCGGCACCCGCGCCGACCGCTGCACCCGCGCCCGCACCGACCGCTGCTCCTGCTCCCCCCACGCCAAGCACCGGCCCGAGCTGACCGGTGCTCGCGGCCCTCGATCCAAGGACCTGGTGGTTCGTGACGCGAGCCAGCGGGCTCGTCGCCTGGGCATTGCTCTCCCTCGCCGTCATCTGGGGACTCGCGCTGTCGACGAAGACCTTCGGGCGCAATCCCAAGCCGGCGTGGCTCCTCGATCTCCACCGTCACCTCGGCGGCCTGGCCGTGGTCTTCACCGGCGTGCATCTCCTCGGCCTCGTCGCCGACAACTTCGTCGCGTTCGGATGGCGCGAGCTGTTCGTTCCCCTGGCGTCCACCTGGAAGCCGCGAGCCGTCGCGTGGGGAATCGTCGCCTTCTACATCCTGCTCGCGGTCGAGATGACCTCCCTGCTCCAGCGTCATCTTCCCCGCATGTGGTGGCGCCGGGTCCACATGCTGAGCTTCCCGCTGTTCATCTTCGCGACCGCACATCTCGTGACGGCCGGCTCCGATGCCGGCGCAGCCCTCACCCAGTGGATGGCGGTCGTCGTGAGCACGATCGTCGCTTTCCTCCTGTTGGTCCGACTGATCGCACGTCGGGAGCCGACTCGACCGAGGCCGTCACGCCCCAGCCCGGACGTGACCGACCTCGAGCCGTCGGCTCAGGCCTCTCCGCGCCCGGTGGCCCGCTGACGAAGGGTGACGCGGGGCGCGCGCTCCTCTCGGTAGCGCCCACTCAGTCGGAACGCGAGATGCACCTCGATGAGGCCGACGATCGAACCGATGATGATGCCGATGAGTGCGTGGCTCCCGAATCGCACGATGAATGCCTCATGCTCGACGAGGTGGTGTACGGCATCCTCGAGCGCGTGTTCGATGCCGATCGGCACCGTCACGAGGAGGAGCACGAGCCAGAAGTGCGGCTTGACCAGACGAGCTGATCGAGCGAAGGCCGAGAGCGCGCTCCGGTCCTCGATCGTGATGCACGGCCCGACGAGCCCGAAGAACGTGAACGCGATGATCCCGGGAACGAAGAAGAGCGCGAGCCCGACGCCGGTGACAGCGAACAGCATGATCTCGGCCAGGACGAGTCGCCCGTACGGCAGTGTTCGGAGGATGGTGCCGAGCGACTGCCGTTCGTTGTGGCCGCGTTCCACCCCGACGATGCGGTCGAGCAGGCCGGGATAGAAGACCGTGCCCGCCGCGCTGAACGCCACGAGGACGAGGGCGAGCACGAGCTTGCCGAGGCTGAAGCCCCAGCCGTCGTCGAGCGCGACGTCGGCCTCGAACTCGACCGCGCCGAAGAAGCCGAAGACCACCACGGCGCTGATCGCGACCGGCCAGAACTCCGCCCGGTAGGTGTGGAAGGCGGCCCGGAGAATCCCGGCGGGCCGCAGGTCCCCGTCTACTTGATCGCTCCGGTCTCGCGCAGCTTCACGACGTCGGCTGCGGTGAAGCCCCAATCGGTCAAGACTTCGTCGGTGTGTTGACCGGGCCACGCGGGTGGACCCTGGATCGTGCCCGGAGTGCGGCTGAAGCGGGGCGCCGGCGCGGGTTGGTCGAGTCCGTATTCGTTGACCACCGTGTTGCGCGCCTTGATGTGGGGGTGATCGACGGCCTCCGCCATCGTGAGCACCGGTGCGAAGCACGCGTCGGTGTGCTCGAGCACCTCGCACCACTCGTCTCGGGTCTTGGTCTTGAAGAGCGCGGTGAACTTCTCACGCATCTCCGGGAACGTGGAGCCGTCCATCTGGCGGGCGAGATCCACCTCGTCGGCAAAGCCGATACGGGTGATGAGCTCCGCGTAGAACTGCGGTTCGAGCGCGCCGAGCGAGATGTACTTCCCGTCGGCGGTCTCGTAGGTGTCGTAGAACGGCGCGCCGGTGTCGAGCACGTTGGTCCCGAACTCGCCCCAGCCGCCAAGCGCCTGGAAGCCCCACATCATCGCCATCAGCGCAGCCGAGCCGTCGACCATCGCGGCGTCGATCACCTGACCCTTGCCGGATCGGCCGGATTCGACGAGGCCACACGCCACGCCGAATGCCATCAGCATCCCACCACCGCCGAAGTCGCCGACCACGTTGATCGGTGGCGTCGGCTTCGAACCGGCGCGACCGAAGTGCGCGAGGGCACCCGCGAGTGCGATGTAGTTGATGTCGTGCCCCGCTGCCTGGGCGTAGGGGCCGTCCTGGCCCCACCCGGTCATGCGGCCGTAGACGAGCTTCGGGTTGCGGGCGAGACACGCATCGGGGCCGATGTTCAGGCGTTCGGCGACCCCGGGGCGGAAGCCCTCGATGAGCGCGTCGGCCTGCTCGACGAGCTTGAGCACGGTCTCGACACCCTCGGGCTGCTTGAGGTCGACGCCGATGGACCGACGACCCCGGTTGAGGATCTCGAGGTTCGGCCGGTCGAAGTTGCCGCTGACTGATTGCGCCCGGTCGACCCGCACGATCTCGGCGCCCATGTCGGCGAGCATCATCGCCGCGAAGGGCCCCGGGCCGATTCCTGCGATCTCGATGACCTTCACGCCTTGCAACGGTCCCGACACGTCGACTCCTCAGATGCTCACTCGGTGGACCTGTCGACGATACGCGGCCGGTGACGTGAGCGTCAGATTGCCGCCGAGCGGGCCGAGGGGCCGGCCGCTCATGCCGTCGTCGAGTCGAGCGGATCACGCTCGGCGAGCCGGGTCGCGAGGTGGACCTCGAAGAGCCCGACGACCGATGCGACGAGTGCACCGAACACCGCGTGGACGACGACCGCGAACATGATCGGTGCACCGTGCGTCGCACGCGAGACCGACTCCTCGAGTGCACCTTCGACGAAGACCGGGAGCGTGACGATCCCGAGGGTGAGCCAGAAGTGACTCCGAACGAGCTGGGCCGACCGCCGGAACGCGGCGAGGACCCCGAGTCGCTCCGTGGTGATGATCGGGCCGACGATGGCGAACAGGTTCATGAAGACGAGTCCCGGCACGATGCACGCGAACAGGCCCGCCGTCACGACCAGAACGAACACGATGTCGGCGATGATGAGTCGGACGTACGGAAGACTCCGCAGGATCTGACCCATCGACTGGCGCTCCCGCCCGACGGCTCCTTCCTGATCGACGATCCGGTCGAGCAAGGCCGGGTAGAACACCAAGCCGGCCGCCGAGAACACCGCCGCAAGTCCGACGACCAGCGCGAGCGCCACACCGCCGGGTTCACCCACGCTGCGACCGACTCGCGCCTCGGCGATCCCCAGGATCCCGAACACGACGATCGCGCTCACCGCGATGCGAACGGGTTCGCGACGGTAGGTGGTGAACGCGGCACCGACGACGTCGCGGGCGCGGATCGGGTCGTGCCTCGTTGCGTCGGCAGTCACGACGTCTCCCCCGACAGCGGGTAGCGGGCCGCGAGCCGGTCGGCGAGCTGCACCTCGACAAGGCCGACCCCCGATGCGACGAGCACACCGAATGCCGCGTGGATGACGACTGACTCGATGATCGGCGCGCCCCGCGCGACGCG
This sequence comes from uncultured Actinomycetes bacterium, assembly GCA_963837715.1. Taxonomy (GTDB): domain Bacteria; phylum Actinomycetota; class Acidimicrobiia; order IMCC26256; family JANYLB01; genus JANYLB01. The sequence goes on along the minus strand of CAWIOF010000002.1, from coordinate 432,658 downwards.
CGACACCCAGGCCTCGATGCCTTCCTCCACGAACAGTGGAACCGTCGCGAGACCGAACACGAGCCAGAAGTGCTTCCGCACCAACGTCGCTGATCGACGCATCGCGGCGCGCACCCCGAGGTCCTCGCTCGTCAGCAGCGGGCCGACGAGCGCGAACAGGTTCATGAGGATCAGTCCGGGAACGATCAACGCGATCGTTCCGCCGACGATCGCGAGCGTGACGAGGATGTCGGCGCCGATGATCCGTCCGTAGGGGAACGTTCGGACGATGTGGCCGATCGACTCCTCCTCGTGCTGGTGACGTTCGTCGCCGATGAGCCGGTCGAGCAGCGCGGGATAGGCAACCGACCCCGCAGCCGCGAGCAGCGCACCTACGAGGAGGAGCACGACGGTCACCTGGTCACTGCCGCCGTCGGCCTGCACCTCCACACGCGCCTCGAGCACGCCCAGCACGCCGAAGACGAGCATCGCCGTGACGAGGACACGTACCGGTTCGCGACGGAAGCTCGCGAGGGCTCCCCCGAGCACGTCGCGCGCGAGGATCGACTGCCCGGGCGACGCGGCTTCCGGCGCTCCCACTAGGGAAACGCGAGGGCGAGGCCCGGTCGCGGCCACGGGAGGGACGCGAGCTTGCCGGTGGCCGACAGGGTGACGAACGCGGTCGTGAGGTCGTCGCCCCCGAAGCAGACGTTGGTGACGAGCGGATCGGGCAGCGAGACCTGTTCGACCGTCGCGCCATCGGGGGAGAGCACGGTGAGCCCCGCGTTGTGGGCGAGCGTGCCGACCACGACGTTCCCGCCGCCGTCGACTGCGAGCGAGTCGAACAGCTGGAAGTTCCCGGCGCCGAACAGGAGGTTGCCGCCGTGCTCCGACGCGGGGTTCAACTTCTCGATTCGACCCGGACCGGTGACACCCCATTCGAAGACCCGCCCGGTGTGCGTCTCGGCGACATAGAGGCGGCTGCCGTCGGGTGAGAGTCCGATGCCGTTCGGCGCGTCGAGCGGGTAGATCACTTCGTCGATCGACGAGCCGTCGGGCTGCGCGTAGTAGACGCCGCCGTGCGTCTTCGAGCGCGCGTGGATCTTGCCGTGGTCGGTGAACCACATGCCTCCGTCGGCGTCGAAGACGAGGTCGTTCGGGCCCCACAGCGGGTTTCCGGCGCACTCGGTGTAGAGCACGGTGACCTCACCGGTCGCGAGGTCGACGCGCTCGACCCGCCCGCCCGAGTAGTCGTCGGGTTGCTGCAGCGCGGTGATCACGAAGCCCATCAGCTCGTGGAACGCCCAGCCGCCGCTGTTGCACACGTACGCGGCACCGTCGGGCCCGATCGCCAGGCCGTTGGGGCTGCCGCCCGGTTCGGCGATCGTCTCGATCCGGCCGTCGGGATGGATCCGGTCGACGGTGCGGCGTCGCAGCTCGACACACAACACGGTGCCGTCGGGCATCCACACCGGCCCCTCGGGGAACTCCAGGCCACTCGCGATCTCCGTGATCTCCGCCATCTCGGCATTCGAGTCGCGGGCTTGCCCTGTGCGCAAGGAGCGAGTCGAATGCGCCCATGAAGCTGCGCCTAGACCCCTCCGACGAGTACACCCACCCACTCGAGGAAGCCACCAACTTCAACGAGAGCATGTACTTCAACGTGTTCGATCCGAAGGGCCGGATCGGGGGGTTCTGCCGCCTCGGCAACCGGGCCAACGAGGGCTACGCGGAGATGACGACGTGCCTCTACCTGCCCGACGGTCGGGTCGGGTTCATGTTCAGCCGACCGGAGATCACCACCAACGACACCTTCGACGCCGGCGGCATGCGCTTCGAGGTGATCGAGCCCTTCGAGGCGTTGCACGTGTCGTACCGGGGCAAGGTCGTGCTGCTCGACGAGCCGATCCAGATGGCGAACCCCCGCAAGGCGTTCACCGAGAACCCGTGGGTCGACAGCACCGTGGAGCTCGAGTACCGGGGGCTCGTCCCCGCGTTCGGCGGCGAGCCCGTGAACGACGACGGCTCGCCGCTCACCGAGGACCTCTCCGGCGGGTTCGCACGCGGTCACTACGAGCAGCACGTCGGTGCGCGCGGCGTGATCTCCGTGGGCGACGAGGAGTGGGAGATCGACGGCTTCGGCCTGCGTGACCACTCGTGGGGCCCTCGCTTCTGGCAAGCCCCGTTCTGGTACCGCTGGCTCACCATCAACTTCGGCGACGACGCCGGGTTCGTGCTGTCGATCATCGCCAACCGCGAAGGTGGGCGCCGCATCGGCGGCGTCGTGTACGAGCACGGCGCCTACCGTCACCTCGACTCCTGCGAGATCAACACCGACTGGGAAGGCTCCGACTCGTACCACCGCGAGATCCGCGCCGTCGCGCGTGCGGGCGACGACACCTACGAGATCGAGGGCACGGTGCTGAACCTCATCCCGTTGCGGAACCGGCGGACGAGTCCGGAGGGCGAGCAGCTCGTCACCCGGATCTCCGAGGGCATGACGGAATGGCGGTGGAACGGCCGCACCGGATACGGGCTCTCCGAGTACCTCGACCAGATCGTCGACGGGCAACCCGTCGGCGTCGCCGGCTGAGCGGATCGGGACCCGACGTCGTGCAGATCGAGGAGCAGAACGACGGATCGCGGCTGACCCTGCGGATCGTGTGCCCGGGGCTCCGGCCCGACGAGGTCTCGATCGTCGTCGACGGCGGCCGGGTCCGGGTGCGGGCGGAGCACACAGTCGACACCGGCTCGGGCACCTCACGGCAGCGCTCCTCGAGCGTCGTTGCGCACGCGGCATCGGTGCCGGCCGGCACGACCCCCGGCGACGTGTCGGCCTGGCTCGCCGACGGCGTCCTCGACATCAGGGTGCCCGGGGTCCTCGGCGGCGGGGACGCCGTCGCGATCCCCGTCGAAGGGCCCTGAGCTGCCCTCGGGCCGACCCCCACGGTCTGCTTCGAGCGAGTCTCCGGGCGAATCGCTCCAAGGCGTGCAACGAATCGGCCCGGTGAGGCGTCTACTGGACGTGGGGGAACCGCTGGTGGTCCGAGAACCGTTCGAGTCCCCCGATGCAGACCAGCTCCGAAAGGACGTCGAACGATGAGCATCGAAGACGTGACCGCGCCCGACGCAGCCCGCGACCGCCGCACTCGTCGGCTCCTCACCGCCGGGCTCGTCGTCGCGCTGATCGCCGGCCCCCTCGCCGGCTTCGCAATCGGGACCGCGCGGGACGACGGGGGTGGTGATGTCGCGGTCGGGGGCGGGACCGTTGGGAGGGAAACGAAGATGGGTGTCGGTGACACGGCGCGATCCTCGGTCGCGTTCGGGTTCGGTACGCCCCTCGACAAGCTGTTCTTCCGCACCACCGCCGACGGAGTCACGATTCGCGCGTACCGGTCCCACCTGGCGGCTGCGATGCCCGTCCCCGAACCGGTGGGCTGCGTCGGTGGCCCCGCAGTCGACTGCCCCACCGCCCCCGAGTGCATCGACATGGTCGTTCCCACCGCAGTGGTCACAGGTGAGCTGTCGACCGAAGCGGCGGTGACGGTCGCGTCGGGGGCCGTGGCCACGGCGTCGGCCGTCGACCCGGATGTTCCCGTCTCGGAGACGAGCTGGGGCATGTTCGGTGTCGAGGAGGCGGCGCCGGCCCGATGGGTCATCGCAACCGTGAGCGGGAACATCACGCGCGTGCGGGCTTCGTTCCCAGGCGGGATCACCGACGAGATGAGACCGATCGACGGTGTGGTGCTCCTTGCGAGCCAGGTCGCTGATCCGTCGGCCGCAGGCGGCACGGTCGAGGCCCTCGCGGACGACGGGTCGGTCGTGCAGTCCGTCGACCTGACCCCCGGCTTCGGTGGTTCGGCAACCGGGTCGAGCGGATCGGTCTCCTCCGACCAATCGACTTCGGTCCTCCGGCTCGAGTCGTCGAGCGGCGGAGCAGGTGTCAGCTCGAACTCGAGCTCATCCGTCTCATCGTCGGCGTCCGGCTCCGCCGTCGCAGGGATGTGCGCCTCGCGTGTGCTCCCGATGCCCGACCAGCCGCTCCCTGAACCGGGCGAGCAACCGGCCGACCCCACCGCGGCCCGCGCCGCCATCGAGCTCGCGTACTCGGTCTCCTACGACGGCACGAAGAGCCCCGAGGAGAAGTCGCAGTACCAGGAAGCGCCGACCGGGATCGCTCCGGATCAGATCACGGCCGCCGGATACGGCGACCAGGTCGCCGGCGCGTCCGCGACGGTGACCGACGTGGTCTTCACCAGCCCGACGACTGCGAGCGTGCGCTACGACATCGCGGTGGCGAACTGGGCGAACCAGTTCCCGGGTCGGGTCGGCGGAGCGGTGCTGGTCGACGGGACCTGGAAGGTCGCCCGTTCGACGATCTGCACCGACATCTCGCTCGCCGGCGTGACCTGTCCTCCCGCGAAGTAGCGTCCGGGCCGGTATGGCCCGCATCGACCCGGAAGCGCTCGCAGGAGTGTCGTCGCGCCGGCTCGGTGAGCCCGTGTCGGTCGAGGGCCTACGGCGACTGTCGGGCGGCGCCTCGCGCGAGACGTGGTCGTTCGATGCGGTGAACGGCGCCGGGGCGCGCACCGCACTCGTGCTCCGGCGGGATCCGGGATCGAACACCATCGGATCGAGCGACCGCCACACCGAGTTCGAGCTCGTGCGGGCCGCGGGGGCGGCGGGGGTCCCTGCACCCGGCGTGCGATTCCTCCTCGAGCCCGACGACGCGATCGGTGCGGGCTTCGTGATGGACCGGATCGACGGCGAGACGATCCCCCGTAAGATCCTGCGCGACGACGACTACTCCATGGCGCGAGTCGGCATGGCCCACCAGTGCGGCGAGATCGCGGCGCGCATCCACGCCGTCGACACGGGCACGCTTCCCGCGTTGCCGGTCCAGGGTGCCCAGGACCAGATCGCGCAGTACCGAGCCCTGCTCGACGGGTTCCACGAGCCCCACCCGGTGTTCGAACTCGCGCTGCGGTGGCTCGATGCGAACGCTCCGGCAGTTCCCGACCGGCCCCGGCTCGTGCACGGCGACTTCCGCAACGGCAACTTCATCGTGGGCCCCGAGGGGATCCGTTCGGTGCTCGACTGGGAGCTCGCCCACCTCGGCGACCCGGTCGAGGACCTCGGGTGGCTGTGCGTGAAGTCGTGGCGGTTCGGCAACGTCGACCGACGTGCAGGCGGGTTCGGCTCCGTCGACGACCTGCTCGCCGGCTACCGCGCCGGCGGCGGTGACGACGTCGACCTCGACTCCCTCCGCTACTGGGAGACCATGGGCACCCTGAAGTGGGGTGCGATCTGTGAGCTGCAGTGCTTCACGCATCTCAACGGCCTGGTCCGCTCCGTCGAGCTCGCCATCCTCGGCCGCCGCGTCTGCGAGACCGAATGGGACCTCCTCGACCTCCTCGCGCCCGCCGCACCGACGACGTCTGCACCGTCGGTCCCGGATTCCGGGACTCACGGTGCAGGCCTCGTCGGTGACGGGCGATTCGCGGCGACGCAGGACCGGCCGACGGCAGCGGAGCTGCTCGAAGCGGTGCGGGAGTTCCTGGAGCGCGACGTGATGCCGGCGGTCGAAGGACGGGTGGCGTTCCACACCCGGGTGGCGGTGAACGCGTTGGGGATGCTCGAGCGGGAAGCGAGGCTGGGCCCGACGCTCGACGCCGAGGAGCGTGAACGACTCTCGGGGCTGCTCGGTCACGACGCGCCGGTGACCGACCTCATGCGCGAGCTCGCCGCGTCGATCCGGTCCGGCGCACTCGACGACCGGCGCGACGACGTCGTCGACATGTTGCGGGCGTCGGTCGGGGCCAAGCTCGCGGTCGCGAACCCCGGGTACGTTTGACCCCATGCGGATCGCGACCTGGAACGTCAACTCGCTGAAGGCCCGTCTCCCCCGCGTCGAGGAGTGGCTCGGCTACGCCGACACCGACGTACTCTGCCTGCAAGAGACGAAGCTCGCCGACAAGAACTTCCCGACGATGGCGTTCTCCGCGCTCGGCTACGAGAGCGCGCCGCACGGTCACAACCAGTGGAACGGTGTCGCGATCCTCTCCCGCGTCGGCATCGAGAACGTCACGACCGGGTTCGACGCCGAGTCGATCGATCCCTACGAGGGCGACGCGCGGCTCGTCGCGGCGAACTGCGGCGGCGTCAACGTGATCAGCGTGTACGTGCCGAACGGTCGTGAGGTCGGTACGGAGTTCTACGAGCGCAAGCTCGCCTGGCTCGACGTGTTGCACGACTGGATCGCGGCGACGTACTCCCCGAACGATCCGGTTGTCGTGCTCGGCGACTTCAACGTCGCGCCCGACGATCGCGACGTCTGGTCGACGAAGGCGTTCGAGGGCGCGACGCACGTGACCGAACCCGAGCGGGAAAGGGTCCGCAAGCTCGAGGAGTGGGGCTTCGTCGACACGTTCCGCGCGATGTATCCCGACGAGAAGCTCTACAGCTACTGGGATTACCGCCGCGGCGACTTCCACCAGCACCGCGGGATGCGGATCGACCTGGTCCTCGCCACCCCTCCGGTCGCCGAGCGTGTGACCTGGGCGGTCGTCGACCGCAACGCCCGCAAGGGCAAGCAGCCGAGCGACCACACCCCGGTCATCATCGACATCGCCGACTGATCGCGGCCGCGATTCCACACAGATCGGCTAATTTTCTCAAGGCCACCTCTACGTTGCCGATAGCGCGGAAACGACTAATCGGTCGTCTCCTCGCGGAGGAGCGACCCGAGGGGTGGCCATGTTCTGCAGCAGCTGCGGTGTTGCCGCAACCGACGGAGCAAAGTTCTGCTCCCAGTGCGGCGCAGAGACCCCGACGAGCGGCGGAGACCCGGCAACCGTCGCGACACCGGTCGACGAGCCCGACCAACCAGACTCTGAGCCAACCGAAACCGCTGCGTCGCCGTCGGGACATCGCGGGTGGCTGGTGGCCGGAATCAGCGTCGGTGTCATCGTGCTCCTCGCAGCTGCCATCGGTGTCGGTGTCGCCGTAGGCGGCGGCGACTCGTCGAAGGCTTCGTCACGCGGATCCGGTGGCAAGCCTCAAGCGTCATCGTCGGCCACGACCGCGGCTCAGAAAGCAGAAGCGGATGCCGCCGCCGCGGCGGCGGCGAATGCTGCCGCCGACGACGAGGCCATGCGGGGGTTCGTGCTCAGCCTCGAGACGATCCTCGACCACTCTGCCGCCGGGAGAGGCGACGTCGGGACGCTCGTGGAGCGGGTGAAGAACGGCTGCGGGATCCAACCGAACGAGGCGTCGATCAAGATTCGCGAGGTGATCGGCAACCGCAACAGCGTGCTGAGCGAGTTGGCCGGCATGTCGCTTCCCGCTGGAAACGCCCAGGCCGCGGAACTCCGCGCGCTCTTGCAGGAAGCAATCAATCACTCGGTGCAAGCCGACATCTACTACCAGGGCTGGATGGACTGGCTCTACGACGACTGGGGCTACTACAGCAACTACTACTGGTGTCCGTACTCCGCGCCGACGTACTACTCGTCGTACAGCGACGCGCTCGCCGAGGACGGCGAAGCATCTCGTGCGAAACAGGCGTTCGTCGATGCGTTCAACCCCGTTGCGGAACAGTACGGTCAACCGACCTGGGACCCCGGGACCTTCTGAAGCGTGAAGCGATGAAGTGCAGGTTGGCGATGATCGGCATCGCTGCGATCCTCCTCGGAGCGTGCAGCGGCTCGAATGCCGGTGGTGAGGTGCACCGGGCAAGAGCTACGCCCGATGCACCCACCGGTGCGTCGGGGTCGTCGACTTCCACGACGATCGTTCCGCCATCCCCGATCACCGTTCCTCCTCCCCTCCTCGCTCTCGCCGATCGCGTCGTGCTCATCGATCCGGGCCACAACGGCGCGAATGGAAGCCACCCCGATGAGATCAACCGTCCCGTCGACATCGTCACCCAAGAACGCGGGTGCGACACCACAGGAACGCAGATGGACACGGGGTACACCGAATCCGAGTACAACCTCGACGTCGCTCTCCTCGCGGTGGACCTGCTCCGAGCGCAAGGTGCCACCGTCGTTCTGACTCGGACAGACAACGAAGGCGTCGGGCCTTGTATCGACGAGCGCGCTTCGATCGGCAACCGCGCGGCTGCCGACGTCGCGGTCTCGATCCACGCCGACGGTGGACCCGAGACGGGGCGCGGCTTCCATCTCATCGAACCGGCATCGATCCCGGGCTACACCGACATGATCGCCGCCGACTCACATCGCCTCGCACTGGACATCCGCACGTCGTACCAGGCCGCGACGGCGATGCCCTTCGCCACCTACCTTGGGACCGACGGCCTCGATCAGCGCAGCGACCTCGGGGGCCTCAACCTCTCCCGCGTCCCCAAGGTGTTCATCGAGACGGGCAACATGCGAAACCCGACTGACGCAGCCCTTCTCGCCGATCCCGCCTTTCGCGCCGTCCAGGCGAGAGGCATCGTCGACGGAATCAAGGCCTACCTCGCAGGCCGATGACGCGAGAGCAGTTTTCGACACACGCCGAGTGGGCCCAGGCTGTGACCGACGTCATGGTGACAAGTGAGCTTCGATGGATCAGGGTTAGCGGCGTTCACATAACGCCGATATCCTGACCGGCGTCGTCCTCGGGAGTCCCGATGCTCAGTGCCCTCGCCCGACTCGTGGTCCGCCGCCGCAAGGCGGTGCTCGTCGCGACCCTCGTGTTCGTTGTCTTCGCCGGAGCCTTCGGCGGCACGGTCGCCGAGTCGCTCACCTCGGGCGGGTTCGACAACCCGAACGCGGAGGCGACCCGGGCCACCCACCTCCTCGAAGACGAGTTCGGAACCCGGGAGCCCCAGATCGTGTTGCTCGCGACCCTGCCCGAGGGTCAGTCGGTCGACGACCCCGAGGTCGCCGCAGCCGGCCGCGAGCTCACCGCGCGACTCGGCGCCGAGCCCGGCGTCGTACAGGCGTCGTCGTACTGGACGCTCGACAACGCACCGCCGCTCCAAGGCGACGAAGGTCGTCAGGCGCTGGTGCTCGCAGTCGTGCGGGGCGACGACGACGCCGTCGACGACGCCGCGGCACGGTTGTCGGAGGAGTACACCGCGACCATCGGACCGTTCGACGTGTCGGTCGGCGGTCGGGCCGAGGTGTTCCGCCAGGTCGGCTCCCAGATCCAGAAGGACCTCACCAAGGCCGAGATGATCGCCCTCCCGATCACGCTGATCCTGTTGATCCTCGTGTTCGGCAGCGTCGTCGCGGCGGGTCTTCCCCTCGGCGTCGGTGTGCTCGCGGTGCTCGGGACGTTCCTCGTGCTGCAGATCCTCGCCGGGCTCACCGACGTGTCGATCTTCGCCCTGAACCTCACCACCGCGTTGGGATTGGGACTCGCGATCGACTACTCCCTCTTCATCGTCTCCCGCTACCGGGAGGAGATGGCCCGCGGCCTCGCACCCCACGCCGCCGTGGTGCGGACGGTCGAGACCGCAGGCAAGACGGTGCTCTTCAGCGCGCTCACCGTGGCGGTGTCGCTCGCGGCGCTGCTGGTGTTCCCGATCGCGTTCCTGCGTTCGTTCGCCTACGCGGGCGTCGCGGTGGCGCTCATCGCCGCGGCGGGCGCGCTCCTGACCCTCCCGGCCCTGCTCGCCGTCCTCGGTCACAACGTCAACCGGTGGGTCCTCTGGCACCGGGAGCCGAAGCCGGTCGGCGAAGGGGTCTGGCACCGCATCGCGACGTTCGTGATGCGGCGGCCGATCCCGGTGGCCCTGATCGCGGTGGCATTCCTGCTCGTGCTCGGAGCGCCGTTCCTGCGGGCCGAGTTCGCCCAGCCCGACGAACGGGTGCTCCCGGAATCGGCGTCGAGTCGCCAGGTCCAGACCGAGATCGGACGCAACTTCGACTCCAACGAGACGAGCACCATCCAGGTCGTCGCCGCGGGCATCGGCGACGCGGCATCCCGCGACGCCGAAACCGACGCGTACGCGATCGAACTCTCGAAGCTCGACGACGTGGCCCGGGTCGATGCCCGCACCGGGAGCTACATCAACGGCACGCTCGTGCTCCCGCCCGGCACCGCAGCCCAGCGCTTCGCCGCCGACGACGGCACCTGGCTGTCGATCGTGCCGACCGTCGCGGCGCAGTCGCCCGACGCCGAGGCGCTCGTCGCGAACATCCGCGACCTCGATGCTCCGTACGACGTGCTCGTGACCGGCTCCGCGGCCTACCTCGTCGACGGGAAGGCATCGTTGTTCGGTCGACTCCCGCTCGCGTTGCTGCTGATCGCGGTGTCGACGTTCGTCCTGCTGTTCATGATGTTCGGGAGCATCCTCGTGCCGATCAAGGCGCTCGTGATCAACGTGCTCAGCCTGACCGCAACGTTCGGCGCCATGGTGTGGATCTTCCAGGACGGCAACATGAGCGGGTTCCTGAACTTCACCCCGACCGGCACCCTCGACATCTCGACTCCGATCCTGATGTTCTGCATCGCCTTCGGCCTGTCGATGGACTACGAGGTGTTCCTCCTCTCCCGGATCAAGGAGGAGCACGACCGCACCGGCGACAACACCGCGTCGGTCGCGCTCGGTCTCGAGCGCACCGGCCGGATCGTGACCGCGGCCGCGCTGCTCATCAGCGTCGTGTTCCTGGCGTTCGCGACGTCGTCGGTCACGTTCATCAAGCTCTTCGGTCTCGGTCTTGCGCTCGCTGTGCTCATGGACGCCTTCGTGATCCGAGCCACGCTCGTCCCCGCGTTCATGCGACTCGCGGGCGAGGCCAACTGGTGGGCCCCGGCCCCGATGCGCCGGTTCTACGAGCGGTTCGGGATCAGCGAGAGTGAGAGCGTCGTCGCCCTCGACGACGAACCCGAGGCGGAATCACCGCGCGAGCCGGTGGACGCCCGATGACACCGGCGGCCCGCGCCCGGGCCCGACGAGGTGAAGGCGAGCTCCTCCGAGAAGAGATCCTCGACGCCACTGAACGCCTCCTCGCCGAGACGGGCGACGAGGACCAGGTCTCGATCCGGGCCGTGTGCAAGGCGGTGGGTGTGACTCCACCCTCGATCTACCTGCACTTCGACGACAAGGAAGCGCTCCTGCTCGAAGTGTGTCGCCGCGACTTCGCGGCGTTCGACGCCGCGCTCGAGGCGGCGAGCGCGGGCATCGACGATCCGCTCGAAGCACTGCGCCGGCGCGGTGCGGCCTACATCGCCTTCGGAACCGAACACCCCGAGCAGTACCGGGTGCTGTTCATGAGCAACAAGCGCGCCCACCGAATCGACGGCGAAGTCGTCGGCGGCACCGCGTTCAACCACCTCGTCGCCGCGGTGCAACGCTGCATCGACGTCGCGGCGTTCCGACCCGTCGACCCGGTGGGTGCCGCGGTGTCGATCTGGTCGGCGCTGCACGGCGTCACGTCGCTGCTCATCGCCATGCCCGACTTCCCCTGGCCCGACCACATGATCGCCGACGCCTGCGACGCCCAGATCCGAGCTCACGCCACCCCGGAGGTCTCATCGTGACCACAGTCGAGAACCGCTACCTCGCCGGAAACTTCGCGCCCGTACGCGACGAGCTGAGTGTCGACCAGCTCGAGGTCGAGGGCTCGATCCCGCCCGCGCTGGCCGGTCGTCTGCTCCGCAACGGTCCGAATCCGATCGCGCCCGATCCGGGGAACTACCACTGGTTCCAGGGCAACGGGATGCTCCACGCGATCGAGCTCCGTGACGGGAGCGCGACGTCGTACCGGAATCGCTGGGTCCGCACCGACGTCGCCGCGGAGCTGCTCGGTGAGAAACCCATACCCGGGCAACCCGACGACGTGTTCATCGGCGGCGGCAGCGCGGCGAACACCCACGTCGTGAGTCACGCCGGCAAGATCCTCGCGCTCGTCGAGGTGTGCCTCCCGACCGAGGTCCGGGCCGACCTGTCGACCGTCGGCCGCTACGACTTCGGCGGCCGACTCCGCTCCCCCATGACCGCGCACCCCAAGATCGACCCGCGCACGGGCGAGATGGTCTTCTTCGGCTACGACATCACCGGACCCCCGTGGCTGCGCTACCACGTGGTCGACGCGTCAGGCACCCTCGTGCGCACGGAACCCATCACCATCGGTGGGCCGGCGATGGTCCACGACTTCGCGATCACCGACACCCACGTGGTCTGGTTCGACCTCCCCGTCGTCTACGACTTCTCCCTCCTCGGGAAGCGTCCGTTCCCGGCCGAGTGGAAGCCCGAGTACCAGGCCCGGGTCGGCGTGATGCCCCGCGACGGTGGCGACGACGACGTCCGCTGGGTCGACGTCGACCCTTGCTACGTGTACCACCCGGCGAACGCCTGGAACGACGGTGACCGGGTCGTCGTCGACGTCCCGAAGTACGGCCGCGCGTTCGACAACGACGTGTCGGGTCCGGCCGACACCAACTCGATCTACGAGCGGTGGACCATCGACGCCGCGGGCGGGAAGGTGACGACCGAGGTGCTCGACGACCGGAGTCAAGAGTTCCCGCGGATCAACGAGACGCTCCTCGGTCGTCGACACCGCTACGCGTATTCGACGCGTACGGAGGCGGTCACGTCGTTCGACCTCCAAGGGCTGCTCAAGCACGATCACGATCTCGGGACGAGCGAGGTCCATTCGTTCGGGGCCGGCGGCCATTCGAGCGAGGCGCTCTTCGTTCCCGCGCCCGGCGCGACGAGCGAAGACGATGGCTGGGTCGTGAGCGTGGTCTACGACGCGACGCGCAACGGCTCCGACCTCGTGATCATCGACGCCTCCGACTTCGCCGGTCCGCCCGTCGCCACCGTCCGACTCCCCCAGCGGGTGCCGTTCGGCTTCCACGGCTCCTGGGTGCCGGACTCCTCGCTCGCCTGATCCCCACGCATCCACCGCGGCATTCGCGGGGCCGCGTAGTTTCGGGGCATGACCGCGCCAGGAGGCCCGCCGGGCCCGACTCGGAGAGAACGCCGCGAGCAGCAGGAGCAGGCCGGCGCGAAGCGTCGGACGCTGATCATCATCGTCGTGGTCGTGGCGGCGATCGCTGCCGCTGCCGCGGGCTGGTGGTTCTTCGTCCGCGACGACGACTCGAGCTCGTCGACCAGCTCGTCGTCGTCGTCCTCGTCGACGAGTTCGTCGTCGACCAGCACCTCGACGTCGAGCACGTCGAGCACATCCACGACGAGCGCCACCACGCCCACCACCCCCGCCGATCCGCAGGCCTACGCCGAGACACTCTTCAGCTCGTGGGCGGCCGACGACCGGGCGACTGCGGCCACCGTCGCCAGCCAGACCGCGATCGACTCGCTCTTCGCCACACCGAGCTCGGAGGCCGCCGCCTACCAGTTCAGCGGATGCCAGGGCGCGGCAGGATCGATCTTCTGCACCTGGACCCGCGCCGGCGCCCAGCTCGTGATGACCGTGCGCGACGCCACCGGCGGCCTACCGGTCCAGGTCGTCGATGTCACCATCGGCCCCGGATAGGAGACCAAGCCGTTCCGGCGGACATCTCCACGGTTGGCCTCAAGCCCGGAGCGATCGAGCCAGGCAGCGGATTCGACCTAGCTCTTGGCTTTGAGGGCTTCGATGAGCTTGGGGACGACCTTCTGGACGTCGCCGATCACGCCGAGGTCGGCCACGGAGAAGATGGGGGCCTCGGCGTCCTTGTTGATGGCGATGATGTTGTCGCTGCCCTTCATGCCCACGAGGTGCTGGGTGGCGCCGGAGATGCCGAGCGCGATGTAGAGCTTCGGCTTCACGGTCTTGCCGGTCTGACCGACCTGCTTCGAGTACGGCACCCAGCCGGCATCGACGATGGCTCGTGACGCGCCGCTCGCGCCGTTCAGGAGCTTCGCGAGCTCGTCGACCAGGGGGTCGAACGCCTCGGCGCTGCCGATGCCCCGGCCTCCCGACACGACGATCGTCGCCTCTTCGAGCTTCGGACCTTCGCGCTCCTCGACATGGTGGTCGAGGACCTTGGCCTCGGTGCCCCGACCGGTCTCGCCGAGCTCGATCGTCTCGACCGCAGCGGCGGCGCCGCCCGACGGCTCGGCCGCGAACGACTTCGGCCGGATCGCCGCGAGGTACGGCGCGGGTCCGGTGAACTGGGTCTCGACGAGCACCGTGCCACCGAACACCTGCGCGCCGACGCTGACCGCGTCGCCGTTCACGGTGACCGAGTACCCGTTGGTGAGCACCGGGCGGTCGATGCGAGCCGACAACCGGGCGACGGCGTCGCGGCCGTCGTAGGTCTGGGCGAACAGCACGAGGTCGGGCGACGCCGCCTCGATGACCTTGGCCACGAGCGACGCACCGACGACTCCGGTCAGGGAACCCGCGGGGTCGGCGGTGTACAGCTTCGTCGCGCCGTACTCACCCACGGCGGTTGCGAGCGCGTCGGCACCGGCCCCGACGTACGCCGCTTCGACGTCGCCCAGTTCGCGGGCCTTCGTGAGCATCTCGAGCGTCGACGTGACGGGAACACCGTTGTCGGCTTCGGCGAACACGAGGATCTTCATCAGACCACCTTCAACTTCTCGAGGTACGCCACGACGGCTTCGAATGCGGTGCCGTCGTCTTCGATCTTCTCGCCGGCCTGGCGCTCGGGCGCCTGCTCGACCGACGTGATGGTCTGGCGGGCACCGGCCCAACCGACCTGGTCGTCGGCAAGACCGAGATCCGAGGGCTTCACCGCGTCGACCGGCTTGTTCTTCGCCGCCATGATCCCCTTGAACGACGGGTAGCGGGGCTCGACCACACCGGCGGTGACGCTCACGACCGCGGGCAACGATGCCTCGACGACGTCGTAGCCGGCTTCGGTCTGACGCTGGATCGTGACCTTGCCGTCGGCGATGGTCACTTCCTTCGCGAAGGTGAGCGACGGCCAGTCGAGGAGCTCCGCGACCTGACCCGGGATGGTTCCGGTGTAGCCGTCGGTGCTCTCGGTGGCGGTGAGGAGGAGGTCGACGTCGCCGACGCGCTCCACTGCCTTCGCGATCACCTTGGCGGTGCCGAGCGAGTCGGACCCGGCCAGGCTCGGATCCGACACGAGCACGGCCTTCGCCGCGCCCATGGCGAGCGCGGTGCGCAGACCCGACACCTCGTCGTTCGGGGCGATCGAGACCAGCGTGACCTCACCGCCTCCCGCCTTGTCGACGAGCTGGAGTGCCATCTCGACGCCGAAGCTGTCGGACTCGTCGAGGATCAGCTTGCCCTCCCGCTTGAGCGTGTGCTCCGCGGTGAGCTCGCCGGGCGTGGCCGGGTCGGGGATCTGCTTGACGCAGACGAGGACGTTCATGGTGCTCCCATGGTCTGAGCGCGCCGAGACGGGGCGCGACGCGTACTGGGTGACCGACCGGGGTGCGGCCGACCGGGGGTGGGGCGGGTTGTCTCGCAGGCGGGATTCTGACGCGAATCCGCCGCAGGTGTCGAAAGGAGCGTCGGAGGGACCCGGCGGCTGCGGATTACGGTCGCGATCGATGAGCGACCTCGACGTCGACCTGCTGGTCGTGGGCGCCGGACCCGCCGGGATCGCGGCCGGGATCACGGCCAGGGACCGCGGGCTCGACACACTCGTGATCGACAAGGCCGGGTTCGGACGGGACAAGACGTGCGGCGACGGCCTCACCGCGGCAGCCCTGCGCACGCTCGAGGCGCTGGGCCTCCCCATCGGGGACCTCGACCCGGCCCTCGCACCCGTCGACACCGCCGTGCTCGTCTCACCGAGTGGCCGGCGGGTCGCCCTCCCGCTCCCGACCGGGCCCGGACACCACGCCGTGGTCGTCCCCCGCGCCCGACTCGACGCAGCGCTGGTCGCCCTGGCCCAGCGCCGCGGGGTCGACGTGCGGGAGCACACGGCGCTCGCCGGTTTGAAGGAAGAACCCGATCGCACCGGCATCGTCGCCGAGCTCGCCGACGGTGGGGTGGTGCGCGCCCGTCACGTCGTCGCGGCCGACGGCACGTACTCCCCCACCCGCAAGCTGCTGCGACCCGATGCCGTGCCGGCCCTCGGCGAGTGGAGCGCGTTCCGGCAGTACTTCACGGGGGTCGACGACCCGAAGCTCTGGGTGCTGTTCGAGCAGGACCTCCTGCCGGGATACGCGTGGGTGTTCCCGCTACCGGGCGGGCGCGCCAACGTCGGCTTCGGCGTGCTGCGCGGACCGGGCGTCGACGGCAAGTGGATCAAGGCGACGTGGCGCGACCTCCTGACCCGCGCGTCGATGCGGTCGGTGCTCGGCGCGAACGCCGAACCCGAGGCCCCCCATCGGGCGTGGCCGATACCGACCGCGTACGACCCGGAGCGCCTCGTCGACGGGCGCGTCCTGTTCGCAGGCGATGCCGCGTCGGTCGTCGATCCACTCACCGGAGAGGGGATCGCACAGGCGCTCGAGACGGGCGTGCTCGCCGCCGACGCGGTGGCGCACGGCAACAACTCGGACGTGGCCACCCGCTACCGGTCGGCCGTGCACCGAACCCTCGGCCGTGATCTGCGGTTCGCCGGCGCACTGCAGCAGATCGTGCGCCGACCCATCGGTGCCCGGGCCGCGATCCGCGCCGCCGACCTCACCCCGTGGACACGGCGGAACTTCGCCCGCTGGATGTTCGAGGACTACCCCCGGGCCCTGGTGCTCACGCCCGACCGCTGGGACGCGTGGCGTGTTCACCGCGCCGGGCGCGTACCGCAGCCGCACCGAGAGCCACCGCGGCTGACGTCAGGGAGCGGTGGGCACCGCCGGTCCGCCCGGCTCGACCAGGATCTTGACCTGTTCGTCGGGTCGGGCGAGCGCGTCGAACGCGGCCGGCACACCCTCGACGCCGACGGTGGCGCTCACGAGCGGACCCACGTCGAGGCGCCCCTCGGCGATCGCCTGGAGTGTCGAGGCGAACTCCATGGGGTCGTACCCGAGCACGAACTGGATCGAGAGCTCCTTCACGATGCCGACCATCGGCCGCACCTCGTCGACCTCCATGCACACCCCCGCGACCACGACCCGGGATTGCGGCGGTGCGTCGCGGATGGCCGCGTCGAGCATCCCGCGCACGCCGACGGCTTCGAAGATCACGAGTGGACGGCTCCCCGCGACCCGCCGCCACGCGTCGACCGCGGGTTCGACAACCGGATCGACGACGACGTGCGCGCCCATCTGCTCGGCGAGGGCCCGGCGCAGCGGCGAGAAGTCGGCCGCGACGATCGGTTCGATGCCCTGCAGCGAGAGCGCCGCGATCGCGGCGAGGCCGATCGGGCCGCAGCCCAACACGACCGCGCTGTCGCCCGGCTTGATCTGCGACTTGTTCACCGCATGGAGCCCGACGGCCATCGGTTCGGTGAGCGAAGCCCGGCGCGCGTCGAGACCGTCGGGGACCTTCATGCAGATCCCCGCAGTGACCCGCATGCGTTCCGCGTATCCCCCGCTGTAGGTGTTCGAGTATCCGACGGCTTCGATCCCGCCGGCCGTGAGCGCGACCGGGATCGAGACGACGAGGTCACCCGGCTGCACCGCGACGCCGTCGGTCTCGGGACCGAGCTCCAGGATCTCCGCGCAGAACTCGTGACCCATCACGAAATCGCGTTCGGGATCGAACGGCGACGGGGCACCCCCGAGCGCCGACATCTCCACCATCGACTCCGCGTGCACCAGCGCGTGCAGGTCGGATCCGCAGATGCCGCACGCCCGCACGGCGACGAGCGCGTCGCCCGGACCCGGCTCGGGTTCCGCGACGTCCTCCACCACGAGCTGACCACCACGGGCGACTGCTGCGAGCATCCGGCCAGCTTCGCGCGTGACGCCCCAGGGCGTCAGGGGGTGAGGGGTCAGCCGAACCAGGCCTGGCGCAGGTTCCCGCTCCCGGCGTCGTAGTAGATGACCTGGAGCTGGCCCAGGTACACGGTCGTCGACGCGTCGAGGCCGAAGTCCCCCTCGACCTGGCTCGACGCCTCGGAGCTCGAACCGTCGAGCGTCTCGAGGATCCACGCCCGGCCACTCCACCACGCCTGGCGAAGGTTCCCGTTGGTCTCGTCCCGGTAGAACACGTGCGGAGTTCCGCCGTACATGCTCACGACGTTGTACGTGCCGACGTCGCCGCCCCGGCCCCGGCCCCGTCGAGCGTCTGGTAGGCCCACGTCGCGCCCGTCCACCACGCATGACGGAGATCGCCGCTCGAGATGTCGTAGTACCAGACGTGGGGCTGGCCGCCGTACATCGCGGCCGCGGTGTCGGAACCGACCGACGCGTTGACCTGGCCGGGCAGCACTCCCTGCCCGTCGACGGTCTGGAAGCCCCATTGCGTGCCGGTCCACCATGCGTGACGCAACACCGTGTCGGTGTCGTCGTAGTAGAAGATGTGCGGACCACCGTCGTAGAGCAGTGCACTCGTGTACTGGCCGGTGTCGTTGCTCGTTCCCGCTGATTCCCCCGGCACCGTCGAGCGTCTGGAATCCCCAGACCGCCCCGGTCCACCACGCGTGACGGAGCGAGTGGTTCGTGACGTCGTAGTAGAAGAGATGCGGGCCCGCGCCGTAGGAGAGGACGGAGAGGTCGGTGCCGGTGTCGGCCGACCGACCACTCACCGAACCGCCGCTCCCGTCCATGGCCTGGAACGCCCACTTCACACCGGTCCACCACGCGTGCTTGAGGTTGCCGTTGCCCACGTCGTAGTAGAAGACGTGCGGCTGGCCCTGGAAGATGACCGCCTTGACGTCGGTTCCGACATCGCCACCGCTCTTGCTGATGTTGGTCGAGGTGTTCCCTCCGTCGAGCGTCTGGAACGCCCAGGCCGAGCCGGTCCACCAGGCGTGGCGCAGGGTGCCGTTCTGGACGTCGCGATAGAAGGTGTGCGGGGTGCTCTCGAACAGGATCGTCGACGTGTACTGCCCGACGTCGCCGTCGACCCGGCCCTGAGTGTTCGCCGACCCGTCGAGGGTGCCGAAGTGCCAGCTCGCCGCGGCTGCAGGAGCGACCATCGAGGCCACGACCGCCACGACGGTCGCCAGCATGAGCAGAACCCGAGTTCGAACCAGCATGTCGACTCCAAGTGAGGCGGTGCATCCGTGACCGCCGTTCGTAGGGGTGTTGTCGGCATCCGGACTGCCGGACCTTGAGCGTTTGACCCGGCCTCGGCGCCCGGAGAAGGGTGGCGGTCGATGACATGGGACGCCGAGCTCGACGAGCTGCGCCGACGAAGCGAGCTCGCGGCGCGGATGGGCGGCGCGGAGAAGATCGCCAAGCACCGCGCCCTCGGGAAGCTCCCCGTGCGAGAGCGGATCGACGCCCTGCTCGATCCGGGGACGTTCCACGAGATCGGCGGCCTCACCGGTCGGGCCACGGCCGACGACGACGGCAAGCTCGTCGACTTCACCCCGACCAATTTCGTCATGGGTCGGGGTCGGATCGATCGGCGCCCGGTCGTCGTAGGCGGTGACGACTTCACCGTTCGGGGCGGCGCGGCCGACGGCTCGATCTTCCAGAAGCAGGTGTACGCCGAGCAGATGGCGAACGAGCTGCGTCTGCCGATCGTTCGGCTCGTCGACGGATCCGGCGGCGGCGGCTCGGTGAAGTCGCTCGAGACCGACCGGCGCAGCTTCGTGCCGTTCAACCCTGGCTGGGAGTGGGTGGTCGCGAACCTCGCCTCCGTTCCCGTCGTGGGCCTGTGCCTCGGCTCGGTGGCGGGGCTCGGCGCGGCGCGTGTCGTCACGAGCCACTACTCGTTGATGGTGCGCGACACCTCCCACCTGTTCGTCGCGGGACCGCCGATCGTGAACCGGCTCGGGATGGAAACCGTCGACAAGGAGTCGCTCGGGGGTGCGGCGATCCACGGCCGGAACGGTGCGGTCGACGACGTGGTCGACACCGAGCACGAGGCATTCGACCGGGCGCGACGCTTTCTCTCGTACCTGCCGTCGTCGGTGCACACACTGCCGCCCCGGGCCGAGCCGGCCGATGATCGCGACCGACGCGACGATTGGCTCGTCGGCGCGATCCCCCACGAACGGCGGCGCGTCTACCGGGTACGTCCGATCATCGAAGCTGTCGTCGACGAAGGATCGTTCTTCGAGATCGGCGCCGGGTACGGCCGCAGCGCCGTGACGGGTCTCGCCCGGCTCGACGGCTGGCCCGTCGCGGTGCTCGCAGGAGACCCCTACTTCCACGGCGCCGGTTGGACCGCCGACGCGTCGCGCAAGGTCGAGCGGTTCGTCGACCTGGCCGAGACGTTCCACTTGCCGGTCGTGCACCTCGTCGACAACCCCGGGTTCGTGATCGGCGTCGCGGCCGAGCAGGAGGCGACGATCCGGCACGGGGCCCGGGCCCTCGCCGCGATCTACCAGGCGACCGTTCCGTGGTGCTCGGTGATCCTGCGCAAGGTCTACGGCGTGGCCGGTGCCGCGCACCAGAACGCGAGCCGCCTCTCGTACCGGTTCGCGTGGCCGAGCGGGAACTGGGGCAGCCTCCCCCTCGAGGGCGGGATCGAAGCGGCGTACAAGGCCCAGCTCGAAGCCGCCGACGATCCCGAGGCGCTCCGGGCCGAGATCGAGACCCGGCTCGCCCGGTCCCAATCACCGTTCCGTACGGCCGAGGCGTTCATGATCGAGGAGATCATCGACCCGCGCGACACCCGCCCCCTGCTCTGCGAGTTCGCGGAGCTCGCCGGGCCCTTGCGCACCCCCGGCGCGACGGGGCACGGCGCGCGACCCTAGAGGAGAAGGAGTGGAGCCGGCGGACACGCCCGCACGGGACGGGAACCTGTGAGCGATCGAGCCGACGCAACGGATTCGACCAGAAATCTCGACGATGCTGTCGATCTGACCGTCGGCGTTCGTCATCCCAGTGAAGCCGGAGACTCCGGCCCCGACGAAGGAGTCAACCCATGCCGCAGTACGCAGCCCTCATCTACGGCGAGGACGCCGACTGGTCCGCCCCCGAGTACGCCGCGCAGACGGGCGAGTACGCCGAGTTCGGCGCCACCGCCGGTACCGCAGGCGTGATCCAGGGTGGCGCCGCGCTCCAGCCGACCTCGACCGCGACGACGATCTCGGTGAAGGACGGCAAGGGCGGCGACCTCGTGACGACCGACGGACCGTTCGCGGAGACCAAGGAGGTCCTCGGCGGGTTCTACCTGCTCGAGGCGAAGGACCTCGACGACGCGATCCGCTGGGCGTCGCAGATCCCCGGCGCGTGGCACGGACACATCGAGGTCCGTCCCGTGCTCCCGATGGGGTGACCCGCGCCGACGACGATCTCGGCGAGCTGATCCGGGTCGAGGGTGGCCGTGCGCTGGCCACCCTCACCCGTCAGCTCGGCGACCTCCAGCTCGCCGAGGACGCGCTGCAGGACGCGACCGTGCTCGCGCTCGAGCGCTGGCCCCGCGACGGCGTGCCCCGGAGCCCCGCCGCGTGGCTCACCACAACGGCGCGCCACAAGGCACTCGACCGACTGCGTCGCGAGGGTCGGCGTTCCGAGAAGGAAGAGGCCGCGATGCGCCTGCTCGAGCCCGACGGAGAACCCCGGGATCCCCTCGAGCCGTCGGCCACGATCCTGCGCGACGACAGCCTCCGCCTCATCTTCACCTGTTGCCATCCCGCGCTCGCTCCCGAGGCGCGGGTCGCGCTCAGCCTCCGCACCCTGTGCGGGCTCTCCACGGCGGAGATCGCCCGCGCGTTCGTGATCTCGGAGCCGACGATGGCCCAGCGCATCGTGCGGGCCAAGCACAAGATCGCGACCGCTCACATCCCGTACCGGGTCCCGTCGGATCACGAGCTCCCCGAACGCCTCCCCGCCGTGCTCTCGGTCGTCTACGTGATCTTCACCGAGGGCCACACCGCTTCGGCGGGCGATGCACTCGTGCGGATCGACCTTTGCGACGAGGCGATCCGACTCGCCCGACTGCTCGCCGATCTCCTCCCCGACGAACCCGAGGTGCTCGGGCTCCTCGCGCTCCTGCTGCTCACCGATGCGCGCCGTCTCACGCGCACCGATGCCGAAGGCGAGCTCGTGCTGCTCGCCGACCAGGACCGCACCCGGTGGGATGCAGGCGGCATCGCCGACGGTTCGGTGCTCGTCGAGCTCGCGCTGCGTCGCTCGGCGGGACGTCCGGGTCCGTTCACGCTGCAAGCCGCAATCGCCGCGTGCCACGCGACTGCGCCGTCGTTCCCCGACACCGACTGGTCCGAGATCGCGCGCTCTACGCCCACCTCGACCGCTGTGCATCCCACCGCGGTCGTGCGACTCAACCGCGCGGTCGCCGTCGCAGAGGTCGACGGACCCGAAGCCGCGCTTGCGCTCGTCGACGGCATCTCCGGCCTCGACGACTTCCACCACCTCCACTCGACGCGCGCCGACCTGTTGCGCCGCCTCGGACGTGTCGACGAGGCGGCCGACGCCTACGACGCCGCGTTCGGCGCTCGGACCGTCGGAACCGGAGCGCCGCCACCTCGCCCGCCGTCGCGCCGAGCTTGCCTGACGCGACGCGCGACACTGCGGTGATGAGCGACGAAGCCTTCGATCTCGCCTCGACGGTGGTGCACCTCGGGGCCGACTCCACCGCCACCCCGGTCGCCGGCGCCGACTGGTCGCCCGAATGGCTCGACGGCTACGCCCGGCGGTTCGAGGCCGACGGCGACGAGGGCCGGATGGTCTGCGTGTTCCCGCAGGCCGAGACGTGGTCGACCTGGGAGCGCCACCCCGCCGGCGAGGAGCTCGTGGTGCTCCTCAGCGGGCGGGTCGACATCATCCAGGAGATCGACGGGGAGCACCGCACCGTCGAGCTGCACGCGGGCGAGGCGATGGTGAATCCCCGCGGCGTGTGGCACACCGCGAACGTGTACGAACCGGGCCAGGGACTGTTCGTGACGCCGGGGCGCGGCACCGAGCACCGGCCCCGCTAGCCCCGATCCCTCGAGCGCCGAAGCCGGATCGGCGGGTCGGCGTCCGTACACTTGGTCCATGGCGACGACGTTCTGGCCCAACCACGATCACTGGTCGGTCGCGATCCCGCTCGAGACCCCGCACCCCCGTCCGCTGGCGATGGAGGCCCACGGGTTCGTGCAGCTCCGCGACCTCGACCACGTGGTCCCGGAGGCGGAGTACCGCGGCCTCGAGTACATGGACTGGAAGAGCGGCGGCGACACGAACTTCGCGCCGATCGCTACGGCCGACGGCGAGCTCGACTGCCGGGGGTTCTGGAGCAAGGAGAACGAGCACCCCGACAAGGACGCGATCTTCACGAGCAACGCCGATCAGTGCCCCACCCTCCGGCGCTGGGTCGAAGACGTGGGTGCGAACTTCGGGCGGGTGCGCACGATCAAGCTGGAGCCGCAGAGCCACGACGACGCGATCCGCTCGTTCCACCGCGACGACAACAACCGCTTCAACCCACCCGAACAGGGTTGGGTCGTCCGATCCTGGCTCGAGCTCACCGACAACCCCGACAGCTACATGCTGTTGATGGAGTGTGGCGTCGACGGTCTCCCCGACCCCGAGACGGAGATCCGGGTCCCGCTCCACCGGGGAGCGCAGTTCGTGGTCGACACCCAGCGCCTCTGGCACGTCGTGGTGCACACCGGCACCGCACCCCGCTACGCGCTCATCTCGTCGTTCGAGACCAGCCCCGCGCTCGACGCGTGGATCGACCGCGGGCTGCCCTCGATCTGACCGGGCGCCTGCGATACCGGTAGGTTCGCCCCGAATGGGGCGGATCGACCGAAGGGACTTCCTCCGGGCCGGTGCGGGCGCAGCCGCGCTCGCCGGGCTCGCGGCGTGCAGCACCCGCGGCGCGTCCGAATCGGTCCGTGACGAGCCGAGAGCGCTCATCGATCCCAACGACGCCCCCTTCGACCACGTCGTGGTGCTCACCCTGACCGGCCGGTCGTTCGACCATGTGCTCGGGTGGCTGCGCGACGCGCAGGGTCGCCAACGCGGCCTCGCCTACCGCGACGTCGCAGGCGAGCTCCACGACACCTGGGATCTGGGCGTCGACGTCGAGGGGTGCGGATCGACGGCGCTCCCCCACGACTGGACCGACGGCGCGGTCCACCTCGGCGACGACGACAACCGTGGGTTCCTCCTCACCGTCGCCGACCGCGACCTCACCCCGCTCTCGTATTTCTCGCGCAACGCGGTCCCGTCGCTCGGCCGGATCGCGACGTCGTTCACGGTGCTGGGGAACTACTTCGCGTCGCTCAACGCTGGATCGGTCCCGAACCGCATGTACCTGCACGCCGCCGCCACCGATCTCGACACCGACGACCCGGGCGACGACCCCTCGACCGGCAGCACCCCCGCCGGAACGAGCGAGATCCGGTCGACCATCTGGGACCGACTCCGCGACGCAGGTCGAACCGGCCGGTACTACGGCGTCGCTCCCGACGGCGCCCCGTTCGTGTCGCGCTTCGACGGCGGCTACGACACGTTGGCGCGTCCGTACCGTGCACTGTTCGCCGACATCCGCGCGGACCACCTCCCCGACGTCGCGTTCGTCGACGCCCCCGTGGGTCCCGACATCCGCACCGACCAGACCACCGTCGCCGACGTCTTCACCGCGCTGCGCCGCGGGCCTCGGTGGGAGCGCTCGGTGCTGGTGGTGCACTACGACCAGTGGGGCGGCTACTTCGACCACATCCCGCCGCCGAAGGTGATCGACGCCAACGTCAATCCCAGACCGGGACCCCATCCCGACTACTCGCAGCTCGGCTTCCGGGTCCCCTGCGTCGTGGCATCGCCCTTCTCGACCGGCGCACCCGTCGCCGGGGGAACACCGTTCGAGCACACGTCGATCCTGCGCATGATCGAGTGGCGGTGGGGCCTACGGGAGCTCGGCGTGCGTGACCGGAACGCCCGCAACCTCGCCGAGGTGTTCGACTTCTCCCGGGCCCGATCGACGATCGACTCGGTCGACTACCGGCCGCCGGCCGACCGCGGCTGCCGGTGACGTTCGCGTCGGCTTCCGCCGGCCGAACCGGCGGAACAGGAACGCGAACACCACGCCGCTGAGCAGGATCATCCCGAACACCGCGAACGGATTCCCGGCGTCGGTCCCGGCCCCGGCGAAGTGCACGGTCGAGAACGCGAACAGCGGCAACGAGGAGATGTGGACCGCGTGCCAGAGCTTTCGCGGCATCCGGTTGCGCGCGAGCGATGTGAGCTCCACCGCGAGGAGCAGGTACATGCTCACGATCCCCCACGCGACCCACACCGGATGCCACGACGACGCGAACGGGACGAGGACGTCGGTCACCCCGAACGAGGTGTACGAGTCGAGCATGATCGCGCCGACGTGCACGCCGACGAAGATCGTCGCGACGCCACCGAGGAACCGGTGCAGATCGGTGGTCCACACGGGCGGCGCGTTGAGCGGTCGGAGTCGGGTCGACAAGAACAGGCCGAGCACGACGCTCGCGGCGAGCAACGACCAGGCGACGATCCCGCCGGCGCGGGCGACGTACCACCAGAGCTGGTTCGTCATGCCCGAGCCCCCGATCCCGTCAGCACACCGTCGGTGAGCACCGACCAACCGCGCGTGCTCAGCACGCCGTCGGGGAGCACGACGAGCGCCGCCGCGCCACGACGGTCTACGAGCTCCATGCCCCGACGGGCATCGAGGAACACCGCTTTCGAGAGCGCCTCGGCCTGCCAACCGGCTGCCGCGACCACGGTCGTCGCGAGCACCGGCGTCCGCGCACTCGTGTCGGTCCCGGGATCCATGAGGTGGTGTCGCAGTCCGCCGTCGGCACCGACCCAGCGCCGGTGCAGCCGGGAGCTGGTCGCGACGCCACCATCGCGGAGCCGGACCGTGGCGATGGGCTCGGCGCGACCCCATGGGTCGTCGATCGCGATGCGCCAGGCCTCGGCGTCGGGTGCGTCGCCGCGGACGCGCAGGTCGCCACCCACGTTCACCGACACCCCGTCGGCACCGAGTTCGAGGAGCTCCGCGCTCACCAGGTCGGCCGCCAGGCCCTTCCCGATGCCGCCCGGGTCGAAGCCGACTCCCACAGGGATGCGTACCGTTCCGGCGGCGTCGTCGACCTCGATCCGGTGCGCACCGGTGCCCAACGTCGACGCCGAGATGCGGGGCCGGAGCGGGCGGTCGAAGCTCTCGACGTACCCGGCCCGCAGCACCGCGCCGAGGAGCGTCGGGTCGAACCGACCTTCGGTGACCGCGTGGCCGTCGAGGGCGCGGCGCACGAGCAGGCGGGTCTCCTCCGAGACCCGACAGGGTCGACCGTCGGCGTGGTTGAGCCGGCTGACCTCACTCGTTGGGATGAAGCGGCTCCATCGGGCCTCGAGGTCGTCGAGCCGCACCCGCGCGGTCTCGGTGAGTCCGACGGTGCCGCCCACCAGGGTCACGTGCGCGGTGGAGCCCATGACGGGAAAGGTGGCGTCAGCTCGCATGGCTCGACGTGTCCGTGCCGGTCGAGCTGGAGCTCGAACTGGAACGGAAGCTGGTCGCCGGGGTTGCCGACCAGTGCTCCGAGTCGTCGGAGTCCTCCGACCCGTCGGACCGGTACTGCGTGGTCGACTGGTGCTCCGACTCCTCGCTGGTCGTGGTGACCTTCGCGGTGGTCGTCGCCGTCGCACTCGTCGCTGCCGACGCGGCGAGGAAGCCGGTGAGACCCAGCAGGGCCGTGGCGCTGAGTGCGCCGACGACCTGGCGGGCCTTCCGGGCGGGGTGTCGTCGTCTCGGCACCTGGGTGCGCTCGGGCATCGGGATGCTCCTCTCGGATCAGTGGATGAGGACCAGCCCATCGTGGGGGATCCGCGTAAGACGTCGGATCGAGTCACGCGAGAACCAGGTGAGAAGTCGGGGGTTCCGGCGTCTTACGCCGCTCTCACGGCCGGCCCGTAGGGTGCGACCCATGAGCGCCGGATCCCGACCCCTGGTCCTCGTCGCCGAAGACGATCGCAGCGTCCGCGAGTCGCTCGTCATGGCCCTGCAGGTGGAGGGCTATGAGCCCGACGCCGTCGTCGACGGCACGCAGGCCATGGATGCGTTCCAGCACCGGGTCCCTGATGTGGTCGTGCTCGACGTGATGATGCCCGGCCTCGACGGCCTCGAGGTGTGTCGCCGGATCCGTGCGTCCGACTCGCAGGTTCCGGTCCTCATGCTCACCGCGCGCCACGAGATCTCCGATCGGGTCGCGGGACTCGACGCCGGGGCCGACGACTACCTCGTCAAGCCGTTCTCGCTCGACGAGCTGCTCGCCCGCCTGCGCGCGCTGCTCCGGCGCACGAGCGTGACCGGCACGAGCGAGGTCCTCGAGGTCGCCGATCTGACCCTCGACCCGCTTCGCCGGACCGCGAGTCGCGACGGGCGTCCACTCGAACTGACGAAGACCGAGTTCGACCTGCTCGAACTGTTGATGCTCAACGCTGGGATCGTGCTCGAGCGCGACACCATCTACGACCGGATCTGGGGCTTCGACTTCGAGACCAACTCGCGCTCGCTCGACGTCTACATCGGATACCTGCGCCGCAAGACCGAGGCCGACGGGGAATCCCGGTTGGTCCACACGGTGCGCGGCGTCGGGTACGTCGTGCGCGAGCGGTCCTGAGCCGAGCGTGCAGGGATCATGAGCCTCCGCTGGCGGATCGCAATCGGCTTGGCGGTCATCGCCGCCTTCGTCAGCGCCATCGGCGCCACCGGCGCGTACGTCACGACGTCGCGTGAGCTCGAGCAGAGCATCGACCAGTCGTTGCTCGGTCGGGCCGAGGCGACCCGGCGCGTCGGCGGCGGTGACAGCGACGGCGAGGGGAGAGACGGCGACGACGCAGGTCCGGGTGGATGCCCCCGCGCCGGCGCCTTCCAACCCGCGGCGGCCGCGCAGATCGTGAGCGACGACGGCACCGTGACCCTGTGCATCCCCGGATCCGTTCGTCTCCCGGTCGATCGCGAGGACCGGGAGACGGATTCCGACGCCGAAGCTCGACTGCGGACGGTCACGATCGACGGTGAGCCCTACCGGATGCTCACGGTCCCCTGGCCGGCGGGCGGGATCGTGCAGACCGCTCGGGCCCTCGATGAGAACGACGACGTGCTCGCCACGCTGGCGCTCCGCCTCGCGCTCCTCAGCATCGTCGCGATCGCGGCCGCCGCAGTCTTGGGCTGGTTGTTCGCCCGGCGCCTGGTCCGGCCGGTCGAACGACTGCGCGACTCCGCCGAGCGCATCGCGCGCACCCAGGACCTGAGCGCGCCGGTCCCCCAGGACGGCGGTGGGGAGATCGGAAGCCTGGCGGGGAGCTTCTCGACCATGGTCGACGCGCTCGCGGCGTCGCGCGTGCAACAGCAGCAGCTCATCACCGACGCGAGCCACGAGCTGCGAACCCCGCTCACGAGCCTGCGCACCAACGCGGAGCTGCTCGAGCGGGGCGAGCGCCTCGACACCGAACAGCGGCAGCGCGCGGCCACGGCCATCCGGCTCGAGGTCGACGAGCTCACCGACCTCGTCTCAGAGCTCGTCGAGCTCGCCACCGACCGGTCGAGCAACGACGAGCCCCCGGAGCCGACGGAGCTCACCGACCTGGCGCGAGCCGTCGTCGAGCGAGCCCGACGTCGCACCGAGCGTGTCTTGGCGGTGACCGTCAACGATCCGCAGCCGGTGCTCGCACGCCCGGCCATGGTGGAACGGGCGATCAGCAACCTCGTCGACAACGCACTGAAGTACAGCGACGGTCCGGTGGAGATCACGATCACGGGCCGGCGCCTCGAGGTACGCGACCACGGTCCCGGCATCCCGGCCGACGACCTGCCCCATGTCTTCGACCGCTTCTACCGGTCCGTCGGCGCACGCACCGAGCCGGGTTCCGGCCTGGGGCTCGCGATCGTCCAGCAGATCGTCACCCGTCACGACGGAACCGTGTGGGCGACCAACCGGAGCGACGGATCCGGTGCGGTGGTCGGGTTCGAGCTCCCGTCTCCGCCCCGCGCCTGATCGGTTCAGGCCAGCGCGGTGACGAGCTCGGTCGAGAACCGCTCCGGGGCTTCCATCATCGGGTAGTGCCCGATCCCGTCGAGCCGGACGACTGTGGCGTCGGGTCGGGCGGCCTGCAGCCGCTCGGCCATGGGCCAGACCGCGATCGGATCGAGGTCTCCCCAGAGCACGGTGAGCGGCGAGGGGTGCCGCTCGATCGCGCCGGTCCACCGCGCCTCGTGCTCGCGCCGCTCCTGCAGGTAGCGGATGAGTCGGGGCAGGAGCCGGTTGCCACCGTTGCGCACGATCAGCTCGGCGGCGGTGTGCAGGTCGGCGTCGGACACGGTCGCGTCGGGCGCGAGCGTCGCGCGCAGCGACGCGGCGAGTCCCTCGAGCGGAGGTCCCGAACCTTCGGGGAGCATCTCGTCGGGGAGCGACTCGAGCAGCTTCTGGCCGTCGGTGAGCTGCGCGAGCTCGAGGTAGATCGATCCGTTGGTGACGACGCGCCGACTCACCCCGAACGAGAGGTTCCCGTCGATCGAACGGGCGAGCAGCTCACCACCGACCGAGTCGCCCATGTCGTGGGTGACGAGCACGACGGACGTGAGGCCCAGCTCCCGCGCGACGGCTTCCACCGTGTCGGCCTGGTCGAACAGCGTGTAGGCCCGGTCGGGCTTGGCCGACAATCCGAAGCCGGGCAGGTCGAGGAGCACGACGGGACCCGAGGTGCCCAAGGCCGGCACCACCGGCGCCCAGTCGTGCGACGACGTCGGGAATCCGTGGAGCACCAGGACCGGATCGCCGGAGCCGGTGCCGGTGGCAGGTGCTTCGACGACGAACACGTCGCCGCTGTCGGTCGCCACCATGCGGCCACGGGCACGCCAGTCTTCGAGCGTCACCGATGCAGGAGTCATCGCGGCACGCTCGCACCGTCTTGACCGCCCGGTCAAGGGCGGCCCTAGGCTCTCCGTTCCATGAGATTCGGCATCTTCATGGCCCCGTTCCACCCCGTCGGTCAGAACCCCACGTTGGCCCTCGAGCGCGACCTCGAGCTCATCCAACATCTCGACGCGCTCGGATACGACGAAGCCTGGGTGGGTGAGCACCACTCGGCCGGCTACGAGATCATCGCGTCGCCGGAGGTGTTCATCGCGGTCGCCGCCGAACGCACGAAGCACATCAAGCTCGGCACGGGTGTGAGCTCGCTCCCCTACCACCACCCGCTCATGCTCGCCGACCGGATGGTGCTGCTCGACCACCTCACGCGCGGTCGCGTCATGCTCGGTGTCGGTCCGGGCCAGCTCACCTCCGACGCGCACATGCTCGGCATCCCGGCCGATCGGCAACGCCCGCGGATGGAGCAGACGCTCGACGCGATGATGGCCCTGCTCGCGGGCGAGACGGTGACGATGGAGACCGAGGGCTTCGTGCTCAACGACGCTCGCCTGCAGCTCGCGCCGTACTCCGATCCCTGCTTCGACATCGCGGTCGCGGCGTCGTTCTCACCGACCGGCGCCCGGGCGGCCGGCAAGCACGGCGTCGGCATGCTCTCGATCGCGGCGACGGTCTCGCAGGGCATGGACCTGCTCGGCCACCACTGGAACATGTGGGAGGAGATCGCGCTCGAGCACGGGCACGTCGCCGACCGCTCGAAGTGGCGCCTCGTCGGGCCGATGCACCTCGCCGAGACACGGGAGCAGGCCGAAGCCGAGGTGGAGTACGGCATCGCCGAGTTCTCCCGGTACTTCACCCACATCCTCCCGGCCGGTCCCGTGCAGGGCGACACGCCGAAGGAGATCGTCGAGAACAACAAGCAGTCGGGCTTCGCCGTGATCGGCACGCCCGACGACGCGATCGCGAAGCTCGACGAGCTCGTCGAGGCCAGCAACGGTGGGTTCGGTGCCTTCCTGTTCATGGCCAACGAGTGGGCCGTTCCGGCCGCTCAGAAGCGCTCGTACGAGCTGTTCGCCCAGTACGTGATGCCGAGGTACCAGGGTCAGCTCGATCCGCCGGCCGCGTCGTGCGACTGGGTCACCGGCTCGGGTGGCGAGTTCGTCGGCAAGGCCGCGCACGCCATCGGCAAGGCCATCGAAGACCACGCAGCCGAGCAGGCCGCGAAGCAGCAACCCGCGTCTTCGTGAACCTCCCGACTCCCGAACGATTCACCGCACCCTCCGGGCTCGGCCTCGCCGTATACGACTGGGGCGGCGACGGCCCGCCCACGTTGCTCGCGCATCCCACTGGCTTCCACGGGCTCGCGTGGGCGCCGACCGCGGAACGACTCGTCGCGGCCGGCCGCCGCGTGTGGTCGTTCGACTTCCGCGGTCACGGCGACAGCGACCCCGCCACCGACGGGTACGCCTGGTCCGGCTTCGCCGACGACGCGCTCGCCGTCGTCGACCACCTCGGGCTGGCCGGCGACCCCGCGCTCCTCGCCGTCGGCCACTCGAAGGGCGGCACCGCGCTCCTGCTCGGCGAGTTGGACCGGCCGGGGACGTATCCCCGGGTGTGGGCCTACGAACCGATCGTGTTCCCGAGCGACGCGCCGCTCGACCCGCAACCCGACAACCCGATGTCGAACGCGGCGCGCCGCCGGCGGGCGGTGTGGGCGTCCCCCGACGAAGCCTTCGCCGCCTACGGCGCGAAGCCGCCGCTGAGCTCGCTCACCTCCGAGGCGTTGCACGCGTACGTCTTCGGCGGGATGCGCGAACAGGCCGACGGCACGTGGACCCTGAAGTGCGCCCCGGCCGACGAAGCCGCGGTGTTCGCGATGGGTGCCGCCAACGGACTCTGGGCGAGCCTCTCGGGCGTCGGCTGTCCCGTTGTCGTCGCGTCGGGTGCGCACACCGACGCGATCAACCCGAAGCTCGCACAGATGATCGTCGAGCGGCTCCCCCACGGCCGGCTCGAGGTGTTCGACGACCTCGGCCACTTCGGGCCGATGGAGGACCCCGACGCCTGCGCCGCCTCGATCCTCGCCTTCGCCGCGTCGAGCTGACCCCTCGTTCTGGTCATGTGCGCGGTTGCAGGCCAGCCCCGCAGATGACCAGAACGGGGGCTTCACTCTGGCCGGCGGTCAGGCGTTGTGGAGGGCCTCGAAGACGGCGGTCCAGCGGTCGGGGTCCGACTGGTAGGGCGCGTAGAAGCTGATGCGGTCGAGGAGGTCGCCGTAGCGCGCGAGCAGGAGACCCGGGATCTCCTCGGGCTCGCCGACGACCGCGAACGCAGCGAGGATCTCGTCGTCGATGAGCTCGCCCATCGTGTCCCACTCACCCTGCTTCGAGAGCGCGTTCAGCTCGGTCTGGAGATCGCCCCAGCCGTGCAGCTCGAGGACGCCGCGGTACGCGGGCGTGGAGCCGTAGAACGCGACCTGCCGCTTCGTCCCGGTGCGTGCGGCCGCGAACTCCTCTTCGTTCGTACCGGTGACGACGAACATCGGACCGGTCACCTCGAAGGCGGCGCGTTCCCGTCCGCCCGCCTTCCAGCCCCGCTCGAGCGCGGGCATCGACACCTCACGCACGTACCGCTCGGTGGTGAAGCCGTGCAGGATGATCCCGTCGCACGCCTCTCCTGCCACCTCGGTCATCTTCTCCCCGACCGCGGCGAGGAAGACCTTCGGGCTGCCGTAGGGGTTCGGGCCCGGGTTGAAGAACGGCGTCATGAGGGTGTGTTGGTAGAACTCGCCGCGGAAGTCGAGCTTCTCGCCGTCGTTCCAGCGAGCCCCAGATCGCGCGCATGGCGAGGATGAACTCGCGCATCCGCGCCGCCGGGCTCGACCACGGCATCGAGAAGCGCTTCTCGACGTGGGCCTTGATCTGGCTGCCGAGTCCGAGGATGAAGCGGCCTTCGCTGAACTGCTGGAGGTCGTAGCCGATGTTCGCGAGCGTCATCGGGCTGCGCGCGAACGCCACCGCGATCCCGGTGCCGAGTTCGATCCGCTCCGTGGCCTGCGCGGCGAGCAGGATCGGGAAGAAGGGATCGTGGGCCATCTCGGCGGTGAGTCCGCCGTCGTAGCCCATGTCTTCCAGTTCCTTCGCCGACGACGCGGCGCGCGAGAGGTTGGCCGTCTGGATCATCCCGTCGATCTTCATGACCAGACCCTAGGCACAGGGGTGGCCGCTCGCGCTACTGCTTCGACATCGCGATGTGGATGAGCACCTCCGGGTCGATGAGGTGGTCGTGGTTGTCGTCGCCGATGTCGATCTGGACGAGGTCGATCTTGGCGTTGCACCGGGTGTCGCTCGGGTAGTTCGCGCTGACGGGCATGCCGGTGTCCTGGCCGATGTCGGTCGTCTCGTCGACCGAGAAGATCATCGCCTGCGTCGCGTCGACCCGGCCGGTGCCGACGACATCGCCGTCGTAGAAGAGCGACACGTCGCCGCCCTTGCCGAGACCGCCGCCGTCGTAGGCGAACTCCATGCGGATCTGGTGCTCTCCCGCTCCGATGGGTTGAGTCGCCTCCGTCGTGAACTCGATCATCCCCAGCGCGTTGTACGTGAACGTGGCCTTCCCGTCCTTGGCCCACAGCGCCCAGCCGCCGAACGCACCACCCTGGGCGATGATCACGCCGGCCAACGGGTCGTCGGGGACAGTCACCTTCGCGGTGACGGAGAACGACTTGTTCTTCATGTTGATGACGCTGTTCTCCGACAAGCGCTTCATGCCCGGGAACAGGAGCTGTGAGGTGCCCTTGATGAGTTGCGGCCGTCCGGCGAGGTCGGAGTTGAGCCGTTCGGCACCGCGATCGTCGATCGGCAGGACGTTGTACTTCGTGGCCTCGATCAACCAGAGCCGCTGGAGTTGGCGCAGCTTCTCGGGCATCTCGGCCGACAGGTCGTGGGCCTGGGTCCAGTCGTTCGTGCCGTCGTACAGCTCCCACACGTCGTCGTCGAGCGCGATCAGATCGGTGGCGTTCAGGAGCCACGGGGTGCGGTGCTTCGTGACCGCGCTCCACCCCTTGTGGTAGATGCCACGGTTGCCGAACATCTCGAAGTACTGGAGGTCGTGCCGTTCCGGCGCATCGGCGTCGTTGAAGCTGTACAGCATGCTCGTCCCCTCCATCGGGGACTGCTGCACGCCGTTCACCATCGTCGGCTCGGGAAGGCCGGTCGCTTCGAGGATCGTCGGCGCGACGTCGATGCAGTGGGTGAACTGGTTCCGGATGCCACCCGGCTCGTCGATGCCGTTCGGCCAGTGGACGATCGTTCCGTTGCGGGTGCCGCCCCAGTGCGACGCGACCTGCTTCGTCCACTGGAACGGGCTGTCCATCGCCCAGGCCCAGCCCACCGCGTAGTGGTTGTACGCGGTGGGGGTCCCGAACTCGTCGATCTTCGACGCCATGAACTCCGGCGTCTCGAGCGCGGCCGCGCCGTTGAAGTTCGCCATCTCGTTGAACGCACCCTGCTCGGTGCCCTCGGCCGACGCGCCGTTGTCGCCGATGATGTAGTACACGATCGTGTCGTCGAGCACGTCGAGCTGCTCCAGCGTGTCGATCAACCGGCCGACGTGGTGGTCGGTGTGCTCGAGGAAGGCCGCGTAGACCTCCATCTCGCGTTCGAGCACCGGCTTGATCTCGGCGGGCATGTCGTCCCAGCCGGTGATCTCCGCGTGGCGTTCGGTGAGGTCGGCGTCGGGTGCGATGACTCCGAGGGCCTTCTGGCGTTCGAAGGTGATCTCGCGCTGCGCGTCCCACCCGTGCGCGAACTTCCCCTTGTACTTCTCGACCCACTCCGGCGGGACGTGGTGCGGTGCGTGGGTGGCACCGGGTGCGAAGTACATGAAGAACGGCCGGTCGGGCATCAGCGCCTTCTGGGTCCGCACCCAGTCGATGGCGTTGTCGGCGAGGTCCTCGGTGAGGTGGTACCCCTCCTCGGGCGTCTTCGGCTGTTCGACGGGGGTGAAGCCCTCGTACAGCGCGGGGTACCACTGGTTGTTCTCTCCGCCGATGAAGCCGTAGAAGTGCTCGAACCCGCCGCCTCCCGACGGCCACATGTCGAACGGGCCCATCGGCGACGACTGCCACACCGGGACTTCGTGGCACTTGCCGAACTGCGCGGTCGAGTACCCGTTCAACTTCAGCGTCATCGCGAGTGGCGCCTTGGTGTTCGGCGTCAGCGACGACTGGCCCGGGGCCGACGTCGCGGTCTCGGTGATGCTCCCCATCGCCACCGAGTGGTGGTTCCGACCGGTGAGCATCGCCTTGCGGGTCGGCGCGCACAGTGCCGTCGTGTGGAACCGGGTGTACTTCAGCCCCCCGGCCGCGAGCCGCTCGGCGACCGGGGTCTCGCACGGACCCCCGAAGGCACTCGACGCACCGAACCCGATGTCGTCGAGGAGGACGATCAGCACGTTGGGCGCTCCCGCAGGGGGGAGGAACGGCTCGATGGGCGCGAACGCGGTGTCGGGATCACGGGCGTCGTAGGTGGTCAACCCGGGAGCGGCCCGGTCGGGGATCGGGAGGTGGCTACGCGGAGGATCCGTCACGGTCGCCGATCGTACTCAGGGAGAAATCTGGACATGACGCGCCACTCCCCGACACCCTGCCACCGGCATCCGGCCGCGACCGCTCTGTCGAGCAGCGGTTGCGCTCAGGATCCCGCCCCTCCCGCCGCCATCTGTGCGCCCATGTGCTCGAGCACCCGGGCGTGCGCGACCTGGGGGCTGAACAGGACCACCTCGGCGTCGGCGACCACCCGCACGGTGTGCCCCGGCGGCCAGTAGAAGAGGTCACCGCCCGAGCAGGTCTCCTCGGATCCGTCGCCGTAGGTGACGACGGCCTCACCCGAGAGGACGTAGCCCCAGTGGGGCACCTGGCAGGCGTCGCCCTCGAGCCCCCGGAGCAGCGGTGCGATGTCGGTTCCGGCTCCGAGGGAGAAGTACTCGCCACCCATTGGTCCCGAACCCTCGGGATCGCCGAAACCGACAGCCTGACGCGCGATCGCGCCCGGTGCTTCGAGCGTTGCCGGGATGTCGTTGCGGTGCATGCGCATGGTCGTACCTCCGACGAGAGCGGATCGAGCGATGAGGGCCCATCGTGATCGGGCCGCTTGCAGCCTCGTGGCGGTACGCCTGCAGTGCACTTGCAGCGACACCCCGGCGCCGCGACCGTTCAAGAAATCGACCCCGGGATGCCGATGGTGCAGGGTGGCCACAGTTGAGATTCCTTCGCGCCCGCACGCCGGTGATCCGCTGCTCGCAGAGATCCGACGGGATCCACCGAAGGCACACCCCTCGGCGCCGGCCGGCGTGTGGTCGGCCACGCTCGACTGTCTCGAGTTCATCCACGACCACGCGGCCGGCAAGGTCACCCTCGAGACGGGCTGTGGGGCCTCGACCATCGTGTTCGCCTCCGTCGCGGCCGCGCACACATCGGTCTTCCTCGGCCCGGCCGAAGGCGAAGCGGTGGCGAAGTGGTGTGCCGATCACGGCGTCGACACCGAGCACCTGACACTGCAGCCCGGTTCGTCGCCCG
Organism: uncultured Actinomycetes bacterium; assembly: GCA_963837715.1. Taxonomy (GTDB): domain Bacteria; phylum Actinomycetota; class Acidimicrobiia; order IMCC26256; family JANYLB01; genus JANYLB01. The sequence continues at coordinate 396,342 of CAWIOF010000002.1, read as the reverse complement.
AGGTCCTCGCGGCGATGACCCACGAGCCCATCGACATCCTCTTCATCGACGGCTGCCACGCCCACCCGTTCCCACAGCTCGACTGGTACCTCGCGGCGCCGCGCGTGCGCGCCGACGGGATCGTGATCGTCGACGACATCCAGCTCCCGGGCCCGGCATCGCTCCACCGATTCCTGCGCGGCGACGACCGCTGGGAGCTCCTCACCGACGCCGGCTACTGGTCGGCGTTCCGGCGAACCGCCGACTGGAACCTCTCCACCGAGTGGTCGTCGCAGACGCATCCGGTCGACGGTCTCGACCGCGTCCGACACCTCGCCCGCGCCCCGCGGCGGCTGGCCGCCATGGCCCGCAACGCCCGCAACGCGCACCGCCTCGGCGTCGCCCCCTGGAACCGAACCTGATGGTCGAATCCGCTGCGTCGGCTCGACCGCTCACCCACTGACGGCCCCGCGACAACTGCCCGCCGACTCCGCCACTTCTCCTGCCCTGATGGTCGAATCCGCTGCGTCGGCTCGACCGCTCACCCACTGACGGCCCCGCGACAACTGCCCGCCGACTCCGCTACTCACGGCCCGCGACAACTGCCCGCCGACTCCGCTACTTCTCCTGCTCCGCCTTCTCCTGGAAACAGACGGGGACCATGTCCTCGTGGCGGTGGCCCGGGGTCGGGGTGCGGTACGGGGCGTAGCGGTTCGGATATCGGGTGCGGTCCTCGACCACGTACACCTGGGGCTCGTCGCCGAAGTCTCGGGAGCGGAACACCTCGACCGAGGCGAAGTCGGTGAACCGCTCGAAGTAGTCGGGGCCGGGAGCCCTGACATGACCGGCCTCCGACGCGACCGGCACGGGATACTCGACGGTCTCGGCGCACACCATCGGCACCGGGAGCACCGCGAAGCCGCCGGGGGCCAGGAGCCGCCTGATCTCGGCGATCGCGGCCCGGTCGTCGGGAATGTGCTCGAGCACGTGCGACGCGTAGACCACGTCGTACGAGCCGTCCTCGAGCGGGGCGTCGGTGAGGTCGAAGTTCAGGTCGACGTCTTCGCGCACCAGGTCGGCGGTCGTGTACGACCCGAACTCGTCGCGGAACCGACCCTGCAGGATCGGCTCCGGCGCAACGTGCAGCATCGACATCGACGCGAAGTCGAACCGCAGCGCGAGCGCCTCGACGACCAGCGCCTGCAGTCGATGGCGTTCGGCGGCGTGGCACGCCGGGCAGTACGCCTCCGATCGCCGACCCGTGAGCGCCCATGCGGTCGAGAACCGGCCGGAGTACCCGCAGGCCGGGCAGCGGTGCGGATGACGGACGAGCGCGGCGGGTAGTGCGCGCGACACGGAGCGGTCGAGTCGGTTGGCGACGGTGAGTGCGATCTCGGTGCTGGTGGCCATCAGTGGGCCTCCTCGGTCCGGTGGATGAAGTGTTCCTGGTAGGCCGCTAGCGAGCTCGGGGCATCGGTCAGCAACATCTCGACATCGGTGGTGGCCTCGAAGTACGACTGGTACGACACGTCGTGGTCGGCGACGAGTTCTGCGATCTCGTCGACGAACATCGGGTTGTCGCCCGCGCCGCCCTTGTGTCCGACCGCCGAGAGTCCCCACTCGGGGATGCTGAGCGGTTTGCGGTGCAGCTCGGCGAACGTGACGACGGAGCCCGTGCCGCCCGGTTCGACATATCGCTGCGCCCACCGGGCGGCAGGATCCGTTGGGGCCGGTCCGAAGATCGGCTCGTCCCAGAAGTCGTAGACGTCGACGCCGATGATGTCGACGACGTCGTCGCCCGGGTAGTACGAGTCGAGCGGGATCGGGCGGGTGCCCGCGTTCACCGTCCAGTCGAACCGGAAGTCCGACTCGGGAACCGCGTCCATTGCACGGACAAAGCGGCCCCAGTAGGTGCGCCAGTCGTCGTACGCGGCCGGGTCGTCGCCGACTTGATCCTTGGTCCAGGTGCCATTGGCCTCGTGGGCCAGACGGATGACGGAATCGCCGAGCCCCGCCTCGACGAGGTTCTCCGCCAGGCGTCGGGCCGATGCGTCGTACGCGCCGGTCGCGCCGAGGTGGCGCCAGTCGGCCGGCACGTCGTCGGGGATGAGCGACTGGGTGATCACGAGCCGCCGATCCGGATCGGCGGCCTTCCAGTCGGCCCAGTTGAAGTCGGGCGAACTGTGGATCGTGAACCACGGCTGCTCGAGGTCGGGCCACGTCGGCGCGGCGTTGTTGAACACGAGCGCACAGGCGACCGGCTCGCCGACTGCAGCGGCGAAGGCATCGAGCTGGTCGACTCGGTTCGCGGTGTACACGCACCGTTCCGTGTCGCCCCCCGCGGCGAACCGCCCGACGGGTGCTTCCCGGCCGGCCGGATCGCCGGCCGTGGGCGCGCCGCTGCAGGCAGCCAGGCCCGCGATCACCACCACCACGACCACCAGGGCGCTCGTGCACTCATCCCTCATTCATCCCTCCCAAGGGGCAACGGACCTTCAGCGACCCGCGGTTCGTGCCGATCGCACAGGGGTCCGCAGGATGCGATGTCAACCGGAAGGGATTCCCAGCCGTGACCGACGTACGACGCAGGTGGGTACGACCCGAGGTGGTGCGGCTGGGACTGGTGGCTGCGGCACTCGCCCTGGCGCTCGGCGCCTGCGGCATGCCCGGCCTCGTGGCCCTGCCGCCGTCGCCCGCGGAGTCGAACGTGTTCCTCGGCCGTCGTGAGCCGGCGACCCCCGACGCGGCGAAGGACGCGTGCGCGTACACGTACCACCGCACCGACCGGCTCGCCGTGTTCAGTTCCGCCGTCGGACGCGACATCGACTGCGCCCTCGTCTACAACAACGCATCGCCCGACTGGGCGAACTGGGAGCGACCCTGGTTCATGATCCACGGCAACCCGAACTTCAACTGGGCGAACTGGAAGAACGCGGCGCCGGGCCGGAGTCTCATCATCACCCAGGCACTCATTCCGTCGGACGCCCCCGCCGACTGGCGCGAACGCGGCGCCGCGGGTGAGTACGAGGACCACGCCCGGGCGCTGGCCGCGAACTACGTGGCCGCCGGGCTGGGCGACTCCGTCATCCGCCTCTCGCACGAGGCCAACGGCAACTGGACGCTCGACGGCCTCGGCTACGACCCCGCGAAGTACGGACTCTGGAAGACGTTCTGGGCCCGCACCGCCCGGGCCATGGATTCGGTGCCGGGCGCGAACTTCCGCTTCGACTGGACGATCAACGCGCCGTACCGGGCGATCCCGTTCGACGAGTACTACCCCGGCGACGACGTCGTCGACATCATCGGTGCCGACGTCTACGACTTCTGGGCCGGCCCCGGTCTCGCTCCCCGGACTGCACCGGCCCGCTGGCGGGCGCAGTACGAGCAGGTCGGAGGCCTCGGGGACCTCGTCGAGTACGCGAAGCAGCACGGCAAGCCGCTCAGCATCGCCGAATGGGGCATCTCGGCGGAGGGCAGCAAGGGTGGCGCCGGCGACAACCCCTACTTCGTCGATGCGATCGCCGCCGTCGTGCGGAACAACGTCACCGCGTACCACTCGTACTTCGACTCCATCACCGACGTGAACATCTTGTTGACCGATTCGCCCCGCTCGTTGGAGGCCTACCGCCGGCACTTCGGAGCCAACGGCGACTCGCTCGGCTGACGGGCCGGTCACGAGTCGGGCCCGCCGACAGTCGGGTCGCCCTCGATGCCACGTTCGTCCTTCACCAGTGTGAAGACGAGGAACGTGTAGTCGAGGTCGGTGAGCTCCCAGTGCACCGGCTTCTCGACCGCGTCGAGGGGCACCGGCGCACTCGGGCGGAGACCGTGGATCGCAGCGATCTCGAGCGTGTGCTCGATCTCGGCCCGGCTGAAGATCTTGACCGGCACGCCGTACGCGACCTTGCCGTCGGTGTCGACCGGGTCGGGGTAGTAGTCGGTCGACGTGACGAGCGCGCCACCGGGCTTCAGGATCCGGGCCGCTTCGCGGAAGTACCCGTCGAGGTCGACTCCGTGCTCCACGACGCTGAGGCAGGTCACGACGTCGAACGTCTCGGCGTCGAAGCGCGTGTCGGTCGCGTCGCCGGGCTCATAGTGGATCCCACCGTGGCGGAACGGCGCCGAGAAGACCGGGTTGATGCACCAGAGATCCCGGAAGCCGTAGAGCCACAGCCACGACGAGATCACCGACTCCATGATCCCGCCGGAGTCGAGGACCCGACCCGCGGTCCCGGTCCGGCGGAGCACCGCGCCGAGGGCGGCGAGGGAATCCCAGTTCTTCGCCGGCACGATGTACTCGGGCAGGCCGCAGCGCCGCACCACCGCAGCCCACCGATCGACCTCGGCCTGGCCGAGGAGCACCGCGTTCTCCTCGGGGAAGCTGCCGGGCAGGCTCGGATGCGCAGAAGTGTTCGGGAACCGGTGCTCGAGCCAGCGCTGGTAGAGCGCCGGGCTGCGGAGCAGTGTGGCCAGCGGTGCACGGGTCGGGTCGTGGAGCTTCTCGGTGATCATGGTGCAGACCTCTCTTCGCTTCCGGGAACGGGTGGGTGGACAGCGGCGGTGCGCACGAACGCGAGCGTGGCGACGGCGAGGAGGCTGTAGCCGATCTGGCCGACCAGCCACCCGACACCGACGCCGGTGAGCCCGTGGCTCATGAACAGGACCGGGAACCCGATCGCGCAAGCGGTGCCGGCGGTGTTGAGGAACACGTAGCTCCGTACCTGCTTCCGCGCGTTGAGGACCACGTCGGCGACGTAGTTGAACCCTGCGAAGAGCCCCGAGAGCGCGAGGAGTTGGAGGCAACGGGTGCCGTTCCGGGCGTAGTCGGCACCGAAGATCGAGAGCACCGGATGCGCGAGCAGGCAGAGCACGATCACCCCCGGCACGACGAGCGCGTAGACGCCCAGTAGCGTCCGGCGCGTCTGGGTCTGCAGGGACGCTTCATCGGCTGAGGCCTCCGCGAACAACGACTGCGACGCCATCGACGGGATCACGTTCAACAACGCGACGATCATGAGCGGCATGGCGAAGAACGCGGCCTGCCGGGCGCCGAGCCGGTCGAGCACGAGGATCGGCAACACCGTGGTCGGGAGGAGGGCCACGAGCGCGGCGACATGGTTGCCCAGCGCGAACGAGCGGCAGTGCGAGAGCGCGCCGAGGTCGACGCTGCGCACCCAGCTGCGCACCGAACCACCGACCTCATACCGCAGGATCACCACACTCGCGACCGTCGCGACCGCGAGCGCGGCGAAGTAGAGCCCGAACAGTCCGGCCACCCCGAACCCGACCGCGAGGGGAGCGCGACGAGCTTGACCACGCTGCCCGCGGTGTTCTCGACCACCACCCACTTGCTCTTGCGAAGTGCGATGAGTGCCGACTGCGCCACCACCCCCACCGAACCGAGTGCGGTGATCGTCACGAACACGGGAACCATCGACCATCCCGGCGCGACCTCCTCGAGGGGCACGCCGAAGTGCTGCGGCACGATGCACCACACCAACCCCGCCGCTGCGCCGGCCCCGGCGGCCACCGCGCCGATGGTCACGAGGAGGCGGATCGGGTCACGGTCGGCGGCCAGGAAGCGGATCAGGGTGTTGGGCAGACCGAGCGTGCCGGCCATCACCGCGAACGTGAGCGCACTCACGACCGTTGTCGTGGTGCCCACTGCACTCGCGGGGAAGAGTCGCGACGCCAACGCCCAGAACACGAATCCGAGACCGGCACCGATCGCGCTGTTGAGGATCAGGAACGACGAGTTGCGGTAGAGGCTGTCGTTGACCGCGCCCAGGACGACGCGACGAAGCGCGGGGGCGCGGATCGTGTCAGCCGACACCGGCCAACCTCCGATCTTCGACCCGACTGGGAGCTGCGGCGACCACGTCGTAGATCCCCGCGAGACCACCCGCGACGACGTCGAAGCTCATCTGCCGCGCCTCGCTGCTGTTGCCGGACGTGCAACGTCTCGACGAGTGCGTCGTCGGTGAGCACCCGGTGGAGCGCGTCGGCCAGCGCCGTCGGATCTCCGGGAGGCACGAGCAGTCCCCCGTCGCCGAGCGATTCGCGCAGGCCCGGGAGGTCGCTGGCCACCACGGGTACCCCGGCAACGGTCGCGGTGTCGAGCACGCTGCTCTGGGTGACCTTCGTGTACGGGACGACGACGACTCGCGCCGAGGCGAACAGCGCGGGCGTGTCGGCCGCGTCCACGAAGCCGACCAAGCGCACGCAGTCGCGAAGACCTCGCCGCTCGACCGCGCGCCGGAGCTCCAGCTCGTATTCGCGATCACGCAGACCGAACGACCGGAAGACGCCCGAACGGGGCCGTACCGTTCCCGCGATCACGACGTCGATCCCGTCGCCTCCGACGAGACCCCGGTCGCGCAGCTGCCCGACCGCCTCGACGACGTGTTCGAGACCCTTGTCGGGATGGAGGTAGCCGAAGCAGAGCACGAGCGGCCGTCCGCCAGTGCGGTGCCCGGTGAGTCGGTATCGCTCTTGCACCGCGGCGAGCGTCGACGGATCGAGGCTCCCGGCCGGCGGAGGTGGGCCGCCGAGCGGCGTCGACCAGACCCGCCGGGGATCGCCCGCGCACTCCCGCTCCACCAGTTCGTGCGCGTCCGACGTGTGCACGATCACGGCGTCGGCAACTCCGACGAGGGATCGGTAAATGCGGCGCGCGACCGGGCCGAGCAGGTCGAGCTCGCGCCGGATCTCGTGCAACGTGACGACGATGCGGGTGTCGGGTCGGGCCCGTCGGGCCCGTACGCCTGCGGTGATCGCGGGGAGCGCGGCCAACCCGAAGGCGGGAATGGCGAACTGGTAGTGCACGATCTCGGGCCGGAGCCGCTGGACCAGCCCGGCGGCGGTCCCGGCGCACCGCGGGTCACCGGAGAGGATCCGGTGCACACCACCCATCGGCACCTCCGACGCCGGGAGGCGCGACGTCATGACGTCGACGTCGATGCCGTCGATGCGCCGGAGCGCGTCGACCAGCCCCCGCGAGTGCTCACCGATGCCGTCGGGCTTCGGCGGGTACGGAGTCACGAAGAGCGCCTTCATCCGACGACCACCGGCGGCGTCGGGCCGAGCGACGCGTGCGCCGTGGCCATCGGGTCGGGCGCGCCTCCCTGGAGCACCTCGCCGTAGAGCCGACGGGTCGCCGCCGCAGCCGCGGCCCAGGTGCGGGTCTCGGCGAAGCGAGACGCCGCGGCGCGCATCCGCTGCCGGGTCGGTTCGTCGAGCGCCGCGACGAGTGCGAGTGCCGCGAGCAGACCTTCGGCTCCCGGGTCGTAGCGGACCGTGGCGTCGTCGGGCAGGTCGTCGAGCACGGGGAGGCGGGGCACGACCACGGGCAAGCCGGCCCCCAGTGCGGTGGCGACCGAGCTGCTGTTGGTCACGGTACGGAACGGGAACACGGCGAGATCCGCCGCGGCGAGGTACCCGGCGAGCTCGACGTCGGTCACGAAGTCGAATCGGGTCCGCACCCGCGGTCCGGCTCGGCCCGCCCGGGCCTCGAGGTCGTCGCGGAGCTGCTCGTCGCGACATCGGCCGACCACGACGACGTCGAGGGGCACGGACGACGGGAGCGAGGCGGCGGCTTCGATGAGCAGGTCGACGCCCTTGTACGGCAGCACGTTGCCGAAGAACACGACCGTGGGTCGGGCCGGATCGAGGCCGAGCGTTCGTCGTGCGTCCCCCCGGTCGGGTGCCGAGGCCACCGTGAGCCCGTCGGCGCCCTGAGGGATGACCGCGACCCGGCGCGCCCCCCACGCCGCGACCTCGGCGGCGGTGTGCCGGGAGTGCGCGATCACCGCGTCGCTGTGGGCCACGAGCGTCAGCCGGGCCGCGACGTCGTCACGGAACACGGGCAGGTGCGGGACCACGTTGTGCGCCGTCCACACGATTCGGTACCCGAGAGCACCCGCGAAGGCGAGGTAGAGCTCGAACGCACGTTGCAGGAGACCGCGCACGTCGTCGCGCCGAGCCCAGGTCACGAGGAACGGATGGACCCAGTGCACGTGCAGCAGGCGAACCCCACGCGCGCGGTACCAGAGGAGCAGGAACGGGAGCGCCAGCAGGTTCGCAGTCTGCGACGAGGTCGGCCCGTCGACGTAGTGCACCTCGACGTCGTGCCCGTCCATAGCGCCGTACAACGACTCTTGATAGGGGTTCTCGTCGCGGGGGAACACGAGGACCTTCATGCCGCGACCTGCGCGCCGCCGCGAGTTCGGTTCGCCCGGCGGGCCCCGACGCCACCCAGCTCGCTGAGCACCCCGACGCCGAACCACAGGTGGTCGACCACGACGCGGACGGGCTGCTTCCCGCGGTTGCGCCACAGCGGCACCGCGAGGAGCAACGGATACGCACGCCACCGCACGGTGAGGGGCAAGCCGAGGAGGAACAGCGGGTACGCGGCGACGATCGGGTCGTCGCGCAGCATCCCGACGATGCGATCCGGGTGTTTCCGGTAGAGGTGGGCCCGGGCCCGGCCGTACGCCACCGCGCGCCGGTGCTGCCGTCGGCTGTCGCCCCAGTCGTGCACGACCACGGCGTCGGACACGTACCGGATCCGTGTCCCGGCTCGAGTGAGGCGCCAGCTGAAGTCGATGTCGGAGCCGTACTGGAAGGTCTCGTCGAAACCCCCGATCTGTTCGAAGGCTTCGCGCCGGAAGGCCATGTTGATCGTCGGGCACTCCTCGACGTGCTCCGGCGGGGCCATGTCGTCCAGGGGCGCCTGGTCGGGCGTTCCCTCGTAGACACTCCGACCGCGGGAGCCCGTCCGACCGCAGGTGACGGTCTCGGAGCCGTCGAGGATCGGGGCGAGCAGGCGGGGAAGCCATTCGGCATCGGGGACACACCCGCAGTCGGTGAAGACGATCACGTCACCGATCGCCTCGGCCACGCCCCGATTGCGCTGCTCGGGGATCGTGACCCCGGCACCGGGCGTCGGCACGAACGACACCCAGGTCACCCACGGGTGGCGGTCGCGCACGAAGTCGAGCCGACCGGCCGACGCGTCGACCACCACCACCTGGTCGATCAGGCCCTCGCGGAGGGGAACGAACGCGTCGAGCGTCTCCTCGAGCGCGGGCTCGTCCTTGCTGATCACGACGATCGAGACCTTCATGGAGCTCCTCACCGGTAGATCCGAGTCGAACCCGTCGAGAAGACGGTGGCCTTCGTGGCGTCGAGGAACGCGCTCGGGAACTCGTAGACCGCGTAGTCCTGACCGATCGCGCCGCGGGCCCGACCGCCGCCGACGTTGGCTTCAGATGCGTAGACGTACGCGCCCTCGTCGAGGGTCGCGGGGGTGAGCGCGTCGATGATCGAGTCGTCGGGGATCGCGGTGCCGGCCCAGATCCTGAGCTTTCCGTACCGGTCCGTGTACACGATCGAATCAGGCTCGCGATTCGCGGCGAGCCATTCGGCCGTCGCGACCTCCGCGTCGGTGACCGCGAACCGTTCGGCGGCGTCACCGTTGTTCATGAGGTTCGCCGGGATCTCCCCCCCGCCGACGAGCGCGACCAACCCCGACGACGATGCGAAGACGACCATCAGGGCACCCGCGACCACACCGAGTGTCAGCCGAGGCCGGCGGGCGAGGCACCATGCGACCACGGTGGCGAGCCCGACCGAGAGGACCGCGGCGGCATGGATCTGCGCGCGCTCCTGGTTGTACGCCTCCGCGGCCACCCCGCTCACCCGCATTGCGCCCACGAAGACGAGGATCACCACACCGAGCAGGGCGAGCTCCCGGGCACTCGTCCACGACTCCCTCCGTCGCCGCCATGCGAACGCGACGATGCCGAAGGCGGTCACGACGACCAGCCCCTGCGACACGAAGATCAGCAACAGGGAGTCGGCAGCTGCGGCCGCCGGCACGCGGCCGGTCACGACGGGGACAGTGGCGTTCTGCACCGGATAGGCGTCGACGACGTCGCCGGGATACGAGTTCAACCAGGGGGCGGTGGCGCCGTAGATCAGGTTGACCCGCTTCGCGTACTCCTCGCCGGTGATGCGCTGCGGCGCGTTGCCCACCAGCCACTTGGCGATGAGCGATCGACCCTTGCTGCTGGGAAGGAACTCGGGCCCGCGTTCGGCCGCCTGCTGGGCGAACCGGAGCACGTTGCTGCTCGACTGGGTCACGCCGAAGTTCCAGAAGATCGTGAACGCGAGGATGCCCAGTACCACCCAACCGGCGAGCACCCGGCGGTGGCGCACGCGTCGCCGGACGAGCTGCACCAGACCGAACGCGAGCCAGGCACCCACGAGCGCGAGCGAGGTGACGTAGGCCGTCGAGTAGTGCGTCGCGGCCAACGCCATCCCGGCGAGCAGCACCACGACGCGCCGGTAGCGGATGGGGAGCCCGTCGTCGAAGGCGACCGCGACCAGCACCCCGAAGAAGAGCAGGGCCACCTCTTGGCGGGTGATCGCCGGCATCTGCTGGGCGAACGGCAGCTGCACGACGACGAACGCCGCGGCGGCGAAGGCTGCGGTGCGAGAGACCCACCGAGCCGAGACGGAGTACACCATCAGCGGAAAGAACGCGAAGAGCAGCGGGTACACGACCCGCAACATCGAGATCACGGAGACGCCGGTCAGGCGGGCCAGGGCCACGGGGAGCGCGCTGATGCTGAGCATCGCCCGGTAGGGATCGCCCTGCACGGCGGCCGGGCTCCACGATCCTGCCCGCATGGTGACGGAGAGCGCGCGCAGCTCCTGTTGGATGTCCCAGCCGAAGAGCCGATCGGCGCTGAGCGAGTACGAGAGCACGACCGTGACGGCCACGGCGTAGAGCCCGGTGCACAGGACCCAGTGCGGCAGTCGGGCCGACGCGAACAGCAGGCCCACGACGAGGACCGCGCTCGCCACCAGCACCGCGACCATCGGTGCCGGACCCGAGCCGTGGTTCACGGCCTCCGCCGCGCCCGCCGACGCGAGGGGCAACAGGGCGAACGCAGCGAACCCGAGCACCTGACCGAGCCGCGGGACGCGGTCTTCCAGCACCGACCCGATCGGCTCGCGAACCCGGGCCACGAGGAACACCAGCACGGCGAGGACCTCGTTGACGGCCACCACCATCGGTCCTCGTGCCAGCGGCTGCGCGATCCCGAAGCGCGGGAGGACCAGACTGTTGGCGAGCGCGACCACCATCAGGAACGCCGTGCTCGCCGCGACGACCAGCGCGAGCCGCACCGCACCGCTCGTGGGTCGGTTCCGACTCAGGGCGACGAGCACGACGCCGGGGATCAGGAACAGGAAGGCGAGCGCGAACACCCGCGCCACCAGGAACCGGTTCATGACCACGGCCGCGTCGAAGGCGAGTAGCAGCGCGAACGTCGGGAGCACGTTGGTCACCAGACGACGGCGCTCGGCGCGGCGTTCGAGCCGTCGCCGTTCGGTCCGGCTCCTGAGCTCGAAGCGGCGCGTGACCCCGATCTCGGTGCCGTCGAAGCGGCTGAGGGCCGGCGCGGTCAGGGTCGGCGCCGTCACGAATCTGGCTCCGTCGCGTTCGTCCGGCCGCGGTAGGCACGCCGCAGTCGGAGCCAGCTCTTCCCGAACCCGAGATCGTGTGCGGTCTCCTCGAGGAGCTGCACCGCCGGGAACGCGAGCAGCTCGAGTCGTCGTCGCCGGACCGCCTCGACCGGCCAGTGGGAGAACACCAGGAACGGGACAGCGACGGCCGCGCCGAGCGCCCAGCGGCGACGGAGGCCGAGCAGGGCCAGCCCCGCGACCAGCACCGGGATCGGGAAGAGCGTCGGCCCCTGGTCGTCGTTCTTCAGGAAGCCGCGGGCACTGCCCGCCCCGTACTGGTAGCTCCGGCGGAGCGTGTCGCGCAGTTCTCCGTCGAAGTCGTGCTCGATCACTGCGTCCGACGTGAACACGAAGTGCTCCCGGGAGAAGTGCTCACGCAACCGACGACAGACGTCTTCGTCTTCACCACCGAAGCTGATGCGTTCGTCGAACATCCCGATCTCGACGAGCGCGTCGCGTCGGAACGACATGTTGGCGCCGACGAGCGAGTAGACCGCCCGGATCCCTGGGAGCGTGCCGTTGCCGCGAAGGTTCCGCCGGAGATACAGCAGCGCCCGGTACGTCAGCGAACTGCTCACCCCCAACTCGATCTCGAGGGGAGCCAACCGGTTGGTGTCGGCGAGATACCGGTGGACCAGCGTCTCCCGCCGCAGGGCCTCGACTCCCCCACCGACCGCCAGCACGTCGTCGCCGTCGTACGGTGCGAGGAGAGCTTCGAGCCAGTCGTCGGCCGGGACGCAGTCGTCGTCGGTGAAGGCCACGATCGGTGCCGTCGCAGCCGCGATCCCGGTGTTGCGCGCCGCCGCGAGACCGCGGTTGTGCGGATGGCGGACCAGACGCACGTCGTAGCGGGCCGCCACCGCCGCGGTGTCGTCGTCGGGGCCGTCGTCGACGACGATCACCTCGACCCGGTGCCGGATGGTCTGGCGCGCGAGCGCGTCGAGACAGGCCGGGAGCTTCGCGGCCCGCCGGTAGGTACACACGACGACACTGATCTCGGGCCCGCGGCCCGCTTCCGGGGTCGGCCCGGGCCGCGCGTCGTCGCGATCGGTGCGGATGCTCGTCGTGGTCATCTCGCTCCCAGCCCCGCGCCCACCGAGAGTTCGACGTCGACGAGGCCCGACTCGTAGAGGCCGGCGAGGCGATCGACGATCCGGTCCCAGTCGCAGGTGTCGAGGGTCGCTTCGGCGCGGGTCAGATCAGCAGGCTGTCGCCGGGACTCACGGATCGCCGCCGCGAGACCGTCGCCCGACGGCCGACACAACCAACCCGTCACGCCGTCTTCGATCAGGAGACGGGCCTGGTTGTCGGGATGATCCGTGGTGATCACGGGGATCCCGCAGGCCAGCGCCTCGACGACGACCAGCCCGAAGCCCTCCCGCACCGACGGGAGCACGAACACGCCCGACGACTTGATCAACCCGTACACGTCGGCGTGTTGTTCGAGTGCACCGTAGAAGTGGACCTGCTCCGACACCCCGAGACTCACCGCGAGCGCTTCGAGCCGCGCCCGCTCGGGACCGACGCCGACGATCGCGCACGACAACGTCAGCCCCTCGGCGTCGAGCCGACTGACCGCGTCGAGCAGGTCGTCGACCCGCTTGTGCCCGAGGAGACGACCGACGTAGATGAGGTCGAAGTTCGTCGCGGCCGGCGGCGATGCACCGATGACGGCCATGTCGACGCCGTTCGGCACCACCGTGACCCTCGACGCCGGGAGTCCGGTGTCGAGGAGGCGACGGTAGGTCTCGTCGTTCTCGGCGACGATCAGGTCGGGGGTACGCATCGCGAGCCGTTCGAGGACCGCGCCGACCAGACCGACGAGACCGAGGTACTCCCGCCAGTACGTCGATCCCCAGACCTCGTGCCACGTGACCACGAGGGGTACCCGCTTGATCGACGCGACGAGCCGCAACGGGAACAGCGGGAGATACGGCATCTGGTCCGCTTCGATCGCATCGAATCTGTGGACGAGCAGGCGCAGGCACCCGAGCGAGAAGACCAGCGCCTGGACGATCGACCGACGCTCACCCACGTAGAGCGGCACGTTGCGCGACACGGCGTGGTACCGAACGCCGTCTTCCTCGCGCCGGCGCGCGCCCGCCCACCAGTGCATGGTGAACACATGGACGTCGAACCCACGACGCGCGAGTCGGGGGCAGATGTGGTGGTAGCGGACTTCCTTCCCGCCCTTGTGGTACGGGTAGATCGCATCGGAGACGACTGCGACGATCGCCCGATCGCGTCCCCGGCTACCCCGTCGACGTCGCGGAGTCGTCTTCCAACGAGACGATCGAGAGCCGGAAGTCGATCGCTTCGTCGCGACCCACCAACGAGACCCGGACGATCCCGGGGCCGGCTGCCGCGGGCGCGGCGACGACGAGAGGAATGCGGCGAGCCTCACCGTTCTCCAACCCGACACGACCCCGTGCCGGCGCCGCACCTGAGCGCGCTGCGTCGGGTCCGCCCGTCGTGGCGACGACCGTCCACCGGTACTGCGTCGCCTCGCCCTCGCGGTTGCGGATCATGATCTCGAACGGGATCTGCGATCCGACCGCCGCCGAGGTCGGCAACGCGGCCCGGTCGGGGAACGACAACTCGGTGAATCGTTCGTCGCGATCGACCACGCCCAGGTCGCGCAGCCACCCGCCCGCGGCTCCCATGACCACGAAGGGGAGCAAGGCCAGGACCACCAGCAACGCCCACACCCCGTAGCGGCGCGAGGCCGCTCGGCTCCGGCCCGTCCGCCGACGCGTCGAGCCCCCGCCGCCCGGCGCGCTCCGGCCCGCTGCATCGCTGCCCGATGCACCGCCGCCCGATGCTCCGCCGCACGCTGGACTGCTGCCCGATGGACCCTGCGCGTCGGCCTCCTGGGTTCGGCGCCCTGATGGTGTCCGGCGCGGCCGTCCGCTTCATGCGATCACGTCGAGAGGACGCGGGTGCGCGCCATCCGATTCGACCAGCGCCGTGACCGACGTCGACCCGTTCGACCGGCTCGGCGCCTGCGGACCGTACGGTTGGGCAAGGTACATGATCCGCTTCATCTCCCGGCGGCTCCGGCTCACGGTGTCGAGGATCACCCCGGCGGTCGCGAGCACGATTCCCAAGCCGCACCAAGCGATCGCGAGCTGGCCGGTGAGGCGTTCGGACAGGAGGTGGCTGCCCCCGATCGCCAGGCCCGCCGCGAGCAGTCCGCAGATCGCCGTGAGCACCCCGAAGAAGCGCAGCGGCTCGTACTCCTTGAAGAGTCGCAGGATGAACCGGGAGATGCGGATGCCATCGGGAATCGTGCGGAGCTTGCTGGTCGACTCGTCGGGACGCTGTCGGTACTCCGTCGCCACCTCCGCGATCGGCATCGCGAGATCGAGGGCGTGCACCGTCATCTCCGTCTCGGTCTCGAAGCCACCGGAGAACGCCGGGAACGACTTCACGTAGCGGCGCGAGAACACGCGGTACCCGGAGAGCATGTCCTCACACGTCGCGCCGAACAGGCGCTGCACGATCCCGGTGAGCAGTTGGTTCCCGAGGCGGTGACCGGGCGGGTAGGAGTGGGCGGCACCCTCAGGTTCGACCCGCCGACCCACGACCATGTCGAGGCACTGGGTACGGAGCTCACGGATCAGGAGTGGCGCGGCACCCACGTCGTAGGTGTCGTCGCCGTCGGCGAGGACGTACACGTCGGCGTCGATCTCCGCGAACATCCGGCGGACGACGTTCCCCTTGCCGGGTACCGGCGCGAGGCGCACGATCGCGCCCGCAGCTCGCGCGAGGTCGGCCGTCGCGTCGGTCGAGGCGTTGTCGTAGACGTACACGTCGGCCGTCGGCAGCGCGGCGTGGAACGAACGGACGACGTCGCCGATCGTCGTTGCTTCGTTTCGGCACGGGAGCAACACGCTGATCCGGGCCGTGTCGACCTCCACCGCCGGCGGGGCATCCCGGCGTGTCTCCACCTCGAGGAGGTCGAGATCGGGGACGCTGGTCCCGTCGGCCGATTGCTCGAGCGCCCGCAGGAACTGGGTGGCGAGCACGGATGCGATGGGATCCGCGCCGACGACAGACGTCCGGTCACCGGGCCGCGCGGTGGCGTGGGCGAGCGCGACGTCGCGACCCGGCACCAGCCCGGCTCGGGCCAGGCCCATGAACAACGACGCGGCCGCGGGGGCGTCGTCGGAGACCACGACGACCAGTTGCCCCGCCCGGAGCCCGGGAACCGCATCGGCGACGATCGCATCGCTCCTCCCTGCCGCTGGGAGCGCGAGCACGACGACGTCGGCGGCGACGAGCGCGGTCGCCGAGTCGCCGAGTCGCGCGTCGCGGAGCTCGGCGATGGCCGCCGCCGACTCCGATCCCTGCGCTTCCACGGCGTCGATCCGAGCCGCATCGGGGTCGACGCCGACCACCGTCGCGAACGCGGAGCCGGCCGCAACGAACCAGCCGAACCCGACCCGGTCGAGTCCGAAGACCCCGACCGTCGCCGTCCGGAGTGCGAGACGATCGGCGACCACCTGGAAGCGCCCGAACGCCTCGGAGTCGGCTCGGCTCTGCGGTCCGGCGCCCGAGTTCATGATCGGCGCATCCCCGACCTGCGCATCCGCTGCGTCGACCGGACCTTCTTCGAAGTGGAGCGCGCTCATCAGGCGGCTCCGGTGCACGGGTCGGGCAGCAGCTCGCATCGCGTCCAATCGGGGATCCAACAATCGGGGACACCGGTCGAGGGGTCGCGCAGGCGCGACGGGAACGCGAGAGAAGAAGGGCTCCGGATCGACCACGACCCGACCTCGCGGCATCGGGTGGCAGACGACCCTTCATCGGCATCCCGTACGCATTTTCTGGAGCCGGCCGCGCGAGTTTTCACGCCGGAAACAGAATCTGTTGCTGGTGTGGCTGGAGTGACACCGATGCTGTACCACCCCGGGGGTACCCTCCGAAGCATGGGTGTCGCGCTACCGATGTCGTTGTCGCCGAGCTCCGTCTCGTCGTTCACGAGCTGTCCCCTCGCATTCAAGTTCTCCTACTTGGACCGACTCCCGGAGCCGCCCTCGGTCGCCGCGAGTCGCGGCACGCTCGTGCACCGCGCCCTCGAGCGCCTCCACGATCGGCCCGCGTCCGAACGGTCGATCGACGCGGCCCTGCTCGACCTCGACGACGCGGCCACTGAGCTGCACGACCACCCGGAGTTCGCAGGGCTCGATCTCGACGCCGACCAGTGGGCCGTGTTCCGCGAAGAAGCCGCGGTGCTGGTCCACCGCTACTTCGAGCTGGAAGACCCCCGGTCGGTCCGGGCGATCGGGCTCGAGATCAAACTGGAGGCCCGGATCGGCGAACGGTTCAAGATCCGCGGGATCATCGACCGCCTCGAGCTCGATGCCGACGGTGAGTTGATCGTCACCGACTACAAGACCGGCGCCGCACCCCGTGAGCAGCACGAGCGGGCCCGGCTCGTCGGCGTACAGATCTACGCACTCCTCTGCGAGCAGAACTTCGGGCGCCGACCCAAGCGGGTGCAGCTCCTCTACCTCTCCACCCCCGAGGCGATCATCGCCGAGCCGTCCGAGCAGTCGATCACCGGTGTGACCCGCAAGACCGAGGCGATCTACAAGGCGATCGTCCGAGCCTGCACCAACGACGACTTCCGCCCGAACCGTTCGGCGCTGTGCTCGTACTGCACCTTCAAGCCGTACTGCCCGGCCTACGGCGGCGACCCCACCCTCGCCGCCGAGCTCCGCGGCCCCGGCACCGTCATCGCCACCCCCCTCCCCCTCGTCACAGCGTGAGCGCAGGCGGAGGCCCGGACATCCCTGACGGGACGGAAACGGGTGAGCGATCGAGGGCCGCAGCCGGAGCGAACCATCAAGGCGTGAGCGCAGCGGAGCCCCCGGACCCCGCTCCTGGGGCGGCAACCGGTGAGCGATCGAGGGGGCGCAGCGGAGCGAACCATCAAGGCGTGAGCGCAGCGGAGCCCCCGGACGCTCGGGGCGGAAACGGGTGACACGATTCCGCTGCTTCCGGTCCAGCCGGCTGATCCGCCGCACGCGCGGTGGGATTCGGTCGACGAGTTCGACCGGGCGGTGGCCGAGTGGTGCGAGGGCATCCACAACCCTGCGCTCGACCGGTTCTTCTACAGCCTGTCGACGGCAGCGGATCACTCGGCCCTCTGGATCGCGCTCGGGGCCGTCGAGAGCCTCCGCCGGGGCACCCCGGGCCTGGCCGTGCGCCTCGGCGCGGCGATGGGCATCGAATCGGGGCTCACCAACGGCCTGATCAAGAGTGCCTTCCGCCGGGTGCGGCCCCCGAGCCATCCCTTCCACCCGCCCGAGGGGCCGCTCCCCTACGGCATGCGGCGTCCGATCACGAGCTCGTTCCCGTCGGGCCACGCCACCGCGGCCTTCACCGCCGCGACGCTCCTGTCGACCAACTCCCGCAACCGCACGGCCTGGTTCGCCCTCGCCGGCCTCGTCGCGAGCAGCCGCGTCTACGTTCGGATGCACCACGCATCCGACGTGATCGCCGGCGCGGCGCTCGGGTTGGTGCTCGGGCAGGTCCTGCGCCGGGCGTTGCGCTTCGACTGAGCCGGAATGGCCGCCGCCGTTGCGGTGTTGCCCCCACCACCACTCGACCAGGAGCGTCCATGCCCCGAAAGATCGCGGTCACGTTCGATTATCGCTGCCCCTTCGCCCGCAACGGTCACGAAGCCGTGGTGCACGCGCTCCGCGCCGGGTCCGACCTCGACATCCGCTTCGTTCCCTTCTCGCTCGACCAGGTGCACGTCCCCGAGGGCGAGACGCCGATGTGGGAGCGCCCCCGCGGCGAGTGGGGCACCGGAACGACGGCGCTGCTCTACGGCATCGCGGTGCGCGACTCGTTCCCAGATCACTTCCTCGATGCGCACCTCGCACTGTTCGCCGCCCGCCACGATCAGGGCAAGCAACTGGGTCACGAAGACGTCGTGCGCGAAGCCGTCGCGTCCGTCGGACTCGATGCCGACGCGGTCGCGGAGGTCGCATTGAGCGGCGGCCCGCTCGCGACACTCGCCGCCGAGCACCAGGAGATGGTGCGGGACCACGAGGTGTTCGGCGTGCCGACCTTCGTGGAGGGGGACCAGGCGGTCTTCATCCGGTACATGGAGCGGGGGCGCGTCGACGACCTCGAACGTTCGCTCGAACTGCTCGAGTGGACCCGCCTCAACGAGTTCAAGCGCACCAAGCTCCCCCGCTAGGACTCTCGCTAGCCTGCAGGCGTGAACGGGACGGAGCCGTCGGACGCACACGCAAGGACCGGTCAGTCGCGCATGTCACAGGCCGAGGCCGTGATGTGGACGGTCGAGAAGGACCCCGCGCTGCGTTCCGACTTCACGAACATCACCGTGCTCGATCAGGCCCCCGACGAGCAGCGGGTGCGGGCCAAGGTGCAGCGCGCCATCGTCGACATCCCGCGGCTCGGTCAGCGGGTGGTGAGCGCACCGATGCGGCTCGCGCCGCCGCAGTGGCAGGCCGACCCCACGCTTGACCTCGAGTACCACCTGCGCAGGGTGTCGGTTCCCCCTCCGGGCGGGATGCGTGAGCTGCTCGACCTCGCCGCCCTCCTCTCGTCGGCGCCGCTCGACCGGTCGAGGCCACTCTGGGAGTTCACGCTCGTGGAAGGACTCGTGGGTGGGCGCGCCGCGCTCCTCCAACGGGTGCACCACACGATCACCGACGGCGTCGGGGGGTTGAAGCTCTCGCTCAGCCTCGTCGACTTCGAACCCGACCCGTCGGAACCCGTCATGCCCGCCGACATCGCGACCACCGGTGCGCCGGCGCCGACCGATCAGCGTCCGTCGACGCTCGGGATCGTGACCGACGCACTCGGCTTCGCCGTTGCCCGCGACCGGGATCTCATCGGTCAGGGTCTGGGCACCATGGTGCAGATCGTCGCCCACCCGACGTCGGTCCCGAGACGTGCGGGCGACACCTACCGACTCGCGAGATCTGTGCGGCGTCAGGTCCTCGTGACCCAGGCGGCCCGTTCGCCGCTCCTCGCCGCTCGTTCGCTCGGGCGTCGGTTCGAGGTGTTCTCGGTGTCGCTCGACGAGATCCATCGCGCCGCCAAGGCGCTCGGGGGGAGCCTCAACGACGCGTATGTGGCGGGTGTGGCCGGTGCGCTCGGCCTCTACCACGAGCGCCTCGATCTTCCCGTGGCCGAACTGCGAATGGCGATGCCGGTGAGCACCCGGGAGCACGCCGACGCGGCAGCCAACCGGTTCGCACCGTCGAGGGTGATCGTGCCGGTCGGGCCCGACGATCCCGCGGCCCGCTTCTCCGTCGTCCACGACCGGCTCGCCGGCGTACGCGACGAACCCGCGCTCGCCGCGGCAGACTCCCTCGCCGAGGTCCTCGCGTTCCTCCCCACCGCGGTACTCGTGACCGCGACGCGCAGTCAGGCCCGGACGATCGACTTCGCGACCTCGAACCTCAGGGGCAGCCCCGTCGACCTCTACGTCGGCGGCGCGCGCATCCTCGCGAACTACCCGATGGGTCCCCGGGCCGGCTGCGCGCTGAACGTCACGATGCTCTCGTACTGCGGTGAGCTCCACATGGGCCTGAACCTGGATCCCGCGGCAGTCACCGAGCCCGACCTCCTACTCGAGTGCTTCGAGCAGTCGTTCGCCGACCTGGTCGCCGCGGGTCGCGCGATCTGAGCCCGCGGAATCCGAGCGCGCGGGCTACTGGGCGCGGCGGTGGAAACGGGGATCGGGTTCGGAGACCGCGTCGGTCCACTCGTCGAACCCCGGATCTCGCCACGTGCGGTGGGTGCAGGCGGTTGCGAGATCGGCCACGTAGAGGTGCAGGGTGGGCGCTTCGTCGGCGAGGTCGATGAGCTCACCGGTCCGGGGGTGCGGCGGGGTGTCGGCGAGGAGGTCGACGAACGCAACCGCCGCGAGCACGCGGCTCCGACACGACGTGCAGGCGGAGACGGTGGCCCGTTCGAGGTCGCCTGTGAACGAGAGGAGCGCGGCGGCCTCGGCGGCGTCGAGGGCCACCTGTTCGCCGTCGTCGTCGAGGATCAGGAGGTTCGGCTCGGTCACTCCCCCGACGGTAGCCCCCGGCGGACCGGCTCCCCGCAGGGAGAGCCGGCCCCCCGCAGGGACAGACCGGCCCCCCGCAGGGACAGGCCGGTCACCCGGCAGGGACCGGGTCGTGCCGGTCCAGGGGGTCCCGGAGGGCTTAGCCTCGCCGCCATGCGAGCCCTGAAGATCCAGCCCGGCGACGCCGGTGGCACCCTCGTCGTGGCCGAGGTACCCCGACCCGTGCCCGGTCCCGACGACGTCCTGGTCCGGGTCCACGGCGCCGGGATCAATCGGGCCGACCTCCTGCAGCTGGCCGGGCACTACCCGGCACCGCCTGGGGTTCCGGCCGACATCCCCGGACTCGAGTTCGCGGGGGTCGTGGAGTCGGTCGGCGCGGCCGTCGCGTCACCCGTCCCGGGCGATCGGGTCTACGGGATCGTCGGCGGAGGCGCTCAAGCCGAGTTCATCACCGTGCGGGCCGATCAGTGCGCGATCGTCCCGTCGGGACTCGATCTCGTCGAGGCGGGTGGCGTCCCCGAGGCGTTCATCACCGCCCACGACGCGTTGCGGACCTGTGCCGCACTGGAACCGGGCGAGCGGGTGCTCGTGCACGCGGTCGGCTCCGGCGTCGGCACCGCGGTGGTGCAGCTCGCGCGTGCGTTCGACTGCGAGATCGCCGGGACCGCCCGCACCGCGACCAAGTTGGAGCAGGCCCGGGAGCTCGGTCTGGATCATCCGATCCTGGTGCCGTCGGACTCGCCGTTCGATCCGCACGCGCTCGCGCTGGCGATCACCGAGGCCGCCGGTCCGATCGACGTCGTCGTCGACCTCGTCGGAGGCGACTACGTGGTCACCGATGTGGGCGCCGCGGCCCTGCGGGCCCGCATCGTGCTCGTCGGAACGCTCGCGGGCGTGACCGCGCCGCTCCCGATCCACGTGGTGATGGGCAAGCGCCTCACGCTCATCGGCACCGTGCTCCGGGCCCGGTCGCTCGCAGAGAAGGCGGCCGCCACCGAGGTCTTCGCATCGGAGACGGCGCCCTGGTGGGACGATTCGACGCTCCGACCGATCGTCGATCGAATCGTGCCGCTCGCCGACGCACCGTCGGCCTACGCGCTGATGGCGTCCGACTCCACCTTCGGCAAGGTCATCCTCGACGCTCGCTGAACCGGACGCGCCGGGTCAGAGACCGAGTTGGTGCTCGATCGCGGTGATGCGGGCTTCGAGCGCACCGACCTTGCCCTCGAAGGTGGCTTCACTCGAGCGCAGCACGTCTTCGAGGGCCTGGATGTCGGCGCGCAGCGAAGTCTCGAGCGCAGTGAGCTCCGACTTGGAGTTCTCGGTCGCCGCCTTGAGGTCGGTCGACATCCGCGACTCCAGGGTGGCGAGCGCAGCCGACGTGCGCTGCTCGAGGCCGGTCACGTCGGCCTTGTTCTGGTTCTCGAACCGCGTGAGGTCGCGGGTCAGTGTCCGGTCGAGCTGGTCGACGTTGCGCTGCGTCCCGTTGTTCACGAGCCGCACGTTCTCGTTCACGTCGTCCTGCACCGACCCGATGAAGCGGTCGGCGCGGTCCATGACCCGCGGGAGGTAGATCGCACCGCTGATACCGAGCACGATCGCGACCAGTCCGAGCACTGCGCCGATCACCGCACGCGAGCGCGACCGGGGATCCGTGTCGGATGCGGCTGCGACCCGACGGTGGGCGACCACCCCGACCGCGACCGCCGCGATCCCGGTCGGAATGGCGGCGAAGTACCAGATCACGCTCACGCCGAGGGCAGTCCCGGCCACTCCGAGGACCAGAGCGACCAGCGGGAGGACGGCGGGACCGGGCTCGGTGGGCGCTGCGACGTCGGCCGGTTCCGGTTCCTCCGACTCCGGCGGAGATCCGTCGGCGGGTTCGGCGGTCGATTCGGTTGCGCCCGCGGATCGGGAATGCACCAGGGTCTTCACCCCCGTTGCATCGGCGCCGTGAGCGGGGAGCCTGAGGGGTTGATGGGCCGGTACGATGCCGCCGGACCTGGCTCGCTGCCGGAGGCCGCCCATGCGCTCTCCGGCACCGCCCCAGACCACATTCCGCAGCCGCTCCCGGAAGGACCGATCGTGGCCAAGCCTGCCGACACCGATCTCGTCATCGTCGAAGCCGCCCGCTCCCCTCTCGGTCGTCGCAACGGCGGTCTGTCGAGCGTGCATCCTGCCGACCTGCTCGGCGTCGCCCAGACCGCGGTGATCGAGCGGTCCGGGATCGACCCCGGCGCAGTGGGACAGATCGTCGGCGGGTGCGTGAGCCAGGTCGGTGAGCAGACGTTCAACATCGCCCGGACGGCATGGCTGTCGGCCGGCTTCCCGCTCACCGTGGCGGCAACCACCGTCGACGCCCAGTGCGGATCGTCGCAGCAAGCGACCGGGATGGCCGCCGCGCTCGTCGCGGCCGGAGTCGTCGACGTGTCGATCGGATGTGGGGTCGAGTCCATGAGCCGGGTCCCGCTCGGAGCCGCGATTCGGGGCGACTTCGGACGGCCGACTCCGAAGAGCTACTTCGCCCGGTACGAGGTCACCTCGCAGTTCGAGGGCGCCGAGCGCATCGCCGACAACTGGGGCATCACCCGCGCCGACACCGACGCGTTCGGCCTCGAATCGCAGCAGCGTGCCCAGCGAGCCTGGGCCGAGGGTCGCTTCGAACGCGAGGTGGTCCCGATCGACGCGCCCGACCTCGGCGAAGACGGCAAGCCTTCCGGCACCACGCACCGGGTCGAGCGCGACGAAGGCCTTCGTGAGACGTCGCTGGAGAAGCTCGCGACACTGAAGCCGGTCGGACGCGAGAACGGCGTGCACACCGCCGGAACGTCGTCACAGATCACCGACGGCGCGGCCGCCGTGCTCCTCACCACCGCCGCGCGCGCGAAGGAGCTCGGCCTCACCCCGCGGGCGCGCATCGTCGACCAGTGCCTGGTCGGAGTGGATCCCGTCCTCATGCTCACCGGGCCGATCGACGCCACCCGCAAGCTGCTCGAGCGCACCGGGCTCTCGATGGCCGACATCGACACCGTCGAGATCAACGAGGCCTTCGCCTCGGTGGTGCTGGCGTGGGAGCAGGAGCTGAAGCCCGACATGGAGAAGGTGAACCCGAACGGCGGCGCGATCGCGCTCGGTCATCCCGTCGGCGCCACCGGTGCCCGGCTGATCACGACCGCGCTCCACGAGCTCGAGCGCACCGACGGCTCCCTCGGCCTGATCACGATGTGTTGTGGCGGCGGACTCGGGACCGGCACGATCATCGAGCGGATCTAGCCCGGTCGCCCGGTGGCCGACTCCCCCATGTCCAGCTCGCCGACGCTGGCCGAGCGGCTCGGCCACCCGCCCGACGCCAAGCTGCTGATCCTCAACTGCGACGACCTCGGATCGTCGCGCTCCGCGAACGTCGCGGTCTACGAAGCGCTGCGCCAAGGTCTCGCGACAAGTGCGTCGTTGATGGTCCCGTGCCCGTGGGCGCGCGACGCCGCCGCGCAGTACCGCGGCGACGACGTCGGCGTGCACCTCACCCTCAACTCCGAGTGGGAGCGGTACCGATGGGGTCCGGTCACCCACGCGCCGAGCCTGCTCGACGGCGACGGCGGGTTCCCGCGCACGGTGCCCGACACCTGGGATCACGCCGACCTCGAGGAGGTCCGTCGGGAGTGTCGGGCGCAGGTCGAACGGGCGATCCTGTGGGGGTTCGACGTCAGCCACCTCGACAGTCACATGGGTACCCTCCAGCTCCGAGCCGACTTCTTCGACGTGTACCTCGAGCTCGCGGTCGACTTCGGCCTCCCGCTGCGCATGGCCGGTGCCAGCGGCCAGCGGCGCGTCGGCTTCCCCTACCGGGAGCTCGCAGCGGCCGAGGGCGTCGTCTTCTCCGACCACTTCGTCTACACGACCGGCGTCGGTTCTCGACGCGATGTCGAACGCGCGCTGTTCGATCTCCGGCCGGGGGTGACCGAGGTGTACTTCCATCCTGCAGTCGACACCGACGAACTGCGCGCGTCGCATCCCGACTGGGCCGGACGCGTCGAAGACCACGCCCTGCTCTGCCGGGATCCCTCGTTCGCCGACCTCGCTGATCGCGCCGGAGCAACGCTCATCGGCTTCCGGGAGCTGCGCGACCTCCAACGCGCCGGCACGTGAGCAACCGCGCGTGAACGTCGGTCCCGAGGCGATCCACGCGCTCCTCGATCGGGCACTCCCCGACGAAGACCTCGGGCTCGACGACGTTGCCACCTGCTGCTTCGGGCCCGGGTCCGAGGTGATCGGCGACGACACCGCTGCAGTCGTGGTGAAGTTCCACGACTGGGGTGGCTACGCGGCAGCCTGGATCCTCGCCGTCGCGGTTGCACCGGAACGGCAGCGTCGAGGCCTCGGGCGCGACCTCGTGGAACAGGCGGTCGCCTGGGCCGGCACCCGAGGCGCGCACGAGGTCCATCTCGGCACCGCGATCCCCCGTTACCTCTGGCCCGGCGTCGACTTCGCCTTCACCCCTGCGCTGTGCCTCTTCGAGGCCACCGGGTTCGAACCCGACGGCTTCGCGTACGACATGGCCATCCCCACGACGTTCCGAGCCGATCCGCCGCCGGGGATCACCGTCGAACGCGAGCTCGGCACCGGGGCTGTCGACCTCACCCGCCGGGCCTACCCGCAGTGGGAAGACGAAGTCACGAGGGGCATCGCACGCGGCACCGTCTTCGCGGCCCGCGCCGACGACGGCACGACCATTGGTCTCGGTGCGCACTCCGTCAACCGCCGCGGTCTGATCGGCCCCATGGCCACCGATCCGGCCCGGCAGTCCCGCGGGGTCGGGAACGCGCTGCTGGCTGCGCTGTGCATCGACCTCGAGCAGCTCGACGGTAGGTCCCACGCCCAGATCTCGTGGATCGGACCCGCCCGCTTCTACGCCAAGGCCGGCGCCACCGTCAGCCGCGTCTACCTCAACGCCAAACGCCGCCCCTGAGCCCCTCCCCACCCACTCCCGCCCTCCGACGGCCGCGGCCCCTTCCCGTCACCTGTTCCCGTCACCTCTTCCCGGAGTTCGGCGCGTGGTCTTGTTGGGGGAGGGCTTGGGGGAAGGGGGCGGGGTCAGTCAGTGAGGGACTGGAGGTGGGCGCGGTGGGTGGCGAAGGCCTCGGATCGGGTCTCGGGGAGGATGCGGAGGAGCAGGGCGTTGTCGCCGGCGGTCTTGAGGCGCCCCTGCATGAACGCGACGTTCGGGTCGAGGGTGCCGTCGAGCATCCCGCGGGCGACATCGGCGGTGGTGGTGAGCACGAGATCGGGATCGTCGGCGGCGCCGAGGCGGACGTCGCCCTCCGGTCCGCCCGTGACGACCAGCTGCACGCGGTCGCCGGGGTCGCGGAGGCCGGCGAGCCACGGCTCGACCTGTTCCACCCACTTCACGGTGAGGAACTCCGCCACCGTCAGCCGATCACGTCGGCCGGGTCGCGCAGGCCGGCGAAGAGGTCGTCTTCGATCTCACCGTCGGCCACGCCGGTGTCGACCAGGCAACGGACGAGCACGTACTCCTCCCACGGCCACACGTCCTTGAGGACGTCGTCGGGGAGCTTCATCCAGAAGCCGTCGGGCGCGACCTGGGTCCGATGCGCGAGGAGCGCGGCGCGACGATTGGCCATGTAGTCGCTCACGTCGACGAGCGTCGTGTGGCGGTCTTCTCGCATCGGACCGCTCTCGTGCTCGAGCCACCGGGCGAAGGGGCTCTCGAGGTCGCGGTCGAGATGGGCCTGGTGCAGGGCCTGGATGCGCCCACGCGACCACCCGACCTCGTAGAGCTTCGACGGCTGCCACGGCTCGCCGGCCTCGGGGAACGCGTCGGGATCACCCGCGGCGTCGAACGCCGGGGCGGTGATCTCGAACACCCGGATGTGATCGGGGTGCGGGTAGAACTCGCGGTCTTCGGCGTAGGTGATGATCACCTGCGGCCGTTCGGCCCGGATGATCTTCACCAGCCGGCCGACGGCTTCGTCGAGGGGGGCGTTGGCGAAGTTGTCGGGTCGGGCGTTGGTCTCGGTCTCGGGCATGCCGGAATCGTGGTACCCGAGCAGCTCGAGGCGGTCGTAGCCGATGGCGTCGACGCTGTCCTGCAGCTCTTGCATCCGCACCGCGTACAGGTTGGCCCGAACCTCTTCGGTGTCGACGGCGGGGTTGAGCACCTCACCTGCCTCGCCACCGGTGCAGCACACCAGCACGGTGTGGACACCTTCGGCGTGGTACCGGGCGACGGTGCCCGCGCCCTTCGACGCTTCGTCGTCGGGGTGGGCGTGGACGGTCAGCAGGGAGAGCGGAGCGGAAGTCATGACACCGACAACGCTACCCGGCACCCAGGTCTTCCTCGATCCGGTCGATGGCGGCCAGGGCCCAGATCTCGACCCGGCCGATGTCGCGGATCCGACGGGGCCGGAGCCGCTTCCAGCCGAACGCCGGGTCGTCGCTCAGCGACGAGTGGACCTCGTCGGACGCGATCACGCTCCCCGGCTTGGCGATCTCGACCAGCCGGCTGGCGAGGTTGACGACCGGGCCGAAGTAGTCGCCCTCGCGCGTCACGACCGACCCACGGGCGAGTCCGGCCCGAGCGGGAGGGAGCAAGACGTCGTCGAGGGAGCGATCGGTCAGCCGCCGGGCGATGCGAGCGGCGGCGGACACGTCGCCCGACACGAACATCACTTCGTCGCCGATCGTCTTGACGACCCGACCACCTTCCTCCGCGACGGTGTCGAAGGCCAGGTGTTCGAACCGGCGGACCAACGCGCTCGAGCTCGTGGGGATCGAGTTGCTGACTGATCGCGGTGTAGCCGACGAGATCGACGAACCCGATCGTGAGCACCCGAGCACCGGGGGCATCGGGGTCTTCGTTGGCGAGCTTGCGCCACAGGGAGTCGCGCGCCTGGAGGCGCAACGTGTAGTCGAACAGCTTCAACAGCGACGGCCAGTTGAACTCGTCGATGAACGTCAGTGCGATCCGCTCGTCGGAGAGTCCGGACGTGCGGGCGGCGCGGATCATCTCGGCGAGTTGGTCGGTGAGGGCAGCCGCGACCTTCGCGAGCGCCGCACTGAACACCCGGACCTGTTCGACGAGCTCGTCCATCGGGTCGTCGTCGACGGCGACGATCGTGGTGACCCGACGTCGTTCGAGCACCGTGAGCGCCTCGACGTCGGAATCGGTGAAGACCGGGGCATCGTCGGGGACGTCGGGGAAGCCGAGCGCGCGCCACAACCGCCGCGAGACATCCGGCGCGACGCCGGCCTGCGCGGCCACCGAGGCCCGGTCGTACTCCGGTCGACCGGGACGCAACGTCTTGTCGAGCAGCAGCAGAGTGAGCCACCCCTCCTGCGCCGCCCGGGCGATCTCGTTGTCGGACGCGCCCAACTTGGCGAGCGTCCGAGCCAGTCGCTTGTCCATGACCGGCGCCCGCCCTACCCGCTCCTCGGCA
The DNA here is from genome assembly GCA_963837715.1 of uncultured Actinomycetes bacterium. Classification (GTDB taxonomy): domain Bacteria; phylum Actinomycetota; class Acidimicrobiia; order IMCC26256; family JANYLB01; genus JANYLB01. The sequence continues at coordinate 368,313 of CAWIOF010000002.1, read as the reverse complement.
CGTCTTTCCACGGGAGCTCCCGCGATGCGTCGGGCTCCTTCGGGAGCCCGAGCACGCGCTCCCCGAGGATGTTGCGCATGATGTCGGAGGTGCCGCCCTCGATGGTGTTCGCCTGCGCCCGGAGGAACCCCTGCGCGACCGACGAATCGCCACCGCCCGGTGCCACGTTGCGTGACGCTCGCACCTGATCCTTGAGCGCGACGCCCTCCCACGCGATCCCACCGACCCCCTCGAGGTCGATCGCCAGGCTCTGCAGCCGCTGGTTGAACTCCGCCTGCTGCAGCTTGGTGATCGAACCCTCGGGCCCGGCTTCGCCGCCGGTCTTGCGCTTGTCGGCGGCGCGCTGGTTGTTCACCTTGATGAGGCGGCTCTCGATGTAGGCCTGCGCGAGATGCTGGCGGACAAGCGGGTCGGTGGTGCCCTTGTGGCGGTCGAGCAGGCGCGCGACCGGGCTCCCACCGACGGCGTCGCCCCCGATCGAGCCCGCGCCCGACAACGACACGCGCTCGTTCATCAGCGTGGTGATCGCGACCTTCCAACCGTCGCCCTCACGTCCGAGCATCCAGTCGTTGCGAACACGGGCGTCGGTGAAGAAGACCTCGTTGAACTCCGCGTCGCCGGTGATCTGCACCAATGGTCGGACCTCGACCTCGGGCTGTTCCATGTCGACGACGAAGTACGACAATCCCGCGTGCTTCGGGACGTCGGGGTTGGTGCGGCAGAGCAGCATGCCCCAGCGCGAGATGTGCGCGAGCGTGGTCCAGACCTTCTGGCCGTTGACGATCCACTCGTCGCCGTCGCGCACGGCCTTCGTCGCGAGCCCCGCGACGTCGGAACCGGCCACCGGCTCGCTGAACAGCTGGCACCAGATCTCCTGGTTGCACGCCAGCGGCTTCAGCAACCGGTGCTTCATCTCCTCGGTCCCCCACGCCATGACCGTGGGTCCGCCCATCCCGATGCCGATGATGTTGAACGGACGCGGGACCTGGTAGTGGTTCAGCACCTCGTTCACGTGCTTCGCCTGACCGGGGAGGAGCGAGAGTCCGGCCCCGTACTCCGCCGGCCAGGTGGGGGTCGCGTAGCCGGCCTCACCGAAGCGCACGCACCACTCCGAGTACTCGAGCCCGGAGCGGGCCGCGGCGAAGGCGTCGCGGTCTTCGGTGTCGACTGCTTCCATCCAACCGGCCGGGAGCTGCTCGCGGAGCCAGCCGAGCGTCTGGTCGCGGAGTTCCTCGGGGCTCAACTCTCGAACGTCGACGGCCATCCGGACGTACCTCCATGCAAGCGACGGCCGGGGAGCTGCGAACCCTCCGGCGCGGGGAACCGCGGGAGCGTACCCGTGGCGGAACCCGAGCCGCCGGGCGGAGACTGCGTCAGTACCCTGGTGGGCCGTGTCGGTCGACCTCCCCACCTCCGCTGGCCCGGTTCCCGGCCTCACGCCTGCACCTCCTCCGGGACCTCGGCCTCCTCGAACCGCGACCCGACACGCCTGGATCTGGATCGGCGCATGCGCGATCGGGTTCCCCGTGTTGCTCCTCGTCGGGTCCGCGCTCGTCGAACGGGTCACGTCGACGGGTGCGATCGTCGGCGGAGTCGAGATCGCAGGGTCCGACGCCGCCGGTCAGACGAAGGGCGACGCCGCCGCGCGCGTCGCGGTCATCGCCCGTCGCCTCGAGTCGGAGCCGGTCCGGGTACGGATCGGAACGACCGAGGAGGTCATCGCACCCGCGACCGTCGGACTCCGGGTCGACGTGTCGGAGACGGTCCGGCGGGCCCGGGCCGCGGGTCGGGGCGACAACCCCCTTGCCGTGCTCGCGGGCACGGTGCTCCGGCGGTTCCGACCCGACGAGATCCCGCTCGCCGTGCGCGTCGACGAGGGGCGGCTCGCCGCGGTGCTCGACGCGTGGGGTCGCGCCACCGCCGTGGGCCTGCGCGACGGCTCGGTCCGGATCGAGGGCGTGAACGTGGTCGAGGTGTCGCCCCGATCGGGTGTCGGGCTGCGTGAGCGCCGCGCCCGGATCCAGCTGTTCGACGCCTGGGGCGCGGGACGCTCGGGACCGGTCACCCTCTCCTACGGCCCAGTCCGACCCAACGTCGGGCGCGCGTCGGTGCGGGCCGCAGCCGCGGAGGTCCGCGAGCTGCTGCGACGACCCCACACCGTCGTCGTCGGGCCGACCACGGTGTCGCTCCCGGCGGGAGGTCTCGCACCCACCATCACCGTCGTGACCCGCGGCCGTCGGCTGGTGGTCGGAGTCGATCCGGATCGACTCCACACCGCGCTGGCGTCCGACCTCGTCGGCATCGAACGACCGCCGGTCGACGCGACCTGGTCGGTCGACGGGACGACGGCGACGGTGGTTCCGTCGGTGCCCGGCGCGGCGCTCGACACCGCTCCGATCGCGGCCGGGATCGCCGCCGGCGAGCTCCGCGTCGTCGGGACGCTCCGCGCCCTTCCTCCCACCCGCGACACCGCGTGGGCCGAGCGGCTCCACATCGCCGAACTGGTCTCGACCTTCACCACCACCCACAGCTGCTGCGAGGGTCGGGTCACGAACATCCACCGCGCCGCCGACACGATCGACAACGTTGTCGTGCTCCCCGGCGAGACCTTCTCGCTGAACGAGACGCTGGGGCCCCGGACGCTCGAGAAGGGCTACGTCCCGGCACCGGCGATCGGGGAGGACCTCGGCCTCGTCGCGGACGTGGGCGGCGGGGTGAGTCAGGTCTCGACGACCCTCTTCAACGCGACGTACTTCGGCGGCTACGAAGACGTCACGCACGAGGTCCACTCGATCTACCTCTCGCGGTACCCGAAGGGCCGGGAGGCGACACTCAACTACCCGTCGATCGACAACGAGTTCCGCAACGACACCGACGCCGGCGTCCTCATCAAGGCGAGCTACACCGACACCTCGATCACGATCTCGTTCTACGGCAGCAAGGCAGGTCGGACCGTGCGTTCGGAGGGTCCGAACACGCTCGAGACCATCGAACCGCCGATCGAGTACACCGACGACCTCACCCTTCCCCCGGCGACCGAGAAGGTGACCAAGCCGGGTGCACCGGGCTTCGTCGTCGAGAACATCCGGATCATCTCCCGAGCCGGTGAAGCCGACATCAGGGAGCGGTTCATCGCCCGGTACCAGGCCGTCCCCACGAAGATCAGCCGCAACCCCACCCCGGCGCCTCCGGTCCCGGTGGTCCCACCCGTGGTCCCGCTGCCGGCCGCAGTGCCGCCCGCCTGAGCGATCCGCCGGGCAACTTCACCTCAAGGACCCCCACCCGGCCCGTCGATGGTTCGCGGCATGAAGCGAATGCTCCGCCTGGTCGCCGCCTGTGCCGTGGTCGTCGGTGTCGCCGCAGCGTGTGGGCCGTCGGCGCCGCCACCCCCCGCCGTGGCGGCGACGCCCGCCATGACCTCGACGGAGTGGAACATCAGCTACGACCTCCACGTCCGACTCAACCAGGAACGAGCGGCCCGTGGACTCGCGCCACTCGTCTTCGACGCGACCCTCGGCGCGCGTAGCGCCGACTGGAGCCGAACGATGCCCGGGCTCGCGGTGCCGGGGCGGCGACTGAACCACAGCGATCTCAGTCCCCTGCTCGGCCGCTTCTCCGCCGCGGCCGAGAACATCGCGTGGACGCGCGGCGGTGCCGCGGGGCTCGTCCACACCAGCTGGATGCAGTCCGACGGTCACCGGCACAACATGCTCGCCCCGAATGTCGACGTGGTCGGGGTCGCCGTCTACTGCGCGCCCGACGGCCAGATGTGGGTCACCGAGACCTTCGGTCGCACGCCGGGTGCGGGTGGCCCCCCGGGCTTCGGTGCGCTCCCCCCGCTCGCGCCGATCGCCAACCCCCGGACCGACGGCCCGACCTGCTGATCCCGTTCGGCCGAACCGACGCCGACTCCCCGGACTCCGGGCCCCGTCACCGTAGAGTCGCGCCGTGATCATCTCCCGCCGCTTCGCGGTCGGTTCGTCGGAACCCGTACCGGTCTCCGTCGACGAGATCGCCGCGCAACGCGACGACCCGACGACCCTCCTCTGGGTCGACGTCGGCACGCCGACAAGCGAGGAGATCGAACAACTCGTCGACGTGCTCCAGCTCCACCCCCTCCTCGCCGAAGACCTCGAGCACGCGAACCAGCGCACGAAGCTCGATCGGTACGGCGACCACTTCCACGTCGCGATCCACGACTGCACGTTGAACGAGATGCACCTCGACACGCGTGAGATCGACATCGTGTTCGGCCGGGGTTGGATGCTCACCGTCCGCCAGGAGGGCGACCAACGACCACCCACCGACATCCTGAAGGATCTTCGCTACCGCTACGACCTGATCCGGAAGGCCAAGCCGGCGCCCGACGACGTGGGACTGCTGCTCTGGGCGATCCTCGACGTGATCGTCGACCGGTACTTCGTGGTGACCGACCGGATCGACGAGGAGCTCGACGAGATCGAAGACATCGTCTTCGCCGGCGACGCGCCCGACGCGACCCCACAACAGATCTTCGACCTCCGCCGTTCGATCGGATCGTTCCGACGGGCGGCCAGTCCGCTCCGCGAGGTCGTCGGCGAGCTCCTCCGCCGAGAGGGTGAGTACCTCGACGAGCAGTCGCTCGTGCTCATGCAGGACGTCTACGACCACATCCTGCGCGTCTCGGAGCTCATCGAGGCGCAACGTGAACTGCTGACGGGACTCCTCGAAGCGCATCTCGCCGTGGTCTCGAACCGCATGAACCGGGTGATGAAGGTCACGTCGTCGTGGGGCGCGATCATCCTCGGCGCCACGCTCATCGCCGGCATCTACGGCATGAACTTCAAGAACATGCCGGAGCTCGACTGGAAGTACGGCTACTTCATCGCGCTCGGGCTCATGGCCCTGCTCACCGTGACCCTGGTGCTGTGGTTCCGGAAGAAGGACTGGCTGTAGCCGACACGCCCGGCGCGACCGGCGCGACCGCACCATCGACCGGGTCATCGGGTCCGACGGGTTGGCGGAGCCGGTTGCGCATGATCCGGTAGAAGAGCTCGAGCGCGGCCACGGCGATGCCCGCGACGATCAATCCCTCCACGAGGACGTCGGTCGGCGGGATCCGGAACGCGTAGAAGGTACGCACGACCGGGATGGTGAGCGCACCGACGAACGCGAGGACCATCGCCCCGATCAGCAGTGCACGACCCCTCGTGAACGGGCGAGCCAGGATCACCAGCACCCAGAGACCCACCGCGAAGAGCACGATCGTCGCGGTCGTGCGCGCCTGACGCGGACTCACGTCCTGCGCACGCGCCATCGAATACGCGACGAACACCCCCACGGCCGCGATCGTGCCGGCGGGAATGGCCAGGCGGAGCACCCGCGGAACGAAGCCGGGGACGTATCGCCGCGTGTTCGGTGCGAGCGCGAGGAAGAACGCCGGGATCCCGATGGTGAGGCTGCTGACCACGGTGAGGTGGCGGGGTAGGAACGGGTAGGGCCATCCCGCGATCGCAACCGCCAGCGCGAGGAGCGTGGCGTAGGTCGTCTTCGTGAGGAACAGGTTCGCGACCCGTTCGATGTTCGCGGTGACCCGACGGCCCTCGGCGACCACGCCCGGAAGCGTGGCGAACCGCCCGTCGAGGAGCACCAGCTGCGCCACGGCCCGGGTCGCCGCCGCGCCCGAACCCATCGCGACACCGATGTCGGCGTCCTTCAACGCCAACGCGTCGTTGACTCCATCGCCCGTCATCGCAACGACGTGGCCGCGTGACTGCAACGCTGCGACCATCTCGCGCTTCTGGTGCGGCGTCACCCGGCCGTAGACCGAACGGGTCTCGAGGATCTCGGCCAGCTCGTCGATGTCTTCGGGGAGGTCACGCGCATCGACCGGCTCGCCGACGTCGGGGAGGCCGACCCGTCGGGCAACAGCCGCGACCGTGCGCGGGTTGTCGCCCGAGATCACGCGGAGCTGCACGCCCTGTTCGCGGAAGTAGGCCAACGTCTCCGCCGCGTCGGAGCGCACCTGCTCCTCGAGCAGGATGAGTGCCGCAGGTTCGAGCGCGGGCGGTAGCGCTTCACCGGTGAGTCCGGTGTCGGAGTGGGCGAGCAGCAACACGCGGTTCCCGCCGGCTGCGATCTCGTCGGCGCGGACCCGGGCGGGGGCCCCGGGGTCGACGAACACCATCTCCGGCGCGCCGAGCACCCAGCTCCCGTGATCCGCGAACGTCGCCGCGCTCCACTTGCGCGCCGAGGAAAATGGAACCGACGTGGCGCGCGCCCATCGGTCGGCCGGCTCGGGAAAGGCGGCGGTGATCGCAGCGAGAGTCGCGTTGGCGTTCTCGTCGTCGCCCAGCGCGGCGAGCGCGGCGTGCACGACGGCTTCGTCGGCTCCGTCGAGGAGCTCGATGCCGTCGAAGACGATGCTTCCCTCCGTCAGGGTGCCCGTCTTGTCGAGGCACACCACGTCGACGCGGGCGAGTCCCTCGACCGCCGGGAGCTCCTGCACCAGCACCTGGCGCCGGGCGAGCGTCACCGCGGCAACACCGAACGCCAGGCTCGTGAGCAGCACGAGCCCCTCGGGGACCATCCCCACGACTCCCGCCACCGCCGCGGTGATGGCCTCCGGGAGGCTCGCGTTCGTCGACGCGAGCTGACTCCAGAAGAGGAGCGGCCCCACCACGAGGATCGCCCACGTCACATAGCGGAGGATCTTGTTGATTCCTTCGACGAGCTCGGACCGCGTGAGAGCGAACCGTCGCGCCTCGTGGGCAAGGCGCCGGGCGTAGGAGTCGCTCCCGACGCGGGTCGCCTGGAACCGCCCCGAGCCCGCGACCACGAAGCTGCCCGAGAGGACTTCGTCGCCGATCTGCTTGTTCACCGGTTCTGATTCGCCGGTGAGGAGCGACTCGTCGATCTCGAGACCCTCGGCGGTACTGACCGTGCCGTCGGCCGGGAGCTGGTCGCCCGTGCGGAGCTCGACCAGGTCGTCGAGCACGACCTGTTCGACCGCGACGTCGCTCGACACACCCGCCCGAACGACCCGGGCCGTCGGCGCATTGAGGACGGCGAGGCGATCGAGGGTGCGCTTGGCCCGGATCTCCTGCACGATCCCGATCAGGGCGTTCGCCACCAGCACGATGCCGAAGAGGCCGTCGGCTGGATGCCCGAACACGAGGATCAGGCCGAGCATCGTTCCGAGGATGGCGTTGAACCGGGTGAAGAGGTTGGCCCGGATGATCTCCGGGAGCGTCCGGCTCGTGCGTTCGCCCGAGACGTTCAGCTGCCCTCGGGCGATCCGTTCGGCGACCGCCCCCGCGTCGAGGCCCTCGGGACCCGTGACGTACTCCGACGTCGGAGCGGGCTCGTCTGCACGCGCCGACACGACCACGAGCCAGAACCTAGCCCGATGGTCGAATCCACTCCGGCGCTACTGTCGGCCTTCGTGCCCTCCGAGCCCGATGAGTGGGAATCCGACGTCGTCCTCGCCGACGGCGGGACGGTGCATCTGCGCCGGATCCGCACCGACGACGACGAGCGACTCCTCAGCCTCTACGAACGGCTCTCCGGCGAGTCGCTCTACCTGCGTTTCTTCTCGCCGGTGTCGGCCCCGACCGCCGCGCAGCTGGAGTACCTCACCGTGGTCGACGGTGCCCGCCGGTTCGCACTGGTCGCGGAGCTCGGCGACGACCTCGTGGCCGTCGCGCGGTACGACCGGACCCCCGGGACGACAGAAGCGGAGGTGGCGTTCACCGTCCAGGACGACCAGCAGGGTCGCGGACTGGGCACGATCCTCCTGGAACACCTCGCGTCGGCGGCACGCTCGCACGGCCTCACCGGCTTCGTCGCCTCGACGCTCCCCCACAACCGGCGGATGCTCGACGTGTTCCTCAGCGCCGGGTTCGAGGTCGACCGATCGTTCGCCGACGGCACCGTGCATGTGCACTTCCCCATCGCCGCGACCGAATCATCGATCGCCGTGCAACGCACCCGCGAGCACGTCTCGGAGGCAGCCTCGGTGGCGCGGCTCCTCGCTCCCCGCAGCATCGCGGTGATCGGGGCCGGCCGTCGGGCGGGCACGATCGGCCACGAGATCTTCCGGAACCTGCTGCGCGCCGGGTTCACGGGCCCGGTGTATCCCGTGAATCGCGAGGCCGTGACCGTCGCGAGCGTCCGGGCGTACTCCGGGATCCTGGAGGTACCGGACGCGGTCGACCTCGCGATCGTGTGCGTCCCGGCCGCCGAGGTGCTCGAGGTCGTGCGCGAGTGCGCGACGCGACGGGTCCGCGGCCTCGTGGTGATCTCAGCCGGGTTCGCCGAAGTCGGCCAGGACCGGGCCGACGCCGAGCACGAACTGGTCGAACTGGCCCGGCGGCACGGGATGCGCCTCGTGGGCCCGAACTGCATGGGGGTCGTGAACACCAACCCCGCGATCGCGATGCACGCGACGTTCGCGCCGTTCATCCCGCCGCGAGGTCGGGTCGCGTTCTCGTCGCAGTCGGGGGCACTCGGGATCGAGCTCATGGGCGAGGCCGCCCAGTTGGGCCTCGGGATCTCCACGTTCGTGTCGGTCGGCAACAAGGCCGACGTGAGCGGGAACGACCTGCTCCAGTACTGGGAGGACGACGCCGAGACCGACGTGATCCTGCTCTACCTCGAGAGCTTCGGGAATCCCCGCAAGTTCGCCCGTCTCGCACGGCGGGTGTCCCGCACGAAGCCGATCGTCGCGGTGAAGAGCGGCCGGAGCGACGCGGGTCGGCGGGCGGCGTCATCGCACACCGCCGCGCTCGCGAGCTCCGATGTGGCCGTCGACGCACTGTTCCGCCAGGCCGGCGTCATCCGGGTCGACACCCTCGAACAGTTCTTCGACACCGCGCAGCTCCTCGCCCACCAGCCGCTCCCGGCTGGGCGTCGGGTCGTGATCGTGAGCAACGGTGGCGGACCCGGGACGCTCGCGGCCGACGCGTGCGAAGCGAACGGGTTGGAGGTCCTCGAGCTGCCGGCCTCCGTGCAGGCCGAGCTGCGGACCTTCGTGTCGGCGGATGCCGCCGTCGCGAACCCCGTCGACCTCATCGCCTCGGCCACCGCCGAGCAGTACGAACGCGCCTTGCAGACGGTGCTCGCGGAGCCCACGGTCGACGCGGTGATCGTGATCTTCGTGCCGCCACTCGTCACCGCCGCCGACGACGTCGCGCGCGCGATCGCGGCGGCCGCCGCGACCGCGCCCGACAAGCCTGTCGGCGCCTGCTTCCTCGGCCATCGGGGAGTCGTCGAGGCGCTGCGCCCCCTCGGCGACGAACAGCGGCCCATCCCGTCGTACGCGTTCCCCGAGGCGGTCTCGTTCGCACTCGCGCGCGTCGCAGCCCACGCCGAGTGGCGACGGCAACCGGTCGGTGCCATCCCCACGTTTCCCGACGTCGATCTCGCCGCCGCGCGCGTGCTCGTTGCGGGATTCCTCACTACGAATCCGGCCGGTGGGTGGCTCGACGCCGCCGACGCGGTGCGCCTCATCACGCACTTCGGGATCCCGGGTGCGCCGCTCACCGCGGTCGCCGACGCCGACGCCGCGGTCGAGGCCGCGCGATCACTCGGGTATCCGGTCGCACTCAAGGCCGGCGCGGGGACGATCGTGCACAAGAGCGATGTCGGCGGGGTGCAGCTCGATCTCGGCGACGACGACGCGGTCCGGCTGGCGTTCCACGAACTGCGCGCCGCGCTCGGCGGCTCCGACGCCGTGGTCGTCCAGCCGATGGTCCCACCGGGAGTCGAGACGATCGTCGGCGTGACCCACGATCCCTCGTTCGGCCCGCTCGTGCTCTTCGGGATGGGCGGGATCGCCGCGGAGCTGCTGCGCGACACCGCGCTCCGGATCCTGCCGATGACCGATCTCGACGCCCGTGAGGTCGTCCGATCCCTGCGCCTCTCTCCCCTCCTCTTCGGGTACCGGGGGGCGGCGGAGTGCGATGTCGCCGCACTCGAGGACCTGCTCCTGCGCGTGGGCCGACTCGCGGAGACGATCCCCGAGGTCACGGAGATGGACTGCAACCCGGTGGTGGTCACGCCGTCGGGTGCGATCGCGGTCGACGTCAAGGTCCGCCTCGCTCCGGTGATCCCCGGCCCGCCGCCGGGGCTCCGCCGACTCCGCTGACCACCGAGTCGGGGACATCGATCCTTTACCGGGCGTCTCGACCTGCCGAAGATCCCACTGCATGCCTGTTGGTCCATCGTCGAACCCGTCGGATGCAACCGACCAGCCGCGCCTTCCCGAGGACGGGCGTGAGGCCGCGGCCGCTCGGCCGGGGTGGGCCTACGGACTCGTCGGCTTCGCCGTCGTCGCATCGGGGATCGCAGCCATCGTCGGCGGGAGCGCACCGCAGGTCGCGGCCGCGTGCGTGCTCGGACTCGCGGTGGTCGCGACCGCGATCAGCCTCGTCCGGAACCGTCCCGCGCCGGGTGCCGCCTGGTGGTGCATCGCGGTCGGCATGACCACGTGGGGCGCCGGCGCCGTCGTCTGGGCGGGCCTCGACAGCTCGGCGGCCCAAGCCGGTGGCATCGACGCGCTCAGCCTGCTCGCGTTCGTCCCGTTGATCGTCGGCCAGATGCTCCTCGGCCGGGCCCGAGGCCAGGAGCACACCCGCGACGGAGTCATCGACGGGAGCATCCTCGCCCTCGTCGCTGTGCTGCTCGCCTGGGTGGCCGTGGTCTCGCCCGAGGTCAGTGGCACCGACACCGTCGATCGGGTCGTCATCGCGCTGTACCCCCTCCTCGACGTGCTGCTCCTCATGGGTGTGGTGTGGATCGCACTCCTCCCCGGGCGTCGCAGCGCTTCGCTCTTCCTGCTGGGCGCGGGCTACGCGGTCGCGCTGCTCGCCGACATCTGGTGGTACGTCGGCCTCCGCTTCGACACCGCATGGCACGACCGACTCGACGGCCTCTACCCGATCGCGCTCGCGCTGATCGCCGCCGCGGTGATCCATCCCGCGAGCCGCTACGTCTCCGAACGGCCGAAGGAGGTCGATCACGACCGGGTGCACAGCGGCCGGCTCTTCATGCTCGCGGCCGCGATGTTCGCGGGACCGGTCGCGGCCATGGCCGCCGACGGTGAGTTCGGCGCCCGCGACGTCGTCGTGACCCTGTGCTGCCTCGTGGTGGTCGGGTTGGTGATCGCCCGGTTCGTCGAGCTGGTCCGAGAGAACGAGCGCACCCGACGTCGATTCCGCCTGCTGGCCGAGAACGTGCCCGTCGGCATCTACGAGGTGACCGAGAGTCTCGAGATCTCCTTCGCCAACAACGCCGCCGACCGTCTCTTCGGTCGGTCGATCGAGCGGGAGCAGGCACCGGCGCTCCTGGCCTTCATCGACCCGGCCGACCACCCCGAGATGATCCAGGCCGCCGACGCCGTGCTCGCCGGCACACCCGCCGAGGCCGCGTTCCGGCTCGTCGACCCGAACGGTCCCGTCCGCTGGGTCCAGTGGAGGGGAACACCCGTGGCCGACCAGCGTCGGGGCCTCCCGACCGCGCTCGCGTCGACCCTCGACATCACGGCGCTCAAGGAGGCCCAGGCTGCGTTGGAGCGCCTGGCCACCCACGACGCGCTCACCCAGCTCCCCAACCGCCGCCTGCTCAGCTCCCTGCTGATCACGGCATTGGCTCGACGTGGTCGCCATCCCGGCACCATCGCCCTCATGTTCTGCGACCTCGACGGCTTCAAGACGGTGAACGACGTGTACGGGCACGATGCCGGCGACGCGATCCTGGTCGAGATCGGTCGACGACTCTGCACCACGGTGCGCGCCACCGATTCCGTCGCCCGGATCGGCGGTGACGAGTTCGTGGTCCTGTGCGAGGAAGCCGGGACGCACGACGACCTCGCCCATCTCGCGGGCAAGCTCGTCGGCGCGGTCAACCAACCGTGGGAGTTCGACGACAACCTGCTGAGCGTCGGAGTGAGCATCGGCATCGCGATCGCCGGCACCGACGACGACGTGAGCTCACTGCTCCGCCGGGCCGACGACGCGATGTACCAGGCCAAGGCCGGGGGTCGGAACCAGTACCGGTTCGCGATCGACGAGGATCCGATCAACCGCGACGAGATCGCGAATTCTGCGCTATCGGAAGTCGCGCGACTTCATCGCGTCGGCGAGGTCGATCGGTAGCGGCGAGATCCGTTGCGCCACCACGTTGGTGACTCCCTGGTGCCGTTCGAGGATGCCACGGATCCGCAGCGCCGGTGCGACACGCGCCACCTTGCGGAAGCGCTTCCACACTCCCGCGGAGCAGATCACGTTGATCAACCCGGTCTCGTCTTCGAGGTTGATGAAGATCGTTCCCTTGGCGGTCTGCGGCTGCTGGCGGTGGGTGACCACGCCGGCGACGTCGACCACCCGCCGGGATTCGGCGGTACGGAGCTCGGCCGCAGTGAGCACGCCTGCTGCCGCCAGCGCCTCGCGGAGGAACTCGGTCGGATGCCGACCGGGTGAGAGGCCGGTGGCCCAGAGGTCGGCCGCGGTCTCCTCGACCTCGCTCATTCCCGGCAACGGCGGAGCCTCGACCCCGATCGCGACACCGGGGAGCTTGTCGGCGCGGGCGTCGCGCAACGCGCCCGCGGCCCACAGACCGGCCCGCCGGTCGACGCCGAAGCACACCTGGAACGCACCTGCGGTGGCGAGCGTCTCGAGCGCGTCGACGGGGGCGTCGGTCCGACGGGTGAAGTCGTCGAGATCGGTGAACGGTTCCACCGAACGTTCGGCGTCGATCCGATCGAGTAGCTCCGAGTTCAGGCCTCGTACGTACCGGAGGCCGATGCGCACCGCGTGGACCGACGGATCGGCATGCCATCCCGGGCGGGGTCGACCCACGGCACCTTCGATGCCGGTGCGCGCTTCGAGCGTGCAGTCGCGCTGCGACGCGTTCACGTCGGGACCGAGCACCTCGACGCCGTGGCGACGGGCATCGCGTACGAGGGTGTGCGGCGAGTAGAAGCCCATCGGCTGCGCGTTGAGCAACGCGGCCGCGAACTCGGCCGGATGGTGGAGCTTGATCCACGAGCTCGAGTACACGAGGTAGGCGAAGCTCACCGAGTGACTCTCGGGGAACCCGAAGTCGGCGAACGCCTCGAGCTTGTGGGCGATCGCCTCTGCGGTCTCGCCGACGATGCCCTTCGCGGCCATGCCCTCGAGGAGCCGCTCGCGCATGAGCGCCATTCGGGCCCGGGAACGCTTCGAACCCATGGCCTGTCGGAGCCGATCCGCTTCGCCAGGGGAGAACCCGGCCACGTCGACCGCCATCTGCATGAGCTGCTCCTGGAAGAGCGGCACCCCGAGCGTCTTCGCCAGACACGGCTCGAGGAGCGGATGCAGGTACGTGACCTCCTCCTCGCCGTTGCGGCGGCGCAGGTACGGGTGCACCGATCCCCCCTGGATCGGCCCCGGGCGGATGAGGGCGACCTCCACCACCAGGTCGTAGAACTCCGTCGGCCGGAGGCGCGGGAGCGTGGCCATCTGCGCCCGGCTCTCCACCTGGAACACCCCGACGGTGTCGGCCGCGCACAACAGGGCGTAGACCTCGGGCTCCTGTGGGATCGTCGCGAGATCGACCTCGATCCCCTCGTGCTCGCGGATCAGGTCGACCGCGAGATGCAACATCGTGAGCATCCCGAGACCCAGCAGATCGAACTTCACCAGACCCGCCGCGGCGCAGTCGTCCTTGTCCCACTGGAGGACGGACCGGTTCTCCATCCGGGCCCACTCGATCGGACAGCACTCCACCAGGGGTCGGTCGGCCATCACCATCCCACCCGAGTGGATGCCGAGATGACGCGGGAAGTCGAGCACCTGGGTCGCGAGGTCGAGCACCAGGGGTGGAACGGGCGGGCCGTCTTCGGCGAGTCCGTCGAACGACGAGCTGCTGCGACCCCAACGGTCGACCCACTTCGCGAGCGCGTCGGCGTGGCCGGTCGACAGACCGCACACCTTCGCCATCTCCCGCAACGCCGACTTCGGTCGGTAGGTGATCACGTTCGCGACCTGGGCGGCCCGGTCGCGCCCGTAGCGCGCGTAGACGTACTGGATCACCTCTTCCCGGCGTTCGTGCTCGATGTCGAGATCGATGTCGGGCGGGCCGTCACGTTCCGGCGACAGGAACCGTTCGAACAGGAGGTCGAGCGCGACGGCATCGGCCTTGGTGACACCGAGCGCGTAACAGACCGCGCTGTTCGCCGCGCTCCCCCGCCCCTGGCAGTAGATGTTCTCCCGGCGGCAGAAGTCGACGATGTCGTGGAGGAGGAGGAAGTAGCCGGGGAACCCGAGCGCCTCGATCACCTCCAGCTCGTAGTCGATCTGGCGTCGGGCCTGCTCGTACCGCTCGTGGGTCACCGGGTAGTACACCGCCGCGCCGCGCATCGTGAGCTCCCGCAACCAGGACGCGTCGGTGTGGCCGTCGGGGACCGGGTAGTCGGGCAGGTCGGGCACCGCGATCCGCAGGTCGAACGCGCAGTCGCGGGCGATCTCGACGGTGCGAGCGACGGCTCCCGGGTACCGGGCGAACCGTCGGTGCTGCTCCGCCGGCCGGCGGAGGTGGGCGAACGGCGCGGCCGGGAGCCAGCCGTCGAGCTCGTCGAGCGACCGGCGGGCACGGATCGCAGCGAGCGCGTGCGCGAGCCGGGAGCGGTCGGGCGTGGCGTAGTGCACGTTGTTGGTGGCCACCACCTCCACCCCGACGTGGATTGCGAGCTGCGCGAGCGCGTCGTTGCGGTAGCGGTCGAGCGGGTCGCCGTGGTCCCACAGCTCCACGAGCACGTGGTCCCGCCCGAAGGTCGCGACCAGACGTTCGAGCTCCCGCTGCGCCGCGGCCGGACCGTCGCGTACCAGGGCTGCCGGCACCGCACCCTTCCGGCATCCGGTGAGCACCAGCCAGTGACCTCCGTGCGCGTCGGCGAGATCGGCCAGGGTCAGCTGCGGGGCACCCTTCTCCCCCCGCATCTGCGCCGCGCTGATCGCGCGTGCAAGGCGGGCGTAGCCCGACGGTCCGTCGGCGAGCACCACCAGGTGGGTGCCCTCGGGATCCGCGACCCCACTCGCCGGCTTCGGCGGCCCGTCGAGCGTGAGCTCGGCCCCGAACACCGTCGGCAGCTCGAGCGGACGGGCGGCGTCGGCGAATCGGACGACCCCGTAGAAGCCGTCGTGATCGGTGACCGCGAGACCCCCGAGGCCGAGCCGGTGCGCTTCCTCCACCAGCTCCTCGGCGTGGCTCGCCCCGTCGAGGAACGAGAAGTTCGTGTGGCAATGGAGTTCGGCGTATTCATGGTTCGCTCCGTTGCGCCGCCTCGATCGCTCACCCACGGACCCCCCGCACGAGACCTCCGGCCCTCCACCTCCGCTCACGGTCCGTACCGTACCGAACGTATGTTCGATCCCGCAATATGGGTCAGGCCGAGAAGGAACGGCACCCCAACGACGAGTTCCCACCGATCCCCGCCGACTCGATCCCCCACACGCACACCTGATGCCCACCAGGCGCCACCGGGACCGACACCGAGAACCCGTGCGCCGCGCCGTACTCGGGATACGCCGCCGCGATGTCGGGCCGTTACGCCGCGGCCACGACAGCCGTCCCCACCCCGTCGACGTACACGTGCACCGGGATCGACGACGCCGTGTCGAGATCCAGCGCCCACCCGGCAACAGAGACCACGCCTGACCCGACTGCCATCGTGTCGAGGTTCCCGACCGGTGACCCACCCACCGTCACCGTCCGGCACCCCAACGACGAGTTCCCACCGATCCCCGCCGACTCGATCCCCCACACGCACACCTGATGCACACCAGGCGCCGCCGGGACCGACACCGAGAACCCGTGCGCCGCGCCGTACTCGGGATACGCCGCCGCGATGTCGGGCCGGTTTCCCGAGGCCGATGAGGCGGTGCCGAGACCGTCGACGTACACGTGCACCGGGATCGACGACGCCGTGTCGCGATCCAGCGCCCACCCCTCCACCTGCACCGAACCCAGACCGGTCCGCACCACATCCAGACTCCCGACCGGTGACCCACCCACCGTCACCGTCCGGCACCCCAACGACGAGTTCCCACCGATCCCCGCCGACTCGATCCCCCACACACACACCTGATGCACACCAGGCGCCGCCGGAACCGACACCGAGAACCCGTGCGCCGCGCCGTACTCGGGATACGCCGCCGCGATGTCGGGCCGGTTTCCCGAGGCCGATGAGGCGGTGCCGAGACCGTCGACGTACACGTGCACCGGGATCGACGACGCCGTGTCGCGATCCAGCGCCCACCCCTCCACCTGCACCGAACCCAGACCGGTCCGCACCACATCCAGACTCCCGACCGGTGACCCACCCACCGTCACCGTCCGGCACCCCAACGACGAGTTCCCACCGATCCCCGCCGACTCGATCCCCCACACACACACCTGATGCACACCAGGCGCCGCCGGAACCGACACCGAGAACCCGTGCGCCGCGCCGAATCCGGCGAAGAACGCCGCGATGTCGGGCCGGTTTCCCGAGGCCGATGAGGCGGTGCCGAGACCGTCGACGTACACGTGCACCGGGATCGAGGCGGGCGTGTCGGGATCGAGCGCCCACCCTTCCACCGACACCGTCGCCGGACCCGTACGGACGCGCTCCAACACGCCGATCGGCGATCCGACGACGACGGTCCGACAGCCGAGGGGAACATTGACCCCCGTCCCCACGACGTTGATCCCGAACGCGCAGACGTTCCGCACCCCAGGTGCAGCCGGCACGGTCACGTCGAAGCCGTGCGCTGCGCCGTAACCCGGGAAGGCCGCAGCGACATCCTCCCGGAGTGAACCCGCGGGGAACGCCGCGGCGACTCCGTCGACGAACACCACCACCTGGGCGGGTGCCACGGTGTCGGGATCGATCACCCACCCCTGCACCTGCACCGCCCGGAAGCCGGGCACGGCCGAATCGAGTGCGCCGATGGGCGTCCCGATGCGGACGGCAACTCCCCGGGCCCTCGCGACCTGCTCGCGCTCCCAGTCGAGTGGCCACGGATTGAACCGACAACCCTGGAGCGAGATCGACTGCTGCTGCATCACCGGCGCGGGCTGGCCCGCGCCGCCGCAGTTCGAATGGCCGAATCCGAGCCAATGACCCGTCTCGTGGTTGATCACCATGTGGCGGTAGTCACGCAGCGAGCCGGCCGCGGCATTCCACGCGTCACTCGCACCGAGCCAGCGGGACTCGTTGACGATGACGTTGCGCCCGACGCGACACGACCACGCCGCGCTGCACCCAGAGCCGAAGCCGGGGAGGTTGCCCGCGGCCGACAGCCAGAGCGTGAAGTCGCCACCGGCGGGCACCTGGCGGAACGCGATCGTGCCGCCGAGGCTCCAGCCGCGCCCGTCGGCATATGTCTCGGCCGCAGCTGCCGCGAAGGGACCGAGATCGCTGGCGTTGCCCAGCCCCCGCACCTCGTAGGTGTAGGTGATGTCGGGTACACCGATCGCGTCTGCGTCGACCGACGCCTTCTCGATGATCCCGATGAAGGCCGCGACTGCGACGAGCACGACGGCCAGCGCGATCGCTGCGTACCGCTTCGTCCATGGTCTGTTCACGTGCCGGCCGCCTCCCGTCGGAGACTATTCGCGACCGGTCCGGGCGGGCACGCCGGAATGCGGGTCGGCCAGACTGCGGCCATGACGATCGAACTGGTCCCGCTGTGCACCATCCGCATCGAGCTCACCGAGCCGATCATCCTCGGAGCCACCCCGGCCGGCACCCGCGCGATCGCGCCGGTCGGCGAGGCGGTGTTCGAGGGTGACCGGCTGCGCGGTCGCGTCCTGCAACCTTCGGCCGACTGGGTCGTCGTCTCGGCCGAAGGCATCGCGACCGTCGACGTCCGCATGCTGGTCGAGACCCACGACGGCGCGCATGTGTACGTCCGGTACCACGGCCGCTCCGACTTCTCGCTGGGCGTCGGGGCCGCGCCGATCTACAGCGCTCCGCTCCTCGAGTCGGGCGACGAACGCTACGCGTGGGTGAACACGATCCAGGCGGTGGGCAAGGGCGTGCTCGACGGCACCGCGCTCGTCTACGAGGTGTACGAGCTGCGGTGACGGGGTGGGGTCGCACGGCGCGACCCCACCACCACCGATTCACTACAGCGCGTCGGGTCCCGACTCTCCCGTCCGCACGCGGTAGACGGCATCGAGCGGGACGACCCACACCTTCCCGTCGCCGATCTTGCCCGTCTGCGCGGTGTCGATGAGCAGCTGCGCGACCCGGGAGGCATCGTCGTCGTCGACGATGATCTCCATCTTCACCTTCGGGACGAAGTCGACCGCATATTCAGCGCCGCGGTACACCTCGGTGTGGCCCCGTTGACGTCCGTGACCCTGGACCTCGGAGACGGTGAGTCCCTGGACTCCGATGCCGTGCAACGCCTCCTTGACGTCGTCGACCTTGAACGGCTTGATGACTGCAACGATGAGCTTCACGATTGCCCCTCTCAGACCCGGTCGTAGGCGTAGGCGGTCTCGGAATGCTGGGTCAGGTCGAGACCGACCTCTTCGTCTTCTTCGGACACGCGGATGCCCTTCGTCATCCCGGCCTTGAGCACGAGACCGATGATGCCGGACACGACGAACGAGAACACGAACACGACGACGACCGCGAGGACCTGCTCACCGAAGAGCCCCCATCCGCCGCCGTAGAAGACGCCGTCCTTGCCCGCCGGGTTCACTGCGGCATCGGCGAACAAGCCGAGCAGCACCGAACCGATGATCCCGCCGACGAGGTGCACGGCGATCACGTCGAGCGAGTCGTCGTAGCCGAACTTGAACTTCAAGCCGATCGCGAGCACGCAGATCACGCCCGCCGCGAAGCCGATGATGATGGGACTGATTCCACCGACGAACCCTGCACACGGCGTGATCGCCACGAGGCCGGCCACCGCACCCGAGGCCGCCCCGAGGGTGGTGGCGTGACCCGTCTTGATCCGCTCCACGATGAGCCAGCCGATCATGGCCGCGGCAGCCGCCACGAAGGTGTTCATGAACGCCTGCGCGGCGACGAAGTTCGCGCCGAGCGCCGACCCCGCGTTGAACCCGAACCAACCGAACCAGAGGATCCCGGTGCCGATGAGGGTCCACGGCAACGAGTGCGGTGGCATGTGGTCCTTCGGCCAGCCGAGGCGCTTGCCCAGGATCAGCACCAACGCCAACGCTCCGGCACCCGCGTTGACGTGCACGACCGTGCCCCCGGCGAAGTCGAGGGCTCCCCGGGCGGCGAGCCAACCTCCGGCGAAGATCCAGTGGGCCACCGGCAGGTACACCAGCACCGACCACAGCATGATGAACGCCACCCAGGCACCCCACCGCATGCGATCCGCGATGGCACCGGTGATCAGCGCAGGCGTGATGATCGCGAACGTCAGCTGGAACGCTACGAACGCGATCGTCGGGATGGTCGAGGGCGCGCCCAGGACCGTTGCGCTGTTCGTCAGGCCCTTCAGGCCGACGAAGTCGAAGTTGCCGATCAGGCCTTCGTTGCCCGGCGCACCGAAGGCGAGCGAGTACCCGAAGAGCACCCACAGGATGGTGACGATGCCCATCGCGAAGAAGTTCTGCATGAGCATCGCGAGCACGTTCTTGGACCTGACCATTCCCCCGTAGAAGAACGCCAGGCCCGGCGTCATGAACAGGACGAGTGCCGCGGAGATCATCACCCACGCGGTGTCACCCGTATCGATTTCCGGCACGAGACCAACCCCTCAGACTGAGCGGAACGACGCCGAGCGCCGTCCGCGACGGATGCGCCGGCGCCGCGAGGGCGCGCGCAGTGACGCGACGGGTGCTGGAGTCGTGAGGGAGGAGCTCGCCGGCAGCAGCCGAGCCACCATCGCGTCCGGGTCCGGGGCGGACCTTCGATCCCGGGGAAGAGCCAGCCGAGCGCCGCGAGCACGAGCGCGACGAGTGCGCCCGGGGGCACAGGCGTGGGCGACGGCGACGGCATGCGGTCAAGCCGCAGCATCGGGTGGACCGGGGAGAACGAGCCGACCCGGAGGGCGTCGATCGCTCGGGACGATCCACCGACCGCGGAGTCGACCGGAGATGCGGTGGGAGCAGCCGACGCGGGGCGCACGACGAGGACCGTCGACGCGACGACGAGCGCCGAGACGACCGCCCTGCGGAGCAGGGTGTGACGGGCCTCGGATGTCGGGATCACACGGACCTCGGTGAGCTGACGAAGGCTGATCCGCACGCATCGTGGCAACTTAATGTTTCGTCAATATTTCGCCACGTTTTCCTTCTCGGGTCACCTCCGTCAGTCGTAGACGGCTGTCACGAGCGCGGCGCCGCCCTCCACCGTGACCAGGCACGCGACCCCCTCGACGAGCACCTGCCACGTCGCGCACCGGCGGTGCGCGACGCGGTCCCACCACCGCAGGTCGTGGGGCCAGGGGCCCGCGGCCGCCTCGATCCGCCCCCCTCCCGCCGGCAACGCCGGGCACCGCAGGGTGACCGGTTCGGCCCCGACCTCACCCCGGGCCGACACCATCACCGCGCGCCCGTGCCCGTCGAGCAACTCCGCCGGATACGGAGGATCGAACACCCGCGCCGGCGCCGGCCCGGGAATCGCACCCGGCCACGAGGCCTGCCCGTCGTGGAGCGGCTCGCGCGCTTCGCCCCACGACACCCACCGCACCCGCTCGGCAGGGGTTCGCCCACCCTGGGGAACCACGACGACGACCGAGTCGGGACCGAGCATCCCCTGCGTCCGCGCCAGCGCGCGTTCGGCGCGGTCCGCAGCCGCCTGGTCGCCACCCCAGAATCCCAACTGTCGGCCGGTCGCGGGGATGATCCCGTCGGGCGCGAGTCGCAGCAACGTCAGCCCGCCACTCAGGTGACCCTCGCTCGTCAACCACCCGTCGAGCTGCCACCGCACGCGCTCCGCGAGCGCGGCTGCAGTCAATGCCCCGTCGTGTCGCCACTGCCGGACCAGGTGCTCGCCGTGCTCCGTCTCGGCCTCGATCACCACCCGTGAGCACGCGAGCCCCAGCGCGTCGAGTCGGGCCAGGAGTCGGTCGGCGAGCCCTTTGCCCGCGAACGCGGCCACATCGATGCGTTCGGCCGGTGGGTCGAGCTCGGCGGTCTCCACCAGATCGGGTGGCGGCACCGCGAGGACGACCGGACGATCGTCGAGTCCCCGGGCCCACCGGTGCGCGCGAGCGCCCTCTTCACCGAACCGCGCGAGCACCGCCGGGGCCGGCAACGCGGCGAACGCTCCCAGCGTCCGCAGCCCCAGTCGGGCCAGCAGGCCGGTGAGGTCGGGCATCCGCAGCGATCCCACCGGCCACGGCGCGCAGAACTCGGCTGAGCCACCGCGTGGCACCACGATGTCGCGGCGAGCGGCGAGGCGCGCCGGGAACCGACCGTCGGCGATGCCGATCCGCACGTCGGCCACCCCCACTGCGTGCACCTGCTCCCGTACGCGCGCGATCAACGGATCGTCGCCGCCGAAGTAGCGCGACGGCCCACGCGTCGGGAACGTGAGCCGCCCCGGCTCCTCGAGCTCGAGGCGGGGGGTGAACTCCTCGACCGCCCGGGCGACCACTTCGAACACACGCGCTTCGGCCCCGGCGTCGGCGTCGCGGAGCACCAACCCCGGACACCGGGCCTCCGCCTCGCGTCGGCGGAGGCCGACCGTGACCTGTTCGGCGCGGGCTTCCACCGACGCGGCACGCACGATCCCCTGCTCGAGCACCGCGACCGCGACACCGGTGAGGTCGTCGTGTCCATGCCGCCACGCCACCACCGGCCAGTCGGGACACCAGACCGTGCACGACCGCACGGCCCGCGACGGCTCCATCGCTGCCGTTCAACCGACCCGGGCGAGCACCTCGACGGGCGCACGCGCCGCGACACCACGCCCCGAGACCGAGACCCGGAACGCGCGTGCACCGAGCAGTGCGGGACCGTCGACCGGACGTGACCACCGCACACCGTCGGCGTGGAGACGAAGCGCGGCCTCCACCGGCCACGCACCGACCGCGACGAGGACCGCGCTGCGCTCGCGGGCCCGGGCGACCAGTCGGCGGGCGTCGCCCATCCGAACGGACCGCGGGACGATCGTCGCGACCACGGTCACCCCGTCGAGCAACGCGGCCACGACGGTGGCCCACTGCGACGCCGGCACCCCGCGCACCACGGCGAAGCGGTCGAGCGCGATCCCGGCTTCGCCCGCGGCCAGGCCGCCCAGCGTGCCGGCGGGGTCGACGACCACCGCCCACTCCCCCGCCCTGGTCGCCGCCGCGGCCAACTCGAGGGTGATCGACGTGGCCCCTGAACCCAACGCACCGTCGATCGCGACCACCGTGCCCCGCTGCACGCCGGCGACCGGCAACAACGCACCGAGCGGTCCCGGTACGGCCAACACCCGATCACGCGCGAGGACGAGCGGCTGCGCGGCCCGACCCGCGTCGTCGAGCGCGGTGCGCGCGGGGTCGTCGCGACGGGGGAGCTGCGGGACCAGCACCGGGGGAAGATCGATGGCAACCACCCGGCCACCGTACCGAACGTATGTTCGCTCCCGCAACCCTCGGGGTCTGCACCGTCCGTCCCGGCTTCCGGGACTCAGGGTGCAGACCTCTGACGATTCGTCAGGAAGCGGGGACGCCGAGGGCTTCGGGTGACCAGCCCGCGTCGTCGCCGTAGTAGTGGAAGAGATACTCGATCGTGTGGACGGCCTTGGGCTCCAGTTCGGCCCAGAGCTCGGAGGGAGCCTCGACCGTCACCACGTTGGAGTAGACGGTCACGGAGGTCGCACCGAGCGCGAAGAGGCGGCGGGCGACGACGTCGGGTGGGCGGTTCCCCGTCAACCGCGGGTCGGCGGGCTCGTAGCGCTCGATGGCCATGCCCGTGAGCGAGCGGTTCGTGTCGAAGAACCGGACCGAGGGCGACGCCCCCGTGCGCACCGAAACCGTGATCGTCTGTCCCACGGTCGAACCCTACCCGGGCGGTGCGTCACCGCTGCGACCAACTCTGGATCGAGCCGGGTGCCCCGACCGGACGCCACGGCGACGTCGTGCACGACGGGCAGGTCGAGGGCATGGCAGACCTCCTCGGTTCAGGCCGCTCCCCCATGCCGGGCGGGCGTCAGAAGAGACGACCGGGCGCGGGCGGGAGCCCACCCCAGCAGAGACCCTCCATGAACACCCACGAGCGACGATGGATCGCACTCGGACCGTACGCGGCGAGCGCAGCTTTGTGAACCGGTGCCGGATAGCCGACGTTCGACTCGAAGCCGTAGGCCGGGAAGTGCTCGGCCTCGTCGCGCATGAGCGCGTCGCGGGTCACCTTGGCGACGACCGACGCCGCGGCTACGGCCAGCGAGGTGGCGTCGCCCTTGATGATGGTGGTCACCCTGTCGCCGAGGCCCAGGTAGTTGTGGTTGCCGTCGAGGATCACCCGGTCGGGCTCGTACCCCTGTTCGGCGAGCTGCGCGAGGGCCCGCTGCCCGGCGGTGCGGAGCGCACGCGTCATGCCGAGCTCGTCGCACTCCTCGTGGCTCGCGTGGCCGATCCCGATCGCCACGGCCCACCGGCCGACGTCGACTGCGGCGACCTCCCGCTGGGTGCGCGTGAGCATCTTGGAGTCGCGCACCCCGCGCAGGTGCCGGTCCGGGGGGATCACGGCGGCGACGGTCGTGGGGCCCGCCCAGGCGCCGCGGCCGACCTCGTCGATGCCGCAGACCAGTCGGTCGCCGGCCTTCCAGCAGCGCCGTTCGAAACGCAGGGTGGGCTTGGTGGCCCGGGTCGGCGCGGTCGCGGCCATCGAGGTCAACCTACTCGGGACGACTTGCAGCCGGCGGTACGATCGATGCGTGCAGCCCGGTACCCGCGTCGAAGTGCGATCCCGCTTCGATCAACGATGGGCGCGGGGCTTCGAGGTCGCGGAGCAGGTCGCCGATCAGGGCGCCGTGCGGTACCGGTTGCGGCGTCGTTCCGACGGTTCCGTGCTCCCCGCGCTGTTCGTCGACGACGACGTGCGCGAGGAGAAGCGCAAATCGATGTGGTGGGTCTAGAGGCGAAGACGCGAAGCCGGCGCAGCCGATTCGACCATCAATCGGCGAGGGCCGCGATCAGGTCCTCCACGTCGAGAGCCTGCAGCGTTGTGCTCCGCATCGTGCCGCGGGCGGCGAGCATCACCGCGGCCCGGGCCATGGTCGCTTCGTCGGGTGCCTCGATGATGTTCACGAAGTCGTACTGACCCATCACCGCGTACTGGGCGATGACCGTGAGGCCCATCGCCTCGACCTCGTCGGTGACACCACGGATCCGTTCCGGCTTCTCCCGGATCGTCGCCCAGCCCTCGGGCCCGATGGTCGAGAGCATCACGTACTTCGGCATCTCGATCGCTCCGCTCACTCGTCCGGGCGGAGCATGCCCGTCGGCTCCGTTCGCTCCACATCCGCGATTCTAGGGGTCACCCCTCCAGTCGGGCGATGTTGGCGGCCTCAGCCGGATCGGGTTCGCTCGCGAACCACGCATCGAGCATCTCGCGCGCGACCTCGCGGCTCGTGAGCCGCAGGCCCATGACGAGCACGTTGGCGTCGTTCCACTTCCGGGCCCCGGCCGCGGTGGCGGCGTCGGTGCACAGCGCCGCCCGTGCGCCCGACACCTTGTTGGCCGCGATCGATGCGCCCGTCCCGGTCCAGCAGAACAGCACCCCCGCGGCCGCGGCCCCCGACGCGACGGCCTCGCCCACCATCCGGCCGACCTCGGCCCACTCGCCCGCGGCACCGCCGGCGGGCCCGACGAGATCGACCTGGTGACCGCGGGCCACGAGATCATCGACCACCCAATCGGTGAGCGCCGTCCGCTCGTCCGAGCCGAGCACGATGCGCATGTACCGCTCCCATCCGCCCGTCGAGGTCCGTCCATTCGCCACGGGCGCAGGTTCAGAACGAGCTCGCTTCGAGCGCTCCGAGGAGGGCCTGCTCGATCCGTGCCAGCTCCGCGGGATCCTCGACCTTGCCACCCGCAGACACCACGTAGAACGTGTCGACGACCTCGTGTCCCATCGTCATGATCCGGGCCGACCGGAGGTCGAGCCCGAGATCCGCGAACGCGCGGGTGATCCTGAACAGGAGACCGATCGCGTCGGCGGCCCGGACCTCCACGATCGTGGCCGCCCGCGAACCGGCGTTGTCGATGACGACCCGTGCTTCTGGTGCCCACGCCGCCGTCGGACGTCCGAGGCGCGTCACCCGTCGCGATTGGCGCTCGAGCCGCTCGCCGAGCAGAGAGCCGTCACCGAGCGCAAGCGCAACATCGGCTGCGAAGGCGTCCCAATCCGGCGAGGCTGCCCCGGCGATGTGGGGTTCGAGCTCGAATCGGGAGATCGCGGTGCCACCGACGACCGAACGGGCCGACGCCGAGCGAACGCCCTGACCGTGCAGTGCGAGCACTCCGATGATCCGACTGAAGACCCGAGGTTCATCCGGCGCGGCGACCGCAACCTCGTGGCCATCGGCCTCCACCAGCACCCGGCCGTCGGCCCGGGCGGCAAGCGCGTCGTCGGCCGCCGTGGAGTGGTCGCTGGACTCCGGTCGGAGTCCAGCGAGCTCCCGGGCGACTCGCCGGACGAGCACCGACACGAGGCGCGCCTTCCATCCCGTCCACGCACTCTCGCCGGTTGCCAGCGAGTCGGCCTCGGTGAGCGCAGCCAGCAGGTTGAGGCGTTCGACGTCGCCGATCTGCTCCGCGACCGCTGCGATCACGTCCGGATCGTCGAGGTCTCGGCTCGTCGCCACCGAGGGGAGCAGGAGGTGGTACCGGACCATGTCGACGATGACCGCGCCGTCGGCGTCGTCGAACCCCATGCGGGACGCGAGACCGGCGACCAGATCGACGCCCACATCGGTGTGATCCCCGGGGAAGCCCTTGCCGATGTCGTGGAACAGAGCACCGATGAGCAGCAGGTCGGGCCGACTGACCGTGCGGGTGAGCGCCGCAGCACGAGTCGCGCACTCGACGAGGTGCCGATCGACCGTGTACCGGTGGAACGCGTTGCGTTGTGGCTTGCTCCGCACCGCCGCCCATTCCGGCAGCACCCGGTTCACCAGTCCATAGCGATCCAGGGTCTCGAAGACCGGGATGGCGTCGGGCCCCGCGCCCAGGAAGCCGACGAGCGCATCGCGAGCGCCGGCGGGCCACGGGTCGGCCAGCACAGGCGCCTCGTCCACGAGCCGCCGCAGCGTCGGACGAGCGATGAGTCGGCCTCGGTTGGCAGCCAGGTCGGCGAGTCGGAGCAGGAGCACCGGGTCGTCGTCCAGATCGGCGGCCGCGGTGAGCGCGAACTCGTCGTCGCGAAGGACGATCCCGTCGAGCACGGCGACGTCGCGGCCACCGCTGGTCCGCCCCCGAGGGGTCGCGCGAGCTGCCCTCCACGCGTTGTCCACGTGCCAGGAGATGGTGCGTCCGGCCTGCGAGACGGCGCGCATGAGCTCGTCTGCATCGGGTCGCTCCAGGACCCGGGCAACCTCGTCCTGGTAGTCGAGCAGGAGACGCTCGTCGCGACGACCGCTCGTTCGCTGCAGCGCGACCCGCACGTCGAACAAGAGCCCCGCCGCGGTCACGACGTCGTCGGTGAGGTCGACAGCGGGGAGCGCGAGCTCGAGCGCGCGCAGAACGGTCGCGTCGCGCAGGCCGCCGTCGCCTTCCTTCAGCTCGGGTTCGAGCTCGAACGCGACGGAGCCGAATCGCTCATGGCGGTCTCGCACTGCCTCCTCGAGACCCGGGAGTCGGCGTCTCGCTCGGTCACGCCACTGGCGCCGCGCCCCCTCGGCGAGCGCGTCTGCGAGTCGGACCTCGCCGGCGACCCACCGTGCATCGAGCAGCCCGAGACCGACCTTCACGTCCTTGTCGGCGAGCGACAGGGCCTCACTCACTGTGCGCACGCTGTGATCGAGCCGGAATCCGGCATCCCAGATCGGGTACCAGATCTGGTCGGCGACCTCCGACGGATCGGCCCGCTTGTCGCGGACCAGGACCACGTCGAGATCGCTCTCGGGAGCCAGTTCCTCGCGGCCGTAGCCCCCGACCGCGACGAGCGCGAGACCGCCGACCTCGGGAAGGAGCTCCGTCAACCACTCGTCGACGAGCGCGGCGAGCGCACGGCCGAAGGCTGGCCCGCGCACGCTCGAGTCACCGACGAGCTGGTCGACTCGCTGCCTGATGGATGCAGGTTCGGTCTGCACGGTCGCCACCGTAGACGGGGAACTCCGCACGGGAGTCGTTCGCGCGCGGAGAACCGGTCGGCGGAACGCCGACCGGTTCTCCGGTGATTTCGAGCGCCGCCCGGGTACGGGCGGTCGCGCTACCGCCCGATGGTCGGGTCGGGTGACGGCCCACCCGATACCACGACCGCCGGCACGCCGTCGATGCCGACGACGTCGAGTTCGTTGAGGGTCAGGTTGTCGTAGGCGAGAACACCCATCTCCTCGATGTCCATGCCCGCGATCTCGACCTCTTCCGTCGGCCGGATGCCGCCCTTGGTGAGCGCGTTCTGAATCTTGAAGAACGCGTAGGCGATTCCGAACATCACGATGCAGATCACGAGTGATCCGACCACCTGGGCGCCGAGCTGACGCGCACCCAAGCTCCCGTCGTACAGGATGCCGGTCACGCCCGAGGCCTTTGCCGCCGCGCCCTCGGTCGTCCCGTTCCAGCCGCCGCCGTAGTTCCCGTTCGAGAAGATCCCGACGCAGAGCACGCCGAAGATCCCACAGACGCCGTGGACCGAGATCGCCCCACAGGGGTCGTCGATGCCACGCCTCTCCCAGAAGAACACCGACTCGACGACGATCACAGCCGCGATGATGCCGATGACGGCAGCCGCCCAGGGATCGACGAACGCGCACGGGGCGGTGATGGCGACGAGCCCCGCGAGCATGCCGTTCACCATCATGCCCGGGTCGGGCTTCCGACTGAGACGCTTGATGCTCATGCAGTAGAACATCGCCGCCGTTGCCCCGAAAGCCGCCGCGATCGCGGTGTTCACGGCGACGACTGCGAACTGCACGTCGGTGGCCGAGAACGTCGACGCTGCGTTGAATCCGAACCAACCGAACAGCAGGATGAAGCAGCCGAGCATCGCCATCGGGATGCTGTGGCCTGCCAGCGTGCGCGGCTTGCCGTCGGGACCGAACTTCCCGATGCGTGCACCGAGCACCAACGCGCCGGCGAGTCCTGCGACACCACCCATGGCGTGCACCACACCGGAACCTGCGAAGTCGACGTATCCGAAGCCGAGGTGCATGCTGTTCCCGAGCTTGGCGAGCCAGCCGCCGCCCCAGGTCCAACCACCGAAGATCGGGTAGTACAGGGCTCCGCAGAAGATGCCCCAGCCGACGAATGCCTTCCACTTCCAACGTTCGGCCATGGCGCCGGTGGGAATCGTGGCCGTCGTGTCCATGAAGGCGACCATGTAGAGGAAGAACGCGGCCATTGCCGCACCGTTCGCCGAACCGCCGAGGTCCGTGAGCGCGAAGCCACCCTTCGCCCAGAGGAACACCCAGTTGCCGCTGTCACCGAAGTGGACCAACGAGGCGCTGCTCACCGGGTTGTCGAGCCCGAAGATTCCGGGTGCCGAGAATCCGCTGAACATGATCGGGAAACCGATCAGGAAGTACGCCACGAACCCGAGCCCGAAGATCCCGAAGTTCGTCGACACGACGTGAGCCGCGTGCTTCGCCCGGCAGAAGCCGGTCTCGACGAGCGCAAAGCCGGCCTGCATGAAGATCACGAGCACGGCGCCAATGACGACCCACAGCATGTTGAGACTCACTGCGATGTCGCTCGGCGCCACAGTCGGACCTTGATACACGGGCTTATCGGCGGCGAAGGCGCCGGTGGCGCTCATCACTACCAGTCCTGTCGCGATCACCGCAGTGATCGCGAGCTTGCTTTTCAGTCTCACACCCACCCTCCCAGGTATCGGCGTGGTCAGGGCCGCACTGCCCCGCCGACGCGGTCGTTGTCTTGCCGGAGCCGAACCTATGGAGGGTGGGTTTCGCGAGATGAGCCGCCGCGTGAACCGACTGCTACCTACAGATGACGTAAAGCTTTCGTTGGACGGCGTTCAGGAACGTGGATCCCCTCGCTCCCGCGGCACCGCACAGAGGATGCCGGTCCCGCGCTCAACGAGTCGGCTGCGAGCGGGTGCCCGGACGGCCTCCGGCAGGGGCGGCGGTCATGCCTGGGCGCGTCCGACTCCTATCCTGAGCCGGTGCCCGAAGCGAAGCCACCGGTCGTGGTGGGGATCGTCCCCCACACGCACTGGGACCGTGAGTGGCACGCGCCGTACCAGTCGTTCCGGATCCGCCTCGTCGGCCTGCTCGACCGGTTGCTCGAGCTACTCGAGTACGACGACACCTACGGGCGTTTCCTGCTCGATGGTCAGACAGCCGTCATCGACGACTACCTGGAGGTGCGCCCCGACGCGGCCGCGAAGATCCGCGCCCTCGTCGCGGACGGTCGCCTCGCCGTCGGACCGTGGATGATCCTCATGGACGAGTTCATGGTGTCGGCCGAGACGATCGTCCGGAACCTCCAACTCGGGATGCGTCGCGCCGGCGAGCTCGGCGGACCGATGGAGGTGGGCTACCTCCCCGACATGTTCGGCCACGCCGCGCAGATGCCCCAGATCCTCAGGGCTGCTGGCCTCGAGCACGCGGTCGTCTGGCGGGGCGTCCCCGCAGCGATCGACCGCACCGCCTTCTGGTGGGAGTCGCCCGACGGTTCGCGCGTGCGGACCGAGTACCTCTACGGCTCGTATTCCAACGGACGTGACCTCCCGGACGCGGCCGACGGCCTCGTGGCGCGCGCCCGTGCCTACGCCGACGAGCTGGGCGAGTTCCAACTGGAGGGTGGAGATCTCCTGCTGATGAACGGGAGCGACCACCTCCTCCCGCAACCCGGTCTCGGATCCGTCGTCGCCGCCGCGAACGCGGCCCAGTCGGACCTGACGTTCGAGGTCACGTCGTTGCCCGACTACCTCGGCCGACAACCGGTCGAGAACCTCCCCGAGTGGTCCGGCGAACTTCGTTCAGGCGCCCGGGCCGACGTCCTGATGGGCGTCGCGTCGAACCGTGTCGACGTGCATCAGGCTGCTGCTGCGGCCGAACGAGCGGTGGAGCGGGTCGCGGAGCGGGTCGCCTCGCTGTTCCGGACACCCGCCGACTACCCGCACGCGTTGCTCGGGATCGCGTGGCGCGGCCTGGTGCTGAACAGCGCGCACGACTCTTCCTGCGCGTGCAGCGCCGACGAGGTAGTCGACCAGGTCGTCGTGCGGTACGCCGAATCCCGCCAGATCGGTGAGGGCGTCGCCAGGGAAACCGTCACCGCGCTGGCGACCAGGGTCGACGCGCCACCCGGCAGCATCGTGGTCGTGAACCCGTCGCAGACGGATCGCGGTGGCTTGGTCGAGGTGACCGTCCCCGGACGTGACGGGGTGCACCTCGTCGCCGAAGACGGCACGCCGGTCGCCGTCCAGACCGTCGCGACTCGGGCACGCGAGGTGTTCAGCACGACGGTGGTCGGTCGCAAGGTGGCCTGGGTCATCGAGATGATGCGGGGCGACGAGCTCGTGGGCACCCACATCGGTCGCATCGACCACAGCCGACTCGCCGACGGGAGTCACGACTACCACTTTGTCGGTGCCGATCCGGGAGACGAGGTCCTCGAGCTCGGAGCGGCGCGCAGGGAACTGCGTGAGCTCGGCGAACTCGGCGCGACCGTCCGCCTGCGCGTCACCAGCGCGCCCGAACAGGTCGTCGTCGCCGCGGTGGGACCGGTCCCGGGGTTCGGTTGGCGGACGTTCACGATGGCCACCGGCCCGGCGCCGGACCACGGTGGAAGCGGTCCCGACGCGGTCGGGGTGCTCGACTCCGACGCGGGTCCGGTGCTCGACAACGGGCACATACGCGTGGAGCTCGCACCCGACGGTGCCACCTTCACGGTCGACGCCGACGGCGTCCGCGTCGCGGGCTTGGGCCGGCTGGTCGACGGTGGTGATGGCGGTGACACCTACAGCTACTCCCCTCCTGGCCACGACCGGCTCGTCGACACTCCGATCCGGACCTCGTGGATGATCGACGAACGCGGCCCGGCGCGCGGCCGTCTCGTCATCGACCGGACGTACGCGTGGCCGCTCGACGCAACCGGCGACGAGCGCTCGTGCTCGGCGCGGAACGAGCTGACTGGCGACGTCACAGTCCGCACCACCCTGGAGGTGCGGGCCGGCGAACGGTTCGTACGGGTGCGCACCGAGTTCGAGAACCCGGCCCGTGACCACCGGCTCCGGGCCCACTTCCCACTCCCTTCCCCGGTCACAGGCTCCGACGCCGAGTGCGCGTTCACCGTCGTGCATCGCGACCTGCACGCCGAGGGTGGACCCCAGGAGGCCGGGCTCCCGACGTTCGTGTCCCGTCGGTTCGTCGACGCGTCCGATGCCACGGTCGGACTCGCGGTGCTCCACGACGGGCTGCTCGAGTACGAGGTCGTCGACGACGGAAGAGAGCTCGCGCTCACCCTGCTCCGAGCTACGGGATATCTCTCTCGCGCGGAACCGCGGCTGCGACCCCACCCGGCCGGCCCGCCGATCCCGTTGCGCGGGCCGCAGCTCCTCGGGCGAGTCGTCGGTGAGTACGCGCTCCTTCCCCACCGCGGTACCTGGCACGACGCCGATCTGTACGCGCGCGCCGACGAGTTCCTCGTCCCCCTCCTCGCGGCGCCGGTACCCGGGGCCGGCGTCCGGACGACCGCTCCGACCGACCGTCGGCTGAGAGTCGAGGGCGCGGTCGTGTCGGCAGTCACGCGCACCGGCACCACGCTCACTCTCCGCGTCTTCAACCCGGCAGCGGTTGCGATGCGGCTCGCGGTCGAACTCGACGGGGTCCCGGCACGCGGATCGGTGGTCGACCTGCGTGATCGCGAGCTGGGCGCGTTCGACGGTCAGCGCGAGCTGCGCGCCGGAGAGATCGTCACCCTTCAGCTGCGGTGACGGGAGCCGGACCCAGCAGCACCTCGCCGGAGGGTTCGTCAGTCGTCCACGAGGCATCGAGGCCCGGCGCGACGAGGCGCACCGGGCCCGGCGGTTGCACGTCCCAGAGCAGGGCCGCCCGTTCCCCGTGCCACCGGACCGCGTACGACACCGACCCGGCGCGGGTCGGAGCCTCGTGGACCTCGAGCGACTCGCCCGGCAGGAGGGGGTCGGGCGCGATCACGATCACACCGTCGGACATCTCCGCGATGAGTGCGTCCCGAGCGGCCCGCAGGCGCGCCGCGGCGCCGCGCGGCTGTGAGCCCGCGTCGTCGGTCGCGTGCCCGTCAGGTGACCGCCGCACTCGGCGACCGGACCGGCGCCGGGCCCGCCATCCGAGCCGTTTCCAGAGGTCGACCGCCTCGGCGTCGAAGCCCCAATCCTCGAGTGCGATGAACACGTCGGAGCCCGCACCAACCAGACCCGCCTCGAGGAGGAGATCGGCTCGGGCCTGATCGGTGAGGGCCTGGCGGGCACCGTCGGCGAACACGACCTGCATGCCGCGACGCAACATCGCCTCCCATCCCCGCGCCGCGTCGTCGGCCCCTGGAGCGGCGACGAGGTCGACGGGCGCAGCGAAGGGATCGAAGACCAACGCGAACCGCGCGCGGGTGCGGTGCGCGATCGGGTGCAGGAGCCCGACCACCACGGCGGCACCCTCGGGCGTCGAAGTCGGCATCGGCTCGATCCGCTCGCCGCGCTCGACCGTCGTGCGAAGCGCGGCCCGGTCGGAAGCGATGATCACCTGACCCGCGGACTTGGTTGCGTCGAGCGCGAGGATGTCGCCGAGCGCCACGCGCGTGCCGTCGAGTTGGGTGCGAGCGGGTAGCCCCTGGACCACCAGCGCGAGCGCGACCGGCGCCGGGGAGTCGTTCTCGATCTCGAGCACGATCGGGTCGCCGACCCCGCCGATCGCGTACACCCGGTGGAAGACGTCGCCACTCGGGACCCGCAAGGCCGTCTCGTACGCGGGAGCTGCTCCGAGTCGACGTTGCCGGACGGCGGGTTCGTCGGCTGCGATCCGCCACCGGTCGTCGGCGCCGATCCACCACTCGAGGCGGATCGCGCTCCCGTCGACCGAGAGGCCACCGTGGCTGTCGACGCGCGCCAACCGCGCCGCGCCCACCGACCCGACTGCGCTCACGAACCGTGCTCCGGACGGGCCTGGCGCAACATGAGGGCGGGGACGATGTCGGCCGGGCGACGGCCTTCGTAGAGGACCGCGCCCACCTGTTCGGCGATGGGCATCTCGACCCCGGTTCGCGACGCGAGCTCGAGCACCGCGGCAGTGGACTTCACTCCCTCGGCAACCATCTTCATCTCGGTGACGATCTCCTCGAGCGACTGTCCCCGACCCAGCGCGACCCCGACTGTCCGGTTGCGACTCTTCTCGCTCGTACAGGTCGCGACGAGGTCGCCCATCCCCGCGAGGCCCGAGAAGGTCATCGGCTCGCCGCCGAGCGCGATGCCGAGCCGCGCCAGCTCGGCCAAGCCCCGCGTGATCAGCGCGGCCTTCGTGTTGTCGCCGTAGCCGAGCCCGTGGGCCACACCCGCAGCGAGCGCGATCACGTTCTTGAGTGCACCTGCGATCTCGCAGCCGATGACATCGGGGTTGGTGTAGACGCGGAACGTCGAGGTCATGAAGATGCCCTGCAGCGTGCGGTCGGTCTCGACACACCTCATCGCCACGACCGACGCCGTGGGTTGCCCCTCCGCGACCTCCCGGGCGAGGTTGGGCCCGGTGAGCACGCCCGTGCGGTCCGTCCGATGCTCGGGCAGGACGTCGGCGACCACCTCCGTCATCCGCAGGAGCGTCCCCTGCTCCACCCCCTTCGCGAGGCTCACGATCGGGGTGTCGATCCCGATGTGGGGACGGGCGGCTTCGAGCACCGCCCGCAGCCCGTGCGAGGGAACTCCGAGGACCACCACGTCGGCGCCCGCGCAGGCATGGTCGATCGACGCCGTGGCCCGCAACTCACGCGGGAGCTCGATTCCCGCCAGGTACTCCACGTTCTCGTGGTCGGAGTCGATCCGTTCCGCGAGGGCGGGGTCCCGGGCCCAGAGCACGGTGTCGGCGTTCGTGGCGGCGATCGCGGCCACCGCGGTGCCCCACGATCCTGCGCCGATGACTGCGACCTTCACGACGCCGTCCGCTTCGCGGGTCGGAGCACTGCGGTCTCGGGTGCGCGAACCCACCAGTCGTCGTCGCCGGCCTCGACGCGGGGGTAGCGCGCGCGGGCCCGAGCGACCTGGGCACAGATCGCGCTCATGATCCGATCGGTCGCGGTTCGGATGTCGTCGCCGGGTGCGACGACGACCGGCGCTCCGACCACTGCCACCTCCGCGACTCCACGCTCCCAGTGGGGCTTGCGGCCCTTGAACATCAAGCGGTGCGCACCCCACAGCCCGACCGGCGTGACCGGCACGCCGCTCGCCTGCGCGAGTCGGGCTGTGCCCGATTTCCCCCGCATCGGTTCGAGGTCGAGCGAGATCGTCCCCTCCGGGAACACCGCGACGCACGCACCGCGTCGGAGGGCGGCGACCGCGTCGTCGAGAGCGCCCGCGGCGCTCGTCGCACCGCGCGAGACCGGGATCTGCTGCGCGGCGCGCAGGAACGCCCCCAGACCCGGCTTCTCGAACAGCTCCGCCTTCGCCAGGAAGCGCACGCGACGCTTCCGGCGATCGGCCACGTAGGCGAGCGCCAACGGGTCGAGGTAGGAGGTGTGGTTCGAAGCCAGGATCACCGGCCCGTCGAGCGGGATCCGGTCGGCTCCCTCGACCGTCCAACGGAGTCCGAGGTGGAGCGCGGGGAACAGCGCGGCGCGGGCGGTCCCGTAGGCGAGTTCCATCAGGAGGCCGGCGGTTCCGGCGGTTGCAGCTGCTCGGGCACCGCTCGGTAGCATACGCACCACTCATGCAGTCCGACCCCGCAGCCGCCGGCGCCGACGCAACGGCCCGGGCCGGGGTCGTCGTACCGATCCGAGCGTTCGTGGGTGGTCAGGCCCGCCTGGTCGACGCCATCGACGAGGCAGCCCGCGCCGACCTCGGCCGGGAGCTCGCGGCGCGGGTGCTCGCCGCGGCGTCACCGTTCCCCGTCGTCGTCGTCACCGACGCCCCCGAGGTGCGCGAGTGGGCCCGTGACGCCGGCGCGACAGCTGTGATCGCCGATCCCGGCGGGCTCGACGCCTCGGCGCGTGCGGGCGTGCGGTGGTGCCGCGAGCAGGGCCTGATCCGGGCGATCGTCGCCCACGCGGATCTCCCGTGGGCGCGGTCGTTCGCGGGCGTTGGTCACGACGGCGCCCGTCCGATCATGGTGGTCGTCCCGTGTCACCGCGACGACGGCACGCCGGTGCTGTCGGTCCCCGTTCACGCCGACTTCGAGTTCGCCTACGGCGAGAACTCGTTCCGTCGACACGTCGCGATGGCGCGGCGAAGCGGACTGGCCGTGCGCGTCGTGCGCGACCCGAACCTCGCCTTCGACGTCGACGTCCCCGAGGATCTCCTCACACTCCGACACACCCTCGCGACGCCCCGATGACCGCCTCCCGCTCGATCCGGCCCGGCCGGGCCCTCGCGATCGGCGCCCATCCCGACGACATCGAGTTCGGCTGCGGCGGCACCCTCGCCAAATGGGCCGGGACCGGCACCGAGGTGCATCTGCTCGTCCTCACCGACGGCTCGAAAGGATCGTGGGACGCCGGAGCCGACCTGGCCGAGCTCGTCGCCACCCGCCGAACGGAGCAACGCGATGCCGCCCGGATGCTCGGGGCCGTCGACGTCCATTTCCTCGGTGCGGTCGACGGGGAGCTGGTCGCGAGCGCCCCGTTCCGGGCCGAGATCTGCCGACTCATTCGGCAACTCCGCCCGGACGCGGTGCTCGGTCATGACCCCTGGAAGCGATACCGACTGCACCCCGATCACCGCGAGGCCGGCGTCCTCACGGTCGATGCCATTGTCGCGGCCCGGGACCCCCACTTCTTCCCCGACCAGGGCGAGGCGCCGCACCGACCCGACTTCCTGTTGCTGTTCGAGCCCGACGAGATCGACCACCTCGAGGCGCTCGAGCCCGCCGACCTGCGGGCGAAGCTCGACGCGCTCCGCTGCCACCGGAGCCAATGGCGTTCGACGATGGGCATCGACGACGGCCCCCACGCCGACGAGCAACGCCGGTCCTTCGAAGCGAAGGTGACCGACGAGCTCGAGTCCGCCGGTGCCGAGATCGGCACCGCGGCCGAACCCTTCAAGCTCATGGTGGATCTCTAGGAGAAGCAGCGGAGCCGGCGGACAGCCACTCACAGAGCGTCAATTGGTGAGCGATCGAGCCGGCGCAGCGGATTCGACCATCAGGGCACGACGCGACGAGGGAGGGGCCGCAGCCCCTCCCTCGATCGGTGTTCGTGACGCTGGGTTCAGCGTCGAGTTGCTTCAGCGTCGCTTCGTTGCACGCCGCTTCGCGGGCTTGCGCGCCGTGGTCTTCTTCGCGGTGCGCTTGGTCGCCTTCTTGGCGGTACGCCGCTTCGCAGGCTTGCGCGCCGTGGTCTTCTTCGCGGTGCGCTTGGTCGCCTTCTTGGCGGTACGCCGCTTCGCAGGCTTGCGCGCCGTGGTCTTCTTCGCGGTGCGCTTGGTCGCCTTCTTGGCGGTACGCCGCTTCGCAGGCTTGCGCGCCGTGGTCTTCTTCGCGGTGCGCTTGGTCGCCTTCTTGGCAGTCCGACGCTTCGCAGGCTTCCGTGCCGTGGTCTTCTTCGCAGTGCGACGCTTGGCCGGCTTACGGGCCGTTGTCTTCTTCGCAGTGCGCTTGGTCGCCTTGCGGGCCGGGGCCCGCTTGGCAGTTTTCTTGGCCGTCCTTCGCTTTGCGGGAGGCACGGTCACCACCTTTCGTGTGGACTGTCTGGGTTATGCGACGCGTCCCGGGGAATCCGGAACGTCGTCTAGTTCACGGCGGACTTGAAGTTGGCACCAGCCGTGAACTTCACGCCCTTGGAAGCCGCGATCTGTACGGGCTCGCCGGTACGCGGGTTGCGTCCGACACGAGCCTGGCGGTCGGTACGAGACCAAGCGCCAAAACCGGGAATTGTGACCTTCTCGCCTCGTGCGACAGCGGACTTGACGCTCTCGAGCAAGCTGGTCAAGGCCGCTTCAGCATCCTTCTTACTGATGCTCGCCCCATCTGCGATCTGATCGACGAGCTCCTGCTTGTTCACGCTCAAACCTCCGACTCTCTGATTCCGGCACCGCGCGTTCAGCGTGTGCTGTTACGCAGCATCGAAACCTATTCACGCATGTGCGTCAAGCATTTCCACATGCGCGAGTAATCATCGGTGCTCCGCGCGAAGAAGTTGAGCATATTTCGCGCAGTGTCGCGCGGATACTCGACGCGCAGTACGAACGCGCACGCGCGAACATGCAACGCAATGCACACAACCGATGATCAACAGCCGTCGGACGCGCGACTTCCCGACGGTGTGTACGACACGTTCGTCGTATGGGTCGACGAACGCGACGACGACATGCTCGCGACGGATCTCACGGTGATCGCGGGCGCGCACAAAGGTGATGTCGTGTGCGTCGTCGCGTCGCGCGACACCACGTACGCGGGTGTCGGCATCGGGGCGCGCGCCGACGTGTTGGACCTGGTCGGGCTGCCGTGCACGCTGCACGTCGACGAAGGAACACCACGCATCGCGCGCGTGTAGCCGCAGCGGGCATTCACCATCTCCGACCCCTCGATGGCGGTGCTCCATGGAGGAGATCGGAGCCCGGGTCGTGAGACCCGGGCTCGACCTGCAAGTAGCCCCGAGCGGATTCGAACCGCCGTTACCGCCTTGAGAGGGCGGCGTCCTGGGCCGCTAGACGACGGGGCCAGGGAAGCGCCGGATGGCGCAGCCTCCGGGCGGGTTCACCGCCTTGAGGTTTGCTCGGGGGGGAGGACTCGAACCCCCAAAGACAGGACCAGAACCTGTTGTGTTGCCGATTACACCACCCCCGAATGGGCAGTTCATGTTAGCCGCTGGCGTGCCCCCCGCAGCCGGTCGAGGGTCCGCTCCCGCCCCAGCATCTGGATCGCCTCGAAGAGCGGGAGGCCGGCGCCGCGCCCTTCGACCGCCGCGTACAACGCCTTCATCGCCTTGCCGACCTTGAGGCCCAGCTCCTTGATCGCGTCGCGCATCCCGCCGATCGCGTCGTGATCCCACTCGCAGGTCTCGAGGTGACTGATCGCAGCCTCGAGCACGTCGGCGGCGCGGTCGGTCGCCTCGACCACCGCCCACGCGTCGGTGTCGAGTGCGAACTGACCGTCGGCCACGAAGAGGAAATCCATCTGGTCGACGAGCCCACCGAGCGTCACTGCACGCGGTTGCCCGATCTCGGTTGCACCGCGGAGCGTGGCCGCATCGACGGCGCCGAACCGTTCGACGGCAATCGGTTCGACGCGCGCGAGCAGTTCGTCGAACGGGAGTCGTCGGATCCACTCGCCGTTCACCCAGTCGAGCTTGGCGTAGTCGAAGCGCGCCGCGGAATGCGTGACGCGACCGAGGTCGAACTCGGCGACCAGCTCGACGAGTGACAGGACCTCACGTCCGTCTTCGGGTGCCCAACCGAGCAGTGCGAGGTAGTTCGTGAGCGCTTCCGCGAGATACCCCTGCTCGCGGAAGTCTTCGATCGCGACAGCGCCGTGACGCTTCGACAGCTTGGCGCCGCCGTCGCCGAGGATGAGCGGCAGGTGCGCATACTCCGGTCGCGTGTCGGCGCCGATCGCGTCGCGCAGCGCCAGGATCCGGTGCGTCGTGTCGAGGAGGTCCTCCCCGCGGATCACGTGGGTGATGCCCATGTCGAGATCGTCGACCGCGTTGGCCAGGTAGAACACCGGCGTCCCGTCGCTGCGCACGATCACGAAGTCGGAGATCGTCGACCAGTCGACGGTCACCTCGCCCCGTACCAGGTCGTCGAACCGGCTCACGCCCTCGTCGGGCGTGCGGAACCGCACCGACACCGGCCGACCTTCCGCCCGCAGGGCCTCCCGGTCGGCCGGGGTCAGGTCTCGGCCCCGACCGTCGTAGCCGGGCGGCAACTTGGCGGCCCGACGCGCCGCGTTCATGGCATCGAGCTCTTCGGGCGTCTCGAAGCACTCGTAGGCGAACCCACCCTCGAGCAGCGCCGCCGCGACCTCGCGGTACCGGTCGAAGCGGCTGCTCTGGTGTACGGGCTCGGCGTCCCAGTCGAGACCGAGCCACTGGAGCACGTCGATGATGCCGTCGGTCCACTCGGGACGGGACCGGGCGACGTCGGTGTCTTCGATGCGGAGCAGGAACTCGCCGCCCTGGTGCCGCGCGAAGAGGTAGTTGAACAGTGCCGTGCGCACCCCACCCACATGGAGGGTGCCGGTCGGCGACGGAGAGAACCTCACCCGAACGTCCTGATCGTTCGCTCCAGCTGCGGCCCTCGATCGCTCACCTGTTCCCGGCCCACCGACTGTGTCCGGGCCTCCGCCTGCGCTCGTCTCGCTCATGAGAGGAGGTGCTTCGCGATGACGACGCGCTGGATCTGGTTGGTGCCCTCGTAGATCTGGGTGATCTTGGCGTCGCGCATCATGCGCTCGACGGGAAAGTCGGACGTGTAGCCGGCTCCACCGAAGAGTTGGACAGCATCGGTCGTGACCCGCATTGCGGTGTCGGACGCGAAGAGCTTCGCCATCGCCGCGATGCGGGAGACCTCGGGGAGGCCGGCGTCGACGAGCGAGCAGGCGCGGTACACCAGCGTGCGGGCCGCTTCCACCTGGGTGGCCATGTCGGCGAGCATGAACTGCAGGCCTTGGAACTCTGCGATCGGCCTGCCGAACTGGCTCCGCTCCTGCAGGTAGGTCCGGGCCGCGTCGAGCGCGCCCTGTGCGATGCCGACGGCCTGTGCTCCCACGATGGGTCGCGACGAGTCGAGCGCGCCCATCGCGTAGGCGAAGCCGCGGCCTTCCTCGCCGATCAAGTTCGCGGCGGGGATCCGGACGTCGTCGAGCAGGATCTCCCCGGTCGGCGAACCACGCACGCCCATCTTGTGCTCGAGCTTGCCGATCGAGAAGCCGTCCCGGTCGGCCTCGACGAGGAACGCACTGATGCCCCGGTGTCCTGCGTCGGGGTCGGACTTCGCGAACACCGTGTAGAAGTCGGAGATCCCGGCGTTGGTGATCCAGACCTTGCGACCGTTGAGGATCCAATCGTCGCCGTCGCGCACCGCGCGGGTCGTCATCGCCGAGACGTCGCTGCCGGCTTGCGGTTCGGAGAGGCAATAGCTCGCCTGGCACTCCCCGCTCGCCACCCGCGGCACGGTACGTGCCTGCAGTTCGGGACTCCCCCAGGCGAGCACGGGACTGAGTCCGAGCCGCGAGATCAGCACGAACAACGACGACGACGCGCAGACCCTCGCGACTTCCTCGACGAGGATCGCGTAGGTCATCCAGTCGCCACCGTCGCCACCGTGCTCGACCGGATACAGCGTGCGGACCAGGCCGGAGTCGCGGTACGCCTCGAACGACGCCCACGGATACGCGGCGTCGGCGTCGGCGGCGTGGGCATTCGGCGCAATGCCGGTCTCGGCCAGGCGGCGCGCTGCGGCGCGGAACTCCTCGTACTCGTCGGGCAGGACGAACGGTGCCATGGTCATGCTCTCTCTCGGACGCGGGCTCTCGTGTTCAGGCTCGGGCGGCGATCAGGACTCGTGGGCGGCGACGGCCTGGAGCGCGGCGCGGACGCCGGCCATCGCCTCCGCGACCTGATCCGGCGGGAGCCGGAGCACCTCGACGGGCACCGAGTCGACGATCCGCCGGCGCTTCGCGTACTCGTGCGCGGCCTCGTGCACGAGGTGCAACCGCCACTCGGGCGTCTCGAGTGGGACGTCGCCCGCGTACCCGAGCAGCTCCATCGCGACGTCGACGTCGGCGACCACGGGCGCGCGCCCGTACGACGAGGCGCGCTTCATCGCCAGTTCTGCCACCACCGCCTCGGCGTCGTCGCGAGGCTCGTTCGGTGAGATGACGAAGTGGTCTCGCCGTCGCTCGACGAGCAAGCGGGCATAGCCGACGTCGGGCCCGGGCGAACCGAGCATCTCGCCGTGGGGCTGCCCGGCGACGAGGTCGCCGGGGCGGTCGGCCCGCCAGGAACCGGCCGGCGGCATGTGTACCCCCGGCGCGAGGTTCGGGAGCTGCCGCGGGTCACTGTCGATGTCGTTCGGGACGTACGGGTCGGTGGGCACGACGCGGATACTACGAGAGTTGCCCTCGGGTCTCTCGGCCGTCGGCCAGGAGCAGTCCGTAGAGGAGAGAGTCGAGCAGGGCGATCCAGGATGCCTCGATGATGTTCTCGCTCACGCCGATGGTGGTCCAGCTCTTGTCACCGTCGGTGGTGTCGACCAGCACCCGGGTCACTGCACCGGTCCCCTTCTCGGTGTCGAGGACCCGCACCTTGTAATCGGTGAGGTGGACCCGTTCGAGGCCCGGGTACCGGCCGTTCAGCGCGATGCGCAACGCGGCGTCGAGCGCGTTGACGGGCCCGTTGCCCTCGGCGACCGCGACCATCCGCTCCGTGCCGACGTGGACCTTGATCGTCGCTTCCGTGTTGATGCCGCCGATCGAGCCCGGCTCGAAGTCGTCGGCGATCACCCGGAAGCTCTCGACCGAGAACCACGGCTGTTCCCATCCGGTGGCGCGCCGCATCAGGAGTTCGAGCGAGGCATCGGCGACCTCGAAGTGGTACCCCTCGTGCTCGAGCCGCTTCAGTCGGTCGACCACCTCGCTCAGCGTCGGGCCGTCGAGATCGAGGCCGAGCTCCTTCGCCTTCAGCGCCACCGTGGAGCGCCCGGCCAGCTCCGACATCACGAAGCGGGTGCCGTTGCCGATCGAGTCGGGCTTCACGTGCTCGTAGGCGTCGGGTCGCTTCGCGATCGCGCTGACGTGGAGACCCGCCTTGTGCGCGAACGCCGAGCTCCCCACGTACGCGGCCTGCGGATCGAGGGCCATGTTCACCAGTTCCGCAACGTGGTGCGCGACCGGAGTCAGCCGTTCGAGTCGGTCGCGTGGGATCGTCTCGATCCCCATCTTGAGGGTGAGGTCGGGGATGATCGTCGTGAGGTTGCAGTTGCCGGTGCGCTCGCCGTACCCGTTGATCGTCCCCTGCACCTGCATCGCACCACCGAGCACCCCGGCGAGCGCATTCGCCACGCCGCAGCCGGTGTCGTCGTGCAGGTGCACGCCGACCGGTGTGTCGACGTAGTCGACGACGGCCCGTACGGCTTCCTCCACCTGGTGCGGCAACGATCCGCCGTTGGTGTCGCAGAGCACGAGACGATCGGCGCCTGCGAGGGCCGCGCCCTCGAGCACCCGGAGGCTGAACTCGGGATTCGATCGGTAGCCGTCGAAGAAGTGCTCGGCGTCGAACAACACCATCAACCCGTTGGCTTTCAGGTGCTCGATCGAATCGGCGACCATCGCCACGCCCTCGTCGAGGGTGGTCTGGAGCGCTTCGAGCACGTGGTAGTCCCAGCACTTGCCGACGATGCACACCGTGTCGGTGCCGGCTTCGACCAGGTGGCGCAGGGTGTCGTCGGAATCGACCTTGCCCTTCGGGCGGCGGGTCGACCCGAACGCGACCAACGTGCTCGTCGTGAGCGTGAGCTCGCTCGGCGCGCGTCGGAAGAACTCGTCGTCTTTCGGGTTGGCGCCCGGCCAGCCGGCTTCGATGTAGTGGACTCCGAGCCAGTCGAGTTGCTCCGCGATCCGCAGCTTGTCGTCGACCGTGAGCGAGATCCCCTCCAGCTGCGCCCCGTCGCGCAGCGTCGTGTCGTAGATCTCGACCTTCCTGATGGTCGAATCCGCTGCGCCGGCTCGATCGCCCACCGGTTCACGTCCCGTGGACTGCGTCCGCCGGCTTCGCTTCTTCTCCTGACCGGGTACCTCAGCCATTGGCGTACTCCAGCCAGTCCTTGTAGCGGTCTTCCTCGCCCTTCACCGTGGCGAAGTAGATCTCCTGGATCTTGCGGGTGATCTCACCGGGCGGGCCGATCTCGCGGTCGTCGACGGACCGCATCGGCACGATCTCGGCCGCGGTACCCGTGAGGAACGCTTCGTCGGCGAGGTAGAGATCGCTGCGGAGGAGGTTGTCTTCGCGGACCTCGATGCCGAGATCGCGTGCGATCGTCATCACCGAGTCGCGGGTGATGCCTTCGAGCGCGCCGCTCGACAGCGGTGGCGTCACGAGCTTGCCGTGCTTCACCACGAAGAGGTTCTCGCCCGTGCACTCGGCGACGAAGCCGTGGCTGTTCAAGAGGATCGCCTCGTCGTAGCCCGACTGGAGCGCCTCGACCTTGGCCAGGCTCGAGTTCACGTAGATCCCCGTGCCCTTCGCCGCGACCGGGTTGACGTTCGGGTCGATGCGGCGCCACGACGACACCTTCATGCGCACGCCGTTCTTCAGCCCCTCTTCGCCGAGGTAGGTGCCCCACGGCCACACCGCGATCGACACCTGCACCGGGCACGGCAGCGGGTTGAGGCCCATCTCGCCGTACCCGAGGTACGCGAGCGGGCGGATGTAACAGGACTCGACGTCGTTGGCCCGGATCGTCGCCTTCGTCGCCTCGACGAGCTCGTCGACGCTGTACGGCAGGTCCATCATGAACAGGTGGGCGGAGTCGTGGAGCCGCTTGATGTGGTCGGTCAGGCGGAACACCGCCGGGCCCCGCTTCGTCGGGTAGGCGCGGATTCCCTCGAAGACGCCGGAGCCGTAGTGCAGGGTGTGCGTGAGCACGTGCACCTGCGCCTGGTCCCAGTCGACGAGCTCGCCGTCCATCCAGATCTTGTCGGTCTTGTCGAGTGGCATGCCGCTACACCCTTTCTGCGATCTTCGAAGCGATCTCGTCGGTCGTGCCGATGACGTCGTCAGAACTCGATACCGCCTTGACCACGCGAGCGGCAGCCTCGGCCTCACCGAGGAACTCGAGCATCATGGCCACCGACACGATCGCGGCCCGGGGATCAGCCCGGCCCGTGCCGGCGATGTCGGGGGCCGAGCCGTGCACCGGCTCGAACAGCGACGGGCCCGTGCGGGCCGGGTTCAGGTTCGCCGACGCGGCCCGGCCGATCCCGCCGGAGACGGCACCACCGAGGTCCGTGAGGATGTCGCCGAACAGGTTGTCGGTGACGATCACGTCGTAGCGGCCGGGGTCCTGCACGAAGTAGATGCACGCCGCGTCGACGTGGTGGTACGCCGTGGTCACCTCGGGGTACTCCGCCGCGACGAGATCGAACGTCCGCTGCCAGAGGTCGCCCGCGAAGGTCAACACGTTCGTCTTGTGTACGAGCGTGAGGTGGTGGCGTTCCCGCGAACGGGCGAGGTCGAACGCGAAGCGGACGCACCGCTCGACCCCCATCCGCGTGTTGACCGAACCCTGGGTCGCGATCTCGTGGGGGGTGTCCTTGCGCAGGAACCCACCCTCACCCGCGTAGGTGCCCTCGGTGTTCTCACGGATCACCGTCATGTCGACGCCGTCGTTGTACGCGCTCGCTCCGGCCTGGAACGGTCGCACGTT
Organism: uncultured Actinomycetes bacterium; assembly: GCA_963837715.1. Classification (GTDB taxonomy): domain Bacteria; phylum Actinomycetota; class Acidimicrobiia; order IMCC26256; family JANYLB01; genus JANYLB01. Next base: position 323,673 of record CAWIOF010000002.1, on the reverse strand, counting down.
CACATAGAGATCGAGGGCGAACCGCAGGCGCAGGATGATCCCCCGCTCGAGCACACCGGGGGGAACGTCGGGATGACCCATCGCGCCCATCAGGATCGCGTCGGTCGCCCGGATCTCCTCGAGCACCGAATCGGGCAGCACCTCACCGGTCCGCAGGTAGCGCTCGCCACCGAGATCGAACGGCACGGCCTCGTAGTCGACCCCGGTCGCGTCGACGACGGTGAGCGCGGCAGCCGTCACCTCGGTGCCGATGCCGTCGCCCGGCAGGATCGCGAGTCGATGGGTCACGATGGTCTCCTGGAGAGAAGGGTCCTGGGGTGAAAAGAGCTCCGACAACGAAAAACCGCCCGCCGGAGCGGACGGTCAGGAGCGAACGCCGGAGGTGGCGTCCGCTTACGGAATGACGACGATCTGCGAGAGCGAGGTCGGGCACATCACGGTGCGAGGGTAGCAGGCCCACGATGCCGGTCCGGGTGGATTGTGCCCCCACGGCTGCGGACCTCATCCGAGAGTCCCGCCGGAATCATCCCGTGCCGACACCGGTGCTCGACACCGATCAGCGATACTTCGCGCCATGAAGAAGTGGATCGTCGGAATCGTGATCGCAGTCGTCGTACTCGCAGGGGCCGGCTTCGCCTTCTGGTACACCCAGATCCGCGTCGAAACGGAGCCCAAGGCCGCGATCAAGGACACCACCGTCGACACCGGCTCGTCCGACGCGTCCGCCGACGGCACCTACACCGTGCAGCGGGGAAGTGACACGTTCCTCGGATACCGCGCGCAGGAGGTGGTGTTCGGCCAGAGCCAGACGCCCACCGGTCGCACCCCCGGCGTGACCGGGACGCTCACCATCTCGGGGACCGAGATCAGCGACGTCGACATCACCGCCGACCTGACCGGACTCTCGACCGGCGAGGACCGTCGCGACCAGCGAGCCCAGAGCGCCCTCGGCACGGCCGAGCACCCCGATGCGACCTTCACGCTCACCGAGCCGATCACCCTCACGGCCGAACCCGTGGCCGGTACGAAGGTGTCGGTCGAGGCGACCGGCGACCTCACGATCAACGGGATCACGAAGACGGTCACGTTCCCGCTCGAGGCGCTCTGGAACGGATCGACGATCCAGGTCGCCGCGACCCCCGACCTCACGTTCTCCGATTTCGGCGTCGACGTGGGCAGCTTCGAGCCCTTCGCCACGGTCGAGGACGCCGGCCAGCTCGACATCCAGCTCACGTTCGCCAAGGCCTGACCCCGGGCCGAACCCCTGCACCGGGCCCCGGAACCCGACCCTACGGCGACTACCCTCGTCTCCTTATGGCCGAAGCCCAGCTCTCCCCCGACGCGCATCGGCGCCTCACCGAGGAACTCGCCCACCGCACCGGTGAGCTCCGCCGCGAGATCTCGCAGCGGATCGAACGGGCCCGGGAACACGGCGACATCCGGGAGAACGCCGACTACGACGCGGCCAAGAACGAGCAGGGCCTCAACGAGGCGAGGGTCCGCCAGATCGAGGGCATCCTCTCGGATGCCGTGATCGTCGAGCACGCGCCGACCGACGTCGTCGCCGCCGGAACCCTCGTCGAGATCAAGCTCCCCGGCGACGACGAACCGACGGTCTACCTGGTCGGGTCGATCGAGGAACGCAACGACAAGTACGACGTGCTGTCGACGAGCGGGCCGATGGGCCAGGCGCTCGTCGGCAAGAAGCCCGGCGAGACGGCCACCTACACGACCCCCAAGGGCACCGAGCTCGAGGTCGAGGTCGTCAGCGTCCGCCCGCTCGACTGACCGACTCGACGGTCGAATCCGCTGCGTCGGCTCGATCGCTCACCCGCGCCGGGCCCGAGACCAGTGTCCGCCGACTCCGCTCCTTCTCCTGCTCCCCTCAGGTCGAATCCGCTGCGTCGGATCCGGGGCGGGTCAGAGCTGGTCGGTCTCGGCGAGGTGGTCGACCTCGGCTGCATCGCGGTCCCAGTCGCCGTGTCGGTGCGCGGCCCGGCCGACGAGGTGCGCCGACACCGGGCCGGTGACGAACTGCAGCACGATCATCAGGGCAAGGAGCGAGATCGCACCCTTGATGTCGATCCGGAACATGGCACCGGTGCCCACCAACAGCATGCCGAGCGTCGCGGGCTTGGTCGCGATGTGCATGCGGGTGAACAGGTCGCCGAACCGGACCTGGCCGATGCCGGCGAGCGCGCAGAGCACGGCGCCGGCGAGGATCAGGACGCCACCGATCGTCTCCGCCACCTCCGTCACCGTCGCCGCCCCTCGACGAACCGGGCGAACGCCGACGTCCCCAGGAACGCCACCAGCGACACGACGACCCCGACGGTGAGGTAGATGCTCTGGTCGGTGTACGCGCACCACGCGATGACGCCGGTCACCATCACCGTGAGCAGACCGTCGAGGCCGACCACGCGGTCGGCGAGCGAAGGCCCGATCGCCAACCGGTAGAGGAACCCGGCTCCTCCCAGAGCGATCAGCGCGAGCGCGACCACGATCACGGTGCTGCCTCCTCCTCGGTCTCGGTCCGGTCGGACCCATCGGGGGTCGACGGCCCCGATGGGTCGCCGCAGATGCTCGCGACCTCTTCGGCCGTCCCGAACGCCCGCACGACGCGGCGCTCGAGATCGGCGACCTCGTCACGCGTGGCCTCGACGCTCTCGAACGACAGCACGTGCACGAACAGGACCGCGGGGCGCCCCCGCGCGTCGATCGTCAGCGTTCCCGGGGTGAGGGTGATCGCGTTGGCCACGATCGTGGCCAACCGGCCCGAGCGGGTCCGGAGTTGCACCGCCACGACCGCGGTGCGGATCTTCGAGCGACCCGACGGGAGCAACACCTCCTGGGCGACCGCGACGTTGGTGATGATCAACGCCCAGAGGAACCAGACGATGAACGAAGCCGCCGCGATCGGGCGCACGACGATGGGGTCGTCGTTGGTGTCGGACGGCGGGAACACCACGACGAGCGCGAGCGCGATCAGCACCCCGCTCACGACGTTGGCCAGGGTGACGTCGCCCCAGAGCAGTACCCACATCACGACGAGCCATGCCGCGATCACCAGGCTGCCGAAGCTCGGCATCCGGATCATCGCAGGACCGCCTTGATGTACGCCGTCGGATCGAGCAGCTCTGCCGCCGCTCGCTGACAGAGGTCGAGCAACGGACCGGCGAGCACCGCGAGCGCGAGCGAAGCGGCGACGAGCACCGCGGTCGACGCGAGCATCGGGACCGTGCCGCCCCAACGGGTCGTGGCCGCATCGCTCGGGACCGACACCACCTCGACGTCACCCCAGAACGCGCCGCCCCAGATCTTCGTCACCGAGTAGAGCGTGAGCACGCTCACCACGAGCGCCGCGCCCACGACAACCCACGCATCGTTGCCGAAGCCGGCCTCGACGACCGACAACTTCGCCACGAACCCGGCAGAACGGCGGAACGCCCGCGAGGCTCAGCGCAGGGAGGATGAACAGCCAGCCGACGAGCGGGAACCGGCGGGCGAGGCCACCGACCTCGGACAGTCTCGACGATCCCGAGTTGTGGTCGACGATGCCCGCCGTGAGCAGCAGGGTGCTCTTGAGCACGATCTGGTTGAGGGCGTAGAGGATCGCCGCCCCGATGCCGGCGACGGTGAACAGGCCGAGCCCGAGGATCATGTAGCCGACCTGGCTGACGATGTGGAAGCTCAGGATCCGCTTCATGTCGTTCTGCGCGATCGCGCCCGAGCACGCCGATCACCATCGTCAGCCCGGCGATCACCAGGATGAAGCCGATCGGTCGATCGCCGAGGCGCGACGATCAACGTCTGGGTCCGGATGATGCAGTACACCCCGACCTTCGTGAGCAGGCCGGCGAACACGGCAGTGACCGCGGTGGGTGCCGACGGGTAGCTGTCGGGGAGCCAGAAGAACAGCGGGAACACCGCGGCCTTGATGCCGAAGACGACGAACAGGAGGAGCGCGAACGCCAACCGCACGCCGTCCGGGAGGTGGCCCATGCGCCCAGCGAGATCGGCCATGTTCACGGTACCCGTGGCGGAGTAGAGCAGGCCGAGCACGGCGACGAACAACACCGACGCGACGAGGTTGATGACCACGTAGGTCATGCCGGTGCGCACCTGATCGGCGCGGCCGCCGATCGTGATCAACACGTAGCTCGCGGTGAGCATCATCTCGAAGGCCACGAACATGTTGAAGAGGTCGCCGGTGAGGAACGAGAGGCCGATCCCGGCCGCGAGCACGAGGTAGACGGGGTGGAACGCGGGCTGTTCCTTCTCGGTTCCGGGTTGACCGATCGCGAACACCAAGACGGCGAGGAGCACCGGCGACGCGGCGACGAGCATCAGCCCGGTGAGTCGGTCGGCGACGAGAGCGATCCCGACCGGAGCGTGCCACCCGCCCATGAACGCCGCCGCCGGACCCGTGTTGGTCGGCATGGACGAGGATCGCTATCGAAGCGGCCGTCGTCGCCGAGAGGGTCACGATCCCGATGACCCGCTGGATCCGGCGGTGGCGGGCCGATGCCATCGAGAGCCCGGCGGCCGAGGAGCGGCAGCACGACCGGGATCGGGAGCAGCACGCGCATCACCGGTCCTCACCGACCCCGATGCGCCCTGCTTCTGCTTCGGCCTCGGCCTCGGCGACTGCCAGCGCCCGCTGGTCCTTCACCTGCTCGTCGTCGAAGGTCTGCTCGTGCTTGGCGATGCGGCGGTCTTCGACGTCGTCCTCGACGAGGTCGTCGCCCGTGAGCTGCCAGCTCCGGTACGCCAACGCGAGGAGGAACGCCGTGACGCCGAACGAGATGACGATCGCCGTGAGCGCGAGGGCCTGCGGCATCGGGTCGGCCACCCGCTCCCCGCCCGTGGAGCCGATGAACGGGGCGATGCCGCGGCGACGACCCGACAGCAACAGGAGCAGGTTGGCGCCGTGGCCGAGGAGGCCGAGGCCGATGATGAGTCGCGTCAGTCGGCGCTGGAGCACGAGCCACGTGCCGAGCGAGAAGAGGAGCGCGGTGCTGGCGGCGAGGACGAGGCTCATTGTTCGTCGCCGCCCCGGAGCTTCCACGGGGCCCCGAACAACGGCAGCCGCTCACCGAACGCAACGAGCAACAGCAGCACCATGCCGACCACGACGAGACAGACGCCGATGTCGAAGAACAGCGCCGTGTTGAGGTGGAACCTCGCCGAGCGGACCCGAGGTGCTCGTTCGACCTTGGCGTGCTCCATGAGTTGCCGACCGAAGAACAGCGGAACGAGCGCGGTGGTGGTCGCCGCGACCATTCCCGCGCCGAGCAGCGTCCAGGGCCGGAGGGGCAGTGTCTCGCGAACCTCGTCGATCCCGCCGGCGACGTACCGGAGCGACACCGCCGCGCCGATGACCAGACCGCCGACGAATCCCCCGCCTGCCCGGTTGTGTCCGGTGAAGAGCAGGAAGAGGCCGAGCAGCAGCGCGCGTGTGGAAGACCAGCCGCACGACGACGTCGAGGATCAGCGACCGCCTCATGTCCGCGACTCGTCTCGGTCGCGGGGCGGTCGACCGCGGGGAGCCGGGGAGAACGACCGGTCAGAGCGGCTCTCGCGACGCGAGAGGCGCGCGAGGGCGTACACCCCCATCGCGGCTACCGCGAGCACCGTGATCTCGCCCATGGTGTCGAAGCCGCGGATGTCGACCAACACGACGTTGACGACGTTCCGACCGCCGCCGTCGACGTAGGCCCGTTCGAGGAACGACGTCGAGACCGACGGATCGACCCGGACGTACCCGGCGATGATCGTGAACGCGAACACGAAGAGGCCGACGAGCGCCGAGACGATGAGACGGAAGGTCCGGCCGGTGATCGTCGGGCGCTCGACGAACCACGTCGGGAGGTGACGGAGCACGAGCACGAAGATCACCGCCCCGATCGTGTCGACGCACACCTGGGTGAGCGCGAGGTCGGGCGCGCCCTGGAGCACGAACACCAGGGCCATGCCGTATCCCACGGCGCCGAGGCACAGCACCGCGGCCATCCGGTGGCGGACCACGACCGCCGCGATCCCTCCCACCACGAGCAGCGCGGCGGCAGCCCAGTCGCCCGGCCCCGACACGAGCGGCGGGAGGTCCGGCATCGGCGCGTGGAGCAGACCCCAGCCGGGCAGGACCACCGCGGTGAGCAGGATCACGCCGATGTAGACGGGCAGCGATCCCGACTGGACGATGCCGGTCGTGCGGTTCGCGACGGAGTTCATCCCCCGGATCACGCCGAGGTAGCCGTCGTCGCCGTACATCGGTCGAGGGAGACGCTGCTGCAGGCGCGCGACCACCGGGCCGGCCACCGTGAGCCCGACGCCGAGCAGGAGCGTGAGCCCCGAGAGGAGGAGTGCGGCGTTGACCCCGTGCCAGAGCGCGAGATGGGTGGGCTCGCTCGACGGGTCGAGGCTCGCGGTCGCCGCGTCGACCAGCTGCGATGCGAGTCCCGGGACCACGCCGAGCACCACCGTGATCGCGCCGAGCACCGCGGCCGGGAGCCAGAACGAGATCGAGGGAGCGGGGGGCGCCTCGATCGCGACCGAGGGATCCTCGGCGACCCCCTCGGTGGCGATGCCGGGCCGGAACGCGCCGAGCAACAGGCGGGCGGTGTACGCGAAGGTGAGGACCGAGCCGACCACGATCCCCGCGAGCACGAGCTTGCTGCCGAAGATCCCGCCGTCGACCCACGCGGCGTAAGCCGACTCCTTCGCGATGAAGCCGAACAGGAGCGGGATCCCCGCCATGGATGCGCCCGACACGATCGCCACGACGCGCGGGCCCGCCCAGCCCGGGCCGTAGCGGCCCAGCGCCCGGATGTCGCGGGTGTGGGCCTGGTGGTCGATCACCCCGACGACGAGGAACAGCCCGGCCTTGAACAGCGCGTGCGCGAAGAGCAGGACGACCCCGGCCTCGGTGGCCTCGGGGATGCCCGCGCCGAAGAGCACGACCATGAAGCCGAGCTGGCTGATCGTGCCGTAGGCGAGGATCCGCTTCAGATCGTGCTGACGCAGTGCCCGCACACCTCCGGTGAGCATCGTGAGCGAGTCCGACGGTGAGCACCAGCGGGCGCCAGCTCCCCTGGATCGCGAAGATCGGTGCGAGCCGCGCGATGAGGTAGACGCCGGCTTCCACCATCGTCGCCGAGTGCAGGAAGGCGCTCACGGGCGTCGGCGCCACCATCGCTCCCGGCAGCCAGGCGGAGAACGGGAACTGCGCCGACTTCGTGAACGCCCCGATCAGCACCAGCACCAGCCCGACGTGGACGACGGTGCCGCTCGGCGGGTCGGCCGCGAGCACGAGCAGGTTGTAGGTCCCCGCCGCCTGCCCGATGAGGACGAACCCGCCGAGCATGGCGAGGCCCCCGGCGCCGGTGGTGAGCAGCGCCTGCAGCGCCGAGGCCCGGGCTTTTGGATCCTCGTCGTTCCACCCGATGAGCAGGTAGGAGGTGATCGAGGTGAGCTCCCACGCCACGAACAGGATCAGCAGGTTCGCGGCGGTGACGATGCCGAGCATCGCGCCGGTGAACACCAGCAACAGACCCGCGAGGCGGTGCAGCTCGGCGCGGTCGGCCGCGAAGTAGCGCGCCGCGTAGAGCAGGACGAGCGTGCCGATCCCGGTGACGATGAGCACGAAGAGCAACGAGAAGCCGTCGAGCCGCAGGTCGATCGACAGCCCGAGCCGCGGGACCCACCGCACGCGATCGACCGGGATCTGACCGTCGAAGACGTCGTTCGCCTGGAGCGCCGCCCACACGAACGCGACGAACGGGACCGCCGCGGCCACTGCGAAGCAGCGACGGCCGAGCCCGCGGCCACCCGCCACCAGGGCGAGGCCCACGACGATGTGCAGGCTCACGAGCGCGATCAAGGGAGGCTCCCGCGGCGAGGCAGCGGGTCGATGCCGGACACGGGACTACCCGTGCCCGTTGGTGTCCCGGTTGCTCATCCCCTGGAGGAGATAGCCCCGCGACCGCACCGTGCGGACCTCGAGCCCGAGGGGTGCGATGCGCCGGCGGAGCCGCAGGACGTGCACGTCGAGCGCGTTCCGGGTCGGCGCGCCCGTCGGCCACGCCCGCCGGGCCAGGGTCTCCCGGCCCACGACGGCACCGAACCGCTCGACCATCGCGCGCGCCAGCGCGCGCTCCACCGGGGACAGCGAGACCCATTCCCCCCGGAACCGCAGGAGCCCGTCGTCGTCGAGCTCGGGCGCGGTGCGTTCCTGGGCGGCGCGACTCGCGAGCGAGGCCACCCGGGCCCGCACGTCGCGGTCGTCGGCCGGGAGACGGATCCAGTCCTCGAGGCAGTCGACGCTCTCCGGCGGGGGTTCCTGGGGCCCCACGAGGAGCAGACGGGGGGTGCCGTCGGTTCGCAGGCGACCGAGTCGCCCTTCTTCTTCCGGCCATCGAACGAGCACGACATCCACGGCCGCCAACCTAGGGACGGCATGTTTCACCATTGTTTCGCGCGGTTGAACGCTCTTCTCTCGTCGGCGAACCGGCGGGCGATCGAGGCGACGCAGCGGAATCGACCACCGAGATGCACCCTCCCATGTGGGAGAGCTGCAGGCTACGGTTCACGATCCGTTCACGGTCCGGAGAAGGGACCGTGACGCCTCGGGGGGAGGTTGCGCCGGTGCACACGACGAGCGCTCGAGGAGGGCGAATGCGGTTCCGACGGATGATGGGTGCGGCCCTCGTCGTGGGGATCGTGGCGACCGCCACGATCGCAGGCACGTCGGGCCCGGCGCCTGCTGCTTCCGACGGAACCTCCGACGCCGTGCTGACCGTCGGCACCAAGCAAGACGTCGACAGCATGAACCCCGTCGCCGGTCTGCTCCTGTCCAGCTACGAAGTCTGGAACATGCAGTACAACGTGCTGGTCAACTTCAAGGCCGACGACCTCGCGCCCGTGCCCGACATCGCGACCTCGTGGAGCTCCTCGCCCGACGGCACCACCTGGACCTACAAGCTCCGCACCGACATGCAGTGGTCCGACGGTGAAGCGCTCACCGCCGACGACGTCGTGTACACGCTCACCAGGGCGCGCGACGAGGAGTGGGCGAACTTCTACCCGTTCGTGTCCGGCTTCACCGACATCACCGCACCGGACGCGTCGACCGTGGTGATCACCTCGGCCGAGCCGAACCCGAACCTCCCGTTCATCCCGGTGTACATCCTCCCGGAGCACATCTGGAAGAAGTACAACAAGAAGCAGGTCGCGAGTTTCCCGAACACGAACCCGGTGACCTCCGGCCCGTTCCGCCTCACCGAGTGGGACAAGGGCAGCTTCTTCGAGATGACGGCGAATCCCGACTACTACGCCGGCGCACCGAAGGTCGGCACGGTCCGCTTCCGCGTGTTCGGCAACGACGAAGCCATGGCCGGGGCGCTGCGCAACGGTGAGGTCGACGCGGTGCACGACCTCAACCCGCAGCTCGAGAGCACGATCAGCGAGTCGAACATCACCCCGGTCGAGGCACTCGACGGCACCTTCACCCAGCTCACGATGAACACCGGTTCCGGGCCCGTCGGCAACGGCCACCCCGCGCTCGAAGACCCGCGTGTCCGCCAGGCGATCGCGCACTCGATCGACAAGGAAGAGCTCGTTTCCAAGGTGCTCAAGGGTCTCGGCCAGCCGGGTCAGTCGGTGAGCGTGTCGGTCGACCCCAAGTACGGCCTGACCGTTCCCGCCGACGAGACATACGACTTCGACATCGCCCAGGCCAACTCGATCCTCGACCAGGCCGGGTACGCGAAAGGCTCGAACGGCATCCGGACGATGCCCGACGGCACCGATCCGCTGAAGTTCCGCTTCTACTACCCCACCAGCAACTCGGTGTACGCGCGCGACGTCGAGTTCATCAGCAAGTGGCTGAAGCAGATCGGCATCGCGACCGAGGTCACGGCCAAGAGCGAAGACGAGCTGACGCCGATCGAGAACGAGGGCAAGTTCGACTTGGTGGTCTGGAGCTGGACGCCATACGTGGATCCCAGCCCTCAGCTCTCGTACCTCACGTGCGGTCAAGTCCCCGAGACGGGCGACGACGGCCGCTACAACGACGCCTTCTGGTGCAACCAGGAGTACGACGCGCTCTACGAGTCGCAGCGGGTGGAGCTCGACCCGGCCGCGCGCATCGACCAGGTCAAGGAAGCGCAGCAGGTCCTCTACAGCGACGCGCCCTACGTCGTGCTCTACAAGCCGGTCACGCTCCAGGCCTACCGCAACGACCGGTACACCGGGTTCGTGAAGCAGCCCGCCGACACCGGGCCGGTCATCTACAGCCAGAGTGATCCGTCGTACCTGCTCGTCGAACCGGTCGTCTCCACCTCCGGTGGCGGTTCGAACGACAGCGCGAGCGGGGCGAGCGACTCCGACAGCGGGAGCTCGTCGACCGGCCTGATCGTCGGGATCATCGCCGCGGTGATCGTGATCGGTGGAGGTGGGTACCTCATCGCCCGGAGAAGCCGGACCGCCGACGAGCGCGAGTAAGGAGTGAGCCCGCGCTATGTGGCGCGGCGGGTGCTCGCCGCGTTGCTCAGCCTGATCTTCGTGTTGACGCTGAACTTCTTCCTGTTCCGCGTCGTGAAGTCGGACCCCGTGGGCAGCCTGTTCCGCGGCCGCAACGTGTCGCCGGAGGCCAAGGCGCGCCTCCGCACCGAGTTCGGCCTCGACAAGTCGATTCCGGCGCAGTTCACGGCCTACATGGGCCAGACCCTCCGTGGGAACCTCGGCGTGTCGTACGCGACCCGGCGGTCGGTGGGTTCCGAGATCCTCGACAAGCTCGGCCCGACGCTCGTGCTCGTCGGGATCTCGACCCTGCTGTCCGCTGCGATCGGCGTGCTCATGGGCATCAAGGCCGCGTGGCAGCGCAACAGCGCGTTCGACCGTGGCTCCACGGCGTCGTCGATGCTCACCTACGCCGCGCCCGACTTCTACATCGGGATCCTGCTCTTGGCGATCTTCGCCTTCTGGTTACGGTGGCTGCCCACCGGGGGCATCGAGAACCCCGACGGCGGCGGTCTGTTCGACCAGGCGAAGCACCTGATCCTCCCGTGCGTCACCCTCACCCTCGGCTACTTCGGCGAGTACGCCATCATCATGCGTTCGTCGTTGCTCGAGGTCGTCAACGAGGACTACCTCGTGACCGCACGGGCGAAGGGCCTGCGCGACGCACTCGTCCGCCGCCGGCACGCGGTTCCGAACGCAGTGCTTCCGGTCGTCACGTTGTTCGCCCTCAACCTCGGGTTCGTGCTCTCCGGTTCGATCGCAGTCGAGACCGTCTTCTCGTGGCCCGGGCTCGGGCTGGCGACCGCCGACGCGTTGCGTGGCCCCGACTACCCGATGTTGCAGGGCCTGTTCCTCGTGTTCAGTGGTGCGATCATCCTGACCAACCTCGCCACCGACCTCATCTACGGCTACCTCGACCCCCGCGTGAGCACCTCATGACGTCGGCAACCGTTCCCGGCCGGGGCTCGATCACGTGGACGCGCCGCCGACGTGCCGCGGCGGCGGTGTGGAAGCAGTACTGGTCGAGCACCCAGGGCCGCGCCGGGCTCATCATCCTGATCCTCTTCTTCGGCGTCGCCCTCGCCGCCCCGCTGATCAGCCCGAGCTCGGGCCTCGACGTGACCCAGGCCGACGGCCCGATCCTGCACGCCCCCACCGCGGGCTATCCGATGGGCACCGACGAGTTCGGCCGCAGCATCTGGACCTTGTTCATCTGGGGTGCCCGCGTGAGCCTCGCAGTCGGGATCGCGGCAACCGTCGTCGCGGTGGGCATCGGCACCGTGGTCGGCGTGGTCGCGGGGTACGCCGGTGGCCGCACCGAAGGCGGGCTGATGCGGGTCACGGAGTGGTTCCTCGTGATCCCGTTCCTGCCGCTCGCGATCGTGCTCGCCTCGGTGTTGTCGCGGTCGTTGTTCACGATCGTGCTCGTGATCGGGATCACCTCGTGGCCGGGCATCGCCCGGCTGTTGCGATCGCAGGTGATCTCGGTGAAGGAGCGCACGTTCGTCGAACGGGCCCGCGCGCTGGGCGCCGGGAACAGCCGGATCATCGGCCGCCACATCCTGCCCAGCGTGATGCCCCTGATCTTCGCCAACCTGACCCTCACCGTGCCGATCGCGATCCTGTCGGAGAGCACGCTGGCGTTCCTGGGTCTCGGCGATCCACTCCGCGTCTCCTGGGGCCAGACGTTGCAGGCGTCCTTCGATGCCGGCGCGACCTCGCTCGGGGCGTGGTGGTACTACATCTTCCCCGGCTTCGGGATCATCTTCGTGGTGCTCGCGTTCACCATGTGCGGCCGCGCCCTCGAAGCCGTGCTCAACCCCAGGTTGCGTGACCGGTGAGCCCGACCGACGCGACCGACGCAATCGACCCGGTCGACCAGGTGGACGGGGCGGGAGGACCGATCCTGTCGGTGCGCGACCTGCACGTGAGCTACGAGACGCGCGAAGGCCCGGTGCCGGCGGTGCGTGGGATCAGCTTCGACCTCGGGCCCGGCGAGACGCTCGGGATCGCCGGCGAGTCCGGGTGCGGCAAGTCGTCGATGGCTGCGGCCGTGCTGCGCCTGCTCCCGCGGGAAGCCGTGGTGAGCGGCGAAGTGCGCCTCGACGGCGAAGACGTGTTCGCGATGACCCCGGGTCGACTGCGCGCGGTGCGCTGGACGGAGGCGGCGATCATCTTCCAGGGCGCGATGCACGCGCTCAACCCGGTGTGGAAGGTGAAGCACCAGATCGGCGAGGCGATCGAGCTCCACGATCCGAAATCCGAGGGGAAGACCCGCACGCGGGTCGACGAGCTGCTCGAGCAGGTCGGCCTCCCGTCGCGTCGGGCCGAGGCGTACCCCCACCAACTCTCCGGGGGCCAGCGCCAACGGGTGATGATCGCGATGGCGCTCGCGTGCCGACCACGGCTGCTCATCGCCGACGAACCCACCACCGCACTCGACGTGATGGTCCAGGCTCAGGTGCTCGCGCTGCTCGCCGAGCTGCAGACCGACCTCGGGCTGGCGATGGTGTTCATCACCCACGATCTCTCGGTGCTCACGTCGTGCTGTCGTGAGCTCGCGATCATGTACGCGGGACGTATCGTCGAACGCGGACCGTCGCACCAGGTCTTCGTCGATCCGCGCCACCCCTACACCCGGGCGCTCGCCGCTGCGTTCCCGACCGTCGGTGATCCACGATTCCGCAAGGCGCCGCTGGGCCTCCCCGGCGATCCCCCCGACCCGCGCGCCCGACCCGACGGGTGTCCCTTCACCCCTCGGTGCCCCGACGCCCGGTCGGAGTGCAGCACCGAAGAACCGGGCCTGCGCGACGCCGGCCCGGGCCGCGCGGCGGCGTGCGTCCTGGTGGAGAGGACGCGATGAATCCGCCGCCCAGCCCGCTGCTCGAGCTGCACGACGTGCACGTGACCTTCACCGCGGGGAAGCACGCGCGCTCGGGCGCCCCGATCGCGCGGGCGGTCGACGGCGTCGATCTCTCGGTCGACCGGGGCGAGATCGTGGCGCTCGTGGGCGAGTCGGGCTGCGGGAAGACGACACTCGCACGAGCGATCCTCGGGCTCGAGCAACCGGGTCGGGGCCAGATCCGCTTCGACGGCGAAGCGCTCCCGACGTCGAGCAGAGGTCTGCGCGCCTACCGACGTCGCGCCCAGATGGTGTTCCAGGACCCGACGGGCGCGCTGAACCCGCGCCAGACCATCTACGAATCCGTCGCCGAGGGCCTTCGCATCCACAAGATCGAAGGCGACGAGGAGGAGCTCGTCGCCGGAGCGTTGAGCCGGTCGGGACTGCGCCCTCCCGAGCAGTTCTTCCTCCGGTACCCGCACGAGATCTCGGGTGGCCAGCGCCAGCGGGTCGTGATCGCCGGAGCGATGGCGCTCGAACCGGCCCTGCTCGTGGCCGACGAACCGGTGGCCAGCCTCGACGCGTCGGTGCGGGGGGAGATCCTGCGCCTCATGCTCGGCCTCGTGGAGCAGACGAACATCGCGATGCTGGTGGTGACCCACGACCTCGGCCTGGCCTGGAACGTCGCCGACCGGGTCGCGGTGATGTACCTGGGCCGGATCGTGGAGGTCGGGCCGACGGAGCAGGTGCTCGACGCGCCGAAGCACCCTTACACCGAGGCGTTGCTGTCGGTCGTCCCCGAGACGAAGCGGATGGAGCAGCAGATCCTGCAGGGCGAACCGCCCGACCCCACCCGGGTCCCCGAGGGATGCCGCTTCCATCCCCGTTGTCCTGCGTTCGCCAACGGTGAGGCCGCCCGCCTCGGCATCGCGGCCCGATGCGAAACCGAGGACCCGAAGCCGATCTCCGTCGGCCCGAACCACGCCGCCGCCTGCCACCGCAACACCGTGAGCGCAGCGGAGTCGCCGGACACTCGCCGCGGGACATGAGCCGGTGAGCGATCGAGGCGACGCAGGCAGAGCGAACCGTGAAGGCGTGAGCGCAGCGGAGTCGCCGGACACTCGCCGCGGGACATGAGCCGGTGAGCGATCGAGGCGACGCAGGCAGAGCGAACCGTGAAGCCGTGAGCGCAGCGGAGTCGCCGGACACTCGCCGCGGGACATGAGCCGGTGAGCGATCGAGGCGACGCAGGCAGAGCGAACCGTGAAGGCGTGAGCGCAGCGGAGTCGCCGGACACGGATCGCAGGACGTGAATTGGTGAGCGATCGAGGCGACGCAGCGGAGCGAGCCATCCTGGACGCGTTCGACGACAGGGCGTATCGGTTGCGGATGGGGTTGCGGCCGCTGGATCTCGACAACTGGATCCTGATCGACGAGCGGTTCGACGGAGAGAGAGCGGAGAAGGTCCGGCTGCTCGACGAACACCACGACGACGTGGTCGCGCACCTCCCCGGCACCGAGGCTGCCGCGGCCGAGGTGCTCGACGCGCTCGCGCCGCACCTCGCCCACCACTTCCCCGAGCGGTTCGCCCTCCACGGCTCCCGGTTCTCCGACCATGGCGCCCAGACCACGTGGGACCTCGAGCACCTCGACCTCCATCCGATCGACCTCGCCGGTCGACTCGTTCAGGAAGACGTCTGCCTCCTCACCGCACCGCCGGGCGACCCGGATGCGCTCGTGTTCAGCGCGGGTTCGGTGTGCTTCCCGACCCGTTGGTCGCTCCGCGAGAAGATCGGCCACGACATGCGCGCGGTGCATGCGCCGGTGCCCCGGTACGACGACCAGCTCGCGGCTCCCGTCGACAGCACCCTCGGTCGCCTCCGCGTCGACCGGCCGGTCTGGCGCCTGAACTGGAGCCTGCTCGACGATCCGGCGCTCCATCAGCCCGGTGGGCACAACCGGACGGAGCCGCTCGCCGGAGTCACTGCGGCGAACGCGGGCGCCTCCGTCTACCTGCGGGTCGAACGTCAGACCTTGCGGCGCTTCGCCCGGCACGGCTCGGTGCTGTTCACGATCCGCGTCTTCCACCGACCGCTCGACGTGGTCGCCGGTAGCGAGGCCGCGACGCGACTCGCAGGAGCGGTGCGGGCGCTTCCCGACGACGTCGCCGCGTACAAGAGCGTGCCCGCGATGGCTGATGCGGCACTCGCGTGGCTCGACACCCACGGCCCCGACGCGGCCTGACCGTCACTGCAGGCGGCGCGGGATCCGTTCGGTCCAGCGCCGGGCCGCGACCACCCCGGCGTCGTCGGTGACGTCGAGCTCGACCTCGACCGCGAAGGCATCGGCATCCGAGCGGACGTGCAGGCGCGCCTCGGTGGCGACGGTCACGTCGGGCCAGGCGATGTCGTAGCGCGCGGTGGCCTCGACCCAGCCGGCGCCGGGATCCTCGGTCGACACCGCGACGGTGCCTGTGTACGTCTCTCCGACTCGCGCGCCGAAGTCGCCGGGATACGCCGTGTCGTGCCCGATCACGGCGCGGGTCTCGCGACCGAGTACGTCGTGTTCGATCCGCCACACGACCGGCGTGGAATCGTCGTCGGGCGGCTCCGTGGCGTGCCGTTCGGGGGCAGGCAGCTCGGAGAACACGGGAGTCGGTGCGGTCGGCGCGGCCGCGAGGACAGGGAGGCGCAGGGCCAAGGAGCCGGCGTCGACCGTGAGGGTGACGGGTGTCGGCGGGGCCCAGGCGTTGGGCCAGTCGGCGCCGGCCACCGCGAGCCGGATGGTGTGACCCGGTTCGAAGATCCACGCCGTCGCCTCGAGCATCAACTCGATCCGAACCGGTTCGCCGGGCACGAGCGGCTCGGGGGCAACCGACGAATCCCGGTGACAGAGGTTGAGGTAGCCCCGGGCGACGAGTGCCGACGTCCCGTCGGGGAACACGTCGTTCAACTTCACCGACAGGCTGGCGACCGGAACGTCGGCACGAAGAACGACGTCGACGCGAGCGTGACCGGCGATGGAGATCTCACCGGCGTCGGGAACCGGCCAGTCGTAGACGAGCGACATCCCGTCGTCGGGCCGCTGATCGACCGGCTGCCCCCAGGGGAGGTGACCGGCGCACGAGATCCATGCGGTGGTGCCGACATCGCCGCGGACAGCCAGGGTGTCGATGCGCGCGGGCCCGGCGAAGACCTGCTCCACGAGCCCGGCCGGGGGCCAGTCGGTCTCGGCCCGCCACTCGCCGCGTTGCACGTCGAGGTCGGGTTCCGGCGGGGTCGCCCGCCGCATGAACAGGCGGATCGGTGCCCGCTCCGCTTCCGCCGGATCGTCGCGGAGATGCCGATCAAACCACCAGATCATCTCGGGAACGAGATCGATCCGCGGGCCCGGCACCGAGCTGCCCGGCGCCATGTGACTCCACGGACCGGCGAGGAGTTGTTTGGGGCACCGGAGCTGCTCGTAGGTGCGGAAGGTGTTGTTGCGGTAGCCGTCGGCCCACCCCGCGACGATCATCGTGGCCGCTTCGATCCGTTCGTAGCCCTGCCAGCCCCCGCCGGGCCGGTGCCGGCGGATGGAACCCTGCCGCCAATACGGCCCGTCCCACTGCTCGGTCATCCACCGCAGCAGCCACGGCTCCAGCTCGTCGACGCGGGTCCGCCACGCGTCCCTCCACCCCGGCCCCGCAAGCGCCGGGGTGGGCGGCAGCGCGGCCATCGCGGTCATGTAGAGCACGTAGTCGACGAGGTCGAGCGCGCGCAGCGTCCCGCCGATGTAGTGCACGTCGTCGGTGTAACGGTCGTCGCTCGCGTAGATGGCGCAGATCGCACCCAACGCCGGCGGCCGTTCGGCTGCGGTCTGCAACGAGTTGAAGCCGGAGTACGAGGTGCCGAACATCCCGACCCGCCCCGTCGACCACGGTGCTGCCGCGAGGTGTGCGATCACGTCGACGAGATCGGTCTGCTCCTCGGGTGGGTACTCGTCGGTCGCGAGTCCCTCCGACGCACCGGTGCCGCGGAGGTCGAGCCGGACGACCGCGAAGTCGCCTTCGTCGCGGAGTCGCCGGTACTCGTCGGCGTACGAGGTGGTGAGGTCGTCCTTGCGGTACGGAAGTGCCTCGAGCAGCACCGGCCACGGGCCGTCGTTCTCGGGGAGGAAGCACTTCGCCGAGAGGCGGGTGCCGTCGCGCGTGGTGAACCACTCGTGGAGCCAGTCCACCGGGGTCTGCTCCGCCTGGGTGTCGTTCGCCTGGTCGCCGCCCACTACCGTCGGACTGTAATCCGGAGGAGGTACGGCGATGCCCGGTGAACGCGACGCTGAACCGACCCTGCGTTCGTCGCTCACGCCCGCGCTCGACCGCGACGCCTACCTCGCCGACGCGGTCTGGAACCGCGAATGCGACCGCATCTTCGGCCGGGAGTGGTGCGCCGTCGCCCGCACCGACGACCTCCCGTCACCCGGTTCGTACCTCCGCGTCGAGCTCGCCGACGAGAGCATCGTGCTCACCCGCGATGCCGACGACCGGATCCAGGGGTTCTTCAACGTCTGTCGGCACCGCGGTGCCGAGCTCGTCGCGCGCAACGGCGAGACCGCCGGCTGCGTGACCGGCGGGATCCAGTGCCCCTACCACGCGTGGTCGTACACGCTCGACGGACGCCTGCGGCACGCGCCGTTCCTCCCTGCTCCCACCGACGACGAACGCGACGAGTTCGCGCTGCGTCGCGTCGAGGTCGACACGTGGGGCGGGTTCGTGTTCGCGCGCCTCGAACCGTCGGCGGGTGCGGGTTCGTCGCTCGCGGAGCAACTCGGGCCGATCCCCGATCGCCTGGCGCGCTATCCCCTCGCGGACCTGCAGCGAGGGGTCGGCATCCGCTACGAGGTCGCCGCGAACTGGAAGATCGTCGCCGAGAACTACAACGAGTGCTATCACTGCGGCCCCATCCATCCGGAGCTGTGCGAACTGGTGCCCCAATTCCGACGCGGTGGCGGCGAGGCGCTCGACTGGGAGCGTGGGATCCCGCATCGCGAGGGCGCGAACACGTTCACGCGATCGGGGACGACGACGCGACCACCCTTCCCCGGCCTCGACGCCGACGAGCTGAGTCGGCACAAGGGTGAGCTCGCGTACCCGAACCTGCTGCTGAGCCTGGCGCGTGACCACGTCGCCGCGTTCACGCTCCTACCGACCGGTCCCGCGCGCACCGAGATCGTGTTCGATCTCCTGTTCCACCCCGAGGCCGTCGCCGACGACACCTTCGATCCGGGCGACGCGTGGGACCTCTGGGACGTCACCAACCGACAGGACTGGGCGATCTGCGAGAGCGTGCAGCGCGGGATGGGTTCACGCGGCTTCGCCGCGGCGTGGTTCGCGCCGATGGAAGACCCCAGCCTCGACATCCGTCACTGGTACGAACCCCGGATGGAGCCTTGAGTCGACTCGACACCGATGTCGCCGTCGTGGGTCTCGGCGCGGTCGGGAGCGCCGCGTGCTACTGGCTCGCGCGCGCCGGGGCCGCCGTGATGGGGATCGAGCAGTTCGAGCTCGGGCACCACAACGGTGCGTCGCACGACCATTCGAGGATCATCCGGCGCTCGTACCACACCCCCGGCTACGTCGAGCTCACGGGCCACGCGTACGACGCGTGGGACTCGATCGAACACGACCTCGCCGAGCAGGGCACCCCGGCCCAGCTCGTGCTGCGGACCGGAGGTCTCGATCTCTGGCCAGCCGACGCGGCGATCCCCATGTCCGACTACGTCGACAGCCTCACCGCGCAGGACGTGCCGTTCGACCGCCTCGACCGCGACGACGTGGTGCGGTCGTGGCCGCAGTGGAACCTCCCCGAGGGCACGGTCGCGATCCACCAGTCCGACACCGGCATCGTCGCCGCGGCGCGCGCGACAGCCGCACTCCAACAGGGTGCGGTGCGTCACGGTGCCCGTCTGCTCGACCACACCGCGGTCGGCGGACTTCGACCCGACGGCGACCGATACGTCGTCGACACCGCCGCGGGCGAGATCCACGCCGGCCGCGTCGTCCTCGCGTGCGACGCCTGGACCAACGAGCTGCTCGCCGACCTCGGAACGAGCCTCCCGCTCGTCGTCACCCAGGAACAGCTCACCTACACCCGGCCCGACGAACCGTCTCGGTTCGCGCCCGATCGGTTCCCGGTGTGGATCTGGATGGACGAACCGAGCTGGTACGGGTTCCCGGAGTTCGGCGAGACCGGCTGGGTGAAGGCGGCCCAGGACTGTGGGGGTGCCGAGACGACGGCACGCGACCGGACCTTCGAGCCCGACTCCCAGGCTGAATCCCGGCTGCTCGCGTTCCTCGACGCACGCCTCGCCGGGGTGCACACCGGCGAGGCGCGTTCGACGACCTGCCTCTACACGCTGACGCCCGATCGCGACTTCGTCCTCGACACGCTCCCCGACCATCCCGCGGTCAGCGTCGCCCTCGGTGCGGCGCACGGGTTCAAGTTCGCAGCCCTGTTCGGGAAGATCCTGCGCGATCTCGCCCTCGACGTCGTGCCGCCGTTCGACCTCGGGCCGTTCCGCATCGACCGTCCCGCGCTCACCGACCCCGACTCGCCGCGCCACTGGCTCGTCTGACCTGTTCCCTCCCGACGTCGGCAGCGTGACGTCCGGTATCCGGACCTGGCGCTGCCAACGTCAGTTCGGGATCAATCCGGCGGCGCGCTCGAGGGCACGGGCGGCGGCGACGACGGGGGCGGCGAGTCTCCCGCCCGGTCGCTTCCCGAGGCGCTCGATGGGTCCGCTCACCGAGATCGCCGCCACTACCACTCCCCCGCGGTCTCGGACCGGCGCGCTCACGCTCGCGACCCCTGCCTCACGCTCGGCGACCGACTCGGCCCAACCCCGACTCCGGACCGCGTCGAGTCGATCCGCGCGATCCCCGACCCCGGACCACGCCAACAGCACCGAACCACCGGAACCCGCGGTGAGCGGGAGCGATGCCCCGACGGGAACGGTGTCGCGCAGACCGCTCGGGCGCTCCGCCACCGCGACGCACACCCGTCGATCGCCGTCGCGCACGTAGAGCTGCGCGCTCTCGTCGGTCTCGTCGCGCAGGCGGGCGAGCACCGGCCCCGCGGCCTCGACCAGTTCCGCCGGTGCCGCGGCGCGGGTCCCCCAGGCCAGGAGCCGGAGCCCGAGTCGGAACCGCCCTTCGGGATCTCGGCCGACGAGGCCGTGCGCCTCCAACGCGACCGCGAGCCGGTGGGCGGTGGGACGCGACACCCCGGTGGCGTCGACGAGCTCGGCAAGCGACAGCGGGCCGTCGACCGCGAGCGCGTCGAGGATCGCGACCGACTTGTCGACCACCCCGACCCCGGATACGCTGTCCATACCTCGATACTACCGTCTCAACATACGAGACGCCAGCCACCGGAGTCGGCCGATGACGAAGTCACCCAGCGAGCCCCGAACCCTCAGCGAGCCCCGAACCCTCAGCGAGAAGGTGTGGGATCGTCACGTGGTCCACGCGGCCGAGGGGGAACCCGATCTCCTCTACGTCGACCTCCACCTCGTGCACGAGGTCACCTCGCCCCAGGCGTTCGACGGCCTGCGCCTGCACGATCGACCGCTGCGGCGCCCCGACCTCACCGTCGCGACGATGGACCACAACGTCCCGACGGCCGACATCGACCAGCCCGTCGCCGATCCGATCTCTGCGAAGCAGATGGAGGTGCTGGCCCGGAACTGCGCGGAGTTCGGCGTGCGCCTCTTCCCGATGGGCGACCCCGGGCAGGGGATCGTGCACGTGATCGGGCCCGAGCTCGGCCTCACCCAGCCGGGGATGACGATCGTGTGCGGCGACAGCCACACGTCGACCCACGGCGCGTTCGGCGCGCTCGCGTTCGGAATCGGCACCAGCGAGGTCGAGCATGTGCTCGCCACGCAGACGCTCCCCCAGGCCCGGCCCGGGACGATGGCGGTGACCGTGGAGGGCGACCTCCCCCTCGGCGTGACCGCGAAGGACATCGTGCTGTCGATCATCGCCCGCATCGGCACCGGCGGCGGTATCGGGTCGGTGATCGAGTACCGCGGCTCGGCGATCCGCGCCCTCTCGATGGAGGGTCGCATGACCGTGTGCAACATGTCGATCGAGGCCGGCGCCCGCGCCGGGATGATCGCACCCGACGACACCACCTTCGCCTATCTCCAGGGTCGACCTTCGGCGCCCGCCGGTGCCGCGTGGGACGACGCCGTCGCCGACTGGCGCACGCTCGTCACCGACGACGGGGCGACGTTCGACAAGGAGGTCTGGATCGACGCCGCCGACCTGAAGCCGTCGGTCAGCTGGGGCACGAACCCGGCGCAGACCGCGACGATCGACGACGTCGTGCCCGACCCGGAGTCGCTGGCCGACGCCGCGGCCCGCGAATCGGCTGTCCGGGCGTTGCAGTACATGGGCCTGCAGGCAGGCACACCGATCCGCGACATCCCCGTCGACACCGTGTTCATCGGTTCGTGCACCAACGGTCGCATGGAAGACCTCCGCGCGGTGGCCGCGGTCGCGAAGGGTCGCCACGTGCAGCCGGGCCTGCGGGCGATGATCGTGCCCGGGTCGATGCGGGTGAAGGCCGAAGCCGAGGCCGAGGGGCTCGACCGGATCTTCGTCGACGCGGGGTTCGACTGGCGCGAGGCCGGCTGTTCGATGTGTCTGGCGATGAACCCCGACAAGCTCGCGATCGGCGAGCGGTGCGCGAGCACGAGCAACCGCAACTTCGAAGGTCGGCAGGGCAAGGGCGGCCGCACGCACCTCGTCTCGCCTGCCGTCGCCGCCGCGACGGCCATCGCCGGTCACTTCGCCACCCCCGCCGACCTGGAAGCAGGAGACTGACCGATGGACGCTGTACGCGAGATCGTGGCCCGGGCGGTGCCGCTGGAGCGGTCCGACGTCGACACCGATCAGATCATCCCGTCCGACTGGCTCAAGCGCGTCGAGCGCACCGGGTTCGGTGAAGGGCTGTTCTCGGAGTGGCGCGAACGTTCCGACTTCGTCCTGAACCAGGAGCGTCACGACGGCGCCGAGATCCTCGTTGCGGGCCCGAACTTCGGCACCGGCTCCTCGCGCGAACACGCGGTGTGGGCGCTCCAGGATTACGGCTTCCGGGCCGTGATCTCGTCGCGCTTCGCCGACATCTTCCGGAACAACGCGCTCAAGGGTGGCCTCGTCCCGGTGATCGTGCCCCAGGAGGTCGTCGACCGGATCATGGTCGCGGTGGTCGACGACCCGTCGATCGAGATCGTGGTCGACGTCGTCGACCGGCGGGTCGCGGTCCCGAGCATCGATCTCGACGAGCCGTTCGACCTCGACGACCACCACCAGCACCGGCTCCTCAACGGTCTCGACGACATCGCCCTCACGATGCTCCAGGACACCGAGATCAGTGCATTCGAGGCCGGTCGGCCGGCCTGGCTCCCCTCCGTCGAGGCCTGACTCCATCACGGTCGAATCCACTGCGCCGGCTCTCTCGCCCACCGGTGCGACGCCCGTGACATGAGTCCGCCGGCTCCGCTCCTTCTCCGCCCTCAGGTCACCCCGATTCCGCGCCGATAGCCCGAGAGAGAGGAACTCTCGAAGGGCAGGGGCGCAATGCGATCGACCGGAACGACCAAGTACGGCACGTGGCGCCGGGCCGCGGTGCTGCTCGCGCTCGCCCCGGTGCTCGCCACCGTCGGGCTGGCCGCCCCGGCCGGAGCGGCCAAGACCCCAACCGACGACTCCACCACGACGTCGACCACCACGATCGTTCCGGCAGAGCCGAGCGCCACCCCGACCCCTGCCCCGACTCAGGGACGCCTCTCCACCGGAAAGCGCGTCAACCCGGCGGCCGACGACGCGGCCGGCCTCGACACGGGAAGTGCTCCGGCGACCGCGGAGGAGTCGAAGGACGGCTCCGCCCCTGCCGAAGCCGGATCCGACGAGCTCACCGGGGAACCGGGCGAGTGCAACGAGAAGTCGTGCAAGCACCTGACGCCGATCGTCGAGTGCAGCTTCAAGGATCCGGGCACCGGCCTCTACAACACCGTCTGGAGCTACCGCAGTGGCGGAAGCCGCGACACGATCCCGGTCGGTTGGTACAACTACTTCACTCCCGGGAAGATCAACCAGGGTCAGCCCACCTCCTTCGAACCGGGGATGCACAAGAACGTCTTCCTCACGACGCACTCCGGCGAGCTGACCTGGGTGCTCGGGTTGGAGAAGGCGACTGCGCCCGGCAAGGACTGCGGGCACAACCCCGTGCCGATCACCGGCGCGGGGCTCAGCAGCATCGTCACCCTGTTCGCGGTCGGTGGCCTCCTCGGCGTGGTCCTGCTGATCCGTTCGCGCCGGCGCCGCGCCGTCAAGGCCTGACCGTGCGCGTCCTCGCGATCGGAGCCCACCCCGACGACGTCGAGCTGGGATGCGGCGGTGCACTGCTCCGCCATGTCGCCCAGGGTGATGCCGTCTCCATCCTCGTCATGACGACGGGCCAACGTGGCACCGTCGCCGACACGTCGCGTGTCCACGAACAGCAGGACGCGGCGCGTGTGCTCGGTGTCCGGCTGCTCTGGGGTGGTTTCGAAGACGGCTCGGTACCGGCCGGCCCGGACGCCATCACCGTGATCGACCGTGCAGTGGCGGAATCCGAGGCCGAGGTGATGTACACCCACGCGGCCGCCGACACCCACCAGGATCACCGTTCGACCGCCATCGCCAGCCAGGCTGCGGCGCGGCGCACCGGCAGCGTCCTCTGCTACGAGACTCCGTCGAGTCAGAGCTTCGAGCCGAACGTGTTCATCGAGATCGACGACGTGCTCGACGCGAAGCTCGCCGCGCTCCGGGCCCACTGGTCGCAGGTGCTCCGCTCCGGCCCCGTCGACCTCGACGCGATCGCCGCCCAGGCCCGGTTCCGGGGGTTCCAGGGGCGGGTGCAACACGCCGAGGCCTTCGAGTCGAACCGCTTCGTCTGGGATCTCGGGAGCCGGATCGAGACCGCGCGCCCGGCGGTGGCGAAGCTCGGCATCGCGCGATGAACGCCCGCGAGCCGGGCGCACCCTGGACCCTGCTCGGGTTCCTCGGCGTCTCGCTGATCGCGTGCGGGCTCGTCGGCATCGACCGGGCCGCCAACGCGGTCGTGTGGCTCCTCGCGGCGATCTTCATGGTGTTCCTCATCCGTCACCTCGCGTTCGCCGCATCGGCGCTGTCGAGCGCGCCGCTCGACATGCGGTCCCGCGCCGGCTTCGACTGGGGCTATCAGCCCCGCGTCACCGTGTTGGTGCCGTGCCGGAACGAGGCGCTCGTCGCCGAGGGCATGGTCGAGACCCTCCTGCGACTCGACTACCCCCACGAGCTCCTCGAACTGATCGTGATCGACGACGGCTCCGACGACGAGACGCCCGAGATCCTCGACGAGCTGTCGCGGCGCGACAGCCGGCTCCTGTGCATCCACCGCGCCGCGGGAGCTCCGGGCGGCAAGTCGGGTGCGTTGAACGCTGCGCTCGAGGTCGCGACCGGCGACGTCGTCGTCGTGTTCGACGCCGATCACCGTCCGCGTTCCGACGTCCTCCGTCGGCTCGTACGTCACTTCGACGATCCTCGGGTCGCCGCGGTGCAGGGTCGTTGCATCGTCCGCAACTCCGAGGAGTCGGGACTCGCGAAGACGATCGCGGTCGACTACTACTGCGGCTACCTCGTCAACGAGTACGGACGTCAGTCGCTCTTCAACCTCCCGGCGTACGGCGGCGCCAACTGCGCGGTGCGGGCAACGATCCTGCACGCCATGGGCGGCTGGAACGAGAACAGCGTCACCGAAGACACCGACCTGACCCTGCGCGTCGTCCTCGGTGGTTACCAGGTTCGCTTCGACGTGACCGCGATCGACACCGAGGAGAGCGTCCAGACGTTCAAGCGCTTCTGGCGCCAGCGTTACCGCTGGGCCCGGGGCCACCAGCGGGCATGGCGCGACTACCGGCGCGACGTGTGGCGCACCCCCACGTTGACCGTGCTCCAGAAGTTCGAGACGACGATGTTCCTGCTCGTGTACCACGTACCGGGCATGTGTGGTCTCGGGTTGGTCCTCCTGCTCCTGCGGGCGCTCGGCATGTTCACCTGGGGCAACGGCATCGACCTCACACCCATCGCGACGCTGCTCTTCCTCGGCCCGTTGCTCGAGCTCGCGTCGGGCCTCATCGTGAGTAGGGCACCCCGCAAGTCGGCACTCGGGATCCTGTTGTTCCTCCCGTCGTTCCTCGTGTTCACCGTCGTCTGCTCGAAGGCGTGGATCGACGGCATCCTCGGGCGTGAGTACACCTGGTCGAAGACCCCGCGCAGTGGCGCCGGCCAGACGAACACGATCGCCTCCGAGCTGCGCGACCAGGCCGGCCAGCACGGCGGCACCGTCGTCGCCGGCTCCGCGTCTCTCGGGGGCTCGTTCGGCGATCCGGTGCCGACGTGAACCGACACGTCCTCATGGTGACCACCCGCCTGACGCTCACGTTCGCGTCGGTGTTCATCGCGTTCAGCCTGCTCGTCGACCCGTGGCGGCGGTGGGAGGCGCGGGCCGTCACCGGTGTCCTCGGTGCGATCGGGATCAACGGCGCGAGCCGCGCCTTCGGCAACGAGATCCTCGTGATCCCCAACGCCAGCACCCCGTTCCTGGCCACGATCAGTCCGTCGTGCTCCGCGCTCGCCGCGGTGCTCACCTTCGCCGCGATCTCACTGTTCCTGCTTCGAGGCGACCCGATCCGGCGGTTCACCGCCTTCCTCGGCGCGTCGGTGCTCGTGTTCGTCTGCAACGGCATCCGCATCGGGCTCTCGGTGCTGGTCGGTGTCTACACCGACTCCCACGGCCTCGTCGTGTTCCACGACTGGGTCGGGACCGCGTTCGGTCTCATCTACGTGCTCGGTGGCTTCACGCTCTACCTCTGGTTGCTGCTGCCGAGCAACCACCTGCTCCTGAAGGAGGCAACCCGTGCTCGCTGACACCGTCCTCGACGTCGTCCTCATCGGCTGCGGGGTGATCGCGATCGTGGTCGCGATCATCTGGCGGGCCGGGAGTCGCCGTCGTCAGATCAGCCGGTTCACCCACCTGCTGGTGTCGACCGACCCGCAACGCCGGGTCGAGGCTGCCATCGGACTCACCGAGCTCGGCTTGGACCGCTCGGCCCGAGCGCTCCTCGAACACGCTCGCACCGAGACCGATCCCGATGTCCGCATCGGCATCGCCGCGGCCGTCGCCCGCCGCCAGTGGGAGCCCGGCGGACCTCCGGGCGTCACCCCACTGCGCGAATGGGCCGCCACCGAACTGGCCGAGCAGGGTTACAACGTGACGAACTTCGGGCCCGCGACGACCCGCCTCGCCGACATGGGCGGACCGCGGCTCCCCCAACCGCAGCAGTCGATCCCACCCGACGCGGTGGTCGAAGGGCCGCCACCTGCGGTGGTCTCCCCGACTGCCGGATCCACCGACGTCGCCGCCGGTGGTGCCGCATGAGCGCCGTGCTCGTCACCGGTGCCGGCGGTGCCGCGGGAGTCGCGGTGATCCGAGCGCTCGTCGACCGCGGCGAGCACGTGGTGGCGGTCGACACCGATCCACTCGCGGCCGGACTCTTCCTCGCCGACGACCACGCGACCGTCGCGCCCGCGGGGAGCGACGAGTTCCTCGCCGGGATCGACGACGTGGTGAAGCGCTTCGACGTCGACGCCGTCCTCTGCACCATCGCCGAGGAGATGCTGGTGCTCGCCGGCCACCGACCGCAGCTGGAAGACCTCGGCGCGGCGATCTGGCTCTCGGCGAGCGATGCCGTCACCCGCTGCATCGACAAGCTCGCGTTCGCCGACGCGATGACGGCGGCCGGTCTCCCGGTCCCGTCGACCGCCTCGGCGAACGAGGCGCTCCGCGAGTCGACCGTTCCCGGACCGTGGATCGTGAAGCCCCGACGGGGCCGAGGTTCGCGCGATGTGTACGCCGTCGACGACGTCGACGAGCTCGGCGTGGTCGTGTCGTCGTGTTCCCGATCCGATCGTGCAGACCCGACTCGACGGCCGGGAGTTCACCGTCGACGTCCTCGTCGACCGCGACGGCGTGACGGCGGGCGCGATCCCCCGGTGGCGGCTCGCGACCAAGGCCGGCATCAGCACGCAGGGCCGCACGTTCTCCGACCCGATGGTCGCGACGGTCGCATCCGCGGCTGCGGAGTCACTCGGGCTCCGCGGTCCGGTCAACGTGCAGGGCTTCGTCGCCGACGACGGCGACGTCTCGCTCGTCGAGGTCAACCCCCGGTTCTCCGGCGGTCTCCCCTTGACCCTCGCAGCCGGCGCCGACATCGTCGGCGAGACGCTGCGCGCCACCCGCGGGCGACCCGTGCGGGCCGATCACCTCGACTTCGAGCCGGGCGTCACCATGACCCGTCACCTCGCCGAGGTGTTCCTCCGATGAACGAACCCCAGCTCGCACCACCGTCGCTGCTCGTACCGTTCGGCACCCGACCCGAGATCGTGAAGCTCGCGCCGGTCGTCGCCGCGTTGCGCGCCGCGGGCGGGAGCGTCCGCACCGTGGCAACCGGGCAGCACACCGATCCCGGTCTCGCTGATGCGTTCTTCTCCGACCTCGCGCTCGAGCCCGACGTCCGGTGGGACCTCCCGACCGGCTCCGAATCGGAACGTGTCGGCGCAATGCTCACCGCCGCGTTCGACGAGCTCGCACGCACAGCGCGCCCCGAGGCACTCCTGCTGCTCGGCGACACCTACACGGTGCCGCTCTTCGCGCTCGCCGCGCGCCGTCACCGGGTCCCCGTCGTGCACCTCGAAGCCGGCCTCCGGTCCTTCAACGACGAGTCGGTGGAAGAAGGCAACCGCCGCG
Source organism: uncultured Actinomycetes bacterium (assembly GCA_963837715.1). Classification (GTDB taxonomy): domain Bacteria; phylum Actinomycetota; class Acidimicrobiia; order IMCC26256; family JANYLB01; genus JANYLB01. The sequence goes on along the minus strand of CAWIOF010000002.1, from coordinate 295,440 downwards.
CCGTCGCCGGCCTCGCGGCCCTCCACCTCGCGCCCACCGTGCTCGCGTCCCACATGCTCGAAGCCGAAGGAATCCCGAGTGACCGCATCGCTGTCGTCGGAAACCCGGTCACCGACAGCCTCCGCCGCTTCGGTCCGCGGCCGGTTGCGCTGTCGAACCGCCGCGGCGTCGTCGTCACGGCCCACCGGGCGACCAACGTCGACGACCCCGAGCGGCTCCGCACCCTCGTCGAGCTGGTGACCGGCCTCGGTGCGGAGCTGGGTCCGGTCCGGTTCCCGCTGCACCCGCGGACGCGTGATCGTCTCGTCACCGGTGGCCTCCTCGATCAGCTCTCACGCGCGCCGGGCGTGTTCGTCGAGCCGCCCCTGCGCTACGGGCAGATGCTCGAAGCCGTCGCCGGCGCACGCGTGGTGGTCACCGACTCGGGCGGCCTCCAGGAGGAAGCCGCGTGGTTCGGGGTGCCGGTGGTGGTGCTGCGCCGTTCGACTCCCCGATGGGAAGGCGTCCTGGCCGGGACCTCTGCGCTCACAGGACTCGACGCCGGCCGCGCGCTCGCCGCGGCTCGCTCGTTCGTCGATCCGATCGCGCAGCGGCGCGCCGCGGCCGCGCCGTGCCCCTACGGCGACGGTCACGTCGGCCCTCGGATCGCGTCGGTGCTCGCCGATCCCGCGACGCGAGCACTCGTCACCGTCACCGAACCCGACCTCACGACCACGCTGCCCCAACAGGTCTCGGAGCTCGCGTTCGAGGAGATCGCCGGATGATCGACGCCGTGCTCTTCGATCTCGACGACACCCTCTACCCACAGGCCGCATGGCTCGAGGGGGCCTGGACCGCCGTCGCCCGACGAGCCGGTGAGCTCGGGGCACCCGAGCTGTCCGTTCGCGCCGCGCTCGACGCTGTTGCGGCGGACGGCACCGACCGCGGGCACATCATCGATCGCGCGCTGGCGCGTGTCGGCCGCGCCGACCTCCCGGTCGCTCCGCTCGTGGCCGCGTTCCGGAGCCACGCGCCGAGCCGACTCCGGCCCTACCCCGGGGTCCGGTTCGCGCTGGAGCAGATGCGGAGGCTGGTCCCGATCGGTCTCGTCACCGACGGTGACCCTGCGATCCAACGTTCGAAGATCGACGCGCTCAGTCTCCACTTCGACACCATCGTGCTCAGCGACGAGCTCGGGCGCGCGCACCGGAAACCGGATCCGGCACCGCTCGAACTCGCGCTCGAACGCCTCGGTGTGACGGCGGAGCACTCGGTGATGATCGGTGACCGACCGGGCAAGGACGTCGCCGCCGCGCGCGCCGTCGGCATGCGGGCGGTCCGGGTCCGCACGGGCGAGTACGCCGACGTCCCCGACGACCCCACCCCGTGGCGGAGCCTTCCCGACGTCGCCGCGGCCTGCGCGCTCCTCGACACTCTCCTCCCCCGCCGGGCGGTCAGCCGGGTCTGAACCGGAGCCCGGCGCCCGAACCGACGGAGTCGATCGCCGACGGTCCGCGTGGAAGGATGCCGAGATGCTGAAGCTCCTCGGGCGGATCCTGTTCCTCGGCCTCGTGGCCGGCGCCGTCTACGCGCTGTGGAAGAAGCTCACCGGCGGTGACGATCCGTACGCGGCACCGGCCTCGTTCCCGCCGGTCGCGGTGCCGACGCCGGCCGTCGTCGCGTCGGCTCCGGCCGTGGCCGAAGCGGTCGCTCCCACGGAGGCCCCCGTTTCGCCGACCCCTTCGGCGCCGGCGAGCGCGTGGGTGGAGCCCGACGACGGGGCGTGCCCGATCTCGCACCCGGTGAAGGCGAAGCTGTCGAGCGGCATCTTCCACGTTCCCGGCGGCCAGAACTACGACCGCACGAAGGCCGACCGCTGCTACTCCGATGCCACCTCAGCCGAGACCGACGGTCTCCGCCAAGCCAAGCGCTGAGAAGTCAGTCGAGTTCGATGGCCTGGGCGAGGAGGATGCCGGGCCGGGCGGTGAGCGCGTCGATCACGTCGGGCGCGACGACCACGTCGAGCGAGAGGACCATCAGCGCGGCGTTGCCGTCGGGACCACGTCCGACGTCCATGTCGGAGATGTTGATCCCGGCTTCGCCGAGCACGGTGCCGACCGTGCCGATCATCCCCGGTCGATCGTCGTTGTGCACCACGAGCATGTGGCGCGTCGGCGGCAGGTCGACGAGGTGGTCGTCGATCCCCACGATCCGCGGCAGCTCCTGCGTCCCCGTGAGCGTCCCCGAGACCTGCACGGAACGGCCCGAGATCTGGCCCCGCAGTGTGACCAGGTTCACGTAGTCGCGTGCTGCACCCGAGGTGGTCTCCCGCACGGTGAGGCCGCGCTCCTTGGCGATCTGCGGCGCGTTCACGAACGACACCGGCACGTCGACGACCGGGGCGAGCACACCCTTCAGCACCGCGAGCGTGAGCGCCTTGCAGTCGTAGTCGCCGATCGCGCCCTCGTAGCTGATCTCGAGGACGTCGACCACGCCCCCGGCGAGCGCGGTGAACAGGCGGCCCAGGCGTTCGGAGAGCGGCAGGAACGGCTGCACGGTCGCGTTGGCCTCGTTGGCCGCGAGGTTGACCGCGAACGGCACGAACTCGCCCTTCAGCGCGAGCACGACCTGCTCGGCGATCGTCTGGCCGGCCTTGTCCTGGGCTTCGGCGGTCGACGCCCCGAGGTGCGGCGTGACGACCACCGTCGGGAGCTCGAAGAGCGGGCTCTCGGTGGTCGGCTCCTTCACGAACACGTCGAGCGCGGCGCCGGCGATGCGACCCTCGCGGACCGCATCGGCGAGGGCTTCCTCGTCGACGATTCCCCCGCGGGCGGTGTTGACGATGCGGAGGTTCGGCTTCGCCTTCAGCAGCGCGTCGCGCCCGATCAACCCGAGGGTCTCGGGCGTCTTCGGCAGGTGCACGGTGAGGAAGTCGGCCACCGCGAGCAGCTCGTCGAGCGTCGCCACCAGCTGCACGCCGAGCTGACGGGCGCGATCGGCGCTCACGTAGGGGTCGTAGGCCACGAGCTGCATCCCGAACGCGAGCGCCCGTTGCGCAACGAGCACGCCGACCCGTCCGAGACCGACGATCCCGAGCGTCTTGCCGTGGAGCTCGACCCCGGTCCACCGCGACCGGTTCCATTCGCCCGCCTTCAGGTCGCGGTGGGCCTGCGGGACGTTGCGGGCCTGGGCGAGCAGCAACGCCATCGTGTGCTCTGCCGCCGACAGCACATTCGACTGCGGCGCGTTCACCACCATCACGCCGTGCTGGGTCGCCGCGGCGACGTCGACGTTGTCGAGTCCGATCCCCGCCCGACCGACCACCACGAGCTCGGTACCGGCTTCGAGCACCTCGGCGGTGACCTGCGTCGCGCTGCGGATCACGAGCGCCGCGGCACCCTTCACCGACTTGACCAGGTCGGCGGGCGAGAGGTCGAGCTGCTCGTCGACCACGAGACCCGCGGCGCGCATCGCGTCGAGGCCGCTCTCGGCCAGCGGCTCGGCGACCAGGACCCGTTCGCCGCTCATGCGAGCAGCTTGGCGATGCGCTGGACGCCCTCGATGAGGTCGTCGTCGCCGAGCGCGAACGACAGCCGCGCGTACCCGGGTGCACCGAACGCCTCACCCGGGACCATCGCGACCCGCGCTTCGTCGAGGACCACTTCGCACAACTCCAGACTGGTGGTGGGTGTCCGGCCGCCGATCTCGCGACCGAGCACCCCTTCGAACGACGGGAAGCAGTAGAAGGCGCCCTGGGGCTCCATGCACTCGACGCCGGGGATCGCAGCGAGCATCTCGTACATCGTGGTCCCGCGGCGGGTGAACGCGGCGCGCATCTCCTCGACCGCGGTGAGGTCTCCGGAGACCGCAGCGAGCGCGGCGCGTTGCGCCACGTTCGACACGTTCGACGTCGTGTGCGACTGGAAGTTGGTCGCGGCCTTCACCACATCGGCCGGGCCGATCATCCAGCCGACCCGCCAACCGGTCATGGCGTAGGTCTTGGCGACACCGTTGAGGACGATGCACGTGTCGGCCAGTTCGGGAACGAGCGTCGGCATCGAGCTGAACCGATGGGCGCCGAAGGTGAGGTGCTCGTAGATCTCGTCGGTGAGCACCCAGATGCCGTGCTCGACCGCCCACCGCCCGATCGCCTCGACCTCCTCCGGCGGGTACACCGCGCCGGTCGGGTTGCTGGGCGAGACGAAGAAGATCGCCTTGGTGCGGGGGGTGCGGGCCGCTTCGAGCTGCTCGACGGTGACGCGGAACCCCGACGCCGCGCTCGTGGACAGCGGCACCGTGATGCCGCCGGCGAGTTGGATCGTCTCGGGGTAGGTCGTCCAGTACGGGGCGGGGAGGAGCACCTCGTCGCCCGGGTCGAGGATGGCCTCGCACGCGTTGTACACGGCGTGCTTCCCGCCGTTCGTCACCACGACCTGGGCCGCGGTGCAGCCGTACCCGGAGTCGCGCATCGTCTTCTCGGCGATCGCAGCCCGCAGGTCGGGCAGGCCGGGCGTCGGTGAGTAGTGGTGGTTCGCGGGATCGGCGCACGCGGCCTCGGCCGCCGCCACGATGTGGGCCGGCGTCGGGAAGTCGGGTTCACCGGCGCCGAAGCCGATGACCGGCTCGCCCGCGGCTTTCAGGGCTTTCGCCTTTGCGTCGACCGCCAACGTCGCCGACTCGGCGATCGCGGCGATCTTTGAGGAGATCCGGGCCATGGGCCCATGCTCGCACACAGGCGACGAGGGCTCCTGATCGATTCTTCGCGACCGGCGACGCCACGGTTCCGGGTACCGCATTCGCGGCTCCTTCTCCCCTACCCTGGTTCGCCATGCCGGCGAGGAGGACGATCGCAGGCGTCATCGTGGGCGCGTTCGTCGCGGCCTCGATCGCGCTCGGAGGTGGGGCCGCGACCGCGGCGGCCCGTCCGGTGCTCGACGAGACGCAGCTCCCGATCGCCTACCTCGTGGCCGATGCCGACACCGGTGCGATCATCGCCGTCCGCAACGAGCACCAGGCGCTCCCGCCGGCGAGCGCGATGAAGCTCGTCACCGCCCTCGCCGCTCTCGAGACCCTCCCGCTCGACGCCACACTCTCTGTGAGCGCGCTCGCGGCCCGGCAACCGGCGATGAACATCAACATGAAGGAGGGCCAGGAGTGGCGGTTCACCGACGCGCTCCACGCCCTGTTGATGGCGTCGGCGAACGACGCTGCGTACGCGATCGCCGAGAACGCTTCGGGGAGCCTCGAGCAGTTCGCGGCCGACATGCAGGCCGCGGGCGAGCGGTGGGGTCTGCGCGACAGCACCCTCAGTGACCCGGCCGGCCTCGACGCCGAGGGCGAAGGGTTCCGCAACGGCAGCACCATGAGCGCGTACGACCTCGCGGTCGTCGGGTCGCAACGCCTTGGCGGTCCCCGCGATCGCCGAACCGGCGAAGCTCCTCGAGTACACGTTCACCGACCCCACCGGCCTCGACCGGACCGTCCCGAACCACAACGACACCTGGCTCGCCGGCTATCCCGGCGCTACCGGCCTGAAGCCCGGTTTCACCGAGAAGGCCAACCGCACGCTGGTCGCGAGCGCCACTCGTGAGGGCCGCACCTGCGTGGCGGTGGTGCTCGGCGTGTACGACGTGGTCGGGTGGGCGGCCAAGCTCAACGACCAGTGCTTCGCCACGCCGGTCGCGGCCCAGAAGGGCGCCGAACGCCTGCCGCCGGTCCGGGTCGCGACCGTCGACGCCCGCCGCGCCGTGATCGACGGCTTCCCCCGCGCGCTCGGTGCACCGGCCCTCGGCTCCGCCGCGACCACCGCGTCGGACGCGACTGACACGACTGATCCCGAGCCGCGCCCGACCGCGGCCGACGAGCCCGAACGGGAAGTGGCCGCGGCCCGGGTCGAGCGCGACACCTCCGAAGTGGCGACCGAGACCGTTGCGGCAACCGATGGCAGCAGTCGCTTCACGTTCCGCAACCTGCTCATCGTCGCCCTGGTGGTATTGGTCGTCGTGGTGCTGCTCCGACGCCGGGCCGTGAAGCGACAGCGTCAACGCCGCATGGCCCGCCAACGCATGCTCGCCGACGCCCGCCGTCGCGGCGTGCTCCACGTGCTCGACCCCGAAGGGACCGGCGAGGTCTCCCACGTCAACGTCGTGCCGAGAAACGGCCGCAAACCCCAACGAACGAGAACGCGCTCCTGACCCGAGTGTCAGAAGTGCGGAGACGCAGCGGGGGTCGGCGGACACGCCCACGCGGGATCCGAGCGGGTGAGCGATCGAGCCGACGCAGCGGAGTCGACCAGAAGTTACGCGACGGCTTCGCTCTCGCTTCCGAAGGCGTGGAGGTCGGCGAGGCGGGGGTCGTTGGAGAAGATCTCGACGATCGGCTCGTCGAGGTTGAGGCGCCGCTGGATGACGCGGATCTCGTTCTCCTGGTTGTAGAGCATCAACGTGACGGCCACACCCTTGGCGCCGGCCCGGGCGGTGCGACCGGAACGGTGGAGGTATGCCTTCTGGTCCTCCGGCGGGTCGTAGTGGATCACGACGTCGACCTCGTCGATGTGGAGACCGCGGGCCGCCACATCGGTGGCCACGAGCACCGGCACCTTCCCCGACGCGAAGTCCTTCAGCGCGGCCTCGCGGGCCGACTGGCGCAGGTCGCCGTGGATCGCACCGGCCTTCACCCCTTCGCGCTCGAGTTGGGTGACGAGACGGTCGGCGCCGCGCTTGGTGCGCATGAACAGCAACGTGCGTCCGTTGTTGCGACAGATCTCGGCCGCGACCTTCACCTTGTCCATCTGGTGGACGAGCAGGAAGCGATGCACCATCTCGTCGACGGTGACCTCCTGGGCCTCGACCTCGTGGTAGGTCGGGTCGGTGAGGTAGCGCTGGACGAGCCGGTCGATCGCACCGTCGAGCGTTGCCGAGAACAGCAGCGTCTGATGCACCGACTCGATGCGGTGCAGGATCTTCTGCACCTGGGGCATGAAGCCCATGTCGGCCATCCGGTCGGCTTCGTCGAGCACGAGCACCTCGACGTCGCTGAACGAGAGCTCCTTGCGCTCCATGAGGTCGATGAGGCGACCGGGCGTGCCGATCACCACGTCGACGCCCTTCTGGAGCGCGGTGATCTGCGGTTCCATCGACACGCCGCCGTAGACAGCGCGCACGACCTTGCCGGTCGCCTTGCCGAGCGGCCCGAGCACCTGCTTGACCTGGTTCGCGAGCTCACGGGTCGGGACGAGCACGAGCGCCCGCGGCCGGTGCGGCTCGGCCTGCCCGATGCGCTCGAGGAGCGGGATGCCGAACGCGAGCGTCTTGCCCGATCCGGTCTTGGCCTTGCCGCAGACGTCGCGCCCGGCGAGGCCGTCGGGCAACGTGAGCGTCTGGATCGCGAACGGCGCGTCGATGCCCGACGCCTTGAGCGCGGCAACGAGTGGAGCCGAGACGCCGAGCGCCTCGAAGGTGAGAGCTGTCATGTTCGGGGGTGACCTTTCGCAGTCGTGGGTGGAGCCGGTGGGTCGTCCTCGGCGACGGTCCCCGGCCGGGCGGCCCCTGTACGAGGGGTGATCGGCCCACGAGCGGCGGTGAGGTGACCCTCGGGCGTTGCTCGGGCCCAGATGATCTGGTCGGACCCGCACAACTGCTCCGGATCCCCAGGCTACCAGCCGATTGCCGAGCCCGTGACCGGGCGATACCGTCCCGCCCGTGGATCTGCCGTTCTCGACCAGAGTGGCGCGCGTCGACGATGCCACCGTGATCTTCGTGGAGGGCGAGATCGACATGGCGACGGCCGGTCGCCTCCGCGACGCGCTCGAGTCGCACATGGGCCCGGAGCAGACCATCGTCCTCGACCTCTCCGGGGTCGAGTTCATGGATTCGTCGTGTCTGCGGGTGCTGGTCCAGGCCCGGGGGAAGCTCACCGCCGACCGTGGTTCGCTCGTCCTGCGGAATCCCTCCCCCGCTGCCCATCGGCTGCTGTCGGTCGCGGGAGCCGAGTACCTCCTCGCCGAAGACGCCGACGAGCACCCGTCTGCCTGAACCCCGCCCGCCTGAGCCCTGCTCTCAGGATGAGCCGGTGGAAGCTCTCCGAGCGGCCAGACTCTGGGCGTGCGGGTACTGGTCATCGAAGACGAGGTTCGGCTCGCGGAGGCGGTCGCCGACGGCCTCCGGGCCGAGGGGTTCGAGGTCGAGATCGTCCACGACGGCCTCGTCGGGCTCGATCGCGCCCGGACCGGGGAGTACGCGGCCATCGTCCTCGACATCCTGCTCCCGGGCCTGAACGGGTACCGGGTCTGCCGGACGCTCCGTGAGGAGGGCGTGATGACGCCGATCCTCATGCTGACGGCGAAGGACGGCGAGTACGACGAGGCCGAGGCCCTCGACACCGGTGCCGACGACTTCCTCTCGAAGCCGTTCTCGTTCGTGGTCCTCGTGGCCCGCCTGCACGCGCTCATGCGCCGCGGCCGCACCACCCGCGCCCGCACGCTGCGGGTGGGGACGCTCGAGCTCGATCCGACCAGTCGGGCCTGCAGCCGGCGCGACACCGAGATCAGCCTGACCGCGCGCGAGACCTCGCTGCTCGCGGTGCTCATGGACCGCTCCGACGCCGTGGTCGACAAGCGTGAGCTGCTCGAGGAGGTCTGGGGTGCCGATTTCACGGGCGACCCGAACATCGTCGAGGTGTACGTCGGGTACCTGCGGCGCAAGATCGACCAGCCCTTCGAGACCTCGACGCTCCTCACCGTCCGCGGTGTCGGCTACCGCCTGATCGGCGACGCGTGAGCTCGCCGGCCGAGCGCGGTCCCGAACCGGTGCCGATGGCACCGGGGAGCCACTCGCTGCGGAGCCTGCGGTTCCGCATCACCCTCGCTTCGACGGTCGTGTTCGCGCTCGCCATCGGCGCGGCGGCCGTGCTGTTGGTCGCGGCGGTGCGGACGTCGGTCGAGGACCAGATCCGCGCCGATTCCAACCAGGCGATCAACACCGTGAAGTCGCGCATCCAGGCGGGGGTCTCTCCCGAGTCGGTGTCGCTACCGGTCACCGTCGACTTCTACGTGCTCGATCCGCGGGGGAACCTCGTCGCGGGCCGTCCCTGGAACGAAGAGACCGAGCCCGTCATCGTGCGCGACTCGAACGGCGACGTACGGGTGGTGATGCGGGGTGACGACCGTCCCATCGTGGTCTACGAGAGAGTCCGCACCCAGATCGGCACGGTCACGTTGGTCGCCGCGAGCCCGCTCGACGAAGTGAGCCGCAGCGTCGACGCGCTCGCCAAGGCCCTGTGGTTGAGCATCCCGGCGCTCGTCGTGGCCGTCGCCCTGCTCGCATGGTGGCTCGTCGGACGCGCGCTGCGACCCGTCTACGCGATGCGCACCGCGCTCGCCGAGATCAACGGGGCGAGCATGGACCAGCGGGTGCCCGAACCCGGGACGGGCGACGAGGTCGACCAGCTCGCCCACACCATGAACTCGATGCTCGAGCGGCTCGAGCACGCGGCGGAGCGTCAGCGTCGGTTCGTGTCCGACGCGTCGCACGAGTTGCGCAGCCCCGTCGCGTCGATTCGGGCGACGGTCGAAGTTGCACAACGGCGCGGACCCGACGCCGACTGGCCCGACGTCGCCCGGCGGGTGCTCGCCGACGACGAACGGCTCGAACGCATGGTCGACGAGCTGCTCGAGCTCGCCCGGCTCGACGAGACACCCGAGGCACTGCCCGAGACCACCGTCGACCTCGACGACGTCGTGCTCGACGAAGTCGGACGGTTCACCGACCGGGCGACGCTGCTCACCGACCGCGTCTCGGCCGGACGCGTGCGCGGTAGCCGGTCGCAGCTCGAGCGGGTCGTGCGCAACCTGCTCGACAACGCGGTGCGTCACGCCGCGTTCGACGGTGGCGGTGTCGCTCGGTGCCGAAACGGATCTCCCGGACGGCGCCACACCGACCGTCCGGCTCGCGGTCGACGACGACGGGCCCGGCATCCCCGAGGTCGACCGGGAACGGGTCTTCGAGCGGTTCACACGGTTGCAGGAAGGCCGCGGTCGCGACGCCGGTGGGGCCGGCCTCGGCCTGGCGATGGTGCGGGCGATCGTCGAGCGGCACGGTGGCACGGTCGCCATCGACACGAGCGAACGCCTCGGCGGGGCCCGGTTCGTCGTCGACCTCCCCGTGGACGAGACTGGCGGCAGTGACTCCGTCGTCTCCGAACTCCTCCACGACTGACGCCGACGCCATCGTCGTCGGCTCGGGCCCGAACGGGCTCGTCGCCGCCAACCTGCTCGCCGACGCGGGCTGGTCGGTGCTCGTGCTCGAGGCGGAACCCGAGCCCGGCGGCGCGGTCCGCAGCGGCGAGCTCACGCTTCCCGGCTTCGTCCACGATCGCTTCAGCGCGTTCTATCCGCTGGGCGCAGCCTCGCCGGTCATCCAGTCACTCCGGCTCGAGGAGCACGGCCTGCGATGGTGCCGGGCACCCCTCGTGCTCGCGCACCCCACCCCTGATGGTCGCTGTGCGGTGCTCTCGACCGACATCGACGAGACGGCGGCGTCGCTCGACGACTACGCGCTCGGCGACGGCGACGTGTGGCGCAAGCTCGAACAGTTGTGGACGAAGACCCGCGGCCACGTGGTCGACGCGCTGCTGGCTCCGTGGTTCCCGTGGCGGGCGACGATGCAGCTGGCTGCGGCAACCGGACCGATCGGCATGGCGGAGGTCACCCGGCTCGGCCTGTCGTCAGCCGACGCGCTCGCCCGTCGCTTCTCGGGCGAGGGTGGCCCGCTGTTGCTCGCCGGCAACCTGTTGCACACCGACCTCACGACTCGTTCGGTGACCGGTGGCGCCTTCGCGTGGCTGCTCACGAGCCTCGGTCAGGAGCACGGCTTCCCCGTGCCCGAAGGTGGGTCGGGCAACCTCACCGCCGCGCTCGTCCGTCGCCTCGAATCCCGCGGCGGCACCGTGCAGTGCGACACCCGGGTGACACGCGTCGACGTGCGCGACGGCCGCGCAGTGGGCGTCACCACTGCGGGTGGCAACTCGCTGCGCGCCGGCCGGGCCGTGCTCACCGACGTGAGTGCCCCCGCGCTCTACGGCGAGCTCCTCACCGACGTGAAGCTCCCGGCCCGCGTCAATTGGGGCATGCGCCGGTTCCGCTGGGACCACGCCACCGTGAAGGTCGACTGGGCGCTCTCGGGCCCGATTCCGTGGGAGTCGGAACCGGCACGCCGGGCCGGCACCCTGCACATCGGCGAGTCGATGGACGCGCTGGCGACCTTCGGCCAGCAGCTGAAGGCGGGGCGGATCCCCGACACACCGTTCCTCCTGTTCGGGCAGATGACGACCACCGACCCGACCCGCTCACCCGCGGGCACCGAGACCGCGTGGGCCTACACCCACGTCCCCCAGCAGGGGTGGGACGACGGGCGCGACGCCGACGTCGTCGTCGGCCGGATGGAAGACGAGATCGAGCTCCGCGGCGCCGGGCTTCCGCGACCTCGTGCTCGGCGCGGAGCGTCTCGACGCCGACGTCGCTCCAAGCGTCCGACGCGAACCTCGTCGGCGGCGCAGTGAACGGCGGAACTGCCGCCCTGCGTCAGCAGTTCGTGCTGCGCCCGGTGCCCGGTGGCGGCACCGCCCGCACCCCGGTGAAGGGCCTGTACCTCGCGTCGGCATCCGCCCACCCCGGCGGCGGCGTCCACGGTGCCTGCGGCGCCAACGCCGTCCACGCGCTCCTCCGAGACGCACGCACCTGACGGCGGACCAGCCCTCCGACCTACGCCAAGACGCGCGCCGAGCCCGGTACCGCAAAGTACGATCCGGGTACCGTGCCTTGCGTCCGTGAGCAAACCCCTGAGCACCCAGCCACGATCCGAAGCCGGCGCACGGTCCTCGCCGCCGGTCTGCTCGGCCTCGCCGGGCTCGTCACGGGCTCACAACTGCTCTCGGCTGCGGCTGCCGCGCCGAGCGCGCGACTCCCATTTCGACGCCAGGCCGGAGTCGTCGGCCCGAACCTCGTCGTGAACGGTTCGTTCGACGCCGGCGCGGTCGGATGGAGCGCGCCGTCATGGACGACGACCTGACCCACTTCGGAACGGCGGTTACCCTCGCACGATGAGCATGCAGATCTTCGTCGACCTGTTCACCGGTACCACGGTGACGCTCGATGTCGAGTCGTCGGACTCGATCGAAGCGGTGCGGCAGAAGATCCAGGATCGAGAAGGGATACCGCCCGACATCGAAGCGCTCTTCTACGCGGGGACGGTGCTCCGAAACGAACGGACGCTCGCCGACTACAACATCCAGCGAGAAGCAACGTTGCAACTCCTGCCCATCTCCGGAGTCGTCACCTACGACTTCGTCGAGGTGACCGCCCCGCCAGGGGCCGGAGCGCAGCTCGCGTATCTGCAAGACGGCGCGGTCATGGGCCAGCGGGTGGACGGCATCACCGGGGGCTCCACCTACGAGCTCGCCTTCTGGGTCCAGGGCTCGCTCCAGTGGCGCGTGGAGTTTCTCGATGGTGCCGACCAACCCCTCGACGCGCCCACCGGCGTCGTCACCGGTGATCCACCCGACCTCACGCCGTTCTCGTTCCCGGTCGCGGCGCCGACAGCGGCGCGCGCCGCGCAGCTCAGCCTTCGGGCCGCCGATCTGGGGCCGAGCGTGGCGGCGTTCACCGGGCCGGCCGCGGCGCTGTTCGATCTCGTGACCCTGTCGGAGCTGGCTCCTTCCGAAGATCCGGGTTCGGACGCCGAGACACCGGCCACCGAGCCGGCCGCACCGATCACCGCGGAGCCCGACTACACCGGCTGAGCCGACGCGACGCGTGTGCGATCGTGGGTGATGATCAAACGCAGCGTGGACGCAACGGGCAAGGGCTGGTTCCTCGGTCCCTGGGACAGTCCCGTCCCGTCGGCGATCGGGTTCGCCGACGTCGGTGTCGACGATCCACACACGCACGACGCAATGTACGAGATCTACCTGGTGGCGAAGGGCCGGAGCACCGCGGTGGTCGCCGGTGACGTCGTTGATCTCGGGGTCGGCGATGTGCTCGTCGTCGAACCCGGTGAGGCTCACACGTTCACGGCGAGCTCAGGCGACTACCTGCACTTCGTGGTCCAGGTTCCGTTCGTCGTCGGAGACAAGCGCACCGAGTAGAACTCCTTACGGCATCGCGACGCCGCCGTTGGGGCGGAGGATCTGGCCGGTCATGAAGCCGGCGCCGTCGGACACGAGGTAGAGGATCGCGTTGGCGACGTCTTGCGCCTCGCCGACGCGGCCGATCGGGGCCATCGCACCGAAGCGCTTCTTGTACTGCTCGACCTTCTCGGGCACGACGTTGCCGTCTTCGTCGACGAAGTTGTGCCGGGAGAAGTTGGTGTGGATCACCCCGGGGGCGATCGCGTTGACGCGGATCCCGTTCGGCCCGCCCTCGACCGCGGCGGTCTTGGTGAGCATCGCGACCGCGGCCTTCGTCATCCCGTAACAGGCGAGCGTGGGAGCCGGGGTGTCGATCGCGCCCGACGACAGGTTGATGATGTTGCCCGACTTCTGCGGGATCATCACCCGGAACGCGGCCTGCACGCCGTAGAAGACGCTCTTCAGGTTGATGGCGAGGATCCGCTCGAAGTCGTCGTCGGTCGTGTCGGCGATCATCTTGTTGTGCGGGATGCCGGCGACGTTGCCCATGATGTCGACGCGGCCGAACTCGGCGTGCGCACCGTCGACGAGCGCGTCGACGTCGGCCCGCTTCGTCACGTCGCACCGCACGGATCGGGCCTGGCCGCCGCGCCTGGGCGATCTCGTCCTTCGTGAGCTCGGCCGCGGCCTCGTCGATGTCGCCGCCGACGACGGTTGCGCCCACGGCGGCGAGGGTGAGGGCCGTGGCCTTGCCGATCCCGCTGCCCGCGCCGGTGATGACGGCCACCCGGCCGGCGAGGTCGTAGCCCTGCAACGGTTCGATCATGGCGTTGAGCTCCCGGGTGGTCGTGGTCGGCCGTCGATCTGACGGCCCGTCAGGTGTCCGAGACTATGCAGAGATGCCAGTAGCGTGCAGATCCCCGTGCCGCCGCCCGTCGAGCTCACCGTCGCCAGCTTCAACGCCCACTGGGGCGTCGACGCGCGGGGCCGTCCGTTCGACGTCGGCGCCGCGGCCCGCAGCCTCGGGGCCGACCTGCTCGTGGTGCAGGAGGTCTGGCGCCCGCACCGCGGGCCCGTCGTTCATCGACGAGGTCGTGGCGGCGACCCGCCTGCCCGATCGTGAACGAGCTGGTCCTCGCGCCCGACGACATGAAGGGCCGGCCCGACTACCTCCCCCCGGCCGGTGCCCGGCGATCCTCCCGGAACCTGGGGCGTCGCGGTGCTGACCACGCTCCCCGTCCGCCGGACGCTTCGACATCGACCTCGGCTGCCCACCCGGCGACGTCGTCACCCGTCGGGCCGCGGCGTGCGTCGAGGTCGACGTCGGCGGTCATGCCGCTGCTGTTCGCGGGCGTGCACGCCTCGCACAAGCTCTGGGGGTCGCCGCCCCAGCTGCGGTTCCTCCACACCACCCTCGCCGCCGAGCCGGTCCCGAGCGTGATCATCGGCGACTGCAACATGTGGGGCGGGGTGCTGCGGTGGATCCTCCCCGACCGGCGCCGGGCGGTGCAGGGCCGGACGTTCCCCGGGCACCGCCCCCACAGCCAGATCGACCACGTGTGGGTACCCCCCGGGATCGAGGTCGTCGTCGGGCGAGGTGTCGGGGTTCCTGCGTCGGACCACCGGGCGGTGCGGGCACGGCTGCGCCTGGGGTAGACACGCGGGTCCACGACGGTGAGCGCCGGGAGAGGAGCAAAGGGATGGCGCAGGAGGTTCGCGGCGTGGTGGCGCGCAGCAAGGGTGCACCCGTCTCGGTCGAGACGATCGTCGTCCCCGACCCCGGTCCGGGTGAGACCGTCGTGCGGGTCCAGGCGTGCGGGGTGTGTCACACCGACCTGCACTACCGCGAGGGCGCCATCAACGACGAGTTCCCGTTCCTGCTCGGCCACGAGGCCGCGGGCCTGGTCGAGTCGGTCGGCGACGGCGTCACCGAGGTCGCAACCGGGCGACTTCGTCATCCTGAACTGGCGGGCGGTGTGCGGCGAGTGCCGCGCCTGTCGCCGCGGGCGACCCTGGTACTGCTTCGACACCCACAACGCGCAGCAGAAGATGACCCTCACCGACGGCACCGAGCTCTCCCCCGCCCTCGGCATCGGTGCGTTCGCGGAGAAGACGCTCGTTGCGGCCGGTCAGGCGACGAAGGTGAACCCGGCCGCGAAGCCGGAGACCGCCGGACTGCTCGGGTGCGGGGTGATGGCCGGACTCGGTGCCGCGATGCTCACCGGCAACGTGCAGCGCGGCGACACCGTCGCGGTGTTCGGCTGCGGTGGGGTCGGCGACGCCGCGATCGCCGGGGCCCGCCTCGCGGGTGCCCGCACCGTCATCGCCGTCGACCTCGACGACCGCAAGCTCGCACTGGCCAAGGAGTTCGGTGCGACCCACACGGTGAACGCCGGCGCGGGCGATCCCGGTCGAGGCGGTTCGCGAGCTCACCGACGGGTTCGGCGCCGACGTGTGCATCGAGGCGGTGGGTCGACCCGAGGTCATGCAACAGGCGTTCTTCGCCCGTGACCTCGCGGGCACGCTCGTGCAGGTCGGGGTGCCCGATCCCTCGATGAAGATCGAGCTCCCGATGATCGAGTTCTTCGGCCGCGGTGGAGCGTTGAAGCCCAGCTGGTACGGCGACTGCCTCCCGTCGCGTGACTTCCCGATGCTGATCGACCTCTACCTCCAGGGTCGGCTCGACCTCGACCGGTTCGTCACCGAGACGATCTCGCTCGACGACGTCGAGGAGGCGTTCCACAAGATGGAGCGCGGCGAGGTCCTGCGATCCGTGGTGACGATCTGATGGCGACCACTCGCGTCGACCACGTCGTCACCCGCGGGATCTTCTCGATCGACGGCGAAGACTTCGAGGTCGACAACAACATCTGGATCGTCGGCGACGACGACGCCTGCTTCGTGATCGACGCCGCCCACGAGGTCGGCCCCATCGTCGAGGGCGTCGGCGACCGCCAGGCGCTCATGATCCTCTGCACCCACGGCCACAACGACCACATCAACGCGGCCGTCGGACTCGCCGAAGCGCTGCACGCGCCGATCGCGCTCCACCCGGCGGACCGGATGCTCTGGGACGCGATCCACCCGCGGCGTGCGCCCGACGTCGAGCTCGAGGACGGCGGCGCGATCGAGTACCACGACCTCACGCTCACCACGCTCCACACGCCGGGCCACTCCCCCGGCGGGATCAGCTTCCACGACGCCGCGAACAAGCGGGTCTACGCGGGCGACACATTGTTCAAGGGTGGCCCCGGGGCGACGGGCCGGTCGTTCTCCGACTTCCCGACGATCATCGAGTCGATCCGCACCCGCCTGCTCACCCTGCCGTCCGACACCGTCGTCTACACCGGCCACGGCGACACCACCCGCATCGGCGACGAGGCCCCCCACCTCGACGAGTGGATCACCCGCGGCAGCTGAGCACGCACCATCGGGCCGGAACCTCCCCTCAGTTGGTGACGTTTCCGGCGCGATACGACGGAAACGTCACGAGCTCGGCCGGGGTTCGGGGCGGATCTCGGGGCGGGGATCGGGGCCGGGCGTGAGGGTGGTCTCGACGGTGGTGCGGTCGTCGGGGGTGACGGGTTCGCCGGAGTAGAGCTCGCGGTCGAGGATCGACGCGACGCGGACAAGGGCGGGATCGGACACGATCTCGGCGAGAGCACCGGCGTACTCGGGGACGGTCTCCGACGGTCGGCGCGGGCGACCACGGGCCGCGCCGACGGCCTCGAACCGCTCGAGTTGGATCGCGCCCCACGGACGGGCCCGCGCGGCCCGACGGCGGGCGCGGCGACCGACGAGCACGCGCCCGACGGTGACCCCGGCGAAGAGGAACAGCCCGGTGACCGCCGCCGCGCGGAGCCACGCGGGGATCTCGGGGAGGCGCGCCGTGAGGTACGCGAGCGCGCCGGCGCCGGCTGCGGCGCCGGAGGAGTCGCCCGCGAGGGGTACCGGTGCGGTGGGGTCGAAGCCCTGCCAGCCCACGCCGGGGAAGTAGACCTCGGCCCAGGCGTGGGCGTCATCGGCGCGCACCTCGTAGAGACCGGTGAAGGGGTTGCGCTCGCCGGGGAGGTACCCCACCGCGAGCCGCGCGGGAACGCCGAGTGATCGCAGCATCACCACGAGGCTGGTGGCGATCTGCTCGCAGAACCCCTCGCGGTCGACGAAGAGGAATTGCTCGACGGCATTCGCGCCCCGGGGCGGGCGCGGCGCGTCGAGCGTGTACCGCGTGTTGCGGGCCATCCACCCTTCGAGGGCGCGGACGGCGTCGTACGGGGTCGCCGCGTCGCGGGTGATCCGTGCCGCGAGTTCCTGCACCCGCGGAGGCACGTCGCCCGCTTGCGCGTAGCCGTTGGTGATCTCGGCCGGCGTCTCGGCGCCGTTGGTCGCGCTCGCCCGCAGCGTCGTCGCGGTGGCGTCGGCCCGATGACTGATGACGGTGTACGTCGCGTCGCGTTCGAGTTGCACACCGGCGCGCAGCGAACCGTCGGGTAGCTGGTACACGGTGCGGTCCGAGAAGTAGAGCTGGTCGGGCGTGTTCGCCGCGAACAGCACGTTGGGGCCGGTCTGTTCGAGGTAGTAGGTCTGCACCAGCTCCGAGGTGTCGTCGGGCCGGGGACCGTCGAGCGCGACCCGCTGGAAGAAGAACGGCGAACGCGAGCGAATCGGCTTCGGATCATCGTCGGTGCGGGTCCACACCCGACCGTCGAAGGCGTCGAAGGTCTGCCCTCGCCAGAAGTCGGGGCTCGACGCACGGACCCGCATCACGAGCGTGTCGTCGGGTCGACCCCGCGCCGACGTGTCGAGCGTGGTAGCGAAGCCGAAGTAGCCGAACGAGTCGCCCTCGTCGGCGCCCGACCCGCCGTCGTCGGACCCACCGCTCCCCGGCCCGAGCGACGGGTTCACCAGCCCACCCGCGTTCGGGACCGCGATCAGTCTCGGCAAGCTCGCGGGGAACGCGAGGGCCCGTGCTGTCCCGGCGGTCGGCACGACCATGAAGAGCCCGGCGCCGAGCACCACCACGATGGCGATCGTCGCCACCACCGGACGCAACCAACCCAGGTCGGGCCGGCGGGTACCCGCACTCCCCGACTCCGACCCTTTCGGTATCGGTGGCGTGAGACCGGGCAGGTCGGTGAGCGCGCTGCGGTGAGCCAGGGCGAGACCCGCGATCGAGGCCACCGCCCACACGACCAGGAACGGTGCCACGCCCAACGACACCGACAGCACGCCGGCGATCGCGGCGAGCACGGCGCTCGACGCGAGCGAGAACATCAGGTCGCGTCGACCGGGGACGTCGAAGGCGTGCAGCAGCTGCACCCAGATGAACAGCTCGGCGAGCGGTGTCTGCACGTCGGACACGCTCTCGCCCTGGAGCTGGCCGACCGAACGGAGGAACTGCGCGAACGCGAGGAGCAGGCCGACCGTGAGCAGGGTCTTGAGGAGCCATCCCGTGCGTTGGCGGGTCAGGTACGAGAACAGGAACCCGAGCGGGAGACCAGCGAGCACGACGACGTGCAGGGTCGTGCCGGTCGCGGTCTCGTCGAGCGCGGCCCAGGCCGAGGCCATGACCGCGGCGAGGACGACCACCCTGATGGCGATGCCGTCCTCGGGGACGGGTTTCGGCCGCGATCGTCTCATCGGTGTTCACCATCGCCGGCCGCGCCGATCTGCACGACGACGTCACCGGGTCGGGCAGCCGGAGCGGTGGCGGACCCGGGCACGGCCCGTGCGAGCCGCCGCCCGGCATCGGTCGGCGTCTCGACGACCGCAGTGACCGAACCCCCCACCTCGACGGTCGCGAGCACCACCTGCCGCGCCGAAGCCAACGCGTCGTCGGCCAGCCCGGCGGCGCGCGACGCGAGGTGCTCGGCCCCGTCGGGATCGTCGCGCGGGAGGTCGACGACGATCACGAGACGGGGCGGCACGTCGTCGTCGAGCTCGCGCACCATCACGTCACCCCACCGGGCGGTCGCAGGCCAGTGGACGATTCGGTGCGGGTCGCCGGGCGAGTAGGGCCGGATCCCGCGCACCGTCTCCCCGCCGCGCCGGGACCCGCCGCCTTCGGCCGCTTCACGCCCCGGATCGTGCCGGGTCAGCGGCGCACGCGCCGCGATCGGAACCGGCGCCACCTCCAACGGCCGCACCAAGGGGACGCGCACCGTCCGCCGCCAGGTCACGAGTCCGAACGGTGCAGCTGACCGCAGCTCCACCGCGATCGCGGTCCACACCCCGCGCCGCGCCGGCACCGCCGGGACCGTTCCACTCGATGGTCCATCACCGTGGACCCAACCGGTCGCGGGATCTCGGAGGCACAGCGTCAGACCCCGGGCGCGGCCTTCGATCGTGACCTCGACCACCACCGATCGCCCGACCATCGCGTCGGGCGGGATCCGGAGGGTGACGCCCGCGCGCAGCAGGGGGACGACGGGAGCGAGCGCGCCGAGCACGAAGAGCGGAACGAGACCCGATGCCATCACCACCAACCATCCCGAGCCAGTCGTGCGAGCAAGGATTGCCAAGAGCAGCGCCATCACGACGATGGCCACGGCCGGTGCCCGCACCGCGCACGGCCGGACCAGGCGCGACCGGCCCGAACGCGACCGGCCCGAACGCGACTGGCCCGAACGCGATGGGGCCCGGGGCGGGTTCACCGTGGCGGGACCGCCACGGAATCGAGGAGCCGCGACACGATCGCGGTCGCTGCGCCGAGGTCGGGACCGTCCAGCATGATCAGCCGGTGCGCGAGCACCGGTGCTGCGACCGACTTCACGTCGTCGGGCGTCACGAACGACCGTTGCGCGAGGACGGCGGCCGCGCGGGCTGCCTGCAGCAACGCGAGGCTCGCCCGCGGACTCGCACCGATCGTGATGTCCGGATCGACTCGGGTTCCCTCCGCGAGCGCGACGACGTAGTCGGCGACCGCGGGATCGCAGTGCACGCCGCGCACCGAACGGATCGCGTGCGCCAACCCGTCGGCGTCGGTCACCGGCCCGATGCGCGCGAGCTCGTCGTCACCGCCGTGACCGAGCAGCAACTCCCGCTCCGTCGCAGCGTCGGGGTGTCCCATCTCGACGACGACGGCGAAGCGGTCGCGCTGACCCTCCACGAGGGGGAACGTCCCGACGTGCTCGAAGGGGTTCTGGGTTGCGACGAGAAAGAACGGCGTCGGGAGCGAGTGGGTGATGCCGTCGACCGTGACCTGGCGCTCCTCCATCGCCTCGAGGAGCGCCGACTGGGTCCGGGGCGTCGCGCGGTTGACCTCGTCGACCAGCACGACGTTCGCGAACAGCGGGCCGGGCCGGAACTCCCAGCCCTGGCGGCTCGCGTCGAGCACCGATGCTCCCGTGAGCTCGCTCGGCAACAGGTCGGGGGTGCCCTGCACCCGGCGGAAGGTCCCGCCGATCGAACGGGCGAGGGCCTTCGCGAGGAGGGTCTTGCCGACGCCCGGCACGTCTTCGAGCAGCAGGTGCCCACCCGACAGCAGCGCCACCAGCGAGAGGCGGATGGCCTCC
The DNA here is from genome assembly GCA_963837715.1 of uncultured Actinomycetes bacterium. GTDB lineage: Bacteria > Actinomycetota > Acidimicrobiia > IMCC26256 > JANYLB01 > JANYLB01. Next base: position 274,825 of record CAWIOF010000002.1, on the reverse strand, counting down.
GGCTTGCCCCGCACGACGCGTGCGAGCTGGTCGGCGAGGCGCGGGGCCAACGCCGCCGCGTCGAGCGGGGCGACGGAATCGGTCGAACCGACCGGCACGGACACGGGCTGCACCGGCGAGGTCTGCATCGCCGTCATGTTTCGACCGCATCGGCGCGAAGCTGAAGCGGAGTCGCGGGCTTCCCGCGCGTCCCGGTTGCCTAGTCGGGCGCGGGAGGATCTTCCGGCTCGGTCGGGTGCGGGTCACTCGGGTAGCGGGTGCGGAGGAGCACCGTGATCCCACCCTTGCTGCCGTCGTCTCCCGGTGCCTCCCAGATCTGGAGCTCGTAGTCGTACCCCGGCGCCCACGCGAACGTCATCGCCAACGACACCTCGCGCTCCAGGTTGTCGCGGATGATCGCCCGCAACGCCTCCTGCATCCCCCGGGGGATGGCTTGCATGACCGCCGCCTCCCGATCGGTGAGCGCGACCTCGTTCTCGAGTGCCAACGTCACCAACGAGGTGCCGGGATCGAAGATCTCCGGCGAGATGTCGTTGACCCCGGGCCAGTCGAACACCCGATTCAGGCGACCGAGCATGAGCTGGAAGAACGGCATGGCACAACCTCCCGCAGGTCGAGGGACCATCCGTCGGGCAGACTCTATCCACCGACCTGATCGGACGACACCCATGTACCGATGCCTGCGAACCCGAGGTCGCCGATGAGTGTCTCGACCTCGTTCGTGACGACCTCCGACGGCGTCCGCATCGCGTGGAGCGAGATCGGTTCGGGCCCGACGCTCGTCCTCGTGCGGGGTTGGATCACGCATCTCGAACTGACGTGGGGTGAACCGGCGTTCCGCGAGTTCATCACGCACCTCGCCGTGCATCACCGGGTCGTGCGCTTCGACACCCGCGGCAGTGGCCTCTCTGATCGCGACGTCGTCCCTCCCGGTCTCGACGACCTCGTGCTCGATGTCGAAGCGGTGATCGGTGCGCTCCACCGAGACTCGCCTCACTCGACCGCACCCGTCGACGCGGATCGCGTCGTGCTCTGGGGTTCGACCTTCGGCGGCCCGATCGCGATCGCCTACGCGGCCCGGCATCCCGACCGGGTGGACCGGATCGTGCTCGACGGAACGTACGCGAACGGGCACGACGCCTGGCCACCCGAGCGGTCACGGTCGATTTCGTCGCTCCTCTCGACGGTCCGTGACGATCCCGAAGCCGCCTACGCGGCACTCAGCTACATGACGAGCCCCGAGCCGAGCACCCGCCACGAGCAGCGGGTCGATCGTGTCATGCAGTCGATCGCACCCGAGCTGCTGCTCCACTACTACGGCCTCGCGCTCGACTTCGACGTGACCGACGCCGCAGCCGCGCTCACCTGCCCGACCCTCGTGCTGCACCGACGCGGCAGTCGGGTCGTGCCGTTCGACACCGGCCGGTCCCTTGCCGCCACGATCCCCGGTGCGCGCTTCGTCGGCCTCGAGGGCACCGGTCACAACTTGTGGGAAGACCCCGCCGGTCCGGCCCTGCGGGCCTTCGCCGACTTCACCGGCGTGCCCGCGCCCGCTCCGTCGACGCCGCCCGGCACCGTCGACCCGGGTACCGGTGCCGGAGCCGGTGCGAGAACCGCCGAAGATCCGGCGCTCGTCACGATCATGTTCACCGACATCTATGCGTCGACGGCGCTCACGGGGCAACTCGGCGACGCGGCCGCCCAGGAGCTCGTGCACTTCCACGACGCCGCCGTGAACACTGCACTCGCGCAGCACAGCGGGCGCGCGGTCAAGCACACCGGCGACGGGATCCTCGCCGAGTTCCCCTCGGCGTCGGGGGCACTGGCGTGCGCCTCGGCGATCCAGGACCGGTTCGACGCCCGCAACGAGGAGCAACCCGACGCGCCGCTGCTCGTACGCATCGGACTGAACGCCGGTGAGCCGATCGCCGAACGAGGCGACGTGTTCGGCACCGTCGTGCAGCTCGCATCGCGCCTGTGCGCGGCGGCGGATCCCGGCGAGATCGTGGTGGCCAACGTCGTGCGCGAGCTCGCGGCCGGAAAGTCGTTCCAGTTCGTGGACCTCGGAACGGCGGATCTGCACGGATTCCCGGAGCCCGTGCGCCGGTATGCGCTCCGGCGCGAACATGCGACCCGGCCCGGATCCAGACGCGGCCGTCCCAGGGGGGATTCATGAGCGACCGCACGTCACCTGCCGTCACACCACTCGATCGGAAGGCGGTGCAGGACCTGCTCGATCGAGCGCAACGGGAGGTCGACGACGGGAACCTGCCCTCCTGTCAGCTCGCCCTCGCCCGCGGCGGCGAGTTGGAGATGTTCGAGACGCTTGGCGACGCCACGAACGAGTCCCGGTACGTCGTCTTCTCGTGCACCAAGGCGTTCGTCGCTGGCGCGATGTGGGCGCTCATCGGCGACGGCGCCGTCGACGTCCGGAAGCGGGTCGTCGAGTACATCCCCGAGTTCGCGCCCAACGGAAAGGACGTGATCACCGTCGAGCAGGTGATGCTCCACACGTCGGGGTTCCCGCATGCACCGCTCGGCCCGCCCGACTGGTTCACGCGTGACGGGAGGCTTGCGAGGTTCGCGGAGTGGAGGCTGAACTGGGAACCGGGGACCGCCTACGAGTACCACGCGACGTCGGCCCATTGGGTGCTCGCCGAGATCATCGAACGCGTCACCGGCACCGACTACCGCGACGTCGTGCAGCAACGGGTCACCGACCCGGCCGGACTCCCCCGCGTCCTCGGCATCCCCGAGTCGGACCAGGCCGGGATCGCCGAGTTCGAGCTCCGGGGCGAGCCACCCTCGCCCGACGCGCTCGAGGCCGCGATCGGCATCCGCGAGCTCCCGGTCGGTGAGGTGACCGACGAGACCCTGGCCATGATCTGCCGGCCGGAGAACCGGGCGCTCGGCGTGCCGGGTGGCGGCGGCGTGATGCGAGCCGCCGACCTCGCGCTGTACTACCAGGCGATCATGCACGACGACGGCACGATCTGGGATCCCGCTGTGCTCGCCGACGCGACCGGGAACGTGCGCAACACGTTCGCCGACCCGCTGATGCGCACCCCGACCAGCCGAACGCTCGGGCTCGTGACCGCCGGCGACGACGGGCTCGCCGCGGTCCGCGGCTTCGGTCACACGACCTCGCCGCGGGCCTTCGGCCATGGCGGCGCAGTGGGCCAGATCGGCTGGGGCGATCCGGTGAGCGGCCTGTCGTTCGGCTTCTGCACCAACGGGAACGACCTCGACGTGCTGCGGCAGTGGCGGCGCGGCGTCGCCCTCAGCAGCCGCGCCGGCGCAACCATCTGATCGGTCGAATCCGCTTCGCCGGCTCGACCGCCCACCGGTCGCAGAGCCCGCGTTCGCGTGTCCGCCGCCTCCGCTCCTTCTCCTGCCTGATTGGTCGAATCCGCTGGTCAGCTCTCGAGTTCAAAGATCGGGGCTGACGCGTTGCGTTCGTAGACAGCGATCCCGTCGATCGAGCGGACGAAGTGGTAGTTCGCACCGACGAGCGCTTCGATCGACGGGAACTTCGACATCGGGTAGTACTGCGCGTCGCGGATCGCCGCGGGCGACGTGTCGATCACGTAGCGCGGCGGGTGCTCGCCGAAGTCGGTCAGGAACTGCTCCAGTGCACCGGGCGTCGCGAGGTCGGCGGTGAGGTCGCCCTGGGGCCGACCACCCCAGTGTCCGGTCTGGAACGAGTTGGTGGCGAAGCGCGTGGCCGGACGCCGGTTCGACGCCCAGTAGACCTCGGGCAGCGCGCCCCACACGAGGATGCGGTCGCGCTCCGACGCGTTGCTCTCGATGAATCGACTCACTTCCTGGTACTGCGGCTCACCGCCGAACGGCTGCGCGAAGTGCCCGACGATCGAGAACCCGACCGCGAGGAACGCAGCGGCCCCGACCGTGCCGACCCTGACCCGTTCCGACGCGCGGGCGAGCACGCCGCCGGCGATCAGACACAGCGGCGGGAGCAGCTGGAGGTAGTAGTGACCGAAGAACCGGAACCCGACCGCCACCGAGAGCACCCCGGAGAGGAGCCAGAGCCACAGGTCGGTCTCGTCGCGCTCGCGCCGGGTCCGCCACGCAGTCATCGCCGGGACGACGATCGGGAGGTTGCAGAGCACGAAGGCGACGCTCATCACCGCGAACAACCCGAGCACGTAGAGCCAGGCCGAGCCGATCCCCAGGTACGAACCGTTGCCGAGCACGGCCCAGAACAGGAGCTGGCCGGGCCCGACGAGGAGGGCGACGAGCGCGAGCGGCAGCACGAACCCGGTCCCCGCCTCGACGACACCTCGTCGGCGCCGGGCCCGCCACGCCAGGTACAGCACCGGGAGCAACGTTGCGGCGCCCGTCTGCTTCGCCATGGTCGCGACGGCGACCGCGACACCCGAGCCCGCGAACTTCTCCCGCCGCGCGAGCAGCACCGCGGCGGTCGCGAACGGGAGCATGAAGACCTCGAAGTTGGCAGCCTGCCCGTCTTGGGGCGCGAAGCACACCGACGCGAACACGAACAGGACGCCCCGGCGATCCAGCCTCGGCGCGCGCCATCGCGTCTCCGCCCCTCCGCGACGAGGAGCAGCGCGGTCAGGGCGACCGACAGCATGGCGACGACCCGCACGCCGGCGAGGTCGGTGCTCCCGGTGACGGCGAGCGCCGCGGCGTAGAGGTACGGGACGAGCGGTGGCTTGCGGTCGACCGCGTCGTGGTAGAGGCGGCCGCCGTCGTTGATCACCTCGGCCTGGGTCGCGAGGAACGTCTCGTCGGAGTTGAAGACCGGCACGGTGAACGCCGGGAGGCGCAGGCCGACGGTCAGGAGCAGGAGCGCGCCGAAGACCAGCGGCAGTCGCCATCTGGGCAAACTTCGTGCGGGGGGAGCGACGTCGACGACGTCGGGTCGCTCGATGACCGTGGACACCCGATCGCCTCCGTCTCGGGGTCACAGTCTGACCTGCGAGACGCGGCCGCCGGGTACGCGTGCCCTGACCTGCGGCGATGGCGTCGCTACCTCCGGCTAGTCCACTTCCTCGAGGAGGCGGACGGCGTGGTGGTCGATCCGGTCGAGGAGCTCGGACCGCTCGCAGGGCTCCAGATCGTCGCGCCGGGTGAGCGTCACCGCGTCGCGGATCGACCGTCCGATCTCCCGCAGCTCCTCGCGACGGGTGTCGATCCCGTCGAAGTCCTGGAGGCGCGCCGCCTCGTAACGTCGGGCGTTCGCGATGGCCTGCGCCGCGGGAGCGGCGAGACGGGTCAGCACGTCGAGATCATCGGTCGTGTAACGCCGCCCGGGAAGCGCGGCGACGGTCAGCACCCCGAGCACGACCTCGCCCCGGATGAGTGGGATGAGGGCCACCGAAGCCACACGAGCCGTTCCGCTCAGGTCGCCGGTCAGCTCCGACGGCAAGGGGCCGACGAGGAGGAGTGGCTCCTGCGCCACCGCGACCTGCAACAGCACCGACTCGGCGACGAGCCGGCGCCCGTCGGTCACGGGTGCGCCCCGTGTCCATGCTTCCTCGAGGTGGCCGCCGTCGTTCACGAGCGCGATCGATGCGAGCGATGCACCGACGAGCCGGTCCCCCTCGTGGAGGATCTGCGCGAGCACCTCTTCGAGATCGATCGACGTGGTGACGGTCTGGGTCGCCTCCGCGACCATCGCCGACATCAGCATGCGTTCGGCGAGCACGAGGTCGAGCTCCTGGGCCCGCCGGCCGAGGAAGCTCAGTCGCTTGAGGTGGTGTTCCTTCTCGAGGACGTACACCGCGAAACCCGCCGCGAACACGATCATCCCGATGCGGACCACCTCCGGGTCGAGCCAGGAGTCCTGGCTCTTGAGGTCGTTCCAGATGTCGTTGGCGATCGTCGTCACCGCGAGCCCCACGAACACCAGGAGCATCACGCCGACGATCTGCAGGCGCCGCCGACTGATCTGCGTCGGAGTGACGAACCCGTCGGGCCGCAGCCCGACGAGGCGCTCCTCGCGCTGGATGTCGGCGCGCACGGTGTCGATCTCGATCGTGCGGTCCAGCGTCGGGTCTTCTGTCCGACGGTCGTGCGTCAAGGCGGTCATCGTCCGTTCCCCTCGCGATCGAAAGTACCGCCGTCGGGGCACGGCGGCCGCCTCCTGCAGCCTGCTCCCGGTATCGACGGAACCGGTCGCGATTCTTGAGCGAAGCCCCGAGGAATGTGACGAGGAAGTCGACCTGACACGAGTGTCGGATATCGTGCGCCGCCACCCGCCCGCGACCGCAATCGGTCGACAAGGAACGAGAGGGACACATGCGCGCACTCGTGTTCGGTGTCGCACCGGAACCGCAGCCCGAACCCTCCTCCGACAACCATCTGCTGCGGGCCCTCGCTCACACTCCGATGCGCCTCGACCGTGACCACGCCGACCCGGGGTTCCTCCGGCCCGATTGGGTCGTGACCCGCCCGCGCCTCGTCGGGATCTGCGGTTCCGACGCCAAGCAGGTCTTCATGGACTGGGGCGATGTCGGGTCACCCGACAACCCGATGAAGGCGTTCTTCTCGCTCCCCCAGGTGCTCGGCCACGAGGTCGTCGCCGACGTCGTGGCCCTCGGGCCCGAGGCCGAGGGGCTCGACGTCGGTGATCGCGTCGTGTTGAACCCATGGTTGTCGTGCGGTCCCCGCGGGGTGACCCCGCTCTGCGGAGCGTGCGAGGTCGGTGACTACTCGCTCTGCTGGAACTTCGGCGTCGGACCGATCGCGCCCGGCATCCACACCGGCACGTCGAAGGACGCGTCGGGTGGCTACGCCGATCTCATGCCCGCGCACGACTCGATGCTGTTCCGGGTGCCCGACTCCGTGTCCGACGAGGTCGCGGTGCTCGCCGACCCGTTCTCGGTGTCGCTCCACTCGATCACGCGCCACCCGCCCGCACCGGGCGGCAAAGCCATGGTCTACGGCGCCGGCGCGCTGGGGACCTGCGCGGTGGCAATCCTGCGTGCGTTGCACCCCGACGTCGATGTGCTCGTCGTCGCCCGCTTCGAGGCCCAGGCCGCGATGGCACGAGCCCTCGGCGCGACGGTGATCGGCCACGAGCCCGCGATCCAGGTGATCGAGGAGGCCGCGGCGTGGTCGGGCGGGGTGCTGGTCGCGAGCGACGGGCTGCCGATGGCGTACCCCGGCGCGATCGACGTCGTCTACGACACCGTAGGCAAGAAGGAGACGTTCGAAGTCGGTTCCCGGGTGCTGAAGGCACGCGGCACGCTCGTGAAGGCCGGCGTCCACGGGCCGACCCAGTGGGAGGACACGCCCCTCTACTTCAAGGAGCTGTCGATGGTCGGCTCCAACGCGTTCGGCTTCGAGGAGGTCGACGGTGTCCGCAAGCACGGCATCGAGCACTACCTCGACCTCGTCGACTCCGGCCGCGTCGACCTCACCGGCATGCTCACCCACACCTTCGACCTCGACGACTGGCGCGACGCCTTCGCCGCCCTCGCCACCCAGGACACCTCCGGCGCCATCAAGACCGCCTTCGACTTCCGGTAGGAGGAGGAACGGAGCCGGCGGACAGTGGTCGCGGGACTCGAAGTCCCGGGCGATCGAGCCGGCGCAGCGGATCCGACCATCATTCAGGAGGAGAAGCGGAGCCGGCGGACAGTGGTCGCGGGACTCGAAGTCCCGGGCGATCGAGCCGGCGCAGCGGATCCGACCATCATTCAGGAGGAGAAGCGGAGCCGGCGGACGTGGTCGCACCGGGACTCGAAGTCCCGGGCGATCGAGCCGGCGCAGCGGATCGACGATCGAGCCGGCGCAGCGGATCCGACCATCAAGCCGCGTAGCTCTCGATGAGGCGGTGGAGATCGGCCTTCACGGCGGGTTGGAGATCGGTGGGCGACTTGCCGAGGCGGACGACCACGAGGTCGAGCGGCGGCACCACCAAGGTGTACTGACCCTCGTAGCCGTGGGCGCCGAAGGTGTCGAGATCGTCGTCCCAGATCCACCAGTGGGCGCCGTAGCCGTGGATCTCCTCCGGCGGCGCGGGCGGTGACGTGACGGTCCGGGCGTAGTCGACCCACCCCTCGGGGAGGAGACGGGTCCCGTTCCACACGCCGTCGTGGAGGTACAGCTCGCCGAACCGGGCGAAGTCGCGCGCCGTCGCGTACACGTACGACGATCCGATGAACGTGCCCGCGGCGTCGAAACGCGGGATCGCCGACGTCATCCCGATCGGCGCGAACAACTCGCGCTCGAGGTACTCGCGCATCCCGGGCTCGCCCCCACCGACGATCCGCCCGGCCAGCGCGCTGATGATGTTGGTGGTACCGCTCGAGTAGCTCCACACGGTGCCGGGTTCGTGTTGGAGCGGGCACGACTCTGCGTAGGCGGCGACGTCGTCGGCCCCCGCGCCGAAGAGCATGTCGATCACGTTCGCCACCTGAGCGTCGGTGTTGACGTAGTCCTCGATGAACGCGCAGGCCGCTGCGCATGTGCAACAGGTGGTCGAGGGTGATCGCGGATCGGGGGTCGTCGCCGCCCTGCCAGCGCGGGACCGGTGCGGGCGCGGCAACGTCGAGCAAGCCGTCGCGCACGAGGAGACCCACCAGCGCGTGGGTGATGCTCTTCGCCATCGACCACGAGATGAGGGTCGTGTCGGGGCCGGTGCCGGGACCGTACTGCTCGGCCACGACCTCCCCGCCCTGCACGACGACGATCGCGTGCGTCTCACCGAGTTCGGGTGGCTGGGAGAAGGCGCGGGCGAACACCTCGTCGGTGACGGCGGTGGTCACGGCGTCGAGAGCGCCAGTGCGTTCTCGCGCATGATGAGCCGGATGTCGTCGGCGGAGAACCCGTCGAGGTCCTTCACGAAGCTCGTCGGATCGGCGAGACCCTCGGCGTGGGGGTAGTCGGAGCCGAAGAGGATGCGTTCGGCACCGATGGCGTCGCGGAGGGCTGCGAGATCGTCTTCGTAGTACGGCGACACCCACACGTGGCGCCGGAGTTGCTCGATCGGATCGCCACCCGGGTACGAGCCCGGCGCCTGGGCGAACGACTTCTTCAGCTTCTTCACGAGGCTCGGCACCCACTCGCTGCCGCTCTCGATCGTCGCGACCCGGGTCCCTGGGTGACGGGTGAACACCCCGTGGCAGATGAGCGCGGCGACGGTGTCGTAGATCGGGCGGTCGGCGCCGGTCACGACCGCGAACGGGTTGTGCCGGAACGCCTCCAGGGCCCCGCCTTCGCCCCAGTCGGCCGCGTAGCGGGAGTACCCCGCCTCGCCCGAGTGGTAGGCCACCGTCACCCGGGCCTCGGCCAGGCGGGCCCAGAACGGGTCATACACGGGATCGCCCGGCGACCGGAAGCCACCCGGCGCCTGCACCGGCCCCGCGCGCATGACGATCACCCGCGCGCCCTGCTCGATCGCCCAGTCGACCTCGGCGACCGCGGCGTCGGGATCGAGCAACGTGAGGTACGGCGCGCCGAAGATGCGGCCCTCGTAGTCGAACCGCCAGTCGTCGAGCAGCCACTGGTTGAACGCGTGGAACGCCACGAGCGCGGCCTCGGGATCGTGCACCAGCGCCTGCTCCATGCCCACCCCCAACGTCGGGAAGAGGAAGCAGCCTTCGATCCCCTGCTCGTCCATGACCGTGAGGCGCGCCGCCGGCTCCCGGTACGACGGGCTGATCGGCTCGAGCTCGCCGAAGGCGGCGCGGATGTCGTCGCCCGCGCGGTGACCCCGGAAGTAGTCGTCGAGTGCGCCGGGCCGGGCCACGGGGTCGAACCGGGGATTCGGGATGAAGCGGTTCACCCTCCCGGCCACGAGCAGGCGCTGCTTCCCGTCGATCTCGGCCCACTGCATCGCCCGCTTCTGCATCGCCCGGGGCACGTGGCGGGTGAAGGCGTCGACCGCCTCGTAGTAGTGGTTGTCTGCGTCGAAGGCGTGGTAGTCGAGCTGCACGGCAGCCTCCCCGGTTGTCTGCGCTTCGAGTCTCGGCTTCCCCCGGAGGGCCGTACGCCGACCCGGGCTCGTGGGGTGATCGGAGACCCACGCGAGGATCCGGAAGTAGAGCTCGAAGATCTTCGGCGCATAGGTCGTCGACGTGGCCCAGGTTCCGGTCAGGCCGCTCCAGGTCGGCGCCCGACCCTTGAGGAAGAAGCTCGGCAGCTTCGGATCGACCGGCGGGTACCCGAGGTTGGTCGCGGTGACCGACGAGTCGGCGTAGGCCCGCAGGAGTTGGATCTGTGCCCGCACACCGGTACGGGCGTCGGGGTACCCGCGGCCGGTGCTGCACGAGTCGCACGCACCGATCCCCGCGAAGTTGTTGTCGGTCGGGCGCACCTGCCCGCGGTCGGGGAAGAAGAACGACCCGGTCTCGAGCACCGACTGCGCGAACGCGATGTCGCCGCGCACGCCCGCGGCGTCACCCTCGGTGATGTAGATGGCGGCCAGCTCCTCGATCGAGACGGTCGTACGCGCCTCACGTCGTTGGGATCGGAACCAGCGCGCGAGCTCGGTGCCGGTCAGTCGGGCCGCACCCATGATCGGTGTCGCCGGTCCGCCCTGCACGGAGGTCCAGCGATCGAGCTGGAAGCGCGCCGTCGCCGCGGTCTGTTCCGCCTCCGTCGCGGCGAGCGTCGCCGCCGGGAGCGCTTCCTCGAGTCGGGTCACTTCCCGGAGGATCTCGTCTCGTGCCGTCCGGGCTGCGTCGGCGGCACGCTGCGCGACGATCCGGGCCTGCCGGAACGCCTTGAGCACCTCCTGCTGTCGGTTGCCGACCCGGTCGGTCAGCTCCTGGTGCCGTCGCAACTCGGAGGCGTTCGACGCGTCGAGGATCCCCGCGAGCGCAGCGGGGCCGGTTCCGCCGTTCACGTACGCGTCGACGACCACCCGGGTCACACGCTCGCGCGCGACCTCGGCGTCGGCCCGGGCCTTCACCGCAGCGGCGTCGAGCCCGGTCAGGCGCGCCTCGGCGTTGACCTGGTGTTCCCGCGCCGCGGTGAGCTCGGCGGTGAGCGCGTCGCGCTCGGCGGCTGCACTCGACGCCTCCGCGTCGGCCCGGCTCGCCGTCGACTGCAGGGCCGAGATCCGAGCCGCCGGGTCGCCCGCTGCGGTGGTCCCCGGATCCGCCTCGGCCGCACCCGCGGGCGCGCCGGGGAGTGCCGTCGCCGAGACGACGGCGAGGAGCGCACAGGCGAGGAGGGATCGGAAGGTCACAAGAGCGGCATCGGCATCCGGGGCACTCGCCCTGAAGGAGCCCGACAGTCTGACCCATCCGAGAGCCCGGGTCGTCCGCGGCCCGACCGGAGGACCTGCGGCGCCGCCCGGGCCCGTCAGGTGGACGTCAGCGGTGGTTCAGCGGACGCCGTGGAAGGCGCGGCTGAGCAGCGGCGAGGTGGCATCGAGCACCGAACCCGTGTCGACCGAGGCGAACAGCCGGGGCGACCAGGCCGCCGCCGCTTCGGCGACGACCGGCGCCGGCTCCGTCGCGGGGACGGGCTCGGAGGGGAGGGTGACCACCGTGGTCCGGTCGGCGACGCTCAGGTCGACCGACGATTCGGCGCTCGCCCGCAGGTCGTGGAGCTCCCAGTTCCGGGGCGGCGTGAGCGTGTCGGCGTGGCGGCGGCACAGGCAGCACGCCGCCGCGGGCTTGTGGTCGCCCAGGTCGTCGATCCACACGACCCGGGCCTCGCCGTCGAAGTCGACGCGCGCGACCGAGGGAGCTGAACAGAACTGTCGAGCGCATGCTCCACCCACGTCTCGAAACGTACCGCATAGCCTGCGCCGATGCGCGGACGCTTCCCGGCACTCTCCGACGGCTGGGCCCGGCTCGACGGCCCCGCCGGCACCCAGATGGTCGACACCGCGATCTCCGCGATGCACGAGCAGCTCGCCGACGGCGGGAGCGCCAACACCGGCGGGTTCTTCGCGGCGAGTGCAACGACCGCCGACCTGGTCGCCTCGGCGCGGGCCACCATCGGCCGGATGCTCGGCGCCGATCCGGCCGGGGTGGTCTTCGGCGCCAACATGACCACCCTCACGTTCGCCTTCGCCCGGGCCGTCGCCCGCGACGCTCGCGCCCGGCGACGAGATCCTGTGCACCGCCCTCGACCACGACGCCAACATCGCACCGTGGGTCCGAGCCGCCCAGGCGGCCGGCGCCACGGTCGTGACCGCTCCGTTCGACCCGGCCGCCGGTCGGCTCCCGACGGAAGCGGTGACGTCGCGCATCGGCGATCGCACCCGATGGGTCGCGATCACCGGCGCGTCGAACGCGCTCGGGACCACACCGGATCTCCCACCGATCGTCGCCGCCGCCCACGACGTGGGGGCGCGGGTGTTCGTCGACGGGGTCCACCTGGTCCCCCACCGGCGCATCGACGTGTCGACCCTCGGCTGCGACGTGCTCGCGACCTCGGCCTACAAGTGGTACGGCCCCCACGCCGGGATGCTCTGCGCCGATCCCGACCTGCTCGCCCGGCTCGACCCCGACAAGGTCCGCCCCGCGCCCGACGCCGGACCGGCCCGGTACGAGACCGGCACCCCGGCGTTCGAGGCCATCGCCGGGATCCGCGCCGCGGCCGAGTTCCTGGCCGAGGTCGATGTCGACGCCGAGATGGACGTGTTCGCGCCGATGCTGCACGGACTGTTGGCGATGCCGCACGTCACCGTGTGGGGTCCCCACGATCTCGTCGATCGCACGCCGACGCTCGCGTTCACCGTGGCCGGCCACCATCCCGACGACGTCGCACGGCGACTCGCCGACGCGAGGGTCGCAGTCTGGAGCGGCGACTACTACGCGGTCGACGTCATGGCGTCACTCGGCCTCGCGGAGTCAGGCGGCGCTGTGCGCGCCGGTGTCGTCTGCTACACCGAACCCGAAGACGTCGCCCGCCTCCTCCAGGTCGTCGACCGAACTGGGTTAGAGCTTCCACCCGGCGGCTTTGCGTTCCTTGCAGGTGGGGCAGACCGGGTAGCGCTCGGGGTCGCGGGCCGGGACCCACTTCTTGCCGCACAGCGCGGTGATGGCCTCGCCGGTCACCGTGGCGCGGACGATGTCGTCCTTGCGGCAGTAGTGCGAGAAGCGATCGTGGTCGCCGTCGTCGGTCCGCTCGATCTCGCGGTCTTCGACGGGCGTCTCGACCGGCGTGGTCACGGGAGCGATGACGGGTGTTGCCGTGTCGTTGCGCACGACGTCATCGTACCGCCGCCGCGAGCCGACCTCGGATGCGACGACCTCAGATCCGGCGCCGGGCCTCGTACCAACGGTGCACGACCGGACCACCGAGCGTCGCGGTGTACCCGATGGAGAGGCCGAGGAGGGCCTGGACCGGGGTGCATGCGCCCACGACGAGCACGACGAGCGCCGCCAACGTCCAGGCGATGATCGCGTTCTGCTCCACTGGTGCCCGCTCTCCCGGTCTCCGACTCCGAACGACGAGCTTGGCCGGAGTCCGAGTCGCGGCCTATAGGCCGTTCGACCCACCACGAGAACCCGCGGAATCGGGCGGCGTACCCTGGACCGTGGACCCCGACCCGCCCGGCCCGGCAGCCGACCCGCCGCCCGAACCCGAGTACCGCAACCCCGCCTTCACCTTCGAGGGCCAGATCGAGCGGTTGCAGCACTGGGTGGTCGGCATCAACCGACGGGGCGGGAACGACAAGCGACTCGTGCAGATCGCGGTGATCGTCGGCCTGGCGCTGCTGCTCCTCGCCTACTTCTCCGGGATCTTCTGGGGTCTGTTCCTCTGAGTCGGCGGATCAGCCGGCGTGGACGGGGACGTTGGAGAAGCCGGCGACGTTCGCCATCTGCACCCGGCGCAACCCCGACTCGTCGACGGAGTACCGCGGCCAACGCGTGCGGATCTCCTCGAACGCGACGCGACTCTCGAGTCGGGCGAGCGCGGCACCGAGGCACGAGTGGATTCCGTGCCCGAAACCGACCGAGAGCTGCAGCGGGCGGTCGATGTCGAACCGATCGGGATCGGTGTAGGCCCGCTCGTCGTGATTCGCGGCGCCGGTGAGCAGCAAGACGGGCGAACCCTCGGGGATGGTCACGTCGTGCAGCGTCACATCGGCGTGCGTGAACCGGCCCTGATACTGCGACGGTGCCCAGTAGCGGAGGATCTCCTCGATCGCGCCGGCGAGCGCGGCCGGGTCGTCGACGCACCTGCTGCCACTCCCCCGGGTTCCGCGCGAACAGCACGACCCCGCTGCCGACGAGCTTGGTGACGGTCTCGCTCCCCGCTCCGGCGAGCAGCGTCGCGAAGCCCGCGACCGCACCGTCGTCGAGCCGGTAGGTCGAGCCGTCGTCGGCGGGGACCTCGACCTCGATCAGCGCGGAGAGCATGTCGTCGGTGGGACGGCGGCGCTTCTCCTGCACGAGCTCGAGGAGGTACAGCGAGCAGTTGAGGCCCGCCTCCATCCCGGCCTGCGTCGGCTGCGGGTCGTCGGGCTCGCGGTGGAGCATGTCGTCGACCCAGTGCCGGATCTGCTGCCGGTCGCCCTTCGGGAACGCCGAGGATCGCGCAGATCACCTCGACCGGGAACGGCGCGGCGAGGTCGGCCACGACGTCGAACTCGTCGGCGTCGCCGATCTCGTCGAGGTAGCCGCCGACGATGTCGCGAGTCAGCGGTTCGAGGTCGGCGACGGCCTTCGGGGTGAAGACCCGGCTCACCAGCCGACGAAGCCGCTCGTGCTCGGGCGGATCGAGGAAGATGATGCTGTCGTTGACCGTGACGGGCCGAGGGTCGGTGAGTTGATCGATGGTCACCCCGTGGCGTGCTGCTGAACACCTTCCAGTCGCGATGAGCCGCGACGACGTCGTCGTAGCGCGACAGGGCCCAGAAGCCGTACTGGTCGTTGTGGTAGACGGGCGCGTGGTCGCGCAGCCAGCCGTAGGTCTCGTAGGGGTCGTCGAAGAAGTCGGCGGAAAACGGATTGAACTCCACGGAGCGCAGTCTCCGGCGCGAGCGACCTCGACGCGCAACCGGGCGCCGGACCGACGGGCCCGCAACCGTGACCGGCACCCACCTCCTCGAACGCTCGGTCCCCGAGACCCGCGTCCGATCGCTCCTCGCCATCGCCACCCTCGCCGCGCTCGCTGTTCATGGGCGTGTACCTCGTCGCCGTGCACACCGAATGGGGCCAACGCCTCGACGCGACCGCGCTCGAGGGTGGCGCGCAGGTGGATCGACCGCGAGTCGAGAAGGCGACCGAAGACCTCCTCACCACGATCAGCGTCGGGTCGGTCGCGCTCATCGGCGGCGGGATCGTGCTCGTCGCCCTCGGCCGCGGGCGGTTCCACCTCGCGGTCGGTGCCGGGCTCGTCGTCTTCGGATCCGACGTGAGTGCCGAGCTGCTCAAGCGCGTCATCCTCACCCGCCCCGACCTCCTCGCCACGATCGACTCGGGATCGCTCAACAACTCGTACCCGAGCGGCCACACGACCGTCGCGATGTCGCTCGCCCTCGCCGCCGTGCTCGTCACCCCCCGGCGCGCCCGGGGATTCGTCGCGGTGATCGGCGCCGGGTACGCCGTCGGGATCGGTGAGGCCGTGCTCCTCCTCGGTTGGCACCGCCCGAGCGACGCGATCGGGAGCTACCTGCTCGTGTTGGTGTGGGCCACGCTCACGGCCGCCTGGCTCGTGGCGACCCGCGCCCGGCTCGTGCGCCGACAGGGATCGAGCACGTCGGCGCCGCCGATGCTCAGTCCGGTCCTCGCCGCGTTCGGCGCCGCCGCGCTCGCGGTGTCGTTCATCGGCATGGCGACGGTCGCGGTGGCCGTGCGCTCTGATCGCCTCGACGCGCTCGATCTCAACACCGCGTACCTCGCCGCGTCGGCTGCGATCCTCGGCACCGCGGTGCTCGTCGTCACCACCTTCGTGTTCCTGCTCCGCGGTCTCACCCTCGACCCGAGCGACCGCGTCCGCTGATCCGCGGACCGGCCCACACCTGCGGGGTACGTTCATCTCGGGCCATGGTCGATCGGGGGGGTGGGTGGGCGCATCCTCGACAAGGTCGGCGCCCGACCCACGGTGATCCTCGGGAACCTCGTCGCTGCCGTCGGCTTCGGGCTCTGGGCCTGGAAGCTGACCGACCTCTCGCTGGGCTCGCAGTGGTACTTCATCGTGCTCGCCGGTGCCGGCATCGGCCTCATGCTCGGGCCATCGAACACCGACGCCATCAACCGCGCTTCCCGGCTGAGCTACGGCGAGGCGACCGGCATCACCCAGACCGTCCGCAACTACGGAGCCAGCCTCGGGCTCGCGGTGCTCGGCACCGTGTTGATCACCCAGAACACGTCGAACATCGAAGCGACGCTCGGGACCTTCGGGATCGCGAAGTCGCAGGCCGATTCGATCGCGCAGTCGCTGTCCCAGTCGGGAGGCGGAGACACCAGCAGCTTCAGCCAGTCGTCGTCGGCTCAGACCCAGCAGATCTTCAAAGCGGTGCAGCTTGACTTCGCCCAGTCGTGCCGCACGGTGTTCTTCATCATGTCGGGCGTCATGGTGATCGCGTTCTTCGCGTCGCTCCTGCTGCCGGGCGGCCGCATGCCCGACCCGACCGAAGGTGACCCCGCGCTCGAGACGGCTGCGGTCGACACGGCCTAGTGGTCCGTCTGACGAATGACGTCGTGGCAGGGACGGGACCGCGACAGATCGGCAGTCATGTGCTCTGTCCGAGGCGCAATCGCCGAAACCCGGATTCAGCCGATCGGCTCGCGGTGCAACCACGCCACCAGGTCATCCGACGCGACCGCCCGAACCCGCGCGGCGTACCGGGCGAGGTCGGCATCGTCGAGGAGATCACGCCACTGGCCGCTCGTGCCATGGCTGAAGAACGCAGCGGGGTCGATCCAGTGCTCCCGACCACCGCACGGCACCGTCATGTCGGCCGTGCTGCGCATCGACTCGAACGTTGCCGCCTGGACCAGCCGGGGCCACCGATTCTCGTCGACCTCGATTTCGAGGTGCGCGGCCAACTGCCGCATCTGCCCCTCCAGGTCGGCCTTCAGTTCGTCGTAGTGCAAGAACACGATGTCGAGATCGTCGGCGGCGTCCCGGAACGTCTGCAGGTGCTCGGCGGTGAACCGAAGGGATACCCCGCCCGAACGCGTCGAAGGCGTCTCGTCGTCGACCCACTGCCAGAAGCGGTCCCGCTCGCCAACGGGGCGCGGCCGCGGTGCGGGCAACTGCTCGAGTTCGATGCCGTCAATCGCTGCCGCCCGATGGCGCGTCTCGAGGAACGCGCCGACGTCCATGTTGTCGATGTGACGGTTCATCGACAGCGCCACGTCTCGCGGGTCACGCCCGACGCAGATGTACGTGATCGACGGATCGTTGGCAATGCCGTCGAGCGGTGTGTGGGTCTTGATGAACCGGCGGTGCGTCTGGGCTTCCAGTTCGGCGAACACCTCCGTACGGGCGCGCGTCACCATGTCGATCCACGGCGAAAGCCTGTCCAGCGGTAGCGGCAGCTCCGGATCCTGGAAGATGAGCAGCGCACAGATCATCTGCGTCCACGTCGTCCCGCACTTTGGCGGCGTGCTGATGATGATGTCGCCGGGGCGCAACTCGAAGCCATCCCACCGGCCGCTGTCGAAGACTGTCCCCTCGTAGCGGCGCACGGCCGTCATTCTCGCAGCAGATCCGACCCGCGAGACGTGTTTGCGACCGTGGCGCAGGCTTGATCGAGCTTCGACCCGACGTCGTCGTCTTCGCGGCGCGCGGAGACCTCAGTTGGATCCACCTGGGCCGGGCGCGAACGCGTACGTGTTCGGGTACGAGCCGAAGTAGATGTGCCCGTTCGCGACGACGGGACTGGCATCGTTGCCGGATTGCGGATCAGGCGGTGGCGGCGCCGTCGGCGAGCCCGAACTTCGGGAACTCGCCGAACACGCCATGCTCGTGGAGGCCGTACCCGACGACGCCATCGGCGTCGCCGCCTTCGATCACGAAGCGCGCCGCGTGGTCGACGACGCCGTACCAGGCCCAGGTGTCGAGCTCGGCCATCGGCCAGGTCTTGCCCTCGACGAGGAGATCGCCCATGTACATGCCGTGGCGGAACTCGTCGCCGACGCCGTAGCCGGTGCCGACCGCGATGTAGTTGTGCACGAGGGGCGTCACCTGCACGGCGAACGCGCCCCGCGGTGCATCGGGGAAGCGCAGCACCGACGGCTTCGAGATCATGCGGGTCCCGGGGTCGAGGGTGTGCTCGAACACCGGGGTGCCGAGCCACTCGGCCTCACGGTCGGGATCGGCCCAGATCAGCACGGCCTCGTTCATCGGGCGGGAGCCGTCGGGCTCCTCGTTCACGATGTAGAGGATCGAGAAGTCGTCGAACTGCATCGGCGCGTAGTTCCACAGTCCCGGCCATCTGCCCGGCCTCGCCGCGGATGCCGGGCGGCTCGACCTCGCCGACGGGGCGCACGCCCCACGACCGGTCCCGGGTGCCCTTCCAGCGGTCGGGCGTGACGTCGATCGTCTCGCCCGCGACCTCGAGCGTGCCGGTCCAGCAGCCGGTCTGGGCGAAGCGCATCGTGTCGAACAGGACCCGACCGAACTTGCGGATGTACTGGCGCGGCTCCTCGAACGCCGGGATCGCGCCGTCCCAGGTCAGATCGCAGGCGATGTCGTGCTCGGTCGGCTCGAGGATGAACCGCACCTTCTGCAGCGGCTCGATGATCTCGACCCGGAACGGCCCGACGGAGGTGTCCATCCGGTCGTCGAGACGCTTCGACGCCCGCACGACCCGGTGCTGATCGCCCCGCCGCACGCACGCGAACGCGTCCTGCGTCCCGAGGTTGGGGTACTGGCCCATCCCCATGACCATGAACAGCTCGTCGGTGGAGCCGTGCAGGTTGAAGTAGTACCGGTCGTAGAAGTTCCGGTCACTCGTTCCGGCGTGACGGATCGTCTCCGCGACCTGATGGACCGGGATAGTCGTCCCACGACGAGAGCACTGGGTTCTCCTGAGGCGTCGCTCAGGGCTCCCGCGGTGCGTCGCCGGCGTGCGCGACCTCTTCGACACTCACCACGCCGTACTCGTCGACCGTCACCACTTCGTGGACCTCGGTGGCCGGGTCGTCGTCGAAGACCGCCATCATCGGCATCGGGCCCGGGATCTGGGCCGCGTTCGGGTCGGGGGTCTGCTGGCGCTTCTGGCGCTTCTCCGCCTGCTTCGACAGGCGCGCCCGTTCCTTCTCGCGCTTGGCGAATGTCGCCCGGTTCTTCTTGGCCACCGCGGGCCTCCTCTATCTCGATGCCCGCTGGTCAGACCGCCCGTACGTTCTGCGCTTCCTCGCCCTTACGACCGGGCGCGACGTCGAACTCGACCTTCTGGCCCTCGTCCAAGGAGCGGTATCCGTCGCCCTGGATCGCGGAGAAGTGGACGAACACGTCGTCACCATCTTCACGCGAGATGAATCCGTAACCCTTTTCTGCGTTGAACCACTTGACGACGCCTGTTGCCATGTCGTTGCTGCTCCCTGGACTGTTCCGGTACGTGTGCCCGCCGTGCCGACGGCCCGGTGGACGACCCAGGTTACCAGTCGGCAGCCCAGATCTCGGGTCCGACGCCGGCGGGGTCGGAGCTAGCCGAGGTCCCGGCCGACGATCGAGACGAACGAGACCATCTCGCCCGGGTATCCGCCCAGGTTGTGGGTCAGGGCCAGGGACCGGTCGTTGCCGATCCGCCGGTCCTCCGGGGCGTCGCCGCGGAGCTGGAGCCAGCACTCGAACATCATCCGCAGGCCCGAGGCGCCGACCGGGTGGCCGAAGCTCTTCAGTCCGCCGTCGGGGTTGACCGGGAGGTCGCCGCCGAGGTCGAAGGAGCCGGCGAGCTCCTCCTTCCAGGCGGTGCCCCGCTCCGCGAACCCGAGGTCCTCCATGAGCACCAGCTCGGTGGGCGTGAAGCAGTCGTGGACCTCGGCCATCGCGAGCTCGTGGCGGGGGTCGGTGATCCCGGCCTGCGCGTAGGCATCGGCCGCGGTGGCCTCGACCTCCGGGAAGTGGGTGTAGTCGTAGCCGGGGTCGGAGAGCCCGGATCCGTTCCCGGCGACGAACGACAGCGCCTTGATGAAGAGCGGACGGTCGGTGTAGCGGTGGGCGTCCTCGGCCCGAACGACGATCGCTGCGGCGGCACCGTCGGCGACACCGGCGCAGTCGAGGATCCCGAGCGGTCCGGCGACGCGCGGCGACGCGCAGATCGTCTCCATGCTCATCTCCTTGCGGAACTGCGCGCGGGGGTTGCGGGCCCCGTTGTAGTGGTTCTTCCACGCGATGCGCGCGAGGACCTCCTTGATCTCGTCCTCGTCGACGCCGTACTTCTGCGCGTACGCCGGCGCGACCATGCTGAACATCGCGGCGGCGGTCAGGGTGCGGCCGGTGCCGTCGCTCGGGATCGGGAAGGCGTTCAGCCCCGCGTAGCCGCTGTCCTTCACCTTCTCCGCGCCGACAGCCATCGCGATGTCGTACGCACCCGAGGCGACCGCGTACGCGGCCTGGCGCAGGGCCTCAGAGCCGGTGGCGCAGTAGTTCTCGACGCGGGTCACCGGCTTGCCTTCGAGCTGGAGCGGACGCGCGAGCGTGATGCCGCTCATCCCGCTCTGCGCGGTGCCGAACCAGTAGGCGTCGATGTCTTGCTTGTCGACCCCCGCCGAGGCGAACGCGTCATCGCAGCCCTCGATGATCAGGTCGTCGAGGCCACGGTCGAACCGCTCCCCGAACGCGGTGCAACCCATCCCCACGATCGCGACGCGGTCCTTGATCCCGTTCGAGCTCACGGCTGCCTCTTCACCTTTGGGGCCTCGCTTTCCAGAAGTAGTCGTGGATGCCGTCGGCGGTGAACAGCCGACGGAACGTCATCTCGACGCGGGCCCCGATCTGTACGTCGTCGGGGTCGACGTCGGTGAGCTCCAGCGGGAAGCGGCCACCGTCGTCGAAGTCGACGACGGCGAACACCACCGGCGGGCTCGGCGAGTACGCGAGCCGGTCGATCGTGAACGTCACGATCGTCCCGAACGCATCGGCCATCGGTGCCGCTGGTTCACCCGGCACCGGCGGGAGGTGCAGCGTGGCGTCGTCGGGGTCGCGGGAACCCACGAACCCGAACTTCCACTCCTCCGAACGACTCGCAGCCGACGACGACACCCGGGCCGGTTCCGGGCGGCGCGGCGGTTCGACGGTCACCATGCCGCGCCACGCGAGGAACTTCCCGTACGGCACGTCGGCCGATGCCTCGACCTGACCGGCGATCGGCGACGCCTGCTCCCGGCCCGCGAGCGCGTCGGTGGTGCGGAAGAGGAGCACGTCGGCGCCGTCGGCGAGCACGACGAGTGCGATCACCTCTCCCGGCGCGGCCCGCTCGAGCGCGCTCGTGAGCAGGAGCCCGGGATGCGCCGCGCCCGTGTTGCCGACCGTGGTGGCCAGATCGTCGACGATGCGTGACGGGTCGACGCCGAGACGTCGCGCCGACGCCCGCACCGCCCGGGCGTGCAGGCCGGTGACCACGAGCCGATCCACGGAGTCGGGGGTGAGCGAGGCCGACTTCAGCGCCGCGTTCCACGCCTGCTCCACGAGCGGCACGTACTGCGTCTCGCCGAAGCGCTCCTCCCAGACCTTCGAACGGCGGTCACCCGGGGTGCGCCACCGGTCGACGAACTCCGCGGTGGCGCTCCCGGTGCCCAGCAGCTCGGCGACGACGGGGCCGTCGGAGTCGTCGCCCACGAGCAGCGCGGCGGCGCCGTCGCCACCCGCGGCTTCGTCGGCGCCGGTCGGCAGGCCGGTACGGAGATCGGCGGTGACCACCAGGGCGGCATCGGACCCGGCCAGGGCGACCAGCAGCGCGCCCACCCCGGACCGGGCCGCACCGCCGAAGTCGAAGGCGGGAGCCGCGGAGTCGAGGCGCAGCGCGGCGTGGATCGCGGTCGCGTTCGTCTTGTCGACGTAGGCCGGCTCGGTGGTCGAGAAGAAGAGCGACCCGATCTCGACGTCGGGTGCGGCCCGGCAGGCGGTGCGTGCCGCGGCGACGCCCATGGTGGTCGTGTCCTCGTCGTACGACGCGACCGACCGGGTGCCCTTGCCGCCGCCGGCCGCAAACGTCTTCGCGATCTCGGACCGTTGGAGTCGCCGGTAGGGCACGTAGCCCCCCGCACTGATGATTCCTCTGACTGTTCCGTCGCCTGCCACGGAGCGGAGTCTACGCGGGCACCTAAAGTCAGCCGGATGCGACTCGGAGACATCGGAAACGCCGAAGCGCAGGGGTTCGGCAAGCCGCTCGACGGCGTCCGCATCCTCGCCGCGGAGCAGATGCAGGCACTCCCCTACGCCACGCAACTCCTGGCGCGCCTCGGTGCCGAGGTCGTGAAGGTCGAACACCCGGTCCACGGCGAGTCGGGTCGCGGTTCGACTCCTGCGATGACCGACCCCGAGGGCCGCGCGGTGGGCGCCACCTACCTCCGCAACAACCTGGGCAAGCGGAGCCTCGGCATCGACCTGAAGTCGGCCGAGGGTCGCGACCTGTTCCTCGCCCTGGTGCCCCGCTTCGACGTGATCGCGGAGAACTTCAAGGCCGGCACGATGGAACGGCTCGGCCTCGGCTACGACGTGATCGCCGAGCAGAACCCACGCGCGATCTACGTGTCGCTCTCCGGTTTCGGCGACGGGTACGCCGACGCCTCGGAGTCGCCCTACCGCGACTGGCCCGCGTACGCGTCGATCGTCGAGGCGATGTCGGGCATCTACGAGTGGAAGGCCGGGCCCGACCGCCCGCCCGTGGCCAACCCGGTCGGGGCCCTCGGCGACATCTCCTCCGCCCTCTTCGCGACGATCGGGATCCTCGCCGCGCTCCGCCACCGGGACACCACCGGACTCGGCCAGTACGTCGACATCGCGATGCTCGACGCAGTGATCGCGATGACCGACGTGGTGGCCAACTTCTGGTCGCTCGGCGTGCGCCCCGAGCCCGGGAAGGGCCTCCAGATCATCCTCGACGGGTTCCGCACGTCCGACGGATACGTCGTGGTGCAGGTCGTGCGCGAGCACCAGTTCGAGAAGCTCGCCGACCTCGTGGGCCATCCCGAGTGGAAGGACGACCCCCGGTTCGCGACCCGCGCCGGTTGGGCGCCGAACCTCGAGACGGTGATCCGACCGGCCGTCGAGGCCTGGGCGAAGCAGCACACCAAGCTCGAGGCGACCCACGCGCTCACCGCGGTCGGGATCGCGGCCGGCCCGAGCAACTCCGCGCCCGACCTGATCGCGGATCCCCACGTCGCGATCCGCAACATGCTCGTGGAGATGCCCCGCACCGACACCGCGCCCGACGGAAGTCCGCTCGATCCGGTGTTGATCCCCGGGAACCCGGTGAAGATGTCGAAGGTGGCCGAGGGCCCCGAGACCCGCGTGCCATGGGTCGGCGAGCACACCGCCGAGGTGCTCCGCGCCGAGCTCGACCTCTCCGACGCCGACATCGCGAAGCTCCGTGAGGCCGGCGTGGTCAACTGACCGGTGGCGAACCGTCTGGTCCGATGGTCACGGTCGCACTGGCCGATACTCGTGTTCCTCGCGATCGCAGCTCCGGTGCTGGTCGCGGGGATCGCCGTCGCCTTCGAGGAATGGCTCCCCCTCGGCGACCTCGCCGTGATGGTCTTCCAGGTCTCCCGGGTCGGCACCCGCGACACCCCGCTCGTCGGGCCGTACAGCGCCCGCTTCTCGCATCCCGGTCCGCTGCTCTTCTGGGTCGGTGCGATCCCGTACCGCCTCGCGGGGAGCGATCCGCGGGCCCTGCTCGTGTTCGCCGCGTCGGTGAACGCCGCGTCGGTGGTCGTGGTCGGATGGGTCACCGGTCGGATCGGCGGACGAACCCTCCAGGTCGTCACCGCGCTGGCGGTGGCGTTGTTGCTGCACGACCTCGGGACGAACCTCCTCGTCCAACCGTGGAACCCTTTCATCTCCGCGCTCCCGTTCCTCGTGTTGCTGTGCTGCGCATGGGCCGGCGCGCTCGGGAGCCGACGCGGCGCTCTTCGCGTCCGCGGTGCTCGGGGCATGGGTCGTGCAGGCCCACGTCGGCTACGTCCCCCTGTTCGTCGTCGTGAGTGCGTGGCTCGCCGCGTGGTTGGTGCTCCAGGCTCGACGCACGCGGGCTCGCCCGACTCCCGGCCCACCCCTCGCCCGGTCGCTGGGAGGCGCGGTGGCCCTCTTCTGCGTGCTGATGCTCCCGGCGCTGCTCGACCAGCTCTTCGGGCGCCAGAACCTGAGCGCCCTGTGGCGCGCGTTCGTGACGTCGCCGCAGAGTCGGATCGGCCTCGAGGACGCCACCGGCATCGTCAGTCGGTTCCTGCAACCAGCTCGGGCCCTGGACCGGCGCTCCCGTCCCGCTGGACTTCGGGGGGGCGATGGTCGGTGCCGGTGCGTGGGCCTTGGTGCTCGTGTGGGTCCTGCTCGGTGGGCTGCTCGTTGTGGCGGGGCGACGCCGCCGCATCGATGTCGCGGTTCCGGTGACCCTGGCGTTGACCCTCGACCTGGCGGCCGTGCCGGTGGCGAGCCGGATCTCACCACCTGCACTCGAGTACCTGCTCCAGTGGCTCCATCCACTCGGCGCCTTCACGTGGCTCGTGATCGTCTGGGGGATCCTGCGGCTCGTGCCCTGGCCGGGATCGGTGCGCCGCTTCGCCCCTGCGGCGCGGGTCGTCACCGCGGCCGCCGCGGTGGCTGTCGCCGCGACGATCGTGCCGTCGGCCCTCGAACCGGTGGTTCCCGACGCACCGCAGGCGTCGACGGTCCGTGCCGTGCTCGACCAACTCGACACGGCGGCGCAGCCGGGTCCGGATCCCGTGCGGGTCGACGTCACCGGCGACACCTTCGGGCAGGCCACCGGCGGCATCGTCTACGACCTGATCCACCGGGGCTTCCGCGTCCGAACCGACATCGGCCGCGACCAACTCGTGTGGAACGAGGACCACCGGCTGCAGCCGGGCGAGCCGACCGGCCGCACCCTCACGATCGTGGTCACCACCGCCCCCACGACGCCAGGGTCGGCGCCCCGACCCTGTTCCGACGATCCCGACCAGCGTCGGATCGCCGACGCGTCGGCCGCGTCGTCTCCCGACGACCGCACCGACGACCTCGTGGAGCGCGTCTACCGGGTCGAGGTCTACCAAGGTGCGGCGCCCTGCGCTCCTGCCGCGGCCGGCCCGTAGGGGCGTGAACGGCGGGCGGACCGTAAGATCCCGGATCTGACGACTCGTCAGATCCGAGCCCGCCGCCCCGGAGCAGCCCATGGACTTCGACTTCTCGCCCGAACAGATCGACTTCGCCGCCGAGGTCGAGCAGTACCTCGACGAGCACGACGATCCAGAGGTGTTCGACGTCACTCGGGAGAACATGGCCCAGATCGTCGACACGCCGAAGCGACGGGCCTTCATGAAGGCACTCGGCGAGCACGGGTGGCTGGGCCTGACCTGGCCCAAGGAATACGGCGGCTCCGAAGGTGAAGGCGTCTACGAGTTCATCCTCAACGAGGCGCTCGCGGGGCGGGGTGGGCCGCAGATCGGCAAGGGTGTCGGCATCATCGGCAAGACCCTCATCGCGCACGGCAACGACTTCCTCAAGGAGAAGTTCCTGCCGATGATCCTCGCCAACGACGTCGAGTTCGCGGTCGGCTACAGCGAACCGAACGCCGGGTCCGACGCCGCGTCGATGCGGCTCAAGGCGGAACGCACCGAGCGCGACGGAGTGTCGGGTTGGGTGCTGAACGGCCAGAAGACCTGGACCACCTCCGCGCACTTCGCCGAGTGGTACTGGCTCGGCACCCGCACCGACCCGAACGAGAAGCACCGCGGCATCACGCTCATGCTCGTGCCCCTCGACGATCCCGGCGTGGAGATCCGCGGGATCTGGACGATGGGCGACGAACGCACGAACGAGGTCTTCATCGAAGACGTGTTCGTCCCCGACGACTACGTGGTCGGCGACGTCGGCAAGGGCTTCCAGTACATCTCCCAGGCGCTCGACCTCGAGCGCTTCACCATGTTCACCTTCTCGCCGATCAAGCAGCGGCTCGACGTGCTCACCGACTACGTGCGCGCCGCCACTCGCGACGGCGAGCCGCTCCGCGACGACCCGGTCGTCCGGCAACGCATCGCCCGCCTGCACACCGACGCCGAGGTCGCGCGCGTCCTCGGCCTGCGGGTCGTCGACGAATCGGTGAAGGCGGAGAAGGTCGAGGGAGCTCCACCTCCGACGATCGAGTCGTCGCAGTACAAGCTCTTCGCCACCGAGTTCTCGCGTCGCCTCGCCAACGCGTCGATGGACCTCGGCGCGCCCGGGACGCAACTCCGAGTACGGACCGAAGAAGCCCCGATGGCCGGCCGGTCCGAGTCGACCTACCGCTACACCGTGATCGACACCATCGGCGGCGGCTCCTCCGAGATCCAGAAGAACATCATCGCCCGCCGCGGCCTCGGCCTCCCGAAGAACTTCTGATGTGGAGCGAGCGGACCACGGACCGGCGCCCCGCGCGCCGAACCGCGAGCGGAGCAACCTGAGATGGCACCCGGCTCCATGCTCGACGGTGTGACCGTGCTCGACCTGGCGAGCGTCGGACCAGCCGCCCGCACGTCGCGCTGGCTGGCCGACTACGGCGCGACCGTGATCAAGGTCGGTCCGACACCGAAAGACGGCGGCGTGCAGATCACCCCGCCCTTCTACGCGTACGCGGGCCACCGCAACATGCAACGTGCGCTGTTCGACCTGAAGCTCGACACCGGTCGCGACGCGTTCCTCCGGCTCGCGTCGACCGCCGACGTGGTGATCGAGAGCTTCCGGCCGGGCGTGGTCGACCGACTCGGCGTCGGCTACGAACAGGTCAAGGCGGTCAACGACTCCGTCGTCTACTGCTCGACCAGTGGCTACGGACAAGACGGCCCGTCGTCGCAATGGGCCGGCCACGACCTGAACTACCTCGCGCTCGGCGGCTACCTCGACTGCTCGGGCCGCGACGCCGAGGGCGGGCCCGCGCTTCCCGGCGCCACCATCGGCGACGGTGCGGGTGGCGGGATGCACGCGGTGATCGCGATCCTCGCCGCCCTGGTGCACCGGGGCGCCACCGGCGAGGGTGCCTACCTCGACGTCGCGGTCGCCGACGGGGTCCTCGCACTGATGTCGCTCAACATCGACGAGTACCTCGCCACCGGAACGGTGCCGGGCCCCCGCCACGATCTCCTCACCGGTCGCTTCGCGTGCTACGACGTGTACCCCTGCCGCGACGGGAAGTGGCTCGCCGTCGGGGCCATCGAACCGCGGTTCTACGCCAACCTGTGTCGCGAGCTCGATTGCGAGCAGTGGGTCCGACACCAGAACGACGACGACGCCCAGTCGAAGATCCGCGCCGACTTCCGCGCCGCGTTCGCGACCCGCGACCGCGACGACTGGGTCGCGACGCTCGCGCCGGCCGACACGTGCGTGAGTGCCGTGAACACCGTCCCCGAGCTGGTCGCGGACCCGCATCTCGCGGCCCGCGGCGCCTTCGCATCGGCCCGCGCCGCAGGGCACGGTGAGTTCCGTCAGGTCGGCTACGTGCTCGCCGGGATGGACCGGTCCCCCACGACGGTCGAGGTGCGTGAGCCGACCGTCACCGACACCGACGTGCTCCTGCTGCGAGCCGCCGGGATCGAGCCCGACGAGATCTCGCAGCTCCGGCACGAAGGAGCGATCGCATGAGCACGCGAGCGCATCCGAGTGACCCTCATCGGGACCCCGCAGTACGAGGAGGTCGGCGAGTTCCCCGTCGAGCGGGGCTACATCTGGACGACGTGCTCGTCGGTGGAGAACGGCAACCCGCTCTTCTGGGACGACGCCGTCGCCGCGGAGATCACCGACGGCCCGATCGCGCCGCCGACGATGCTCTCGGTCTGGTTCCGCCCCCACAACTGGTCGCCCGGCCGCTCCGAGCCTGCGGTGCCGCTCCAGGTGCACTTCGACCTCAAGGCGCACTACGGCCTCCCCGAGGCCGTGATCTCCGACAACACGATCGTGTTCCACGACCCTGTCCGCATCGGCGACGTGATCACGAGCCGCCAGGTGCTCCGGTCGGTGAGCGAGCCGAAGACGACCAAGCTCGGCACCGGGCGCTTCTGGGTGATCGACGTCGAGTACGTGCAACCAGCGCGGCGACCTCGTCGGCGTCGAGTCGTACACGGGCTTCGGCTACCGGCGCGAGGAGACGGGGAGGCCGGCATGAACGCTCGACGACGTGCACCCGGGCGACACGCTCCCCGAACTGCGCCACGACGTGAGCGCCTCAACGATCGTGCTCGGCGCGCTCGCCAGTCGCGACTGGCGCCCGATGCACCACGACCACGACTTCGCGGTCAACCGCAACGGCACCCAGGACATCTTCATGAACACGCCGAACCAGGCCGCCTGGTTCGAGCGCTACGTCACCGACTGGACCGGCCCGAAGGGTCGGCTCGGTCGCATGAAGTTCCGGATGAAGGGCTCGGTGTTCCCCGGCGACACGATGGTGATCACGGCCACGGTCGAGGATGTGACCACCGACGACGCCGGATGCGGATGGGCATCGCTCCTCGTGACCCTCTCCGTCGACGGTGACACGAAGACCGATTGCTCGGTTCGGGTCGCGCTGCCGACCACCGACGACGACAACCCCTGGACGCGACGCGGCGACGCGTGGCGGCCCTGATCGACGGACAGGACACGATGGATCTCAGCTTCTCCGAAGAGCAGGACATGCTCCGCGAGATGGTGCGCGGCGTCTGCAGCTCGTACTCGCCGCTCGACACCGTCCGGGCGATGGAAGACGACCCCACCGGCTACCCCGACGAGCTGTGGAAGCAACTCGGTGAGCTCGACCTGATCGGACTGATGCTCCCCGTCGAGTACGGCGGCTCGGGGATGTCGATCCTCGACGCGACCGTGGTCTACGAGGAGTTCGGCCGCTCACTCGCACCGTCACCGCACTTCGTCAGCGCGGTGATGAGCGGCGGCGCCCTGCTCCGCGGCGGAACCGACGCGCAGAAGAGCCGCGTGGCTGCCGAAGATCGCCTCGGGCGAGGAGCTCTGCACGGTCGCGTGGCTCGAACCGGACCGCGGCTTCGGCCCGAACGGCGTCACCACGAGCGCCGCAGCCGATGGCGACGGGTTCCGCCTCGACGGCGTCAAGTGGCACGTGCCCGTTCGCGGCCGCCGCCACGCGCTTCCTCGTGCTCGCACGCGCTGGGCGACGCGGTCAACCTGTTCC
Organism: uncultured Actinomycetes bacterium; assembly: GCA_963837715.1. Classification (GTDB taxonomy): domain Bacteria; phylum Actinomycetota; class Acidimicrobiia; order IMCC26256; family JANYLB01; genus JANYLB01. The sequence continues at coordinate 245,601 of CAWIOF010000002.1, read as the reverse complement.
TCGTCGACTCGGGTGCTGCCGGGATCACCCTCGACCAGCAGCGGACGATCGCGTCCGACACCCAGTACCGGGTGACGTTCGCCGGCACACCCGCAGAACGTGTCGGTACCGCGGAGTGGAGCACCTGGCACGACACGATGCTCGACGGGATCATCCTGCAGGCCGCGCTCGCCGCGGGTGGGGCGGCGTTCGCACTCGAGATCACCGTGCAGTACGCGAAGGACCGCGAGCAGTTCGACAAGCCACTCGGCGCGTTCCAAGCGATCTCCCACTACCTCGCCGACGCGTCGACGACGGTCGAGGGTGGCGCTCTGCTCGTGCACGAAGCCGCATGGGCCCGCGCCAACGACCGCCCCGTCGATCGCCTCGCGCCGATGGCGAAGCTCTTCAACGCGACGACCTTCCGCGACGTGACCGCCATGGCCCAGCAGGTCTTCGGTGGCGTCGGGTTCACCCTCGAGTACGACATCCAGCTGTACTTCCGCCGGGCCAAGCAGCTCCAGATCTCCTGGTGGGACGACCGCTACCTCGAAGAGCTCATCGCCGAGGCGACCCTCTGACCCGTTGGTGCGATTGCCCACGTCATGTGTGGCTCAATCGCACCAACAGGCCCGGGCTAGTTTGCGGCGGTGCTCGAAGCCGGTTTCTGGGCGTTGGTGGGTCAGGCATCGCTCATCCTCGGCGCGTTGCTCACCATCTGGTTCGCGGTTCCCAAGCGTCTCCTCGGCCTGATCACCGGGTTCGGCGCCGGCGCGCTCGTCTCGGCAGCGGCGTTCGAGCTCACCGTGCCGGCATTCCGCGGCGCGGGCGACGAGACCACGGGGATCTGGCTCGCAGTCGGTGCCATCACGTTCTACGCCGCCGACCGCGTCGTCGCCCGACGTGCGCCGAAGGGTGAGCACGCGTCGACCGGCATCGCGCTCGGCGCCCTGCTCGACGGCATCCCCGAGTCGGTGGCGATCGCGATCTCGCTCATCTCGGGCGGCACCGTGAGCGTCGCCATGGTCGTGGCGGTGCTCGCATCGAACCTGCCCGAAGGAATGGCCTCGACCCCGGGGTTCCTCCGCGCCGGCTGGTCGACCGCGAAGGTGCTCGGCCTCTGGAGTGCGATCGCGGTCGCGGGCGGGGTCGCGGCAGCGCTCGGGCACGTGTTCCTCGCCGACGCCTCCCCGGCGGTCCTGGGCGCGATCCAGGCGTTCGCGGCCGGAACCATCCTCACGATGCTCGCGGCCGTGATGATGCCGACCGCGTACGAAGACGGCCGCGAGGCGGTCGGATTGTCGTTCGTGCTGGGATTCGCATTGCTCGCGTACCTCGCTTCGGTGAGCAGCTGACGCGATGACCCACGAGCTGCGCTGCCGGATTCCCGACGGGATCTGGACCGCCCTCGAGCACCGGGCGGCGACCACGGGCGAACCGGTTGCCCATCTCGTCGCTCGGGCGCTCGCCGACGTGCTCGACGTCGAGCACCACACCGTGTTCCAGGTGTCGACGGTGGGAGCGCTCGCAGAGGGCGTCTACCAGGGCGCGGTGCGGGTCGGGACGCTGCGGGAGCACGGCGACTTCGGGCTCGGAACGTTCGAAGGCCTCGACGGGGAGCTGGTCGTCCTCGACGGCGACTTCCTGCAGGTCCGGTCCGACGGATCCGTCGCAGCAGCACCCGACGACGCGCTGAGCCCCTACGCCGTGGTGACCCGCTTCGCCGCCGATCGCACGGTCGAACTGACCGCCGACGACCTCGAAGACCTGTGCACGCGCCTCGACCGCGAGCGCGACACCGCCAACCACTTCTTCGCGTTCCGCCTCGAGGGAACGTTCGACGCGGTGCACCTCCGCGCCGCCTGTCGGGCCGCGGAGGGAACGCCGCTCTCGGAGGCGAGTGAGCAGCAGTCGGAGTGGCACATCGCCGACGGGTGCGGCACCGTCGTCGGCTTCTGGTCACCCGAGTACGCCTCCCGGTTCGACGTGGCGGGATACCACCTGCACTTCGTGACCGACGACCGCAGCGCCGGTGGTCACGTGCTCGGGTTCCGTGGAGCACGGCTCACCGCCGGTTGGCAGCGGCTCGAGCAACTGATCGTCGCGTTGCCCGAGGCGGGCGACTTCCTCACCGCCGACCTCAGCACCGACCGTCAGGATGCGATCGACCAGGCCGAACGCGCCCGACCGGAGTGATCCGGCTCCTGCCGCGTCGCCGCGGCTACCGTCCGCGGCATGACCTCAGTACCCCCCGGACCACTCGCCGGACGCTACGAACTGCGGGAGCGCCTCGCGGCGTCCCCGGCCGCAGAGGTGTTCCTCGGCCACGACCGCGATCTCGACCGGCCGGTGGCGATCAAGGTGCTCGCCGCCGAGCTCGCCGCCGATCCCCAGGTCGTCGAGCGGTTCCGCCAGGCCGCCACGGCCTCGGCCACGGTACGCGACCCTCAGGTGGTCACCGTCTACGACTGGGGCGAAGACGCCGGTTCGGTCTTCGTCGCCATGGAGTACGTCGACGGCACCAACCTCGCCGACACACTCCGGGAATCCCGCCGCCTCTCCCCTGATCGCGCGGCTGCCATCGGCGCTGCGGTCGCGGAGGGCCTCGACGCGGCGCACCGGGCTGGGGTCGTGCACGGCGGTCTCACGCCGAGCGACGTGCTGCTCGCGCGCAACGGCGACGTGAAGATCTGCGACTTCGGCACCGCCGCCGCGGGTCTCGCGGGATTCGCGAGCGCGGGCGCGGGCGTCGTCGCGGCCCAGTACGCCGCGCCCGAGCAACTCCAGGGTCGCACGGCCGACGCGCGCAGCGACCTCTACGCGCTCGGTGCGATCCTGTACGAGGCGGTCACCGGTACGCCGCCGTTCGTCGGTGCCGACGTCGTCACCCTCACGGAACGCAAGCTCCGGGAGCGACCGGCACCGCCCTCGACGCACGCGACCGGAGTGCCGCCCGCGCTCGACGGGATCATCGAACGGCTCCTCGAGACCGAACCCGCGCGTCGGTATGCGAGCGGCGCCGACGTCGCCGCCGACCTACACCGCCTCGCCGCCACCCTGGCCGTTCCGGTGGTGGGCGCGACGGCACCCGTGGTCGTCACGACCGTTCCCGAGGCGAAGACCAGCATCCTCCCGGCTGTCCCGGCTGCGGAACCCGAGAAGAAGTCGAACAAGACGGGGTGGATCGTCGGCGCCCTGGTGGTCATCGGTCTCGTCGTGGCCGGTCTCGTCGTGTGGGCCGTGTCGCGCAACGACGACAGCAAGAAGGCGCAGGTCGATGTCCCGTCGGTGATCGGCGAACCGGCCGGCGCAGCGCGAGCAGCCATCACCGCCGCGGGGCTGAGTCCGACGACGGTCAACGAACCGAGCGAGGCGCTCGCCGAAGGCCTCGTCTTCGAGCAGACACCGGCCCAGAACAGCAAGGCCGCGAAGGGGTCGGTGGTGGTCCTCAAGGTGAGCACCGGGCCGACCACCACCACGAGTACCTCCACGAGCACGTCGACCAGTACCTCGACCTCGACGACGACCACCAGCACGTCGACGACGACCACCTCCACGACCACGGTGCCACCTCCCCCGCCGCCCACGTGACACCGTCGGCGGTGAGGCGACCCGTCAGGCGGTGAGGGTGACCGGCAACGCCTTGAGCGCGTTGTTGAGGTTGGAGCGCTGCCGCAACGGCGCACCGACCAACTCGATCGTCGAGTACCGAGCGAGCAGCTCCTCGAAGAACACCCGACCCTCCATGCGAGCGAGGTGGACGCCGAGGCAGAAGTGCTCGCCGGTACCGAACGACAGATGCGGGTTCGGATCCCGGGTGATGTCGAACCGGTGTGGGTCGGTGAACACCGCTTCGTCGCGGTTCGCCGACGTGTAGACCATCGCCAGCTTCTCACCCGGGGCGATCGACTGTCCGCCGAGCTCGACCGCTTCCGACGCGGTCCGGCGGAAGTAGTGCAGCGGGTTCGCCCACCGCAGGATCTCCTCGACCGCCGATGGGATCAACGTCGGGTCGGATCGCAGCGCGGCCAGTTGCTCGGGGTGCTGGAGCGAGCGCGAGCAACCCCGACGAGAGCATCGTGCGAGTCGTGTCGTTTCCGGCCGTCACGAGCTGCACGAAGAAGCTCCCGAACTCGATGTCGCTCATCGGATGGCCGTCGACCTCACAGGTGAGCATGTAGCTCATGAGGTCGTCGGCCGGTTCGGCCCGCCGACGTCCGGCGAGCTCGATCGCGTACATCGCCATCTCGATCGTGGCACTCATGGCGTCGTCGCCGGAGCTTGCGGCGATGTCGGGATCCTGGCCGCCCGAGTTCTGCTCCGACCAGGCGTGGATCTTCGGCCAGTCGTCGCGTGGGATCCCCACGAGCTCGCCGACGACCTGCGACGGCAGCTGGGCACACACGTCGTGCACGAAGTCGACGGTCGCGCCGTCGTCGACCCGGTCGAAGATCGCACGGCACATCGACCGGATCCGTTGTTCGAGATCACCGATGACGGCCGGCGTGAAGCGGGGCGCGACGTTGCGACGGTGGTCGAGGTGGCGTGGCGGATCCATGGCCAGGAGCATGTCTCGCATCATCGCGAGCGACGTCCGGGTCGAGGTCTTCGAGCACCACCCCGCCGAGCTCGGCGGAGAACACCTTCGGATGCCGGGCCACGTTGGTGACGTCGGCGTGGCGGAGCACCGCCCAGTAGCCGGTGCCATCGGGCATCGGCTGCCAGTGCACCGGGTCGTCGGCCCGCAGCTGTTCGAACGCTGCGTGGGGCGGGGACTCGACGTAGGTGTCGGGGCTGTAGAGATCGACGTCGACGAGGTCGGTCACGGCGCTCCAGTCTGGGCCGGGCGGGTCAGTGCGGATCGGCGAGGAGATCAGCGTACGCCGGGTGCTGCTGGATGTACGCGGCCACGAAGGGGCACCGCGCGACGACCGACCCGCCCTGCGCGCGCACGTCGTCGAGCGCGTATCGGATCAGGCGACTCGCCACGCCCCTGCCCTCGAACGCGTCGTCGACCTCGGTGTGGGTGAACACGAAGGTGTCGGCGCCCCGCATCCGGTATTCGGCGAACCCCGCGAGCGCGCCGTCGACCCAGGCCTCGTAGCGCCTGAGCTCCACGTTCCGCTCGATGGCGACCTCGAGATCGTCGGTCACAGCTGATATCCCAGCAACTCGACGTCGTGGTGCGCACGCCACAACATGCGAACGTCGCGCCGGGCGAACCGCCAGTGCGACTCGGCACCGTCGACCTCGTCGTTCCGGCGCTCGTACCGGTCGTCGTATCGAATCGCGAGCACCCGGTCGTACGCCTGATCGCCGGCGCCTTCCGGACCGGTGACGAGGTGATGGGCGAAGCAGTAGGTCTGACCCGACACGGTTGTTCCTTCCACGCGCGTGCGGTGATTGCCCACGAAGTGCATCGTTCGCAGGTAGCTGCCGACGCCGGCCACGATGCCGACGATCTCGTCGCCCACCCACCGTCGCGTCTCGCCGGCCGAATCGTGCAGGGCCAGGACCGCGTCGGACGTCCACAGTGAGCTGAACCACTCGACGTCGAGCGCGTCGACCGCCATGCCGTACGCCTCGACGAGCTCACGGAGCGCCACACGGTCGCCGACCGGGAGCATCACGACTTCGTGAGGGGGTGGTTCCGGAAGAACGTCCACATCACGTCGTTGGCCACGACGGTGTCGGTCGTGACCCCGACGATCGCCGCGATCGACTTCGAGAACGCGCTTCCGGGCCAGCTGTGGCCTCCACCTTCCACCCGGTAGAGCTCGACCGTCGCCCGCTTCGGGCACCGGTAGCGGACCCGCGTCACGTCGGTGCCGATCTTCGTGCGGCTCGGCCTCCGGGCACAGTCGTTCCGCTTCGACCAGCTCCGCACGATCCTGGGGACCGACGGGCCATGCAGCTCGGGCGCGTCGGGATCCTCGGCCGCGAGGTCACCGAGGGTACGACCCGAACCGTCGGGTGCCGGGAGCGTCATCGCCGCCGGGCCCAGCCCACCGGTGAACGGGACGAACGGATCGGCCGTACCGTGGAAGGCGACGACAGGCACGGGTCGGGCGGGATCACACCCCTCGATGTCCTGGATGCCCGCCACCGGCGCGACCGCGGCGACACGGTCGGCGTAGGCGCACGCCACCGCGGAGGTCATGAACGCGCCGTTCGACAATCCGGTGACGAACACCCGGTTGGTGTCGACACACAGCGTGTCCTCGAGCTGATCGAGGAGCTTCCCGAAGAACGCCACGTCGGGGCCGTCGAGTTCGGTGTCCCAACTCGCGACCACTCCGAGACCCTGGCCCTGCGGAGAGACGGTGACGAAACCCTCGGTGTCGCCCTTCGTACCGAGCATCGTCATCCGGGTGTGGATCGAGGACCCTTCCGAGTAACCGTGGAAGTCGACCACCACCGGGATCGGAGTCGTTCCGTCGTAGGTCGGAGGGACATGCTGGATGTAGGTGTAGGCGGTGCCCTTGGAGTCGACCGACTCGTCGGTCTGTCCCGGCCCGACCACCGGTGCACTCCCGCAGCCCTGCGACGCGGCCGGCTTCACCCGGGCCGGGGCCGCCGCGCCGGCGACCGCCGCGGGTGCAACGAGACCGCCCGCGATCACGACCGCGCACGCGAGGACGACCAGACGACGTGCCACAACGACCCCCCGGACCACCGCGCCGGATCCTCCGACGTCGGGCGACGCAGAGTACCGGCTCAACCGCCCGGCTCCGGATGCGGGCCCGGCGGCCGCCACGCCGCCTCCCGACGCTCGGCGAAGGCGCGGGGCCCCTCCTCCTGGTCGGGATGGCCCCAGAGCCCGGCGAGCTCGTCGGCACCGGCCCGGCAGGCATCGGTGAGTCCGACCTCGAGCGCACCCCAGAGTGCCTTCTTGGTCGCCGCCATCGCCGCGGGTGAGTTCTTCGCGATGGTCTCGCCGAGCTCTTGGGCCCGATCCCGAAGCTGCTCGCCCGGATCGACGATCTCACTCAGGATCCCGAGCTCGTAGGCGCGGACGGCGGGCATGCGTTCGTGCCGGCCGGTGAGCGCCATCCGCAGGATCGGCTCCATCGGTGACCGCCGGACGAGGCCGATCGTCTCGATGGCCGACACCTGCCCGATGCTCACGTGCGGATCCAGGAACGTGGCGCCGGCGGCCGCGATCACGATGTCGGCATCGGCCACGAAATGGAGCCCGCCACCCGCGCAGACCCCGTTGACTGCCGCGATCACCGGCTTCCAGACCTGGCAGTGCCATGCGGTCATCCGGAGCTCGAAGTCGCGGGTGCGCCGACTGTGCTCGCGCAGCGCTTCGCGGTTCGACGCGAGCTCGCGCACGTCGAGGCCGGTCTGGAACGACGGACCGTTCCCGGTGTTCACGATCACCCGCACCGCGGGGTCGGCATCGAGCTCCGCCCACGCGGCCTCGAGCTCGTTGAACATCGTGGCGTCGATCGCGTTGCCCCGATCGGGGCGATCGAACACGAGCCAGCCGACGGGTCCGTCGCGGGTGACCTCGAGCGTCGACCAACTCACGGTGCGTGCTCCTCGGTGCCGGCCGCGGCGTGGAGATCCTGCAACTCACGCCGAAGCACCTTGCCCACCTCGCTGCGCGGGAGCTCGTCGACGCGGTCGGAACGCCGACCGGAACCTTGTAGGCGACGAGCTGGTCACGGCACAGGGCCTCGAGCTCGTCGGTGGGGGCGTCACCCACCACGAACGCCACCGGAACCTCGCCGAGTCGACGGTCGGGCACGCCGACCACCGCCGCGTCGCGCACGCGCGGCGAGAGGCGGAGCACCTCCTCGACCTGCTCGGGGAACACCTTGTTCCCGCCCCGGTTGATCACGTCGCCGACACGCCCGTCGATCCAGACGAACCCTTCGTCGTCGATGTGGGCGATGTCGCCGGTGCGGACGAAACCGTCGACGTCGACCCGGTCGGCGAGCGAGTCACCACCCGCGTACCCGACCGCACGGTTCGGCGGGCGCACGAGCAGCTCCCCGGTGTCGGGCGCGAGTCGAAGATCGACTCCGGGGTGCGGCTTGCCGACTGCGCCGACCTTCTCGGGGTGGGCCTTCGCGTCGGCGGCGGTCCATCCGATCACCTCCCCGATCTCGGCCTGTCCGTACCCGTTCAGCACCGTCACCGCGAACTTCTCCGTGAACCGGCGGGCCGCGAGCGGCGAGAGTGGTGCGGTGATGCTGCGCACGTACCGCAGCGGGGCCAGGTCGGTGACGCCGTCGTCGTCGGCGAGCATCGTGATCGCGGCCGGGGGAAGCACGGTCGAACGGATCGCGTGCTCGCGCACCAGCCGCGCGAACGACTCCGTAGCGAACCGGTCCATGATCACCAGCGCGGCGCCGGCCCGGAGGCCGAAGAGCGCGTTGTAGATGCCTGCATTGAGTGCGAGCGAGACCGGGATGAGGTTCGGCGTGGGACGCGACGCCGGATCGTTGACCCGGCCGCGGAGCGGCGCGAGCACGCGGTCGATCAGCTCGAAGTAGGCGACGTGCGTGTGCAGGATCGCCTTCGGCCGGCCCGTCGTCCCCGAGGTCCACGTGACGAACGCGACGCCGTCGTCGTAGACGCGCCGTCCCGGCAGCGACGACTCCCCGGCGTCGGTGACGAGTGCCGCCGGTTCCGTGGTCGCGAAGGCAGCCGCTCGCTCGGCCTCGGGAAGACGGGGGTTCAGGGGCACGAAGACTCCACCGGCCGTCCAGACCGCCATCATCGCCACGACCGCGTCGGGCCCGGTTGCCACCTGCACTGCAACCGCCTGGCCCGGTTCCACGCCGGCGGCGGTGAGCGACGTCGCGAGGGCTCGCACCGCGGCGCGCGCCGCCGCCGGCGGTCACCGTCGCGTGCTCACCGATCAGCAGCGGCTCCGGGTCGGCGAACGGGTGCTCGAGCAGCAGCGACGCGAGGTTCACGCCGCCGGCGGATCGTCCGGCGACGCCAGCGGCGCCCAGTTCGGATCCCGCTTCTCTGCGAACGCGCGGGGCCCCTCCTCCTGGTCGGGGTGGCCCCACAGTGCGGCGAGGTGCTGTGCGCCGGCCCGGCAGGCATCGGTGAGGCCGAGCTCGAGCGCACCCCAGAGCGCCTTCTTGGTCGCGGCCATGGCCGCGGGCGAGTTCCTCGCGATGGTCTCGGCCAGCTCCTGCGCACGTTCGCGGAGTCGCTCCGGCGGGTCGACGACCTCGCTGAGCATGCCCAGCTCCCGGGCACGTTCGGCCGACATGCGCTCGTACTTGCCCATGAATGCCATCCGCATGACCGCTTCCACCGGCATCTTGCGGATCAGTCCGATCGCCTCGATCGCGACGACCTGGCCGACCGACACGTGCGGATCGAAGAACTGCGCGTCGCTCGCCGCGATCACGATGTCGGCGTCGGCCACCCAATGGAAGCCACCGCCGGCGCAGATCCCGTTCACCGCCGTGATCACCGGCTTCCAGACCTCCTGGTGCCACGCGGTGAAGTGCAGGTCGAACTGCTCCACGCTCTCCCGGTAGCGCTCCATGCCCTGGCCGTCGTTCGCGAGCTCGGTCACGTCGACACCGGTCTGGAACGCGCGGCCCTCACCGGTGTGCACGATGACGCGTACGGCGGGATCGCGGTCGAGCTCGGTCCAAGCGTCGGCGAACTCGTCGCGCATCGCTGCGTTCATCGCGTTCAGCTGCGCGGGGCGGTTGTTGATCAGCCACCCCACCGGCCCGTGCCGCTCGACGATCAGGTGCTCGTAGCTGCCGTTCACGACGCCTGCTTCATGATCGGGGGACTTCCTGCCAGGGGGTGTCTCGGTACGGGTCGGGTTCACGCGGGAGGCCGAGGACCTTCTCGCCGACGATGTTGCGGTTCACCTCGCTGGTCCCACCCTCGATCGTGTTCGCCCGGCTCCGCAGCATGCCGCGCACCTCGTAGGGCATGCCCTCGGCCCATCGAGCGTCGGCGCCTGCTTCCCATGCCGCGGCGCCGGCGCCGAGGAGGTCCGTGGCCAGGAGCTGGATGCGTTGGTTGAGCTCACCCTGGTGGATCTTGCCGATCGACGCGGCGGGGCCGGGATGGCCGCCTGCCTTCACCGTGGCCCGGACCCGCTGGTTCGTCCAGCCCCGGATTCGTTCTTCGCTGTAGACGCGCATCACGTCTTGGCGGACCCGGGAGTCGGCCCATCTTCCGTTCTCACGCGCCAGGCCCACGAGACGCTCGCTGCCTGCACCACCGATGCGGTCGACACCCCCAGAGCCACTCCCGGAGACCATCTGCCGTTCACCGGCAAGGGTCGCACCCGCGACGCGCCAACCATCGTTCTCGGCCCCGACGCGGAACGCGTCGGGGATCCGGACCTCGTCGAGGAACACCTCGTTGAAGTCGACCTCACCGCCGATGTGGCGCAGCGACCGCACCTCCACGCCCGGTGCGCGCAGGTCGACCACGAAGTAGGTGATCCCCCGTCGCTTCGGCGCCGTGGGATCGGTGCGGGCGAGGCACACCGCGAACTCCGAGCTGTGGGCCCATGTGCTCCACACCTTCTGTCCCGACAGGATCCACTCGTCGCCGTCGCGGGTCGCACGCATCGCGAGTGACGCGAGGTCGGAGCCTGCGCCAGGCTCGCTGAACATCTGACACCACCGTTCCTCGTTGCGAACGAGCGGCGGGAGGAACCGGAGTCGTTGGTCCTCGGTACCGTGTGCGAAGAGCGCGGGTGCTGCGTTGTTGAGACCGAGGGGGTTCAGCCGTCCGAGGTTGTACGGCGCGAGCACTCTCCTCGGCGACCCGAGCCTGGTCGGGCGAGAGGTCGAGACCGCCGTACTCCACCGGCCAGGTCGCGACGGCGAGGCCGGAGTCGGCGAAGGTCGGGTACCACTCCTCGTACGCGGCCCGGGGGCGCACGGCCCGGATCGCGGCGTGGCCGCCGGGCGCGGCGATGCGCCAGGCCTCCGGCACCGCGGCTGCGACCCACTCCTCGACCCGTTCGCGCACGACCTCGAGCGACGAAGTCGGATCGAGGGCCAGACGGCCCGGGGGCAGCGGAGACGACATCGGAGGCACTCTAGAATACCCGTTCAGTTGGTTGAGCAGCGGCCCGCGAGCGGGGTCCCGGGCGCGCGAGAGGATCCACGAGTGAGCGTAGAGCGGGAGAGCATCACCGATGCGGGGGTGGCCGAGCTGCGGCGACGCATCGGAGTGGCGCACCCCCATCCGCAACCGCCGCACTACCGCTTCCCGAACGAGGACACGTTCCGCCACGTCGCGGAGTCGTACGGCGACGACAACCCGCTGTGGTCGGATCCCGCGTACGCCACGTCGAGCCGCTGGGGTGGGCCGCTCGCGCCGCCGCACCTGGTCGGGGGCGACACCCTGATCGGCGAGGACGAGGTCACCACCCTCGAACCCGACGTCAAGGCGCTGCTGCGCGGCGATCCCGATCCGCGGTGCGCACGCGTTCTACTCCGGGAGCTTCCGCGAGTGGTGGGCACCGCTGCGGCCGGGAACCCGGGTGACCCGACGCAACGCGCTCGTCGGTGTGCACGACAAGCAGAGCGACTTCGCCAAGCGCGCCGTGCACGAGTGGACCGCCGAGGTGTTCGCCGTGGCAGCCGGTCCGGTGCTCGCCGCGCAGTACCGCCTGATGATCCGCACCGAGCGCGACAAGGCCGAAGCGCGCGGGAAGTACGACGACACCGAGATCCGCCCGTACACCGACGACGAGCTCGCGCGCATCGACGCCGTCTACGCCGGCGAGCCGGAAGCGCGACGCGGGGCCGAGCCCCGGTGGTGGGAAGACGTGGAGGAGGGCAACGAGATCGGTCCCGTCGTGAAGGGCCCGCTGCGCGTCACCGACATGGTCTGCTGGCACGTCGGGATGGGCATGGGCCTCTACGGGGTCAAGGCCCTGCGGCTCGGCTACCAGCAGCGCCAGCGGGTCCCCCGGTTCTTCCGCCCCGACGACCTCAACGTCCCCGACGTGCAGCAGCGCGTCCACTGGGACGCCGAGTGGGCCCACCGGGCGGGCAACCCGGCGATCTACGACTACGGCCGCATGCGCGAGACCTGGCTCATCCACCTCTGCACCGACTGGATGGGCGACGACGCCTGGCTGTGGAAGCTCGACTGCCAGTTCCGGAAGTTCAACTACGTCGGCGACACGCACTGGATGCGCGGGCGGGTCACCCGGAAGTACGTCGCCGAGGGTGACCGGCCGGCCATCGACCTCGACATCTGGGGCGAGAACCAGCGCGGCGAGACCACCACACCGGGACACGCGAGCATCCTGCTCCCCAGCCGCGGGCACGGCCCGGTGGAGCTCCCCGAACCGCCCGGCGGTGCCGCCACCGCGCAGGGTGTGCTCGACGCCCTCGCCGAACGGTTCGCCACCCAGGAGGCATCATGAGCGCCGAAGGCCTGATCGTCGCGCACGACGGACCCGTGCTCCGTCTCACGCTCGACCGGCCGGCGCGCAAGAACGCGCTCACCGACGAGGTCGTCCTCGCCCTGATCGACGCGATCGACGCGGCCGGGCTCGACGAGTCGGTCCGGGTGATCGCGCTCACCGGCACGGGCACGGACTTCTGCTCGGGCTTCGATCTCGGCCGCCGATCGAGCTCCGCCGACGACGCCCGTCCCCGCGTCGGCTCGGTCCAGCGTCGGATGCAGACCCACGTGAACCGTCTCATCCCCGTGATGCTCGAGACGCAGGTGCCGATCGTCGCCGCGGCCACCGGATGGTCGATCGGCCTCGGACTCAACCTGTTGCTCGCGTCCGACTTCGCGATCGTCGCCGACGACGCCCGACTCCGCGCCCCGTTCACGTCGTTCGGCTTCACCCCCGACTCGGGCGCGTCGTGGCTCCTCCCCCGCCTCGTCGGCGTCGCGCGCGCCAAGGAGATGCTGCTGCTCGGACGCGAGGTCGGCGGCGCGCAGGCCGCCGACTGGGGCATGGTCCACCGGTCCGTTCCCGCCGCCGACGTCACCGCCACCGCCGCGGCCGTCGTCGACGAGCTCGCCGCCGCCGCGACCGTCGCCGTCGGCCTCACCAAGGCGCTCGTCCACCGGGGCCTCACCACCGACCTCACGCACCAGCTCGCCGACGAGGCCCTCGCGATGGAGCTCAGCAGCCGCAGCGACGACTTCCGCGAGTACGCCAAGGCTCGCCGCGACAAGCGCACCCCCGACTTCCAGGGCCGCTGACCAGAACGCTTTGGCGTCAAAAATCCCCCGGTGGTGGGGGTTTCTGACGCCGAAGTGGGTTGGCTAGAGGCGGCCGCCGGTGTCGAGGTCGTCGGGGACCCAGTTGGGGTTGCGACGCTCCTTGAACGCGACGTACCCCTCGGCCATTTCGTCGGCGGTGAAGCTGGCTTCCATCGACATGCGGTCGTAGCGGCCGTACTGGAGCTCGATCACGCGCTTGACGGCGCGCCGAGCTTCGGGAGCTGCCCGCGCGCACCAGGCCAGCGCGTCGCGCGCTTCGGCGAGGAACGTGTCGTGGGGGGCGACGCGGGCCACGAGGCCCCAGTCGACGGCTTCCGCGGCGGTGAGGGTGCGGCCGGTGAGCAAGAGGTCGCGGGCTCGGGCGGGGCCGACCTGGCGCGGGAGCAGCTCGGCGAAGTTGGTGTCGGCGATGCCGCGGAACAGCTCGGGGACGCGGAAGGTGGCCTGTTCGCTCGCGACGGTCACGTCGGCGAGCATCGCCAGCATCATCCCACCCCCCTGGGCGACGCCGTTCACCGCGCACACGATCGGCTTCGACGACGTGCGGAACGCCTCGTACGGCGCCATGTCCATGCCGAGCAGCTTGGGGAAGCCCCAGTCGTCGTCGCCACCACCGGCGAGATCGCCGCCGGGGATGAAGAAGTCTCCTGTACCGGTGAGCAGGAGTCCGACGAGGTCGGCATCCGCGTTCACGCGATCGATCGCGTACCGCACGCCGAAGTACATCGCCGGCGTCATCGCGTTGCGCGCCTGCGGCCGGTCGACGGTGAGCACGGCGAGGGAGCCATCGCGCTCGAATGTGAGGTACGGCGTTCCGAGCCAGTCGCCGTCGGGCGGCCGCGGTGAGTCGGTCATCGGGCTCCCTATCGCTTCTCGTAGGTGACGGCGCTGACGTCGAGATCCCATGTCGCGTCGGTGACGCCTTCGTCGCGCAGCTCGCGCTTGAGCACCCGTCCGACCGGGCTGCGTGGGAGCTCGCTGCGGAACTCGATGTACCGGGGCAGGGCGAAGTACGGGAGCTCCTCCACGCACCACCGGAACAGCTCCTCCTCGGTGACCGTCGCGTCGGTGACGAGCACCGCGGTGATCTTGAGGTCGTCTTCGGTGATCTCGCTCGGCACCGCGTGCACGACCACGTCGGCGATCGCCTCGTGCTTCACGAGGATCGCCTCGACCTCGAAGCTCGAGATGTTCTCGCCCCGCCGACGCAGGTAGTCGGCCTTGCGGTCGACGAAGAAGAGGTAGCCGTCTTCGTCGATGCGGCCGATGTCGCCGCTGTGCAGCCACAGGTTGCGCATCGTGGCGAGCGTCGCCTCGGGCCGGCCCCAGTAGCCCTCGAACATCACGTGTGGACGCTTCGGCCGGAGGACGATCTCACCGTCGGTCCCGCGCGGGACCTCGCGGTCGCCGTCGTCGAAGATCCGCACGTCGAAGTACTCGTCGTTGATCACGCCGGCTGCGTTCGGTCGCTGCTCGACGCCGAGCGGCGTCCACGACGGCAGGCTCGCCTCGGTCATGCCGTAGGCGCCGCTGAACACGTCGACGCCGAACCGCTCCCGGAGCTTGCGGTCGATCTCGACCGGCATCGGCGCGGCACCGATCAGTCGCATCGTCGTGTTCGCCTCGGGTGCGCCGGAATTCGGCATGTCGGGGCGGGCATCGTCGTTGGCGAGCAGGTACGCCATCGACCCCAGCAACGAGACGACGGTGCCACCGACCCGGTTGATCTCGGGCCAGAAGCCCGACACCGAGAACTTCCCGGAGATCGCCGACGCACCGCCGGCGACGAGCGCGCCGACGAGGCCGGTGGTCAGCGCGTTGAAGTGGAAGAGCGGCAACGGCGTCCAGAGCACGTCGTCGGCGGTGCGACGCCAACACGTCGCGATCTGGGTGCTCAAGGCGACGTGGTAGTTGTGGCTGAGCATGCAGCCCTTCGACGGGCCGGTGGTGCCGCCGGTGTAGACGATCGTCGCGAGGTCGCCCGGCCCGATGTCGGCGCTCGGCTCGAGCGGCGCCAGCCCGAGGAGGTCGTCCCACGCGTGCACGGTCGCGCCGGGAACCGCGGCCCCGCGCGCACCCACGACGATCACGTGCTCGAGTGTGTCGATGTCGGACGCGATCGCCGCGATGCGGTCGAGGAGGTCGGCCTGCACGACGACCACGCGCGATCCGGAGTCGGCCAACTGGTGGCGGAGGTAGTCGCCCTTGAACGCCGAGTTGATCGGTGCCCCGATGGCTCCCGACATGACGGTCCCCCACCAGGCGAGCATCGCCTCGGGTGAGTTCTCGGTGAGCGTCGCGACCCGGTCGCCGGGCTGCACCCCCAACTGCGCGAGCCCGGCCGCGAAGCTCCCTGCCTGCGCCGCCGCCGCGGCGGCGGTGAACGAGGTGCCACAGATGTCGAGGTAGGGGCCGTCGGGGTCGGTCTCGAGGCGCGCCCGCAGCAGGTCGGGCAGGGAGTGTTGCTCCTCGCCGATCCAGACGTCAGCAACCACGGCGCTTCCCCCAGTCGTGTCCAAGTCTCGCCCGAACTGAATCTACCGGCCCCGGGCCCTTCCCTGACACGGGCGTCAGGGATGAAGCGGGATGACGGCCGCGTCGGGCCCGTCGTCGGAGAGCTCGAGGATCGACTGCCACGGTTCGCCCCGGCGCACCGCGATGCCCACGAGCACCGTGACGATCTCGTCGGCGAACGACGGAGGATCGGCGATCGTCCCCGCGAGCTTGCGGAGGTGCTCGAGCTCGCCCGGCGGACGGGCGGCGAACGCCTGCTGGTACTCGAGCAGGACCTGCTCGCGGTTGCGGCGCCGATCAGCATCGCGGAGGGTGTTGAACGCGGCGCCGATCGCGCACTGACTCACCAGCGCGTACGCAGTCGCGCGCCTCGACCGGGGTGAACCCGTGCCGCTCGAGGAAGCCGATCACAGCGTCGAGGTGCACCACCATGCGCTCGAGGCTGATCGAACCGCGCAGGTACTGGTTGAGGAGCTCCGGCTCCTCGACGAACGCCTCGTACGAGTAGCGCGCCCACTCGAGCAGCCACTCGGTCCAGTGCTGATCGCGGTCGACCGGGATGGCGATGCGGGCCGTCGAGTACTCCGCGGCCAGCGCCATCAGGTCGTCGCGTCCTTCGACGTGGTGGTACAGACCGGGCACGCTCACGCCGAGCTGCTCGGCGACGGCCTTCATCGTGACCCGGTCGAGCCCGACCTCCGACGCGGCACGCGCGATCATCTCGCGGTCGAGCCGCGCCGGCCGGCCGACCTTGCGTCGGCCACCACTCGAGACTTGGTCCGGGAGGGGCGCTTCGGTCACGCAGATCCTGACGTGGTGCAGTGGGGCAATGCGGGCATCGAGGTCGGTCGAGCGTACCCGGACCGTGCCCGTGATTCGTATTTCTTGATACCGTATTGGAAACTCGTTCGGAACGAGCGTGTGCGATGCGAGGGGGATGCCATGTCCGTCGTGGATGATTCGGCCCGACCGATGGCGAGCGGGATCAAGGGTTCGGCCCGTCCGGCGGCCACCGAGATGGACCGCGGGTTCGTGGGCCTGCCGATGCCGGCGAGCAAGGAACTGGTCCTCGACCCGGCGATGCGCCCCCACGTCCGCCAGATGCAGGGTCGGCGCTTCCCGTTCCCGATCCCGAACGGCTGGTTCATCGTCGCACGCGCCGACGAGGTCTCGGTCGGCGAGGTGCGGCCGCTCTCGTACTTCGGACGCGACCTCGTCGTCTTCCGCACCGAGTCGGGCGATGCCCATGTCTTCGACGCGTACTGCCCGCACCTCGGCGCGAACTTCGCGATGGGCGGCAAGGTCGACGGCGACGGTCTGCGCTGCCCGTTCCACGGTTGGTGCTTCGACGGCACGTCGGGAAAGTGCACCGAGATCCCCTACGCCGAGACCGAGAAGGTCCCGTCGCAGGCGAAGGTGCGCGCGTTCCCGACACTCGAGCGCAACCGCTACATCTGGGCGTGGCACCACCTCACCGAGGGCGATCCGTTCTACGACGTGCCCGTGGTCCCCGAGTTCGACGACCCCGAGTGGTCCGAGCCCGTGTATCCGCGACTACCGGATCGCCACGTGCTGCGCAGGAGATGGCCGAGAACAACCACGACTTCGCGCACTTCAAGTACGTGCACGGCACCGCCGACATCCCGTGGGGCGGCGCGACGATCGAGGGTCACTACAAGCGAGTCGCCACGGCCGACAACAGCTTCGTGCGCGAGAGCTTCGGCCTCGGCCTCGGCGTGCTCCGGTCCACGGGACTCTTCGCGTTCCTCAGCTCCACGACCCCGATCGACGAGGAGAACGTCCACGTCCGGTGGACGTTCACCACGCCCGTCTCCGCCGGACCGAAGGCGACGGCGCAGATCGCCGACTCGTTCCTGACCGGTGTGAGCCAGGACATCCCGATCTGGGAGAACAAGTCGTACAACCCGCGGCCGGTGCTCACCAAGCAGGAGAAGGGCATCCTCGACCACCGCGAGTGGTGTAAGCAGTTCTACTCAGAGCTCGCGTAGTCCGCGTCGAGCGCGTCGTCGGCCACGACGAGACCGGGAGACTGTGATGTCGGGATCCGAGAGCTATCGCTTCGACGGCAAGCGCGCGGTGGTCGTGGGCGGCGCGACCGGCATGGGCGCGGCAACCGCCGAGCTCGTGCAGGAGCTGGGCGGCGAGGTCGTCGTGATGGACTACGCCGAGGTGACTCTGCCGGGCGTGAAGGGCATCCACCTCGACCTGCGCGACCGCGACGGGATCGACGCCGCGCTCGACGAGTGCGGCGGCCCGATCGATGCACTCTTCTCGTGCGCCGGTGCGGCCGACGGCACTCCGGGGATCGAGAAGATCAACTTCATCGGTCACCGCCACCTCATCGACCGGGCGATCGCCGGTGGGTTGCTCCCACGAGGATCTGCGATCGGCTTCATCTCGTCGACCGCCGGGCTCGGGTGGGAAGGCGACGCTCGAGGTCAAGGAGTACCTCGCGACACCCGACTTCGACAGCGCCGCGGCATGGATCGACGCGCACCCCGGCAAGGCGTCGTACAACTTCAGCAAGCGAGCGGTCTGCGCGTACGTGGCCGGCGAGGCCATGGGCATGTTGCGGCGAGGGATCCGCATCAACGCGATCCTCCCCGGGCCGACCGACACCCCGCTCGCGCGCGCCAACGCCGACCTCTGGCTCACCTTCGGGACCGACTACCGCGACGAGACCGGGATCGAGGCGTCGACTCCGCAGGAGCAGGCGTTGGCGCTCGCGTTCCTCTGCAGCGACGCCGCGGTCTACGTGAACGGCATCACGATGATCACCGACGCGGGCTACGTCAGCTCCGGTGTGACCGGATCCTTCGGGCCCGCCAAGGAAGCCGTCGACTTCCTCGTCTCGTTGTAGGGCACGCTCGTCGGACTGACGTCAGTCGGAGTGCCGCTGCACGAGTTCGACCTGGTAACCGTCGGGGTCGGCCACGAACCCGACCGTGACCGGCCAGCGGTCGAGCCGCATCGGTTCCATCACCGAGGCATGGCCCGCGTCGAGCGCCGCCCGGTAGGCGCCGTCGGCGTCGTCGGTGTTCACGTAGAGCTTCCAGAACGCGCTGCCCATGTCGATCGGGCCGGCCTGGTCCTTCTGCTGCGCGAGCTGGAGCTTCGATCCCTTCCCGGGTGACTCGATGATCGCCTCCCGCGCGTGGTCGATCTCGGTGCGGCTCGTGCACTCGAGCCCGAGCGTCTCGTAGAAGCGGACCGCGGCGTCGAGATCCGACACGTTGATGCAGTACTGGCCCAGCCACACGTCGGCCGTGACGTCGTCGGGCCATGGATGCCGCTCGACCAGCTCGACCTGGTAGCCGTCGGCGTCGGCCACGAACCCGACGGTCACCGGCCAACGCTCCATCCGTGCCGGCTCCATCACCGGCGCGGCGCCGGCCTCGAGCGCGGCCTGGTACCGCGCCGCGATGTCGGTGGTGTTCACGTAGAGCTTCCAGAAGGCGCTGCCCATGTCGATCGGGCCGGCCTGGTCCTTCTGCTGCGCGAGCTGGAGCTTCGATCCCACCCCCGGTGTCTCGACGATCGCCTCCCGGGCCTGTTCGATCTCGGTGCGGCTCGTGCACTCGAGCCCGAGCGCCTCGTAGAAGCCGACCGCGGCGTCGAGATCCGTCACGTTGATGCAGTACTGCCCGAGCCACGATTCCATCCGGTCCCCCCGGTCGTCGACGTTCCCGAACCAGTTTTCATACTAGGTTCGAAGGCCGGAGTCGAGCGCCGCCACGAGGAGGCCGTCGTGATCCACGAACTGCGCATCTACACCGTCCACCCCGGCCGGATGGGCGCGCTCCTCGCCCGCTTCCGCGACCACACGTGCGCGCTGTTCGAGCAGCACGGGATGGTCAACGTCGGCTACTGGACCAACGTGATCGGCGGACGCACCGACGAGCTCTGGTACATCCTCGGGTACGCCGACCTCGCGGCTCGCGAACGCGCGTGGAACGACTTCAAGGCCGATCCCGAGTGGCATGCGGTCGTCGCCGCGTCGGAGGCCGACGGTCCGATCGTGCACCACATCGACAACCGCATCATGGCGCCGACCGACTTCTCACCGATCCGGTAGCGCGGGCGGCGCCGCATCCGGTCAGACGACGATCGGGACCTTCGCCCAACCACGCACCGTGCTCGTGTGCAGTCGGACTGCCCGGTCGAGGTCGACGTCCCACTGCGGATGACGCTTGAACGTCTCCTCCAGCGCGACGCGTCCTTCGAGCCGCGCGAGCGCCGCACCCAGGCAGAAGTGGATGCCGAACCCGAACGACACGTGGTGGTCGAAGCGGCGGTGGATGTCGAAGCGATCAGGTTCGGGGTACTTCCGTTCGTCGCGTCCCGCAGAGCCCGTCAGGAGGAGCACCTTGGAATCGACAGGGATCGTCACGCCGTGGAGCTCGACCGCGCGCGTCGTCCAACGACCCTGCACGGGAGACGGCGCCTGGAAGCGCAGCAGCTCCTCGATCGCGCCCGGGATGAGCGCAGGGTCCGCCACCAGTTCGGCCCGCTGACCAGGATGTTCGGCGAGCACGACCGCAGCCCAGCCGAGCAGACGAGCCACGGTCTCGGTGCCCGCGTTGATGAGCAGGCTCGCGAACCCGATCGCCTCACCCTCGGTGAGGCGTCGCACCTCGCCGTCGGCCTGCGCCATCTCGACCTGCACGAGATCGGTGAACATGTCGTCGCGGGGCGTGATCCGGCGCTCTGCGAGCTGACCCGCGAGGTACTGGCCGAGCTCCATCATCGCGGTCACAGAGATGTCGTTGATCATCCCGACGCCCGGTTCGATGTGGAACGTCGTGTCGATCAGGTGTCGCACCTGCTCCTGGTCGGCGAGCGGGACACCCAACAGCGACGCGATCACCATGGCCGGCAAGCGCGCGCCGAAGTCCTGCAGGTAGTCGAACGACGCGTTGCCCTGCTGCGCGTCGAGGAACGCGACGCACAGCTCCCGGATGCGTTCCTCGAGCTTGCGCACGCGCCCTGGCGTGAACGCCTTCGACACCAGCACGCGCAGCTGGGTGTGATCGGGCGGGTCCTCGAAGATCATCATGTTCGTCCCGCGCATGCGGTTCGGGCCCATGATCTCGAGCACGGTGCCGTGCGCGGAGCTGAACGTCTGCGGGTCCCGGTGCGCGCCGGCGACGTCGTCGAAGCGGCTGAGCGCCCAGAAGTCGAACCGGTCGTTCCGGTAGACGGGTTCGTCGTCGCGCATGCGGCGCCAGATCTCGTAGGGCTCGAGATCGATCTCGATGTCGAACGGGTCCCAGTAGAGATCGCTCATGCCGCCATCACCTGACCACCGCCGTCCTCGCCGAACTGTCGCCGCGCCGAGCGAACGCTCGTTCAACGCACTGTAACGGCACCCCAACCGGCCCTCGCCCGGCTCAGGAGTTCCTGATACATTTTCCGAGCGTCGTTCGACTCTCGGGGGGAATCCGATGGAGCGCTATCTCGTCATCTCCGCCGACGGCCACGCCGGGCCGCCCGCGACCCGCTACCGGGAGTACCTCGACCCCGAGTACCGGGAGGCGTTCGACGAGCATCAGGCGTCGGTGCTCGCCCTGCTCGAGGGAGCCAAGGCCGCGCGCGACAACACCGAGTTCATCGCCAAGTGGGAGAAGGCCACGGGCGGCGATGAAGGCCTGCTCGCCGCGTACGACTCCGACTACCGCAACAAGGTCCTCGACACCGAGGGTGTGGCGGCCGAGGTGCTGTTCCCCGACGCCGACGTGCTCGGGACCGGGAAGATCTCTTCGTCGCCCTTCGGATCGGGCCTCGGCGGCGGAGCCGGGATGCCGCCCGAGCACGCGATGGCGGGCGCGAAGGCCCACAACCGCTGGCTCGCCGACTTCTGCGCCGAATCGCCGGAGCGGCGGATCGGGATCGCGATCGTGCCGATCCTCTACGACGTCGAGGGCGCGGTCGCCGAGATCCACCACGCCCACGCGGCCGGCCTGCGCGGCATCCTGATCCCCACCCGATGGTTCGACCAGCCGCCGTACCACGACCCGCGCTACGACCCGGTGTGGGCCGACGTGCGCCGAGCTCGGCATGGTGCTGCACACCCACTCGGGCTCGGGGCCGACCGAGTTCCTCGAAGGACCCGGCGCGCTCGCGATCTACGCGACCGAGGCGTACTGGTGGGCAGCACGCCCGCTGTGGGTGCTCATGTGGTCGGGCGTGTTCGAGCGTCACCCGGAGCTGCGCTACGTCGTGGCCGAGAACGGCGCGTGGTGGGCACCCGACCTCCTCTACAAGATGGACGAGAAGTACGTCGGCGGCCACAACACCGCCAAGCTCGGCAACGTGTTCACCGAGCACCTGCGGATGAAGCCGAGCGAGTACTTCGACCGCAACTGCTCGCTCGCGGCGTCGACCCCCGGCGTCGAGGACATCAGCCGGCGGCACCAGGTCGGCGTGGGCAACATCCTGTGGGGCAACGACCTCCCCCACCCCGAGGGGACCTACCCCTACACGCGCTACTGGATCCGCGAGCGTCTCGGTCCGCTCCCCGACGACGAAGTACGTCGCATGCTCGGGGGCAACTCGGCCGACCTCTACCGAATCGACACCGAGACGCTGGCGCCCATCGTCGAGGCGATCGGGCCGACCCCCGACGAAGTGCACGGCGACGCACCGATCGAGCCTGTCCCCGCGTGACGTGAGCGAACCGGGTTCGGCGCCGCGATCAGCTCGAGGATCAGGTTGCGAACGCGCGCTCGACGAGCTCGTGGAACGACGCGAGCGGGTACCACTCGTCGGATCCGTCGGTGCCCGCGGCGTCGAGGGTCTGGAACGAGAGCACGAGCCCGCTGAACAGTCGACTCAAGGCTTCGGGATCGCCGGCGCGGAGCGCACCCGACTGCTGACCCCGCGAGAAGACCTCGGCCTGGAGTGTCATCGCTCGCTGGTAGTCGCTACCGATCCGCACGTCGACGGGCGTGTCGGCCGCGAGTCGAGTGACGTTCGCGTAGCGCAGCGACAGTCGACCGAAATGCGGATGCTTGCGAAAGAACCCGATCTCCACGTCGACCATGCGGTGGAGCTGCTCGGCCGGCGGCGCACTCCCGGTGAGCACACCTTCCATCTCGGCGAGGAGCTCGTCGCCGCGTCGGGCGAAGATCTGACGGAAGAGATCGTCCTTGCTCTCGAAGAACGAGTAGACGGACCCGACGGAGAACTCCGCGAGCTCGGCGATCTCCTTGAGCGTGGTCTCGTGGAAGCCCTTCCGCCCGAACACCTCCTCGGCCGCGTCGAGGAGCTGCGCGCGACTGAGGTCCTGGTGTTGCAGGCGCCGCTGCAGCCGGCGTCCGCTCGTCGTCGTGCTCACCGCCCGCTTCGCCATCGGGCCCAGCCTACGGGGTGCACACGTCCCGACGGCCGTAGGATGCCCGGCCGTGGGTCGCACGATTGTCCTCGTCCACGGTGGCACCGTGACATCCCGGATGTGGGACGGCGTGCGGGAGCACCTGGCCACCCCGGCGATCGCGCCCGATCTCCCCGGCCGCCGGTACCGGCCCGCCGATCTCGGGACGACCACGCGTCAGGACTGGATCGATGCCGTTGCCGCCGAGGTGCTCGACGCCGAGCTCGACCCGGTCGTGCTGGTCGGCCACTCGTCGGGCGGCTACGTGATCCCGGGGGTCGCCGCGCTGATCCCGGACCGCGTCGCACACCTGGTCTTCATCGCCGCGACCGTGCCGAGCGAGGGCAAGCGCCCGGTCGACTTCCTGAAGCCGAAGCTCACACAGATCGCGCTCGACGGAGAAGCGGCGATGCGAGCGGGTGCGGCCGGACGCACCCTCGGCGGCCTGCTCCCGGGCGAGCCCCCGATCGACACCACGCTCGAGATCGTGGAGAACGAGGGACGACTGGGCCTCGAAGCGCCAGGTCCCTTGTTCGAGCCGTTCACCTGGGCCGGCTTCCCGCGGGCCGTCCCGCGCACCTTCGTCCGCTGCACCGCGGACCGGGTCGTCACGCCGGAGCTCGTCGACCGGATGCTCGAGAACATGGGCGGCGCCGCGCTGGTCGACATCGACGCCGGCCACGACGTGGCGGCGTCGGAGCCGGTCGCCCTGGCGCACCTGCTCGATTCGCTCGCCGGCTGACGCGGCTGCGCCACCGCCGGGTCGCCGCGCCGGGGCCTGTTCCACACGAATCCGAAGCGATCGCCGGGAGCACGAGGCCACCGACGTCGCACTGAAGCACCAACGGGGGGGAACCATGGCAACACGCATTGCTCGGTGGATCGCGGTGCTCGCGGTCGCGACGGTCGTCGCGGGCGTGTGCACGAACGACACCAGTTCAGACAGTTCGGGGAGCTCCGGCGGGAGCGACGCGATCACCACGGGTGTGAGCGACGACTCGATCACGCTCTCGATGATCGCGACCGACCTGAGCGTGCTCGCGGAGCAGAACCTCGCGCCGGATCTCGGCGACCCGGCCAAGGTCGTGCAGGCCACGGTCGATGCGATCAACGACGACGACGGGATCGACGGGAGGACCATCGAGCTGACCACGCACACCCTGCCGTTCTCCCTCACGCCCGAAGCGGGGCGGGCCGGTTGCCTGCAGGCCACCGAGGAAGACAACGCGTTCGCCGTGATCGTCGCCCCGGCCGTGTTCGTCGACGTGATCCGGTGCGTCGCGGTGCAGAACAAGACGATCACGCTCGGTACCGAGGCCTACGACGACGCCCTCTACGAGGAAGCCGGTGGTCGGCTCTTCGCCGGCGGTTCGAACATCTCCATGTCGGCGAACCGCGCCGCAGTCGGATTCGTGCAGCAGCTCGATCGAGTGGGCGCGTTCGACGGCAAGACGGTGGGCCTGCTCTCGGCCGGGAACACCACGCAGCCGGAGATCATGGACTCCTCGCTCAAGCCGGCCCTGAAGAAGCTCAAGGTCGAGCTCGCGGCCGAGGCGACCCTGCCGCTCGCGGAAGGCGACCAGGACTGCACCCAGCAAGACGTCGGGATCCAGAAGATGAAGGACGCCGACGTCGACCTCGTCCTGCTCGCCGCGCCGAACCTCTGCGGGGCATCGGCCGTCGCCGCCGCGGCGAAGGCCGAGTACCAGCCCCAGTGGGCCACCTACGGCAACAACGTGACGAACACCGTGGCGTCGTTCTTCTCGCCGTCGAAGGAGAACTTCAACGGCGCAATCGGCGTGACGACGCAGTTCGGCGTCGACACGATCAGCGACGAGGCCAAGGACTGCAACGAGATGCTCGCCGACACCGCCGGCCTCGACTACACGCCGGGGACCGACCGGTACGGGTTCGCCGCGATCCTCTGCATGCAGACCCGACTCATCGCCCAGGCGCTCGGACGGATCAACGGCAAGGTCAACCAGGCCACCATGATCGAGGCGATGGAGTCGATCACGTCGGTACCCAGCAACGCGGGTCCCGCGGGTTCGTGGTCGAAGACGAAGCACGACTCCGGCGACTGGGTCTTCATGGCCGAGTACCAAGCCGACGAGGGCAAGTTCGTGACGACCGATCCGACGCCACGAGAGGTCCCATAGCGAGCATGGGCCCACGATCCGGATGACCGACGAATCTCGGGACCCCGCCGCGCTGGCGGCGGCCGTCCTCGACGAGGAGACCCGCCGCATCGCGACCGCAGCGTCGATCGGCGCGCCCGAGATCGACGATGCGACCCTCCCCGGAGTCGGCGACGACACGATGTCGGTCCGCGGCGCGTTGCGGGTCGGCGGGGTGTCGATGGTGGCGCTCATCAGCCTCGCCCAGTTCGTCGAGTGGATCGACCGGTCGGCGTTCAACGTCCTGGCGCCCGACATCCAGAAGACCCTGGGGGTCAGCGACGCGGTGCTCGGCGCGATCGGCGGGGCCTTCGGCGTGCTCTTCTTCGCGGGCTCGATCCCCATCAGCACGCTCGCCGACCGACGGTCGCGCACGAAGCTCGCGGCGTCGGCCATCGCGGTCTGGTCGGTGATGGTCGCCGCCACCGGACTCGTGCAGAACGCGTTCCAGCTCTTCCTCGCGCGGCTCGGGAGCGGGCTCGGGCCAGTCGTACCAACTGCCGGTGAACAGCCCGCTGCTCATCGACACGTATCCGATCCAGGCCCGGGCCCGGGTCTTCGCGCTCTCGTCGGGCGTCCAGATGGTCGGCCAGGGCCTCGCCCCGTTCCTCGCCGGATCGATCGCCGCGCTCGTCGGAGGCCCCGACGCCTGGCGCACCGTGTTCCTCGTCACCGCGGTCGCGGCGATCCCGGTCGCGGTGCTCACCGCCCGGCTGCATGACCCGAAGCGGGGGAGGAACGAGATGCAGGCGGTGCTCGGCGACGAGCTCACCGCCGATGCCGATGAAGTGCCCATCTCCCTGGGTGTCGCGTTCGAACGGCTCCGACGGATCAAGACGTTCCACTTCTTCCTCCTCGGGATGGCCGCGCTCGGGTTCGCGCTCTTCAGCGTCCCGTTGTTCCTCAACCTGTTGCTCGAGGACCGCTTCGGCCTCGACGCGTTCGAGCGTGGCCTGCTCGCCGCACTCATCGCGATTCCGGGTGTGCTCGCCGTCGCCGTGATCGGGCGGCGCATCGACCGCCTCTTCCGCGAGAGCCCACCCCGCTCACTCGTGTTCCTCGGCACCCTGATCGGTGCGTTCGGCGTCTTCATCGCCATCGGCGTGTTCATGCCCAACGTCGTGCTCCTGGGGATCTTCGTGGCGATCGGCACGGCGCTGTCGTCGGCGGTCTTCGGCGTGATCGTCGCGCCGCTCTCGGCCGTGATCCCCTACCGACTCCGGTCGCGCGGGGTCGCGCTCGTCGGGATCTACATCTTCCTGTTCGGTGGGTTCTTCGGCGCCGTGATCACCGGGCTGCTCAGTGAGGAGATCGGCACGCGGGGCGCGATCGCGATCGTGGTGGTGCCGGCGGCGCTCATCGGTGGTGCGCTGATCGCGTACGGCGCCCGGCACATCCGGGGCGACATGGCCGCAGTCGTCGAAGAGCTCGAGGAGGAACGCGACGAGCAGCAGCGCCTCGCCGACGCGACCGCCGACACCCCGGTCATCCAGGTCCACAACCTCGACTTCTCCTACGGCAAGGTGCAGGTGCTCTTCGATGTCGACCTCGAGGTGCGCCGGGGCGAGACGCTCGCGCTCCTCGGCACCAACGGCGCCGGGCAAGTCGACGCTGCTCCGCGTCGTCAGTGGGCTCGGCGTCGCCCAGCGCGGGGTCGTCCGCTTCAACGGCCGGACGGTCACCTACGCCGACCCGGAGCTACGGGTGAAGATCGGCATCGTGCAGCTGATGGGCGGCAAGGCGGTGTTCCCACCGCTCACCGTGGCCGAGAACCTCCGCATGGCGGGCTACCTGTACTCGCGGCGACGACCTCCGGCGACGGGTCGACCGCGTGCTCGAGCAGTTCCCGGTGCTGGCCGAGCGTCGCAACGCCACGGCCGGCGACCTCTCGGGCGGCCAGCAGCAGATCCTCGCGCTCGGCGATGACGCTGATCCACGAGCCCGAGGTGCTGATCATCGACGAGCTCTCGCTCGGGCTCGCCCCGGTGGTGGTCCAGGAGCTGCTCGCGGTCGTCGAACGGCTGAAGGCCGAGGGCCTCACGATGATCATCGTCGAGCAGTCGCTCAACGTCGCCCTCGCCGTCGCCGACCGGGCCGTCTTCATGGAGAAGGGTCAGGTCCGCTTCGAGGGCGCGGCGCAGGAGTTGCTCGAGCGCGACGACCTCGCCCGGGCCGTGTTCCTCGGCGGTGCCCAGCCGTGATCGGCTTCGCGCTACCGGGTCAGGTCGTGTTCAACGGGGTGGTGCTCGGCCTCACCTACGGGGTGCTCGCGATCGGCGTGATCCTCGTCTTCCGATCGAGCCGGGTCATCAACTTCGCGATCGCGGAGATGGGCGCGTTCGGCGCGGTGCTCCTCGCGAGGCTGGTCGTCAACTGGGACGTGCCGTACCTCGTCGCCTTCGTCGCGTGCGTTGCCGTCGGCGCGCTCATCGGCGCCGCGGTCGAGCTGGGTGTGGTCCGGCGGCTCTTCGAAGCGCCCCGGGTGATCCTGCTGGTCGCCACGATCGGGGTCGCGCAGGTGCTCCTGTTCGCCCAGTTCTCACTCCCCGACCTCACCGCCTACACCGACTACCCGACGCCCATCCTCGAGTCGTGGCACGTGGGCGACGTGATCGTGCGGGGTTCACAGGTCCTCGTGCTCGTCGTGATCCCGCTCCTCACCGCCGGGCTCGCCTTCTTCCTCAACCGCACGAGGTACGGCACCGCCATCCGGGCCTCGGCAGCCAACGCCGACGCCGCCCGGCTCGCGGGGATCAACATCAAGCGGATGTCGACGCTCGTCTGGGTCCTCACCGGCGTGCTCGCCACGGTCGGCGCGATCCTCACCGCACCGCTCAACAGTGCAACCGCCAACGACATCGGCGGCTTCGGACCGAGCCTCCTGCTCCGAGTGCTCGCCGCCGCACTCATCGGACGCATGACCTCACTGCCGTGGGCCGTCGCCGGTGGCGTCGCGATCGGTGTCGCCGAGACCACCATCTTCTACAACTCCCCCAACGAGACCGGCCTGCTCGACATGGTCCTGCTCGCGGTCGTGCTCCTCGCGCTGCATCCCGCTCGCCCGACGGGGCCAGCTCGCGGGCGACAGCGGCCGCTGGTCGTTCTCGCCCCGGGTCCGGCCCGTGCCCGAAGCAGCTCGAACATCTGTGGTGGGTGCGAAGGCTCCCGCTCATCGGCGCGGTCCTCGCGATCGGAGTCGCGCTCGTGCCGCTCGTCCTGCTCACGGCGCCCTCGGACCAGTTCCTGTTCAGTCGGGTACTCCTGTACGCGATCGTCGCGCTGTCGGTCACGGTGCTCACGGGATGGGCGGGGCAGCTCTCCCTCGGCCAGTTCGCGATCGTCGGGTTCGGCGCGATGACGACCGCGGCGCTCGTGAACAACGGGCTCGGGTTCATCCCCGCGGTGCTCCTGGCCGCCGTGCTCGCGGCCGCGGTGGCGATCGTGATCGGGACGCCGGCGCTGCGGATGCCCGGCCTCTTCCTCGCGGTCGTGACCCTGGCGTTCGCGGTGGCCGCCCCCGCGTGGTTGTTGACCCGCCCGATCTTCACCGACGGCGAGAGCGTCGTCTACATGCCCCGGGTGGTCATCGGGCCGATCTCGCTGGAGTCGCAGGGCACGTACTACGTGGTCTGTCTCGTGGTCCTCGTCGTGGTCGTCGTCGGAATCGCGCGCGTGCGGCGGAGTGGGATCGGTCGATCCTTCATCGCGGTTCGCGACAACGAACGGAGTGCGGCCGCGCTCGGGCTCTCGCCGGCCCGGGTCAAGCTCACTGCGTTCGGTACTGCCGGTGCGCTCGCGGGGCTGGCCGGCGGACTCCTCGCCGGCCTGCTGGTGCAGTTCGAGCCCGCCCGGTTCTCCGCCAGCGAGTCGCTCGCGGTGGTGTCGATCGCGGTGATCGGCGGTCTGGCGTCGATCCCGGGCGCGATCCTCGGCGCGCTGTGGGTCGTCGGGCTCCCGGCGCTGTTCGCCGACAGCGCCGAGGTCGCGCTCCTCACGAGCGGCGTCGGCCTCCTCGTGCTGCTGCTCTACTTCCCGGGCGGCCTGATCCAGGTCTTCTACTCCACCCGCGACGCTGCTCTTCGACATCGTCGCCCGCCGATTGCCGACGCCACCGGATGCTGCACCGGCCGCAACGGTCACCCCGCCGGTCCGGATCGCGGCGCGGCCCGAGGCGCTTCCCGCCGGTTCCCGAGCCCTGGTGGTCGACAGTCTGACCGTGCAGTTCGGTTCCCACGTCGTCGTCGACGACGTGAGCCTCCACGTCGGCGCGGGCGAGATCGTCGGGCTCATCGGCTCCAACGGTGCCGGGAAGTCGACGCTCATGAATGCGATCGGCGGGTTCGTGCCCAGTCAGGGTCGGATCGAGGTGCTCGGCACCGACGTGACCCGGGTCGCCCCGGCCCGCCGCGCCCGCGCCGGGCTCGGCCGCTCATTCCAGGGCGCCGAGCTCTTCGGCGACCTGACCGTTCGGGAGACGGTCCAGCTCGCGCTCGAAGCCCAGGAGCATGCAGGCCTCGCAACGGTCGCCCTCGGGCTGCCCAAGGCGCGGCGCGTCGAACAGGCGAAGCGGGCCCATGCCGACGAGATCATCGCGTTCCTCGGGCTCGGCGGGTTCGGCGAGCGGTTCGTCAACGAGCTGTCGACGGGCACCCGACGGATCGTCGAGCTCGCGTGCCTCATCGCCTCGGGCACTCGACTGCTCTGCCTCGACGAGCCGACGGCCGGGATCGCGCAGCGCGAGACCGAGGCGTTCGGGCCGCTGATCGTGCGGATCCGCGAGGAGCTCGACGCGAGCCTGCTCGTCATCGAGCACGACATGCCCCTCGTGATGGGGATCAGCGATCGCGTCTACTGCCTCGAGGCCGGGCATCTGATCTGCGAGGGCTCGCCCGACGCGGTCCGCAACGATCCCAAGGTGATCGCGTCGTACCTCGGCACCGACGAGCGCGCGATCGCGCGGAGCGGCACCCAGGCCCCCGCGTCGCCACCGCGCACCGAGACCCCCACCATCCGTACCTGACCGCCGAGAGAAAGCAGTAGGCCATGGCCGACGACAACGAGCACACCTACGCCGAGCGCATGTTCCCTGCGCCGGTCGACCACGGCATCGCGCAGCCCGACCGCGCGGTGTCGAGCGTCCCGGCCGGAACGAGCTCGTACCTCGAGGGTGCCGGTGGTGCCGGGAAGGCCTGGTACGAGGGTGGGGGCGGCCTCGGTGAGAAGGCGGTGCAGGAGATCGTCATCTACCCGCCGACCGGTGGGCTGAAGACGCAGGGCGACCCGTGGGAGCCGGTGAAGATCGGCATCCTCGTCGACATGGACCTCGGTCAGCTCCTGGCCGACTGGCTCGACCCGACCATCCTCGCGATCGAGGACGCGATGAACGAAGGGGTCTGGGGCCGGAGCCCGGTCGCGCTGATCACCGCCGACGCGCGTGGCCTGCCCCGGGAGAACTACCGCAAGGTGATCGCCGGCTACGAGTGGCTCGTCGAGCAGGGCTGCGTCGTGATCCTCGGACCGCTGATCTCCGACAACTCACTCGCGCTCCAGGACACCGTGAACAAGACCGGCGTCCCCGTGATCGGCTGGACCGGTGCGCACAAGTTCTCGAGCGACTACTGCTTCACGATCGCAAACGGCGACATCCCGACCGAAGGGGTGATCTGCGCCAACTGGTTCCGTCAGCGCGGGCATCGAGCGTGTCGGGTTGTTCTGGGAAGCGGGCTCTTCGGGCGGCGACTACGCCGAGTACTTCCGCCAGACCGCGCTGCGCCTCGGCATCACCGTCACCCGTGAGGTGATGCTCGAACCGAACCCCCGCAACCTCGAGCAGAACCTGCGCGAGATGCGCGACAGCGGCACCCAGGGCGTCTACTACGGCGGCTACGGCTACGCGACGTTCCACTTCGCGGAGGCGTTCCGCGCCCTCGACTGGGATCCGCCGCGCATCATGGGCACCGCGTTCATGTTCTATTCGAACTCCAACGAGTGGGCCGCCGGCCTCGAAGGCTGGCACGGCATCGACCAGCTCGGTGACGACGGTGCCAACCCGAACTACGAGGCGATGTGCGCCCGCTTCGAGACCCGCTTCGGACGCAAGACCCGCAACGTGGTCGTCGCCCTCGCCTACGACACCGCCCGCGCCGCGATCCACGGGATCGCGAACGCGAAGTACCCGGTGCCGTGGGAGGTGCGTGACGGCCTCGAACGCATCCGGTGGATGCCGGCGACGAACGGTGGACCTGCGACCTACATCCAGTTCGGACCGTCGGACCACAAGGGCTACAAGGGCGACTTCCTGACCGTGCGG
Organism: uncultured Actinomycetes bacterium; assembly: GCA_963837715.1. Lineage (GTDB taxonomy): Bacteria > Actinomycetota > Acidimicrobiia > IMCC26256 > JANYLB01 > JANYLB01. The sequence goes on along the minus strand of CAWIOF010000002.1, from coordinate 214,016 downwards.
GAGCTGCGTGGCGGCGAGCTCCGTTTCGACGGCTACTTCCGTCCGGAGTGGCCGTCGAACACCGAGAGCCCGATCCTGGGAGGCGAACGATGAAGCAGCTCGACGGACGGGTCGCTGTCGTCACGGGCGGTGCGAGCGGCATCGGCCTCGCGGTGGCCCGAGCGCTCGCGGCCGAGGGCATGAAGCTCGTCATCGCCGACGTCGAGGCGACGGCGTTGGAGGCCGCGACCAGCAGCCTGCGCGACGGTGGCGCGGAAGCGATCGGCGTCGTGACCGATGTGTCCGACGCCGATTCGGTCGAGGCGCTCGCTGCGGCCACCTACGCGGAGTTCGGTGCCTGCCACCTGCTCTGCAACAACGCCGGCGTGGGCGCGCCGTCTTCGAAGGTGTGGGAGACGACCGTCAACGACTGGAAGTGGGTCCACGGCGTCAACGTGATGGGCGTCGTCAACGGGATCCTCGCGTTCGTCCCCCGGATGATCGACGGCGGCGAGGAAGGTCACGTGGTGAACACGTCGTCGGGCGACGGCGGGATCTCACCGATGCCCGCCGCCTCGGTCTACGCGGCGAGCAAGGCCGCGGTGACGTGCGTGACCGAGTGCCTCGCGGCCCAGCTCGAGTCGGAGGGCACCGCGTTGCGGGCGTCGGTCTTCTACCCGTCGGGCGGACTGCTCCGCACCGGGCTCTGGACCGCCGACCGCAACCGCCCCGCCGAGCTCGCACGGGAGAAGCCGCGGGCGACCAAGGCGATGACCGTCGAGGACCTCGAGGCCATGGCGAAGAAGGGCGGGCACGAGCTGAAGTTCCAGGACCTCGACGAGCTCGCCCAGGTCGTCGTCCAGGGGATCCGCGACGAGAGCTTCGTGATCATGATCGACCGCGAGTCGATGGGTCCCACGCTGCGCGACCGCGCCGAACAGCTCGAAGCCGGTGCACTCCCCGCCCACGGAGGACCCCTGGGCTGACGCCCCCCGCCGCGTTCGGCGCGTTCTGGTCCTCTGAGTGCCGAAACGCTGCCGAACTCCGGATGGTCGTGGGGAGCGGCGACCGATGTGGGTCAGCTGAGGTTGAGGGCGGCACAGGTGCCGCCGTCGACCAGCAGGTCGGTTCCGGTGACGAACGACGCCCGATCGGAGAGGAGGAAGGCGACGACGTCGGCGACCTCCTCGGGCCGGCCGACGCGCTGCACCGGTGACATCTCGACGAGGCCGGCCATCGCGGGTTGGGCCGCGGCTTCCTGGTTCCCCTGTGGCGTGTCGATGATCCCCGGCGACACCGAACAGACCCGACCACCCCGTGCCCCCCACCGCAGCGCCTCGCGCTGCACGAGACGTTGCACGCCACGCTTGGCCCACCCGTAGGCAACGCCGGGGTGTTCGATGCCGTCGCCGACGGCGACGGCGATGCGGTCCAGGAAGTCGGGCCCGAGCGGATCGTCGAGCACGACATCGACGTCGGGGACCGCGTTCGGGACCATGATCTGCGACGCCATCGACGCGAAGCACACCGCGGCCGAGCCGTCGGTCACGAGCGGCACGAGCGCGTCGAGGAGCAGCGCGGAGCCCACCAGGTCGACCGCGAAGATCCGACGCCAGTCGGCCATCGTCGGCGAGATGCCCGCGGCGTGCGCGACAGCTCGGAACGTTCCGAGGTCGGCCACCACGCGGGCGAGCTCGTCGAGGCGGGCCCGATCGGTCACGTCGGCCACGAACCGGGTCACGGTCGCGCCGCTCGACAAGAGCTCGTCGCCCGCGACCGCCACGAGGTCGGCGTCGCGGTCCACGAGCACGAGCGAGTCGACCGCGCCGATGAGCACCTCCGCGCAGGCCCGGCCCATCCCCCGCCCGGCTCCGGTCACGACGCCGACCGTCGCTTCGCCGACGAGCGAATCAGCCGTCACGGGTGCACCGCGCGGCGTGCTCACCCACGGCCGACCTCCACCCGGTAGGCGTCGACGATCGGGCGGAGCTCGGCGGGGGTGGACCCGTGGAGGATGACGCCGTCGCAGCCCAGGTCGAGTTGGTTGCGGATCGCTCCGACGCACTCCCGGGGGGTGCCGGTGGCACTGGCGCGCAGCCACTCGTCGGGGATGAGGGTCGCCGCGTGCTCGAGCTCGGCCGGGGTGCCGACGACGTCGAGGCCGGCGACACCCTTGACGACGGGATCGTCGAGGAACCGGTGGAGCACGTCGGGATCCCAGCCGTTGGTGCGCACGAGGAGCTCGCCGTACCCCTGGAGATAGGTCCCGAGTCGCCCGACCGACTTCTTCAGTCGGGCCGCGTCGTCGAGGTGGTCGCCGATGGTCGCGAAGCACGACCAGACCTTGACCTGGTCGGGATCGCGGCCGGCCTGTTCGGCGGCGGTCTTCACCGCGCGGATGCACCGCACCGTGGTCTCGTCGGTGAAGTAGGTGTGGAGCACGACGTCGTCGAAGCAGCGTCCGCCGAGCGCGAGGGTCTCGGGACCGAACGCGACGATGCCCAGCGGGAGGTACTCGTCGAGGGTCGAGTCGAGGTGGAGCACCGGGTATCGGCCGGCCGGTCCGTCGTGGCCGAAGATCACCTCCCCCCGGAAGAGTCGGCGCAGGAGCAACGCCACGTCTTCCATCTGGGCCGTGGTGATCCGATCGATGCCGTAGACGTCCTGCAGCGCCGGGATGCCGCGCCCGAGGCCGAGCGTGAACCGTCCGCCGGTGAGGCTCTGCATGGTCCGCACGTACCCGGCGGTGACCATGAGGTGGCGCGTGTTGTGGTTCGTCGCCGCGGTGATGATCCGGATGCGTTCGCTCACCGCACCCGCTGCGCCGCTCAGCACGGCCGCTTCCTTCTTGTTGTATCGCTCCGAGATGAACGCGGCGCCCAGGCCGAGGGCCTCGGCGTCTCGCACCTCGGCGACGAGATCGCGCGAAGAGTCGGGCTGACCCGCCAACAGGTAGCAGCCGAGCTCGTCGAGCACGGAGTTCATCGCCCGTCCGCCTGGGTCCCGTCCGCCTGGGTCTTGGCCGTGATCTCGGTGGCGAGGGCGTCGTACGCGGTGGCGATCACGTCGGGGGTGGGTGGGACGGTGAGGGGGCCACCGGTGGGCTCGAGGTCGATGCGCGGGAGATCGACCTCGGGATGGGCTCGCAACGTGGCGAGCACATCGAGCACGACGGGGGCGAGATCGTCGGTCGTCATCATCTTGGCGGTGCTCTGGGCGCCGACGATCCAGCGCGCGAACGCCTCCTCGAGCAGCGGCCCGTCGAACGCGTCGCCGAACTCGGTCCCGATCGTGCTCCCGATGACGGCACGCATGAAGCGCACGTCGGGCCGCTCGGCCCGGAAGGCGTCGACGACTCGGTTCAGCGCGGCCTTGCTCGCGCCGTAGGCCGCGAGCCCCCACCGCGGTTGCTCGTCGGTGGTCGACGAGCAGAAGACGACCAGGGCGCTCGCGGGGAGGTGCGGGAGCGCCGCACGGGTGACCAAGGCGGGACCGACGACGTTCGTGTCCATCGCCTCGCGCCACTGCGCGGCGTCGACATCGGTGAAGCGCGCGAGTCGCGCGACTCCCGCCGCCTGCACCACCACGTCGAGTCCACCGAGCACCGCGACTGCTTCGTCGATCGCGGCCGGGATGCCGGCTTCGTCGCACACATCGAGCACCACCGCGTGCCCGCCACCGGCTTCGGCCACCGCATCGTCGAGGCGTTCCCTGCGTCGGGCCGCGAACACCACGTCGGCACCCGCCCGGACCGCGCCGACGCCGAGCGCGCGACCGATCCCCGCCGATGCGCCCACGACCAGGACCTTCGCGCCCTCGAGACTCATCAGAGTTCCTCGAGCGGGAGTCGGTCCGACTCCGCGGGCTGGCGGCCGATGCGGAGCGGTGAGAGCGGGGCGTCGATCAGGAGGCTGCGTTCCCACGTCGCCCCCAGGTCGGCGAGCGCGTGACGCCACGCGGTGAGCTCCGGGCCCCGCTGCGCCTGCTCGTAGGCGATCCACGTCGGCCAGTCGGGGATCGCCCAGATCGCGATGCACTCGGAGTCGCTGATCATGGCGACCTCGAACGCGCCCACGAGCGTGAGGCCGAGCCGCTCGACCGCGGCCTGGCCGATGTCGCGGAGCGCGTCGAGGTAGTCGGTCGAGCTGCCGGGCGGGAGCGTGACGAGCTCGTGGGCATAGGTCGCGCCCCGGATGCCCGTCGGCCAGCAGCTCGTCGATGGAACGGGTCCAGGGTGCCGGAACGAGGATGCGGTCGACTCCACCGCGACGGAACTCGGCAGCCTTCGCCCACCACGCGGCGAGCGACGGGTCCTGGAGCGAGGCGTGCGACAGCTCGTGCTCGAAGTTCGCGGCGAGGCCGTCCCACCCGTCGAGCTCCCAGATGTTCACGACCTCGGGCCACCGACCGGTCGAACCGACCGTGCCCCAGACGCCGAAACACTGCTGGTTCCGCTCCTCGATCGCCACGGGGACCCAGTTCGCGGTCATGTGGTGCATGTACTGCGCCCGGTGCGGACCGCGGATGTCGATGAACTCGTGGATGTAGATCTTGTCGTTCGCCATGGCCTCGAGAACCACCCTTCAGTGCGTTGAACGCTACCTCAGTGACAAGCTTCGGCCCATGGACTCCCAGCCCGTCTCCGACTCCCTCGTGCGCCTCGATGTCGACGGCAGCACCGCCCGCGTGCACCTCGACGATCCGGCGACCCGCAACGCCCTGTCGCCGGAGCTCAGCCTCCAACTGGCCGCGGCGGTCGGCGCCGCGTTGACCGAGGGAGCCACCGCGCTGGTCCTGACCGCCGCGCCTCCCGTGTTCTGCTCGGGCGGCTCGCTCGATGAGCTCCTCGCTCCCACCCATCCACTCGACGACGCGTACGCGGGGTTCCTCGCGCTCGCCGACGCGCCGATCCCGACGATCGCGGTGGTCGACGGCGCGGTCGTCGGCGCCGGGGTGAACCTTCCGCTCGCGTGCGACGTCGTGCTCACGTCACCTGACGCGCGCTTCGATCCCCGGTTCCTCGACGTGGGGATCCACCCGGGTGGCGGACACCTGCAACGTCTGCGCGAACGCGTCGGCCGCCAGGGTGCGGCCGCGCTGTCGCTCTGCGGCGACCAGCTCACCGGCGAAGAGGCCGTGACGGCAGGGCTCGCGTGGCGGTGCGTCCCGTCGGGTGACCTCCTCGCCACTGCCGAGCGCTACGCGGCCCGGGTCGCGAGCCGACCGCCCGAGCTCGTCCGGAAGGCCAAGGAGTCCCTCGACCGCAGCGCCCCTGGAGTCGACCCCGCGACCGCCCGGGCCGTCGAGCGCGAGGCCCAGGAGTGGTCGATGGCCCAGCCGTTCTTCGCCGAGCGGGTCGCCGCGCTCCGCGCCCGGATCGGCGAGCGTGGCCCCCGATAGACTTTGAACCGCCGTTCAAAGTCGCGAAGGAGCCCGCCGTGTCGGTCGAGGACATGATCTTCATCAGCGTCGACGACCATGTCGTGGAGCCCCCCGACATGTTCGAGGGTCGCCTCCCCGCCAAGTACGCCGACCTCGCGCCCAAGGTCGTGCACACCGACGCCGGCAACGACGTCTGGGTGTTCAACGGCTCCGAGATCCCCAACATCGGCCTCAACGCCGTGGCCGGTCGGCCCCGGGAGGAGTACGGGATCAACCCCACCTCCTTCGAGGAGATGCGGCCCGGTTGCTACGACATCGACGAGCGGGTGAAGGACATGAGCGCGGGCGGCGTGCTCGCCTGCATGTGCTTCCCGTCGTTCCCGTCGTTCTCGGGTCGACTGTTCGCCAACGTCGACGACAAAGACGTCGCGCTCGCCGTCACCCGGGCCTACAACGACTGGCACATCGACGCCTGGTGCGGCACGCATCCCGGTCGGATGATCCCGATGGCGCTGCCGATCCTGTGGGACCCCGAGCTGTGCGCGCAGGAGATCCGGCGCGTCGCGGCCAAGGGTTGCCACTCGATGACGTTCACCGAGAACCCCGCCGCGCTCGGCCTGCCCAGCTTCCACAGCGACCACTGGGACCCGATGTGGCGTGCGCTCGTGGAGGAAGGGACGATCCTCAACGTCCACCTCGGATCGTCGGGCCAGCTCGCGGTCACCGCACCCGACGCGCCGATGGACGTGATGATCACGCTGCAGCCCATGAACATCTGCATGGCGGCGGCCGACCTCGTGTGGTCGCGCGTGTTCAAGGAGTTCCCCGACATGAAGGTCGCGCTCTCCGAGGGCGGCACCGGCTGGATCCCGTACTTCCTCGACCGCCTCGACCGCACCTACGACATGCACCACGCGTGGACCGGTCAGGACTTCGGCGACCAGCTCCCGTCCGACGTCTTCCGTGAGCACATCCTCACGTGCTTCATCGCCGACCCCATCGGGCTCGCGCTCCGCAACGACATCGGCATCGACAACATCTGCTGGGAGCAGGACTACCCCCACTCCGACTCCTCGTGGCCGACCGCGCCCGAGGAGCTGGTGACCATGGCGGCGAAGTACGACGTGCCGCGCGCCGATCTCGACAAGATCACCCACGAGAACGCCATGCGCTGGTACCGCTTCGATCCGTTCGAGCACCGGGCGAAGGCCGACTGCACCGTCGGCGCGCTCCGGGCCGAGGTCGCCGGCCACGACGTCGCCACCCGCTCCATGGACCAGGGTCGCTACGAGCGCACCGGCCTCCCGAGCCTCGGCGAGCTCGCCGCCCGCGCCACCGCCTGACCCGGGCGACCCAACCCCGAGCGGCTTCGGCGTCGGTGGGTGCAGCCATATCCTGCGCGTGCGACGCCAAACGTCGTTCGCCGACGTGACACGGGTGTCAGGGTTTGCGCGATGATCCTCCGTCTCTACCGAGGGGGATCAGGATGCCGGGAGCGTTGGACGGCGTGCGGGTGCTCGACCTGTCGTGGGGCATCGCGGGCTCGATGGGCGTGCTGCTGCTGGCCGAGCAGGGCGCCGACGTGATCAAGGTCGAGCCTCCCGGCGGTGATCCCGTTCCGCGACTACAGCGGCCACGCGGTCTGGAACCGCTCCCGACGGGCCGTCACGATCGACCTCAAGCGCCCGAGGGACTCGAGGCGTTCCACCGCCTCGCCGACGACGCCGACGTGGTGGTCGAGACCTTCCGGCCCGGCGTCACCGACCGACTCGGGATCGGGTTCGACGCCCTGCACGCCCGCAACCCCCGCCTGATCTACGCGTCGTGCCCCGCCTACCCCGAGGGCCACCGCCTCGCCGACCAACCCGGCTACGACGCGCTCGTCCAGGCGAGCGGCGGCCAGCAGTGGGAGCAGCCGGGTTGGCGGCTCGGGCCGATCTTCCTCGCGCTCCCCCTCCCGAGCGTCGCCGCGATGTTCCTCGTGCCGACGGGCATCCTCGCCGCGCTCGTCGCCCGCGAGGAGACCGGTCGCGGCCAGCACGTCCGCACCTCGTTGCTCCAGGGCGTGCTGCTCTACACGACGCAGATCTGGTCGCACGTCGAGCACGCGAAGGCCGACTTACCACGAGGTGATGAGCAAGTCGCACCCGCCGGGCGTCCACCAGGAGTTCCTCTTCGAGGTGGAGAGCGGCGACTGGGTCCACACGTGCATCATGAGCGGCCTCACCCCGATCCGCAGCCAGGACGACCTCATCGGCCTCGAGGGCGACCCGTCCGACAACGAGCGCTTCGCGATGCTCTCCGAGGAGGAGCGGGCGCAGTTCACGCCCCGCCGCCGGGTCGCCTACAAGGAGCGCGACGGCGACACCTTGGTGGAGGAGTTCCGCGAGCCAACAACCACGCAGTCGAGCCGGTGATCAGCATGGAGGAGCGCGCTCGGCGGCAGCGGCGAGCCCGCATCCGCAGCTCGTTGCGAACGACATGGTCGCGACGGTCGAGGATCCCGACCTCGGGACGACCACCCAGATCGGGGTGCCCATCCACCTGCTCGGCACACCCGGCGCGATCCAGGGCCCCCGGCCGCGCGTCGGCCAGCACAACGACGAGATCTTCGGCGAGCTCGGCTACACCCCGGAACAGATCGCCTCGATCACCGGAGCGGGCATCACGGGAGCGGGTCGATGAACGCGCTCGAGGGTGTGACGCTCGTCGACTTCGGCCAGTACCTCGCCGGTCCGTTCGGACCGATGGTCATCGGCGACCTCGGCGCGAACGTGATCAAGGTCGAACCGATCACCGGCGACGGCATGCGGGCGGTGAACAAGCCGTTCTTCGGCTGCCAGCGCGGCAAGCGCGACATCGCGCTCGACCTGAAGACCGAACGCGGCCACGAGGTCGCGCTCCGACTCATCGAGCGGGCCGACATCGTGCACCACAACATGACCGCCGGCGTCGCGAAGAAGCTGCGGATCGCGTACGACGACTGCAAGGCGGTCAACGAAGACGTCGTCTACTGCAACACGTGGGCCTACGGGCTCGAAGGTCCGCTCGCGCGCTTCGGCGGACTCGACCCGCTCTTCCAGGCCGCGGCCGGCATCGAGTACGACGCCGGGCCGGTGCAGGAGGGCAACCCGCCGCTGTACCTGCGGTTCGGGATGACCGACACCGCCAACGCGATGCTCTCGGTCGTCGGCTGCCTCGCCGCGCTGTACCACCAGCGCAAGACCGGCGAGGGCCAGGAGCTGTGGACGTCGCTGCTCGACGGTGCCGCGGTGCTCGAGGCCGACGCCATGCTCGTCGACGGTGCAGCCGGTCGAACGCCCGCACCTCGACAAGGGCCAGCACGGCATCGACGCCTGCTACCGGCTCTACCCGACGTCCGACGGCGGCTACATCCAGATCGCCGCGGTGAAGCCGGCGCACTGGGTCGCGCTCTGCGAGGCCCTCGGTCTCCCCGAGCTCGCCGACGACCCGCGCTACGCGACCGCCGCCGATCGACGCACGAACCGCGCCGAGCTCGAGGCGCTCCTCGAGCCGGTGTTCGCGGACGCGGACCGGGGTCACGTGGTCAGCGCCGGTTCGCCGACGTCGGCGTCCCGAGCCAGGTCCCCACCGACACCCACGACGGTGAGCTCATGCTCTTCGACGCCGACAACGAGCGACTCGGCCTCGTCGCCGAGTACGAGCACCCGCTCATGGGGCACGATGCGCCAGTACGGCACGCTGATCGACTTCTCGGAGACGCCCGGCCACATCGCCGGGCCACCACCGATGGTCGGCCAGCACACGCGTGAGATCCTCGGCTGGCTCGAGTACTCCGACGCCGAGATCGACGATCTCCGGGGTGAGAACGTCGTGTACTGGCCCGACGACGCCTACCCCTGGAGCGTCTGACCCGTTCGCGGGCCGGCAGCTTCGGCAGCTACTTCGCGTTGAACGCCTCGAGCGCGGCACGGGTGTCGGCGCCACCGAGCAGGTCCGCGAACGCGGCCTCCTCGCGCGCTCGCGCCGCGACGATCGCCGGACCCTCCGCCGCGAGCATCGCCTGCTTGATCGCCCGCAGCGCCGACGAGCGGCGCCGTCGCGATCGACGCCTGCGAGCTCGAGCGTCCGCGCGAGCAGCTCGTCGTCGGGATGGACGGCGAAGGCGATGCCGTACTCCACGGCCTGCGACGGCATCGAGCCACGTGCTGGTGAAGAGCACGTACGAGGCGCGCTGCCAGCCCATGCGGGCGGGAAAGAGGTAGCTGCTCGCGGCCTCGGGTGGCACCCCCATCTCGGCGAACGGGGTGCGGAACCGGGCGCTCTCGGCCACCAGGACCAGATCGCAGTGCGGGAGGATCGTGAAGCCGATGCCGATCGCGAGTCCGTTCACCGCCGCGACGCAGCGGCTTGTCGAACGTCTGCACCGCCTCGAGCAGCGCCGGGAACCCGGAGTCGGTCGATCTCACCCGACGCGAGCTTCGCCATCTCCTTCAGATCCTGGCCGGCCGAGAACGCACGGCCAGCACCGGTGATGCACGACCACGTGCACGGAGTCGTCGGCCCGGGCGTCGTCGAGGGCGGCGGCGAGGCTCCGGTACAACGCCGAGTCGAACGCGTTGAGCGCCTCGGGTCGATCGAGCGTGAGCAGCCGCACCGCGCCGGAGTCGGCGGTCTGGATCATGGCGTGCCAACGTAGTAGTTCAAGGGATCGAACGATAGTTCGGCGACCGGTCATCCCAGCCTTCCGACCACGGAGCACCTGCACATGGAACTCGAGCAGTCGACCGCACTCGTCACCGGCGGCGCGTCGGGTCTCGGCGCGGCCACCGCGCGGTACCTGCACGCGCACGGCGCGTCGGTGGTGGTGTTCGACCGCGACGCGACCAAGGGCGAGCAACTCGCCTCCGAGCTCGGTGCGCGTTGCGCGTTCGTGGCCGGCGACGTGCTGTCGACCGACGACACCGAACGCGCGATCGCCGCGGCCACCGAGCTCGGTGGGCTGCGGATCGTCGTCGCGTGCGCGGGCGGCGCGCGCGGTGTGCAGCGGACCCTCGGCCGCGACGACAAGCCCCACGACCTCGATCTCTTCGCCGACACGGTCCAGCTCAACCTCGTCGGCTCGTTCAACACGGCCCGACTCGCGGCGGCTGCGATGGCGGCGCAGGAACCACGCGAAGACGGTGAACGCGGCGTGATCGTGTTCGTCGCGTCGATCGCCGGCTACGAAGGCCAGATCGGTCAGGTCGCCTACGGCGCGGCGAAGGCCGGGATCATCGGCATGACACTCATCGCCGCGCGCGACCTCGCATCACGGGGAATCCGGGTGAACGCCGTCGCGCCGGGAACCATCCGAACCGAGGCGTGGGACCTCGCGCCTGCCGAGATGCTCGAGGGCTTCGAGGCGAAGGTGCCGTTCCCGCGTCGTCTGGGCGATCCGAGCGAGTTCGCCGCCCTCGTGGAACACCTCGTCGTGAACCGGTACCTGAACGGCCACGTCGTACGACTCGACGGCGCCATCCGCTTCGATCCTCGCTGACCCGCCTCGGGAGCGACTCCGATCCAACGAGTGCTATCGAACGACGGGGTGCGGTGCCTGAGCGACACTGCGCGCCGGGATGACCAGGTGACGACCGGCCCGGTCTGCGCTCTTGGCCGTGCGCGCGAGCGCGAGCGCGAACCCCAGGGCCATGAGCCAGATGGCGATCCCCACGATTCCTACAGCCAGTACCAGGTGCATGTCTGACCTCCCAGTCCCCTTGCCCGAAGGGGCTCTACCCCGGGTGATGGGGAGAGAAACCCATTATGGCGTGTTCACGCGACGCGCGACTGCGACCCCGGCCCCGCAGTCGGCGTATCGCGCCCTTTCTGCCGATTCGGGTACCTCAAGGCGACGGTCCGTCGCGTCGATACATCACGACACCCGCGAGCGCGGGTGGCATTTGGGTGGCACAGGTCGCGAAAGGCGCCATGGACTCCCCCGGGGCCGGGACACTGCAGTCGACTGCTGCACGATTGGATGCACCGGGTTCGCGCGCGTCATTGATCGTCGCGGCGTTGGGGGCCGGCTGGGTCCTCGCCATCGCGCTCGGCCTCCTCGGCTCGGCCGCCGACCTCACGTTCGTGCTCCTCGGCGTCGGTGCGCCCGTGGCGATGGTCGTCGGGATCCGCCGGTACCACCCGGCCGGACGAGCACCCTGGATCGCGATGGGCGCCGCGCTCCTCGCGTTCCTGATCGGTGGCGCGCTCCGCGTCTCGTCGGAGACACTCGGCAACCTCTCCTCGACACGTGCATTGCTCCCCGACCTCGTCACCCTGCCGGGATACCTGCTCCTCGGCGTCGGCCTCCTCGGAATCGCCCGGATCCAACGTGGCGGACGGCGCGACATCGACGGCCTCCTCGACGGAGCGATCGCCGCGCTCGCTGCGCTGACGCTCGCCTGGATCTACCTGGTCAACCCGGCCCTCTTCCACTCCGACGCACCGCTCAGCGTCCGGGTGCTGCTCTCCTGCTATCCCCCACTGTCGGTCTTCCTCGTTGCGATCGCCGCTCGCATCGCGTTCGGAAGTGGGAACGGCATCCGACGCACGCCGGCGTACTACCTGCTCCTCGGGGCCATGCTCGCCGATGCTCGTCGGCGACGTGATGTACATGCTCGTCGAGACAAGCGTCGCATCGATCCCCCAGAACCTGCTCGACGTTCCCTACGCGATCACCTACGTCATGGTGATCGTGCTCGTGCTCCACCCGTCGATGCGCGACCTCACCGAGGCCGCGCCCGAGGAGCCCGCGGTTCCCGGACGCGGTCGACTCGCGTTCATCGCCGTCGCGCTCGGCGTTCCCGGGCTGATCACGGTCACGCGCGTCGAGGCCCGTCCCGGCGACCGCATCATGCTCACCGCCATCGTGATCCTGCTCACTGCGGCCGCGACGTGGCGCATGCTCCGCGCCATCCGGGCCTACGCCACGTCGCAGGAACGGCTCGCCCACCAGGCCACCCACGACACCCTGACCGGACTCCCGAACCGGACCTTCGTCCAGCACACCGTCGACGCGACCCTCACCGGCCGCAACGGCGACGACGGACTGATCGCGCTCCTGCTCCTCGACATCGACCGCTTCAAGCTCGTGAACGACAGTCAGGGCCACGGCCTCGGCGACGAACTGCTCCAAGCGGTGTCCCATCGACTCAAGGCGACGACCCGCCCCGGCGATCTCGTGGCGCGCGTCGGGGGCGACGAGTTCGTCGTCGTCGTGCACGGCCTCCGCAGCGTCGCCGATGCACTCGAGGTCGGTGAACGGACGCGTCTGGCGTTCGGCGTTCCCTTCGCCGTGCGCGACGACGAGATCGCGTCGTCGGTCAGCATCGGCATCGCGGTCTCCGATCCTGCCGATCCGCTCCGCGACGCCGAGTCGCTCCTGCGCGACGCCGACACCGCGATGTACCAGGCGAAGGAAGCGGGACGCGACGCGGTGACGGTGTTCGACGCGTCGATGCGTGACCGCGCGACCCAACGGCTCGCGCTCGAGCACGACCTCCGCCAGGCCATCGAACGGGGCGAACTGCACCTCCACTACCAGCCCGTGGTGAAGCTCCCCAACGGTGAGATCGAGGGCTTCGAGGCGCTGTTGCGGTGGGCGCACCCGACCCGGGGCCAGATCCCCCCGGTCGCGTTCATCCCCGTCGCCGAAGACACCGGCCTGATCGTCCCGATCGGTGCCTGGGTCATCCGCGAGGCCTGCCGGCAGCTCGCCCAGTGGCGCAAGACCCTCCCCAACGGTCGCCAGCTCACCATGGCGGTGAACCTCTCGGCCCGACAGCTCCGCGACCCCCGACTCGTCGACACGGTCCGCGACGCGCTGCGCGACGAGGGCCTGTCGCCGGGCGCGCTGTGCCTCGAGCTCACCGAGAGCCTGCTGATGAACAACGCGTCGGCGGCCGCCGAGTTGCTCGAGACGCTCCGCGCGCTCGACGTCAAGCTCTCCATCGACGACTTCGGGACGGGCTACTCGTCACTGTCGTACCTGCGACGCTTCCGGGTCGACAACGTGAAGATCGACCGCTCGTTCGTCGACGGCATCGGCGACGACGACTCGTCGGACGAGACGCTCGTTGCCGCGATCCTCGCGATGGCCAAGGCGCTGCGGGTCGCGACGGTGGCCGAAGGCGTCGAGACCCAGACCCAGGCCGATCGGCTCACCGCGCTGGGTTGCCAGACCGCACAGGGCTACTTCTTCTCCCGCCCCGTCCCGGCCGAACAGGTCGCGTCCGTCGCCGACCGCCTCGGAGTCGTCCGAGGCCTCAACCTCGTCCGAGACAGCGAGATCGCCTGACTCCCTTGATGGTCGAATCCGCTGCGCCGGCTCGATCGCTCACCCGTTGACGACCCGCGCTCTGCGTCCGCCGGCTCCGCTACTGTGCTGCGTGCGTCAGACCGCACGAGCGACGGAGGCGAGGGATGCTTGCACGGCGTCCCAGTCGGGCGGGCGGACCGCTTCCTCCATGCCCTGTCCCTCGATCAGCAACTCGTAGGTCGCCGGGTCGATCTCGGCGAGTCGGGGCAGGTACGCGTCGGCATCGCAGTAGACCGGCAGGCTCGCGGGTGAGTCGAGGTAGCGCAGCGGCTCACACCCGGCGAAGCGGTGATACGCATCGTGCGAGATCGTCTGGATGAGATCGAGCACGATCAGGTCGAGCACTGCGATCACCCAACCCACCTGCGCCAGGTACGCACCGCGACAGATCGCCTGGTAGAGCGACCCGCTCACGAGGCTCTGGGTGACCTTGCCGCGGTACTCGCGGTCGACCGCGATCGTCGCGACGTCCCACACGCGGTTGTGGTCGAGCTGCAACCCGGACCGCTCGAGCGTCTCATCGAGCGGGAGTCCCCATGTCCGTTCGATGTCGGCAAGCGTCTTGAATCCGGCCGGCGACGGCAACAGCAGCCGCACACTCCCGACGGGGAGGTTGCGGCGATGGTCGATCACGCAGAAGAAGAAGGTCGACGTTTCGTAGGTCCCGTACTCCGCCGCGAGCAGCTCGGGGCTGTTGCCGAACTGCTCTGCGAACACGTTCCGCTCGACCGCGCGAGGCAGGACTGATTCCCTCGACGAGCCGGTGAACCCGTAGAGACCGAACGGCTCGGTGGGGTTCCCCTCGGCGGCCACGAACTCGGCGGCGATCTCCCGGAGCTCCTCCAGGGGGAGGTCGATGGTGACGTCGTCCATCAGCCGGCGGCCCTCAGAACGCGCGGGCGACGAGATCGCCGGCGTCGAAGAAGTCGCGCGTGTACCGGGCGACGGCCACCGGGTCGAACGGCTTGCACGTGTAGATGTCGACGCTGAAGAACAGCGGGTTCTCCCACGCGTAGAAGTGCGCGCCCGACGTGGCCCAGTGGATCCAGCCGGCCCATCCGTACTCGTCGGACCGGTGGGTGACCGGGGCCATCAGGGTCTGCATGCCGCAGACCTCGGAGAGGCGGTCGAGGTACTCCACGATCTGGGCGGCGCCGATCGGCTCCGGGCAGGTGCCCTCGACCACGAGCCGCTGGCGGTGGATCGAGGGTGCGAGGTCGCGGGTGCCGTCGGGCACGGCCGTGACCACCACCTCGCTGTCGTCGATCTCCAACTGCACCCGGGAAGTATGGAGACTCACGGAATGCGTTGTCCAGGCCGCGCACTGCGGTCTGGCGGATCTCGGGCCGGTAGATCTACGGATCTGATCGCCGGTTCAGTGGGCCTGGTCGTAGAAGTACATGACGAGGGCCGTTCCGATCTTCTGGAGCTGAGCTCCGGTGATCCCGAGTCGGAGGGCGGCCGACTCCAGCTTCTGTGCGTCGAGCGGCTGGTAGACGGCTGTGACCGCCGTGGGACCCGTGTCGGGCGGAGGCACGATGCCGATGAGGTCCGGGTTGGGCGCGAGGTACGTGATCCCCACGTACGTACCGATCACCAGCATTCCGGCCCGGTCGGTCCCGTAGGAGGCGGCGGTGGCGTCGAGAAGGGGGAGGACGTCGTTCTCGAAGTGGGTGGTGAACGCCACGGTGACGACCCGGAACGACACGAACTTCTGGGCGTAGTTCCCGGCACCGTCGACCGCGGTGACGGTCAGGGTCTTGACGCCCGGCGTGCTCGTGGCGATGTTCGCACCGTTGGCGGTCGAGCCGGAACACGCGGCGAGGCTCGTCGTGTCGCCACACGTGAACTGCGCCTTCACCGTGGAGCCCACACCGACGACGCTCCCGGAGACCGGGCCCGCGATCGAGACGGTCGGCGGCGTCGTGTCGATGATCCGCGTCCGGGTGAGGACCGGGTTCGCTGCACCCGAGTTCCCCCCGGTGCAGGTGCGGGTCAGGGGCACCTGCCCGACGCCGCTCACGACGTCGGTCTCGCGGTACTGCTCGAGGCGTGTCTGCACGTCGACGTCGGGTGTCGTCGACGCGCGGATCACCACGTCGATCGCGGGCGGGGTGTAGGCCGTCGCCGCGGTCGTCCCCCCGGCGATCGGGCCGGCCACGGTGAGGATCGCCTTCCCGCCGGTGACGGTCGCGGAGGCCGACGAGCGTGCGTTCGCGGTTCCGGTGTTGGGAACGACCGACGCCGACATCGCGGTGCCGTTCACGGGGACCGCGAGCGTGAACTGGACGTTGCTGCGCGTCATCAACGCGGGCACGCTGCCCGCGCCGGGCGTCAACCGCATCGTGAGGTCACGACCGGTCCCGACCTGCTGCGGCGCCGACACGGTGGCGGGGACCGTCTGGCTCCCACCCGGGAGCTGCGGACTGCACGTGACGGGAACCGCATTCGCGGTGTTGTAGGTCTGGGCGACCAGTGCGGGGTTGACGACCCGATAGCTGAGCGCCGTCCGCGCCAGGTTGCCCGCGCTGTCTCGGGCGTCCACCTGGAAGAAGTGCGGGCCCGTGGTGGTCGAGATCGGCGCCCCGTTGGCCACGGTTCCGGTGCAGGCCTCGACCGCGGTGCTCGCGTCCGCACACGAGAACGCCGCGTTCACCACCTGATCCGTCGTGTAGACGGCGCCGTTCTGGGGCGATGACAACGTGATGACCGGCGGGGCGTTGTCGATCACGTTGTTGCTGAAGACGCGGAGGGTGACGGTCCCCGTACCGGTGAGGCCACCGGGGTCCCTGACCGTGAACGTGAAGGAGTCGTTGCCCACGTACGCGGGGTCACTGGTGTAGGTGAGCGCGGGCGCGGTTCCGGTGAGCGCGCCGTGCGCCGGGGGCGTGGCGACGGCGAAGGTGAGTTGCGCCGGCGTGTTGTCGGCGTCGGTCGCCGAGAGCGTGATCGCCTTGGCCACGCCGGACGGCGTCGCGACGGCTCTGGTTGACGGCGACCGGGGCCTGCGGACCCGCCGGAACGGTGGTCGTCGCGATCACGACGTTCGGATCGTTCGGGGCGCACGTTGCGATGACATCGCCGACGAACTGGGCGTTGACGTTGGCGACGATCTGGTACGGCGTCTTCCAGACGATGCCGGGCCCGGCAGCCGCGCTCGTGATGGTCCCGGTCGACGACGAGGTCGGGAGTCGGGTAGGTGCCGCCGTCGATGGGTTGGTTCCCGGTCGAGGTGGTCACGATGGTGTCGCCCTGGACGCTCGCGGTCGAGGTCAGGTTGCTCCCGGCCTTGGGCGGCGTGCTCACGCTCGTGACGGTGAGGCCGGCCGGGATCCGGTACTTGACCGTGCCGCCCTTGTAGGTCGCGGTCACGGGCGGCGGGTCCTGGGCGAAGGGAACGACGAAGCGGTAGGTGACGCTGTTGCCGACGGCCGCCGGATCGACGTGTCGGTGATGGTGGCGGAGTAGGTCGCGGCCTGGTCGCCGAAGCCGTTCGTGGTGCAGGCGTACGGGACGTTGCTC
Source organism: uncultured Actinomycetes bacterium (assembly GCA_963837715.1). Lineage (GTDB taxonomy): Bacteria > Actinomycetota > Acidimicrobiia > IMCC26256 > JANYLB01 > JANYLB01. The sequence goes on along the minus strand of CAWIOF010000002.1, from coordinate 196,795 downwards.
GCGGTCGACGTGTTCGCCGACGCCACCGGAGCGAGCACGAACACGCTCGACACGAGGCCGGCGGCGACCGCGGCCACCACGGCGACGGCTCGCCGGAGCGGGGTGCACCCGTTGCGCCCGGACCGCCGACCCGGCACGTCCTGCGTCGCGATCGCGCGAACCCTCGATGTGCGTCCACTGCTGCTCCCCCTCCGGTGCCCGATCCCGGGCCACCCGCTCCGAACGTGATGTTCGTAGGTGGAGTGTGGGCAACATCGGGGTCTCCAGCAAACCAACAGCAGCCCAAGTCCGACGGAAGCCGCCCACAGTTGGGCGGTTGTTGATCTGGTGTCCCGCCGTCGTGGGTGCGCACAATGGTCGCGATGGTGGAGGACCGCTCGAAGCAGGCACTCGACTACGCCCCGAGCGGCATCGCGCTGCTCACCGGCGACGGCTGCATCCGGTGGGCGAACCGGCGCTTGGGTCGCATGCTGCGACGAAACGCCGACGAGCTCGTCGGCGTGCCCCTCACCGAGCTCACCGAACCCGGAGATCTCGACGACGAAGCGATCTCAGCCGACGAACTGGAGATCGGCGAGATGCGCGACCGCGGTCGCCTGCGCTTCCTCCGGCCCGACGGCACCGCGATCTGGGGCGGGGTCGCGTTGAGCCGACTCCCCGACGAAGCGTCGGGTCCGGTCATGGTCGCCCAGATCAACGACCTCTCCGCGCTCATGCGCGCCGAGGAGCAGCTCGGGATGGTCGTGCAGGGACTCGACGACGGCATCGTCACCTTCGACCCGCGCGGGCCGCGTCGCGAGCTCCAACCCGGCGGCGTCACGCCTCCTCGGCATCGAGGCGACCGAGCTGCTCGGCGAGGTGCACCAACCCGACTGGGTGATGGTCGACGAGGCCGGGCGACGCCGTCGCCCCACGCGACCGCCCCGAGGCGATGGTCGCGCGCACCGGCGAACCCGCGCACCAGTCGCTCGGGGTTCCGGTCGGCGACGGCTCGGTCCGTTGGCTCGAGGTGTCGGCCCATCCGATCGAACGACCGAACGGTGAGCGGTGGGTGGTCGCGAGCTACCGCGACGTCTCCGAACACCGTCGGGTCGAAGCCGAGCTCGCGGTCTCCGTCGCCGCCGACCGGGCCAAGAGCGAGTTCCTCTCCCGGATGAGCCACGAGCTCCGCACGCCGCTCAACGTCGTGCTCGGGTACGCGCAGCTCCTGCAGATGGACGATCTCGCGGCGAACCATCGCGACTCGGTCGAGCAGATCCTCACCGCCGGGCGCCACCTGCTCGAGCTCGTCGAGGAGGTCCTCGACCTCGAGCGCATCGAACGGGGACGACTCGAGGTGGTGCTGCGACCGGTGCCGGTCCTCGATGCGCTCCGGGAGGCGATCGAGCTGGTCCAGCCGCTGGCCGAGGCGAGCGGCGTCGCGGTCGAGATGCGGGCCGAGACCGAGCCGGAGATCATGGCGATCGCCGACGCCGTACGACTCCGCCAGGTCATGCTCAACCTGCTCACCAACGCGATCAAGTACAACCGGCGGGGTGGCCGGGTCATGGTCGCGGGCCGCGAGCTCGCCGGGATGATCGTGGTGCGGGTCCGCGACACCGGACGGGGAATCGCTCCCGACCAGCTCACCCGGATCTTCCTGCCGTTCGAGCGCCTCGAAGCCGACGCACTCGGCATCGACGGTGCCGGCGTCGGGCTCGCGCTCTCCGAACGCCTCGTGGAGGCGATGGGCGGCCACATCGGCGTCGACTCCACGTTGGGGGTCGGGAGCACCTTCTGGTTCGTGATCCGCGCGAGTGCCGCCAGTCGACCTGATCCTGCGCCGATCCTCGAGCCGTTGAGCGCAAGCGCGGCCGCCGAGCTCGCCCGGCGGGCCGGCGGGCCGGCGCAGCGCCTCCTCTACATCGAGGACAACACCGCGAGCCGCATGCTGCTCGAACAGCTCGTCGCGCACCGGGGCGGCTTCGATCTCGTGGCGGTGGGGACGGTCGCCGAAGGCCTCAGCGTTGCTCGGAGCTCATGCCCCGACACGATCCTCGTCGACCTCCACCTTCCCGACGGTTCGGGGGAAGATGTGCTGCGTGAGCTGAGGGCCGATCCCCGGACCTCGGCCATCCCGGTCGTCGTGCTCACCGCCGACGCCACGCCGACGCGGCGCACCGGTCTGCTCGACCTCGGGGCCGAGGCCTACCTCACCAAGCCGCTCGACGCGTCGGCGCTCTTCACGACGCTCGAGACGGTCCGTCGACGTCCTGACTAGCCTCCCCCCGGGGAGTGCGGGAACCGACCTGGGGGAGGTCAGCGGACCGTGGAGGCAACGGACGGCGGTGGGTGCCGGGTGCTCGTCGTCGACGACGACGATCCGAGTCGGTCCCTCATCAGCCAGTACCTGGAACGCGTCGGATACGAAGTGACCGAAGCCGGCGACGGCCCGGCAGCGTTGCGGGCCGTGACGGCCGGGTCGCCGGAGGTGGTGGTCCTCGACCTCGGGCTTCCCGGTATCGACGGTCTCGACGTGCTCCGCTCCATCCGCCGCGCCAGCGGGGTCGCGGTGATCGTGCTCACCGGGCGCGACGAAGAGGTCGACAAGCTGTCGGGCTTCGAGGCCGGCGCCGACGACTACATCGTGAAGCCCGTCTCACTCCCCGAGCTCGGCGCTCGCGTCCGCGCGGTGTTGCGGCGCGGCGAGATCGTGGCTCCCGCCGAACGCATCGCGATCGACGGGCTGGTGATCGACCTCGTCGCGGCCACCGTGACCCTCGACGGCAGTCCGGTGGAGCTCACCCGCAAGGAGTTCGCGTTGCTCGCCTACTTCGCGCAGGAAGCCGGGCGCTGCCTCACCCGCGACGAGCTGCTCCACCACGTGTGGGGATCCGCCGAGCAGTGGCAGGACAGCGCGACGGTCACCGAACACATCCGTCGACTCCGGCGCAAGATCGATCCCGACCCCGACCATCCCCGCTTCATCGCGACGATCCGCGGCCACGGCTACCGCTTCGCCACCGCCGCGACCTGAGCCGTGACCGAGATCCCCACGATCGACGTCGGACCGCTCACCGGCACGTCGGGAGACCCGTACGCGGTTGCCCGTCGGATCGACACCGCCTGCCGGGAACACGGGTTCTTCGTGATCGTGGGTCACGGGCTCCCGCCGGCACTCACGACCCGGCTCGAGGACCAGGCCCGGGAGTTCTTCGCGCTCCCCGAGCCGACCAAGGCCGAGATCGCGATGGCACGCGGGGGTCGGGCGTGGCGCGGGTGGTTCCCGGCCGGCGGCGAGCTGACGAGCGGCGTGCCCGACGGGAAGGAGGGGATCTACTTCGGCAGCGAGCTGACGCCCACCGACCCGAGGGTCGTCGCAGGCGTGCCGCTCCACGGCCCGAACCTGTTCCCGACCCGACCCCCCGAGCTGCGAGCGACCGTCTTGACGTGGATCGACCAGTTGACCGTGCTCGCGGCCGCCGTGACCCGCGGGATCGCGCTCGCGCTCGGGCTCGACGGCGACTTCTTCGCCCACCGGGTGACCGCCGATCCCACGATCCTCTTTCGGATCTTCCGGTACCCGGCGGCCGATCCCGCCGACCCGCCGAACGCCTGGGGTGTCGGCGAGCACACCGACTACGGGCTCCTCACCATCCTCGGCCAGGACTCCACCGGCGGACTCGAGGTCCGCGGTCCCGACGGGTGGATCGACATCCCGGCGGCACCGGGAGCGCTCGTGTGCAACCTCGGTGACATGCTCGACCGCATGACCGGTGGCCGCTACCGGTCGACCCCTCATCGCGTCCGCCGTCCACGCGGCGTCGATCGGATCGCGTACCCGTTCTTCTTCGATCCCGGCTGGGACGTCGACGTGCTCCCACTCGCGTTGCCCGACTCACCTCCCGCCGAACATCCCGACCGGTGGGACGGCGCCGATCTCCGCGCGCTCTCGGGCACCTACGGCGAGTACCTCGTCGACAAGGTGTCACGCGTCTTCCCGCTCCTCGGGAGCGACGTGCTCGAGGCGGAGTGACGCGACTCCGATTCCGACTCAGACCCGGTCGAGCTCGAGCATCCGGATCGCGTTGCCGCGCAGGATCTTGTAGATCTGCTCGTCGGTGAGGCCGGCACACATCTTCTCGGCGAACGCCCGGCTGTCGGGCCAGGTCGTGTCGGTGTGCGGGTAATCGGTCTCGAAGCAGATGTTGTCGATCCCGACCGCGTCGAGGTTGTGGAGGCCGTGCTCGTCGCTCGTGAAGCAGCCGAACACCCGGCCCCAGTAGTAGCTCGACGGCGGCTCGGGGATGCGCTCCTTGGCGTGGATCCAACTGTCGTGGTGCTCCCAGACCGTGTCGGCCCGTTCGAGCGCATACGGGATCCACCCGATCTGGCCCTCGGAGTACGCGAGCTTCAGCTTCGGGTAGCGGACGAGGATCCCCGAGTAGAGGTAGTCGACCAAGGATGCGAACGAGTTGTTGAACGCGAGCACGCTGTTGACGCCGGCAGGCGCGTCGGGCGATGCGACCGGCATCTTCGACGACGACCCGATGTGCATGCACATGGTCGTCCCGGTGTCGTTGCACGCGGCGAAGAACGGATCCCAGAACCCGGTGTGGATGCTCGGCAACCCGAGGTGCGTCGGGATCTCGCTGAAGCAGACGGCACGCACCCCGCGCGCGGCGTTGCGCAACACCTCGGCCGCTGCGAGCTCGGCGTCCCACATCGGGATGATGCACAGCGGCAGCAAGGCGCCACCCGACGGCGCGCACCACTCCTCGACCATCCAGTCGTTGTAGGCCTGCACACACGCGAGGCCGAGCTCCATGTCGCTGCCTTCGAGGAAGGTCTGGCCACAGAAGCGTGGGAACGTCGGGAACGGCAGCGACGCCTCCACCCAGTTCAGCTCCTGGTCCTCGATGCGCGCCTTCGGCTCGTAGCAACCGGGTCGCATGTCGTCGTAGGTCATGGCCGTCATGACCATCTTCGACCGGTCGAAGCGGGAGACGTCGCCGTCGGGCGTGGCTTCGAGCGGGATCGCGACGAACCGCTTGTGCACGTAGATGATGCGGTCCTCGTACACCCAGAAGTCTCCGGGCTGGCCGCCCTCGACCTGCTCCTGTTCGTAGTTGGCTCCCGGCTTGAGGCGGAAGTCACCCCAGGTCCCTCGCTCGACGCGGGGCCCCTGGGCCCGGAACCGCTCCGGCAACCACGTCTGCCAGACGTGGGGTGGTTCGACGACGTGGTCGTCGACGCTGATGATCTTCGGGAGCTCCATGGCCGCCACGATACCTGACGTGCCCGTCAGTTCGTCGGGCCCCATTGGAGTTCGATCCGGACACGCGCGACCCTGGTCCGGGCGGCGATCACCGACGGGAGGCGAACGAATGAGTCAGGGAGCATCCGCGTTCGAACGCGTCGATCGCGAGAGCAACCCTCCGCGGCGTGTCGGAGCGTGCTCTCGGTGAGCGGCGCCGACCGGTTCTTCGAGATCCGTGAGTGACCGCCGCTCACCCGTCTGGGTGAACGGCAGCCTCTACGATCGCGACTCCCTTCCCCACGAGGTCGCGATCCGGTTCGGGACCTCGCTCGGGATCTCGCCCGTCTGCTACACGAGGGAGCAGCTCCTGCTCACCCACCACGTCGCCGTCCTGGAGCGCGCCGCCGAGACCCTCGGCTACGTCGGCTTCGACCCCGACGCGGTCCGGGCCACGATCGGTGCGAGCGACGCGCCCGGCACGATCGTCGCCCTGGTCCCGAGTCCGCCCGACCACAAGGCCGCCACACCCGGCACCGACTGGACGGTGGTGGCCGAGCCGTTCGCCGCGCCCGATGTGTCGACGCCGCTCCGTCTGCTCGTCTCTCGTCACCGACGCAACCACCACAGTCCCACGGCCAACGCACTCCTCCTCGGCGACGCCGACTTCCGCGCCGGGACGCGCGAGGCGACCGCGGCGGGCTGCGACGAAGTCGTCTGGCTGCAGCTCGACGACGCGGTGTCGTGCATCGGTCCGGGCGCCCTCTTCGCCGAGATCGCGGGTCGGCTCGTCACCCCTCCACTCGGCGACGGAGTCCCCGACAGTGCGTGGCGCGGCGCGTGCGTCGACGGGGCGACGGTCGCCGAGGACCACGTATCGCTCGCGGCGCTCCGGTCGGCCACGTCGGTCGCCTGCGTGTGGCCCTGGGGCACGGTGCAGACCGTGGCCGAGATCGACGGTGCGCCTTCCGCAGACCACTCACTCGCACCGCTCCTCACGGCGGCACTCGCGGCCGTCGCGGGTCCGACATGACGCCTGCGGTCGGTCCGGTGCTCGCCGGGCCGTTCACCTTCGAACGGACCAGGACCGACGGGCGTCGGCTGGCGCTCGAGTACCGCATCGGTTCCGACATCGAGCTCGCCGAGATCATCGAGTTCCCGTTCCCGCTTCCCGACACACCGGCCATCGCGGCCGCGGTGCGGCTCCTCCATCTCGTGGCCGGCGTCTCGTACTACAAGTGCGTCGCACCGACCGATCTCGTCACACCCGCCCTGCTCGACACCGAGCGCGCGCTGATCGGCGCCCTGTACGACGATGGCCTGCGCGAGTTCGCGTACCGGAACGGCTTCGCGGTCCCGCTCCCGGTCGAGCTCCGCGAGCGTCCCGGTCACACCCGCGGCGCCGACCTCGGCACGCGCGTCTGGTGGTGCCGGCGCGCTCGCTTCCGGTCGGCGGCGGGAAGGACTCCGCGCTCGTCGCCGACCTCGTGCCCGACGGTCGGCTCATGACCGTCAACCCGACCGGCGCGCACGAGCGGTTCGCGGCGTCGCTCGGGCGGCCGCTCCTCGCGGTCAACCGTCGGCTCGATCCCCGGCTACGAGAGCTCGTCGAGGCGGGAGCGCCGAACGGACACGTCCCGGTCACGGCGATCACGAGCGCGATCGCCGTGATCGTGGCGGTGGCCCTCGACATCCGCGACGTCGTCATGGGCCTCGAGCGGTCCGCTTCGGAGCCGAGCCTCGTGGTCGACGGGATCGAGATCAACCACCAGTTCTCCAAGTCGCAGCGGGCCGAGGATCTGCTCGACGCGGTGTTCGCCCCCCTCGGGGTCCGGTACTTCTCCCTGCTCCGCCCCCTCACCGAGTTGGCGATCGGCACGAGCCTCACCCGGCGCGGCCGCGCCGACGACATCGTCTCCTGCAACCGGGTGTTCACCGTCTGGAACCAGACCACCGCAAGCCGCGAGCAACGCCCGTGCGGCGAGTGCGCCAAGTGCCTGTTCACGGCCCTGATGCTCGCGCCGTCGCTGGAACCCGCGGCTGTGCGCGAGCACTTCGGCCACGACGTGTTCGACGAGCCCGGCAACGTCGAAGCGGTACGGGCACTCTGGTCCGAGGAGAAGCCGTTCGACTGTGTGGGCGAGCGGATGGAGTCGGTTGCAGCGCTCACCCTGCTCGCCGACCAACCGGCGTGGGCCGGGCGCACCGTCGTCGCGACCCTTGCGCCCGAGGCGCGTGCCCTGCTCGCGGCGAAGCCGGCCACCGCGGCCGAGTACCTCCGGGTCGATCCGGTCGACCGACTCCCCGCCGAGTACCGCGACCGCGTGCGTGACCTCGCCACCGACCTCGCACCGGAGTCGACCGATGCGTCTCGATGATCTGCGCGGCCGGCGGGTCGCGCTCCTCGGGATGGGAATCGACGTCGCGGCCGCACTCCCGGCGATCGTCGCCTCCGAGCCCCACGACCTGGTCGTCGTCGACGACCGCCTCACCGTCGATCGCACCGACGGCCTCGCGGTGGTCCCGCTCGCGTCGGCCGCGCGCGACGCGGAGATCTTCGTGCGGTCCCCGGGCTTCCCCCGCTCCGGCAACCCGCTCCAGCACGCGATCGCTCGCGGTGCCGCGATGACGACCCCGGTCGACCTCTGGGTCGGCTCCCGGGGCGCGCACCGACGGATCGTGATGATCACCGGCACCAAGGGCAAGTCGACGACCACCGATCTCGTCGGCCACCTGGCCGAAGGCGCGGGTGTGTCGGTGGGGATCGCCGGAAACCTCGGCATCCCCGTCTTCTCCGACGACTGGGCCCACGACGCACCGGTGATCGTGATCGAGGTCTCCAGCTACCAGGCGAGCGACCTCCACCATGTCCCCGAGATCGCGGCGGTCACGTCGCTCGCCGAGGACCACCTCGACTGGCACGGGAGCTACGACCGGTACCGCGCCGACAAACTCCGCGTCGTCGCCAACGACGGTCACGTGGCCGAGCGGGTGTTCGTCCCGCGCGCCGAGGCGAGCGCGATCGCCGCGGTCTGCGAGCTGGGCGTCGAGCCCGTCCTCGTCGACGTGCCCGACCACGCGCCGCGCCTACCGCACCACCGCGTCCAGAACGCCGCGCTCGCGGCCGCGGTCGTGCAGGCACTCGGCGCGAGCGGGATCGACGACGCGCGACATCCTGGCCGCGGCGGAGCGCAACCTCCCGGGCCGGCTCGCTCCCTGCGCTGGTCCCGGCACCGTCCTCTGGATCGACGACGCCCTCGCGACCAACCCCTGGGCCGCAGCGGCCGGGCTCTCGTGGGCCCGATCTCTCGGCCGCCCGACGATCGTCCTGCTCGGCGGGGCCGGTCGAGGGGTCGACCCCGCGCCCCTGCAGGACGAGATCGCGCGATGGCCCGTCGGCGGCATCCGAGCGATCACGCTCCCCGACAACGGCCGCGAGCTCGCGCGTCGCGTGCGGGGTCGACGTGCTCGCCACCCTCGACTCCGTGGCCGACGCGGTCCGGCATGCCGCGAGCGTCCTTCCGCCCGACGGTGTGGTGATGTTCTCCCCCGCCGCGCCGACGCCGCCGGCCGCCGGCAACTGGAAGCTCCGCTCCGACGCCTTCCGCACCGCCGTCGCCTCCCTCCCCTCCTGACCGGGGTTCGTTGCGTTTCGGGTCGCATGCGACCGGAAGTGCACGAACTCGGGAGCTCCGGTGGGTAGCTTCGGGTGATGCCCGACGATTCCCGCCGACGAACCCCGGGTGGCGCCGGTGGCATCCTCGCCGGACCGGTCGACGGACCCGAGCGCCTCGCCGCCGACTACCCCGCGTGCGACGCGCGGCCAGGGCTGAAGGTGGTGCACCGGGCCAGCGGGTTCTCGGGCGAGTTCGTCGCGTTCGACGGCAAGGTCGCGGTGATCCGCGGCGCCACCGGTCTCGAACGGCGCGTGCCGAACACACCGGGCGCGTTCCTCGTGTCGTCGCGCCCGGTCCGGTTGGTGCCGGCGGCCGCGCCGGTGGAACCCGAGGGTCCCGAACACCTCGCCACCGCCCGGGTGTCGACGAACACGGTGACTGCGTCGGGGAGCCGGGCCGTGATCGGGGCGAAGGCCCGGGTGGCGCGGGCGAGTCGGATCGTCGTCGAGGGAGTGCACGACGCCGAGCTCGTCGAAAAGGTCTGGGGCGACGACCTGCGCATCGAGGGGATCGTGGTCGAACGCCTCGACGGTCTCGACCACCTCGACGCCGCGCTCGCCGAGATGGCGCCCGGACCGGGTCGACGCATCGGGGTGCTCGTCGACCACCTCGTGCCGGGGAGCAAGGAGATGCGCATCGTCGAGACGATCGGCAACCCGTACGTGCTCGTGACCGGCACCCCGTACGTCGACGTGTGGGAGGCGGTGAAGCCGGCGGTCGTCGGCATCGACGCCTGGCCCGTGATCCCGAAGGGTCAGGACTGGAAGACCGGCGTGTGCGCGGCGCTCGGCGTCGACAACCCGGGCGCGCTGTGGCGACGGATCCTCGACGCCACGAGTACGTGGAAGCACCTCGAACAACCGTTCATCAGGGCGGTCGAGGAGCTCATCGACTTCGTGACCGAACCCGAATCGTCAGACGCCCGCGCCTCCGGCCGGTAGCGGTGCCCACGCTCGGTCGGGCGCGCCGACGCCGTAGAGCTTCGCCGCGTTGTCCCACAGCACCTTCCGCCGCGTGACTGCGTCGAGAGCACCGAAGGCCTCGTCGATCCGCTCGCGGACGTTGCCGTAGAGGCACACCGGGTGCGGGTAGTCGGTCTCGAACAGCACGTTGTCGGCGCCGATCATGTCGAGGTCGCGTTGCGGCGCGTGCGACTCGAAGAACGAGCACGCGTACACCTGGCGGTGGAAGTAATCGCTGGGCCGCATGTCGAACTCGGGTCGCTCGGCCCGCATGGTCGAGTACTCGAAGCAGTAGTCGGCCGACTCGAGCACGAACGGCACCCACCCGATCCCGCTCTCGACCGACACGAACCGAACGTCGGGATGGCGGGGCAGCACGCCACTCAACAGGAGATCGGCGACCTGCATCGCGTTGCCGAGGAACAAGCCGAGGCTGGTGGTGACGAGGGTCGAACCCACGCCGTGGGCCTTCACCCGGTCCCGGTTGAACGAGTCGGACATGTCGCCCGAGCCGATGTGGAAGTTGAGTGACAGCCCGGTCTCGGCCGCGACGCGGTAGAGCGGATCCCAGTGGCGGTCGCCGAGGTGAGGCTCGCCGAGCACCTGCGGCTCACCCGAGAACAGGATTCCCTTGTGGCCGATCGCCGCGCACCGTTCCACCTCGGCCACCGTCGCGTCGACATCCCAGAACGGGGTGGCCATGATCGGGATGAACCGGCGCGGGTCGGCCGAACACCATTCGATGAGCCAGTCGTTGTACGCGTGGACGCACGCGAGCATGAGGTCGGGGTCGCCGAGTTGCAGGAACCCCTGGTTCCCGAACCCGCCGATGTTCGGGTAGAGCGCCATCGCCCAGATGCCGACGGAATCCATGTAGTCGAGCCGAGCGGGCGGCGTCGTGCGCCGCGAGCGGCGCGTCGTCGATGGTCTTCGGACACGACGGGAACGGCTCCGGCCAGCCCGCCACCGCGGTCATGCCGATCGGAATCGGCTGGCTGTCGCCGATCTGCCAGGCGTCGGCGCCGCGCTCGGTCCGCACCATCGTCGGGCCGAGATCGCGCCACTTCGCGGGCAGTCGGTCGCGCCACACGCCGGCCGACTCGGTGATGTGGGTGTCGCAGTCGATCACCCAGTCGACAACCCGCCTGGTCGAATCCGCGGTGCCGGCTTGATCGCTCACCACCGCACGGCCCGCGACCAGTGTCCGCCGGCGCCGCTGCTGCTCCTGTCTCCAGACGACATCCCGCTCCTCTCAGACTTCTCAGACCTCGAGCTCACACGAGGTGCCGTCGTCCCACCGACGCAGCACGAGGTACTCCCCCTTGAGCGCGGCCCGGTCCCACTGACCGAACCCCATGGTCGTTCCGGCCCGCCCGGTGGCCGACGGGAGCATCTTGATGCGCTCCAGCCCTTCCCGCATCCCGGCGCGGGTGAGGTGGTCGGCCCGCGCGGCCGCCTCCGCGACCAGTCGTCCGAGGTCGTGTTGGCCCGGTGGGCCGGGGCCCGGCATCGCTGCCCCGACCACTTCCTGCAGCGCGGCGAGCGTCTCGTTGCTCCCCGACACGGAGTCGCAGTAGGTCCACCCGTTCCACGCCCGAGCCCAGTCGGCGTTCGCGTACCCGAACATGAGGGCCGAGTTCGTCACGACCGGTGGGTGCCAGTCGACGTCGGCGAGCGCCCGCGCCAAGGGGTGCGCCGAGAGCCCGAGGCCGAGGTAGACGAGCGCGTCGGCACCCGTGGCGCGCAGCGACTCGACCGTGGCACCCAGATCGTCGGTCACGGGTGACACACCGACCCGGGCAACCAGATCCACACCGAACGCGGGACACGCGTCGTCGAAGAAGGTGGCGTAGCGCCGTCCGATCGTCGACCGGTCGTAGACGAGCGCAACCTTCGAGAGCCCTCGGTCGGAGAGGTGACGGGCGAGCACGTTCGGCTCTTCTTCGAGCGAACCGATCTGGTAGTGGAACATCCACTCGCTCCGTGTCTGTTCACTGCCGGTGTAGTTGATGCAGGCGATCTCCGCCTCGTCGGCGAGATCACGCACCACCAACCCGTTGTCGGTGATCGCCGGACCGATCACCGCGAGCGCACCCGCGTCGACCAGCGCCTCGAATGCGGTGACCACCGCGTCGGCGGTGCCACGCGGGAGGCCGGCCGCGTGGGCGTGCACGAACTCGACCGGCCGGTCGAGGCGATCTCCCACGAGGTCGATCCCGACGCGCGCGGACCGTTCGAAGCCGGCGTCCTGGTCCGGAAGCGAGTGATCGTGCAGCACTCCGATTCGCAGCGGTGCCGCGTCGTGGGCCATCCGGTCACCGTACCTGTGTCAGTGTGCGGCACGCCCGACGACGCAGGAGCCGCCCGATGAGCGCAGCCGCCGACACCACCCGCCCCGACACCGGCGGTCCGGACCTCGCCGGCAAGGTCGCGATCGTGAGTGGCGCGTCACGCGGGATCGGCCGGGGGTTGGCGCTGGGGCTCGCACACGCTGGTGCTGCCGTCGTCTGCTCGGCGCGCACGACCACCGACCGACCCAACGATCTCGGGCTGCCCGGCACGATCGAGGAGACCGTCGACGCGATCCGCGCGGTGGGCGGCGACGCCCTCGCGGTCCGGTGCGACATCGGAGTCGCCGACGACATCACCGCGCTCGTCGACGCGACGATCTCGCAGTACGGGCGACTCGACGTGTTGGTGAACAACGCGATGGCGCCGACCCGAGGCCTGTTCCCCGAGACCACCGAGGAGATGTGGGACGAGTCGATGCGCATCAACGTCCGGAGCCTCTTCCTCACGGCCCGGGCCGTGGTCCCCCCGATGCGGGAGCGGGGCTCCGGCAGCATCATCAACATCTCGTCGGGCGCCGCGGATCCTTACATCACCGGCATGCCGCCCGGCTACGTGACCTACTCGGTGGCCAAAGCCGCGCTCGAACGCTTCAGCACCGCGCTCGCCGGTGAGCTCGCGGAGGCGGGGATCGCCGTGAACGCGTTGCGACCGGGCGCGGTGAAGACCGAGATGACGGTGCACGAGCTCGGCGACGACTACGACTGGACCGGTTGGACCAGTCCCGACGCCGTCGTCCCCGCGGTCAACTTCCTCGCCGCCCAGACCGGCAGCGGCGTGACCGGCCGGATCCTCGAATCCACCCAGTACGGCATCATGTGGCCCTGACCACCCTCCCATCGACAGGTCTGCACCGTGAGTCCCGGAATGCGGGACTGGGCGTGCAGGCCTCGTTCGCGTCAGGCGGATTCGACCAACAAGGAGGCGGCGCGGCGCATCTGGTGGTCGAAGAAGGTGTCGAAGTCGGTGATGACGTTGTGGAGGTGGCCGAACAGCTCGAGGCTGATCGCGCCGAACATCTCGGCCCACACGAACAAGGCCCGGGTGAGCACCTCGTCGGGAACGTCGTTGCCGGCGAGCGCACGGATCTCCGCGAGGTCGCGGTGCACGGCGCGCGGGATCGCCACCGAATCGTCGGCGGTGATCTCGCCCGACTCGACCCCGTCGCCGACGATGCGGAGCAGGGCCGCGCTCACCCGGGTCGCCGGATCGATGGTCGCCTCGGGCGCGCGGTACCCGGGCACCGGGGTCCCGTAGACGAGTGCGTACTCCTGCGGGTTCGTCTGGGCCCAGGCGCGTACGGCCCGCGTCACCGCGAGCCAGCGAGCCTCGACGCCGGCGCGTGACCCCGGGTCGGCCGTCTCGGCCGCCGCCCCCACTGCGTCGTAGGCGTCGACGATCAGCGCGGTGAGGAGATCGTCGCGACTCGGGAAGTAGCGGTACACGGCCGACGACACCATCCCGACCTCGCGTGCGACGGCTCGCAACGAGAGTCCCGCCGATCCCTGCTCGGAGAGTTGGCGGCGGGCGACGACCTTGATCTCGTTGGTGATCTCGGCACGGACCCGGGCTCGCGCAGTCGTGGGCATTGCTTCATCGTCGCAGATTTCGAGAGCAGTGACAAGAAACAAGAGCGGCGCTCTTGACTTTGGTGGTCGAGAGGTCCAGGATGAGGGCAGCAGAGAGCACTGCTCTCGTTTCGTCCCGGAGGAGCACCCATGGAATCGATCACCCTCACAGCGAGTCCCACCGCCCAGCGGTACATCGAACCGGGTTGGTTCACCCGCAACGTCTTCAATCGGACCGTCCGGCGCCTCACCCGCCTCGGCGTGAGCGTGCTCGGGTCCCGCGAGCTCCGGGTCCGCGGTCGGGTCTCCGGCGAGTGGCGCACGACCCCGGTCAACCTGCTCACGCTCGACGACCACCGGTACCTCGTGGCGCCTCGGGGTCAGGCCCAGTGGGTCCGCAACGTGCGGGCCGCGGGTGGTGGCGAGCTGCGGGTCGGTCGTCGTGTCGAAGCGTTCCGGGCCGTCGAGCTCGCCGATGTCGACAAGCCGGCCGTACTGCGTGCGTACCTGCAGCGGTGGAAGGCCGAGGTCGGTGTGTTCTTCGACGGGATCGGCCCCGACGCGACCGACGACGAGCTCGCCGCCATCGCCCCCGGCTACCCCGTGTTCACCGTCGAACCCGCCTGACTCGAACCCCTCCCCCTCCGCAGTTCGGCGCGTTCTGGTCCCCAGCAGACCGAAACGCGCCGAACTCCGCGTCCGTATGGGGCGCGCCGGTGGTGGGATCGGTCAGGTCGGGGCGGCGAAGAGGTGGCGCAGCGAGCGCGAGAGGTTGAGGTGCGGCACGGTCACATGGAACTCGTCGGCGAGGACCGTGCTCGCGATCTCGAGGCTCGGGTATCCCCGACTCTGCAGGGCCGCGACCATCCGTTCGGTGTCGGCGACCATGTCGATCCGGCGGATCGCGGCCGCGGCCCGCTCCTCGGCCGGGAGCCGGCCGACCTCCCGCTGGCGGCCGTCGAAGTCTTCGAACGCGCCGACGGAGAAGAACACCTTCGCCGGCAGGTCGTCGTGCGTCGCCGCGTACGCCGCCTCGTGGTCGAACATCATGTCGCCGTCCCACCACAGCGACGGGCTCCCGATTCCGTACCGCCGGAACGTCGTGGGGCGGGTGAGCAACACCCAGGCACCGAACAGCCCACCCTGTGAGTGGCCGAAGTAGGCGGAATCATCGTGGTCGACGCGGTAGTGCTCGGCCACCCACGGTTGCAGCTCCTCTGCGATGAACGCGAGGAAGCGGTCGGCGCCACCCATCAGCGTCTGTTCCGGAAAGATCTCGACGAATCCGGGATCGACGGTGGGCGTGAGGTCGCGCGTCCGGACGATGACCGTCTCCGAGAGCGCGCCCACCGGGTACCCGATCCCGACGACGAGCAGCGGCGGGAGGTGCGCGGAGAGCTGCATGAAACGCACGATGTCGACGGCGCTCCCGAAGAGGCCGTTCGCGTCGGTGACGTAGAGCACCGCAGGCTCGGGCCCGTTGGGATCGGCGTCGCCACAGTGCCCGACGAAGATCTTGAACTCGTCGCCCACGCGCGCCGACGCCAGCATGTGCACCTCGGTGCCGGCAATCGGTGAGCGATCGTCGGTTGTCACGGGAGCGCCACGTCGATGCAGGCGCCACCCGCGGCGGCCGATGCCCGGATCGCGGCGAGCACCTCGACGCACGCGAGACCATCGGCGAACGTCGGCACCGCCACCACCGACGCATCCTGCAGCGGCGTTCCGTCGATCGCGTCGTGCAGCGCGCGCAGCAACCGGGTGTAGGGCCCGAGTTCGAGATGGGTGAACCGGTGTCGGGGGTCGTCGCTCACGCTGCTCGCGTCCGGGAGCACGAGGTCGGCGTCGACGGGGAGCGGGCGGGCGCCGTCGGCGTCGGCGATCCACGCCCCGTCGGACTCGAGCCACAAGGTTCCCTTCGTGCCGGCGACGCGGGTCATGCCGGTCATCGGGCCCCACGCGGCGGCCGTCTGCTGCATCACGCCGTCGACGCCGGACTGGAGCCGGAACCGCACCGTGAAGGTGTCCTCGGCGCCGCCTTCGGGAACGCCGGATCCGATCGGCGCCCGATTCCCCGTCACGCCGAGGGTCGCGCTCACCGACTCGAACTCGCCGAGCCAGACACGGATCTGATCGACGACGTGCGAACCCGAGGCACCCAACCACCCTCCTCCTGCATCGGGGTCGAACCACCACTCGGGCGTGCGCGCCGCGGGATCGGCGACCAGTGGGACGTACTGCACCAGCGACGCGACCCGCGGTTCACCGACGAGTCCCGCCGCGAGCGCCCGCGCCAGCACGGCCCGATCGGTCGACCAGCGGAACTCGTGCCCGACGAGCGCGATCCTCCCGGCGGCCGCGGCCGCGTCGACCATCCGCCGCGCCGCGTCGACATCGGGTGCGAACGGCTTCTCACACACCACGTGGTGTCCCGACTCGAGCGCAGTCACCGCGATCGACTCGTGAGTCGCGGGCGGGGTGGCGATCGTCACGACGTCGAAGTCGAGGCCGGATCCGAGCGCCGCGTCGACCGACGCGAACGAATGCTCGATCCCGGCTCGCTCGGCCCGACGCGCCGTGCGGTCTGGATCGCGACCGACGAGCCCGACGACGTCGAAACCTGCGGCACGGAGCGCAGGGACGTGCACGCGCGTGCCGAAGCCCGACCCGACGACGATCACTCCCCGCGGCGATCCAGTCGTCACGCGGACCCGACTCTCATCACCCGAGCACTCCCGACGTTCGGAGGCCGTCGATCAGTTCGGGGGCCAGACCCGCCTCGGCGAGCACTTCGTCGGTGTGCTCACCCGCGTGGGGGGCCCGGCGCCGGATCACGAGATGTTCGCCCCCGAACTGGCACGGACCGGCCGCGAGGCGAGCTCGATCGTGGTCGGGGTGCGGCGCCAGATAGCCGTTGGCAGCCACCTGCGGGTCGGCGACGACCTCCTCCGGCGTCGCCATCGCCGACCAGATCGTGTCCTCGGCGAGGAGGGCCGCGCGCAGATCGGCGAGATCGCGGCTGGCGATCGCCTCGGTGATCGTCGCGTGCAGCACCGCCCGGTTCTCGGATCGGGCTGTTGTATCGGCGTACTCCGCCCGGTCGACGAGCGACGCGAGCCCGAGTGCCCGGCAGACGGGAGCCCAATGTCGGGTGTCGTCCATCATGTTCAGCATCAGCCAGCGACCGTCGCGCGTCCGGTAGGTGCCGATGAGCGGTGTGGAGAGCGGCGCACTCGAGTCGATCGGCGGTGGCGCGGCGCCGAGGATCGACGTGGTCGCGAGATCGGGAGCCAGGGTCCAGACCGCGGTGCCGAGCAGCGACACGTCGACGATCGAACCGACACCGGTCTTCTCCCGTTGGTACAGCGCAGCGGCGACCCCACCGGCGAGAAAGGCACCCGAGGGCCCGTCGCCCATCGCGGCCCGTTGCATGATGAGCGGTCCTTCGGGCGGCGTGAGCACGTGGGCCAGGCCGCCCCGGGCCCAGTACGACACCGAGTCGAACCCGCCGTTGTCGGAGTCGGGGCCGGCCTGGCCCTGGCCGTGACCGCGGGCGTAGACCAGCCGCGGGTTGACCTTCCACACGTCGTCGGGCTCGATGCGGAGCCGGCGGCGCGACGACGGCAGGAAGCTCGTGATCAAGACGTCGGCCCGGACGAGCAGCTGGTCGAGCGCGTCGCGCCCGGCGTCGGTCCGCAGGTCGAGGGTGATCCCACGCTTGTTGCGGTTGATCTGCTCCCAGAGCAGCTCGAAGTCGCCGGTGTCGGCGACGAGGCCTGCCTTCTGGACGAGGCGGAGTGGATCGCCCTGCGGCCGCTCGACCTTCACGACATCGGCGCCCCAGTCGGCGAGGATCGCCCCGCAGCTCGGCACGAAACCGAACTCGGCGAGCTCCAGCACCTTCACCCCGTCGAGCACTCCCATGTGTTCCCCCCGTGGCGTCCGGTTGTCGGATCGCAGCGTAGGGACCCGCAGCGCGTCGACGACAGCCCGTGCACGACGGCCCCGGGCGCGCGAGCCTGATCCGGTGCCCCGACCGTTCGCGTTCGACCGAACCTGGGTCTTCGGAGCCTCACCCCAGGAGTTCTTCGCGACCGTCACCCAGACCGACGAGTTCACCCGCTGGTGGAGCTGGCTCCGGGTGTTCGAGGTCGACGGGCCCGACGGCCACAGGGCCCACGGTCACGGGGCCGACGGCCTCCATCCCGGAGCGCAGGCCCGGTGCGTGATCCAGGCGCCGCTCCCCTATGCACTCCGGCTCACGATCGCGGTCGAGGAGGTCGAGGCCGACGCGCTCGTCGTCACACGGGTCGACGGCGATCTCCGCGGTCCGGCCCGCCTCGAGATCGCACCACACCCCGACGGCTGCACCGCGCGGCTCGTCTGGTCGCTGGAGCTGCGCGATCCGGTGCTGCGCAACGTCGCGATCTTCGCTCGCCCCGCCATGGTGTGGGCCCACGACCGTGTCGTCGCCGCGGGAGTGGCCGACTTCGAGGGGCGGGCGCGGTTCAGCCGACCCGCGTGACCATCAGGCGCCGAAGCCGGGACGCTTCTCGTCGCGCTTCGCGTTCTTCATCGCCCGCTTCTCCTTCAGGGTCTTGCCGACCTTCTTCGAATTCGGCTTCTTGGGGGATTTGTCGGCCATCGGAGCTCCTCGGAGTCGGGCACGGGTTCCGTGCCGACGCTACTCGCGACCCGGGCTGGTGGGGGCTGACAAACTGAGCGCGAACCCCCGACGAAGGAGCCACACGGTGGACCACCGCACGCTCGGCCGAACCGGCATGCAGGTGAGTCCCCTGTGTCTCGGGGCGATGATGTTCGGGGCATGGGGCAACCGTGACCACGACGACTCGATCAAGATCATCCACACCGCGCTCGACGCGGGCCTGAACTTCATCGACACCGCCGACATGTACGCGGCCGGTGAGTCGGAGGAGATCGTCGGCAAGGCCCTCGCCGGCCGTCGCGAGAACGTCGTGCTCGCGACCAAGGTCCACGGGAGCATGGGCCGCGACCCGAACATGGCCGGCAACTCCCGCCGGTGGATCATCCGGGAATGCGAGGAGAGCCTGCGTCGGCTCGACACCGACTACATCGACCTGTACCAGATCCATCGTCCGGTCCCCGAGACCGACATCGACGAGACACTCGGCGCGCTCTCCGACCTGGTGCGCCAGGGCAAGGTCCGGTACCTCGGCAGCTCGACCTTCCCCGCTGCACAGATCGTCGAGGCGCAGTGGGTGGCCGAACGACGCCACCGCGAGCGGTTCGTGTGCGAGCAGCCTCCGTATTCGATCCTGGTGCGCGGGATCGAAGCCGACGTGCTGCCGACCTGCGCGCGCTACGACATGGGCGTGATCCCGTGGAGCCCCCTCGCAGGGGGTTGGTTGTCGGGCAAATGGCGGATCGGCGCCGAGAACACGAGCCGACGTGCCGCGATGGTCCCCGACCGCTACGACATGACGAAACCCGAGAACCAGCGCAAGCTCGAAGCGGCCGACGCCCTCGCGGTGCTCGCCGAGGAAGCGGGCATGACGCTCGTGCACCTCGCGATCGCGTGGGTGATCAACCACCCCACCATCACCGCGGCGATCATCGGGCCCCGCACGATGGAGCAGCTCGAGACCCAGCTCGGCGCGGTCGACGTCACACTCACGTCCGACATTCTCGACCGCATCGACGAGATCGTCCCGCCCGGCACCACCTTCTCATGGGCCGACGCCGGCTACACCCCGCCCTCCATCACCGACGCGTCAACCCGTCGGAGATAGACCAGCACTAGATCGGGCGGGCGAAGCTGAGCTCGTGGCCGTCGGGGTCGCGCAGGTGGAAGTAGCGCTCGCCCCACGGCGCGTCGGACGGCGCCATCTCGGGCGGGAACCCGGCCGCGATCGCTCGGGCGTGGACGGCGTCGACGTCGTCGACCCAGAAGATGACGCGCCCCCAGATGGGCGTTGTCGGGTCGTGCGCCGGATCCAGTTGCACGTTCACGAAGTTCGGGACCGCCTCCGATCCCCCCGAGCGGAACGTCGTGAACGCGGCGTCGGGCCCGCCCACCACCACGCGGAATCCGAGCCCCGCGTAGAACGCCACCGACGCGGCCATGTCGGCTGTGAGCAGCGTCACCGCGGAGATCGCCTCGATCGGCTCGGGGGCTTCCATCGCGTGCGACCCTAGGCCGAGGGCGTGGCCCCCGACATCTGGACGCGCCGTCGGCTCCGTAGACCTGCTGATCGGGCGTGATCGCGTACCGACCACCTCTGCGAGGAGCTCCCCGATGAACCTCGGTCCCACCGAACTGCTGATCGTGCTGGCCATCGTCCTGTTGATCTTCGGTAGCGCGAAGCTCCCCAAGCTCGCCCGTTCCCTGGGTCAGGCGTCGAAGGAGTTCAAGCACGGCGCCGATTCCGAGCCTGATCACGAGACCGCCGCGTAGCGGTCATCCTGCTTGCGGACGAGCCGGGGGTCGCGCTCCGGTACGGTCATCTGATGCCCTCGGCGCCCCGTTCCGCGAACACAGGTGTCGATCGGGTGCTGCTCGACGGTCGCCTCGACGGTGGGCAGCTGTGGCTCCTGACCGATCCCGACGACCACCTCCGCCGGCCACCCGGCCCCGACCTGGCCGAGATCCTCGGCCCGGGCTCGCGTCCGGTGCACCAGTCGTTCTGGATCGCCCCGACCGGGTTCGAGAAGCGGTGGGCCGTCGCGGTCGACGAGGCCACCACGCTGCGCGCGCTCATCACGAGTGGTTGGCCGGTCACCCCCGCGCTCGGGCAGCTGCTCGAGCTGTTCGTGGCCGTGTGCCACATCGTCGCCGATGGTCAGGTGCTGCCGGGGCCGCTCCCCAACTTCGCGACCGCATGGACCGCCGCACCGGAGCGTGACGCGATCCAACCGCTCGCCGACGCGCTCGCCGCCGCCGAGGAGGTCCACCCCGACGCCGGTGAGCTCTGCGGCTACCTGATCCACACCCTCTCGGTGGCTGCACTCGGACCCGTCCCCGCGCCGCTGGCGGGCCGGCGTCCGAGTGCGACGTTCAGCCGTTGGGTCGACCGGGTGATCGCGCGCCGCGCGGCGGGAGCCCGTGTGGTGCTCCGGCTCGAGGCCGATCCCGACGCCTTCGTGCTGGTCCCGTGCCTCGAGGCCCGACGGGTGACGACCGTCGTGACCGAGCTCGACGACCTGGAACCGATCGCCGCCGATCTCCACATCCCACTCGAGGCGCTCTCGAACCTCGTCGACGCGGAATGGACGGCGGTTCGTCAGGCCTGGCCCGCGATGCGTGACCGCGACCCGCGCCGCCAGCAGCTCGACGTCGACGACGTCGTGAAGCTCGTGGAGACCGCGGCGCCGCGTCTCACCGAGGCCGGGATCGCGACGCTGCTCCCCGCCCGACTCGGTCAGCGCTCCGGTACGCGTCGTCGCTACCGCGTGAGCGGTCAACCGGCCAGCCTCGACGTTGCGAACCTCGTCCTCACCGGCGAGGTCCGGGTCGGCGACACGAAGCTCAGCGCGAGCGAACTCGACGCCTTGCTCCACGCGAAGCACGACCTGGTGTCGATCGAAGGTCGATGGATCTTCCTGGCCGAAGGCGAACGCACGCGCATCGCCGATTTCGTCCGCCGCTTCGGGGTGACCGATGCGGCGGCGGTCCTCGAAGCCGCTGCCGACGCGGAAGAGGAACCCGACGTCGAGTTCGAGCTCGACATCGCACCCGCCAGTTGGCTCACGCGCGCGCTCGCGGGTACCTGGCAGCCCGAAGCTGCCGAGCGCATCCCGGTCCCCGACACCGTGAAGGTGCCGTTGCGCGACTACCAACGCGATGGTCTCGACTGGCTGGTGTGGCTCGAGCGAAACGGCCTCGGCGGAATCCTGGCCGACGACATGGGCCTCGGGAAGACCGCGATGCTCCTCGCACTCACCGCGCACGACCACGAAGGTCCGACGCTCGTGGTCGCGCCCACGTCGGTGGTCGGCAACTGGGTCCGGGAGGCCGAGCGCTTCACGCCGTCGCTCCGGGTCGCGGTGCACCACGGCGAGACCCGCGGCGACCCGGTCGACACCGCAGCCCGGGCCGACCTCGTGCTCACCACCTACGGCTTGCTGCGACGCGACGATCGCCTCAACCACGTGAAGTGGCACCGCGTGATCGTCGACGAGGCCCAGGCGCTCAAGAACGCCGACACCGCGACCGCGAAGGCCGCTCGGGCCCTGACCGCCCGCCATCACATCGCGGCGACGGGAACGCCGGTCGAGAACCACCTGGGCGAGCTCTGGAGCATCATGTCGTTCGTCAATCCCGGGTTGCTGTCGAACCGACGGGCGTTCGGCGCGCAGTACCGGCTCGGCGGTTCCGGCGACGAGCTCGCCGACGCCGAACGACTCGAACACCTCCACCGCCGGATCGCCGCGTTCGTGTGTCGCCGCACGAAGACCGACCCGGGCATCGTCGACGAGCTCCCGGAACGCATCGTCGTGCGCGACGACTGCCTGCTCACCCACGAACAGGTCGCGCTCTACCAGGCGACCGCACGGGCCATGCTCGACGAGGTCGCCGAGATCACCGAGACGTCGCGTCGCCGACTCCACGTGTTCGCCGGCATCGCCCGCCTCAAGCAGATCTGCAACCACCCCGCGAGCCTGATCGAGGGCGACGAGAGCGAGCTCGCCGGACGATCGGGGAAGCTCGACCGCCTCGTGGAACTGATCGAGGAGATCATCGCCGAAGACGAAGCAGTCGTCGTGTTCAGCCAATACGCCACCTTCCTCCGACGGGTCGCGCCTCACCTCGCCCAGCAGCTGCGGCTCGACGTCCCGGTGCTGCACGGTGGGGTCGCCCGCACCCGACGCGACGAGATCGTCGACGAGTTCGGACGCGGGAGCGGCGCGGGCGTGCTCGCGGTCTCGCTCCGGGCGGGCGGGACCGGTCTGAACCTCGTGCGTGCGAACCACGTCATCCACTTCGACCGCTGGTGGAACCCCGCGGTCGAGGACCAGGCCTCCGACCGGGTGTGGCGGATCGGTCAGACCCGCGGCGTGGTGGTGCACACGCTCGTGTGCCCAGGGACGATCGAGGAACGGATCGCCGCGATCATCGAAGCCAAGCGCGCGCTCGCGGGATCGATCATCACGTCGACCGAGCAGCTGATCACCGACCTCGACGACTCCGAGCTCGCCGCGTTCGTGCAGCTCGACACCGTCGGCGCCACCGGCGAGCAGTCGTGACGGAATCGGACGCGCAGGAGGTCTTCGACCCCGAGCGTCAGGCTGCATTGGCGCGCGAGCTCGAACGGCTCGACGCCCGGCCAACACTCGACCGCGCCGACGTCGTGGCCCGCGCCGCGCGGATCCTCCCTCCCCCGCCGGCCGTCGCCCGCATCCTCGAAGCGACCGACGCGGGCGAATCCACCGAATCCACCGAAGACCCCGACGCTTGATCCACCCCCCACGCTCCTGAGTCGGAGGTTCGGGTCAGGTGGGGAGGGATTCGAGGAGGGCGAGGATCTCGTCGCCGTAGAGCTCGAGCTTCCGGGGGCCGATGCCCTCGATCCGGGCGAGCTCGGCGAGGGTACCGGGGCGGGCGACCGCGATCGCCTGCAACGTCGAGTTGTTCGCGACGACATAGGCGGGAACCTCGTCGGCTCGGCACCGTTCGAGGCGCCAGGCGCGCAGGGCGTCGTCGACGGGGACCGCTTCCGCAGGCAGGTCGGGGCTGGGCGCCTTCGTCTTCGTCTTCGCGGTGTTCACCTTCGTCAGCGTCGCGGCAGTGGCGGACCCGATCGGTGTGACGCCCCGGGGCGCGGAGCCGTCGAGCTCCGCGAGGAACGACGACGGGCGCGAAGCGTCGGCGAGCACGACGGCACGGTGGCGGCACCGGGTGATCGCCACGTGCAGGACGCGTCGCTCCTCCTCCACGTTCTCGGCCAGCCGGTGCGGGAGTACGCCGTCGGTGACGCCCGCGACGACGACCCGGTCCCACTCCATCCCCTTGACCCGGTGCACTGTGGCCAGGGTCACCCCGCTGCCGACCGACGACTCGTCGCTCCCCGTCGGCCGACGGAGCACGCCTCGCAGCCAGCTCTCGAACGACGCCGGCTCCGGGTGGAGCGCCGCGACCTGGACGAGCGCGTCGAGATCGTCGAGCTGCGAGCCGGTCTGACCGCCCTTCGAACCGTCGAGCAGCGACATCGCGCCCCCGAGCCCGACGTCGTCGGCGACGACTGCGAGGACCTCACGGGTCGTGCCCCCGACGGCGGCTTCGGCGACGACATCGAGGTCGTCGGCCAGACCGAGCACCTTGGCACTGACCTTCTCGTCGTCGAGCCGCTCGGCGATGCCCCGCACGTCGTCGATCGACATCGTCCGCTGCAACCACTTCGAGATCCACGGTGGCAGACCCCGGCTCGGTCGGCGCAGGACCTCCTGGAGGTCCTCGGGCTGCATCCGATCGGGCGCTGCCGCGAGGCGGAGGTACGCGAGCGCGGCTCGTATCCCGGTGCGGTCGAGCATCGCCGCGCTCACGGTGGAGTTCACCGGTACGCCGGCTTCGACGAGCGCCACGTGCGGCGCGAGGAGCAGGGAGTTCACACGGGTGAGGACCGCGATCTCCGATGCGGGGACGCCGTCGGCGAGCCAGCCCTGCACGACGGCCACCAACTGCTCCGCCCCGGCCTCGGGGCGATGGCGCGTGACGACGAGCGCGTCGGGGTCGTCGTCGGCGTCGGGTCCCGGGCGGATCGCCTTCTCGACCCGGATCTGGTTGTACGACAGCAGCGTACGGGCGGTCCGCACCACCTCGACCGGGCAGCGGTAGTTGACCTCGAGCGGATGCATCGCCGCCGCGGGGAAGAGCTCGGCGAAGTCGACGAGGAAGGTGGGATCGGCGCCGGCGTGGCCGTAGATGACCTGGTCGTCGTCGCCGACGCCGAACACCTCGAGACCGGGCGCGGCGAGCAAACGGACGAGGAGCACGTGCGCGGGGGTGAGGTCCTGGAACTCGTCGACGAGGAGATGGCGGAACCGCGGTTGGACCCGGCGCCGGAACTCGCCGTCGACGAGCAGGACCTCGACCGCCCGGTAGATCTGCTCGTCGAAGTCGACCGCGCCGGCCGAGGCGAGCGCGTCGCGGAACGGGTCGAACGCCAGCGCGAGGCCGGGGACGTCGTCGCGCTCGGCCTCGACGTCGTCGGGATCGCGCAGCCCGAGCCGGACCGCGCCGAGGCCCTCGAGGTACGGAGCCAACCGATCGGTGTTCGCCCGGGGCCGACCTCGGGGCACCAGGCCGTCGACGAGCGTGCGGACCTCGCGCTCGTCGAGCACCCGCGGGCTCCGGCCGTCGTACTCACCGAGCAACCGGTAGCCGAGCGCGTTGAGCGTGCTGACCCGAGGCTGGAAGTCGGTCGTGCGTGACTCCATCTCGAGCTGCGCCTTCTTGTTGTACGCCACGGCCAGCACGCTCTCCCGCTCGACGCCCCGATCGACGATCAGGTGGCGCAGACGTTCTGTGAGCACCCGCGTCTTCCCCGAACCCGCCGGCGCGATGATGCGAGCGGGCCCCGCACCGTGCACGACCGCAGCGAGCTGATCGGGCGCGAGCGCAGCGGTCACACCCACCGGGACCCGGTCGACCGCGAGCCCGCCGAGATCCACCGTCTCGCAGTGGACGACACCGATCCCGTCGATCGGCCCGATCGGACCCCGCGGACCACCGTCGACCCACGCGGGGGTCCCGTCGGCGAGCACGACGTCACCCGGACCGTCGTCTGCGACCTCGGTCGCACCGACGCGAGCCGCCTTGCGACCCCACCACCAGATCGGGTCCTTGCCACCGCGGGCGTCGTAGGTGTTGGCCCACACGAGGAACTGGAGCCGATCGGTGCCGAGCTCGAAGCGCGCGCCGAGTCGCCACGGCGCCTCATCGATCGAGACGGGAACCCGGAAGCGCTCGGCGTCGACCCCGAGCACGACGGCAACGGGTCGTCGATCGGCCCACGCCCCGTGCAGCACGGCGACCACCGGACCCGGATCGTCGAGGTCGCCGGCTCCCACCGTGACGATCGCAGCTCCGGCCCAGGCCGCGGGGATCGGGTCGCCGTGCGACACGACGACGCCCCGACCGAGCACGGGAGGACCGGGAACCGACATCACCGAACTCCCTGAGACGAAGGCGAAGGCGCCGGGCACACCGCACGGGCCGAGACCGGCGGGCGATCGAGGCGCCGCAGCCGGAGTCGACCCGAACTCTAGGACGAGGGTGAGACAGCCTCCGCCGACCGCCCCCGGTCCGCCGGGGCCCACCTACGATCGGACGCATGCCGCCGGACGCCTCCGCGACGCGAGAGAAGCTCCTCGATGCGGCGACGCGCGCGTTCGCCGAGGAGGGTGTGTTCAACGCCTCGCTGATCGAGATCACGCGGCGGGCCGGGCAACGGAACCGGTCGGCGCTGAACTACCACTTCGGCTCCCGCGAGGGAGTCCTGTGCGCAGTGCTCGAACGCCACGTCGAGTTCCTCGCGCGGCGCGAAGGCGAGCTGCTCGCGGTCGCGCTGGATGCCCCCGGCGACGACGTCGCGTCGGTCGTGGAGGCCATCGTGCGACCTGCGGCGGAGCTGGCCGAGAGCGGCTGGCGGGGCCGCTGCTGCCTCGCGATCATTGCCGAGCTCGCGGGAGAGGATCCGGCCCACCACAGCCCCGACCTCCAGGCCGTGATCAGCCGCACCGGCGGCTACGAGGTCTACGCGTTGCTCGCGAAGCGCATGGCCGACGTCGGCCCCGACGTGGCCAACGAGCGGTTCGCGCTCATCACCACCTTCGTGCTCCGCTCGGTTGCCGATCGAGCGCGACTGCTCGACGGCCGTGAGCGCCGAGGTCGTCCGCAGCTCGAGTACGAGACGTTCGTCTGGAACCTCGTGGCCATGGTCGCGGCCGCGATGTCGGCGCCGCTCTGAGCCGGGCGCGCAGATCGCTCGAACCTTGACCTAAGCAGGGCTCTTTACTATCGTCCGCCGCGTCCGCTACGAGCCGAGACACCGGGGGCCGACCGTGCGAGCACTGCGTGTCGTTCGTCATGGGGCGCCGGCCGAGGCGCTCGAGGTCGTCGAGATCCCCGTTCCCGACGTCGGCCCCGGTGAGGTCCGGATCGAGGTGTCGGCTGCGTCGGTGAACTTCGGCGACATCGCCCGCTGCCGCGGCACGATGGCGAGTGTCATGGGCCAGGTCCCGTTCACGCTCGGCATGGACGTGTGCGGCGTGGTCGACGCGGCGGGCGCGGGCGCCGAAGCCTGGCTCGGCCATCGGGTCGTCGCGATGACGAACCAGTCGTTCGGCGGAATGGCGCAGTTCGCGCTCGCGGCCCAGACCGGGGTGTTCGACGCACCCGCCTCGCTCGACGACGTGGAGGCAGCCGCGTTCACCCTCCCGTTCCACACGGGATACCTCGCGCTCCACACCCGGGCCCGGCTCCGATCGGGTGAGACGCTCCTCGTGGTCGGTGCCGCCGGCGCGGTCGGCACTGCCGTCGTCCAGCTCGGACTCGCGGCCGGAGCGCGGGTGATCGCGCTCGCCGCCGGCGCCGAGAAGGGTCGGGTGTGCGCGGAGCTCGGCGCGACTCCGATCGACTACACGACCGATGACGTGTTCGATCGCGTGATGGAACTGACCGACGGAACCGGTGCCGAGGTGGTGTGCGACCTCGTCGGCGGCGACCGCGCCGAGACCATCTGGACCTGTGTGGCCAGGGAGGGGCGATACCTGGCCGTGGGGTTCAACGACGACCCCGAGGCCGGGATGACGGGTCGGCCCCTGCGCAAGGTCTCGATGGGCAACTTCTCGGTGCTCGGGGTCATGCTCGGCTACACCCACATGCCGATCGAGCTGCGGAAGTTCGGCATCAACACCTTCCCTCCCGAGACGGGAGTCGCGGTGCATACAGCGCTCTGCGAGCTCGTCGCCGCGGGAAGCATCCATCCGGTGGTCGGTCGGCGCATCCGACTCGACGACGTGGCGACTGCGCTCGACGACCACGAGCACCGCCGCACCACCGGCCGCACCGTCGTCGACCTCTCGCTCACCTAGTCGGTCGAGCGATGCCTCCCCTCACGCTCGACGCAGTCGTCGACGAGGCGTGCCGAGCGACGGGACTCGACGACTTCGGTCCGCCCGACTTCCGTGACGGGCTCACCATCCTGTGCGAGTCGATCGAAGCCGAGGCGCGGTTGAATCCGCTCGGCGAGCTGGCGGTGCGCGACACCATCGTCTCCGCACTCGCGGCCCGGCTCCGGGTGTTCGACTGGGTCAGCCGGCACCGGGAGGTGACCGATGAACGCATCGACGCGCCGATCATCGTCATCGGGATGTTCCGGGCCGGCACCACGTTCCTCAGCCGGCTCCTCGACCAGGACCCGGGCAACCGTGCCCTCCTGCGGTGGGAGGCCGGTGACCCCGTGCCACCGCCGACGCGGTCGGACCACCGCGTCGGGCCACGGGTCGACGCGTCGCAGCTCGCCAACGACATGTTGGAGCAACTGAACCCGAGCATGCGCGCGATCCACCACGAAGATGCCGACGGACCGACCGAGTGCATCGCGGTCATGAGTCAGGACTTCAAGAGCCTCACCTGGGAGGCGATCACGAACGTGCCGGGCTACAGCCGATGGCTGCTCGACACCGATCAGCGCTCCGCGTACGAGTACCACCGCGCGGTGTTGCAGATCCTGCAGAGCGGCGGGGTGCGCGGTCGTTGGACCCTCAAGAGCCCCCACCACGCCATTGCCCTCGACGCGCTCACCGCGGTCTACCCCGACGCCCGACTCGTGTTGCTCCACCGTGATCCAGCGGTGCTGTGCGCTTCGGTGTGCAGCCTCATCAGCACGCTCTCGGGAACGTTCAGCGACGCCGACCACCGGCCATACATCGCGGAGCATTGGACCGCGATGCTCGAGGAATCGGTCCGCCGAATCGACACCTTCCGCGACGCGCACCCCGATCACCCGATCCTCGACGTGCAGTACGCCGACCTCGTCGGGGATCCGCTCGGAACCGTCGCCACCATCTACGAGGCCTCCGGGGCCGAGCTCGACGCCGCGGCCCGGAACGCCCTCAGTGCGTACGTCGAGGCGCACCCCAAGGGGAGCCTCGGCGCGCACCACTACGACCTCGCCGAATTCGGGCTGCAGGCCGACGCGATCCGCGAGCGGTTCGCCGGCTACGTCGAGCGCTACGAGGTGCCGACCGAGCCGCCGAGGTAGGCACCGTCGAGCGCGGGCCCGATCTCAGCCGGCGCCCCAACCAGCTCGACTCGACCGTGCAGCATGATCGCGGCGACGTCGGCGACATCGAGCACCTCGTGCGCGAACTGTTCGACGACGAGGATCGAGACGTCCTCCTCGAGCGCGATGTTCTTCACGACGTCGTAGAGCTCCGTCACGATGAGCGGGGCGAGCCCCATCGAGAGCTCGTCGAGCAACAGGAGCTTCGGGTCGGTGGCCAGCGCGCGGGACATCGCGAGCATCTGCTGCTCGCCCCCCGACAACGTGCCCGCCACCTGCTTGCGCCGGTCCTTCAGCCTCGGGAACCGCTCGAAGGCGCGGTCCAGCACGCTCGCGAACGACGCGCCCGTGTAGGTGGCCATCCGGAGGTTCTCGGTCACCGTGAGGTTCGGGAACACGCCGCGGCCCTCGGGCACGAGACAGACACCGTCCCGCGCCAACCGGTCGGCGGGCGTCCCGCCCACTTCCTCACCGAGGATCGAGACCGAACCGTGGGTCGGTCGCAACAGACCGCTCGCGAGCTTGAGGGTGGTCGACTTGCCGGCGCCGTTCGGGCCGAGGAGCGCGAACACGTGACCACTCGGCACGGTGAGATCGAGGCCGTGGATGACCTCGATCGACCCGTACCCCGCCTGCACGTCGCGGATCGCCAACGCGGGTGGGAGTGCGGGCTCACTGCCCACCGCTTCCCCGCCGTTCGATGATCCGGGAACCGGCCGGCGCTCCCGCACGACCACCCCGAGGAGTGGCGCGTCCGCGACAGCGTCCTGCTCGTGCTCGCCACCCAGGTACGCAGAACGCACCTCCGCGTTCGACCGCACCTCGTCGGGCGAGCCCGAGCTGATGATCCGCCCGAAGTCGAGGACATGGATCTGCTGGCAAGCGTTCATCACGAAGCTCATGTCGTGCTCCACCAGGAGGATCGCGAGACCGTCGTCAGCGAGCTGACGCAGCAGAGCTCCGAACAGCGCGGTCTCGGCTTCGTTCAGACCCGACGACGGCTCGTCGAGGAGGAGGATCCTCGGCTTGCTCGCCAGCGCCCGTGCGACCTCCACGAGGCGCGCGGTGCCGGTCGGCAAGGAGTCGACCCGCTCGTCGGCCACTGCCTGGAGACCGACGCGCGCCATCACCTCGTCGGTGAGCTCCTCAGGATCGAATCGTTCGCGCGACCAGGCCCGGCGCATCTCGGCCGCGACGAGGACGTTGTCGCGGGCGCTCAGGGTGTCGAAGATCTCGAGCCGCTGGAACGTGCGGCCGATGCCTTCCCGAGCCCGCAGGTGGGGCTTGGCGAACGTGACGTCGTCGCCGTCGACGAGGACCCGACCGACGCTGGTCGACTGGAGTCCGGTGATCACGTTGAACAACGTCGTCTTGCCGGCCCCGTTCGGCCCGATCAGCGCGGTGACGTGACCGGCACGGACGTCGATCGACACGTCGTCGAGCGCCTGGAGGCCGCCGAACCGGACCGAGATCCCACTGACCTCGAGCAACGGGACGCCCTGGTCCGCCACTGGGATCGACGCCGAGCCGGCCGCGGGCGTCGGCGCAGACACCGGCACCGGCGCGGGCGTCGGAGTGGCGACCGCCGGGAGGGCGTCGGGCGGGGCCGGTGCGTACCGCTCCTGCCAACGCTGACTGACGTCGGTGACCACACCTTCTGGATTGCGCCCGATGCCGATGCCGGCGAGGCCGGGTCCGAGCTTGCTCTGGAGCGACACCACGTCGAGCTCGAGGAACGGGATGCGCAGCCCGTTCGGGAAGATGATGGTGATCCAGGTGAAGAGCTGGAGGAGCAGACCACCGACGAGCGCACCCGACACGACCGATGCCCCACCGACCACGAGGAGGAGCAGGAAGGGCAGGCCGGTGAGCATCTGGAAGTCGAGGGTGCTCGCGGTCCCCCGAGCGGTCCCGAGCAACGCCCCCGCGAACCCGGCGATCGCGGCCGAGATCACGAACACCTCGAGCTTGGTGCGCGACAGATTCACCCCGAGGGTCGCGCACGCGGCCGGGCTGTCGCGCATGGCAACGAGCCGACGGCCGAACGCGCCCCGCCGCATCGCGACGATGACCATCCCCACGACCCCGAACATGAACGTGGTGAGGAGCAGGAGGCCTGCGTCCTGCGGGAACGTGACGCCGAGGATCTTGAACGGTGCGCTGATGTCGGTGCCGAACACGGTGATGTCGGCGATCCGACGGCCCTGGCCGCCGAAGACCTCGGGTTGATCGAAGATCACGAACTCGGCCATGCGCGCGAACGACATCGTGGCCAGCGCGAGGTAGAGCCCACGTAACCGCAGCGCAGGGAGTGCCATCAGCACCCCGAATGGGATCGCCACGAGCGCGCCCACGAGCAGGAGCGCGGGGTTGCCGGGGGTGAAGAGGCGGAGGCCGAACAACTCACCGCCAGCGGAGGAGAACTCGAACGTCGCCCAGGCGCCGATGCCGACGAACGTGATCTGGGCGAGGGAGATCTGCCCGGACCAACCGGTGAGCGGCACGAGCGACACCATGATCAGCGCGGTGATGAGCGCGATCGTGAGCCGTCGCACGTTGGGTCGGTCGAGGCCCCCCGCGACCACGAACACCCCGACGAACACGACGGCGAAGCCGAACAGCGCCCGCCGGAG
The DNA here is from genome assembly GCA_963837715.1 of uncultured Actinomycetes bacterium. Classification (GTDB taxonomy): domain Bacteria; phylum Actinomycetota; class Acidimicrobiia; order IMCC26256; family JANYLB01; genus JANYLB01. The sequence continues at coordinate 165,104 of CAWIOF010000002.1, read as the reverse complement.
GCTGATCAGCCGTGGGCTCTTGATCGTCGACGACCGCCGACCCTCGATCCGGTCCTGGGGGACGAACAGCAAGGCCAGGAACAGGATGATCGTCGGGATGGCGAAGCTCGCCGAGGCCCAGCGTCCCGACCAGGTCAGGAAGTTCTGCTGGAACGACAGCGACAGTCCGATGATCAGCCCGCCCACGTAGGTGAGGGGCAGGCTCTTCAACCGTCCGATGATCGCCGCCGCGAACGCATCGACGATGAGCAGGGTCAGGATCTCGATGCTGAGCGTGCTCAGCTCCTCGGCGAGGAAGATCCCGGCGATCGCGGCCATCGACGAGCCCAGCGCCCACGAGAACGCGGAGACGCGCCCGGGCCGGCCGCCGTTCAGGGCCGCGAGCTCGCGGTTGTCGACCACGGCCCGCATCGAGACCCCGAGACGGGTCCGGTAGAGGACGAACCGCAACACGAGCGCGATGACGACACCGCTGACGATGGTGATGAGCCGGTAGTACGGCATGTACGTCTGGCCGATGTTGAAGCCCTCGGACCCGAAGAAGGTCGTGATCGAGCGGGGCTCCGATGGATCCCACACGAACGCGGCCAGGCCGATGAGCGCCAGCATGAGACCGATCGTCACCACGAGTTGAGCGACGAGCGGGGCGTTCGACAGGCGACGCATGAGGAGCCGCTCGATGCCGGCCCCGAAGAGCGGGGCCGCGACGAACACGGTGAGGGCCAGCGCGAGCAGCGTCGGCACCCCGCGATTGACCTTCAGCTCCCAGTAGACGAACGCCATGAACATCCCGATGGCGCCCTGGGCGAAGTTGAAGACACCCGAGGTCGTGTAGCTGACCACGAGACCGCTGGCCGCTACGGCATAGATCGAGCCGATCGTGACGCCGACGATCAGGAAGAAGAGCAGTGAGTCGGCGGTGACGGCGCGACCGGCCCACGACGCCTGGACCACGAACCCCACGAACAGCGCGACACCCAGGCCGGCGAGCAACGTCGACCGGTGCGTACGGGTCATCCTCGGCGTATCCCCTACTTGATCAGATCGAGCTTGATCTCCAGGACGTTACGCGGCTTGCAGTCGAAGGTGCCCTTCTTCGACGGAGTGACCCGGACGAACTTCCCGTTCTTCACCTGGGTGAGCACGTAGCACGGTGTCGTGTCCCGCTCCGCGATGTTGGTCTTTCCGAGCATGCCGCCGGCGTTGAAGCTCGTGGTGGCGTCGAGCTGGTCGAAGAGCGCCTGACGCGTGACCCCGTTGACGCCGGAGGCCGCGACGATCTTGTTGATCGCGTCGCTCACCAGCAGACCCGATGCGTACGCCTGGATCCCGAAGCCGTCGGCCTTGTTCTTGCCGGTGTACTTCAGGAAGTTCTTGAGCGTCTTGTTGGAGCTGGCCTCCTCGAACGGGAGGAAGAGGAGGGAGACGTACTGACCTTCGACGTCGGCCCCACCCTGCTTCAGCAGCTGGCGGTCGTAGCACTGGAGGGTGCAGTCCCAGATGAACTTCGGGTCGGTGATGCCCTGGAGCTTCGCCTCCCGGCGCAGCAGCACGGTCGTGTTGAACGTGCCCCCGCTCTGGGCGTAGTTCGAGGAGTCGTCCTTCAGCTGCTGCACGAGCGGCGTGTAGGAGCTCTGCGGCGCACGGGACGAGACGGGGGTCTCGAAGTCGGCCTTGATGCCAGAGCCGGCGAACTGCATCTGCGACATCGACGCGAGGTTCGCGTTCTCCGCCGACTTCAAGTCGCCCGACAGGATGTAACCGCCGTGCAGGTCCTTGCCGAACTTCTTCTCGTAGTAGAAGGCCCGGCCCGCGTTCGCCTGGTACGTCTGGGGGTGCTCGGCGCGGGTGGAGCAGATGATCTGCGGTGGGTTGACGGCGTAGGTCGTCGGCGAGCACTGCTGGTCGGTCTCGGTTGTGACGACGGCGACGTCGGGGATGCCCGTCGCCACACCCGCCTTGTCGACGCACCCTTCGACGTCGTCGATGTTGCTGAGGAAGAGCGCCGACGTCCCGACGAGGGCGAAGTCTTCCGAGCAGGCCTTGATCACGGCGTTGCGGGCTTCGTCGGCGTTGAGCTTCGAGTCGATGAAGTCGACGACGACCTTGCGGCCGGCGAGACCGCCGTTCTTGTTGATGTACTTGGCCCAGCCCTTCACGCCGTTCACGGAACCCTGGAAGATCCCGGGTGCGAGAGGCGTGTCGACGTCGGCGACGACCGCGATCCGGATCGTGGTCGCAGTGATCCCGACCTCCGAGGCGGTCGGCTTGTCGCCGTCGGCGGTCCCTCGCGCCGCGAACGCGGTGCTGGTGCCCGCAGTGGCCAGAACGATCGTGGCCACGAGCGCCACCCAACGAACGTGCTTCACCAAGTCCCCCTCGGATCCTGTACCGGACGGGCATCTTCGCACGTCGGCGCGGGAGAGTCTGCCCGCGACCACCACGGGATTCAAGACTCAGTGCTTAGGACCCCGGCGGAGCGCGGCCCGACGGAGCGGTCACGCGCGGCCGTACACTCGAATCCGTGACCCTGTCGGAGCTGCCGCTGGTACCCGTTCCGGCCGTTCCGGTCGGCACGCCGTTCCGCCGCATCCGGGTCGATCGCTGGACCGGGTCGTGCGGTGCGGTCGTCGGGGGCGTCGATCTCGCCGCCGATCTCGACGACACCGTCGTCGCGGAGATCCGCCGGGCGCTGCTCGACAACGGGGTGATCTTCTTCCGGGGCCAGTCGCTCTCCCCCGACCAACAGGTCGCCTTCAGTCGCCGGTTCGGGCCCTTCAGCCCGGTGCCGTTCATCGAGCCGGTCGCCGGCCACGACGAGGTCATCGCGGTGGTGCGCGAGGCGAGCGAACACCAGGGCTTCACCTTCGGGGGCCTCTGGCACTCCGACTTCTCCTTCCTGCCCGAGCCGCCGATGGGATCGATCCTCCATGCGCTCGAGGTACCGCCGTTCGGCGGCGACACGCTCTGGGCCAACCAGTACCAGGCGTTCGCGACGCTCTCCCCCGGGTTGCAGGCGACGCTGCGAACCCTCACGGGCGTCCACAGCGCCCGCGACGCGTACTCACCCAAGATGCAGGGCCTCCACGACCAGTTCGTCGGCATGACCGTGCGGACCAGCGACGAAGCGAACCGCGCACAACTCCATCCTTCGGTCCGGGTCCACGCAGAGACCGGTCGCGAGGCCCTGTTCCTGAACGCGCAGTACACCGTCGGCCTCGACGGATGGTGGCCCCACGAGGCGCAGTCACTCCTCGACCAGCTCTTCCGCCACGCGACCCAGCCCGCGTTCACCTGTCGGTGGCGATGGGAGGTCGGCGACGTCGCGTTCTGGGACAACCGCTGCGTGCAGCACATGGCGATGAGCGACATCGACGGGCACCGTCGGGCGATGCACCGCACGACCGTCGCGGGAGAAGTGCCGGTCCCGCCCGCTTGATGGTCGAATCCGCTGCGCCGGCTCGACCGCCCAGCACTGCACGACCCGCGCCGCGCGCCCGCGGGCTGCGCTCCTTCTCCTCTTGATGGTCGAATCCGCTGCGCCGGCTCGACCGCCCACCACTGCACGACCCGCGCCGCGCGCCGGCGGGCTCCGCTCCTTCTCCTACCCGCCGTCGCCGCTGCGCGCGGCCCGTTCGACGAGTCGGGCGGTGAGCGGCCCGAAGATGAAGCGGTGGAACGGCGCGACGGAGTACCAGTAGGCGCGACCGAGCAGGCCGCGGGGTCGGAACAGCGCCCGCTGGACGATCCGTGACCCGGTGGCAGCCGGTTCGATCGACCACTCGAGCCAGGCGTCGCCGGGGAGTCGCATCTCGGCCCGGAGGCGCAGCAGTCGGGGTGCCTCGAGCGCCTCGACGCGCCAGAAGTCGACGACGTCGCCGACCCGCAGGTCGGTCGCGTGCCGGCGCCCGCGCCGCATGCCGACGCCGCCGATCGCGAGGTCCATCCACCCCCGCACCGCCCAGAGCCAGCCCCCGACGAGCCAGCCGCGGTCGCCACCCAGTGCGCACACCTCGCGGAACAGCGACTCGGGCGACGCGGTCGTCTCGACGACCTGCCGGTCGGTGAGCACGGTCGCGCCGGCCCAGTCGGGATCGGCCGGTACCGGATCGGCCGGGGTGCGCCCGTAGAGCTCGGCGTCGGTCCAGCTCGTGTACACGTCGAGCTCGCCGACTCGTCGGAGCGCGAGGTCGATCGCGTCACGGCAGCCGATCGGCCGGTGCGGCACCACCGAGTCGATCGCGTGGTCGTGCACGACGACCTCGTTGACGAGACTGTCGATCAGCGGACGGGCGAGATCGGCCGGGATCGGTGTCACCAAGCCGACCCAGAGTGACGACAGGCGCGGGCTGAGCACCGGTACGGGGATGATGATGCGAGCCGGGAGTCCGGCGACCTCGGCGTAGAGGTCCATCAGTTGGTGGTAGGTGACGACGTCGGAGCCGCCGATCTCGAACACCTTTCCGAACGCACCGGCGTTTCCGAGCACCCCGGTGAGGTAGGCGAGCACGTCGCGCACCGCGATCGGCTGCACGCGGGTCTCGACCCATCGGGGTGTCGTCATCACCGGCAACACGTCGGTCAGGTGCCGCAGCATCTCGAAGCTCGCGCTCCCCGACCCGATCACCACGGCGGCTCGGAGCTCCGTGAGCGGGACCGGACCCGATCCGAGGACGCGGCCGACCTCGTGGCGGCTCGCGAGGTGGGGCGACAGCGAACCGCCCGCGTCGTCGCCGAGGCCCCCGAGGTAGACGATCTGGGTGACGCCCGCCGCGGCGGCCGCATCGCGGAAGTTCTCGGCGGCGGTCCGGTCGCGCTGCTGCCAGTCGGCGTCGGAGCCGATCGAGTGCACGAGGTAGTAGGCGACGTCGACGTCGCGGAAGGCTGCGTCGAGCGACTGCCGATCGAGGACGTCGCCCGTCACCACGTCGACCGCCGCGCGCCACGTCTCCGCGTCGAGCTTCCCCGGTGTGCGGGCGAGGCACCGCACCTCGTGCCCCTCCCCCACGAGCTCCGCGACGAGACGACGACCGATGTACCCGGTCGCACCGGCGACGAGGACGCGGGATCGCACGGTCCGATCCGGGAGCTCCGGCGCGTCAGGCATCGGGGTCGATCCCGGCCCGTCGGCACAGGGAGTCGACGAACCGGTCGGGATCGGCCACCGTCAGCGTGAGCCCGGGGTGGCGCAACGTCTCGACCGGCAGGAGACCCGGCACCGGTTCCCGCAGCAGCACGCACACCCCGCCCGCCGGCGTCGTCCCGAAGGTCAGCCCCCGGTCGACCATCGACCCGCGCGGTCCGATCGACGTGTACCAGCGGTAGGGGCCGGTGCGCTTCACGCACGTCACGTTGTCGAACGAGGTCTCGCACGACCAGAACCCGTACCGGGCCACGAGCCGATCGGAGTCGAGGGTCACGTGCGCCCGTGCGGGGGTCACCCCGAGGAGCGCGAGGGGCACGCGGAACCGGGTGTCGAACTCGAAGGAGAAGACCTCGGTCGTGGGCACGTGCCCATTCAACTCGCTCCCTCGCGGCCCGGTCGGGTCGGGTCACCTCCGCTGTCGGTGCCGTTCGATCCCCTGGGCGTAGACGGCTTCGAACCGGGGTGCGAGGCCGTCCCACGAGAGTTCGGCTCGCGCGTGGGCCAGCGCGTTGGCGCCCCTCGCCTCGGTCTCGGCCGGGTCGTTGACAACGGTGGCGATCGCCGCGGTGAGCGCGTCGGCGTCGTCGGGATTGACGAACCATCCGGTGGGCCGGTCCGGGTCGAGATTGACCATCGACAGGAGACCGCCACTGCGGCAGGCCAGGACCGGGAGGCCGACGGCCATCGCTTCGAGCGGCACCTGCGGATACGGGTCCTCGACCGATGGGACGACGAGCGCGTCGCACGCGGCGAGGCCCGACGGGAGATCGTCGTGACCGCGCCAACCGGTGAAGTAGATGCCGTCGGTGCCGACCTCCTCGGCGACGGTCACCGGATGCTCGCCTTCCCACTCCCCGGGATGGCCGCCCCAGATCACGAGCGAACCGGGTCGGGTGAACCGCTCGCGCGCCCGGGCGAACGCGCGCACCAGGGCAGGGACGCGCTTGAAGCCGAGGAATCGTCCGACGAACAGCAGCACGGTGGCGTCGTCGGCGGGTCCGAGGAGGCGGTCGACATCGGCATCGGTGTAGGCCAACGTGCCCGGCGGCCCGGTCTCGGTCCACCCCTGGGGGTCGTCGACGAGCGCTTGCCGGAACGCGGCCCGGCGGGCGCCGGGTATGGGTGGTCGGGGTCGGAACCGTTCGATGTCGACACCGTTCGGGAGTGCGGTCACGTGCTCGGGTTCGAGCCCGAACATCGCGATCGCTGTGTCACGGTTCCCGGGCGACACGGTGATCAGGTGGTCGGCGAGGCGCACCTGCTGCTGCAGGTGGGCGGCCCAGAACTCGCCGTGCCGCCACGACTCCCACCGGGTCGTGCGGAGCAGCTCGGCCTGGGCCGCGTCGAGGTCGGCCGGGTCCTCACCGAAGCCGGCCGCCGCGCCGGGCATCGTCGCGAGCGTCTCACCGAGTGCGGCGGCGATTGCGACCCGCGCCTCTATCGCCGCGATCATCTTCATCTCGGTGCCGTGCAGGTGCACGATCAGCGGGATGTCGGGCCAGAGTCGGTGCGCGGCATCGAGTTGCGGTGTGAGGTGGTGGAGATGGAACACGTCGGCCTGATCGGCGCCTGCCGCGCGGAACGGTGCTTCCCACACCGACGCGAGGTGTTCGGCGAGCGCTGGCGGCACCGACGCGAACACGACGTCGGGGACGTCGGCCCGGTCCTCGTACGACGGATGCATCGGGTGCGGCGCCGCGATCGGGTCGCCGCCGGCTTCGAACGCGCGCACCGCCTCGGTGGAGTCGAGGAAGTGGACATCGAGCCCGTCGAAGAACGTGCCCGCATTCGTCTCCTCTCCCGCCTCCCCGAGCGATCCGACCGCGAGCGACACGGTCCAACCGGCCCGGGCGAGCGCAGGGCTGAGGTACCGCACGACATACGCCGATCCACCCCGCGGGTAGAACAGCAAGCCCATCACCACACGACCCTTGTTCATCGCGGCGACCATACCGGCCTCCAGGGGCGCCGATATTCGGCATCCGGCCGTCGGGACCGTCTGTCAGAGTCGCGGTCATGCCGCAGAACACGTTCGTCGGACGGATCGCCGAGGGATACGACGCGACCTCCACAGGGATGTTCGAGGCCGAGGTCGTCGACCCGGTCGTGGACTTCCTCGAGGACCTCGCCGGTGCCGGCGTCGCGCTCGAGTTCGGAGTGGGCACCGGCCGGATCGCGCTGCCGCTCAGCGCGCGCGGTGTACCGGTACACGGGATCGACATCTCGTCGGCGATGGTGGCGAAGCTGCGGGAGAAGCCGGGCTCCGACGCCGTTGCCGTGACGGTCGGCGACTTCGCGACCACCACGGTGGCCGGCACGTTCTCGCTGGCGTACCTCGTCTACAACACGATCACGAACCTCACGACCCAGGACGAGCAGGTCGACTGCTTCCGCAACGTCGCCCGGCATCTCGAGCCGGGCGGCTGCTTCGTCGTCGAGGTCGCCATCCCGGAGCTCCAGCGCCTCCCGCCGGGCGAGACGGTCCGCGCCTTCACGGTGACGCCGACGCACCTCGGATTCGACGAGTACGACGTCGCGTCGCAGATCGAGTGGTCGCATCACTACTTCGTGATCGACGGTCGGCTCGACATCTTCTCCGCGCCGTACCGCTACGTGTGGCCGTCGGAACTCGACCTGATGGCCCGGATCGCCGGGTTGTCGCTGCGAGAACGATGGAGCGACTGGAATCGCCAGCCGTTCACCAGCGAGAGCCGCAAGCACGTCTCGGTCTGGGAGAAGGCGCCGGAGGGGCGTCTGCACAACGAACGGCCCTGATCATGGTCGACCGCCAGTTCTCCGATTCGCGTCTCGCCGCGCTCTACGACGCGTTCTCGCCGTGGGAGCGCTTCGGCGACTACGACTTCTACCTCGACCTCGTGATGGCAGCCGACGCGGTGCTCGACGTCGGCTGCGGCACCGGCGCCCTGCTGCGGTGCGCCCGGGAGGAAGGCCACACCGGGCGGCTGTGCGGACTCGATCCCGCGAACGGAATGCTCGAGCAGGCTCGGGCGCGAACCGACGTCGAGTGGATCCACGGCGATCTCACGACGACGACCTGGGACCAGGAGTTCGACCTCGTCGTGATGAGCGGTCACGCCTTCCAAGTGTTCGTCACCGACGACGAGATCCGAGCATCACTCACTGCGATCCGGTCGGCGCTGACCGACGACGGCCGCTTCGCGTTCGAGACCCGCAACCCGGCCGCACGCGCGTGGGAAGACTGGGTCCCGGCCAACGCGGTCGAGGTGACGGGTGACGCGGGTGCGGTGGTACAGATGACCCACGATGTCGAGACGCCGGTCGACGGCGACGTCGTCTGTTTCACCACCACCTACACGAGTCCCGACTGGGATCGACCCGAGGTGAGCACGAGCACCCTGCGCTTCCTCGACACACCCGCGCTCTCCCGGTTCCTCGCCGAGGCCGGCCTGGCGATCCACGAGCAGTTCGGCGACTGGGACCGGAGCCGACTCACCGACGAGAGCCCCGAGATCATCACGTTCGCGGGCCCGGGCGACGCGTCACCTCCCGGCACCTGATCTCACGGACAACGGAAAGTTGTCCCACCCCTCGGGCAGAATGTTCGTGAATCGCCGACTGCAAGGGAAGCGATGACGCGCCGGCGCTCCCGCCGCGGCCTCTCCAACCCAGCCGCACCTCCGGAGGTCAGCCCGTGCGCTTCATCGTCCCGTCGGAAGACCGACCCGTCGACGACACCTGGTGGTGTCCACTCGAACACGTCGCGCTCGAGATGTCGAAGTGTGAACGGTGGTCTGACCAGTTCTTCGACCTCGGCGACTTCATGCTCATGGACGGGATCCAGCGCCGCCCGAGACCCCTCCTCGTGCTCTACAAGCACGTCCACACCCGTCGGTACCTGAACCTCGACCTCGCGGGGAGGCCCTACCGGTACTTCCCGCCCAAGACCGATCCCGACGGCGCCGGCCGATACGTGGAACACAGCACGCCTCGCGTACGTCGGCGATCGATCACGTCGTCGTGCTCCGTCGAGGTGTTCCACCTCGACGGCGCGCCCCGATGCGCCTCCCGACGTTCCAATCAGGTCGAACTCGGAGTCCTGACGCTATGCCGCTTCGCTGCGGCGATTGCGGCGTCGCGTCTGGAGGCTCGCACCATCCGGGCTGCGACCTCGCCCGGTGCCCGGTCTGTCGCGGCCAGCTGATCACGTGCGGCTGCCGCTTCGACGAAGACGGCCCACCCGACGAGGAACTCGATGAAGGCGGGTGACCTCCAACCGATCGAGCCGCACGTGCGAGGGAGCGATCCTTCACCCGTCGCGGCACTCGTCGTCCGCGGCGGACCTCTCCACCCGGAGAACCTTGCGCAACACGCGACGCGCCAAGCCCGCGAGTTCAGCTACGGGTCAGAGCCGATGTACTCGGTGAGCGTCGACTTGATCTTCGGCGCTTGGACTCTCGAAAGGATTCTCCGCGAGCGTCTCTGGTCCCGATCCACGTTCGCGACGTGCTCGGTGGGTGCGCTCCAGCAGCGCGGCTTCATCCGCCTGGGTACTCACTCGCAGCCACATTTCGACGTGATCCTCGGGAACGGCGACCTCGAGGCTGCCGCTACCCTGTTGGCAGCATTCGGCCTCGTCGAATCCAATCCATTCAAGCGGCGGAGGAGGTGAGCGAACATCACCGATCAGGCTGCGGCTGTCGAAACCGACATTCCCTGCGATGTCCAACAGCTCGACGACACGGGCTACGTCTGGGCCTTCTTGGATGAGGCCCGCGACCCGGCACGAGTCACCGAGGGCGCCATCGTCATCTCGGGTGACCCCGTGGACCCGGTCCTCGCTCGAGTGGTCTCGCTCACCGATCGGCCCGACGGGACGAAGGTGCACCTGCAGGTCCTCCCCGGGGACCCGCAGGACTACGCCGACGCGTTGCGGCGTGCGCACCTACTCTCGGCCTGAGGGTCGTGCGCGACCGCGTCAGCCGAGGAGGTCGCGGGCGACGTCGAGCCAGAAGCGGGTGGTCAGGGCGAGTGACTCGACGTCGATGCGTTCGTCGTTGCCGTGGAAGCGGCGGGAATAGTCGCCGGGATCGAGGTTCGGACTGAAGAGTCCGGCACCGTACGCGACCGAGCCGAGCTCACGGAAGACGCGGGCATCGGTGAAGCCGACGATGAAGCTCGGGGTCAAACGGGCGTCGGGGAACGGCTTCGCCACGGCACGTTCGATGCTGTCCCAGAGCGGCGTGTCGCTCGGACTGATCGACGCGGCGTCGTTCATCACGATCTCGACTTCGGTGGTCGCGGCGAGATCGCCGAGCGCCGCGTCGAGATGGCCTTGCACGTCGTCGGCGCTCTCGCCGGGAAGGGTGCGGATGTCGACGCCGATGTCGATCGTGTCGGGGATGACGTTCGTCTTCATCGCACCGTCGAGCACGTTCGCCGAGAACGTGGTGTGCGAGCACGCGTGGAGGTACGCGGCGACGCCGACGTCGGGATGGGCGGCCAACCACTCGTCGAGCCGTTCCGGGTCGAGGAGGATCTCCCGGGTCTCGTCGTCGACGCCGAGCGTGTCGACACGCTCGCGCCACAACTCGTGGAAGCGGGGCGACGGTCGGTACTCCGCCAGTCGTTGGACCACCGCGGCCGCGCGAACCAGGGCGTTGTCGCTCCGGAACGGCGTGGAACCGTGGCCGGGTGTTCCCCGCACCCGGAGCCGGCGCCAGGCGACGCCCTTCTCGGCGATGTTGACGGCCACGGTCGGGGCATCCGGCCGGCCGGAGTGGAGGCCCCCGTTCTCGGTGAGCACGAAGTCGGTGCGGATCACGTCGGGATGGTGATCGGCCATCCAACGGGCTCCGTGGGCGCTGCCCGATTCCTCGTCGGCGACCGCGAAGTACACCAGGTCGCCGCGGGGGCGGAATCCGGTGTCGGCGAGCTCACGAACGGCGACCGCCATCGAAGCAGTGAGGTTGAGCATGTCGATCGCACCCCGCCCCCACACCTCGCCGTCGACGAGTTCGCCGCCGAAGGGATCGCGCGACCATCCCGCCTCGTTGACGGGAACCACGTCGGTGTGACCCATCAGGCACAGGCTCGGGGCGTCGGGTTCGGATCCCTCGATGCGGGCGACGAGCGACACCCGGCCCGGCGTCGGCTCGTAGCGTTCGACTGCGAGGCCGGTCGCGCCGAGGAACGCTTCCAGGGTGTCGGCGTTGCGGAACTCCTCGCCCGAAGCCGCGGTGCCGTCGTTCACACACCGGTTGCGGATCAGCGTCTGCAGGAGCTCGACGGTCTCGCCGGTGGGCGCGTCGGACTCAGCCATTCGAGGCCTTGCTCGTCCGGGCGAGATCCGCGACCACCCGCTCCAGCGGATCGGAGTCGAAGTCGGTCCCGTCGGCCACCACGACCGGAACCGTCGCCACGGCAACGGTCGCAAACGCGACCATCACCGCCCCCACGACGGCGTTGGAACCCGACTCCTCATCGCGTCCCTCCCAGATCGGCATCGACCATCGCGGTGACGTTGAACGCCGAATCGACGGCCTGGTGCGTCCCCGCGCCCCGACCACCCGCGTCGCATCCGACGAGGTAGAGCCCGGGGAGCGGAGTGCGGGGATCAGGTTTGTGCCTGCCGACCTGGCCTACGACCTGCGCGAGTCCCACGGCCTCGCCACCGGCACCGGGCACGGCCGAATCACGCGTCATACGCGAGATCTGCCGCGCGCCGTAGGGCTCGGTGCGGATCACGTGCGACCGGAGGTCGGGCCACAGCTCGTCGAGCACCACTTCGGCCCGCTTCACCGCTTCGGCGCCCATCGTCGAGTCGGGATCGGGTGACGCGAACACTTGGATGTTGGCCACCTGATGCCCGGGCTCGGCCACCATGCTCGCGTCGAAGTGGCTCGCCACGTCGACGGCGATGAGCGGCACATCGGGCCAGTCGCCGCCTTCCATCGCCGCGAAGCGCGCGTCGTCGAGCCAGCTCTCGTCGGAGTACACCGGGATGAGCGCGGCGTCGAACACCTCGGCGTCGAGCACGTATCGGATCCCCGCGATCGCCCAACTCGGCTCGAGCGCACGCACCCGCGCGACGTACTCGCGGGGGAAGTGCTCCTCGCCGGCAAGTGTGAGGACCGTCGGCTGGATCCCCGCATTCGACACGACGGCGCGCGCCCTGACTGGTCCGGTGGCGGTCTCGACTCCGACCGCTCGCCCGTCTTCGACCAGTACCTGCTCCACACGCTCGCTTCGGCGGTAGGTGCCGCCGTGCGCGGCCACGAACTCCGCGCATGCCTCCGCGACATGTCCGTACCCGCCACCGTGGAAGCGCCCCGCGCCACCGGTCGCGATCTGGCGGAGTCCGAGCACACCCTCCGACGCCGCCAGCCGATTGACCGGCGCGACGAACAGGGTGTTCATGGTGGAACACACCTGACTCTCCAGCGGAGCGGGAAGTCGGAACGGGGCCATCCAGTCGAGCATCCCGATCTCGTCGAGTGCTTCGAGTCCGGCATCATCGGTGTCGAGCGCGGCGAGGTACATCGCCGCGAATGCATCGAGCGCCACGTCGTCGACGTCGTAGGTCTGACGCAAGGCGTTGATCTGCGCGTCGTCGCCGGTCTGTTGCAGTGGGGCGCGCATCGTCCGCCACTCGCCGGCCGGAGTGCAGTACTTCACCGCCGCGGCGTCGCCCGCGGGCACGAGGAACTCCACGCTGTCTTCGATCCCGAGGACGTCGACCAGTTCGTGGAAACGGGACCCGAGTGCCGGGATCCCGACTGCGCCGAACATCTCGTAGCGGTAGCCGCGACGGTCGAGCGTTTGGGTCTTGCCTCCGGCCCGCGGTGTCTTGTCGATGAGCGCGACCTTGCGGCCCGCCTTCGTGAGGAGCGCGGCCAGTGGTGCCCCGCCGTACCCCGCGCCGATCACCACGACGTCGAATTCCGGTGCCGCCATGCCGGTCACGGTACCGGGGCGACCGGACCCTCGGCCTGGGGCGGGTCGTCGTCGGATCGGCCGAGCGCGTCGACGAGCCGCGGCGCCCGGACGGGGGCCGCGAGTGGCTCGGCCGAGCCCGGTCGGAGCACCGACCCGCCTCCGCGTGTCCATCGACCGAGGATCCCGGTGTCCTCGGCCAGCACGGCTCCAGCGGCCGCGCCGACGACGATGCAGAACGCGGCACCCGTGAACCAGGTCACGAGTGCGAGGGCCACTCCGAAGAAGCCGAACTGGCTCTGCTGGTTCCGCACGACCTCGGGCATCCACAACGGAGCCGTCGCCGCGTACACCGTCATCGCGATCCCCGTGATCAGCCCGGTGGCGAGGAGAGCACGCCGCCGAACCTGGCCCCGCAGCATCACGTCGGCCGTCAGCCACCAGATCGCGACCGCGCCGGCGAAGTTGACGACGAGGAACAGGGTGGTGCCGGCCGGCCCGTCGAGCAGTCGCCGGAGACCCCCGACAAGGGCGAAGTAGGCGAGTATCGCGGCGAGCCATGCCGGTCCCCGCACGTAGTTGGAGACGCCGCCCCCGCCCGGCCTCCGCCAGGCCCGGAGGTAGACCCGTTGCAGCGCGGTGGTGAACGAGCTCGCGAAGAAGAACGCGAAGAGGAGGCCGAGCAACCCGGTCGCCCGGCGAACGTCGTCGGCGGTGGCGAAGGCCTGCTTCGCGTCGGCGAGGGCCTTCCCACCGATGCCGAGCCGAGTGGTGAGCGACGTGAAGATCGACGTGCGTACCTCGTCGGGCATGAACGCGGCAACGACGATGATGAGCGGGAAGAACGCGACGAACGCCTTCGCTGCGAGCGCAACGCTCCGGTCGAGGAACTCGTTCTCGAGCATCCGTTCCCAGACCCGCCACAGGATCGTGCGCTCGGCCCACCCGCGCGACACATTGATCAGGTCCCTTGCTCGACGCACCATCCCGGGCTGCGACACGCTGCGCTCAGCTCGTGAACTCGTAGTGCACGCCGGTGAGCTCCTCGGAGACCGACCAGAGGCGCGCGGCGACAGCCCGGTCCTTCGACCGGTCGTTCGATTCCACCAGCACGGGGTGGCCCCGCTGTTCGGCCAGGCCGTCGGGGCCGTAGTACTCCCCGCCCTGCACCCCGGGGTCGACCGCGGCGCGCTCGGTGGGGAGCGCGCCCATGTCGGCCGGCTGCATGAAGAGGTTGATCACGGGCCGGACCATCTCCATCAGGCGACCCTTCAGCCCGGCGGGCGCGGTCCCGAGATTCGTGCGCGCCCCGCCGGGGTGACACGCGACCGCGATCGTCGGGACCCCGGCTCCCGAGAGGCGACGTTGCAGCTCGTAGGTGAACAGGAGGTTGGCGAGCTTGCTCCGGCCGTAGGCACGCCACGGGGAGTACTGCTGCTCCCAGTTCAGGTCGTCGAAGTCGATCCTGCCGAACTTGTGCGCGCCACTGCTCACGTTCACGATCCGTGAACCCCCCACCGACCGGATCCGGGGCAGCACCAACCCGGTGAACGCGAAGTGTCCGAGGTGGTTCGTGCCGAACTGCATCTCGAAGCCGTCGGCCGTGCGCTGGTCGGGTACGGCCATGATCCCCGCGTTGTTGACCAGCACGTCGAGGTGCTCGTAGTCGCCCGTCACCTGGGCGGCCGCCTCGCGCACCGATGCGAGGGACGACAGGTCGAGATCGACGAGGTCGATCGTCGCGCCCGGCGCACGGTCCAGGATTCGTTCCTTCGCGTCCTGGGCCTTGCTCCGGGTCCGGCAGGCGAGCACGACGCGTGCCCCGTGTTCGGCGAGGGCTCGAGCCGCATCCCAACCGATCCCGCTGTTGGCGCCGGTGATCAGCGCGATGCGCCCCGTCTGATCAGGGATGTCGTGCTCACTCCACTGCAGATCGGCCACCGCGACCACCTCGAGCCGACGCTACGCGTCGGCTTTGGCGTCTTGTTCGATCGCCTTGTTGTCGGCCTTGAGCTGGCGGGCTTCCTTCTTCTTGGCCTTCTTCATCGCGTGTTCGATCTTCGCTTCCATGTCGGACACGCCGACGACGACGAGCCCGGCTTGGCCGTCGTCGAGGCTCTCGCCGAGCTCCTTGAGGTCGGAGCGCGACATGCCGGCCGCCGCGTGACCTGCGACTGAACCGACGATGGCGCCACCCGCGGTGGTGGCGAGCAGGATGCCGCCGCCGATCGCCGCGGCAGGGAAGAGTGCGATGACGAGACCGGTGGCGAGACCGACACCACCGCCGAGCACACCCCCGACCCGCGTCGGCGTCTCGTGCTTCTTCACGATCTTGACCTTGCCGTTCTCGCGGTGCTCCACGACTGCTGCGTCGTAGGCATCGATGAGGTTGGCCTCGGTGTGCAACACCTTGATGCCTTCGTAGTCTTCGATCGCGTCGTCGACGCTGTCGTAGACGCCGATGAACGCGAAGAAGGTGTCGATCGCCACGGTGTGCTCCTCATCCAGGTTGGGGGGCGGTGATTGCCCGGCCCGCATCGTAGGCGTCGGAGCCTCAGGCTGGGTGTGTCAGGTGGAGCGCCAGGAACGCTCGAACGGGAGGCGCCAGGCGTCGGGCGCGATGAGCTGGTGGATCGCGTTCGGTCCCCACGAACCCGGCGCGTAGGGTCGGACCGGCGGTGGGTTCTCGAGGAGGGGCATCGACCGCTCCCAGAGCTTCTCGACGTCCTGCGCGCTGGTGAAGAGGGTGTGGTCGCCACACATCGCGTCGTAGATCAACCGTTCGTACGCCTCGAGCAGGTCATCGGTCCGTCCGGTCTCGTGCAGCGCGAACTGGAGGCTCTGCTTGTCGAGCGTCATGCCCTTGCCGGGCCGCTTGCCGTAGAACGACAGGGAGAGCTTCGACGCGTCGGCGAGGTCGAAGGTCAGGTGGTCGGGGCCGTGGGCACCCACCCCCGACCCGGCGGGGAACATGCTCTTCGGCGGCTCCCGGAACGCGATCGAGATCACACGCGCGCCCTCGGCCATGCGCTTGCCGGTACGCAGGTAGAACGGCACTCCGGCCCAGCGCCAGTTGTCGATCTCACACTTGAGCGCGACGAACGTCTCGGTCTCCGAATGGGTGCGGACGCCGGGTTCGTCGAGGTAGCCGATGTACTGCCCGCGCACGACGTGCCCCGGTTCGATGGGTCGCAAGGAGCGGAACACCTTGTTCTTCTCCTCGCCGATCGCACGGGGTTCGAGAGTGGTCGGCGGTTCCATCGCCATGAACGCGAGCACCTGGAACAGGTGGTTCACGACCATGTCGCGGTAGGCGCCGGTCTTCTCGTAGAAGCCGATGCGCTGGCCGATCGACAGCGTCTCGGGCACGTCGATCTGCACGTGGGCGATGTGCTGACGGTTCCAGATCGGCTCGAAGAGACCGTTTGCGAACCGGAACGCGAGGATGTTGAGTGCGGCCTCCTTGCCGAGGAAGTGGTCGATACGGAAGATCTGACTCTCGTCGAAGGTGCCGTGCAGAGTCGCGTTCAGCTCCACCGCGCTGGCGAGGTCGGTGCCGAACGGCTTCTCCATGATGATCCGGGCCCGTTCCGCCAGTCCCGCGGATCCCAGGAGCTCGAGCACCTCGGGTGCCGCCGCCGGCGGGACGCTGAGGTAGTGCAACCGGCGTACGTCACCGCCCATCTCGTCTTCGAGGGCACCGACCGTCTTGGCCAACGAGTCGGCGCCGGCCGACTGCGAGATGAAGGAGAGGCGGGCGGAGAAGTCGTTCCAGAGCTCTTCGGGCACCCCGTGGTGCGCGAACTCGTCGAGCGCGGCGCGGGCGAAGACCCGGAAGCCGTCGTCGTCGAGCTCGTCGAGCGAGGTGCCGAGGATCCGACACTCCGGGAGCAGGCCCGCCTGGGCCAGGTGGAAGAGGCCCGGGATCAGCTTGCGACGGGCCAGGTCGCCGGTCCCGCCGAACAGGACCATGACGTGGGGCCGCAACGGGGAGATCAGGCTGGGGTTGATGTCGGTGGGATCAGCAGGCATGCGCGCGAAGCCCCTCGTCGTGAGTCGGCCCGTCGATGATGCCCCGTGCACCGTTTCACCCGGGTTACGAACGGGCGAGCACCGGGTGAAGGGGGTCGCTAGGGTCACGACGCTCGAAGGCCGGTACCGCCCGATCTGAGGAGGACCACCCGATGATCCACACGAGCCCGCTCCCGGACGTCGTCATCCCCGAGGTCCCCCTCACGACCTTCGTGTTCGCGAACGCGCCGGGGCGCGCCGACAAGGTCGCCTTCGTCGAGGGCGCATCGGGACGCACGGTCACCTACGGCGAGCTGCTCGAGTCCGTGCAGCGGTTCGCGGGCGGTCTCACCGCCAAGGGGTTCGGGCCGGGCAACGTGCTCGCGATCATGGCGCCGAACCTGCCCGAGTACGCGGTCTGGTTCCACGGCGCGGCGATGACGGGCGGGACGGTCACCACGGTCAACCCGACGTACACCGCGCACGAGGTGCACCATCAGCTGAACGACGCCGGTGCGACGATCATGGTCACCATCCCGATGTTCCTCGACACCGCGAAGGAAGCGGCGAACGACACCTCGGTCGAGACGATCTACGTCGTCGGCGAAGGTGGCGAGGGTGCGGAACCGGTGGCCGCGCTGTACGGCGAGCCCCGCACGGAGCACGCACCCGTGGATCTCGACGACACGGTCGTGCTCCCCTACTCGTCGGGTACGACCGGGCTCTCCAAGGGCGTGATGCTCACGCACCGCAACCTGGTGTCGAACATCGTGCAGACCGTCGAGCCGGCGGAGTTGCGCGAAGACGAGACGATCATCGCGGTGCTCCCGTTCTTCCACATCTACGGCATGCAGGTGCTCATGAACTGCGGCCTCGCCGTGGGCGCCACCATCGTGAGCATGCCGCGGTTCGACCTCGAGCAGTTCCTCCAACTGCACCAGGACCACGGCATCACCCGCTCGTTCGTCGCGCCGCCGATGGTCGTCGCCCTCGCCAAGCACCCGATCATCGACGACTACGACCTCACGAAGCTCGAGCAGGTGTTCTCGGGAGCGGCACCCCTCTCGGCCGAGCTTGCGATCGAGGCCGGCGCACGGATCGACAGCGAGGTAGTCCAGGGCTACGGCATGACCGAGCTCTCCCCGGTCAGCCACCTGACCCCCCGCGGCCAGTTCAAGCCGGGATCGGTCGGCGTGACGGCGCCGAACACCGAGCTGCAGATCGTCGACCCCGCGACCCGTGAATCGCTCGGGGTCGACCTCGACGGCGAGGTGTGGGTGCGGGGTCCGCAGGTCATGAAGGGCTACCTCAACAACCCTGCCGCCACCGCGAACACCATCGACGACGACGGGTGGCTCCACACGGGCGACATCGGCCACGTCGACTCCGAGGGTCACCTCTTCGTCGTCGACCGGCTGAAGGAGCTCATCAAGTACAAGGGCTTCCAGGTTCCCCCGGCCGAGCTCGAGGCACTCCTGCTCACCCACCCCGCGGTCGCCGACGCCGCGGTCATCGGCATCGCCGACGACGACGCCGGCGAGATCCCGGTGGGCTTCGTCGCCCTCAAGCCGGGTCAGGAGGCCTCCGAGGCCGACATCATCGGGTTCGTCGCCGAACGGGTCGCGACCTACAAGCAGGTCCGCAAGGTGACCTTCGTCGACGCGATCCCCAAGTCGGCGTCCGGCAAGATCCTCCGCCGCGTCCTCCGCGACGAAGCCACCGCTGCCGGCTGACCGCGGCCGCCAGAATGGGTTCGGATCGGAGGAGGAGCCCATGACGAGTCAGACCGAGACGAACGCAGCCCAGGCCGAGCACTGGAACAGCGAGGAGGCCGCGCACTGGGTGCACGACCAGGATCGCTACGACGAGATGCTCGCCCCGTTCGCGACCGCGCTGCTCGACTCGCTCGATCTCGCGCCGACCGCTCGCGTCCTCGACATCGGCTGTGGTTCCGGTCCGACAACGTGCACGGTGGCGCGGGCGGTCCCGCAGGGGCATGCCCACGGCCTCGACATCTCACACCAGATGATCGAAGCCGCCCGCAGGCGGGCGGCGGAAGCCGGAATCTCCAATGTGACGTTCGACGTCGGCGACGCGCAGACGCAGGCGTTCGCGCCGGAGACCGACTTCGTCATGAGCCGGTTCGGTGTCATGTTCTTCGAAGACGCCGCGGCCGCGTTCACCAACCTCCGCACCGCGCTGGCACCAGACGGACGGATCGGGTTCGTCTGCTGGCAGGACCTCCTCCTCAACGAATGGATGGCGGTACCGGCCCTCGCGGCCGTCGAAGTGGTCGGGCCACCACCGGCCGCACCGGCCGACGCCCCCGGGCCCTTCTCGCTCGGCGACCCCGATCGCCTGCGGGTGGTCCTCGGCGCGGCGGGCTACTCCGACGTCACCATCGAACCCTTCGAGACGTCGATCCTGCTCGCCGGGGGTGGCTCGCTCGACGACGCGACGACGTTCCTGCGCTCCACCGGGATGGCCCGGGCGCTGTTCGCCGACGCTGCGCCCGATGCCATCGAACGGGCGATGCAGGGGGTCCGCGATGCGCTCGAACCGTTCCTCACGCCCGAAGGAGTCCGCATCGGCGCCGCGACGTGGATCGTCGGCGCAGGGAACGACTGATGGCGAAGCACGGTGACGACGTCGACCGCAGCGATGAATGGGCTGCGATGCGCGAGCGGCACCTGCGCGAGCCGGGCGTGCGACCAGAGTCTTCGGCGCGGGGGCTCCACCACCTGGCGCTGCTCTCGAGCGACGTGGAACGGACGATCGACTTCTACCAGGGCGTGCTGGAGTTCCCGCTCACCGAGCTGTTCGAGAACCGCGACTACCAGGGCTCGACCCACTTCTTCTTCGACATCGGCAACGGCAATCTCCTGGCGTTCTTCGACTTCCCCGGCCTCGATCTCGCCGACTACGCGGAGGTGCTCGGCGGGCTCCACCACATCGCGATCTCGGTGACTCCGGACCGGTGGGAACACCTCCGGGCCAAGCTCGCCGACGCAGACGTCCCGACAACGGAACTGAGCGGGACATCGCTCTACTTCAACGGTCCCGACGGCGAGCGCCTCGAGCTCCTCGCCGATCCGCTCCGCGAGATGTACGGGACAACGGTCGCGTGACGCGGCACCGGGTCGTGCAGTGGACGACCGGAAAGGTCGCGGCGGAAGCGGTCCGGGCAACGGTCGCGCATCCCGACCTCGAGCTGGTCGGCGCGTACGCCTTCAGTCCCGAGAAGGTCGGTCGCGATGTCGGCGAGCTGTGCGGCCTCGACCCGCTCGGCGTCACCGCAACCGACGACGTGCCGGCGTTGCTCGCCCTCGAGCCCGACTGCGTGATCTACAACCCCCTCTACCCGAATGTCGACGAGCTCGTGGAGATCCTGGAGCACGGGATCAACGTCGTGACCACCTCCGCGTTCCTGAACGGCCGCAGTCTCGGCGAGACGAAGCGCGAGGCGATCGAGGGCGCCGCGCGGCGGGGCCACGCCAGCATCTTCGGGAGCGGGATGAACCCCGGTTTCGCCGACCTGCTCGCCGCGGTCGTCGCTGGGATCTGCACCCGGGTGCACCACGTGAAGATCGTCGAGTCGGTCGACGTGACGATGTTCGCCGCCGACGGCAACATGGACGAGCTCGGCTGGGGTCGCCCCGCCGACGATCCCGGTCACGCCGAGGATCTCACGGCCGCGACCGCGGTGTTCGCCGACGCGCTCGACGTGCTCGGCGACCTCTTCGACATCACCCTCGACGAACGTCGGTGCGTCGTCGCGTTCGCGCACGCAACGACCGACCTCGACCTCCCCGGCCGCCCCATCGCGGCGGGCCACGTCGCCGGGCTCGACGTCCGGTGGCAGGGCGTCGTCGACGGTCGGGTCGTGTTCGAGCTGGTGCAGGTCTGGGTGATGGGAACGAACACCGACCCCAGGTGGCCGATCGAGCACGGCTACCTGATCGAGATCGACGGCGAACCCAAGATCCGGACCAAACTCGAGATCTGGCCCCACCAGGAAGACCTCGCGTCGCTGACGCCGAACGACCTGCACGGGCTCGGGATGATCATCACCGCGTTGCCGGCCGTCAACGCGATCGCGCCCGTGTGCGCGGCCCCGCCGGGGATCCGCACCTACGCCGACCTCCCGTTGATCTCGCCGCGGGGTCGGTTGCAGCCGAAGACCTGAGGCGCGACCAGACCCCTGTGGTCGCGAGGCGCGGCGGGCACCGGTTCGTGCGCTATTTCTTGTCGAAGCCCTCGTAGGCGTCGAAGTCGAAGTCGTCGTCGCCGCCTTCGCTGTTTCCGTAGTCACGGTTGCGCTTCATCACCGTCGCGCCGACGAAGATGCAGATGATGGCAACGACCGCGAAGATGCCGATTCCGATGTACATGCGACACACGGTAGCGCCCGGCGCTCGATCCGACTTCACACGATCCGGATGACCTGGATGATCCCGTCGACGACGAGGATCACGCCGAGCACCGCCGAGGGGTAGAAGGCGAGCGGGTCCTTGCGGACTGTGATCCATGCCTGGGCCCGGGTGAGCCAGTCGGTCGCCCGCCGGCCGAACACCACGTAGAGCACCACCGGCACCCAGACCAGCACGGTGGCGAGCAGCACGTAGAGCAGCGCAAGGGTCGACTCGTACACCTGGCCCAGCCCCGACCCGGTGATCGCCGCCGTGACGATCAGGGTGACGCCGATCCGCTTCGGGCCCCCGACGCCCAACGCGAGGCCGGTCCACACCGCGGTCGCAGGCCGCAAGGTGGAGAGCCGCTTCCGGACCACTTGGGTTCTCGGGTTCGGTGTCGGCCTCGGAGGCGCGCCCCGGTGGCGACGGACATAGGCAGCCGTGGCGAGCAACGCGCCGCCCAACGCCATCGTGACCAGGGCCTGCAGAATCGGAAACCGAACGCTGCGATCCGGCACCGAGAGCGTCCCGATGGCGAGAGCGACGACGCAGAAGAGCGCCTGACCGATCACGAATCCGATGGCGAACGCACTGCCGTTGAGCCGACCCCTCCCGCTGGTGAGGACGACGAGCACCGACGCGAGCGCGAGGGGGCTCGTCGCCGCGACGAGTGCGAAGAGCACGACGTGCAGGGTGGTGTCGGCGGCGGGGAACGATGACGTGCCGGATGTCTACCAACCAGGGGATCCCACCCCGCATCCCGGTGGTCGGGCGGCGGCCCGTATCCTCCAACCCATGACCTACTGCCTCGCCCTCCGACTCGACGAGGGCCTCATCTTCCTCGCCGACACCCGCACGAACGCGGGCGTCGACAACGTCGGCACCTACCGCAAGCAGCACGTGCTGCAGCCCGCCGACGACCGGATCTTCGTGCTCGAGTCGGCGGGGAGCCTCGCCACCACCCAGGAGGTGCTCGACCGGGTCGACCGCGACCTCGGCACTCCCGGCGTGGAGAACCTCGCCACCGTCGACCACCTCTTCGAGGCTGCGCTCTACCTGGGCCGACTGAGTCGAGCAGTGGCCGCGGAACACAACGAAGCGTTGAGCAACGTCGGAGCCGACGGGACCGCGACCTTCATCCTTGGCGGTCAGATCGCGGGGAACGCGCCGACATCCTGCACATCTATCCCGAGGGCAACTACATCCGAGCGTCCGACGACCTGCCGTTCCTGCAGATCGGCGAGACAAAGTACGGCAAGTTCCTCCTCGAGCTGGCCGTCCGCGCGCACGTCGACCTCGAGACCGCCGGGAAGATCGCTCTCAGCTCCATGATGAGCACCGCCCGCGCCAACCTCTCCGTCGGTCCTCCGTACGATGCCGCGATCTACCGCAACGGCTCGCTTCGCGTCGACGAGCTCCGCATCGACGAGAGCTCACCTTTCCTCGCCCAGCTCGACGCGGTCTGGACGGAACATCTCCTCGCCGCGATCGCGCACCTCCCGGTGATCCCGACCGGGCTCATCACCGAGAGCTGAACGTCGGATGCCGGAATCACCCGCCACCACACTGCCCGCCTTGGCGTACCACGACGCCACGACGTACGAGCAGGAACGGCGAGCGGTGTTCGGGCGCCAGTGGCAGCTCGTGGGGTTCCGCGCCGGGTTGCGAGCGGTTGGTGACTACACCCAGTCGACGTTCGCGGGTTGGTCGATCGTGGTCGTCGTGCACCCCGACGGCGCGTTGCGTGCGTTCCACAACGTGTGTCGGCACCGGGCGGGACCGCTCGTGGTCGACGACGCGGGCCGGTGCCAGAGTTTCGTGTGCCGTTACCACGGGTGGTCATACGACCTCGACGGTGCACTGCGCTCCGCCCGGGAGTTCGGAGCCGATGCCGACTTCGATCCTTCGGCATTCGGACTCTGGCCGGTTGCGGTCGACGAGTGGCGCGGCTTCGTGTTCGTGAACCTCGATGCCGATGCGCCCGCTCTCGCCGAGGATCTCGGCGCCTTCTTCACTGCGTGCGAGGACCTCCCGTTGGAGCGCTTCACCTTGGGCACACACGTCGAGCACGACGTCGACGCGAACTGGAAGACCTACGCCGACAACTACATGGAGGGGTACCACATCCCCCTGGTGCATCCGGGCCTGCACCGCGAAGTCGACGCGAAGCGCTACCGGGTCGAGGTGGGCGAGCGGTACTGCATCCACTCGGTCCCGACCCGCGACGGCGCGGTGAACGCGGGTCGGTGGCTGTGGCGATACCCGAACCTCGCCCTCAACGTCTATCCCGAGGGCATGAACGTCGAACGCATCGTGCCGACCGGACCGCGCTCCACCCGGGTCGTCTACGACTACTGCTTCCTCGATCCCGACGCGACCGAGGCGAACCGCGAGATCGTGACCATGGGCAACCAGGTGCTCGCCGAGGACCGGGTCATCTGTGAGCACGTGCAGCGCAACCTCGAAGCCGGGATCTACGAGACGGGCCGGTTGAGCCCGCGCCACGAGAACGGCGTCGCCGCGTTCCAACGTTGGGTGCTCGATTCACTGGAACCGGCTCCCTCGTGACGGATTCCCAGCTCTCACCCGTGTGGGAGTGGTGACCAGACGAACGTGAAGGGACCCGGCTGCGAAGCCGGGTCCCTGACACGATTGGGATCTGGAGCGGTGCGCCTCGTTCGGAGCCGTTAGGCGCGTCGTACGAAGTACACGATCAAGATCACGAGCAGGATCACGACGAGGGTTCCGATTCCGATATACATGTCGTCAGCCCTGGTGACTGCGCTGTTCGGCTTCACGTGCTTCGGCCGTGGCCCGAGCCTTCTCGGCTTCGGCTTCCTTGGCCGAGACATCGCGTTGGGCGTCGGCCTTCTTCTGCTGCGCCGCACCTTCACGCTGCATCTCGTCGTTGCCGGTGACGGCACCGACAGCCTCTTTGGCCTTGCCCTTGACGCCCTCGACGACTCCCTTGACCCCTGCTTCGGGTCCACTCTCGTTGTCAGCCATGCTGTCCTTCCTTCTGAATACGTCGGAAGAGCCATACCCCGATCGTCGAGCCGTCGAACCTCCGAGATCCAACTTCTCGCCGCCGGCAGCCGAAAACGACCCGCCGGAGGTGTGATCGGCACCCGAGGACTGCCATCATGCGCGGGTTCGATCCAGGCAGCGGAGTCAGGACACAGTGGAGTTCACCTGGTCACCCGAGCACGTTGCACTGCGAGCGCAGGCTCGGGCCGTCGCGGCGTCGGCGGTGGAACGGTTCGGACGGCATGCCGACAGCTGGATCAACGGGTACTCGAAGGAGTTCGCGCGTGAGCTCGCGGCGCGCGGCTGGATCGGGATGAGTTGGCCCGAGTCGGTGGGAGGTCAGGGCCGCCCTCCGATCGAGCGCCTCATCGTGGGTGAGGAGCTGATCGCCGCGGGTGCACCCATCGGCGCGATGTGGTTCGCCGACCGCCAGATGGGTCCGACGCTGATCAACTACGGGCGCCCCGACCAACAGGAGGCGTTCCTCCCCGGGATCCTGTCGGGTGAGACGACATGGTGCATCGGGATGAGCGAGCCCGATGCCGGAAGCGATCTTGCCGGCCTGCAGACGAGCGCCGAGCGCGACGGGAACGAGTGGGTCATCAACGGCCAGAAGATCTGGACGAGCTTCGGCGCCGTCGCCGACTTCTGCTATCTGATCTGCCGCACCCGTCGCGACGGACCGCCGCACGCCGGAATCAGCGAGATCATCGTGCCGATGGACACCCCGGGTATCGAGGTGAGACCGATCACCGACCTGACCGGGAGCCGCCACTTCTGCGAGGTCTACTTCGAAGACGTGCGCGTACCGTTCGACAACCTCGTCGGTACCGAAGGCGCCGCGTTCAAGCAGACCATGCGCCAGCTCGAACACGAACGCGGCGGGATCGACCGACTCGTGTCGAACCGTGCCCTCTACGAGCTCGCGTTCGGCACGCGCGGATCGCGCCGATCCGCTCACACGCCAACGGATCGCGCACCTCGAGACCGGGTACCGGCTCGGTCGGCTCCTCGTGCTCCGCGAGGTGCTCGGGCAGGCGCCAAAAGGCTTCAGCGCGGCCACGAAGTGCTTCTGCACCGAGCACGAGATCGAGGTCGCCGAATTCGTTGCCGCGGTCCTCGGCATGGAAGCCACCTTGTGGGATCCCGTCACGCAGGGCATCGCCTACGCGCCGGCGTACACGATCATGGGCGGGACCTCGAACATCCTGCGCAACATCCTCGCCGAGCGCGTGCTCGGTCTCCCGCGCTGAGAGCGGTCGGTCGGTATCGTGAGCAGGTGCTGATCGGTCACCTGGGCGCTGACGGTTCGAGATCACCGACGACTCTGTCGGCGTGAAGATCGCCGAACCCGACGGTTCCATCGTGGAGATCTCCTACGACGCGTCCTGATCCGGTGCCCGCGACCTGTTGAGGGCGCGGGAAACGGGGAGCAGCGCGGCGAACGCGGCCACGAACTGCTCGTGCATCGCGTCGTAGCGACCCCGGTGCTCGGGGCGCGGCTCGTACGCGCCGCGGGTCGGGATCGCCACGCGAGCGTCGGAACCGCGTGCCGCGGCCAACGCGACCGCGCGAGCAACGGCGCGGTCGGGTCGGTCGAGCGGTCGCACGGGACGGTCGAGCACATCGGCGAGCACCTGGGCCCAGGCCTCGGAGCGGGCCCCGCCACCGAAGAACGCGATCTCGTCGATGCGATTCCCCGTGAACGCCTCGACCGACGGCAACAGCCACCGTAGGTTGTGGGCAGTCCCCTCGATCATCGCCCGCACCGCGTCGACGCGACTCGAGTCGAGTGACAGGTTGAGGAACGCGCCACGCATCTTCGAGCTCGCCGACGGAGCCATGGATCCGGTCAGCCAGGGCAGGAAGAGCACGCCGTTGCTCCCGGGCGGCGATGCGGCGACCGCAGCGTCCAACGCGGCGAAGGGATCGCTCACCCTTCCGAAGACGTCGTCGGCACACAACACGTTGGTGAGCACGTGCTCGACGGCCTTGCCCGCGATCCCGTTCTCGGCCATCGCCAGGTAGCGCCCGGGGATCGGCGCGGGCATCGAGACCAACTCGGCGTCGAGATCCGTACGCTTGCCGTCGACCGTGTCGAGCAGCACTGCGGTCGTGCCGATCGCAAGGCCGCCACGCCCGGGCTCCAACGCGCCTGAAGCGAGCGCGCCGGCCTGACTGTCGTTCATCGCTGCCCGCACCTCGACGCCGACCGGGAGGCCGAGCTCGGCCGCAACCGCGGGAAGGAGCTCGCCGACCACCCCGTCGATCTCGACCAGCGGCGGGAGCTTCGAGGGGTCGACCCCGGAGAGCCGCACCAGCTCGGGGTCGTATCCGGTGGTCCCGACTGTGCGGTTGTCGCAGACCTGCGCCATGAACATCGTGCATTGCGTCGCACAGATCGTCCCGGTGAGTCGGGCCGTCACGAAGTCCATGAGCTCGAGGTACGCGGAGGTTGCCGCGTGGACCGCGGGCTGGTCGTGCTGGACCGACAGGATGTGCCCGAGCGAGAGGCCACCACCCATCGGCGGGATGCCGTGGTGCTCGACGAACACCGCGAACGCATCGGGGTGTCGTTGCATGATCTCGTGCGACACAGCGGTACCGCGATGATCCCAGTAGAGGATCATCGGTGCGATCGCGCGACCACTGGGGTCGACGGGGACGATCGAGGAGTACTGGCTGCACACGCCGAGCGCGACGACGTCTCCGGCGGCCGCGGGCTCGGTCGCCGTCAGCTCTCGGACTGCGTCGCGGACCTGCTCCCACGTCGCGTTCGCGTCCTGCTCGGCGACGATTCCCGAGCGGAAGTAGGCGAGCGGCCGCGCGGTCGAGGTGACGAGTGTGCCGTCGTCGGCCACGAGCGCGACCTTGACGTTGGTCGTGCCGACGTCGATCCCGATCGCGTGCGCCACGCGGGAAGGCTAGCTGTCGTCTCGCGAGCGACTGATGCCGTCGGCGCCGAGCGCGATGGTCATGCCCTCGTGGGCGAGACACACCTGGTCCGCGTGTCCGGGCCAGTGCCCGTGGGCTTCGGTGAGGAGCTGCTCGAGCTCGTCGTCGGTGTGGTACGGATCGTGGTGGAACAGCACGACCGTGTCGACGTCGGCCTTGCGGGCGAACTCCATTGTGGCCGCGACCCCCGAGTGACCCCACCCCACGTGGTTCGGGTACTCGTGATCCCGGTACTGGGCGTCGTGGAGCAGCACGTCGGCCCCCCGGGCGATGTCGTGTCCACTGATCCACGACGCCGGTACCGTCGAGAGGTCGGAACCCAGTGCCGGCTCGTGATCGGGGAGGTAGACGAGGGTTCGACCACCCTCTTCGATCCGATAGCCGACGGTGGGCCCCTGATGCGTGACCTTCGCGGCCCGGATGGTGGCAGATCCGATCTCGATCGGTTCAGCAGGCGCGTCGTGGAACGTGACGCGCGACGGGATGTCTTCGAGGCGGACGGGGAACAGCGGTGGCGAGAGATACATGGCGATGCGCTCCGACAGGTGCTGCACCGGCGAGGTCGGTCCCCAGATGTGGATGTCGAGATCGGGGGTGAAGAGCGGCCGGAAGAAGCCGAGACCCTGGAGGTGATCAAGGTGGAGATGGGTGAGCAGCAGGTGGACTTCGGTGTGGGGCTCCCCCGCCATGACCACCCCGAGCGATCGCATGCCCGTTCCGGCGTCGAGCACGAGCGTGTGGCCGCTCGCCAGGCGGACCTCGACGCACGAGGTGTTCCCGCCGTACCGGAGGGTGTCGGACCCCGGCGCCGCGATCGACCCGCGACACCCCCAGACGCGCGCGAGCATCAGAGCGCGGGTTCGCCCGGACGAGGCTCCCAGAACACGGAGACGACCCCGTGCATCTCACCTTCCGCGCCGAACAGCGGATACGCGGTCGCCTCGAACCGGTGGCGCACGCCGTCGTAGCCGGTCGCCATGCACGTGGCGTGTGCGGGGCGGTGCTCGAAGAACGCCACGCCGGCGGGCGAGTCGCGTCGACGGATCGCCTCGCCCTCGGGCGTCGTCATCTGCAACGCGGCACCGAACTCCCCGGAGGGGATCTCTCCGAGCTCTGCGAACGGCTTCCCGAGCAGCAGCGCGGCGGCATCGTTGTAGAAGACCAGCATCCCGCCCGGATCGAGCAGGAACATCGGCGTCGCCAGGTTCGACGCGAGCTCGCGCGCCAGGATCAACGGGAGGCTCTTGGGCGCGCCGGGGGTGCCGAGGGGATCAGCCGTCACGGGCCCATCGTTGCCGCACCGGCCTCCGCAGTGCCAATGTCGGGTCCATGGCCGATCACCTGTCCCGGAGCACGAGCGAATTCGAGCTCGTGCCCGGCGAGTTCGGACCCCGCGGCGACGCCGTGGCTCAGGACCGCGACGGGCAGGTCGTCTCCATCCCCGGCGCGATCCCGGGCGAACGCGTCCGGGTGAAGGCGCTCGCTCGCCGCCGCGGGATCGTCCACACGCGGGTCGTCGAGCTCATCGAACCGTCGCCGAACCGGGTCGACCCACCGTGTCCGGAAGTCACGAACGGCTGCGGCGCGTGCCAGTGGCAGCACATCGACCTCGCCGCGCAGCGCTCGTACAAGCGCAGAATCGTTGCCCGTGCCCTGGAGCTCCCCGACGGAACCACCCCGGATCTGCTCCGGCCCACAGTCGAGCTGCCCGACACCGGATTCCGAACGACGGTGCACGCGGCGATCACGAAGGGGCGCGCCGGCTACCGCCGGTACCGTTCGCACCGGGTCGTACCGGTCGACGAGTGTCTCGTCGCGCATCCGTTGCTCGTCGAGCTCATCGTCGACGGTGAGTTCGGCGAGGCCACCGACGCGCTCCTGCGATGCGGAGCGAGAACCGGGGAGCGGCTCGTGCGACCGACGCCGGCCGGTGCTGCGGTCGATGTTCCCGCCGACGTCCGTCGTGACCACATCACCGAGATCGCGGCTGGACGGGAGTGGCGGATCTCGGCGGGATCGTTCTTCCAGACCCGCGCCGACGGCGTCGACGCGCTCGCCACCGCGGTCATCGACGCCGCCGACGGGATCACGCCGGCCGGAACCGCGCTCGATCTCTACAGTGGTGTCGGGGTGTTCGCAGGTCTGCTCGCCGCTCGGGGCTGGACGGTGGTGGCGGTCGAGAGTGACCGGACCGCCGTCGCCGACGCGCGAGTGAATCTCCGCCGGCTCGACGTGTCGTCGGTCCGCGGCGACGTCACCCGGTGGAAGGCCCCGAAGAGCGACCTCGTCGTCGCCGACCCCAGTCGTGCGGGCTTGGATCGGCGGGGCGTCGAGGTGGTCGCCGCGAGCGGGGCCCGTCGGGTGGTCCTCGTGAGCTGCGACGCCCCGAGCCTCGGTCGCGACGCCCGGTTGCTCCGTCGTGCGGGCTACGAGCTGTCGGTGGCAACCCCGATCGACCTCTTCCCCCATACGGCCCACGTCGAGGTCGTGAGCGTCTTCGATCGCTGAACCGTTTCACTGCACCGGAACACTCCCGACTCGGGGCGCTCGCTGATCGCCGACGACCCGTGGCCGCTCGCGACCTACCAGGAGATGCTCTTCATGCTCTGAGCGCGGCATGATGTCGCCATGTCAGAGAACCTTGCGATCCTCGGTGCCTACAGCGATGCCATGGCCCGGGGCGATCGGGAAGCCGTCTTCGAGTTCTGGTCCCCCGACTTCCACAGCCACGTCACCGAACGGGTCAACCCCGACGCCGTCGGCACCGACATCCGGGGCCACGAGCTGGAGTGGTGGACCCAGGTGAGCAGCGCCTTTCCCGACATGGTGTTCTCGGTCGATCTGCTCATCGAGTCCGACGACCTCATCGTCTCGAACTGGACGGTGCGCGGCACCCACACCGGGACCGCGTTCTACGACGTTGCGCCGTCAGGCGAGCCGGTGGTGATCAACGGCACCGCGATCCTGCGGATGCGAGACGGCAAGATCGTCGAGCACTGGGGTGGCCCCCACTGCCAAGACGGGCTCGGCCTCACCCACTGACGCTCGAACCGTCGCCGACCACGACGCCGGCCGGGTCGATCACGAGGAGATCGACGCCCTGACCGGCGAACTCGGCGACGACCACCGCGAGGATGCGCTCTGCGCCGGGTCGCACGCGCGTGACGCTCGTGAGGTCGATGCGCACCGTGCCACCGCCGGGACCGAGATCATCGGCAAGCTCCCGGATGTGGTGCACGACCTGTTCGGCCGCGATGAAGTCGATCTCTCCCCGCAGCTCCAGCACGCTCTCGCCGGCCTGACGCCCCGAGACGAAGATCGGTGACCGAGGTTCGCTCGGATGAGCGAGGAGATGCAGACCGAACGCACTCGACAGATCTTCGAGCACGGCGATCCCACGGGTGCTGTTGCCCCGCTCGTCGAGCCGGGGGCTGTAGACGCCGATGCCGAACTCCGACGGCCGCACCGCGGCGATCCCGCCGCCGACCCCACTCTTCGCCGGGAGCCCGACCCGAACCATCCACTCGCCGCTGTCGTCGTACATCCCACAGGTCGCCATGACCGACATCGTCGACCGCGCGACGTCTTCGTCGATCACCCGCCGATCCGTCACCGGGTTGATCCCGCCGTTGGCGAGCGTCGCGGCCATGACCGCGACATCTTCGGTCGTGACGAGCACCGAACACTGCCGGAAGTACACCTGCACCGCGTCTTCGACCGACCCGGGAAGGACGCCGGCCGACGACGCCAGGTACGCCAGCGCCCGATTCCGGTTGCCGGTCTCGGCTTCGGAACGGAACACGGCCTCGTCGACCGCCAGCGGGCGTCCGGCGAACCCCGACAGCGCGTCGAGGATCCGTTCGAACCGCGCGTCCGGCGACGATCCCGGGATCAGGGACGACGCCACGATCGCGCCTGCGTTGATCAGCGGGTTCGCGGGGCGACCGGTCGACGCGTCGAGGCTGATCGCGTTGAAGGGCTCCCCGCTCGGTTCGAACCCGACGTGGCGCGCCACGTCGTCGAGACCGAGCTCCGAGAGTGCCACCGCGTACACGAACGGCTTGGAGATCGACTGGATGGTGAACGACCGCCTCGCGTCGCCGGCTGAGTAGACCCGGCCGAGCACGCTCACCAGCGCGATCCCGAACTCGTCGGGCTCGGCGCGCGGCGAGCTCGGGGATGTAGTCGGCGACGCGACCGTCGCGGAGGTCGGCGTTCCTCCGCAACACCTCACCGAGGGCGGCACTCACTGGATCCACGATGCCTCCGGGAGTCGGGTCACGAGCGGCGGACCGGGGAGCGTAGACCACCCACCGCCCGAGTTTCGCGATTGCCGCGAGCACGACATACTGACGAGCACGCAATCCGGGGGTGGGCATGCGGCAACGGTTCGTGGCGCTGGCAGTGACCGTCGGGCTCCTCGCCGGCTGCGGAGCGGCCGGCCTCGGCGATCCCTACTTCCCGAACTACGGCAACGGTGGCTACGACGTCGCCCACTACGACCTCGCCGTCACCTACGACCCCGGCACCGACCAGCTCCGCGGCATCGCGACGATCACCGCCCGGGCGACGCAGGACCTGGCCTCCTTCAACCTCGACCTCGTCGGCATGACCGTGCGACGCATCACCGTCGACGAGGCGCGCGCACCCGGAACCCACGACGCACAGTGGTCGCGCGGCCCCCACGAGCTCGTCGTCGTTCCCCACGCACGCCTCGAGAACGGTCGGAACTACACGATCGTCGTCCACTACGACGGCACACCCACCACCGTCGAGAGCACCCTCGGCGAAGGCGGGTTCTTCCACACCGACGACGGAGCACTCGTGGTGGGCCAACCCGAGGTCGCCGCCACGTGGTTCCCGGTCAACGACCATCCCCTCGACAAGGCGACGTACACCTTTCGGGTGAAGGTCCCGGTCGGCTACGGCGTCGTCGCCAACGGGCTCCCGGTCGGCACATCCTCCTCGGCCGGATGGACGACCCACGTGTGGGAGGCACGTTCGCCGATGGCCAGCTACCTCGCCACCGTCGACATCGGCCAGTGGCAGGTGAACGCTCGCCGCACCGCGCGCGGCCTCCCCATCATCGATGCAGTCGACCCCGACGTCGCCGCGTTCGCCAATCCGTCATTGGCGCGCCAGGACGAGATGCTTTCGGTCCTCGAGAGCCGCTTCGGGCCCTATCCCTTCGAGGCCGCCGGGGCCATCGTCGACGACCATCCCGGGATCTTCTTCGCGCTCGAGAACCAGACGCGACCCGTGTACTCCTACATCTTCTTCATCCTCGGTGAGGGCGACGCCGTCGTGGTCCACGAGCTCGCCCACCAGTGGTTCGGCGACAGCGTCGCCCTCGCCCGATGGCAGGACATCTGGCTGAACGAGGGCTTCGCGACCTACGCGGAATGGCTCTGGCTGGAACATGAGGGCTTCGTCGACGCACCTCGGATCGTGGCCGCCGAGACGCTGGCTTCGACTCCGCCCGACGACCCGTTCTGGGATCTCCCCATCGGCGATCCCGGGCCGCTCCACCTCTTCGACGAACCGGTGTACCTCCGAGGCGCGATGACGCTGCAGGCCCTGCGGGAGACGATTGGCGACACCTCGTTCTTCGCGCTCCTGCGCGTCTGGGCCTCCACCAACAAGGATCGACACGGCACCACTCCGCAGTTCATCGATACCGCGGAGCGCATCTCGGGGCGCCAGCTCGACGGGTTGTTCCAGACGTGGCTCTTCTCGCCCGAGCGCCCGACCGTCCCGGCTGCGGCCCAAGGGGTCGCGGCCTCCCGGACGACCGGAGACGCACGGACAAGTGAGTGGCGCGCAGGTCTCGCGCTCCGTCTCGCCCACGGCGCGCGCTAGACCACGAGCGGAAGCTCGTCGCCGTCTCGCATCGGGTGGCTCAGATGCCGAGGAGCTGAGCCTTCTTGGCCGAGAACTCTTCGTCGGTCAGGATGCCCTGGGTGTGGAGCTGCGCGAGCTGCGTGAGCTGCGTCTCGAGATCGGGCTCCGCGGCTTCAGCCGGCGGCGGGGCGTACTGCGGCTGGGCCGCGGCCTGCGCCTGGGCGTCCTGAGCGGCGTACTTGTTGTCCTGATGGCGTCGCACTCCACCCGACACTGCGGTGGCCGTACCGACGACCGCCGCGGTCCGCAGCAGTGGCCTTCCTCGTCGAAGCATTGGTTCGTCCTCTCGTTGATGGGCGGGTGACTCGTGGGTCGAGCTCGATCAGTCGGCGGCGACGACCGCGTCGACGACTTCCTTGGGGATTCGGACCGCCGCGAGGAGCTCCCCGCCCGAATTGAGGACGGCGTCGCGAAAGCGGGTCGCCCACACGTGCTCGAACAAGAGGATCGCAGCCGAAGAACCCGGCGCGAGATCCTCGCCGAGATCTGCGATGTCCTCGTCGGACAGCATCCCGCTCGGCTCCTCGACGTGGGGGCGGAACGTTGCGCTCGTCGACTCGTCGAGATCCGAGAGCTCGATGCCGAGGATGTCGCCCGCGTCGTCTTTGGTCACGAACACCAGGTCGATCACGCGGATCATCCCGGTGGCGACGAGCTCTTCGAGCGCGGGTGCGATCTCACCCGTGAACTGGTTGTCGGGAAAGCCGACCACCAGGATCTCGACCGGTCCGATGTCCATCTGCGTGTCTCCTGTCGTGGGTCGTTCAGTAGAAGATGTCGGGGCCCGAAGTGGCCCGGGACCTATGGGCGAATCATGATGCGGAAGACCCGATGGTGCAACTCGGGCGGCGCGTTCACTCGAAGACGAGAGGAGCTCGGTGGACAACGAGGCGCTGTGGGAGCAGAACGCCGCCTGGTGGCAACGTGAGTTCGCCGGTGGCGCCGACGCCGAGTACGCCGAACAGATCCTCCCGCTCATCGCGCGTCATCTCGACGGCGCACGACACGTGCTCGACGTCGGGTGCGGAGAAGGCCAGGTCGCTCGTCACGTCGCCACGCTCGGCGCCGCTGTCACCGGCATCGATCCGACGGCAGCACAGGTGCGCGCCGCTCGCGACCGCGACGGAGGACCTCGCTACGCGCGAGCTCGCGCCGAGGCCGTGCCGTGTCGCGATGCTTCGTTCGACGCCGTCGTGCTGTGTCTCGCGCTCGAACACATCGCTGCGTTCGAGGTCGTGATCTCCGAAGTGGCCCGGGTGCTCGAACCCGGGGGCCGGTTCGTGCTGCTCCTCGCCCATCCGTTCCTCCAGGCACCGGGCAGCGGCTGGGTCGACGACCGGATCGTCGGCGAGCACTACTGGAGGATCGGCTCCTACCTGGGCGAAGACACCGTCGTCGACACCGTGGCACCCGGTGTCGACTTCGTGTTCATCCACCGCCCCCTCAGCCGCTACGTCCACGCCATGGGTGCCGCCGGCCTGTCGATCGACGACATGGAGGAGCCACCGCCTCCGCCGGGATTCCTCGCGGAGACGGGCGACTTCCCCGAAGCCGCCACGATTCCCCGCGTCCTGGTCCTCCGCGCCCGGCGCGGCGCCTGAGCTCCCGATCAGCGACCCGGGACGATCGGTCGGCTCGCGAACTCGAGCACCTGTTGGAAGGTCGGCCGGTTCGTCGTTCGCATCGTCTGCGAGATCAACCCGGGCGTGAAGCCCGTCCGACGCGCCGGGCTACGCCACGCGGTCGGATCCGGGCCCTGCTGCGCGGCCAGGCCGGCGGCGACCTGTTCGACCACCGCCCAGAGCGATGCGCGACAGGCCTGGAGTGACCCGCCGCCGCAGTACCGGAGGTTGAACCGACCTCGTACCGCTTCGTTCATGAGCGTCCGGAGGTCCTTGTCGACGTACGACTCGCCCGCCAGGCCACCGAGACCGCGAACACCGTCGAGGGCCGACGTCTGGTCGGCGAACACCGGGCGCATCACCGCTTCGGCGATCGGGTTCCAGAGGGCGCCCATGACCGTGGGTCCGGCTTCGTCGTACTCGCCGCTCACGTCGGCGTCGAGAACCGGCGCGTCGCGCGCCACCCAGTCGTCGAGGAGGCTCACGACCCGCGCCGCCAACGGACTCGGTGCGGGGCCGCCGCGCAGCACACGGCTGACCACCGGCCAGACCGGCGACCGCGCGTCCTCGGTGGCGGCCCGGTTCATGACGCTCACGTCGTTCGCGAGGGTGACCCGCTGCGGGAACTGGTCGAACAGTTCCACCCGATGCACCGAGCCGTACGGGTTGTCGTCTCCGTGCATGAACCCGGGCGCGGACTGGTTGTTCCAGTTCAGCAGGATGCCCTCCCTGCCCCCCGTTCCGTGCGGGTGTTCACGAGCGCTGAGGAATCCGCGCCACTCGTAGTCGCCGGTACCGACCGTCGGGAGTCGGCGGTCGAGGCCGGGTGCCCGGCGAGGGAGAAGGCCCGACGTGAAGTAGGCGGTGGTGCCGCGGGCCGCGTAGGCCCAGTTGAAGGTGAACCCGAACTGGTTCGCAATGTCGTAGAAGCGCTCGGGCGACGTGGCCTTCGCCTCGGTCATGTCCTTGAGCGCCATGAGGTTGAGGCCATCGCGACCGAACGTCGACCGTTGGCGGCTGAGCGCCACCGGCCTGCCTCCCGAAGTCGCGGTGCCGATCACCGGACCGTGGACCGACACGGGATAGCGCACCGGCGTTCCGTTGAGCGTTCCGGCATCGAACGTGTCGAACGGCCGGCAGGCACCCTGGAACAGGTAGTGATCCGACGTCGGGCTCGGCGCGGAGCCGTCGACGTTGCAGAGTTGCTCGACGAACACGTCGCGCACGTCGTGGTTCGCCGAGGTGAGACTCCACGCGTAGTCGGGCGTCCGGCCGATCAGGAGATACATCATCGCCGCCGGGATGCCGACGCCTTGGGCCTCGATGCCGGGCCCCGAGAGGTGGATCTGCTGGACGATCTCCGGGTAGTAGTAGCCGAGTTGCGGTCCCATCACCGCGAGCGTGTTCCGGTTGGCGGAGCGGCGCGGGTCGACGACGAGGAAGTTCGACGCCTGCTTCGACGGCACCGCGCCGGCGGCCGGATAGGTCGACGACTCGGGGTCGGGAACTGTGGTCGGCCCCGCCTGCGCCGCGGAGGCGTCGGACGTGAGCGGATCGAGCGAGACGACCGACCCCTCATCGATCACCGCAGACCCGGTGACGGGCCCGCCGGTGAACACGCCGTACCGGAACGGCTGTTGCAGCGTGGTGGGTGCCTCCGGGTCGTCGAACAGCATGGCGTCTTCCCAGGCCTTGCGGCCGGTGTCGGCCCCGAGGTGGTTCTGGAGCCGCGCCAGGAACTCGGCGTTCGAAGCCTCGGCCCCACCGCCGGCCCCGAAGATGGAACCGATGAAGGCAGTCACCGCGATCACGTCGTTGACCGTGGCCGGCGGCTGGGTGTCGTCGTGGGCCTCGAAGTACGCGGTCATGCCGTCGGCCTCGGCCTGCATCTCGGCGAGCATCTCCTCACCGCGCGCGCCATAGGTCTGGCGGATGAGGTCGACCTGGTCGGTCACGAGCTGCTCGGCGGCCGCGCTGGGCACGAACGACTGGCCGCCGGTGACGAGTCCGAACGCGTTGATGCCGGGAACGTCGGCAACGGCAACCCGCGACGGACCCCGCCCGAGCTGCAACAGGAGGCCGCGATCGCGCGCCGTGACCCACCCGGCACCGAACGCGAGGTCGGCGCGGGTCTTTCCCGTCACGTGCGGGACGCCGAAGCTGTCGTAGACGATCGTCGTCCCCGGTCGCCCGGTCGGCTCCTCCCGGGTCGCGCCGACCGGTTTGAAGTCTTCCGGGATGAACAGCCGGTTGATGTCGGCATCGGTGACGTTCCCCCGCAGCGGGGTGAGGGCGTCGTAGAGCGGGAGCTGATCGAGCGAGTTCGCCGAGGTCGGGAGACCGCCGTAGTTCCCCGGCGGCAGGATGTACCGAGCCCGGTCGGGGGCCGCGGGCCCGGGCCGCCACGGATCGACCGGCCGGCACGCGAGCAGCAGCACCGCCAGCGCGACGCCCACGGCGATCACGCCGATCCGACGGTTCATCATGTTCGGTCCCCCCGACCCGGTCGACTCCGACCGCTTCGGCCGGACCATACCCTTGCGTCTCGCGAGCACACACCTCGGACCAGCCCCGACACGGACCCTGCGAGCACCTCCGACCCCCGACCAGACCTCGGTTTGATGACGAAGCCGTCGGGTAGACAGAGTGGGTCCATACCCAGGAGAGATGGGAACCGATGCCCGGCCTCGCGATCATCACTGAAGCGTGCATCGACGTGAAGGACCGCGCCTGCGTCGACGTGTGTCCGGTGCAGTGCATCTACGAGTTCGATCCGGTGGCCGGCGTCCTGTTCTCCGAAGAGGAGGCCGGGTCCGGCGAGATCGAGAACCGCCACGCCCCGAACCCCGATGCCATCGCGGTGTTCGCCGAGAGCGTCCTGTACGTGAACCTCGAGGAATGCACCTCGTGCACTGCGTGCTATCAGCCGGATGTGTGCCCGGTCGGCGCGATCTACTCCGAAGAGCACCTCCCCGACGGCTCAGCCACGTCGGCGAAGTACAACGCGAACGACCCCAACAAGGGTCACGATCACACGTTCTTCCTCCAACACAGCCGAGACGTGTTCGCCGACTGACCCGAAACTGGGCATCACGGCGTCCGGCCGACGAACGCGATCAGCCTGGTCTGGACGTCGGCATCGTCGGGGACGTCCACCTTCGCCCCGTAGTGGCCACTCTGGCGGAGCATCTCGTCGATGGGCTGCATCCCCACGAGCATCTCGGAGGCGATGACCGGGTCGAGCGACTCGTCGAGGCCGGTGGCACGAGCGAGATCCCACGTGTGGATCACGATGTCGCCGACGAAGAGCATCGACACCGCGTGCTCGACGGTCATGCGGCCCGGGGGTCCGGCGTCGAACTCGCGCGCGGCGACCGCGGGGTCGTCGAGCAACGCCTGGATCGACTCGTCGAGGTGCGTCCAGGCGGCCGCCGGGTCATCGTCGACCGAGGGACCGGGTGCGATGGTGACTCCGGCCGCGGTGAGGAAGGCCGGCATCCACTCGACGAGGTGGCGCACGATGTCGCGGGCAGTCCAGCCGTCGCAGGGTGACGGGTTGTCCCATGCCGACGCCGGAACCTCACCGGCCCGGTCGCTGAACCGACCGGCGACGCGGCGGAACCGCTCGCTCGGAACGTCGGCCTCGGCGAGCAGATCGTCGAGCCGGTTGAACGTGATCTGCATCCCATGCTCCATGCCCGAGGCGATGTGGCCGTCTCTGTACTCCTGCGTCGCGTGGAGCACGAGCGTCCGGAGTGTGGTGACGCCGTCGTCGTCGACGAGCGTCATCGTGTTCATCGACTCCGCGTCGGGGAAGCCCTCGAACACCTCGGTCGACACGATTCGTTGCGGCGGATCGATCTCCTGGTAGGTGCCGTGCCAGCCGAGCTCGTTGCCGTCGATGTCGCGACTGACATAGCGCCACGAACCACCGACCCGCAGATCGACATCGCACGCGACGAGCGGACACCAGTCGGGCCCCCACCACCGCAACAGGTGTCGGGGCTGGGTCATCGCTTCCCACACGAGCGCTCGCGGCGCGTCGAAGGTGCGGGTGATGAGGATCTCGCGGTCCGACGGCAGGGTGACCTCGGCGCTTCCGTGTCGGGTGGCCATCAGGGCTTCTCCTTCTCCTGGATCCCGACGAGGTAGTCGTCGAGCCGGTCGTAGTGCGCGTTGACGAGGGCTTCGTAGCGGCGCACCCAGTCGCGCAGGGGCCGCAGCGCGGGTCCGTTCACGCGGTACAGGCGATGGCGGCCCACGGTGCGGCACCGGACCAGATCGACCTCCCGCAGCACCTTCAGGTGTTTGGACACCTGCGGCTGGGCGAGGTGGAGTCGCTCGGCGAGGTCGCCCACCGCGGCCTCACCGCCGTGCAACTCGTCGAGGATCTCACGGCGGTGCGCTTCGGCGACTGCGTTGAACACGTCGGCGGTCGTCGCTGTCCGGGCCATGGATCCATCATATGCTTATATCGGCATGTGTCAAGCGGGCTCAGGGCTCTCCCGTCGAGGGCGCAAGCTCAGCGCACTGGCCACCCACAGCGCCACCACCCGAAGCTTCGTGCAGGACCTCAACGCGTCGGGCGTCGTCGACTCGCTCACCAAGCGCGACGCCCCGTTCGCACATCCGGATGCTCGAGAGCAGCGGGCTCATCAGCACCGCGAAGGCCGGGCGCGTGCGCACCTGCACGCTGAACCGAGATCGCATCGCGGTCGTCGACGGCTGGCTCGCCGAGCAACGAGCGATCTGGGAGAGCCGCACCGACCGGCTCGAGCAGTTCGTCACCCCGACTCAGGAGCCGACGTGAACCCTGAACTCGATCTCAGCCTCGACCGGATCATCCGTGCCCCTCGTGCAGCGGTGTGGGACGCGTGGACCGATCCCGCGAGCCTCGCGACGTGGTGGCTGCCTGCGCCGACGCAGTGTCGCGTCGAGCGGCTCGACACCGTGCCCGGCGGCGCGTTCGTGACGTCGATGAGCGAGGACGGGATCGACTTCATGCCCCACCTCGACGCCTGCTTCCTCGTCGTTGAGGCAGGCGAGCGCATCGTCTTCACCAACGCGGTCGACAGTCGATGGCGACCGGTGTCGCCCGAGCCGATCGCAATGACCGCAGAGATCGTCATGCGCGACCACCCCGACGGCACCGAATACCGCGTGACTGTGCTCCACCGCGACCCGGCGGCGCGCGCAACCCACGAACACCTCGGCTTCTTCGACGGCTGGGGGACGGTCACCACGCAGCTCGCCGGGCTCGTCGAAGCACCCGGAGGCTCCCGATGAGGCTCACACTCACGCAGTTCGTCACCCTCGACGGCGTGTACCAGGGGCCGGGCTCCCCCGACGAGGATCGCAGCGACGGCTTCACCCGCGGCGGCTGGATGGTGCCGCACATGGACGAGACGTTCGTCGCCCGGGCCGCGGGGTGGCTCGCCGAGGCCGACGCCCTACTGCTCGGCCGACGCACGTACGAGGCATTCGCCGAGGCATGGCCGCAGATGACCGATCCCGACGATCCGTTCACCGAACGCATGAACGGGCTCCCGAAGTACGTCGCGTCGCAGACGCTGACCGACGCGACCTGGTCCCCGAGCACGATCCTGCGCGGCGACATCTGCGAGCAGGTCGGCCGGTTGAAAGCCGGGCCGGGACGCGAGCTCCAGCTGCACGGCTCGGCCCGACTCGCGCAGACCCTGCTCGCTGCCGGCCTGATCGACGAGATCCGCCTGGTCATCACCCCGACCGTGCTCGGACAGGGGCGGCGACTGTTCCCGGCGGATGGACCGGCCGTCGGCACGCGCGTCACCGACACGAGCACGACACCGGGCGGTCTCACGATCCTCGTGCTCGAGACGATGAGCACGCCCGCGTTCGCCAACTACGAAGGGGTGGGCTCTGTGAGCGGGAGACACCACGGCTGACGGCGACCCGACGTCAGCCCGGCGCCCAGCCCGGCGCTCAGCTCAGCCGGCGCCCGGTCACGAGGTCCGGACTGATCTCGACGATGTGCGTCGGTGCACCCTCGATCCACGTCGATCCGAGCCGACTGGATGCGGCGACGATCCTGGCCTCGTCGGTCACCTCGCGGGCCAACCCCCGGACCAGGACGCTCCATCCCGCGCCGGTGCGATCGTCGAAGGTGTCGGCTTCGAGCGCGACGATCGCGCCCGCGGACGCGGCCGCCAACTTCGTACCGGGCACGGTGCGGAACGCGACCACACCGTCGACCACGGTGATGAACACGGGAAAGATCGCCGGGAGCGCGTCGATGCTGATGCCGATGCGCCCGACGCCTGCCGACTCGAGGAGCGTCAGGCATTCGGATCGGTGCAGCTCGGAGAGTCGTGGGGTCGTGTTCACGACCTCACTCTCCGGCACCGCACCCGACGTGCGTAGGGCCGAAGGGCCCGACGACGCTACCGACGCTTGCCGTCGGGCTCCCTGAGCGCCGCTGCCCCGAAGACGGCCGCTTGGGTCCGCCGCGCCATTCCGAGCTTCGAGAGCAGGTTCGACACGTAGTTCTTCACCGTCTTCTCGGCGAGGAACATCCGCTCGGCGATCTGGCGGTTGGTGAGGCCCTCGGCGATGAGGGCGAGGATCTTGCGTTCCTGGGCGGTCAACCGGGCGAGCCGCTCGTCCTCCTCCGGTGGCTCCCGCATCCGATCCCGGACCCGCGTCGCGAGCGTCGGGTCGAGCAACGACTGGCCGTCGGCGACCCGTCGGACCGCGTCGACGATGTCGGTGCCGCGCACCTGCTTGAGCAGATAGCCGGCGGCTCCGGCCACGATGGCGTCGAACAGTGCTTCGTCGTCGGAGAACGAGGTGAGCATCAAGCACCGCACCTCGGGGTGCACGGCTCGGACATCACGACACACCTCGACCCCGGAGCCGTCGGGGAGCTGCACGTCGAGGATCGCCACGTCGGGCCGCGTCGGCGGGATCCGGGCCAGCGCGTCGGCAACGGTGCCGGCCTCACCCACCACCTCGATTCCACCCGCTCCCGAGAGCAGCGCCCGGAGTCCGTCGCGCACGATCTCGTGATCGTCGAGGATGAACACCCGGATCGATCGGTCGTCAGCCACGGGCCCCGTCCTCGACGGTCGAGTGCGGCGAGCGCCACGTGACGACCGTCCCGTCGCCGGGTGCGCTCACGACTTCGCACGATCCGCCGAACTCCGCCGCCCGGCGCTCGAGGTTGACCAGACCGCTCCGCCGTTCTTGATTCTCGGCGAAGCCGATGCCGTCGTCCCGAACGGTCAGCAGGACGTCGTCGGCAACCGTCAGCGACAGGTACACGTGGTGTGCCTCCGCATGCCGGCTCGCGTTCGACACCGCTTCCCGAACACACGCCAGCACGCTCCGCGCGAGTTCGGGGGCGAGCGTGGTGTCGATCGGCCCGTCGAGCACGACGTGCGGCTCGAAACCACTGCGATCGGCGTACTCCTCCACCAGATCGACGATCGCGCTGCGGAGGCCGACCTTCGGAGGTGTCGACAGCGTGAAGATGCTCGAGCGGATCTCCTTGATCGTCGCATCGACCTCGTCGATGGCCTTCGCGACCCGCTCGGCCGCGGGGTCGTCGCGATCAGCGATCGTCGCCTGAAGCAGCATCCCGATCGCGAACAGCCGCTGGATCACGGTGTCGTGCAGGTTCCGACCGATCCGCTCGCGGTCCTCGAGCATCCGCATGCGGTCCCGTGCGCCACGACTCCGGGCGAGTTCGATCGCAAGCGCCGCCTGCCGAGCGAAGCTCGTGGTCACGTCGACATCGAGCTCGTCGAAGGTGCGTCCGTCGCGCACGGTGTCGACCGAGAGCACACCCAGGATCTCCCCCGCCCCCTGCAGCGGGACGTAGACGACCGACCCGGCTTGCAGCGCCTCGATCGCGGGTTGGAAGACGCGAGGGTCGTTCGCAGCGTCGACAACCGTCTGCGTCTCACCGGAGAGGAAGGCCTCGCCGGCCGCGGTCTCCGCGATCGGCACCGCCATGCCGACCACCGTCGCCGAGCGCTCGCCGTGGGCGGCGACGACCCGCAGGGTCGTTCGGTCGTCGTCGGGCAGCATCACCCGCACTGCATCGGCTTGTGCCACCGGTGCGGCGCGGGCCGCGATGTCGTCGAGAACACTCTCGACGTTCGCGCCCGCGAGGAGATTGCGGTTGATCTCCGCGATGGCCGCCAGCCACTCCTCGCGTCGGCGGCCCACGGCATAGAGCCGGGCGTTCTCGATCGCCACTCCGGCCGCGACGGCCAGTGCCGTCACGAGCTCCCGATCGGTCTCGGTGAACTCCTCGGCACCTTGCTTCTCGCAGAGGTACAGGTTTCCGAACACCGACGTCCGCGTCCTGACCGGCACGCCGAGGAACGATCGCATCGGTGGGTGGTTCGGGGGGAATCCGACCGACGCCGGATGGAGCGTCAGATCGCGGAGCATGAGCGGCTCGGGGTCGTTCAGGAGCAGGCCCAGGATTCCTCGACCCCGGGGAAGCTCACCGATCCGAGCTCGCGTGTCGTCGTCGATGCCGACGGTGATGAACTGGGACAGCTGACGGTCGGGTCCGATGACGCCCAAGGCTCCGTAGCGTGCGTCGACGAGTCGGGATGCACGTTCGACAATGGCCTCCAAGACATCGGGGAGACTGAGATCGGCTCCGACCGCGACGATCGCGTCGAGGAGCAGGCTCAAGCGCTCGGCT
The DNA here is from genome assembly GCA_963837715.1 of uncultured Actinomycetes bacterium. Classification (GTDB taxonomy): domain Bacteria; phylum Actinomycetota; class Acidimicrobiia; order IMCC26256; family JANYLB01; genus JANYLB01. Next base: position 121,418 of record CAWIOF010000002.1, on the reverse strand, counting down.
GCGAGCACCGCGCCGCCCGTCCGCGCCTGGAGCTCGGCGATCAGCTCCTCGAGCCGCATGCCTGCGCTCATCCCACGTCTCGCATCTGTACACCGCTTGCGAAGAGGGTGCTGCGTCTGGCCGCTGAGCACGGTAGCGCCAGGGCGCGAAACCGGCAATTCAGCTGCGACTTTGCTCCGCCTTGCGACTGCGGAGCTCGCGGCGCGCCGCGCGTTCGGCCAGCAGAATACGGAAGTCCTGGATCGGCGCGTCGGTGGTGAGCTCGTAGGCACGCTGCAGGAGCGCCTTCGCCGTCGCCAGATCGACTCCGGAGAACTCGAGGCTGAGCTGGCGCGCGATCGAGTCGGTCGCGGCCGTTGCGGCGAGCGACGTCTCGCACAGGCGGGGAGCAACGGTCGGCGTCTGGGTCGTCGTCATGGTTCGAGTCCTTGTTCCGACGAGGCGAATCGACCGTAGGACCCGGCGTCGACAGTGTTCAGAAGCTTTGGTCCCTATTCGTCTTGCTGATCGTGCGCACGGGTCCACGTGCCCGGAGGCGTCCGCACTGAGGACGTTCGGCCCTGTCAACGCATCGAACAGCAGGCGAACCTGTTGTCGGAGGTAGTCGCCTGCTGCGCCGGCCCGGTCCGACCATGACTGCCCGTAGGGAAACCGCAACAGATCAGGGAGACAGTGATGAGCAAAGCCACCCCCGTCAAGCGCACCGCCACCAAGTCGAAGGCCGACGGCAGGGCCAAGGTCTCGGCGCGTTCCAAGGTCGACGACCTCGAGAAGATGGAGGAGCTGCTCGTGCAGCTCGGCAAGACGTCGCGCCGGGTCACGCGCGCGTCGGAACGTCGCGCCCGAGAGCTCGACTTGCGCATCAAGGAGTACGTCGACCGCGGCGCGATGGCCACCGATCGTGTCCTGCGCGCGATCGACCGCGAGGTGCAGCGCCACATCAAGGCGATGAAGGGTGAGGTCGTACGCCTGGAGCGAGACGCGGCGAAGGTCGAAGCCGCGAGCTCGAAGCGGGCCACGAAGGCCCCCGCCAGGCGGGCATCCGCGAAGAAGACGCCGGCGAACAAGCCGGCTCCCCGCAGCCTGAAGAAGCGTGCGAAGTGATCCGAGCGAAACGGCGCCCTGATCAGGCCGACCGCCGAGCAGACCGGAGTCTGGACGTAGCACTGTCACATTCTCAGCGACGCCGAACACGAGGACGGGATGATGTTCGGGATGGTCACCACCTTCATCGTGCAGTAAGAGCGACACCGGCGATCGGCTCCCCGAACGTGACTTTGGTCCCTGCCGCGACCCGCCTGCGACCACGACACTGAGGGCATGAACCGAACGGCCGATCCCGAGAAACTCATCCCCGGTCAGCGCGCCGGAACCCACGGAGGTCACGCGTGAAGGCCCTGATCGTCTACGAATCGATGTACGGCAACACCCACCTCGTCGCCGACGCCATCGCCGACGGGATGCGCGGCGCCGAAGTCGGGGTCGTCCCGGTCGAGCAAGCGACCCGCGCCCGCATCGAGGGCGTCGACCTGCTCGTCGTCGGCGGCCCCACCCACGTACACGGCCTGAGCCGGGCGAGCACGCGCAAGGCCGCGGTGGAAGCCGCCGAGAAGCCGGACACCGGGCTCGACGTCGATCCCGACGCCGAGGGCCCTGGCCTGCGCGACTGGTTCGACAACCGGCCGGAGCTCTCCGTGCCCGCGGCGGCGTTCGACACGCGACTCGACGCGGCGCCGCTGTTCACCGGGCGTGCGTCGAAGGGCATCGCGCGGCGGCTCCGACACGCCGGCGCAACCATCGTCGTTCCACCCGAGAGCTTCCTCGTCACGAAGGCCAACGAGCTCGTCACCAACGAGGCCGACCACGCTCGGGCCTGGGGCGCGCATCTCGCGCGCGAGGTGCGCGCCGGAGCGATCTCCGACCCGACACCCACGATCGCCGCGGATCGCTGACCGCGCTCGAACCGGAGGAGCAACAATGCACGTCCTCGTCCTCGAAGGTGCACCGGGAGCGGCCGATCGTGCGGTTGCGGCGCTCGAAGCCGCATCCCACACCATCGATCGCTGCCACGACGTCGGCACGACGGGATTCCCGTGTCGGGCGGTCGACTCGCCCGGCTCGTGCCCGCTCGAGACGCATCCCATTGCCGTCGCGTTGACCGTTCGGCCACCGGGCTCCTCGATCGAGGCAGTGGAGGACGGCGTCGCGTGTGCGATCCGCGCCAACGTCCCACTCGTCGTGGCGGGCGAAACCGCCGACAACCCCTACCGCCAGTGGACCGCAGCGATCGCTCGACGGCGCACGCGCGCGACGACGATGTCGTTGCCGCATGCGAGCACGCCGCGGCCGCGCCGCTCCCCCACCACACGCACGCCGCGTCGGAGCGACTGCGGAGTCTGCTGCGAAACCGCGACATCCCCGACGCCGAGCACGCCCGAGCTGAAGTCACCCGGAACGAAGGGCGGCTCCGCATCCGGATCCTGCTGCCCGCCACCATGCCGTCGCACGACCTCCAGGCGGCGTGCACCTACGTCCTCGCCGAGGTGCGCTCGTTCGATCCGACGGCACGCGGCATCGACGTGTCGGTCGGCACTGCCTGAGGTCCCGTCGCGGCTCGGATCACCGTGGCGGCGGTGGCGGCGCACGGGCCGACCAGCTGTCACGCCGAGCCTGATTGGTGTCGGAACTCGACTCGCTCGGGCGTCGGTGTACCTTTTGCCCGAGCGCGAGGTCACGCGTGCCTCTCACTGAGGGCGGGTTCTGCAGTGCCCATGTATCTCGATCGACACGACCTCCCAGGGATCTCTCCCGAGGAGCTCGCCGAGGCACATCGCCGCGACGAAGCGACCCAAGGCGAGTTCGGCGTGAAATATCACACGTACTGGTTCGATGCATCGAGCGGCTCGGTGTTCTGCCTCGCGGAGGGTCCGAACCGGGAGGCAGTCGAGGCAGTGCATCGAGAGGCGCACGGCGAGCTCGCATCGAGCATCATCGAACTCGACCCCGCTGCTCCCCTCAATGCGCTGTTCGGTGAGATCCCGAGTCACCCCACCGGCACGCCGTACACGGCGCCAGGTATGCGGGCGATCGTCTTCACCGATGTCTGCGGCTCGGTGGCTCAGACCCAGCAGTTGGGCGACGACGGTCACATGCAGCTGTTGCGCGAGCACAACAACATCGTGCGCGGCGAGTTGCAGTCGCATGGTGGCCGAGAGGTGAAGCACACGGGCGATGGGATCATGGCTTCGTTCTCGTCGGTCGCGTCTGCGGTCTCGTTCGCGGTCGCGGTGCAGCGGCAGCTGGCTGATCGGAACGACGCTGCAGCGGTCCCACTCCACGTCAGCGTCGGGATCAGTGCGGGTGAGCCGGTGACCGATGACGACGGCGACCTCTTCGGCGCGGCGGTACAACTTGCGGCCCGTCTGTGTGACGCCGCACCGGCGGGAGACATCGCCGTCTCGGTCGCAGTCCGGGAACTGTGCATCGGCAAGACCTTCGAGTTCGAAGACCGCGGCCACATCGTCTTGAAGGGCCTCCCGGAAACGACACAGCTCTTCGCCGTGGCGTGGCGCACCGAACCCCGACCATTCTGAGCCAATGCGTGGAGTTCGCCCGGTTCTGCGGATCACGGGCGAGTCGGCGGTCGTACACTCCAGGTCGTGGAGAACACGAAGGCGCAGCGAGAAGGCCCGACACCCGCCGAGGACGAGCTCCCGTTGATCATCTCGGTCGACGATCACGTCATGGAGCCGCGGGATCTGTGGCAGGAACAGCTCCCGGCCACCATGAAGGCCAAGGGACCTCGCGTGGTCCAGGAGCGGGTCAAGCTCGAGTTCGTCGGTGGCCACTACGGCTTCGAACGCAATCATCCCGACGGTGACATGTGCGACGTCTGGCTCTTCGAGGACACCGCGGTTCCCACCGGCTTGTTGCACGGGCCCGCCGGCATGCCCCGCGAGGCACAACGCAACGTCGCGGCCCGCTACGAGGATCTGCGTCCCGGCACGTGGGACCGCGATGCGCGGCTCGCCGACATGACCGCCAACCACGTGGAAGCGGCCCTGAACTTCCCCAACATCTTTCCCCGGTTCTGTGGTCAGGGCTTCCTCGAGCGCGACGACAAGCAGCTCGCCCACGCGTGCCTGCAGATCTACAACGACTGGATGATCGACGACTGGTGCGCCGGCGCCGGCGCCGGTCGCCTCATCCCGCTCACACTGGTGCCCATGTGGGACCCCGACCTCGCGGCGGCCGAGGTCCGCCGCTGCGCCGAGAAGGGCAGCTACGCAATCACGTTCAGCGAGAACCCGTCGAAGCTCGGTTGCGCCTCGATGTACTCGGGTGAGTGGGACGTCCTGTGGGCCGCGTGTGAGGAAACCGAGACGACGGTGTCGATGCACATCGGCTCGTCGTCGTCGATGCCGACGACGTCGCCCGACGCACCGCTCGCCACCTCCATGTCGATGTACGCGCAGAACGCCGAGGGATCGCTGGCCGACTGGGTCTTCTCCGGCACGCTCGCACGGTTCCCCGACATCAAGATCGCCTACGCCGAGAGCCAGGTCGGTTGGATGCCGTTCATGCTCGAGCGGCTCGACTCCGTGTACCGGGAGGGTCGCGGCGGAGTCGGAGGCGACGGCGTGTTGCCGAGCGAGGTCGTGCGGGGTCGGGTCTTCGGATGCATCTTCGACGACCTGTTCGGCCTGAAAGTGCGCGACGAGGTCGGCGTCGAGCAGATCTTGTTCGAGACCGACTACCCCCACTCCGACGGCACGTTCCCCCACTCGCGCAAGGTGGCCCACGGTTTGTTCAGCGCAGCAGGCATGAGCGCGCAGGAGTGCTCGCTCGTGCTGCGCGGCAACGCCATCCGGGCCTACGGTCTGGAACGCTTCGGCATCACCGCATAGTCGGTCGTACTGGATCCGACGGCGCCGGTTGGAGCAGGAGTCGGTGGGATTCCTTCACGATCGGTCCGGCTACTGGTGGCGGAGGATGCGGGCGAGCTCGGCTTCGAGATCAAATGGCGGGGCGGGACCAACGGTGATCTCGACGTCGAGCAGGCTCGCCGGCGCGCGGGCCGGCGGGTCGTAGTCGTCGCTGACCGGGAACGGCCGACCGTACCCAACGGTGAGGAACGCTCCGTCGGGCGACCACGCGAGCGGGATCGACACACCGAGATCCGAACGGCCGATCTCGGTGCCGTCGGCGGTGAGCGACACGACCAGGTTGCCGTCGGTGATCGTTCCCTGCGCTCCGAGCAACCGCGCGCTCGCGGGGACCCGAGCCGTCGCCAGATGTGCGCCGTCGCCGCCGACGATGCACCAGCGGACCTCGCCGTCGGCGAGATACCAGGCCCAGCCGGAGAGCCAGTCTCCCTGCTCGCACAGCACCGCGCACCCGTCGACCGGAACGGGCCCCGTGAACGCTGCGAGCATGCGGAACCCACCGGCGAGGTTCGGTCCCGCGACCTCGTGCACCTTGTCACCGGGCCGCAGACGGAAGCTCGGCCGGTACGCGGTCCAGGGAACGTGCAGGTGGGCGATCCGGTTCACTGCGCCATCGTCGAGCGGGAACACTTCGTTGCGCTCGGCCTCGTCGAACCACAGGTCCACCAGCTCAGCCAACTTCGTCGGCTCCCGTTCCGCGAGGTCGATCTGCTCCGTGGGATCGACCCGGGTGTCGAACAGCGCCCACTCGTCGGTGGCGAAGTCGTGGCTGCCGACGAGCAGGTCGCGTTCGGCCGCCGTCAGTTGGTTGACGTGGTTGGTCACGGCCTTCCACCCGTCGGAGTAGATCGCCCGACTCCCCCAGCACTCGAAGTACTGGGTGGTCCGCGGGCTTGCCGCCTCCGCGTCTTCGACCACCTCACGCAGGCTCGCCCCGTCGAACGACATCTGCGCGATGCCTTCGAGCTCGTCGGGAAGTGCGATCTCGCAGAGATCGAGCACCGTCGGCAACACGTCGATCGCGTGGCAGTACTGATGGCGGAACGAACCGGGCTCGACGCTCGGACCAGCGAGGACCATCGGGCTTCGCACGCCACCCTCGAGGGTGTACCGCTTCCACCGTTGGAACGGCGTGTTCGCCGCGAGCGCCCATCCCCACGGGTAGTGACCGCTCGAGTGGAAGCCGCCGAGTTCATCCAGGTGGGCGAGGCTGTCGGCGACGTCGTCCGGGGTGTCGGAGATGTAGTGGCCGAGTTGGTTGAACGCCCCGTGGGGTCCACCCTCGCCCGACGCTCCGTTGTCGGAGACCACGACGACGACCGTGTTGTCGAGCTCCCCGGTCGCATCGAGGTGATCGAGCACCCGACCGAGGTGATGGTCGGCGTGGGCGATGAACGCAGCGCAGACCTCCATCATCCGGGCGTAGAGCGCACGACGCTCGGGGTCGATCCCCGACCACGGCTCGACCCAGTCCGGCCGCTCCGACAGCGCGGTGTCGGGTGGCACGATCCCGAGCGACTTCTGGCGGTCGAGCGTCGCCGCGCGCCAGGCGTCCCACCCGTCGTCGAACCGGCCGCGGAACCGGTCGATCCATTCCGGCGGCGCCTGGTGGGGTGCGTGCGGAGCACCCGACGCGTACCAGAGCAGGAACGGGCGGTCGGGATGCGACAGTCGCAACTCGCGCAGGGACTCGATCGCTTCGTCGGCCAGGTCGGCGTCGAGGTGGTATCCCTCGTCGGGCGTGCACGGCGGCTCGACGTGGTTGGTGCCGCGCACGAGGTTCGGCGTCCACTGGTTCGTCTCGCCGTTGAGGAAGCCGTAGTACCGGTCGAAGCCGAGTCCGGTCGGCCACATGTCGTACGGCCCGGTCACCCGCTGGTCACGAGGCACCAGGTGCCACTTGCCCACGCAGAACGTCGCGTACCCCGAATTGCGGAGGATCTGGGCGAGCGTCCCGGCCGACCGCGGGAACGTCCCCGAGTACCCCGCGAAGTTCGTCGGCAGGTCGGGCAACATCCCCATCCCGACTCGGTGATGGTTCCGCCCGGTCAACAAGCATGCCCGCGTCGGCGAGCACACGGCCGTGGTGTGGAAGTTCGTGAAGCGCAGGCCGCGCGCCGCGAGCGCGTCGAGGTTCGGAGTGACGAGATCCGATCCGAAGCTCCCGAGGTGGCCGAACCCGAGATCGTCGAACACCACGACGACCACGTTGGGAGCACCCGGCCGGAACGGCGGCTCGCCGGGCGTCCTCGGGAGTGCGGCCATCGTCGGGGGCGGGAACGGATCGTGCATGTCGCCATCATGTGGCATCCATGCCTGCATGAGCCAGGAGAGACGCAGGTGTCTCGGCCGCACCCGGTCTCGGCGACCGACCACGCGTGGACCTTGTGCCCTCAGCCCCTTCGCCGTAGCGTGAAAACCGGCCAGGCAAGGGGGAACCAACATGCGGATTCGATCGTTCGCCGTCATGGTCATGTGCCTCGCGACCGCTGTCGCGGCTGTTTCGATTCCTGGCCCGGCCGCTTCGGCCGCCAACGAGTCGCTCACCGTGACACCGAACACGAACCTGTCCGGTGGTGACGTCGTCGTGATCTCTGGCAGTGGCTTCGCGCCGTCGGTCGACGTGGGGGTGTGCCAGGGAATCGTCGACGGCCCACCGGGCATCGAGGATTGTGGCTCCATCCTCGGCCTGTTCCGGACCGACGCCACCGGCGCGTTCTCGACCCAATACGCCGTCAAGCGATTCATGACCGTGAATGGTCAGAACGTCGACTGCGCGGCGCCTGGGGCCGGGTGCACGCTCGGCGCAGCCGACTACAGCGACATCGCCAACACCTCGGTCGTTGTTCCGCTCGGATTCGTCGCCGCCAGCGGCACGCCCCGACCCGATCTGATCTTCAAGCGGCGCGACACCCAGCAGCTCCTCGAGGACAACCAGTACTTCCCCAACGTGTCGTACGCGCCGCAGCACGGCCACGCGATCGCGTCTCCGGGTACGTGGGTCTACGCGCTCGTCGTGCAGAACGACGGCGACGTCGCCGACGACCTGGTGCTCACGACCCCGATCGTCCCGTCGTCGCCCTTCGGGGTGCAGGTCTTCGTCGGCTACTACGACGTCACGTCGTATGCCACCGGAGCCGGGGTCGTGATATCCGACGTCGCCCCCGGACAGTCGTTCGTCGTCGCCATCCGCTTCAGCCTCGCCGCGGGCGTGCACGACTCCGGCGTCCTCGCAAGCGTCAAGCTCAGCTCGGGCTCGGCCCCGGAGCTCGTCGACTACGCACGGCTCTGGGTCGATGCGCCGACACTCAACTGAACCCGTCGTCGTGCCGGATGGGTCAGTTGGGTCGAATGTCGAACCACCACCCGATGAACGCCACAACCAGCAGCAGCAACCCTGAGAGCACTGCGATGGCTCGATGGTGGGCGGTGAGGAAGCGGGTGAGCTGCGTCTGAGCCGGAGCGGCGAGGAACGGGAGCAGGACGAGCGGCCACCCGAAACCCAAGCCGAAGAACACGAAGTACACCAGGCTGTCACCGAGGACGCCCGTGCCGCGCACCCCGCCGAGCACGAAGGCGGAGACGATGAGCGGACCGGTGCAGGGCAGGGTCAGCGGTCCCATGGCGAGCCCGTAGGTGAACGCGGTGCCCGACGGGCTCGACAGGACGGGAACCCGGGCTCCGCGAATCCGACCGAGGGGATTGCGGTCGAGGATCATCAAGACGCCGAGCACGGCAACGAGCCCGTACATGATCGGGAGCAGGACGCCGAGCACCTCGGCGAAGGTGCGGCTGAGCAGGTACACGATCCCGCCGAGGGCGATCATTGCCACCAGCACCCCGGCGAGAACGATCGCCCCCATGAATCGGATGGACGTGCGCGACGCACCGGACTCCATGCGGTCGGCGAGCAGCACGAACAGGCCCGGGTAGAGCGGGAGCATGCACACGTTGCCGAGGATCGCGGCGTTGCCGAGCGCAAACGCCTCGAGATACTCGCCCATCAGGTCACGCCGGCGCGACATCGCGTCGTGCTCATGAAAGACCGAGCGACCTCAGGATCTGCTGCGGTGATTCGTAGCCGGTCACGAGCTTCCCGGCAGATCCGTCGGCCGCGATCGCGACCTTCGGGGTGCTCGGCGGATTCAACGAGGAGTTGCCGTAGGCATCGAACATCGCGCCCAACAGTTCCGGACTCATGACCGCGAAGCGGATGTCGGAGAAGCCGTTGTCCCGCGCGTAGTCGGCCATGTCGGCGGCATCGAGTTCGGTTTCGACGCTCAACGCGACGAACACCGCGCCGTCACCGGCAGTCCGCGCCGCCGACTGGGTGTCGCCGAGCTGCTTTCGGCAGTTGCTGCACCACGTCGCGAAGTTCTCGACGAAGACCGGCTGACCGACGAGATCGCCGAGAGTGAACGTCTCGCCGTCGGCATCGGTGATCTCGAGCTGCTGCCATGGTGCGAGCCGTACCTCGTCCGGCGCCGGCGCACCGGCGCCGGACGCGGTGGAGGATTCCGATGTGGGCACATCCGTGACCGGCGCGGTGCCCGAGTCGGAGGCGCTCTGGCCACAGCCCGCAACGAGCACGGCGACAACCAGGATCCCCGACACGGTGACGCTCAAGCTGCGACCACGATTGCTCACGTTGGGTCCTCCGGGTTCGCCCACGATGTTCCGACCGTACCGGTCGCTGTCGTCGGACGGACCCCGTGACCCTTACGGTTCGCGAAACTCGACGGCCGCGGCGCGCAGCGCGGATTCCAGTTCTTCGACCTCGCCGCCACACGCCTCGAGCGCGGCTCGGTCCAACAGCCTCACAGGGCCCGAATCGGTCACCGCCACGATGCAGGGAAGTTGGTTGCCGGTGGCGCGCTCGATCTCCGGGCTGCGCTCGTTGCGATGCACGACGTCGAACGGTACGCCGAGCCGGGCACGGAGCGCGTCGAACTCCCGCTTGCGCCTGACCGGGCCGTGCGTGATGTCGCACAGGGCGCACTCCAGGCGTCCGAGCAGGTGGCCGACGACGTACCTCGCCTCACCGGCGAGGCCACCGTCGGCGTCGTAGACGCCCACGAGACCGACGATCACCACCGGTCCGTGGCCGTCGTCATACGGTGGGTCCGCAACGGGAACGTCATGGTGCGCGCGGATGCCTACGGCGCGAAGGAGATGGAGACACGGACGCTCGCCTTCGGATCGAGTGATCCCCCGTCGTTGAAGACGATCTGGCAGTCGGAGCTCGTAGCGTCGCAGACGCCGGTTCCCACCGGTCCGGTCACGATCTCCAAGGGGAGCGACCCGCTTCCGGTCGGGTTCGGTTGGAGGATCTTCCCCGTCTTCAGGTCACAGGCGCTCGCGTCGCCGGCCGTCCGGTTCGAACACTGCACGATGTTGATCGTGCTCCCCGGGGTGAACCCCTTCCACGACACGGTGACCGTCTGCCCGTCGGTCAGGTCGGTGTCGGGAGAGACCGTGGCCTCGAGCTCGCGAGCCGGCTGCGTCGGCACCGGAGGCAGCGTCACGTTCGTTCCGGACCCGGATGCGAACACGATCCGGGTCGTGGGAGTGTCGCCGTCGACCTCGAGGCGCTGGAGGGCGTCGGGATCGTCCTTCAGGTAGGCATCGAAGAAGTCGGTCGTCGTCTTCACCACGCTGGCGAACGCGGGGCCCGACGGACTCACCGGCGCACCGTGGTCGCCCCGCTTGATCGTCAGGATGCCCTTCGGCGCCTTCCCCGCGTTGAACACATCGACGCTCGCCTCGTAGGTGACCAGATCGTCGGCGGTGCCGTGCACGAGCAGGATCGGAGGGGCATCGGCATAGTCGAACCTGCCGCTCGGGAAGGTCAGCGGATCACCGGCCATGACGACGGCAGCCTTCACCCGATCGTCGCGGCAACAGGTGTTGGCCGCGACACCGAGTGTCGTGATGCCCCCGAGGGAATGACCCGCGACGCCGATGCTCTCGGGATCAACCAGCCCTGCGAGTGGTTCTTCGGTGGCGTCGGAGGTCTCCAGGACTCCGCCGATGACTGCGGACACGTCGGCAGGCTGGTTCGCGAAGTCGCCGGGATCGATTCCGCCGGTCGCCGCGGAGTTCGTGTTCGGGAACGCAGGTGCCGCGACCACGTACCCGGCGGCAGCCCACTCGACGAGCAGGTCTCGGTAGGTCGCCGGCGACGCCCCGAGACCGTGCGAGAACACGATCAGCGGATACGGACCGGCGCCCCGATCCGCCGGCGCGGCCTCGACCGGGTCCGATCCGGGGACGCCGCGCGCCGGGTAGAAGATCGTCGTCACCAGGGACCGGGCACCGGGCGTCGTCGCTGGATTGCCCGCGAGCGGTTCCGAAGCGTCGTCGAACGTCGCGGTCACCGAGCCGACGGCGTACCGCTTCGTATCCGCGCTCGCACGACGAGAGCCGCCGCCACTCGAGCAGCTGGAACCGACCAGCGCCCCGATCAGGACCACGATCAGGACCGCGATCGAGTTGCGAGCCGCCTTCACCCGCACCTCCCCCCCCTCGTTCACGCCGGACCGCCTCCGACTGGCAGGTCCCCGATGATGGTGGCACGTTCCATCACCCGGCGTTGCGGAAAGTAATCAGACACGGCGTAGTGCTGGGTGCAGCGGTTGTCCCAGAACGCGATCGACCCCGAGGCCCAGCGGAACCGACACTGGTACTCGGGGACGCGTGCCGACGCCGCGAGCGTGCGGATCAGCGCGCGCCCCTCGTCCGGCTCCATGCCGACGATCTCCGTGGAGAAGATCTCGTTCACGTAGAGGATCTTGCGGCCGGTAGACGGGTGGGCGCGTACCACGGGATGGTGCGCCGGTGGATACTCCTCGCGCATCTCCGCGAGCCGGTCGGGGTCGAGCGCCAGCCCGAACGACGCCGAGAAGTCGTGGACCGCGACGAGCCCGTCGATCCGCTCCTTGAGGGAATCGTCGAGGCCCTCGTAGGCCATGCACATATCGGCCCACAGGGTGTCTCCTCCGAGCTCGGCCGGGACGACGCACCGGAGCACCGAACCGAGCGACGGCACCTCGCGCCAGGAGACGTCGCTGTGCCAGAGGTTCTCGTAGCCGAACTCGTCGGGTCCCTTGTCGAAACGCACGACCTCGGGCACCTCGCCTGCCGCGAGGAACGGATGGACCTCGAGCTCTCCCCACCGGCGCGCGAAGTCGCGGTGTTGGTGGCCGGTGAGCGCCTGGTCGCGGAAGAAGAGCACCTTCCACTCCAACAGTGCACGATCGAGTTCGGCCCAGACGACGTCGTCGAGGGGCTCGCGCAGGTCGATGTCGAGTACCTCGGCGCCGATCGTCGGGCTGTACGGACGCACGTGCAGTCGCTCGTAGGGTTCGGGCGTATCGACGGTGCGATGGAGCTCGTACGGACCAGCGACGAGACCCGGACGGATCGCAAACGTCATCGGTTGTCCTCCTGACGAACGGGCTGGACGAGTTTGGTGGTGCGATCCGACATCGGTGCGACGAGCATCGCGACGATGCAGTCGACGAGCATCGATGCCAGAAGCGCACGCGAGGGAAGCCCGATCCGGTCGGCATCGCGATCGCGCTCGAAGTCGGCGAGCGCTCCAACCACGGCACGAGCTGCGAGCTCGACGCGCTGTTTGCGGACCGGCGCGCGGCAGCGCGGCGAGGTGGCGGAACAATCCCGCGGTGACCTCCTGCAGGCCCTCCAGCACCGGCCGGTCGGGCGCGGTGAAACGAGCGTCGGCTTCGGGCGCGCTCAGGTACGCGGCCAGGAAGCGTCCGTAATAGGTCGACGCCGCACCGTCGTCGAGCATCGCGACCAGGGGCTCGACGAGCGCGCGTACGAGCGTCGGCAGGTCGGCCGCGGCGCCGCCCCCGCCGTCGGCGAGGATCGCAAGCCGGCGTGCGTTGATCGGCGCCATCCGCTGCTCGAACAGAGCGTCGAGCAGCTGCGCGCGAGAACCGAAGTGATACGCCGCTGCCGACGTGTTGCGCGTCCCCGCGGTCACGGCCACGGCTCGAAGCGAAAGACCTCCGATGCCGTGCTCGGCGACCAGTCGTTCCGCGGCGTCGAGCAACGCATCCTTCGTCGCGATCGCTGCCGGGGCCATCCAAAGATTTAACGCAGCTGCTTTAGATTCTGTCAATCAGCCCGGGTGAGCCGTGCGCCCCTCGCGCTGCAGACGATCGCTTGGGGAGGACGGGCTGTTCGCTCCAACCGCGCGCGAGCCGGCGTCAGGCCGCACGGGCAGACTCGCCAGCTGGCGGGTCACGAAGTTGGGTCGCCATTCGAGGTCGTCGCGGACCAGCTCGAGCTCCGGGAACCGCGAGAGAATCCGCGGGATCACGACCTGCCCCTCGAGCCGACCGAGCGCGGCGCCAAGACAGAAGTGGAGGCCCTTGCCGAACGCGACATGTGGCCGCGGAGTGCGGCGCAGGTCGAGCGTGTCCGGGTCGTCGAACGCAGCGGGATCGCGATTGGCCGAGGCAAGTAACAGCCGGACCGGCACACCGGGCTCGATGGTCACCCCGCGCAGCTCGATCGGCTCGCTCGACCACCGACCACCCCCCGAGGCCACGTGCAACGGACTCTCGTAGCGGAGCAGCTCCTCGATCGCGGGAGCAACGATCTCCGGCGCCTCGCGCAGGATCGCGGCTTGGGTGGGATGGCGAAGCAGCTCACGGATCCCACTGGAGATGAGACTCTTCGTGGTGTCGTGGCCGGCCATCAGGAGAAGGATGATCATGCCGATCACCTCGCCGTGATCGAGGCCCTGCCCATCGTCCTCGGCCGCGAGCAGCGCCGAGACGAAGTCGTCGCCGGGAGCAGCGCGTCGTTCGGTGACAAGTTCGTCGCAGTAGGCGCTGAACTCGACAGCGGCCGCGTTCGCTCCAGGGAGCGCGCCGAAGTCGACGGGCAACTCGTTGAACGCGGTGATCGCCGTGGTCCAGCGATGCAGGTCGGTCCAGTCCGCGTCGGGCACACCGAGCAGATGCGTGATCGTGAGAATCGGCAGGGGCTCGGCGATCTCGACGAGCACGTCGAATTCGACACCCGGAGCGAGGTCGCCCAGCAGCCGGTCGATGGTCTGTTCGATGTGCGGGCGGAGCAGGGCGATGCGTCGCGGCGAGAACGCCTTTGCCACCAGTCCCCGCACGCGGGTGTGGGCGGGCGGGTCGATGAAGAGCAGCGTGTTCTCGCCCAGGTTCCGCAGCGCGGGGGTGGCATGCTCGGCCAGCAGCTCCCGCCACGGGGAGGGCGTCGACACCGAGAACCGGTCGTCGCGCAACAGCACCTCGACGTCGGCGTAGCGCGAGATCACATACCCGACTTCCGGGTGGCGGAACACCGGCTCCTGCTCGCGCAGGGCGCGGTACCAGGGATAGGGGTCGGCCCGGAACGACGGGTCCCGCGGATCCCACGCCGTGACGTCGGGCGTCGTGGTCATGGGCGGAGACTACGGGTTGTCCATGTCGCCGGCGGCGGACATCTCGACCAGACGCTCCGGCGCCCCAGTCGCGATACTCCCGATCGGTCGGGTGCCTACGCGAGTTGATCGAGGCCGATCATTGCGCGGAACTCGTTCGTGGTGTTCGCAATCGGGAACGGCTCCGTCGGAACCGGCACGTTCAGCGCGGCGCAGATCGGGGCCCAGCCGTCGGACGGCGTCCAGTCGATCAGGCGCGCGGCCGGGATCTCGGCGCGCACGGCGGCATTGTGGGCATCGTACGCGGCGATCATCGCGTCCTTGTTCTCGAAGTCGTCGCTGAAGCGATCCCGAAGACCGCGCCGCACCGCCTCCATCCAGGGTCGGAGCTCCGGCGGCGTCCGATCGAAGCTCAGGAAGATCGTGTTCGACGCGCTGCGGTACCAACCTTCCGCGTCGCGGGTCGAGAGCAACACCGGCGCGTCGGGAAACGCCGCCGCGATCTCACGCCAGAACAACGATCCGGGAAAGTCCACCATCGCGGTGAAGTCGGCCATCACATCGGACCAATCCGTTGGTTGACCGTCGATCGCAGCGGTGAAGGCCTCCACCTGATCCGGTCGCTCGAACATCTCGATCATGTGATGACACGTGCCACCGAGCAGCTGCTCGAGCGCGATCTTCAACGAGTGCGTACCCGTACGACCGACGCCTGCACCAACGATCTGCAATCCCATCGAGATCCGCCTCTCACCATCGGGGCCGCACGGAGACTCCCACGGGTTGGGATCATTGCGCATTGGCAGACGTCGGCGCCTGAGGACCGGCCACGTGCGTTCCACCGAGCCTCACTTGCCTTCGAACTGTGGTCGTCGCTTCTCGAGGAACGCTGTCATGCCTTCGATCTGATCGGCCGAGTTGCTGCAGCGACGAACGGCATCCCGTTCGATCCGGAGAGCAGCATCGAGCGGAAGGTGCTCTCCACCCACCACGGCCCGCAGGACACCGGCAACCGCGATCGGTGGCTGCGCCGCGAGCTCCTCGGCGAGTTGGACCGCTCTCGCCTTGAGCTCCTGCGCGGGATGGACTTCGTGCACGAGACCGATCGCGAGTGCAGTCGGCCCGTCGATCTTCTTGGCTCGCAGGATCATGTCGAGGGCCCGCGCTCGACCAACCGTTCGAGTCAGCCGGGCGGTGCCACCCCAGGCGGGAACGGTGCCGAGATCAAGCTCCGGCAGCCCGATGCGTGCACCTTCACTCGCGGCGAGACGGAAGTGACATGCGAGCGGCAGCTCGAGTCCGCCACCGAGGCAGTACCCGAACATCGTCGCGATCACGGGCTTGTCGAGCTGCTCGATCAATGAGAGCACGCGCAGACGTTGGTCCAGCACCGCCTCGAATCCACCGCGATCCTGCGCGCCCGACATCAGCTGCTTGAGGTCCATGCCGACACTGAAGTGTTCGGTGCCGGCTGCGGTGATCACCACCGCCCGGACGTCTCGATCGTCGCGCAGCCCGATCACCGCCCGCTCGAGCTCGTCCATGTACTCGAAGGTCATTCGATTCCGTGGCGGATCCTGGTTCTCCAGGATCACGATTCGGCCCCGGCGTTCGATTCCCAACGCAGTGTTCGTCATCGAGTCTTCCTCCTCGACCGGCGCGGTCGGTACGTCATGCCGAATCGGCTGTAGTCGGATGAGGCACAGCCTGCTGCCAGACATCGACCTCGGTTGGTGTGGTCGCCCATCGGGCGGCGATGTGTTGATCCGGGCGGACGAGGATTGCGCCGGCGTCGGACAGGGCGAGGATGGTGGACCACCATCGATCAGGGTCCTCGAAATCGATGCCCACGCGCAGGTCGGCATCGATTGCACAGGTGGGTCCGGCGATGAGCACGGGCCGGTCGAGTGGGATCAGGTCGAGCGTGGAACACACGGCACCCTCGAACCGGATCCATCCGTGGGGGAGGCGTGAACCGGGGCGGCTCGACGGCACATACGTTCGGACGGCGTGGTCGGTGTCGACCTCCTCGGCGACGATCCCCTCGGGACAACCGTAGGAGTAGCCGAGCTGCAGTCCGAGCATGTCGAAGTGGGTGGCCTGGTTCGCGATCGCAACCTCGACGCGCGCCCGACCGTCGGCATCAGCGAGGGTGGCTTCCATGTTGGCCGCGAAGACCACGGGGTCGGGGTCGGCGCCCAGTGCCACGGGCACTTCGATGAGCTGCAACGCGTTGGCGAGGCTGACCTCGGCATTGCGTTGCGCGACCGGCCGGCGTTCACGCTCGTACGAGTCGAGCAGAGTGGCCCCGGCGTGACCGCGCTCCACCGCAGCCAGTTTCCACGCAAGATTGTGCGCGTCCTGCACGCCGGTGTTGAGCCCCAGTCCACCGGTAGGCGGGAACCGGTGCGCCGCGTCACCGACCAGGAAGACGGGTCCGTCACGAAAACGCGGCGCCACCTGGGCGGTCATCGTCCACGTCGCGATCGTCACGATGTCGAGATCCACGCTCGGGTCTTCGAGCGCGGCGCGCACGAGCTGCTCGCACCGTTCCGCCGTGTACGACGCCGCGTCCTCGACGTCCGGGTCGTACGGGTGCATGTACACCCACTCGCGGTCGATGTCGTGCGCCACGAACGTGCCGCCCGCCGCCGGATCGCAGATCCAGAACAACACGCCCGGCTGATCACCGACGAGGCCTCGCAGGTCGGCCGAGATATGCACCATGACGAAGCTCTGGATGCGATGCGGGCCCTCGGGCACGATGCCGAGCATGCGCCGCACGGGACTCGACGCCCCGTCGCACGCAAGCAGCCACCGGCTCGAGACCTCGAGCGGGCCGTCGGGTCCGGTCATCGTCGAGATCGCGCCCCCTTCGTCGACGGCCGCCGACTCCCAACGATGCCCATAACCGACCGGCAGGCCGACGCGGGCGAGCTCCTCGACGAGCAACGGCTCGAGGTGATGTTGGGAGAGGTTGCGCAGCGGCGTGGGCGTGACCGCGAGCTGTTCGTGGCCTTGGCGCTCATAGGGCAGGCTCCCGATGACGGTGCCGCCCAGCTTCGTCACCCAGTGCACGGCGCCGGCATCGGCGGGGTCCTGCGCACGCGAGCGAATGGAGTCGACGTCGAGGCCGATCTGGCGCCAGATCTCGAAGGTGCGCGCGTTGACGGCGTGGGCGGCGGGCACGCGCTGGGGTCCGTCGCGGCGTTCGACAATCGCAACCGAACAGCCCAGCCGTTCGAGCAGCAATGCCGCAGTGAGCCCGACGGGACCCGCACCAACGACCAAGGCGTCGACGTGTTGCATCAGAACAGGCCTGGGTACGAACCGCCGTCGAGGTGGAGGTTCTGGCCCGAGATGTACCCGGCCTGCGCGCTGCACAGGAACGCGCACGCGTCGCCCACCTCTTCGGGCCGGCCGAGGCGGCCCGCGGCGATCGTGGCGGCGATCTCTGCGTACGCCGCTTCGAGCGTGATCCCCTTGATCGCGACTGCAAGCTCAGCCATCTGGCGCTGGCGTCCGGTGTCGATCCGTTCCGGCAGCAGGTTGTTGACGGTCACGTTCGCCGACGCGACCTCACGGGACAGGCCCTTCGACGCAGACGTGAGCCCGGTGCGAGCAGCCGACGACAGGCCCATCGCGGCGTGGGGAGCGGTCACCATCGCCGAGGTGATGTTGACGATGCGACCGAAGTGCCGTGCCGCCATCCCGTCGATCACGTCACGGATGAGCAACAGCGGTGCGAGCATGTTCGCGTCCACCGCGGCGATCCACTCGTCGCGGCCCCACTGCTGGAACTGGCCCGGAGGCGGGCCTCCGTTGTTCGTCACGAGGATGTCCGGCTCGCTGCACGTCGCAAGGAGCGCGGCGCGGGTCGCGGGCTCGGCGATGTCGCCCCCGACCGTCTGAACCGTGACCGTGGAGCCCGCTCGGAGCACGGCCGCGGCCGCGTCGAGGCGTTGCGGGTCGCGCCCGTTGATCACGACATCGACACCTTCGCGCACGAGTGATTGCGCACACGCGAAGCCGAGGCCGGCGCTCGAGGCGGCCACGATCGCGCGGCGACCGGCGATCCCGAGATCCATCAGAAGTCGAGGTCCGCCGGAGGTGCCGGTCCCCACTGGTTGATCGGCTCCAACAGCCCGTAGGTACCGGCCGGCGTGTCGGCCGTGAGCAAGTCCGAGTCGGTCCAGTGCTCGACGGTGAAGCCCAGCGGGTCCTTCCAGTAGTCGAAGACCTGACCACCGAGCACATGACGTCCGACACCCCAGTAGTGCCGGCCCTGCGCTGAGAGCAGATGATCGTGGCCGGCCATGAGATCGTCGAAGTCGGCGACCTCCCACGCGCAGTGACCGAGTCGCACCTCACCCGTTTCGATGATCAGCAACGAGTGGTGATCGGCAGGTTGGTCTCCGCGATCGCAGCGCATGAAGCGACCGACCGGCTCTTCGGGCGTGCTGAGGTAGATGTCGTCCGAAGTGAGCAGTCCGAGCGTTTCGGAGTACCAGCCGGCGAGCGCAGCGAGCGAAGGCGTCTTCAGTGCCGCGTGCCCGAATCGCTTCACCTGCGACGCGCCCGTCGCGACACGCTGCAGCTCGCCGATTCGGACCCGTTCGGCGCCCACGTTGAGGGGTGCGTGGCCACGAACGCCGATCGCTTCCGAGGGCTCGATGTCTGCGACGACATCGACGACGCGACCGTCCGGGTCGGTGAGGTGCACGACGACACCGCCCCCGGGTTCGTCGGTCCTCTCGACTCCAGTTCCCGTCTCTGCGGCGAGCCGGTCGAGATCTGCCCGTGTGGCCTCGAACGCCAGGCCGACGAACGCCGGCTCGCCGAGGTGCGTCACATGCACGTGATGGTCCGTGTCGGTGCCGCGCATGTAGAGCGAGTCCTCGGTGCGCGACGCGGTGTGCATCCCGAACCCGTGGAGGAAGATCTCCATCTCGTCGAGATCAGGCGCTCGAAAGCGTGGGAACGCGACGTCGCGGGCACGAATGATCGGACCGGGCACCGTTCAATAGTACGACATCGAAGTTTCGATGTCAAAAGATTCTGTATCGAAGTATCCTTCGCGTGTGACGATGCGCGAGATCCTCGACGACACGATGGCGAGCTGGAGACGCGAACGGCCCGACCTCGACCTCGATGCCATGGGCACGATCCTGCGCATCACCCAGCTCATGAACACCGCGCTGCGATCGGCCGAGACACTGTTCGAGCCGCACGGCATCACTGTCGGTGAGTTCGACGTCCTCGCCGCACTGCGACGCGGTGGCGCCGGCACCGTCCTGACCCCGACGACCCTCGCGCGTGTCGCGATGATCTCCCCCGCCGGGATGACCAATCGCCTCAACCGCCTCGAAGCCGCCGGACTCATCGTGCGGCGATCGGACCCCGACGATCGCCGCGGGTCCCTCGTCGAGCTCACCCCGAACGGACACGCCATCGCCGACCGGGCCGTCGAGGACCTCGTGACCGCTGAGAACGAGCTCTTCCGCGAGCTGAGCGCGTCGGAACGAAACCGCCTCGATCGCCTCCTCGACAAGCTCATCCAACGCCTCGAACAATCGCCGAGCTGAGGACGCGCGAATCCGGCGCCTCTCGAGATCGGCGCGGCCAGTGGTGCCGGAGAGTACGGGCGAACCTGCGTACGCAACGTAACCTTGGCGTCGACGCTACGGGGTGACACCGAGCGTCACCGTCAAAGCGTCACCGTCAAGAGGTCCTCGCCGACGGAGACCCGACCGGTGTAGCCGCCCTCGCGTACGTCGGCGGCGAATGCCTCCACCTCGGCGTTGCCGTTCGGCGGCGGGATCAGGTGGGTGAGCACGAGGTGCGGTACACCGGCGCGCTCGGCCATCGCGCCCAGCGGCACGGTGTCCGCGTGGTAGCTGAAGATCGTCTCGAAGGAGCTCCCAGCGATCGCGTCGCGCATCGCAGTGGTTCGACACGCCTCGTGAACGAGCACGTCGGCCCCCCGGCTCAGGTTCTCCACCTCTTCGCACACGCGCGTGTCGCCCGAGACCACGACTACGGCGTTCGGCGTCGTCACCCGGAACGCGACGGCGCCGTCGACCGGTTCGTGGTGGACCGCGACGGCGTCGACCACTACTGCGCCGTCGTCCGATGCCCACACCGTCGCCGGTTCGGCACAGGCATCGAAGACCTGGAGATCAATCACTGGACCTTCCGGCTGCACGTGCTCGATGCGCAGCGCGATGTCGTCGTCGAAAGCATCGAGCATCCGCCGCACGAAGCGCGCGGTAGAGCCGTCGGGTGCGATCACCGGCAGCGGTGTCGACGGTGCGATCTGGGTGAAGAGCCACCTGGTGAGGACGACATCGGGGAGATCCACCACGTGGTCGCTGTGCACGTGGGTCACGAACAGCGCGGTGAGCGCGTGCGGTGGACACCCGGCTTCGGTGAGCCGCAGGACCGTCGCCCGGCCTGCGTCGAACTGCAAGGCGATGTCGCCGTGCTGCACGAGCGTCCCCGGACCGGCCCGGCCGGGCACGGGCAGGGGAACACCGGTGCCGGTGAGCGTGACGAGAGTGGGCGGCATGCTCATCCGTGCTTCCCGAGCGTCCAGCCCTGGGGTGCGAGTACCTCGTCGGCGATCGCGTGCGGCACCGCTTCCAACGTCGTCGCCATCGTGTCGTTCCACCGGTTCAGGTAGCCGAACAACGCGCAGACCGCGACGATCGCGGTGATCTGCTCGTCGGACCAGTAGCGCCGGCACTCGCCGAAGTCCTCGTCGGTCACCGCGTTCGGTGACTGACCCGAGTGCAGGGCCAGCCGCAGCGCGGCACGCTCCGAGCCATCGAATCGGTCGCTCGTCTCGAACGACCACAGGTCGGCGAGCTTGTCGGCATCGACGCCGAGGTGCGATGCGTGTGCGGCGGTGTGGGCCTGGCAGTACCGACATCCGGCCCCTGCGCTGACCATGAACCCGATCAACTGTTTCAGGTCCACCGGAAGGAGGTCGTTCAGGAACACGACGCTGGAGAGCCCCGTCATCCCGTCGAGCAGTCCCGGAACGCGTGCCATCACGCGCAGGGAGCTGGGCACGAAGCCCATGAAGTCCTCGATGAGTGCGAAGCCATCGGAGTACTCGGCCAGATCTTCGTTCGAGCGCGGTGCGATCCTGCTCATGCGTGCACGCCGATGGACCAGCCTTGCGGCGCGAGCACCTGGTCGGCGACGTCGCGCGCTCGGGGCTCGAGGGTCGTCGCCATCGTGTCGTTCCATCGGTTGAGGAGCCCGAACAGTGCGCAGACCGCGACGATCGCGGTGATCTGGTCGTCGGAGTAGAAGCGACGACACTCGGCGAAGTCGTCGTCGGTCGCGGCATTCGGCGACTGCCCGGCATGCAACGCGAGTCGAAGCGCGGCTCGTTCCGCATCCGAGAACCGATCGCTCGTCTCGAACGACCACAACTCGGAGAGCTTGTCCGGGTCCACGCCCAGGTGGTCGGCGTGCGCGGCGGTGTGCGCCTGGCAGTACCGGCAGCCGGCCGCCGCGCTCGCGATGTTGCCCACCATCTGCGCCAGCTCCTCGGAGATGAGCCCGTTCATCGCCGCGGCATGGGCCAGGCCGACGTAACCCTCCAGCAGACCGGGAACCCGGGCCATCGTGAAGACCGTGTTGGGAACGAGTCCCATGATCTGCTCGTAGGCCCCGAAGATCGGTTCATGGACCTGCAGGTCCGCTCTGGCCAATGGTGCGATCCGGCTCATGGCCTTCCCTTTCGCTTGTCGTCCGACCAACCACGTGTTGATCCTATTTCCCTTGTCAAGTGACCAGTTAGACTCCGGGGCATGAGCCGAGCCGAGCAACGCGACGCCACCCGCCAACGCATCGTCGATTCCGCCGTCGAGACGTTCGCCGAACACGGCTACGGCGCGTCGAGCACCCGCGACATCGCGACCCGCGCCGGCGTGACCCAGGGGCTGTTGACGTACCACTTCGCGTCGAAGGACGACTTGTGGCGCGTGGCAGCCGACCAGGTCTTCGGTGGTCTCGTCGCCGCGCTCCCCGTTCGCGAACCGAACTCGCGCCGCGAGGAGCAGCGCACCGACGTCCGCGCCGCGATCCGCAGCTACGTCCGCTTCGCCGCGGACCACCCGGAGCTCTTCCACTTCATGGTCGATGCCGGCCGCCACGACGACGACCGGATGCGATGGCTCGTCGACACCCACCTCGCGCCCTTCTTCGCCGGACTCCAGGCTCTCGGCGGTCCGACGCGCGGCGGTGCCGGAAAGCTCGCGCCACACGCCTACTACGCGCTCGCCGGCGCGGCGTCGCTGATCTTCGCGGTTGCGCCCGAATGCGCCGCGCTCACCGGCACCAACCCCCGGTCGTCGGTCAGCGTGAAGCGCCATGCCGATCTGATCGCGGACCTGTTCGCGCCTGAGTAGCTTCACCGGTCACTTGACAAGCTACATCCGACGGCGGATACTTCGCTGGTCGTCCGACCAGCGAAGGAGACGTCGTGGAGCGGATCGCGAAGGACGTGCTGATCGTGGGCGCCGGGCCGGCCGGGCTCACCGCGGCGTCGCTCCTCGCGCGCGCCGGCGTCGACGCCCTCACCGTCACCAAGTACGGGACCGCGAACTCTCCCCGGGCCCACATCACCAACCAGCGCACGGTCGAGATCCTGCGCGACCTCGGCCTCGAGGACCGCGTCCGTGAGCGGGCGCTCCCCCACCAGCTCATGGGCAAGCAGGTGTTCGCCACCGTGTTCGCCGGGAGGGAGATCTCACGTATGGCGACGTGGGGAACGGGCGACGACCGGATCGGCGAATATCGCGCCGCGAGCCCGTGCGAGGTGTGCAACATCCCCCAACACATCCTCGAGCCGATCATGCTCGACCACGCCCGCGACCTCGGCGCCGAGATCCGCCTCCACCACGAGGTGGTCGCGCTCCACGAGGAGGCCGACGCCGTGATTGCGCGCGTCGTTCCGCGCGACGGGGGCCCGGAGTTCGAGGTCGCGGCCCGCTACGTGATCGGATGCGATGGCGCCCGCACGATCGTCGGCGAGGAGGGCGGGTTCGAGTTCGAGGGACAGGGCGGCCTCGGCAATGCCATCACCGTCTGGATCGATGCCGACCTCTCCCGATACACCCGGCACCGGTCGGGCGCGCTGTTCGTCGTGTGCAATCCCGGCAGCGACGACATCGTCAGCATCTGGACCTGTATCGAGCCCTGGAACGAGTGGAGCACGATCTTCGTGCGCCACGGTCAGAAGCCGAACGAGCTCACCGAGGAAGCGGTGATGCCGCGGGTCCGGGCGGCGATCGGCGACCCCGACGTCGAGGTGCGGATCCGTCACATCAGCCAGTGGGAGTTCAACCATGTCGTCGCCGCGCGCTACCGCCGCGCCCGCATGTTCCTGGCCGGCGACGCCGCCCACCGCCACCCACCCGCGAACGGTCTCGGTAGCAACACGTCGATGCAGGACGCCTACAACCTCTCCTGGAAGCTCGCGCTCGTCTTGCAGGGCCGGGCCGGGCCCGGCCTGCTCGACACCTACGACTCGGAGCGCCAACCCGTCGGCCGGCAGATCGTGGACCGGGCCAACCAGAGCGTCGGCGAGATGGTGCCCTGGCTGACCGCGGCAGGCGTGCTCGACGGCCTCGATCGCGACGCGGCGGCGAAGCAGCTGGATGAGATATTCGGGCCCGACGGCGAGGACGCGGTGGAGGCCATGTTCAGCGGCCTCGACCTGATGAACGCACAGTTCAACGCGCTGGGCGTCGAACTCGGGCAGCGTTACACCTCGGCCGCGGTGGTCGGTGACGGATCTGAGTTCCCCGCCTACACGCGCGACCCGGAGCTGCACTACCACCCGACCACGCATCCGGGGGCGGCGCTCCCCCACGCGTGGCTCGGGCGCGGCACGCACGACGTCTCCACCCTCGACCTCGGCGCGTACGACCGATTCACGCTCATCACCGGCGCCGACGGCGCGGCGTGGGAGACGGCCGCGGCAGACGTCTCGACCGAGCTCGGCGTGGAGATCCGGCCGTTTCGCGTCGCGCTCGGCCAGAACCACAACGACGTCCTCGGAACCTGGACCCGAGCGCGCGAGGTGGCCGACGACGGCTGCGTGCTGGTCCGTCCCGACCGATTCGTGGCGTGGCGAAGCGCAGGCGCCGTCGAGAACCCGACGCTCGCGCTCAGCGCCGTGATGCACACGATCCTCGACCGCTGAGACGCAGGTCTCCGAGTGACGATCCGGCACACCCGACCAAGGAGCGAAACGATGACCTACCCATGGGACGCCGACCAGCGGAAGTTCCTCGATGACCACCTCTGGGCGGTCCTCGCGACCGGACGGGCCGATGGCTCGCCGCAGCAGTCGATGGTCGGTTACGCCGTCGATGACGACGGGCGGCTCGTGATCTCGGCGAAGTCGTACACCGCCAAGTGGAAGAACGCGCGACACCAGCCACGGGTGTCGATCACCGTGCCCGACGGCCGTGCGCACCTCGTCATCTACGGCGAAGCGGAGCTGATCGACGCGGACCCGCTCCGGGCGGACATCACCGCGCAGATCTTCGCCGTGATGTCCGGCACCGAGCCCGCCGACCCGGCCACGCTCGTCGACACCCTGAACGAGCAGCAGCGCACCGTCATGCGCATCACCCCGGCGAAGACGATGTACATGGGCTGAGCGGAACGGGTCGAGTGCAGATGACCACCATCGAGCGGCGCGCGATTCCTTCGGCGGCGCACGACGTACCTCGTAGGAGTCCCGGTCCTGCTCGGACTGGGCGCGCTGCTCCTCGTGGTCGTCGCGCCCTACGCGTACATCCACTACATCGAAGGCCCCGCACCCCCGAAGCTCTCGTTCGAGCCCGCAGCCACAGGACCGAGATCCGCGGGGCCGCTCCGCTTCGACGGCACCTGGCGGGTCGCGCCCGGCTCACAAGCCGGCTACCGGGTCGCCGAGACGCTGTTCGGCCAGGGAACGACCGCGGTCGGCCGTACCCAGGCGGTCCGGGGCCGATTCATACTCGACGGGACGACAGTCCAGTCCGGTGCGTTCACAGTCGACCTGCGCGAAGTCTCGAGCGACCGGGAGGCCCGTGACCAGCAGTTTCACGGCCGGATCCTGAACACCGCCAGCTTTCCGACTGCAACCTTCCGGCTGGTCCAACCGGTGCCCCTCCGCCGGCTCCCGGCCGACCTGACGACGGTCCGCGTGCCGGCACGCGGCCGCCTGACCCTGCACGGGAGGACGCGACGTGTGACGACCACGCTCGCCGCCCGTCGAGACGGTGCGCACATCGAGGTCCAAGGATCGATCCCGATCGCCTTCGCCGACTACGGCATCCCCAACCCGAGCTTCGGGCCGGCCCGGACCGACGACCGCGGCACGATCGAGTTCCTCCTGGTGTTCGTCCACCTCGGCTGAGCACCCGCATTCCGTGGCGGACCGACAGTGCCTCGACCGCCTCAGGCGTTGGCGCGCCACGCGACGTCGCGGCACGAATGGAGCAGCGGTGCCGCGAAGGTCGACCGTCCGCACGCGATGTGGCCGCCGTCGTACTCGACGAGCCGCGCGCCCGGGATGCCAGCGGAGAGCGCGGTCTGTCGGGCCGGATCCACCAGGAGGTCGCGGTTCGTTCGCAGCACCGAGGTGGGGACGTCGATCTCGCGGATCCAGCCCCGGGAGTCGAACCGAGTGATGCTGCGTGCAGCCTCGGTGAGCATGCGGACGTCGTGACGGCGCATCTCCTCCGCCGCCCATTCGAGGAAGCCTGCGGGCCGGCTCGCGCGCACGTGACGGAGCAGGTTCGCGCCCGCCGCAGGCACCGCGGCGAGACGGCCCGCGGCCCGTGCGAGACCGGCGAGCGACGCGAGGTAGCCGTCGACCAGCAGCCGGGATCCCACCGAGAACTCCGGCGCGGTCGCGCACAGCACCATCCCGGCGACCTTCTCGGGGTGCCGTCGCCAGACGAGTTGCGCGATCGGGCCACCCATCGAATAGCCGGCCACGATCGCCTGCTCGACCCCGAGCGAGTCCACGAGGGCGGCGACGTCGTCGGCGCAGTCGGCGAGACGCATGTGCCTCCGGGAGCGAATTCCGCGGGCGTGGCCGCGCAGGTCGGGCGCGACCACGTGGAACTCTTGGCTCAGCGAGTCGAACGCGCGGAACCAGTTGAGCCCGGCACTCGCCATGAAACCGTGGAGCAGGATGAGCGTCGGCGCTCCGGGAGGACCCGAGGCCTCACGGATGAACGTCGTGCCGCGTCCCGGCAGCCGGATCCGGCGCCCGAGGGGAACCGCCGGGCCGACGCGGCCATCGGCGCGGACGATCGACTCGGGCACGGCGTCGCCCACGAAGAGTCGCAGCACGTCCGAAGCCGATCGTGGCATGGCCCCCCCAGGCATCACGGTGGGGTGGAATCGTGCCACGAATCGCAGCGCTACGGATGGGTCCTCCGGCCCAGCGGATCGGCACCTGCGGCTCGGAGTGGATCAACTCGTGATCGTGTGAGAACCGGGTGCGCACCCCGTCACCGACGTCCGGCATGCTTCGGTCTGGGCTCGCGCTGCATGGCAGACTATCTGATAAGTTCGTCATATGATCAAGAACGACCATTCTGAGATCCCTGGACTGAGCGTGCCGCTTTCCGTGGTGAAGGCAGAGCTCTTCAAGGCCCTCGCCAATCCGGCACGGGTTCGGGTGCTGGAGCTGCTCGCGGAGGGCGAGCGCTCTGTCGGAGAGATGCAGCCCCAGGTCGGCATCGAGCTCTCGCACCTGTCTCAGCAGCTCGGCGTGTTGCGGCGCGCCGGGTTGGTCGTTGCCCGCAAAGAGGGTGCCTCGGCGATCTACGCGATCAAGGATCCGCTGATCGTCGACCTGTTGCAGCTCGCGAAACGGATCCTGCGGAACTCGATGGTCGAGACCAACGAGATGCTCGTCGGCATCACCCGTGAGCTCGGGTCGTGAACACCACAGCCACCGTTGCGGGCCGCGGGCTGCGGAGGGCAGGGAGAGGGATTCTTCGCCTGCTGCCTCATCGTACGGACTACGTGAACGTGCGCCGGTCGTGGAAACGAGACGTCGTCGCGGGTGTCACTGTCGGGGTGGTCGCACTCCCCCTCGCCCTTGCCTTCGGGATCGCGTCCGGGCTCGGCGCTCAGGCCGGCCTGATCACGGCGATCGTCGCGGGCTTCATCGCGGCCGTGTTCGGCGGTTCGAACGTCGCGGTATCCGGACCGACGGGGGCGATGGCCGTGGTGCTCGTCCCGATCGTGACCGCACACGGACCTGGCGTCGTCGTGGTCGTCGGCGCATTCGCCGGACTGCTGATCATCATCGGTGCGCTGTGTCGCGTGGGACGGCTCCTCGCGTTCGTCCCCTGGCCAGTGATCGAAGGATTCACCGTCGGCATCGCCGTCATCATCTTCTTCCAACAGGTCCCGAATGCTCTCGGGGTCCCCAAGCCGGAGGGCACGAACAACGGAGTCGTCGCAGGACGCGCGATCTGGGCAGCCCTACACGGAAGCGGCGCCGAAGCCGCGTTGATCGTGCTGGCCGTCGTCGTCGCCCTCATGCTGGTCCTGCCCCGGTTGCATCGCGCCCTCCCGGCGTCTCTCCTCGCCGTATTGGCAGCGACGATGGCCGCTGAGATCTTCGGCATGAAGATCACACGGATCGGAGCCCTTCCTTCGTCGTTGCCGCTTCCCTCCTTGCCGCATCTCCCGTCCACGGACCTGGGGAGTCTTCTCGGTCCGGCGCTGGCCATCGCGCTGCTCGCAGCGATCGAGAGCCTGCTCTCCGCCAAGGTCGCCGACGGAATGTCAGACGGTATCGGCCACGACCCGGACCGGGAGCTGTTCGGACAAGGTCTTGCGAACATCGGCGCGTCGGTGTTCGGTGGAATGCCGGCGACGGGGGCGATCGCCCGCACCGCGGTGAACGTACGCGCCGGTGGACGCACGCGGGTGTCCGCCATGATCCACTCCACCGTCCTGTTGCTCGTCGTGTTCTTCGCGGGAGGGCTGGTGTCGCGCATTCCGCTCGCCGCATTGGCGGGCGTGCTCATGGTCACCGCGATTCGGATGGTCGAACCACACAACGTGCGTGCGGTGATGGGTGCGACACGCGGCGATGCGTTCGTTCTCGCCATCACTGCGTTCGTCACCATCGCGTTCGATCTGATTCTTGCGGTCGAGGTCGGCATCGCGATCGCCGGCGTGTTCGCGCTCGTGTCAGTCGCCCGTTCCGCGCGGTTCGAGCTCGAACCCATCGAGCCCGAGATCGACGCCGACATCGAGCACGAGCTGTTGCATCAGCACATCGCCGTGTATCGAATCGACGGGGCCATGTTCTTCGGCGCCGCGCAACGCTTCCTCACCGAACTGACCGCAGTGAGCGACATCAAGGTTG
This sequence comes from uncultured Actinomycetes bacterium, assembly GCA_963837715.1. Taxonomy (GTDB): domain Bacteria; phylum Actinomycetota; class Acidimicrobiia; order IMCC26256; family JANYLB01; genus JANYLB01. Next base: position 92,632 of record CAWIOF010000002.1, on the reverse strand, counting down.
CGATCATCCGTTGCCGAGGCATCCACATGATCGACGCAACGGGAGCGAACGCGCTCAACGAGACGATCGCCGAACTCGAAAGTCGGGGCATCACCGTGCTGCTCAAGGGAGTTCGACCCGAGCACCGTCGCGCCCTCGACTCAGCCGGGGCAATCGAACACCTCGCATCCGAACATCACATCTTCGACACTCTCGACGGCGCCATCGCCCACGCCCGACTTCACGTGGAACGCAACAGCAGCCCCGGAACGCCGCTTCATGCCGAGCTTGGCCAGACAGGTTCGACACGGAGTTCTTGACGATCGACGCTCCGAATCAGTCGAGCCTCGTGGTCCGGGGCGACGAGGTGTGTTGTACTGCTGTTCATGCAGCGACCGCGTGTGATCACTCCACACGATCGCTAGCTTGAGGTGATGACAGCCCAAGCCATGCCCTTCGCGTGTCGGCCCCTCGGACTCGAGTCGACGCTGCGACGAGAAGCATGACGTCGAGGAGCATCGGCGAACCTCCCGTCTCTCGCCTGATCGCTGTCGTCTTCGACACCGACGGCGTCGTCACCCGGACGGCGTCCGTCCACAGCGCCGCGTGGAAGGCGCTGTTCGACACCTACCTGCGCGTGCACGCCTCGTCGAGCGGGGAAGCCTTCGTGCCCTTCGACGAGGAGGACTACCTACGGTACGTCGACGGCGTCGCTCGCTACGACGGGGTGGAGCGCTTCCTCAACTCGCGCGGGATCAACCTTTCCCGGGGCCTCCCGGGAGACGCTCCGGGAACCAACACGGTCTGCGCACTGGGGAACGCGAAGAACGAGCAGTTCCTCGAACAGATCCGCCTCCACGGCGTCGAACCCTTCGAGACGACACTGACTCTCGCGCGCGAGTTGCGCCGCAACGGGATCGCGACCGCGGTCGTCTCGGCCAGTGAGAGCTGCGCGGCAGTCCTGCAGGCGGCAGGGGCCACAGACCTGTTCGATGTTCGCGTCGACGGCGTCGACGCGCAGGAGCTCGGGCTTGCGAGCAAGCCCGAGCCGGCGCTGTTCCTCGAGGCGGCCCGTCGACTCGGAGTCGACCCGACCGACGCTGCAGTCGTGGAAGACGCGCTGGCGGGAGTCGAAGCTGGACGCCGGGGTGGCTTCGGCCTCGTGGTCGGTGTCGACCGCACCGGTCACGCCGCCGCCCTGACGGAACGCGGCGCCGACGTCGTGGTCGCTGACCTCGCGTCCTTCACGGTCGACTCCGACGGAAGGTGGAGAGCGACTCCAGAGGATCAATCCACCGCGGAGCTCCCGTCGGCGCTCGGAAACGCCGCCGACCTGCACCACCGACTGGCGAAGCGGCAGGTAGCGATCTTCTGCGACTACGACGGGACCCTCACGCCCATCGTGGCCCGTCCGGAGCTCGCCCAGCTCGACCCGGCGACCCGCGCGGTGCTCGAACGGCTCGCTGACCAATGCGTCGTGGCCATCATCAGCGGCCGCGATCTCACCGACGTGATGAGCATGATGGGAACCGACAAGGTCTGGTACGCAGGCAGTCACGGCTTCGACCTGTGCGGGCCGAACGGCGAGCGCGACGAACGCGGTGAGGGCCTCCAGCTACTCGACGAGCTCGCCGTCGCAGCCACCGAGCTGGAGCAATCCCTTCTCGATGTGGCGGGCGCCTGGGTGGAACGCAAGCGGTTCGCGGTCGCGATCCACTTCCGCCAGGTCGAAGACGATCGGCTTGGCGACGTCGAGGCAGCGGTCGACCGCGCGCGCGATACGCACCCCGCGTTGCGCAAGACGGGCGGGAAGCGGATCTTCGAGCTGCGCCCTGACGTCGAGTGGGACAAGGGTCGCGCTCTGTGGTGGGTCTTCGAACGCGCCGGGCTTCGAGCCGACCGAACCGTTCCGATCTACCTGGGCGACGACGTGACCGACGAGGACGCCTTCGCCGCACTCGGCGACCGCGGTATCGGAATCGTGGTGGACGACGGCGACCGCAGCACGCATGCCAGCTACCGCCTCGAGAACCCGCGAGAGGCCCGCGAATTCCTCATCGAGCTTTCGGATTGGCTGGAGAGGCGAGACGGATGAGCGATTGGCTGTTCGTCTACGAGGGTTTCGATCCCGACGAGGAGGGGCACCGGGAGGCCCTCTGCGTCCTCGGGAATGGGTACTTCGCCACTCGGGGCGCCGACCCAGAGAGCGTCGCAGACGGTGTCCGGTACCCCGGGACCTACATCGCCGGCGTCTACAACCGACTGGTCACGCAGGTCGCGGGCCACGATGTGCCCAACGAGAGCCTCGTCAATGTGCCGAACTGGCTCCCGCTGACGTTTCGCGTCGAGGGCGGCTCGTGGTTCGGGGACGCCGGCACCGAGGCGTTGGCCCACCACGTCGAGCTCGACATGTTCCGCGGGATCCTCACGCGTCGGTCCCGTCTCCGTGACCCGGATGGCCACGTTGTTCAGGTGACGCAGCGCCGCTTCGTCAGCATGCGCGATGTCCATGTCGCCGGGCTCGAAACCACCCTTGTCGCCGAGAACTTCTCCGGCCGACTCGAGGTGCGCAGCGCACTCGACGGCACAGTGCGCAACTCCGGTGTCGAACGGTACGCCTCGCTCGCGAATCGTCACCTCGCACCCTTGGGCACCGACCGGGTGAGCGACGAGATCGTGTGTCTCGACATGCAGACCAGCCAGTCGCATGTCCGGATCACCGAGGCCGCGCGCACTCGCCTCTACCGCGACGGAGAGCAGCTCCCGGTCGAGCCGGAGCTCATCGCACGCGACGGGTACATCGCCTCGCAGTTCGCGTTCGACGTCGCGGCCGGCCAGGAGACCACGATCGAGAAGATCGTGTCCATCTTCACGTCCCGCGACACCGGCATCAGCGAGCCCGGAGAGGAGGCGCGCGGCCTCCTGACCCGAATGGCCGGCGACTTCGACGAGCTGCTGCAGCGCCACGCCACGAGCTGGCGCCACCTCTGGGCCCGGACCCGAATCGACCTCGGCACCGACGGCAGCCTGGCCCGGGTCGTGCACCTCCATCTGTTCCATCTGCTCCAGACGGTGTCGAACAACACCCTCGGCCTCGATGTCGGCGTCCCCGCGCGGACTGCACGGTGAGGCGTACCGCGGTCACATCTTCTGGGATGAGCTGTTCATCCTCCCGTTCCTCAGCCTGCGCTTCCCCGAGCTGACCAAAGCGCTGTTGCTCTACCGCTACCGTCGGCTCGACCAGGCGCGCCTCAGCGCGGCCGACGCGGGGTTCGCGGGCGCGATGTTCCCGTGGCAGAGCGCGAGCAGTGGCCGCGAGGAAACCCAGACCATGCACCTCAACCCGGTGTCGGGCCGCTGGCTCCCCGACGCCTCGCACCTCCAGCGCCACGTGAACGCCGCGATCGTGCATAACACGTGGCGCTACCACCAGGCCTCCAGCGATGTCGAGTTCCTCCGGGTCTTCGGCGCCGAGCTCATTTTGGAGATCGCCCGCTTCTGGTCCAGCGCAGCGACCTACGACCACGCCCTCGACCGTTACGAGATCAACGGGGTGATGGGCCCCGACGAGTACCACGACGGCTACCCCGACGCCGACGAACCCGGACTCGACAACAACGCCTACACGAACGTGATGGCCGTGTGGTGCCTCGGCCGCGCGTTCGACACCCTCGAGGCCCTGCCCGAAGACGCGGCACAGGAGCTGAAGGCGCGGCTCGACATCACCGAGAACGACCTCGACCGGTGGACGGACATCACGCACAAGATGCGGGTGTGCTTCCACGACGGCGTGATCAGCCAGTTCGAGGGCTACGAGCTCCTGGCTGAGCTCGACTGGGACGCGTACCGCGATCGTGAGGGCGACGTCTCACGCCTCGATCGCATCCTCGAGTCCGAGGGAGACAGCCCCAACCGCTACCAGCTCGCCAAGCAAGCCGACGTCGTGATGCTGTTCTACCTGCTCTCCCCAGATGAGCTCACCGAGCTGCTCGCCGGCCTGGGTTACGAGTGCGACCGCGACATGATGCAGCGCACGATCGACTACTACGAAGCACGCACCGCCCACGGTTCGACATTGAGTCGCGTGGTCCACTCCTGGATCCACGCCCGCCACGATCGCGAGCAGTCGTGGCACCTGTTCACGGCGGCGTTGTACAGCGACGTCGACGACGTCCAGACCAGCACCACGAAGGAGGGCATCCACCTCGGCGCGATGGCGGGAACGATCGACCTCATCCAACGCTGTTACACCGGGATCGAGACCCGCAGCGACGTGTTGGCGTTCGACCCCGTGATACCGGACGAACTGGGGTCGCTGGCGTTCGACGTGCACTACCGAGGCCACCTCGTGCACCTCGAGTTCACCACAACGTCTGCCCAGGTGCGCGTCGGCCTCGGCGCGGGCGAGCCGATCACGATCGCCATTCGCGACGACATGCGCGTGGTACACCCCGGCGACACCATCGAGGTGGAGCTCGAGCGGCGCCGCGACGCGTGATCCGTTGCTGTCTCCGCGTGGTTCGACGCGGCCCGGCGGTGTCGGTCAGACGGACCTGTCGTGGCCTTCCCAATACGGCTTGCGCAGCTCCCGCTTCAACGGCTTCAGCGCGCCGGACAGCGGGAGCGGATCAGTGCGGAACTCGATGCTCTTCGGCAGCTTGAAGCCGGCGATCGTCTCGCGTGCGTGCTCGATGAGCTCGTCGGCGGTCGCGTGCTCGTCGGGCTGCAGCACGACGATCGCATGCACCGCTTCACCCCACAGTTCATGGGGGATACCGATCACCGCGACCTGCGCGACCGATGGATGGGTTGAGATCGCGTTCTCGACCTCGATCGAGTACACGTTCTCCCCGCCTGTGACGATCATGTCCTTCATCCGGTCGACGATGAAGAGGAAGCCCTGATCGTCGACCTGCCCGGTGTCGCCGGAGTGGTACCAGCCGTCGCGGAACGCCGCCGCCGTCTCCTCCGGGCGGTTCCAGTACTCCCGCATGAAGTTGCCGGCTCGCGCGCAGATCTCGCCGGACCGACCGTTGGGGAGCTCACGGTCGTCTTCGTCGCGGATGCTGATCTCCACGCCGTACAACGGCCGGCCGGCCGAGCGCAGCGCGTCTCCTCCTCGTCGGTGATCCTTGGCGGTGAGCAGGGTGAGGGCAGCCGACGCCTCGGTCATGCCGTAGCCCTGGTACAGGTCGAGCTCGGGGAAGGTCGTGAGGAGACGGGCGAGCAGGCCCTGGGGCATCGGCGAGGCGCCGTACACCAGCGACTCGAGCGTGGCGAGACGCTCCGGGCGGAACTCGGGGGCGGCGAGCAACATCGCCACCATGATCGGCACCATCAGCGTGATGTTCACCCGGTGACGCTCGATCGCCTCGAGCACCCCGACCGGCTCGAAGTAGGGCACGAACACCGACACACCGCCGCTCGCGGGGATACCGAGCACGCCGGTCATCGACGCGGCATGGAACATCGGTGTCTGATGCAGGTAGACGCGATCCTCGTGGAGGCCGATCGCAATTCCGGCGTGGTACAGGTTCAGCATCTCGGCGCGCTGCTCGAGCAGCACCCCTTTGGGTTGTCCGGTGGTACCCCCCGTGTACATGAGGATCACCGGATCCGTCTCTTCCGGCTCCGGTGGCACGACCGCCTCGCCACTCTCGAGCAGGTCCTCGTAACGCACATCGTGCGGCGCGTCTCCTTCGCCGATGAGCACGACGTGCTCGATGCCTGCGTCGTTTCGAACCGAGTCGACGATGCCCGCGAACAACGCGTCGACAAAGACTGTGCGGGTGCCCGAGTCGCGCAGGATGAACGTCAGCTCGGCGGGACTGAGCCTGAGGTTCAGCGGGTTGACGATCCCGGCGCCGAGAAAGCCTGCGTGGTACAGCTCGAGGTACTCATGTCCGTTCCCGGCCACGACCGCGAACCGATCGCCCCGGCCGACGCCGAGCTCCGAGCGCAACGCGGACCCGATGCGCAGCACTCGCTCCACGTGCCCGCCGAACGTCGCTTGGTACGCGCGGTCGTGGTAGCCGACCCGATCCGCATAGCGGCTCGCGGTGGAGAGCAACAGCCTGCCGTACACCAACTCCTTCACGGTCGAACCGTACGTCCTCGCGCCACACAGTGCGAAGGGAACTTCGATCGTTCGGCGTCGATCGTCGATTCAGGCTTGTGCGACCGTCAATCGCTCCATGGTGTGAACCCGCACCAGGATGCCGTCGGGGTCAGATGCACGGAGGACCCATCCGAGGTGCCCCCTGGTGATTGAGGTGGAGTCAACGGCCATCGCAGCGAGATGCGTCGACCACTCTTCGAGGTCTGCCCGGCCTTTCACACACAGACCCACGACGTCGAACCCGCGGAGCGCGTTCGCCGCGCTCGGGATCTCGGTGTAGACCAAGGGTGACGCCGGCAGGATGCTCGAGGATCGCTCCCGCGAGACCGTCTTCCTCCTCGTAGTCGAGCGCGCACCGAAAGCCCAATGAGAGTCATCCGCTCTCGCTGTCGCCTGCCAACAGCAGCCGGGAGGTGAGCCGGGCGATCATCCGGTCCTCGTCGGTGGGAACGACGCACACGGTGCACGGACTCTCGGGGACGCTGATGACGGAGGCGTGACCAGCGTTGGCCCGAGCGTCCAGGCGAATGCCGAGGTGTTCGAGATCGGCGCAGATCTCTGCCCGCACCGGGGCGGCGCGCTCGCCCATCCCGCCGGTGAACACGAGTGTCTCGATACCCCCCAGCACTGCGACGAGCGATCCGATCTGCTTGCGAGCCGAATAGCAGAACACCTCGACGGCGACTGCGGCCGCGCGTTCACTCGAACGCAAGCCGAGCAGCTCCTGCATGTCCGACGAGAGTCCCGAAACCCCGAGCAGCCCGCTCTGAGTGTCGACGAGTGTTTCCAGCTCGTCGGCACCGAGGCCGTGCTCGCGAGCGAGGTAGACCAAGACGCCCGGATCGAGGTCACCGGTACGCGTTCCCATGACGAGCCCGCCCGTGGGTGTGAGACCCATGGTGGTGTCGCGCGGCTCGCGATCGCGCAGTGCGACCATGCTGGCGCCGTTTCCGAGATGCGCGATCACTGCGCGACCGTCGAGGGCCGCGCCGAGCTCCTCGACGAGGTAGCCGTACGAGAGGCCGTGGAACCCGTAGCGCCGGACGCCGTCGTCCCAGAACCTCTCCGGCAGCGCGAAGCGTTGCGCGACTTCAGGGAGGCGCCGATGAAACGCCGTGTCGAAGCAAGCGACCTGTGGGGCGTCACCGAATCGGGTCGTGGCGACGTCGATCGCGAGCAACGCGGCCGGTTGTTGCAGCGGCGCAAGGGGAATCAAGGCTTGCAGCTCGTCGCGCACCGCCGGGGTGAGGATCACCGGGTTCGCGTGATGTGGTCCGCCGTGCACGACGCGATGACCGACTGCGTCGGGTCGAGGCAGACCGAGCTGGTCGACTGCCGCGAGCGCTTCGTCGAGCGCGCGGTCGAACCCCTGCGCACCGAGGGTTGCGTCGTGGCGGGCGAGGAGGTCCTCGCCGTCGGTTCGGCAGCGGAACAATGCAGTCTTCAGCGACGATGAGCCGGCGTTCAGACAAAGCACGACGAGTGACTCAACCGTGTCCGACGAGGTCACGCAGCCGGCCAGGTCCAGTCGCGGATCTCCGGCATGTCCTCGAAGTGCTCGACGATGTACTCGCCGTGGCGTCGGAGCATCTCCTGGCAGTGCTCGACGAGCGCGGGGGCGCCGTCGACCACGCGGCGCGCGCGACGGACCGCCTCGAGCGCCAAGTGGTATCGACTCATCTCGTTGAGCACGACCATGTCGAACGGAGTCGTCGTCGTGCCGTGCTCCTGATAGCCGTGCACGTGGAAACGCGGCGCGGACGGGCGCCCGTGCAGGATCTGATGCATGGCGCGTGGATAGCCGTGGAAGGCGAAGACCACGTCGGTGTCGGCGGTGAAGAGCTCGACGAACTCGAGCGACGGCATGCCGTGGGGATGCAACTCGCGCGGGAACAGCACCATGAGATCGACGACGTTCACGACGCGGACGCGGAGCTCGGGAACGAACTCTCGGAGCAGTGAAGCGGCCGCGATGGTCTCGAGGGTCGGGATGTCGCCCGCGCATCCGAGCACGACGTCGGGTTCGTCATGATCGCCGTACCCAGCCCACGACCACACCGACGCGCCCCGTTCGCAGTGCTCTCTGGCTGACGGGAGATCAAGCCACTGCAGCTGGGGTTGCTTGTCGATGACGATCAGGTTCACGTAGTCGCGGCTCCGCAGGCAGTGGTCGGCCACCGAGAGGAGGCAGTTCGCATCCGGGGGGAGATAGATCCGCGCCACGGTTCCGCGTTTGGAGAGCATCGTGTCGATGAGACCCGGACCCTGGTGACTGAATCCGTTGTTGTCGTTGCGCCAGCAGGTCGAGGTGAGGAGCACGTTGAGCGAAGGGATCGGCGCGCGCCATTCGAGCGTACGGGAGGCCTCGAGCCACTTGGCGTGTTGCACGGTCATCGAGGCCGACACCATCGCGAATGCCTCGTAGGTCGCGAAGATGCCGTGGCGTCCGGTGAGCAGATACCCCTCGAGCCACCCTTCGCAGTTGTGCTCGCTGAGCACCTCCATCACCCGACCGTCGGCCGCCTCATGATCATCGGTCGCCGACACGGGGTCAACGGTGCAGCGGTTCTCGACCTCGAAGACTGCATCGAGGCGGTTCGAACGCGTCTCGTCGGGACAGAAGAGCCGGAAGTTGGCGTTCGCGGCGTTCGCCACGAAGACATCTCGTAGCAGCTGACCGAGGCGCCGGGTCGACTCCTGATGCTCGGCTCCCGGGGCGTGCACGTCGACCCCGTACGCGGTGAAGTCGGGGAGCTCGAGCGGCCGGCAGATCGTGCCCCCGTTCGCGTTCGGGTTGGAGCCCATCCGGCGGTCTCCCGTCGGCGGCAGCGCGGCCAGCTCAGCGATGAGCGTGCCGTGCTCGTCGAACAAGGTTTCGGGCTCATAGCTGCGCATCCATTGCTCGAGCATCAACAGGTGTTCAGGGTCGTCTCGCACGTTGGCCAGAGGAACCTGATGGGACCGGAACGTGCCTTCCACGGCGTGGCCGTCGACCACGCGCGGTCCGGTCCATCCCTTCGGGGTTCGCAACACGATCATCGGCCAGCGCGGTCGACCGGTCACTCCGCGCTCGCGCGCGTCGCGCTGGATCTCGAGGATTCGCGCGTAACACGAATCGAGCGTGGCTGCGAAACGCGCGTGCACCGCGAGGGGCTCTTCACCCTCCACGAAATGCACCTCGTAGCCGTGGCCCTCGAACAGGCTGCGGATGTCGGCGTCGTCGGTGCGGCCGAGTACCGTCGGGCCGCTGATCTTGTACCCGTTCAGGTGAAGGATCGGCAACACCGCGCCGTCGCGACTCGGGTCGAGGAAGTGCACGCCCTTCCACGAGCCCTCGAGCGGACCCGTCTCCGCCTCACCGTCGCCGACGACACACGCGACGACCAGATCCGGGTTGTCGAACGCGGCGCCGAACGTGTGCACCAGCGCGTACCCCAGCTCACCCCCCTCGTGGATCGAACCCGGCGTCGGCACGCTCACATGGCTCGGTACGCCGCCCGGTGTCGAGAACTGCCGAAAGAGTCGGCGCAGACCGGCCTCGTCGCGACTCACCGATGGGTAGACCTCGCTGTAGGTGCCCTCGAGGTACACGTTCGCGAGAATCGCGGGGCCTCCATGGCCAGGCCCGGCGACGTAGATGAAGTTCGCGTCCTGGTTCCGGATCAACCGGTTCAGGTGCACGTAGACGAGACTGAGCCCGGGTGAGGTACCCCAATGCCCCAACAGACGCGGCTTGATGTGCTCGGGCCGCAAGGGCTCGCGCAACAGCGGGTTCTCCTGCAGGTAGATCTGACCGACCGTCAGGTAGTTCGCGGCGCGCCAATACTGATCGAGCTGAGCCAACTCTTCCGCGGCAATCTCATGGTCCGCGGCGTGCGCGTTGCCGGCCGTCACCAGGATGGCCGTGAGATTCTTCGCCGAATCCGACGCATGCTCGTTTCCGCCCCGCGCTTCAGAGGTACGAGCGGGGGTGGAAGGCCCATTCGGATTCTGCCGCGTGCAACCTCCGGCCACTGATCGAGAAGGGCTCGATCACCAGCCATGCATCGCGGTCCGCCGGAATCCATGGTTCGGGATCGAACCGGGTGCGAAAGTCGGCTGCGTCGGGATTCACGTGTTGCAAGTTCCCTCGCACCAGCACCGACCACCCCTGTTCGCGGCCGGGATCGACGGCATCGATCTCGAACGCAGCGGGCATCTGTGCGCGGTCGACGACGTTTCCGGGGCGGGTACGCACAGCGATCCAGGTCACACCGCTCGTCTCGACGAGCAGGTAGTTCACCGGGAGCACGATCGGGAACTCGTCGGCGACCACGGCGATTCGGCCGACGGTGCTCTCGTTCAACAGGCTCAGACAGGTCTTGACGTCGAGCTCCTCGAGCCAGGCATCGGTCACTCGTCGGCCTCACCTTCGCTCGGGGTCGCGCAATGGTACCGGTGGTTGCGCTGCCACGGGGAGCGGATCGTCGGCGCGGCGACCGCTTCGTCGACCAGCGCTACGACGTAGGTGCCGCGTTCTTGATCACGCTGAAGGCTGCGCCCTGTGGATCCATGAGCGCGGCCATGCGGCCGGTCTCCGGAATGTCCATCGGGTCGCTCAACACGCTGGCGCCGAGCTCCTTCGCCTTCGCCACCGTGGCGTCGCAGTCGGCCACCGAGAAGTACACCCCCCAGAACGCAGGCATGCCCTCCAGCGGCGGCGGCATTGCGCCGCCGATGCCGCCGTCACCGAGCATCCACATGGTGTACGGCGGACCGTCGGCGCCCATGGGCACCGTCTCGGCCGTCCAACCGAACAGTCCGCCGTAGAACGGCTTGACCGCATCGACGTCGGGGGTGATCAACTCGTTCCAGGTGAGCGAGACCGGCTCGTTGACGATCTCCGCGCCGATGCTGTCCTTCGCCTGCCAGATGCAGAACACCGCACCGGCCGGATCCGCGACCACAGACATCCGGCCCGCGTCCATCACGTCCATCGGCCCGTTCAGCACTGCGCCACCGAGCTCCCCGACCTTCGCGGTCGAGGCTTCGACGTCGTCGACCGTGACGTAGGTGCTCCACACCGGGGGCATTCCTCCGGCCTGCATCTCCGGCGACAGCTTCATCATCCCGGCGACGACCTTGCCGCCCTGGCTGGCCATGAAGTACGGGTTGTCGGGATCACCGGTCGCCTGCTCGTCGAGGTCCCAGCCGAACAGCGTGCCGTAGAAGTTCCGGCTCGCGGGGAGATCCGGGCTCGCGAGGTCGGTCCACGACGGTGTCCCCGCTGCGTACTCGGTCCGTGTCGGCATTGCTGTCTCCTTCGACGATGGCTCTCGCGGAACGTACCGTCGGGCGAGCGCGTCGACAAGTGAACTCTGCGTGCTCTTTCGTCGGCACGACCCACCTCACGGAAGTAGCCAAGCAGCTCGATAGCGGATCGACGGCCCGACCGCACTGTGCTCCAATCAGCGGCCCGACCCACCGGACGACGGAGCCTTCGTGAGCTACTCCCTGATCCTCGTCGACGATCCCGTGCCGATGGTGCGGCGCATCACCCTGAACCGCCCGGAGAAGCGCAACGCGCTCAACGGCATCCTGCGACGCGAGATCCTCACCGCGGTGCAGGAGTCCGACCGCGATCCGGAAGTGCGGGTCACGATCATCCGCGGCGCGGGCTCGTGCTTCAGCGCCGGCTACGACCTCTCCCGGGATCCCGGGGGCCACGCCGATCCCGCGGTGCCCGTCGCCGGCGGCGAGGGATCGTTCATGCGCGGGGTGACCGAGGGGTGGATGAGCATCTGGGACCTCGCCAAACCCGTCATCGCGCAGGTCCACGGCTACTGCCTCGCCGGCGGCAGCGAGCTCGCCACCGGTTGTGACCTCGTCTACGTGGCCGACGACGCGAAGATCGGGTACCCGGCCGTCCGGTTCGGTACCCCCGACATGCAGTACCACGCGTGGATGTTCGGGATGCGCGCCGGCATGGAATCGATGCTCACCGGCGACTCCTTCTCCGGAACCGAGGCAGCCGCGCTCGGTTGGGCCAACCGCGCGTACCCGGTCGAGGAGCTCGAGGAGCAGGTGCTCACGATCGCAGCGCGCATCGCACAGATCCCGAGTGACATCGTGCAGATCAACAAGCGGACGGTGCACCGCGCCATGGAGACGATGGGCCTGCGCGCGTCGATCCGGTCCGGCACCGAGCTCAGTGCCCTGGCCACCCACAGCGCCACCACCCGCAGCTTCGTGCAGGACCTCGGTTCGGAGGGTGTCGTCGACTCGCTCACCAAGCGCGACTCGCCGTTCGGCGACTACCGCGCCGCGGATCCCGACTGATCCCGCAGGCGAGGCGGGCGAGAGGCTGGACGGAGTCGATCAGGACGCGAAGTCGGGAGTGTTGCTGCGGGCGTCCTCGCTGCGGCCCTCCGGTTCCTCCCAGTCCTCCTGGCGCCCGAGCGCAGTCAGGTCGAGGAAGTAGTACGAGCCGCCCGTCGACTCCAGCCCTCGTGCGTACTGCGAGTAGGTCCGGAACACCCGACCCTCCACCTCCAGGAAACAAGAGCGCCCGGGCATGTCGTAGGGCTGTTCGGCGGTCTTCATGCTCTCCTCGCCCTGCGCCGCGTACTCGTCGAGGGTGCGGTAGTTGAATTCGTCGAATCCCCGGGACGCGTCGATGGTGACGCCGAAGTCGTAGTTGAAGTCGCCGTCGCCCGAGGAGTACCAGGGAATGTCCCATCCCCGCTTGGCTTTCCAAAGGTCGAGTTTGGCAACCGGGGCTCGCGAGACCATCGCATAGCTGGTGTCCCGAGTGTGGAGGTGCTCGAGGAAGCCAGACGACAGTTCATCGGTGCCGGCAGTGCAGCTCGGGCAGCCGTCCTCCCAGTCGGGGTGGAACATGAAGTGGTAGATGATCAGCTGCTTGCGGCCGTCGAAGAGGTCGAGCAACGTGAGCTTTCCGTCGGTCGCTTCGAACTCGTATCGCTTCGTCACCTCGACCATCGGCAACTCACGTCGCTCGGTGTTCAGGCGATCACGAGCTTTCGTCGCGTCCTTCTCCTTGACGAGGAGGGCTCGACGGGCTGCGACCCACTCCTCTTGCGACACGATCTTCGGCAAACTCACAGGTCTGTGCTCATCGTGCCGCTCCGTTCACGCCCGCCTCTGCGAACTCTCGCGTGACTACCCGAGGCTTCCCGCGACGAAACCCTGCGCCAGCCGATGGTCAGTCGTCGTCGACGATGAGCGCGAGGCCGATCCGGGCGAGCGTCCGGTTCCGAAGACAGCGTTCGTCGGTGCCGACAACTGATGCCACCCCATCGGCGCCGTAGAACAGACCTGGTTCGTCGAGCGTGTCGCCGTGCACGACGAACGGCACCGTCTTCGACGTCTCCCCGGGGCGAACGTGAGGGTTCCGGAACCAGGCGCGTGTCGACCCCGGCCTGGGCTGGGCGAGCGAGTCGAGCGTCGCCCAGTTCACCGACACCGTCCGCCCCGACGGTGCCGAGAGGTCGAACTTCACGAGCAGGGTCGTGTCGCCGATGTTGCCTTCGACCACCGACCACCGGAGTGGTGACGAGGTGGGCGGTGGGTCGTCGTCGAGGATCAGCGCGAAGCCGATGCGTCGAAGCCCGAGCCGATCGTGGCGTTCGTCGGCGAGTGGAAGCGCAGCCGGCCCACTCGGCGTCGTACAGGTGTTCTCGTCGAGCCTGTCGCCGTACACGATGAACGACGCGATCCCTGAGGTCTCGCCGGGAGCGAAGGTCACCGTTCCCGAAGCGACTCGTAGTCGACCCCGACCTCAGGCTGGGCGAGCGAGTCGATCGTCTCCCACTCGACGGTCACCGTCTGACTCGACGGCTTGGAGAGCATGACAGGCACGTCGAACGTCGTCGTCACCGCTGTTCCCCTCGATCACCGAATCCGACGCCCGGGTCGACGATCGGCAGGTCGCAGGGGAACGTGCCGCTGTACAGCGCGTGGCCCTCGTAGCCCGGCGCCGGAGATGCCGTCGTCGGACCAGACGACCTCCTTGGCGCCGTCGACGCACGTCGAGTCGGGTGCGATCGCGAAGCCCTCGATGTTCACGTTCGGCAGACTCGGCCGGGCGCGCGTACACGACGTCGGGGACGATGGCGCCGGCGCCGTCGACCTTCAGCAGCGTCGACGACACCGAGCACGTGTTGTCGCACAGCGCCCAGATCCGCTGGAGGTCGGCGGTCGTACTGGACGTCCATCACCTGGCCCATGCCGGTGTCGACGACACCGACGCGGTGGAGCGTGCCGTCGGCGTTCAGGGCGTAGGCGTACAGCTTCCCGTCGTTCTCCAGCGCCGCGAAGTACAGGCCCGAGCCGTGGTCCGGGTAGTCGGCCGGGTCGTACGCCGACGCCGGTCGACTGGTCGACGAAGCCCTTCTGCACCAGGTAGCGGTCGGGCACGAAGGTGACGCCCTCGAAGCCGAGGTTGGCCTTGCCCGGCGGGCGATGCAGCTCGGGGAAGTCGGCCGTGAGGTTCCACTGCGTGGTCGGCGGTGAGCGTCGTGCCCGCCGCGTTCGGGTCGAAGCGCAGCACGGAGTTCGAGCGGCGACCGAGTTGTTGGCGTTGTCGCGCTCGGTCGTGACGTAGAGCGCGCCGTCGGGGCCGACCGTGAGGCCCTCGGAGTCGGGCTGGCCGATCCCGCCGGGGAAGAGGATCTGCTTGCCGGCGCCCCAGCCGTTGGCGGTGTCGGCCACCCACAGGCCGCCCTGCTTCACGAGGCGGAACACCCAGCTCTTGTTCTTGACCGCCCAGAGCACGCTCGGCGTCGGTCGGGTCGAACACGAGGCCGCTCATGTCGCGGCCCTCGGGCCCGGTGGTGGTCTTCCAGGCGCACAGCTGGTCGGCGACCGTCACCGTCGACTCGCCCGGCCACGGCTGCGCGCCGGCGGGCGCGGGACCGGTGCCGGACGCCGCTTCGGGGCTGGCACGGCAGCGTGTTCGGGTTGCCGCGTGCCGTTGCCGCCGACGATCGTGACCGGCCCGCACGCGTTCAAGCGGGCTGCGTGCCCGGCGACCCGGTGTCGCCGACGCCGTCACCGACTTCACGGTGCCGAGGCCGTCACCGACGGCCGAGAACTCCCACAGGCCGACGTTGTTGGCGCCGACGCGCCAGGCAGCTGGTCGGGATGCCGGACGTGCCCTGGGTGCGGATCGTGCGCCGGCCGTGAAGACCTGGTCGCCGTAGGTGAGCCGATCCGCCAGACGCGTGCCGTCGGTGTGTGTTGAAGATGTTGATCTCGTCGCCGCGGCCGAGGTTCGCGGTGTTGCTCTCGGCGATCTTGACGCTCGGTGCCGAGACCCCACTCGGCGCGGAACGCCGCCGCCGTGATCTCGACGATCAGGCCCGACTCGCCGGGGGCCAGCGTGCCGAGGCTCGGCCAGCGGGAACGTGCCCGCGAGCGCGGCTGTCGTCGTCGAACGAGTACGTCGCTCATGTCGACCGGATCGCCACCGATGTTCGTCACCTCGACGAACTCGGACCCGCTGGCGACGCGGGTTGTACATCCACTCGGTGATGACGACCTGACCCGGCACCGCGGCGCCGGCCGGCGAGCTGAACACCGCAAGGGACAGCACGAGCATCGCCGTGAGGGTCATCAACGTCACCGGGAAACGAATTCGTCTGCGCATGGGCTGGTGTTAGCGAGGCCCAGTGGACGAGATCCCTCCCGTGGGTGAATGACGGGCGAACAAGATCTGTCGATCTCGACGACCTGATGCAACGATCTCACTCGGCGCGGGGACGACCACGTTCAGGGGCGGATGAGCTCCACGTGCCGACCTGCCGTTCGCGACCAGACTCACGGCGTGCCGAAGACCCGGGGCAGGAACCGACGATCCTCGGTGCAGCAATTGGGGCGTCGTCGCGTGCTCAGCTCGGCGGCCGTTGGTCTGCTCGTCGGTGCCGGCCGGGCACGGTTCGCCCCCTGGCAGCTCGCGGTCCTTGCGGGCTGGGACGTCGTGGCCGTCCTCGTGCTGACGCGCGGGTGTGGTTCAACGTCGGACGCAGCCCTCACGAAACGAATGACTTCGCGGGTGACCGCGTGAGCGCTGCTCGGGTCGGTCATCGGCGTACCCGATAGCGCAGGTGCAGCACCCGGTTGCCTTGGATCACCACGTCGGGATCCTCCAGCAGGTACTGCGCGTCGACCGACCCGAAGAAGCGCTTGCCGGACCCGAGCACCACGGGCGCAACATCCATGGCGACCTCGTCGACGAGCCCTGCGGCCAGCACCTGGCCGCCGACGTCGCCGGCGGCGACCTCGACCGTGCGGTCGCCCGCGAGCTCCTGTGCCTTGGCCACGGCCGCCTCGACGCCGTCGACGAAGTGGAACGGCGCCTCGGGTCGCCAGCCCTCGGGCGCCGGCCGGTGTGACACGACGACGATGTGGTCGATCCCGCTCGGGGGCGTGCCGCCCCAGCCGTCCGTCTGGTCGAAGACGTGGCGGCCGACGATCGTCACTCCGATCTGGTCCCAGTACGCCCGGGTGTGATCGAACGACGCCTTCGACACCGTCAGCTGCCCGGTCTCGTCGAGCGGGATGTCACCGCTGGACATCCAGTCGAACAGCGGGCCGGGCTGGTCGTTCTCGTCGGCGATGAAGCCGTCGACCGACACAGTGCTGTACATGACCACCTTGCCCATGGGTTCTCTCCTCTGCTCGGCAGGCGCCCATACTGTCGACTCCGCAGTTGCCTGTCTTGTGGAAGTCAATCGGCTCGCAGCGGTCCCGTGCAGGTCGGAGCGGCGGCCTCATCGCAACGGAACACGGACCACGCCGGCGGAACCTGTGAAATCGGGAAGTCGAAGTAGGTGTCGGGTCACCGCTCCATCCTCGGGTCGTGCGTGGGGTCGGCAAACATGCGGGGGCACCCGCGATCGATCGCGTCGGGTCGCAGCTCGTAGTGCCAGGGTTCGTTGCCGTAGATCTGGCACAGTCCGTAGTCGGCACCGCGTCGCGACAACCACGCCACGGCGTCCGAGGGCCCGACGTCGACCGCCTCCCCCGACACGTGAGCAGACGTCGTGGGGGTAGCCACCCACTGGGCCGCTTCCGCTTCCGAGCCGTACTTCGAGACCGCTTGGTGGAGCAACTGTTCCTGGTACGCCGGCGAACGCCAGCCGCTGTCGATGACGAAGGTCACGCCGTCGTCGGCGGCATTCCGTGCCGCCCGGCGCAGGGCCCCGAGGAGCGCGGGATCGAGCTTGACGACGCCCGGAACCTCGTCGTTGAACACGGTCGTCCCGTCGGGAACGGCGCCGTCAGCCTCGCCCATCCCATCGCGCCGTCCGCCGCGCAGGACGTCGACGGGTGCTGCGGCCGTCGAGAACGACGACGCCACCGACTGGTAGCCGAGGGCGCCGATGATCGCGGCGGTGACCCCGATCAGGCCCACGATGAGAATCCTGGGAGTCCGGCGGGTCGTGGTTCGCGCCGGTGCGCCGAAGGTCATGACTCCAGTCAAGGGAACGCGGTGTTGCCCGCCCGTCTGCCGTTTTCGATACGCCGGCGATATACGCCGGATCGTTAGCATCGGGTCACGCGTGTACTGATCGTTGAGGACGAGCCCTACCTGGCCGAAGCCATCCGCGATGGCCTTCGCCTCGAAGCGATCGCCGCAGACATCGCCGGCGACGGCGATACCGCGCTGGAGCTGCTGCGCGTGAACGCCTACGACATCGCGGTCCTCGACCGCGACATTCCCGGGCCCTCCGGTGACGAGGTCGCCGAGAGCATCGTCGCCTCGGCCAGCGGCATGCCCATCCTGATGCTCACTGCGGCCGATCGGCTCGACGACAAGGCTTCGGGGTTCGGGCTCGGCGCCGACGACTACCTCACGAAACCGTTCGAACTCCGGGAGCTCGTGCTCCGGCTCCGAGCACTCGACCGCAGGCGCGCCCACAGCCACCCACCCGTGCGGGAGATCGCTGGTTTGCGTCTGGATCCGTTCCGCCGCGAGGTCTACCGCGGCGGCCGCTACGTCGCGCTCACTCGGAAGCAGTTCGCCGTGCTCGAAGTGCTCGTCGCCGCCGAAGGTGGTGTCGTCAGCGCGGAAGAACTCCTGGAACGTGCGTGGGACGAGCACGCAGACCCGTTCACGAACGCCGTACGCATCACCGTCTCGGCCCTGCGCAAGCGCCTCGGCGAACCCTGGGTCATCGCCACCGTGGCCGGCTTCGGGTACCGCATTGACACGAAACTGGATGCCCAATGAGGGATCAGAAGTTGGAGAGAGCCCCTGGCGTGAGCGTTCGGCTGAAGCTCACCCTCAGCTACGCCGCGTTCCTCATGATCGCCGGCGCCCTGCTCCTCGCCGCGGTGTGGCTGTTCCTGCTGCGGTACGTCCCGGACCGTGCGCTGCTCATCGACGCCACCGACAGCACCACGAACGGCGTCTTTCCCATTCGGTCCAACCTGCTACACGTCTTCGCACCGAGGGCCGGCGCAGTGTTGGCGTTCCTGCTGGTGTTCGGTCTCGTCGGAGGATGGATCCTTGCCGGCCGCATGCTCGCTCCCTTGAGTCGGATCACGGATGCGACCCGCTTGGCCGCGAGCGGATCGCTCTCGCACCGGATCGAGCTGGAAGGTCGCAACGACGAGTTCCGCGAGCTCGCCGACACCTTCGACGCGATGCTCGCAAGGCTCGAAACCCACGACGCCGAACAGCGGAGGTTCGCCGCGAACGCGTCCCACGAGCTGCGCACCCCGCTGGCGACCACGCGGACCCTCCTCGACGTCGCGCGCAACGACCCGGACCTCGACCTCGGCGAGCTGCTCGAGCGCCTCGCGGTCGTGAACACCAGAGCGATCGACCTCACTGAAGCACTGCTCGTGCTCAGCCGCGTCGACCAAGGGTTCTTCACCCGAGAACCCGTCGACCTGTCCCTCATCGCGGAGGAAGCTTCCGAAGCGCTCCTGCCGCTCGCGGACGAGCAAGGTGTCAGGATCCAGACGACGGGCGACGTCACCCTCACCAACGGCTCGCACACGCTCTTGTTACAACTGAGCACGAACCTGGTGCACAACGCGATCGTCCACAACCTGCCGAACGTCGGCACGGTGTGGGTCACGACGCGCGCTGACCCTGGGCGCGTGGTGCTCACCGTCGAGAACACCGGTAAACAGCTCACCCCGGAGCTGGTGTCCACGCTGGTCGAGCCCTTTCAGCGGGGCGCCGAACGCATCCGCACCGACGATTCTGGCGTCGGCCTCGGCCTGGCCATCGTCGAGAGCATCACCCGCGCCCACGACGGAACCCTCACCCTCGCCGCCCGCGCCGAAGGCGGGCTCCGCGTTGTCGTGCAGTTCCCCGTCGCTGCGCCGCCCTCGGGCACGCGATGATCGCACGCACGACCTTCGGATCGCGCGGGAGATCAGCGTCGGACGTCGTCAGAGTGCTCGGTCGGCAGCGGGCGGATCGAGCAACGCGCCGCGCAGTGCACCCAGGAACGCCCCCAACAGGAAGAGTCCCACACCGGCCATCGACGCGACCGCGGCAACATAGGAGCCTCGAAGCTCCATCGGAACGAGGGGCCGGCCTCGAAGCGCGAGTGCGACGGCCACGCTGACCACGAGCGCGGTGCCGAGCAGCCAGGACCCGGTCGTGATCAGCCGCCTCGTCGACAGCGAACGCCCGAGCAGCGTGGGGCGTCGAGGGCGGGAGCGGCCGGTGCCACGTGACGAGACCAACCAGATGGCCAGCGCCGATGCCCAGACGGCAGCGATCAGATACGCCGCGATCACGTCGCTCGGTCGGTGCCATTGCGCGGTGAGCGTCCCGGCCCCGATCAACGTGGCGTACGTGATGCCGACCAGGCCGGCAACCGTGCGGAATCGTGCCGGCACCACGAGCATGAACCCCAGGCCGAGTGTCATCGCGATGGTGGCGTGACCGCTGGGGAAGCTCGGGTTCGAAGCCGCCTCGGGGCGGTGGAGCAGATCGGGACGGTTCAACACGAACGATTTCAACCCCTGGGTCGTGAGGTTGGCGCCGATGACCATCACCGCGACGCCGATCGCGAGGCGGGGGCGGCGACGGATCACGGCCAGGAGCCCGAGGCCGACGACCGCGGCAGCGAGCGTCAGGACACTGACCGTGTCGAGCAGCTCGGTCGCCGTCTCCTGCACGACCCGTTGCGTCGACCGACCGATCATCGCTGCCTCATCAGCACGCTGTCCGGTCCGCGTCCTGACGGCGCTGACGTACAGACCCGCGACGAGCAACGCCGAGACGACACCGATCGCCGCGAGCGCGAGCACGCGCCGAGTCGTGGAAAGACCGCGCCCATCCGGCAACCCGGCTCCATCGGGCCCGGTGTCGCCAGACGCCCTCAGGTCAGGGAGCAGGGTTACCAGGTTCGATGTCGAGCACGACCGTCTCGAACTCCTGGACATCGCCATCGTGCTCGAAGTCAGCTTCGAACGTGTCGGTCAGGCGGATCGCGTCCGGAGCCCCGTCGACCCCGATCCCCGACGCCAGCTCCTCGGTGGTCTCCACCACGTCGACGAGACCGTCGCCCGACACGTCGAAGCCGATCGTGCGGCTCGTGCGCACCGCGTCGGGGACCCCGTCGCCGTCGAGATCCAGGTACTCGGTCTCGGTGGGCATCACGACGTCCGGCTCGCCCACCCGTTGGCTCGGTGGAAGCTCGACCTCACTCGCGTCACTCACGGCATGCTCCTCGAACGTAGGACCGACCACTTCCAACCCGGCGGGTACGCCACCACTTCCGGAGGCTACCCACACTCCCGGCCCCTCAACCGGGTGCCACCCGCCGAGAAGCCGAGGTGCGAAGGATGGCGGGGCCTCCGACGCGACGATTCCCAGAGCCAGGTTTGCGAGGCGGCATCTTCGGGAACGTGCGGCGCATGATCGCATTGCTGCGCAGTCGTTGGATCCTGCTGACCATCGTTCTTCCGGTCGGAGTCTGGGGCCTCGACCGCCTCGCCTCGGCAATCGAATCGAAGCGGGGCGCCAGCCCACTGACGCGAGTTCTCCGCTGGCCGCGTGCAGTTCGCAGGTCGACTGGCTCGAGCCCCGCCATCACCTAGAAGCACAGCGGACCGCCGGAGGTCACGCGTGCGGTGAAGGGCTCCACCAGCCCTCCACGTTGCTCAACGCGTCGACTTCGATCGGGTCGGCCGTCTCGGGTTCCGACCCTGGCCCCATGACCACGCTGAGGGAACCGTCCGTCTCCAAGATGACAGCGAGCGCTTGTGCGACGGAAGCGTGACCGGCGGCGCGTACCGCGGCCTGGACCGCTTCCAGGCGAACTCGCTCTCGACGCATCAAGCGTTCGTCGACCCGGCCTCTGCACACGAGTGCCGTCGGCCGGGCGGTCACCGCGCGGGCAATGAGTGATGATCGCACCGATCCCCACGCGAGCACTCCTTGAAGGAGTGCCAGCACGAAGAACGCCACCGCGCCGTCGAGCAGTGGGATGGAACGATCGAGGAGCACGGTCGCGAACACCGAACCGAACGCGACGGTGATCGTGAGCCCGTAGGCCGTCATCTTGGCCAACGTCCGCTTCCCCGCGCCCCTGAGAACAACGAGGAGTGCGACGAACGCGATCGGTGTGGCGACCATCGTCGCGAGCCACGACGGCCAGGATGCAGGGAGAACGGTCACCGCTCAATCCGCCTTCGCTTGATCGGAGGCGCGGGAGGACGATCTCTGGCGTCGGATCGGGGGACAACACGACGTTTCCGATGCATGCGTTGGACGAACCACACGTTCCAGCCTCCCTGCGCCCCGGCGAATCACCCTGCGTTGCTGTTGCCGATCGCCAAGCACGACGCCGAGGCGGCGCCACGCGGTGAACGGCACGTCGAGACCTACCCACCTGTGGCTCGCCACAACACACCGGAAGAGTGCGACTACCGCGTGGCCGTCAGGACGGGGGCGGGAGCCGCGAGCTCATCGAATCAGGTCGGGTGGCGATCGGCGATCAGCCGGGCCATGAGCTCGATCTCCGCGACGGTCGCGGCCCCGAGGTAGCGCGTCTGAGTCGACGCTGCGCAGAGGGTGCCGATCTCGGTACCGTCGTTCGAGCGCACGGGAACACTCAGGAACGTCTGCACCCCGAGCGCGTCGGCCGCGTCGCAGCCGGGCAGGTCGGCGGTGACGTCCGCGGTCCAATTGATCTCGGCGTCACGGCACCGCTTGCAGAGCGTGTCATCCCACGGGACGACGAGACCTTCGGGGAGATCGATCGTTCCGGCGTTCCGCACGTAGCGATGTTCGAGCGCGCCGGTGTCGGGATCACGGATGGTCAGATAGCTGGTTTCGAGTCCGGTGCGGTCCAGCACCGCGTCGAGCAGTGGTCGGGTGACGGTCTCGAGATCATTCGATTTGAACCAGGTCCGGGCCAGGAACGCCAACGCGTCGGTCTTGTCGCCGAGCTGTTCGCCTGCATCGATTCGACGAGGGGTCGGACGGGCGTGAGGCTCAGGCAGCGGCAGCGGACCGGGACGAGCGAGCAGGAACCCTTGCGCGGCATCGATGCCCAGGTTGACGAGCGCATCGAGTTCGCTCTGGGTCTCGACGCCTTCAGCCACGACGGTCGCGCCGAGGTCACGTGCGACGCTGAGCAGACCGCGGGCCAGTCCCCGGCGGGCGGCGTCGGTGTCGATGTCTCGGGTGATGGCGATGTCGAGCTTCAAGATCTCGGGACGGAGGCGGATCACATGTTGGAAGCTCGAGAATCCAGCTCCGACGTCGTCGATCGCGAGGCGCACGCCGAGAGCGCGAACACGGTCGATGGCGGCGCCGAGCGCGTCGTAGTCGTCGACGGCGGCGTGTTCGGTGAGCTCGACCACGATCCGGCGTGCGTCGACCGAACTGAGCACGGTCACGAACTCGTCGTTGCCCATCAGCGCCGGTGAAGCGTTCACCGACAGGTAGATGCCATCGGGAAGCTCGTTGAGTTGTGAGAACGCCGCGCTCACCGCGGCCAGCTCCAGCGCCGCGCCCATCCCGACCGACTCGGCCTCCGCGAACCACACGTCGGGCCGACGCGGCTCGGCCGGGAACCGGGCCAACGCCTCCGCGCCCATCACCCGACCGGTCTGCAGATCGACGATCGGCTGGAACACGGCGTTGAGATGCCCGCCGCGCAGCACACGACCCACCCGGTCACGGATCCGGCGCCGCCGATCTGGGCTGACCCGCGCATCGGCCTCGAGCTCGCCGATCGAGGCCGCGAGGAGCTCCAAGAACCGCACCTCCGCCGGGCCGTTCGTCGTGGTCGGAGCGGCACTCACGCAACACAACATCCCCAGCGGCTCCGACCCCGGTCCCGGGATCGGCGCGCCGATGTACGACCCGATCCCCAACTCCTCGGTCACTGCCAAACCCGCGGTGATTGCATGCATGTGCGCATTCTCGACGACGGGATCGAGACGCCCGTCGAGCACCAGCGCGCAAAACGAGTCCGTCAACGGCGCCGAGTCGCCGGCCACGAGACCAAACCGGTCGCTGTCCCCGACCAGCCGCTCGAACACCTGCCGGCCATCGTGGAAGCGCGAGACCCACGCCAGATCCATGCCGGTCCGTGACCGCGCCAACTCCAACAGGCGCCCCGTCAGATCATCGGCGTCCCCGATCGGACCGACTGCGGTGTCCTGCTCGTACGCGTCCGAGTAGCCGATCGTCACCCGACAACCATCGGCCGTTCCGCGAGGCGCCTTGACCACCTACCGCCTCGGCGCCAGTCAGGCCCGCTTCGACCTCGATCTGGAATTCGATCGCCGTCGCCGGAACGTCTCCGGCCGGTAGGGCCAACTCATCCGAGCCGATCGGTGAGGTGCTCGCCGACCCGGAGCGCGTTGGCAATGATGGTGAGCGTCGGGTTCACCGCGCCGATAGAAGGAAAGAAGCTGGAGTCGACCACGTAGAGGTTGTCGAGGCCGTGGGCCCGGCAGTCGACGTCGAGCACCGAGGTCGTCTCGTCGGTTCCGAAACGGACCGTACCGGCCTGGTGGGCCGTAGCTGCGATGTCCATGGCCTCGTGGAGGTAGAGGCTCCGCTCGGTGAGCCCCTCGTGCATGCCGAGGTCGGTGAGCATCGACTCGAACTTCTTGCGGAGACGCTTCAGGCCCTCGGGGTTGGTCTCGACGAGCGCGAGCTTGACCTTCCCGTCCTTGTCGACGGTGAGCCGGTTGTCGGGGTGCGGGAGATCCTCTGACGAGAGCCAGAAGTCGACGCTGTGGTGGGCCATCATCTGCACGGGACGCTCGGGTGTCATCCGGGCCGCCCAGGCGAGGAAGTGGGGAGCCTTGCCCTTCAGCTGCTCGCCGTCGGACTTGCCGAGCATCTGGATCCCGCCCCAGGGATAGTCGGTGTCTTCACCCTTCAGGTACCAGTCGTTGAGCGCGAGCGTCTTCTGGAACCGGGTCGGGTTCGGCTCCTTCGACAACGCCATCATCGCCACGTTGTTGTGGCGCATGTAGTTGCGCCCGACCTGGTCGGACGCGTTCGCGAGGCCATTCGGGTGTGCGTCGTTCGCCGACTTGAGGAGCAGCAGCGACGAGTTCAGCGCCCCACACGACACCACGACGATGTCGCCGGAGAAGCGGGTCTCGGAGCCGTCGCGCATCGTCGCCACGACCGCGGTGACCGAGCGGCCGGACGCGTCGGTCTCGAGCCGCTCGACCTTGGCGTTGCGCACGAGCTCGAGGTTCGGATGCACGAGCGCGGGGTCGACTGCAACGGTCTGGGCGTCGGCCTTGCCGTTCACCATGCACGGGAACCCGTCGACCCGGTCGCAGCGGATGCACGTGCTCGTGTGCAGGGCGGCGCCGTCGTCGTCCTGGTCGAGCATCACGCCGATCGGCAGGTGCGACGGGTGTAGGCCGAGCTTCTCCAGGTCGTCGTTGAGCTGTTGGATGCGCGGCTCGTGCTTGACCTCGGGGTACGGGTACTCCTGGCTGCGGGGTCCGTCGGTGGGGTCCTCCCCGGCCTTGCCGTGGACCATGTACAGCTCTTCGGCGGCCTGGTACCAGGGCTCGAGGTCCTGATAGTCGAACGGCCAGGCCGGCGATTCCCCACCGTGGTGGGTGATCACCCCGAAGTCCTCGGGACGCAGGCGGAAGAGCGCGGCGCCGTAGAACTTGGTGTTGCCCCCCACGTAGTAGTTCTGCTCCGGGGTGAACTCGTCGCCGTCGGCGTCGACCCAGGTCTCGGTGGTGGTGTACTTGCTCTTCAGGAACACCGCCTCGGTCTCCCAGTTGTCGCGCTCACGCGGCAGGTAGTCGCCCCGTTCGAGCAGCAGGATCCGCTTGCCCGTCGGCGCGAGCTTCCAGGCGAGCGTTCCCCCACCCGCGCCGCTCCCGATGATCACGATGTCGTAGTGGTCCGAACCAGGTGACTCCGAGGCCATGGTCATCCTTCCGAGGCGGTACGGCTGGCGAGCGGCGACGGGTGCGCCGCCGACAGGTGTGACGCAGACACGATGAACCCGAGGTGTGAGAACGCCTGGGGGAAGTTCCCGATCATCCGCTTGGTGGCCGGGTCGTACTCCTCCGAGAAGATGCCGACGTCGTTCTGCAGACCGCGCAAGCGGTCGAACAGCGCGCGGGCTTCGTCCTCCCGGCCGATGAGCGCGAGGTTGTCGACCAACCAGAACGTGGTGAGGAGGAACGTGCCCTCTCCCGCCGGGAGCCCGTCGACGGCGTCGCCGTCGGACGTCGGGTAGCGGATCACGAACCCGTCGACCATCAGCTCACGTTGGACGGCCTCGACCGTGCCGATGATGCGCGGATCGCTCGGCGGCAGGAAGCCGACCCGGGCGAGCATGAGCAGACTGGAGTCGAGCTGGTCGGCGCCGTAGTACTGGACGAACGTGTTCTTCTCCTTGTCGAAGCCCTTCTCGCACACCTCGGCCTTCACCTGGTCGGCCAGCTTCCGCCAGTGCTTGATCGGAAGGTGGGTCTGGCCGAGCTTCTCCGCGATCTTCGCGGCGCGGTCGAACGCGACCCAGGCCATCACCTTCGACTGGGTGAAGTGCCGCTGGGGGCCCCGGATCTCCCAGATGCCGTCGTCGGGGAGCTGCCAGACCCGCTCGAGGTGCTCCATCATCGCGGGGAGCAACTCTCCCGCTTGCGGATGGTGAGCGGGGAGGTGCTGCTCCCCGCCGAGCGCGGCCTCGACGCCGGTGAGGCCGGCGTCGGCGATCTCACCGAACACGTCGAGCTGGAACTGCTCGCTCGCCTCGTTCCCGATGCGGACGGGCTTGGAGTTCTCGTAGCCGGGAAGCCAGTCGAGCTCCACCTCGGTGAGCCGACGCTCACCTCCGACTCCATACATGATCTGGAAGTCGCCCGGATCACCCGCGACGGCCCGCTGGAGCCACTGCTGCCACGCCCTCGCCTCGTCGATGTAGCCGCACAACAGGAGGGCCTGGAGCGTGAGCGACGAGTCCCGCAGCCACGAGAATCGGTAGTCCCAGTTGCGCACACCGCCCAACTGCTCGGGCAGCGAGGTGGTCGCGGCGGCGCACACTGCTCCGGTCGGCGAGTACTGGAGCGCCTTGACCGTGATGAGCGAGCGCACGACGTCGTCGCGCCACTCTCCGGTGTAGGTGCAGCGCTCCATCCACTCAGCCCAGTAGCGCTCGGTCGCGCGCAGGGCGGCCGGTGCGTCGAGCGGCGCCGGCGGGTCCTCGAGCGCGGAGTACCACGCGAGGGAGAAGCCACGCCGTTGGCCCTCGTCGACGGTGAACTCGGCCGTGGTGGTGAGATCGCTGCCGTGGAGCGGTACCGGGCTGTGGAAGCGCAGCGCGTCGCTTCCGGCCACGAGGGTGAGCCCGTCGCCGGTGGCGCTCGCCCAGGGTGCGATCGAGCCGTAGTCGAACCGGGCGATGAGCTCCAGATTCATCTCCACCGAGCCGGAGAGCCCGTCGACGATGCGGAAGATCGTGGGATGGTCGACACCGGGCGACATGAAGTCGGTCACCTTCACGGTCCCGGTCGCGGTGTCGAACTCGGTCTCGAGCACCAGTGAGTCGCCCGCATACGAACGCCGCGTGGCGGTGACGGCGCTCTTCGGCGCGATCGACCACCGGCCGTGCTCGGCCTCGCCGAGCAACGCAGCGAACACGGCACCGGAGTCGATGCGGGGAACGCACCACCAGTCGATCGAACCGTCGCGTGCCACCGCCGCGACCGTCTTCGTGTCGCCGATGATCGCGTAGTCCTCGATGGGGGTCGACATGCTGCTCCTCGGTGGGGGTCGGGTTCGATGGTCAGGTGCGTTCGTCGGACATCACGCGTCCCAGTCGATCGACGCGGCTTCGGGTCGGTCGATGATCGCAGACGCCCGGGTGCTGAAGACGTAGTCCCAACCCCACGAGGCGAGCGCGTTGATTCGCTCGCGAAACCCACTCAGCAGCGCCGCGTGCACGCCGAGCCACGACGCGTACGCGAGCACGCCATGGAGCTCGCGGCGTTTCGGCCCCACTTCGGCGACCGCCGCGTTGCGGCCGATCATGGCCATGATCCCCTTGTCTCGGTACTTGAACGCGGCGCGTGGCTTGCCGTCGATGTCGGCGAGGATGTTCTCGGCCGCGCACTTCCCCGCTTGCAGGGCAACCGACCCGAGCTGCGGGAAGGGTTTGCCGTCGGGTCCGGCGGTGTTCGCCACGTCGCCGAGCGCGTACACCCCGGGACAAGTCTTCACGGTGAGGTCGGGCTCCACGTCGATCCGCCCACCCGAACTCGCGTCGATGCCGGACCGGGCTGCGAGACCGGCAGCTTGGATCCCACCGGCCCACACCACGACGCGAGTGAGGATCTCGCGGCCGTCGGAGAGGACCACCCGGTCGGCTCGCACCTCGTTCACCTTCACGCCGAACTCGAGCTTCACCCGTCGGTCCTCGAGCGCCTTTCGTGCGTACGTGTGGACGCGATCGGAGAACGGTGCGAGCACGACCGAGCCCGGATCGACCACGTAGATCTGGGCCGCGCCGATCCCGCCGCCGTGCATGCGCTTCGGAATCAGGCGGTTGAACACGTCGGCGAGCGCGCCGGCCGTCTCGACCCCTGTGGCGCCGGCACCGACGATGACGAAGTTCAGCGCGCCCCGGTCGACCAGCTTCGGATTGCGGTAGGCCGCTTCGAGCACCGCGAGCAGACGCGACCGGAGGCGCTCGGCGTCGTCGAGCGCGTAGAGCGGGAATGCGTATTCCGCCGCACCGGGCGTGCCGAAGAAGTTCGCCTCACCGCCCATCGCGAGCACGAGGTAGTCGCCGGAGAACGTCACGCCGTCGGCGCTCGTGACCGTCCTGGCCACAGGATCGACCTCGCGGATGTCGGCCAGCTTGACGGTGATGCTCTTGTGCTTCTTGAGGATCGCGCGCAGCGGCCGGGCCACGTCGGTCGTGTTCACCTGGGCCGAGGCGATCTGGTAGAGGAGCGGCTGGAACTGGTTGTAGTTGTGACGGTCCACGAGGGTCACGGCCACACCGTGCTTGCCGAGATGCTTCGCGCAGGCGACGCCGGCGAATCCGCCCCCAACGATCACGACCGATGCGGTACCCCGCTTGGCGTCACCCACTCGCCTAGAGCCCCGGACTGCTGTGCATGATGCCGCCGTCGGCGAAGACCGTCGTGGCGGTGATGTAGCTCGCGCCGTCGCCGGCGAGGAACGCGACGACGCTGCCCATCTCGTCGGGCTGAGCCATACGCCCGAGCGGAATCGCGGCGTCGAGGGTCTTCATCTTCGCCGGGTCGTTCATCGTGGAGGTGTTGATCGGTGTGGCAACTGCACCCGGGCCGACCCCGACGACGGTGATGCCGTGCGGTCCGAGCTCGACTCCCGCGGTCCGGGTGAGCATCCTCACCCCGCCCTTCGAGAGGCAGTACGGCGTGTTGCCGGGCATCGGCCAGTCTTCGTGGACCGACGTGATGTTGATGATCCGACCGCCGCCGCCCTGGGCGATCATCTGCTTCGCCGCGAGCTGCGTGCCGAAGAACGCGCTCTTCAGGTTGATCTCGAGCACCTTCTCGTACTGCGCCTCGGTGGTGTCGAGCACCGACGTCCGGGTCTCGACTCCCGCGTTGTTCACCATCACGTCGAGCCGGCCGAACGACTTCACCGCCGCGTCGACGAGTGTTTGCAGGTCGTTCACCTTGCTCACGTCGGCCTCGATCCCGACGGCCTTCGCGCCGAGCGCAACGACCTGCCGCTCGAGCTCGTCGGTCGCCTCAGGATCGGCGATGTAGTCGATGACGATGTCGGCTCCCTCCTTCGCCAACGCGAGCACGATTGCCTTGCCGATCCCGGTGTTGCCGCCGGTCACGATCGCGACTTTCCCGGCCAGACTCATGGAGCGCTCCTCGTTGGTAGAGGCGGATCGGAGGGAGTGGAGAGAACCACGCACGCGCAAGGCTGACATCGCACGGCCGCGAAGGCATCATCCCAACTGGGTGAATGCCGGTCCAGCGGCGGGCACGCGACCCGCCCGCGTCACCGTATCGTCACGCGCGGTGGCGCGTGAGCGCGAACGAGAGACCACCCATCGCGCCGGCGACGATCGCGGTGAGGCCGAACAACGTGGGCAGGGCGACCCCCGCCGATTGGAGCGGTCCGGCGCCGAACGCGGCCACGCCGTAGCCCAACTGGTAGAACGCGATGACGCCGCCGGCCACCGCCGCGGAGATGCCGACGAGCTCCTCCTCGCCGAAGGTGATCGTG
This sequence comes from uncultured Actinomycetes bacterium, assembly GCA_963837715.1. Classification (GTDB taxonomy): domain Bacteria; phylum Actinomycetota; class Acidimicrobiia; order IMCC26256; family JANYLB01; genus JANYLB01. The sequence continues at coordinate 62,819 of CAWIOF010000002.1, read as the reverse complement.
AGCGGGAGGAGGGCCGAGCAGCCGAGCCCGGCGAGCGCGAACGAGAGGATCGCGAGGCCGGGCTCTCCCGACGGGAGCAGCGCGATGAGCACGAAGGCGACCACCAGCACGAAGGGCAACAGGCGGTAGGTGCGCCGCGTGGGAAACGACCGCTGGATCGCGGCGAACCCGACGCGGCCGACCGTCACCATCGCCCAGAACACGGTGAGGGCGATCGAGGCCTGGGTGGCCGATGCGCCCAGGTTCTTGGTCATGTCGAGCTGCGACCAGTTGCCGTTCATCGTCTCGCAGATGCCGTACAGCAAGGCGAACCCGGCGTAGACCCAGAACCGCGACGGGATGCCCGTCGCCGCCCGCTTGCCGGGCGTTCGCGCGCCGGACGATTCGGTCCGGAGGGGAAGCCGCAAGCTGGCGGCCAGGAGACCGACCAACAGGACCGCCGACATGACGGGAAGCCCCCACCAGAAGCCCAAGCCGACGAACACGGCCACGAGGATGGGAGCGAGCGCGGTGCCGAGCCCGAGCAGGGCGTTGAGCACCAGCACCGAGGAGTCGACGTTGCCGGGGTGGAACGCCGCGGTCAGCGTGTTGATGGCTGGAACGGTCAACCCGAACCCGACGCCGAGGCTCGCGGTCGCGAGGAGCAGGATCGGATATGCCACGGCCTCGTCGCTCGTGAACACGGTGCTCGTGATGAGCAGCGCCATGGCGACGAGGTTGGCGACGAGCCCGAGCAGGTACAGCGTCCGGGTGGGTACCCGGCGCGACAGCCCCGCACCGAGCAGTGAGAACGTGATCGCCGTGACGGCCTGGGGGAGGAACATCGCGCCGTACTCGGCGCTCGAGAGTCCGTACTCCGACGGACTCGTGAAGATCGAGCTCGCAGCGGGGAAGGTGACGAGCGCGATGCCCTGGACCACGCCGGCCGCGTAGACGACACGGACTTCCTCGTTCGAGGCAACGCCGTCCCCTGCTGTCGACATCTACCCACCCTACGATCCTCTGCGAGGCGATCCGGTGCCAAGCGGTGCCGCCCCGCCGTCACTCGGCATTGTCACGGGAGTGGACCGACGGGCGCGGATACAGCCGCCGCGGATGCCGCGGTGGGCTCGTCCAGCCCGGGTACGGAGAGTTCCGGCGACCTGAACCAATCGAGGAAGCCGAGGACCACTGCGGCGACAACGGTGTAGACGAGGAGCACGGTCAGTGGTTGGCCGATGCCGTTGCCGTCGAAGTAGAGGGTGTTGCGCAGGAGGAGATATGCGTTCCTGGGCGGCAGGAACGGTCCGATGCCGTCCCAGAACGGCGTGAGGTACGCCGCGCCGTTGCTCCCTCCCGAGGACGGATTGCCGAACTGGAGAACGACGATCAACGTCACGATGATCCCCACCGGTCCGAGCAGCCGGCGAAGGACCGCGGCGATGAGCGCAACGACCAGGATGATGAGCGAGATGATCGGCCATGCGATCCAGAACGAAGCGGCTGGGAGCCCTTCGAGCCAGTAGGTGACGATCACGTCGATGATGAGGCCCGTAGCAAACGCGAACGCCGCGAGCCAGAGTCCGCGCCAACGACCCGACGCCGAACCCACCGCCGTGGTGAGCAGAGCGGCCGCCATGTAGCCGCCCACGAGGAGCGCGGTGAGCAGGGTCGCAACGACGAGCGCGAAGGGGTCCTTCGGAGCGAGTTTGGTCGGTTCGTAGGTCTTCACCGTGATCTTCTCGCCGGACTGCTTCGCCGCCGCCTCGAAGTTCTTCGTGATGTCGAGGGGCGAGAGGTCACTGATCGACGAGACCGCGATGAGCTCGTTGGGGGAACTCGTTGCGATCAGCGCCCCGTAGATCTCACCGCGGTCCATCGCGTCGGTCGCCGCACCACGGTTCGGGTACGTGTTGACCTTCAGTGAGAACAGGTCCCCCTGTGCCTTGGTCGCGAGTGCCGTCGATCCGACGACCCCGAACGGCATGTCGTTGGCGACTGGTTCGTGTCCCGAGCTCATGTAGGTGAACGCGAACAGCGTGGTGAGCACCAGCCCGGACGCGACTGGCGCGACGAGGTTCTTCGGCACGATCCGGCGCCGCGATCCAGAAGACGCGGCTTCGACATCGGCTGTCGTATCGCCACCGGGATTCCGTCGCTCCACCATGAAGATGACGACGACGCTGACCAGCGCCCACGCGACGAGAACGGCGATCGGGATACCGATGTTGTTCCCGTCGAAGTACCGCACGTTGCGATACAGATCGACCGCGTGCCGGGGCGGCAGCACCGTACCGATGCGTTGCCAGTAGATGGGCAGGAGCGCGGCGCCGCCTCCGCCGGCGCTCGCGCCGCCAACGATCACGAACAGCAGGGCAACCACGAGCGTGCCGGCCTTGCCGAGCAGCCCCTGGATGGCTACGGCGGCCAGGCCGACCGTGGCGACAACGAGCGCGAAGCACGGGAGGAGCGACCAGAGGTGGCTCGTCGGGAACGCTCCGAGAATGGGACCTGCGGCGATGCCCGTGATCAGCGCGACGACGACCGCGAACGCGAGGACGATCGGGATCCGCCCCTTGACCGCCGCGGTCTGGGTGACCGAGAACAACATCGACGCGATCAGGTAGCCACCGATGAGCGTCGGCAGCAGCAGCAGACCGACGAGTGCACCCGTTCGGTCCGATGTGGGCAGCGGAGCGATCGTCGTCGTCGTGAAGGTCCGGCCGAGCTTCTCGGCTGCATCCGCGAAGCCCCCCCGCACGTACACCTCGCCGAAGAAGCTCTTGGCCGGAACCGTGACCAGCTCATCGCTCGATGCGCCCGGGATGTATCCGCCGTAGATCTCGCCTCGTTTGGCCGCCGCGGTGAGGTCGTCGGGACTCGAGTACTGCTTGATGTCAAGCGAGTACTCCTTCTGGACCGCAGTCACCACCGGAGAGGGACCGGTCACCCCGAATGGCATCTCCCGAGGCGCGAGGAGCTGCAGCGCACTGACGAGGCACACTGCGAAAATCGCCACCAGCACCGCGACAGTCCCGAGCGCGACGAGATGCTTCCTGACCACTTCCCTGCCTCCCCGTAGGCCACGCATGCTTCATTCGGCTCTGCGTTCGTGGCTCCGACGAAGGTAGGTGAACGAACGGTCTGCGGCATCACCTCATCCGAGTGATTTTGGAAACCTCGGCACACCGGCACGGTCCCGGTTCACTCGATGTGGGTGACGACGCCCTCAGGCCTCCGCGAGATGATGGCCACTTCAAGGAGCCTTCAGAGCTGGCGGGTGACCCATGGGCTACGCGGACGACCTCAGATCGGTTGCACTCAACGACGTGGCGGTCTTCGGCCCCCTGGCTCAGCGAGGCGACGACGAAACCAGGCTCGATGCGAAGACCCTCGGCTTGGTCCGTCTCGGCGCACTGGTCGCCATGGGTGCAACCGTGCCCTCCTACAGCGCACAGGTGGAGTACGTCATCAGCGCCGGAGGAACCGAGGACGAGATCGTCGGAGTGCTGCTCGCCGTCGCGCCCGTTGTCGGTACCCCGCGGGCAGTGGCCGCCGCCCCGGCCTTGGCACTCGGTCTCGGCTACGACATCGCCGCCGCCCTCGAAGCACGTGACGAGAGCTCGGACTGATCCCGCCGGGCAGGTCACGCGCCGATTAGGCCGAAACCGGTCGCTCGGTCAACTGCTGCGGCCCGCGAGGACACGCCGAGCTTCCGGTAGATCGCATGGGAGTGTGACGCGACCGTGTTGCGGGAGATGAACAGGCGTTCCCCGATCTCCTTGAAGGAGAGGTGAGTCTGGAGGTAGGGCAGCACCCGCAGCTCGGCGGGCGTCAACGGTGCGCTTCCGACCTGACCCATCGGGGTGGCCGCGAGCAGAACCCGAAGGTCATCGACCTGTTCGACGAGCGCGCCGAGCCCCGGACGTTGCACCAAGAGCTCCTCAATTTCTCGCAGGAGCTGCCGGGCGGAACCGGGGTCGCCGCATGCCGTGAAGACCTTCGCCATCTGCAGGCGCAGGCGCACCGCGAGGAAGGGCACCGTTTCGTTCGATACAGGACGTGCTCGCATGGCGCGGCCCAACTCCTGCAAGGCGCCGTCTTTCTTGCCTCGATGAATCTCCAGCCGCGCTGCCGCGGCAAAGGTCAAGAGCCCGACCATCGAGTCGTACAAGCGGTCGTGGTCGATCCAGTCGAAAGCCCGCTCGACGTAGGTCGATGCGGCGGACCAGTCGCCGCGGTCCATGGCCAGCAGCGCCAGCTCACCCAGGCAAGCAACGAGAACCACCGGGTTCCCGATCTTGACGCCTGTGTCGTCTGCTTCTTCGAACACGCTCGTGGCTCGGTCGAGGTCGCCGGCAAGCAGGAGCGCTTCGCCCAGCAACCACAGCGCCGCGCATCGAAGCGGGCTCCCCACAGCCTCCTGGGAGACCGCGAAGCGGGCGTCGACCTCCATTTGCTCGATCCCATTGGCACACATGACCGCTCGGAACATGGCACGCGCCGAGGCGAACGACGCAGAACCGTCGAGCTGCTCGCCCTCGAAGGACGAGCGTTCAACGATCGACGCCCAGCGCGCGGCGTCGGTCGCCCGCCCCGTCAGTACGGCCTCCCAGCCCGCGAGCACCGCCAGCGGCGGGTACCTCTCGATGGCATCAGCGCCGAGCGCATCCAGCCACCGCTGTGCCGTGGCGAGCTTTCCCGCATTGTGTGTGGGGATGCACAGCGCGGTCACCAATCTGACGGCACGATCACGGTCTGGGATCTGAAGGAGGTGGTCGACGGCGAGCTCTGCCGCACCGTTCTTCTCGAACCAGTCTCCCGCACGCTCATGCAGCGTGGTGATGTCTGCTTGCTCTCGGCGGTGAAGTTCGGCCAAGAGAAACTCCCTGAACAAGCTGTGGTACCGGTACCAGATCCGGCGCCGGTCGAGCGGCACGAGAAAGAGGTTCGACGACTCGAGCTGGTACAGCCGATTCGTGGAGCCTGAGGACCCGAGCACAGCGTCACAGAGCGGACCGCACAGTTGTTGGAGTACCGATGTTCGCAGCAGAAAGTCTTGCGTGTCGTCCGGGAGCTGGGCCAGAGAGACCTGGTAGAGGTAGTCGGCGACGTAGCGGTCGTCGCCTGTGATCGGTGCCGGCGAGTTCGATTGGCCTTCACTCGCGGCAAGTGCAGCGAGGTACACGCCCGCCGGCCAACCTTCGGTGCGCGTGGTGACCTCGCCCGCATGATCGTCCGAGATGACAACCCCGACATGAGCGAAGACCTGTTGTGCACCATCCGCATCAAGGCGCAGATCCATCGGTCCGACCTCGACGGCATCCCCCTTCACCCGGTAGTGAGCGATATGGGGCTGCGCTCCTCGACTTGCCGCAACGAACTGGCAACCCTCCGCGAGCTGTGCAATGAGGAGATCGAGGACGTCGTGACACTCGGGTGAACGAAGCTCGTGCAGATCATCGAGCATCAAGACGAACGGCGCCGCAGAAGAGGCCCGGAAGGCCGAGGCAAGTAATGGCGCGGCCCGGCCGAGCACCGCGACGCCGACACCCTGCATCTCTTCGGCCAGACCGGCGCTCTCTGGATCGAGACGGCCGAGTGTCGCGGCGAGTGCGAAGAGCAACACGACCGGATCGTCGTCTCGAGGACGCAGCGATAGCCACCCGACGGGTCGATCCTCGGAGCTCGCCCAGTCGGCCAGAAGTGTCGTCTTGCCGTAGCCGGGAGGAGCGGAGATCCCCACCACGCGCGAGTCGACCGAGCGCAGTCGCTCCACGAGCCCGCTTCGGCGCACCGTTCCTTGCCGCGGCTGTGGGACCGAGAGCTGAGCGTCGAAGATCGCGCCGGCGAGATCACGAGACGAAGTGGCCGGATCAACGCTCATGTTGCATTCTAAGGAGCGGCCGGCGCGGGGACCGTCCTGAAGTTGACGAAGACGTCCGCCGTGCCGCCTGAGCCTCCCTGTTCTCGAGTCGGCGGTCACCGCCGACGGGGACCCGGCGGGCACTACCGCGCGGCGGCTACCTCGCAGACTGCGATCGCGGGCGCGTCCCTCCGTGCCTTGTCTGTCGCGGTCGCGAGATCAGCGAGCGCGATGTACGTGATCGCATCTGGATCGAGACCGAGCGCGGCCGAGTCCGAGTCGTCGAGCCGCTCGATGAGGCTCTTCGACGCGAGCGTCCGCCCGCCGGTTGCACACGCCTCGATGCGAGCGGCCTCGTTGACCTCGTCACCGAGCGCCGTGACCTCCGTGCGCCCGGCCGTGGTGATGTTGCCGACATACAGGGTCGACCCCCAATGGAGCCCGAATCGGAGACCGACGTCGTCGAACTCGAGGCCGCTGCGCGCCGCGACGTCGGCTACGGCACGATCGAGGGCGCGTGCTGCGGTGATGGCCGCGTGCGCGGCGGCCGATTCGGACCCAGACGTCTCGGCGAGGAAGAACGCGACGACGCCGTCCCCAACGTGCCTTCCGACGAGACCGCCGGCATCGATGACGCACTGATCGGCAACGCGCACCAGTCGGCGCCCGAGCGCGAAGTAGCTGGCGGTCGAAAGTCGGCGCGCCAGCGCAGACGAACCCTCCAGGTCTGCGAACAGGATCGCCGCCGGACGCCGCGCCGCCTTCGCGACCAGCTGCATCCGTTCCACGTGGCCCGTGTCGCCCATGCTGGTCAGCGCGCCGATGGTCCCCATCGGAGTATCCGGCTTCGTGATGATCGCCGTGCCGGCGAGGCCCGCCGCGTCACGGATGCGGATGGCGGTGGCGTGGATGCCCACCGCCCGGTCCAGACCCATGCCGCGGGACACGAAGAAGGACGCAGACGCTTCATTCGGTGTGAGTTGGTCGATGACGTCGACCAACTCGGCGTCGATCACGCGACGGAGCGCGTCGGCGCCTCCGGGCGTGTCGGTCAGTACGAAGCCACCGAGACCGACGAAGAACTCCCGGTACAGCTCGGTAGTGCTCAACCCCATACGCCACCCGAGCGCCACCCGCATCGCCTCCGGGCCGAAGAAGTGCTCCCCGACCGCGAACGGTGCGAGCCCCTCAAAGGCACCGAACGTCAGCCGCAGCGCGTCGGTGGCGAAGACCAGCCTCCAGCGATCGTCGACGACCAGCCCCCAGTGACCGGCCCCTTGCAGGGTCGCCGCGACCTCGGCCAACGCCGGACGCTCCGGCAGCGGATACGTCAGGCTGCCCCCGTCACTCATGGCCGGAGGCTACCGAGCCTGCATCGACGGTGAGACCGTCGGCGCACCCGTGCGTCGCTCGATGCGGCGCAGGACAGGCGCCATTCCGTCGCGTTACCCATCGACCTCCTTCGCCGGCGCAGACTGATGGGCGCCCGATTCATGCTTGCATCGAGTTCGTCGGAATTTCGACCGCGCGCACTCGGGGATCTCATCACGCCCAGCAGCGAGTTCGTTGTACGGACCGCACGCCCGGAACGTTCGACCCGTCACCCCGCGGAGACTCGTGACATGGCACAGCACCGGTCGATGTGATCTCCTTGGTCCCTGACTCGGGGGGATCGATGAGCGGAATCAGTCGGAGAACGTTCGTGGCCGGTTCGATCGGAGCGGCCGGTGCCGTTGCGCTCGGTGCGTGTGCTCCCCGCGGGGGACCGTTCCGGGGTTGGGGTCCCGGGCCCCGGTGGCTGCCGGGCGCGTTGGCCCCTCCGGGGAGTCGGGGGCTCGTCGACGAGCGCGTGTACCAGGGGCGCGTGGCGGCCTACCTGGCCTACGCGACCGCCGCAACCAACGTGAGCAGCCCGACCGGCATCGCCCTGCATCTCATCGCGGCCGATCGGGACCGGCGCTACACCTGGGACATCGGCCGGGTGACCGTCGACGGCCTGAGCGGGGTCTGGCAGCAGATCGACACGTGGCAGGACACCCGCGACTTCAACCTCATGTACCTGCACTGGGTGCTCGCCTACGGCCGCGGCCGCACGACCATGACCACGATCGATCCCACGGTCATCGCCGCGATCAAGGCACGGATGGTGGCCAACCGCTACCGCTACAACGACCCGAACCCCACCGGGAAGATCGACGACCAGTGGTACTGGTCCGAGAACCACATCATCATCGGTCTGGTCAACGAGTACCTCGCCGGCCAGGAGTTCCCCGACGACGTCTTCGCCGTGACCGGACTGACCGGGCGTGACCACCTGGCCCGCTCCCGCCAGCCGATCCTGGACTGGATCAACGAACGGGCCCGGTTCGGGTTCTTCGAGTGGCACAGCAACGTCTACATGCTGAAGAACCTCACCCCGCTGCTGACGCTCGCGGAGCTGGCCGACGACCGGGAGATGGTGACGGCGGCGGGAATGGCTCTCGATCTGGTCCTCCTCGACATGGCCGCCCACTGCCATGCCGGCAGCTACGTGGCCCCCCGGGGTCGCACCTACAAGAAGGACAAGATGACCGCGTTGGACGAGGACACGTTCAACAGCTGCAAGTTCCTCTTCGACGACACCGCCTATCCGTACCAGTCCCAGACCGACAACGGCGCCACCTACCTGTGCGCGGCCAAGCGCTACCGACCCCCGCAGGCCATCTTCGAGATGGCGACGGCACCGGCGCCGGGCGTGGTCCGGGAACGGCACGGGATCTACGTCGACGATGCCGCTCCCGTCACCACGAACCCGGTGGCACCGTTCGGCTACGACTTCGACGATCCCGCGAACCTCTCGTTCTGGTGGTCGCTGGGCGCCGTCGGCATGTGGCAGCTCGCCGGGGTCAGCCTCTCCGAAGCCGAGAGGTTCAACCTCTTCAGCGCGCCCGGCCTGGCCCAGGTCAAGCTGCTCGCCGACCTCAACGGTCGGGATCCCGACCGGATCCGGGCCTGGGAGCAGGCCAACCACGCGATCGTGAACTTCGGGTTCCTGAGCGAGGCCAACACCTACGCCTGGCGCGGCGACGCCGTGTCGCTCGCGTCGGTGGTGGATCACCGCTTCGGGCAGATGCGTGATCAGGTCCACAGCTGGATCGCCGAGATCGACGCCGAAGCACTGGTGTTCACCACCCACCCGTCGACCGGCGCCGACCAGAGCACCGACTGGGGATCCGACGGCAAACCCGGGTACTGGACCGGCGAGGCATCCATGCCCCGGTCGGCCCAGTTCGAGCGCACCGGCATCCACATCTACCAACCCGCCTGGGACGCCACCACCGACGCCCTGCTCTGGTCGGTGTTCCCGTACCGCGACTACACCCACGCCTTCGTCCCCCAGGACCGCTTCGACGAAGTGGTGCAGACCGGCAACTGGACCTTCGTCCGCAAGGGCGACGGCTACATCGCGCTCTGGTCGTGGCGCGCGCCGACCTGGCGGATCTACGACCCGGCCGTCAACGCCACCGACGGCATGGTCAAGCCGTTCGACCTCCTGGCCAAGGGCGGACCCGACAACGTCTGGATCGTCGAGGTGGGTGAAGGGGCCGCGGCGAGCTTCGCGGCGTGGCGCGCGTCGGTCCTCGCGAACGAGCCCGTGGTGGAGCGTGGCCCCGACGGCTTCACCGTCGGATGGACGTCACCGTCGGCGGGTGCACTCGGGTTCGGGTCGACCGCCCCGTTCACGGTGCAGGGGAGCGCCCAGCCACTCGCCGACTTTCCCCGTCACGAGTCGTCCTTCGGCACGGTCGATCGGCTCGCCACCCGCTACCGCCTCGGCAGTGCGCGAGCCCGCCTCGACCTCGACTTCGATCGCCGGCGCCGCTCCGTCTCCGGCCGGTAGGCCCCCGGTCGTCGGTGGTGGCCCCGAGCGGTCAGTGTCCGCCGCGAATCACAGCCCGAGCGGAGGCCCGAGCAGTTCGACGTCGCACGACGCGGCGAGCGCGCCGACTGCCTGCATGTCGGGGCCACCTTCGGCCGCGAACAGCGGCGCGGCGTCACTCTGCAGCCGGTGGAAGCGCCCTCCGGACAAGCCCATGCCGATGATGTGGGCCTCGTCGCTCTCGACGACGTAGCTGTGCGGGGCGCCCGCCGGCGTGTAGACGGTGCCACCGGCTCGCACGACGTGATCGACACCTTCGATCCGCACCCGCACCACGCCCGACACCACGACCTCCCAGGTCGGCCACGGGTGCCGGTGCATCGGCGGACCGTCGCCCCGTTCGGAGTGCTCCTCGAAGAACTCCGGTGTGCCCGGACCACCCTCGCTCAGGAACGAGAACCGACTCGTCGGCGAGGAACCGATCCATGAGCGCTCCCCGTGGCTCTGCACCACGACATCCGATCCCCGTTCCTCGCCCACGTCTCCCCCAAGTTCGAGTACTGTACCGTACAGTACCGGACCACCACCGCTGCGAGTCAAGACCCGGATCGAGAAGATGGACCGCCGAAACCACTACCTGGACGCGGCGATGCGGCTCTTCGCCGAGCATGGCTACGTGGGCACGACGATGGACATGATCATCATCGAGACCGGTGGTTCGAAAGCCACCCTGTACAAGCACTTCCCCACCAAGGAGGACCTCGTCGCCGGGCTGATGGAACGCGTCGCCACCGCTGTGAGCGCCGAGATGGACGACCCCAGGACTTCGACCGAGAGCGTGGCCGACGAGCTCACCGCGATCGCCCGTTCCGCGTGCGAGGGCGTCTGGAGCCCGGCGGCGCTCGCCGTGCTGCGGCTCTGCCTCGGCGAGTTCGGCCGTTTCCCCTCGCTCGCCCACACCGTCTGGGAAAACGGCCCGGCGCGCACGTACGCCAACTTCCGTACCTTCCTCGCCGAACGCGCACGCCGGGGCGAGCTCGTCGTCGACGACCCTCAGATCGCCGCGGAACAGTTCCTCGGGGGTCTCGTCGGCCACGTCCAGCTCAAGCTCGCGTTCGGGATGACCGACCCGCCGACGCGCGCCGAGATCGACGCGCGCATCGACTCGGCCGTCCGAACGTTCCTCGCCCGCTACTCCGCACGAAGGAGCTGAATTCCTTCTCGTTTGCGATGTGCGCGACGCGGTGCCAGGTTCGGAAGTTGTCGTGCTCTTGTGTCGCGCTTGGCGGAACACGCCCCCTGTTCGGTCCGGTCATCTCGTTGCGGGTTGGAAGAGCTCGATCGGGTTTCCCGACGGGTCGTCGAAGAGCACTTGGGAACCGCCCGGGCCGCTGACGATGTCGTTGCGGAACGGGAGTCCCGCGGCGCGAAGCCGTTCGGTCTCGGACGTGATGTCGTCGACAACGAGGTGAATCCGGTTCCAGCCGCCGGGCTCCGGGCGGCGGCCGTCGGGCATCGCCCGGCCCGCCGAGCTCGTGGGCCCGCTCAGCAAGAGACGAAGTGGACCGCGGGCGACGTCCGCGAACGCGGGCGCGACGTTCGAAAGGAGCGTGAAGCCGAGATGCGTCGTGTAGAAGGCAACGGCCGCGTCGACGTCGTCGACCATGTACCTGACATTCACGTACTCGTCGGTCATGCTGGTGACCTCCTCGGGTCAGGGTCGGTGATCACGGGCAGGAGAAACCGCACGCGCGCTTCGATCGCGTCGGCCGTCTGCTCGAAGGCCGGGAGCGTCCGTCGGTTCGTCACGCCGGCGCTCGAGGGGTCCGCCATGCTCCAGTGCGCGACCCGGGGATGGCCCCGAAACTCGGGGCACACCTCACGCACTCGATCGCAGAGCGTGATCACGTGGTCGAACGTCTGCCGCGCGTACCGGCCGAGGTGCTTCGAACGATGCGAACTGATGTCGATGCCGCGACCTCGCATCACCCGCACCGCGTTCGGATGCAAGGGCTTGGGATTGCTCCCGGCGCTGAAGGCCCGAACGCGCGGGCCGGCTTGCTCCGCCAGAAAGGCCTCGGCCATCTGCGACCGGGCGCTGTTCCCCGTGCACAAGAACAGGACCCGCGGAACTCGCCGCGTCGCGCGCCCGGGGTGGGTGCTCGCAGAATCGAGCGTCGCAATTCGCAGACTCGGATGCAGGGCCGCACCGGCTGTCGCGATCAGTTCGCCGCACCGGGCGAGATCGATCGAGTAGTAGGAGTCGCGACCATCCGCCGAACTCCGGCGCGCTCCCACGACGCCACCGGCGCGCAATCGACCCAAGTGATACGAGACCAGGTTCTGGGGTACACCGATCGCGGTCGTCAGCTCACGGACCCGTCGATCGCTCGTCGCGAGCTCCGCCAAGATCCGCCAGCGCACCGGGTTCCCCGCCAGCTCCACGAACACCGGCAGCGTCGATGACGCGTCTGCAGCGGCCACGTCGACACGCTAGACCTCCTGGCTCATTCCATCAAATGAGATTGATGGATTGACAAGCGAATCGATGAGGCGACCGTCCTGACCCAGTTGGCGACCGATACTGGAACTGGCGGCGACGTCCTGTCTGCCAGGCCAACCGCACGGCATCGGCGCCCTCGGTCTCGGAGCTCGGACCGGTCCCCCGCGGTCCGGGTTCGTGCGGTCCGGGTTCGGTCCGGGTTCGGACGACGGAGGCGCCGACCCTTCTACCCCGGCCTCGCGCTGGGGTTCCGTCCGAGACGCACGACGGTTGCGTCGTAGTCATCACCGAATTGACGACGAAGCGCCTCAGTGTGGCCGCAATCCCCTACCCCACCCATCTCGGGTCAACCACGCTGCTCGTGCACGTGCTGGTCGTGGGTTGTGCGGATCGGGGGGCGCAATCACAACCAGTCCACGCGTCGGAACCACATCGCAAGTGCAACGCAGCTGACGACGATCACCCCGAGTGCCGCGGGGTAACCCCACCGCGCGTCGAGCTCGGGCATGTGTCGAAAGTTCATACCCCAAAGCCCTACGAGCAGCGTCGGCAGCAACAGGAGTGCCGCCCATGCCGACATCGTGCGCATGTCCTCGTTCTGCTTGACGCCGACCTGCGCGACGTTGACGTCGAAGGCATCGGTGAGCAGGTCACGATGGGCCTCGAGCCGGGCGACGACCGCCTTGAGGTGGTCCGACACGTCGCGCAGGTACTCACGGACATCGTCACCGACGAGGTCCTTGCGGTCGTCGCTCAGCTCGTCCAACGGGAGCACGAGCGGTTCCGCCGCCTGCCAGAGGTTGAGGACCTCACGCTTGTGGCGGAAGAGCTCCTGGCCGACTCCTCTCGGAGGCTGCTCACTGAACACCGCGATCTCCGCGAGCTCGATGGCATGCTCCTTGGCGCGGAGCAGTTGGACGTATCCGTCGACCACCACGTCGGCGACGGCGTACAGCGCGGTTCCGGGATGGTTCGGAATCCTGACCGCTTCGCACATGCGCCGCTTCGCCTCCTGCAGGAGCGCCTCCAGCGGTCCGTGCCCGACGGTGAGCACGAAGTGGTCGCCGATGGCGACGAAGAGCTCGTCGTAGACGACCACGCCCGCATCGTCGACCCGGGCGGGCCGGAAGACAGCTACGAGCGTGTCGTCGTAGCGCTCGACCTTCGGCCGCTGCCCCGCTTCGATGGCGTCCTCCACCGCCAGTTCGTGCAGCTGCAGCGCTGCGGCGATGTGGTCGAAGTCGCCTGCCACGGGATCCGTCACGTCGATCCAGGCGAACGTGCCTGGTTGGTGCTGCACCGCAACGGCCTCCGCAACTGCGGTCGATCGGCTTCCTCCGGTGCGGTTGTAGGTCGAGCTCGAGGTGATCACCCCTAGCGCATACCCGATACGTTCGGCCCCTACTCGGACTGCCGGACGCTCCGGTAGCGGATACGTCAGGCTGCCCGCGTCGCTCACCCCCGCACGTCCTCGAGCTTCACGACCGTGCCCACCGGCGTCTCGATCGCGCCGTCGGGCAGCATGAATCGCCAGTAGACGATGCCGAAGGCCCGGCCTTCCGTGTCGAGCCAGTTCGGCACCCCCGGGTCGTCGTGCGCGAGCACGATCGTGAAACGACCGTCGTCGTCGGCCACCGTCTGGGCCCGGTTGAGTGACACCGACCGGTTCGTGTAGTCGAACATCTGCAGGAACCGGTTCCAGAGGCTGACACTGCCGTAGCGGCACTCCGGCCACGATCCCTGCATCACGAGGGCCTCGTCGGGGCCGAGGACGAACGGGGCGAAGCCGTAGGCCGCATCGGCCGCCGCGAGGCCCAGGTTGCCGGGCTTGGCCGGTGGGTTGAAGACGTTGGGCACCGTCGAGACCCAGGAGAACTCCGGCCCCTGCCCGAGCGGTGGGCGGTCGAGCGTCATCGCCCGCAGGTAGGCGGTGACACGGCGAAAGCCCTCGGCCAGGGATCCGTCGGAGGGTCGGGGCGGGACCGGCGCGCCGCCCACCGCCTCGATGCGCATGGTCGGCACGCGCGCCGGATCGCTCTGCGCGTGGACCGTCGTCTCGAAGTAGTGACGGGTCGTGATGCTCGACGCTCCGTCGGGGAGCGCGACCCAGTTGCGCGGCCGGGGTGGCCCACCGAGCGCAACGGTGAACCAGCCGTCGTCGTCGACGTCGAAGTCTTCATCGTTGATCACCCCGACGATCACGTTGTCGATCGCGCCCCACACGGTTCCCGCCTCGACCGTGATCGACACGTACTCCGCCTCCTTCATCTCGCCCGTGACCCGGTACTCCCGTTCCGGTGCCACCGGTGCGTCGAAGTAGATGACGTCGGGGTTGTCGCCCAGGAGGCTGCGACCAGGGTGGAAGATCCGCGTGAACCGGGGGTGGTTCGCGTCGCGTTGGAAGAGGGCGTCGAACCCCCAGCTCAGGTAGTGGGCGATCGCCTGATGGGCGTCGACGAAGTCCTGGGGGCCGATGAGCGTGGTCGCGTCGGTCGCCCACTGCCCGCTTGCCGCGAGCAAGGAGTCGGCGAACTCCCGCACTGCGGTCTGCACTTCGAGTTCCGCGGTCATGAACGATCCTTTCGTCGGGTCCGCTCAGCTCACGGGCTCGAGGCGCACGTCGAAGTGGTCGAGGTACGTCGCGACGCCCTCACGGATCTCGGCTGCGGTGTAGCCCCAGTCCTCCGGCCGGTAGACGTGGGCGCCGTGCTGCCCGCGCGGGTTCGCGGCGATGTAGCTCTCGATCGCGGCCGCGTGATCGTCGCCGAGGGTTCGGCCCATCTGCTCGTAGGCCAGCCCGATGGCGCCCACCGGATCCGACACGAGCGCATCGAAGTGCACGTCGACGAAGCGCGGCGGCACCGTGCCCGTCTCCCGCAGGCCCACACAGTCGTTGAGCGCGCCGCTGAACGCGGCCGACAGCAAGACGGCGAGCGTGTCGACGTCGACGTGGTCGGTGCGCAACCACATCATGGTGGCGACGAGATCGATCGTCGACGGGATCGTCTTCGCCGGATCCCGATGGGTCTGCACGACCCAGGCATCGGGGAAGGTGGCGAACACCAGCGGAAGGGTCGTGATGTGCGCGGGGGTCTTCAGCACCCAGGTCGCCGCCGGCGCTCGGTGCTGCAGCACCTGGAGGAAGCGGCGCTCGTAGTCGTAGCTCACCTCGTAGTCCATGGGCGCGCCGTCGAACATCCCGATCATCGACCAGTGGAAGCCGCAGAAGCTGCCCTGGGTGACCGTGCCGCACTCCACCGGCCGGTCGGAGCGGAAGTCGTGCATCGCCCGCAGTTCGGGCTGGATGTCGGACCACAGCTCGTGCTCGCACTCGGCGAGCTCTTCGGGTGAGGCGGCCACGGGCTCGGGGAGGGCCGTGGGGAAGAGCGCGTCGGCCGGCATCGGGGCCCGCAGCGTGGGGTCGAGCGCCAGGAGCTCGAAGAGGATCGTCGTGCCGGAGCGGGCCGGGCCCGTGATCACGATCGGGGCCGCCACCGCGCGGTCCTCGACCTCCGGTGAAGCATCGACCGCGTGGGTGGCGAGAAGGCGAGTCCGCACTACCCGCTCGAGCTCTTGGCGGCTCAGCAAGCGACCGACCACGTGCATGTCGGCGGCGTCCATCGCCCCGGCGAGCGCCGTGAACTTCGCGACCCAGCCCGGGTCGCCGAAGTCGCCGGTCGGACGACCGACGGCGGCCTCCGCCTGCTCCAGGATCGCATCGGGTTCGATGGGCACGATCACCCTGCCGTCGCCGCCGACCGCGGCGGCCATCAGGTTCACGCGCCGAACCCAGTCGGGCCGGGTGAGACGTTCGGCCATCGGCCGGAGTGGCATCCCCACCTCCAGCGCCGGGGGCGGTTGACGCTACGTCGGGGTTTCCGTACTTTCAATCGCGTGCGTGAACCGGCGGTTGCCCCCATGGCCTGCGCGAGGGCGATGATCAGCCGATGAAGGACTTCACGAATCGCGTCGCAGTGATCACCGGCGGGTCGCGCGGGATCGGGCTCGGGATCGGCCGGGCGCTCGTGCGCCAGGGTGCATCGGTCGTGTTCACCGGCACGACCGAGGAGATCGTGGATCAGGCGGCGGCCGACCTCTCAGCTCTCGGCCCCGAGGTGTCGGTACACGGCCTCGTCAGCGACGTCGCGGACCGCGACGCAGTGCAGCAGCTCCACGACACCGCCATCGCCGAACACGGGCGGGTGGACCTGCTCGTCTGCAACGCCGGGGTCACCACCTGGAATCGCATCACCGAGCACACCCTCGCCGATTGGAAGTGGGTGATCGGCGTCAACCTGTGGGGAGTCGTCAACTGCATCGACGCCTTCCTGCCCACCATGCTCGCCCAGGACACCGATTCGAGGATCGTCAACATCGCGTCGGTGGCGGGCCTGTTGAGCCACATGCCGTTCCAGGCGCCCTACGGCGCCACCAAGGCGGCGGTCGTGTCGATCTCCGAGTCGCTGCGAACGGAGCTGGCCGACGCAGGCGCGAACGTGGGCGTGACCGTGGTGTGCCCCGGTCGCGTCGCCACCGACGTCACCCGGTCCGACCGGAGCCGGCCCGATGGCCTCGAGGTCCGCCCTCCCGAGGCTCGCTCCTACCACGAGATGATCTCGGGGATGCTGAGCGCCGAGGGGGGCGCGATGTCGATCGACGACTTCGGCGATCTGCTCCTCGAAGCCGTCCGCCAGGACCGCTTCTGGGTCGCGACCCACTTCACGGAGCTCGAGTCGATCATCGTCGATCGCCACGCCGAGCTCGTCGCCGAGTGTCGGCGGTACGGCTGAGCGCGTCGCAGATGCGCGAAGGTCGACGCGCCGAGAAGGGCAGCGCGATCCGACACGCTGTAGGTTTGGCGGCCGATGGCCCTCACGGACACGACGGTGGCGGTGACGCTCGGCTTCATGCCCGCCTCTGTGGGCGTACCCGATGCGGAGCACCCCGGGCTCCTGCGCGCCGGCCCACGCGCCTCGGCCCCCTACGACCGCGGGAACATCGAGCGGCACGTGTGCCAGGCAACGGACTCGTGTCAGGACGATGCCGTCCAGCCGGAGCTGCTCGACTTCGGCTTCGACCGAGTGGACCTGTCCGGCTTCGAGACCCTGCAGCGCGCGTTCGCACGTGTGGTTGGCGCCGGTCGCATCTCCGACGACGAAGGGGCGACCATCCGCTCGTCGCTGGAGGGCAGGGTCCTCCGCACCTTCAGCGGTCACACCCTCACGGTGAGGCATGTGGCAGGCGAGGGCTTCATCATGCGCAAGGGTGGCCCGAACGGTATGTCCGTGGTCGGTGCGCGGGCTGCCGGCATGAACGAGCACGGCTCGGCCACTTCGGTGCACGTCGACCAGGACGTGTACGGCACGCCGCTGGCACAGGCCATGGATGGTCGGGCGCCGGAGCTGTTTCGCCACAACTCACCCGATGGGAAGAACCACGAGGCCGGGCTCATGCTCGTGAACCTCTGGATCCCGCTGCAGCAGATCACCCAGCCCCTGGCCCTCGCCGACGGGCGCAGCCTCGATCGCCGCCGCCACCAACTGCGCTACGGGCTCGCCACCCAGTCCTTCCTCGAGCGCGAGGAAGACACGATGATCAACGACATCTGGACGATGCTCCACGATCCGGACCAGCGGTGGTACTTCCGCTCCGACATGGACCACCGCAGCGCCTATGTGTTCGACACCTTGAGCACTCCGCACGGTGCGTGCGTGCTCCCGGGGGAGGACGTCGCCGAACTGCAGTACCGCGCGCTGGAGGACGCCGAGTCGGCCGTCTCGGCCGGTGACGTCACTGCACTCGGTGAGGCGGTGTCGCGAGTCACGTCGGCACTGCCGACCGACGCGCCCGCGGCGCTGCGGGACGGCATCGCCACGATGGTCGCCGTGGCCGACCAGGCGCGCCGCGATCCCGCGACGGTGTGCGGCCCGCAGGCCGAGGAGTGGCTGGCTGCGTCGCGTGCCGCCCGTAACCGGGTGATCCGAATGTCGCTCGAGCTGCGGATGGTCGTGTCGATCGACGCGTAGCAGAGAGGGCGTCCGCGCCGACTACCGACGCAGCACCGAGATGTTTGGCGATCTGCACCGCCATCCGACCCGCATTGCCGGTAGTTCACGGCGCCAGAAGAGCGTTGCACAGAAGACGGGTCATCGACTTGACGTAGTGGTCGTCGGTCCAGCCCAACTCGATGACGAGTTCTCGCCACGTGTCGAAGTGCGCGACCGCGTACAGAGTCGCCGCAGCGTCGTCGACGGCGATGTCGTCGGCGAGCTCGTTCCGTTCGGCGAGAGCTTCGACCATCGCTCGGAACGTCGACAATCGGAACCGCATGCGATCTCGCCACGCCATTCCCAACACGGCGTCGGTGTGCTGTGAGGCTTCGAGCACCTGCGCGATGGGGAGCACCTGCGCCCAGAACGTGGTGTTGAGTTGCATGGCCGCCTCGAGCAGCGACGCTCCGTCGGGGGCGGCGTGCACGGCGGCGAGGGATGCGCCGAGGTCGAGGGTCTCATCCATGTGCTGGACGAGCGCGACGAGCAGGCCGGCGCGGTCGCCAAAGTGCAGGTAGATCGCCTGTCGGGACACCGACGCTGCTGCAGCGACGTCGGCCAGATTGACACTCGCCCCGTGCTCGGCGACCAGGTCCCAAGCGACGTCGAGAATTCGACGGCGTGTCTCGGGGTCGCCGTACGACGCCGTGGTTGACATCACGTAAACCTCTCTCTAATGTGGTGGACACAGCGTAAAGCTCATGGGCGCAGAGGTAGACGATGTTCGACGAGGCCTTTTCGAAGTCCCAGGCGGCGGTGCTCGATCGGTACGGAGTCACCTACGACGAACGCTGGGTCGACGCCCCGGTGACCGAGGGGGAGGCGCACGTCCTCGTCTCGGGAGAAGGTCCGCCCGTCGTCCTGCTCAACGGGATCGGCATCCCCGCCGCCATGTTGGCGCCGCTGATGGCCCGGCTCGACGGCATCACCCAGTACGCGGTCGACCTCCCGGCCTACGGACTCACCGACACCCGTCCTGACCTCGCCGACGACCTACGCACCAACGCCGTGCGGTTCCTCTCCGAGGTTTTCGCCGGACTCGGTCTCGAACGTCCCGTCGTGATCGCGAACTCGCTCGGTTCGCTGTGGGCGACCTGGCTGGCCATAGAGCAGCCCGAGCGGGTCGCGGCGCTTGTCCATCTCGGGTGTCCGGCGATCGTGCTCGACACGTCTGCACCACTCCCGATGCGCATGCTGTCGACCCGGACGCTGGGCCGGCGAATGATGAAGATCCAGCCACCCTCCGAGCGTCAGGTCGTGCAACTCGCGAAGATGGTCAACGAACATCCGCTCCCGCCGGAAATCGCCGAGCTCATCCTGGCCACCGAGCGACTGGGGCACTTCGAGCCCACCTTCCTCGCCATGCTCCACCGGCTCCTCCGCCTCCGAGGAAACCGCCCCGAGCTCGCACTCACGGCGGAGCAGTTGGCGCTCGTTCGGGCACCCACGCTCCTGCTGTTCGCCGCAGACGACCCGATGGGCGCAGGAACCGTCGGCGAGCGCGTGGCCGCCGCGATGATCGACGCCGATCTCCACGTCGTGGACGGAGGTCACGCGCCGTGGCTGCAGCACGCCGACCAGATCGCGCCGTTGATCAACGCCTTCCTCGACAGTTCGAGACCGTTCACCGACTGATCTGCAGGGACCGGTGTCAACCAGGCCGAGCGCCGTCGACTGCTATGACCGGAACGGACCACCGGTGCTCCCAGGTGTGACATGCGACCTCGTTGCGAGGAAAGGGAGCCCCGCCCTACGGCAGCACCTCGAGCCGACACGTGCGGCGACGTCAGCCCTCCTCCGTCGTTCTGTGCACATGGCAACCTCGACCAGGTGCGCTCGGCGGAGGTCGTCCTCATCCCTCCGGGTCAGGACTGCAATGCGAGAAATCGGTGATGAGCGGTGGTATTTCGGTGACAACGCAGGGTAGGAAGCCACGACCACAGACGAAGGAGGGCACATGCCCGAGCGCAGCCGCTACATCCCCGGAGTTCCGTGCTGGGTCGACAGCAACGAGCCCGACCCCAAGGCGGTACTGCCGTTCTACACCGGCCTGTTCGGCTGGGAGTTCGAGAACGTGATGCCAGAGGATTCGGGCGGCGAGTACTACATGGCTCGCATCCGAGGTGGCGACGTCGCTGCTGTCGGACCGGTCCCCGAGGGCGCGCCGCCCATGACCGTCTGGAACACCTACGTTGCGGTTGCGAGCGCCGACGAGTCGGCCGATGCGGTGCGTGCCGCCGGCGGTTCGGTGTTCCAGGACCCGTTCGACGTCGGCGACGCCGGGCGGATGGCCGTCGTCGCTGATCCAGAGGGAGCCGTCTTCTGCCTCTGGGAGGCGAAGGACAACATCGGTGCCAACGTCGTCAACGAGCACGGCGCCTTGAACTTCAACATCCTCACGACGCCCGACCCCGCAAAGGAGGAAGCGTTCTACGCAGCAGTCTTCGGCTGGGAGCTCCTGTCGATCCCGAGCGGACACTTCTGGACGCTCCCAGGGTACGGCGCTCACCTCGAGGAGAGCACGCCCGGACTGCGGGAGCAGATGGCGCAGATGGGTGCGCCCGACGGGTTCATCGACGCAGTCGCAATGGCGAAAGCCGACAGCGATGCGCCGTCGGGCTGGTCGGTCACATTCGGCGCCGACGACATCAACGCCGTAGTCGAGAAGGTCACCGACCTGGGGGGCGATGTCGTGATCGAGCCGCACGACGAGCCTTGGGTCAAGACCGCCACGTTCAAGGACCCGCAGGGCGCGGTCTTCTCCGTCAACCAATTCGTGGCCGAGAACGCAGGCCTCACCCTCTAGGCACAGACGTCGCGAGGCACGGCGAACTTCGACACGGGTTGTCGGTGCACTTCGGCACTCGCCGAGGGTCCGAATGGGCACTCTCTTGCTGCCTGTGCCGCACTCTGCGTCCTGCTCATGCCACACCCACGTTCGAGAACGCCTCGACCAGCTTCGTGCAGAAGGCGGGGAGGTCGTCGGGCTTGCGGCTGCTCACGAGAGCGCCGTCGACGTGCACCTCTTCGTCGACCCAGTGCGCGCCGGCGTTGCGGAGATCGGTCTGGAGGCTCGGCCAGGACGTCAAGGTCCTTCCACGGAGCACATCGACCTCTGTGAGGATCCATGACCCGTGGCAGATCACAGCGATCGGCAGGTTGGCGTCCACCATCTCGCCGACCAAGCGGATCGCCTCACCGTCGGTGCGGATCGTGTCGGCGTTCGCGACACCACCGGGCAGCACCAGCCCGTGGAAACGCGCGGCTGTGGCGTCCGCAGTCGTGCAGTCGACCGGGAAGCGGTCCTTGGGGGTCAGGTGCTCGAACGCCTGCACCTCACCCGGCTCGGGCGCCACCAGCTGCGGCGTGCCACCGGCCGCCTCTACGGCCTCCCACGGCCCAGTGAGCTCGGCTTGTTCGATCCCCTCGTTGGCCACGAGAAAGGCGATGTGCAATCCCTCGAGTGCTCCGGCCATCACGGCCTCCTCAGCTCAGGCGGTTACGACGTGACCGCCCCTACCCGTCGTCCGTCGCGCACAATCGCACTCGCGAGATCATCGGCGCAGCGCGGGTTCGAGTCTCGTTTCGCTGCGGACCCAGAGGGTACGAGTGGACCGTGAACAATCCGGACCGTTACCGCCAGAGCGAAGCCCAGACGTTGCGCGGCATCGTGTCGCAGTTCGAGCGCGATGGTTACGAGAGCCAGTTCGGCGCGCGCGAGGGTGGTCGCATCCGCTGTTTCACCTGTCGATCCGACATGGATCCGGACGAGGTTGCGGTCGACGAGATCCGGCGCATGGAAGGCGCATCCGACCCCGCCGACATGGTGGCCGTGTTGCCCGTGACGTGTCCCCGGTGCGGGGCCCGCGGCACCCTCGTGCTCGGGTACGGGCCCGAGGCCTCCCTCGAGGACAGCGAGGTGCTGGCCGCCGTGCCCGACCCCAGCGGACCGCCCCCCGTGTGATCGCGCCGCCTCTTCGCCTCTTCGCCGCAACGCGCTGAAGACCGGTTCGAGACCCGTTGGGTTCGCCGAAAGGCAGCAAGCGTGCTCGTCTCCGCGGTGCCTTCCGCGCCACGAGATCTCTCATGTGGGCCGGGGTGTCGCCTGGTGGGACGCGTCCCACAGCACCTCGGCCGCAGCATGACGGACCTCCCCATTCCGGGTGCGCAGGACTGCCGTGCGCCAGGCCCGGTGCAGCAACTCGCGGTCGCCGTCGACCCACTCGACGAGGACGACCGCCCCTTCCCTCCGGCGTCGCTCCAACGTCCGCTGGTCACCGTTCGCGGGGGCTACGTAGTCGGCCAAGGCGATCAGCTCTTCGACGTCGATCTCGGGGCGTCCGCCCAACCAATCGGCGCTCATGTCGACCAATGGGCGGTCATGCGCTCGAGCGCTCCCGGCTTGCTCGAACGCTCCCGCCGCCGATCGTCTCGCGAACCGTCCACGGCGAGTCCCATACCGCTCCTCCGATGACCAGGCGCTTCCTCACCTCGAGCCACCGTTACCCCTCGCAGGTCCCGCCCACACTCCACCGTTCCTTGCCCACCACGCGCCGGCCCGCGACGGCTGGTGAAGACTTGATGCCGCCGATCCGGTCAGATGCCCGCTGTGAGGGAGGCCAGGTGACTCCCGAACCCACCCTCGGCCCGAGGTGTGAGACGGCCACTGGTGGTGACGATCGAGTCCGTCGTCGCGACGACGCGAGCCCCTGCCTCGCGTAGGCGCTGCACGACCAGTCGGTCCTCGCCGACGGTGACGGGTGGGAAACCTCCGATCCGCCGCCACCAGGCGGTGTCGATGCCGAGGTTCGCTCCGAACACGTGAGAGTGATGGGAGCCGTGGCTCGCGAGCTCTCGCTCGACGAGCGCACGAACGTCATCGGGGAGAGGATCCGAGTCGTCGACCCGCACGATACCGACAACAGCATGTGCGCCCCGACGCGCCCATCGACGGTGCGTCGTCAACCAGTTGGGCGGGACCACGGTGTCGGCATCCGTCGTCGCAACCCACGTGCGCCGACCGCCCGTCAGCGGGTGCAGGAGGTGGCTCGCCGCACGACAGGCCGCCTCGCGGGCGGCGCCGACGCACTGCTCGTTGACCCGGATCACACATGCTTCGACGTTGGCAGGCGCATCCCGCAGCCGGCGGGTAGCAATCAGCTCGGTTGCGTCGGAGCATGCATCTGCTGCGAGTACGACGACGACCGGCAGGTCCCCACGCGCGGCGTGGAGCACCGATGCGAGGGTGCGCTCGATCCTCGCGGCCTCGTTGCGGGCGGGTATTCCGATGGCGATGCCGTGCAGCGCGCTCATCTTCGGACGAAACCTTCGAGGAGGAAGCGGTCCTCAGCATGCTGCGCGACGCGCGTCCACGCCGGGTGCTCGGAGATGAGCGCGTGCACCTCGTCACCGAGGAGCGTGTGCTCGCGGACCGGCTCGCGATAGTGGACGGCGACGAGCTCCGCACCGGTCGTGGACGATCCCGCTGCTCGGTCAAGTGTCTGCACGACATCCGCCGGCTCGAGGTAGTACAGGACCTCGCTGAACACGATCGCGTCGAATCGACCGTCGGGCCAGTCCTCCGGGATCGCTCCTTGTTCGACGCGGACGCACGGGAGCTCCGCGACGTGCCGTCGGGTGACAGCCACGGCACGAGCGTGGAGATCCGTGGCGAGATACTCCGCGGCACGCGGCGCGAGGAGGCCGGTGAGTATGCCGGTGGCGCAGCCCGGTTCGAACATGGAGCCGTACCGTGCCGACCCCAACGTCGCCGCTGTGAGCGCGTACTTGCGGTGCTCGTAGTACCGGCCACCGTGGTCCCAGGGGTCGTCGCCCATCTCCCACATCGCGTCGAAGTAGGACAGCGGAGTCGCGGCGTGGGCGTCAGGCGATTCGGTCATCGTGCTCCGGCCAACTCGGTGCTCGAAGTGAGCCGCTGCAGCTCCTCGGGATGGACGACGGGCCCGTCCACCGGATCGGGTCCCCAGGCCACGAGCTGCGACACGAACTCCGAGACCGCAGCACACTTCGTGGAGTGGAGGGAGCCGAGCTCCAGCACGTGGGAAGGCTGGAATCGGCGGCCACGCACGCGGGACCAGATCGGGACCTCGACGCACGCTGCGCCGGCTGCGATCGCTGCCGCCATCCCGGCGCGACCGACCGCTTCGTGGTCGGGATGACCGTCGTGCCGCCACGGGACCACGAGCGTCGTGTGGCCTTCGACGAGCAGCGCGCGCACGAGTTCGTGCTCCATCGACGCCACGTCGCCGTCCTGGAAGCCGAGGCGGTGCACCGAGAGGTGCTCGAGCCCGAGGGCGGACAAGGCGGCGGTCCGCTCGGCCGCGCGGATCTCCACGAGCCGCTGCGGCGTGACGCGTGAGCTCCTGGCGTGTGACGCGTCGCCGTCGGTGACGGCGACGATCTCGACGGTCAGGCCGGCCGCATCGAGCCAGCGCATGATGCCGGCGCACCCGAGCACCTCGTCGTCGGGGTGCGGCGCGACGATCAGCACACGTCGCCGGAAGGGGGGAGCCGCTTCGGTCCATCGAGGAGCCGTCACCATCGGACCGGCTCGTCACGGTGCAGCGAACCGTAGGTGGTGGCGGTGGGTGCGGGACGGAGCTGGCACAGGTACATCTCCAGGTCCGCGACGCGCTGCGCGTGGTCGCAGTCATACGCGAGTGGCCCCGGGCCGAGGGCCCGGGTGGTCTCGACCACGGTCGCGCGCGCGGCCTCTTCGACGGCGAGCCTGAGCGCGAGCGCTCGCCCGCGAGCGCAGGCGAGATCGTCGGGAGCCCGGTCGATCTCGGCTGCGGTGCGAGCCACGAGCGCCCCGGCCTGCTCCAGCCGGACTCGGGTGCGGCCCCATGCTTCGTCGAGGACCGGCGAGGCGTCAGCCGCCGCAGACACCCGGAGGCGCTCCGCCACGCCCAACGCACCCCCGAACCAGCAGGCGGCGACCCCGGCACCGCCGTGCCAGAAGCCCGCACGATCGACATACGCACCCGGTGCGCCCACCGCAGCATCGCTCCCGATCGTGAGGTCGAACCGCATGGTGAAGCTCGCGCTCGCCGCCATCCCCGTAGCGGGCCACGACCCCGGCACGGCTTCCAGGTGTCTCGGCTCGACCGTGAAGAGTCGGACGCCGTCGGCAGCGGTCGCCGTCACCAGGGCGCGGTCGAGACCGGTGGCGCCGGAGCACCAGCGCTTCTCGCCCTCCAGACGCCAACCCCGCGCCGTTATGTCGGCCCGGATCCGATGAGGTTCGGCGGCCCAGACTCCCCAGAGGTCTCCGCCCGGCCGGTGCTCGTCGAGCTCGGCGAGGATCGCCACGGCGTCGACGTGCCCTTCGGCGAGACGCGCCCGCGCGAGGTCGGTCGCGCTGATGTCGGCCAACATCTTCCAGCGCCGGCCGGTCTCGCCGCCCCCGACGGGTGGCATCTCGTCGAGTCGCACGACGGAGTTGCGCAACCATTCGAGAGCCGACCATTGCGCGTCGGTCAACGTTGTCACCCTCGGATCGTGCAACGCCGCGTTGGTGGCTCGGGACCCGGTTGCAATGTGTGCCATCGTCGCCCTTCGGTTGAGTCGCCCATCTCTACCCCGGCCGGACGGGATTGATGTCTCGTCCGGTCGGTCGCACCCGGCATGCCGAGGCACGGTCGCGTCCGATGGTTGCGTCCGATGGTTGACGGGTCGTCCACGAGGGCATAGCTCGCGCGGTCCACCCCTCGAGCCTGAAGGAACGCAATGCCCCCCTCGAAGCGCAGCACGAAGTCCCTCGGCGGCCTTCGACGCACTCGCCCACCATCGCCACTGGGACCGATGAGCGACGCGGTGTCCCCGGCCCGAGCTGACCGCCCCAACCTGCAGAGGAGGAACCCATGAAGATCGGCTACTCGTTGTCGAGCGAGGAGATGGCCCCGAACGACATGGTCCGCTGGGCAGCGCAGTCCGAGGATGTGGGCTTCTCCGGTGTCGCGGTGTCGGATCACTTCCACCCGTGGACGGATCGGCAGGGGCAGAGCCCCTTTGTCTGGAGCGTGCTGGGTGCCCTCGCTCACGCAACCGAGCGGGCCGATCTCGCGACGTCGGTCACGTGTCCGACGGTGCGGATCCACCCGGTGATCTGCGCGCAGGCGGCAGCAACCACCGCCGTCATGGCCGGCGGTCGCTTCTCGTTCGGTGTCGGGAGCGGCGAGGCGCTCAACGAGCACATCCTCGGCGACCGGTGGCCGGAGACCGAGGTCCGTCTCGACATGCTGCGCGAGGCGATCGGAATCATGCGCAAGCTCTGGAGCGGCGACACCGTCTCGCACCACGGCGACCACTACACGGTCGAGAACGCCCGCCTCTACACCGTCCCCGACGAGCCTCCGCCGGTCATCGTATCGGCGTTCGGGCCGAAGGCAGCCGACCTGGCGGCCGAGATCGGCGACGGCTACTTCGGGACCGCGCCCGATGCATCGCTGCTCGAGGCCTATGAGCGAGCCGGCGGCAAGGGCCCGAAGCTCGGGCTCATGAAGCTCTGTTGGGGCCCCGACGAGGAGGCCGCCCGCGAACTCGCGCACGACCTCTGGCCCACCGTCGGGGTGCCGGGCGAGCTGAGCCAGGAGTTACCGACACCCCAGCACTTCGAGCAGGTCGCCGAGCTCGTCTCGGTCGACCAGGTCGCCGACAGCCTGAGTTGCGGCCCCGACCCGTCGGTGCATCTGGAGTCGATCGGCAAGTACCGCGACGCCGGCTACGACGAGGTCTACGTCCAACAGATCGGCCCCGACCAGGAGGGCTTCTTCAGCTTCTGGTCCGACGAGATAGCGCCGCGCCTCTGACCTCCGTCGGCTCCACCTCGGGATCAGCTGGCCCGGCCGGTGTGCTCGTCGACCTCGACGGCACGCTGGTCGACACCAACTACCTGCACACGCTCGCCTGGTCACGCGCCTTCTCCGACGTGGGCGAGTGGGCGCCGATGAACGCCATCCACCGGCTCATCGGTATGGGCGGCGACCAGCTCACGTCCGAGCTCCTCGGCCACGACGTCTCCGGTGCGCACGACGCGCACGCCCGCCACTTCGCGGCCCTGAAGCCGGACGTGCGCGCGTTTCCGGGTGCGGCACCACTGCTGCGCGGTCTGCACGACCTCGGTCTGGTGGTGGTGCTGGCCAGTTCTGCGTCGGAAGACGACCTCGACGATCTGCGCGCGGTGCTCGACGCCGACGACGCGATCGACGCAGTGGTCCACTCCGGCGATGTGTCGGCGTCGAAGCCCTCGCCCGAGATCTTCGAGGCCGCGCGCGAGAAGGGAGGGATCGACGCCCGTCGGGTGCTTGCGATCGGCGACAGCATCTGGGACGTGCGCGCTGCGCACAACGCGAAGATGCCCTGCGTGGCGGTCGAGAGCGGCGGGACCAGTCGAGCAGAGCTGTCCGAGGCAGGAGCGCTCGCCGTCTATCGAGACGCCGGTCAACTGCATGAACACCTGCTCTCGAGCCCGATCGCGACACTGGTCGCGCGCTAGCCGGCATCGTTCCGTGATGCGCGACAGCTCGGAGTCTGAAGCCGTCGTGGCCGGGAAGAGCACCTCGCGCGGACGCGCCCGGATCGGTTGCTCGGGGTACGTGTATCCCGATTGGCGCGGGATCGTGTATCCGAAAGTGTCCCGGACAGCCGACTGGTTCTCCATCTACGCCTCTCGCTTCGACACCGTGGAGCTGAACACGACCTTCTACCGGCTGCCCACCACGAGCGCGGTCGAGCAGTGGGCTGTCCAGGCACCACCCGGCTTCCTCTACGCCGCCAAGTTGGGTGCGTTCGGCACCCATCGGAAGAAGCTGCGCGACGCCGCAGGGTGGCTGCCCAACCATGTCGACCGAGTCCGCCGATTGGGCAACGCGCTCGGGCCGAACCTCGTGCAACTGCCTCCCCGGTGGAAGCGGAACACGGAGCGAATCGACGAGTTCCTCACCCTCGCGCCGGCCGACATCCGGTGGGCGGTCGAACTCCGCGACCCATCGTGGATCCACGACGATGTCTTCGCGGTGCTCGAGCGCCACGGGGCTGCGCTCTGCATCCACGATCTGCTCCCCCGACATCCCTGGTTGCTGACCACGTCATGGACCTACATCCGCTTCCACGGTCCCGACGCGCAGGCACATCCGTACCACGGCCGGTACGGAGGACGGAGGCTCGGGCGCGCGTCCCGCACGATCCGCGCGTGGCTCGACGCCGGCACCGACGTGTTCGCTTACTTCAACAACGACTTCGACGGTCATGCCGTCGTCGACGCCGAGTGGCTCCGGCGATCCGTGGACACCGGTGCCGGTCGACCCGTCGATCCTCGGCCCGGCGAACGGGCGACGGGGCCGCCGAACGCGGAACCGTGGCCCGACCTGCACGTTCCCACCCCCTTTCAGCGCGAGGTGGTGGAGGCGATCCGGACACTCGCGAAGGGCGACGTCGTCACCTACTCCGAGATCGCCCAGGAGGTCGGACATCCCGGGGCCGGCCAAGCGGTGGCCAACGTGCTCCGCCGTGCACCCGACCTGCCGTGGTGGCGCGTCGTCCCCGCGGAGGGTCGTCTCTACCGGAGTCACGCGGCCACGCAGGCCCCGCTCCTCGAAGCCGAGGGACATCGGGTCGACGAGCACCGACGGGTGACCCGAGAATGAACCGACGGGGCGGCGCCGGGTGCCGACCCTTGCAACGAGTCCGAGTGAGTGGACCGGTCGGTCGGGAGCACGCGAACAGCCGGCCGGGAGCAGCATCGGAGCGTGCCGGGACGAGTCCGAACCGGGAGGAGCGACATGGCGAGTGTGCGGTGGGTCGGACCTCGATCGGTACCGGAACGTCGCGCGGGGGCGGCATGGGTCGAGGCAGATCGGGGTACTGACGTGCCATGGATCCGAACGAGACACCGAAGTCATTTGCTGATGCCAAGGCCAAGCAAGACGACCTCGAGCAACTCGCCCGCGAGCGCGGCGACTTCGAAGAAGCCATCGACGCCGACGCAGCAGGTGAAGCTCCCGAGGACCCTGCTGGTTCCTCGAGCATGCCGTAGAGCGCCCGACGATCGGTCCAGCGAGAGGACGAAGGTGACGTTCTACGAGTCGAACACCGAAGTGACGCCTACGGGAGCCGAGATCGACGAGTTCATCGATGCCCCGGTCGCCGAGCCCGCACCGCCCCCGCCCGCGGCAACGGACGCGCCCGGGGTCGGAGACAGCGACCGAGACGGCGACGGCTCAGCGGAGGAAGATCCCACGCTCGAAGCGAGTCGTGCGCGTCGCGACAACCTGCCCGGCTCGCAGGCACCGCCGCCGTAGCTCCGGCGCCGACCGACCGTCGCCCACTCGAACGGCATGCTTGCCCCGACTGAATCGAGAGCTGCCTTCCGGCGACCAGCCTTTCGCGGCTCGCGAGGCCGGCAGCTCTTCGACGCCACGAGGCCGGTGTTTCCGTGGCACTGGCGGTATCAGCACGGCCAGACGCCGTCGGTGACGCGGCGCGTCACGTGCTCGGCGAACCCTTTCCGATCCCACCCGATTGCTCGGCACCGTCGGGTGGTGGGTAGGGCTCGTCGACCAGGAGACGGGCGAGGTGGAGGCCGTTCGCCGCGGCGAGCCGCGTCGCTCCGCCAACCTCCGCCGGAACTTCGTCGAGATCGACGAAGTCAACGCCCTGCATCGCGCGACCGACCCAATACGTCATACCGGAAGCGGGGATGGTGAAGCCCACGTCGGCAAGACCTTGGAACAGTTCTGCGGCCACATGGTGTGCACCGTCTTCGTTTCCGACGACCGCCACGAGCGCCACCCGTCCCGAAGAGATCATCCGTCCACCAGCGTCGTGCTCGCCGAGGAACGCATCGAGACGCTCGAGCACACGCTGCGCATAGCTCGAAGGATGCCCCAGCCAGATCGGCGTCCCGAGGACGAGAATCCGAGCCGACAGCACCTTGTCGCGGATCGCCGGCCAATCATCGCCCGACCCTTCATCCGACGTCACACCGGCCAACACGTTGTGATCCGCGATCCTCAATCGGGGATCGATTTCCGCACCGCCGGCCTCGAGCGCCCGCTCCAACTCGTCGAGGAGACGATCGGTGCTGGACGGTCCGGCGGCTGAGCTCTTCAACGAGCAGTTCAACGACAACGCATGAATCGTCATCGTGCACGGTTGCCCCGGTCCGGGCAGCCGCAAACATCCATCGGCTCATCGGCATGGAGGTGACCAGCTCACGCCCGATCCTCGAGGCGTGGAATCGGCGAGGCACTGGCGCGACGAACTGAGCGCCGGACTCCTCACTCCACCGTTTCGAGCAGCACCTCGGCGTTCGGCGACACGTTCTCTGCTACGCCGCCGGCACGCGCCGGGAGAAGACGCAGGGCGAGGATCGCTCCGAGCGCGGCGACGGCTGCGGCCACGAGGCAGGCCACACCGAGTCCCGAGAGGAACGCGTCGGAGACCTCCCGGAGGTATCCGGGGCCGAGGGGACCGAGTCGCGACGCGACGACCCCGGCGGCGCCGACCGAGTCCTTCGTCGTGTCGCGTGCCTCCGCCGGTAGGGCTGCGAAGATGCGGCCGCCGGCGAGGGCGTGCACGTAGACCGAGCTGAAGACACTGCCGATGATCGCGACGCCGAGCGTCCCACCGAGCTCCCGCGTGGTGTCGTTGACTGCAGAGCCGACCCCGGCCTTGTCGAGCGGTAGCGATCCCATGATCGACTCGGTGGCCGGGGTCGTCGTCGCGCCGAGGCCCGCGCCGAGCAGCACCATCTGGCCGACGATCTCGAGGTATGGGGTCACAGCCGAGGCCGTCGAGATCCAGACGAACGACGCGGCCATCAGGCCGAGCCCCGCGGCGACCACCCGGGTGGTTCCCGCGCTCGCCACAATGCGCGGCGCGATCACGGAGGCGACGGCGATCGAGATCGCGACGGGCAGGGTACGGACCCCGGCACCGAGCGGCGAGTAACCCCGGACGATCTGGAAGTACTGGGTGATCAGGAAGATGAAGCCGAAGAGTGCGAAGAACGCCGATGCGATCGACAAGCTTGCAGCCGAGAACCGCAGGTTCTCGAAGATGCGTACCGGCAGCATCGGATGCTTCGCGTGGAGCTCCCACACCACGAACGCGGTGAGGAGCACCGCGGCGATCGCAAAGCCGGCAAGCGTGGTCGGGCTCGCCCATCCCCAACCCGGCGCTTCGATGATGGTGAACACCAGGGCCGAGATCGCGGCGATGGAGAGCACGAAGCCGGCGAGGTCGAGCCGCGGCGCGTGCTCGTCTCGAGACTCGGGGACGACCGCCAGCGTCGCCACCAGCGCGACGACCGCGATCGGTACGTTCACGTAGAACACCGATCCCCACCAGAAATGCTCGAGCAGCCACCCGCCGACGATCGGTCCGGC
Organism: uncultured Actinomycetes bacterium; assembly: GCA_963837715.1. Classification (GTDB taxonomy): domain Bacteria; phylum Actinomycetota; class Acidimicrobiia; order IMCC26256; family JANYLB01; genus JANYLB01. The sequence goes on along the minus strand of CAWIOF010000002.1, from coordinate 31,153 downwards.
GGCGACCGCGATCCCGGTCGTCGCGCCCCAGACCCCGATCGCCTTCGCCCGCTCCGACGGGTCCGGGAAGACGTTCGTGATGATGGCCAGCGTCGCCGGGAAGATGAGCGCGGCGCCGGCGCCCATGAGCGCCCGGCTCGCGATGAGCGAGCCGACCGCACTCGACGAACCTGCGAACGCAGACGTCACGCCGAACCAGACGAGACCGCCGACGAGCACGCGCCTGCGCCCGAACCGGTCGCCGAGGCCCCCTGCCGCGAGCAGCAGCCCCGCGAAGACGAGCAGATACGCGTCGACGATCCACTGCAGTGACCGTGTGGACGCAGAGAGCTCGCTCGCGAGCGTCGGCAGGGCGACGTTCACGATCGTGCCGTCGAGCACGGTCACGAACACGGCGAGACAGAGAACGGCGAGCACGACCCCGCGCCGGCGCGGCGTCAGGACGGGAATCTCGGGCACCCGTGCGGTCATGTCGATCTCCTCACTGACTTGTCACTGTCAAGCCAGCACTGTACGAACGGAGCTTGACAACGTCAAGGGGAACTTCGGATACTTCCCCCGTGAGTGACGAACGTCTCCCTGATGCCCTCCGAGCCGCCGCGGTGGAGGTCATCGGGGAACGGGGCCTCGCCGGGTTCAGCCTGCGGGAGGTGACGCGGCGCGCCGGGGTGTCCCATGCGGCCCCCGCATACCACTTCCACAACGCGGCCGGACTCCTGACGTCGCTCGCGATCGAGGCGTTCGTGGTGCTGCGCGAGAGCCTGCTCGCCGCAGCCGCGGGGATCGACGATCCGGTCGAACGCTTTGTCGCGCTCGGGCGAGGCTACGTCAGCACCGGGATGCGCTATCCGGCACACTGCGAGGTCGCGTTCCGCACCGACGTCGTCAACACCGAAGATCCCGAGCTGCAGTCCGCCGGTCTCGCGGCCTACACCGTGCTCCAGGACGCCGTGACGGCGCTCGCGAAGCGATACAACCCGCGGCTTGACGTCTCCGACGCGACGAACCTCGCGTGGAGCGCGATGCAGGGCCTGATCGTCCTCTACCCGAAGATCAGCCTCGTGCGCGCGAGCACCGGGCAGGCAGCAGACGATGCCGTGACCACCGCCGAGCGCTTCGGTCGCCTGCTCGCCGCGGGGTTCTGCGCTTCTTCACCGTGAGAACTCGCTCGCGTCGGCCGCCTGCCGACCGGCGAACTGAGTCCGTCGCGCTGCGATCAGTCGGGCGCATCACGCGTCGTAGGTCGGTCCGACGTCCATGGTGACGTTCCAGTCGCGCCCGTAGCGCTGTTTGAACAGGAGATAGCGCGAAACCATGGCCTGGCCGGTGCCGCCGTTCCACAGGTCGTAGCGATCGTCGACGTGTTCGGCGAAAAAGGCAGTCAATCGATCGTGGAGCCGCGCCACCTCGCCGGCGTACTTCGGCTCGGCGGCGACATTGGTCCACTGGTCGGGATCGGCGATCAAGTCGTAGAGCTCGGCCGCGCCGGTGCCGTCGAGGTGGTTCGTGTAGAGGCGGTCCTTGGTGCGAATCGAGCGGGCCGTCTCGGCTTCGAAGAACACCGCGTCGTGCGCTTCGACGATCTGGCCGCCCGAGAGCGCGGGCGCGAAGGTGCGCCCAGGTGAGCCGCTCACGGTTTCGCCCGCGATCCCGGCGTGGTCGAGGATGGTCGGGAGGAGGTCGTAGTGCGATACGAGGTCGTCGACGATGCGCTGGGACCGGACCGTGCCTGGTTGGCGAAAGATGAGCGGGACGTTGAACGTCACGTCGTGCATGAACGGCGGATCGGTCCACTGGGGATGACCCCAGAGTCCGCGCTGACCGTACGGGTTTCCTTGATCCGTCGTCATGATCACCAGCGTGTCCTCGGCGAGCCCTTCGGCGTCGATCGCGTCCACGACACGCCCGATCGCATCATCGACGAGAGCGTTCTGGGCGGCGATGTTCGCGCGCGTCGCCTGGTCGTTGTGCATGCGCACCGTCCACCAGACGTTGTTGAACGCGCTCGCGAGCGTGTACTCCTCGGCCGGATCGAGCTCGAAGTCGAACGGCGCAGCAAGCGAGCGGATGAGCCGGTCGTCGACGGGTGGGAACGGCCGGAAGGCCCGGCGTTCGAACCGCTCGTAGAACGGATTCCGCGGGTCCGCGCCGACGACCGTGGGTGGCAACACGTACGGGCCGTCGTAGTTGACCTGCAGGAAGAACGGCCGTGACCGGTCCCGCTGGGCGAGGTACTCGAGGGCCCGGTCGCTGAAGTGTTCGACGATGTGTTGGCCGGTCACCCGCTGCACCCGACCATCGGCGTACACGTCGTTGTCGTAGAAGTCGGTGGTGTGACCCTTCGTGAACGCGACCCAGTGATCGAACCCGTGCCCGACCTGACGGAAGTTCCCGAGATGCCACTTCCCCACCATCGCCGTCGCGTAGCCGTGCCGGCGCAACTGGTACGGCAGCGTGGCGAACTCTCGGGTCACGTCGTAATCGTCGGCCTTGGGCATCACGTCGTCGTCGGGCATCGCGATGTGCACGCCGTGTTGTGACGGCATCAACCCGGTGAGGATCGACGCGCGCGTTGGTGAACACAGCCCGTTGGTGCAGAACGCCCGCAGGAATCGCGTACCTTCCCTGGCCAGGCGGTCGATACGGGGCGTCTCGTGCTCGACGTTGCCGTAACAGCCCAGCGAGTCGGCCGACTGGTTGTCGGTCACGAGCATCACGACGTTCGGATGATCTGTCATTCTCGGGGTCACTCGAGCGCGTCGAGCATCGCAGCCGTCGTCATCCCGGTGGCGGGTGTGGAAGTCGTCATCACCGCAGGTTAGATACAACGACCACGCGAGCTCGATTGGCTACGACGAGGGCACGGCCAAGAGTCTGATCGCACGCGATCCACAACTAGCCTCTGACTGCGCAGCTCTCGTAGCTCATGGATAGAGCATCGGCTTCCCAACTTCGGATCACTCCCAGCTACGGTGCAGGTCAGAGCATCGAGCTCCTGGTCGGAGACCGTTTCAGTTGACCGCCAGTGACCACGAGTGACCACCATCAACCATGACGACGGGCACGCACGGGCACGGTTCCGAGGGCACGAACGGGCACGGCACGCGCGCACCGAGTTCGCGACGCGGGACCGCACCGACTCGAGGTCTTCGACCTCTTCGCCGACTCCGATCCAAGCTTTCACGAAGCGGGTTGAGGGCCTGGTGACTACAGCTCCCCCACCTCCGCCTGCACTCGGGGTACACCGAGTCGAGTTCGTCGGCGTCTTGAACGCGGACCTCGAGCTCACCGGGCGTTCGGGCGACCGCCTCGGCAACCGCCTTCGCGGTCCTCTCCTCCTCGTACACTCCGACCAAGGTCGGCATCGCACCTCCTGATCATCTGTGATCGTGTCCTCACCCGACGGCGAACGTCCGGAAGCGGTCGCGCGCGTTCGCCGCGGCCACCGCCGGGAAAGTCCGTCGCGCGGAAGCGGCGTCGCGTTGCCCGGCCGGAGCTCGGCGAAAACCTCAGTTCCCGATGAGGGTCACGTTTCGCGTCGCGGGGGGGTGGGTAACAGGCGCACCATGGTGGGATCGACGCGGTCTCGGGGCCGGAGCACACAGCGCGTGCTGTCGAGGTGCCTGGTGGTCGTGTTGGCCACCTGCGGCGCGACGGGTCTGCTGAGCGGCTGCGGCAGTGGTTCGTCGGGAGAGACCCAACCGGCGCCCGACACGTCGACGTTCACCGAAGGAGCATTCGACACCCTTCCGCACTACCCGCGGAGCGACCCGGCCGGTCCGATCACGCGTCAGGACGGGGTGACGGTGCGGAGCTACACCGCGTCGAGCACCACACCCGAACGCGTGCTCGTCTGGTATGGGGAACAGCTCCACGGATGGCAGGTCGTGACTCCGCCGCACGCCGTCGGCACGGTGGCATGGAGGGGCGAGTGGCAGCGCGACCGTCGTCGCCTTCTGGTCAGCGCCGCGCCCTCGCCGACCGCCGAGGACCACCCCGGCGACATCGAGTCGGAGACGACGCAGTACAGCCTGACCCTGGGCGACGAAGGCGTTGCGGTGCAGGGTCCCGCGGCCGGAACGCAGGGATAGGCGAGCGCCGAGCGCACCACCCGGGCCGGCTCCCCGATCTGCGGGCGACACGATCAGGCTCGATCAGGCTCGGTGTTGGTGGGACCCCACCGGGATCGACGACCGAGTCCCGGAGCACGGCTCGGAAGGGCGGGGAGCACGAACCCGCCCGCGACGGCCGCGAACGTCGCCCACAGCGCACTGGTCGACAGCCGGTCGGCGGCCGCTTCGTTGCCGGTGGTGTTGACGAAGAGCACCGTCGACAGCTGCGGCACGTCGATGATCAGGGCCACGAACATCACCGTGCCCCAGACCACCAGCCCGGTGAGCGCCCCGGCTGTGGCCCCGCGGACGTCCTGGACGTATGCCGCGATGAAGCCGCCACAGATCGCAGCGACGAGCACATCGGCGAGCGCGAACCACTCTAGGTTCCTCCCGAAGAAGTTGGTCTGGGTGGTTCCGGCGAGCGCGAGCCAGAGCGCCGAGAGGATGATGAAGACCGCGAAGCCGACGGCGGTGCCGCTCAGCACCGCCGACCAACGGGTGAGCGTCGCCCGGGCGGTTCCGCTGCGCGTCGTCGTCGGCCTGTTCCCGTAGGGAGCCAAATGGGCCTCCTCATGGTTGTCGAGGGTGTCGTACCCCCGTCTCACCGCGCCGGTTGCCCACTCGCACCGGCCGGGAAACACGCGAGGTCGCGTGGCCGGCCCGTGACCTCGCTCTCACGCCACGCGCCGCAGGTCTCCGTTCCAGGCCGCGTCGGCGTTTGTGACACGACGCACCGGGGTAGCAGCCGACCGACCCGACGCGTACCTCCGCGGTGCCCGGCGAGCTTCGCGATCCGATACGGGAGAGCAGGCCGTGATGACAGGATGTGCGCGCTCCGACTTCGGCGGACTGATCGTCCGATGAGCGCTCGGACGACCTCTCGCCGGGCGTCGTCACGCCCACCGCGCGCATCCGGCGTTGCAATGACACTTCGTCTCGCGGGAGCGTTCCTCGTGCTGACGATGGTCGTCGTGGGATGCGACAGCTCCGACCCCGAGCGTCCTGACGACGTTCTCCGACGAGCCGATCTCTGGACGGCACGCACCGATCCACCCCGGCTCACGGCCCACGGAACGGGCGCGACCTCGCCGGCGACCACGACCCGGCTGTGCTGTGAGCCGTCGGCCGTGGCCGCGGCCGAGGACTCGGTGTGGGTCTCGACCGCTCGTGGGCACGTCCTGCGGTTCGACGACCGCGGCGACGTGCTCGAGGCCTCGCTCGACGTCGGCGGCCGGCCCGGACGGATGGCCGCGACCGATGGTGACCTCTGGGTCGTCGAGCCGGAGACCAACGCGGTGCTCCATGTCGACACGACCGGTGACGAGGTGGTCGCGCGCATTCCCTTGGGGTCTGCCGACGGCCCCGTCGTCGACGTCGCGACCGTCGGCGCCGACGTGTGGGCGCTGCTCGATTTCTCGATGACCCTCGTCCGCATCGACCCGGAGACGAATGCCGTCGCCGAGCGCGTCGCCGTTTGCCCCGAGGCCTCCTGCCGGGTGGGTGGTCTCGCGGCCGCCGGCGGCCGGCTCTACGTCGTCGAGAGCCGATCGGGTCGGCTGTGGGTCCTCGACGGCGCCGTCACCCGACCGGTCACCGACCTCGGGCCGGGCACGTGGTCGATCGCCGCTCGGGACGATCGTGTCTTCGCGCTCGACCGGCGTTCCGGTCGGCTCGTAGCGCTCGACGCGGTCGCGCCGGCGGAACCGGTCGCGAGCCGGTCAGTCGCAGAGCCGCGTGGTGTCGCCGTGGGCGCGGAGAGCGTCTGGGTGTACGAGCAGGGCGAGCGTCGCATGCTCCGGCTCGGCGTGCGGAACCTCGAGGAGGTCGATGTCGTGCCGGTGGACAGCGTCGTGGCCTTCGCCGCCCGCTGAGTGGCGCCCGCGCGGGACCGGCTCCGCAGGTCGCACGGCGAGCGGGTCGGGCGGTCGTCGACGGTGTCGGCCCCTTCCCGGGGGGCGTCGATTGCGCGCGCGCCTGCTCCGTCCGCACGAGAGGTACGGGCCGTCGTCGGCTTCGACGACGCCACGCGGCGCGATGCCTTCGACGCGTCGAAGGCCTGATCCCAGCCGAATCGTCCAGCGGGAGGGGGTCCGAGGGACACGGAGCGAAGTGATGCCCGCGTACCTCACCCCGAGCGCAGTGCCGGCTTCACGCGACAGATCCGTCGTGCAGGCGAGGCGGGCGGATGGCGAGCACGACGCCGACGACGAGAGCGACGGCGTTCGGGACCCAGAAGAAGAACGTCGGGGTCGCGGCAGAGAGCGCCAAGGCGAGTCCGGCACCCCGCCAGCGGCCGCGACGTGCTGCCACTCCCGACACCACTGCGCAGGCCGGGAACACGACGCCGGCGGCAGCGACCAAGGGACGCGCGTCGGCGCCCACATCGGGCAGCGATGCCAGAGCGATCAGACAACCCGTGCCCGCCCAGACGAACGCTCCGATCGAGAAGGCACGTTGCCGGCCGGACACGAGCGGGGTCACGTCGACGAGGGTACGCGTCACGGGCCTGCGACCGCCCGGTCGGCGCATCGACGGCAAGGGAGCACGGCTCGGAAGGGCGGGGAGCACGCTGCGGGCTCCCCCGCCATCCGTCATCCGTTCCGTCGGCCGGTCGACGGTCCGACGCTCAGCGTCGGGCGCTCCCGCGAGCACCAGCAGCACGGTGCTGACCACCACGGGGAAGGGCGAAGGTCACCTCGCGATCTCACCAGCGCAGCAGAGCGGCGAGGCGCCCGTCCGGTAGACCGTGCTCCGGCACGAACCGCACCGTGGCGTCGCCCAGCAGGGCGCTGCGTATCGCCACGTCGATCAGGCGACCGTCCTCGGGCTCGTCGTCGCCCGCACCGGGAGGGGCGTCCTGCGCCAGGTCGAACGTGCACCACAGGTCGGCGTGTCGGAAGCGCGCGCGCCGATCATCGGTCGGGTCGTCGTGCACGAGCAGGGCCTCGACCCTGCCGGCCGAGAGGGCGTCGAGCGTGGCGTGTGGCCCGACGGCGGCACGGCCCTTTCCGTGCTGCTCCCCGAAGCGTTCGAGGATCGACCGTGTGTCTCGTGCGACGAGGTCGGCCACGGCGCGCACGGTCTCCTCCGCGATGAGATCCGGCGACTGGCCGTCGAGCACGACGACCAGCTCGGCGACGTCACTCGGCAGGTGCTCGACCAGGAACCCGACCGCACGGACATCGCCCGCGATCGTGACGACCCGTGCTCGGAGCCGTCGGGCCAGCACCGCGACCTCCTCGGCACACTCCTTGGCGTTGGACTCCCACTGGTTCTCGGCTCGTTGCTGGAAGCGCCGCTGGGACCAGCCGCCCGGGTGGCCACGGTGGATGTGCTCGGTGTCGCCCTCCACCGCGGCCGCGACGGCTTCGCTGCCGGCACCGAAGCCGATGAGATCCGCGCCGACGCGGTCGGCCACGACCATCAGGTGCGGCAGCGACTGCTGACGGTTCTCGAGCACCGATCCGACGTGGGCGAGACTGTCGACGACGGCGAGGTCCCGCCCGATCGGCGCATCGAGGAACTCGACGAAGGTCTCGTGACCGGCTGCGTGGACCAGCGCGAGTGCCGGCCCCTCGCCGTGGTCGAGTCGGGCCACGACTTCGTCCAGCTGCTCCAGCTCTGCGGACGGGAAGCCGGCCTCGTGCAGTGAGCGGCGACAGTTGCGCCACCGCAGCGAGAGGCGTGCGTCGGCGTCCTCGACCGCGCTCGGGGCGTTCAGGGCGACCGTGGCGACAGGCCCGCCCATGCGGAGGAGATCTCGTACATCGTCGATGCCCCCCTTGTACCGCGTCGAGCAGCACGCCAAACCACGTCCGACAAGTGTCGGAGCGGCCTCGTCGGAGACGGCCCGACTCCATGGTGCCCACCCGACGGTCGTCCCGGCTTCGCCGGCACCGTGCGGTGACCGCTCTCGGTCACTTCCAGTCGGCGACGGCGGAAACGGCGTTGGTGAGCTGCACCCGGCCCGCTGTCATCGCCTGCGACTCCCACTCGGCGTCGTCGGGCGTGAAGCAGCAACGGTACGCCCAGATCACGGCGAAGTGGTCGGGGTCGTCGCGGTCGCCGTGGCGATGGACCCACTGCTCCTGGTAGGTGGCAACCAGCTGCTCGTCGTCGCGGGCCGTGCCGATCTCCATCGACGACGCGAAGCAGACGGCACCGTCGAGGAGCTGGCGTATGCCGTTCGCCATCTGCCCCGACTTGGTGCCCGTCGTGGCCTCGGGGTTGTCGACCGTCGCTTCGACTCGCGCGAGGCCGAACCGGGTGGCGAGGAACTCGTCTTGTGGGCTGCCCGGGGCCTGATCGGACAGGAAGGTGATCTCGCCGCGTGGGCCGTGACCGGTATGAATGTCGATGGTGAGGACGCGCCTCGCCGACGACAGTCGTTCGGTGACCAGTCGCTCGACGACGGCGGTCGACTCCTCGGTTCGGTCGCCGCCGTAGTGCAGCCCATCTGGATGCCGGTACTGGCCGGACGTGATGCCGTCGCGCACCCAGGCCACGCCTCGTTCGGAGACCAACCGCCCGGCGGACGCGAACAAGCCTTCGACGGTCGGCAGATCGGCGGTGTCGGGGCAGGCGAGCGGGTGGATGAGATCGTAGGCGTCGTTGTGTGCGAGCGTCTGGTCGTCGCGCCGCCAGTTGCGGTTGAGGTCCACGTTGCTCTCGTTCTGGCGTCGCCACCACGCCATCCCCCACGGGTTCACCGCGTGCACGACGACGACCGCCATGTCGCCCGGGAGCTGCGTCGGGTCGAGCCGTCCGACGAGATCGCATTGCAGCGCGGAGCCGATGAACCCCTCGACGCCATGGACACCGGACAGGAGGAGCAGCGCGCGTCGGGGGCGCCGGGCTCCGAATGCGACGACATCGATGGTGAGCTGCTGCCCGTCGGGACCTCGCGCTGCGATGCCATGCGAATCGACCACGAGGCCGGCTGCCGTCGCGGCCCGGCGGAAGCGGGCTCGGCACTCGTCGTACGTGAGAGGCAGACGGGCGAACCGCACCGGCCGCCCTCAGGCTTCCATCGCGCCGAACCGGAGCCGCGCGAGGTCGACGTTGCCGCCGCTGAGGATCAGACCGATGTCGTCGACCGTCACCTGATCACGGCGCGCCATCGCGATGAGGGCGGCGACCGCCACGGCTGCGCTGGGTTCGATCACCTGCGGGGACCTCGGTGAGCAGGTCGAGGGCGGCGGTTCACTGACCCGCGGTGACGTCGGGATGGTCGTAGGGGTGGATCTCGGTCGCGCCGGTGGTCCGGACGACCGCCGCGAGCGTGTCGCGCGCGCCTCGAGGGTCGGATCGCAGAACACGACGGTCGCCCCATGGGCGCGGACTGCGTCCTGCTTGATTCGCGGCGTGACCTTCGGCATCACGACGTGGCACGGGATCCCCCGCATCGACGCGGCGAGCGCCAAGGCCGCGGCGGGGTGCCGGAGGATTGCGCTGCGACATCGCGAGCCGCGACACGTCGCGCACGTCGTCGATCCCGGGCCCTTCGTCGCGCCCCACCGAGCTCAGATCGCCGGCGTCGCGCGCATACCCCTCGGGCGTGGAGGCCCTCATCGAGCGACGATCCTAACTGCGTCCGGTGCGACCCACGTCGGCCGCGACGCCAGGAGTCGAGCAGGCTCCCGCCGGCCGACGGCGGGACCTAGGGTCCGTGCGAGTCGACGAGCCCGACGGATGGAGCGCACGCCAGTGAGTGAGCCGTTGCGGATCGACGTGATCGGGTGCGGCATGATCGCACAGGCGCATGCGGCAGCCCTGCGCTTCGTCGGAGAAGACGGCCTCGTGAGAAAGCGCGACCCTCGTGTCGCGCTTCGGTGCGGATCGGATTGCGGTCCGCATCCATTTCGACACCGTCGAGGCACGGGCCGGTCGCGCAGCGGGCGTCGTGCCGAACGCGGGACCCCGGGCGCATTCACCGTCCTCGCGATCGCGGCGTCGACGTGGCACTTCCTCCGCTCGCTGAGCCGCACCTAGGCGGAGGACGTGCGCGGCGCGCCGGCGCGAGCCGATCATCGGCCGGACCCTTCCTGTCGATCCGCGACCACGACTGCGTCGACCTCCGCGCCCAGGAGGACCGACAGGGCCCCGAGGTACAGCCAGAGCATCACGACGATGATCGAGCTGATGGACCCGTACCGGCGGGAAAGTGACGAGAAGTTCGCCGTGTACAGCGAGAACAGCACCGATGCGGCGAGCCAGAGCAGCGACGCCACGATCGGCCCCGGGGTGATGAAGCGGGATGTGTGAGAGCCGGCCGCGAGCTGGTAGAGCCCTCGCACGGAGAGCGCGAGCACGACCGCTAGCACGGGCCACCGCAGCACCTCCACCGCCGTGCGCACCCAGCTCGACGCGAGACCGATCCGGTCCAGCTGAGGCGGAAGCACCGAGACGAGCCACACAGCGATCAGCACCACGACGACGGCACCGAGCGTGACGACGAGCGCCAGCCCCCTGCGTCGTGCGTAGCTGCGCGCGTTCTCGGCGTCGTTGACGACGGCCAGACCTCGCAGGAGCGCGGCGGTACCGGCGGAGGCGCTCCACAGCGCGACGGCGATCGCGATCCCGGCCGCCACGCTGACCTCGGCGCCGTTGACCTCACTCGTGGTCCGCAGCTGCGTCGTCAGGAAGTTCCGGGTGGACGACGGGAGCGCGCCCGCGAAGCTCCGCACCTGCTCAGTGATCTGTTGCGGGTCGGAGACCAGGCCGTAGATCGCCGCTGCGGCCACGAGGGCGGGGACGAGCGCCAGGAAGGCGTAGAAGCCGACCCCTGCGGCGACGAGCGTGACCTGATCCTCCTTTGCGAGCTCCTTGACCCGGAGAACCTGCTTCCAAAGGTCGCGGAGCCCGGGCGGGGCCTCGTGTCTCGCCTCCGCGTCGGCGGATGCACCGCCTCCCACCGGGCCGCTCTGAACCGACGGTGACCGCTCCTGCCGAGCGGGTGACCGCAGTGGACTCGAACCGCCCGGGGGGACAGCGTCTCTCCTCGACATGTCAGCTCCCTCAACCGCTGGTTGCCCCGCGGCTCCCGCAACCACCGGAACGCCGGGCCGGCATCGGCCCGCCGACCCGCTCCGTCTCTCGCTACTTCGCGCCTCGTAACCCGCCGACCGGGTCGGCAAACCTCGGAGATCCGGCGCATCAACGCGTCCCGGGCGTTCGACCCGTCCGCCTGGCGGGTACCGGTGCCGGCATGGAGAGCGCCGGCGACGGAGGTCGCCGATGAGCACCCGGTGGCCGCCGACGGTCCTGCGGGAATACGCGTTCCTCGCCGATGGTGAGCGCGGCGTCGTCCTCGGCCCGCACGGCGAGATGGTGTGGTTGTGCTTCCCCGGCTGGGAGGACCCCGCCGTCTTCGCGTCGTTGATCGGCGGCGGCGGCGGCTACCAGGTCGTACCCGCGGCGCCCTACGTCTGGGGCGGTCGGTACGAGCCCGGCGGGCTCATCTGGCGGAGCCGCTGGGTGACCCAGGGTGGTGTGGTGGAATCGCGCGAGGCGCTCGCCCTGCCCGGCCGCCCCGGCCGGCTCACGGTGCTGCGGCGCATCGAACCACAAGCCGACGTCACGATGCGCGTGGTGCTGGCCCTTCGCAACGACTTCGGTCAGCGCGGGGTCCGGGGCCTGCGGTGCGAGGACGGCGTGTGGCGCGGCGACGTCGGGGGCTTCCGCTTCGGCTGGTCGGGCGCAGCGGCAGCGAAGGTCGTCGACGACGGGGTGCACCACGACCTCGAGCTCGAGCTCGACCTCGCCGGCGGGGTACACCACGATCTCGTCCTCACGATGGCGGCGACCGGCGACGCAGAGCCGGAGGACCCCGAGCGCGCCTGGGCCGCCACCGAGGAGGGCTGGGGACGGCACCGGGCAGCCGGGTCGGGACTCGTCGCCGACCGCGACGTCGATCACGCCCACTCGATCCTGGCCGGCATGACCAGCTCGTCCGGCGGGATGGTGGCGGCGGCGACGATGGGCCTGCCCGAGCGGGCCGAGAAGGGGCGGAACTACGACTACCGCTACGCGTGGATCCGCGACCAGAGCATCGTGGGGATCGCGGCGGCCCACGGGGCCAGTCCCGATCTCCTCGACCTTGCGGTGCGCTTCGTCGCGGAGCGGCTCCATGCCGACGGCCCCCGGCTCGCTCCGGCGTACACCGTGAACGGCGCGGCCGTCCCGGACGAGCGGAGGCTGAGCCTCCCGGGCTACCCGGGTGGCGCCGATGTCGTCGGCAACTGGGTCAACCGCCAGTTCCAGCTCGACGCGTTCGGCGAGGCGCTCCAGCTGTTCGCCACCGCGGATGCCATGGATCGCCTCGAGCCCGACGGCTGGGTGGCGGCCTGCATCGCGGCCGACGCCGTCGCCACTCGTTGGCAGGAGCCGGACGCGGGGATCTGGGAGGTCGATCCGGACCGCTGGACCGAGAGCCGGCTTTCGTGCGCCGCGGGCCTGCGCGCGGTCGCGCGGCGACCGCGCGCCGGCCGGGACGCCGCCGGGTGGGAGGCGCTCGCCGACACCCTGGTCGCCGACTCGTCACGCCACGGCCTGCACCCGAGCGGCCGCTGGCAGCGCAGTCCGACGGACGCACGGGTCGACGCGGCCCTGTTGCTGCCGTCGCTGCGCGGAGCCCTGCCGTCGAGCGATCCGCGGACCGGTGCGACCCTGCAGGCGGTGCTCGACGAGCTGACCGAGAACGGCTACGCGTACCGGTTCCGCCACGGCGATCAGCCGCTGTACCGCCCGGAGGGCGCCTTCCTCCTCTGCGGGTTCCTGGTGTCGCTCTCGCTGCTGGACCAGGGCGACGTCGTCGGAGCTGCCCGGTGGTTCGAACGGAACCGCGCGGCCTGTGGTCCGTCGGGGCTGTTCACGGAGGAGTTCGACGTCCGTCAGCGCCAACTGCGCGGCAACCTCCCGCAGGCGTTCGTGCATGCGCTGCTCATCGAGGCCGCACAGCGCCTCGGTGAGGCGATCGACGGGTAGCGGCACTCGGCCCTGGGTATCGCCTGAAGGAGTGCGACCGACGATGGACGGCGCGAGCAGAACGGAGGGGCCGATGGGCGCGAGAGGCGTGGCACTGGTGACGGGGGCGTCGGCTGATTTGGCACTTCATCGGCACGGCAGCGTCGAGTGGTCGTTGCCCGACGGGGTCCTCGCGTGAGAGCGGACGCGCCGGGTTCGATGGGTGACGAGGAGCAGGACGCCGGGTCCACGTCGGAGCAGAAGGGCTCCAGCGACTACCAGCTCGGGATCGCGCTGGTCTCCATCTTGGTCTCCATTCTTCTCAGCATCGGGTTCGGTGTGTACTCGATGACGTCGAACTGGTGGCTGTCGATCTTGTTGGGCATCGGATCCACGGGAGGTCTGGCGGCGCTCATCCGCATCGGCGGCTCCGACGGCCTGATTCCCCGCCTCGGACAGTGGGTGCTCGGTTCACGCTCGTGAGTGAGCGACGGGTGAGCCAGGAGAACCCGTCGTCAACGGCCGTGTTCAGGGGTCGGATGAGTTCGAAGAAGGTGCGGTCCTCGCCGCCGGCCTTCTGATCCTGGTCGAGGAAGGTCAGTCGCTGCTCGTCGAAGCTGTCGAACCAGTCGTCCCGGGAGATGCGTTCCGGCGCGTCGTCGCCGGCCTCGCTACGCACCGAAGCCGGCGTGCGGTCGTGCTCCTCCACCCAGCGGCGGATCTCGTCGTGGTCACGGGCCTGGTCGGTCTCCGATGCGACGGCGTCGCACTCCCTCTCCCGCCGAGGTCAATCCTGCTTCCGGGCGATGGCTTGGCCGAGCTCCATCTTGTCCATCTTCGACCGACCCTCGACTCCGAGGTCCTTGGCCCGTTGGTAGAGCTCGTCCTTGGTGTGGCCCTCGACGTCGACACCGCCCGCGGTTTCGCGATCGGTGCCCGCACCGCCCTCGGCCTGCGGGTCGGAAGGACCTTTCTCGTCCTTCTCCTCCCAGTGGTCGCCGACCTTCTCGAAGTTGTGCTTCAGCGACGCATAGGCGGTGCGGTGCGCTCGCTCTTCCGAGTCGTACTCCTCGTGCGCGGAATCGAGTGTCTTCTTGAACGTGCGCTGCGCCTTCTCCGACGAGCGCTCGATGGTGCCGGGGAGATCTTCTTTGTCGGAAGGCATCTGTCCCATCCTCCTCGTGTTGGACTGTATGTCGCGCGCCATTACCCTCCGGACAGGGCGCGCATGCGTTATCGCATACCTTTCCTACCGAGTCCCGGATGAGAAGGGGCGGCGCACCTGCCTCGATGGTCACGGCGTACCGGGATCGCGGGCCGGGCGCTACCGCTCGTCGGCAACGTCGCAGACCGCGATCGCGGGCGCGTCCCTCCGTGCCTTGTCTGTCGCGGTCGCGAGATCAGCCAGTGCGATGTACGTGATCGCATCCGGATCGAGACCGAGCGCGGCCGAGTCCGTGTCGTCGAGACGTTCGATGAGGCTCTTCGAAGCGAGCGTCCGCCCGCCGGTAGCGCACGCCTCGATGCGCGCGGCCTCGTTGACCTCGTCGCCGAGCGCCGTGACTTCCGTGCGCCCGGCGGTAGTGATGTTGCCGACGTACAGCGTCGATCCCCAATGGAGTCCGAATCGGAGACAAACGTCGTCGGGCCCGAGACCGCTGCGCGCCGCGACGTCGGCCACGGCACGGTCGAGGGCGCGTGCTGCGGCGACTGCCGCGTGCGCGGCGGCCGATTCGGACCCAGAGGTCTCGGCGAGGAAGAACGCGACGACGCCGTCGCCCACGTGCCGGCCGACGAGTCCGCCGGCATCGATGACGCACTGATCCGCGACGCGTACCAGTCGGCGCCCGAGCGCGAAGTAGCTGGCGGTCGAAAGTCGGCGCGCCAGCGCAGACGAACCCTCCAGGTCTGCGAACAGGATCGCCGCCGGACGCCGCGCCGCCTTCGCGACCAGCTGCATCCGTTCCACGTGGCCGGTGTCGGCCATGCTGGTCAGCGCGCCGATGGTCGCCATCGGAGTATCCGGCTTCGTGATGATCGCCGTGCCGGCGAGGCCCGCCGCATCACGGATACGGATGGCGACGGCATGGATGCCCACCGGCCGGTCCAGACCCATCCCGTGGTTCATGAAGAAGGAGGCCGACGCTTCGTTCGGCGTGAGTTGGTCGACGACCTCGACCAACCCGGCGTCGACCACGCGACGAAGCGCGTCGCGGCCTCCTGGCGTGTCGGCGAGCACGAAGCCACCAAGACCGACGAAGAACTCACGGTACAGGTCGGTGGTGCTCAACCCCATTCGCCACCCGAGCGCCACCTGCATCGCCTCGGGTCCGAAGAAGTGCTCACCGACCGCGAACGGTGCGAGCCCCTCATTGGCACCGAAGGTCAACCGCACCCCGTCGGTGGCGTACACCAGCCGCCACTCGTCGTCGACGACCAGCGCCCAGTGACCGGACGCCTCCAGAGTCGTCGCGACCTCGGCCAGCGCCGGGCGCTCCGGCAGCGGATACGTCATGCTGCCCCCGTCACTCATCGCCGGAGGCTACCGAGCCTGCATGGACGGTGGGACCGCAGCCGCACACATGTCTCGCTCGACGCGGCGCAGGCGGAGCGTCATGCCGTCGCTCACCATCAGGCCTCCTTCAAAATGTACGCGGCCTCGTCGAGGCCGCTGGCCGCCACGGCCTAGCGGCGCCTGACTCCCGTCAGGGGTGCAATGGGCGGGTCAGGATTCGAGAGTGACGAGCGCGATCCTGACCCACGCGTCGAGGGCGCGCTCATCGTCGATGTCGAGTGGTACGGCACCGAAGGTCCACTGGTTGCGTCTTAGATCGACGAGCCCTCCGATGAGGACCACGACGACGCATCGACGTCAGCGGTGGTCCCGTCCGTCGCCACGAGCCGAGTAGCGCGGCGAGCTGCTGGTAGCCGTCGCGGAGCACCCCGGCGACCATGGCCCCGCCAGCGAGTGGCACGCGAATCTCGCGACCGTCGCCAACGAACTGGCTCGGAAAGGAGGACGTGCACTTGTTTGACCCCGCGTGTGTCGACGTACCGAGCTGCCCCACAACGCCGGGTGCGGGACCCGAAGTACGCGGCGGGTTCCTTACTCCGCAAGACCGGAGCCGTGTATGGGGACCGTCCGCATCCGCCTCTCTCGGCCGCCTCCAGCCGTGGACCCGCTCGCCGAGCTTGGGTTCTCGTCGTGGCCCGAACCTTGCGGTCGTGCGGTTGAGAGCGCACCATCGTGAGAAGGGTCAAGATGATTGCAGACGTTGAGTCGCTGCGACGTGGCCCACACCTTTGTGTGCCCACCATCCTGGAGGAACCGTCATGCTCGATCGAATCACCGATCTTCCCGATGACGTCATCGGTTTCGTTGCTAAGGGCGAACTGACGAGTGACGACTACGAGAAGGTGATGATCCCTGCCGTCGATCAGGCGCTCGGAGACCACGACAAGATTCGCATGCTGTACGTGCTCAGCGGGGAGTTCGAAGGACTGACAGCCGGCGCGGCGTGGGATGACACGAGGGTCGGGTTCTCGCACATCACAAGGTGGGAGAAGATTGCAGTCGTCACCGACAAGGATTGGGTGCGTCATTCGGTCGAGATCTTCGGATACCTCATGCCTGGCGAGGTGAAGGGGTTTACCCCCGCCGAAGAGTCAGCCGCGCTGGCTTGGGTCGCAGCCTGAGCTCTGCGCTCGCGCGGTGACCGGAAAAGGGCATTAGAGCGCGAGGCGAACCAACCATCTGGAGTTGACCCGATCTGTTGGACACTGCTCGTTGAGTGAGATCCACGCGGGACTCCCTCTCCCGTCCCGCGACGCGGCGCGCGACACACGGTCTTCTGCACCGTTTCGCGGCCGCTTCGTCGCGCCAGCGCGTCGCCGCGTCACCCTCCACGGACACGGGGGTTGTTGCGCTCAGCGACCTCCAGCCCGGTGACCAGCGGACTCGCTATCGCCTCCCGGCCGACCGCCACCGTGAGCAGCGGTTCGAGAAGCCGTCGCTCACGCGTAGAACGGGCACACACGTGACGACGGGCACGCAGCTGGCACGGGTCCCAAGGGCACGGACGGGCAGGACCCGCGCGGAGTTGATGCTTCCCGGTGCGTGGTGGCCGCTGGCCCCGGTCAGAAGATCGTTCGACAGTCACCAGGTCGGCGCCTGCAAACTTCGCCCGATGCCGATTGAGATTGCCGTCGGTGACGCGGCGCGTCACGTGCTCGGCGAACCCTTTCCGATCCCACCCGATTGCTCGGCACCGTCGGGTGGTGGGTAGGGCTCATCGACCAGGAGACGGGCGAGGTGGAGGCCGTTCGCCGCGGCGAGCCGCGTCGCTCCGCCAACCTCCGCCGGAACTTCGTCGAGATCGACGAAGTCAACGCCCTGCATCGCGTGACCGACCCAATACGTCATACCGGAAGCGGGAATGGTGAAGCCCACGTCGGCAAGACCTTGGAACAGTTCTGCGGCCACATGGTGTGCACCGTCTTCGTTTCCGACGACCGCCACGAGCGCCACCCGTCCCGAAGAGATCATCCGTCCACCAGCGTCGTGCTCGCCGAGGAACGCATCGAGACGCTCGAGCACGCGCTGCGCATAGCTCGAAGGATGCCCCAGCCAGATCGGCGTCCCGAGGACGAGAATCCGAGCCGACAGCACCTTGTCGCGGATCGCCGGCCAATCATCGCCCGACCCTTCATCCGACGTCACACCGGCCAACACGTTGTGATCCGCGATCCTCAATCGGGGATCGATTTCCGCGCCGCCGGCCTCGAGCGCCCGCTCCAACTCGTCGAGGAGACGATCGGTGCTGGAGGGTCCGGCGGCTGAGCTCTTCAACGAGCAGTTCAACGACAACGCATGAATGGTCATCGTGCACGGTTGCCCCGGTCCGGGCAGCCGCAAACCACCACCTAGATCACCGACCGTCGGCGCGCCTTTGGGCGCGCGGCCGATGCCTGGATCGAGAGGCGTCACTGCCGACGTGGGCGAGTGGGCGCCGATGAACGCCATCCACCGGCTCATCGGCATGGGAGGTGACCACGCATCTCGAGTTCAGCGCTTCAGCGTCTCCAGGACCTCATCGAGGACGCGGAGCGCTCGTCTGAGCTCCCTTGCGTCGATGTCGGCGGAAGTCTCGTTCGCCCAGCGGTGTTGCGCTGGCGCTAGCTCGGAGATTGCTCGGCGTGCCAACGCAGTCGGCTGCAACAACCGCGCGCGTTTGTGACTCGGATTCGGCAGGTATTCCGCGAAGCCGCGTTCGACCAGAAGGTCGGCGATTCTCTGGACACTCTGGCGCGCCAGACCCATGTCACGGGCGATGGTGGCGACTGTTGCCGGTCGTGACAAGACTGCCCCCAGCACCTGCCACCAAGCCGCAGTCAGACCGACGCGACCGGCGATCTGTTCGGCCGCGGCGAGAAACCGGCCGTTGAGCCGAAACGTAGCGATCACGAGGTCGGTGAGAGCGTCGCCAGCTGGCGTTCGGTCGACGCTGCGGCGCGTGAGCGTGCTCATGCTGCTTGCGTGGCTTGCCGAGCGGCGAGGAGCTCGCCGAAGTGTTTTGCATCGCCGGTTTTGAACAACCCGTACCAAGCCTCCAGCACGTCGGGAGTCATGAGACCAAGCCGGGCGAACACGTGTTGCGCGAACTCGATCGGGTTGGATGGTCCCGCGGTGATGAGATCGCCGTCAGTCACGGCCGGCGCGTCACGGTAGAGAGCGCTCCCGCGATATGTGGGTGCCTGCGTGAGGTACTCGAGTGCAGAGCTCGTGTGAGATCGCTCATCGAGGAGACCTGCTGCGGCGAGCCCGAGTGTCGCGCCGCAGATCGCTGCGACCGGTACTCCTGCGTCGAGCCATCCGCCGGCCGCGCTCGCGAATGCGGTGCCGCCTCCGGTCTCCCATGCCCTTCCGCCCGGGAGGATCAACATGTCACTGTCGCCTGCACGCACCTCGGAAAGAGCGACATCGGGGGTGATCCGAAGGCCGCCCATCGTCGTGACCGATCCGATCGATTCGGCCACTGTCACGACCTCGTATCCACCGTCATGCCAGACCGGCGTGTGGATGTTGGCAATCGCATAGCCGACCTCCCAGTCGGCCAGACCGTCGTACACACCCAGGTGAACCGTTGTGCTCATTGCAGCCTCCTTCTCGCCTGTTGCCAGTACACTGTCATATCGACAGTATCCTGTCAATAGCGCACCGTGGGCCCACGCAGGGCGCCTCTGGTACGCGTGTTCTGTTGGTGACGGCGGGATCGCTCGCGGCGTACGACCTGCGCCAGCCGTGAAGGCGGATTGAGACCGCGAGGCAGCGGGTAGCCATCCCGCCCGTGAGCTCCTCATCTCGCGCCGGTCGGACCGGCCTCATCTTCACCTCCGACGAGAGTCCCGGGATCCACCGACGAAAGGCTGGGAAGGGATTCGTCTACCTCGACTCCCGCGGGCGGAAGATCACAGCGGCAAGGACCATCGAGCGGATCCGCGGGCTCGCGATCCCACCGGCATGGACCGACGTGTGGATCTGCGCGAAGGCCAATGGACACCTGCAAGGTGTTGGACGGGACGCGAAAGGTCGCAAGCAGTACCGCTACCACCCGGAATGGCGTGCACACCAAGAGCAGGAGAAGTACGAGCATCTCATCGACTTCGGGGACGCGCTCCCCGCGATCCGACGGTCTGTCGCGCGGGACCTCAGCCGGAGGAAGCTCGATCACGAACGCGTCGTCGCGACCGTTGTGCACCTGCTCGAGACCACACTCATCCGGGTGGGAAACGACGAGTACGCACGCACCAATGAGTCGTACGGACTGACGACGCTTCGTGACCGGCAGGTGCGCATCGACGGTTCCGAGCTCCGGTTCGTCTTCCAGGGGAAGAGCGGGCAGCGACACGACATCGCGCTCTCTGATCGGCGTGTCGCACGTATCGTGCGGGAGTGCCAGGAGCTTCCCGGCCAACGGCTGTTCCAGTATGAAGACACCGACGGAGCGGTTCGACCGATCGGATCCAACGACGTGAACGACTACCTTCGGTCGGCGGCCGCAGCCGACTTCACCGCGAAAGACTTTCGTACGTGGATGGGAACGCTGTACACCGCCGCGGCCTTGGCCGGCTCGAACCGCCGACCGACGCCCGGGAAGCGAAGCGTGTCGCCAAAGCCACCATCTCGGTCGTCGCACGACAACTCGGCAACACCCCCACCGTCGCGGGCAATTCGTATGTGCACCCCGACGTGATCGATCAGTTCACCGACGGCTCGCTCGCCCGCCTCTGGGCCCGCGGACCATCTCGGCCGACCCGGTGGCTCATCCTCGAAGAACGGAAGCTGGCGACGGTCCTGCGCGCCGCACGTCGGCGTCAGCACGCCGCGACTCGAGCCTCGCTCAAGTCGGGCGTTCGACGGTCTGCCCGATCTTCTCCTTGATCGTCTCCACGACCTCTTCGACTTCGGCTTCGATCTCCGACACGACCGACTCGCGCTCCCTGTCGGTGTCCATCACGTGGAACTCCTCTCTCGCTCTGCTGCCGTGCCGTTCCCTGCCCCTTCTCGAGCCCGGCAAACCAAATCCCCGCCACCCTCTGCGGTCATGGCGTTCGAAGGGCACGGAGATCAAGGGCACGATCGGGCACGGCGCCGTGTCCGACCGTGCCGGGCGACTCCACGCCAGGCATGCCGCGACGTGCTGCCTGCATACGCGTGAGGCACGACGGGTAACGAGAGAAAGAGAGAGGTTTCCATTTCGCAGAGACTTCGACGTTGAACGAGACGGGACGCGGATTGAGCATGACCTGCTCCAGATCGCTCCCGACCATCCAGTGCTCCGGGTCACAACGAGCTGCACATGAGTCGGGTCAAGGATCGACCAGAGTGTCGATGGTCGAGGGATGAGCTTCATCACGACCGTCGTGTTGGTGAGTGCATTCGCGCTGGTCGCCCTTCGCCCGCCGATGCCGCACCACTCCAGCCCTTGGAACGTGCAGTTCGGCGTCGGTTACCTGATCAACGAACAGCCGTTCCTCGGCCTCTACTGGTTGGCGGCCGGAACGGTGTCGACGCTGGCCCTGGGTGACTTCGGCGGCCCTCGGTGGTGGCTCTCGGTCGGCGCAGTGGCCCTGCCCGTCACCGTGCTCGTCGCGCTCGCCGTCCGTACGGACACCGCACGGCCCGCCTTGACCGCAGCGCTGCGCAACGGACTCGACGGCAAGTGCCCGCCATCCGAGTTGCCGCGCCGTTCGCGGATTCCGCTGATCCGAGTGCTGCTCCTTCCCTTGATCTCGTATCGGCCCGACGTACGACGCTTCCGCAACTGCCACTACGGCGACGCCGGGCGCGCGCACCTCCTCGACGTGTACACCAACCGACGGCGACCGCAGGGCGCACCCGTGCTGATCTACCTGCACGGCGGCGGGTTCCGGATCGGCAGCAAGATGCTTGGTGCCCGGCCACTCTTGTACCGGCTCGCAAGCCACGGCTGGATGTGTGTGAGCGCAAACTACCGACTCTCTCCCAAGGTCTCCTACGACGGCCGTGTGACCGATGTGAAGCGTGTGATCGCTTGGGTCCGCGAGCACGCCGCTGCGTACGGCGGCGATCCGTCGACGGTGATCCTGGCGGGTGGGTCGGCCGGCGCCCATCTCGCCGCAACTGCTGCACTCACCGCCGGCGACGCGCGTTTCCAGCCCGGATTCGAAGCGACGGACACATCGGCGTCGGCAGTCGTCGCGATGTACGGCTACTACGGCCAAACGGACAGCGAGAGCGACGTTCCCTCTTCCCCCTTCGTGTATCTCCAGGCCGACGCGCCTCCGTTCTTCATCATCCACGGGACCCTCGACACGCTCGTCGTGGTCGAGGACGCCCGACGCTTCGCCCACGAGTTGGACAAGGCGTCCAACCAGCCCGTGGTCTATGCGGAGCTTCCCGGCACCCAGCACAACTTCGACTTCTTCCACTCGCTGCGCTTCCACGCCGTCACCGACGCAATCGAGTCCTTCGTGACCTGCGTCCACCGCCAGTTCTGACACGTCGCCAACACGTGTCTGCGTCGGTACCGGGATGGTTCGAATGGCCGCATCTCGTCCGATGCCAAGAACGAATTGAACAGCGCGATTAGGCGATCGGGTCCCGATACCTCGCTCCGCGGGTTCCAGAAGTACTGACGCCGCCAATGCTCTCGACGTCGCCGCGATGGTGGCGTACACACGCGGAGATCCGGACACTGCCGCGACCGTAGCGACGGTCCCGGCCGCCGGCTACTGGCGAGCCAGAGTTCCGCGTTCACTCAACCCGGTCGCCGCAGCCTTCTTCGACACGACCTTGCCGGGCACGCTAACCCCCACCGTCGCCACGTTCGTCGGCGCGGCACACCCGCGACGCACGTGGAAGGCAAGAGGCTCGCACCACGATGCCGGCAGGTGCTGGCGCATGGTTGAAGCACGCCGCCGACGGGTACCAACAAGATATGGACGTGCCCACATTCACGATGACAGCCATCCCGATCGTGATGATCGCGGTCATCGCCCTGTGGTGGGGTAGGAGACGCGGCTCCGAATCACGGTCGAGGAGTTCGGACTCAGCCCGGGGCCACCACGACGGTGGTCGGGGCTGACGGCCGACGAGCTCTTGATACCTGGTCGCCTCGGCGAACCCGTGGATGAGGGGGAACCTCTCGCCCTCGAACGTGACGATGTGACCGCTACTGACCGCGCGTTGCCCCAGTGACGGGCGTGACAGGTATCCGGAGGGCTCAGTCCTTCGACGGCCGCCCGGCGAAGGACTCGTTCCGCTCCAGGTCGCTCCTGACACCCAGAGCCGCGATGGACCCGTGACGCGCGTGGGTCTCGACGTGTGGGTCCACACAGGGGGTTGACCGGTCGCCGACGACGCGCGACCGTCGAGGCTCCGGCCGACTCCGGGAGGTAACCATGAGCACAACCCACGCGGACGACAACGCTACGTCCGACAGCCGCGTCGGGAACGTCGACATGAAACTCGAAACCGTGGTCATCCCGGTCTCGGACGTCGATCGAGCGAAGGACTTCTACGTCCGGCTGGGCTGGCGCTTGGACGTGGACTTCGGAGACGACAAGTTCCGGATCGTCCAGCTCACACCGCCCGGCTCCGCCTGCTCGATCCAGTTCGGCGTCGGTTTGGCGTCCGCCGCACCCGGCTCGGCCGAGGCGCTGCTCGTCGTTTCCGACATCGAGGCGGCACACGACGTGCTCGCCGGCAGCGCCGTCGACGCGGGGATCTTCCACGACACGAGCGTCGGCTACAACCGATTCGATCCCTCCACGTGTGCGAGTGGACCCGATCCGGAACGAAACTCGTACGCGTCGTTCGCCGAGTTCCGCGATCCGGACGGCAACGTCTGGCAGCTGCAGGAGATCACGAACCGACTGCCGGGTCGCATCGACTCAGGCTCGACCTCGTTCGGCTCGGTCGGCGACCTCGCCGCCGCGCTCGAGCGGGCCGAGCAGGCGCACGGTGAGCACGAGCAGCGCACCGGTGAGCGAGACGTGAACTGGCCGGCGTGGTACGCCGCATACATGGTTGCGGAGCAGTCCGGCGCCGAACTCCCCACGTGACCGACTACGACGTCATCGTCCTCGGCGCCGGGGCACCCGGCGAGCACTGCGCGGGCGTGTTGGCCGAAGGCGGACTGCGCGTCGCCGTCGTCGAACGCGAGTTGGTGGGCGGCGAGTGTTCCTACTGGGCGTGCATCCCGTCGAAGACGTTGTTGCGGCCGGGCGAGGCCACCCACGCCGCCAACGACGCCGCGGCGCGCGCCGAGGTCGACGTCGCCGGCGCGCTCGGCGTGGCGCGACTTCATGGTTTCGAACCACAAGGATGCAAGTGCCGAGAAGTGGCTGACCGACCGCGACATCGACCTGCTGCGCGGCGACGGCCGGCTCGCCGGACACGGTGCGGTCGAGGTCGGCCCCGAACGGCACACCGCCCGGCACGCGGTCGTCGCCACCGGCGCGGAACCGATCATTCCGCCGGTTCCGGGCCTCCGGGAGCTCGACGGCGTGTGGACGAACCGTGAGGTGACCGGGATGACCGCGGTCCCCCGCCGCCTGCTGATCCTGGGCGGTGGTCCGGTCGGCGTCGAGATGGCCCAGGCCGTGCGCCGGCTCGGCGGCGACGTTGCGCTTGTCGACCTCGCCGACCACGTGCTCGCCAACGAGCCCGCACCACTGGGCCAGGCACTCGGCGAGGTCCTCCGTCGCGACGGCATCGAACTCGCGCTCGGTGTGAGCGCGGAGCAAGCGCGACGGGACGGCACCGACTTCGTCCTCACCGTCGACGGCGGCACCGAGCTGCGGGGGGACCGTCTCCCGTCGTGCCCGGTCGCCGGCCTCGGGTCGACGGCATCGGACTCGAGACCGTCGGCATCGAGCCCGACCCCAAGGGCATACCGGTCGACGCGGACCTGCGTGCCGGCGACGGCCTCGGGCCGTCGGCGACGTGACCGGCATCTGGCCGCTGACAACCACCGGCAAGTACCAGGGCGACATTGTCGCCGCGAACATCCTGGGCGACCCGCGACCGGCGAACTACGAGGCCCTCCCCCGCGTGGTCTTCACCGACCCCCAGGCGGCCGCGGTCGGCGTGGCCCAGGCGTGCTTCCGTGGCTCCGCTCCGGTCTCGGACGTCGCGAGGACTGCGACGTACACGCGTGCCTACGCCGAGTCGACGGATTCCTCACGCTCCTCAGCGACGGCGAGCGGCTGACGGGCGCATACGCGCTCGGGCCCGAGGCCGGAGAGTGGCTCCAGCAGGCCACGCTGGCCATACGCGCGCACGTACCCCTAGACGTCCTGCGCGACACGATCCAACCGTTCCCGACGTTCTCCGAGATCTACACCGACGCCCTCGGGGCGCGGCGCGCCGAGATCGCCGGAGCCCAGTAGGGAAGAACCATGACCGACACCATCACCACGGACAGGGCGACCCGTCTGCTCGAGCTGCTCGGCCGGACCGTGGTCGTGATCGGCGGGAGCGCAGGCATTGGCTCGAGACGGCACGGCGCGCCCGGGCCGAGGGAGCCAACGTCATCCTCACCGGGCGTGATCGCGATCGGCTCGCGCAGGCTCGCAGGATGTCGACGCGCAAGCGTCGCGGCCTTCGACGCCACCGACTTCGAGCGGCTGGAGACCTTCTTCGACCAGCTGTCCGCCCCGGTCGACCACGTGCTCGTCCCGGCCCCGGCCCGTACTACGTGCCGCTGGCGGACCTCGAGTCGCCGGGCCGTCGCGACGTCGAGGCCCATCTCCTGCTGCCGCTGCAGGTCGGACGGCTCGCGGCGGACAAGGTGCAGGCCAGCGGGACCCTGCTGTTCATGAGCGGCACGGCGGGGGAGCACCGAGCCGGGGTTCGCGCTGATCGCGCCACTCACCGCCGCGATGCCGGCGCTGACGAAGGTCATGGCGCTTGAGCTCGCGCCGATCCGCGTGAACCTCATCGCGGCCGGGTTCGTCGACACGCCGCTGTCGGCCACGCTGCTCGGCAACGACCTCGACGGCGTCGCGAGCAGCTGCGCACGACGCTGCCGATCCGCGCGTCGTCGGCCCGGCCGACATCGCAGCGCTGGCGTGCACCTCTGACGAACACAGCGGTGACGGGCGCGACCTACGACATCGACGGTGGGCAGCAACTCGTACAGGGCTGAGCCCGTGGCCACCGAGAGGACCACGCCATGCGCTCCGACATCGACCGGGAGGCACGTTCCCCGACTACCAGCTCCCGGATCACACCGGTACGCCGCGCCGACTGAGTGAGCTGCAGGCCGGCGATCCGATGATCCCGCACACCCTCGTGCTCAAACCCGGGTTGGTGGTGCACAGCCTCTACAACGGCTACTGGTTCTGGGGCCGCCGTCGGTCCAGGACCTCTGGCCGACCTGCGCAGGCGTGGAGATCCGCCCGGACTGGGACCTGAGCACACCCGAGCTCCGCGACGCCTGGGACGTGGGCGACTGGTCCCGCAGCGTCCGTCACGGCCGCCCAGAGGTCCTCGACCGACTCGCGGTGGACGAGACCGTCGAAGCGAGCGAATACATCTTTCGTGCGTCCACGCAGATCACGACCGCCGCCCCCGAGCTCGACTGGCTGAACAAGGGCATCTTCGTCAGCGTCGGCGGCCGGTACCCCGACGGCGTGATCTACGAGACGTACCTCGTCGAGTGACGACGCCGGCCCGGAAAGTCGCGATCGTCACCGGCGCGTCGCAAGGTATCGGCGCAGGGGTCGTCGGTGCGTTGCGGCAAGCGGGCTACGCCGTCGTCGGGACCTCGCGCTCGATCGGCCCGTCGAACGATCGCGACTACGTGACCGTGCGCGGCGACATCGCGGAGGCCGCGACCGCCGAGCGTGTGGTGCAGGAGACGCTCGAGCGTTTCGGCCGGATCGACAGCCTCATCAACAACGCGGGTGTGTTTGTCGCCAAACCGTTCACGGAGTACACGCTCGACGACTACCGCCGCGTCACCGCAGTGAACCTGGCCGGTTTCTTCCACATGACCCAGCGCGTCGTCGGACCGATGGTGGACCAGGGCCGCGGCCACATCGCCACGATGACCACCACGCTCGCCGACCATGCGGACCACACGAGCCCGTCGGTGCTCACGTCGCTCACCAAGGGCGGCCTCGCCGCAGCGGTCCGGTCACTCGCGATCGAGTACGCATCACGCGGCGTTCGCGTGAACGCGATCGCGGCGGGCGTCATCCGGACCCCGGTGCACGATGCGGCGAGCTACGAGGGCATGGCCGACCGTCAGCCCGTGGGCAGGCTCGGCAGCGTCGACGACGTCATCGGCGCCGTGCTCTACCTCGAGGACGCCGAGTTCGTCACCGGCGAGACGCTGCACGTCGACGGGGGTTGGGCCGCCGGCCACTGACGGGACCCCGGATCAGCCGGCCGCGGCCTCGGCCTCGCAGATCGCCCAGGCCGCGTTGATCAGGCCGATGTGGCTGAACGCCTGCGGGAAGTTGCCCAGGAGCTCGCCGGTCGTCGGATCGACCTCCTCCGCAAGGAGTCCGACGTCGTTGACGAACGCCGCGGCACGCTCGAACACGGCCCGGGCCCGCGTGGGCCGGCCGGCCATCGCCAGGGCCTGCGCGAGCCAGAAGGTGCAGAGCAGGAACGCGCCCTCGTCACCGTCGAGAGCGTCGAGCGCGCGGTAGCGGTACACGAGACCGCGCGCGTCGGTGAGCCGGGCCTCTGTGGCTTCGATGGTGGACAGCACCCTCGGATCGTCCGAGGGGAGGAACCCAACCAGGGGCAGCATCAGGCTGGAGGCGTCGAGGTCGTCGGAGCCGAACGACTGGGTGAATGCCCCGGCCCGGTCGCTCCAGCCCTCGCTCAGGATGGCGCGACGGATTTCGTCCTGCGTGCGCGCCCACCTCGGGACGTGGTCGGCGGCGCCGAGGGCGTCGGCGAGTGCCGTCGCCCGATCGAGCGCGACCCAACACATCAGCTTGGAGTAGAGGAAGTGCCGCGGCTCGCCCCGGACCTCCCAGATCCCGTGATCCTTCTCCGGCCAGCGCCGTGCCGCGACGTCGGCGAGCTCGACAAGGAACGCCCGGGTGCCCGGCGTCAGCACGGGCGGGGCGTCCCAACGGTCCGGTACGGACCGCGGCCCGACGCGAAGCGTGGTCTCGTCGAAGAGCCGGTCGGAGAGGCGATGTACGGCGCTCAGCAGCTCGCCGTAGACATCGAGCTGGCGCTGCCGCCAAGCGCCGTTGCCGACCCGCACCGGTGTGGAGTTCCGCCAGCCAGGTAGGTGCGGGAGCTCCCGCTCGGTGAGATCGCGCTCGCCGCCGATGCCGAACATGATCTGCAGGTCGCCCGACTGCTCGAGGGACCCGGCCGCGAACGCGGTGATGGACTCGAAGAACTCGTTCGCCTCGTCCGGGCAGGCCGCTACCCACAGCGCCTCGATCGTGAACGAGGCGTCCCGGACCCACGCGTACCTGTAGTCCCAGTTCCGCTCGCCACCGATCACCTCGGGGAGCGACGTCGTCGCCGCGGCGCAGATCGCGCCGGTAGGTCGAAACGACAGCGCCTGCAGCACGCGTCCGCTTTGGTGGACGAGATCACGCCACGGTCCGACGTACGCCTGGTGCAGCTGCGACCACGACTGCCACGCGGCCACGGTGTCGTCCAGCCGCGCCGCGATCTCGGATTCGCTCCACACACGTGCACGCCGGTCGTCGGCCCGTGTGCTGTGGTGCAGCGCGAAACACGCCTGCTCCCCCTCACGCAGCCGGAAGCGGGCCGATACCGACGACCCGTCGACGGACACCGACACCGGGCACGACAGGACCAGGACATCGGCGCCGCCCGTCGCCAGCAGTCCTCCGTCGACCGCGTCGAGCACCGGCACCACCAGGCCGTACTCGGGTCGCGGGACATACTCCACGTCGATCCTGACCTCACCCGCGGTGCACGTCACCCGCCGGAGCAGGAGATGCGGCGCGTCCTCGCCGAGTTCGTGCTCTCGGTTGCCCTCCCCCGTCGTGAGCGCGTCGACGACCACAGCCGTGCCCTCGGCGGTGCGGTGGGTCGTCTCCAACACCATGGTGCGATCGATGTAGCGCCGGTGACCGACAGGGCGCCCGGTGCGCCCACCGACCAGTGGCCCGCCTGCTCGCCGAGCAGGCGGGCGAACGTCGATGGGCTGTCGAACCGCGGGAAGCACAACCAGTCGATCGACCCGTCCCGGTGCACCAGGGCGGCACTGTGCCGGTCAGACAACAGCGCGTAGTCGGCGATCGCCCGATTGCTCATCCGCGACGGCTCACGCCTGCGCGACCGGTGCTTCGACGTCGTCGTAGATCCGCACCGCGGCCAGCAGCCCATCGGGGCCGCGCTCGAACACCGCGATGCCGGCCTGAGGCGGGAGATCGTGGCTGCCCCACCGGACGCAGTTGTACTCGAGTGCGCAGCGCACGCCGTCGTCGGTCACCACGCAGGGTTGGAGTCCGATGCCGCCTCCGGCGCCGAAGCACGCGGCGAAGTACTCGCGTACGCCCGCGTACCTTCGTGGCGCGCGTCGGGTCCGATGGCTTCGCGGAGGTATCCCGCAGTTGCGAACGTGTCCACGATCGCGGCGGCGTCGCCGGCGCCGAGCGCGGCGTGGTAGCGGGCGACGACGTCACCGGGACGCGCGGGTCCCGGCTCGAGAATGGACGCTCTCGTGTGGCGGCGTCCGTCGACCGGCCGTTGGCTGCAGTAGGTGCGGAACTGCATCGACACGTCGTCCGTGGCCTCGGCGACCACCGCGACGGGCCAGAGGACGTCACCATCGCCGTGACTGAGGTGCGCGAGCAGCTCGACCACGGCCCGCCCACCCACGCACGTCGACGCGACCGTGTCGGTGCGGGCGCCCCGCTCGGCCAGCAACGCGTGACTGTCCTTGACGAATCGTCGCAGAGCCCGATGACCGCGGACCTCGCCGGCGCGCGGATCGAAGACGACGACGTGGCCTGGCCACACCCGCTCCAGGGTGTGCGCGTCGCCTCGGTCCAGTGCGGTGAGGTACTGCGCGACGGGATCGGCTCGGCCCACTTCTCGGATCTCCCGGCGTGCCAACTCGCCGGCGGCGACGAAGTCCGGGAACCACGGCATCACGACCCTCCCGTTCGTGCGTCAGTCGGTAACCGCACGACATCCAACCGCGAATCGTGCGCCCGTGCAACGACGCGGCGCGATGGGACGAGGCCGTCCGCAGCGGTGGCCCGATCGGTCGTGCAGGGATAGCGTGCGCGAGGCCAGTCACGGAAGGGTGCACCGGATGGTGGTCATGATCGTCGTCGCGTGCATCGCCGGACTCCGTTCGGCGTCGCGGTCATCTGGTACCTACACACGCGGATCACGCGTGACCACGCTCTCCCGGACGGAGTTCGACGAGGAGTGCGACCTGCTCGTCGCCACGGGCGAGGCCGAGAAAGCCGGACGGGCCGCGGCCTGGCGGGACTTCGACGGCTGGCAGGTCACGAACGAGCGTGAGCGCCTGCGCTCGGAAGAGTCCGGCGAGGAATGACCGCCGGCGTGGGCAGCCTCGTCTCGGTCAACGTCGGGATGCCGCGTGACGTCGAGTGGCGAGGCCGGACCGTCCGCACCGGGATCTGGAAACGGCCGGTCGACGGTCCGTGTCACGTCGGGCGCACGAACCTCGCGGGCGACGGGCAGGGCGACCTCGCGGGGCACGGCGGCGAGCAACGCGCGGTGTACGTGTACCAACTCGACTCGTACCAGTACTGGGGCGAGCACCTCCGTCGCGACGACTTCGTCCATGGGCAGTTCGGCGAGAACTTCACCGTCGACGGTCTCGGCGACGACGAAGTGTGCATCGGCGACCGGTATCGGATCGGTTCGGCATCCTTCGAGGTCACCCAACCGTGGGTGACCTGCTACCGGCTCGGCATCCGTCTCGACGAGCCCCGCATGCCCGCGCTGCTCGTCGCTCATGGACGACCGGGCTTCTACCTCCGCGTCCTCGAGGACGGGACCGTCCGCGGCGGCGACGCGATCACGAAGATCGCAGCCGGTCCAGAGCAGATGACGGTGCGTACGCTCAACGCGCTGCTGTACGTCGACGCGAGCCCGAGGCCGACGACCTGCGTCGTGCCCTGCGCATCAGCGCGCTGAGCCCGGGATGGAAGGATTCGATGCGCGCTCTGCTCGAAGCCGGCGCATCGGGAGCGCTCGCCGGCGGGAACGCCGGCCTCGTCACTCCGGCGCCACCTCCCGCGTGGTCTGGCTTCCGCGCCCTTCGGGTCGTCGCGAAGCGGCCCGAGACCGTCGACGTCGTGTCCCTGGAGCTCGAGCCCGACGACGCGACGCCGCTGGCCCATGCCGCGCCCGGCCAATTCGTGACCGTGCGGCTGCACTCGACGGGGAGCAGCACGTCGCTGCTGCGCAGCTACTCGCTCAGCGGACCACCCGAGGGCGAGCGGTACCGCATCAGCGTGAAGGTCGAGCCTCGCGGCGCCGCTGGTCACGTCGTGCGCGACGAGATCGAGGTGGGCGACCAGATCGATGTCGCCGC
>CAWIOF010000001.1:0-73176 GCA_963837715.1 uncultured Actinomycetes bacterium | reverse complement strand
GTGTAGGTCGGCCGTCGGTGTGTTGCTCGACGTCGGTCGTTCGTGTTGCTCAGGCGGTGATGGCCAGGGGCGCCTCCTCGGGGGTGTCATCGTCGCGGGTGGCGTAGAGCTTCGCCATGGACTCTTCGGAGAGGTAGCGGCGCTCGGCGACGGCCCACTCGTCGTGGGTCTCGACGACGACGGCGGTGACGAGCCGCAGCGACGACGCGTCGTTGGGGAAGATCCCCACGACGTTGGTGCGGCGCTTGATCTCGCCGTTGAGGCGCTCGAGCGGGTTCGTCGACCAGATCTTGCGCCAGTGCGCTTGGGGGAACGTGGTGAACGCCAGGAGGTCCTCGGCGGCGTCGCGAGCATGGCGGCGACGTCGGGGAACTGGCGGCCGAGCATCGTGGTGACCTCGTCGAGCTGGGACCGGACGTGGTCGGCGTCGGGTTGGGCGAAGATCGTGCGGATCGCGGCGGCGACCATCTCGAGCGGACGCCTTCGGGACCCGGGCCAGCACGTTGCGCATGAAGTGGACCCGGCAGCGCTGCCAGCCGGCGCCGATGAACACCGCCGCGATCGCTGCCTTGAGCCCGAGGTGATGGTCGGAGATCACGAGCTGCACCCCGCCGAGGCCTCGGGCCCGGAGCGCCCTTCAGGAACGCGGTCCAGAACGCCCCGTCTTCGCTGTCGCCGACCTCGACGCCGAGGACCTCACGATCACCCGTCGCGGTGACCCCGGTGGCGACCACGACCGCCCGGGACACGACCCGGCCATTGACCCGGCCCTTCACGTAGGTGGCATCGGCGAACACGTAGGGGAACTCGACGTGGTCGAGCGGGCGGGTGCGGAACGCGTCGAGGTCACGTCGAGCTCGGCGCAGATCCGGCTCACCTCGGACTTCGAGATCCCCGCCTCGACGCCCAACGCCGCGACGAGGTCGTCGACCTTGCGGGTCGACACGCCGTGCACCCACGCCTCCATCACCACCGCGAACAGGGCCCGGTCGATCCGCCGGCGCCGTTCCAACACCGACGGGAAGAACGACCCCGCGCCGCAGCTTCGGGATCTTCAACTCGACATCGCCGGCCTTGGTCGACAACAGCCGGGGCCGGTGCCCGTTGCGCTGGTTCGTCCGGTCCGCGTGCGTTCGTGCGGGCCGGCGCCGATCACCTCGGTCGCTTCGGCCTCGATCAGCTCCTGGAGGATCCACTCCACGCTCGTGCGGATGATGTCGATCATCTCCCCGGCGCGGAGCGCGTCGAGCAGCTCGGACAGGTCAGAATCGGTGAGGGCCACCGGCGTGGTCTCCTTCGTGTATCCCGGCAAGGTCACGTCGAGGATCACGCCGGTGGCCCACCTCACGGTGGACCCTCAACCACCTACACCACGCCAAGGGACGTCAACTCGGCATCAGCCTGTTCTCCTTCCACCGCGCCAAGCTGCGGCGCTAGCGCGACCGCGGCCCATGCTCGTACGTACCTTTGACCCGCGCGACCTCCGCGTCGGGGTCGGCGAACCAGTCGGTCGACCAGATGCGGTGGAACCGCCAGCCCAGCCGTTCGAGCTGTTCCTGGCGCAGCCGGTCGCGGTCCCGGGCGGTCGGCGAGGAGTGGTACGTGGCGCCGTCGCACTCGATGGCGAGCACGATATCGGCCGGGCTGGTCGGATGGGTGGCGGCGAAGTCGATGCAGTAGCCGGCCGACGCCGTACTGGGCGATGACCGGGATCCCGGCCGCGGTGAGCCGGTCGCGGACGTCGATCTCGAAGGCGTTGAGCGCCGGGTGCTCCTGCGGCCGCGCCGCCGAGGTCGTTGCCGCCGCCCGCGGCGTACTGCAGGAACGGCGCAGCAGCTCGACGCCCTCGGCGGTCGAGCGCGGTCCGGGTCCATGTCGTCGGCGCTGAACGACGGACCAGGGTCATCCGGCGGCGGGCCCGGGTGACCGCGACGTTGAGCCGCCGCTCGCCGCCTGGCGGTGAGCAGCGGGCCGAAGCGGTAGGGCAGCCGGCCGTCGGCGTTCGCTTGCCGTAGCCGATCGAGAGGATGATCGCGTCGCGCTCGTCGCCCTGGACGCGCTCGAGGTTCTTGACGAAGAACGGCTCGTCGGTCTCTGCCGATGGCCGTCTCGGCGAAGAAGCGCGTCCAGGTCGGGCGGTCGGGCGGGCGCGGCGCAGCGCCTCGTCGATGCGCTCGGCGTGGACCGACCCCATGGTGATCACCCCGAGCGACTCGGCCGGCCGCAGCGCGGCGTGCTCGAGGATCAGCCCGACGACCCGGTCGACCTCGGCGCCGCGCTCTCGTCGGCGTCGAGGCCGGGGCGGCGCGGGCACCCGCACGTGGGCGAGGCAGTCGCCGCCGTCACGCCGGGGAACGTCACCAGGCTCTGGTCGTAGATGTAGGCGTTCGAGAACGCGATGAGCCGCTCGTCGCGGCTGCGGTAGTGCCAGCCGAGCGTACGCGACGGGAGGATCGCGGTCAGCACGTCGAGGATCGACTCGAAGCCGGCGGTCCCCGATCCAGGTGTCGATCGGCTGCCGTCGGCGGTCGACCCCGTCGCGTCTCGTCGTCGGGCGTGGTCCTCGTCGGTGCCGAGGAAGAACGCCGTCGGCGGGAGCTGCTGCTCGTCGCCGGCGACGACGACCTGCTCGCCCGCAGGATCGCCGGGATGGCGTCGGCCGGCGTCACCTGGCTCGCCTCGTCGAACACGACGACGTCGAAGTACTGCCGGTCGCCCGGCAGCAGCTGGCTCACCACCAGCGGGCTCATCGCCCAGCACGGCTTGAGCGCGGTCAGCATGTCGGGCGCTTCCTTGAACAGCCGCCGCAGCGGGATGTGCCGGCGCGACTTGCCGGCCTCGCGGGCGATGAGCGCGCTCTGCTCACCGAACTCGTCGCGCGTCGCGACGATCCACTCGGCGACGGCCCGTCGCACCCGGACCGCGCCGGAGTCGACGTGCTGCTCGTCGGCCCGGCGGAACTCGTCGACGACCTGGTCGTGGAACTCGGCCTTCAGCCCGCTTGACACGAACATGTTCGGTATTCGTGAGGTCGAGCCCGGTCCCGGACAGCTTCCCCCGTCCGTGACCCTGTGTCCACGACGGTCTCCGGCCGGTGATCTGGTCCGGGTGGAGGTGATGGAGATGACGGCGCTGGCGATGCGGCACGTCCGCGGGGTCGGTCAGGTCGACGGCGCCGCGTCGACGGCGGCGTGGCTGCGGCACCGGACCGGGATGCGCGAGGGCGACGCGAAGGCCGCGATCGAATGCGGCGAGGTGTCGGAGCTGCTCAGCGAGACGGGTGCGGCGTGGCGGTCGGGCGAGATCCCGACCGGCGCGATGCGCACGATCGTCGCGGCCCGGGTGCCGGGGCGCGACGAGCGAGTACGCCGCGCTGCGAAGACGTGTTCCTCGACCTCGCCCGCGACGGCGACGCACGGAACCTGCGGCGCGCGACGGCGCACTTCCGGAACCTCGCCCGGGCCGACGGTTCCGAACCGCGGGTGCCCGACGGTCTCCACGTCTCACGCACCGTTCGAGCAACGCACCGTGCTGTCGGCCGAGTTCGGCGACGCCGCGGCCGAGACGGTCACGACCGCGCTGCACGCGTACACCGATCCGCCCGAGCCGGACGGATCCCCGGCCGTCGTCGGAGCGCGA
The DNA here is from genome assembly GCA_963837715.1 of uncultured Actinomycetes bacterium. Lineage (GTDB taxonomy): Bacteria > Actinomycetota > Acidimicrobiia > IMCC26256 > JANYLB01 > JANYLB01. The sequence continues at coordinate 69,537 of CAWIOF010000001.1, read as the reverse complement.
GCGCCGCCGCGTTCGTGCGGATCTGCGAGGTTGCGCTCGCGCAGGTCGATCGGCGAGCCGGGTACGCCCGCGGGCCCAGGTCTCCTACGTCGTCGACGGGACGACCGCTCACCGAGGGACGCTCGGGCGGTGCGACGGTGCGTTCACCGGGCCGGTCCACCCCGACGACATGCGGGAGGTCCTCTGCGACTGCTCGGTCGCGCGGGTCGTCACCGGACCGGCGTCGGAGCCGCTCGACGTCGGCCGATCGAGACGCACCGTCCCACCACCGTTGCGGCGGGCGATCGTCGTACGCGACGACAGATGCCGATACCCGGGCTGCAACCGACCACCCGGCTGGTGCGACGCGCACCACGTGACGCACTGGGTCGACGGCGGCCGACCGCGGCCGACAACCTCGTCCTGCTCTGCGACCGCCACCACCACGTCGTCCACGAACCCGGCTGGCAGCTCGAAGTTCGACGGCACCGACCTCCGCGTCCTCCGACCCGACGGCAAGGAGGTCGCGTGATGCGGCGCGCCGGCACCGAGCACACCGCACCCGGGGACCGCCCGACGTCACATGTCCCGGTAGCGCTTCGCCGCCGCGAGGTTGGCCCGCAGCTCGTCGGCGTTCTGACGGGACACGTAGGCGGGCGTGTCGCGCTGGAAGCGCCAGCCCTCGGCGAGCGGACCGACATCGACGACGTCGAAGCCGATGGCGTCGACGAACGCGGCGACGGTGGCCTTGGCGTCGGCGTCGTCGCCCGCGATGGGCAGGGCGCGCCGGTTCGGCGTGCCGGCGGGGCTGCCGTCGCCGGTGATGTCGGCGGCGGGGATGTTGTTGAACACCTTCACCACCTTCGACTCGGGAAGGTGGGCCTGGAGGAGCTCGGAGACGGTGGTGGACTCGTCGTCGAGCGCGGCGATCTGCCCGTCGCGCTGGGGGTAGTAGTTGTTCGTGTCCATCACCACCTTGCCGGCGAGCGGCGCGACCGGGACCGCGTCGATGTTCTTGGTGGGGATGGCGACGAGCACCAGGTCGCCGGCGGCCGCGGCGTCGGCAGCGGTCGCGGCGCGGGCCTCGGGGCCGAGCTCGGCGACGAGATCGACGAGCGTGTCGGGCCCCCGGGAGTTGCTGATCACCACCTGGTCGCCGTGGCCGATCGCCGCCCGGGCGACGTGGCTGCCGATGTTGCCTGCTCCGATGATCCCGAGAGTCGTCATGCGCTGCGTCGAACCCCGGTGGGGACCGCGGTCATTCCCGGCGAGGCCGGAACCCGGTCGGCTCAGCGGGTGACGAGGCGGTCGAGCACCGTCTGCATCTGGTCGCGGGTGCGGTCGGCGACCCGCTCGAAGAGCAGCTTCACGATCGGGGCGACGAACCGCATGATCCCCTGCAGCTCGAGCTCGGCCCGGTAGTGGACCTGGCTGCCGGCACCCGACGGCGTGACGGTGATCGTGTCGGTCGACGTGGCGCGCTGGTTGTGGCCGACGAAGACGAGCTGCTCGTCGGTCCGGGCTTCGAGCCGGTACAGCAGCTCGGTGGTGGTGCCGGCGAACTTCGACGTGTTGTCCCAGCTCGATCCGACCTGGACCGGTCCGGAATCGCGGCGGGTGCACCGCACCGTGCCCGGATCCCACTCCTCGGCGTTCGAGAAGTCTTCGAGGTAGCTCAGCACGGTGGCCGGCGCCGGGTCGATCGTGAACGTCCGCTCCACCGTCACTGCCATGCTCGCTCCGATCCTCGGTCGACTGATCGCCCGAGCCGTACCCGGTTCGGGTGCGCGCCAAGCCTCTCCGACGCTCGGTCGCTCACAGCAGCCGCTGCCGCCGGTACTCGATCGTGCGGCGCAGTTCGAGGAGCGACCGTTCGTCGAACGGCAGGTCGGCGAGGCGGGGCAACCACTGGGATCGGGCTTCGCGCTTGACATACGAACATGTGTTCGGTATGGTGGCTCTGCACGATCGTTCGACCCTCCACTTCCCCCTGCCGTGACCTTGCGTCGTCCACGACGCGGTCGATGCCGATTCCAGGGTGGAGGTGATGGAGATGACGAGTGCGCTCGCCGACGCGGTGACGACTCCCGCGAATCCCGACGCGCTCGAGCTGCTCGCCGTGGCGGTCGACGCGCTGGCAGCGTCGGATCCCTCGACGTTCGGCGACTTCGCGCTGGCCGATGCCCTGGTCGCGCTGCGCCGGCTGATGGACCGTGAGGACGCGGTGTTCGCGCGCTGGGCGTCGGCCGGACACGTCCGTGGCGTCGGCCAGGTCGATGGAGCTGCGTCGACCGCGGCGTGGTTGCGGCACCGGGCGGGGATGCGAGAAGGCGACGCGAAGGCCGCGATCGAATGTGGTGAGGTGTCGGAGCTGTTGGGTGAGACCGGTGCGGCGTGGCGCTCGGGCGAGATCCCGACCGGCGCCATGCGCACGATCGCCGCGGCACGGGTCCCGGGGCGTGACGACAAGTACGTCGATTGCGAAGACGTGTTCCTCGACCTCGCCCGCGCCGGCGACGCCCGGAACCTCCGGCGGGCGACCGCGCACTTCCGCAACCTCGCCCGCGCCGACGGCACCGAACCACGCGTCCCCGACGGTCTGCACCTCTCGCGCACCTACGAGCAGCGGACGGTGTTGTCCGCCGAGTTCGGCGACGCCGCGGCCGAGACGGTCACGACCGCGCTGCACGCCTTCACCGACCCGCCCACTCCAGACGACGATCGGCCGTTGTCGGCGCGCTCCGCCGCCGCGCTGGTCCGGATCTGCGAGGTCGCGCTGGGCTACGTCGAACGCGGCGAGTCGGGTGAACGGCCGCGTGCGCACGTCTCGTACGTCGTCGACGGGACGACGCTCACCGAGGGGAAGCTCGGGCGGTCCGACGGTGCGTTCACCGGTCCGATCCACCCCGACGACCTCCGCAAGATCCTCTGCGACGCATCGGTCTCCCGGATCGTCACCGGGCCGGCATCGGAACCACTCGACGTCGGGAGAGCGAGACGCACCGTGCCACCACCGATGCGGCGGGCGATCGTCGTCCGCGACCAGGGATGCCGATTCCCCGGCTGCAACCGACCACCCGGATGGTGCGACGCGCACCACGTCACCCACTGGGTCGACGGTGGTCCGACCGCGGCCGACAACCTCGTGCTCCTCTGCGACCGACACCACCACGTCGTCCACGAACCCGGCTGGCAGCTCAAGTTCGACGGCCACGATCTCCACGTGCTCCGACCCGACGGCACCGAAGTGACATGACCGCATATCCCACATCAAGCGAAGCGCCGGGCGCACGCCGCGCCAGGTCCCGCCACGGTGGCCGACGGGCGTCGAGCTACCGGCCGTCGAAGAACCGGTCGTGCACGTCGGGGTCGGTGGGCACGTCCCAGAGATCGGTGATGCGGCCCTGCCGTCGAGCGCGAGCACGTGCACCTCGTCGATGGCGAGCTGCACGCCGTCGGTCCGGGTCACCGACCGGGGAGCACGACGACACCGTGGTGGTCGTCGGCGACCACCGACTGATGTCGAGCACCTGCGTCCCGCCCGTGACCTCGAACAGCGGCGACGAGCGCGTTGGTGATCGCCGCCACTCCCCGATGATCGCCGCTGTTCGGGCCCTCGCCGGTGAAGTGGAACACTCCGAGATCGGGTCGCGAGATCCTCGACCGCCGGCGGAGAGATCACCCGCCGTGAACGCCGAGTCGCGTCTCGGATCCGCTGGACGTCCGGGTGCTCGGCCATGGCTGATTCCTCCGTCGGGTGGATCGTGGGCCGTCGGCGGTGCGCCCGTCGGTCGTGCCGTGACCGTCGGCACGCGACCCCAGCCGGTCATCCGGCCCGGGCGTCGGGAGGTGCCGATCACGGGGCGGAGGGCCGGGCGCCTGGTCACGCGGCGGGTTCGGCCATGTCGGTGACGACCATCCAGGGAGCGCCGAAGCGGTCGGTGCACATGCCGAACGCGGGCGAGAAGAACGTCTCGCCGAGAGGCATCTGGACCGCGCCGCCGTCGCTCAGCGCTTCCCACACGCGCTTCGCCTCGTCGACCGTGGCCACGCTGTAGGTGGTGCACATGCCCTGGTTGCTGCCGTCGAACTGGCCGGTGATGTCGTCGGCGCCCATGAGGCTCTGACCATCCGACGACAGCTGGGCGTGGATGACGAGATCGGCCTTGTCGGCGGGCGGACGCTCGTCGGCCGGCATGTCGGCCGTCGACATGATGACCAGCTCACCACCGAAGATCTCCTCGTAGCGGGTGAACGCCTCCCGGCAGTTGCCGGCGAACGCGATGTAGGGGTGAAACGGCATGGCGTCGCTCCTCGGGTCGTCGTGACGCTCGAACGTACGACGCTGCGGCCGGCCGAACTCATCGCCGGCTGACGGTGATCAGGTCGCGGCGGGGCGGACCGCCGGGAGCCGGCCTCCGTGGCGTGTCTGCAGCACCGCGGTCAGATCGGAGCGGAGCGCCTCGACGGTGCCCCGCCCGATGATCTCGGCCCACTCGGCTTCGAGGTCGACGTAGATCCGTTCGACCTCATGCAGGAGCTGCCGGCCCCGCTCGGTGATGCGGACCGGCCTCTGACGCCCGTCGTCTCCCGCGGCCGTCCGTTCGACGTATCCCACCTCCGTCATCGACGCGATCAGCTTCGAGGTCGCCTGCTTCGTCGTACCCATGAGGGTCGCGAGCGCGGTCGCGGTGACCGCGGTGTCGCGGGTTGCCAGCAGCACGAAACCGAAAGCCGGCCGGACGTCGGTCCATCCCCGCCGCACCAGATGCTCGTGCAACTCGTCGACGAGGGAGGCCAGCGCGATGGCGAACAGCCGAGCGAGTGGCTCGGGTTGCACCTCGCTCACGTCGCCTACTGGGACCACGGCGGCGTGAACGTCGAACCATCGGCCATCCGGGCCTGACCGCCCACGGGCAGGCAGCACAGCAGCTGGAGCGGCTCGGCTCCCCCGTTGCTCAGGGCGAACACCGTGTCGGGCGGGACGACGATCACGTCTCCTGGGCGAGCCGACGACTCGATGCCGTCCATCAGCACCACTGCCGACCCGGCCGTGACCACGAAGAGCTCCTCGGTGGTCATGGCATGCGGCGTGGCCGGTGTGTCGGGCGCGATCTCGACGGCCCAGATCGCGGTGCGGGTCGTGCCGATCGACGGCGTTGCGAGCGAGGTGAACCGGGTGGTGCCGACCTCGTGGGTCGGCGACGACGGGGCAGTGAGAACAGGCATGTCGACTCCAGATCTGAACGAGCGGTGGATCCTCCACGATACGGCGCTTTCCCGGTTTAGTCAACTAGATTGACTATCTCGCCGATCATCGGAACTCATCCCCGCCGCGTGGCCTCTGCGGGGCCGACGGGGCCGAGTGTGGGTGAGGTGTGGAGGTGCTGTGGGTTCCGATCGGGCCCGACGCGGATCACGCTGGGTGCATGACGAACTCAACGGAACAACTCATCACTTCACCCACCGACATGCACGACATGGTCGTGGTGCACCGCACGTTTCGCCGGGAGCTCCGGTCGTTGCCCGAGCTGGTGCGTGACACCCCGGCCGGCGACGTGGATCGGGCGGCGATCGTGGCTGCGCACGCCCGGCTCATCCTCTCGGGGCTGCACCTCCACCACACGAGCGAGGACGACCTGCTCTGGCCGCTGCTGCTCGAACGGGCGGCGCCCTCGGCCGACGTCGTGCTGCGGATGCAGGACCAGCACGAAGCCGTGGCCACGATCGTGGACCAGCTCGACGCCGCGCTCCCCCGCTGGGAGGCCGAGGCCCGGCCGGCGGTGGCGATGGAGGTCGCCGGCCTCTTCGACCGGCTCCGACCGCTGGTCGTGGAGCACCTCGACGACGAGGAGCGGATGATCCTGCCGGTCGCCGAGCGGGCGATCACGCCCGAGGAGTGGGCTGCGGTCGGCCAGGCCGGGGTGGAGAAGATGTCTCGCGCCGAGCTGCCGTTGATGTTCGGCGCGGTGATGGAGGATGCGACGCCGGCCGAGCGGGCCGAGTTGCTCGCCGTGTTGCCCCTGCCGGTGCGCGTGCTGATGCGGGTGTGGGGATCGGGGCACTACCGCCGCTACATCACGAAGGTGCGGGGGCGCTGATCTCGTCGATGCGATCGATCACCTCGTCGATGCGGAGCTCCCGGCCGCGCGCCCAGGCGCGGTCGAACTCCGCGTCGGTGAGCTGCTCGCGCACGGCGCCCAGGTGCGCCTCGGCGGCGTCGAGGTCGGGCCGGAACGCGACGGCGACCAGGGTGGCCTCGGCGGTGGCCGCACCGGCCGCGAAGAGCTCGGCGGCGAGCTCCGGCAGCGCGCGCTTCGCCGCCAACGTCGCCAGCGCGGGCAGGCTGTACACGAGCGTCCACGCGGTGCCGACCTCGGCGGCGATCCGCACGGCTTCGGCGACACAGAGCAGGGCGACGTCGTCGTCACCCGCGAGCAGCGCCAGCGTCGCTTGCATGTTCCGCGCGGTCGCGAGTGCGAACGGACCGGCGCCGTTGCGGGCGAGCGCCTCTGCTGTGTCGAGCGTGCGCGCGCTCGCTTCGAGGTCGCCCCGGAGGAGCGCGACCTGTGCCTCGGCGATCAGCCCGTGGGCCCGCACCCATGCACCTGCTCCCGGGCCGGTCACGCCGGACAACTCCTCCAGGAGCGCGGCCGCACCCTCGAGGTCACCGGTGAAGATCGCGCCCGAGCTCGCCAGCACCAGCGCCTCGGCGAGGAGGTCGTGATCGTGGGCCGCCCGCGCGATCTCCACCGCCGGCGCGGACTGGGTCCGCACGCCCTCGACGTCGCCCGTCGCGAACCGGAGCCCGGCGAGCGTCAGGTGCGCCGCGGCGCGGGCGCGGTCGTCGAGGCGCAGAACGTCGGCGCTGGGCGTCGGCGTCGGCGTCGAGCACGCGCTGCCACCAGGTCAACCCCTCGCCCGCGTGACCGCGCAGCGCCCAGTGGAGCCAGGTGTGCTCGCCGAGCAGTGCGGCGCGGCGGAGGTCACCGTGGTCGAGCAGCGTCCCGAGTGCGGCGCGGACGTTGGCGTGCTCGGCGTCGAGCCGGTCGAGCCAGGGCCGGAGCTCGTCGCCGCGCAGACCGTGGTGCGCATCGGCGCAGAGGTCGACGACGTAGGCGGCGTGTCGATCCGCGAGCGCGGCGACCTCGGCGCCCGACATCCGGGCGATCGCGTCGTCGCGCACGGGTTCCAGGATCCGAAAGCGCGAGCGCCCGTTCGGATCGGCGAGGTCGGGGCCGACGACGAGTGACTGCTCGACCAGTCCCTCCAGGGCGGCGAGCACGTCGAGCCCGGGCGAGCCGGCGACCTGTTCCGCCGCAGCCAGGTCGAACCCGCCGGCGAACACCGACAACGACGCGAGCACGGCCTGCTCGTCGGCCGTCAGCAGGGCGTGGCTCCAGTCGAGCGTGGCCCGCATGGTCCGCTGCCGTTCGGGGAGGTCGCGCAGGCGGGCCGAACCGAGCGCATGGTCGAGGCGGTCGAGCAGCTGCGCGGGGCCGAGGTACTGCAGGTGCGCGGCCGCGAGCTCCAGCGCGAGGGGAAGCCCGTCGAGGCGGCGACAGATCGCGGCCACCGCGACCGCGTTGGCGCGGTCGACGGCGAACTCCGGGGCGACGCTGCGGGCGCGGTCGACGAACATCTGCCCCGCGGCCGACTGCGCGACCTCGGCCGCGTCGACCCCCACCGTCGGCACCGCGAGCGGATCGAGCGGCACCTCGCGCTCGGCGCGGACCCGCAGGGGTGCCCTGCTCGTGGCGAGCACCACCATCGTGGGGCAGCGTGCCACCAGGTCGGCGATGTCGGCGGCCGCGGCCACGAGGTGCTCGACGTTGTCGAGCACGAGGACGGGCCTGCGTTGCGCGACGTGCTCGGCGATCGCGGCGACGAGGTCGTCGGATCCGGCGAGCAACCCGAACGCCCGGGCGATCGTCGGCACGACCAGGTCGACCCGGCGGACGGCCGCGAGCTCGACCAGGACCACCTCGCGCGACGCGCGCTGGAGCGTGAGGGCTGCCTCCAGCGCGAGGCGGGTCTTGCCGACGCCCCCCGGCCCGGTGAGCGTGACGATCCGGCTCGCCGGCGACTCCAGCAGCTCCACCACGTCGGCGAGCTCGGCCGCCCGGCCCAGCATCGGCGCCGGCGGCGTGGGCAGGGCGGGCGCCGGGATCGATGCGACCACCACGGCCTCCACCGGGAGCAGTGCCTCGGTGAGCTCCCGCGCACCGTCGTCGTCGAGCCCGAGCCCGGTCGCGAGGGCGCGCACCGTGTTGGGGTACGGGCGACGGCGTTCGCCCCGCTCCAGCGCACCGATCGCCTTGGCCGACAGGTTGGCGCGTGCGGCCAGCTCCTCCTGGCTCAGCGCGGCCGATTCACGGAGCCGGCGGAGCCGACGGGCGAACTCACCGGGATCGGGCTCCACCGGGCGGACGATACCCAGATCGGGGCTTCCCGGGCCTGTCGAACTGCACCACCGGCGCCGCGTCCGTGGTCACCGCGGCGTCGTCCTCTCGATCGCCTCCGGACGTCCCGGCGTGACCATCCGGTCGCGGGTTCTCTACGGTGCCGGGATGGATGACGCGCGCCCCACGCTCCGGCCGGTCGGCGTCGTGCACTCCCCGCTCACCGACCGGTCCTCCGCACCCGCGCAGGGCGACGAGGGCGCGCCCGACGCGTGGATCGTCATCGACGCGGAGTTCCGAGCCGCGCTGCGCGACCTGCAGGTCGGCGAGCGCATCATCGTGCTGACGTGGCTCCATCGAGCCGACCGCACGGTGCTCGAGTTGCATCCGCGGGGCGACGAGTCACGACCGCTCCAGGGTGTGTTCTCGACCCGTTCGCCGGATCGCCCGAATCCGATCGGGCTGCACGAGGTCGAGATCGTCGGCATCGACGGGCACCGCCTGCAGGTGCGCGACCTCGAGGCCGTCGACGGCACGCCGGTCGTCGACATCAAACCGGTCCTCGGCCCGACGGCGACGCGATGAGGCGATGAGGCGGTTGACCGATTGGTACGCGCCTGCCAGATTCACCGCGACGTCGAACCAGGGGCGCGCCCGAGTTCGTCGACCTCACGGTCGTGGCCGAGTACGCGGGATGGCGAGGACCGGCTTCAAACGGGCCATGGCGTGTGCGAAGGTCGCGCCATGAAGGACTTCGCTCCTGAGACCGCCGGGTTCTACGGACGCGATCCGGAGGCCGCCTTCGCATACCTGCGCGAGGCCGAACCGGTGCACTGGTACGAGTCGGGGCAGTTCTGGTGTCTCACCCGCCAGGCCGAGATCCGAGAGGTGTCACGCAACGCAGCGGTCTTCTCGTCGGCTCACGGCATCCAGATGTTCCAGATCGCCGAGGCGCACGCCGGGCTGGCGGTGGCGACCGACGGCGCCGACGGCGCGGCCTCGATCCTGCAGATGGATCCACCCGAACACCTGCGGCACCGGAAGCTGGTCATGAGCGCGTTCCGGCCGCGCTACATGGAGCAGCTCGAGACCCGGATCCGCGAGATCACCGCCGAGACGCTCGACGCGTGCGACCCGACCGGCGACATCGACTTCGTCGAGCAGATCGCCGTCCCGTTGCCGATGCAGGTGATCTCGGAGATGATCGGCGTGTCGCCCGACGATGCTGCGGACTTCCGCCGCTGGTCGGACTCGATCGTCGAAGCCGGTGGCGGCGGTGTCACCGAGCAGACCCTCGACGACATGGGTGAGCTGTTCGCCTACTTCACCGCCGGCCTGGAGGACCACCGCGCGCATCCCCGCGACGACATCATCACGTTGCTCCTCGACGCGGAGCTCGACGGAGAGCGTCTGGGCAACGGCGAGGTCCTGATGTTCCTGTTGACGTTGCTCGTCGCCGGCAACGAGACGACCCGCAACCTCATCGCGGGTGGCGGGCGCCTGCTGGCCGACGATCCCGACCAACACGCGCTGGCTCGCGAACGATCCGGCGCTCGTTCCCGGGGCGGTCGACGAGATGCTCCGGTGTGTGTCGCCTGTCCGCAGCTTCGTACGCCGGGCGCAGATCGACACGACGATCGGCGACACCCCGATCCGCGCCGAGGACTACGTCGTGCTGTTCTACGGCTCCGCCAACCGCGACGAGGCGGTCTTCGGCCCCACCGCGGACCGCTTCGACGTGACCCGGGCCGATGCCTTCCGGCACATCGCGTTCGGCTTCGGCGAGCACCTCTGCCTCGGCGCCGCGCTGGCCAAGGTCGAGGCCCGGGTCATGTTCGAGGAGCTGTTGGCGCGCTGGCCCCGCTGGGAGCTCGCCGGCGAGGTCGTGCCCCTCGAGTCGTGCCTCATGAACGGACTGGTCCACATGCCGGTCCGGTTCGTGGGCTCCTGAACGCGTCAGGGTGGTCGGATCCGGCTGCCGGCACCGACGGGGTGAACCCGATCGTGTCGGTCGACGTGGTGCGCCTACCGCCCGTCGAAGAACCGGTCGTGCACGTCGGGGTCGGTGGGCACGTCCCAGAGATCGGTGATGCGGCCCTCGCCGTCGAGCGCGAGCACGTGCACCTCGTCGATGTCGAGCTTCGCGCCGTCGGTCCGGGTCGCAGACTCGTGGAGCACGACGATGCCGTGGTGGTCGTCGGCGAACACCGACTTGATGTCGAGCACCTGCGTCCCGCCCGTGACCTCGAACGCGGCGACGAGCGCGTTGGTGACCGCCTCCGCGCCCTGATGATCTCCGCTGTTCGGGCCCTCGCCGGTGAAGTGGAACACACCGTCGGGCGCGAGGTCCTTGAGCGCGGCGGTGAGATCGCCTGCGATGAACGCCGAGTACGCGTCTCGGATCCGCTGGACGTTCGGGTGCTCGGCCATGGCTGCTTCCTCCGTCACGGGGGTGGTGGGCCGTCGGCGATCGCGCGGGTCGGCCGTGCCGTGACGGTAGGCACGCCACCCCAGCCGGTCAACCGGCCCGGACGTCGGGGCGCGTCGGGGTGAGGAAGCTGCCCGTTGCGTCAGACGCGGGCGAAGCAGTCGGACAGGAACTCGTCGAGGGCATCGATGTTGCGCCGGATCTGGAGGCTCCCGTCTTCGCGGCTCGCGATGTCGAGCGACGGGCAGAACACCTCGTCGTCACCGCAGAAGAAGTGCGGCGAGCCCTCGACTCCCCGAGCTTCGCCTGCTCGCCACTCCGACCGAACGGCTCGGTCGTCGTCGTCGGAGACGTTCGGCACGCCATGCGCGCGGGCGATCGACTCGAGCACACCTGCGTCGGAGATGTCGCGTCCGGCTTCGAACAACGCGTCGCGGAGCGCGAAGCTGACTGCTTCCCCGATCTCGTCGTCGAACCGGTAGGCGGCTGCTTCGAGCGCGAGGGCAGGGAGCGTCGTCTTCGGGAAGTGCGCGGGATCGAAGCCGACGAACAGGTCCGGAGTCACCTGCGCCCGGAGATCGTTGACGTGTTCGACCGTGGCGGCGACGTCGAGCGGCGCACCGTTGACGAGCTCGAGCGGCCAGGCCCTGACCCGGATCGTGACGTCACGCAGGCCGAGCTGCTCCCGGCGTCGCCGGACCGACCACAGACCGGCGTGGGCGAACGGGCACCAGATGTCGGCGTACACGTCGATCTGCGTCATGCACCGACCGTACCCGCGGGACGTCGCGATGCCGGCCGGGAGCCCTGGGAGAGAGTCCCACGAGTCGGGTTGGTCAGGCACCCGTTCTAGAGACTACTCTCTAGAACGTGGCGCAGCCGGTGAAGTACGCAGCCGATGACATCCTCGACGTGGCGGGCGCGCTCGTGCGACGGAGCGGCCCGGCATCGCTGAGCGTCTCGGCGGTCGCGCAGTCGCTCGGGGCACCCAGTGGATCGATCTACCACCGGTTCGAGTCGCGTGACGTGCTCGCGGCCTCGCTGTGGCTCCGCACCGTCGAGCGGTTCCAGGCCGACTACTTCGCGGCCCTCACTCGTTCCGACGACCCCCGGGAGGACGCGCGCGTGTCGGCTGGGTTCGTCCTGGGGTGGTGTCGCGACCACCTCGACGACGCGCGGCTCCTCCTCCTCCACCGCAGCAGCGACCTGCTCGTGGGGCCGTGGCCCGCGACCTTGCGGCACCGGAACCGTCGGCAACGACACGCGCTCGAGCGGTTCGTGACCGACATCAGTGATCGACTCGGTGCGGTCACGAAGACCGATCGGCGTCGGGTGCTGTTCGCGCTGTTCGACATCCCCTACGGCGCGGCACGGGGGCCGCTCGGACGCGGTCGTGCCCCGGAGCCCGAGCTCGACGAGATCGTCGACGACGCCGTCTGCGCTGCCATCGACGGGATCAGCACCAGGAGGTCGCGATGACCGTCGTGTGGCCCCGCCGCGCACCGGGCCTTCCGCCCGGGCAGCGGCTACTTGCCGGCATGCCCCGCTTCACCGACGCGCCACACCGCGCGCCCCCGCCGAGCGGCGGTGCACCGAGTCTCGTGATCTCACGCGAGGGTGAGCCGGTCGTGACGATCGGCATCGGGGAGCTCGAGGCGCTCGGCTTCCGCGCCGTCGTCGCCGACTTCCATTGCGTGACGACGTGGTCGGTCGTCGGCGTGACGTGGACCGGCGTCCCGCTCGCCGAGGTGCTCGGCGCGTACGGCTTCACGAGAACGCCGAGCCGCTACCTCGTTGCGTACGCGAGCGATCATCGCCGCGGCACCTTCGTCTGGGAGGACGCGCTCACGCCCGACGTGCTCCTCGCGACCGAGCTCGACGGCGAGCCGCTCGGCGGCCGCCACGGCGGGCCACTCCGACTCGTTGCTCCACAGCAGTACGGGTACAAGAGCATCAAGCACCTCGAGCGGATCGATCTCCGATCGGTCGCGCCCCGGTCCCTGGGCAAGGAACACCTCCGCGGACGCGTCGCGCTCGAGGAACGGCATCCGCGGTACCCGGGTCGGCTGCTGAGGGTCCCCTACCGGCTGGTCATCCCTCCGACTGCCGGCATCGCCGAGCGCACGCTGCCGACCGACGAACGCGAGCACGCGGGACCTGCGACGCGCGTCGCACCGGCCGAGCACCGGACCCATGGGTGGGTGATCGACCGGATCGCGCCCGACTTCACGCTCGAAGACGTGTGGGAGCTCCCCATCACGGGTGGTCCCGACGACTTCGGCGACCTGGTCGCCACCGTCGCCGACCGTGATCGCAATACCGACGCGCCGGCATCGGTTCGCATCCTGTTCGCCGTCCGCGAGCTCCTCGGCCGCGCGTTCGGCTGGGACGGCGACACGGCGCGTGCCCTGCCCATCCCCGGCTGCGCCGAGACCACGCTGGCCGCTCGCCTCCCGGAGGAGCTCCGCGACAGCGCGGCCGGTCTCCCGATCGCCGCAGCGGCGTTCACTCCCCTCTACCGCACCGAGAACGAGTGGGCCGCGGAGGTGTCGAACGGCACCGTGCACGCGGTGATGCACCTGAGCTGGGTGCCGGTCGGCGACGGCCGCTTCACCGGTCGGTTGGGCGTGTACGTCAAGCCGCGTGGCCGGTTCGGGACGGCCTACATGGCCTTCATCCGGCCGTTCCGACACCGGATCGTCTACCCGGCGCTCCTGCGCCAACTCGCCCACTCCTGGGAGACCCGGGTCTCCTCCGCGCTCAGCGACCCGCTGGGCTGCTGACCGAAGCGCCGCTCGGCCGCGCGGTCACGCGGCCGGTTCGGGTTGGTCGGTGGCGACCATCCAGGGGGCGCCGAAGCGGTCGGTGCACATGCCGAACGCGGGCGAGAAGAAGGTCTCGCCGAGGGGCATCTGGACGGCGCCGCCGTCGCTGAGCGCTTCCCACACGCGCGTCGCCTCGTCGACCGTGGCCGCGCTGTAGTTGGTGCACATGCCCTGGTTGTTGCCGTCGAACTGGCCGGTGATGTCGTCGGCGCCCATGAGGCTCTGACCCTCCGACGTGAGCGCGGCGTGGATGACGAAGTCGGCCTTGTCGGCGGGCACGGGCTCGTCGGACGGCATGTCGGCCGTCGACATGATGATCAGCTCGCCGCCGAAGATCTCCTGGTAGCGGGTGAACGCCTCCCGGCAGTTGCCGGCGAACGCGATGTAGGGGTGAAACGGCATGGTGTCGCTCCTCGGGTCGTCGTGGGTCTCGCGGGTACGACGGCTGAGGTCCGTCGAACTCATCGCTCATCAGACCGGATCCCCGGCCCCGATCCCGTTCTCGCTGCCGGTCGTGGCCCGGCGAACGGTGGTCGCACCGCCCCTTGCTCGGCCGGGCCTGGGAGCTGCGCGACAACCTCCGCGCCTACGACGCCCTCTCCGTCGCGCTCGCCGAGGCACTCGACGCCACGCTGCTCACCCTCGACCAACGCCTCGCTCGCGCGCCCGGCCTGCGGTGCGCGGTCGAGATCCCTCCGGCCCGACTCGACCGGTGAGGGAACGGGTCGACCTCGAGGCGGCCCGGCGACGTCGGTCAACGAAGCCTGTGCGCTCGTCCCGATCCGATGGGCCGAGCACAGTTTCGCAAACCGTAAGGCGGTAGCTCGGAGCGCGCCGGTCCATCCGGGGTAGTGATCTGTTCATGACGCAACTGCGGTCTCTCCCGGCCCACGACCACTGTGACCCCGGGGGTGCCCGTGGCTAGCCAGACGGTCGGCGACTTCGGCCTCCTCTCCGACTGCCACTCGGCCGCGCTCGTGAGCCGGGCCGGCTCGGTCGACTGGTTGTGCCTGCCGCGCTTCGACTCGCCGTCGGTGTTCGGCCGACTCCTCGACCCCGATGCCGGGCACTGGTCGGTGCACCCGGTCGAGCAGTGCGAGGTGAGCCGTCGCTATCTCGACCAGTCTCTCGTACTCGAGACCCGCTTCACCACCGCGTCGGGGACTGCGGTGCTCACCGACGCGCTCGTGTTCGAAGACAACGCGCGAGGCCACGAGACGGGCCGCGACGCGCCGCACGTGCTCGCCCGCGTCATCGAGGTGACGGAGGGTGCGATGGCGCTCACCGTCGAGTTCGCGCCGCGGCCCGAGTACGGGTTGGTGCGACCGCGCGTACTGGTGCGCGACGGCGTGACCGTTGCGCGGGGCGGCGCGTTGGTCCTGACCGTCGCGGGCCCCGAACCGTTCGAGATCAACGAGGGAGTGGCCCATTGGCAGCTCTCGCTCTCGCGGGGCGAACGGGTCGGATTCGCGATGCAGTACGCGACAAGGGGCATGACCGAGCCGGAGCCGTGGTCGCAGCGCACGATCCGCAAGCGCCTCGCCGACACGCGCAAGGGCTGGGAGTCGTGGTCGGAGCTGCACCAGCAATACGAGGGACCGGCCCGCCATCTCGTCCACCAGAGCGGTCGGGTGTTGCATGGCCTCACGTACCAGCCGACCGGCGCGATCATCGCCGCGCCGACGACTTCGCTGCCCGAACAGGAGGGCGGGACGCGCAACTGGGACTACCGCTACGCGTGGAGTACGCGACGCCAGCCTGACACTGCGGGCGCTCTGGGTCGCGGCGTGCCCCGACGAAGCCGATCGGTTCGTCCGGTTCCTCGTGGAGACGGCCGGTCTCGCGGTTGCCCAGGCCGACGGCGTGCAGATCATGTACGGAATCGGCGGCGAGCACGACCTCTCGGAGCGAGAGCTGACCCACCTCGGCGGTTGGCGCGACAGCCGACCCGTGCGCGTCGGCAACGACGCCTGGAGGCAACGACAGCACGACGTGTACGGCGAGCTGCTCGACGCCGTGCACCGTCTCCGCGACGACATCACCCCCGAGCGAGAGACGTGCGATTTCCTCGTTGCGCTCGCCGACTCCGCCGCGACGAAGTGGCGGGAGCCGGACGCGGGGATCTGGGAGGCACGCGATGAACCCCGCCACTACGTCTACTCGAAGACGATGTGCTGGGTCGCGTTGGATCGCGCGTGCCGGATGGCCGCGTGGCTCGGTGTGCCGGAGCGAGAGGAGGAATGGCGATCGGTCGCCGACGAGATCCGTTCGACCGTGCTCGAACGCGGGTGGAACGCCGAGCTCGGCTCGTTCACGCAGGCCTTCGACGACGACGAACTCGACGCCTCTGCGCTCACACTCGCGATCACCGGGCTGCTGCCGTTCGACGATCCCCGGATGGTCTCCACCATCGAACGTGTCGCGGTCGACCTCGCTGCGCCGGGCGGGCTCCTGTACCGCTACCGCAACGACGACGGCATCGGCGCCTCCGACAGTAACGGCGACGGCAACGGCGGCTCGGAGGGGACCTTCCTCCTCTGCACGTTCTGGCTCGTCGAGTGCCTGGCCGCCCTCGGCCGCCGCGAGGCGGCGTTCGAGCTGTTCGCGAGCGCAACCGCGTTCGCGAACGACCTCGGCCTGCTGAGCGAGGAAACCGAACCGCAGACGGGGGAGCTCATGGGCAACTTCCCGCAGGCGTTCAGCCACGTCGGGTTGGTCAACGCGGCCTGGGCGCTCTCGCAGATGGGTGCGGCCGGCGATCCGAGTGATCCGACTGGTCCGTGACCGGGCGGTTCAGGCTCCGCAACGTCCCACCGCCGTGCGGAGGCGCTCGTCGATGCGCTTGCCGTGGCGTTGGAAGCCGAGGTCGTGCATGAGTGCCTCGACGAGCTCGTCTTCGGTCCGCAGCAGCGTGTCGGACGCGATCCAGCCGGCGAGGGCGACGAGTTGGTCGAGGGTGTAGTCGGAGATGGGGTGCCCGGGTTCGACGGCCGGCCGTGGACCGCGGGACTTCGGGGCGGCGGGCTCGACGCGTTCCGGCGGCGCTGACGGTGCGGGAGCCGGCGCGGGGACTGCGGCGCGCGCCAGTTCGTAGGCTTCGACGACTCGCTGCACCTCCGTTTCCGGATCGGCGAACCAGTCGGTCGACCAGATGCGGTGGAAGCGCCAACCCAGGCGTTCGAGTTGCTGTTGCCGCAGCCGGTCACGGTCGCGAGCTGTCGGTTGGGAGTGGTAGCTCGCGCCGTCGCACTCGATGGCGAGGACGAAGCGGCCGGGTTGGTCGCGGTCGGTGGCGACGAAGTCGATGCTGTAGCCGCTGACTCCGTACTGGGCGATGACCGGGACCCCCGCGGCGACGAGGCGGTCGCGCACGTCGATCTCGAACGCGTTGAGCTTCGGGTGCTCGTTCGGGCCGCTGCCGAGGTCGTTGCCGCCCGACGCGACGTACTGCAGGTACCGGCGGAGGAGCTCGACCCCTCTCCGGTCGGAGCGAGCGGGATCCATGTCCTCCGCGCCGAACGTCGAGACCAGGGTGAGACGGCGCCTCGCGCGCGTGATCGCGACGTTCAGCCTGCGCTCGCCCTTGTCGGTGAGGATCGGGCCGAAGTGGTAGGTGAGGCGGCCGTCGGCGTTGCGTTTGCCGTAGCCGATCGAGAGGATGATCGCGTCGCGCTCGTCGCCCTGCACACGCTCGAGGTTCTTCACGAAGAACGGCTCAGTCGGGCCGGGTGCGCCCTCCTCATCGGTGCCGGCGTCGACGAAGAAGGCGTCGAGGTCGGGATGGTCGGGGCGGGCGCGGCGCAGCGCCTCGTTGATGCGTTCGGCGTGGACCTGGCCGAGGGCGATCACGCCGAGCGACTCGTTCGGCCGCGTCCGCGCGTGCTCGAGGATCGCGTCGACGACCGCGGTCACCTCGGCCGACGCGCTCTCGTTGGCATCGAGGCCGGGCCGGGGCGCGGGCACGCGCACGTGGGTGAGGCAATCGTCGCCGTGCACGCCGGGGAACGTCAGGAGGCTCTGGTCGTAGAAGTAGACGTTCGAGAACGCGATGAGGCGCTCGTCGTTGCTGCGGTAGTGCCAACCCAGCGTGCGCGACGGGAGGATCGCGGTCAGCACGTCGAGGATCGACTCGAAGCCCGCCGTCCCCCGATCCAACGGCTTGTCGGCGAGCGGCGCGCCGTCGGGAGCCCGACCTTCGACAGCGCCGTCGTCGTCGTACTCGTCGTCGGGGGTGGGGTCCTCGTCGGTGCCGAGGAAGAACGCGGTCGGCGGGAGCTGCTGCTGGTCGCCCGCGACGACGACCCGTTCGCCGCGCAGGATCGACGGGATCGCGTCGGCCGGCGTGACCTGGCTCGCTTCGTCGAACACGACGACGTCGAAGTACTGCCGGTCACCCGGGAGTAGCTGGCTCACCTCGAGCGGGCTCATCGCCCAGCACGGCTTCAGCGCGGTGAGCATGTCGGGCGCTTCCTTGAACAGCCGCCGCAGCGGGATGTGCCGTCGGGCCTTGCCGGCCTCGCGGGCGATGAGCGCGCTCTGCTCGCCGAACTCGTTGCGGGTGTCGACGATCCACTCCGCGACGGCGCGCCGCACCCGGGCCGCGCCGGAGTCGACGTGCTGCTCGTCGGCCCGGCGGAACTCGTCGACGACCTGATCGTGGAACTCGGCCCGCAGCCCGACGAGCTCCGGCTCACCGATCAGCTCGTGCTCGACGATCGAGCTGAGCCACGCGTGGCGGAACGCCTGCTCGACGCGCGGGCCGGGCACTCCGGCGCCCGAATCGGATGGAGCCGTGCAGGCCTGGTAGCAGCCGTCGACGCCGAGGTCGCAGATCCGGGCCCACAGTCGGTGCAGCTCGGGGTAACCGATGGCGACGGCGTGGGCCTTGGTGTGCGCGTCGAGCTGGGCGACGAGCTCGTCGAAGGGCAGCTCGACCCAGGCGACGTCGGGTGCGAGGGTCATGAGCTCGGCGAGGGCGGTGCCGACCGAGTCGGTGGCGGCGACGACTTCGTCGACCCCGGTGACGGCACGGGGCCGCTGGTGGTCGACCGACCGTTGCGCCCAGGCATCGGCCTGGTCGCGCGCGTGGGTCACCGTCGCGAGGACCTGCGCGGGCGATGCGACCGGGTGGCGCTGCTTCCAACACGCGTCGACTGCCTTGCGCGCGTCGCGGTAGTCGCCGGAGAAGACGCGGGCGAACCAACCCTTGTCGAGTGCGGTTGCGAGCTCGGGGAGGTCGAGCTGGAACAGGTCTTCGTCGACGGTGGCGACCGTCTCCTGCACGCCGGCGATCAGCGCGACCGTCGCGTGCGCGTCGGCGAACGTGGTCGGCGGACGGAGCCCGACCGCGTCGGTCATGCGCTTCACGACCCCGCGCCACGCCGGCACCTCGGCCTTGAGCTTGGTGACCGCGTCGAGCGCGGCGCGCACGTCGTCGGGGGAGGTGAGCTGCGCGGCCGCCCACGGTGCGCCGGGCGCGGGGAAGCCGCCGAGACCGACGAAGTCGCGGATGGCCTGCGCAGCCTCGCCGGCGCGCTCGGTGGTGAGGGTGGTGAGCACCGGGGCCGGGAAGCGGTAGGCGATGCGGGCGGCGGGCTCCGTCTCGGGGAGCGACCGGAAGATCGTGAAGAGGCTCTCGCCCCACGGGTCGCGGTTGCGGTGGAGGGCCTCGGTGTAGCGGTTGAGGCGCTCCCGGCGGGCAACGAGCGCGGCCTGCTGCGCGGTGAGGTCGACGAGCGGAGTCGACGACGACGCGTCGAGCGCGGCCTGGAGACCCTGCGCGATGAGACGACGGGACCGCGCCGTGCGGTGGAGGTCCATCACGAGGTGGCCGAGGTCCTCGGCGTCGAGGCGCTTCAGCACCGCATCGATTGCAGCGCGCTTCTCGGCCACGAACAGCACCCGTTGCCGACGGGCCGCGAGGGTGGCGATGAGGTTCGCGATCGTCTGGCTCTTGCCGGTGCCGGGCGGGCCCTTCACCACCAGGTTGCTGCCCGCGACCACCGCGTTGATCGCGTAGCTCTGGGTGCCGTCGGAGTCGACCACGAGGAACTCGTCGGCCGGAGGTTGCAGGTCGGGCAGCGCGGGGTCGACGTCGATCGCGTGGTCTCGTTGCGAGACCGCAGCGCGGGCCGCTTCGTCGCCCGCGATCGCGGCGACGAGATCGTGCGCGATCAGTTGCGGCTCGCACACTTCGAGGTCCTTGACCATCGGGAGCTTGTGGTACGAGAAGTTCGCGATCACGATCCGTTCGGTGATCGTGAAGCCGGGGACCTTGCCGTCGACCTCCTTCTCGAGCCGGTCGAGCAGCTCGGCGATCGGCCACCCCTCCGCGCCGGGCGTCTCCGACGGTGCGTGGCCGTCGACGAGCAGCAGATCGTCGAGCTCGGCCGAGGTGATGCGGACACCGAAGTCGGTGGCGAGCTTCTCGAGCAGCGTCGGACTGACCTGCGGGTCGCCGACGGTCTTCACGTCGAAGTCTTCCGCGGTCGCGCCGCGGGCCTTCAGCTCGAGCGGGAACAGCACGACCGGCGCAGCGGGCTGCGCGGCCGACTGCGTCTCGGTCCAGTGGGCCATGCCGACGGCGAGGAACAACGTGCGGATGCCGCGCTCCTCGAACATCTCGCTCGCCTTGGCCGCGACGGTGCGGGCGCGCTTGGCCTGACGGGCGATGGCCGCGTCGCGCTCGACTTGGTCCGTGGTGGGGTCAGCCCGCGAGTCGGCGAAGAGGCGGGCGAGGGTGACGGTGCTGCCGGCGAGGAGCCGGTCGACGGCGACGGGATCCGCGGGCGCGTTCGCCGCGCCGAGGTCGATCGTGCCGAGCTGCTGGTCGCGGTAGTAGAGGAGCCGGTTGCGGCCGCTCAGGTCGACGAGCTGGCGCTGCCACCCGTCGGACGCACGACGCACCGTGGCCGCGCGGGCCTCGTCGCCGCTCCCATCGCCGGGCAGGCTGCGCGGTTCCTCGGGGAGGGCCATCGGTCGAGGATGGCACACCGGTGGGTCAGGAACCCGGCGTGCCGGCCGCGATCAGCGGTGAACCCGAGCTCAGTTCGCGGTGATCACGCTCCGCATGCCCCGCTGGAAGTGGTTCAGCACCGAGCCGTCGGGGAGGACGGTGTCGATGTTGCAGAACATGACGTAGGTGCCCGGGGTCAGGGTGATCGTCTTCTTCACCGTCTTGCCCTGCTCCACCTCGGCCTCACCCGGCTTGTCGGCTTCGGGAATCGCCTCCTCGTCGACGTCGCCGAGCGCGCGTTCACCACCGGCGACCGTCACCAACGGCAGCGCTTCGACACTCGGCGCGCGCACCAGCACCATCTCGTGGGTCATGGTGCCGGCGTTCTTGATCTCGAAGCTCACCTTGCCGGCCTTGACCGAGGTGGGCGCCACCGTCATCGAGTACTCCTGCAGCCGGACGTTCACCCGACTGCCGAGCAGGCCTCCCTCGGCCAGCTGCTCGACACTGTCCTTCGCGTCGTTCGCGCGAGACCACGCCTGGCCCGCGACGATCAACGCCCCGAACGCCAGCACCACCGCGAGCGTGGAGAGGATCAGGCTCCCGACGTGGAAGACGTCTTTGTCGCCTCGAGAGAGCGGCACGGCTCACCTCTTGCTTTCTCCGTGGAGCCGATCGGCCCACCACACCTGGTTCGACCATACCGGAGCCGAGCTCGGGAGGGGCCGGTTCAGCGGGCGAGACCGAGGATCGTGCGCTCGACGGGACGGGTGTCGATCAGGGACTCGTCGGCCTGGTTGACGGTGAGGGCGAACGTGAGGTCGGGCTCGGGGCAGTGGTACGCCTCGGTGCCCCACCAGCCGGGGTGGCCGTAGCAGCGGGACCCGGCGATGCGCGTCTCGAAGATCCCGAGTGCCGCGCCTGCGTCGCGACCGGGGCCCGACACGGTGAGCATCTCGTCGAGGGTCGCGTCGTGGTCGAACACCTTGCCGTCGAAGAGGGCCCGGTAGAACCGGGCGACGTCGCCCACGGTCGACACCAGTCCGCCGCCCCCGTAGAGGTCGGCCGACGCGTCGAGCACGGTGTTGTCGAAGTGGCGGCCCGCGAACTGGTGGGCGCGCGCGGGTGCACCGGCCGGCGCGGGTTCGAGCGTCTCCCACCACGTGGCGTCGAGGCCGAGGCGCGCGAAGCCGTCGAGGTCGCGCACCGCGGCCGGCAACGTCTGACCGGTGATGCGCTCGATGATCTCGCCGACCAGGAGGTAGCCGGTGTCGTCGTAGTGGTACTCCTCGCCGGGCTCGGCGAGGGGATCACCGTGGTCGACAGCGAAGCGGAGCTGCTCTGCGCGCGTCCAGCGGTGGCCGGGATCGTCGGTGTTCACGTCGTCGTACGCGTCGCTCGCCGCGAAGTCGAAGAGCCCGGCGGTGTGGTTCAGGAGCCGGCGGACGGTGATGCGGTCGAGGTCGTAGCCGTCGTCGGCGAGCAGCCCGCTCGTGGCCGGATCGAGAAGCGGGCCGATCGGCGCGTCGAGGTCGAGCCGGCCCTGCTCGACGAGGCGGAGTGCCGCGACCGCGACGAACGTCTTGGTGACGCTGGCGATGCGGAACGGTGTGTCGGGCGTGAGCGGGACGCGGCCATCGGGTGCGGCGGAGCCGGCCGACGCCTGCACGTCGTGGTGCGGGAGCAGCACCGCCGCCGCCTCGCCCGGGACCGCGGGGTACTCGTTCACGTTCCGCTCGAGCGCGTCGTGCAGCCGCCCGACGAGCGCACGGTCGTCGTCGAGGTCGGCCGTCGTGCCGTTGCCGGCGCGCGTCGAGGTGCGCGCCCGGTCGGACCGGGCGTTCTCGTCGGTGCCGGTGCACCCGGCCGCAGCGAGCGCCGACACGACGCCGATCGCGACGAGGCCGGCGAGGACGCTGCGGCGCAAGGGGTGACGGTCGTCGGCGCGGGGCACGGAGTTGATTCGTCACGACCGTGGAGCACCTTGACTACCGGGGAGGCGTTCAGCGCTCGGCGATCACGTCGCTGAGGCCGGGTTCGGTGCCGGCGCGCACCACCGTGCGGATCGTGCCCTGGCGCTGCAGGTACAGGTCCCAGAAGGCGGTCGTGGCGGCGGTCACGGCTTCGTCGTGGGGGCTGGGGAGGTTCTCGTAGGGCTCGGGGTGGACGCCCTGCTCGAGGGTCATGAGGAACTTGGGCCCGATCGCCTTCGCGTACGACTCGGTCGAGTTCCGGTAGGCCACGATCGGGTCGTTGCGGAGGTGCACGAACATGACCGGCCCGCGGATCCTGCCGAACGAGTCGCCGGAGAACTCGAGGCGGAGCGCGTCCATGAGGATGACGGCGTCGATGCGGCGGTCCCGGCAGCACCGGTTGTACGCGAGGCCGTACACGGTCGCGCCGCCGAGCGAGAAGCCCGCGGCACCGACGTGGCGCCGGTCGACGCGCCCGGCGAGGAAGCCGGTCGACCGGCGCGAGCGGGCGAGGAGCTGGTCGAGCACGAACGACATGTCGCCGGGCTGGTTGCGGTAGTCGCCGAGGACCGACGGTCCCCCGTGCAGGTCGTTGGTGAGCGGGAACGTCGGGGCGGCGACGACGTAGCCCGCGCCGGCCCACGCCTCGAGCAGCTCGGAGAGCTTGCCGGGGTTGCCGTTGTTGCCGTGTGCGAGGAGGACGACCGGGAACGGGCCCTTCCCGGCGGGGACGTAGACCTCGGTGACGAGTGTGCGGTCGGGTGCGCTGCGGTCGGACGACGGGTCGTCGGTCGGACGGCTCGGATCGACGAGCGTCAGCGTCTCGTGGCGCACGGGTGTCGCGGCGACCTCGGTCGGCGGTCGCGTCGGTCGCGTCGGTCGCGTCGGCCGCACTGACCGGTGCCGACGCGAGCGAGAGCAGGGCCAGTGCGAGGGTGCACGCCGCGACCGCCACCGCCCGACGACGGCGCGCGTGAACCCGGCTCCTGCGATCGTGATCCCCCACGGGGCGAGAGCGTAGGCGCGCGGCTGCTCGAGGTCGTCGAGACGCCACTCCGCCAACAGATCACCGAACCTGTCGAGGGCCTTGGCCGGGAGCTGCGCATCGGGCAGGCGACCCAAGGCCCGGACCGGAGACGTCAACTGCGGCGGAAGCCGCCTTCGCTGTCGATGACCTGGCCGGTGATCCAGGCGGCGTCGTCGCTCACGAGCCAGCCCACGAGGTTGGCGACGTCGTCGGGTGTGCCCCACCGGCCCGACGGGAACCGCGCCGCGACCTCGGTGTGGAGCGCGCCGGTGGCCCAGCCGGTGTCGACGGGGCCGGGGTTCACGCAGTTGACGGTGATGCCCACGTCGGCGGTCGCCTCGGCGAGCGACCGCGTCATCTGGTGGACCGCGCCCTTGGTCACGCTGTACGGGAGCTCCCCCGCCATCGGCGCGAGGTGCTGCCCGCTGGTGAACAACACCGCGCGCCCACCGGGCCGGTCACCCCGGTCGAGTGCGGCGAGGGCCTGGACGAGCAGCATCGTGGCGCGGGCGTTCACGGCCCAGCACCGGTCGAGCTCCTCGGCCGTGAGCGCGGCGAGCGACTGCTGCGAGCTGCGGGCGTGGTTCGCCACGACCACGTCGAGGGAACCGAAGCGCGCCACCGCGGCATCGACGAGCCGACTCGGCCCGTCGGGCGCTTCGAGATCGACGGCCGCCGACGCGAACCGACCGTCGCCGGAATCGAGCGCGGCCGTCACAGCCTCGGGACCACCGGGGTCGGCGCCCCACGGCATCTCGGCGTCGTGGGGCTCCCACCCCGACCCGAACACCGACGCGCCGTCGAGCAGCAGGCGCCGCGCGATCGCGTACCCGATGCCGTTGCGGCGCGAGACGCCCGTGACCAGTGCGACGCGCCCGTCGAGCGAACCCATCACTGCACGGTACCGGGCCGAGCGCGCCGCGGACCGAAGACGCAGACCGCTCCCGCACCGACGATCCCGGGTCGGCAAGGTCGGGGGACCCAGAGGTCCCCCCGACCGTCCGATGCCGTGATCAGTCGAGCTCGGAGCGAAATCCGGACTCGTGACGCCGGTTCGTGATCGCGAGCACGAGGCCGAGCAGGAGCAGCAGGAACCCGCTCCGCACGAGCGTCGATGCCGACGTGCCGGTGCGGGGCAGGGAACCGGTCACGCCCGTGCCGGTACCCCCCTGCTCGGCGGATCCGGGGGTCGCGCCGTCGGCGGTCACCCCGGCGGCGAGTACCGCGGACTCCGCGGAGCTCGCGAAGACCGTCCCGCCCGCCGCCGCGGCGACCCGGCAGATGTAGCTGCCACCCGATGCGAGTCCGGTGACGGTGATCGGTGAGCCCGGGCCGCTCGCGGAGCGCGAGAGGCCGCCGCCCACGCCCGAGCACGTCACGGTGTAGGTGACATCGACGCCGGCGCTGACCGTGACGCCCTTCCCGTGGGCGACCGATGCCGCGAGTCCCGCGCCGGCCGACGAGCCGGAACCGTTCGCGAACGGCGTCGTGAACGCGACCGTGAGCGAGTTCGGGCCGGGGGTGATCGACGTGATCGTGATCGACTGGCAGCCGAAGCACCCGTCGTAGCCGACGAGGTCGGTCCCCGGGGTGACCGTCACGAGGTTCGCGCCCTGCGCGATCGGGTCGGGTCCGCCGTCGCCGCCCTCGATGTCGAGCGGAACGCCGTCCCACCAGAACGCCGAGTACTCGACCCCGGAGATGTCGGGATCGGGCACCGTGGGCTCGGGCTCTCCCGACCCGCAACCGAGGAACGCGAGTGCGTAGGTGCCCGAGGGCACGTCGGGGATGGTGTAGCTGCCGTCGGGCTGGACCGGGGCGAAGAGGACGAACTCGTACGGGAGGTACGCGATCACGCAGGCCGAGGTCATCGGGGTGCCGCCGGCGTTGACGACCTTCCCGGAGATCGATCCCGTCGCGCCCGGCGCGAGGGTTGCGTCGATGCCCGTCACGACCTGGCCGGCATCGACGTGCACCGCCTGGGCGGTGGCCGACGTCGGCTGGTCGTTCCACCACTCACCGGCGAAGCCGGCGAGGTCGCAGTCGACGAACTGCACCTTGTAGTCGCCCGCCGCGGCGAGCACGATCGAGTAGTCGCCGTTCGAGTCGGTCGTCGAGAGGTCGCCCACCGACGTCGGCGTGGAGGCCTGCGCGCAGACGCCCTCGATCGGGCTGCCACCGCCGTCGGTCACCCGACCGGTGATCGCGCCGGCGGCCACGAGCTGGGCGTCGATCCCCGTGCGGACATCGCCCGGCGCGAGGGTGACGGGCGTCGCAGAGTCCTGGTTGCCGGCTCCCTGCCACCACTGCTGCACGTAGGGACCCACGGTGTTGCAGTCCTGGAAGACCACCTTCACGGTGGTCGGCGGCACGCCGGTGAGGGTGTAGGTGCCGTCGGCCGCGGTACCCGTCCATGCGACCCCGTCGATGCCGTTGCTCGTCTCGACGACGCCGTAGACACAGATGTTC
The DNA here is from genome assembly GCA_963837715.1 of uncultured Actinomycetes bacterium. GTDB lineage: Bacteria > Actinomycetota > Acidimicrobiia > IMCC26256 > JANYLB01 > JANYLB01. Next base: position 43,479 of record CAWIOF010000001.1, on the reverse strand, counting down.
TGGATCGGGGCGCCGCCGACGTCGGTCACGAGGCCCGAGATCGTCGCACCCTGGGCGAGCACCGCGTCGATGTTGCCGACCACGGGTCCCTCGGAGCCGGTGATGACGAGGACGTCGGCGTCGTCGCGCGTCAGCTGGTCGTTCCAGTACTCGCCGGCGAACGACGCCGTGCTCTGGAACCTGCACGGTGTAGCTGCCCGGGGACAACCCGTTCGTCGTGTACTGGCCGGCGGGGTTCGTCTGCGCCCACCCCGACGATCCGCCACCGGTCGAGTCGACGTTGATGTTCACGTTGGGGATGGGGTTGCCACCCGCGTCGGTGACGGTGCCGCTCACCGAGGTTCCTGCGATGAGCTGCGCGTCCACGCCCGTGCGGACGTCGCCGCTCGCGAGCAGCACCGGTGTCGCGCTGTCGAACGAGGCCTGGCCGCTGTACCACTGCTCGAGGTACGACCCACCGGCGCACTCGTGGAACTGGACCCGGAGGTCGCCGGCGGGCAGCCCACCGACCGAGTAGGTCCCGTCGGCGGCCGTCTGCGCGTTGTTGAGCCAGTCCCAGCTGCCGGAGTTGTCGGGAGACACCACGTCGACGCAGATGCCGCCCAGGGGGGCACCGCCGACGTCGGTCACGGTCCCCTCGACCGTCGCGGCCGAGGCGAGCTGCGCGTCGATCCCACCCTGCACCGGCCCGTTGACCGTGTTGATCGTGAGCGTGTCGGCCGTGTTCCAACTGACCTTGTCGTTCCAGTACTCCGCTGCGTACTGCGGATCGCTCGGCGAGAACTGGACCTTGTAGCTGCCGTTCGCCAGCGGTCCGGTCGTGTAGGTGCCGTCGGCCGCGGTCGTCGCGCCCGCGCCCGGCCCCGAAGTGGTCGGGTTCACGCCGATGTTCACGTTCGCGATCGGATTGCCGCCCGCGTCGGTGACGGTGCCCTGCACCGGCACGCCGAGCGTCAGGACGACATCCGACAGGGGCGTGTCGGCCGGGTCGACCACGTCGACCGGATCGGCGTCGGATTGGTCGGTGTGCCCGAGGTACCACTGCCCCAGGTAGGTCGGAGTCGGGTTGCAGTCGGAGAAGCCCACCGCGTACGACCCGGTCGAGAGGCCGGTCAGCGAGTACCCGCCGAGCGCGTCGGTCGCGGTCGATGCGTACCCTGCGGCGCTGACGCAGATGTTCGACAACGGGTTCCCGCCCGAGTCGGTCACCCGCCCGGAGATCGAACCGTTCCCGATCGGCGCCGCGCCCGCCGGCAACGCGGCCAATCCCGTCGCACCGATCATGATCGCCACCGCGATCACGCCCGCGCCGAACTTGCTCCGTCGACTCGCACCCATGCTCATGCGCCGTCTTTCGGCGGTATCCGGCGGGTACTTGAGCGTAGATCCTCTATGCGTTGTGGGCCGCGAGGCGACGCGCAGAAGTGGGCGCGGCGGCCATGATCCGGCGCCAGAGCTCGGCGTCGAACTCCGAGAGCGCGCCGTGGCTCCGGGGCCCCGCACTCGCACCGGTACGGGTGACGACCAGGTCGAGCGCGTCGCTCACGTAGATCTTCTGGTCGCCGGCACCGAGCGCGGCGACGAGATCGGCGGGCGCGGTCGGGATCAGCTCGCCCCGGTGGCGCGTCGGCGGGCCGGGCAGCACGAACGCCGACTTCCCGTTGAGCCACCACAGGTACCCGTACGCAGGGTTCAGCTCCTGCGAGCTCGCGAGCGCGTCGTGGACGTAGGAGGGGTCGGCGAGCACGCGGGTGCTCCCCCACCTCCCCTTGCGCTGCACGAGGAGCCCGACGCGTGCCATGTCGGATGTCGTCATCATCAGACCCTGGATGCGGCGGCCGGTGGGGTCGACCCCGAGCGGACCGTCGATCCGGCGATCGCGCCAGAGGCTCGCAGCCGACACCCCGATCGGATCGAACAGCTCCGCCCGCGTCACGTCGTTGATCGATCCGCCGCCGACCCGCTCCACGAGCGGTACGAGCTGTTGGTACGCATTGGTGTTGTAGGCCCACCGAGACCCGGGAACCGCCTCGAACGTGAGGCCTCCCGAGAGCCCACTCGTCATCGTGAGGAGATGGCGCACCGTGATCGGTGACTCCTGCACGCGCGTGGCCTTCGACCAGCCCGGTCCGAGGTAGGTGGTGACCGGATCGTCGATGCCGATCTTCCCCGCAGCTGCGAGGTTGCCCACGAGCAGCGCGACCACGCTCTTCTGCGCCGACGCGATGTCGCGGGCGAACCCGAGACCGAGACGCCACGAGTGCTCGGCGAGGAGACGCCCGCCGAGCACCATGGTCATGGAGAAGCTCGTGTGCTCACCCGCGAAGTCGAACGCCTCCTGCAGGGCTCTCCGGTCCCACCCGGCGCTTGCCGGACGGACCTTCGCCCACGCTCCCGGCGGGGGAACGTAGACCGACCGGTCGCGTGTCGGCAGCCGCGACCCGTGCCGCAACCGAGCCCGCGGTGGGAGCAGCACCCACGGCGACGACACCCACGGTCCCGGCTCCGAGGAGCTCGAGGAACCGGCGTCGACCGAACCGCGTGTGCATGACCCCAGCGTCGCGCCGGAGTGTGCGGAAATGGTGAACCCTCCGTCAGGGACGCGAGACGTCGAGCGCCCAAGACCGGCCGGCCGGCCGGCGGATCAGGTCGGGAGCGGTTCGAGACCCATGCGGGCCCGCACCTCGGGCCGACGCAACGGCGGGACGCTCTTCGGCGGCTGCCGGCGCTGCGGCACCTCCGCGAGCAGGCGCGTCGTGATCGCCGCGACCTCCATCGCGGCGGCCTCGAGCTTGTCGGCGAGCTCCGGTCTCGGCTTGGTGATGCCCGAGACCTTGCGGATGTACTGCCGCGCCGCGGCTTCGATCTCCTCCGGCGTCGCTTCCGGCTCGAGACCCCTGAGTTCGGTGATGTTCCTGCACATGACCCCAGGCTATGCCCCTGGGACTGCGAGCCGCCCGGCACGAAGCCGTATCGTCGCGGTGATGAATCGGCTTGGCCGGGGGGTCAGTGCACTCGTGCTCGTCGCGGGACTGATGAGCGTCGTCGCGGGTGGCGCGCCTGCGGGTGCGGCACCCCCGGTCGGGAACTACGCGGCTTCCACGCTCGCGGGCGCCAACCCGTCGTGGACCGGCACGATCGCGGTGCCGGGCGCGGCCACGTTCCCGAACGCCACGTACGTGACCGACAGCAACACGCCGAGCATCCCGTCGGGCGGATCGGCGTTCCTCAACCCGTCGACACCGTTCGGGGCGACGTTCGGGTCGTCGCAGAACCTCCCCTACCTGAGCCTGCGTACCGCAGCCGGCACCACGCCGTCGACCACGACGATCACGTTCGCGTCGCCCACACCTGCGTCGGGCTGGGGGTTCGCGCTCGGCGACATCGACGCCGACCAGGTCACGGTCACGGCAACCGGAGTCGGAGGCACTCCCGGTCGCGGTCGCCGGGCTCGGGTGGCAGTCCGCGTTCAACTCGTGCGCCGCGAGCCCGGTGCCGAGCGGGTGTACCGGCGGGCCGCCGTACACCGACGTCCCGACGTGGAACCCGTCGACGTCGACCCTCACCGGCAACGTCGCCGACACCTCTGGCGCGTCGGGTTGGTTCGCACCCACGGTGCCGCTCACCAGCCTCACGCTCCTGTTCACCCCCCAGAGCGGCCTCCCGATCTACCAGCTGTGGATCGCCGCGAACACCGCGTCCGTCGCCGGCTCGGTCACCACCCCTACCGGTGCACCGCTCGAGGGCGCGAGCGTGTCGCTGCAGACGCCCGACGCGGTGCCGGTGGTCGATTCCTCCGGTACGCCGGTGGTGGTCACGACCGCGGCCGACGGCACCTTCGCGATCCCGGACGCCGTGACCGGTGCGTACCTCGTCGCCGTCGATCCGCCGGCCGGATCAGGTCTGCAGCCGACCGCGGTTGCCGTCGACACGAGCGCGGGCGACGTCGCCGGCCTGGCGATCACACTCGCCGCCACCCCGGCCACCCCGACGAGCACCACGCCGCCGGCCGAGACCGGCCTCACGGCCCCCGGAGAGCTCCCGGCCACGGGAGCGCCCCCGAGCAGCGCGCCGCTCGGCCTGATCGGCGCGCTCGCCACCGGTGCCGGCCTGGCGTGTGTCGCCTCGAGTCGTCGGATCCGGACGCCCATCGGGCTGCGGCGCTAACGAACCTCGAACGCTTCCGGTTTGGGCGCGGCCATCTCTTCGCGGAAGCGGGCGAAGGACCAGGGCCAGGTGGCGGGGATGCCGCGGTCGTCGAGGTACCAGCTGTTGCAGCCGGTGACCCAGATCGTGTTCTGCGCGGCCTCGACGCGGGCGGCCTCGAGCGCGGCCATGGCGTCGTGGGTGGCGCTGATCTCGCTGCAGGCACCGGTTCGGAGCTGCTCGATGAGTTGGGCGATGTAGCCGAACTGGAGCTCGGCGACCTCGATGAGGGAGAAGTTGCCGACCGGGCCGTTCGGGCCGTTGAGCATGAAGAAGTTCGGGAAGTCGGGGATCGAGATCGAGAGGTACGCGTTCGGGCGGTCGGCCCACGCGTCGGCGAGGGTGCGGCCGTCGCGGCCGACCACGTTCATCGGGCGCATGAAGGCGTCGGCGTGGAATCCGGTCGCGAGCACGAGCACGTCGAGCTCGTGCAGGCGGGTCTCCCCGGTCGCGGCGTCGATCGTGCGCACGCCTTCGGCGTCGATGCGGTCGATGCGGTCGGTGACCAGCTCGGCGTTCGGCTGCTGGATCGCCTCGTAGAAGTTGGGCGAGATGATCAGGCGCTTGCACGCGGCGCGGTACTCGGGGCGGAGCCGCTCCTTGAGGTCGGGATCGTGGACGTTCTCCTCGAGGTTGGCGCGGCACGCGTTCTCGATGAAGGCGATCTCCGCCGAGTTCGAGTCGATGATCGCGTTGGCGAACAGGCCGAACATCTCGCGTAGGTTCTCGTGCGACTGCGCGAGCACCTCGGGGCGCTCGTGGTACTCGGCCTTCTGCTCGTCGGAGTACTCCGGGTTGTCCTGCGGCATGATCCACTGCGCGGTCCGCTGGAAGAGCGTGAGGTGCTCGACCCGGTCGACGAGCGCGCCGACCATCTGCACCGCGGTCGAACCGGTGCCGATCACCCCGACGCGGGCACCGTCGATCGACACCGAGTGGTCCCAGCGGGAGCTGTGGAACACGGCGCCGGCGAAGTCGTCGACGCCGTCGATGTCGGGGTAGTTGGGATGGTGGAGCACACCGGTCGCGGCGATCACCACGTCGACGACGTCGTGGTGGCCGGCGGCGGTCTCGAGGTGCCAGCGTCCGTCGACGAACTCACAGCCGACGACCTCGTCGCCGAAGCGGACGCACCCGTCGATGCCGAAGTCGCGCGCGACGCGCTCGAAGTAGGCGCGGATCTCCTCGCCGGGCGAGAAGCGGCGGCTCCAGTCGGGCGACAGCGCGAAGGAGTAGGAGTAGAGGTGCGACGGCACGTCGCATGCGAGGCCGGGATAGGTGTTCTCGTGCCAGGTTCCGCCGAGGCCCTCGTTCTTCTCGTAGACGGTGAAGTCGGTGAGGCCGGCTTCGGTGAGCTTCACCGCGCTGAGGATCCCCGACATCCCCGCGCCGATGATCGCGAACCGGAGCGGGCGCGCGCCCGGGGCTACGGCGCGGGAGTCGGCGGGCACGGCTGCACACTGTCAGAGCGCCGCGCCTCGAGCCAAGCCTGCAGGAGCAGCAGCGACTCGCAGTCGGCCCGGTTGTAGGTGGCGATCTCGACCAGCCGATCCGGGTCGGGATCGGCGAGGTACTCCGCGTACGCGACCATGCTGGCGCCGGCATCGAGCACCGCGCCCCGGCGTTCGGGTTGGTAGAGACGCTCGACCGACTTCAGCCCGTACGACTCGGTCGACAGCATCACCGACTGCTTGACGACCTGATAGAGGTCGACGAACACGCCGGCGCGCAGGAGGTCGTCGAGCTCGGCGACGCGGGTCTCGTGGCGCCGCGCCAGCCGCGTCAGCGCGGTCGTCTCGTACCCGGCGTAGTGGTAGACGTGCAGATCGGGGCGGGCGCGGTGGCGGACCGTGATGCAGTCGATCGCAGCTTCGAACGCGAACCGTTCCTCGAACCGGGAGTGGGCCCAGAACGGACGGTACGTGCGCACGCCGTCGACGACCTCGACGAACCCGAAGAGGTACTCGAGGCCACCCTCGAACGCCATCGAATCGCCCTCGAGATCGAGGAAGAGATCGGCCGGCGACGGCGGAGGGAGGCCGGCGAGCGACGGATCGACCACCTCGAACAGCGGGCGGCGCTGCCCCTCGCCGCGCACCTGGAGCGAGGCCTGGCGGCGCAACCGGTCGTAGACGCCGGCCGCGAGCTTCGGCGTGGGGCTCTCGGCCGGAGCGTCGGCGAGCGCGCGGTCGGGTGGTGATGCCCACCGCGCCGAGCTTGGCGATCTGGTCGGGCCGGATGCCGGCGACGAAACCGAGGTGATCGTCGGCCCGACGCCGCTCGTCGCACACCGAGATCCACCGACAGATTCGGCACCGACCGACCGGATCGGGATACGTCGCGCGCTCGCGTCGGAGAGCATCGTGCGGAACTCGGCTTTGATGCGCCGGTGCTTCTCGGCGACGTCGTCCAAGGGGATCTCGTGGCGACAGCCATCGCCCGTCATCACCACGACGACCTCCGGCGCGACGCCCTGGATGCGCGTGATCTGCTCCGAGTACTCGGCGAGTTGCAACAACGCGGCGGGCTTCACCCGTTGCGCGAGCTTCGCGTCGACCGCACGGTACGACCAGTTCCCGAGATCGCTCGCGCGTCGGTCGGTGCGGGCATCGACGCGTTCGACGAAGTCGGCGTGGCCGACCCAGCCGTCGTGGAAGAACGTCGCCTGGTAGATCATCCGCGACGCCGGCGCGCATCGCGTCGACGGTGGCACCCGCCGCGGCAACGAGGCCGGCGCGGGTGCGGGCGTCGACCGCGATCAGCTCGACGTCGGTGGTGCCGTACCCCGCGAGCACCTCGTGCTCGTGGGCGTCGCCGCGGCGGCCGAGGAGATCCCCGAACGGATCGTCGCGCCGCGGGCGTTCGATCTCGCCCCGGACCGCCGCGAGCTCGAGGCCGGTGAGATGACGGCACGCGGCGAACCCGACCAGGTCGGTCGCGCTGCAGATCAGCTCGCCGTCGAGACTCCGCATGCACCCAGTATCGGCCACGGGTGAGACAGCACCCGTCGGCGCTGTGCCCCTTCGCGTCGTATATCACTTGACAGCAATATTGCTGGTCGGTAATCTCAGCGGATGCTCGACACGATCGAAGTCCCGGCGTCGCGAGTGCCCGTGTTCGAGGTGCTCGCGGAGCCCAACCGCCGACTGATCCTCGACCTGCTCGGACCCGCCGAGCGCCCGGTCGGCGAACTGGTCGACGCGATGCCGATCGGCCAGCCCGCGGTCTCGAAGCACCTGCGGGTGCTGCGCGACGCGGGCCTGGTGGAGGTACGCACCGACGCGCAACGTCGGCTCTACCGGGTGCGGACCGAGCCGTTGCGCGAGATCGACGCCTGGCTCGCGCCGTACCGGGCGCGTTGGGAAGCGTCGCTCGATGCACTCGAACGGCACCTCGACACGATGCCCGACGATCACGCCCACGACGACGAGAGGAAGCGATCGTGACCGAGCTCGGTACCCTCCACCCCCTCGGCGACGAGACGTACCAGCTCGTCTTCGTGCGGACGATGCGCCACCCGATCGAGAAGGTGTGGCGCGCGATCACCGAGGCGGAGCACCTCGCACACTGGTTCCCCGACGGGATGCAACCCGACTTCGCGTCCGGTGGGCGGTTGCGGTTCGTGCCGGCGGGCAACGACGACCTCGCGTTCGAGGGCGAGGTGCTCGCCTTCCAGCCGCCGACGCTCGTCGAGTTCACCTGGGGGACCGACACGATCCGCATCGAGCTCGCGCCGGCGGCCGACGGTCACGACACCGTGCTCACGTTCACCGACACGTTCGGCGAGCTCGGCAAGGCCGCACGCGACGGCGCGGGTTGGCACGACTGCCTCGACGAGCTCGGCCACCACCTCGCCGGAACCGCGGCCGACCGGTCGCAGGGCACCCGCTGGCGCGAGGTCCACCAGGCCTACATCCAAGCGCTCGGCCCCGAGGCGTCGGCGGTCGGCATCCCCGACGGGTACGAGCTGCCCGACTGAGCGACAGCCACTGATTCGGCTGATTCGGCCGATTCGGCCGAGCGGGCGGCTCGGCATGTCCGCATTGTGCCGTCGAGGGACGACGGGGGATGCCCCGGATGTCTGAGAACGGCCGGGGCGCCTGCGGACCATTGGACAGCGTCCGGTAAGATGAACGTGATGACAACGATCAGTGAACCCGAAGCCGAGAACTGTCGCCACGATCTCGCAGCCGGGACCTGCTCGATCTGCAAGATGGAGCGGCCCGACGCTCGACCGCCGGTGTTCACCACCGCAGGTCGCAGGGCCTACCACGCGAGCCGCGACTGCAAGATCCTCGTGAAGAACCAGGCCAAGTTGCTGGAGGACAGTGGCAAGGTCGCCGTCGTCCGCACGGTGAGCGTGGCCGAGGTCATCGAAGCCGGCCGCCCGCCCTGCCCCACCTGCGTCACCGACTAGCGAACGAGTCGGGAGGACGTGCGCCGGATCGTCGTACTCGCAGCCGTTGCGGTAGTGCTCTTCGTGCTGCCCGCGTGCGTGCCGGGATCGCCGAGTCCGTGCGGACAGAACATCAGCAAGATCGCGTGCGAGAACAGCCTGCCCGGCAACCCCGCCTCCCAGTGGGACGTGGTCGGATCGGGTGATCCGACCATCGTCGGGTTCACCACCGAGTTCAGCGTGAACCACGGGCAACCGGTGTCGTTCAAGGTGTCGACCACCGCGAGCGCGTACACGATCGACATCTACCGGATGGGTTGGTACCAGGGCAACGGCGCCCGCAAGGTCGCGTCGGTCACCCCCAGCGCGACGCTGCCGCAGGCGCAGCCCGCGTGCCTCAGCGACGGCGTCACCGGTCTGGTCGACTGCGGGAACTGGGGTGTGTCGGCATCGTGGACCCCACCGACGACCGCGGTCTCCGGTGTGTACGTGGCCCGACTGACCCGGCCCGACACCGGTGGCGCGAGCCACGTGTTCTTCGTCGTGCGCGACGACGAACGCGCCGCGCAGGTCCTGTTCCAGACGAACGACACCACCTGGCAGGCGTACAACGAGTTCGGAGGCAACAGCCTCTACGCGGGGGCACCCGTCGGTCGCGCCTACAAGGTCAGCTACAACCGCCCCTTCACCCACCGGGCCGAGAACCGCTACACGTCGTTCTTCTCCGACCAGTACCCGATGGTGCGCTTCCTCGAACGCAACGGCTACGACGTCAGCTACTTCAGCGGACTCGACGCCGAGCGCTCCGGACCGGAGATGCTCCGGCACAAGGTCTACCTGTCGAACGGGCACGACGAGTACTGGTCGAAGCACCAACGCGAGAACGTCGAGACCGCGCGCGACGCCGGCGTGAACCTCGCGTTCTTCTCGGGCGGCGAGGCGTTCTGGAAGACGCGCTGGGAACCGAGCATCGACGCGTCGTCGACCCCGCTGCGCACGCTCGTGTCGTACAAGGAGACGCACGCCGGGGCGAAGATCGACCCGAGTCCGGAGTGGACGGGAACGTGGCGCGACCCGCGGTTCAGTCCCCCCGCCGACGGCAACCAGCCCGAGAACGCGTTGACGGGCACGATCTTCACCGTGAACGGCGTGCGGGCCGACGCGATCAAGGTCCCGTCGGGCGACGGGAAGATGCGGTTCTGGCGCAACACCAGCATCGCCACGCTCCCGCCGAACGGTGTGGCCACGCTCGCGCCCGCGACGCTCGGCTTCGAGTGGGACGAAGCGCCCGACGACCCCGCCCGACCGCCGGGTTCGTTCAACCTGTCGAGCACCACCGTGAACATCACCGACGGCAAGTACCTGCTCGACTACGGATCGCAGTACGGCAACGGCACCGCGACGCACCACCTCACGATGCATCGCGCCGCGAGCGGCGCACTGGTGTTCGGTGCGGGGACGGTGCAGTGGGCCTGGGGACTCGACACCGAGAACGACCAGGGCGGCTCGACCCCCGACGTGCGGATGCAGCAGGCGACCGTCAACGTGCTCGCCGACCTCGGCGCGCAGGCCACCAGCCTGATGGCCGGCCTCACCGCGGCCACGAAGTCGACCGACACGACCGGACCGGTGGCCACGATCGTGACGCCCGCGAACGGCAGTGCGGCAACCGTCGGCTCACTCGTCGTGTTGGTGGGCACCGCGAGCGACGTCGGGGGCGCCGTCGCAGGGGTCGAGGTGTCGACCGACGCCGGCGCCACCTGGCATCCGGCCTCGGGCCGCACGAACTGGTTCTATCCCTTCACCCCGTCGGCACCCGGCCCGGCCACGATCCTGGTGCGCGCGATCGACGACAGCGCGAACGTCCAGTCGTCACCGTCGTCGCTCACCGTGAACGCCGCCACCGGCTGCGCGTGCAGCAGCATCTGGTCGGCGAGCGCCACACCGGCGGTCCCCACCACCACCGACCTGGGCAGCGTGCAACTCGGCCTGAAGTTCCGCACCGACACCGCCGGTGTCGTGACCGGCGTGCGCTTCTACAAGGGTGCGTCGAGCGGGGGCACGCACGTCGCCAACCTCTGGACCAGCGGCGGCACGCTGCTCGCCACCGCCAACTTCGTCGGTGAGACGAGCTCCGGGTGGCAGCAGGTGAACTTCTCGTCGCCAGTGGCCGTGAGTGCGAACACCACCTACGTGGTCGGGTACCACACGCCCAAGGGCCGCTACGCGGTCGACATCGGGTACTTCAGCGCGAGCGGCGCAGACAACGGCTCGCTCCACGCGCTCCAGAGTGGCGTCGACGGGCTGAACGGCGTGTTCGGCTACGGGCCGAGCAACACGTTCCCGAGCCAGAGCTTCCTCGACGCGAACTACTGGGTCGACGTCGTGTGGCGCGCCAACTGACTCACGGTCCTGTCATGGTGCGGACCCGTCGGACCCGGTGGGCGCGGGCCGGAGGGGCGCTCGGCGTCACCTTCCACACCGCGCCGGCCGTGGCATCGGTGGCGAGGTAGAGGTTCCCGTCGGGACCCTGCACCGCGCTGCGCAGCCGGACGCCCAGATCGAGCTGCGGGGGGACCGCCCAGGCCGTGACCGTGGTGCCCGGGCCGTCGAGGAACAGCAGCCGCAACTCGGTGTTCTTGAGCACCGCCATCGCCAATGCACCGTTCCACCCTCGCCACTGCGAGCCGGTGAGGAAGGTCGCGCCCGACGGCGCGATGGTCGGGTCGCCCGAGCTCCACACCGCACCCTTCGCGGTCGGGAACTTCGCGAAGTCGGTCATCGGACGGCTCTCGTCGTAGCCGGGAACGGGGTCCCACCCGTAGTTCCCTCCGGCCACGAGGAGGTTCACCTCGTCGTCGCGACCGGTGCCGTGCTCGACCCCGTAGGCCGCGCCCGTACCCGGCCGGAACGCGATGCCCTGCATGTTGCGGTGGCCGTAGTCGTGCACGCGCGGGTCGGCGCCGCCCGGCAACCCCGTGTTGCCGGGCGCGGCCGCACCGTTGCGGTCGACCCGCAGCACCTTGCCCCCGAGCGACGTGAGCGACTGCGGGTTCGTCCCGACCGCGGAGTCGCCGGTTCCGATCCAGAGTGCGTCGTCGGGTCCGAAGCGCGGACGGCAACCGGAGTGGCGACCCCCGTTCGCGTACGACAGCCCGGTGACGATGTCCATCCGAGCGGTCGTTCCGGTGAAGGTCGGGTTCACGGTCCAGCGCACGACGCGGTTGTCGGGGCCGCCGATCGTCGACGACATGCAGGTGTAGACGGAACGGTTCGTCGCGAACTGGGGATCGACGGCCAGTCCGAGCATCCCGCCCTCACCGCCCACGGCGATGTCGGACGGCGCGGCGATGGTGTTGACGGTGCCGTTCGGCATGCGCACCTTCAGGCGCCCGGGTCGCTCGGTCACGAACATGGTGCCGTCGGGCAGGAAGCCGACGTCCCAGGGATGGTCGACGCCGGTGAGGAAGGCGGGGTCGACGGTCACCGCGGGTGTGTCGATGACCGCTCCGGCATCCGGGGACCCGGCCTCGGTGAGGATCCCCGCCCCGACGGCCACCGCGAGGGCGGCGGCCAACGCCACCCACCGCTTCGGGTGCCGCGCCGTCGGAACCCTCGCCTGGGTGACCATCCTCCCGTGGATCGGCATCGAGGGCCCGGGACCTGAAGAATCGCCCGGATCCGCACCGATTCGGGGGTCTCGCGGGCTTCTCGCGGGCTTCTCGCGGGCTTCTCGCGGGCTTCCCGGGAACCGCGTCGGCTCCGCTGTCGTTGTGGAGAGGTGGCCGGCCTCCGATCGGGGGCCGGTCGTCGCCTGCTCAGGAGGGCACCCGGATCCCATGGCCGTCATGTTGCGAGAAGCGTCTCCCCGTCAGCTCGCCCGTCGTCGCGGGCCCGGCCTCGGTGGCGTGATCCTCGGCATCGTCGCCATCGCGCTCGCCGCGGGAATGGTCGTGGTGCTCGGGCTGCTCACCGGGCTGTTGAACATCGGCAACCCGTTCGTCGCCCAGACGATCGACCGCACGCCACCGACGGTGCTCAAGCGCCTCGAGTCGTTGTCGAGCTACCGCGGCGCGTCGGCGAACTTCGAGGTGAACGTCGACCTCGAGAAGCGGCACCGCTTCATCCCGACGTTCGTCGCCGGTGAACGCACGGTCTTCCTCGCGGTCGGCAGCGTCGACGCCGTCGTCGACTTCGACGACATCGACGCCAGCCGGGTCGTGCAGAGCGACGGCGGTGAGCGCGTCGTGGTGACGCTCCCCCACGCCCGGACCCTCCAAGCTGTGGTGGACCCGAACCAGAGCCACGTCGCGACGCGGGACCGGGGCATCGCCGACCGGGTCGGCGCGGTGTTCACCGACAGCCCGACGAGCGAACAGCCCCTGTACCGGCTGGCAGTCCAGAAGATGAACCGGGCAGCCGGCGACAGCGGGGTCGAAGCGCGCGCCGAACGCAACACGACGAAGATGCTCGAGCGCCTCCTGGGTGGCCTCGGCTACGACGACGTGACGGTTCGGTATGCCGACCTCGACACCAAGGCCGACGTCGACGCGAAGGCCGGTACCGCGGCGTAGCCTCGGGCATCGCCGTCAGCTTCCTCGTCGTCTCGGATCTGCACTTCGGCGAGCCGCACAGTGTCCTGACCGACCGGGACGAACACGGACGGCTCGTCGGCAACGCCGTCATGGACGGCGTCACCGCGGTGATGAACCAGATCGCCGCAGCATCCGACACCCGGCCGACGGTCGTGTTCAACGGCGACGCCCTCGAACTCGCCATGGCGCCGACGCACGTCGCGCTCGACGTGTTCGACCAGTTCGTGAAGCGGTTGTTCCCGCCCGGCGGCACCGCGCTGGTGGCCCCGCGCATCGTGTTCCTCCCGGGAAACCACGACCACGACGTGTGGCGCATGTCGCGCGACGAGATCGAAGCGCGCGAGGTCGAACTCGTCGCCGACGACGCGCCGATGCCGGTTGCGCGGCCGGTCACCCCGATCTTCGGGGCGCTCGACCCCGACGGGAGCCCGATCCCGTCGGACCTGCTCACCCGGGTGCTGCGGCACCGCAACCCGACGCATCCGCACATCGAGGTGGTGATCGCGTCGCCGAGCGCGGCGACCGGTCTCGGGAACCGGATGCTCACGCTGCACCACGGGCACTTCACCGAGGGCATCTACGTGGCGATGACGCGCCTCGCCCACAGCGTGTTCGGCGCGCCGGCCGACGACCTCGGCCCGTGGGACCTCGAGCGCGACAACGGCGCCTGGATCGACTTCGTGTGGTCGAGCCTCGGGCGGGAGGGTGCGGTCGGTGAGAGCATCCGCCGCTCCTACGACCTCCTCAACACCGACCGGGGACGCGCGTTGCTCGCGAGCAAGCTCGCGGCGTCGGCGCAGGGCCACTCGGGACCGAAGGTGATCCGACACCTGCGCCGGGCCGTGGCCGGGATCGTGGCCCTCAAGCTGCTCGACGGGGTGAAGGAAGACGAACTGCGCGCCAACGCCCCCGACGCCGCCGACGCGGCGACCGGCGTGATGGCCTTCATCGAAGGTCCGCTCGCGAAGAACCTCGAGGCCGGCCTCGCCGGCACCGACCGGTCGTTCCCCGACGACCTCGTGTTCCTCTACGGGCACACCCACAAGCCGTTCGCGTCGTGCGTCAGCTCGTCGCGCTTCCCGGGCATCGTGCGCGTCTACAACTCGGGGGGATGGGTCGTCGACAGTCCCGCAGTCCGGGCCGGAACCGGTGGCGCGGTGCTCGTCGTCGACGACACCCTCGATGTGGCGCTCGTGCACCTCGGCGACCAGGCCGAAGATCCCGGCGCCATCACGGGCACCGTCGACCACGCCGACGGACCCGACGCCGACTCGCCGCTCGTGGCCAGCGCTGCGCGCACAGATCGAACGAGCGCCGGAACCGTGGCGCGCGCTCGCCGACGCGACGCGCGGCGCGGTCCGCCGTCGACGCGACGAACACGCGCGCACCATCGAGTCGGAGATCGCGCGGGCCCGGACCGATCCCGGAGCGCGTGAGACCGTGCGCCAGATGCAGCACCTGTTGCGTCGTCAGCTCCGGGTCGAGCGGAACGAGAACGTCGACGCGCGGATGCACCCCCACGAAGCGCGGGCCTGGCTCGCGCGGGGAACGCACTCGGCTCGCACGTTCTTCGGCCGCGGGTAGGTCGGTCGGCGAACGAATGGGCCGTGCGGCTCAGGAGAATCCGGGCAGAACGGACTTCACTGGGCGACACAATTCGCACGGTGCGCGAGAAGTGATCACGGGGAGTGTGTCCGACCTGGCCGTTCCGCGGGGTTCGCTCAAGAACGCGGCGTGCAGATCCGATGTTCACCGGGGTCGAAGCCGGAGGGGTTGCTAGCTTCGACCGAGACCCGGATGTCTTCCCCCCGAATCGCAAGGACGCGCTCATGCCTCGCCTGCTCCGCCGACCGGTGTTCCTGCTCGTGGTTCTCGGCGTGCTCTCGATCGCGGCACTCGGCTGTGCCGCCCCGGCGCCCGCGCCGGCTCCGCCGCCCCCGGCGGCTGCTGTGGGCGCTCCGCTCCCGCACGAAGCGTCGCTGCTCGCCCAGGTGAACGCGCAACGGTGGAACGCCGGTGCGCCGCCGCTCGTCTGGTGCCCCAGTCTCGGGCGGGCCGCCACCGACCACTCCGTCGACCAGGGCTTCCGCAACACGATGACGCACGTCGGCCTCTTCGGCTCCGACACGCGGATCCGCGTGGAGCGGGCCGGATACCTGGGCTGGACGAACCTCGGCGAGAACATCGCCGCCGGCTACGACTCCGAGGCCGCCGTGCTGACCGCGTGGATGAACTCGGCCGGCCACCGCGCCAACATCCTGAACCCCGTGTTCACCCACATGGGATCCGGCTACTTCTCCGCCACCAACGGCACCCGGTACTGGACCCAGGACTTCGGTCGGAACGGCTCCTGCTAGCGCAGCGTCTCGAGGGGCTCGTCAGGCGAGGAAGCGGTTCGCGAATGCCTCCACGGTGGCGCGTCCGCCCGGAGGCCATCCGCCCACGAGGTACGTGAAGCCGGCCTGCTCCCACGCGTCGGCCTTCCGGGCGATGGTGTCGAGGTCGTCTTCGAGCGAGAGAGACGACGCGCGCCGGATGCTCGCCGGATCACGCCCGGCGGCTTCGGCCATGGCGCTGAACCGCTCCGACTTCGGCACGAGCACCTTCGGGCCACCGAAGCAGTGCCACACGTCGGCGTACTTCGCCGCGATGGGCATCATGCGCTGCTCGCCCGACGCCCCGATCCAGATCGGTGGGTGCGGTTGCTGCACCGGGCGCGGGAGCAACGTGGCGTCGTGGACCGAGAAGTGTGCGCCCTCGAAGGTGAAGTGGTCGGTGGTGAGGAGCCCGCGCACGATCTGCACGGCTTCCTCGAACGCGTCGATGCGATCCTTCAGCGCCGGGAACGGGATGCCGAGCTCGGTGTGCTCCTTGTCGAACCAGGCGGCGCCGTAGGCGAGCTCGAGGCGCCCGCCCGACGCGTGGTCGATCGTGATCGCCTCGGCTGCGAACACCGCGGGGTGTCGGTACGTCATGCCGGTGACGAGCAGGCCGAGCCGGACCCGTTCGGTGATCCCGCTCCACGCGGCGAGGGTGGTGTTGCCCTCGAAGCACTCGCCGGGGCCGTCGCCGTACATGGGTTGGAAGTGGTCGAAGCCCCAGATGCCGTCGAAGCCGAGCTCGTCGGCGAAGCGGGCGCGATCGGCGACCTCGCTCCAGGGCATGCGCTGCTGCGCGACGTCGAGTCCGAACTGCATCGTGTCTCCTCGGCTGGGGTCGCGCTCAGGTCTCGTCGATCGACTGGTTGGCGCGGGCGAAGAGCCAGAGTGTCATGCCGTGGAAGATGTCGCCCATCGCGGGGTCGGCCTGGCCGGCACCGGCGCGTGCGTAGGTGCCCTCGAGCAGGATCCCGAGCTTGTAACAGGCCATCACGAAGAACCAGGGCATGTCGGAGACGTCTCGTCCGCTCGTCTCGGCGTAGCGCGCGACCAGATCGGCGCGTGACTGCATGCCCTCCCACGGCTGGAACATCGGCAGCTTGCCGGGGGGATCACCGGGCTCGATCCACGAGGTGAGCACCCAGCCGAGATCGAGGAGCGGGTCGCCGAGCGTCGACAGCTCCCAGTCGACGATCGCGGCGAGCTTCGGCTCGTTCGGCGCGACCATCACGTTGGCGAACTGGTAGTCGCCGTGGATGATGCCCATCTTCGCCTCGGCCGGGCGGTTGGCGTCGAGCCACGCGCCGACGCGGTCGACGTTCGGGATGTCGGAGACGCCGTAGTTCTCGAACTGCGCGTAGCCGTCGAGCTGGGCCCGCCACCGGCTCACCTGACGCTCGATCCAGTTCTCGGGCTTGCCGAAGTCGCCGAGGCCGACTGCTTCGGGATCGATCGCGCCGAGGCGGGCGGCGCCGTCGACCATCTCGTAGCCGATCGCCTGGCGCCACGACGCGTCGGTGCCGTACCGGCCCGGCAGGTCGCCCATCGGCGTGAAGCCGTCGATCGGTTCCATCAGGTAGAACGTCGTGCCGATCACGTCGGTGTCGGCACACACGCCGTAGAACTCGGGGTGCGGCACATCGCTGCCCCGCAGCGCGCCGAGGACCCTCGCCTCGCGCAGCATCGTGTCGTTGCTGTTCTTGCGCAGGTGCTCGGGCGGGCGGCGCAGCACCATCTGCTCGCCGCCCCGGGTGAGCAGGAAGATGTTGTTCTGCGATCCGCCGGTGAGCTTCTCGACCGCGGTCACCGGCCCGGAACCGGGGAGGTCGGGCTGCGCCGCGATCCACTCCTGCAGGTTGGGCCAGTGCAGGAGGCCACCGAAGTCGTCGAGGGAGAGGCCAACGGGGGTGGGGCCGGAGTCGTCGGGTTCATTGCTCATCGGCGCATCATCGTCGCTCCCTGACGCCTGTGTCACGTTCCGTGCCATCATCAGCCCGTGGACGACGTCTCGCACGACCTGCCGCGCGACCTGTCGGGGCAGCCGCTGCCGGCCGACACCGTCGGGTTGATCGAGGGACTCACGTCGACGCGGTCGATCCGTCGCTACACCGACGAACCCGTGCCACCCGACGCCCTGCGCGCGATGTTGTTCGCGGCGACCCGGGCGCCGAGCGGGTCGAACCGCCAACCGTTCCGGTTCGTGGTGCTCACCGACGGACCCCTTGCTCGGCAGGCCAAGGCGATCATCGGCGCCGGCGCGCGTGCCGCGTGGGGTTCGAAGCGCGACCGCGACGGCTACGACCGTGGGTCGGGCACCGACGGCACCTCGCGCAAGGCGCGCATGGCCCGCACGATGCAGGCGTACGTCGACGACTTCGAGCGGGTGCCGGTGCTGATCCTGCCGTGCCTCGTGCGGTACCGCGGTCCCGCGCCGACCGAGGGAGCATCGGTGTATCCCGCGTGCCAGAACCTGTTGCTCGCGGCTCGAGCGCTCGGATACGGCGGGGTGCTCACGATCTGGCACGCGCTCGTGGAGGCGGAGCTGCACGAGTTGCTCGAGATCCCCGACGACGTGTTCATCGCCGCGACGATCACGCTCGGCAAACCGGCGGGATCGAACGGTCCGGTCCGGCGGCGCCCCCTGCCGGAGTTGGTGTTCGAGGAGCGTTGGGACGAGCCCGCCCCGTGGGCCGTCGATCCCCCCGGAACCGAGTACACGGGAGCCGGCCCGCCGGCCCGAGGCAGTGCCGGCCCGCCGGCCCGAGGCAGTGCCGGCCCGCCGGCCCGAGGCAGCGACAGGAGATCGAAATGACGTGGGACTTCTCGACCGAACCCGAGTTCGAGGCGAAGCTCGACTGGATCCGTGAGTTCGTGAAGACCGAGATCGAGCCGATCGACCTCGCGTTCGGTCACGAGCTCGTGTACGACAAGTCGCACCCGGTGCACCGCGAGCTCCTGCCGCCGTTGCAGGAGCAGGTGAAGGCGCAGGGATTGTGGGCGTGTCACCTCGGCCCCGACCTCGGTGGCCTCGGCTACGGCCAGGTGAAGCTCGCGCTCATCAACGAGATCCTCGGCCGCTCGAGTTGGGCGCCGAGCACGTTCGGTTGCCAGGCCCCCGACTCCGGCAACGCGGAGATCCTCGCCCACTACGGCACGCCGGAGCAGAAGGCGAAGTACCTCCAGCCGCTGCTCGACGGCGAGATCGTCAGCTGCTTCTCGATGACCGAACCGCAGGGGGGCGCCGACCCGGGTGTGTTCACGTGTCGCGCCGAGCAGGACGGCGACGAGTGGGTCATCAACGGCGAGAAGTGGTTCTCGTCGAACCTGAAGCACGCCGCGTTCGCGATCGTGATGTGCATCACCGATCCCGACGTGTCGATCTACCAGGGCGCGTCGATGATGCTCGTCCCGACCGACACGCCCGGCATCGAGATCATCCGCAACACCGGCATCGGCGGTGAGGCGCCCGGCGAGGGATCGCACGCGTACGTCCGCTACCGCGACGTGCGCGTCCCCGACGAGAACGTGCTCGGTGGCCCGGGTCAGGCGTTCGTGATCGCGCAGACCCGCCTCGGTGGCGGCCGCATCCACCACGCGATGCGCGCGGTGGGGATGTGCCAGCGGGCCATGGACATGATGGGCGAGCGGGTGCTGTCCCGCTCGACGCAGGGCGAGCTGCTGGCGAAGAAGCAGATCGTGCAGGAGTACATCGCCGACTCGTGGATCGAGCTCCACCAGTTCCGGCTCATGGTGCTGCACGCGGCGTGGGTGATCGACCAGGTGGGTGGCGCGAAGGCCCGCAAGGAGATCGCGGCGGTGAAGGTGGCGACGCCCAAGGTGCTCACCGACATCGTGTTCCGCGCCATGCACGTGCACGGGTCGCTCGGGGTCTCGAACGAGATGCCCCTGATCGGGATGTGGACGGCGGCACCGATCTTCGGGATCGCCGACGGCCCGACCGAGGTCCACAAGGTCACCGTCGCCCGGCAGGTGCTGAAGGACTACTCGCCCACCGACGGCCTCTTCCCGTCCGCCCACCTCCCCGACCGGGTCGCCGCGGCCAAGGCGCACTTCGCCCATCTCCTCGACGACTGACCCCGCCCGACCGCGGCCCGAGGTTGCCGAGGTCGCGATAGTTAGTTAGTATAGCTAAATGGTTTTGGAGCAAGACGCCCGACGGCTGCGGTACTCGGTGACCCGGCTGGCCCGCCAGCTGCGACGGCAGGCCGGCAACGACCTCACTCCCACCCAGTCGGCGGCGCTCGTGAGCATCGAGCAGCAGGGGCCGATCACGATCGGCGACCTCGCGAGCCACGAGCAGGTGAGCGCCCCCACCGCGACGAACGTGGTCTCGAAGCTCGAGGCTGCCGGGCTCGTCCGTCGCCTGCGCGACGACTCCGACCGGCGGGTCTGCCGGGTCGAGCTCACCGCCGCGGGGACCGAGGAACTGGTCGCGAGCCGGAACCGCAAGACGTCGTGGCTGGCGGCGCGGCTGCGCGCGCTCCCCGCCGACGATCTCGCCAAGCTCACCGCCGCGCTCGACGTGCTCGACGCCCTGGCCACCGCGCCGCGGCCCACCGACTCGTCGGTGGAGCCCGGGACATGACCCGCCTGCGCCTGGCGACGCGCGAGACGTTCAGCTCGTTCTCGGTCCGCAACTTCCGACTCTTCTTCGTGGGCCAGGGCGTCTCCCAGGTGGGCAACTGGCTGACGCTCGTCGCCCAGACGTTGCTCGTGATCGAACTGGGAGGCAGCGGAGTCGCGATCGGCCTCCTGACCGCGTTCCAGTTCGCGCCGGTCCTGCTGCTCGGCGCGTGGGCCGGGCTGATCGCCGACCGCTCCGACAAGCGCAAGCTGCTCCTCGGCGTGCAGGTCTTCGCGATGGTCCAGTCGTTCGCCATGGCCGCGCTCGCGTTCACCGGTGATCCGCCCCTGCTCGCGGTCTACGCGGTCGCGGCGGCCGGTGGGGTGGCGATGGCGTTCGACAACCCGGCCCGGCGCTCGTTCGTGGTCGAGATGGTGCCGGTCGAGAAGGTCCAGAACGCGGTGAGTCTCAACAGCGCCATGATGACCAGCTCCCGCGTCATCGGCCCTGCGCTCGCCGGCCTGCTGATCACGACCGTCGGATTCGGGTGGGCGTTCCTGCTCGACGGCGTGTCGTACGTGGCGGTGCTCGTCGCCCTGGCGATGATGCGCACGTCAGAACTGCGGCCCGCACCGGTCACCCGGCGCGGGAAGGGTCAGGTCCGCGACGGGCTCCGGTACGTGCGGCGCGTCCCGGAGCTCTGGATCCCGCTCGTGATGATGGCGCTGGTCGGCACGTTGGCGTTCAACTTCAACGTGGTCTACCCGCTCATGGTGACCCGCACGTTCCACAGCTCCACCGCCATGTTCACGGTGCTGTTCTCGGTGCTCAGCCTGGGTTCGCTGCTCGGCGCGCTGTGGTCGGCCCGACGCAAGACGATCGACGTGCGCGACGTCGCCCGGGCGTCGGCGTTCTTCGGCACCGCGATGCTCCTCTTCTCGATCGTCCCGAGCCTGGCGTGGGCGTTCCCGGTCGCGCTGATCGTCGGCGCCGGGAGCATCTCGTTCCTCACGACGTCGACCGCGATCGTGCAGATGGAAGCCGCACCGGAGATGCGCGGACGCGTGTTGGCGCTCCAGGCCATCGTCTTCCTCGGCAGCACCCCCATCGGCGGCCCGATCCTCGGCTACATCGTCGACACGTTCGGTCCGCGGTGGGGCGTCGCGGTCGGTGGAGCGGCCGGTGTGACCGCCGCGGCTGTGGGGGCTCTGGATGTACCGACGGGTGCGGGGATCGCTGTCGGCCGACGTGCCCCAGCCCGAACCGGTCGACGTCGAGATCCCCGAACCCGTCGCCTGACCGCCTGCTCGCTGCTGCTCCCGTCTCGGGAGTCGCCTGACAGTTGCGGGGCAGGAAGGCGACGCCTCGACGTAACCCGGGGCTCACCGCGACGTCACCCCCGTCGAGCAGGCTCACCCGGTGCTCCGCTCCCCCGTCGTCCGCGCGCGCTCGCTTCCGTCGGCCCACCTGGCCGTCGCGACCGCAGCGATCCTCTTCGGCTGCACCTACGTGCCGGGCCAACGGGCACTCGAGGACTTGTCGGCCGCGGGGTTCGTCACGATCCGGTTCGCCGTCGCGGCGATCGTCATGCTCCCCTTCGTCGCCCGCCGCCCTCCGACGGTGCTCGACCTCGATGGGCGGGCCGGCGCTGCCTCAGGCCGGCGGGCCGGCCCGTATCTGGTGGGTGGCGCGATCGGCGGCGCGTGCCTGTTCACCCTCCTCATGCTCCAGAGCGCGGCGCTCACACTGACCACCGCGGGGAACGTCGCGTTCCTCGGGAGTCTCGCGGTGGTGCTCGTCCCGCTCATCACCGCCCTCGTGACCCGCCGCGCGCCGTCGGGCTTCGTGATCGTCGGCACACTCCTCGCGGTCGTCGGCGCGTGCTTCCTCACCGGCGCAACGCTCGCGATCAGCGCCGGCGACGCGCTCGCGCTGATCAGCGCACTGGGCGTCGCACTTCACATCATGTCGATCGGGTACTTCGCACCCCGGCTGTCGCCCGCGCGCTACAACTTCGTGCAGTTCGCCGTTGTGACCGCGGCGGCCGCCGTCGTGGCGACGATCGGCGGGTTCGGGCACCTCACCACCAGTGCGATCGTGACGACCGCGGCCTGTGGGGTGGTGCAGGCCGTCGGGCTCGCGCTCCAGGTGACGGGCCAGCGTCGCATCAGCGCGACCAGCAGCGCGTTGATCCTCATGCTGATCCCACTCACCGGCGCCGTGCTCGACGTGATCGTGAACGGCGTGTCGCTCAGCCCGCTCGCGACGCTCGGCGCCGCGCTCGTGCTCGGCTCCGTGGTCGTCGGCGAACTGCTCCCCGGCCGCGCCTCAGGCCGGACGCCTGACCCCCTCCAACCGACGAGGTCTGCACGGTAGGTCCCGGATCCCGGGACTCACCGTGCAGACCTCGCGGTTGCGGGGGCCTCAGGCCGGCGGGCCGGCCCCGAGCTCGACGGTGGCGTGGTGGGCGGAGCCGGAGCTGTCGACCCAGTCGATGCGGATCTCGTCGCCGGGATGGAGTGACTCCATCGCGGTCCGGAGCGCATCGGCCGAGCCGACGTCGGTGCCGTCGACGGCGACGATCGTGTCGCCGGCGGTGATGCCGGCGTCGTCGGCCGAGCCATCCGACTGCACCTCGGCGACCACGGCACCGGAGGTGTTCCCGCGGTTGTCGTACCCGAAGCTGCCGTAGCCCGAGTTGCCCGCCGACTCGAGGCCGACGCCGAGCAGCGCCCGCTGCGAACCGACGTAGACACCGTTCGACTCGTCGCCGTTGTCGATCTGCTCGGCGATCTGCAGCGCCCGGTCGATCGGGATCGTGTACCCGACGCCACCCGAGCCACGCCGATCCGGACCCGAAGCCGAACTGCCCGCCGCTCATCCCACCGCCGCTGATCTCGGCGGCGCTGTTGATGCCGATCACCTCACCGGCTGCGTTGAACAGGGGGCCGCCGGAGTCACCCGACTGGATGTCGGCCCGGACCTCGATCATGTCGCGCAGCGTCTCGGTGTCGGTGCCACCGTCGCCGGCCTGGATCGTCTCGGAGGTGTCGGACACGTAGCCGCTCACGACGGTGGGCGTCCCGAACCGACCCTGCGCGTTGCCGATCGCGACGATCGGGTCGTTCACCCGGACGTCGGACGGGTCGCCGATGCTCACCGTCTTCATGTTCGACGCGTCCTGGAGTTGCAGGACGGCCACGTCGTCGGCGACGTCGTAGCCGAGGACCTCGGCGGTGTAGGTCTCGCCGGTCACGCCGATCTCGACGCGGACCTTCTCGGCGCCTTCGATCACGTGGTTGTTCGTGAGGACGATGCCGTCCTTGCTGATGACCATGCCGCTGCCGGCGGCCTGGTTGCCGTCTTCGAGCGTCGTCTGGATGTTCACGATCGCGGGATTGGCCGAGTCGGCGATGCCGTCGACGTCGATCGACCCCGACGCGTTGCCCGACGAGGAACTGCGCGAAGACGAGCTCCCCGACGAGCCGGACTCACCGAAGGTGGAGTCGGCGGGACGGAACGGGGAGGTGTCGGCAGTGGCGGTCGACGAAGCGGTCCCACCACCCCAGGCGGTCTCGGCGGCACGGCCGAGCGCGGCCGAGCCGCACACGACGACGACGGCCGCGACGAACAGCGCGAGCCACCGGGCCGGAGAGGGACGCGCCGGAGACGGGCCGGCCGGCGTCGGGTGGGCGGGTGGAGCAGACAGGGGGGACTCGTCGTACGACATGGCGCCCAGCGTGACCGATGGACCCGTGTGCCGTCTGGGCGCGCCTTGAGAGGTTCCTGAGAACCCGCCCCGCAGGGCGGGCCCTCGGTGTGGTGATGCCTACCGGCGGCGGACCGCCGGGTCACCGGAGAGGAACAGCGCCACGAACTTGACGTCGCCGTTGCTCAGGACCTGCTTCGAGTCGACGCACGGCGCCGGGTTGGCGTATCCCGTGTGTCCACCCACGAGCCACGTCGCAGCCGTGAGGATGAACTGCTTGATGCGCCAGATCCACTTCTTGCCGTCCCACACCTTCTCGAGCGTCGGTGCGGGCTGACACGGCGGCACGATCGAGAAGGTGGTGGCGGTGTCCTTCTTCACGTACAGGTTCGAGAGCAGACCCTTGCCGGCCACCGACTTGTCCCACGTCTGGGTGAGCTTGAACGGGTGGGCCGGGTCGTCGTACCCGGCGAAGTCGTTGAAGATCACCGTCTTGCCGACGCAGTCGGCCGCCGCGCAGGGCACCGAGGTCAACGTGACCACCGCACCCGGACCCGTGTTCGGGAGCGTGAGCGAGGAGACCGTGTTGTCGCCCGGAGTGGCGTCGGCACCGGTCGTGAGGGTGCCGCCCGGGGGGACGTACCCGACGGCCTGACCCGGCGTCGCGGCCGTGACCGTGGTCGATGAGACCGCGGGACCGGCCGAGGCGCCGCCCGACGCGGTCGCGCTCGCCGACGTGGAGATGCTGCCGCCCGACGGGACCGCGGCGGCGGTCTTCAAGACGAGTGTGGCGGTGGCGCTGCCGCCGCCGGGGATCGTGCCGAGCGAGCAGGTGACGACGCCCGCGACCACGGCACCACACGTTCCCTGGCTCGGGGTCGCGCTCACGAGCGTGACCCCGGTCGGGACCGTCAGCGTGGTCGACGCGCCGGTGGCGGCGGCCGCCCCGGAGTTCGACACGGTGACCACACGCTTGGCGTTGGCCCCGGCGGTGACGCTGGCCGGCTCACCGGTCGAGGTGATGCCGAGCACGACTGCGGCGGTGACGGTGATGGGTGCGGTCTCGCCGGTGGGCGCAACCGTGAATCCGGGCGCCACCGCAGCGGCCACGTTGTTGTAGGTGCCGGGCGTGTTCGACACCGTGACACCGAAGTGCAGGGACGCACTGCCCTCGCCCGGGACGACGATCGGGCCCGACCAGGAGAGCGTGCCGCCGCCGGACGACGGGTCGGAGGTGGTCGCACCCGTGGTGCTGCCGGTGAGGTAGCTGAATCCGGCGGGCAGGGTGTCGGAGATCGACGTCACCGTGGCCGGGATCGGGTTCGTGTTGTCGATCGTGATCGTGTAGCCGTTGGTGCCGCCGGCGGCGGTGGTCGGGGCATCGGCCGTCTTGGCGATCGTGAGCGGCACGACGCCGAGGGGCGAGAAGGTGAGGATCGACGAGATCGTGGTGGTCGCACCGGGAAGGATCGTGGCGTCCCAGCTCAGACCGGCGCCGTTGTCGACGAGCGTGTCGCACAGGCAGGTGTTCGGGAACGCGGCCTGGGCGGTGATCTGTGACCAGACGGTGTTGTAGCCGGACTCGAAGTAGGAGCTTCCCGGCGTGATCGGCAGGAACTGCTCGATGCGATCGGAGCTCGGGCTCTTGCACGCCACGGCACCCGTGCTCGGCTCGACGACGCCGTAACCGGTGTCGGAGTCCTGGAGGAAGCAGTCGCCCGCGCGGTAGAGGCGCAGCGTGACCGAAGCCGCGCTCGTGTTCGCGACCGCGACGTCGGTGCGGAACGATTCCGTGCCGACGACGTAGGTGTCGGTCTGGGTGAGCCGCACACCCGTGGTGCCGGCGTCGACGACGGTGACCACCTTGTAGGGGTCAGCGGTCGCGCCCGAACCGGTCGGTCCGACCTGCGACACGGGCGTCCACGGCGTCCCCGGCTGTCCGGCCGGGATCGTGGCCGGGCTGTAGAGCGTGCCGTTGACCACCGCGAGCGTTCCGCACGCGGTGTCGTTGTAGAACTCGCCGAACGCGTCGCCGGTGTGGTTCACCGCGCAGTTCAGGTCGGGTGTCGTGGTCACCGCGGTCAACGGACCGCCCGACGCGATGGTCGCCGCACTCGCGGGTGCCGCGGTGAACACCGCTGCCGGGAGCGCGAGGAGCGACCCGACTGTTGCCACCGCGATCGCAATCGCGATCGTCTTGATCTTCACGCCCATGACGAATGTCCTCCCACCGTGCCAGCCCGAACCCGGGAGAACCTAGGCGCGATCTCACGCGTGCAACCACGCCCAGTGAGGAGAGAATCGAACTTTTCGACGAATCGTCACCCAGCGGGGGCCACTTTTCGCGCGCTCCGTGTCGACCCCTCGCTCTCTGCGTCGAACCGCGGCCGTATCCTCACGGTATGCATGATCTGATCGTCCCGACCGAGTGCGGCGCGGTACAGGGAGACCCCGGCCGAGGGCGGCGCTGCGTTCCTGGGAATCCCGTACGCACGCGCGGCGCGGTTCGCGGAGCCGGAACCCGCAGCACCCTGGGCCGGCGTCCGCGCCGCCGGCACCTACGGGCCGATGTGCCCGCAGATCCCGGGCGAGCTCCGCCTCCGCACCGAGGTCGGGTACTCCGAGGACTGCCTCTCGCTCAACGTGTGGACCCCCGACCCCGACGCGACGCGGCCGGTGATGGTGTGGATCCACGGAGGCGGCTTCCGACAGGGCGGTGCCGCGCACCTCCTCTACGACGCGGCCCCGCTCTCCGCGCGCGGCGACGTGGTCGTGGTCACGATCAACTACCGGCTCGGGGCCCTCGGGTTCCTCGCGCATCCCGACCTCGGCGCGAACCACGGCCTCCTCGACCAGATCGCCGCGCTGCGGTGGGTGCGCGACAACATCGCAGGCTTCGGAGGCGATCCCGGCAACGTCACGATCTTCGGAGAGTCCGCGGGCGGGACCTCGGTGGCGCTGCTCACCGTGTCGCCGCCGGCGCGCGGGCTCTTCCACCGCGCGATAGCGCAGAGCGGTGCCGGGGTGGCGACGCCGATGGCGAGGTCGGCGCGACGAGCCGAGGACCTCGCCGCGGCCGCCGGCGTCGACCGTGTGGGTGCGTTACGCGACCTGCCGGTCGCCGAGCTCCTCACCGCGCAGGCCACAGTCGAGACGCGCAGCCGGCTCCCGTTCGCGTTCGTGCCGACCGTCGACGGTGCCGTCGTCACCGAACGGGCGCTCGACGCACGCGCCGCCGGTGCCGCGGCCGACATCCCGATGATCTTCGGGACCAACGCCGACGAATGGCGGCTCTGGGCGCCCGGCGATCCACGGGCCCGGGATCTCGACGATGCCGGATTGCAGCGCCGGGTCGAACGCACGCTCGGCGCCGGCGCCGACGACGTGATCGCGACGTTCCGGCGGGCGCGGGGCGAGCGCGGCGAGAGCACTGCGGCGAACGACCTCTGGTTCGCGATCGAGACGGACCGCTTCTTCCGGGCCCCGGTGCTCGCCGATGCCGACGCCCACGCGACGCACCAGCCGTCGACGTACGTCTACCGATTCGACTGGCGTTCTCCGGCGATGGGGGGCTGGCTCGGCGCCTGCCACGCGCTCGAGATCGCGTTCGTGTTCGGGGTGCAGGGCCGCGCCGGGATCGAGAAGTTCACCGGATCGGGACCCGATGCCGACCGCGTCGGCGACCGGATGCTGGCTGCGTGGGCGGCGTTCGCCCACACGGGCGATCCGTCGACCCCGGAGCTGGCCTGGCCGGCCCACGATCCCGCCACCCGGCCGACCGTCGTGTTCGACGCGGAGTCGCACCTCGAGCACGCGCCGGCCGACGCCGAACGGGCAGTCGTGGCCGCACAAGGTGTAGATCCCCTCATCTGAGACAGTCCTGCCCGAAACTGCTCAACCGGGCAACGGAACCCGTCGATAGCGCGCGCGTCCCACCAGGAGAGGCGATCCCCATGCTGCGCGCACACCACAAGGTCTGGCTCGTCGGCGCGACCTTCGCGCTCGGGAGCCTCGCCGTGGTCGTGGTCATGAACCTGCGCATGGGTGACGAGTTGTCGAACCTGCGGACCATCGAACGACGCGACGTCCCCCAGCAGCAGCTGCTCACGGTCGTCGACGACGAGCTCGTTGCGACGCGCCTCGCGCTCACCGATGCCGCCCGCTCGCCCGACGCCACCCAGCGGGTCACCCTGCTCCAGCGCGCGGTGAAGTCGTCGGCGACCGCTGCTTCGAAGTGGGAGGACTACCGGAGGTTCGAGCCCCGGCTGCCCGGTGAGCGGGCGCTCCGGGCCCGGTTCGACGAGGCCCAGGCGAACGCCGACGACTCGGGAAAGGCCGCCGGCCTCGCGATCATCAACGCACCACCCGGCGCGCCGGTGCCCGGCAACGTGGACCTCGACACCGACCTCGCCGCGGTCGACGAGGAGATCGCCGTCGCGACCGCGCTGCGACGCGCCGACGTGGCCGCGCTCGAGCGGGCGATCAGCTCGGAGCGGGCGACCATGGAGTCGGCGGGTGCGTTCGCGCCGCTCGTGGTGGCACTCACACTCATCCTGGGCTTCATCGTGACGTACCTCTGCGCGCGATCGGTCCGGCGCCAGGAGACGATGTTGCGGCGCCAGGAGCACGAACGCGAGGAGAGCGCCCGGCGCAACGAGTTCGACGCTCGGATCGGGCGGGCCCTCGACATGGCGAAGGTCGAAGAAGGCGCGTTCGAGATCGTCGGGCAGGCGTTGGCCGAGGTGGTCGCCGACGAGACCGCCGAGCTCCTCCTCGCCGACTCGAGCCGCGCGCACTTCCAACGGATCGTCAGCACCGACCCCGATGCCGAAGGGTGCGGGGTGACCACCCCCGACGACTGTCCTGCGGCGCACCGCGGCGCGACGCTCGTGTTCCCGAGCAGCGGCGATCTCGACGCCTGCCCCCACCTGCGCGCGCTCGGCCAGCCGCAGGCGGCGCTGTGCGTGCCGGTGACGGTCGGCAGCCAGGCCATCGGCGTCGTGCACATCGGCGCGCCGGACGCGCACCCGCCGTCGAACCGCACCATCAGCGATGTCGAGCTCGTCGCGCGCAAGGCGGGCGACCGGGTCGGCATGATCCGCGCGTTCCGCGACAGCGAGTCGCAGGCGCGCACCGACCCGCTCACGGGTCTCCTCAACCGGCGCAGCCTCGAGAACCGTGTCCGCGATCTCACTGCGAGCGGGACGCCCTACGTGGTCGCCTACGGCGACCTCGACCAGTTCAAGGACCTGAACGACACCCACGGTCACGAGACGGGCGACCGCTCGCTGCGGCTGTTCGCGCGCGTGCTCCGAGATTCGATCCGCCCGGCCGACATCCCGGCGCGGTTCGGCGGCGAGGAGTTCCTCATCGTGCTCCCCGACTGTTCGGTCGACGACGCCGTCGCAGTGATGGAACGGGTGCGGGAACAACTCGCGCTCGCGCTCGCCAGTGGCGCGGTCCCCGCCTTCACCGTGAGCTTCGGGCTGGCACCCGGCGGCACCGACACCAGCTTCGACGAGGTGGTCGCCGAGGCCGACTCGGCCCTGTACAACGCAAAGCGGTCGGGTCGGAACCGGGTCGTCCGGGCGAACGAACCGACCGAACGGGACGGCGCCGCCCACGCCGACGTGCACTGATCGAACCACGGGATCGGGTGTCCCACCCTCGGCGTACAGTTCGTGCCATGACCGCAGACGTCGCCTCGCTCGCCCGCCGGTTCGACGCCATCGGTTACCTCGACGCCCGGACCCGCCGCAACACTCCTGCGCGCGTCACCACGCTCGTCCGGCGGGTGCGGGCCACCGTGCCCGACGCGCTCGGCGCCGCGCTCGCCGATCAGGGCGTCGCCGAGGCCGCAGCGGGATCGGATCCCTCCGCGCACGCCGAAGCGCTGCTGTCGACCCTGCGCTGGGTGGCCCGGCTCGATCCGATGCGCGTCTACGCGGCGCTCCGTCCGCTCGATCGGCGCCTCGACCGGCTCGCGCGCGCCGCGGGCGTCGCACCGTTCACCGACGACGCACGCGATGCGTTGCGATGTGCGTTCGTCGACGCCGCGTTCCAGCGCTTCGCCGACCTCGCCGATCCCGACGTGGCCTGGGAATCGGTGATGTCGGTCCACGTCGCCCTGGCCGCCGAAGGGCTCGCATCGGGCAGCGAGCACGCGGCCGAGGCCGCGAGCGCCATCGCCGCGCATGCGCTCGACGTCCCGAACGTGACCCAGGCACTCCACCACGCCGAGCTCGCGGTGCGGTGGTCGTCGGCGCTCGACCGCCACGACACCGACCGGCTGCGCCACCTCTACGTGCTCGCGAGCAGCGCACACATGGCGGGAGCCCACGACCGCGTGCTCGAGCTCGCCGACGACCTGCTCACCGATCTCGACGACGCCCTCGGACCCGACGACCCGTGCTCCGTCGACCTGCGGCTCACTGCAGCCGACTCCGCCAGCGCGCTCGGCGAGCACACCCGGGCGACCGACCTCGCCGCCGCCGCGGTGTGGACGTGTGAGTTGGAGCTCGGCCCCGATCACCCACTGACCCTCGGCGGCTACGGGGTGCTCGCCCGACTGCTCCGGCGCGCCGACCGACCCACCGAAGCCGTGGCGGTGTCGCGTCAGCACCTCGAGCGCAGTCGGTACCTCCTCGACACGGCGCCCCGCGAGGTCGCACACGCCGGGATCGGCCTGGCGGCCGGATACCTCCAGAACGACGAGTACGAAGCCGCCCGCACCGTGGCGCGTGAGCTGCTCGAGTGGTGCAGCCCCCGCCTCGGACCCGACGACGACCTCACCGAGACGCTCCGCAGGATCCTCCGCGACCACTGACCTACGATGCTCTGACCGGGTCTGCCACGGCAGGTCACCCCTCCGGAACGGCGAGCGGAGGCAGATGAGCAGCGAGACCGTCGACACGACGGTGCTACGACCGTACCTTCCGCGTCTCGTGCTCGACTGGGTGCACGACGAACCCGCGACGCGCTGGAAGGCGATCGACGGCACGTTCGTGTTCGCCGACCTCTCGGGCTTCACCAAGATGTCCGAGCGGCTCGCCCGACTCGGTCGACTGGGAGCCGAAGAGGTCACCGAATCGATCGGGACGTGCTTCGCGGAGCTGCTCGAGATCGTGTACGAAGACGGTGGCGGCCTCGTGAAGTTCGGTGGCGACGCGCTCTTCCTGCTCTTCACGGGCGAAGACCACGTCGTGCGGGCGGCCCGGAGTGCGGCGGGGATGCGGACTCGACTCCGGACCGCGGGCAAGTTCGTGACGCCGGCCGGCAACGTCACGCTGCGGATGTCGGTCGGCCTGCACACCGACACGTTCCACTGCTTCCTCGTCGGCGGATCGAGCCGGGAGCTGATCGTGGTCGGCGAAGCCGCGAGCACCGTCGTCGCCATGGAGGGCGCCGCGACGGCGGGGCGGATCGTGCTGAGTCCCGACACCGCCGCCGCGCTCCCCGACCGGTCCCACGGCATGCCGTTCGGTCCGGGCGTGCTGCTGGCCCGCGCGCCGAAGGGCGTCCCGCCCGCGGGCCTGCCACCCATCCCCCCGTTGGCGGGGATCGATCTCGGTGCCTACGTGCCGACCGAGGTGCGCAACCACGCCCTCGGCGGCGGCCAGGAACCGGAGCACCGCACGGTCACCGTGGCGTTCGTGCACTTCGACGGCGTCGACGCGTTCCTCGCGCAGCAGGGCCCGGAACGAACCGCGAGTGCGCTCGAAGAGCTCGTCACGACGGTGCAGGACGCGTCCGAGCAGCATGGTGTGGCCCTGCTCGCCACCGACGTCGACGGCGACGGCGGCAAGTTGATGCTCGCCTCGGGAGCACCTCGGGCGCTCGGTCAGGCCGAGGAGCGGATGCTCGCCACGGCGATGCGCATCATCGATGCCGGGACCGAGCTCCCCGTGCGGATCGGCGTCCACCGCGGCCCGGTCTTCGCCGGCGACGTCGGGCCCGAGTACCGCCGCACGTACACGGTCATGGGCGACACGGTGAACATGGCCGCCCGGCTGATGGGCAAGGCCGACTCCGGCCAGATCATCACGACCGCCGACGTGCTCGACCGGTCGCCGACCTTTGCCGCCGAGGCGTTGCCGCCCATGCAGCTGAAGGGCAAGCGGGCACCGGTGCACGCGTTCTCCGTGGTGGGGGCCCGACGGGCCCGAACCGGCGCGGTCACGGGTGCGGGCCACCAGCTCCCGTTCGTGGGCCGCGACGCCGAGATGCACACCCTCGACGTGATGTTGACCGCGGCCCGAGCCGGGGCCGGGTCCGTGGTGGAGATCGTAGGAGACCAGGGAATCGGCAAGTCGCGGCTCGTGGCCGAGCTCGAGACACAGGCCGCCGACTTCCGGGCGTTGGTCGTGACCTGTGAGCCGTACGAAGCGAGCACGCCGTACGCGGCGCTGTGGTGGCTGCTGCACCGCGTGCTCGAGCTCCCCGAAGACGCGGCACCCGAAGCCATCGCCACGCGACTCACCGAGGCGGTGCGCGCCGATGCACCCCATCTCGAACCGTGGCTCCCGCTGCTCGGCGGTCTGCTCGACCTGGGTCTGCCCGACACCGAGGAGACCGCGACCCTCGCCCCGAGGTTCCGGCGCGAACGCACCGCCGAAGCCACGGCCGCGTTCCTCGACGCCCGGCTCACGCGGCCGACCATCCTCGTGTTCGAAGACACCCAATGGATCGACGAAGCGTCGCGGGAGCTCGTCGAGCTCCTGGTGACGAAGACCGAGGGCGTTCCGTGGCTCGTCGCCTGCACCCGCATCGCCGATGCACCGCCGATCGGTGAGGCCATCATGCTCGAGCTCGGGCCGCTCTCCGAACCGGCGAGCGTCGAGGCCCTGGTGCGCGCGACCGAAGATGCGCCGCTCCTGCCCCACCAGGTGGAAGCGCTCACCTCGCGCGCCGAGGGGAACCCCCTGTTCCTCACCGAGCTGCTCCGGGTGGTGCGCGACAGCTCGACCGACGGCACCCCCGACGACGGTTCGCTCCCCGACTCGATCGACGCGCTCGTGACCGCGCAGATCGATCGCCTCGCGCCCGGGCATCGGCGCCTGCTGCGGTACGCGGCGGTGCTCGGACGCAGCTTCTCCCTGCGCGACCTCGAAGCGCTCCTCGCCGACGAGCTCGCGGTCCCCGATCAACGCACCTGGGCCGAGCTGGCCGACTTCGTCGAGCTCGAGGGCTCGGCCCGAGCCCGGTTCCGCCACGCGCTCATCCGCGACTCCGCCTACGAAGAGCTGTCGTACCGGCGGCGGCGGGAGCTGCACGGACGGGCGGCGCGGATGCTCGAGCACACCCTCGACGACCGGGTCGAGACCGAAGCGGAGCTGCTGTCGTTCCACTTCTTCTCCGCGCAGGCGTATCCCGACGCGTGGCGGTACGCGTGCCTCGCCGGGCGCCGCGCCCACGACAAGTACGCGAACGTCGACGCCGCGGCCTTGTTCGAACGGGCGCTGGCCGCGGCGAAGCGGCTGCCCGAGCTGCCCGCCCACGCCACCGCCGACGTGTGGGAACTGCTCGGCGACGTGCGCGAACGCAGCGGCGTGTACGACGGCGCGGTCGCGGCCTACCGCGCCGCCCGCCGGCTCGTGCACGACGATCCCGTCCACGAAGCCGGCCTCTTCCTCAAGGAGGCGTGGATCCCGGAACGCACCGGTCGCTACTCGGAGTCGATCCGCTGGATCCGCAAGGGCCTGAATGTGCTCGAAGGGATCTCGGGGCCGGTCGCGGGTCGGTGCCGGGCCCAGCTCGCGTCGTGGTTCGGGATGATCCGCCAGGCCCAGGGTCGGGCGACCGAGGCGATCACGTGGTGTGAACGCGCGATCGAAGAAGCGGTCGGGTCGGACGACAAGGAAGCCGAGGCCCACGCCTGCCTCACCCTCGACTGGGCCTACGTGCGGCTCGGTCAACGCGACCGCGCGACCTATTCCGCCCGGGCACTGGAGCTCTACGAGGAGCTCGACGACCTGAGCGGTCAGGCCGGCGTGCTGAACAACCTCGGGGTCTTCGCCTACTGGCGGGGGCAGTGGGAGGAGGCGGTCGGGTACTACGAGCGGTCACAGGCGCTCGAGCTCCGGACCGGCGACGTGATCAACGCCGCGACGGCCAGCGCGAACATCGCCGAGGTCCTCGCCGATCAGGGCCACCTCGACGCCGCCGAGGAGAAGATGCTCGACGCGCTGCGGGTGTTCCGGGCGTCGCGCTACGGGTACATGATCGGGTTCTCGTGCAGCGTGCTCGGACGGGTCGCCGCCCGCCGGGGCGATTTCGACGCTGCCTTCGCACGCTTCGACGAAGCGCGACGCGAGTTCGCCGCGGCCGAGCTCCCCACCGACAGTCTCCACGTGGACGCGCTCTCCTCCCACGCGCTCGTGCTCGCGGGTGACCCCGAAGCTGCGCTCGAACTCGCGGCTCGGACGCAGGCCGCCGACGACGACGGATCCGAGGAACCCCTGTTGCTGCGGGTCCGGGGGTACGCGCACGCGCAACAGGGCGCGAGGGACGACGCGATTGCCGCGTTCCAGGCGAGCCTCGCGTCGGCCCGCGAGCAGGAAGCCGACTACGAGGTCGCGCTCACCCTCGACGCGATCGCGCAGTTCACCGGCGATCCCGATGCCGCCACCGAGCGGACGGTGATCCTCACGCGACTCGGCGTGCGGCAGGTCCCGGAGGTCCCGCTCGCACGCCGAGCGCAGTGAGCTTCGTGGAGCTGAGGTCGGTGGAGTTGCCCTACCGGCGTCGCACGCCCGGGTCGCCGGAGGTGAACAGCGTCTCGTAGCGGAGATCGCCGTTCTTGAGCTGCTCCTTCTTGTTGACGCAGGGCGACGGCACCGCCACGCCGCTGCGGCCGCCGACCAGGAGGCCGGTCAGGTACCGGAACAGCGCAGGCAGCTTCTTCTCACCGGGCTTCGTGCACGGTGGGATGAAGCGGTACTGGGTGTCGGTGTCCTTCAGCACGTACAGCTGGGAGAGCAATCCGGTCCCCTTCACCGACTTGTCGTAGAGGGTGGTGAACCGGATGGGCTTCGTCGGGTCGTCGTAGCCCGGGAAGTCGTTGAACGTGACGGTCTTGCCGAAGCACACACCCGGAGCGCACGGCACCGACGTGAGCGTGACGACCGCACCCTCACCGGCGTTCGGGAGCGTCAGCGACGCCACCGTGTTGTTCGCGGTGGTCGCGTCGCCGCCGGTGCTGAGCGTGCCGCCGGGCGGGACGTAGCCGCTCGCCTGGCCCGGGACCGGTGCCGAGAGGGCGGTGGTCGACTGGGCGGGACCGACGGGGGTGCCGTCGCCCTCCTGTGCGGTCGCCGAGGTGGTGATGGTGCCGCCCGGCGGGATCACCGCGGGGGTCGACACGACGAAGCGCACGTTGGCGCTCGCCCCGCCGGCCAGGTCACCGAGGTCGCAGGTGACCGTGCCTTCCACCACCGGGCCGCAGGTCCCCTGGCTCGGGGTCGTGCGGACGAGCGTGGTGCCGGGCGCGAGGGTGAAGCTGATCGACACGTCTTCGGCGGTGCCCTCACCGGGGTTGGTCACGGTGATGATGCGCAGCGCGCTCGCCCCCGCGGTCACGGTGTCGGGCTGACCCTCCGAGGTGACCGTCAGGTTGGTCGGCGAGACCGGGGTCCACTCACGGGCGACGGTGTTCGACGTGCGCGTGGTCTCGCCGTCGAGCACCGACGACTGGATGGAGTCGGTGCCGGGTGCGCTGCTCGAGTAGCTGTACGTGGCGACGCCGGTGGCGTCGGTGATGCCCTGACCCTCGTTGCCCGCGTTCGGGCCGGCGGTCACGGAGAACCCGACGGCGACACCGGCCTGGGGGACGCCGTCCCTCGTGACCGTTGCGCTGGCGGTGTACGTCGAGCCCACCGCGCCGGAGCTGGTCGCCGGCGCGAGGGTGACCGCGAGCGGGGCGACCGGGGTCTCGGTCCACGTGCGCGTGACGGCGTTCGACGTCCGCACGACCTCACCGTCGACCGCTGACGCCTGGATCGTGTCGGTGCCGGCGATCTCGCTCGTGTAGCTGAACACCGCGAGACCGGCTGCGTCGGTCGTGGCCTCGCCGGTGGTCTCGACGTTCGGCCCCGAGGTCACCGAGAAGGTCACGGGGACGCCGGCCTGGGCGACGCCGTCACGGGTGACGGTCGCCGTCGCGGTCTGCGTCGACCCGACCTCGGCCGAACCGGTGGCGGGTGCGAGCGCCAGGGCGAGGATGCCACTCGGCTCGCCCACGACGTTCACCACGAGGTCGCCACACGTCGTGGTCGACGCGTTGTTCTGGGCGTCGCCGCTGTACGCCACCTGCCAGTAGTAGGTGCCCGGAATGCCGGCGGTGACCGGATCGGTCGACGCGGGCACACCCGCGACGACCGGCTTGGTGAACGTGACACCGGTCGACGAGGTGCAGGCGGAGTCGAAGTACGCCGTGTAGACGACCGAGCCGGTGGCGGTGGCCGCGTTCGCGCCGCTGAGCGTCGCGCTCGCGACGAGCGGCGTGGTGGGCGAGACCGTGAGCGTGGTACCGCTGTTCTCGCCGTCGCTCAGGGAGCCGGAGATCACCGTGCCGGAGATGAGGCTCCCGGCCTGGATGAAGACGTTGCTGTCGAGGTTGGAGTCGGAGCCGTCGGCGATGGCGAGGCGCATGGTGTTCGCGACCCCGGGGTTCACCGACGCGTTGCACTCGAGCACGGTCGTGAGGCCATCGGCCTCCGTGTCGATCGTGGCCGTGCCGAACTCGTTGTTGCGGTACAGCTCCGGGTGCTGCGCTCCCGTGCCGAGCGGATTGCCGCCGTTGATGGTGTTGATCGAGACGGGCGTGCCCTCGGTGCCCGGGACCGTGGCGCAGTTCGTTCCGTTCACGAAGAAGGCGAACACGTCGTTGAACGACGAGTTCGCGAACTGGTTGTACTCGTCGGACGAGAACACGTACCTGAACTGCACGGTGGAGAACGTCGGCACGAAGTCGAACTGCAGTGACGCGGCGTCGTTGGTGCCGACGCCGGAGAGCGCGGTGAGCGCTTCGTCGCCCGGCGTCCCGTTCGACGTGGAGTTGCCGTCGCACTGGTTCGGGCCCTCGACGCCCTTGTCGCCGCTGCACGAGATCTCGGTCGTGGTCGACTTGACGCGGCCGCTGCTGAGGACGACCCCGCCGTCGAACCCGATGCTGGGCGTGCCGCCGACGAACCGGCCCGCAGCCGTGTCGGCGCCGGTGTAGCTCACGTTCGACACGGTGACGCCGTCGCCGGCGAGCGACTGCGCGAGCTGCGCCGCGGTCGCACCGGTCGTCAGGTCCTCGGTGGTGATCGCCGCACCGGCGGGCGCCGTCGTGAAGAGTGCGGCCGGCACCGCCCCGAGCACCCCACCGAACACCGCCAGCACCGCCGCGATCGCGGTCGCGCGCATCCGATTGCCCATCCGTCCAAGCCTCCTGCTCGACTTCCCCGGGCGGCACGATAGGGCGATTCACCGGTATTCGCCACTTTCCGTGGTGGACGAGTCGATCGTCCCCCGAGCCGGCGCGGTTGGCGCACCCCCCGCGACGGGCATCATGGAGGGATGCACGAGCAGCAGAGCTGGCCTACCGGGCCCCCGGGACGACGGACCGGACGCATGACCGCCGGGGCGAGAGCCGGCGCCTCGGCCGGTGCCCGGGCCGGACGCAAGGGTGCTGTGGCCTCGGGCCGGGCGGTTCGCGCGGGCGCCGTGGCGAGCGCGGCCGTGAGCAGGAAGTACGGCCGCGCGGCATCGGAGTTCGCCCGGACCCGCGGTGTCCAGATCACGGCGCAGAGCCGCGAGGCCGCGGCGCAGATCGTGCGCGATCACGGGCCCGAGCTGCGGGGCTCGCTCTGGCGGCTCCGCAAGGTTCGCACTCCGCAGGGCGCGCTCCAAGCCCTCGAAGACGAGATCGAGCACCTCCTCGTGGTCGCGGCGCCGACCCTGGTCGAGCACCCGCTCCCGATCCGGCGGGCGAACTCGGCCCGGGTGATCGTCGGCGGGACCGCCGCCGCGGTCGCGATCGGCGAGGGCCTCGACGAGGTCGCGGCCCTGTTCTCGGCCGGGACCACGATCGCCCCGTCGCTTCCCGCGCTGGTCGCCGCCGCGTTCCTGTCGGTCGCGGTCGAGGCCACGGTGGCCACGTCGCTGCGGGTGCACGACCTGCGGGCTGCGGGAGTCGTCGTCACCCCCGACGCGGTGTCTCGCGACGTGATCTTCGCGATGGCGGGTGGTCGTGGCGCAGCGAGGGGTGTCGTCACCCGCCAGCTGCTGAACAAGGTCGCGGCCCGCGTACTCTCACGTTGGGGCGCGGGCCTGGTCCCGGTGGTGGGGGCGGCCTACTGCGCGTGGGACGCCCAACGGACGATCGGCGCGATCAGGAGGCTGCCGGCGCCGTTCCACACGGGGAGCGCCCCGCTCGTCGTGCGCAGCCGGGTGGCCGACGCCGCGACGCCGGAAGTCCTGCCTCCTGTCGCACCCGCGTAACCTCTGGGCGTGACCGACTGGAACTTCGCCGCCGTCTGGAGCTCGATCGCGGCCGCGATGCCCGATCGTGATGCGATCGTGTGCGGCGAGCGCCGGATCACCTGGGCCGAGTTCGACGACCGGGCGTCTCGCCTCGCGAGCCACTTCTGGGGCGAGGGCCTCCGCCCAGGCGACAAGGTCGCGATCGACCTCCTGAACCGCCCCGAGTACCTCGAGACGTTCTTCGCTGCGCTGCTGCTCGGCTGCGTGCCCGTGAACGTCAACTACCGCTACGGCGCCGCCGAGGCGGGGTACGTGATCGACGACTCCGACGCCAAGATCGTCGTCCACGAGCCCGACCTGGCCGCGACGGTCACCAAGGGCATCAAGCGGATCGGCAAGAAGTGGCGGCCGTCCACCCTCGAGCGCGGCCCGCGGTACGAAGCCGTGATCGCGGCGGCATCGCCCGACGGCCCGTGGCGAGACCGGCGCCCCGTCGGCGACGACCTCATCTTCTTGTACACCGGCGGCACCACCGGCATGCCCAAGGGCGTGATGTGGCGGAACGACGACCTCTACGTCGCGCTGTGGCAGATGGCCCGCCCGGGGACCGAGCCGCCCGATCCGGTGGCCGCCGTCACCGCAGGCAAGCGCGCCGCGACGGCGCTGCCCGCGTGCCCCCTCATGCACGGCACCGGCCTGTTCATCACGCTCTCCACGCTCGCGGGCGGCGGCACCGTGGTCCTCGTCGACTCCATGCGGCTCGAGCCGGAGCGCATCTGGACCGAGGTCGAGACCAACGCGGTGCAGGTCCTCACCATCGTCGGCGACGTGTTCGCTCGCCCACTCCTCGACGCGCTCGAGGCCGAGCCGCTGCGGTGGGATCTCTCCGCGCCTGCGCGCGATCACCCGTGCTCACGGAAGCGGCTTCACCTCGGTCAATGAAAATGGGGTCAAGTCTAAAGGGCGTGTTGCCCAAATCGAGCTGAGTTAAAAATAATAGTACACAAAGGCGCAGCGATTTGGTAAGGGACTACCCCCATGATGGGAGAACAGAAGAGCGAGCGGGAACCGTTTAGTTACGCGGTCATCTAGAGAAGCGCGTGCGCAGCGATCATCCGCTGCGGCGAGTAGCGGCGTTAATCGACTTCAAGTTTGTGCGCGAGGAAGTGGCGCACTGTTACGGGAGCAAAGGAAACATCTCAGTCGATCCCGAGGTGATCATGAAGATGATGTTTTTGCTCTTCTTTGATGATGTGGCGAGTGAGCGCGAGCTGATGAAGGTGATCGCGGAGCGGTTGGATTACCTGTGGTTTTTGGGTTACGGACTCGATGACGAGATCCCTGATCACAGCGTGCTGAGTAAGGCGCGGACGCGCTGGGGGGAGGAAGTGTTTGAGAGTTTGTTTGTGCGCACGATCGGCCAGTGCGTGAAAGCGGGTTTGGTTGATGGACGCAAGCTGCACGTTGATAGCAGTCTGATCGAGGCCGACGCCTCCCGGAAGTTGGTAGTAAAGGGAACGCCGGAATTGATCGCGGCGTTCAAGCGGGCGTATCAGGCGACCGAGAGCAAGCTGGGAGAAGGAGTTACCACCCCGGAGAGCTATGAAGCGGTTAATGATCGGATGATGAGCCTGACCGATCCCGACGCCGCCATGGTAAGTCGCGGCCGCACTGATTCGCGCCCGCGTTACCACCACCATCGCGCCATCGATGACGCCAAGGGCGTAGTGACGGCAGTGGAGACAACGCCTGGGAGCGTGACGGAGAACAGAAAATTGCTTGATCTTATTAGCAGCACGAAACCAACACGGGAAGCAAAACGGAGAAGGTGGTGGGCGATCACAAGTATGGGACGCAGGACAACTTCGTCGCGTGCCAGCAGCGCGGGATCAGCACCCACCTTGGTGACGCGTCCAAAGGTCAGGATCATCATCATGCGCAAGGGATCTTTCCCGAAAGCGCCTTTGTTTACGATGCGGTCAGCGACACCTTTCGCTGCCCGGCTGGAGAGACTTTAAGGCCACGACGGCTGCATCCGGTGCGCCACACCATGGAGTATAAGGCGCGCAGCGGAGCCTGCGCCGCATGTCTTCTGCGTCCGCAATGCACCAGAGCGAAGTTGGGCGCACGCTCAAACGACACGAACACCAAGCGGCCCTCGATCTAGCACGCAAACAAGCCCACAGTCGCGCCGCGCGCCGGGATCGAAAGCGCAGACAACAACTCATGGAACAGAGCTTTGCCGACGCGACCAACAATCATCACTTCAAGCGCGCGCGCTGGCGACGACTCTGGCGACAACAAGTGCAAGATTACTTGATCGCCGCGATCCAGAACGTGCGCATCCTCCTAGCCCACCACCATCCGAAGCGTAACCTGGCGGTGTTACTAGCTTCACCTGCTATTGTGACACAAAGCCTGCTTAGTTTGGTGCATCCCAGCCTTCAATTCGCCCAAGCTTAAGTTCGCCATCGACTGCGCGATCACTTCATCATGGCCTAACGACTTTTACGACCATCTCTCCACCGATCCGACGCAACCCCTTTTCGGCACCGCCCTAAAGGGCGTGTTGCCCAAAGGATGTTCTAACTTTGTGTGAAGTTGTTTCGTTGGGCGGATTTGATTAACTAGTCGGGCGAATTAGAACGAACATAATAGAGGACAAGCTGCCATTTGTTGCCTCGCGGCTACGAATGAGGCCACGGCGCTGCGCTTTGGCTTTCGATCGGCGAGTAGGATGCGCACATTCTGGATGGCCGCGATCAAGTAATCTTGGATTTGCTGTCGCCAGAGTCGTCGCCACCGAGCGCGCTTGAAGTGATGATTGTTGGTCGCATCAGCAAAGCTCTGTTCCATGAGTTGTTGTCTGCGCTTTCGATCCCCTCGCGCGGCGCGACTGTGGGCTTGTCTTTTGCTATATCCAGGGCCGCTTGATTTTTATGTCGATGGAGCGTGCGCCCAAACTTCGCTCTGGTGCATTGCGGGCGCAGAACACATCCAGCGCAAGCTCCGGCGCGCCTTATACTCCATGGTGTGGCGCACGCGATGCAGCCGCCGCGGCCTTAAAATTTCTCCCGCCGGACAGTGGAAGGTATCTCTTGCTGGATCGTAAACAAACGCGCTCTCGGGAAAATCCCTCGTGCGTGATGATGATCCTGCCCCTTGGACGCATCGCCCAGGTGGGTGCTGATCCCTCGCTGCTGGCAGGCGACGAAGTTGTCTTGTGTCCCATACTTGTGATCGCCCACCACCTTCTCCACTTTGTTTCCCGTGTTGTTTTCGTGCTGATCGATTAGATCGAGCAACTTCCTGTTCTCCGTCACGCTACCAGGCGTTGTCTCTACCGCTGTCACTACTCCCTTGCTGTCATCGATGGCTCGATGGTGGTGATAACGCGGACGCGAATCGTTACGGCCACGGCTGACCATCGCTGCATCGGGATCACT
Organism: uncultured Actinomycetes bacterium; assembly: GCA_963837715.1. Classification (GTDB taxonomy): domain Bacteria; phylum Actinomycetota; class Acidimicrobiia; order IMCC26256; family JANYLB01; genus JANYLB01. The sequence continues at coordinate 1,698 of CAWIOF010000001.1, read as the reverse complement.
CACGCTCATCATCCGATCGTTGACCGCTTCGTAGCTCTCGGGCGTTGTCACTCCTTCTCCCAGCTTGCTCTCGGTCGCCTGATACGCCCGCTTGAGGGCTGCGATTAATTCCGGTGTCCCCTTAATCACCGACTCCCGTGAAGCATCGGCCTCAATCAAACTCGAATCCACATGCAGCTTCTTCCCATTGACCAGTCCTGCTTCCACACACTGAGCTACCGTGCGCACAAACAAACTCTCGAACACTTCCTTCCCCCAGAGTCCGCGCTTTCGATAGCACACTGTGATCGGGGATCTCATCTTCGAGCCCGTAGCCCAGGAACACAGATAATCGAGTCGCTCCGCGATCACTTTCATCAGCTCGCGCTCACTCGCCACATCATCAAAGAAGAGCAAGAACACCGTCTTCATGATCACTTCGGGATCGACTTAGACATTGCCCCTGCTCCCGTAACAGTGCACTACCTTCTCGCGCACAAACTTGAAGTCGATCGCCGCCGCCACTCGCCGCAAGGGATGATCACTCCTGACTCGCTTCTCCAAGTTAATCGCGTAGCTGAACAGCTCGCGTTCGCCGCTCCGTTGTCCCATCATGGAAAGCGATCCTTATCAGATCGCCGCCATCTTGGTATTACAAAATCAAAACCAATTCGATTTGGGCAACACGCCCTAAATGGGTTCTCCTGGGGTCGGTCCTACTCTTACACACTTCGACGTCGGGACCGGGAATTGCGAGAAGAAAAGTCATGGGGTCAGTGGTAAGCCTGACGAGGATGACGGATTCGCTGCGCTCGCACAACTCGAATCACTCCTTGTTGGACGCGGGCTCGCGTCCGGCGTCCGGCTCGAACCGCAGACTGTCGCCAGGCGGGCGGGAAGAAAGTATGAAGGCAAAAGGATGAAGTAGGAGTTGAAATTGCGGAGTCATGCCGGTCGTTGCTTGAAGACGCGAGAAAAATGGAAGCGACTGGCGAAGGAAAAGTAGAAGGTAGGACACGCCGAGCAGGGGTGTCGGCGGCTAGATGGTGGGCTGGGTTCACGACAAAGGAGGAGTGTCTAGCGGGAGAGCTTTCGGCGAGAGCGAATCAAATTAAAAAGTAGAAAACCGGGCGAGCCAGCCGTTGATCGAAAAGCCGGCATCGAGCCCGCGTTTAAGAGATTTTGATATTTTCCCCGAGCCCAGCGGGAGCTTCGCGACTTCCCATCGTTCGAGGTAATCATTGGCAGGCGATGCTGCCGAATTTTGAAGTGCGGAACGAAAATCAGGGCCTCGGAACGTCCAAGTCTTTGCAGATCTTCTGCGCGAGAAATTCGATGATCTCGCGATGACGCGGAATGGCGGACGATTTCTGCGCGCGGCGATTCACGTAGATGGTGTGATTGCCGCCTTCGCGCAGGAGTTCACATCCGTGATGTTCGAGATGCCGAATAAGATCGCGCCGCTTCATCCAGTCGCGAGCGGTTCCCGCAGGACATCAGCGCCGCGCAATGACTCCTCTGCCAATTCCCGATTCGCCTGCAAAACCATCTCGACTGCTTCCTTCAGATTTGCGCGCGCTTCCTCAAGCGTGGCGCCTTGTGTGTTCGCGCCGGGCAACTCTTCCACGAAGGCGGCGTATCCCTCGGGAAATTTTCGGAAGACCGCGGTCAGACTGATTTCCATGTCGATCTTGTAGCACAAAACATGAGTGCTGGACA